>NZ_JAFBBD010000029.1 GCF_016906995.1 Spongiibacter marinus | reverse complement strand
ATAAGGGGTATCCATTTAGCTCCACCTCTCATTTATTCCTCCTTAGCCTTCCTCACAACGACGTTCTCGTAAGTCACCGGTTCAGTTGCAACAGCCTGCTGCAACAATCGGTAAAACAACATCCCTCGCGATCTTGAAGAACGGCGATTAAATCGGAACACGAACTCATCAAGGTAAGCGTCAAGTTGTTCGGGCCGAACAGCCCCATGATGGGTGCCAAGTAGCCAGCGTTTAATCAGTGAAGCGACACGGTGTACGCCCGGCATTGAGGTATGTGCAGGCGTTTCCGAACCCAGCATGACTTTTCGATCATGCTGGTAACCGAGCTCATGTAGCTTCACATACATACCCGCGCCATCGGTGCGGACATGGCTGCCGGTTTCTATTGAGTTCTGGATAAAGGGCAGGACATTACCCTTCGTGTCATCATCAATGCGACGCAAGCGAATCCGACCGAAGCCTTGGGGCTCCTTTATCTCCACCGCAAGAATGATAAGTACGCGCTGTGTATGGCTTTTCCGCTTGCTTCTATCCCCCGGCCGGCCATCAGTCATATCCAGATAGGTTTCATCGACCTCGACCAAACCGTGCAGTTTTTCTCTACCCGGCCTGATCATCGCCCGGCGATACCGATGCAGAATCATCCAGGCTGTCTGGTAGCTTCCCAAGCCTAATACCCGCTGCAAGCCAAGCGCGCTTACACCTTGCTTCTGATTGGTCAGATACCATGCTGCCGCCAGCCACACTCGGAGTGGTGTTCTCGTCTTGCTAAAAATCGTACCGGCAGTAACAGAGCTTTGATAACGACAGTGGCGACAAATCAATCGACCGCGATTCGCTCTATGCGGCTTCCCCGCCAGGGCACAGGATGGACACACGAAGCCTTCTGGCCAACGGAGTTTTTCGAGATAAGCAAGACAGGCATCCTCAGTGGAAAACCAGTCCAGGAATGCATTCCAATTTTGGGGGTAGTCTTTGCCGGCAATCGGGGATAAAGTATGGATATCCATCCAGTAGTTATACGCTATGTGGAGCTAAATGGATACCCCTTATAT
>NZ_JAFBBD010000028.1 GCF_016906995.1 Spongiibacter marinus | reverse complement strand
ACCTAGGGAAGGTCTGCACAACCTCTCCCTTTTATAAAATATCGCCAAATTTCCGCGTCAACGGCGTAAAACGCAGCAATCCTCAGTTCATCTCAGCCTGTAGGCAGCCATTTGGCTGACTACAGGCGTACCTACCCTATGAGGGCAGGTATTTCTCCGCTCTCAGCAGGTTGGTAAACGCTGATAACACATACAGGCGGTTGGTGTTTTTCGCCAGCCCACGGTAGCGAACCTTCGTATAGCCAAACTGTTGCTTGATCGTCCGGAACGGATGCTCAACCTTGGCGCGAACGCTGGCCTTTATCCCCTCCAGCATTTCCTGCAGCTGATCAGCCAGATTGCTCCGGGTGCCGGGGCGTAGCGCGATACGCCAATCGACATCCCGATCTTTAAATGCGTCTCGCTTATGGATGCCGGTATAACCCGCGTCACCCCAGACCCGCTGCTCTTCTCCATGAAGAAGCTGATCTGCCGCAGTGAGATCATGCACATTCGCAGCTGTGGTCTCGATGCTGTGAATCAAGCCGTCCCGGTCATCCACGCCAATATGCATCTTCATGCCAAAGTGCCACTCATTGCCTTTCTTGGTCTGGTGCATTTCCGGGTCTCGCTCGCCATCCTGATTCTTGGTTGAGCTGGGCGCGGCGATAATCGTGGCATCAACAATGGTGCCTTCACGCATCATCAAACCCTGCTGACGCAACTGGGCGCTCACGGTATCGAAGATCACTTCGCCCAATTTGTGGCGCTCTAAAAAATGACGGAAGCGGAGGATAGTACTTTCATCTGGTAGCCGATCAGACAAGCGTAGCCCTGCAAAGCGGCGCATGGACTCAATCTCGTACAGGGCATCCTCCATCGCCGGATCGCTGAGGTTGTAGAACAATTGCAGGCAGTGCACCCGAAGCATAATGGGGAGCGGATACGGCGGGTTTCCATTCTCACCTTTGGGGTAGTGCTTGCGGAGCTTCTTCTCTAGCTTGGCCCAGGGAATCAGACTATCCATTTTTTCCAAGAACAGCTCACGCCGCGTTTTACGCTTTTTGTTCTGGTATTCGGCTTCGGCAAAGGTAAGCTGGCTCATGCAGTAGTCCGGTTGAAATGGGTGTTCGCAGGATTATCTCAAATTCTGGAGGTTGTGCAGACCTTCCCTAG
>NZ_JAFBBD010000027.1 GCF_016906995.1 Spongiibacter marinus | reverse complement strand
CGAGGTCCGGCCCAGATTCATGTAAAAAGTTCCACGAAAGTAAGTTAACTGTTTGATTTTGCAAGAAACAGAAAATCTCAAAAACTTGGTAAAAGCGGCATTTTTGTTCAAATAACAGACAGTTTTCGTTGGGCCTTTTCACCTCGACAGATATTCGCCATAGTCACGCGCTTTTTGCGAGTGACCCATGGCTGCCATCCACGATACTGCGTACCCCAGACTCAAATACAATCTCACCCAAAAAGAAATTGCCTTCGTTTACGCACCGCTTGATGAAGAAGTCGTTTGGGCCAAAAGCCGGCGACTGCAGGGCGATCAATCGCTAGCCTGCCTGGTGTACCTGAAATGCTTTCAACGCTTGGGATATTTTCCAAAACCCGATGAGATTCCCATCTCGGTCATTAAATACATTGCCGGCTTCACCCGCTTCCAGGATGAAAACTATCAACGATTGCCACCGGTTCCTAAAACAAACCTGAAGCGCATCAAGGATGCCATTCGGCGATTTTGCAATGTGGATCCGTTTTCGCTGAGTGAGCACGGACCGTGGAGCAGATCCTTCGCCAACGACATTGCCAGAACCAAAGACAGTGTGGTCGACATCATCAATGCGATGCTCGAGATGCTTGTTAAAGAGTCTATTGAGCTGCCCGCGTTCTCGACATTGGATCGATTGGCCTTTGCCGCACGAGCTCATGCCAATAAAACGTTTTATCACGCCATCGCTGAACAACTCTCTCCACAAACCAGTGACCTGCTAGAAAGCTTATTACATACCAAAAATGAGGCTGGCGTTACTCACTGGCAGGTGCTCAAGAGTGAACCGCAGAAACCGAGTGTTCATGCCCTGACTGAATTCACCACGCATACCGCATGGATCAAAGACCTTCATGAACAGGTCGGTCTGGTGCCGGAAATTCCCGAAGAGAAACGCACGCAATTCATCCTGGAGGCGAGGGCCTATAACGCTGATCGAATGCGATCCTTGCAATCCAGTAAGCGTAAAGCGCTGCTGGCCTTGTTGGTGAACGAACAACTCTACTGCTGCACCGATTTCCTGATCGATTTTTTTATCCGCGAGATCCGTAAAATCCATAACAAAGCCCGCCTTGACCTACGGAAGTTTCAGGAAGGCTCGGTACTGGAACAAGAACATCTGATCTGTATGCTGCGGGATGTGTCACTGGAGGTCAGCAAGAAAATTGCACCTGCCACGGTCATCAACAATATCTCCAGAGTGATGCAAGGCGATCCAATTGAGGTAATGGAGCGGTGCAACCGCCTGGTCTTACATGGATTCAATAACTACCTGCAGTTCCTGCCACGCCGTTACACCAAACCACTGAGAAAGGCATTGCTGGATTGCATCGATCTGCTGGAGATAGATCATACCGCCCATGGCGGG
>NZ_JAFBBD010000026.1 GCF_016906995.1 Spongiibacter marinus | reverse complement strand
GAGGTCCGGCCCAGATTCATGCAAAAAGTTCCACTTTGTACAAAATCTGACCGGATCTGAGTTCTATAGCCGGGTATATCGCTTGCCCGTTCGCCGTGTGGTATCGATGGTGTAGTCGCCCAACAGGTTGATATGTTCGGTTCGGTAGGGTGAAAGACCTCTGAGTGCTTCCGGCGTAACCTGTAGACCATCCTTTTTGAGTTCCAGCAAGGTCTTGGTCATCGCATTGACGTTGTAAAGAATGACTTGGTTTGCCACCAGGTGACTGTAACGGATCATTTTCTCCTGTTCGGCCCGAAGGTTCTCCTGGATCTGGCCTCGGTTAAAGAAGAATACCCACTGGATAAAATCGTTGAACTCCTCGCTCTTGCAGGTTGAGGCGTGAATGGTTTCCCGCAGCTCAATGTCGCTGATATATTCCAGCAGGAATTGAGTTCTGGCAACGCGTCCCAGCTCCCGGAAGGCGAAGTAGATTGAATTCCGTATTCCCCGTGAGCCCAATCGTCGTGCGATGGTTGAGGCTGACACCCGCCCCTCTTTAATAGAAATCGCAATCCGCAGCATGTCCCGATAATGGGTTCGGATCAGCTGGTAATTAATGCCTTCTGAGAACAACTCATCGATATGCTGGTACCGGATCCGTCGGTCAGGTTTGAAGAAGATCAGCGAGTTGATATTGCTAATACGCGGCATTAACTTGATGCCCAGCAGGTGGGCCAGGCCAAACACAATTGTGCTTTGCGCGTGGGTATCGCCCTGCACCTTATTCGGTTTGATATCTGACTCGTTCTCTATGATGGCATCAAGCAAGTGCATGGCTTCCCGCACGCCGCAGGGAATGAATCGGCTGAACAAGGCAATGTACTTGTCGCTGACCAGGTAATAGCCGATACCGCCGTAGGATGCGTAGCGCAGGTGATATTCCGAGAGCAGGTTCTGCTCATACATATCAAAGCGCGTACCGTCTACTGATGCATTCTCCCCGGTTCCCCAAAACTTTGGCAAATCATACTCGTTGTAGGCATTGATGATTTTTTCAGTGGCCTTGACCAGATCCTTCTCACGCACGTGGGACAAGTTCAAATAGGCAATCTGTTTGCGGGTCAGTGATTTAATGGAACGGGCCGTTTGTGTCGGACCCAGATTACAGCCAAAGCACAGTAATGAGGCGACCAGTCGCTGCTTGTAATCTTTGATCTTCCGTTGGTGGCCTGACAGCGGGCCAAACAACTTGTCGATTTCCGTCCAGTCGATGGTTTCCATCAGCAGGTCAATAATATCCACGTCCGGCAGGTTATCACGTAAGGCCTGATCCACTTTTTTGGTATGGCTGGTGTCTTTGTCAGATGAGCGCTTTTTCAGGGAAATCGAGTCGCGGTTGAGCACGATATAACTGTCACCAGGGATGGCCTGATCAACGGCTTGCGCCGTATCGGTAAAGGTCTGCTTCAGGTCACTGACAAACTCACCAGCCTCCTCATTCAGATCAATTT
>NZ_JAFBBD010000025.1 GCF_016906995.1 Spongiibacter marinus | reverse complement strand
GGCTTCTCAGCCAAATTGGTCAGTTGGCTCTGTTGTAGCAGCGTATATTTGTGCTTTCGCCAATGTTCCCCGTCGATCAGATCAGCATCAAGCGCCCGGTATTTAATGACTTCAGGCAGTGTCAGCTGGCCATTCAGGCGATCAGGAATCTGCTGATAAAGGAACCATTCATAGCGGTTTATCAATATCTTACCGTCCTGATCCAGCAGGAATTCGAGAGCCTTCTTGGAGAGCAGCCGAGTGTTGGCGGTTTGCAATTGGGCCTCGGTGCTGAGTTCGACTTGTGCTTTCGCTAAGGCTTCCGCTAAGTGCTGTGTGCCATTGCTGCCTTCGAAGCGCAGACATCGAAACAATTCTCGCAGCAAGCCCTTGCGCAGACCGTCTTTATCTTCGAAGTACTGCCACATGGCATCATCGACTGAACGCCTCTGCTCATTCAGGAACAGGCATATAGATTCCAGATCCTTTTTGTCTAGCAGGGTCAATGCTTTTTGTCTTACTGTCGCAAACGGCAGTTGCAGATCGATGTCGTCATCAATGAATAGATGGAGCACTTCAGCCGCCTTGCTGATATTTTTGGCCGCTTTTTGCCAATCCTGATAAACCGCTTCCTGGGCATATTCCTTTGCCTTCTGCTTGGTCTGCCTAACATGATGCACAAAACCATCGGCAATACGTTCCAGTGCTTGCTGCCATCGGGATTGCAGATAGCACAATAAATACAGTCGTTGGTTACTTAAAGTTTGCCGTTTCAGTCTGGCGCCGTAGTAATCGACTTTCTCCGCCAGGTGTTGTTGATTTTTCTGTGACAGCGAAAGCATGCTCAAGAGCAGATCCACTTCTGGCATCCAATGCTGGATGTTACGATACACCGTCAATTCCTTTTCCAACTCAGTTCCGGTGAAGTTACGGGCCGATTGTCGCAACTGCCGAAACGGCAGCGGACCTTCGCCGTTTACGAGATCCGCCAGTGCATGCTTAAGATCTTGTGACATTGCACGCTCAAGGCGGTTGACCATGTCTTCCTGTTCATCTCCCACCACTTGACTGATGATCTTTTGCAGCGTGCTGTAGGCAGGGATCGCTATCTTCTGTCTCGAACAATACTCAATGGCCGCATCGAAGAGGTGTCTTGGAGCCGTCCAGGCTCTGGCTTGCTGGGATAAGTAGGCGCTCAACGCAGCTCCGTGGTCTTTGGCATTCCAGCGCTGGTAGTTGCAGAGTTGGAAAATACGTTGGTAAATCCGTTCGTTCTCTTTTGGCGTGAGATTAAAGGGTCTACAGCCCGGCCCTGGTAGAATGGTTTGATAAACGTATTTGAGATCCTGCTTGATCTGGTGGAAACCGGGATGAAGCACCACCGGCTTGGCCTTGAAATAGCCCAGCAGTACAACCAGCATATAGCGCTGACCCCGATGACGGAGGCTTTTAGCAATCGCCAGTTCCTTATCATTTAGCGAGAAAAAGAAGCGTTGGTCGGCAGTGGTGAACGCGGGTGGTCCATAAAACTCATCTTGTTCTACCTCGGACAAGATCTGAACACGTTCTTCGAATGCCATAGATTTAGCCTAAAAAGGCCAAATCTTACCCAATTAGAACCAAAATAGGGATATCGAAAAAAGTAATACCCCTCTGGAGGCCATAGATGGCGGGGC
>NZ_JAFBBD010000024.1 GCF_016906995.1 Spongiibacter marinus | reverse complement strand
TCGGTTGCTGGTGGTTTTGGTCGATTACTATCAACCGATAACCCGCCTGTTTTTGCAACCTACCCACCTGAATTTACGAAGAACCAAAAAAAAGCGCGGCTTAAGCCGCGCAAATCTCGTACGTCTGGAGGACGAACAAGTACAACTTACATTGCCAATTCCGCAGTAATGAACGGAATGGGTGGCAACAATGTGATTTGCGGATTCAGCAAAGTCCCGCCTTCAGTAAAGTAAGCCGGTACAGAGGCTGGGTCGTCGGCCATTACACCTACCACCGGAATCAGCGTGAATACCAAATCTGGCCCCAAGGTGTCCTGAAAGCCCGCTAATGACTGCGGATCAGCAGCGATTGCGGTACCAAAGTCCTGCAGGGCAACGACAATGCTCTCGATCTTCGCTGGGCTAAAGTAATCAACAAAGCCTTGGAACTGGGGTGGGATGCCACCGCTACCGCCGCCCATGCCCGGAATAGGCAGAGCATCTAAGCCAGGAATGCTCGGTGCGCCGCCACCGCCGAGGCCAGCGAGGGCATCAAACAAGGGTGCCAAAGCGTCCAGCCCGGGTGCGCCGCCACTACCACCGTCCATGCCGGGAATAGGCAGGGCATCTAAGCCAGGAATGCTTGGTGCGCCGCCACCGCCAAGACCAGCGAGGGCATCAAACAACGGTGCTAAGGCGTCCAGTCCGGGTGCGCCGCCGCTACCACCGCCCATGCCGGGGATAGGCAGAGCATCTAAACCGGGAATGCTTGGTGCGCCGCCACCGCCGAGGCCGGCGAGGGCATCAAACAACGGTGCCAGGGCATCCAGTCCGGGTGCGCCGCCGCTACCGCCGCCCATGCCGGGGATAGGCAGAGCGTCTAAACCGGGAATGCTTGGCGCGCCGCCACCACCGAGACCAGCGAGGGCATCAAACAAGGGTGCCAGGGCATCCAGTCCGGGTGCGCCGCCGCTACCGCCGCCCATGCCGGGAATAGGCAGAGCGTCTAAGCCGGGCAGGCTTGGCGCGCCGCCACCGCCAAGACCAGCGAGGGCATCAAACAAGGGTGCTAAGGCGTCCAGTCCGGGTGCGCCGCCGCTACCGCCGCCCATGCCGGGAATAGGCAGAGCGTCCAGACCGGGCAGGCTCGGCGCGCCGCCACCGCCGAGGCCGGCGAGGGCGTCAAATAAGGGTGACAGGGCGTCTAAGCCCGGGGCACCACCGAGAGAATCGAGCCCGGGGAGGCCGCCGTCGGGCAAGCCGTCAAGCCCTGGCAGTCCGCCGCCACCCAGTGAATCCAGGGGCAGGGCGCTAAGGCCGGGAATACTGCCCAACAGGCCCGTCAATGCGTCCAGTGGCAGAGGAGCGGTTTGCGCGTGTCCCGCGCTAGAGGCCGCGAGCGCAACGCTCAGGGCCAGGGTGTTTTTAATCTTTTTAAATGGCATGAGAAGTCTCCCTTCATCCTTAATTATTACTTTGAGCGGAGCGAGATCACGACACCGCCTGTCTGCGAGATACCGCTAGGTGTCGCTCTAGAAATATCACGGACAGCGCTTGTTGCGTCTTAGTTGTGATTTGAACAGGGAGTAGTACGAATGTACCTAGGGAAGGTCTGCACAACCTCCAGAATTTGAGATAATCCTGCGAACACCCATTTCAACCGGACTACTGCATGAGCCAGCTTACCTTTGCCGAA
>NZ_JAFBBD010000023.1 GCF_016906995.1 Spongiibacter marinus | reverse complement strand
CGTAAGCGCTCAACAAACCCCGCTCTTGCGCTCAGTCGTTTTCTAATCTCCCGTCGATAACAGGCGACTGCCCCGCATCTTTTATCGCCGAGAGCAGATGTGGTGACACATTCCAGCGCTGCCCACTGTCCGTTACAACGGTGACAGTTTTGCGATTGAATTTCATCACGGTAGCGATGACACGTTCGCCCTGCGGAGAATCGAAGCTGACTCTCGCGCCAGGGTGGAACTGCATCATTGATTTGTGTGCATGCAGCGATTCCAGCATCTTCAGCCGTTCAATAATGCGCTGGTTCAGCGCCATCAGTTCGTCGGCATCAAGATGATCAATATTGATATTCATCACCCGTTTCATGATGCGGCCTTCACAAGGTTGTCGTGAGCTTCCGGCGCCTGCCAGGGCAGTAATGCTTCGATATCATCCAGACTCTGTGCGCTGGGTAATTCTGTAAAGACCCGCCTCAGGTAGGTATAGGGCTCCAGCCCATTGGCCTTGGCCGTTTCAATCAGGCTGTACAGGTTTGCACTGGCGGCCGCACCGGCGACGCTGGCACTGAACAGCCAGTTCTTCCGCCCCACCACGAAGGGCCGGATTGCGTTCTCTGCCCGGTTGTTGTCGATGCTCAGTCGGCCGTCCTCGGTATAGATCGTCAGCTTGTCCCAGTTCTTGTCGAGATAACCCAGGGCTTTACCCAGCAACCCTTTGAGCAGTATGGTGTGCAGGGTTTTATCCAGCCAGGCGCGGATGGCCTGGAGCTGGGGAAGGCTCTCTTGCTGGCGCAGGGCATGGCGCGCCTCCGGGGCCATGGATTCCACTCGCTTTTCTATTGCGTAGAGCTTGGCAATCATGCTCACCGCGACATCGGCTTTCCCGGCTTTCTTCTGCTTGCCTGCGGCCTTTTGCGCCTCAACAAACTTGCGACGGGCATGGGCCCAACAGCCCAACTGGATAATGCCAGTTTGCGCGCAGGCACCGTTGTACCCGGCATAATCATCGGTCTGCACGTAGCCCTGATAGCCGGTCAGCAGTTGCCGGGCCACCTCGCCCCGGCGACTGTCGGCGTAATGGTAAAGCCGGATAGCCTGCGTGGGTGGCCCGCCGACCCGCACCCACATGTAAGAGGTGCTCTCTGGGTCTTTGCCCGGCTCCTTGAGTACCTGCACCGTGGTTTCATCGCACTGTAGTACCGGATAACTCAGCAAACGATCCTGCAAGAGATTAATCAGAGGCTGTATCAGCTGGCCTGCCTTGACCATCCACAGCGCCAGGGTGTTACGGGGTAAATCGATACCGCTGCGCCCCAGAATGGCTTCCTGTCGATACAGAGGCAACGCATCCTGGTATTTGGCAATGGCGATGTGGGCCAGCAAGCCTGGACTGGCGTTGCTCTTGGGAATGGGTTGCGGCGGAAGTGGTGCCGTGCTGACGCTACCCTCACACTGCTTGCAGGCGTATTTCTTACGCACATTAACCAGCACCTGCACTTTGGCTGGAATGATGTCCAGTTGTTCGCTGGTCTCTTCGCCAATGCACTCGCGCAGACAACCGCAGGTACAGACTTTGTCAGCGTCAGGCAGGTCGTGCTCAATACGCACGCGGGGAAGATCGGCGGGCAGGGGCTTGCGGCCGCGTTTGGCTTTTGGGGCTGACACGGCAGTGGGTGCAGTGGCGACAGCGACCGGTTCGTCCTCTTGCGGTGCCAGCTGCACTTCAGCGTCGCCCAGTTCGGCTTCATCAAACAACTCAACCTGCTGGTCGCTCTTCTCACTGCTGGCGCCAAAGCGCTTTTGCTTGAGTAAACGAATCTGCTCTTCAAGCAAATCAATACGCTGCTCCTTCTTCAGAAGCAGGGCCTTCAAGGCATCGATATCGTCTGGCAGGGACTGTGTGAGGGGCGCCGTCATGGCGCCATATTATACCGGAGACGACTCAGGAGACCGAGTCAAAATGCAGGGTTTGATGCGGTCGTTGCTGCCAGATATCAAAGCCGTCGAGCAGGTAATTCAGGTCGCGGCCATCGCGCTGCTCGTAGCTAAAATCGGACTGGCGCGGCCAGCGGAAACGCTGCTTCTCAAGGCGTTTATACCAGAGCACAAAGCCGTTACGCTCCCAGTACAGGATTTTGATCTTGTCGCGGCCCCGATTGCAGAAGACAAACAGCGCTTCCGTCATCGGTGACAGCGCCAGCTCGCTCTCAACGAGTATGGCCAGCCCATCAATGGACTTGCGCATATCCACGGGCTCCAGGTACAAATAGGCTTGGATGCCCGGTTGAGGACGCAGCATTAGCTGGCGTCCTGTATTGCGCGAAGCACGGCGGGCAATACGGCGGGCAATGTTTGCGCAGTAAGCTCAAGGCGAATACCGCAGGGTAAACTCATGATGAGGCGATCCGTTCCAGTCGGAGCGGAAATCGGCATGAACTTGCGCTGGGGTTTGTTAACGCGGCTGCGCCAGTAAGTAAAGTTCGACAGCTTGAGGTCATGTTGTTTGCAATACTCAGCCTGCGATAAGCCACTGCTCTTCCAAGCAGCAAAATGTGCTTGCCAGAGCTGGGCTTTGGTAGGATTTGACTCGGTGCTCATTGGATACTCCAGATCTGAAAAGTCTGGAGCGTAGCGAAGTCCCGGCAGCAATTTTAGGTGGGGTTTATAGACCGCTTACG
>NZ_JAFBBD010000022.1 GCF_016906995.1 Spongiibacter marinus | reverse complement strand
ATTCCCCATGTGAGAGTAGGTCATCGCCAGGCTTCTAAACTAAAGTGCCCCAGCCGAGTTCGGTTGGGGCACTTTGCTATGTGGCTAGAAAAAGTGGGGCAACTGGCGATGGCAGTCTGTCCCGCGAGCGCTTTGGGACCATTCTGCATAAGCCACGGCACGAGCCAGTCAGTTCAATTAAAATTTTGCTATGATCGGCTCTCGGTTGCGCGAGGGGATAGGCGTTGAGCACAGAAAAGATACTCCAGGTTTTAGCGGATGGTGAATTTCACTCGGGTGAAGAGCTTGGTGCGGCGTTGGGCGTTAGCCGCGCTGCCGTTTGGAAGCAGCTTCAGAAGCTTGAGGCGCTAAATATTGAGCTGGAGTCTCAGAAAGGCCGCGGCTACCGCATTGTTGGGGGCTTGGACCTGCTGTCACGGGAGGCGGTGCTGGCTTCTAGCGGGGAAGCATCAAAGCCGTTTGTCGAGTCCATGGATATTTTTAATGAGCTGGCGTCAACCAATGAAGTCGCGTTAGCAAAGATTGCTGAAGGCGATGCGCATGGATATTGCTGTACGGCCGAGTTGCAACGTTCTGGAAGGGGACGGCGGGGACGGCAGTGGGTGAGCCCGTTTGCTAGAAACCTCTATTTCTCTATGGTTTGGCAGTTTCATTCTGGTGCGTCGGCGCTAGAAGGTTTGAGCCTTTGTATTGGTGTGGCTGTTGCGCGTGCATTGAAGAGAGCTGGGGTAGATGGCGTCGCGCTGAAATGGCCCAACGATGTTTTGCTCGATGGCCGAAAGCTTGCCGGCATCTTGCTGGAGATGCAGGGCGATCCGGCCGGGCTCTGTCAGGTGGTTATTGGTGTTGGTGTGAATGTCAAAATGGCCGGTGCGGACACATCAGGTATTCAGCAGCCCTGGGCTGATCTGTGGGGCTACGACATCGCTGACGACAGGAACTGCTTGTTGTCTCTATTAATTGACGCTTTAGTTGATGTGCTCACGCAATATAGTCGCGGCGGCTTTACATTGTACCGAGACGAATGGCAGAGCCTCGATGCTTACCGAGGGCAAGAGGTTATGGTACAGCTCGGTGAAACCTGGGTGAGTGGCGTGGCAGAGGGTGTCGATCAGGGTGGCGGGCTGCTGCTGCGTACCGACACGGGCACCCGCGTATTCAATGGCGGTGAGGTCAGTTTGAGGAGCTTATCCTGATGTCTGCTGTGGTATTGGAGCTTGATATCGGTAACAGCTCTGCGAAGTGGCGGGTGTTAGCGCCAGAGCGCTTGGCGGGTGGGCGTATAGTGTTGACTGATAGCGCCTTGCGCATGCTGTTGGACGAGCACCAAATCTCTGCAATTCGAGTCGGCTCAGTGGCCGGTCAGGCTATTGAGGATATGGTGTCCGCCGTTGCCAGGAGCTTTGCCATACCGTGCTACTTTGCGCGCAGCCAACCCATTAGCGGTGGTTTAAGGAATAGTTACCAAGACCCTTCGAAGATGGGCGTTGATCGTTGGCTGGCAATGCTGGCAGCTTGGCGCTTAGTGCAGAGTGAGGTCATTGTAGTGGATGCAGGCACGGCCCTCACTATCGATTTGATTGACCGAAATGGCTGTCATTCAGGCGGCTATATCCTACCGGGGCGGAAGTTGATCCTCGAATCGCTCACTGGCAGCACGGAGAGGGTGCGCTATGAAGGGGTGCCCGACCCGTCGATCGCGCCCGGTGTGACAACGGCGGAATGCGTAGAGCACGGTAGCTGGCTCTCCCTGTTGTCTGCCATTCGAGGCGTCATTGCGGATTGTTACCAGCTAAGTGGTGGTGTGCCCCGCGTTGTGCTTACTGGAGGTGATGCGCCTAGCTTGATGCGACTCGCTGGTGAAGGCGACTGGCAGCTGAAAGAAGAGTTGGTATTAGACGGCTTGGCGCTTGCCTTGGCTGATGGGGAGGTTGAGGGATGAGGGCCTTATTGTTGGCGCTGATTATGCTGAACGCAGGCTTATACCTCTGGCAGCGGTACGATAGCGGTTATCAGGAGGTCAGTGAGGCGATGGCAATGCCCGCCGTAAAGGGCAATATCGTTCTATTGTCTGAACGGGCGGCTGCGCCGGAGGTCTCGGATGGGGCGCGCGACCCAGAGCCGGCGACTATGTCCAACGTACATACTGACCTGGCGCTGCCTCAGAATACCGTTACGCCGACTGCGCCATTAGAGTGCTGGCTACTGGGGCCTTTTACCACCGTGAGTGGGGGTGATTTGCCTGCTGGGCTTGAGTGGCGCCGCGAGGAATATGAGCGTGATGCCGACTACTGGGTCTACCTTGGGCCATACGCTGATGTGGCGGCGGCCAGCGCGATGAGCCGGGAGCTAAAACGTAAGGGTATCGATAGCTATGTGATTCGCCGTGGCGAACTAAATAAAGCGGTATCTTTGGGGGTGTTTAGCGACGCAAAACGCGCAGAAAAACATCAGCAGCGTATGCAGGCTAGGGGTTATGGAGCGGATATCCGCAAAATATCAAAATTTGCTCAGCGCCTCTGGCTGGTATTAAAAGCCGAGTCGGATAGTGAAATTTATCGCTCTGGCATTGCCTATTTGCAGGCGCTGGCAGGAGAAGGGCAAACAGTAGAGAAAAAAAGCTGCAATCGCATTGCGTCTTACAAAGAGTTCGACTAGAATGCCGCCCTCGTTCGAAAGCGACGTGCTAGAAATGTGCTGGCGTAGCTCAGTTGGTAGAGCAGCTGACTTGTAATCAGCCGGTCGGGGGTTCGACTCCTCTCGCCAGCTCCACTTTTCTAAGCGCTGTAGAGTTCATGGCTTGCAATATAAAGAATTGACAAGTTATTGCTGCATAAGCAGAATGTTTCGCTCTTTCGAGGTGGGGTTCCCGAGTGGCCAAAGGGATCAGACTGTAAATCTGACGCGCAAGCTTCGGTGGTTCGAATCCACCCCCCACCACCATTATTTAGATGTACCAGCGGAAGGTTTTTCAGCGGGTATAGTTCAATGGTAGAACCTCAGCCTTCCAAGCTGATGGTGCGGGTTCGATTCCCGCTACCCGCTCCAGTTTTGCGCTGGCTGATGTGAAAAGGTTAGCGGTGCTCATATAGCTCAGTCGGTAGAGCACTTCCTTGGTAAGGAAGAGGTCACCGGTTCAAGTCCGGTTATGAGCTCCAATTTTTGGCGACAAAAGCCCTGGGTGGTTTTTGTCTTTTTGTAGTGACTTGACGAAAAGGTCCGCTAGGAGGCTGTCGCAATGGCGAAGGAAAAATTTGAACGTAGTAAGCCCCACGTCAACGTGGGCACCATCGGTCACGTTGACCATGGTAAAACGACTCTGACTGCAGCGCTGACGCG
>NZ_JAFBBD010000021.1 GCF_016906995.1 Spongiibacter marinus | reverse complement strand
ACTTTTTCTAGCCACATAGCAAAGTGCCCCAACCGAACTCGGCTGGGGCACTTTAGTTTAGAAGCCTGGCGATGACCTACTCTCACATGGGGAATCCCCACACTACCATCGGCGATGACACGTTTCACTTCTGAGTTCGGGATGGGTCAGGTGGTTCCATGTCTCTATGGTCGCCAGGCAAACTGGCTTGTGTTGCTTCGAGTCTGACTGTCACGTTGACATGCTCTCACAATCACAAATAGGGCGGTAAATAAGCTGAATACTGTTTTCTCATCCTGTTTCCAGGGTTGCAACAATCCGCTGCAGTTTCTTGATTTCTTTCGATGGCTAAACCACTTGATTATATGGTCAAGCCTCACGAGCAATTAGTACAGGTTAGCTCAACGCCTCACAACGCTTACACACCCTGCCTATCAACGTCCTGGTCTTGAACGGCTCTTTAGGGGAATCAAGTTCCCAGGGAGATCTTATCTTGGAAGAGGCTTCCCGCTTAGATGCTTTCAGCGGTTATCCCGTCCGAACATAGCTACCGGGCAATGCGATTGGCATCACAACCCGAACACCAGAGGTTCGTCCACTTCGGTCCTCTCGTACTAGAAGCAGCTTTCCTCAAATCTCCAACGCCCACGGCAGATAGGGACCGAACTGTCTCACGACGTTCTGAACCCAGCTCGCGTACCACTTTAAATGGCGAACAGCCATACCCTTGGGACCGGCTTCAGCCCCAGGATGTGATGAGCCGACATCGAGGTGCCAAACACCGCCGTCGATGTGAACTCTTGGGCGGTATCAGCCTGTTATCCCCGGAGTACCTTTTATCCGTTGAGCGATGGCCCTTCCATACAGAACCACCGGATCACTATGACCTACTTTCGTACCTGCTCGACTTGTCAGTCTCGCAGTTAAGCGCGCTTGTGCCATTACACTAACCTCACGATTTCCGACCGTGATTAGCGCACCTTCGTGCTCCTCCGTTACACTTTGGGAGGAGACCGCCCCAGTCAAACTACCCACCACACAATGTCCTCGAACCAGATAATGGTCCAGAGTTAGAACCCCAATAGTACCAGGCTGGTATTTCAAGATTGGCTCCACCTAAGCTAGCGCCTAGGTTTCAAAGCCTCCCAGCTATCCTACACAAGTAATATCAGAGTCCACTGTGAAGCTATAGTAAAGGTTCACGGGGTCTTTCCGTCTAGCCGCGGGTATACGGCATCTTAACCGCAATTTCAATTTCACTGAGTCTCGGGTGGAGACAGCGTGGCCATCGTTACGCCATTCGTGCAGGTCGGAACTTACCCGACAAGGAATTTCGCTACCTTAGGACCGTTATAGTTACGGCCGCCGTTTACCGGGGCTTCGATCAAGAGCTTCGCTTACGCTAACCCCATCAATTAACCTTCCGGCACCGGGCAGGCGTCACACCCTATACGTCCACTTTCGTGTTTGCAGAGTGCTATGTTTTTGATAAACAGTCGCAGCCACCTGGTCACTTCGGCCAGCCTCAGCTTAGGGAGCAAGTCCCATCACCAAAACCGGCGTACCTTCTCCCGAAGTTACGGTACCATTTTGCCTAGTTCCTTCACCCGAGTTCTCTCAAGCGCCTTGGTATTCTCTACCTGACCACCTGTGTCGGTTTGGGGTACGGTTCGTTATAACCTGAAGCTTAGAAGATTTTCTTGGAAGCATGGCATCAACGACTTCGCTCAAAAGAGAGCTCGTCATCACCTCTCAGCCTTAAGGACCCGGATTTGCCTAAGTCCTCAGCCTACTAGCTTAAACGCGGACAACCAACGCCGCGATCGCCTAGCCTACTCCGTCCCTCCATCGCAGTTATAACAAGTACGGGAATATTAACCCGTTTCCCATCGATTACGCTTTTCAGCCTCACCTTAGGGGCCGACTAACCCTGCCCTGATTAGCATGGGGCAGGAAACCTTGGTCTTCCGGCGAGGGGGTTTTTCACCCCCTTTGTCGTTACTCATGTCAGCATTCGCACTTCTGATACCTCCAGCAAGCCTCTCGACTCACCTTCACAGGCGTACAGAACGCTCCTCTACCATGCACATAGTGCATCCGCAGCTTCGGTTCTACGTTTAGCCCCGTTACATCTTCCGCGCAGGCCGACTCGACTAGTGAGCTATTACGCTTTCTTTAAAGGATGGCTGCTTCTAAGCCAACCTCCTAGCTGTCTGAGCCTTCCCACATCGTTTCCCACTTAACGTAGATTTGGGACCTTAGCTGGCGGTCTGGGTTGTTTCCCTCTTGACGACGGACGTTAGCACCCGCCGTCTGTCTGCCATGATTGTACTCCGCGGTATTCGGAGTTTGCATGGGGTTGGTAAGTCGGGATGACCCCCTAGCCCAAACAGTGCTCTACCCCCGCGGGTAAGACATGACGCTCTACCTAAATAGATTTCGAGGAGAACCAGCTATCTCCCGGTTTGATTAGCCTTTCACTCCGATCCACAGCTCATCCCCAAATTTTTCAACATTTGTGGGTTCGGTCCTCCAATGCCTGTTACGGCATCTTCAACCTGGCCATGGATAGATCACCGGGTTTCGGGTCTAATGCCAGCAACTAATTCGCCCTATTAAGACTCGGTTTCCCTACGCCTCCCCTAAACGGTTAAGCTCGCTACTGACATTAAGTCGCTGACCCATTATACAAAAGGTACGCAGTCACAGAACAAGTCTGCTCCTACTGCTTGTACGCATACGGTTTCAGGATCTATTTCACTCCCCTCTCCGGGGTTCTTTTCGCCTTTCCCTCACGGTACTGGTTCACTATCGGTCAATTGGTAGTATTTAGCCTTAGAGGATGGTCCCCCTATCTTCAGTCAAGATAACACGTGTCCCGACCTACTTATCGCAAGCTTAGTACCACAAGTGCGTTTTCGTGTACGGGGCTATCACCCTGTATCGCCGGACTTTCCAGACCGTTCCACTAACACACAAGCTATCACTTGCAGGCTGATCCCCGTTCGCTCGCCGCTACTAAGAGAATCTCGGTTGATTTCTTTTCCTCAGGGTACTTAGATGTTTCAGTTCCCCTGGTTCGCCTCTCAAGACCTATGTATTCAGTCAAGAGATACCTAGCTTATGCTAGGTGGGTTTCCCCATTCGGACATCTCTGGATCAAAGGTTGGTTGCCACCTCCCCAGAGCTTTTCGCAGGCTCCAACGTCCTTCATCGCCTCCAATTGCCAAGGCATCCACCGTATGCGCTTAGTCGCTTGACCATATAAGCAAATAGACTAGCCATCGTTATATCATCAAGAAACTGCTATCTGATTACACGCGACTTGCTGCGTAATCAGTTTTCGCCGGATTATTACAACACTTGAGAAAACAGTGTTTTATTTCAGCTTATTTACCTTGTTAAAGAACATCTGATTGTAAAAACCAGAAACAAAAACTCTTCACATACATGCAAAAGCTTTTCTTTCTGACTTCTTGGCGATAATCTGGTCACCCCCCCAAAGCGGGAAGTGGTGGAGCTATGCGGGATCGAACCGCAGACCTCCTGCGTGCAAGGCAGGCGCTCTCCCAGCTGAGCTATAGCCCCATGTCAATGCCCAACTCTACCCCGCTTACTTTTCAGTAACTGCCGCGAGATAGTGGTGGGTCTGGGAGGACTTGAACCTCCGACCTCACCCTTATCAGGGGTGCGCTCTAACCACCTGAGCTACAGACCCAATCTTGCATATCCAGCCAATCATCAGCTGAACCAAGCAATTCTGCACTCTCATGCAGAGGGCTTTATCACGTAACCCAGTGGCCCGTGAAATTATCGCTTTCAATCAATTGAGATCTAAGTAATTCGTGTGAGCACTTGCCAACTTCTTGCGCTCAAGTTAAGGAGGTGATCCAGCCCCAGGTTCCCCTAGGGCTACCTTGTTACGACTTCACCCCAGTCATGAACCACACCGTGGTGAACGTCCCCCCGAAGGTTAGACTATCCACTTCTGGTGCAATCCACTCCCATGGTGTGACGGGCGGTGTGTACAAGGCCCGGGAACGTATTCACCGCGACATTCTGATTCGCGATTACTAGCGATTCCGACTTCATGGAGTCGAGTTGCAGACTCCAATCCGGACTACGAACGGTTTTAAGGGATTGGCTTGCTCTCGCGAGTTTGCAGCCCTCTGTACCGCCCATTGTAGCACGTGTGTAGCCCAGGTCGTAAGGGCCATGATGACTTGACGTCGTCCCCACCTTCCTCCGGTTTGTCACCGGCAGTCTCCTTAGAGTTCCCAGCATTACCTGATGGCAACTAAGGACAAGGGTTGCGCTCGTTACGGGACTTAACCCAACATCTCACGACACGAGCTGACGACAGCCATGCAGCACCTGTCACTGCGTTCCCGAAGGCACTAATCTATCTCTAGAAAATTCGCAGGATGTCAAGACCTGGTAAGGTTCTTCGCGTTGCATCGAATTAAACCACATGCTCCACCGCTTGTGCGGGCCCCCGTCAATTCATTTGAGTTTTAACCTTGCGGCCGTACTCCCCAGGCGGTCTACTTAGTGCGTTAGCTGCGCCACTAAAGAATCAAGTTCCCCAACGGCTAGTAGACATCGTTTACGGCGTGGACTACCAGGGTATCTAATCCTGTTTGCTCCCCACGCTTTCGCACCTCAGCGTCAGTATTGGTCCAGACAGTCGCCTTCGCCACTGATGTTCCTCCAGATATCTACGCATTTCACCGCTACACCTGGAATTCCACTATCCTCTACCATACTCTAGCTCCGCAGTATCAAATGCAGTTCCCAGGTTGAGCCCGGGGCTTTCACATCTGACTGACGAAGCCGCCTACGCGCGCTTTACGCCCAGTAATTCCGATTAACGCTCGCACCCTCCGTATTACCGCGGCTGCTGGCACGGAGTTAGCCGGTGCTTCTTCTATAGGTAACGTCACAGTTGCAACGTATTAAGTTACAACCTTTCCTCCCTATTGAAAGTGCTTTACAACCCGAAGGCCTTCTTCACACACGCGGCATGGCTGCGTCAGGCTTTCGCCCATTGCGCAATATTCCCCACTGCTGCCTCCCGTAGGAGTTTGGGCCGTGTCTCAGTCCCAATGTGGCTGATCATCCTCTCAGACCAGCTATAGATCGTCGCCTTGGTGAGCCATTACCTCACCAACAAGCTAATCTAACGCGGGCTCATCCAATAGCGCGAGGTCCGAAGATCCCCCGCTTTCCCCCGTAGGGCGTATGCAGTATTAGCTCGAGTTTCCCCGAGTTATCCTCCACTACTAGGTAGATTCCCACGCGTTACTCACCCGTCCGCCACTCTACTCACACCGAAGTGCTTTCGCGTTCGACTTGCATGTGTTAGGCCTGCCGCCAGCGTTCAATCTGAGCCATGATCAAACTCTTCAGTTCAATCTTTTACATCAGCCAAAGGCATGATGAGATGGTTACGCAAAACCTGCTTTACCATCTAAAATCTCGGCTCAGAGACGTGTTAATCGATTCTTCAAAATTTGAATTGTCGAGTTACTTATCTCTGAATATTTAATGTCGCAATATCCATCAACAAGTACCCACACGAATTACTTGATCTCATCTTTTTAAATAACTCAAAACCGCCAGGGCTTTGATATTCGCTTCAAGTTATCCCCGAAGCGAGGACGCGTATTATAAATACTTCG
>NZ_JAFBBD010000020.1 GCF_016906995.1 Spongiibacter marinus | reverse complement strand
GTAGTCTTTGCCGGCAATCGGGGATAAAGTATGGATATCCATCCAGTAGTTATACGCTATGTGGAGCTAAATGGATACCCCTTATATACATACAGCATATAGATTCGCGCCATGTCCAATGCCTAGTAAAACACTTGAACAACTTATCAACCGACAGCAGCTGTGGCCAGCCAAACAACGTCGCCGCCACGCAGTAGGCGGCCAGAGTAACGCGACGGGCTTTGCTCCCTTAGACCGAGCCTTACACCAAGGTGGCTGGCCGAGCAGCGGCAGCAGTGAATTTTTGTGTGATACCCCTGGGGTAGGCGAGCTGGAATTGGTCATGCCTACGCTGAGCCAGCTCAATCGCGACCGCCCCATTGCCTGGTTAAACCCGCCTTATCTCCCCTTTGCCCCTGGGCTCGCTCAGCACGGCCTGGCTGCGCAACAGCAGTGGCTGATTCATGCCCATCGTCAACACCAGCTTTGGGCCGCCGAAGAGGCCTTGCGCAGCGGGGTCTTTTGCGCGCTACTCAGCTGGTCGGCAAATTGTTCGCCGAATGACAAGCAGCTACGGCGATTACATTTGGCAGCACGTGAAGGTCACTGCTGGCACCTTCACTTCCGCCCAAGCCGCTGCCAACCACAAACCTCGCCTGCCCCGCTGCGCGTACAGGTCGAAGGGGGGCCTCGAGACATTAAGTTGGTCATTCTTAAACAATATGGTGGTCATGCCGGCCAGCAACTCACACTGCCGCGAAATAAACAGCTAACTGAAGCCCAGCGCCCTGTTAATGAGTGGCCAACAAACACCAACCCGCGGCGGCGCCTTGCGGTCAATCTCCATGTCGCTGGACGTCCGTCAACACCCTCTAGCCACCCAGTAATACGGTCATAATCCATGCTGTATGTGTGCTTACGGTTCCCACTACTGGGTTTGGAGGCCTTGCCCGGCGCACCGCTGAGCGAGCCCTGCGCCCTGATTGCACAGCAACAGGTAGCACTGGTGAACGCCGCTAGCAGGCTCGCGGGCGTTACCGAGGGAATGTCGTTAACCACTGCTTTAGCGCTTTGCCCCTCGCTCTACTGCCAACCGCAGCAGAGCGAGTGCGAACAGGCCCACTGGCAGCGCCTGGCTCTTTGGGCCTATCGCTTCAGCGACGACATCAGTCTATCGCCGCCCAACGCACTCTTATTGGAGGTGAGCCGCTCGCTCAAGCTATTTGGCAACTTGCAGCGTTTGTATCGCGCCCTGCTTTCCGCCTATCGAAAACGCGGCTTACAGTTAAATATTGGCCTGGGCAATACCCCTTTGGCAGCAGAACTCTTAAGCTTGCAAGGCATTCGCCCCGCTCATCTAGTAAATACCGAGGGCGAGCTCAAACGCGATCCACTAAAGCGCGCACTGGCGTCACTACCCTGCCGCCAGCTCCCGCTGCCAAGCGCCCAATTAGAAGCGCTGCACAATATGGGCCTGAGGCGACTAGGGGATGTTCTTAGCCTGCCGCGCAAGCAACTGTTGAGCAGCTTCGACCCGGTTATGGCCGACTTTGTCGCCCGCCTAACTGGGCGCAAGCAGGATCCAAGACAGCGCTACCAACCCGCTGACGTTTTTGTCAGTGAGCGTCAGTTTGATGGCGGCTTATTTCAGAGTGACCAGCTGCGCGTTCCGATGTCTGCCATGCTCAAAGAGCTAGAGGTCTATTTACGTCTGCGCCAGTGCTTAAACCGTGACCTGCACTGGACCTTCCACTATCTAAGCGGCGAACGCCAGCACTGGAAAACGCCGGTTAATCACCGCCACTTTCATCGCAAAAACCTTCTCGAACTCATTGCTCTGCAGCTGGAAGGGTTTACCTTAGCTGGCGCTGTAGAAGGCATTACTTTGGAATGCAGAGAGTTTGTCAGCCTGGAAGCCACCAAACAGCAACTTTTTGACGAGCATAGAGAAGCCACCGAGCAGAATGACGCCCAACTTCGCCTAATCAATAGCTTGCAGCTGCGCCTAGGTGACAACGCGCTTCAGCAGTTGAAGATAGACGACCGAGTGTTACCGGAACAACAAGGCGTTGCGTGCCCCGTCAGCGACTATAACTGCGAACACCGTGACCACGAGGCAAGCAGTGAAGCGCTCAGACCCAGTTTGCTGTTGCCGACGCCTCTGCCGCTTCAACGCACTACCACCGGATTGGTCTGGCAGGGCCCCCTTGAAATACTTCAGGGCCCGGAGCGCCTGGATAGTAATTGGTGGCAGCAACGCCAGGTTCGCGACTACTACATTGCCCGACACAACGACCACGGCCTGTGCTGGCTATTTAAAGACTGCCTCAGTCAGCAGTGGTACCTGCACGGCTTTTTTTCCTGAAAGCGCCATGGCCACACTGCTGAACTGTCAGAGTAACTTCAGTTTCTTACGCGCGGCATCCCACCCGGAGGAGCTGGTTGCCCAAGCCGAGGCGAATGGCTACAGTGCAATCGCCCTGTGTGACGAAGCTTCTCTGGCGGGAATAGTGCGGGCCTGGCAAGCGGCCAAAGACGCAAATATCAAGCTGATATGCGGCGCACGCTTCCAGTTTCAAGAAGGATTCCAACTGCTACTCGTCGCGCCCTGTCGGCAAGCTTACAGCGAGCTATGCTCACTCATCAGTTACAGCCGTTTGCATAGCACCAAAGGCAATTATGCCCTGAGCGTGGAGGCACTTCAGCGCTTCAACCGGCACCTACTCGCGATTTATCTTCCTGAAAGTAAATGTGGCGCAACTGGTTTGAAGGACTTAAAGGCCTTGTTCCCTACGCGCTTGTGGCTGGGTGTCGCGCTGCACTGCACTGCCCAACAGGAAGCGTATTACCTCAAACACTATGACCTGGCGTGCCGCTACCAAATTCCGCTTGTGGCCGCCCCCCATATTTTGATGCACTGTCGCAGCCGCCACCCCCTATTCGATGTGCTTCGCGCAATTCGCCTGCATTCAACCGTTGGCCAACTCGGCCGCAACACCTTGATGAATAGCGAATACTATATAAAACCTCGGGAGCTATTATCGCGCGACTACCCTCAGGCCTTGTTAGACGAAAGCGACAAACTTGCCGCTCGCTGCCAGTTCGACCTAAAAGAGGTAAAGTACCAATACCCCACCGAGCTGGTACCCAAGGAAAAAAGTGCCACCGTTTTTTTGCGCGAGCTAACCCAAATGGGCGCCGAGAAACGCTGGCCGCAAGGCATTCCAGGCGATGTTCAGAGCAGTATTGATAAAGAGCTAAGCCTCATTGCTGAGCTACGCTATGAGCACTATTTCCTCACTGTCTACGACATCGTCCAGTTCGCCCGAAGCCAGGGCATCCTCTGCCAGGGCCGGGGCTCCGCGGCAAACTCAGCAGTGTGTTATTGCTTATTCATCACGGAAGTCGACCCAAGCCGGAGCGAGCTGCTATTTGAACGCTTTATCTCTCGGGAGCGCGATGAACCTCCGGATATCGATGTCGATTTCGAACACGAACGCCGAGAGGAGGTGATTCAATACATTTATCGCAAGTATGGTCGTAGCCATGCTTCTTTGGCTGCCACCGTTATTAGCTACCGGCGCCGAAGCGCTGTGCGCGATGTGGGCAAGGCACTGGGCTTGGACACCCAGCTCATCAACCAGCTCAGTAAAAATATGGCGTGGTGGGACAACCAAAGCAGCTTAGCCCTGCGCCTCAGTGAGCTGGGTATAAGCACATCGGACCACCGCGGCCAGCAATTCATCGATGCGGTCAATGCCCTTATCGGATTCCCCCGGCATTTGTCTCAACACGTTGGCGGCTTTGTTATCAGTCGTGAGCCGATCAATACCTTGGTGCCCCAGGAAAATGCCGCCATGCCCGAGCGCACCATTATTCAATGGGACAAGTCCGACCTGGAAGCCTTGGGCATGTTGAAAATTGATATCTTGGCCTTAGGAATGCTAAGCGCCTTACGCCGAAGCCTGCGGTATA
The DNA here is from genome assembly GCF_016906995.1 of Spongiibacter marinus. Taxonomy (GTDB): domain Bacteria; phylum Pseudomonadota; class Gammaproteobacteria; order Pseudomonadales; family Spongiibacteraceae; genus Spongiibacter; species Spongiibacter marinus. The sequence goes on along the minus strand of NZ_JAFBBD010000020.1, from coordinate 4,049 downwards.
TCAGTGATGCCGCGGGCACAGATATCAGACTAAGTGATATCCCTGCAGAAGATGCAGAGACTTATGCCATGCTCAAACGCGCAGACAGCATTGGGGTCTTTCAGATTGAGTCCCGGGCACAGATGACCATGCTTCCCCGCCTTCAACCTAGCTGCTTCTACGATTTAGTGATTCAAATAGCGATCGTACGTCCTGGCCCCATCCAGGGCGGTATGGTGCACCCCTTCCTTCGTCGCCGGCAGGGTTTAGAAGCTGAGCACTACGCAAATAAGGAGATTGAAAAAGTACTCAAGCGCACTCTCGGGGTGCCCATATTCCAGGAGCAAGTGATTCAACTTGCCATGGTCGCCGCTGGCTTTAGCGGCGGTGAAGCCGATCAATTACGGCGGGCAATGGCAAGCTGGGGGAAGAATGGCGACTTAGCGGGTTTTAAAGATAAATTGGTGAACGGCATGCTTGAGCGCGGCTACGACCTCGACTTTGCAGAGCGCTTATTCAGCCAAATGAAAGGGTTTGGTGCCTACGGTTTTCCAGAGTCACATTCAGCGAGCTTTGCTCTCCTCGCCTACGCCTCGGCTTGGATCAAGTGTCACCATCCTGCCGCTTTTTACTGCGGCTTACTCAATAGCCAGCCGATGGGCTTCTATTCTGTTTCTCAGCTTTGTCAGGACGCTCAGCGGCACGACGTAGCCATTCTCCCAGTCTCTGCCTGCCACAGTGACTGGGAACACCGTGTGGTGTTTAAACAAGAAAGCTCTGCAATTCGCCTCGGCTTGCGAACCATCAAAGGCCTGTCATATGAAAGCGCACAAGCACTTTGCCAGCTACGCCAGCAACAAGCGTTTACCTCAGTGGAGAGCTGCCTTCAGCGACTTCGCAGTGAGGGGAATTTCAGTACAAGCCAGCTCAACCTACTTGCGCGCAGCGATGTGTTTCACGACTTCGAAATAGATCGCTACCGCAGCTATTGGTACATACAGCAGCACCGCGGTAGCGGCCAGCTAGTCAACACCCACAATACTGAAGCACCCGCTACCCTACCGATACCCTCGGAGAAGGAGAACATTCAACATGACTATGCCTACAACTCACTAAGCCTCCGTCGCCACCCTATGGCGTGGCTACGCAGTGAAGGGTATTGCGAACACTATCAGCAAGCGGCTCGCCTGAGCGATATTAAAGATGGCCAATGGCTGACCGTTGCGGGCATCGTCAGTTGCCGGCAACGCCCCGGTAGTGCTTCTGGCGTACTGTTTATGACACTCGAAGATGACACCGGGAACATCAATGTCATTGTGTGGCCAGCGAAACAAGCGGAAAACCGCCAGGCCATCCTGTCGGCGCGAATACTGGAAGTGACGGGTGAAATACAGCACAGTGACCAGCAGACAGGTAGTAGAGTGACGCACATCATCGCACACACCCTGCGTGATATCGGTGCGCTCTTCCCGCTACACGTGGACTCTCACGACTTCCATTAAGGCCTTATTCGGTAAGTACAATTCCCAGTTAAAGCCTTGCGGGACAAGCACTAAGCTCGAATGACACCGTGGCAACCCTATTGATTGTATGATCTGAATTCGATGCCAAAACCCGATGCTGTCACAGATTTGCTAAATCGTAGCAAGGCCATTCTAGAAACGATGGTCGACGGCGTTATAACGATTAATAATCAAGGACTTATCGATACCGTAAACCCTGCTGCAGAGCGGATATTTGGCTATCAAAGCCAAGAATTAATTGGCCGCAATGTCAGTATGTTGATGCCGAGTCCCTACCGTGAAGAACACGATGGTTACATTCACAGTTACCTGACCACTGGCACCAAAAAGGTCATTGATATCGGTCGAGAAGTACGCGGCCAACGCAAGAACGGAGATGTTTTCCCGATGGAGCTCGCCGTCAGCGAGATGCTGATCAAAGGCGAACGAATGTTTACCGGCATCGTTCGCGACATTTCAGAACGCAAGGACACAGAAGAAAAGCTGCGTGAGGCGATGCGGCGTGTTCATGAGCAGCGCATCAAAGACGAATTCATCTCGACAGTCAGCCACGAACTACGCACGCCCCTGACGTCGATCAAGGCTTCTCTGGACATTCTCAAGTCAGGCGCGTTGACCAATGATCCTGAAAAAAGTGAAGCACTCATAGATATCGCCCAAAAAAATAGCGAGCGCCTGCTTTTACTCATTAACGACATCCTCGATATCTCTAAAATCGAGTCGGAGAAGATGCAATATCGCATCACCCGCATCCCGCTAAGATCCTTTTTGGAAACCGCTATCAGTGACAATCGTGTTTACGGTGACAAATACCAGGTGCGCTATGTGCTGGGCGAGTGCCCCGACCACCTGAGTATCGATGTCGACCCTGACCGAATGATGCAAGTAATGAGCAACCTATTGTCTAACGCTGCGAAATTCTCACCGTTGAACACCGAAGTGTATGTCTCAGCAGAAGAGACTGAACACGGCATAAGAATCGTCGTGAAAGACCAAGGTAAAGGTATACCCGAGGAGTTCCAACCTCATATTTTTGAAAAGTTTACCCAAGCGGATAGCTCCAACCAACGCGCTATCGGTGGTACTGGTTTGGGGTTGCATATATCTAAAGCGATTGTCGAGCACCATGAAGGGGAACTCAGCTTCAATTCCAGTGTAAAAAACGGCACAGAGTTTTATATCGACTTGCGTAAAAAGGACCGGACAGGGGCTTAAAATGTCACACAATGAAAGCCTAGAACGCGTACTTTATATTGAAGACGAAGAGGACATTCGAATCGTCGCCGATATCGCCTTAAAAACGATAGGCGGCCTCGACACTCGCTGCTGTGCAAGCGGACCAGAAGGCCTCGCTACACTGGAAACATTCCCGGCCCAGCTAATACTATTGGATGTCATGATGCCCGGTATGGACGGCCCCAGTGTACTGTCAGAAATTCGCAATAACGAGCAATATCAAAACACACCTATCGTATTTATCACCGCGAAGGTGCAAGCTGACGAAGTCGACCAGCTACTCAGCTTGGGCGCAAATGCAGTGATTAGTAAGCCCTTTGAGCCAATGGATATGGCGCAAAAATTGAAGGATATATGGGAGGATTTTCACCGTGCCTAACCCATCACACCAAGATATAAATGAAGAGTTGCGGCAACTACAACGCGACTACATTAAAAAACTACCCGGGCGAGTAACGCAATTGGTTGAGGCCTGGACGAGTAACTTGGCTCAACCGAAGGAAGAGACATTACAAGATATCTATCGCCAAGCCCATACGATTGCCGGAACATCTGGGGTACTGGGAATAGATGAAGTCAGCCAAGCGGCACGCGCTATAGAGCAGGTAATCAAAGAACGAGAAAGTAACGACTCATTGAGTGCAGAGGAGACCAGTGCTGCCCAGCACTCTATCGATATTCTTCGTGAACTCTCTACAAGTAGTGAAATTAAAATCCGCGAAATTAACCTACAGCGTCGCTAGGTAAAGTTAGCGATTTATCCGTCTGTGCCCCCCTAATTCTTTCTATCCCGCCTTTTATCCGAGCTATTTATCGAAACGCAGGACGCTGTATAGCGCCTTGTTTTTAACAACCTGGCGAGGGCCTGCCCCGCGACCAACGGGAGTGTTTTGGCCATGACCTACATTGGGTTGCATGCAGTGCATGCAATCGCTGCGCGACGCCTATCGGCGCCCCAACCCTGTACCTTCGGTACATGGGGTGTCACATGGGCCCAATATTTAGTGGCAGAAGTTCTTCGCATCCTAAATAAAAAACCCCGGACAGCTAATGCTGACCGGGGTGTCGGTGTGGCCCATGACTAGAAGGAGTGCTTTGGCCATTTATTTAGAAGCCTGGCGACAAACCTGTGCAACAGGTTTGGACAGCCGCAGGCTGCCCGTAGGGCGAGCGCTACAAGCGCGAGTCATTGCCGTCGGTCAGCGCCAGTTGCCCAACTTTTTCTAGCCACATAGCAAAGTGCCCCAACCGAACTCGGCTGGGGCACTTTAGTTTAGAAGCCTGGCGATGACCTACTCTCACATGGGGAAT
>NZ_JAFBBD010000019.1 GCF_016906995.1 Spongiibacter marinus | reverse complement strand
CTGAATGTTGTCTTGCAGGCCCGGCAGGTGTATCGGCGGCGGACCACCCAGAGAGTGACCCGCTTGCCGTGGATGGGCAGATCACGATAGGGAACGTCACGCTTGCCGAACCGCACGAACTCACCCTGCACGCCGCACCCCTCGCAGGCTACTGGTGTAGGTGCTTCAAGCCGAAAATGTATGTCTTCATTCTGCTCATCAGAATCCACCAACTGGTACCCAGGAAGGCTTAACGAATTAATCATCTCCCGCCTTGATCAGAAAAACAGGTAGGTGGCGTAACCGGCAATCATCGCCATAGCAAAAATGACTGCTAAAAACGCCGCTAAAAGCTTCAGCGTGAACAAAGAGCGCAACAGAATGAGCTCAGTCAGGCTGGCTCCGGCACTGCCGATGATCAACGCTAGCACCGTCCCGGCACCCACGCCTTTGGCCATCAGAGCCGCTGCCAGAGGTATGACGGCTTCAGCGCGAATATACAACGGCACGCCGATGACAGCGGCAACTGGAATGGCAAAGGGATTATCTGGGCCTGCATACTGCTCCAATAAGTCAGTGGGCATGAAACCATAGATCACGCTGCCAATCGCAATACCGATGAGCAGGTAAGGCAACACATCGATAAAGTCCGACCAAGCTTCCCGCCACACACCACTGTACTTCCCTTCTTTCTTAACCGTGACAGTGGGTTGACTGTCACAGCATTCGCTAGACGTAGAGACTGTTGTCTTCCTATCAGCCCCGCAAGAAGCCGTCTTCGGAGTGGTGTCGCAGCTGTTGGTGCCGCAACTCGATGCGGTCGATGTAGCACTGCACGGGCTTGCTGATGAACTACATCCACTGCTCTCTTGTGTCGCCGTCCGGCGCACATAACGCTCGAAGCCAAGCGTGTGAAGCAGCCATCCGGCACCTACCGCGACCACCAAAGCGGCGAGCACATAGATAGCAGTAAGTGTCCATCCAAACGTGGCAACCAGCAGGCCGACGACGATAGGATTCAGCAACGGAGATGAGAAAAGAAACACCATCATCGGCCCAAAACCGGCCCGTGCCCGAATCAACCCTTTCAACATGGGGATAGTCGAGCAACTACAGAAGGGCGTTATAGCTCCTAAACCAGCAGCAAGAAAATAGCCTCGCTTCCCACTGGAAGTCAGTAACGCTTCCACCTTGGATGGTGGGATGTGACGTTGAAGAACTCCGACCAGCAAGCTAATGCCAATGAATAAAACCGATAGCTCGATAGCGAGAAAGGCGAACATGCCTAGAGCGTCTTGGAGTTGAGATGACATTCAATATTACTCCTATATTTCTAGTATTGTCGAAATGATGTACGCAGCCTACTTGCGTTTATCCGACCTGTCAACTATAATTCTAGAAACATCGAATTATTGGGGCGTGCTATGGATCACGAAAAGGTTGCAGCCAGCTTAGCTGAGCTAGGGAATAGTCACCGACTGTCCGTGTTCCGCTTTCTGGTCAAAGCTGGCCATGATGGGGCTTCGGTCGGAGATATCCAGAAGGGGCTGGGTATTCCTGCTTCGACGCTATCACATCACCTTGCGCGCATGGCCAAGGTAGGGCTGATCCGGCAGGAGAAACATAGCCGCACGATTGTCTGTATACCCGAGTATGGGCACCTAGAGAATTTGATCGGTTTCTTACAAGAGGAATGTTGTGCAGGTGTCCGGATTGCGCATGAACCAGAACCGCTTTGACGCTTGCCCAGCTCTCGCTGTCCTCCCTAGTCAGCATCGCTATGAAGACTCAGGCGAAGGTGGAAACAGAAAATTGGCAGTAGAGTAGGCTGAAGAGGATCAATCAGATAATCCGCTGAGAAAGATTTTCTTCTTTACATCTTTGGCATTTTATCAACCAGAAATTCCGGATACCCCAAAATTAAAACTTAAACCCACGTAGGGGGTGTCCGGAGACGCTTGTGACACCCGGCCAGAAACCGGCAACATGACCGGAATCAAAAGATAATTCATTTGCTCGTAAGTGACTTTGGTATTGCCGACCAGCAACTCTTTTGCTCCTTGCAGCATAAAGCAAACAGCGGGGCGATAAATTATTGGGCGAGCCTGTGACGGGTTACTGCGATGCATCAGTGAAATGTCAGCAATGGCGGTTTGCGTCAGGTCTTCTTTTGTAAGTAACGGAAGCAGTCGTTGCGTCAGGTCTGCCATTCGCTGGGCAAGGTACTGATCAGACATAATTGTAATCCTCGAGCTGTGGCTAAGTTCACCCTTTAAATGAGATTCATCAGTATAGGTGTGGGTGTTGTGTTTCGACCAGTAAATGGCTCAGGGAATGTAGTATTAGGCAAGTATTGCGGAGGATCTTACATCTCTTAGCGTGTTTAATCCTGAAACATTATGCCTTTGGAAAGTTTTGCAATACCATGTCGGCAACCGCGTATAAATCCTCAGTAGAGGCACCATTATTAGCTTGTACTGACATGCCCTGCAGTACTGTGCCGATATAGCGCGATAAAATAGCCGCATCGACATGCTGTGGCAGGTCGCCATCCTGCTGTGCTTGTTCAAAACGTTTCTGGAGTGCTTGCTGGCCGTCTAATCTGCGTTTAACTAACGCATCTTTAACGGTGGCTGAAGCTTCGCTGCAGGACAGCGCGCCCTGAACAGTGACACAGCCTTGAGGGTGATCCGCGTTGGCCATTCTGTCGGCAGCTCCGCGCAGCATCGATTGCACTACTAAGTATGCAGTTTTCTGTTCCATTGCCGGATAAAAGAAGGCATCAGGTCGTTTTTCATAGAGGTCGATAGCCTGCAAAAACAGCTGCTCTTTATTACCAAAAGCAGAGTAGAGGCTGGGTTTATTAATACCCATCACCTTTGTCAGGTCGCTCAATGAGGTGCCTTCGTAGCCATTACGCCAAAACAGTTCTAGCGCTTTGCCCAGTGCTTCTTCTTTATTAAAAGCACATGGCCGTCCGCGACAAACCGTTTGAGTTTTCGTTGTCATAGCTATACTCCTCATCGACACTTTAATGCCCTTGCTGGCACGCTCACATAGTAAACAGGCGGGCGAATACTGTCCAGCGATACTCTGTCGGATTCTGCTGCGGTAAAAAGGCCGCTGGCATCAATCGGAAACAGAGATTTCATATCGACTCTATAGAAATAGGCAAGTAGTCAGCAGTTTTCGGCACGCTAATTTCTACCTGCAATAACTATACTTTACCTCGTATTAAAGGCGGCCTGTTTTTGGTTGCTTCAGTTGTTCTTACGTCGTTTTTCTGTATTTAGTTCAAAATAAACATCAATTTTACCGATCAGTACAAAATTAATTTGACAGTAACTTCGATTTCTATATTCTTACCGAACGGTACATAAATAGCTAGTTTTATTTGATGCAACTTTTTGCAGCATAGGGCAATAATTTGGAGAGCAAGGCCATGAGTACGACAAACACGTTAAAATTTCTTTTAGGAGGTATTGCTGCGCTGGTATTAGCCGCGTGCAGCAATCCGGAAGCAGCGGAAGAGACTGCGGCACCGGCTCCGCCGCAAGTTAGCGTAGCGCAGGTGGTGCATGAGCGAATCACCGAATGGGATGAATTCACCGGCCGTTTGCAAGCGCCACAGACGGTTCAGTTGATACCCCGAGTTTCTGGTTATATCGAGGAAGTTCATTTCAACGAGGGGGCTCTGGTAGATAAAGGAGACTTGCTGGTACAGATTGATCCTAAACCTTTCGCTACCGAAGTTGCGCGGCTTAAAGCTGAGCTGCAAAGTGCGCAAAGCGCTGCGGTTCAGGCGGAAAAGGAATACCGGCGGGCTGAAAAACTCAGTAGCCAGCGGGCAATTTCTGCTGAACTACTGGACAGTCGTTTAGCTCGTAAACAGCAAACAGCGGCAACAGTAGCTTCGGTTGAAGCTGCACTTGAACGCGCTGAACTCGACTTAAGCTACACCCGCATTACCGCGCCTATTAGCGGCCGGGTATCTTATGCTCAGGTTACCGCCGGTAACTTTGTGAGCGCGGGACAAAGTCAAATTACCAGCCTGGTTTCAACCGAGAAAATGTATGCGTATTTCGATGTAGACGAGCAGAGCTACCTCAAGTACGCACGTCTGGCTGAAACAGGGAAACGAGCTGATACCCGCGACTCGACCTCGAACCCCGTTTATATGGCACTGGCTAACGACAGCAATTATCAGCACGTAGGCCGGGTCGATTTTGTCGATAACCGCATTGATGCGCAAACCGGCACTATTCGTGTACGAGCCAGTTTCCCTAACGATGACAACGACTTGTTACCTGGTCTATTTGCCCGTATTCGTTTGGTGGGCAGCGACTCTTATGAAGGCATTTTGATTGACGAAAAGGCTGTTGGAACCGACCTGAATAACAAGTTTGTATTGGTGGTTAATAGTAATAATGAGCTGGAGTATCGGGCGATTGAGCTGGGTGAAAAAGTTAATGGCCTGCGCATAGTGACAGAAGGTTTAACGCCAAAGGACAAAATTGTAGTGAACGGTTTGCAGCGAGTTAGAGCCAATATGAAAGTTGATCCTCAACTGGTGCCAATGGCAAGCAGTGAGCAACTGGTCCGGTTGCGTAAAGTGCAACAGTTGCTGGACGAAGCCAATAACGAGTTAACGGCGCAGACATCTACAGAAGATAACCACGGTTAAGGGGTACTGAATGTTTTCTCAATTTTTTATCCGACGGCCGATTTTTGCCGCGGTTATCTCGCTGTTGTTCTTTATTACCGGTGCGATAGCGGTATGGCAACTGCCTATTACCGAATACCCGGTGGTGGCGCCACCAACGGTTGTAGTAACGGCTAACTACCCGGGTGCTAACCCCAAAGTCATAGCGGAAACTGTGGCCTCGCCACTGGAGCAGGAAATTAATGGTGTGGAGGATATGTTGTATATGTCCTCTCAGGCCACCTCGGATGGTCGTATGACACTGACCGTTACCTTTGCTATCGGTACCGACGTCAATTTAGCGCAAACTCAGGTGCAAAGCCGGGTAGAGCGAGCCAAACCGCGCCTGCCACAGGTGGTGCAGCGCTTGGGGGTAGTGACTGAGAAGTCGTCTCCAAATGAAACCATGATGGTGCATCTAACCTCACCGGATGATCGCTACGACATGCTGTACCTGTCGAATTATGCGAACTTAAATATCAAAGACGAACTGGCGCGTATAGAAGGCGTTGGGGCGGTCAAGTTATTTGGCGCTGGCGAATACAGCATGCGGGTCTGGCTGGATCCTAATAAGGTGTCCGCACTGGGTTTGTCCCCGGCGCAAATTACCGAGGCAATTCGTGAGCAAAACCAACAGGCGGCAGCTGGCAGTTTGGGTTCTCAGCCAAGCGGTGACGCTGATTTTCAGTTGCTTATCAATGTGAAAGGCCGTCTGACAGACGTCGAAGAGTTTGAAGACATTATTATCAAGGTGGGCGAGAACGGCGAGATCAGTCGCTTAAAAGATGTCGCCCGTGTTGAGCTTGGCGCTTCAACTTATGCGCTGCGCTCGTTACTGAACAATAAAGACGCGGTAGCGCTTCCTATTTTCCAGGCGTCTGGCTCCAATGCCATTCAAATTTCTGACGATGTTCGCTCCAAAATGGCGGAATTGTCGAAAGGTTTTCCTGACGGTTTAACGTACGACATTGTGTACGACACAACCGTTTTTGTGCGCAGCTCTATTGATGCGGTAGTGAAAACTCTGCTCGAAGCTGTATTGTTGGTGGTACTGGTTGTGGTGCTGTTTTTGCAAACCTGGCGCGCCTCAATTATTCCTTTGGTCGCGGTACCGGTGTCGCTGGTTGGAACCTTTGCCTTCATGCACTTGCTGGGCTTTTCGTTAAACACCTTGTCGCTGTTTGGGCTGGTGCTGGCTATTGGTATCGTCGTGGATGACGCCATTGTGGTGGTGGAAAACGTAGAGCGGAATATTAGCGAAGGTTTGTCCCCCATTGCTGCTACACAAAAAGCCATGAAAGAGGTGACTGGTCCTATTGTCGCGACGACACTGGTGCTGGCAGCGGTATTTATTCCAACCGCCTTTATGTCGGGCTTAACCGGTCAGTTTTATAAGCAGTTTGCGTTAACCATTACCATTTCTACCTTTATCTCAGCCATCAATTCACTAACGCTGAGCCCTGCATTGGCGGCGCTTCTGTTAAAAGGTCATGGCGAGAAAAAAGACATACTGACCCGCGGTATGGATAAGCTGTTAGGCCGTTGGTTATTTGAACCCTTTAACCGCTTTTTTGCCCGTTTGTCTAAAGGTTACGGCTGGCTGGTTAAAAAAGTGATCCGCTATGGCGTCATTGTAGGCGTTCTGTATGTGGCTTTATTAGGGTTAACCGGTCTGCAGTTTGCGACGACTCCTACTGGTTATGTGCCCAGTCAGGACAAGCAATACCTGGTGGGTTTTGCACAATTGCCGGATGCCGCTTCGCTGGATCGCACCGCTGCGGTCATTAAAGAAATGTCGAGTATTGCCTTGGATCATCCGGGTGTGGCGAACTCAATTGCCTTTCCGGGTCTGAGTATTAACGGTTTAACTAACAGTCCGAATTCCGGAATTGTGTTTGTGTCGCTAACTGACTTTGATGAGCGAACGGATTCTTCAATGTCGGCTAATGCAATAGCGGGCGCATTGAACCAGAAGTTCGCGGCTATTGATGAAGCTTACGTTGCCATATTCCCGCCCCCGCCAGTGCAAGGGTTAGGGACTATTGGTGGTTTCCGTCTGCAAATACAAGACCGTGCTAACCATGGTTACGAAGAGCTGTATAAGGTCAATATGGAGGTGATGCAAAAGGCCTGGGCGACGCCTGAACTGACCGGCGTATTTTCCAGTTATCAGGTGAATGTGCCGCAGCTTGATATCGATGTCGACCGTACGAAAGCTAAGCAACAAGATGTGAGCCTGGATGAGGTATTCCAGACTTTGCAGGCTTATATGGGCTCAGTGTATGTGAATGACTTTAACCGGTTCGGGCGTACCTATCAGGTGAATATGCAGGCAGATGAGCAGTTTCGCCAAACGCCTGAGCAAATCAGTCAGCTGAAAGTGCGTAACGGCAGTGGTGAAATGGTTCCTGTGGGCTCCTTTATGAACATTACCAACACCGCAGGACCGGATAGAGTCATGCATTACAACGGCTTTACCACCGCTGAAATTAACGGTGGTCCTGCGCCGGGTTACAGCACAGGGGAAGCACAGGCGGCCATTGAAAAAATTCTCGCTGAAACCTTGCCGAACGGCATGACCTACGAGTGGACAGAACTGACTTACCAGCAAATTCTGGCCGGTAATGCGGGCATGTTCATTTATCCGCTGGTTATCTTGCTGGTCTTTATGGTGCTGGCTGCGCAGTACGAAAGCTTAACTTTGCCGTTGGCCATCATCCTGATTATTCCGATGACCCTGTTATCGGCGTTAAGCGGTGTGCTTATCTATGGCGGGGACAACAACATTCTTACCCAGATAGGTTTAATTGTGCTGGTGGGGCTGGCGGCGAAGAACGCCATTCTAATTGTCGAGTTTGCCAAAGAGCTGCAGGACCACGGTATGAGTACCATGGAAGCCATTCTGGAAGCCGGTCGCCTGCGTTTGCGCCCCATACTGATGACGTCTATTGCCTTTATTATGGGTGTGGTGCCTATGGTCTTCTCCACCGGTGCCGGCGCTGAAATGCGCCAGGCCATGGGCGTTGCCGTGTTCTCCGGCATGATTGGTGTCACCATTTTCGGTCTCATTTTAACGCCGCTGTTCTACTACATGTTGGCTAAACGTGGCGAGAAAAAGGCGCTACCAGAGCCAACGGAAAGCTCTTCGGAGGAAAACAAACATGCGTAATACAGTGAAGCTATCAACCCTTGCTCTACTCGTGGCGTCGCTAAGCGCCTGCTCTGCCGGGCCGGACTACCAAAGGCCGGAGAAGGTAGAAAGCATTAACCTAAGCCAGCCGTATCAGCAGGCCGAGCAGGCTTTGAACTGGTGGCAGGCGTTTGACGATGCTGAGCTTAATCAGTTGGTAGAGCGTGCTCTGGAGCAGAACCGTACCCTGGCGCAAGCCAGGGCGAATGTCGACCGGGCTTATGCGGTATTTCGTGATGCCGACAACGATTCATGGCCGAAAGGGACGCTGGAAACAGGTTATCAGGCGAGTGAAAACAATACTCTGTCGGCAGACGATGATGACGTTATTACCCGCTGGTACAGCAGCGGTATTACCCGCGGGTACAGCAGCGGTGCCAACTTAAGCTGGGATCTGGACTTGTTCGGCAAATTACGTCGAGCCAGTGAAGCGGCGGAGGCTCAGGCGCAGCAAGCCGATATTCTCTGGCGCGACGCGCAAGTGCGACTGATCAGTCAGGTGGCCACCAGCTACGGCGAATATCGTGGAGCGCAGTTGCGGCTGGAGGTTGCCGAAGAAAATCTGGAAAACCTGCAGCAAAGTCGTGCCATAGTGCTGGCCAGATTAGAGGTCGGCATGGCTTCGGAGCTGGAGTTAGCACAAATTGACGTGCAATTGCACCGGGTGAAAGCGTCAGTGCCCGCATACCGGGAAGCGCTATCGGCGGCGGATGCAACCTTGTCAGCATTGTTGGCGTTAGAACCGGGTCAGCTGGAGTTAAGTGCTGATCCGCAATTGCCCGAGCTAAAGCGTCCGGTGGCTGTGGTCGACGGTGAGAACTATCTGCGCCATCGGGCGGACGTGGCAAGTAGCGAGCGGCTATTAGCAGCTCGTACGGCAAATATTGGTGTGGCGACAGCGGATTTATATCCGAACCTCTCGGTGCGTGGTTTTCTCGGCTTTTTATCCGGCCCCGGGTTAACACTGGGTAGTGAAACACAAAGCTGGTCAGTGGCACCGAGTTTAAGTTGGCAGGCTGCCGATTTAGGTTCGGTAAAAGCACGTATCCGTCAGGCCGAAGCCAGTGCGCAAATGGCACTGGCTCAGTTCGAGCAACAGGTATTTGACGCTATTAACGAAATGCAGTTATCGCTGAACAGTTACAACCTGAGCCGCGAGCAGCAACTTAATACAGAGCAACAGTGGCAGGCCAGTAAAAAGGCCGTAGAAATTGCCCGTCAGCGATATGAAGCGGGTAGCAACGAGTTCCTGGATTTGCTCGATGCCGAACGTGAACTGCTGCGCAGTCGCGACCAGTTGGCTCAACTGCAAGAACAGAGCTTTGTCCGCTTAGTCGATATCTACCGGAACTTTGGTGGCGGCATCCAGTTAAGGTAAATAGAACTTTAACCCAGGATCCGCAATAAGCAGATGGGGTGAGTATTCATAAAAAGGTGATTCCAAAGTAAAAGTTTTTTGATGGACGCTGACCCTGTCATTTAAGTGAAAACAACAAGTATGTTGGTGAACAACTATGTCTACCTATTTGCTGATCAACAGTGACACTTTGTTAGCTAAGCAGTTTGTGAAAACAATTCGACCTTCGGACGACGCCGTTTGGGAATTACATTTCGCAGAGGCAAGTGTGACTGAAGAAAGAAATAATGAAGCTCCACACCTGAGTGTCTGTGATCCTGAAGATGACTGGCGCCTGAATTATGAACTTGAGAGAGCCTTTTTGGAGTTCGGCTATTTTGACGACGTCATCTTATTTCCGGGGGCTCTCAAGTTTGGTGCAATTGAAGCAATTCCATCCCGCACCATTAATGAACAGGTCTCCAGACAAATAACTTCTGTCATTGAGATATACAGAATACTGGCGGACAAGCTGAGGTCGCACAAATCGTGTCATATCACTCAATTTCTTTATGAAGAGTCTTATGAATTCAGTGCCTTGTCGTCTCTGCCTATGGCAGTAAACGGAGCGCTTCGCGGACTGGTGAATGGTTTACGAAAGGAATTTCTGACGCTTAATGTTGATATAGATATTGAGTTTTTAAAACCGGATTATAAAGATTTTATTAATAAGGGTATACGGATTTAATGGTTGATGGGGCACCTTTACCCCACCAACCTGATACCATTATCAGATGGTTGATAGATCGACTCCGTAGTTGAGTTCCTCTGCGAAGTCCGGCAGTCCGTAACCGATGGTTTTCTTGTAGAAAGGAGAGACCTTCGCAGTCGGTGCCTTCTTCTTGTGCTTCGTGGTGTAGAGCATTCGTGCCCGCATCACCTCGAAGGAGTAACCGCGCCCTTCACGGTTCTTGTCCTTGGCCAGTCGGTTGATGGACTCCGTGTAAGCGTTGGT
>NZ_JAFBBD010000018.1 GCF_016906995.1 Spongiibacter marinus | reverse complement strand
ACCGCCAAGGCGGGCGCTATTAACACACTGATTTTAATAAAGAATTGGTACGACCGAGTGGATTCGAACCACCGACCCCCACCATGTCAAGGTGGGGTGAACAATATGCTAAAACATTGTTATTTATTGTTTTATTGCGTTTTAGCACACCTTAGGCTGGCAGTTGGTTTTGACTTAAAGCCCCAGCGCCGCGCGCTGGTCGCGCCCCCACTGGCGACACTCTTCCACGAACTCGCCAAAGGCCGCCACGGCTTCGGCTTCGCCGGGCTCAAAGGTGTATTGGCCTGTGAGCGCTCCGACGGAGATGCGAGCGAAATATAGTTCGTCCTCAAGGCTGTAGTGCTGCCGAATTCGCTCTTCCATTCGCTTGGCGATGAGCTTGCAGTGGGGGCTAGCAGCTTTGATGTTGTTGCGCAGAGTGTCAGTCATTTGCGCCGGCTCGATGCTGTCGGCGATTTGCGGGGGCTGATCTTCAGGAAGGACCTCGCCTGCAGGTATTGCCACGTAGGTGATTCCGCTGAGCGTGCACAGCTCAGTGGAGCCCTCCGGGGCATTCAGGGTTTTGGTTGTTTCACTGTCGATATACTTTTGGTAGCTGACAATAGAGGTCATGGTTGTGCTCCTGTAGGTATTTGATTAGCCAGGCCGCTGAGGCTGTTTTACTTGCGTGACCCAAGATGCTGACGACCGCGGAAAGGTCGCCGCGCCTTGCCGCCGCGCGGAATTTGTACATGCTGTGCTTGCGTATGAATCGGCGGGATCTCCAGGTGCGGTAACCGACGAAGTTGGCGCCTGCGCTGGTGGATCTTATTTGCCATTTTGAAAGCTCTAGGTTGAGCTTTGCCTCTAAAAAGCCTTCTATGCGCACCTGGCTCTCTAGTGCGCGCGGCCTGTCCAGATCGAAAAGCACGAAGTCGTCTACATAGCGACAGTAGAGGCGGCTTTTTATTTCCCGCTTGATAAAGTGGTCCAGCGGGTTTAGGTAGATGAGCGCGTATAGCTGGCTGAGCAAGTTGCCAATTGGTATGCCTTTTTCGCCAGGCATTTTGGCGTACATCATCATTAACTCGATTAGTCGAGCATCCTTAATCTGCCTTTCGATTAGCAGTCGAAGAATGTCGCGATCAATGCTGTAGAAGAATTTCCTTACGTCCATTTGCAACAGCACGGATTCTGGGCGCGACCACCGAAGCGCCGACTGGCAATAATCAGCGGCTTTATGCGTACCCATGCCTTTTCGGCAGGCATAGGACTGGTCGATAAACCCTTTGTTAAAATGCTCGTACACCGCTCGATACACCGCATGCTGCACAACGGTGTCGCGAAACGCCGGCGCATGAATGATGCGGCGCTTTGGCTCGTGAACCACAAATTCGTAATAGGGCTTGGGCTTGTAACTGCCTTCGCTCAACATCGCCGAGAGCGCAGCAATATTGGCCCCAAGCCGCCGCTCGAACTGGTGACAGGCTCGCTTTCCACGCTTGCTTTTCGCTGCGTCTTTGTAGGCAAGCAGCAGCGACTCCCGACTACAGGTCTGCTCATAAATATTCCCTAGGCGTCGCACAGCCTGACTCTCGCAATAATGCTACTAGAAAGGCGGCGACAGCAGATTTCTCTTCCGTTGCCGGAAGATGGAATGCGCCTCCCTTGGCACCAAAGGCCTCGAAGGGGCCTGTTTGGCGGCGCCGAGTCCGCACGGAACCCGTTGTTATGGTTCGAGTTCGTGCGCGAATTGTTCAAATTCAACGCCCACACGCCCGCATTGCCACTGTTGTTCCAGTTGCCGCCGGCGATGGGGAGCATATTAAGACGCATCCCGTTGCTCAGACCGAATGTCGCGAAGCCAGCCGCCTATCATTCGGCCTATTTCATCAACGCGCTCAGAGATGTGCGCGTATCGCTTCAAAGCCCTCTCCTCATCCTTTCCCGCTCCCCGCACGCTGCCAAAATAACCCAGCTCATATGCAAGCCTTATCAGCATTCGCAGCTGCTCATGGCGAATATCAAGATTCGTTGCAGCGGTTTTCTTGTGGTAGCGCTTTTGCGTTTCAATGATCAGCGCGTACACGTCGTAGCAAGCGTTGCGAATCTGCTGAGCAAGGCCGTATTTCTCGTGCTTAGGGAAGTGGTTAAGGTAGATATTCAGCTGCGCCGCGAATTGCACATACCGCCTATCCAGCGCAGCTTCTGAGTGAAGGCCCATCGCTACCGCTCAGGCCTCAAAGATACAAGGCCGCACGGAACCCGTGGTAAGGGTACGAGGACGCGCGCGAAGTGTTCAAAGACAACGCCCACACGCCCGCAGTGCCACTGTAGTTCCAGGTGCCGCCGGCGATGGGGAGCAGCTGATTGGTTGAATAGTCATTGATCCGGTCATTCCCGAAGGCGTTGCTGCCATCGGCCACGAGCGGAATACCCGCCCCTGTCATTGCCCAGAGGGTGCCGCTGGCTGCGCTTGAAAACACCTGTCCAGCGCCGCCCACGTCGATGGCGCGATCCGTAAAATCCAGCGCCGTACTGGTGAATGCATTCATCACGCCGAGATCGTCATATAGCGCAGCGTAGCCAGCTGCTCCCCATAGGTCTGTTGCTAACGTGTTGCCGCTGGTAACGTCTTTCATCGCTGCACTGGTAGAGAGTACGTAAAAACGGCCGATGCTTTCGTCGGAATCGTCCATCGTCAGGCCAGGGCACACCTCCCACATATTGCCATTCAGGTCTACTACGCCGCTGTTTTGGCCGTTGTGTGCGGTCTTTGCCAGTATATTGGCGCTGCCCGTTAATGCTGCATTGTCGTAGCCGCTGCTGTCGAAGCTAAGCGAATTGTCGTTAACGTCGCCCAGCGCATTGTTATTGCAGCCCTTGGGGAAGTTGGTAATGCCTGCGGCGTCGTACCATGCGCAGTAGGTTGTAGCGGTGCTGGCGAGACCGTGGGCGTAGCTCAATAGCGCGAGCGCTTTGAAAATAAAGATCGAATTGCAGAAAAAGTCAGTGCCACGCGTTTTAGCGGCATCGATGAAGCCGCTGTTGTTGTTTGCCGGAGTGCCTGTGAGGTCGCCTATTGGATTATTGAGGGCGTTTGATGACAATGGTGCGCCGCCCTGAATGCTTGACGCAGTGCCACCGTTATTACTACACAGGTATTTATCAACAAATACGCCCGTTTTGACCTGTCCACCATCGTAGAACGCTCGGTGTAGTGCGTAGCCGTCGGCATTGGCCTTGCTCACTGACGTGTATGAATCGAACGATTTTACATCACACTCGTTCACCGCCAAGCCGTTGGAGCCAGTGCCGTACTTGTAATAAAACGCGGGCACCCAGCACATGATGGAGCCGTCGCTGTACTGGTAGTTGCCATAGTTGTCGCTCAGCACGTCGGTGTAGCCAGGCAGGGCCGTAAAACCTGACGGCAACTCTGGCGCAATGCCTACACCAAAGCCCGGCTGACCGGGAGCGCCGATGTTGTTAATACCACCAGCACCAGAAGTGCCGACACTGATGCCGTTGGGAAAATAGACGGGCGCGCCGTCTTTGCCTTTAATCTCTTTTACAATTAGTTCGCTCATACGATGCTCCAGGTTGCGTTGTCTGCGACGGTGACGGCGATGTTATTGCCAATAGCAATAGGCCCAGCACTCAAGCCGTTATGGCCGCCAGGGATGGTGGTGTTTTCGGTAATGGTTCGCGGGTTGATGCGTATGGCCGCATTTGGGGTTGTGCTGGCAGCAAGTGACGCCGCCTCTTCAGCGCGGTCGGCTTCGCTCTCTGCGCGGTCGGCCTGAGCAGAGGCAAGCCCTGTTTGTGTGGCGGCATCTTGCGCGTAGGCGTAAGCGTCCTGCTTGGATTGGTCGGCATTCGATTCCGACGCCGCTGCCGCTGCCTCTGAGCTTGCCGCCTCATCAGCCTTGGTCAGCACAAAACCTGCTACGGCAACCGATTGCGCTAGCGATGGCACAAAACGGGTGCGATGGCCGCCCTGGGCAAGGCCGGTGGCTGGGTCGGCATCGTCGGTAACAGTGGTTCCGTCGCCGCCCAGGGCGGGGTCAAAATACACAGAACTCATTAGAGAATTTCCTCAAGTGATAGTGCGTGGGTGTGCCGCGCGGCGTCGGGGTGCGCAATGGGGTCTGCCTGGGCCGCTGTGGCCAGCATGGTGCGCTGCATCCAGCGCGCATTGAGCGCAAGCTCTTGCGCAAACAACACCTCTTCGGTAATGCCGATGTCGCGCCGCATGCGGAACAACCGCGAAAAGGCCTCGTCCTCGCTTAGCCAGTCGAGCGCAAAGGAGCAGGCGCGCAGGCGTGGTGCGAGCGCAAAGTATTTGGTTTTGTCGAGGGCCTGATCGATCTCGCTTTCGTCGCGCACCGTCCAGCGCACGCCGTAGCTCATGTTGACGGCAGGCTGGTACACGTCTGAAAGGAACAGTCGCCCAAAGTGCAGGCTGCCTGCCGGGTTGGTGTCGTCCTGAATATCGATGACGACCTTTTTTACCTGCCAGGCTTTGTCGGCAAACCAAATGGCCTGCGTGGTGAAGCGCGCAAGATCCTCTTCATCTGGCTTGCCGAGCCAGAAGTTGTCGTCTTCCCACGCCAGCTCGTAGCTTTGAAACACCGAGGGCCACACGTCTTGCCAGCCGCTGTCTTCCAGCAGTGCGTCGGCGGCGTCGAACACGCACACCCGCCAGCGCGCATCGGCCGAGAGGTTATGGCTGAATAGACCAACACAGCCCACAGGGCGGGATTTATCCAGCGCTGCCGTAATGCTAAGCGTTGTGTCGGTGGTGATAGCCCTGTCTTTTAGTACCCGCTTTTGCAGGCGATTTAATGGCCTGGCAAAGTTGGCCGAGCTACTGGTTAACACGCACTTGTCGGCAAGGTTGGGCCAGCACAGAGTGACTTTGTTTTGCTCAAACGGCATGCATTAGCCCCACAGAATTAAGGTTAGGCGGTCGCGCTTGGCATCGGGCCGGCGCCCCAGCAGCACAAAATTGCGCGGGTAGCCAAGGCGGCTGGTATTCAGCTTTACCGTGGCGCCGAGTGCCAGCGCCGCCAGCTCGGCATCGCTAAGCACCACACGGCACTCTACGGTGTCGCGGCGTACCGATAGCAGTGAGAGCAGGCTGGACACCAAACTGGCGGCGTCGCTAACACTGCGTAGCGGGCTAACAAGGGTGATTGCCTTACTAAGCAGGTGCCGCGCAAGGGTTGGCGCGCTTTCGGCCACGGCGTCGCGGTATTCGCTGGCGTAGCGCGCTTGGTTTGGCGCTGCTGCTGCCAGGTCTTCCTGTACGGTTTCAATTTTGTCTGCCTGCACGGTAATACCGCATACCGGCAGGCCGTTGCCACCACTGCCCGTGGCCGAGCGCGAAAGGCCGGTAATTTGCCAGTCTTCAATGGTGGCGTCTGCCGATACCGATGGCGCCGAGAGAATGCGCGCACGGAGGTCGCCCGCTGCATCCTGCCACCACAGCGCACCAACACCCTGAGCGAGCCGCGCAAGCAGTTCTTGCCCGGCGGTATCTTCGGTGACGGCAAGCCCTACCGCGCCCACAGCATTCAGCGCCGCCACGTCGCCAGCGGGCACGCTTAGGCCATAAAGCGCCGCCAGCTCGGCAAATACGTCGCCTGCTAGTGTGCCGGTGCGCGCGGCGTCGCAGGTTATTGCCTGCCCAGCAGCACCCAGCGCAAAGTAGCCCTGGTAGCGCCGCCACTGACCCGCCGCAGGTGGCGTTGTGAGTAGGTCGGCTAGGTCGGTGGCAGTGCCGCCAAAAGTGAGCGCAACGCCACGGTCGCGCACCTCGGTAATAGTGATATCTGCGCCGTCATGCACTTGGTAAATAAGTTTGGCAGTGTTCACCAACACCGGACTGGCATTGCTTACCTCGCCAAATACCAGCGGCTTGCGCGTGCCGCCTATGTCGTCGGCGGTACCCTCAACGCCGTCGGGCAGGATGTTATCGCCCGCATAGCGGTTGCCTGGCACTGGTTGCTCCAGCATGGCCAGCGGGTTGCGCAGCGACAGCGTTACGCGCCGCTCTGAAAAACTCATGCGCTCCACGGTGGCCGCCAGCACTTGCGTGGCTACGCCGCCGTCGATGTAGCGCAAGGTCATGCTGCGGCCGTCCACCGCGTAGTCAGCCAGCGCATCCAGCTCGCCATCGGTATTTAGCAACTCAACGCTGCCCACGCTGGCCTCGCCACCAATGCCGGGCAACAGCTCGCCGGTGAACGCTACCAAGTTAAAAATGGCAGGCTGCACCAGCCGCACTGCGTAGTAGTGGTAATTGCTGCCGTCTTGCTCGGTATAGTCGCCGCTGGCGTAGCGCAGGGTTACCGGCTGGTTGGCGGCGTCCCATGCTGCTATGTCAATTGCCCACACGGCCATCAGCTCACTACTCGCGCCGTTTCCAGCTCGGCCTCTATGTCGGCTACGCGCCGGTTCAGACGCTTGAGTTCAGCAACGGTTTGGCGTGCCGCTTCGGCGTTAAGGCGGGTTTGGTGTTCAGTCTCTTGTCGGTGGCTGCGAATTTCGGCAACGATCGCGCGGTCGTCAAACGCCGGGCTTTGTGCGCGAACGCCCAGAGAGCCATCAGGGCCTTTGTGCAGCGGCATGATGGCCTCGGGGCCTGCTTCGCCCATTTCGCCGATGTTAAAGCGCGTGGGTGAGTCGACAATGCTGTTGGTGAACACTCCACCTTTGGCGAACTTGCGAAGACGGTCATCGCTGAGCGATTTCCCATAGTCCGACATAACACGGACACGGTCGCGATCACCGAGTGTTTTCTGGAACGTCTCGTAGTGCGCCTTAGCGTAAATGTTCTGTAGGCCAGCTTTTCCTATGATGTCGTCGAGGCGATATTTAAGCTCCGTGATCGCGCCAACTGTTTGCACTGTGCTATCCGAAATACCTTTCAAAAGGTCTCGCATCGTTGCATCAGTACGCAGCAGCACATCGCCATCGAGGCTGACATTCGACTCACCATTCAGCGCGTTCAAAATGGCCTGCTGATCGGCATTCAGCTGCCCACCCGAGGCCTGTATGGTTTTGGTAATGGTGCTGCTATAGGCCTGCGCGATGGATGCCGCCTGATAGTCGTAGCCGCTGGCTTTCAGCGCTTTAACGTATTTGACGATTTCGCCGCCAACGCCTATAGCAAGGTTAATGGCTTGTTGGTCCGAGCCGCTATCCAACAGCGCCGTCACCGTGGTGCTGAGGTAGTTGTCACCCAGGTTTGCCAGCGCAATGGCGTCTACGTCGGCATCTGACGCGAGCATGGCATTGACGGTGGTCATAATGCTGTTGGACTCGGCGAGCGCCAGCTCCATGATCTCTGGCGACAGCTGTTGGCCAGTGACGAAGTCGACTGTTTTCGCCAAGGTGCCCGCCGTTGAGAGCGCCAACAGCTTGTTGTCGTGGCTGAGGTCTGCACCCAGCACAAAGTCGATGGTCTGGATAAAGTCGCCGGATGACTCCAGCGCCAGGCGCTTTAGGTCGTCCGACAGCTGCGAGCCCACCACAAAGTTGGCTGTCTTGGTCAGCGTTGAGGCGGTGTCCAGGGCGAGATTACGCAAGTCTACCGGCAGTACCTGCCCGGCAATAAAGTCGACCGTTTTGGTAAATACCCCACCGGCAGAGAGCGCAAGCGCCTTGAGATCGTCGGGGAGTTGGTCAGTGTCGGTCACGAACGTGATCAGCTTTTCGATCTCTGACTTTGCCGTGGCCGTTAGCTCAACGGTTAGTGCATTGCCCAAGGCATCGAGCGCATCGATCTGTTCTTGCTGCAGGCGCAGCATGGCCTCTTCGTAGCTTTCGATATTAATGCTGTCCGCCACGTTAGCCAGGGTGTTTTTTACCTCGCTATACAAGGCCTGAAACTGCGCGCCGCTGGCAAAGGCGGCCTCACCCAAGCTTAGTGCCGACGACGCGGCACCCGTGAGCTGCTGCGCTGCCTCGGCATCACCCGCCAACGCCGATTGCGCCAGCGCTCGGAACTGCTGCATGGCGGTATTAGATTGTTCCAAAGGATTGCCCTGGTACTCACTAATCGCCAGGCCAGACAGGTATTCGCGAATGCCTTGCGCTATACCTTGCATTTGCTCCATGGCCCGCGTCGCCTCTGCAGCCGCCGACTGCTGATCCTTTAGCGCTTGAATTTGGTCATAGAGTGCGCGGTTGCTCTCGTCGATGGCCTCGCGTTCCCGACGGCGCAGCTCTGCTGTATTGCCCTGCAATTGCAGCAATTGCGTCTCCAGCTGGGTGCGCTCATTAAGGATGGCCGCCGCATCCTTAGACACTGGCAGCAGCGCTGTAATCGCATCCGCGAAGGGCTCAAGCCCCGCCTTTTGTGTGTCGGTTAAGTCGACAAACAAGGCTTGCAGCGCAACACTGCCACCGGCAGCAGCGGTTTCGACGATATCCAAATTAAGCCCTACACCTGCCAGCGCCTCACGTAGTGGCTTTGAGCCATCAGCAAGACCCAGCGCGGTATCAAAGCGATAGGCCGCACCGGCATAGTCTTCCAGCTGGTCGAAAAACTCGCCCAGCAATTCGCTTGCCGCGGTAACGGCGGTAAAGGCTTGCTGGCCTGATTCGGTAGTGAGGTCGAGGCTGCGGACGAAGTTGGTAACCTCTTCTCGGGTCGCCGGCAGCGTCATGTCGAGGCCATCAAACAGCGCTGTAGCCTGACGCTGAATACGCTCGAATTGCTCTGAGTCAGATAGTGCGAAGTCGAGAAAATTAGTGACGTTTTCAGTTAGATCACCTAGACCACCCGCCGCCAAACCAAGGGCGTCAGCCACAGACATTAGCTCTAAAGGCGTTTGCGCTGCCACCAGCCCCAATGAATCAACCGCGTCACGCAGGACAAAGGTTTCTCCCGCAACTCGAGTAAGCGTTTCAAGCAAACCCTCGCCGCCTTGCTGAAAGTCCTCTAACGCAGGTGCGACTTCTCCAACAATGGTGTCGCCCAGGGCACTGAAGTAAGCCGACACATAGTTGTCGACCTGCTCATTATCCCAACGCGGATCAATATCAAACGGCTTGATCTCGATGCCAGCAATGCTGCCGCTGATGGACAGGCCCAGCATATCTACAGCTTCGCTGGTGCTTTCCAGTAGCGCCGACACGGTGTTGGTGTACAGCCTTGCAAGCGCCATATCACCCTTATGCAATGAGCGCTCTGCCGCTGTAAGCACCCCGCCCTTATCCGCTAACTGCCGGGCATTTTGCGCCGCCATGCGATCTACTAATGCACCCGCCTCAACCTCACCTAGCGTTGGCGTAGTGAAATTACCAACCTTGTAAGGGTTATCCGGGTCGCTGAACATACCTTCAGTAATCGACCCAAAATTAGTACCGCGAAAGAAGCCATCAAACCCCGCAACAGCACCGCTGTACCCCACGAAAGAGGCCTCAATATTGCGCAGCGATTGCGCCATTTGCATGGTGTAGCCGAGCTGAGAATCAGCCAAACCAGCCAGAATATCCATGCTTTCTGAGAGGGATTCCGATGCCTCACGGCTACCCAAGACGGTGCCCGAGGCACTGCTCATCGCTGCATCGTATGTTTGGGCCGCTGTTGGCGCGGAAACACCACTGCCCCCACCAATACTTACACCAAAGGAGGCCAAGGCCGCTGCCACAGAAGCCATAGCCGCAATTGCAAGTGGCGCAGGCAACCCCTTACCTGCCCCAGCGACTGTTGCTAAACCCTCTGCCTGCGCCTGTGTGTATGCTGCGCCGGACATGAGAGCGTACGTCCCAATCGTCTCGGTTTTTTGAACAGCCAGGGACGTCATCTTGGCGGCTAGTGATTTAGTAGCCATAGCAATTTCAAACAAGCGGAAGGTTTGCTCGGCTTTCTGCAGAGCCTCGTAGCCTTTGCTGCCCTCGCTGAAAAAGCCTTTCGCTGCGCCAGCAATATCGCCGTAGGCGGATATCTGGTTTTGCGCTTGCCGCGCATTGATTTTGGCGACTTGCTCGGCAGTAATGCCCTCGGCCGCTTTCAGTTCGTTGAACGCCGACTGGCGATCCACCATTTCATTCAGAGCATCGACCACGCCGTACATGGATTTACCGAGCTGGTCGAATGCCTCAAAGGCCTTGCTGTCGAAACCGTCTGACAAAAATGCATCGACCTGACTCGCAAGCTCTTGAGCACTTTTTTCAGCTGCTTCAGACAGCTTTTTCGCTGCTGTTTCAGCCTCTTTATAACCGTCAATGATCCCC
This sequence comes from Spongiibacter marinus, assembly GCF_016906995.1. Lineage (GTDB taxonomy): Bacteria > Pseudomonadota > Gammaproteobacteria > Pseudomonadales > Spongiibacteraceae > Spongiibacter > Spongiibacter marinus. The sequence goes on along the minus strand of NZ_JAFBBD010000018.1, from coordinate 5,111 downwards.
TTTTGCTCTCGCTGCTGTCGCATCAGCGCCTGAGTAACGGCATTGGCTGACGCATATGCAGCGATAAATTTTGCTTCTTCCAGGGTATAGCCCAGTTTTAAGAGTGCGTTCTCCTCTTTGAGCAAGGCGATTCGCGCGCTGATCTCTTTGTTTTTCTCTGCTTCTTCCTCCAGCTCCCGTTTCCGGCGGGCCTCATTTTCGGCGTCTATGTCTGCTAGCCGGGCATTAAAGGCACCTAGCTGCCCTGTCAGCATCGCCAACGAGGACTCAACTTCAGTCAAAGCCTCAGATTCGCCGTGAAGCTGGTCACGACTGAAGCCTAAAATGCCACCACGGTTTTTGAGCGCACCAGTGCCGCGAAGATTAGCCGACCTGATGTCCTTGGCGCGTCGCTCTAGATCTGCCTTTGCCGCTTCAAGCGCGCGAATATTCGCCTCTGTGGTGACCCTGTCGAGATCGCGTATTTCATCAGAGAGGTCAGAAACCGCATTGGCAACGGTGCGCGCCGTCGTGTCAACCAAACCGAGCTCTTCCCTGAAGGCATAAAGCCCAGCGGCAGCAACAACCGCAACCCCCACAGGCCCGCCCAGCATCGCCATTGCGCCAGACGCAATAGACCCCGCAGCAGCCAACGCCCGCGCACTTAGTGTTGCAGCAGTCGCAGCAGAGGTGTAGCTAGCCGTGGCGGCAGTAGCGCGCGCAGTCGCAGCCGCCTGAGCATTCAGGGTCGCCACGTGCGCCGCTTCTGCTTTGGTCAGCGCCGCAGTCGCTAGAGCCAGCTCTCCCCGGATGGCGATCATTCGCTGCTGAGACGCCGCCCGGCCAGCCTGGCTTATCTGCGCTTTATGGCGCACCATTTCAAGCTGCATTTCGCTCTTAATGGAGCCGAGCACCGCCCTCTGTGATTCGACTTCAGCAGCCGCTGCCGCCACCGTTGCTCGAGCTTTTGCAGCTTCGGCAAGTGCGCTTTTTTTCAATGCCGCAGCATTAATAGCCTCTGCTCGCGCGCCCTCATAGACAACAAAATTGCTTTTTAGCCTGGCAGCCGTGTTCGCCACCTGGGCTGCCGTCATAGCCCCGTAGCCCTGTATTGCTGGGCCATAAAGCCGGGCCGCCATTACAGCGCCAACCACCACGGCCGCGTTTGCCAGCGAGTCAAGTCCACCAACAATCGTGTCAACGGCGGCATCAGCCAGCTCGGCGGCTGTACCATACCCTTCAGCAAGACCAAGAGCTTCTTCAGCTGCCTTTGTTATGGCCGGACTGACCCTAACGGTTAGCTGCTTCCAGAACCCCTCAGACGCCCTACTCAGCAATGTCATTGCATCGTTGGCTTGCTCAATTTTGCTGGCGTCGACACGCGTTAAGGCAAGGCCCCACTGCTCGGTGAATTGCTGAGCTTCCAGGGCGGCTGCGCTGCCACCACGCAGAGTGTTAACCAGGGCTACACCTTCGCTGTCAAACAGCTTGAACGACAGGCGCACGCGCTCGCCTTGGTTGCTAACCCCTTCCATCGCATCGGCAATCGCGGCGAACTGCTGGTCCGGGGATAGCTGCGCCAATTCTTTAGCGTCAAGTCCTAGCTGCTTAATAGCCTCTTGCGCTTCACCGGTGCCGCGCGCCGCCTCAGCCACGCGGCGAGTCATGCGCTGCAGCCCCATGTCTAGCGCCTTCTGGCTCGCACCAGTCAACTCAGCTTGCAAGCGAAGTGCTGTGAGCTTTTCAGTGGCGATGCCGAGCTTGTCCGAGACTTTGGCAGTGGAGTCGATGATGTCGAGCTGGCGCTTGATCATAACTGCCGCGCCTGCTGCTGCCGCGCCTGCCAGAGCGGCGCCGTACTTTATGCCGGTACCGGCAATATTACTGAGCTGCGCACTAACGCTTTTGCCGCGATTCTCGAGCTTGCCAAGCTGGCGCTCGGTGGCCTTGGTCACCTTTATCGCGCCATCGGCATTGCCGGTGATCACGATGGCGGTTTTGAATTGCTTAGGACTAGCCATTGGCTTTGTCACTCCAGGCGGCAAGGGCGCCCCGCTCCAGGTGCTGTATGCGCCAGAGCAGGTCTTTTTGTTTTTTGGGCTTCACGCAGAACATTCGCATAACGGATTCGACAGCGGGGTAGTCCAGCCCGGTAGGGCCGGCCATTCCCACTCGCCATTGGGTGCTGCACGCGCAGAAGAGCTCCCACGCCTTGTGGTTTTCAGGCAGCAGGTAGAAGTCTTCTTCCTCTGCCTCGGTGGCGCCTGGCAGGTTTAGCCATTCGCGGTCTTCTTCGGTGCCGTCTTTACCGGGCGGCTGCACCCATTGCCGCCCAGCAGCTTCTAGTTTTTTGCTTCGAGCATCCGACGAAAGCCTTCGTCTTGCACTTTCACGCACTCGCTGGCGAGCGGGGCCATTACGTAGTCCACGCCCTGCTCATCCATCAGCTCGAAGAAGTCGGCCAGCACGTCGCCGTCCAGCTTCAACGGCTCGCCGTCGTCGTCTGTGGCGAACCAATCCAGCTTATGCAGGCGAGTGACCATTTCGCGCGCTATGTCTACATCGCTGCGACCGGCGACGTTGTCGAGGAAGTCTTTCTTCTCATCGCCGTACAGCTTTTTAATTTCCGCCTCGAAGGTTTGGCGGTCATACCCGGCGCGCTTACTGGATGGCACCTTGCAGGTGATAGTGGCTTTTACGGTGTTTTTGGTGGCGAGTTTAATGCCCATGGTGATACCTCGGTCCGTTTGTCCGTTGATGTTGGGTGTTCAGTTGTTGGTGGTGTCCGTGGAAAGGATCGGGCCTGAGCAGGGTGACGGACGGGCACCCTGCCCAGCAGATAACGCGGTTATTTGACCGTAATGGTCACCTCGTCATCACCCGAATCGGAGGGCACCCACAGGGTGTTCATGCCCATTACACTGAGGCCGTCGCTGTCATTCAGCGTTGGCTGGCTTAGTTGCACGCGCGCGCCATCAATGGCCACAATGTTGCCCGCTGTGGTGCCGTGCTCAATGGCGACCGGCACCAGGGTTTCAGCTTTGGCCAGTGCCCAGAAGTTTTTAGCGGCAATGCGCTCTTGCTCAAACCTGAGCGTACCGGCTGGCGCGCGATCGGTAATGATCACCGATTCGCTATTCACGACGTTGCGGTAGACCACGCTGTTGGCGATATCCAGGGTGAACTCTTCCGCGCGCACATCGAAGCCGTCCACGGTGTACACCGGCGTGTTGGCCTCGGTAACCGGCAGCGGCTTAACAAAAGCGCTGGTGTCGGGCGTGATGACTACGGGTTCGGTGGGGTCGTTGTGCAAACCGGTGAAGGTGAAGCTCATCATCGGGATGCCGTCGCGACTTAGGTTAACGCTCACCGTGCCGCGCGCACCCGTCATTTTGTGCAGCTCGCCATCGTGGAAGTAATACAGCGTGACGGACTCAAAGCCGCTGGATACCGGCGAATACACCACGGATGTACCCGGCGTTACTACCTCAGAGAACGCGCACGCGCGCAACAAGGTGCCGTAGCCAGGCACGTCACCGGCGCCACCCGCACCCGCCAGCTCTACGTCGAAGCTGATGGTCGTGTTCAGGCCAGTGGCAATTTCCACGTCGTTGCCCAGGGCAGCGCGGTCTAGGTCGCGACTCACGCGGTTGCCCTGCTGCGGACTGATCTGGCAGTTTTTGGTTAGGATGGCATCAGATCCCGCCGGGGTGGGGTCGGTGCCGTAGGTGCTTTCAATTTTGGCAAGCACGTATTTTTTGCGGTAGAGCATGATTAGCCTTCCTCGCTTTCGCTGGTGTCGTCATCGGTTTCAGGGTCTGCTGGGCCTTCGAATACCGGCTCAACATCAAATGGAATGGCGGCGTCATCCTCTGCCGCCTTGCGCCCGCGAGGGGCCTCTTCGGTGCGATGCAACAAATGCTCATCGCCATTTTCGTCACGCAAATAGCTGCCGCCAGAACGGGCCATTACAGCCTCCTGTAGGGGGTAAGTGAGTGGGTGTGGGGTGCGTTATGTTTTGCGGTATTCCACGCGGGTAGTGAAAACGTCGCGCCACCAGATGTACTGCCCGTGCAAGCCTTCGGTGTTGCCACCGGCGTATTCAAAGGCGTCGTGGTACTGGCTGATTTGCATGCCTAGCAGGCCTTGCACAACCTGTGTTCGCAGCGCATCCAGCTCTGTGTGTTTGCATACGGTGAGGCAGATTAGCTGCTCGGTTACACGCTGAATCACCGCGTTATCTGCGCTATTGGCACCGGGGGTTATTTGCCCCGGCAGCAAGAGCAGCAGCGGCGTCTCGTCGGCGAGATCCTCCACCGGCGCCATCGACCAAGCGTGCTTTACCTCAACAAACGAATGCGTAAGGCTGCCAAAGTGGTCAATAACGGGCTGCACCACCATTTGCTCAAAACCGGAACTCATGATGTTACCTGTATGCTGCGCATGGAGCCGTCATCTTTTAGCGTTTCTTCCAGCACGTATTCTTTGCCGGTTTCCATGTCGATGACTTTCTCGCCGCGCTTGAATTTGTCGATAAACCCAACCGGCACAACAACCACTTTGCCAATATAGGGCGCGCCATCTTGGTCGCTGAAAAACTCCGCCTGCAGGTCCAGCAGGCCGAATCCGTCAACCGTGCCGCCGCCGGTTTTCACCCATTGCAAAGGGCGGCCAAGGCGAGCAACGAGGCGCTGGTCGCGCTTGGCAATGGTGTTTCTAAAGTTGGCCATTGGGTCGTGGACCTTACGCTGCCACAGTTCCTGCCACGCCGGTAAGGCGCACGGCAATAGTGGTGGCGCCATCGCCCGCGGCTTCAGCCGCAACGGCAGCGGCCCCGCTCACGTCGCCTGTGGCTGGCGTGGCCTGATTGTCGTCAAACGCGCCGGCAGAGGCGTCCCACACCAGAGATTCGCCCTGTGCGATAACCGCGCCGCTGACTTTAGGCAGGCTGAATACACCCGTAATCTGCACCACACCAGCCTCGCCAGAGGGGATGGCATCCAATGCGACACCTAATGTGCCGCCCATAACCACGACCGAGCCGCTAGCGATATCTGCGCCTGCGTTGGTGTAGTCCAGGCAGTTGCCTGTTTGTACATAATTCTTCGCCATGATCGTTCTCCGATTTTTAA
>NZ_JAFBBD010000017.1 GCF_016906995.1 Spongiibacter marinus | reverse complement strand
GAGCTGCCAGAAGGTACAGAAATGGTAATGCCTGGCGACAACGTGAAAATGGACGTGACATTGATTGCGCCTATCGCGATGGAAGAAGGTCTGCGCTTTGCAATCCGTGAAGGTGGTCGTACTGTCGGCGCCGGCGTGGTAGCGAAAATCGTAGAGTAAAGAGTAAATGCCGGCCTTGGGTCGGCGTTTGTAGGCCAGTAGTTCAATTGGTAGAGCACCGGTCTCCAAAACCGGCTGTTGGGGGTTCGAGTCCCTCCTGGCCTGCCACTTACGCTGACACCGCTTCGCGCATGCGAAGTGGTGTTTTGCGCTTAGCAAAAAGGATACGGTCACAAGATGGTAGCGAAGGCAGAAGACGAAAGTCGCCTTGATGGCTTGAAGTGGGTAGTTGTAACCCTGCTGGTTGCCGCAGGTGTTGGCGGCAATATGTACTTCTCCGATGAGTCATTGCTGTATCGCGTAATCGCGTTGCTGGTGCTCGCAGTCGTTGCTGGCTTTGTCGCGGCGCAAACCAGCCGTGGGGCAGCATTTTTTGACCTGCTGAAAGGCGCTCGCAACGAGATTCGCAAAGTTGTTTGGCCGACCCGCCAAGAAGGCACACAAACGACGTTAATCGTTGTTGCATTTGTGATTGTGGCGGCACTGATTTTGTGGGGGCTCGATACCTTGCTCGGTTGGTTGGCCTCGTTGGTAATAGGCTGAGGGCTAGATTATGGCTAAACGTTGGTATGTAGTTCACGCCTATTCCGGCTACGAAAAAAAGGTAGCGTCTGCGCTGAAAGAGCGCATTGAGCTATCGGGCTTTGAAGACCGTTTTGGAGAAGTGCTTGTTCCCACTGAAGAAGTGGTTGAGATGCGCGGCGGTCAAAAGCGCAAGAGCGAGCGCAAGTTCTTCCCCGGTTACGTTTTGATCGAAATGGAGCTGGATGACGACACATGGCACTTGGTGAAAGAAACGCCTCGTGTCATGGGCTTTATAGGTGGTAAGGCGGATAAGCCTGCGCCGATTACGCAGAAAGAAGCAGACGCAATCCTGCAGCGCGTAGAAAGCGGTGATAAACCCAAGCCCAAAACCTTGTTCGAGCCAGGTGAAATGGTTCGTGTTATTGATGGCCCCTTTAACGACTTTAATGGGGTTGTTGAAGAGGTGAATTACGAGAAAAACCGTCTGCATGTGGCGGTACTGATTTTCGGTCGTTCTACGCCCGTCGAATTGGATTTCGGCCAAGTAGAAAAGACCTAAGCACAACCTGCGTATTGCGCAGGTTTTGAAAGTAACGGGGAGCCGTTGACAGGCCGCGAGGCCCAGAGGCGTTAATACCCAAAAGGAGAAAACAATGGCTAAGAAAGTCCAGGCTTATATCAAGCTTCAGGTGCCCGCAGGCGGCGCTAACCCAAGTCCCCCGGTTGGTCCTGCGCTGGGTCAGCACGGCGTTAACATCATGGAATTTTGTAAGGCGTTCAATGCTCAAACTCAGAGCATGGAAAACGGTATGCCGATTCCTGTCGTTATTACTGTGTACGCTGACCGCAGCTTCACTTTCACAACTAAAACTCCGCCAGCATCATTCTTGCTGAAGAAAGCTGCGGGTGTGAAAAGTGGCTCAGGCACTCCGAACACGAAAAAAGTTGGCAAGGTTAACCGTGCCCAGCTGGAAGAAATTGCAACAATGAAGATGCCAGACCTTACTGCGGCAGATATGGATGCCGCTGTGCGCACCATCGCCGGAAGTGCACGTGCTGCCGGTATCGAAGTGGAGGGTGTGTAAATGGCTAAGTTGAGCAAGCGCCAAAAGGCAATCCGTGAAAAAGTTGTTGCTGGCAAGCAATACGGCATCGAAGAAGCGGTTTCACTGCTGAAAGAAGTTTCTAGCGTTAAATTCAGCGAGGCCGTTGACGTTGCAATCAACCTGGGTGTTGATGCGCGTAAATCAGACCAGGCGGTTCGCGGTGCAACGACACTGCCAAACGGCACTGGTAAAGACGTTCGCGTCGCCGTGTTTACTCAGGGTGAAAACGCTGAAAAAGCAAAGGCTGCTGGCGCAGATTTTGTTGGCATGGAAGAGCTCGCCGAGCAGGTTAAAGGCGGCATGATGGACTTCGACGTTGTCGTTGCGTCACCTGATGCAATGCGCGTAGTGGGTCAGTTGGGCCAGGTTCTGGGTCCCCGTGGCCTGATGCCTAACCCCAAGACCGGCACCGTAACACCTGATGTTGAAACTGCCGTTAAGAACGCGAAAGCGGGTCAGGTTCGCTACCGCACAGACAAAAATGGCATCGTTCACGGCGCTATCGGTAGCATCAAGTTCGACGCTGCTGCGCTTCAGGAAAACCTGGAAGCATTGCTGGCTGACCTTAAGAAAGCTAAGCCTGCGTCTGCAAAAGGTGTTTACCTGAAGAAGATTACGCTTTCTTCTACGATGGGCCCCGGTCTGGTTATCGACCAGAGCAGCTTGTCTGTAGCGAAGTAATCAATAACAGAATTCGGGCTTCGGCCCGGCGCTGGCGTTATGCCGGCAAGACTTTGTGGTCTTTGACAATCGACCTACTGTGTCAAAAGACAAAGACCATCAAAGACCGTAGGTGAGCTGAGGTGTCGTAAGGCATCGACGCTCTTAATAGGTGTGCTGCATGCAGCGTTACCGGCACCGGCCTACGCAGATGGTGGATCGGATTTGTTCACCACATGAACGGCAGCGAGCCTAGGCAAGCTGTCTACGGTAAGTAACTGACAAATCCAGGAGTTATCCAAGTGGCATTAAGACTCGAAGACAAGAAAGCGATAGTTGCTGATGTTAACGAGACTGCCGCGAGTGCACTGTCATTGGTTATTGCTGACGCCCGTGGGTGTTCAGTAGCCGAAATGACTGAGCTCCGTAAGCAGGCGCGGGATTCTCAGGTTGATTTGCGTGTAGTGCGCAACACCCTGGCGAAAATCGCGTTGAAAGGAACGGAATTCGAGTGCGCAGAAGAGGCCTTCAAAGGTCCCTCTCTGTTGGCATTTTCGATGGAAGATCCAGGTGCTGCGGCGCGTATCTTCAAAGATTTCGCTAAAGAAAACGAAAACTTTGAAGTGAAAGCACTTGCGGTCAGTGGCCAGCTAATGGGTTCGGAACAGTTGGATGTATTGGCGAAACTGCCGACGCGCGATCAGGCTCTGTCTATGTTGATGAGTGTGATGTTGGCGCCGGCGACCAAGCTGGTACAGACAATGAACGAAGTCCCAGGAAAGCTGGTACGTACATTGGCTGCAGTTCGCGATCAGAAAGAAGCTGCTTAATCGCAGCTTAGTTAACGATTAATTTTTTCACAATTTGATACAGTAGGGAGTTGAAAATGGCTCTGTCTAAAGACGATATCCTCAATGCAATCGCTGAAATGAGCGTTATGGAAGTGGTTGAACTCATCGAAGCAATGGAAGAGAAGTTTGGCGTAACTGCCGCTGCTGCCGTTGCTGCTGCTCCTGCAGCCGCTGCTGAAGGTGGCGCTGCTGCCGCTGAGCAGACTGAGTTCGACGTAGTTCTGACTGGCGCTGGTGACAAGAAAGTAAACGTCATCAAAGCGGTTCGCGCTATCACCGGCTTGGGTCTGAAAGAAGCGAAAGAAATGGTTGACGGTGCTCCATCAACTGTTAAAGAAGGCGCTTCTAAAGACGACGCTGAAGAAGCTAAAAAAGCACTGGAAGAAGCTGGCGCATCTGTCGAGCTTAAGTAAGTTGCTGATAGACCTGTTTACAGGTCGATCTCAAGCGAGGCTGGTGGGTTTATCCCGCCGGCCTTTTGCTGTTTGAGACATTGGGCCGGGGCGATTGCTCTGGTCAGCGGTGGCTTGACCACCGCGCAAACGATGCCAGCGCCGGTTGCGCAGGGGTCAGGTAATGATGCTGGGGAGTACTGATGGCTTACTCGTACACTGAGAAAAAACGTATTCGCAAGGACTTTGGCAAATTGCCACACGTTATGGACGTGCCTTACCTTCTTGCGATTCAGTTAGATTCTTACAAGAAATTTACACAGCAGGGTATTCCCGCTGCTGAGCGCGGCGAGCACGGCTTGCACGCTGCTTTTAAATCAATCTTCCCAATCGTAAGTTATTCCGGCAATGCAGCGTTAGAGTACGTTGACTATGTGCTGGGAGCACCGGCGTTCGACGTGAATGAATGCCAGCTGCGCGGGGTGACCTTTTCGGTGCCGTTGCGCGTTAAAGTTCGGCTGATTATCTACGATAAAGATTCAGCGAACAAAAGCATCAAAGACATTAAAGAGCAAGAAGTCTACATGGGGGAGATCCCCCTGATGACGGAGAATGGTACCTTTGTCATCAACGGTACCGAGCGGGTTATTGTTTCCCAGCTGCACCGCTCTCCCGGCGTGTTCTTTGATCACGACCGTGGCAAGACACACTCCTCAGGTAAATTGCTCTACTCAGCGCGAGTGATTCCTTACCGTGGTTCTTGGTTGGACTTTGAATTCGACCCTAAAGACCTGGTGTACGTGCGTATCGACCGCCGCCGTAAGTTGCCGGCAACTATCCTGTTGCGCGCCTTGGGCATGACCGCGGAAGAAATCCTCGAACTGTTCTTTGACGTCAACACATTTAAAGTATCTAAAGACGGCAAATTCACCATCGCACTGATTCCAGAGCGTCTGCGTGGTGAGGTTGCGACCTTTGATATCTGCGGCAAAGATGGCGAAGTTATCGTTGAAACTGGCCGCCGTATTACCGCGCGCCATATTCGCCAGCTGGAAAAATCCAAGCTGAAAGAGCTGGAAGTGCCCGTTGAATACCTGGTAGGCCGCGCACTGGCGAAAGATGTGGTGGATACCAAGACCGGTGAGGTGTTGTACCCCTGTAACGCCGAAATCACACTGGAGATGGTTGAAAAACTGCAGGAGTCCGGTGTTTCAGAAATTGAGACCCTGTACACCAATGAGCTGGACTGCGGTCCGTTCATCAGCGATACCCTACGCACTGACCCAACCAATTCAGAGCTGGAAGCACTGGTAGAAATCTACCGCATGATGCGTCCCGGTGAGCCGCCGACCAAAGACTCTGCTGAGAACCTGTTCCAGAACCTGTTCTTCTCAGCTGAGCGTTACGACCTGTCCGCTGTTGGTCGCATGAAGTTTAACCGCCGTTTGGGCCGCGAGGAAATCACCGGCGCAGGCACGCTGGATAAAGACGACATTGTCGCTGTACTGAAGACCCTCGTTGACATCCGTAACGGTAAAGGTGTCGTCGACGATATCGATCACCTGGGTAACCGCCGTATCCGTTCGGTTGGTGAAATGGCAGAGAACCAGTTCCGCGTGGGCTTGGTTCGTGTAGAGCGTGCAGTAAAAGAGCGCTTGTCTATGGCGGAAAGCGAAGGCTTGATGCCCCAGGATCTGATCAATGCCAAGCCCGTTGCCGCGGCCGTTAAAGAGTTTTTTGGTTCGTCGCAGCTGTCTCAGTTTATGGATCAGAACAACCCATTGTCTGAGATCACCCACAAGCGTCGTGTGTCGGCACTTGGGCCCGGTGGTCTGACGCGTGAGCGTGCAGGCTTTGAGGTTCGCGACGTTCACCCAACGCACTACGGCCGGGTTTGTCCTATCGAGACGCCTGAAGGGCCAAACATCGGTTTGATTAATTCGCTGGCAACTTACGCCCGAACGAACGAGTACGGCTTCCTCGAAAGTCCATACCGTAAAGTGGTTGATGGCAAAGTCAGTGAAGAAATCGAGTACTTGTCTGCGATAAACGAAGCTGAGCAGGTTATCGCTCAGGCGTCGGCAGCAATGAACGACAAAGGTGAGCTGACCGATGAGATGGTAGCGGTTCGTCACATGAACGAATTCACCGTTATGCCGCCGGAAAAAGTTACCTACATGGATGTCTCTCCAAAGCAGGTGGTTTCGGTTGCTGCGTCGTTGATTCCGTTCCTGGAGCACGATGATGCGAACCGCGCATTGATGGGCTCGAACATGCAGCGCCAGGCAGTGCCGACTTTGAAGGCAGACAAACCGCTTGTCGGTACAGGTTTTGAGCGCTATGTAGCGTCTGACTCCGGTGTTTGTGTTGTCGCCCGCCGCGGTGGTGTTATCGACAGCGTGGACTCTTCGCGCATCGTTGTACGTGTTAACAACGACGAAGTGCAGTCAGGTCAGCCGCCGGTTGATATCTACAACCTGACTAAATACACGCGTTCTAACCAGAACACCTGTATTAACCAGCGTCCTATCGTTCGCGAAGGTGATGATGTCGTGCGCGGTGATATCCTTGCAGATGGCCCCTCAGTAGACCTGGGTGAGCTGGCTCTGGGTCAGAACATGCGCATCGCATTCATGCCTTGGAATGGTTACAACTTTGAGGATTCTATCCTCGTTTCAGAGCGCGTGGTGAAAGAGGATCGTTTCACAACGATTCACATTCAAGAACTGACGTGTATTGCGCGTGACACCAAGTTGGGCCCTGAAGAGATTTCCTCGGACATCCCCAACGTCGGTGAAGGTGCACTGGCGAATCTGGATGAGTCCGGCATCGTTTACATCGGCGCCGAAGTTGGCCCTGGCGATATTTTGGTGGGTAAAGTTACGCCGAAAGGTGAAACCCAGCTGACGCCAGAAGAAAAGTTGCTGCGTGCGATTTTCGGTGAGAAAGCATCCGACGTTAAAGACACGTCGCTGCGTGTGCCGTCGAGCACGAAAGGCACCGTTATCGATGTTCAGGTCTTCACACGTGATGGTCTGGAAAAAGATAAGCGCGCCCTGGAAATTGAAAAAATGCAGCTCGACCAGTTCCGCAAGGACCTGAACGAGGAATACCGCATTGTTGAAGAAGCGACCTTCGCGCGTTTGCGTAGCTTGCTTGAGGGCCAAAAAGTCCTCAGCGGTCCAGGTCTGAAAAAGAATGACGAGCTGACCAGCGACGTACTCGACGGCCTGAAAAGTGATGACTGGCTGAAGCTGCGCCTGGCAGAAGAGTCAATCAACGCCGCCCTGGAAGATGCTGACAAGCAACTTGGCGAGCACCGCAAGACCTTGGAAGAGCGTTTTGAGGACAAGAAGCGCAAGCTGACAACTGGCGACGACCTGGCTCCTGGCGTACTGAAAATCGTCAAAGTGTATCTCGCTATTAAGCGTCGTATTCAGCCTGGCGACAAAATGGCGGGTCGTCACGGTAACAAGGGTGTTATCTCGGTCATCATGCCCGTAGAGGACATGCCCTTTGACGAAACCGGTGAGCCCGTTGATATCGTTCTCAACCCACTGGGTGTACCGTCGCGGATGAACGTTGGTCAGATCCTTGAAACCCACCTCGGCCTCGCCGCGAAAGGCTTGGGTAATAAGATCGACACCATGCTGCGTGAACAGCGCAAAGTGGCTGAAGTTCGTGAATTCCTCGGCAAAGTCTACAATGACGGTGCGGGTCGAACCGAAGACCTCGACAGCTTTAGCGATGCGCAGATCATGGAAATGGCGAAGAACCTGAAAGGCGGCGTGCCAATGGCAACGCAGGTCTTTGACGGTGCGAATGAAGCCGAGATCAAGAGCCTGCTGACACTGGCTGACTTGCCAGACAGCGGTCAGCTGCGCCTGTGCGATGGCCGTACCGGTATGGAGTTTGATCGTCCGGTAACCGTTGGTTACATGTACATGCTCAAGCTGAACCACTTGGTCGATGACAAAATGCACGCCCGTTCCACCGGTTCGTACAGCCTTGTTACTCAGCAGCCGCTGGGTGGTAAAGCGCAGTTCGGTGGTCAGCGTTTCGGGGAGATGGAGGTCTGGGCACTGGAAGCATACGGTGCTGCCTACACTCTACAAGAGATGCTTACTGTTAAGTCGGATGACGTTAACGGTCGCACCAAGATGTACAAAAACATCGTTGATGGCGACCAGCGCATGGAGCCGGGCATGCCCGAGTCTTTCAATGTACTGGTTAAAGAAATCCGCTCGCTCGGTATCAACATCGAGCTGGATACGGAATAAGCATCAACAACGATTGGCAAGGGGCGCCGGTTAACGCGGCGCCTATTTAATACCCTTGCGGAGGAACGGCCTTGAAAGACTTATTGAATTTACTTAAGCAGGGACAGCAAACTGACGAATTCGATTCAATTCGTATTGGTTTGGCGTCGCCAGAGCTGATTCGCTCTTGGTCTTTTGGCGAAGTGAAAAAGCCAGAGACTATTAACTACCGTACCTTTAAGCCCGAGCGCGACGGCTTGTTTTGCGCGAAAATCTTTGGCCCCGTCAAAGATTACGAGTGCCTGTGTGGCAAATATAAGCGCCTGAAGCATCGCGGCGTTATTTGTGAAAAATGCGGCGTTGAAGTGGCGCTGGCCAAAGTGCGCCGCGAGCGTATGGGCCACATCGAGCTGGCTAGCCCCGTTGCCCACATTTGGTTCTTGAAGTCACTGCCAAGCCGCATCGGCTTGTTGCTGGACATGACCCTGCGTGACATCGAGCGGATTCTCTACTTTGAATCTTACGTTGTTACCGACCCCGGTATGACCACCCTGGACAAGGGGCAGCTGCTTAGCGATGAGCAGTACTTCGAGGCCATGGAAGAATTCGGTGATGACTTCACCGCGAAAATGGGTGCCGAGGCGATCATGCATTTGCTCATCGAGCTGGATATGCATGAGGAAATCGAGCGTCTGCGTGAAGAGATTCCCGCAACGAACTCCGAGACAAAAATCAAAAAACTGTCTAAGCGCTTGAAGTTGATCGAAGCGTTGGCAGATTCTGGCAACAAGCCAGAGTGGATGATCCTGCAGGTTCTGCCGGTTTTGCCACCGGATTTGCGTCCGCTGGTACCGCTGGATGGCGGCCGTTTTGCGACCTCTGATCTGAACGATCTGTATCGCCGCGTTATTAACCGTAATAACCGTTTGAAGCGCCTGCTGGACCTGAATGCGCCTGATATTATCGTGCGCAACGAAAAGCGTATGCTGCAGGAGTCTGTTGATGCCCTGCTCGATAACGGTCGTCGCGGTCGCGCTATTACCGGTTCTAACAAGCGTCCGCTGAAATCGCTTGCTGACATGATCAAAGGTAAGCAGGGTCGTTTCCGTCAAAACCTGCTGGGTAAGCGCGTCGACTACTCCGGCCGTTCGGTTATCGTCGTTGGTCCCACCCTGCGTTTGCACCAGTGTGGTCTGCCCAAGAAGATGGCATTGGAGCTGTTCAAGCCGTTTATCTTCGGTAAGTTGGAGGCGCGTGGCTTAGCGACAACGATCAAAGCCGCTAAGAAGATGGTTGAGCGCGAGCCGCCGGAAGTGTGGGATATTCTCGCCGAAGTTATCCGCGAGCACCCCGTGTTGCTGAACCGGGCGCCTACCCTTCACCGTTTGGGCATCCAGGCCTTCGAGCCTGTGCTGATCGAAGGTAAAGCGATCCAGCTCCACCCACTGGTATGTGCCGCTTACAACGCCGACTTCGATGGTGACCAAATGGCGGTACACGTACCGCTGACACTGGAAGCCCAGCTTGAAGCCCGCGCGCTGATGATGTCGACCAATAACATCCTGTCGCCTGCAAATGGTGAGCCGATCATCGTGCCTTCTCAGGACGTGGTATTGGGTCTGTACTGGATGACGCGCGACCGCGTTAATGCCCTCGGTGAGGGTATGGCGTTCTCAAGCCCGCAGGAAGTACAGCGCGCCTACGCCGGTGGCAAGGTGCACCTGCAAGCACGCATTAAGTGCCGTATCAAGCAAGTGAGCTTCGACGAAAACGGCGAGCGCCAGGAAAATCGCAGCATTGTTGATACCACCGTAGGTCGTGTGGTGCTGTGGCGCATCGTTCCCGATGGTTTGCCGTTTGACCTGGTAAACCAGGCAATGGCGAAAAAGGCTATTTCTCGTCTGTTGAATGAGTGTTACCGCCAAGTTGGCTTGAAGGCCACGGTAATTCTCGGTGACCAGTTGATGTACACCGGTTTTGAGTACTCGACTCGTTCGGGTAGCTCAATTGGTGTTAACGATTTCGAAATCCCCGAAGAGAAGGCGAAAATTGTTGCCGCCGCGGACGCCGAAGTCGTTGAGATCGAAAAACAGTACGCCTCAGGTCTGGTAACGCAGGGTGAGAAGTACAACAAGGTTATCGATATCTGGTCTCGCGCCAATGACTTGGTGTCCAAGTCGATGATGGAAGGCCTGTCGAAAGAAAGCGTAATTAACCGCGACGGTGAAGAAGAGCAGCAAGACTCCTTCAACTCGGTATATATCTACGCTGACTCGGGCGCACGGGGTTCGCCGGCGCAGATTCGTCAGCTGGCCGGTATGCGGGGATTGATGGCCAAGCCAGATGGCTCGATCATCGAGACGCCGATTACCGCTAACTTCCGTGAAGGTCTGAACGTACTGCAGTACTTCATCTCGACTCACGGTGCGCGTAAAGGTCTTGCTGATACCGCATTGAAAACAGCGAACTCCGGTTACCTGACTCGCCGCTTGGTGGATGTCGCTCAGGATCTGGTTATCACTGAAGACGACTGTGGTACCGACCACGGCCTGTTGATGACGCCGGTTATTGAAGGTGGCGACATTATCGAAACCCTGGGTGACCGCGTACTTGGCCGTATTGTTGCCAAAGACGTGCTCAAGCCTGGTACAGACGACGTTGCTGTAGAAGCCGGTGTCATGCTCGATGAGAAGGGTGTTATCGAGCTTGAAGAGATGGGTATCGATGAAATCGAAGTTCGCTCGCCCATCACCTGTGACACCAAGCACGGCGTTTGCTCTATGTGCTACGGTCGTGACCTGGCCCGCGGACACCTTGTTAACCGCGGTGAGTCAGTCGGTGTTATTGCGGCGCAGTCGATCGGTGAGCCGGGTACCCAGCTGACCATGCGTACCTTCCACATTGGTGGTGCGGCATCGCGAGCAACCGCTGTCGACAATATTCAAGTTAAGCAGGACGGTAAAGCGCGTCTGCACAACCTGAAATTCGTTGAGCGTGAAGATGGCAACTTGGTTGCGGTAAGCCGCTCCGGTGAGCTGGCAATTACCGATCGCAGCGGCCGTGAGCGCGAGCGCTACAAGCTGCCTTACGGTGCCATCATTAAAGTTGCGGACCGCTCAGAGGTTAGCGCAGGCGATATCGTCGCGACCTGGGACCCACACACCCACCCCATCATTACTGAGGTGGCGGGTATTGTGAAAATGTCCGGTATGGAAGAAGGCATTACCGTTAAGCGTCAAACTGATGAACTCACTGGCCTGAGCAGTATCGCCGTGATGGAGCAGTCTGAGCGCCCGGCGGCGGGTAAAGACATGCGTCCGGCGGTTACCTTGGTCGATGCCAACGGCGAAGAACTGTGTTTGGCGGGCACCAATGTGCCAGCGCACTACTTCTTGACTGACCACGCGATCGTCAGCCTTGAGAATGGTGCTGAAGTGAAGGTTGGTGATGTTATTGCCAAGATTCCTCAGGAAAGCTCGAAAACGCGGGACATCACCGGTGGTCTGCCACGGGTTGCCGACCTATTCGAAGCGCGTAAGCCTAAAGAGCCTGCGATTCTTGCTGAGATCAGCGGTACCGTGTCTTTTGGTAAAGAAACCAAGGGCAAGCGTCGCCTGATCATCACCCCAGCTGACGGCAAGCCGCTGGCTGACGGTAGCGACCACTACGAAGTACTGATTCCCAAGTGGCGTCAGCTGACAGTGTTCGAGGGTGAGCAAGTTGAGAAAGGTGAAATTGTTTCGGAAGGTCCGCTGAGCCCTCACGACATTCTGCGCCTGAAGGGTGTGGAAGAGCTGGCGAAGTATATCGTTAACGAGATCCAAGACGTTTACCGTCTCCAGGGCGTTAAAATTAACGATAAACATATCGAAGTCATTAGCCGCCAGATGCTGCGCAAGGTCAACATTATGACCTCGGGCGATTCATCGTTCATTAAGGGCGAGCAGGTTGAATACGTGCGAGTTGCTGAAGAGAACGAGCGCCTCGTTGCGGAAGGCAAAGTGCCTGCCAGCTTTGACCGTGAATTGCTCGGTATTACCAAAGCCTCCTTGGCAACAGAGTCGTTTATTTCTGCGGCATCGTTCCAGGAGACAACCCGTGTACTCACCGAGGCCGCGGTAACTGGCAAGCGCGATTATCTGCGCGGATTGAAAGAAAATGTGGTAGTTGGCCGTCTGATCCCGGCGGGAACAGGTTTGGCATACCATCGCGATCGCAAACTGAAACGCGACGACACCAGCAGTTCTGTGTCGGCGCAGGAAGTAGAAGCGGCGCTGTCGGAAGCACTTAGCGACCAAAGCTAACTATTCCGGCTACTTGACGGGGGCGGGGTGCGTCTTTAGAATTCGCGCTCCGCTTTTTTTATATCGTCGGCGGATGCCGGCGTACAGTCGGTCAGCACATAAGGTGCTGGCCTTTAGTATTTGGAGTCTTATCAATGGCAACGATCAACCAGTTGGTTCGTCAGCCGAGAAAGCGCAAGACTGCTAAGAGTGACGTTCCTGCATTGCAGGCTTGCCCTCAGCGTCGTGGCGTTTGTACTCGTGTTTACACCACTACACCTAAGAAGCCGAACTCGGCGCTTCGTAAAGTGTGTCGTGTACGTTTGACTAACGGTTACGAAGTTTCATCTTACATCGGTGGTGAAGGCCACAACCTGCAGGAGCACAGTGTTGTGCTGATTCGCGGTGGCCGTGTTAAGGATTTGCCGGGTGTGCGTTACCACACTGTTCGCGGCAGCCTGGATACATCAGGTGTTAACGACCGTAAGCAAGGTCGTTCTAAGTACGGAACCAAGCGTCCTAAGTCTTAATTGATCGGACGTTTTTACATAGATTTGAGTAAGGCCAGGTCATCGCAATGGCGATCGTTGCCTGGATTACCCTGAAGAGAGAGTAGTAATCATGCCAAGAAGACGCGTTGCCGCTAAGCGGGAGATCCTGCCAGATCCGAAATTCGGAAATCTTACCCTGGCCAAGTTCATGAACCACGTTATGGTGAGTGGTAAAAAATCGGTTGCAGAGCGCATTGTCTATGGAGCTCTGGACCTGGTGCAGGAGCGTTTAAGCAAAGACCCCATCGAAGTATTCGACGAAGCGCTGGAAAATATTGCGCCAATGGTAGAGGTTAAGTCTCGCCGTGTCGGTGGTGCCACGTATCAGGTGCCGGTAGAAGTACGCCCAAGCCGTCGTACAGCATTGGCCATGCGTTGGTTGGTGGATTACTCACGTGGCCGTGGTGAGAAGTCCATGCGTCAGCGTTTGGCTGGTGAAATTATCGATGCATCTCAGGGCAAGGGCTCTGCAGTTAAGAAGCGTGAAGACGTGCATCGTATGGCTGAGGCTAACAAGGCGTTCTCCCACTTCCGTTTCTAATGATGGATTTGGCTTCAATCTGGGGAGTACATCGTGGCTCGTAAAACACCTATTTCAAGATACCGCAATATCGGTATCTGCGCTCACGTAGACGCCGGTAAGACGACGACTACCGAGCGCGTCCTGTTTTACACGGGGTTGTCTCATAAAATTGGCGAAGTTCATGATGGCGCTGCCACCATGGACTGGATGGAGCAGGAGCAAGAGCGGGGTATCACTATTACCTCGGCCGCGACTACCTGTTTTTGGGCGGGCATGCAGCAGCAGTTCGACCAGCATCGCGTCAACATTATCGATACCCCAGGGCACGTTGACTTTACCATTGAAGTGGAGCGCTCACTCCGCGTCCTTGATGGCGCGGTAGTGGTGCTGTGTGGCTCCTCCGGTGTTCAGCCTCAAACTGAGACCGTGTGGCGTCAGGCAAATAAATATGAAGTGCCGCGCATGGTGTTCGTCAACAAGATGGACCGCGCTGGCGCTGATTTTGAGCGTGTCGTCAGCCAGTTGCGAGAGCGATTGGGTGCGAATGCGGTGCCGATGCAAATGACCATCGGTGCAGAAGAAGATTTCAAAGGGGTTGTTGACCTGGTCAAAATGAAGGCGATCATTTGGAACGCCGAAGACCAGGGTATGACCTTTACTTACGAAGATATTCCCGCTGATCTGCAAGATCAGTGTGCGGAAATGCGTGAGTACATGGTGGAAGCTGCTGCCGAAGCCAACGAAGAGCTGATGGATAAATACCTCGAAGGCGGTGAGCTGAGCGAGGAAGAAATTAAAGCGGGCATTCGTGCGCGCACATTGGCGAATGAGATTATCCCGGTATTTGGCGGCTCTGCCTTTAAAAACAAAGGCGTTCAAGCTGTGCTGGATGCGGTGATCGAGTACATGCCTTCGCCGGAAGAGGTTAAGGCGATCGAGGGTACGCTTGACGATAAAGCGGAAACCGTCGAAACGCGTGAGGCAGATGACAATGCGCCGTTCGCAGCGCTTGCCTTTAAAATCGCGACTGACCCCTTTGTTGGTACTCTGACCTTTTTCCGGGTTTATTCCGGCAAGTTGGAAAGTGGTACGGCCGTATTTAACTCGGTTAAGGGTAAGAAAGAGCGTGTGGGTCGGATGGTGCAAATGCACTCAAACGACCGTCAGGAAATCAAAGAAGTGCTGGCGGGCGATATCGCTGCCGCTATCGGTTTAAAGGACGTGACGACCGGGGATACGCTTTGCGACCCGGATAACGTGATCGTTCTGGAGCGAATGGAATTTCCTGAGCCGGTTATCTCCGTGGCCGTGGAGCCTCGTTCTAAGGCTGATCAGGAAAAGATGGGCATCGCGTTGGGTAAGCTTGCGCAAGAGGATCCGTCGTTTCGTGTTAAGACGGACGAGGAAACCGGGCAGACGATCATCTCTGGTATGGGCGAGCTGCATCTGGATATTCTTGTTGATCGCATGCGTCGTGAATTCAGTGTTGAGGCGAATATCGGTAAGCCTCAGGTGGCCTACCGCGAAGCCATTCGCAATAACTGTGAAATCGAAGGCAAGTTCGTTCGTCAATCCGGTGGTCGCGGTCAGTACGGTCACGTCTGGGTGCGCTTCGAGCCTGCCGAAGACGCCAATGCCGAGGGTCTCGAATTTGTGAACGAGATCGTCGGTGGTGTGGTACCGAAGGAGTATATTCCGGCGGTGCAAAAAGGGATTGAAGAGCAGATGCAGAACGGCGTGCTGGCGGGTTATCCGCTGTTGGGCCTTAAAGCGACGCTCTACGATGGCTCCTTCCACGATGTCGACTCCAATGAGATGGCGTTTAAAGTGGCAGCGTCGATGGCAACGAAAAAGCTGGCGCAGAGTGGTGGTGCCGTGCTGCTTGAGCCGGTAATGAAGGTTGAAGTGGTAACGCCGGAAGAAAATATGGGTGACGTGGTGGGTGATCTCAATCGCCGTCGCGGCATTATCTTGGGCATGGAAGAAAGCGTATCTGGAAAAGTTGTCAACGCAGAAGTGCCGTTGGCAGAAATGTTTGGCTACGCAACCGATCTGCGCAGTGCGACCCAGGGTCGCGCGACATTCACCATGGAGTTTGAGAAGTACTCCGAGGCACCGAAGAATGTCGCAGACGAAATTATTAGTAAAAACATGGGCTGATTCGCCAAAACTTTAGAACGAGGAAAAAATCGTGGCAAAGGAAAAATTTGAACGTAGTAAGCCCCACGTCAACGTGGGCACCATCGGTCACGTTGACCATGGTAAAACGACTCTGACTGCAGCGCTGACGCGCGTTTGTGCAGAAGTCTTCGGCGGTGAAGCCGTTGCATTCGACGGTATCGATAATGCGCCTGAAGAGCGTGAGCGTGGTATTACCATCGCTACCTCTCACGTAGAGTACGATTCAGACATTCGTCACTACGCACACGTCGACTGCCCAGGGCACGCTGACTACGTTAAAAACATGATCACTGGTGCCGCTCAGATGGACGGCGCGATCCTGGTATGTGGTGCGACTGACGGCCCAATGCCTCAGACTCGCGAGCACATCCTGCTGTCTCGTCAGGTTGGTGTACCCTACATCGTTGTCTTCCTGAACAAGGCCGACCTGCTGGCTGAAGACTGTGGCGGCGTAGGCAGCGAAGAGTACAACGAAATGCTCGAGCTGGTTGAAATGGAGCTGCGTGAGCTGCTCGACACTTACGACTTCCCAGGCGACGACACGCCAATCATCGCGGGTTCTGCCCTGATGGCACTGAACGGCGAAGACGACAACGAGCTGGGCACAACTGCTGTTGCCAAGCTGGTTAAAGCTCTGGATGAGT
>NZ_JAFBBD010000016.1 GCF_016906995.1 Spongiibacter marinus | reverse complement strand
CTTTTACCAAGTTTTTGAGATTTTCTGTTTCTTGCAAAATCAAACAGTTAACTTACTTTCGTGGAACTTTTTACATGAATCTGGGCCGGACCTCGATATATGAGCGGGCTCCTCCTGAGCCGCCACATCGGTGGATAGCAACCTTGCCATTTTATCGCTTTGAACAATGAGGAGCGGTTGACGGACGGTTGCAGAGTTCACAAAGATTACGATACTTTCCGTGCCGCGACAAAGCGACTCCAATTTCATGGAGAAACGATGACTTTCCCACACCATATCCCAGGACTCACCAGATAGATCGGGGACGTACAACGCGACTTTTTGTCCTTCTTTGTTCAGGTGAAGCTCTATATCTTGTTCGTCACTAATATTGGTTCGTTGGAATTCCTCAAAACTACACCATTTACTCGCCAGATCATTCATGTAAGCACGTTCATTTGCAAATCCAGCATGGGGCAACGCGACGTCAATTTCCTGAGACGTTAATAAATAGCTTAGTGCGGCAAGGAAAGTAGTTTTTCCTGACTCAGGTAATCCACAAATTAGAAGTGATTTTGTATCTGTTTGAGTCATGACCAAAGTTCTGCATTCGTAAAGGTTCGATGACTTGGGTAGCTACGATTTCCATTCTCATGACCGCATACCAGCACGTCATCTATTTCCAAAATTGTTTTGACGATTGCGGAAACGCCCTCGCCTGCCTGCGAATAGTCAAGTGACTCTGGGCACGCGGCAACGCACTGCTGATTAACCGGCCGATTCGGCTCGAGGACCCGAGTAACATGTTCCGCGATGTCAGCAATATCTGACATGCAGGATGTTTCAGTCTGGGACTTGACAACCTGATCATACTTCGTACAAATCAGAAAGATATTCTGGGAGGGAAATAGGATGCCGTCTTGTTTTAGTACTGACGTTAGTGTGCGAACACGTTGCTTTTCTGCATGACGTAATTGTGGGTTGGACAGTAATTCGCCATTGATTAGCAAGAGAACAATATCTGCACGCTTAACTTCGATGAGACCTTGAGCGGCTTCACTATTGTTAGCGGCAAACGTAAAGTCCTCACCAGGCCGGTCAGCAAAATAGAGGTCTTTCCGCTTACCTTGTTGCTGATGATGAAATGCAAGGTGGAAAAAACCTAAACCTTCAGAAGTTAACGTTCTGTCTGTCGACGGCGTAGTTCTTTTGGACGTGATTCGCGCAGAATGTCTTAGCCTCTCAAAAGGGGCTAAGGTCTTTGATCCGGCAAAGTTCCATTGCTCAATAGCACTTAACGAGAGTTGTTCAAAAATGCAGGCCATTAGTGTAGTTTTGCCGATCGCGGCGGGGCCTATGCAGGCAACAACAACACCCTTGCGTTGTTTCAGCAATGTATCTACCCACTCTGGACTCAGTTTCTCTTTACCAAGCAACTCTCTTGAGGAGGTCGGTTCTTTGGCTAGTTCCGAAAGTGCTGTCTCCTCTATATTGTCGGCAGGGTCAAATTCGGCATTAAAGCTTTCGCAGTGCGAAACATCTTCGTAGCCTTCTATGCACTTCCCAGATTCGCTGTAATGGCACTGCGGATTGCTACATTGGGCATCCATAGATCAGTTCCAGTGTCGGTGTTGAACGAGTTCTCGATACACCTGGACGCTTAGATCTATTTCAGAAAGTGTAATTGTCGCATTAAAGCCGGTGCTCTCTTCCCATTGAGTAACCCAGTCCACAGTAGTGGCGGCAAACGAAAGTGCAAGGCACAAGGGCATTGTCAGGGGACATATGTGCTCGCTGGCGACTATATCGTCGATCGCTCCTTGAGAAGCCTCCACAGCCTCCTTGAGACCAGTTTCCTCCGCTGCGGACAACCCCAATTTTTTCAGAAGTCCACGCACGGTAGGCAACTCGGCGTGAATGGATGTCCGCTTTGCCAATTCGACGGCTAAAATTATGGGCAATCTTGGCTCGGGAACATCAGATAAATACTTTCCATCAATATCTGATTTCTCGCCAAACATCCACCATAGGATCTCAAGTTCCTCATCGCGAATGCGAGACTGTGCATTGCATTGATTGATATAGGACGAGAGATAAGTCTGGACTCGTGCTCTCTGGGCTTTTATTTCGTCGAAAACGGCTTGTGTCGCATCCTTTATAGACTGCGGCTGATTGGCGACAATGGCCTCAATTTTTGCTAGCCGCGTTTCATCGATCTTAATGTTTGTATTATTCAGACTCGGTTCACAGCGTTCCCGAAGCTTTATTCCGTACTTCTGTATTATCTGGTTTGCTGAAGCCAACAGGTTTGGGCCTTCTGGGAAGTGCCTGAGCCCATTCATGGCTGCGGAAACCAAGCCCGACGAGAGGGCTAGCTGTGTGGTCGCTGAGATTTCATCGCTGTCTAGTGCCGCGGCAATAGCAGCACCCGCTAGCGCTTGAAGCTCTGCGTCATTCGAGCCGGTTGCCATATGAAATACAGGATCATGACGTTTAAAGACGTCTCTGAACCAGTGATTATGGTCAATGTTGTCGCCGGGGCCCGATAAGGCCAATTCAACAAGGAACCTTTGATTCTTTCTCTCATCGATGTAGTCATCGCAGATATCGACTATCCCGTGCCATCGATTTTCGATTGATGCTCCTGGTATCCCAAGCGAGACTGCTCGGAGCCAATCCGCAAACATCGGGTGTACAGGTGGCCAATCGCGCTCTTCGGTGTCTTCGTTACTCATTATTAGTATCCGGCTTCCATTATGCGCTGAATGAGCGCGTCAACGAGTTGCTGTTCTTTGGCATTTTCGATCACGCGGGTGTATCGGTCAACTTGGGGCAGGCGGTATTCATCCTCTTTGAGCAGATTCAATTCCCCGATGATTCGGAATGCTTCGCTCGCAGGCAATCGCCAAAACCGATGGATGACATCGACCCCGTCAGGTCTTAGTCGATAGGCGTCTTCTTGAGCAGAATTGTCTTCTTGCAACTGAGCCTTTAAGACTGTTGACGGCGTATCGTCGGAAAGTGCAGCCGAAACGGCAGGTAGTTGGACGGGGAATCTAATTACAAATCGCTCTGTGCCGCCCTTGTTTATTTTGGGGCGAAATACTATGGGGTTTTCCTGTAGCACTCGAATTTGCGTTGACACCTCAAGCTCGGCCTTATCTTGGCTCTGATTGACCAGCTTTAGGTCAATCAGGTTGTATCCAGGCTCATATCCCGATTCCATCCGGTCTGGATGTAACGCTTCCGCGCTGATGCGTACGACACCATTGCCATCGTCCCATCGGCTGGTGTGCTCGTGACCAGTGAGCTGAATATCCATGGCGTCATCGAGCTTGGCTTTCATTGCATCCGCGTTTCTTAGCCAGCTGGGTGGATGGTGCATCATGGCCAAATGAATGTTATGAGGCGTTTTAGCTCTCGCGACGGTCTGAAATTCACCTAAAAGGATGTTTTGCTTGGCGTCATCTTTGCTACACAATAGCGTTGTGGTCAAGCCGTGGATAACAACATTTACACCTTGATCAATTTCAATTGACTCCATCCATTTGGCCTTAATGCCTTTAACGTGACACCCGTAAGTGGCCGCAAATTCATTGTAAGCATCCATGGGCCTGTATAGAACGCTGCTAGCTTCGTCATCGCGTAAGATTTGTTGAAGCTCTCGCTCACATCGCTCACCACTCTTCGATAAAATCCCTGTTCGCAGCCCCATAGTCATAAAGTTGTCAGCGATCGACCGGTCTACGTCATGATTGCCTGGAACCACATAGACTTGGGAAGCGGTACAGTCGAACTTTTCGCACAACTCGCCCAGCCATTGACCGGCAAATGTGAATTCGTCCTTGTGACCCTTGTAAGCGATGTCTCCCGTTACGAGGATGGCTGACAGTTTTATACCGTCGTTTTCTATAAGCTGGGCTATATCCTCGATCATTTTATCCCGAATCGGGCCATCTCTGTCTTGGTCTGGCTCCATACAGTCCGGGTAGTTAAAATGCAAATCGGATAAGTGCAAAAACCGTTTCAATGGGCTCCCTTCCTCATTATTTTGCAATATTCATAGGGCGCAATTAGCGCCTGCTCGATATTTCGTATATGCAATATTCTGCGTTCATTGAAGTATCAGAAAAAACGTTGTAGGCGCCTAGTATCAATCATAATATTTCCGTGTCCTCATTCTAATGATCGCTGATTGAGTCAATGAAAATCCACCCCATCCAAAAAATGCCCGCCATCGGCGGTGAGCACATTGGTGTAGATTTCCGTGCTTTCGATCGATTTGTGCCCGAGGAGCTGGCTGACGATCTTCATCGGCCGCCCGTGTAGCAGCAGGTGAATCGCGAAGCTGTGCCGAAAGGTATGACACGTAATATTGATCGGCGCGCCCCCTACTCTTCCCACTAAATCGTGGATATGCCGGTTCACCGTCTGACGGGCCATGGTGAAGATTCGCTCGTCCTTCCTAAAATGCCCCGCGTACAGGTAGCTCTGAATCCGATCGATCAACAGGGGATCGACAATGGGGATCGCGCGTTTGGGGCTACGAGCGAGTTGAGTGTTCGTCGGCCGTCCCGGTCGCTGTTTCAAGGTCCGTAGCACCACCATGAAATCATAACCGTCGTCGATAAAGTGGCTGGGTGTGAGCGCCAGGACTTCGGAGATGCGCGCGCCGGTGGTCCACATCAGGTCGAGGATCAGGCGGTAGGTCGGGTGCTTTTCGGCGTCGAGCAGGCCGAGGACTTCGGGTTTGAGCAGGTAGGCGGGCATCGCGTCGACGGTATCGAGGACCATCTCGCGTTTGGCGATCAGGCGTTGCCAGTCGATCTGGACGTGCTGAATGGGGAACGTATCCAGACGCGGCGCATTCGGGTAGAAGAGCCGTTTGGGCCGGGGCGCCGGAAATGCCCTGCTGCTGTCCTGAATCCGTACCATTTCACCCAAATCCCTGGTGCACTTTCGTCCCTGTTATACGCCTGGATTTCACCACCTGCAACCCTAAAAAGGCGAGAAAAATTAAGCCCACACTCTGTGTGCCAGAATTGGGGGTTAGGGTGCAAATCCCGCCATTTTTAATCGGAGCGCGGCGCGCTACACTCGACCGATAAAAGCAATAACCCGGGGGCGCGTCATGATACGACGACCCAGCCGCGCGGCCAGCCCACTGGAACCGGTGGCCCGCGTCACCACCGATAGCCTCGTTCCCTGCCAGCAGCACACCTCGCTGCGACTCATGACCCGTGCCGATGTGTATCTGCGCCACTGCCTGAAATACCCGGAGCGCGGCGTTTTCCATAGCTATCCCGAATATCTCCACGGCATTCTCCTTGACGTCGACCCCGACGTGACCAGTTTTGTACCGCAACCGTATACCCTGAAAATTGCGCGAACCTCCTATACCCCCGATGTCTATGTGGTACGAGCCGGCCAGCAAGAAGTTATTGAACTCAAAGGCCAACGCGGCCTCGACCCGGTCATCGAGGCCAGTGCACGGGCGTTTTTCGCCAACTATGCTATCCATTTCTCGGTGGTCGCCAACAACACCGTCTTAGCGAGAGAGCAGGAGGCCCTGAACTGGCTGCCCCTGCTGCAGGTAATCGCCTGTGCTGACCAGACCGGGCTCGATACTCAAAGCATGACGTCGGCGTTGTTAGAGCGATGCCGACGTTTTCCGGGCACCACCGTGGAAGAATTGCTCTCGCCAGCCCGACGCCCCACCCAGTATGTGGAAGAAGTGGCCTTGTACCGGTTGCTGGTGACCCACCAGCTCTCGGCGGATTTAGTCAGTGCGCCACTGAACTATTCGAGCGTGTTGACAGCATGTTGATCCATTGGCGCGACCGCCTGCTGGCACACCCCGACCTCGCTGACATCAACCAGTGGCCCTTTGTGGATGCCTCCGCATTGTCGCGGCGACGGCGCGAGGCGTATTTGCGCAATCGCCGGATCCTGGCGCGGGTACTCGGGGGCGAATCGCAAAAAGCGGTGGCGTTGGACTATGGGCTGACGCCTTCTCGGGTGTCGCGCCTGTTAACACGTTGCCTGGGTGGCGATATCGATACCCCGCCGCGGCTAAGTATGGGGCTGATCCCCCATCAACAAGGCGAGGTGCCGGTGCGTCGGCGCCCCCTCCCTCGCATCTCGCAAGAAGGCGGCGCAAAGGCCTGCTTCCAGGCACTGTTAAACCACGTGCCAGGCTTGAAAGCGCACCTTGACCGCATGATCCGAGCCCATGTTTCCGGCCGTCATCAGGGGCAAAACCTGGCCCCTAAACCCGTTCACTCGGCGTTTATCACCTATTTGCGCGAGGCCAACTGGCCTGACGACTGTTATCCGTTTACCCATTCAAGCTGGGCCTACGAGTCGGTGCGGACCTATTTTCGGCGCCGCGAACAAGAGATGGCAATGCCCAACACGCCACGGCGCGTCATCAGCAGCCGGGACACCACGTCACGGATTTTTCAGGAAGTGCAGATCGATGAACACCTGGTCGATTGTGCAAGCCATATCGGTGTGGATGTCGGCGGCAACATCCAGGCAATCCGCTTAGCGAGGATCACCTTACTGCTCGCGCGCGATGTGGCCAGCGGGGCCTACCTCGGTTATGTGCTGGCGATGACACGTCACCCCTCGGCCAGCGACATGGTGGCACTGCTCAATCAACTGGTTTATCCGTGGGAGCCCCAGGCGCTGAACACGCCCGGACTCCACTACACCCCCGGCGCGATCTTTCCCAGTGCACTTGGCGCCAGCTTTTGCCGACCCAGTATTGGTATTGTCCGTCTGGATAACGCCATGGCGCATCGCGCAGAGCGCCTTGTGGTCAGGCTGTGCGACGAATTGGGCGCCACCGTTAATTTCGGGCTTCCGGCGCAACCCAAAGCACGGGGACTCATTGAACAGGCCTTCAAGTACCTGAACGTGGATGTGCACCGCATCGCGTCGACAACCGGTAGCCATCCCCTGGACCCGAAGCGGGAACGGCGGCGTCACTCTAAGCGCCCGCCACTGATCTCACTTCAGGCCCTCGAAGAAGCCATTGGCGTGGTGCTGACCGAACACAATATCCGGCCCGTCGGCAACCTGGTCGGCGTTTCCCCCTTGGATATGATGCGGCGACAGATGGCCCACCATCTCGTTCCACTGCGGCCGCCGCCTTTGGATCGCCTGCCCTCGCCCTACCACGAATCCCGCGCGGTGCGCGTAAGGAAGCCCAAAGCCGACAAACATGCGCCCCATATTTATTTCGAAAAAGTGCTTTACCGCGGCGAGGCGATTAACCAGGCGGCGCTGATCAATCAGCCCGTACAAGTCATCTACGACACACGGGATATTCGGTACCTGGATGTGATCACCGAGGACGGTCGCCACCTTGGCGAGGTGCGTGCTCCCAAATCCTGGCAACGGTTTGCCCACAGTCTGGCACTGAGGAAAAAAATTAATCGCCATCTCCGTCACCACTTGATTGAGCGTCACGATCCGCTGGCCGGCTATTTTCAGTACTGCCTGACACACCGGGACAAGCCCAGTATCGCGCTCGACCTGGTCAGCCTCTGCCGCGACATGAATCTGCCTAGCGCGGCCGCCTCAGTGGAGACTAAACCTGCTCGACGCAGCCAAACAACCAACCCGGGCAGCAAGGCATCGGATTCACACAAGAAGGTGTCGACCTGGTCACCGAGTATGGTCAAGCAGCGGAGATAGTACCGTGCGAACCCACCTTGAAAATGCGGCTGAATTTTTTATTCCCTCGCCCATGGTCGAGCGCCTACACGAGCGTGTCATCCAATGGACGTGGTGTGGCTATACCGGCGGTGTCATCGCTGGCTCATCACGCTGCGGTAAATCCACCGCGCTACGGGCCCTGGATCACGCCATCACCACCCGTGATGGCGAATCGATCCCCTTGTTTCGTGTCACCTATGGCGAGCGGGACGCCACAACCATCCGCAGCGTATTCAACAAAGTCGCGCGATCATTGGGTTTTAAGGTAAAAACGAGCCACCGTTCCGATGACCTGGTGGAAATGATTTGCTTGGCGCTGGCTGACGCGGCCGCCATTAACCGCACACGGCAAGTGATACTGGTCGTTGACGAAGCCCAAATTCTGACGATTCAACAGCTGTCCGGTTTTGCTGAAATCTTCAATGTCCTCTACGAGCTACATACCAATGTCGTGATCATCTTCGCGGTGAACAGCGACCAGTTCCAACCGCTGGCCGAACAGTTACTTCAGAAAAAAAACACCTATCTGCGCGAGCGCTTTTTTAGCCAGGTGTATGAATTCTACGGCATACAGACCGAGAGCGAGTTGGCGAGTTGTCTGCGTGCTTACGCTAACCATGTCATGGATAACGACCGGCGGATTTCAGCCTGGCAATGGTATTGCCCCGCCCTAGACAAATTAGGTTGGACACTGGATCAGATTGCCGAGCCGTATTGGCGGCTGTATGACGAGCACTACCGCGAACCCCTGGGACAGACATCATGGCCGATGGCGCAGTTTGTGCGTGCCACCAATATTCTACTCATGGACTATCTCAGCAACGTCACTGACATGGAGGATAGCGACTATGTCGAGGGTTGCATTATCCACAGTCTGGAAGCGGCGGGCATTCGGCCATCACTGGCGAATATCACCGCGATGAAATGAAACTCAACACCGGACAGTTTCTACGCCAGGAGTACGAAAGCGTCTACGGTATGCAACGGCGTTTGCTATGGGCGAATCGGCTTGAGTGGGGGGGAGCGACCTCCCTTCGTGCGATCACAGCCAAACTGAATATCACTCAGGAAGATGGCGGCACGATCACAACGTGGCCCGAATTCCTGTGCTCCCTTCATCGCCATGAGCCCGCGTTCTCGGCGCCGAACCCCGTCAGTCTCGAGGGCTATGACCCGGGGCGGTCGATCAGAAACTGCCCAATCTGTGCCCGCCGACTCTATCACGCCGAGTTGTATCAGCTTCCCTGGTTAAAATACTGCCCGACTCACAGGTGCCGTATTGTAAAACTTTGCACGGATTGCGGTGCGCCGTGGCCCAAGGTGGGGGAATGTCGCCGGCGCAGTTGCGAAACCTGTGGCATCTGGACACCGCTAGAGGTGCTCGCTCGGCGGCGGGGAATTCACGAGGATCTCGGCGTTGCGCTGCGTCCGCTGGCAAGTCGCCTCGGCACGCTATTGCCGGGTGTTCGCTGTGAACTCACTGGCAATCCCACTGAATCGTCTCGCTACCGAGCGTGGTCAGATGATCACAGTATAGGTATGTTCGACCGGTACTATCCTTCATTGATTGCCCACATCAACCCCCGATCTAGAGCCGTATTCAGCAAGCTACGGATAGCAACGCCCCCCTTAATGTCGTACTCGTTCAATCGCGATGACTATATCGCCGCCCAAGAAATCGATGAGGCGTCCTTGTTTCGGCAGGTGGCCGAACGTATTCGATCACGGCTGCTCAACCGCTATGGCGTGGATGTCACTAAAGACACGACATTGTGGACCGGCGCCATTTCCCAGGAATCCGTAATCAGAAGCGCGTGGACGGCATGGCATTTTGTATACAAACGCGCGCGTGGAGAGGAGATCACCGCTAAAGAGGCAATTTCGTTCCAACCATTTCAGACCGCGTACCAGGAGCCACCGATGCTGGCGCTACCACGCCTTGTACCCTGGTTAGGCCGACAAGTCACCACGAGCAGTTACGAGCCCAACTACGACACCACATGGACGAACCTTGCTTTACCTGCGGCGGCATACGAGATCATATACACGGCAAAAATAGGATGTTTGTTCAGGCGGCTCGTAGCATTTTACGACTGCCTGAGCTGTTTGTGGTTGAGAGTGGGTCTATGGCACAGCTTTTTAAAGAAGCGGATAACCGTAGAGGATTTTGAGCGGTCACTGCCTGATATCGCCAACCCGTCACTACCCACACACATCCACCTTTGTATCTGCGTCAGTGACAACCGTGTTCAACTGACTCTCCCTGCAGAGTACGGTTTGGTACCGCTGGACGGCTTGACATTGAAAACGCCGGTTACCCCCTGTCTCGCGCCGAACGAGTTCTAGGCAATAGGCACCAAGCCGCCATAGGCCGATTTTTTACCGGTGAAATGGACATTTTTGGTAAGCGGACAATCGTCTTACACGGATTGGGGACAATTTAGACCCAGCTCTGATGCCCACTTTGATCTGATAGCGGCCGTTCATAGAAGGCCTAAGTCAGGTACCTTCCGTCAGCCTGTACCCTATAGTCGTCGGATGCCCATCACAGCATCTGTCTCTTTCCAGCTCAAAGCAGTCATACAGCCAGTTGACCTATCCGTTCACTCCCACCCTAAAACCTATTTGCGAAAGGTACTCAGAAGCGGACAGTCACACTAACAAAGTCCGAGCGTACCCAGATCCGGTAGGAGCTTATTCGAGGCACTCTCTGTGGAGAGGCTTTGCCAACTATGCCCTGAACAAAGGTGTCGAATCTTATCAGCTGAGGAGATGGGTGAGGTGGAAATATGTGCTTAACCCGACGAGCTATTTTCGTTTAACAAGAGCTTAATCACGCTACTGACTAAGACCGTTTAATTAACCTTTGAATAAGTCCGGTATAGCGATTGCCTATGTTTCTGTCCAAATGCAGATGAGACAACTCGCTCATCGCCATCTGATCCCTGGTCTGGTCACCTTCGGTCATGAAAGCGAGCTGCAATATACCGCGCGGGGCCTCAAGCAACAGATGCGGGCGCGCATGCACTTCACCCACGGCTGCAGCACGATCGGCGTAAGCCGGCATGCCGTACACGGTGGCGGTTGGGGTGGGTTGTACGGTCGTCGTATTGATATTGGCCGGCTCTTTCATAACGACCTCATTTCTCATTGGTTGAAAAGCACGCTTCAAAACAAATGCCCGCAGCCATGTGTTTCGCACATGGCTACGGGCCGATCTTCATGAGCAGGCACCGCGTTACACAGTCCGTCAAATAGGCTCGCCGTACAATAGAGGCTTGTGCTTACCCTGTCAGAACGCTCTCAGCTTCCTTGCTTTCAGACGAAGGTGTACGAGCAGACCTTGTTGCCCGCCGGATCACGCAGGTAGGCCGCATAGGCACCCGGCAGGTGACCACGTGCGCCAGGTTGGCCCTCGTCAGTGCCGCCTGCGGCAAGGCCGGCGTCGTAGAACGCGACCGACTTCTGAAGGTCGGCAGCGCCGATAAAGATGTGCGAAAAGATGCCATCGCCAGAAATGACAGGAGTGGACATGATTAATTTCCTTGGTGGTTGGCGTTGAATGGGTAGTGGGCGGTCAGTAGTGGATCACCGTGCGAATCGACTTGCCTTCATGCATCAGGTCGAAGGCCTTGTTGATGTCGTCGAGGCCCATGGTGTGGGTGACGAATGGGGCGAGATCGATCTCGCCTTTCATTGCGTCCTCCACCATGCCGGGAAGTTGAGTGCGGCCCTTGACCCCGCCGAAAGCCGAGCCCTTCCAGGTGCGACCGGTGATCAACTGGAACGGGCGCGTCGAAATTTCCTTGCCTGCACCAGCCACGCCGATGACGATCGACTGGCCCCAGCCACGATGTGCTGCTTCCAGTGCCGAGCGCATCACGTTGACGTTGCCGATGCACTCGAAGGTGTGATCGACACCCCAACCGGTCATCTCGATGAGAACCTCGTGAATCGGCTTGTCGAAGTCCTTCGGGTTGAGGCATTCGGTCGCGCCGAAGGTACGAGCCAGCTCGAACTTCGCTGGATTGGTGTCGATGGCGATGATGCGACCTGCCTTGGCCTGGCGTGCCCCCTGAATCGCAGCAAGCCCGATGCCGCCGAGGCCGAAGATGGCCACAGAGTCACCCGGCTGAACCTTGGCCGTGTTGTGAACAGCGCCGATGCCGGTGGTCACACCGCAACCCAGCAGGCAGACATGCTCGGGATTGGCGTCCGGGTTGATCTTGGCCAGCGAGACTTCGGCCACCACCGTGTATTCGCTGAAGGTCGAGCAGCCCATGTAGTGGTAGATCGGCTGGCCGTTGTAGCTGAAGCGGGTGGTGCCATCGGGCATCACGCCCTTGCCCTGGGTGGCGCGCACCGCCACGCACAGGTTGGTCTTGCCGCTCTTGCAGAACAGGCACTCACCGCACTCGGCGGTGTACAGCGGGATCACGTGGTCACCCGGCTTGACCGAGGTCACGCCCTCGCCGACCTCGACCACGATGCCGGCGCCCTCATGGCCCAGCACCGCCGGGAACACGCCTTCCGGGTCCTCGCCCGACAGGGTGAAGGCGTCGGTATGGCAAACGCCGGTATTCGTGATCCTGACAAGCACCTCGCCCTTGCGCGGCGGCTCGACGTCGATCTCGACGATTTCCAGTGGCTTTCCAGGCCCGAAGGCAACTGCTGCACGTGATTTCATGATGTCGCTTCCTTTACTAGCTAACTAAATTTTCCCTCACCGAGGGTACCCTGGCGCCTCTACCGCAGGTAGGAGCGGACGATGGAGATGGTCTCGTTAATGGACTTGTTCTGCGAATCGCTCCTGATTTCGCTACTGGGAAACTCTTCCCTTAGATAGCTCTCCAGAACCGTTGCCATCAATCCGTTGACAGCTGCACGAACAGCCGCAAGCTGCTGAAGAATTGCAGGGCATTCAGCACCTGCATCGAGCGCTTGCTTCTTTTCTTCCGGGCCATGTGGCACTCACCGCTTTTCACTCCAGATAAGCGGAGCCTGACGCCGAAGAGACAGGCCCTCAACTCATTAGAAGTCCTGCACGGTTGGGCGCAGAACGATCTCGTTAATATCCACGTCAGCAGGCTGCTCAATTGCGAAGGCGATAGCTCGCGCGACGGATTCGGCGGGAATTGCAGGCTTGTAGAAATCCAACACGAAATCGCGGCTCTGTTGGTGGGTGCTGCCGAATTTCAGTTCGGAGTCCACGGCGCCCGGCTCGATAGTCGTGGTGCGGATGCTGCCACCGACTTCGTGACGCAGTCCTTCGGAGATAGCCCGCACAGCAAACTTGGTGCCACTGTACACGGTGCCACCCGGGCTGAACACCTTCAG
This sequence comes from Spongiibacter marinus, assembly GCF_016906995.1. Lineage (GTDB taxonomy): Bacteria > Pseudomonadota > Gammaproteobacteria > Pseudomonadales > Spongiibacteraceae > Spongiibacter > Spongiibacter marinus. The sequence continues at coordinate 7,097 of NZ_JAFBBD010000016.1, read as the reverse complement.
GCCTGCAACCGATGCGATGTTGATGAAGTGACCACTGTTTTGTTTCTGGAATACTGGCAATGCAGCCGCGACTCCGTACAACAGACCCTTGATGTTGATATCGATCATGCGATCCCACTCGTCAGTGCGAGTATCGCTGAGCGGTGCAATCGCCATCAGTCCGGCATTGTTGATCAGTACATCAATGCGACCGTAGGTGTCCACGGCACCTTGAATGAGTGTTTTGACCTCTTCCTGAGAGGTGACATCGGTCTGATACGCGATTGCCTGACCACCTGCATTGGTCAGCTCAGCCACCAATGCGTCGAGTTTATCTTTGCGGCGTGCAGCCAGCACTACGCGAGCGCCAAGCGCAGCAAGGTGGCGTGCAGTAGCCTCACCCAGGCCGCTGCTGGCACCGGTGATAACGACAACTTTTCCAGAAATGTTATTGCTCATGCTTTGTTTCCTTTTGGTGATAAAAGTTTTCTTGAGGCGCTGATTTCGAGTTCTTTCAGCGTTGGGTAATCGGTATAGCCCCGCTCATCGCCGCCATAAAATGTGCTGTCGTCCCACTTGTTCAACTCGGCGTGCTGGCGGAAACGCTCCGGCAGGTCCGGATTGGCAATAAACGGACGGCCAAAGGTGACCAGGTCGCAACGGCCAGCGTTGATGCGCTTGCGCGCCTCCTCTGCGGTATAGGCACCGTTGGCAATATAAGTACCCTTGAATCCAGCCTGAATAGCGTCGATCACTTCTTCCGGGCGGCCATTGGCATGGTTGCCCTGGAAGGAATCTTCAACCACTTCCAGATAGGCAATGCCCAGATCGTTGAGGCGGCAGGCAAAAGCACTGAAAGTTTCCACTGGATCTTCGTCATACATGGCGTTGAAGCTGCCGGTCGGGCTGATACGCACACCGACGTTTTCTTTGCCCCAGACGTCGATGACGGCTTCCACCACCATCAGCGGCAGGCGCATGCGGTTTTCCACCGCACCGCCAAATTCGTCGGTGCGCTGATTGCTGCCGCTTTTGAGGAACTGGTCCAGCAGGTAGCCATTGGCGGCGTGTACCTCAACACCGTCGAACCCTGCGGACTTGGCGTTGATGGCGCCCTGACGAAACTGCTCTACGATGTCGGACATCTCACCTGCCTCCAGAGCTTTTGGTTCCGGCACATCCACCATTCCTGAATCGGCACTGATGAAGGTTTTCGCACCTTCAGGCTGGATGGCAGACGGAGCCACTGGCTTATTGCCATCTGGCTGCAGGGCGGTGTGGGAAATCCGGCCTACGTGCCATAGCTGAGCGTGCATGCGCCCACCGGCCATGTGCACGGCAGTTGTTACCTTCTTCCAGCCCACAACCTGTTCCGGGGAATGAATGCCGGGGGTAAACGCATAGCCCTTGCCCTGGGGCGATACCTGAGTGGCCTCGCTGAAGATCAGGCCTGCACCGGCGCGCTGCTGGTAGTACCGGGCATTCATCTCATTCGGGATATCGCCGGGCTGAGTGGCGCGGGCCCGGGTCAGGGGCGACAACAGAACCCGGTTGGGAAGGGCAAGATCGCCCAGAGAATATGGCTGAAATAGTGGATCGTTTGGATTGTTCATTAAGTATCCTTCCTGCGAATGAAATGGTTGTAAATAGACCGGTCTACTAGTCAAATGACGAAAAAAAAGGAAATGTCAGGCCGCGCCAAGACATTGCCGGAAAAAGACGGAAACAAATCGCTCCATCGGCTCAGTGCTCTTCAGGACCTTGGCTCTCAGAATGGCGCCCTCCCAGCCTGAAAGCAAGAAGCTGGCTACATCGGCGGGATCGATGGATTCATCCACTTCTCCAGCCAGTCTGGCTTCTTCGATGCAGCGCTCGAAACGCTTTTCCCAGCCCTTAAATACGGTATCCAGACGTTTGCGGAAAACTTCATCTTGGCCGGCCAGTTCCTGGCCAAGATTGCCAATAAGGCAGCCGCTGGTGAACTCGCAACTGGTCATGGCTTCCTGACCGGTGTCGAAGTAGGCGCGAAGACGATCAAGGCCGGAACGGCTGGTATCGTTGAGGATTCTATCCAGCTTTTTGTCGTATTCCTCGGCAAAGGAGTCAATGATGGCGAGTCCGAAATCCTTCTTGCTTCTGAAATAATGGTAGAACGACCCTTTCGGCACACCGGCCGATGTCAGTACGCCGTTGATGCCTGTCGCGCCAAACCCTTTCTGGCCGATCAGGTCGGCACCGGTCTGGATGATGTGATTGCGCGTGTCGGTCGATGTCATGTTTCCGATAATAGACCAGTCGTCTACAATAAGTCAAATTCGTAAAACCTGAGACATGCTGTCCCGAATAGCCGAATTACCCCTGAACTTTATTGAAGGAGTCTGCCAGTGATCAAATCCCTTGCCGCCGTGGCGTTTTAGCCGAACAAGCCGCTGGAAAAAGTCTGCTTGCTGGGCTTTGGCGTCACCACCGGTATCGGCCTGGCGGCGATTATTGGCGCCAAAATGGCCAAGGCCAGCCGCATCATCGCCGTTGACATCTACCCGGGTAAATTCGACATCGCCAAGGACCTGGGCGCCACCGATGTGGTCAACCCCAAGGATTACGACAAGCCGATCCAGGAAGTCATTGTGGAAATGACCGACGGCGGGGTGGATTATTCCTTCGAGTGCGTCGGCAACGTCCAGCTGATGCGCTCAGCCCTGGAGTGCTGTCACAAGGGCTGGGGGGAATCCATCATTATCGGGGTGGCCGGTGCCGGTGAGGAAATCAGCACCCGTCCGTTCCAGCTGGTCACCGGCCGGGTCTGGAAAGGCTCTGCGTTCGGCGGGGTGAAAGGCCGCACCGAGCTGCCGGGCTACGTGGAAAAGGCCAAGACCGGAGAGATTCCGCTGGATGTCTTTATCACTCATGACATGAAGCTTGAACAGATCAATGACGCCTTTGACCTGATGCACGAAGGCAAACGCATCCGTTCGGTGATTCACTTCTGATGTTCCGCTTTCGCTTCCCATTTGAAACCGATTACACCTTTATCTTTTTCGCAACGGCGTCACTCAATGCTTCCGCCAGAGCGCGCACGCGCCGTGACTGTGATCGCCCCGGAGGAAACATCATCTGAAGAGGGGTCGGCGGCGGGCTGTACTCCTGCAACAGAGGCACCAGCCTCCCGGATTCAATGTCGGGTCCAACCTCCAGTTCTGACTTGAGGGCAATGCCAAGGCCATCAAGCGCCCATCGTCGCACTAAAGAGCCATCGTTCGCTGTCTTATTGCCACGCACCGTCACACTCATTGGGCTTTTCTCGGTACCAAAGCGCCACACATTGTCAGGGATCGTTCCGAATCGCATGACCAAGCAGTTATGTCGAATCAGATCGGCAGGCTCTTGCGGTGCGCCATGTGCAGCAATGTATGAAGGAGATGCGCAGACGATCCGGCGATGGTTTCCAAGGTTTCGGGCCCTTAAGGTGCTGTCTGTCAACGTGCCAAAGCGCAACGCAAGATCAAAACCTTGGCCAACGATGTCCACATATCCGTCGGACAGATGCAAGTCGACTGAGATCGCGGGATGCTCAGTTGTGAAGGTCGAGATCACATCCGAAACGACACTGCGGCCCAGACCGATCGGTGCACTGATGCGGATCGGCCCCGACAGTGTCTCGGCCCCGTGGCGGATTCGAGTGTCGAGGTCATCGATCTCGGCTAGTACCTCTTTTGCACCACTCAGCAACGTCCGGCCTTCTTCGGTCAGGCTTAGCGAACGTGTGGTGCGGTTGAATAGAACAACGCCGTAATGTGCTTCCAGAGCGGCAAGCCGCTCGGAGACCGTGGTTGCGGAAAGGCCCACCTCACGGCCGGCAGCGACAAGACTGCCTTTCTCGGCGATGGTTAGAAAAAGGCGGATGTTATCAATCAACATTAAAAGGAAGTTCCGAATTATCTCTTGTGATCTTATCCATTTATCCGACCATGGCAAACAGTTAAATGACTCGGCCTCTGTCACGAAATTCCAGAAACTGAAGGCGATCGGGTTACTGGAACAGGGTATCTCCGTAAAAAATAATGTCCGGATTTTCCGGATTATTATTTCGTGTTTCGATCATTTATCCGGCAATGGAAGGCTTGTACATTTGATCTATCGAAACCGTCGTCACAAACAGTGGCGTGCCGTGCATCCCAAGCCACTTCTGGAGAACGAAAATGAAAGCTATCGGCTACACCGTTAACGGCGCAATTGACCGCGCCGACGCCCTGATCGACCTTGAGGTCGAAAAACCCACCGCGACCGGCCATGACATCCTCGTCAAGGTCGAGGCCGTGTCGGTTAACCCGATTGACACGAAAATCCGCCAAAGCCGCGCTGCCGAGGGTGGTACGCCGGTGATCCTCGGTTGGGACGCCGTGGGCGAGGTTGTGGAAATTGGCGACAAGGTCAGCCAGTTCAAAACCGGCGACAAGGTCTGGTATGCGGGTGCGATCAACCGCCCCGGCACCAATGCCGAATACCACCTCGTTGATGCCCGCATCGTCGGCCACGCGCCGAAAAGCATCGAAACGTCCGCCGCTGCCGCCTTGCCCCTGACGACCCTGACAGCCCAGGAGATGATCTTTGACCGCCTGAAAGTCACCGATTCCGTGCCGGGTGCCGCGAACGCCATCGTGATCATAGGCGGCGCGGGCGGCGTTGGCTCTATTGCGATACAGCTTTTGCGCGAGCAGACCGATTTGACGATCATTGCAACGGCCTCGCGCCCCGAAACGCAGGAATGGGTCAAGGAGCTGGGCGCGCATTATGTCGTGGACCATTCCAAACCCTTGTCGGAACAGATTGCAGCCCTGAACATCGGCGCGCCAGGGTTCGTATTTTCGACCAACTATTCCGAAACCTACGTGCCGCAGATCGTCGAATTCATTGCCCCTCAGGGTCGGTTTGGCCTGATTGACGATCCTGAAGTGTTTGACATCATGCCATTCAAGGCCAAGGCCGTGTCGATTCACTGGGAGCTGATGTTCACGCGTTCGCTGTTTACCACCGACGACATCGCGCGTCAGGGTGAAATCCTCGATGCCGTTGCTGCTTTGATCGACGCCGCGAAGATCCGTTCGACCGCGACCGAGAGTTTCGGGACGATCAATGCCGAAAACCTCAAGCGCGCCCATACCCTGATCGAAAGCGGAAAAGCGAAAGGCAAGATCGTTTTAGAGGGTTTCTGAAAGGCAGGCGCGCAGGCTTGATCACGTCCTAAAATCACCTGCGAAAAGCTCAACGGATAGCTTGCTGACCAAAGTGGTGAGAGATCAGGGCGCTTGGAGGGTTTCCGGATATACGTCGAGGCCCATTGATAAACGAGGTATCTATATGACACGCATTGTCAGAATTCATGAATACGGTGACGCCAGCGTTCTGAAGCTGGAAGATCTGGAAGTATCGGCACCAGCAGCAAACGAGGTGCAGATTAGTGTTAAAGCTATTGGCTTGAACCGAGCCGAAGTGATGTTCCGCAATCACGCATACCTACAAGAAGCGGAGTTCCCCAGCCGCTTAGGCTACGAGGCCGCAGGCATCGTAACGGCAGTTGGGAGCGACGTAACCGAGATCACTATTGGTGACTCGGTCGCTCTGATCCCACCTTTGGATATTGCTCGCTGGGGCACCTACGGCGAGTTGGCCAATGTACCAGCCCACCTGGTGGTAAAGAGCCCTGAGAACTTGTCCTTTGAAGAGGCTGCGGCGTCTTGGATGCAGTACGTCACCGCCTGGGGAGCATTGATTGAACAGGCGAAGCTACGGCAGGGCGATTTTGTCATCGTTACCGCCGCGTCAAGCAGTGTTGGCTTGGCCGCCTTCCAAATAGCTCGAATGGTCGGCGCCACATCGATTGCGATCACTCGAACTCACGCGAAGAAGCAAGCCCTGCTTGATGCAGGCGCTGCGCATGTCATCGTCAGCGATGAAGAGGATATCGTCGAGCGTGTTATGACGATAACTGCCGGTCAAGGCGCTCGCGTTGTATTTGATCCTGTAGGCGGGCCGTCCTTCGAACCTCTCACGCAGAGCATGGCGCGGGGCGGAATTTTGCTGGTGTACGGCGCACTCAGCTCTCAACCGACACCATTTCCACTGTTTACCGTGCTGGGCAAAAGCCTGACTTTGAAGGGTTATCTCTACGCAGAGATTGTGGCCGACCCTGAAGCCCTGGAGAGAGCGAAGGCTTTTATTCTGCAAGGGTTGAAGTCCGGCGCGTTGCGCCCGATCATCGCAAAGACATTCGCACTTAGCGACATCCAGGATGCCCATCGTTTCCTTGAAGCCAATCAGCAGATCGGCAAGATCGTGGTAACTGTCTGACCAGCAATTATGGGGCTGAGAGCGTAATCCTTCGGCCCCGACTCAAGCCAGCCCTGATGACCGCTATTGGCCGACTCTGTTGAAAAAGTAGCTGCTCCCCCATGCTGTCGGCAGAATTGCTCTGTCAGCTAGCGCGGGGACGGTGAGCCGCCGCATCGTCAGGGCACAGCGTTGCTCAATCATTGATTTGCTCAACTACGGCATTGCCAGCAAAACTTTGTCCAGGGTCAAACTGGAGCTTGCGCGCCGTGGCGGGCAGTAGTTTTGTCAGTTTGTCCAAATGCGCCGTTTGGCCTGCGTCAGTTTCGCGGCGGTCTCCAGCCGTACATATGCCAAACGCCTCTGGTCATCCGCCGCGTCGCAACTCCCTGACACCCCGGCCCAGCTTGCGGCGCAGCAGGGCCCGCAGGCTCGCCCCATCCGAATACCCGACCTGTGTGGCGACCTGGTCGACGCTGGCGTTTCCGGTGCGCAAGAGATGGACGGCATGCTCCACGCGCAGGTCCTGGAAATACGACAGTGGTGTCTTGCCCAAAACGCTTTGCAGCCGCCGCGCCAAGGTGCGCTCGCTTGTGCCCGCGGCGCTGGCCGCCTCCGCCAGCGAGAACCCCTGCGCGAGCCGACGTCTGGCCCAGCTCTCGAAGCGCTCCACCATTGGGTCGGCATGCGCAAGGTGGTCGGAATCACGAACTCGGCTTGCGAACTGCGTGCCTCGACCAGCAGATAGCGTGCCACCAGGGCCGCCAGCGCCGGACTGCGCCCCCGGATGA
>NZ_JAFBBD010000015.1 GCF_016906995.1 Spongiibacter marinus | reverse complement strand
GCGCTTGATGCTGATCTGATCGACGGGGAACATTGGCGAAAGCACAAATATACGCTGCTACAACAGAGCCAACTGACCAATTTGGCTGAGAAGCCTGAAAAACTGATCAAGCAAATGGCCATTGAATTGGAAACCCGCCTGTACGAAGTTGGCGAATATCTTGAACATGAAGACAACCGGAATATTATTTTGCGTAATCCGCAGGGTAGACACTTCTGGCGCTTACCTTCAGCTAGCAAACATCATCTGGTCAATAATCCCTTCTTCCAGCAAATCCCCACAACGGGTGTCGCGGATGTACTGCGTATGGTGGATCGTGACACGGGGTTCATTAACTGCTTCGCACATGTGCTGGGTTCTCAATCCAGAAGCCATGCGCATGAATATGACCTGTTGGCTATTCTGGTCGGCAATGCCACCAATCAAGGCATATACGGTATGGCGCAGATCTCTGATCGTACCTATGATCAGCTCAGCACCATCCAGGCAAACTATCTACGTTTGGAGACCTTGAATGCTGCCAACGACAACATCAATAACGCGACAGCAAAGCTACCTATCTTCCGCTACTACAATATCCAGGAGGATGTGATCCACGCCAGTGCCGACGGCCAAAAGTTCGAAGCCCGGCGCGAGACCTTCAAAACCCGTTACTCGTCAAAGTACTTCGGCACACAAAAAGGTGTTTCTGCCATGACCCTAATCGCCAATCACGCTGCTATTAATGCGAGGGTAATCGGCGCCAACGAGCATGAATCGCACTACATTTTCGATTTGCTGATGAGCAATACATCAGACCTCATTCCGGAGGTGCTCTCGACCGATACCCATGGGGTGAACCATGTGAACTTCGCATTGCTGGATCTGTTCGGATACCAGTTTGCCCCGCGCTATGCCCAGGTTGGTAAAGTGATCAATGACATGTTTGATGTCAAGGAAGACAAAGAGCATAGAATACAGCTGCGCTTGAAAAAGCCTATTAATACGCATCGGATTGCACAGCACTGGGATACCATTCAACGCATTGCAGTATCGCTTAAACAGCGGAAAACAACCCAAGCAACATTGGTAAGAAAGCTCTCGGGCTACAAGCACAACCATCCGTTACTGGAAGCCCTGACGGAATACAACCGCCTGGTGAAAGCGAACTATCTACTGTGCTACATCGATGATGCCAGCTTACGAACTTATGTTCAGCGCGCACTAAACCGTGGAGAGGCCTATCACCAATTGCGCCGGGCCGTGAGTAACATCAATAGCGATCAATTCCGAGGCAGTTCAGACGAAGAAATCCAGCTATGGAACGAATGCGCTCGTTTGGTCACCAATGCCATAATCTATTTCAACTCCAGGATACTCAGCCAGCTGCTGACCAGCTTCGAATACCACGGAGACACCAAACGAACAGGAATCGTCAAACAGGCATCCCCTGTGGCTTGGCATAACATCAACTTCAAGGGGACTTACAACTTCGAATTGGGTGAAAAATTGCCAGATCTGGAGGAGCTGATGTGCTCAATCGAGGGATATTTACCCGTCAGCGAAAAGTAATACCCCTCTGGAGGCCATAGATGGCGGGGCTTCCAGAGCACTTTGTCGTTTTTGGACGGAAAACCCCTAGAACCCCTACATTGGACGCTGTAATACCACCTTTAGCTTGCACGCGAAACCTATCGTTAGTTTTATTACGGATACTGTCTACATTCGCGATATCAATGAGTACATCCGACATCAACTCTTTATCACCTAACAGAAAAAGTAGCTGATCAATTGAATCCAGATAGTGGCTATATTCGGACAGAATAAAGGGATAAGGAAGCGCTAATCCGGCATTACAATCAGCATCTTTAATCTGAATTAGCGACTGATCGATACTGGCTACGGTTTCTGGGCATATCGTTATACTTGTAGCACCGGCCTTCACATAGGACTCAATCAACTCTGATGATGTCTCTCCGATTAAGTGTATATCAATCGGACATTTAACTCCGTGGTCTCGCAATGCCCTAGAGATTTTGCAGCCTATAGATCGAGAATCAATACAATTACTTTCTATGTGAATAACATCGACTCCCGCCATGAGGACTTGATCGACCTCATCCGCAATTCTCAGGATGTCATTTTCTAAAATAGACGTAGCTATTAGATAGCGTTTCATAGTGGCTCTACATCAATGCGACAAATAAAAAATAATGCGTACCTCCCATGACACACACCCACTAGCCGATAAGGTTCATAATGTAGCTATGTAGGAGGTAACCGATACCAAGCAAACCGAGCCCTGTGATATAAGGCACCCAAAAACCCCAACCGAATTTCTCTGCAAAAAAGGGGTATACGGATTTAATGGTTGATGGGGCATCTTCACCCCACCAACCTGATACCACCCTCAGATGGTTGATAGATCGACCCCGTAGTTGAGTTCCTCTGCGAAGTCCGGCAGTCCGTAACCGATGGTTTTCTTGTGGAACGGAGAGACCTTTGCAGTCGGGGGCTTCTTCTTGTGCTTCGTGGTGTACAGCATTCGTGCCCGCATCACCTCGAAGGAGTAACCGCGCCCTTCACGGTTCTTGTCCTTGGCCAGTCGGTTGATGGACTCCGTGTAAGCGTTGGTGACGGGCATGTCCGTCTCGAAGTAGGTCATGGTCTCTTCGCGCCAGTTTCCCACTGCCCTGACCAGATCGCTCCAGACTTCCTTTTGGCCCTTCGGGATGGTGGCTATCCACTCGTCCAGGGCGGCTTCTGCCTGGAGCCGTGTGGTGGCGTCCCAGATGCCGTAGAAGCGCTCCTTGTGCTCGTAGGCGGCCAGCAGTTGCGGGAACGCGCCTGTCCAGGTCTCCATGATGAGGCGCTCCCGGTCTGAGACTTCGTGAGCGCGTTTCAGCAGGATTTTCCGGTCTCCCTTGAGAGTCCGGCTCTGGGACGGTTTCAGCTCCTTTCTGAGGCCCTTGCGCACTCTCTCTAGGGCATCGTTGGCCATGCGCACCACATGGAACTTATCGACCACGATACGGGCCTGGGGCAGCACAGCCTTGACCGCTGCCCGGTAGGGGTTCCACATGTCCATGCTGACGATCTCGACCTTCTGCCGGTCTTTCAGCTTCATCAGGTAGTTGGTCACCACGTCCTGGCGGCGGGTGGCCAGCAGGTCGAGCAGGGTTCGCTCCTCAATGTTGGTCAGAATGCAGCGGTAGCGCTTGTTCAGGTATAGCTCGTCAATGCCCAGGATGCGGGGCGTCTCGAAGCGGTGCCAGCGCCCCAGGAACTCGGCGCGGGCGTTGAAGATGTCGCGCACCGTCTTCTCGTCCAGGCCGGTCTGTGCCGCCACAAAGGTGTAGGGGTGGTTGAAGGATTCCTTCTCCACGTACTCATGCAGCCGCAGTGTCATACGGAATCCGTCCACCATCTCCGGTAGCTGGGGCCTGAATGTTGTCTTGCAGGCCCGGCAGGTGTATCGGCGGCGGACCACCCAGAGAGTGACCCGCTTGCCGTGGATGGGCAGATCACGATAGGGAACATCACGCTTGCCGAACCGCACGAACTCACCCTGCACGCCGCATTCCTCGCAGGCAATGGGATCGGGCACGTCCACCTGAAAGTGCATTTCGTCGTCGGTGGATTTGCAGCCCAGCACCTGGTACTTAGGCAGGTGCAGGATGTTGTCGGGCATTTCGGTCATGCGGTGTTCTCCTCATGGTGGAAGCTCCATAGCTATTGCGACAGATTCCCATTAATCATCAGTGTGGCGCAGTACGGGTTTGGCAGACTGCGCCGTAAAGGGAAGAAGAACCGGTCAATGCAAGGGACTATCGCCAAGTGTGGAAACCTGTCCTTTCCTGGCGTTGACAAGTACGGCCACGATGATGGCTGCGATGCCAAGAGCAACCCCGCTCGCCGCAAGTCCCAAGCCATAACCCTGAATCAGCGCATCACCGGCTGACTGCACCAGTTCGGCATCGCCGACTTCCCGACCGCGATACAGAGAAGCAAATGCCTCGGGCATCCGACTGGCCGTGACGGAGACAGAAATGCTCGAAAGGATAGCCAGCCCCAACGCAACACCAATCTGTTGCGACGCGTTGAACAACGCCGATGCGATGCCGGTCTCCTGTGCTTGCACACCCTTCACGGCCGTCAATGCCAGCGCAATGACCGCTCCCACGAAACCGAAGGCGGTGAGGAAGGCGGCTGGCATGAAGTGCCAGCTATAGTCGAGTTGTTGCCCGATGGTCGAAAGCCAGAACAATGCAGCGCTAGCGACCAGCGCAGCCGGAGCTGAGACCTCGCGCGGCGTAAAGCGCATGACAAGCTTTGAACTGACAACAGCACCAATGATGATACCCACCCCAAAGGGCAGAAACGCCATGGCGGTCAGGGTCGGGCTATAGCTGAGGATGTGCTGCAAATAGAGCGTCAGCAAATAGATCATGCCCATGGGGCCGAAGCCCAGCAGCAGCATGGCCAGGTACGAATCGGATCGGTTGCGATCCTTGAACAAGCGGAGCGGCAAAAGTGGATCACTGCTGCGCGACTGTAAAACCAAGAACAGCGGCAGCAGGATAGCCGTAGTGGCGAATGCAATGAGCGTAATGCCATCGGTCCAGCCATGTTCACCACCACGGGTAATTCCATAGACGAGTGCTGCCATGCCGATGATGCTGGAAAGCGCTCCCGTCAGGTCGGGGCGTCCCTTGTGCAATTCCGCTTCGACAAGTGTTCTCGAACCAGCGAGCACCGCCAAACCGATGGGTACATTGATGAAGAACGCCCAACGCCAGCCAAGCAGGCCTGTCAGAAATCCTCCAAGAATCAATCCAGCAATAATGCCAAGGCCAGACCGAGTGGGCGCTCTGGTCTGCCTGAGTGAGAAGGGGATTCTGTGGACATCGATTAACTCCTTTGTGTTTAGTGCGATTACCGAACACCGGTTGCGCTGACTTTTCACAAAAGGGTAATCGTTCCAATGGTTGGAAGGTCAAGGCTGCGTTTGCATGCCTTGCACAGAGAGACTGTCGGCATCGGCCAGGTCTTATCAATAGCCGTGCATTTGGCAGCCCGTCGGCACAGAGCACTCGACAAATCAAAGTCTGAGGCTCCGCAGTTGACCTTACCAGCGTTGGAAAGACTAGATTGGTCGCTGGGACGATCAGGTTCCTCAATTCTCTGATTCTGTGAAGGAGTTCGATATGTATCGATTCAACGTTAACGGCATGACCTGTGGCCACTGCACATCCGCCGTCGAAAAAGCCATTAAAAGTATCGACCCACAGGCGGAAGTATCTACAGATATAGAACACGCCGAGGTCACCGTGCGCAGCCAGGTCAATGAGGCGCGTATCAGTGATGCCATCCGCGAGGCTGGGTACGATAATCAGCACCTTGCCGGGTAATCATTCAGGTCAGGGCAAGGACGCCGCTTCTGAAGTAGACGCGTCAGCGCTTCTCTTTCCCGCGACGTTGCGTGCAATTGGGTTCAATCCCGATAGCCCCGAAGCGCGTGGAATTAAGTTCTCGCTCACCCTTAGGCGTTCCTTTCACTACGCCATCCCCGGCCAGACCGCTGATAATCGGGCAGTCCGGCCGAGCGTCGCCCTGGCAGTTTTCCGCCAGGTGCTTGAGTGCACGGCTCATTTCCTGGAGTTTGCGCGCCTTGAGCTCAAGCTCCGCGACATGCTCAAGCGCAAGACGTTTGACGTCGGCGCTCGCACGACCCCGGTCGCGCCAGAGCGCAACCAGTTCATTCATCTGCGCCACCGAAAACCCGAGATCCCGTGCGCGCCGGATGAAGCGCAGGGTTTGCACATCCTTGTCCGAGTAATCCCTGTATCCAGCTTCGGTTCGCAACGCTTCCGGAATCAAGCCGATCGATTCGTAGTAGCGGATCATCTTCGCCGATACACCCGATGCCTCCGCTGCCTTTCCAATATTCATAGCCATGCCTCTCCAGATAACATCAAGCCTGCACTGTGGCAGGCTCGGTTGTCCTTATTTCGCTTGTGCAAATTCCACCTGTCTCTGCGACACGTCGTTGTCGTCCGTCCCCATGGGTGAGCGGAAATGACGCAACCTCAGTGCATTGCCGAGTACAAACACCGACGACAGTGCCATGGCGCCGGCAGCGAAGACGGGCGAAAGCAGGATGTCGTAGGCCGGATAGAGCACACCTGCCGCGACCGGAATCAAAGCCGTGTTGTAGGCAAACGCCCAGAACAGATTTTGTCGGATGTTGTCGATGGTTGCCTTCGACAAGGCGATCGCCTTTGGCACACCTTGCAGGTTACCCGACATCAGCACCACATCAGCCGCTTCAATGGCAATGTCCGTACCTGTGCCAATGGCAAGACCTACATCCGCTTCGGCCAGAGCGGGAGCGTCGTTGATGCCATCACCGACGAACGCCACCTTGCCGTGCTCTCCCTTAAGGCGGCGCACCGCGTCGACCTTGCCGTCCGGTAGCACTTCCGCCACCACCTCGTCGATCCCGAGTCGCGCCGCGATGGCCTTGGCCGTGTGGACGTTGTCGCCGGTGATCATCGCGACCTTGAGCCCGAGATCGTGCAGGGCCTTGATGGCAGCAGGCGTCGTTTCCTTGATCGGGTCAGCAACGGCGATAATCGCCGCAAGCTTGCCCTCTATCGCAGCATAGAGCGGAGACTTACCCTCGTCGCCGAGGCGTTTGGCGACCTTGGAGAACGCCGCCACGTCGTGACCGAGTTCGCTCATGTAGCGGTCAGCACCTATCTCGACCCGCTTGCCACCGGCCTCAGCCTTCACGCCAAAACCCGTCACCGATTCGAAGTTCGACACGTCCGGCAGTGAGATGTTCTCCGCGGCGGCGGCGTTCACGATCGCACGGGCGATCGGGTGTTCGGATTTGGCCTCGATGGCCGCGACCAGAGCCAACACGTCTACGTGCTCGAATCCGGTGGCCAATTCCAGATCGGTGAGAGCGGGTTTGCCTTCCGTCAACGTGCCCGTCTTGTCAACGGCAACGACCTTGGCATCTTTCAACAACTGGAGTGCTTCACCCTTGCGGAAGAGCACGCCCAGCTCGGCACCGCGGCCAGTGCCGACCATGATCGAGGTCGGTGTGGCCAGCCCCATGGCGCAAGGGCAGGCGATGATCAGCACCGCGACGGCGTTGACCAGCGCGAAAGTGAGCGCGGGCGACGGGCCGAACCACATCCATGTCCCGAAGGTGAGAATCGCTGCCACAAACACCGCAGGCACGAAATACATCGTCACCTTGTCGACCAGCGCCTGGATTGGCAGCTTCGACCCCTGCGCTTCTTCCACCATGCGGATGATCTGCGACAGAACGGTGTTGCCGCCGACAGCCGTCGCACGGATGGCGAATGCGCCTTTCTGGTTCACCGTTCCGGCCACGACCTCGCTGCCGTGCTTCTTGGAGACGGGGATCGGTTCTCCCGTGATCATCGATTCATCGACATAGCTTTCGCCTTCGATGAGTTCGCCATCCACCGGAATGCGATCGCCGGGACGAACCTCGACGATATCTCCCGACAAGACGGAGTCGATCGGCAGTTCGATCGACTTATCGTCCCGACGCACCCGTGCCATTTTGGCCTGAAGCCCGACAAGACGCTTGATCGCCTCGGAGGTGCGTCCCTTGGCGCGAGCCTCCAGCAACCGGCCGAGCAGGATGAGAGTGACGATAACAGCGGCGGCCTCAAAGTAGACGTTGACGGCTCCGTCGGGCAGGAGCCCCGGCGCGAAGGTCGCCACGAGCGAATAGCCATAGGCTGCCATGGTGCCGACCGCGACCAGGGAGTTCATGTCGGGGGCAAGCCGCCCGAGGGCCGGAAACCCCTTGTGGTAAAAGCGGATGCCCGGCACGAACAGAACGATGGTTGTCAACACGAACTGGAGATACCAATTCGTCTCCATGCCGATCGTTGAGGCAATCAGGTCGTGCATGCCAGGAATGAGGTGTGAGCCCATCTCCAGAATGAAGACAGGCACGGTCAACACCGCTGCAATCGTGAAATCACGTGTCAGTCCACGGCGTTCCGCGTCCTTCTTCTCGGTGCGCTCATCGGTCTCGCCCCGACGGCTACCCGTAGCAGCCGCGATTACCCTGGCATCATATCCCGCGTTCTCGATAGCCGTCACCAAGGCGGTCGCATCGGCGCTGCCCTGGATCGTGGCTCTTTCAGTCGCAAGGTTGACAACGGCACTGGTGACGCCGGGCACAGCCTTGAGCGCCTTTTCGACGCGACCGACACAGGACGCGCAGGTCATACCTTCGATGGAAAGCTCTGTGGTCTCAGCTGGCACCGAATAGCCAGCTTTCTCGATAGCGTTGATGAGTGATCCGCGGTCGAGTGGCGAAGCGGACTGGATATCGGCACGTTCGGTCACCAGGTTCACCGTAACAGTGTCAACGCCCTCGACCTTCTTGAGTTCAGCCTCCACGCGCCCGACGCAGGAAGCGCAACTCATACCTTCGATGGGAAAGCTTGTCACCGTCACAGCCGACGGATTCAATTTGTCTTGAGTATGCATCATTCGTCTTCTCCACAAGCATCTCCTGATGATATTCCAGAAAGATAAACCTTCCTATTGTGGGAGGGTCAAGCGCTAAATTTCCTGATGCATAGTTACCACACCCAGTACTTACGGGAACATCGAATCCGGGTTTAGGTTGAAAACTCCATACGAGTGTTGTCAGCAGTCAGTGGCACATCGGACAAATTCGCGCTAAGGGAGCGTTCGAGGTAGACAGAAGGATGCGCGATGAATTCTCTAGTACCACAATCCTTACGCATTTGTTCCAGGCCTCGCCAACCAGTTTTTCCGTTGGGAAAGTGTAATCTGTGATTGCACGCCAAAGAGAAAATCAACCAGCTAATCCGAATACCCAAAAAAGAAAGGCATAAAGAACAGGTAGGACACAGGTACCCCCACCATCACACTCTTGGCCAGGGTGATGGACGTGTCAGCGCTTCGATGCTCTAGGTAGGAAAACAGCAGTGCCAGGATAGAAACCATGGGAAGGGCGATAATAAAGCCTGCCAACTCAGGTTTCTTTCCAGATAACCAAGAGGTAAACGCAATAATGAGTGCGGCGGCAAAGACCTTGATTATCGCCTCCATAACTACTCCTTATTCACACCGGAAAACTTGCCCGTATCGTTAACGTCGTACAGTTCACCCGCAGCGGAGATCAGCATGTAAGTGGTGTCACTCTCCTGCGGGTTATAGGCCTTGACGACAAAGTAGCCGCGACCGCGTTCAACGATTTCGATATTGCTTGCATCAAGCTTTGCCCAGGTCGGTTTCAGTTTGCCGATAGCCAGGCCATGCTCCACCGACGACAGCTGCCCGAGGGCTCGCTGGGCAATCTCGACAACCTGATCTTCACTCACTTGTTTGTGACCCCCGCCGTGGGCCATCCCCAGGGAAGAGGCTGACATCAAAAATAGAATCAGTACGGTTTTGTATAGCTTCATTGAATTTCTCCTGTTGACGTATCATTCAGTGGCTGTGATAAGAGTTACCGTCGTGACTGTGTTGGGTCTTATCCCGAGCTGGATTGATATCAATAGCTGTGTTGGTATCAGTAGTTGCACTGGCAGTCGGCACATTCGGTTTCTTACCTGTTCCCGTGTCCAACAATTTTTTTAGTGCTGCCGGACGATTCGGATAATCCAACTCCGCCATATCCTCATGTACATGGGAGTGATCGTCCTTGTTGAGCGGGAAATCATCCGGGTATTTGCTGTGCATATAACCATGCAGTTGGAATATCAGCAGGAACAGGCCGGTCGCCATCAGGCCAACATTAGACGCTGCGGCAAATCGGGTGAAACTCTTGCGCGTGCGCCAGGCAGATAGGACGACCAGCATGATGGCCAGTGCGGCGATCTGGCCCAGCTCGACACCAACATTGAAGGCCAGGATCTTGCCAACCAGCCCTTCCGCACCCAGTGGCAACTGCTGCAGGCGAGTTGACAAACCAAAGCCGTGAATCAATCCGAAACCGAACACCATCCAGAGCAAGCTGGGCGGTTGGGTTTTCAGGTAGCGCTTGAAACCATCCAGATTATCGAAGGCCTTGTAACACACCGTCAGTGCAATCACAGCATCGATCAAAAAGTAATTGATCTTAATACCTGCCAGGGTTGCAAACACCAGCGTGATCGAATGGCCAATGGTGAAGGCGGTGATGAACTTGACGATCTCGGTGAACCGGGTCAGAAAGAACATCACCCCAAACAGGAACAGCAGGTGGTCATAGCCGGTGATCATATGGATAGCACCGAGTTCTACAAACTCGAAGTAACTGGCGTTCAGCGCTCTGGCTTGATCTTCCGCCGACATGCCGTGCCCGAAGGCCAGAGTGCTGGCCAGAACGGCAACGGCGACTAATAACAACTTATACATAAGGCGTTTAATCCTCCAATTATTGAGTAACGGGGGTTTCAGGTTGAGAAACAATTTTTTCGGGGCGCTGCAATATGCGGTACAGCGCTGGCAATACAAACAGGGTTAGCAAGGTTGATGAAATCACACCGCCGATGACCACCGTGGCCAGCGGTCGTTGCACTTCGGAGCCTATGCCGGTATTCAAGGCCATCGGCACAAAACCCAGCGAAGCTACCAGCGCGGTGGTAATAACCGGGCGCAGACGGGTTAAAGCGCCGCTGACGATTGCCTCGTCGATGCCCATGCCGTCCTTAATCAACTCACGGATAAAGGACACCATCACCAGCCCGTTGAGAATGGCGATACCCGACAGCGCGATAAAGCCAACCGCCGCCGAGATAGAGAACGGAATATCCCTCAAGGCCAGCGCCAATACACCACCGGTCAGCGCCAGCGGAATACCGGTGAAGATCACCATGGCATCCTTGAAAGAGCGCAGCGCCAACAGCAACAGGCCGACAATCATCACCAACGTTGCTGGCACCACCACCATCAGGCGATTGGACGCCGATTGCAGGCTTTGGTAGGTGCCGCCGTACTCCACCCAATAACCGGCCGGAATATCCACACGACTGTTAACAGCTGCCTGCACATCTTCCACAAAGGAGCCCAGGTCACGACCACGAACATTGGCAGTAACCACCACACGGCGCTTGCCATTTTCGCGGTTGACCTGGTTGAGGCCGTCCACGTATTCAAAGTCGACCAGTTCATTCAGGGGCACATAGCGTTCGCCGCTAACTTGTATCGGTAGCGAGCCAAGGCTGTCGAGGTCACTGCGACGTTGCTCGGGCAATCTGACGGTAATGTCAAAACTGCGATCACCTTCGTAGAACAGGCTCGACACCTGACCGCCGATAGCAACTGCCAGCTGATCCTGCAAAGAACGCAGTGTGACTTTGTAGTGCGCCATCTCATCACTGCGCGGCACTATTGTCAGGAATGGCAGGCCCTTGGTCTGCTCCACCTGGATATCCACAATACCCTCGACGTCAGCAATGGCCTCTTCGATAGCGCCGCCGACTTCCGCCAGCCTGTCGAGCTCATCACCAAACACCTTGATCGCCAGCTCTGCACGAACACCTGACAGCAGTTCGTTAAAACGCATCTGGATCGGTTGCAGGAACTCATAGCGGTTACCGGGTATGTCGCTGACCAATGCATCAAGCTCTTTAACAATCTCCGCCTTCGGCTTGCCGGAGTCCGGCCACTCAGAGCGGGGCTTGAGAATGATAAAGTTATCCGCCACGCTGGGGGGAACAGCATCGGTAGCCACATCAGCGGTACCCATCTTGGCGAATACCCGCTCGACTTCCGGCAGTTCCTTGATCCTCTCCTCCAACACGCGCTGGAACTCAATCGACTGCGACAACGAGGTGCCGGGTATCCGCAGGGCGTGCATGGCAATATCGCCCTCATCAAGGTTGGGCACAAACTCACTACCCAAACGGGTTGCACCCCAGCCTGAGATCAGCACCAACACCGCAGCTACAGCGACCACTAAACCGCGGGCCTTGATGGATTTCAGCAGCAAGCCCTCATAAGCATTCTGCAAGGCGTTAAAAGCTTTGTTTTCCTTCTCTTCCACCGGTTCCTTGAATAGGAAGGCAATAGCCGCCGGTACAAAGGTAATCGACAGCAACATGGCGCAGCTCAGTGCAATGACTACGGTAAGCGCCATCGGGTGGAACATCTTCCCTTCCACACCGGTCAGCGAGAAGATAGGCAGGTACACGGCGGTGATAATAAATACACCGAACAGCGCTGGTCTGATCACTTCCTTAGTGGCGCTATAAACAACTTCGAGCCGCTCAGACAAAGACATAGATCGGCCGCTTTTAGCCTCTATACCCAGACGCCGCAGACAGTTTTCAACAATGATAATGGCACCATCGACCAGCAGACCGAAGTCCAGCGCCCCCAAGCTCATCAGGTTAGCGCTGACGCGCGTCTGCACCATGCCAGTGATGGTCATCAGCATGGCGATGGGGATAACCGCTGCGGTCAGCAGTGCCGCGCGCACGTTGCCCAGCAGGAAGAACAGGATCACAATAACCAGCAGCGCACCTTCCAGCAGGTTGGTCTGCACGGTTGTTAAGGTCTTGTCCACCAGCTTGGTACGGTCATAAACCGCCGTTGCCACAATGCCTTCCGGCAGACTGGCATTAACGGCCTGCAGTTTTTCCGCCACACCTTTGGCGACGGTGCGACTGTTTTCACCCACCAGCATAAAGACGGTGCTCATCACCACCTCGCGGCCGTTTTGGGTGGCAGCACCGGAGCGCAGCTCCTGTCCTTCTTGAACATCGGCCAGGTCTTTCACCCGCACCGGCACCGCATCAAATGTACGCACCAGGATATTGCCGATTGCCTCCAGGCTACCGGCCTGCCCCGGTACCCGTAGCAACAGCTGAGCACCTTTTTTCTCCACAAAACCGACACCACGGTTTTCATTGTTCTCGGCAATCGCCGCGATCAATTCCTGTTGGGTAACCTGATAAAACAGCAGCTTTTCCGGCTTGATAGCCACCTGGATTTCACGCTTAAAGCCACCGATTGGGTTGACTTCGACCACACCGGGTACTCGCAGTAGCTGTGGACGGATAATCCAGTCGTGAGCGGTCCGCAAATCGGTAGGCGTGATCAATGAACCGTCTTCCTTGGTTGCACCGGGTTCGGCATCGACGGTGAACATAAAGATCTCACCCAACCCCGTAGCAATCGGCCCCAACTCCGGGTCCATTGAACTAGGCAGCTTAGCCTTGGCCGTCGATAGACGTTCATTGACTAACTGGCGGGCAAAATAAATATCGGTATCGTCACTGAAGATGATCGTTACCTGGGACAGGCCATAGCGGGACACCGAACGCGTGTATTCGAGATTCGGCAATCCGGCCATCGCGGTTTCAATCGGAAAAGTGACCCGTTGCTCGACTTCAAGCGGGGTATAACCGGACGCCTCGGTGTTGATCACCACTTGGACATTGGTAATATCCGGCACCGCATCAATCGGCAGGCGGGTAAAATTCCAGGCCCCCAATGCGCACAGAAAAAGTACCGCGACCATTATCAGCGTGCGGCCATTCAGCGATGACCGCAGTATCATGTCTAACATAAGAACCTCGTGGTCGTGGGATTAGTGATCGTGGGAAGCGCCGGACTTGTCGATGTCGGCCTTGATGACATAGCTGTTGCTGGTCACGTACTCGGTACCGGTCTCAAGCCCGCCCAGCACTTCGGCCCATTCACCGGCCTGCGCGCCGAGTTCCAGCATGCGAACTTCATAGGTTTCACCCACTTTGGCGTAAACCACCTGGAAATCGCGGAAGGCCTGGATGCCATCGCGTTTGACCGATAGCGAAACATCGTAACGGGCAACCGTAATACGGCCGTGAACAAAAGCGCCTGGGCTGAATACGCCCGCAGCGTTATCAATCGCTATCCGTACCGGAAAGCCCCGCCCCTCGATGATTTCTGCCCCGATGTAGCTAATGACACCTTCAGCCGGTTGTTCAACGCCGTCGACTTCCAGCACCACCGGACTACCCATCCGAACTTTCGAGCGGTCCTGTGGAAATACATAAATTTCGGCAACTAGTTCTCGATTGTTGATCAGGCGCAGCAAGGTCTGCCCGTCAGTTTGCTCTCCGGCGCTGACATAACGGCCGGATACCACGCCGTCAATCGGTGCTTTAATGGTGTAGGCATTCAAGCCCTGGTTGCTTTCAATGGTTACCAGTGAATCGCCTTTCTTCACCTGGCTACCCAGCTTGACATGAACTTTCTTAACAACACCGGCAAAGCGCGCCACAATGTCGCGTGTGTTTTCAACCGGATTGATCAACTCACCATAAGCGGTGATTGTCTGGTGAATGGTGCCCGGACCGGCTTTCGCCGTTTCGATACCGTTAGCTGCGGCGATGTCATCCTTAATATCCACCCGGCCCTCAAAATTGTCATAGGCCCAGCGGTAAGTCTTGCCCTGATAGTCGGCATTCAGTTCCACCGCGAAGGAGTGGGGTTCATAGATGGCCATGTCACCGCGCAGATAACCCTCCTGGCGGTAGAAACCGATCCGGTCATTCACATCACCGAGGCGCTTGAGCACCACCCGAACCTTGACATCATCAGGGCTCAGGGCCTGACCGTTCATAGTGGCCCAGACCCGAAACTCCGGCGGCACGCCGTCTTCAAAAATGGCCAGCTCAATGGCAAAGCCGTCCTGTCTCAGCATGCGGCCATTGTTCGGCCCCTTTTCCACTTCTTCATAAGCCGCCGCTTCTTGGTTTTCGACGGCATAGGCTGGCGCTGACATCACAGTGCCTGTCACAATCAGAGACAGGGCTATGGCAACACCGGGTTGAATTAATCGTTTCATTAAAATTTCTCCTCAGACTCAGATGGCCACACCGGCCAGGCGCTCGATTTCGACACGGTTCAGGTGGGCCTTGAATTGCAGGTCAAGCAAGGCAGCCTGGGCTGCAAGAAGTTCCCGCTGGGCCGAGCTCCATTCTTCAAAGCTGTACTTGCCCAGCTTGTAGGCCTTCTCCGCCTCCTTTAGAGCACGCTCAATGCGCGGAATAATGTCCTGCTTAAGCGCCGCTTCAGAATCCTGATAACGCTCGAAGGAACGCACATAGTTGGCCAGTTGGGCCTCCATGCGGATACGCATTGCCTCGGCGTTAGCCCGAGAGACGGCCTGCTGGGCCGACAAAGCACTCACCTTGCCTTTGTTCCTGTCGCGACTGCCCAATGGAACGCTAAAACCTGCCACCACGCCGTAGTCATTAGTGGCCTCATAACGGCGCACCCCCGCGTTGACGCGCCACAGTGCCTTAGCTTCAGCCTTCGCAATATCAATCTTCGATTGGGCCAGTCGTTCCTCACTCAAGAACAGCTGGATATTGGGGTTCTGCGCCAAGCGCTCACGAATGGCAAACAAGTTCACTGGTTGGTCCGGCACATCCAAACTGCCCTGAACAGTGGCGAAGTCCGGCTGGAACTCGCCCCATTGGGCAGCCAGATTCTGGATGGCGGAGTCGATCTCATAGCCGACGTCATTGAGTACCAGTTTTTTCTCTGACAGGTTAGCTTGTGCGCGATATAAATCTGCATGCGGAGCCGCGCCAGCCTTCACCCGCTTGGCTACTTCGCTTTGCACACGTTCAAGCTGGGTAATCGCGTCAAGTTCCAGCTGTTTCTTTTTCTGGAAGAACAACGCGGCCAGATAGTAGCGGGCTGTTTCCGCCGCGATGTCTAGGCGTTTGACTTCCTGTTGCGCGATAAAGGTATTTTTTTGACTGCGAGCAGCGAGGGTCCGTTTGTCCAGCAACTCCCCCTCTAGCAGCCAGCTCAAGCTCAAGGTGGACTGGGCATTGTCGATGCCATTGAAATCACCAGAACCAAAAGCATCTTCGACAACGAAACTCAATTCCGGTCGCTCCCCGATGCCCGCCTGCTGGATATAACCATCAGCGCTTTTCAGCAGCTCGCGATAACCGGGTAACTCCGGGTGTTGCAGCAGCGTTTTCGTGAGCGCGTCCTGCATGGTGATAGACGCCATGCGCTCGGTTTGTGCCTGCGCAGATACCGGGAGCCAAACTATCAACGCGCAGAGCATCGTACTGATTGATATCCTACCTCTCACATAAAACCGACCCGCAATCGGTTTCTTAGGCGAAAAAAAAGGTACTTTGAGTACCGGCAGCACCACTCGATAAAACCGACTAACAATCGGTTTTAAAAATGGCAGAATAGGTGGTTTCTTCATAAGGTATTCCTAGTGAGTAAACAGAGTCTCGATGACGTGGTGAACACTATCCACGCTGAGCAAACACAATAAGGCAATGACACTGAGCAGCGCCATCATCAACACTAACGGTACGCTGCGGGCCGGTTGAGCCAGCATCAGGTACGCTACCCGCGCCTTAACCTCACTGTCACCAAAGGCGCACTTCAGAGAGGCCATATCCCCAGTCGCGCCGTAGGCCCGCATCAGTTTGGTAACTTTCAGTAATGTCATAGCCACATCAGCCCGGTTCGTCCCCTGAGACACCGCACATTCATCGGCACACTGCTCCATACACAATGACATCGCCTTGCGCATCGGCTGCGCAACACGCGAGGGAAAGAATGAAGATAGAAAGCTGAATACAAGCTTTTTCAGGGAATCTCTGCGTTCGACGTGGGCTTGCTCATGCTGCTGCACAATCTGGAGTTCGTTCTTCTCCAGCTGATCAATCAAGCCGGTGCTGATAAATACTTCAGGCACCAGAAAACCCGCCGAAAAAGCCTGGGGCACCTTGCTCTCCAGTAATTGCTCATCATTCAGCGCCAGCTTCAGCAAGCCATAAGCCCTAAGGTGAGTGGCTGCACTGCGATAGGTCTTGACCGCGACAGCAACAAATATCAGTAACAGCAACAGGGAGGGATAAGCATGCCAGCTATAAAAATTAAACGCGTTGACGTGATGCCAGTGCATCAACTGCCCGACCCAGGACACATCAACCGAGAGTGACAAAAGGAAGAAGACGGATACCCCCAAGGCAAGTAGCCAAGGGGTAGACACCGCCAACCATAGCAACCGGCGCCGACCGCTGGCATCGATAGATTGCCAGGGAGTACGAAATAAGCCGACAGCACTAACCGCTGCCACGCCAAAAAAGAAAGCGAGCGTCGCCACAGCAAAAAAATTAAGAAACAGAGCCAGGCCACCAATGATCACGCTAGCTACTCCGAGCGGGCATTATTGCGTTGTTGTTCAATCAGAGTTTCCAGCTCCGACAGTTCATCATCGGAGAGGCTGGATGACATGGAGGTAAACGCCGCGTGCAGGGCATTCTCGGTAGGCTTGAAGAAATCCTTGGTCACATCCGCAACCAGCTCGCCGATAAAAGCGTCTTTGCTCATGGCTTGGCGGTACACATAGGCATAGCCCTGCTTTTCCCGCTTGAGCAGGCCTTTTTTAAACAGGCGATCCAGTGTGCTCTGAATCGTATTCAAAGACCCGCCCCGCTTCGTCTCAAAGTAGGCATGCACCTGCTTGGCATCCGCTTCTTCATGGCTCCAGAAATACTGTAAAGCCGCTTTTTCGAGTTCTCCCAGATTCACAGAACAACCTTCAAATTAATGCTTGGATATGCGGACGATTATTGCTCATATAAAACCGACCGTCAATAGGTTTTATCTCACATCCTAAAGTCTGACTAGAATTATGAGTATAAATCACATCAAATAAGCTCGTTATCTAACATTCATAAAAGCCAATCTGGCCATCTCAGCCCAATAAATATAACCAACAAGGGCAGCGGTTTTCGTGCTCGACATTTCGCCACATTTAATCGAAAACACTGGAATAGTATTGGGCGTTGGCCAGTCGTTTCCGGGTTCGCTAATCGCTCATTCCGCTACGCGGAACTGCCGCCCTCTCACTCCCTAACGCTTCCGCCCTCCAGGCGGCTGAGCAGCTACTAGAAAATCAGCTAAATCTTGCTAAGGGGCGCTGCCCCTCGCGCCTGGCAAGTGCAAGGCTTCGCGCTTCCTCACCCGTTCAGACTCCCTCGCTTCGCTCACTCACTTAGGGGTTCTAGGGATTTTCCGTCCAAAATGCGTATTTTTGCCTACCGTGAACACCCATTTTCCCCAACCGTGAACACCAAATTTTCTCAACTGTGAACACTGAATTTTGTTTAACCGTGAACACTTTTGCCGTCAGGCAAAATTCGGTGTTCACGGTAAGCAAAATTTCTCTGTCGTAGAGTTACACCGTTTATTTACCCCCCCCTCTTGCAGGCTACGGCCATGTCCGTAACCTCCGCTCCCTTTGCCTATCCATTAGCCACAGGGAGCACCCATGACTACCACGAGGGTCACTATGATCAAACTGAAAGAAATCCTGCGTCTGAAGTACGAGGCGCAGCTATCCCTGCGGCAAATCGCTCTGTGCCTGAGCTTGTCCATCGGCGTCATCTCAAAATACCTGCAACGGGCTGAAGCGGCTGGCCTTGGATGGCCGCTGCCTGAAGGTATGAGCGATAAGGAGCTGGAAGCCCGATTGCAGCCAGGACGCACCGGAAAAGCCTTGTCCGAGATGATGGAACCTGACTTTGTAGCAATAGAGCAGGAACTGAAGCAAAAAGGCATGACACGCCAGCTGCTCTGGGAGGAGTACGCTCAAACAAATCCCGACAACCACTACAGCTACTCGCGCTTTACGGTGCTGTTCAAACGCTGGCGGAGCAAGCAGAAGCTCTCCATGCGCCAGCAGCACCGGGTTGGTGAAAAAGCTGTTTGTGGATTACTGCGGGCCAACCATGCAGGTGATCAATCCTGATACCGGTGAAGTGCGCGAGGCCCAGGTGTTTGTTGCCGTGCTGGGGGCCAGCTCGTACACCTACGCCGAAGCCACCTGGTCACAAACGCTACCAGACTGGGTGGGCTCCCATGTCCGGGCCTTTGAATTTTATGGCGGTTTACCGGAGGTGGTGGTGCCCGACAATCTGAAAAGTGCCGTCAGTAAAGCCTGTCGTTACGACCCGGACCTCAATCCCACTTACCAGCAAATGGCTGAGCATTACGGTGTTGCGGTTGTGCCGGCCCGTCCTTACAAGCCCAAGGATAAATCCAAGGCAGAGGTTGGGGTTCAGGTGGTTGAGCGCTGGATCATGATGCGCCTGAGAAAGCAGACGTTTTACACCCTGGCTTCGCTGAATCAGGCCATCAGGTTGCTGCTGGATGACCTGAATCGCCGCCCCTTTAAAAAGCGGCCTGGTTCTCGCCTGAGTCAGTTCGAACAACTCGATCAGCCGGTACTGAAACCTCTTCCTGCCACCGCCTATGAATACCGGCACGTTAAGAAGGCTCGTGTTCACCTGGACTACCACGTTGAGTATGACCGCCATTACTACTCAGTGCCTTATCAGCTAGTGAAGGAGGAAGTGATGGTGCATGCAGGAGACACGATGCTGGCGGTCTTCCATCAGGGGCAGCAGGTAGCCGTTCACCCCCGGTCACATCGGGCAGGAGGCCATACCACCGACCCAAAACACATGGCAAAAGCCCACCTCAAACATCAGGAATGGTCGCCTCAGCGCTTCTTGAGTTGGGCGGCGAGTATCGGTCAGCACACCCAGGTGGTTATCCAGCATCAGTTGGAAAGTCGGAGGCATCCAGAGCATGGATATCGGGCCTGCCTCGGCCTTCTGAGCCTCAGTAAGAAATACGGTAAGGATCGCCTTGAAGCGGCTTGTCATCGGGCCACGCACATTGGCGGCATGCACTACAAAAACATTGCTTCGATCCTCAGCAACAGCATGGACAAGGTGCCTATCGACAGCGCTGAAACTGAACCTAAGAGCACATTACCCCTGATGCACGACAACGTGCGCGGCAGTGATTACTACCACTAAATCAAACATCCACAATCCCAAAGGAATACGTTATGAACCCTCAAAACATACTGCAACAACTGCACAGCCTGCGCCTCACCGGGATGGCTGAAGCGCTATCAATGCAACTGGATCAACCGACAACTTATGAAGACCTGAGCTTCTTCGATCGTCTGAGCTTGCTTGTGAATAGCGAATCAACCAGCCGAGACAACCGCAAAATAACCCGGCTACTGAAGCAAGCCAAGCTGCGGCTGAATGCACATCCAGCGGACATTGATTATCGTGCTCGTCGCGGACTGCATAAAGACACCCTGGCGCAGTTGCTACAGTTCGATTGGATCGGGCATCACCGTAATCTTCTGATCGAAGGTGCGACGGGTACGGGTAAAACCTTCCTGGCGTGCGCTCTTGGGCGAACAGCCTGTGAGCATGGCATCTCCGTGCGCTACTTCCGTTCCAGTCGCCTGTTCGAAGCACTGACAGTTGCTCACGGCGACGGCAGCTTCGGCAAACTACTGGCTCAACTGGCCAAAACTCAGCTGCTTATCATTGATGACTGGGGGCTGGATGTGCTGACTCAACAGCAGCGTAATGACTTGTTGGAGATTATGGAAGACCGACACGGCCGAGGGGCAACGCTCATCACCAGTCAACTTCCTGTGGCGCACTGGCACGAAGCCATAGGTGATCCGACACTAGCTGACGCTATCCTCGATCGCCTGCTTCACAATGCCACTAAACTGCAACTCCAAGGGGAATCCATGCGTAAAAAGCAGGCAGAAGTTGACCAAGCGTGAACACTTCAGGTTAAATTACCGAGCCTGCGAGAAGGAAGGGTGCAGGTGTTCACGCTTCGCAAAATTCTGTGTTCACAGTTACAAAAATCCGCACAAAAACGACAAAGTGCTCTGGAAGCCCCGCCATCTAGAGGTCCGGCCGGTAAAAGTGTTGGATTTAGCCACTTCCCACATAACCATATGAAATAATTGGCTTTATTAGATTTCCAATTTAACCCGCATCGGCTTCACTTCCTTATCCAGATCCAGCTCAAAACTACCCAATCTGCCCAGATGTGCCGTGTGGTACGGAGAGAACTTGGC
Organism: Spongiibacter marinus; assembly: GCF_016906995.1. Lineage (GTDB taxonomy): Bacteria > Pseudomonadota > Gammaproteobacteria > Pseudomonadales > Spongiibacteraceae > Spongiibacter > Spongiibacter marinus. Next base: position 1,033 of record NZ_JAFBBD010000015.1, on the reverse strand, counting down.
CATGTGGTCCCGCCTGATATCGTGCCCTTCCGCACGCAGATCGTTGAACGCCGTGGTCATTGCATTGACGTTGTAAAGAATAGCCAGGTTAGCGAGCAGGTGGTTGAACTTAACTATCTTCCCCTGCTCGTGCTTTAGGTTGGACGCTATCTTTCCGCCGTTGGCAAAGAACAACCAGCGCGCAAACTCGTTGAACTCCTCGCTTTTGCAGGTGGCTGCCTGAATCGTTTTGCGCAGTTCCAGATCGGTGATGTACTCCAGCAGAAACATCGTCCTCACCACCCGGCCCAGCTCACGAAACGCAAAATACAGTTTGTTCTTGCGGTTTTTGGTACCGAAGCGCCGCAGGATGGTTGAGGCTGTGATCTTGCCCGCTTTGATCGACATTGCTGTCCGCAGCATGTCGGGATAGTACTTCTCGATGCGGTCCCACTGAATCGGCTCATGAAACAGGGACTGAATGTGCTGGAGCACCATATTGCGATCTGGCTTATAGAAATTCAAATCCTTGATGTTACGAATGCGCGGCATCAATTTGATGCCCAGCAAATATGCCAGCCCGAATACCGGTGTTGATTGGGCTTGGGTGTCACCATACACAGTGTCCGGCTTAAAGTCGGACTCATTATTCAGTAACCCATCCAGAATATAGATCGCCTCATATACCCCGCACGGAATGAAGTGACTGAACAGCGCAATGTAGGTATCGGATACGTGGTAATAAGCAATGCCGCCAAACCGACCGTATCGCAGATGGTATTCTGATAGCAGATTATCCTCGTACAGATCCCACAATTTTCCGTCTGCCGATACGCTGTTCCCCGATCCCCAGCACTCAATCAGATTAAATTTCTTGTACGCATTGCTGACTTTGAATATGGCCTTATCCAGACGCTCAACGGTGGTACGCTTGAAGTTGAGCCAAGCTACCTGTTTGCGGCTTCTCAGCCAAATTGGTCAGTTGGCTCTGTTGTAGCAGCGTATATTTGTGCTTTCGCCAATGTTCCCCGTCGATCAGATCAGCATCAAGCGC
>NZ_JAFBBD010000014.1 GCF_016906995.1 Spongiibacter marinus | reverse complement strand
TGACTCGGTGCTCATTGGATACTCCAGATCTGAAAAGTCTGGAGCGTAGCGAAGTCCCGGCAGCAATTTTAGGTGGGGTTTATAGACCGCTTACGGATATACACCGAAGAAGGCCTTCAGGTACGCACCAAGAAGCGGAAGAAGCTACAGCGCCCAAGGCTGCCAATGGAGGCGCCTCTGGGCATCAATCAGCGCTGGTCGATGGACTTTGTATCAGACCAGTTGACTAATGGACGACGCTTCCGAGTGCTCAATGTCGTTGATGATTATTCCCGCGAGATGGTTGGGCAATTGGTTTCCGTGTCAATTAGTGGACGGCAAGTTGCTCGCTTTCTTAGCCAATTGATCGAGGCTCGCGGTAAACCGAATATGATTGTCTGCGATAACGGCACCGAATTTACCAGTAAGGCCATGTTTTTCTGGAGCCAGGAGTCCGGAGTAAAGCTTGGCTTCATACAGCCAGGAAAACCAACGCAGAATGCTTTTGTAGAAAGCTTGAATGGAAAGTTCAGGAACGAGTGTTTAAACCGTCATTGGTTCCGGTCAATGGAGGAAGCCAGAGTCGAGATCGACCAGTGGCGGCACCACTACAACCACGTTCGACCACACAGTTCTCTGGATTATCTGCCACCTGTTGCATTTGCAAAACAGGCGGCATAACTTTTGGATAATCTCATCGGGGCTGTGGTACTAACTCTGGGGAAAGGTCAGGTTTTGGCAAAGTTATATTTCTGGCTTAGTCCTATTGATCGTCGCTTTTTTTGTCCATCGGACAATCATGCATTTCATTAGCTAAATTTTTTTGAATTTCTCGTTGATAAACGGTTTATAGGCTCTCGAGTGCTTCACTTATCTGTTGTTCAGGCGGCTCTTCGTATATCAAAGTTGTTGACGGATTTACATGGCCAGCTATTTTTTGGGCTACCTTCACCGATTTTTTCTGCTTGTGGATCACATTTGTTATCAACGAGCGTCTTCCGCTGTGTGAACTGGCCTTTTCGACGCCTGCCCAGTGCCTTAGGATTACAGCCATGTGCTCCTGTAATGTGTTAGGGGAATAGGCCCCACCTTTTTGAGTTATAAAAAGAGGGGAGGAGGGCATAAGTGTTCCGCTCTTATCTATGCGTAAACGCAAATATTCCGCCAGCGCGCCACGAAGACCTGCATCTACCATTGGAAGATCCCGCGATTTTCCGCGATGTTTCCGAACCGGTGGGTAAAAGTCTTCCGGATTCACGTCAGCACCGGCTTTAGCTAACGCTTCAATCTGCCGAATCACTTGATTGAAACTCGCCACATCGAAACTGACTGTTTTCCGCTGGTACCGACTTTGGGATCTGCCCATGGCGTCAGCGCCTTTTGTGTAGGCAGCGGGCAGACTCATCACTTCGAGTAATTTGAACTCCGTGCCCGAGGGATTGAGCTTCGCAATCTCCTTGACCTGGAGCAAAGCAATTTCCTGGGCCCGAAGTCCGAGCTTGAAACTGATCTGCATAATGGCCGTATTCTTTTCAGGATGCCGGTGATGCTGGATCACATCGAAAACATGGTCTTGCTGTTCGGCAGTGAGGACGCGGGCCTGGCCAGATTTGGGCATAGAATACCTCGAAGAGGGCAGCAATAAAAATCCGTAATAATGATATTTTAACGGATTATTGATAGATAAGTGAGGTTTCAGCCAAAAATTCGATCTTTCCTTTCTATCAGTCAGGTTTTTCGCGTCCGACTGGTCTCATGTTTAACCAATCACGATCTTCTTGCTTTAGTCCAAAATCTTCGGTCACCGTGTCTTCTGAATTGAAAAACGAATCCCACGTGTCAGCAACTTTTGACGCCGGGCTTGGCTTTAGCATAATTTCAAAAAATGTGCGTACAGATTCCCAATCAGGAAACTGCTCACTACCAAACTGGATTAGGGAGCCCTCGAATCGATCTTGTCCTTTACCTGACGGCATATCGTCAATGAGGTAGTGGCCTTTGTTCAGGTTTTTATGTGGTGTGATGATGAGATTTTGAACTACGGACAGACCTAAGTGTTTTTCGACCCAATCTCGCTTTTCTGAATAGCAGTGGGAATTATGAATGGAAGGCGCCGTCAAGATATACACATCCGTTTCGGGAAGGTCGTTTAACCAGTGATATGACTCTATTGCCCCTGGCAAGGGATTCAGGCCAATGTACATACCCGGCTCCTCGCTTTGAGGGAATTGCAAATCAGGGAACAAGTCCTTTTGCCGAGAAAACCCTTCCGCGTAGTCGCACAAGACGTGATCCATATCGACGTAGATAATCGTCTGTTTCCGGTCGGCCACGTTTTTTCCTCGGGAGACGAAAAATAACAGACAAGGAAAATAGCATAAATTCAATGATTTAAGTATTTCTCTGAAAGGAAGCAACCGCATATGTCGAAACACCCTTGATAGACTGACCAACCTTTTCACCACCTAACACCAGATTGCGCATAATATATATTGCGCAAACACCACGAACAGCCCCGAAACCCAAGCGGGGCGGGGGCTGTAGCGGATTTGATAAGCGAGTAGAACACCCGCCACAGAAAAAAATCACCCATCATCAACGCCAAGCGTGCCACTTAGGCCGCTTTGCGCCTCTTTTTTGGTGTTAGGCGTTCGCAGACTTTTACCCATGTTTCATAGGTAGGCGTATCTTTTGCGCGCTCTGCGGTAACGCAAGCTAAAACATACTCAGGATCGAAACCCAGCAAATCAGCGGCTTTCAGTGCTATATCTTCAGACATTGCGCCGCGTCCACTCTTCCAGTTACAAATTGTTTGCGGGCGAATTCCGAGCAGTTTTGACACGGCATAATCTGACCGCGTTTCGGTTTGATCGCGAAGCAATTCGACGATCTGCATAGATTTCAGCACGGGCGGCACCCCTCTTACTGACTTATTCAAATTTTCGATAACAGAGCCATTCTGCGCGCTATTAAAGCCCCTGCGCAATATTCGTAGGGTGTTGAATAATCCGCACCCTGTGAATATATTCATTCCCAGCTCACCGCATGGGCTATCTCGCCCCCTGACCAGCGCGGCACCGTTGGCAGGGGGCAAAACCCGGCGGCGAGCTACCAGAGGTATCACATGCGGAATGAATGGAGCCTGAACGATGAGCAACGAGCCAGAGAACGCAATACTGAACATTATCTGTCACCGCGAGCGCAAAGCGGTGAACAGCGCTAAGGAGCGATCCGAGCAAGCCCCCACAGTTAGTCCCAGTCATTACATTTTTTGCAGCTATTGCGGCACCACCGGAAAGCGTGGAACAGGCCTTATCCGAAAGCGCGAGCAATACACCCGCGCCGATGGAGAGCCGATCTTAATGGTTCCCACTAAGTCACTTTGCCCGGCCTGCAATGGGTTTGGTTATGTGATGACCGCCATTGGCAAGCGCTACGAAGAGCAAGGGGTGGCCTGATGCTACATGGGGAAGTTAGACCAGAGAGAGGTGTGGCTGCTGTTGATTTCACCAGATGCATTTTTGACTGTGGTTTGAATGCCAGTGCTGGTAAGGGTCGCGCTAATCTGGATATCAGGTTTACCGATTGTCGAATCAATGGTCTTACAGGAAGCTTTGTCCTCGACTCCATCAACGAGCTTGTTAACGAATTGGGAGGAGAGTGTGACTCCGACCATGATAAGGAAATCACGACTAACTCCGCTTTTCTTTGGGGTGGTGTATTCGGCAAGTACCTGAATGCTGCCTTTGGGGCCTGTGCACAACGATCGATCTGTATAAGTCATGCTGCTAGACGTCACCGTCACAAAGTCTTTGTTCACTTGGTGGGACCAATCTTTAGCATTTGTGTGGGTAGCTATCAGCAAAATCAAAAAAAAGAGTGGCGAGCGAATCATATAAGTACCTATCCATTGGTTTGTTGTTGGTGGGTAATCAAGCCGCAAGGTTTTTTGGTTGTCAATGATTGGGCTTTCGCATGAGTGACCGTTACCAGCAGGCAATGGAGATCATCCGCGAGATCAGGCGCAAAGACCCAAAATGCGAGCCCGGTTTATATGATCGCGGCGGCGTGCTGGTAGTGCGTTGCCACCGGGCCGGGGGCTGCTGCCGGGGGGCGAACCGTGCAGACGCCTAGCCCGTTATTGAATTTTAGTAATCTCCCCCAGTTTGCCGGGCATTGCGACCCGGCTTTTTTGTTTCCCGATGATATGACGCTGGCAGAGGTGCAAGCGGATGCGCGCAGGCCGTGGAGCGAAGCGAAACGGCATAGGCTAGTCAAGGCGTCCAAATGTCCGACAGCGCTAAAACCCGCAGAAACCGTACACATTCCGCAATCGTGGATAGGCCGACCAGAAAGGCAAACCGCCATTGAACCGACCAAGCTGGCAGGCACCCCGGAAGGCCAGCGCGCCGCGTATACCGTGTTGCAGTTTCGGGAATGGTCGGACGAATACCGCATTCGAACCCGCGTTGAAACAACGGCGGGCACAACACCACCAGAACAAGCCGGGCCGAGAATCACGGCCAATCTGAGCCAGCGCGCCGCGCGAAAGGTAGCTGAGAGCTGTAGCTATGTGAGCCTGCAAAAAGGCGGATACCGCACGTTTTTTACGCTGACATTCGACGCGGAGCACCGCGCCGCGATAGATGCCGGGGAAACCTCAATTCAGCGCGAAGTGTCGCGCTTTATGGATGGCCTGCAAAAGATGTGGCGCAGGGGCTGGAAAGCCGAATTCACCGCGCCGCATGGCCGCAAATTCTACTGCGCCGACAAGGGCGGCGAGGTGATGGGCGAGCCGGGGAAAGACAAAGAATTGCTTTATGTGTGGGTAGCTGAAGCGCCTGACAACGAGCACGGCAAGCCAAACCCGCATGTGCATGTGCTAATCAATTGGCGCGTGAAATATTCCCTATTTCCCAGCTGGGCAAAACGAATCGAAAGCCTATGGGGGCAGGGCATCGCCCACATTGAGAAAATCAAAGACACCGACGCGGCCGCCAGCTACATGATGAAAGCGGCGGGCTACTTGTGCAAAGCCCAGGGCAAAAGCGACCAAGGCGAGATACGGGGCAACCGCTACGGTATCTGCGCCGCTGCCCGCGCCCCGGAGTGGGCCACCTTATCTGAAACCCAGCTTCACATTATGGGCCGACTGATTGCAGACGTTCACGAACACTTAACCCAGCGCCACGGCGAGGACTACCGCCGCCGCAAGGTACTTGCTCAGCACTTGGAAAAAGCCCCCAAGGGCAGCAAAACCCGCCACGCCGTAGGCAAGGCATTGCAGAAGGTACGGCGCAAGCTGGAAAAACTGCCCATTGTCGCCAGCAAGCACCAAATTTTGCTGAAGGGTAAACACGCCTTCTGGCTGTTTTTGCAGTGGGCGCGCACGAACGATGCCGGGCAAGTAACCGACTGGCTACCGGAAAAGGGGCCGGGCGAAGTGTGGAACCCCGGCGAAACCCGGCCACCGTGCCAGTGGTATGCCGAATTCAAAGAGCGCCATTACTGGCGGCGAGCGCTGCGCAAGATGCCGCAGTGGTCAGACCTCGAATTTGCCCAAGCCGCTAACGACTACGAACAATACGCCGCAATAGCGGCAGCATAGGAGGCAACACCGATGGCAGTACAAAACAGGCCGCAAATAGGCTGGCTAACTTGCCCAATGTGCAACACGCGGGGAACCGTTCACGCTTGCGCCGTGGGCCGGGGAGGCCGGGCCGAGGCGAAATACTGGCGCTGTGAATGCGGCACAATTCAGCCGTGGAAACCGGGCGGGCAGCGGTTTATTGAGGCCAATTTTGAGCCATTGGAAAAACCCGCTGAAAAACCTACTGCGCCGCCGCCTAGCACCGAACCAGAACCCGTAGCAAAACCGCAAGCGGAAGCCGCCGACGAGTACACACCGGGCGAGCAGACACCCCCACCAGAAAACCGACCAAAACCGCAAAAGCGCGGTTTATTACACACCCTTTTTGTGGAGTAGAACCCCATGAGCGACGAGCAGAGCAACGCGGCAGAAACCGCCGACAATACCGAACAGCAAACCTATGAAAACCTGAACGCCTTTGCCGGGGAAGCGGAATTTATACCGGGGCAGGGGGGCGAGGAACCACAACCAGACCAGCCGACACTGGGCGGCGAAGAACTGGCCTTTATTTTCCAACTGGGGTTTGGTGTGGTGGCATCGCGCCGGGGCGATCACTGGAAAATAGCCGACGATGAAGCGCAGCAACTGGGCGCGGCCACCGATGCGGTATTGCAAAAGTATTTACCCGACATTCAAACCGGGCCAGAGGTGGCGCTAGTGCTCACCGCTGGAATGGTGTTTTTACCGCGCATAATGACAGACCAACAATTGGCCGCAGAGGCCGAAAAACCAGAGGCGGCAACCGATGGCGATTAATCCAGACGGCAGCCGCAAAGCCAAACACGCGCTTATTATTGCGACCACGGGCGGCGGCAAGAGCCAAGCCGCCAAAAACCTGATACCGGGGCGGGGCGTGCGGTTTATTGCGTTCGACCCCGAAGGCGAGCACCCGGCGCATGGAATCGACAGTTTCCCGGCGTTTTGCCGGGAGCTGATGAAGGCCGACCGCAGCGGCAAACCCTATCGGCTCGCCTATACCGGGGCCAGTAAAGCGGCTGATTTTGAGCGCTTTTGTTTGGCCGTGTGGGATGTGCTCGACGGCAGTAAAGAAACCCACATACTGCTTGAAGAAGTCGCGCAATTCACGGCATCAAGTGGGCCAGCGTTGGAAGCATACGGCAACCTGCTGCGCCGGGGCCGCAAATATGGCGGCATTGTGTACACCATTGGCCAGCGCGCCGCCGAGATACCCAGCACCGCCAGGCAGCAAAGCCCGGTTCGCTATGTAGGCGTATTGGATGGCGAAAGCGATGCCAAAGCCGCCGCGAAATTTGCCGACGTGACCGCCGCAAAGCTGCTGGCAATACCGCCCGACACCCTCACGTTTTACCGAAAAGAAAGCGGCAAACCCGCCGAGATAGTGAAATTCAAATACAAGGGCTAAGGATAAATTAAACCTATAGGTTTTAAGGGGCTTCGCGCCCCTTTTTTTTATTGACAGAAAACCGCACCCGTCTGGTGGACTGAACCCCGACCGCGCCACACAGCGCACCGACTTTCAGAAACCAACAGGTATTTACACCATGAGCAAATCAAGACTGATTACTGTAGCGATGGCCGTTGCCGCTGTGGCACTGCTGAACCGCATTCCCCAGACCAAAGCCATCATCAACGGCTAAGCCGGGCGTTTTTCGCCTTTCCCGAAATTACCCGGAGTAGATAAACATGGATTTAGAGCGTCTAAATCAATTTCCAGTGGTGCCCGCCGATGGCGTTGCATCGCTGGTCACTGACGAACTGGTAGACCGCAGCGTCCACGCCATTGTGCTGGAACTGGGCGGCACCGCCTTCACCAAAGCCATGATTACAAACTTGCGCGTTCGCCTGGACGGCAAAGATGTGATTAACGGCATCACTGGCACCCAAATGCAAACCCTCAACAGCTACGAGGGCTTAACAGACGAAACCAATTATCTGGTGATTCCGTTTGGCGACTTCACCGCGCGCACCATTCGCGGCCAGCACTTGGGCGACCTCGATTTAAGCGTGTACCGCAAGCCGCTGGAAATTGAAGTCACCATCGCGGGTGCAACCGCGCCAACACTGGTGGCCCATGCCTGGCACAATGTGCCAAAAGCAATCATGGGCATTGGCTTCGATGCGGCCGAGGCGGCGCAGTTGCGCTCACTCATTCGCACCGTTATTCAGCCAGCCGCTGCCGTGTCGCGCACCAGCTACGGGATCAGCTTGGGCGGCAGCCCCGGCGCTCGCCTTCGCCGCTTTGCCTTTTTCCACTCGAATCTAACGAGCGTGGACTACAAAAAGGGCAGCTTTACAAAGCACGACGATGTGAGCACCGCGTTGAATAACGCCATGCTGAAACAGTTTGCCCGTGTGCCGCAGTCTGGCCTTTATGTGCTGGACCGCATCGCCGACGGCAACCAGGGCGAAGCGGAGACGACAGTTGACGCTGATGGCCGCCCTTGGAATCAGCAAGTCGCATTGACCACCAGCGCAGGCGATACCATTACCGCGTTTGCTGACGTGCATATTCCTTGGCCCCTGCTGTAAGCGGGGCTTTTCCATTCACCGGACAAGGTAACAAGCATGGCAAACACACAAACCAGCTTCTGGGACGACCTAAAGCAAGACGGGGCGCGGGGCGTTTTAGACCTCGCCCTAAGTTGGGGAAAGTCCAAAGTTATTGACGTGGAAGATCGCACCAGCGACCGAAACATTCCCGATCAAAACGACCTCGTTAACGGAAACCCCGCCGTTGCGTCATCCGATGCACTGGGCGGCAGCTACACCAGCGCCCCAGCATCGCAGTGGATGAAATACGGCGCGTTTGCACTGGCAGGCGTTGCCGCCTTGGTCATTGTGAAGAAGGTGCTGTAATGGCAATTCCCGGCGTACCACTACCGCCCCTAAATATCGCCAGTTCGTCAAGCGCTGGCGCGAACACGGGCGGCTTTTCAATCGGCGGGCTGAACATGACCCCCAACGCGCAAAGCCTGACAAGCCTGCTGCCTGTAATCGTATCGATTGCTGCTGTGGGCGGCGCTGCGCTGCTGTTGGCGAAAAAATCATAAGGGGGCCGAATGGGCTTATTTTCTGGCGGTAACTCGAAAAGCTCGACCACCGTTATCAACGAAACCTTAAACGCGGGTTTCTCCGAGCTGGGCGGCGGTAATGCAACGGCTATTCAAGGCGACAGCAATACCGTGACCGTCACCGACTTGGGAACCATTGATCGCGCGTTTAGCTTTGCTGAGCGCACCAACAACGACGCCATTGCCGTCGTATCAGACGTGGCCGAGAACGCGGGCAAGCAAACCAGCGAAGCCGTCGCCGCCGTGTCGCAATCTGTGCGCACTGGCGCTGAAAATATTGTGAACCAGTTGGGTACCTATGGCGCCGTCATCGCGGCCGGGTTTCTACTGGTCAAGCTGTTAGGGAAATAACATGGCCGGGCCGATAGACAAGAGCATTACTTTCACTGCTGCTGGAGAACAGAATATTCCAGCCATTGGGCGGCATATCCGCGTGCTGGAAGCGTCCAGCGACGTGTACTTGGGAATCAACAACGACAGCGCCGACCTAAAGCGCCGCCAGGGCGCGGAAGTGTCCAGTGTCACCGAGTTTAAGAGCATCCGCGTTAAATCGCTGGTTGCCCAAACCGTGCGCCTCGCGATCTCCGAAATTCCCCAGGCAGATGATTCCAAAAGCGTCAGCGTATCGGCCACCGCCAACATAGAACCCGCCAACGCACTGGGCAACGTGAACGAAGTCACCGTACCCGCTGGCGGCAGTATTCAATTAATCGGCAGCGATGCCACCCGCCAAGCCGTGCGAATAGCCGTCGATGACGAGCAGCCCGGCCCGATCCACTGGGCAGCCTCGGGCCTCACCGCCATACAGGGCGGCTGGCTGGGAATCGGCATGGTCGACTACCCAGAAACCAGCGCCGAAATAACCGCCTACAATCGCGGCGCGTCTGATGTTGTCGTGTCCGTTGTACCGATGAGGAAAATCTAAAATGGCAGGAGGACGCGCAACAGTACAAAGCCCGGAAGTATTGCGCAGAGCGCTGGCTGAAAATACCGGCACGGCGGGAATTGGTCACAACACGGGCGAAGTGCTCGCAGATTTGGTGCCGGTAAATGTCGCTAATTTGTCCAGCGCGAATATTGATAACGTGGCCGAAGAAGTGGCGGCGGGAGCGGTCACTATTCGGCGGGCGACAAACAGAAATACCGCTGACGTGATGAGTGATTATCTACTCAATGGGACGGCAATTAAGGTCGTTTTTGAGGGGGATTCGATCACCTACGCACAAGACACGGTGAGTGGATCAACGCGACCAGCGATCAACGGTGCACCGCATACGCGCTCGCTACGTTCAATGCCAGAGGCGTTTAAAACCGTGGTCGATGTGATGGGCGGGGCGTCAATTTCGATCTACAACAACGGTTACCCCGGCGATACTGCCGAGGCGGGTTTCAATCGCTGGAAAGTCGCCACGGCTAACGCGGGTTTTCAGTACGAAAGAGATTTGACCGTTATTATGTACGGTCATAATGACGCAATCGGTTACGGGCTGGGACCAGTGACGCCGGAAGACTATGCCCGGTCGCTTGAAAAGTGCGCTATTCGCCGTTTATTGCAGGGCAGCGCGGTAATCATCTGTGCACCGCCTATCGTTGAGGGATACGAAAACGACAGCAAAATTCGGACATTTGGACAGATAGCCGAAAATGTCGCCCGCCGCTTAGGCGTGCAATTCTTTGATGCTTCGCTATCGCTGCGCAATTTCCCGGCAGATATATGGACCGATGGCGTTCATCTGAGCGAGGAGGCTTACCAGAAGCTCGGCTGGGATTTGGCCATTATGGCGGCGGGCGTGGCAGTGAAGCGCGAGCCCCGCCAATACTGGGGGTTTAAAGACTTTGTTTTGTATCCCTTCGGCAGTACCAGCAGCGGGCAACAGACCGTAAATGCCGCGCTAAATCTCACATTTGAAAAAGAAACATTTATACAGCCGGGCCAAACTGTAATCGCATTAATAGACTGTCAGCGCGGCGGAATGCTGCGCGTGAGGGTGCGAGGCGCGACAGGTGGCGGTGTGTCGTTTTTGCAGCTGGGGGGGTTGTTGCCCGGCAAAATTTCGAGATCGGGCGTGGTGCTGGATAATTTGCAGCTGTGGCGAGTGAACCCAGGGCCCCAGGTGCTGACCATGACAAACAACGGCAGCAGTACGGCGGGCGTGATGGAGTTCGAGGTGGTAGACGAGGCCAAAGAATACAACGGATTTGATCTTTATCACCGAGACATTGAGGGGCTAAAAATCGCGCCAGTGTCGCCTATGCAGTGGGTCGGGCGCGTAGCACGTGAAACCGTGGGCGCGCCGTGCACAACGTCATTTAATGTGAAGATGGGCAGCGTTGGGCAATTGGGCGTGGGGCTGTTTAAGAGCAAAGACCGAACGGCGGAATATAACGGCGATGGCCTGTTAATTTTGCGGGCGAATGCTGATCTGGTTTTTAAACTTTTTGAAAGTGGAGTCCAGACCGATACAGCGACAGTAGCGTTCGCATTTACGGCGGCGACTGATTATGAGGGGGAGTTGTCGGTATCTCATACCGGGTCGCAAATTGATGTGTATGCGGGCGGGTCGCTGATTGGCAGTTATGTGACGACAAAGCTAAAAAATTATTATCCGGGCGTGGTGTGCGCTCAGGCGGCGGGAGCGCTACGCTGCGACAGCGCATATAGTCAGCAGCGGTGACGATATGAAAACAATCCTAATAGCAATCGCCGGTATGATCTCATGGTTAGCGCTCAAGCCGCAGGAGCAAGCGCGGGCGATAAAGTCGCAGCCGCAGCCAGACGGCGCGCCGACTGTGCTCATTACGGCGCTGTCTGACGACTACGTCACCGTCAAGACGCTGATATGAGGTGGGGAGCGTGGCGCGTGATTGTCTACTTCTTGCCGTGGCCGTGGGTGTACTAATGACACTGCCAGGCAACATCAACCCCGCCGCGCCGCGTGGGATTCGCAACAACAACCCGCTGAACATCCGCGAGGGGGCAGGGGGCGGCGACCAGTGGCGGGGCGAGTACGCCACCGAGCTGGACGACGCGTTTGAAGAGTTCAATAGCCCGGAATGGGGCTACCGCGCCGCAAAACGCATCGTGCAAAGCTACCGCCGCCGGGGCATCACCACACTGCGCGGCATCGTCAGCGCCTGGGCTCCCACCAACGAAAACAACACCGCGGCCTACGTTAACAGCGTCGCCAGCAAAACCGGGCTGCCACCCGAGCACATAATCACCGATTCAGACCTGCCGGCACTTTTCCGCGCAATGGCAATTCACGAAAACGGCGCAGCATGGGCGCTGCACCCCTCGTTATCACTCGCCACCATCAACCGGGGACTCGCACTCGCATGAGCACCGCAGCCGCAAAAGCCATCGACAAACTGCCCGGCGGCGTCTGGCTCGCCTTGGGCGCTGCCGTGGGCGTGTTGGTAGTTGTGGGCGCTGCCCGCAAACACGCCGCCAAACTCAACCCGGCCAACCCGGACAACCTCGTTTACTCAGGCGTGAACGCCGTGGGCGACAAGCTCGACGATGGCCAGGACAACAACAGCTTTAGTCTCGGCGCGTGGATATACGACGTGCTGCACCCCTATGACAATTTTGAGCTCAGCCCCCAGTGGCAGAACGTCATCAACCAAAAACAAGGTATCGCCGAATGAGCCTACTACACCGCCGCCAACAGACCATGAACGCCGCCAACCGCGCCGCCGTGTCACCCATTCCCGCATGGGCCGAGCTAATGAAGCTCGACGAACAAGAAGCCCTAGCACTCGCCAAACAACACGGCATTGCCGAAAGCGACCGCATGGCCGCACTGCAAGCCCTCAACGCCAAGCGCAAGGCCAGCCAATGAAACTGCCCAAGCCACTAAAAAACCGCTACGTCGTTGCCGCAATCGTCACCGCGGCGCTTAGCCTTGGTGGTGCGTCGATGACCTACGCGCCCACCGTAACCGCCGCCGTGTGCGCAATGGTGGGCTGCCAATGACCGAGCGACAAAAAGAGATCGCCGTACAGATCGCCATTACCGCTGTGGGTGGATTACTAGCCGCCGTACTAGCGCGCCATTTGCTGAAAAAGTAGGGCATAGCGTGGAATTCTGGCAGGCAATACTAATATCACTCGGCACCGGGGCATTTTCTGCAGCCAGCACCGTGGCCGCGCTGCGCACTGATATTGGATGGCTGAAAAGCTCGCTGGAACGCGCGCACACCAGAATTGATCGCGTTGAAGAAAAAATAGCGGCGGGGCGCATAACATGAGCCGCGACATACTCGCCGACCTACAAGCCGCCGCCGTCGAAAAACTCACCGGGGGCGACGTTCGCGCCGTACTACGCACCAACATCGCGCCGCCCATCACCATCTACAGCGGCGCGAGCCAAGGGCCGGGCCTGCTGCAAACCCTTGGCATAAAAGCGGCCGTCACCATCACCGACGCCAACGGCCGCCAACTCACCACACTAGGCACCGCTGCGCCAACGGATTGGATCAGAGCCGCGATAATATGGGGCGGGCTGGGCTACCTCGCTGCCGTGTTTGGGCGCGGGCTTCTCAAGTAACCGCAAGCCGCCACGCTGCGCCGCACCGCGTATCACCTCCAGCCGCTGCAAACGATCCACCCGAGCGCGTAAACTGAACAGCTCCGACGCCATAGCCTGCTTGTTAAAATGCCACGCCAGCAGCTCGCCCAGGTCGAACGACTCGCCAGAATCTAGCTCCAGCCGTTCACCAGCCAGGTCAAACCGCATACAATCGGCCAGCTTATCCGGCACCACATAGCCGCAAGCCACCAGCGCCAGCAACCGCCAAACAGGCTCAGGCGCGTCATTCTGCCGGCGGTATCGCCGCGCCGTGGTGGCATCCACGCCTGCAATTTCCTGAATCTCGGCCGCTGTAAAATCCCGCACCGTAAAAAAACGGCGCGCATTCTTATACTTTTTCTGCATAGATAATCCCTTACTCATAACCAAAACCAATCAGCAAAAGGCCAACCGGGGCCGGGATTATCGAAAAACCTGATAAGCGGCGTAGGAAATCGACCTAGCCACTTGACAGAATTAAAACGCCTCGCAATGTTCGCATAATATATATTATGTTAAATAAGGTATTTGCATGAAAACGAGAGGTTGGCATTTGGATGCCCAAGTATAGTTGGCAATTTTTCCAAGCATAGTAGGCAATTTCCAAGCAAAGTCTGCAATTTGGGGCGCTAAGCGCAAAAAGGAGAAAAGTAAGTGGAAAGACCACGGCGGGAGGGCGTCAGTGTCGAGGCCCTGAAAGAAGCCGGTTTGCGGCAGAATACCCTGCGGGCGGCCGACGGCGCCGTGCGCCACTTCGAGGACACCTTTGGCGGTCTGTTGCCGGCGAGCCCTACGGCGATGGCTGATTATATCGCCTTTTCGCTAGAGGAAGGGTTGGCGGTGTCGACCGTGGGCCAGCGGGTGTCGCTGCTCGGTACCTGGCATGAGGAAATGGGTTACCCGAACCCGACCCAGGATAGTCTGGTGAAAACCGTACTCAAAGGTGCGCGAAGCCGCTACCGCAAGGCCCCGAAGAAAGCAGTACCGATGAGCCGGGATCACCTGGTCCGCATTGTCCAGGCCTGCGACGATGCGATTGTGGCGGCGGCTCAACTTGATGATCCAAAACTGAGTCTGGCGCAGACCCGCAGTTCTGGACGGGACAAGGCGTTTTTCCTGCTGGGGTTTTGGTGTGCCTTCCGCTCTGATGAGCTGGTGAATCTGCGCTGGGAATACCTGACCTTTGGCGAGGGTCGAGACGCAAAAACCGGTCGACCCATCCGCACCCTGGAGGTGTTCCTGCCTGCGTCCAAGGGCGACCGCAGCGCGGAAGGTCGGAGCTGGACCCTTCACGAGATGTCAGAACTCTGCCCGGTGACGGCGCTGTTTGACTGGCGAGCGGCAATGATGGCCGATGAAGGGCCGGTGTTTGTGAAAGTCGGGCGCTGGGGCCATGCGAGTGATGCGCCGTTTCATATCAACAGTGTGCTGGAGCTGATGAAGCGCGCCATCGCTCGGGCCGGGATCGAGGCGGCCGGGTTCTCAACTCACTCACTAAGGCGCGGCTTTGCGAACCATGCGATTGAGCGTCAAACGGATATGAGGGACCTGATGGACTGGGTGAAGTGGAAGGATATTCGCAGTGCCGTGGCCTATCTGGAGGCCAATCAGCGATTGGCAAACACGCTTTCGGAAAAGGAGTGGGCTATAACTGCGCCGATGGAGGCCGGATCTGCGCAGCCTCGTCGAATCAATAATCTATCTGGCCGGGACCCCACCTAAATCCCGAATCATTCAATCACTTTTAAAATTAATGGCGTCTTGGAGGCCAGCAAATACGGGGGCTTCAGCGGTTTTTGCAGTATTTGGAGGCAAAATCCCTAGGACCCCCATAAGGACAGAGATGATCCGGCATCACCATTCGGTAAATTTCGGCCTTTCTGGCGTTCGCATCATTTGCCATGGTTTTCTCCTATTTTCTCAAATTCACGTTTTCTGACAGCCTTGAGCGCTTGTCATGTCTCGCAAGACCAGAACCCGCGGTAACCAACCTTCAACCCTTTATCGAGAGAAAAAACTAACTCCGCATCGGACCGCCAGTCCGCCTCATCATTCAGCGGATTAACTGTAATGCTGGTTCCGCGTGCCTTAAATGCAAATCCGCCTGAATCGGTTTCACCACTCGCTTCCAGCGACAAGAGCACACCGTTCAGTTTCATGGCACCGGCGTTGCCTCCCTGTGCCGCCCACAGGATCGGATCAGTTTCCGGACTGCGATTAAAAGTGCAGCGTGGTCCTGTCTCAAGAATTTGATTGGCTTCGGACCGGAGCATGGGAGACGGGTCGAGCGTGGAGATCAACGTGTTGCTTAATGCATCGCCCACCGTTCCCACTTTAGCAGGAGGATCTTCGTATATCCTTTCAACAACATTACCGGCCGAGACATCAGCGATCAGGTAGCGCATTTCGGCGATCTCGCGCCGCTGGGCTCCAATAATTTCGTCGGCAAGCTTACGCACGCGGGGGTCGCGAATCTGCGCACGCTCCGAAGTCATAACTGCGATGGAGTGGTGCGGAATCATTGCTCGCATGTAGCTAGATCCTGACACAGTGACCTGGCTGCGCACCAGCCAAAACGAGAGCACGAATACCACGACAGAACATGCGAAGATTGCGAGGTTGATTCTTTTGTTTGAATACATACCAAGCATAGCGCATGATGGGTACCCAGTCCGGGTCGGTGCGCTCGGTGACCAGGATGGCACCCTCGGGAAAGGCATCGACATCGCCCGGCCGGTCCACCACGCAGACCGGCCCGCCGGCGATGGCACTGCCCACGGCTGCCCCCTCAAGCAGCACCCGACCTTTTTCCTTCAGGTGATAGCTCACCAGGACGCTGCGGTCCTTCTGCGATTCTATGGTTTCCGGCCGGGCCTGAACAATGAACAGCTGCCCGTCGCTGTCCCGGGCCCACTCGATATCCATGGGCCGCCCGTAGTGCGCCTCGATTCTGGCTCCCCAGCGGGCCAGGTGCAGGACCGCTACGTCATCCAGCACCCGGCTGCGTTGTTCTGCCGTGCTGGTAGGGACGGTGACAGTGGGCCCCTGATCATCGTCGGCATCCGAGGGCTGGCTATCCTCCGGTAGCGCATAGCGCATTTTCACCAGCTTGCTGCCCACGCTCGCTTCAATCACGGGGCTCAGTGCGCGCTCCTCGAGGAAGGGCTTGTAGGCCATGTAGCGGTCGGGATTGACCGAACCCTTCACGACGGTTTCCCCCAAGCCCCAGGCAGCACTGATGAGCACCACGTCGGGAAAGCCGCTCTCGGTATCCAGGGTGAACATCACGCCCGCCGCGGCGGATTCCACCATCTGCTGGACACCGACGGACAGGGCGACCTGTTCGTGTTCGAAGCCTCGCTCTTCCCGGTAGGCAATGGCGCGATCGGTGTAGAGGGAGGCGTAGCATTCGCGGCAGGCCTGCAGAAGGGCCTCCTCGCCGCGGACATTGAGGAAGCTCTCCTGTTGTCCGGCAAAGGAAGCCTCGGGCAGGTCTTCCGCGGTGGCGGAGCTGCGCACGGCGACAGCCAGGGAGGGGGTCTGCAGGCGCTCACAGAGTTCGCGGTAGGCGCCCGTGATCAGGGTGCGCTGGCGGTTGGAAAAATTCCCCCTGCGGATCAGCTCGCGGATGGCTCCGCCGGTGGCTTCGAGCGATTGGCTGCCTCGACGCATGGCAGCCACAGCCTCGCGGATGGGGGCCTCCAGCCGGTTGTCCGCCAGGTAGTCGCGGAAGGCCTGCGCCGTGGTGGCAAAACCGAAGGGGACCCGGATCCCTTCCTCGCTCAGGCGCTGGTACATTTCCCCCAGGCTGGCGTTCTTGCCACCGACTTGCGGCAGGCACGAGAGGTCAAGGGTGTCGAACCACAGGACGGTTTCTGGTTGGTTCACCGCATCATCTCCTGCTTGTGGGCTTGCCGCTACAGGATAGACCAGGGCAGGCGTTGTGGCGCGCAGGCATGGCGCCGGAGCCATCAGGTCCCGTGCAGGCTGAGGAAGCGGTCCACCACCTGCTCGACATGCGTTTCCAGGGACTCGCCCGTGAATTTTGCCGGCTGGCCGTAGAGTAGCCGGATCAACTCCAGTCCCAGCAGCATGCCAATCAACAGCTCCGTGCTTTGTGGCGGGTCCGGTATGCGCAGCAGGCCGGCGGCATCGGCCCGGGTCATCCAGTGTTCCAGCTGCGCGTGAGTGGCTTCCGGTCCCGAGCGGTAGATACGCGCCAGGATCGCCTGGGAAGAAGCGGGGCTGGCCAGTACCAGGCGCAGGAAGCCCTGGTGCTCCTCACCGAGGACGAAGCTCAGCAGCTGTTGGCCGAAGCTGCACAGCGCCTTGCGGGCACTGGAGGCGTCTTCCGGTTGCAGATTGAGGCTGTCCATCAGGCTGTTGGCCTGGTCGCCAATTACGGCGTCGAGCAGGGCTTCGCGATTGGCATAGCGGGCGTAGATCGTCACCTTCGAGACACCCGCCCGGCGCGCTACGGCCTCCATGGAGAGCTCACCCGGGCCCCCCTGGAACAGCAGTGACCGCGCGGCGTCGAGAATGGCGCGTTGCTTGGCCGGGTCGGGCGGTCGCCCGGGCCGGGCGTTGCTCGCGGTAGAGGACGGTGCGGCTTTGGCCTGCTTGCTTGACACTGGTGCGTACCTCTTAATTACTGTACGATACCGTACACTAAATTGGCGGATGGATCACCTTTCATGTTGCGAGCAAGGCTGGTCGCCATTCTGGCGGCGTTTACCCTGGCTGCCTGTGGCGAGGATACCGGTAATCAGGCCCAGGCGCCCGCGGCCCACTGGGTTTTGACGGTGCCCCTGAGGGCGACCTCGGATCAGCGCCTGCAGCTTTCCGGCACCGTGCGGGCGCGGTTTGAAACGCCACTCGCCTTCCAGGTTGGCGGGCGCATCCTGCAGCGCCGGGCCAATGCGGGGGAGAAGGTGACGCCTGGCCAGGTTTTGTTTCGCCTCGACCCGCGGGATTTCGACCAGGCGCTGCGCATTGCCGAGGCGGAACTGGCTGCAGCCAGGGCGGCACGGGAGACGGCCGTCAGTGAACTCTCGCGTCAGGAACAACTGGTGGCGCAGAATTTTGTCAGTGCCCAGAGCCTGGCGCGCTTTCGCCTGGCGGAGCAGGATGCCCGCAGCCGGGTGGACGCGGCTGCCGCCAGTCTCGCCAGTGCCCGCCATCAGCGCGAATATGCCGATTTGCGACTGGCGCAGGGCGGGGTGCTGATCGAGGTCAGTGGCGAGCCCGGTCAGGTTGTGGCGGCGGGCGAGCCGGTCGCTCTGCTGGCCCAACGGGGCGAGCGCGAGATTGAGGTGTTCCTCCCCGACGTGGGGCCGGCTCCGGTTCAGGGCACGGTTCGCTGGCGCGACCAGCCGCCCCGCGCGATACACCTGCGTGAAGTGGCGGGCTCTGCGGACCCGGCGAGTCGTACCTGGCGCGCGCGCTACCAGCTGGATGACAGCGACGAGAGTTTGCCGCTTGGGGTTGTGGTTCAGGTTGATCTCCACGAAACCGGCAGTTCGCAGCGCTTTGCCCTGCCGTTCTCCGCGCTGGATGAACGTGGGGAGGGTCCCCGCATCTGGACCTTGCGCGACGGTGAGGCGCACCCGGTGTCGGTATCGATCGCCGGTTTGCGCGACGATCGTGTGCTGGTGGCGGTGGATCTGCCCGCCGGCACGCCGGTGATCCGGCTCGGCACCCATCTGCTGGAACCCGGCCAGGCGGTGCGGGAGCGCAGGCAATGAGTTTCCCCAATCTCTCTGCCCTGGCGGTGCACGAGCGTGCCCTCACGCTGTTCTTTTTGCTGCTGTCAGTAGTGGCCGGGGTCTATGCCTTCACGACGCTGGGGCGCGCCGAGGACCCGAGTTTTACCGTGCGCATCATGGTGGTCTCCGCCCTGTGGCCGGGGGCGACCCCGGAAGAGATTGAGGAGCAGGTGGCCGACCGTCTGGAGCAGCGCATCCAGGAGGTCGAGGACCTCTATCGCATCGAAACAGTGATTCGTCCGGGGCGTGTCGATCTGCAGGTGGAGTTCGAGGACTATACGCCCAGTGAAGCGGTGCCCGACCTCTTCTATGAAGTGCGCAAGCGGATGTGGGACGAGGCGCCGAACCTGCCTGAGGGGGTGATTGGCCCGATCGTCAACGATGATTTCTCCGACGTCTACTTCTCGCTACTGGCGCTGACTGCACCGGGCCTGCCGATGGCCGACCTGACCCGCGAGGCGGAGGCTATCCGTGACCGCTTGCAGCGCCTGGACGGCACGCGCAAGGTGCTGCTCCTAGGTGAGCGCAGCGAGCGGGTTTTCGTGGAGTTCGATCCGGCGCGTCTGGCCAACCTTGGGGTTCGCCCCGAAGTGATTTTTGATGCCATCGCGGCGCACAACCAGCTGGCCCCCGCCGGTTTCATCGACCGCGAGGGGCCGCGAACCTACCTGCGTATCGACTCGGACCTCTCCGCCCGCGGTGCGCTGGAGGCGGTCCCCGTCGCCATTGGTGATCGACTGCTGCGCCTGGGGAACCTCGCGACCGTCCACTCCGGTTACGAGGACCCGCCAAGTTACCTGGTCAGGGCACACGGGGAGGATGCCATTCTGCTGGGTGTGGTCATGCGCGAGGGTGAGAACGGGCTGGATTTTGGGGCGGAGTTATCCGCCTTCCTGGAGCGCGAGCGCGGCCGTCTGCCCCTGGGCATGACCCTGCATACCCTGACCAACCAGACCGACATGATCCGGGCGGCGGTGGACCTGTTCCAGGTGAAGTTCCTGGTCGCGGTGGCCGTAGTGATGGCGGTGAGCATTCTTTCCATCGGCCTGCGAGCTGGCCTGATCGTGGGGATCGCCATACCGGTGACCCTGGGGCTGGCCTTCCTGTTGATGAAACTGGCCGGGATCAACCTCGACCGAATCACCCTGGGGGCCTTGATTATCGCCCTTGGCCTGCTGGTGGACGACGCCATCATTGCCATCGAAATGATGATTGTGAAGATGGAGGCCGGCTGGGACCGGGTCCAGGCGGCCACCCATGCCTGGAACGTTACCGCGGCGCCGATGCTCTTCGGTACCCTGGTCACGGTGGTGGGCTTCGTGCCGATCGGTTTTGCCCGCTCCGGCGTCGGTGAGTACGCGGGAAATATCTTCTGGGTCATGGCCTTCTCCCTGCTGGTGTCCTGGCTGGTGGCGGTGACCTTCACCCCCTGGCTCGGCGTGAAGCTGTTGCCGGACCTGCACAGTCAGGGGCACGGTGAGGACGCCTACCAGACGCCACTCTACCGTTGCCTGCGCGGGCTGATCCTAGCCTGCGTTCGCCACCGCAAGAGCGTGGTGGCGGTGACCGTCGCTCTGCTGGCGCTGGGTGTGGTGGGCATGAATACCGTGGTACAGAAGCAGTTCTTTCCCGCCTCGGACAGGCCCGAGGCCCTGGTGGAAATCTACCTGCCCCAGGGCAGTGCGATCGGTGTGACCGACCGCGTGGTGCAGCGCCTGGAGGCTGTCCTCGAGGACATGCCCGAGGTGCGCAGCCTGTCCTCCTATGTGGGCGCCGGGGCTCCCCGCTTTTTCCTCTCGGCCAACCCGGAGCAGCCGAACCCCGCATTTGCCAAGATTATCGCCATTGGCGAGGATGCCGATGGGCGTGATCATATCCTGAAGACCCTGCGGACCCACGTGGATGCCGGCGAATTTCCCGAGGCCCGTATTCGACTGACTCGTCTGTTCTACGGCCCACCCGTGGTCTGGCCAGTTACCTTCCGCATACTTGGTCCCGACCCCCTGGTCCTGAGGGAGCTGGCGCGGGAGGTCAGTGCACGGGTCGACGCGCATCCGAACACCACGGGCACCCACCTGGACTGGGACGAGAGGGTGCCGGTGGTGCGGCTCAAAATGGACAGCGAGCGACTGCGCCTGATGGGCCTGACACCCAGCGAGGTCGCCAGGCAGGTGCAGTTCCAGCTGGACGGCCTGCCGATCGATGAACTGCGCCGGGATGTCCGCACAGTAGAGCTGCGAGCACGGGCACGGCGCGATACTCTGCCCGACCTGGAGCACCTGGAAATACGCAACCAGTCCGGCGACAAGCTGCCGTTGATTCAGCTGGGTGAGCTGAGCGTGGAGTTTGAGGACCCGGTGATCAAACGCCACAACCGGCAGCGGGTGCTGGCGGTGCAGGCGGATGTGCGCGGCGCCCAGGCGCCGGCGGTGCAGATGGCCATCTGGCAGCAGCTGGAGAGTTTCCGCAGCCAGCTGCCCCTCGACTACCACATGGAACTGGGGGGAAGTATCGAGAGCTCGGCCAAGGGGGAAGGCTCGATCCAGGCAATGCAGCCGGTGATGGTGATCCTGACGCTGATTCTCATCATGCTGCAGATGCGCTCTTTTTCGGGGCTGTTTATCGTGGTGGCCACGGCGCCCCTGGGGCTCGTGGGAGCGGTAGCCGCCATGGTGCTGTTCGACCAGCCCTTCGGGATCAATGCCCTGCTCGGGCTGATCGGCCTGTCCGGCATTCTCATGCGCAACACGATGATCCTCACCCAGCAGGTGCAGGACAATCTGGAGGCAGGGCTGGAGGCGGCCACCGCGGTGATCGAGGCGGCGGTGCAGCGCGCCAGGCCGGTAGTGTTGACCGCGCTGGCCGCGGTATTCGCCTTTGTGCCCCTGACCCTGGACAGCTTCTGGGGGCCGTTGGCCTACGTGCTGATCGGCGGCATCGCCGTGGGCACGGCGATTACCCTGTTGTTTGTGCCGGCTCTGTACGCCCTGTGGTTCCGCCTTCAGGTGCCCGAGCGCTGATGCGGGGATGGACGTATAGGAAGAATAAACGCCCTTTTCACCCAAGTCCAACAGCTTTGGACCGCAGTTGACTCTTTCGACACCCCTGCGATGCAACCCAATCCGGCTGACGGGGAGCCAGCAACGCTGAAAATTTACCCTCCTCTTTCCCACTAGCGGCTCCTTTTCCGACAACCAGCACGGCGGATCCCTGCCGCGGCGCTGTGAACGCAGCATTTTGATTGGTATCGTTGGCCTTCAGGCTCGTCAGTCAAACAGACCCAGGAGCAGCTCAGCCGGTGGCGCCCGGCTTTCGGGTAACGCCCTGGTCCCGCTGGTTTCGGCTTTGTGCTTCAGGTGATCAAGGATCTGCTTGATCACTATAGGGTCTTCAATGCAGGCGATGACTTTCATGGCGCCGCCGCAGCCGCTGCAGGTCTCGATGTCGATATTGAAAACACGCTTGAGCCGTTGCGCCCATGTCATCGACGCTCGCCGTTGTGCTGGTGTTGCCGGTTCATCAGCCACCCTGACCTTGTTGCCCCTGCCCCGTTTTGCCGGCGTGACCAACGCCCGGTGCCGACTGTTGGGTGCGAACACCCCGTGGAAGCGGGTTAGGTTGACTCTGGGCTTCGGTACCAGAGGTCCGGCCCAGATTCATGCAAAAAGTTCCACTTTGTACAAAATCTGACCGGATCTGAGTTCTATAGCCGGGTATATCGCTTGCCCGTTCGCC
>NZ_JAFBBD010000013.1:22193-25049 GCF_016906995.1 Spongiibacter marinus | reverse complement strand
ATTTTTAATTGGCAGAAAGCAAAACCGCCGGGCTTAGCCGGCGGTTTAGTTGGTCTGTTTGGTGAGTAAAAAGGGATTACGACTTGGGCGTTTTGACCATGCCGCGGTAGTCCCATGCTTTGGCAGCAGCATCCATGCGAACCTTGAATTCTGTGCCATCCACGTTCCAGCCCTGCTGCTGCTCTAATACCGGGGCTTGCTGGCCGTCCAGGTACTGCACCTCGATGGTGTCGTGCATGTTTTGGTCTGCCAGCAAGTACCAGCCATTGTGGTTAGCCAGGCGGGCATCGCTAATTACCTCGGCAATGCCGCGCACGCTGTTAGGCACGGTGTTGTTCTTGGCGCTTGCGCCAACCTCAAATTCAGACTGCATGGCCACGCGCGCTGCACCCTCGTCTGCCGTACCACAAAGCAGGAATTTGGGGCGCAGGTTTAAGATGGCATCGCCGTCTTTTTGGTTGGCCATTTTTACGCGCGCTGCGTCAACGCTTGCGGTGTTAATGGCGCTGGCCGTTGCCAGGTTGCCGTGGTCGGCATGGAACAGCGATTTGCCGTCCGCCATGGCTGGGTTGTTGATGAACACATCAAACACCAGGTCGCCCACTGTGCGTATGGCGGCGCGGCCCATTTTCATTGGCAGGCGAGTAAATAGGCTCAGGTCGTCATTAATGATGGCTTGGCGGTTAATGCCGAACAACTCGCCGTAAGTGGCCAGCACGGCCGTTTCGGCGCGCTCGCCCAGTGTGACGTATTTATACTCGGCGCCAGCGGCTACAGGGCGAAGGCTGGGGAAGCTGCCAAGGTCTGTGCGGGTGTGTACCTTAAAGTCGGAGAAGCTGCCAACGCTTGTGAACAGCTGGAAGGTCTCCGAAGCTTCTTCGTAGCCTTTAAGCATGGCTTTGTAGGCAATGTTGCCCAGCACGGTGGTGAAGTCGCCCGAGCTGTGGGTAAACGCGGCGGCAACCAGCGCCATTTTGTCCATGTGGCCAGTGGGTACGCTGCGAGCGTGCAAGAAGGCGCGCGCCAGTTCGTACATGGTGTGGCCTGCCAGCTGGTTGTTTTCCACGCGGGCTTCGCCTAATGCGCGGGCAGCAATGGCGTTTTCGGCGTGGGCCATCATGGTTTTAATGCCGGCGTGTTCGCCCACTACCACACTGTAGCTTTGACCAGGCTGCTTGTTTTGGTCGCCAATGGCGGCCAGCAGCTTGTCTTTGGCCTGTGCGCTGTCGCAGTTTTCGTCATTTAAGCACTGGGCCTGCAGCGCCTCGTGGCCGGTGAAGCCTTCAAACACAGCGTTGATATCGGCTTTGCGCTTGGCCTGGGCGGCTTTGTAGTTGGCGACAGCATCGTTGCTGATCTGTGCGGTTTGCTCGGCTGTTAATTCCGCTTTTGCGGCGGTTGCAGCCGGGGTATTTGGTGCTTGCTTCATGGGTTTAACCTCTTGGGTTTGTTGGGTGCCTGCAACCGCAGACGGGAATAAAACAGGGTCGGCGCTGGCGGTGACCAGCTCCATAACGGCATCAGGGGTTTTGTTGAAGCCGTTGAAGGCGTCGGGGTCAAAACATGCAGCTAGGTCTTGAGCCTCTGTGGCGAAGTCTGCGAAGCCTGCTTCTACGGCTTCGGTGCCGGCGTACCAGGTTTCTTCATCCATGGCCTGGATCACTTCTTCTTCGCTCATGCCGCTGCGCGATGAGTACAGATTGACCATAGTGGTTTTGATTTTGGCCAGCAGGTCGGCCGCCTTTTTCATGTCTTTCTCTTCCCCTGCGACCACGCCGCTTGGGTTGTGGATCATGAAGTAGGCGTTCTCGGCAATATGCACCGTGTCGCCTGCCAAGGCGATTACACTGCCCATGCTGGCGGCAATACCGTCAATATGGGTTTCGATTTTGGCCTTGTGGTTCTTCAGCAGGTTGTAGATGGCGGTGCCTTCAAACACGCTACCGCCGGGGCTGTTAATGTGCAGCGCAATTTCATCCAGCTCGCCGAGCTCTTTTAGGTCTTTGGCAAATTGGCGGGCGCTTACATCCCATCCGCCAACGTAGCCATAGATGTGAATTTCGGCGGTTTTATTGGCCGTGGCCTGGGGCGAGCTCATCGCCATGCTGTACCAGTGTTTACTCATTGCTATACCTGCTTGTTGGGTTGTGTGGCTGCCGCTAATTGATTCGCTGCCGCGCTGGCTTTTCTTTGGGCGTAGCGCTGCCACCTCGCGCACTGGCGCGTGGTTGATGTTTTGTGTGCATGGGGGTTTCCTCGTTTTGCTGTTGCCAGCGGCTGGGCGCTACTGGGCAATTAAGCCGTGCGCTCGCAAAGCTGCGAGCGCTGAATTCAGTGTGGTTTGCAGCTCGTTAGCCGTGGCCTGCAAACTCTGGATGACGTCTCGCTCTGTGGCGCCGTAAAAAACATCGACGCTTTCGCTAGAGACGGGCGCTTGAGAGTCGGCGATAACAGGCTGCTGGGCACCCACAACTCTCACACCATTTACGAAGTAACCGCCGCTGCCTGCAATTGCTGTCGCACCAAACCCCACAGCGTCAATCCCGCCATTCTCATTTATCGCGGGATACCCGCCGTTAACGCCCTTATTTGCCTTCGCTTCGTATAAGTAGTCGCTCTGCCACTGGTTGAGCACCCGCGCAACAAGCTCGCCCGACTGCGGGTCATTCACACGGAAAAACAAGCTGCCGTCCGCCTGCCTGTACATGATCGCTAGCGGCTCTGGAAAGTCACCCACTGCCGGGTAGTCTTCGCCAGTCCAAAGCTCCATGCCTGGTCCGCGCGGGCCTGTGTCGCCGGTATCACCTTTTAGCCCCTGAGGGCCTGCTGGGCCAGTGTCGCCTGTGTCGCCTTTTA
>NZ_JAFBBD010000013.1:0-22098 GCF_016906995.1 Spongiibacter marinus | reverse complement strand
CATGCTGGGCCAGTGTCGCCTGTGTCGCCTTTCAGCCCCTGAGGGCCAGCTGGGCCAGTGTCACCGGTATCGCCTTTCGGGCCTTGAACACCTGCCGGGCCGGTGTCTCCGGTGTCGCCTTTCAGCCCCTGAGGGCCTGCAGGGCCAGTGTCGCCGGTGTCGCCTTTCAGCCCCTGAGGGCCTGCAGGGCCAGTGTCGCCGGTATCACCTTTCGGGCCTTGAGCGCCTGCTGGGCCCCTCAGTGCCAGCGGCGTCCAGTTATCTGTGTTGCTCGGCAGCACACCCTTGCAGGCCGTGTCGCATACGTAGCTGCTGCCCTGCCAAAACACCACGTCGCCGGCAAGGTAGTCGGCATCATTGCTGTACCTGCCTCGCCAGCGCAGGTTTGCAGCCTTAGCCAATGCCTTTACTGCTTTCGCAGCGACTGCCAGGCTGAGTAGCTCGCCGCGCCTGTCAGCCGCCTTCATTGTTAAGCCCTTCCAGCATGGCTAGCGCGGCTTTGGTAACGGGGTCACTCTCAGCGTCACTTGTTGTTGGCCGCTTGGCTGGCGTAGTAAGTTCTTTTTCTTTAACGCTTTTGTTCCACGATGCCGTTTGATCCAGCACCTCATGTGGGTTTCGGCCGCGTCGGCGAATGGACTGCTGAGGGCTGATAAGCATGTTTTCCAGCAGTATTTCGTCCGCCTGCGCTTCGTGCACGGGGTTGATCCACGGCATGCTTGGGGTGATGAAATCCACATGCAGCAAGCTGCTAACGTCCACCTCTGGCGGGATATCAATAGCGCCGCTGAGCTGGGCCATGCGCACCCAGCGCCGCACTACGGGCTCTACGATTTCTTCGCAGAACTCCAGACTGAGTGCGGTGTAGTTAACAAACTGCTCGACCAGCTCTTGGCGCTGGCTGCTGTAAGTGCCGTTGTAGTTTTTGGCAATGCTGCTAAAGCTGGCGTTGGTGCCAGCTGCCACCATGCGCTGCATGGTTTCTAAAAAGGGGGTTAGCAGTGTGCTGGGGCGGTTACTCTGAATAGTGCCGACGGTTTCACCGGGCTGCAGGTCGTCATAAATACCGCCAGCCTGAAGGTCAAACAGGCGGTTGCCTTTTTCATCTTCATCGCCCTCAGCCTCATAAAGACCCGGGTCGCCCTTTTGGATAAAGCCAACCATCATGCTGGCGATTTTGGCCGCGACCCGCTCTGAGCTTTCGTAGTCTTTGATATCGTTTAGGCGGTCCAGTACAGAAGCAAAGATGCTGACGCCGCGCGTTTGGTGCAGGCGGCTGACAAACTTCAGGTGCTCGATGCTGTCGCCTCTGTGAAAGCGCAGTTTGTTCTTCCAGCCGTGGTTGCTGCCGGGGTGCTCGTCGTATAACCAGTAGCCTTGCACTTGGCCCCATGCGGATTTTTGCACACCCTGCACAACTCGGCTTGAAGGGTCCGACCAGTCGTGCGGCAAAAAATCTGGCTCAAAGCACTCTAGGCTGTAGGGCACGGCGCTGGCGTGTTTGTAGCCGGGAATGGCGCCTTCAAGGTGACGAGCCAGCACTTCACCATCACGAAACCAGGTGCGCGCCAGCAGGCGCTGAGTTTTTGCCCAGCTGTGTTGGCCGGTGCATTCGGGGCGCCTCGCCCAATCGCGATAAGCTCGGTTCATCGCCGTGGCTAGCCCTTCGTGAATGTCGCCACTCAGGTCTTTAGGCATGAACTCAACGCCTATGCCATGCGGCCCCACTACGTTGTTGACGAGCGTGGTGAGTATGCCGGTGGCGAAGTCGTAGTTCTGTTCCAGGTGTCGAGCCTGCCCACGCAGGGTGGCTAGATCCATCTCCACCACGGCATCGCCGCTACGGTTGTCGCCGGG
The DNA here is from genome assembly GCF_016906995.1 of Spongiibacter marinus. Lineage (GTDB taxonomy): Bacteria > Pseudomonadota > Gammaproteobacteria > Pseudomonadales > Spongiibacteraceae > Spongiibacter > Spongiibacter marinus. The sequence goes on along the minus strand of NZ_JAFBBD010000013.1, from coordinate 20,241 downwards.
GTTTTTGCGGGTGCGACTGGGCTGGGCGGCTTCATACCTGGACACTACATCCAGAGCCTTGCGCGCTCGCGCGCGACGCAGGCCAGACTCAGGCGAGAAGAAACCGACAATGCCGTCTATAGGATTTTTCATCGAATAAAGTTCGCCAGTGCCGGGCTGCGTTTGCGCTTACCGCCAGCCGCTGCGGTTTGCTGCTGCAAGCGGCGCTCCCATTCCACGCGACCGTCACGGATCTCATTCAGGTTTTCCATGGTGAACGTGCGCCCGTTCATTACAGTGGTTTTGCCTTCCAGCACATCCTTTTCCGCTTGGATGTAGATGGCCACCATTTCAGCTGCGGATTGAGTCATGAGGCTTCCAATGTTCTACGTGAAACAAAAAGCCCGACACTTGGCCGGGCTTTGTTAGTTCAACAAAGAGCCAACCGGCCTGCTCTGCCGTGGCTTTTTGGTTTTCGGCTTGTCGTTGGTTTGATTGGCCGGTTCGCTGAATAGCGTCCGCTGACCAAGCTTGCCCTCTATCTCTGACCATTTAGCCTCGTTGTGTTTGTGCATCCCACGCGCATGAGCCGCATGGAGTGCATAAACCTCGCAGTCAGTCCCTTCATTTCGCCGCCCGGTCCGCACTTGCCACACCAGTTTGCCTCGGTGCTTTTTGCTTGGGGCTTTCACTTCTGCCGTGACTTGCTCCCAGTAGTCTTGCCGCACTTCTTTGCAGCTGTGCATGTAAGCGCTGGTGCCGAGCAGCCGCCGGGATATCAGATCCTTGGCTTTGTGGGTGCCGACCATGTAGACCTTGACGCCGAATTTGTCGGCCTTGGTAACACGCTTGGCATTGGCCCGATCTACCTGTTTAGGCAGGCTGAAGATTTCTTTTGTGCCTTGGTCGTTGCTATCGCCCTTCACCGCCATAACCAGGGTGCCGCGGTACTTTTTGCTGCGCGTTCGCACCCAGTGGTAAACGGCGTTGCTGGTTTGTCCGTCTGAGCAGTCGATACCGATCGCCGCCGCATTGATTCCGCCGAAACGTTCGTGCTCAAAGGTCTGAAAAACGAGTTTGTCGAGTGCCGTCCAGCAGGGGTCATTTTTATCTACGGTGTCTCCGTCGATCTCGCCCCAGTACATTTGCCAGCTTTCTTCATTGCGACCAAAGGCGCGGACAATGATGGCCAGCCTGTCGTGCTGTACGTCGATGCCGATGGTGACCATGAGGCCTTCGGCTGGGCACACCAGCTCGGGGCGGTCTTCAGCGGCCTCACGGAGTTTGTCGCTATCCAGTATCTGGTTGGCGGCATACTGATAGGGCCGCCCCAGCTTGCTGTTTTGAAATACAATCCGGGCAGACTCGTCGCCCGCTTCAGCTTCGTGCTCGGCTTCAAGGTAGTCGCGTACTACGTCTGCCAGGCTGGTACCGGGCATGCAGACGTAAAGCTCTGACAGCTCCATAAATGTTTCTATAGGTTCTTCGTCGTACGGGCCGTAGCCCTCGCCTACTTGTTGTTTTATCCAGCCGCAGAACGGGTCACCGGCATCCCGCGCCGCCTCGCACGTTTCCAGTATGTTGCGCTGTCGCCGGTAGTCGCTCCACACGCTGCCGCAGTGCGGGCAGCTGTATACCGCTGTGTCTGGTAGCGCTAAACCGAACACTGGGTGCGCGGTGCCTTGCTCCTTCTCGTCCCAGCTAACGTACTCCCAATCGAGCACATGACTTTCACCACAGTCGTGACACGTCACCGGCAACACCCGCATAGTTCCGAGCTTGGTGTAGTGCTCCACCTGGGAGAGGTCAGCCACTGATGGCGTGCCGCCGACTACCAGTTTCTTTTTCCGCATGCGCTTGAGGCGTTCACGGAATAGGCGAATTGAGTCGCCTTGGTCGCCGATGTCGCGGTTAGTGTCGTCGGGCTCTTCAACTATGCCCCGCCGGCTAGTGGTCGACTTCACGTTGCTAACTGAGTTTGAGCCAACGCAAGTTAGCTCACCGCCTGGCCATTTTTTTACCGTTGTTCGGTTGCCGCTGCTGCGGCTAGTACTGGTGTCGATCACTCCACGCATGGATGGCGAGGCTTGCACCATCGGCACAAACTTCTCATCCATGAACTTGCGGCCTTTTTCCTCCTTCGGGAAAAGCGCGAGTATCCGACTAGGGTCGACTTTCGCAACTTTGCAGATCCACGCCGCCAGCAGTACCGTCCACCCAATCTGTGCAGCTTTTTGCATCACAACCAGCCAGCAGAGCTCGCTGTCTAGCGCGTGCATGATGCCCCAGAAGTACGGCACCGATTCGACTTTGTAGTAGCCTGCGCTGTCGCTATCCTCTGCTGGCAATCGAATGTTGTCAGGTAGCCACTCGATTAGCGGCTGGTCAGGCTGAGGAACCCACTGCTCTCGTACTTCAAGAATTAACTTCTGGAGATTCGAGCGAGTAACTGCCAATAGCTCTGAGGGCAGTTTCGACATCTCGCTGCAGTGTATCTCGGTCGACCGTGATCCCATGCTCTGACTCAATGGCTGTGATAATCGAATCCACAGCTCCTAAAAATTCGTTTTTGCCAATAGTCGACCACTCCGACATCACCTGTCGGACAGTTTCTAAATCCAGAATTAATTCGTCTTCGCGCCAAAGCTGACGCATTGTCATTGCGGCCTTTGCTTCTGATTCAGCGGCTTGCGCAAGATCCCGGCGTTCGCGGGCATTTGACTGGACGCGACCTGATGCTTCAGTCCGAAGCTTTTCGCAATAGGTCGCCAGCCAAACACGATAAGAAGCGCCTCTCTCCAATAGACCCGACGCAACATGCTTACCAACGGCCTGCTGAGTTGCACCGACAAGTTCGGCGAAGTCGGCTTGTTTTGCTTGGGCGTCTAAATCCATGAACGATTCAACTCAATAAAAACCAGCGAACGCTGAGCTAGCGACAACACAGCAGGAGCTGCACCACCCTCAATACAACCCCCCTAGGAAAATCAGATATCTGTTAAAACACCGGGGCCCGAATTACCCGTGCGGGGTACCCCTCCGGGAGTACCTTTAGCTGCCGCCCCGACCTGATGAAGCGCCGGACCTGCGAGCAGCCTCGCTAATTGCCTCATTGACTGAGCGCAACACTTGGTCTGGGAGGTGTCTTTCCGCAGACTGCTGACTTACACCGTAAAAATCAAACCTCTGTCGGTAGTTCGGATTGCTCGCTATCACCATGAACGACTTCAGCTTCTTCCCTTGGCGCCAGAAGATCCCATTGTTGGGAAGCCAGAAGTACTTGCGCCCACCCGCTCGCTTTGCTGACGCGCTGGTGGTGTTTTGGTAAGTGTCTATTTGGCCGCCAACGTTAGATAGCGCCTTGACGACCTGCGCGGCCGTTAAATTTCCGTATTTGTTCAGCCGAGCATCTCGGCCAGGCGCCATGTATTGGCCAGGCTTTAGTCTGCCTCTGTATTGAAGCGCTCTCTCCGATCGCTTCGGCCTGCGTTTTCCACCAGCTATCTGTGCTTGCAAGTACTGAGCTGCCGCCGTCCCTTTGGGCGCAAAGTCTTTAAGCCCTACTGTCGACTGAAGCCGGCGCTTTGTAGCAGGCTTTGTGAACGTCGAGCGAACCGTAAACGGCTTGGGTCGATCAAATACACGCTCCATCGTTGCGCGCAGATCAACCTCTACCGCTTTTGATGTGCGCGTTAACGCTTTCGCCGTTGCAAAGGGAATTTCATTTGGCATGCTCGCCAGCATCTGCTGGATATTGGGCATGTTTGGCGTGTCGACCCCAAGCTTAAACATGTCGCTGCCTACAGCTCTACACTGAAGACCAGCGCCGCACCCGCACCGAAATAGGCAAGCGTTGTCGACGCGTTATCGGAGATAGGTAATCGAGCTGTTGCCATTGCCCACGGGTGTAGCTTTTGCATTAATGGCCAGGCCTTGCCGAACTGACCGGCGAGCGCCGGGTTGACGATGTTGCTCAAGCTCGGCAGCTTCTCCCGGTAACCAGTTACCAGCCCGAGCTCACCGCCCAACGCAACAGGCCCAACCGTCACAACATGCAAATATCGCGTGAGCAAGAAGCTGTCCCAGCTGTGAGAATTGCGCATGTAACGCAGATTCCACTTGCTACCAGCTACACCCTCGCAGCCAATCAACGGGCCGTTTTCGTTGTAATCACCAGAATCAAAGTGAGTCACCAGCATGCCCACGTTCACCCGGTCACAGGCGAGCGTTGGCCCCGCTATTAAAAGCGCGCAAAGAATGAGAAATCGCATGGTTGTGCCTCCGGCAAAATACCGTGAGTGATTAGAACGATTGTTCAGTGATTTAGGATTAAGCCGCTGGCTTCCCCTGGTGTAGACTCTGCCGGGCTAACGTTAAGTAGCTCATAGCCCTGCTCTATCTTCAGGTCTGCAGCATTAAGTGCTTCGAGCATATCGACTGAGCTTGGCGAGGCGTCGAGCGACACCTCGATGCCATGATCAAGAACGCCAATCACTGCAGAATCCATTAGCACTGGCACCACCGAAACCTGCGCTATGGCAGAGCAGGCAATAAGCAAGCAGACTAGGCCGATCGCAATGGTCGATCGATGCAACACACGCAGCGCGTTGTTCATGGGATCCTCGCCTCAACTCGGTCAACATCACGGCGCAACGACTTAGTCTCGGTTTTCAGTGAAGAAATATCCGCCTCATGAGTGCCGGACTTGTCCACCAGTCTCCGAGTAACCTCTCCATAAATACGCACGCCATTCTCGATGTTCAGAACGGCCTGCGCGTTCTTGGCGATCTCGGCAGCCGCCTTTGCCTCTTTGGCCGCGCGCTCATCTCGCTTAGCATCCCAATGCAGATACAGCGGAATCACCAAGCCCACTATCGCAACCAACAGGCCAACCTCAACCTTTCGCGCCATTGCAGTGCTCAAGACATCAGCCTCGTCTTCTCGGCACTGGATCGCGTCGTGCCAATCCAATACACAACGCTTGCCACCCACAGCGCAATGAGCTGGCCACCGAAGTAATTCACCATATCGCGGTTCGCATCTGGCACATTTACTTGAAACAACGCCAAGCCATACACCAACGCCATCAGAGTCATCACCAAGGTAATCACCGCAGGCATTGGGCTGTGCTTATGATTCGCCCGCGCATTCTGTACATCCGCAATCTCAGCCTTTGCCAGCTCTACTGCCATCTGCTCAAGTTCGGCGCGATGATCCGCCTCAATTTGCTTGAGCTTAGCCACCGCATCAGGCCCACCAAGAGCCTTTGCGACAGACTCAGAACCGCCATCAACACCAAGGCCAGCAGCAACAAGAGCACCAACAGTGCCGCCAGCAGGTCCAGCCAAGACTGAGCCCAGCAGGGGCGCCACCTTGCCAATATCTTTTGCAATACTCGACCAGCTCATGTCTTCCACCGCGCTCTGCCGTTACGGCTGTCAATGTGAGTAAACGTGCTGTAGCGCCCTAAGCCGCCCGGGTTTAGTGTTTCTGCAAAGTCGGCAACGGCGCTTGGCTCTACGTTGCTAACCCGAATGTCGGCAGCGCGGCCATACAAATGCTGACTGCGCGCGCTCCCACCCACTTGGGCATTATGTCTAGCGCATCGGCAAGCGGAGTTAATGGTTACCGGCCGTTGGAAATGAGTGCGAATCTTCTCAAGCATTGCCACCAGGCCGGCATCTACCGTGTCGAACTCACAATTCCCGCACTTGCACCGAAACTCGATTCGGCTGAAATGGGTGCTTATGTCGCCGGCCATAACATTCACCTAAAATAAAAAAGCCCTCACGAAGAGGGCAATGGGGTCGCTCCGACTGAAGCCATGAGTCGCAATGTGGCCGCTAAAATGCAGGCATAAAAAAACCCGGCTTTGTGGGCCGGGCTTCTTTGTTCGTCAACTTTTGCGATTGAAACATATTGAATACCCCTAACCGCAAAAAAGCCAGATAACATTTTTAGAACGGCTGTTGATAACCAAATAAAATATAATTAAATCAGCAGCCTACAAACAAAAAAAATTTTCAAAGCCGGAAATCCAGCACTCAAACTGTGGATAACTTGTCATTCAAGCCATCCAACTGAGCCGAAATATCAGCCAGATCGGCATTCACATAGCTCTCACCAAAAATCTCTCGATCAAGCCGCAAGCCCAGGGCATCCAGCCGCGCATCCATTGTCTGCACGCACACACCCAGCAGCCCCGCTCGCTGCGCCTTATTCAGCCCCTCGCGCACAAACGCTACCTCAAGCAAATACTGCTCATCGCCAGGCAGAGCAGCAATGGCCTTATCCAAGCGCTCTACATCACCGCGCATATGTCGCGTTGGCGCCTTGCTGGGCCTCGATGCCGTCGCCCTGGCATCCAATCCCCCGCCAATGCTCGCCCGCAACACATGAGCCGTTTTGCCAAGGCCGTGTGTGGCCTTTTTTCGCCCCGTGCTGCGCTTCTCCATCACCACTGCGCCCATGCCCTTGGGATACCCCAAGCCGGCCAAATCGGCCCCATTTAAGCGGCAGCACCGCGCCCATTCCTCAAGCAGTCGTTCCAGTCGATAAATCATGCAGAATCTCCCCTCTAAAACCTTGCCGGTCTTGCCGGTTTAGATGCCGGTTAGTTAAAAATTATAAGTTACTGATTAATATACAAATGCCGGTCTGCCTGTTATGCCTGTTAACATTTCCTCGCATGGGAAAAAAATATTTTCCTCCACTAGGTCTTATTACGCGCGCGCACATGCGCGCATGCGCGCGCGTGAGGGAAATTAAGACCGGCATAACCGGCAGACCGGCATTCCTAAAGAATTCAAAGACTTACAAAAAACGCTTGACCGGCACCTAAACCGGCATGACCGGCATGACCGGCATGACCGGCATGACCGGCACATTAGACGGCACCATCCTTACTTAACCAAGAATCCAGCGCAGAATCAAAATGCTTAAAGCGCTCGGCAAACCAGCGCTCAACGCCATCCTGTGCGGGAGGTCTATCTACCATGTAAAAGTTGGTCTTCACGCCCCCGGCGTCATAGCGCTGATCCCGGCGCAAGGTAACGCGTGTTTTAATAAAACTGGTGAATTTACGCTGAGAAAGCGTACTTCGCTCGCCATTCTCAGCGCACCAATGCTTAAAGGCCTCAAATAGCTGCTTGGCCGCACACGTTCTATAGGGTATGGGCAGGCTCTCGCTTTCCCATTCGCGGTAGAAAGCATCCCAGGCGGGCCGCCCAAAATCGATAATTGCCTGCTTGGCATCAGTCATCGGTGGCGCGGTAAAGGGGTCAAAACCATCAAGCGGGTACTGAAGCAGAAAGCCATAAAACGCCTCAACACCACCGTTATTCAATTCTCGGATAATGCCTTGCCTTAGATCCTCGCGCAGCTTTCTATCTACCCAAAGCACAAAAAAGCGCCGGTCATTGGCCTCTAGCGGCAAAGGCTGATGCTCATTACTCAAGAAGACCGCGTTCATATAGTTCGCCTCTTCCCAGTCGTTAATGAACTTCATGTTTACCCGCTTTGTGCGGCCCGTGACCATGTGTTTGATCATACCTGACTGGTTATGCTTCTCAGACCGGCTCAACACCTCCTCAAACAGACAGAACAACTTACCGCTGGCCCATCCATTGTAAGGGCTTTCCAGCTCATGCTGGCCGCACGTCACACTGTAACGCCCATAAATCTTGCGCAATATCTCCTCAAAAAATAGTGATTTGCCGCTGCCGTGAACCTCACCGTGCAAAATCACAGCACTGGCCAGCTTGGCCCCTACATTTTGTAATGGGTAAGCCATCCACTTCAGCAAATAATCCCGGTGCTCAGCTACGCCACCGCAAAGCTCATCGACCAAATCAATAATATTTCTACACGCCTGATTACCCTCGCCAGGCTCACCAGGCATCATCTCAATACCGTGAAAACGATTAATGGTACCCGGTCCTGTTCGATTCTGCGTTGGATCAAACACCAGCGCATCACGCAAAACCTGTCGCCTGTGCGGGCTTTTCAGCCACTTCTCATAGCTCTCTGGGTAGGCATAGCGAAGATTTGTCACCTTGAATTGCTCGTCGGTTGCCGTGTCGTAGCACTCATCACTATTAAAAATGTAAACGTACCGCTCAAGCATGGTCTGCACCCCCCCGTCCCCCGAGGCCTGGGCGGCAGAAACCGCGCGCTTGCACTGACCATGATCAATACTTTTCCGCTCAGCGTGATCCAGCCACTGGCCAAACAGCTTGGGACCAACAGCATCCTTCGCTGCTGACTTCTTCATCAGGCTCTGAGTTGACGAATCCCATATCTGGGCCTCTGGAAACGTCACATAAAAATGCTCGAGCAAAAAATCCAGATCAAAACGCGGCAGCACTTTCAAAGAGGGTGCGGGAGATTCAGGCGGCTCGCCAAAGGCATCGGCCACAGCATTAGCACCCGCCTCATTCTTCAAATCATTGAAATCAGTTGGCGCCTTACTTTTAGCCACTCACAGCCTCCTGTTCGTTGTTGTTATCTGCAAAAGTCGGGAACACAGCCCAGGCACTGGTGCCATTTGGGCCGCTTACTGCCTCGGCAGCTTGAATAGCCATGGATCGGCCAGGATTCCCCGGCGTGGCGCGGTCATCATCACCGGCCACAATAATGTTATGGCTTGGGTACCGCGCGCGTATCGCCTTGCACACCGACAGCAAATTTCCAGCATCAAACGCCACGACACATGGGTGACCCGTAGCCTCGTGAACCGCCGCCATGGTCGCGTAACCCTCACCCACACAAATAGGGGGCACGGGGGATTGCGTCTGCCGGAAAAGAATATCCTCGCGGATAAAATGAAAAGCGCCCTGCTTCTGCGCGCCTAAAAAGAATGATTTTTTGCCACTGCCCCACAAAAACTGCAGGTTTACCAACGCGCCCTGCTCATTCTGCAGCGGCACCAGTGCCAAGCCCGTTTTGAGATAACGGGTACTGATATGGTCGGGCTTATCTTTTAGTCTGGGCAACGTCTGGCGTATCTTCTCAGCGTCACGCACCAGGCTCACCTTGCCGGTCAGCTCATCACTAATCACCAGCATTTGCCGACGAGGAAACCCCACTCCATACGCCATGGCGCGCTTGCCCACCAGGTACTTACTCAACGTGGTGGCAAAATCCAACGCCGAAGGCTTGCCGCCAGCGCTTAGCTCAGCAATCACACTATTAAACTGATCAACAGCGCCCTGCGGCCTTAACTCATTCTCCCAAATCTCCTGGGCAACAAGCGCCGTGCGGCGCTGCAAGGCCTCGGCAACGGCCTGCTCTTTCGCCTCTCTGGCCTTACGCTCAGCCAGCCGAGCGGCGCGCTCACGCTCCAAACGGTTGCGCTCTTCGCTCGAAAGCTCACGCCGCTCAGGCTGCCAGCCCGCATCCATCGCCAGCTTAAACAGCGTGCCAATGCCAACGCCGCCACTACTTTTTACGCTGCGCCAGGTAGAGCGACAGTCACGAGGGTTATAACTTGACCCATCGCGTGACCAGTCATCGAACAAGTCAAAGGCGTCCCAGAACTCGCTTTTGATCGCCATCGCAATCATGGCCCATTCACGGCGCGCCATATTCGGGTCTAAGTACATCAGCGCGCTGCGCACATCGCTGAGTTCAGTTGGGCGGTCAATCATGCCTATACCAACCCAAAATCTGCACGGTTAGCATCACGCCCCGCAGGGGCCCGCAAATGCCAATCGGCGTCTTTAAACGCATCTGGAAAAGGCTCGGCTATTTCCTTAATGGCATGCCGGTAGTGAACGTAGTGAAATCCATCCCCCACCGTTCGGAAAAAGCCCCAGCTGCTGCGCCGAGGGCCAACAACAAATAACGTCCACGTTTCTGGCCGGGCATCCACAATGCGGTGAAAGTCACCAACACCGAGGCCGCCGCCCTTAATCACATTTACAGATCCAGGGCGCACCTTGCGACGACGCATCACCACCCCACCCTTTTCACCCGTATCAGCAGAAACCAACCGCTCTTCCTTGTACCAGCCAGCAAGGCATACAGCCACGGCGTTAAATGGGTGATCGTGCGTTTCTTCATCGCGGTCAGCATCCACAAAACGGTGCAGATAGACCGTTCGGCCAAATAGCTGCGCCAAAAAATAACGCTCCAGATATCGCTTGCCAGGTGCGCGATCTATGCGCCTGCATGGCAAAGCCGCTGTAATGCGGAATAAGGCTTTTGCAACCAGGCTCACAGATACACCCCGCACTGCTTAGCTACCAGCTGAGACTTCTTCACCGCCTCGATGCGCTCATTTTGCGCACGTCGCCCGGCCGACTTATCGCTCAAGGGCTTACCCCGGCGACCAATAAGGTCTGGCCACAAGTAATCATCATTCAGTGCATCCAGTGCTTTCTGGCTCGTTTCAACGCTGGCGCGAAGGGGTTTGTTTTTCATGATGTGTCCTCTGTTCAGAGAATGGTTATTTTTTGTACAAAGGCGCAAACTTATTGCCAAGCTCAAGCGTTCGCGGTTTTGCTATGAACAGTTTCCGGCTCAAACATCTCTGGCTTGATATTGCTGTCTGCCATACAGAGACGAGCGATAAGCCCACCCCCAATTGGGCGCCGACCATTTGCCGCGGCAGAAAGCGACGAATAACTGCTGTCGCAGCCATCGGCCAACGCCTGTTTTTCATCATTGCTGAGGCACTTCCAGTATCTGAAAAAGCCTTCAGGTCTAATTTTTTTCACGTGACTGCTCCGTCAAGAATCTCTTTAGCGTTAAAAAATGTACCTATCGCAACATTACAAGTCAACAAATATGTTGCGGTAGTAAATTGAATCTGGCTTCCGTGGAGCTAATATTTGCCCATGCCTAGACACATACCCACAAAACAACTCAGAAGAGAAAAGCTTAAAGAAGCGCTCAACGAATTTATCGAAAGCCACAGCACTCCCAAAAAACGGGCGAAGCAAAAGGACTTTTTGGAGCTGTTTAGGTATAACCAGGACGGTACAGAGAAAGAAAAATCTATCGATGAGAGTTTTTTTAGCCAAATGAAGCTTGGGCGAAAGCAAATCCCAGACGCATTTGCTCGCGAAATTGAAGCGAAACTCGGCAAGCCGCCATTCTGGATGGACACCCCGTACGAGTCCGATGAAAAAGCTTTTGAGGTTAAAGAGCTGAACGCCAAATACGGAGCTGGCTTACAGAAACCCAGGCTTGTAAGAATGCTGGAAATCGAAGAAGCCGCTCATTGGAGAGAGCATTTAGCGAAGCCGAGTTATCAATACCATGGGCCGCTGTACTCGCCAGGATTCTGCAGTGAAATAGCATTTTGCGTGCGCATGACCGACACCAGCATGGTTTCACAAGGTATACATGGCACTTACATCCCTTATGGCGCGCTTGTTTTTATAGACCCGGCAGTTGAAGCTGAGCCTGGCGACCCTGTCCTGGCGGTGATAAACAGCGACGACATAGCCCTTGTGCGCACCCTTATCGTTGACGGGCCAAACAAACGACTGGCCCCGTCGAATACCGTCGGCTACAGCACAATAGATATCGAACATGTGAATATCGAAATCGTCGGTCCAGTTATAGGATATTTTCAATCACTGAGAAGGAGCTTTAGACACAATGAATCTTAACGAAAAATCACGCGGCACCTCATTTCTGCTTACCCTGCTTTTTGGGCCTCTTGGCCTTATGTACTCCAGCCTTGCCGGCGGCATTGTGCTGCTGATTATTGCCGTTGCAACGGCCGCCACGATTATTGGCCCGGTTATTTGCTGGCTACTTGCCATTGTTATTGGCGATAGCGCCACGCATAAGCACAATCAGAACATAAAAAAAGTGACTGAAATGATGCAAAACAACAAATAAGGCCCGATCAGAGCCTGCTAAGCCCGCAATATGCGGGCTTTTTTTTGCCCAAAAATTACCAGCACAAAATAAATGTTGCGTTTATTTTTACCGTGCGCTACATTTTTTAGCCAATGAAGCTAGAAAACCGGCACCCGAAAATGAATAAGCAACCACAAATCCACACCCGACAAGGCAAGCCCCTTACCCGCGCCCAGGCAAAAGTGGTGGTGTTGCTGGCAAAGGGCCTCACCTTCAAAGAAATTGCCCGCGAGCTTGGTGTTTCAGATACCACCGTTAAAGCCCACGCCGACGACTCCCGTGAGCGCACGGGTGCAAAGAATGTGGCTCACCTTGTCTTCCTTTGTTGCCAACAGGGTTTGATCTCCGCCTCTATGCCGGTGGTGTTTGCCCTGATCATCAGCAGTCAGCTTGCAGCACTACTGCCGCGCGACACCAGTCAGCCCGTTCAACCGCCGGTGCGGTTAACACGCACGGTACGCACGCGGCGCCGCGAAGACCTACTACCCGCCTGACAAGGAAAATAATCATGCGCAAGCAAACTGCACACCCCAAACAAGGCCCGAATGGTGGGCTAATTATCCGGCTGGAAGGCAAAACCGAGGCGGTAAATGCCCGACTGAAAACGCTTGAACGCACCGACCGTCTGGTCAGCGCTGCCATGGTCACCTACGGCAAAACCCATGCGCGCTGCCACGCGGAGGTTATGAATGCACGGTGAGCTGGCCGAGATAACGCAACAATTACGAAAGATTGCCAGTTCGCTAACTAAGCTGCACAGCCGCATGAACCGACTGGAAAACAAGCACCATACGCTACGGCAAGACCATTTGCGCCTGAAGGCAGATAACCGAGAAGTACCGGAAATTTTAGAGAGCTTCAGAGAGCAAATCGCCGCCGTAAGCGAGCAGGTCACCATTATTGGCGATCAGCAAGTGCAGATCGGCCGCTACCACGAGGCGTTGGAAAATGAACAGTACACCGACACTGAAACAAGTTAGCCAGCAGCTGGGCATTAGCCACCGAAAGCTGCTTAACCAGCTCAAGCGCGACGGCTACGCCAAAGCCACACCGCGCGGCCCTGTGCCCGTGTACCCAAAAGCCAGCGCCGAATGCCTGCAAAGAATTGACACCTGCGTGCCGATTGAAGTGAGCAATGGCGTGATCAACAAGCGCGGCGTAACCATTGGTGTTACCGCAAAAGGTATTGATTTTTTGGCTAAAACCTACGGCCACATGGCAACCAGCACCCAGTGAGTCGCCGCATCGCTCGCGGCCCTTGGATCAACCCTCAATGGATGGAGAAATCGCAATGTCTTTAGTACTCACACGCCGCATTGGCGAAACCCTAATGGTCGGCGACGACGTCACCGTCACCGTGTTTGGCGTCAAAGGCAACCAAGTGCGCCTGGGCGTAAACGCACCCAAGCACATCGCCGTGCACCGCGAGGAAATTTACGAGCGCGTGCAAGCCAACACCAACAAGGACACCGCAGCATGATCCCCGCGGCCTGCCTCACAGCGCTTGTCTGGCTATTCGCCTGGCAAGCCTGTCGGCTGGCCGCAAAAGCGGATCGCACAATGGAGAACGAACAATGAACCCGAAATTTGACCTCGTATCCGGCCCAGGCTATCACCTGCGCGAGCAAGCCGCCCTTGCCTATTACGCATGCCAACCGGGCACGATCGACCATAGAGTAACCTGCTGTCGCTGCGGGGATGTAGGTCGCCCGACTTGGGCCCCTTTGGGCGAACTCGGCCCAGCTAGTGTTCCACCCCTTCCTCGCGCATGGACCACAACCGGAAATGACGCGAGAAACGCAGTTTGCGCAAGCTGCATCAGTACACAATTAGACCAAGCAATCAAAGCCATGAGCAGCCACGCAAGAAGCCCTCAGGGTCAAAAAGAGCTTGCCCAATGAAACCCATCGCCGTCTACCGGGGCACCACCAACGACGATGGCAAATTCGTCGGCCCCATCCAGCACCCGGGTAAACGCAGGTACCGGTACCGCGTAGACCTTTGGATAAAAACCGGCAACAGCGCCCTGCTGCGCGACGAAATCAGCACCAAAGAGCCCGTGCGCCTAAACGACCTGCTCCAAGACCAAGTGCTACCCAACATCGACAGCCTCATTGCCGAAGCCGACCAAGAAGGCGGTACCCAGCAATACGGCTTTGAAATTTATAAGTGGGGATGAAATGAACTACCGAACCACACCACAATATTCGATGGGCTTTGACGAGCTGCTGGTTGACAACTTCGCCGGAGGCGGCGGCGCCAGTACCGGCATTGAGCAAGCACTGGGGCGCCCCGTAGATATCGCCATCAATCACGACGAGCAAGCCATTAGCATGCACACCGTCAACCACCCCACTACCACGCACTACTGCGAAAGCGTGTGGGATGTAGACCCTCGCGAGGTGTGCAAAGGCCGCCCCGTTGGCCTGGCGTGGTTCAGCCCCGACTGTCGGCACTTCTCTAAAGCCAAGGGCGGCGCACCGGTGTCGCCACGAGTAAGAGGCCTCGCATGGGTCGTGTTGCGCTGGGCAGCCACCGTCAAACCCCGCGTAATCATGCTGGAAAACGTCGAAGAATTTACCACCTGGGGGCCACTTGTTCGCGACGAAAATGGCGACATGCGCCCCTGCCCAAAGCGTAAAGGACAAACCTTCAAAAGCTTCACCAATGCACTGAAGCGCCAAGGCTACCAGGTGGAATATAAACAACTGCGCGCCTGCGACTATGGAGCCCCCACCATTCGCAAACGCCTATTTATGATTGCGCGCCGCGACGGCCAGCCAATTAATTGGCCTGCACCAACGCACGGCCCCGGCTTAAAACCCTATCGCACAGCCGCCGATATCATAGACTGGAGCTTACCCTGCCCCAGCATATTCGCGCGCAAAAAACCGCTCGCAGAAAACACCCTCAAGCGCATCGCCAAAGGCATTCATCGCTTTATTATCGAGGCAGAGAAGCCGTTTATCGCGAACGACGTAGCCCCCTTTTTAACCGAACACGCCAACGGCTCAGGGCAGCGGGTGTTCAATACTGAGGAGCCATTGCGCACTCAAGTCAGCCGCATTAAAGGCGGGCATTTTGCCCTATGCTCAGCATTCCTCGCCAAACACTACAGCGGCGTTACCGGCCACGGCGTAGAACAACCTATCGGCACCATCACCCAGCAAGACCACCACAGCGTCGTCACAAGCCACATGCTCAAACTACGGGGCAGCAATGTAGGAAGCCCGACCGACAGCCCCCTGCACACCGTCAGCGCGGGCGGCACTCACCACGCCGAAGTGCGCGCTTTCCTGCTCAAATACTACGGCACCAACATCGGCCACGACCTGCGCGAGCCCCTGCAAACCGTTACCAGCAAACACCGCTTCGGGCTCGTTACCGTGCGCGGCGAGCAATACCAAATCGTCGACATTGGCATGCGCATGCTGCAACCGCACGAACTGTTCGCCGCCCAGGGCTTCCCGACAGACTACATCTTCGACCGCGACGCCACCGGCAACGCCATCACCAAAACCCAACAAATAGCCAAATGCGGCAACAGCGTCTGCCCCCCAGTCGCCGAAGCATTAGTTAAGGCCAATATGGCAATCGCCACCCAACGCGAGGTCGCAGCATGACAGCCACCACACACACAGGCCGCCTCGTGCCCGCCAGCAAATGGATAAACGAAACCTTTGAAGCCGGTGTATCCACCAAAACCGTCTACAACTGGGTAGCCAATCGCGTCATACCTGGCGTCATCCTAGATGGCAGACCCTTTGTGGACGCCGACAAAGCCGCCGTACTGCTGGACACCCACACCATCATCACCGCACCCAGCGTCACACCCGTCGACGGCGGCAACGCCACCGTTGCACAGCTGGTGCAAGGCGGGCTAACCCAATAGCTCTAACCCGCAGGACAGCGGTGAGAGAAGGAGCGCAGCGACTGAACGATCCGCTGCTACTGGTTGTTATCTTTGAGGTGGGAAATGGAATACAGCTTAATTGAGATATTTGGATCATTGCCGGTGACGCCTGAAAAATTTGCGACACTCGATCCAAAACTGAAGTGGCTCGGAAAAGCATCCGAGGGCGACTCATGGTGCACCACTTGCGGAACGCTCGACCCGCAAACACCCCGAGCGCACCACCAAAAATGCTGCTCATACTTGGATGCCGACAAATTCCCAGAATTTGAAAATCCACTGGGGACATGTCCCGATTGCGAATTCGATTACCTCAGAATTGATAGCAGCCGAGAACTTCAGTACAGCGTGATCACTTGTGGTGACTGTGGCTATGAATTCAGCGGCAGAGTTCCGGAGGAAACGCTTACAGAGCAATTTCTGGCGATAGAAAGATAACCCGCAGGACAGCGGTGAGAGAAGGAGCGCAGCGACTGAACGATCCGCTGCTACTGATTGTTAGGCTGGAAATTCAAGGAGTTTTATATGTGCATGATTGACGATGCTGACGGTGAATGCGTAGTGCTGCATAGCGATATACGCACAGCGCGGAAAGCCCACAAATGCAATGAGTGCCACAGAAATATTGAGGGCGGCGAGCCCTATTTGAATGAATGCACCGTTTTTGAGGGCAGCAAAGAAACCCACAAAACATGCCAGCACTGCCAGGTAATACGGAAGTGGCTGACACATGAATGCGGCGGCTTTGTGTATGGCCAAATCTACTCTGATATTGAAGAACACGCATGGGAGGGCTACGGCATGGCTGTTGGCCGGATGGTGATTGGGATGCGTAAGAAGTGGCGAACAAAGGCCGGGACGCTACTGCCATTACCACAAATCCCGAGCGTATCGGGCCACGATATTGCAGCCTAACCATTAGCTTAACAGCGGCGCGCTTTCTGCGCCGTCAGATTACAGCGCCTTGTTATGGCGCGAGGAGGAAGAAATGGCGATGCCGTTAAACTCAGAAACATTCGACAAAATGGTTGATGAAGACATTGCTTGGTTAAAAGAACAAGGGATAGACATTGAAGCACCAGAGAACTCGTTATACGGCGGCCACATAGTGGCGTGTTTGAAAATGGCGAAAAAATACTACCGAGAGGTAGAGCTGCCAAACACTCCAGAATCGGCTTGGGATTGTTAATCGCCATAACCCCTGAGCTTTGTGGCTTGTAGCCAGTCCAAAGCGTAGCGAACAACAGCGACTTGTTAAGCAGCAGATACGGAGAACGAAAATGAGCTACCCGAAATGCCCGCATTGCCAATATGAATTTGACGCGGAAGATATTTGGCACGATCGCCGGATTGACTTCCCCACAGAAAACGATGGAGACACGAACGATACGCACTGCCCGAGCTGTAAAGAGCCGTTGCGCGTGATGTTATCGCTGACCCCATCGTGGGCATTTCTCGACGAGAACGACGACGAGATTGCTGCTTAACCCTGAACACAGGCGCGGCGGCACGCCGTCGCGCTGCTGAGAACTGTTAGTTTGCGGATGCGAATATGGCAACACTTGAAGACAGACAGAGCGCCGAGCGGGCAAAACTAGAAATGCTCTGCAACGCATTAGAAAGCCGAGCCCATGACCTGCGATCATTGCTCGACGTGCTGGCAGCGGCGAAAGATTTTCAGGGCCTGGATGCGTTGCCGCACATTAAGGCTGCGATGCGCCATTACCTGGAACGAGCAAACTAACCCTGCTAATAACCGGCGCAGCAGCGCCATCACTTGAAACGAAAAGAGGAACTACCGACATGAAAAACTTTAAAAGAGCCACAATTGCTGCGTCGGCGTTGATTGCGTTGTTATGTGCCAGTACCGCGCACTCTGCCGAAGCTGTGTGCCACCTACCAAAAGACTGCCAGTACTTGGATAGTGAATTTTCAACAGGCGGCGGTGACAAGGTTTCATATGTGATGGAGGTTACTTGCGGGATGCCCGGTGAAAAGATAGTCAAGCACACCCACTGGAAGGTGAGTGCTGGAAGCTTGTTTGGCATCGGCCGCTTCACTGCGCCACGAAGCATTGAGTTCCGAAAAAGCAACTCTAGCGAGCTAAGCTGCAAATACTGATGGCACATAACCCCAGCAGCCAGGCGCCGAAAGAAGCGCAGCGTATTGGGGTCGCTCTGCGGGGCCGTTGTTATGAGACTGAGGACTTTGAAATGAAATGCAGAACTTGTGAAGTCGAAATACCTGGCCCGAACGGCAACAGCTTTTACGGTTCTATCGGCGTAGAGGGTGTGCAGTGTGAGAAGTGTGCGGTAGCTGAATATAAAGCGAACAATCCTTTCTGGAATGTCCCGTTATTGCTTAAACCGCGGGGCCTAGTGTCGACGGATAACGTCTCATAACCCACAGCTTAAAGCGGGCGCTTTTTGCCCGTCGATTACAGCGCCTTGTTATGGCGCGTGGAGATAAGAAAGATGAAGACCAGATTAAAAGGTAGTGCGGCTAGAAAGTTTTTTGCTGAGCGACTTGTGGATCGCGAAGGTGTGGGAGCAGTTAACGGCACGGCTGGGCCAATGAAGGACGCCGTGCAGGACGTTATCGATGTGCGTTTATCCACGCGTGGTAGCGATGTCGACTTGAAGGACGTACTCCGCCAAACCAAGAAAGCGCCATAACCCGCAGGACAGCGGTGAGAGAAAGAGCGCAGCGACTGAACAATCCGCTGCCACTGATCGTTCGACGACAGGAGCCGAAAATGAAATGCAAAAGCTGCCAGCGAGGCTTTAACGGGATGGACGGAAATGGCTACCAGCCCTGCACATGCCCGCCAGAGCCACCCGCACCACCACCTTGCCGCCTGCAATGTGGAGCCTGCGGTTTTACCGCATCAGAGCCGGCATATAAGCACTTTTGCTGGACTGGTATTTTGATGGCTTCCGCGCTGCTCGCAATACCCGCGATTTTATTCGCGGCAGTCATTGCCAGCTGGCTGAGAGCCTAACCCCGGGTGAACGACGCCAGCGCAATTTGACACCACGCCGCCCCACTGACCACTATAAATCCACCACCACACAGCACGGACACCCACGGAATGGCCAGGAAACGCATCGTAGAAGGGCTGGAGCTGCCCGAAAACCTCTACCAGACCCCGCGCAAGGAACCCGGCAAATGGCGCTATAAACGCCCCGATGGCAGCTTCTACACCTTCGCCGCGAGCACCCAGGATGCCATCGCAGCCGCGAAAGGCCTGAATGCACAATTCGCCGCCGGCGCCAAAGTCACTCGAGCCACCAACCCGCAATACGGCCGCCTAAGCATTCGCCGGCACGTCGAAGACTTTATCGACGAGCGCGAGAAGCGCGAACCCAGTCTGCGCAACAAAACCAGCTGGAGCAACCGCAAGGCCTACCTGCGCAGCTACGCCACCCTAAACGCTGGAAAATCCGTCTCTCAAATTACCCTACTCGACGTGCAAGCCTGGTGGGACACCCTCACCGGCCACGCCCAGCGCAGCCGACAACCCGAATTTCGCCGGTTCTTCAACCACCTGCTGGCACGCGGCCTTTGCCCAAAACTTGACGCCAACCCCTTCAGTAGCAGCGACGCCGCACCACGAGTGGAAATGTCAGCCAAGCCCGCCAAACAACGCCTGCGCCTCTCTCAAGAGCAATTCTGGCTTATCTACAACCAGGCAGGGGAAAAATACCCATTCCTGCAGATCGCCATGGCCATTAGCCTCATAACCACCCTACGCCGAGGCGATATCTGCGACCTAAAATTCGACGAACATGTGGTCGGCAATCTGCTCAGAAAACAGATCAACAAAAGCCACGCCCAGCTCAGCAAAGAATTTGAGCGCCGAGGCGGCCAAGCCGACCCAGCCAACCTAAGCTGGGACCTCGACAAACACCCCCTACTGCGCCAAGTCATCAACCGCGCCCGCGAACTCAGCCTCAGCCACCGGCGCTGCCCCAGCCTACTCAGCCACAAATACAAACGCCGCTACAAAAGCCAACATCGCAGCCACCCTTACCAGGTACTACCAAAATTCCTGAGCGACGCCTTCGCCGAGATCCGCGACGAAACCACAGACACAAACGGCAAGAAGCTCTTCGCCGACGTCCAACCAAAGCACCGCCCCACCTTCCATGAAGTCCGCAGCCTTGCCGGCGACATCTACGCCGCTGCTGGCTTCAGCAAAGCACAAATCCGCGAGCTCTACGCCCACACAGACGATAGCACCACCGCGATATATCTCAGCGGATACGGCAAAAAATGGCAAGAAATAGACATAGCGCTGCCCAGCGGCGCGCTAGACAACGAATTTTGACCAAAATGAAGTTTTGTTCAAAACATCAAAACCAGTGTTCACTTTTGTTCACCGCCAAGGCGGGCGCTATTAACACACTGATTTTAATAAAGAATTGGTACGACCGAGTGGATTCGAACCACCGACCCCCACCATGTCAAGGTGG
>NZ_JAFBBD010000012.1 GCF_016906995.1 Spongiibacter marinus | reverse complement strand
AGGCGGGAAGTCGGTTGCTGGTGGTTTTGGTCGATTACTATCAACCGATAACCCGCCTGTTTTTGCAACCTACCCACCTGAATTTACGAAGAACCAAAAAAAAGCCCCGCGGTGCGGGGCTCTCATTTTTATGGATGTGTGGGCTGTCGGGTAGCAAGGGCGCATTACTGCAACCCCCGCCCCCTAAGAACCGTACGTGCGAGTTTCCCCGCATACGGCTCAAGCCTTTACAAGCCCGCTAGTTGTCTAGCAAGCCGGCATAATGTGCATAAAGCTTCAGTCGTATTCAATTAAAGGTTGAGAGCGGATGCCAAGAATTAGTCTTGGTGTTAGCTTTGAATGATCCTGAATCCCAGATTCTGGATTCCGCCGCCAACTCTTGTGTCGGCCGACTCAGCACCCATAACAGTCAAACCCCAAATTGCAGTTCGAGGTAGGCCTCGCCCTTTGGGGGCAGAATCACTCCGCCTTATCCTCTGGGTAGAAGCACTTCCTACTAGCTCTCGACTTATTTTCCCCTTCTAGCCGACACCTAACTCTGCAAAGTCAGGCGAAATTTGGGGAAACTCAAAAGTTTGGTCAAAACATGACCCTCCATCTGATCACCCATAGGGAAATAAGCAATACTACATTTTGAATACTACCACATGCACAAACACCATATCTAGTTGCTACCGCTGTGCAACTGCCGATGACAATTGGGATGCAACAACACCAAATTCTCCAGTGAGTCACAACCGCCTTTGTGCCGCTCGATCACGTGATGGATATTCCACCCGCTTTCTTGCGTTATATACTGCTTGCACATTGGGCAGCGCTTCTCCTGTCGAAACCAGAGCATCAACACTTTCCCGTTCCCCCGCCCCGAGTCCCTCATCGCTCGCTCTAGGCGCTGCTCAAAGTAATACTCAAAGGCCGGATCATAAGGATTGGCTTCCGCTTTGATCTTGGTATGTCGCTTGATCGGAGTGTCGTTTGCGTAGAGCAGGCAAGCCCGCTGTCCGCTAGGAGCAACCCCGAAAAACACCCAGCTTCTGGTAGCCGCCGTCATAAAGTACTTGTCTTTAATCCAGCGTTTGCGCCGATTTAAATGCCGACGCTTACACCATTGCCAGAGCATCTTCCAAATGCGGTAATCGACATAATTGAATACCTCCTTAGCGACGATTGACCGGTGGTAGTTGGCCCAGCCCCGAATCATCGGGTTGAGCTTTTGTACTATCCACCAAGCCGGTGCCGTTTTGTTGGCGTTCAACACATCCCTCACACTGCGCAGAAATGTTTTCACGTTCTTGCGACTTGGCTTTATCAAGCACTTATCGCCGTACTTGCGTACATTCTGCCCGAGGAAGTCAAAACCCTCCGATATATGCGTGATTACGGTTTTCTCGTCTGACAGAGAAAGCCCCCGTTCCGCCATGAAGGCCGTAACGAGAGGCTTAACTTCGCCCTCCAGCAACTCTTTCGAGATACCGGTAATGACGAAATCATCCGCGTAACGCACATAGTTGACCTTGGTCTTGTAGCTGGCTTTTGTGTTCTTCTGCCCAAATTGAGCTTCCAACACAGACTCCAAACCATCTAGTGCCAAGTTGGCCAACACTGGCGAGATAATGCCACCTTGCGGTGTTCCCGCTGCTGTCGGATTGAATCGACCCGATTCCATAAAACCCGCCTTCAACCATTTGCGGAGTATCGTCCTGTCCATAGGGACATTGGCGATTAGCCACTCATGGTCGATATTGTCAAAACACCCTTTGATGTCCCCCTCCAGCACCCATGATGCTGAGCTTTTGCGGCTTAGATTGACAAAACACTGCTCAATCGCGTCCGCAGTTGCTCGCATTGGGCGAAAACCGTAGGAGTTTCGGTCTGCCGTTGTTTCCGACACAGGCTCCAAAGCCAGCAGATGAAGCGCTTGCATAGCCCTGTCAGTCATCGTCGGAATCCCCAAAGGGCGGCGCTTGCCGTTAGCCTTCGGGATATACACCCGGCGTAGCGGTTTGGGCTTGTAACCCTTTCGCGTCAGCCGGTGCACAGCATTCCACTTACCATCAGGTGTATCCCATTTTTCGCCATCAACACCGGGCGTATTCTTGCCCCGGTTTTCAGTGACCCGCTTAACAGCCAACGCTTTGGCTGCGAACGAGCGAACCAGCATCCGTTGTAAGGTTTTCACCTTACGCCATTGCTGATTCTTGGCTGCCTTTGCGATCCTGACCTGTAGTCCCCTCACCCTTCTATGACAGGTTTCCCAGTCAATTGAATGCCAACCTTCGGCAGGGTGGGAGGATGCAGGTGTTAATGGATTAACACGCATCTTGCTTTCCTCCAGATTGCACAACGTGCCACCTGGTGGAGTGGAGACCAGCCCCCACTGGGGAAGATAGTCTTCACCCCAGCAGGGACAGATTGTTCAGTTGATCGACAGGCACAGAGACCCATCGAATTTGGTATAGAGAACTTTACAAACAGTTACGCAAGTAAAGACCAGGCAGAAGTCTGCACCGTTTCCGGTCGGAGCAAAGTCCGAACTCCTATCCCTTTGATTACAAAAGGGCCTTCGCTTTTTCTGCCATCCTTTAACCGCACCCCCATCGGCGACCCTTGCGGGTTCACTTGCCTCAAATTTCGAGGCGGGCTTACGGTCTTACCGAGTTCCATTTCAGTGACAGAGGTGGTTTAGGTTCGACGTATTCGCCGGTAGCTGTATTGGTCAGCGTGCCCCCAGATGTAAAAAGGGCAACCAAGCTACACACCATTTTGGTTGAAGCCTATCAGTGACTTAGGCTCCGCGCGGTTGACGGCGTTTATCAGTCGTTCACGTATGTTAACCATGCCACCTAGCCTAGCACCTCACCCGCATGTCACTAGCAGGATCTGCTATCCCCCCTCGCGAGGGGATAGCACCGGCGAACCGGGGTTACATTGTCAGGAAGCTTCGCACCATACCCATTAAGGTATCGCACTATCCCTAGGCTACTGTTGGCTGCACAACAGGTCTGCTCCTCATGTGCCCATGAGTCAGACAATCACTGAAACAGCTTCAGTCGCTGTGTTGGTTTTGTCTCAATGAGACATGTACACCGCTTCTCAGGCGAGAAACTGTGGACGAGTTGAGGACTTCTCAATCAGAGATCGAGTAGTTAGTTGAGGATAAGCCACGCATAAGGTGCCGTCAGCTAGATATAAAGAAACCGTCGAGCTTCGCAGTATTGAACCTGCAAATCCCGTTGGTAGAGGTACACCGCGTAGAGTAATGAACTCATTGGGTGATGTTGTTGAGATTGGACAGACAATCCGTAGATCGCCGCGTGTATTTCGCTGTCCGGGAGACACGCTTATAAATACGTCGAAGTGCCCTTCGACGCTTGCACCGTACTAGGCCAAGATGCGGGAGTCAACACGAAGGTTGGCTCCCGAGCACTACATCATGGTTAGTGGTGCGTGATACTGCCCCAAATGAGGCAGTATCGTTACCTACCCCTTATCGGAGTAGGTCAACACAGCACGACTCTCGTCGCACTACATCATGCCGCCCATACCACCCATGCCGCCCATGCCGCCCATATCAGGCATCGCTGGCGCTTCATCTTTCGGTGCGTCGGCAATCATGCACTCAGTAGTGATGATCAAACCTGCCACCGAACCGGCCGCCTGCAGAGCAGTACGGGTCACTTTGGCTGGGTCGAGGATACCCATTTCCATCATGTCACCGTAGGTGCCGTTGCCAGCGTTGTAACCGAAGTTACCTTCGCCAGAGCGCACTTTGTCGAGTACTACAGAGGCTTCGTCACCCGCGTTAGTCACAATCTGACGCAGGGGAGCTTCCATCGCACGCAGCGCGGCGTTAATACCCGCCAGCTGGTCTTCATTGTCGCCTTCTACCGCAGCCAGGTTGCTGATTGCGCGAACCAGGGCAACACCACCGCCAGGTACAACGCCTTCTTCAACTGCCGCGCGTGTTGCATGCAGCGCATCTTCAACACGGGCTTTTTTCTCTTTCATTTCGATCTCAGTGGCTGCGCCCACTTTGATCACGGCAACACCGCCAGCCAGCTTGGCTACACGCTCTTGCAGCTTCTCACGATCGTAATCAGAGCTGGTGTTTTCGATCTGAGTGCGAATCTCGGCAACGCGTGCTTCGATATCGCCCGCTTGGCCGGCACCGTCAACGATCACGGTGTTTTCTTTGTCCATGGTTACGCGCTTAGCGGTACCCAGGTGCTCCAGAGTCGCTTGCTCCAGGTCGAGACCAACTTCTTCAGAGATCACAGTACCACCGGTCAGGATGGCGATGTCTTGCAGCATGGCCTTACGGCGGTCGCCGAAGCCAGGCGCTTTACACGCAGCCACTTTAACGATACCGCGCATAGTGTTAACAACCAGTGTTGCCAGAGCTTCGCCTTCAACATCTTCAGCAACAATCACCAGTGGACGGCTGGCCTTCGCAACGTTCTCCAGCAGCGGCAACAACTCGCGAATATTGGAGATTTTCTTGTCAACCAACAGGATGAAGGGGTTGTCATGCTCAACAGACATGTTGTCGGTGTTGTTCACGAAGTAAGGAGACAGGTAGCCGCGATCAAACTGCATACCTTCAACAACATCCAGCTCGTTTTCCAGGCCTTGACCTTCTTCTACAGTGATCACACCCTCTTTGCCGACTTTCTCCATCGCTTCAGCAATGATGGCGCCAACGTGGCTGTCGCTGTTGGCCGAGATGGTGCCAACCTGAGAGATGGCCTTGCTGTCCGCACAGGGGATAGACAGCTTTTTAACTTCTTCAACTGCTGACGCGATTGCCTTGTCGATGCCGCGCTTCAGGTCCATTGGGTTCATGCCAGCAGCGACCGCTTTCAGGCCTTCGTTAACAATGGCCTGGGCCAGTACGGTGGCAGTGGTGGTGCCGTCACCCGCGTCGTCAGAAGCTTTAGAAGCCACTTCTTTGACCATCTGGGCACCCATGTTCTCCAGCTTGTCTTCAAGCTCGATTTCTTTGGCAACAGAGACACCATCTTTTGTTACGGTTGGCGCACCAAATGATTTGTCCAAAACAACATTGCGGCCCTTGGGACCAAGCGTTACCTTAACAGCGTTTGCCAGGGTGTTAACGCCAGCCACCATGCGTTGGCGGGCTTCGTTACCAAATACTACGTCTTTAGCCATGATTGTCTTACCTTCCTACTAATTCGTTGATTCAATTGAGCGCTAGAAATTAGCCTTCGATAACACCGAAGATTTCAGACTCACCGAGAACAATCAGCTCTTCACCGTCGACTTTAACGGCGTTACCAGAGTACTGACCGAAGATCACACGATCGCCAACCTTGACACCAACAGGGCGCAACTCACCGTTTTCCAGCAATTTGCCCTCGCCTACAGCCAATACTTCGCCTTGATTAGGCTTCTCTTTGGCAGAACCGGGCAAAACGATACCGCCGGCGCTGGTCTGCTCCTCTTCGCTACGACGAACCACTACACGGTCGTATAAGGGACGAATTTTCATCTTGATCAATCTCCATTAAATCAATGAACAGATTTTTATTTGACCGGACATTCCGGCACCGCCAGGTAGTGATTACCTACTTGGCGACCTCCCTTTCACACGGATCGGGAATCATCAGGTTTCCCATCGCGCAGACTGGACATGCAGTCACCGTGGGCTGCTCAGGTAACTGGGGGCGAGAAAATGCTTTTCAAGGGCAAAGAGTGAAAATTTTTAGTCTTCTTTTCGGTATTCACCTTCGATGGTGATATGGCCAGGCTCGCGGCGCCCTTCCGCGCCCGAAGAATTGCCGCGCGGGCCGCCACTGGCGCTGAAACCACCGGCTTGCATCTGAATAACGCCGCGGCGCAGCATCTGGTCAATAACGGCGTTGCGCAAGGGGCGAATCAGGCAGACAAACCCCACCGCGTCAGTAATAAAGCCCGGTGTGAGCAGTAGTGCGCCGCCGATTGCCAACATCAGGCCCTCGAGTATCTCTCTGGCGGGCACCTCACCATGATCCAGGCGCTGGCGCGCACGCAATAACGTAGACACGCCCTGCTGGCGCAGCAATGTGGCGCCGATTAACGCGGTTAGCAATACACACGCGATCGTAGGCAGGGCACCGATCAGCCCCCCAACCTCGATAAGCAGCCACATTTCCAAGATGGGGGCGATGACAAAAATACTAAATAGGACTCTCATAGTTATGCTGACCTGATGAATCAAAAGTGGTGCCGTCTTTAGCCCCAAGGAAAGAAAAAAACCAAAGCGCCTAGTGCCCGCCTTGCTGACAACTTATTATGTCAGCAACGCCACTGCGACCTCTACCACCTTCGAGACCTCAGCCCTATGCACCTCGCTCGCGTCGCCTTATTACTGCTGCTAACACCATATATTTCAAAAAGTTACGCCGCACCGTCGAGTGCGCCAACACCAGCGATGGATATGGAAGAATGCCTATCGCTGGCCGCTCAGAGTGCCTCCGACGAGATCACGCTCGGCCAACTGCGCGAACAGTGCCAACAGCGCCTTCAAGGCCCCGATGCTGCCGAAGAGCATATTCGCAAACAAACCAAGGGCGTTGTCGAAGAGCGTGTTGCACTAGAGCGCTTCACCGATGACAACCCCTTTGTACTCACCCCCCACCGCGCCAATTACTTGCTTCCCCTGTCCTGGCGCGACGACACCGCAGACTACAGCTCGTCGCTGCCGATCAAAGAGGAAAATGTTGATAGCACTGAGGTCGAATTTCAGCTCAGTGTAAAAGTACACATCGCCAAGGGAATCCTCGGGGGCGGCATTCTCAGCGGCGCCTATACCAACCGCTCCTTCTGGCAGGCCTACAACAAGGAGTTTTCCGCACCGTTTCGCGAGACCAACCACGAGCCCGAGCTCATTCTCAGTTACAGCAACGACTGGCAATGGAAAGGGATTCGCAATGTGGGCAACCAGCTAATATTTAACCATCAGTCCAACGGCCGCGGCGAGCCGTTGTCACGCAGCTGGAATCGCATCATGCTCAATATGGTGTTTGAGCACGACCGCTTCGCCATGACCTTTAAGCCCTGGTACCGCATCCCCGAGGCCGCCGATGACGACGATAACCGCGACATCGAATTTTATCTCGGCCACTTTGAGTGGATGGGCTTCTATCAATGGAAAGACCGCACACTCAGCGTGATGCTGCGCAACAACTTGCGCAGCGACAACCGTGGTGCAGTGGAAATCGGCTGGAGCTTTCCGATTAGTTCCAAGATCAAAGCTTATGTAAAATACTTTAATGGTTATGGCGAAAGCCTGATCGAATACAATAACTCGCTGCAGAGCGTCGGTTTTGGCGTGCTGATCAGCGATTGGCTGTAACACTCGACAGAAAACACATATAAAGGTAGATAATGATCAATGCTCAGGAAGCGCTTGCGCGTTTAAAAGAAGGCAATACCCGCTTTGTTGAAAAGCTGGCTGAAAACAAAGACTACATATCAAATAAAAAACCCGAGTTGGTTGAGGAGCAAAGCCCCTTCGCCATCATTTTGGGTTGCTCCGATGCGCGGGTTCCCGCTGAGATGGTGTTTGACCAAACGCTGGGCGATCTGTTTGTTATTCGCGTAGCCGGCAATGTTGTAGCCCCGTCGGGCATCGGCAGTGTTGAATTTGCCGCCCTCAACTTTGGCACGCCATTGGTTGTGGTGCTGGGTCACTCGCGCTGTGGCGCTGTCAAAGCCACGGTAGACGCACTGAGTGGCAACTCCAAAATCCCCACCTCCGCCCTACACTCCATTGTTAAGCGCGTGCGCCCAGCCGTGGAAACCCTGCTAGTCACCGAGTTAAAAGACAACCCAGAGGAACTGGTTAAGCAGGCGGTACGTGCCAATGTACGGACCTCGGTAGAGCACCTTTGCAGCGGTTCATCCACATTGGAACAGCTGATTAGCGAAGGGAAGCTAATGGTCGTGGGCGCGGAGTACTCGCTGGAAACCGGAAAGGTCGACTTCTTCTACGAAGACTACTGGGAGCGTATTCGCAACCTTGACGAATAAGCCTTCCGACCAAGCTCGGCGTCAGCTACTGCTGGCGCTGAGTCAGATTCCTCCTGGCCGCTTATGCAGCTACGGCGAGCTCGCCCGCCAAGCAGGGCTGCCCGGCCGGGCCCGCTGGGTTGGGCGCCAGCTCAGCCAACTTCCCGATCAGAACACCCTGCCTTGGCACCGCGTTATCAATGCACAAGGCAAAATCAGTTTCCCACACAATTCCGAGGCTTATCGTCGACAGCTCTCACGACTAATTGATGAAGGCAGTGCCTCACCCGACGGCAAAATCGCGTGGCAGCGATGCCGGTGGCCTGATCAGAATTAACGCTCTGCCGACCACGGCGCGACCTTAATCAGCATCAACATACCGGGGATCGCCAAGCCGGCACAGAGCAAATAGAAGTTCGTCCAACCGACCACTTCAACAATAGCGCCGGTGGTGGCATTCGCAAAGGTGCGCGGCAGCGCTGCTAGCGCAGTGAACAAAGCAAACTGCGTGGCCGCATAGGCCGGTGTTGTTGCCCGGGCAATAAAGGCGGTAAAGGCAGCGGTGCCTAAACCCACACCCAGGTATTCAAAAATAATCACTAAGGTTAATACCAGGCGATTCGGCCCGATTTCAGCCAATGCCGCAAAGCCAAAGATGCTCAGCAGTTGCACCACACCAAATAGCCAAAGCGCGCGATTGATGCCCAGCCGAATCATTATCACGCCGCCCACCAAACCGCCAATAATCGCGGCCGTCAGCGAGGCCGTTTTAGCGATCGTGCCAATTTCCGTGAGGCTAAAACCGATATCCAAGTAAAAAGGCGACGACAGCGCGGTGGCCATATTGTCACCGAGCTTGTATAGAAACAGGAAGGTCAGCAGCCACACGGCACTGCCCAGCCCGTTGCGCTGCACAAACTCCTTAAATGGCTCGACCACTGCCGCGCGCAGGGTAAGGGGCGCCGCGCTGTCCTCACCGGCCTCGCTTACCCAGAAGGTCATCGCAACACCGATGAGCATGAAGCCGGCCATCACCATGAACACCGTGCTCCAGGGGAAGTAGTCCCCCATGATCACCCCGAGAGAACCCGGCACCAAACCGGCCAAGCGGTAGGCCTGCACATGTATCGCGTTGCCCAGCCCCAGCTCCTCGTCCTTCAGAAGCTCACGGCGATACGCGTCCAGCACAACATCCTGGCTGGCGCTAAAAAAAGCGACCCCCGCCGCCACGTAGGCAACCAACCCGACAGACATCGTCGGGTCAATAAAACCCAGTGCCGCCATGGACAGCATGAGAGCGATCTGCGTGATCAACATCCACCCGCGCCGGCGGCCCAAAAACGGCGGCACATAGCGGTCCATCAACGGTGCCCATACAAACTTCCAGTTATACGGGAAGCCCACCAGGGCAAATAAGCCGATCTCGGTTAGCCCCACTCCCTCGCTGCGCAGCCACGCTGGCACCAGTTGAATGAGGAAATACAACGGCAACCCCGAGGCCAACCCAGTAAGCACGCAGATAAACATCTGCTGTGTAAAAATGGCTCGATACCATGGCAGGTCGGTGACGTCCGGTGACGGCTGGGGCTGCATTATTGCCTATCCTTAATTGGGCTGCGGCCCAGAGGCCGGAGTCGGTGCAATCAATCGCGAAAATTATTGAATTGCAGGGGCTGCTCTAGATCAGCATCGCGCAACAGCGCCATTACCTGCTGGAGGTCGTCGCGTTTTTTACCGGTGACTCTCACCTGATCACCCTGAATTTGGCTTTGCACTTTCAGCTTGCTGTCTTTGATCAGCTTGATGATCTTGCGGCACAGATCCGACTCCAAACCATTTTTCATGGTCACCCGTTGCCGCACTTGCTTGCCGTAGCCTTCCATGTCGCCCAGTTCCATCGCCTTCGGGTCGATCTTGTTCTTTATCAGGGTGCTGCGCAGTATGTCTTCCATCTGAGTCAGCTGAAACTCCGCCTCCGCCAACACCGTGGCATTGAGCCCCTCGCGCTCGAAGCTGGCTTCAACACCGCGAAAATCAAAGCGGGTATCCAACTGGCGGTTGGCCTGATCAAGGGCATTGGTAAAGGTGTGCAAATCCACTTCAGACACGATATCAAACGACGGCATTCAGGTTCTTCCTATACAAATGAACGGGAACAAGTGTAACAAGGGCTGACGCGCGCAAACAGCACCGTTGCTCCACACCGCGGCCATCACGTAAGCTGCCACCATGACCTCACACCGCTCACATTGGCACATACTTGGCGCAGGCGCGATAGGCAGCCTGTGGGCCAGCTACGCCGTTAAACATGACCTGCCAACCACATTGCTGCTACGCAGCGACGAACGACTTTCGCAGTTTAAAATGGCAGGGGGAATTCTCGCGACTCTGGCAGGGAGTGCTGAACTGCTGCCACTGGCGGCAGAGTCATGCGAACAAAACGGCCCGCCGATAGCGCGTTTACTCCTTACCACCAAAGCACCAGACAGCTTGTCAGCCGTCGCGTCTATCAGCCCTCGCTTGGCCTCGGGTGCCTGCGTGGTACTGCTTCAAAATGGCCTGGGCGTGCGCGAAGAATTGCTCAAACTTCGGCCCGACCTGCAGTGCTATCACGCCGTCACCACGGAAGGAGCATTTCGCCCCGCTCCTTTTCAGGTCGTGCACGCGGGTCGCGGTCGCACGCTGCTTGGCGGCGGCTCAAATGATAAAGCCCTGGCGAGAGAACTCAGCGTCGGGCCGCTCGTTGTTACCCCCGACCCGAACATCGAGCAAGCCCTGTGGCGCAAGCTCATTATCAACTGCGCCATCAACCCCTTAACGGCGCTGTATCGCTGCCGCAACGGCGAGCTGTTGGACAATCCTCAGGCGCTTCAGCAACTGCACGGCGTCATCGACGAGGCGCTCTGCCTGGCGCCGCATTTGCAACTCGGCGATGTCTTTGACGGCCTGCGGGAGCAAGTCTTGGACGTCGTCGCAAATACCGCCCTCAACCGCTCATCGATGTTACAAGACATCGAGTCCGGTCGCCGCAGTGAGATCGACTACATCACGGGCTACCTCTGTCGCGTGGCAGAGCAACACGGTATTGCCATGCCCATCAACCGGCAGCTGCTAGAGCAACTAAAGGCCCTTCCGGGCCAATAAGCCACAGGCTTCTGTACCCAGCCGCAGACCCAGGCATTTGCCACCGTGCCCATCAAGGCTCCACAGGTTCGCGGCTAAAAATACCGATAATCGGCGTTTGCTCTGCGCGCAAAATCGGCTCGATTTCCCTGTGAACGGCGTGATAGCGATAAAACGGCACGCGGGGAAAGAGGTGATGAATGGAGTGCAGGTTTTGTCCCAGCCAGAACCATTCAAATGGCTTCATCCAACGCGGCATGATCATACTGCAGGTATTGCGGTAGCGTTCAGCGTCGCGGTAAGGCAGGTGCGGACGATACGCAAACCAGTAGGCCGTAAAGAAGCCACCAAGGAAGTAGCCCACGATCAATAATGCAACAATCGCCGGCGTGGCCACCCACGCCACCAAGGCGATACGCCAGCTCACAGAAAACGCAATTTCACCCAAATAAATCAACCGCTCGCGGCCAGACACCTTGTGCCAGCGGGTCGCATAAAGGAAGCGGTTTTGCAGCCAAAAAAACCGCAGGCCCGTCACCAGAAAGGCCCACCACCCGTCGCCCATTTTGTGGAGCATATAGTCCGGGTCCTTACCCTGCTGATTGGTATAGCGGTGATGGGTAAAGTGCTCCACCGTGTGCGATGCGTAAGGGATCATAATAATGGGGGCAACAACAAACCCACAGGCATCGTTCAGCCATTTCAACGATGCATGATCACCATGAATATTCGCGTGGGTGGCTTCGTGCAAAGGCGTGTAGGCCATGTAGGTGAGCGCGGCATACACCAGCGTCGCCAGCCACCACGGCACCACACCGGCGATGAACAGTGCCAAGTTAGCAATAAAAGCACCGACAACTAACATAGTGAGTAGCACCGTTGGCCAGGCAAACTCTCCCATGTAGCGCTTGGCCACCACAATAGCCCGCCGATTAGCTGTGCTATGATTCTTTTCCACCGATTATTCTCCGAGCATTGATGACAGGCCAGCACACTACAGACAGCGTCGCTCAACCAGAAGGGCATTTCTGGCCGTCATCAGGGCATAGCAGACCACCACACATCGCGTGCCGGCTGGGGCGGCAGACGGAGCTGGCCGGGCGATGAACGCGGATATTCTTCACCCAATTACCATGGCCCAGGTCATGGTCAACTTTGCAGCCGAGCGCGGCGTTAGCCAACAATGCTGCCTGCTAAACACCGGTATTTCCGACAGCGACCTTGCCGAAACAGAAAGCCTGATTACCCGCGAGCAGGAAATGCAGGTCATCGCGAATGTGATGCATGCCCTTGGCGGCAGCCCCGCCATCGGGTTTGAACTGGGCCTGCGCTACAACATCGCCACCTTCGGCTTATGGGGCTTCACGCTTCGCACCTGCCGCAGCCTGCGAGATGCCGTGCAACATGCCATGCGCTATCTGCCGCTAAGCACTGCCTACTGCCAACTGAGCCTGATCGACAACGACACGCACTTCGGCGTTGTCCTCAACGGCGATACGATCCCACTGGAGCTCAGGGAATTTCTGAAGCTTCGAGATTTGGCAACTGCGCTTAATTTACTGCGTGAACTGGGTTTGTCAGGCATTACCGTGCAAGCCGTGGAGCTGGACTTATTGCAAACCGCGGAGCTTGAGAAAAGCGAGACCTTAGCTGCCTGGAACCCACATTTCGCTGCACCGCGAACCGCCGTGTTAATCGCCCCGGAAGACGCCGACCGACCGCTTCCCACTTACGATCCGCACCTGGTGAGAATGCTGGAAGACCAGTGCCGCACGCAATTGGCACGTCGGCAGGAAACTGGAACCGCCGGACAAGTCCGTCGCCAAATCCTCTGTCAACTCGGGCTAAGCGCAACACTGGAAGACACGGCGGCAGCACTGGCGATCTCACCGCGCAGCCTGCGTCGTCGCCTTGAAGAGGAGAACACCAGCTTCCGGCAACTGGTTGATGACGAGCGACGCTCACTCGCCGAGCAACTGCTAAAAAACTCCCTGATGACGCTGGAAGAACTCGCCGCCCAGCTCGGATACCTGGATACAGCAAGCTTCACCCGCGCCTTTCGGCGCTGGCACGGCCAGTCTCCGGGCCAATACCGCAAAACCCACAACATCAAATAACCGCTTCGCAGCGCTGCAGCATACTGGTAACCCTAAGCAAATTCTTCGCACGCTAATAGCAACGTGCCGATGTATACAATTTGACAACGCCTTCGCGCCCGAATAGAGTTGCGCCGCCTGTGTTAGGTGCCCAAAGACATTAGTTTGAGGGTTAAACGGGAAGTTCGGTGAGTCGACCACTCGACAAGACCGACGCTGCCCCCGCAACGGTAATCACCTTTGGTGAGAGCCCGGAACCGGCCTAATCAGTTATCACCCGATGTAGCGGAGGGCTTCATCAGCGGTCATATACTTGTATATCACCACTATCCCTCCCTCATTGCTTCCTATTTTTAGCTTTGAGGTAAGTCATGAAAAACCGTCCACTTGCTGTGAACACTGCTCTGCTTGCAGCCTTATCCAGCCCGCTGATTACCAGCGCTGGTGAAATAGAAACTACCGTCGTTACCGCCACACGCACTGAGCAAAGCATTGCCGAAGTACTGGCGCCGGTCACGGTATTCGAGCGTGCCGATATCGAACGTATCGCACCCCTAGACCTGCAGGAATTGCTTTCTCGCGCCGCTGGCATCAGCTTCGTGCGCAACGGTGGCCGCGGCGCCGCCACCAGCTTGTTTGTTCGCGGCAACCAAAGCAACCATACGCTGTTGTTGGTTGACGGCGTGCGGGTAGGCTCAGCAACACTGGGCAGCCCCTCGCTCACTAACTTGCCCCCGGAGCTGATCGAGCGCGTAGAAATTGTTCGCGGGCCTCGCTCAGCCTTGTATGGTTCCGAGGCGATTGGCGGTGTCATTAACATCATCACCAAGAAGTACCACGACACCGATGGTGTGAAACCTTTTGCACAACTTAGCGCGGGCACCCAGGGCACTGTTAAAACGGTTGCTGCTGTGAACGGCGGAAACGCCGACACTCAGTTCAGCCTAAGCGGCTTGTACGAGGAGACCGACGGCGTCGACAACACCACAAGCAAGGCGCTGCGCCACGGCGATGACGACGGTTTTGAGCAGCAGGCTATCAATTTCAGCGTGTCACATCGCTTTAACGCACGCGCCAAAGTTCACGCGCTGTACCAGCACAGCGATAGCGAGAGCGAATACGACACCAACTGCTACTCACCGTTTCCCAATAACTTTGGCTGCGAGCCCTACACAGACAGCACAGTGACCGTCGCGGGTTTGCGCGGTGAATTTCAGCTAAGCGACAACTGGGCACTGAAGCTCACCGCGGGCCAATCTACCGATGAAAGCCAAACGCGCTATCGCTATCGCGAC
The DNA here is from genome assembly GCF_016906995.1 of Spongiibacter marinus. Taxonomy (GTDB): domain Bacteria; phylum Pseudomonadota; class Gammaproteobacteria; order Pseudomonadales; family Spongiibacteraceae; genus Spongiibacter; species Spongiibacter marinus. Next base: position 20,275 of record NZ_JAFBBD010000012.1, on the reverse strand, counting down.
CCCGCGTTGGTTGCCGCGAATCTTCGCGGCGATGTATTCGAAACAACTCGCAAGCAATTCACCGCCCAGAATGACTGGCAGCTCGGTAAACACCACGTACTCACCCTGGGCGGCGAGCATATTAATGACGAAGTCGACAGCACGCTGAGCTACGGCAAAGACGAACGCGAGAACAATGCAGGCTTTGCGCAATGGCAAGCCGACTATGGCCGCATCGACTACGCACTGGGCTGGCGCCATGACAGCAACGAGCAATTTGGCTCTCATGACACCCGCAACGCCGCCGCCGGATTGGACTTACCCATGGGCATGAAATTGATCGCCTCCTACGGCGAGGGCTTCAACGCCCCCACTTTTAACGACCTGTACTACCCCGGCTACGGCAACCCCAACCTCGAGCCTGAAAGCTCAAAAAACCGGGAACTGGAGTTGCGCGGTAAACACGCCTGGGGACAGTGGAGCGTTAACTATTTCATCAATGACGTGGATAAGCTCATTCAATACAACCCAGCCACCTTCGGGCCGGACCAAATTGAATCAGCGCGCATCGAGGGCCTGGAGCTAAGCATAGCAACCGTAGTAAGACAGTGGCATATCGAAGCCAATGCAACGCTCTTGGATACCGAAGACAAAAATTCAGGCAAGGAGTTGCGCCGCCGTGCCGATAGCCAGGTGAACATCGATGTTGACCGTCAATGGCAGCAATGGGGAGTCAATGCCAGTGTTCGCTTGACCAGTGACCGCTACGAAAACACCAGCAATACCGACGAATTGCCGGGCTACGGCCTGGTCGATGCCGGTGTTTCCTACCAGATCAATGACAGCCTCAAGTTGCAACTGCTGGTAAAGAACCTGTTTGACAAAGACTACGTTAGCGCCAGACACTTCAGCCTCGGCAACTATGAGTCAATTGGGCGTGAAGCCCTGCTAAGCGTGACCTACGCCCCCTAAGGCGAACGCGTAGACTGCGATGGAGCTCCGTCACAATGAATGAAGAAGAGAAGCGCCACCAACAGCGCATGCAGAAGAAGAAGGCACTGATCGACGCCAAGGTCGCGAAAGCGACCGAAGAGCGCGGCGTGCTTATCGTCTTAAGCGGGCCGGGCAAGGGGAAATCCAGCTCGGGCTTTGGCACGGTGATTCGCTGTATTGGTCACGGCTACAAGGCCGCGGTGGTGCAGTTCATCAAGGGGACCTGGGATTGCGGTGAGAGAAATTTCTTGCAACAGCGCTGTCCCGAGGTGCCTTTCATTGTGATGGGCTCCGGTTTTACCTGGGAAACACAAAGCCGGGAACGCGATCGCGAAGCCGCTCAGCAAGCCTGGCAGCAAACGAAAACACTGTTGAACGATGCTTCATTACACTTAGTGCTGCTCGACGAACTGACCTACATACTGAAGTACGGATACATCGACGCCGAAGAAGTCTACGAAGCGCTGCGCAACCGCCCTCGGGAGCAGAGCGTGATTATTACTGGCCGTGGTGCGCCGCCAGCCCTCAAAGAACTGGCCGACACCGTATCGATGATCGATGATAAAAAACACGCCTTTCGCGCGGGCATTAAGGCGAGAAAAGGCGTGGAGTATTGATGCGCCGCCTGCTTGTCGTACTCAGCCTACTGCTCGCGCACATAGCCAGCGCTGGCAGTGAGCGCTGCGTTGACGATGACCGCAACGTAAAGGTTTGCCTGGATGCTCCGGCTGCGCGCATTATCGCTCTGTCACCCGGTGCGACGGAGCTGCTCTATGCCGCAGGCGCGGGCGATAAATTAATCGCTGCCGTCAGCTTTAGTGACTACCCTGATGAAGCGAAAGCCCTGCCGAGAGTGGGCAGCTACAACCGTTTTGACCTCGAAGCGATTCTCAGCTTAAAACCGGACCTGCTAATCGGCTGGCACAGTGGCAACCCGACAGAGCAACTGGCGCAACTCGAAGCACTGGGGCTTAAGGTGTATTACAGCGAGCTGCGCGGCTTTGACGATGTTAGTCGCACCCTGCGCCGTTTTGGCGAGCTGGCCGGCAGCGAGCCCGCAGCAAATGCCGCCGCCGAGCATTTTGACCACGGCATATCCGCCTTGCGCAAGCAGTACCAGAACGCTGAGAGCGTTCGCGTTTTTCAGCAAATTTGGGTTAACCCCTTAATGACGGTTAACGACCAACACCTCATTAGCGAAGCGACACGCCTGTGCGGCGGCATAAACGTCTTTGGCAACCTGCCGCGCTTGGCTGCTCGCATCGACCACGAGGCCGTGTTAGCCGCCAACCCCGAAGCCATTATCGCCGGCGGCATGGGAGAAGAAAATCGCAGCTGGCTGGACGACTGGCGCCCCTACTCAGGCCTGCTGGCCGTGCAGAGAGATAATCTGTTCTTTATTCCACCCTCTACTCTGCAACGGCCAACACCAAGACTCCTCAGCGGCACCCGTATGCTGTGCCAGCACCTGGACACCGCACGTGGCCGCCGCTAGCTATCACACCCCGCGCCTGCTACCCGCACTCGCCCTACTCAGCCTCGGCGCGCTGTTGGCCGTTGCGCTTAGTGTAAGCACTGGGAGTGTCGCCATTAGCACCGCGGAGCTGTGGGCGGTGCTGCAAGGAGAGGGAGACCCCCTGCATCACACCCTGATATTCGACCTACGATTACCACGCAGCCTCGCCGCGTTTGCCACCGGCGGGCTACTGGCCGTGGCGGGCGCACTTATGCAAGTGCTGCTGCGCAACCCGCTGGCGGATCCCTATGTTCTCGGCCTTTCCGGAGGCGCGGCGGTGGGCGCCCTTAGCGCCATGCTGCTTGGTCTGGGCAGTGCGGCGGTTTCAGGCTCGGCATTCATCGGCGCCATTGTATCGGCGATCACGGTATTCGGCTTAGCCCACGGCACCGGCAGCTGGACACCCACACGCTTACTGCTTACCGGTGTGGTTATTGCGGCGGGATGGGGAGCCGTGGTCACCTTTATGCTTGCCATTGCCCCCACCGAAAGCCTGCCCGGCATGCTGTTCTGGCTGATGGGGGATCTCGCCTATGCTCGCAGCCCGTGGCCAGCACTGACGACTCTGCTCGCTCTGTCTCTGCTTCTGCTGCCACTCGGGCGCAGCCTCAATGCAATGGCGCGCGGCCCGCTGCAAGCAGCGGCGCTGGGCGTTGCCGTTAAGCCCATGGAGTGGAGTATTTATATTGCCGCCAGCCTACTCACCGCCTTGGCGGTCACCACCGCCGGCAGCATCGGCTTTGTCGGCTTGGTCGTGCCACACATGCTGCGGCTGATACTGGGGAATGACCAGCGGCTGATTCTCCCCGCCTGCGCCTTGGCAGGCGGTGCACTGCTCACCTTGGCAGATACGCTGGCCAGAACCATCATCGCACCAGAGCAATTACCTGTTGGCGTTATCACCGCCCTGCTCGGCGTTCCCACCTTCTTGCTACTGTTATACCGGAGCCGATAGTGAGCGAGGTCTTGTTACAAGCCGCCCAGCTTTGCATTGATGTGCCGGGTCGCAGCGATGGCAGCGAGCTCAACTTTGCGATTCAGCGCGGCGAAGTTTGGGGCGTTCTCGGCCCCAACGGCGCGGGTAAAACCACCCTACTCCATACCTTGGCCGGGCTGCGCAAACCTCGTAAAGGTTCGGTATATCTCGCAGGTTCGGCCATTCAACGGCTGCGCCGGCGGCAAATCGCCCAGCAAATGGCGGTTGTCTTTCAGGAGCGCTCGGACAGCTTCCCGGCAACGGTGATGGAATCGGTGATGATCGGCCGCCACCCCTTCTTAAGCGCCTGGGATATGGAGTCTGCCGAGGACCTTGAGATCGCTCGCGCAGCACTTGCGCGAATGGAGTTAAGTGGCATGGAGCAGCGCCTGGTGAGCAGCCTTTCCGGCGGTGAAAAACAGCGCCTGGCCATTGCCACCGCCATGACTCAGCAAGCGGATATTTGGCTGGCCGACGAGCCCGGCAATCACTTGGATCTTCACCACCAAGTTGCGGTCATGTCGATGATGCGCGAACAGGCCGCACAAGGAAATGCCGTTCTGCTTTGCCTGCACGACATCAACCTGGCAGCGCGTTACTGCGATCAGCTACTTCTGCTCTACCCCGACGGCAATGCCTGCTGGGGAGACGCCTCGATCATGCTGCAAGCCCCCGCCCTGGAAAAACTGTATCGGCAACCACTTACCGTACTCGAAGACCAAGGCCAGCGCGTTTTTATTCCCCGCACTCAGCGACATACCGGCAATGAAAACTGACTTTAGCCGCGACGATATCGACGCCATCTATCGCGTGATTGCCGCGCGGCGGGATATGCGTCACTTCACCGGTGGCGAGATTGACGACACCACACTGACACGCCTGCTAAGCGCCGCACACCAAGCGCCCAGCGTCGGCTACATGCAACCCTGGCGATTTATCCGCATCCGCAAGCCCCGGCTCCGGGAACAACTCTATGACCTGGTGCAGCAGGAGATCACTGCCTCAGCCGAGGCACTGGAAGAACGCGGTAGTGAGTTTTTACAGCTCAAGGTAGAAGGTATACGCGAGTGCGCCGAACTCATTGTGGTGGCACTGTGCGACCAGCGAGAGCGCTACCTGTTCGGCCGCCGCACGCTGCCGGAAATGGACCTGGCGTCCGCCGCCTGCGCCATACAAAACCTTTGGCTGGCTGCACGCGCCGAAAACTTAGGGATGGGCTGGGTATCGCTATTTGAGCCAGAACCCTTGAAGGCACTGCTAAAAATGCCGGCCGGTAGCCACCCCATTGCCCTGCTATGTCTGGGACCCGTAGAGGAATTTTACGACCGCCCAATGCTGGAAACGGCGCAGTGGGATCAACGCCGCCCCCTCCACACACTCATTATGGAGGATGGCTGGCAAACCGAGAACGAGGCAGACGATGACTAATACGCTAATGGTTCAGGGCACCACCTCCGATGCCGGCAAAAGCGTTCTCGTCGCCGCACTGTGTCGCGCCCTGCATCGCCGCGGCTTACATGTCGCGCCGTTCAAGCCACAGAATATGGCGCTTAACAGCGCCGTCACCCCCGATGGCAAGGAAATCGGCCGCGCCCAGGCCGTGCAGGCACGGGCTTGCGGACTACCCGCCCACAGCGATATGAACCCGGTTCTGCTTAAACCCAACAGTGACACCGGCGCACAAGTGATAATTCACGGGCAGGCCCTGCGCAATATGGAGGCGCAGGACTACCACGGCTATAAAGCGACTGCACGAAAGGCGGTATTAGCGTCCCACCAGCGCCTTACTCAACAATATGACTGGGTTGTGGTGGAGGGCGCCGGCAGCCCCGCTGAAATCAATCTTCGCGCGAACGATATTGCCAACATGGGGTTTGCAGAAGCGGTTGACTGCCCGGTGATACTGATTGCGGATATCGATCGCGGTGGCGTTTTCGCGCATTTAGTGGGCACGCTGGAGTTGTTGTCAGAAAGCGAACAAGCGCGGGTTGTTGGGTTCGTCATCAACCGTTTTCGCGGCGATATTGCCCTGCTGCAATCCGGGTTGGACTGGTTGGAAGCGCGCACCGGCAAGCCCGTATTAGGTGTACTACCCTATTTGCACGACCTGCACCTGGAAGCCGAGGATGCCATTGATACCCAGCAAATTCGCGAGGATATCAGTTTGCGGGTGGCGGTACCTGTATTGCCCCGCACCAGTAATCACACCGACTTCGACGCCCTTCGCCTGCACCCCAATGTTGACCTTTGCTTCGTACGCAAGGGCGAGGTACTGCCGCCTTGCGACTTGCTCATCCTACCCGGCAGCAAAAGCGTGCGCGCTGACTTACAACAGCTGCGCGACAATGGCTGGGCCGATCAGCTCAAACGTCATTTGCGTTACGGTGGCAAAGTGTTGGGGATTTGCGGCGGCTTTCAAATGCTGGGCAGTGAACTGCACGATCCGCTGGGTATTGAAGGCCCGGCCGGTAGCAGTGAGGGCTTAGGCCTGCTTGATATCACCACCACACTGGCCAGCGAGAAAACCCTGCGCCAAGTCAGCGGGCACTGCCATCTAAACGGCAAAACGACCTCAATCCGCGGTTATGAAATTCACGCTGGGGTCAGTGAGGGCGCCGGCCTCAAGCGCCATTTTGCCGATTTGGGAAGCCACCTTGACGGCGCCATCAGCGAAGACGGACAAGTACTGGGCAGCTATATCCACGGTTTGTTCGACGATGACCACGCTCGGCAACAGCTGCTCACCTGGGCTGGTGCCACCGAGCAGGCTGCCTACAATTACGACGCGGTCATAGAAACGAATCTAGACCGCATTGCCGACAGCGTGGAGCAGCACATCGATCTCGATAAACTGCTCCGTAGCTGCTCACTAGAATTCAGACAGTCCCGCTAAGGCATCAAACAGCGGTCGCAACAGCAGTTGATCCAGAGCGCCGATCAGCGGATCCAACTGAGACAACAGCAAGTTATCAATATGGAAGCCCAATTCTCGGGTGACGGCCAGCAAAGCGCTGCTCAGGAAGGCCGGCCCCAAACCGATGGCCTGAGTCACTTCAGCCGGCGCAAACTGCTCAATGGGGATCACACCCACGAGAATATTATTCAACAGGTCTTCCACAGTAGAAGACAGCACTTGCCCCAGCTCGCTAACGCTGACATTGCCGATGGCGTCGATGCTGCGGCCCACGTCCAGTAATAGCTCGGACAGCAGGGCAAAGCTACCACCCACCACTGGGACGATACCGGCCTCTTCTTCAATGGCATCGACTATGCCCTGAATATTGCCAGCCAGGCCCCGCAGCGGGTCAGTCAAACTGCGCAAGTCTGCCGCCTGCTGCTCACCACCTTGGTTATTGGCGGCTTTGAAAGCATCCAGTGCCGGCGCTAACTGGTCAAACGGCGCGGGTAAATCATCGCGGTCGGCAATGGCTTGCAACTGCTGCAACGAGTACAGCAACGCCTGCGACGCCCTGGCAGAACCCGCCAGTATCAATTCCGGGTTTTGCTCAGTCGCAGCAGCTTGGGCGCCACTTGCCAGCGCGTCCACAACTTCAATCAAGCCTTCCGTCGCAGCGCCCAGCGAGGCGATGACTGCCGCCAAATTCTCTTCTGGTACGGCTGCAGCCAAACCATCAAAACCAGCGCGCAATTGCTCCTGTACAGGGTCGAGGTTGCCCTGCTCCGACGACACGTCAAAGCTCGGATCGCCCTGCAGGGGGTTGCTAAAGGCATCGCTTGCCGCCAGTCCCTGTGAGGGCTGTTGCGGTGTTTGACGGCCATAAGCCGGCTGGGGGTCGGAGAGCGAGCCCAGTCCTAAAGCAGGGTCATTGGGATCAACCTCATAGGCCTCGCCACGCATGCGGTCGCCTTTGATTTCTACCCAGAAAAACCCGTAGCTGTCGCCGCGCTCGTAGAACACGGGGTTTTCGTCGCGCCGCACCAGGCTGCGGGTTTTACTTCCCGCGCCAGATAGAATGAACTCCGTCTTTCCACACGATGGCGTCGGCATTAGCCACTGCAGGTCGTGGTCGTGGCCCGCAAAGAAAAAGTCGGCACGGTCACACATGGTTTCTTCTAAGAAGGCCTTGTAGCGCTCGCCCGCGAGAACCGGCAGCAAGAAGCCGGGGACGCCGTCATAATTACCGGCATTGCCGTGGCTGCCATTGGAAACATAGGGGTGGTGAGCAAACACCATTTTCCATTTGGCCTGACTGGCATCGATTGACGCTTTCAACCAACGCGCCTGCGCCAGACCGTAACTGTTGTAGGCGTAATTTTCATCGCTATCGGGGAAACCGCCAGCCACCTGGCTGGAGTCAATGGCGAAGAACTCCACCAAGGGCTGGCCATTTTCCTGCTGCCCCTGAGTAAAACGGTAGTAGCGATCAGGCATCTTCCAGCGGTCACTGGCACGGGGCGCATCGGGGTGTTCGCTGTCGCGATAATGGTAGTCAACCTGGAAATCACCGTTGGCATTTCCCGCACCATCGCCACCGAAAAATTCGGTGTTGTCGTGGTTACCCAAAACAAAATAGAACGGCAGATCAACGGGGGCAAAAGGCTGTTCAAACTTTTCTTCGAACTGGCTATCCATCACCGAGCTCACCCCGGACTCATAGATATTATCGCCCAATCCAAGAACAAGGTCGCACCCGCGAGCCGCGCAGACTTTTTCAATCGCCTGCCCGACTGCATAGGCACCATCGCTGCCGCTGCCGCTGTCACCCAGCAAAATAAAGCGCAGGGTGTCGGCGTTGCCATCAACGGGTTGCTCAACGCTGTTATCAACACCAGGCGTCGAAACGCTATTACTGCTTGATGAGGAACCACCGCAGGCACTCAAGGCCACCGCTGCGCCAAATACCAGAGCGCGACCCAGTGCGTTGTACAAATGAGACATTTATCTACTTCCTTTTCTACTACAGCGGCTTAGCTACGCGGGCGGCTCACTGGGGTGTCTTCGACTAAGCGGCTGCTGCCGGCATTCACAGACAGTGTTTTGACCTTGTCCATTTCCACCCCGGACTGGTCAGCACGACTGATATCAGCAGCGTAGTAATACTCCGCCTGTGTGCGTTCGCGAGTGACATCCATCAAGATGAAACCCTTGTTTTTCAGGTCGGTATATTTCATGTGCGGGTTCGCCACGGGCAGAACTGCCGATACCAACTCGGCGGCGCCGTCTGGGAAGCCGGGCGAGGTAATACTGCTGGTCACGAACTCGACGGCCAAGGGCTCATCCAATACACCGCTGGTCAAGATCGCACTGCTTTTATACACCTCATTCGCCCAACTGGTGTGGATATCACCGGTTAGAATTACAGTGTTTTGAATACCTTGCTCGTCGATGAAATCGAGTATCTCTTCGCGCTCGGTGGGGTAGCCGTCCCATTGGTCCATATTGACGGCAATGAGGGGGCTGAAATCGTTAGTCGGGACACCTGGCAGCAGGCGTTGCAGCTCGAGGATCTGCAGCTGCGCAAACATGACTTGCTGACCGACGAATTTCCATATCCCCTGAGACACCGCCAACTGATTTTTAAACCAGTCTTTTTGCGTTTGCCCCAGCAGGTCACGCTGCTCAATGCGCGCCGGATCAACCGGGTTATCAAGCTGCTTTTCCCGGCCTTCCAAACGGGTATCGAGCATGACAAAGTCAGCCAGATCGCCAAAGCGGAAGGCGCGGTAGATGCTGTCCTGACTTGCGGTTGGCGGACGGATCGGCAGCCATTCAAAATAGGCCTGAATCGCTAAGCGTTTGCGCTCAAACCAATCACCTTCGCCCTCATTGTGATTGTTCGCGCCATCTTTATAAGAATTGTCGGTGGTTTCATGGTCGTCCCACACCGTAACGAAGGAGTGGGTGGCATGAGCGGCCTGAAGGTCGACGTCGCGACGGTATAACGCATAGCGGCGCCGGTAATCGTCCAGGCTGACAATTTCATGGGCCGGATCGAGCAGACGTTCTGGATGGTCGCCGTACTCATCCTGGCCATACTCGTAGATGTAGTCGCCCAAGTGCATGACAAAGTCGAGGTCGGCGCGGTTTGCCATCATGCGGTATACCGAGAAGTAACCGTGGGGATAGCTGCTACACGAGCACACGGCAAAGCGCAGGCGGTCAGTGTATTGACCAGGCAGGGGCAAGGTTCGCGCGCGGCCAACCGGTGAGCTGCTGTCGGCACCTTTAAACCGGTACCAGTAGCGTCGGTCAGCCAGTAGGCCGGCAGCGTCAAACTTTACTGTGTAGTCGCGATTGGCATTACTACTCAGGGTTTCTGAAAGCACAATGCGCTCGAAACCCGGATCTTCGGCGATTTCACACAGCACCGTAATATCGCCGGTGTGGCCAAGCGCTGGCGTTGCTCGCGTCCATAAAATTACGCGGTCGTCCAAGGGGTCACCACTGGCAACACCGTGTTCAAACCGCAGCCCCGCACTTGGCGTTACGCCGCCACCGGTACCACCGCCACCGCCGCTGTTATTGCTACCGCCCCCGCAGGCTGTCAGTATAGGTATGCCAATGCTGGCAGTAGTAAGCGCTTTGATAAATAGTCGGCGATCCATAGTGTACTCGTTGTCATCAAACAGGGCGTGAAGCATGCAAATCTCGCACGCAGAGGAGCCTACTGCCCAAAGATGACAGTTATGTTTCTAACGAGCTACCTATTTATGTGTATTTTTCCCTTTGCATTACGCCGCATTTTCGCAGTGTTCGCCGCAGCGATAGTGCTGGCTTCCTGCAGCCAGAAGCCCATCGCATTTACCGACTACACCGTGCAAGAACTGTTAAAGAAAAACATCGCCGAATTGGCTGAGCCCGCATTTTTCGAGTTGGAGAGTGTCGAGGTATTGAATAAGAACGACGGCGGCGAGTCCGCTAGCGCTGACGTCTATGTGACGCTGCGCTTCCCTGAAGACTTCGACACTGTGGTCGGCATGCGAAAGCTCGCGCCTTTCAATATGGAATACAAACAGTACAAAAGCAGCTTTGGTAGTTTCAAAGCCGGGGAAACCCAGCGCCATCACGCCCGTTATCAATTTGTGCGCCGGGACGGCAAGTGGTTTATTGCAGGCAGTAAGGCGCTATCCGCCCCGAAAATCGAACGCCCGTAATCCACGCCACTGAAGGCCTAGCCGTGGCTATGCAACTGCACCCACGGCTCCCGACCATCTTGGTGGTAAATATGAAAGCGGCTAAAGCCGGCATAGGGCACCGATAGCCGCGTCATTGCGCCCATTGGCATACCCAACCAATGGCATATCATCACGCGGATAACCGCGCCGTGCACCACCAGCAACACCGACCGCCCACTGTGCTGCTGAGCAATGGCATCCAGTGCTCCTGTCACCCGCTCGCAAAAGTCACTCATCGCTTCGCCATTGGGCGGGCTGGCCGAATCCGGTGACTGCCAAAACTTGCGCCATACCTCTGGATCTCGCTGTTGGGCTTCACTGTGCGGCAGCCCCTCCCAGTCGCCAAAATGGATCTCGCGCAAGTTCTCGTCCACCGATAGAGCGATGCCGCGTTTGCTAGAAAGTTCTTCAGCAAAACGCGCACAGCGTTGCAACGGCGAGGTGACAATATGATCCCAGTGAGGCTCGTCCACGCTGGCGACTTTGTCACGCATTTGCGACCAGCCGGTTTCGCTCAAGGCAACATCGGTACTGCCGCGAAATATCTCGCCGCCCTCGCAGGCGCCGTGACGCAGCAGGTCAATACGGCTGCTTGTTACCGTCACGCGTCGCTACCTCGACTTACTCCGGCTTGTTCAAAGCTAGCCATATCGTTGTGCAGTCGACAGGCCGCACGCAAAATTGGCAGAGCCAGTGCGGCACCGCTGCCCTCGCCCAAGCGCATATCCAGCTCTAACAGCGGCTGCGCATCCATTTTCGCTAACAGCCGCTTGTGGCCGGGCTCAGCAGAGCAGTGAGAAAAGAACAACCACGGTCGAATAGTGGGGTTCACCTTCACGGCAGAAATTGCTGCCGCCGTGCAAATGTAGCCATCAACCAAAACGACGATGCCTTTCTGCGCGGCGCGAATATATGCACCTACCAAGGCGTTAATTTCTAATCCACCGATACGCCGCAGGGTTTCGACCCCGTCTTTCATATGCGGCAAGTGCCGCGACATTGCCCGCGTGACCACCGCCGCTTTTTTGGCTAAGCCCTGCTCACTAATACCGGTGCCGCGTCCCACCATTGCCGTTGCCGACAGCCGCGTGTGCGCCACCGCAAGTGCCGCAGCAGAGGTACTGTTGGCAATACCCATCTCACCGCCGAGGAAGATATCAATATCCCCCGCCTCATCAATAATATCCCGGCCCACGGCAAAGGCCTCCAAGCACTGCTCGCGATCCATCGCCTCGGTGACACACATATTTTGTGTTCCGGCAGCCACGCGCCGATCAACCACATTGGGCAGGTCTTCAATCGCGTACACTGTTCCCGTGTTCACCACTTTAAACGACGCACCGACGCTGTCGGCCAACACACTGATTGCCGCGCCACCGCTGGCGAAATTACGCACCATCTCGGCGGTTACCGTTTGGGGATACGCCGACACGCCCTCGGCAGCGACGCCGTGATCAGCGGCAAAAACTGCGATAAACGCCCGATCAAGCCTGGGAGTCAGCGTGCGCTGAACCGCCGACAGTTGCACAGCTACATCTTCTAGTCGCCCCAGAGCGCCACGCGGCTTGGTCAAATTGTCTTGATGCTGCTGCGCAGCGGCGCGCATTTCCTCGTCCGGCTCTGGCGCCGCCTCTAAATACCACTCAGTCACGGTTATTTCCCTTTTAACACTTGTTCCAAGCCTGCTGTAACAAATACCACCCGGTCGGCGACAGCGGCGATATCCTGATGTAGGCGGCCCGCTTCATCTACAAAGCGGCGAGTCAGCGCTCCAGTGGGGACAACGCCTTGACCAACTTCGTTGCTGACCAGTATCACCTGCCCTGGATTACGCTGAATACACTGCAGAAACCCGGCTCTTACACCCTGCCATTGCTGCTCATCATCTTTAATGAGCCAGTTGCTCAACCACAGCGTTAAACAGTCTACCAAGATGCATCGGTTTTCAGCAGCGTGTTCGGCGATGGCTTGGCAAAGCTGCTCAGGCGCCTCAACGGTGTGCCAACCGCAGCCTGCACGCTGCTGCCGATGATGGGCAATACGTGCAGCCATTTCAGCATCCCCCGCGGTTGCTGTGGCGATGTAGATCAATTCCCGGCCACTGTCGCAGGCGCGCTGTTCCGCCAAGCGGCTTTTGCCAGACCGCGCACCACCTAAATATAATTCCAGCACCCTGACTCCTATTATCGTTTTTATGGGCACTCGGCTGCCCAGTTTCTGTAAGTCACGTATACTTACGCCGGCAGCGAAATTCCGCACCGGCACGTCATTCTACAAGACAGCAGTCAGCAGAGGGAAATATGGGACACCGTTTATCCAAGATTTATACCCGCACCGGAGACGACGGGACAACGGGCTTGGGCGACGGCTCGCGAATTGACAAAGATCACGCCAGAATGGAGGCGATAGGCACGGTAGATGAGCTCAATTCACAAGTGGGCGTACTGATTGCCGAACTCCCCGAGCAAGACGACTACGCTCGCCTACTGGCACGCATTCAGCACGACCTTTTCGACCTTGGCGGTGAACTCGCTGTACCGGGCTACACCCTGGTTAGTGCAGAGCGCATCGGCGAACTTGAAGAGAGCCTGGACACCCTCAACGACGACCTGCCGCCACTGAAGAACTTTATCTTACCCGGCGGCAATAAACCTGCCGCTGCCTGCCACCTTGCTCGAGCCATTTGCCGTCGCGCGGAGCGCAGCCTTGTTGCCCTGCACCGCGAGACAGCCATCAACGACACTAGCAGGCAGTACCTCAATCGCCTCTCTGACTTTCTATTTGTGATGGCGCGATTACTTGCGCGCCGCAATGGCGACAACGAAGTACTTTGGCAACCCGCCGATAAACGCTAACTCACCACAACCAGGCCGCACCGCGCACACCGCTGCTATCACCGTAGCGCGCGGGCAATAATTGCGTGCGGCATTGATCACTGAATACCCACTTGCCCCATAATTCAGGCACCTTGGTATAGAGCAGTGGAATATTAGAAAGGCCACCGCCTAACACAATCGCTTCTGGGTCGACCGTATTGATGACTGATGCCAGGGCTCTGGCCAGCTTTTCGCAGTAATCGTCAAGCTGCGCACGAGCGCGCTCGCTACCGGCTTCGGCGTCAGCCACAATGCCTTGTACGTTCTCAGCACACCCCTGATTCCGCTGGTAACTCTGCAGCAGACCTGCGCCGCTGAGGTAGGTTTCTATGCAGTCGCGGCGACCACAATAACACTGACGCCCCTCGTCAGCGCCTGGCATAAGGTTATGCCCCCACTCTCCCCCGATGGCATTTGCGCCCACGTGAAGCTGCTTAGAAAACACGAAGCCACCGCCAACGCCGGTCCCAATAATGACACCAAAGACACTGCTCGCATTCTGCCCCGCGCCGTCAACCGCCTCAGACAAGGCGAAACAGTTCGCATCGTTCGCTAGGCGCAGCGGGCGCTGCATCAACGCCTCTAAATCCCGCTGTAGCGCTTGCCCGTTCAAACAGGTGGTATTGCAATTTTTCATCCTGCCGTCGACCGCTGAGGCGGCGCCCGGCGTGCCAATACCAATACTGCCCGCCTGGCCGAGCGTCGTTTCAACGCGTTCAACAAGGTCGGCAATAGCACGGAGAATGGAGGCGTAATTATCGCGAGGAGTCGGCGTGCGTTGCCGGTAAAGAATGTCGCCGCCGTCGTCCATGGCGACGGCCTCAATTTTGGTGCCGCCGAGATCAATGCCAATACGCATGCCTAGGGCCTGTTAACACTCATTGTTTTAGCACGCCCTAGAACAACTGCATTAACGCCATCACGGCGATCCAACACAGTAGGCTGCGAGAAAGTAACTGCTGCACTTTTTGCAACTCTTGCGCTGCCTGCTGAACGAATTGATCACCATCGAGCTCAGCGTTCACCGCTGAGGCCATAGAACAGCTTCCCAGCTCATCCAGGTAAGCGTCGCTGGGTAGATCCCCCAGCACCATAGCCCGCCATTTCCCAAAGCACCCCTCGAAATCGCCAATCAGTGCGAAGGCAAAACCGAGAAGGCGGGCGGGCAACCACTCCAGGTAGTAGAGTAAGTTTTTACTTAAATCCCGCTCTTGCTGACTGGCAAGGGCATCTTGCGCGGTCATGAACACCAAACGGTAGAGCAATGCCGCTGCCGGTCCCAAGGCAAAAAACCAAAACACCACCGCAAACCAGCGCTCAAACCCCTGATAGAACACGGCCTTGCGCACGGCGTTGTGCATTTGCAGGGCATTGTCCGCACCGCTGTCACAGAGCTCCTCACTAAAGTGCTGACCATAGAGGAAGGCCCCTTCTAAATCTCCGCGCTGCCAGCTGTTTAGGTAGAGGCGCAGCTGTATTTGAAAGTCTCCCCTTCCCAGGCTGTATAGCAATACCGCCACGCTAATTAAGAACAGCGGTAAGCCAAAAACGAGCGGAGCAATCAACCACAACAGCAGCGCCAGTAATAACACCGGCACTAATACAAAAAGCCCCAAACGAAGAGCGGGACTGGCAAATCCTTTCAGCAGCTGACGGTATTGCACCACCCAACTATCGCGCTGGAACAGTTCCGCGCTACCCCAGAACTGTACCGCACCCCAAGCGATCAAAATCGCGAAAAATTCCATAGTTAATTTCCACTCATTACCGCTACAGGAAGGCGTTAAGCTAACAAGGCGCGCAATTTGTCCCAGTTAAAGGCCGGCCCCGGATCGGTTTTTCTTCCGGGCGCAACATCACAGTGCCCAACGATACGCTCTAGATTAATTTTTGGAAACCGCTGACGCAAGGCGCGCGTGACTGCCGCTAACTCGTGGTACTGCCGCTCGGTATAGGGGCGGTGGTCTTCACCCTCCAGCTCAATGCCAATACTAAAGTCGTTGCAGTTGTCCCGGCCACAAAATTGCGACACCCCCGCATGCCAGGCGCGATCTAGCAGGGAGACAAACTGGAAGCACTCGCCTTCTCGGTCAATGAATAAGTGCGCCGAGACCTTCAACTCCTGAATATCGGCCAGCGCCGGATCCTGACTGCAGTCCAAGGTATTACAAAAAAACTGCGGCACGCAGCCCGTGCCAAACTGCCCGGGTGGCAGGCTGATATTGTGGATGAGCAGAAGGTCAATCTCCTCCCCTTCGGGGCGAGCATTGAAGTTTTCGGAGGGGGTTTTGCGGGCGTGTTCAAACCACCCATTTTTATCAATCGTGTACATCTGCACTCCCGCGTTTCTGCGGGAAAGTGTAACAGGCCATGAGAAATTTAGTGAGGCCGGACAAGCCCAGCCGCGCAGTACTTAAGGCGCCTCTGATTAATTCGGTGATAACTCAGAGATGCCTTAACTTAGCGGCTTGTCGTGCATGTCGCGCAGGTTACTAATCACCGACTCCAGTGCCCGGTCAAACATTCTGTCGTCTTCGATCAGCACGATATCGCCGTCAACCACTGCTGATCGCAGGGTATCCATATCGTATTCAGCGACTTTAATTCCAGCGCGATTGACGAAGATGTACTTACCAATGCCGTTAATCACTGCCGCCAAGCGGCTACGCAGCATTTTTCCGTCGTCTTGACGCAAGTCCACCCAGTTGCCAACGCGCAAGGCCTCAAGCGCCGCGGCGGTGCTTGCCGCATCGTCAATCGGCGACTCATTTGAACCTAACTCAGGCTCAACCGCCTCAGCGGCAATAACGTTTTCCGTTGATACCACCGCTGGCTCATCGAGCTCTGCCAAGGCGGCGTCCAAATCTTCTAATGCTTGCTCTTCATCTGCCGCGCGCGGTGCCGACGCCGCCTCATTTCGGCTTAATTTGGCTAGATGTAAACGCTCAAGCTGCTCAAACCACTTACCGGTTTCGAACGCATTTAGCGACACCCGATTAAATCCGAGTCGAAGCGTTTCGATCAACACCGGCAGCGCGGTAATCAGCTCATTGCGGTGTCCAGCTTCATTATTTGGGGCAACGCTCCACAAAAAGCGCTCAACAAATTGCACTTCGTCTTTGAAACTTGCGCTCTCGGGACCAGACTGCACATAGCTTAGGAACAGTACTTTGCTCCAGCCGTCTAACAAGACTTTGCGGGCCACCGGAGGGTAATCCACCTCGCTGAGCTTGTCTTCCAGCAAGCCGGAAATATATGAGCGCGCCGCCTGGGCAGTTGCCCGACCGCCCTCTGCGTTGATTGTGCGCTGAGCCACCAACTCGGCGCGACGCTGGGCCTTTTCCTGAAACTTACCAAACTCCGTCAAAACGTCGACGAAAACCTGAGTGTCTACACCGAAGTCGCCCAGAATACGCATGACGACTTCTTCGAGCTTTTTATACAGCGGGTCTTTTTCGGGCGTGGAAACAGGCGACCAACCAATACCCGCGCCAACGATCGCACTGAGCAACTTTCTGGCCGGGTGCTCTTCTCGACTAAAGAAGCTCTTATCCAGCATCGCCATTTTTAGAATGGGGATCTGCAAGTGAGCCAACAAGCGCTTCAGAGGATCGGAAAGCCCATCGCCTTCGAGCATATACTGGAATAAGGTACCGACGAAATGCACCGTATCCTGATCTCTCTCGAGGGAGAGCGCCGACGCATCATTTTGAGAAACTCGGCTCACCTCACGGAGGCGAGAGACCAACTTTTGCGAAATCTCCAGAAATGCGTGACTGTCGTTTGCCGCACCCCGGGTTTTCAAGTGGCTAAACTGCTCGTCCTGCATATCTTGCAGGGCGACCATAAACGACGGCTTGGAAAGGGTCGCCGACTCATTCGCAGAGGCCTGTTGAAAGACCTCGTCCATGGCATCGACTAATTGATTTACTAACTCTGCGGCCGGCCGCGAGCTCCCTTCATCCGCTGCCCCGGAAGGCTCCGTTGCCGGCGAGGACTCATCTTGGCGCTGCCGAGGCTCAGGCCGCTCTGATTCCAAGGCGGCGCCGCTTGTCTCCAACACCGGCAGCATCACAGCAAATAACTCGCCGTAGCGGGAGATGATTTGGCTGTCGAACATCTTAAACAGTATTAAACGGGCTTTGATATCGATATTCAGGTCGCGGCATGCCTCGCTGAAGGCCTTGGCAATTTTTGCCGGCCCCATTGGCAACTCCGCCGCACTGATACTTTCGCCACCAACACTGTGTTGCCAGGCAACACTCAACTGCCACAATTGTTGCAAGTGCTGGCGCTCGGCTTTCTTCGCCATGCCTTCAATAGCAACCAGCTCTTCCAGAGCATCTGACTCAAGCAGCTTTAACTTAGCTCGACCTCGGTCTGCAGCGCCGTTGACGGCGGCGTTCAGCTGATCCGTAAAATTGTCGCGAAGTTTTGTGCTAAATTTTTGCTCTATCACTTGGCGATGAACGCGAATTTCACGCATCGAGTCAAAATAAAGATGCTGTTCTTTGGCACTGCTCGCTTCATCCGCAAGCTCAAAGAGCGTGTCATCAACATCGTCCAATAAGCTGGTAAGACGCTCTGCCAAGAATAACTGACATTTCTCACGCAGGGCCGCCATACCGGCAGGCAACTCGGCCACACTGGCTGTAACAGCGCCGGGTGTCGGGTCTCTGCGTGTGGTTAAATCCACAACATTGTTGGGTTTATCAGTCATTTTGATTTCTGCCAGCCATCTGTCGAACTGCTAGTATTCTATTTGTACGTTGTATCTCGATATGCAGCGGCAATACGTTGGAAACCCACCGTTCGGGATACGACCTTAGCCGTCCTTGCTTGCTTCAACCCTTCCTAGGTCACACAGTTATACCAAAGTGTCGTTGAGTCGTCAGTAGCGAATTATGCATATCTGCCCACTCAACTACACCTATACCTCCCATCTTGGTAAACTCCGCCTGCGCCGCGCATCCGCAACCGTTCACTTAGGCGTTTTATAGCAGCTGCCATTTCCCTGCGACCAGCGCGGGAAACTACCTAGAAGACTAGGGGCAACTGTGTTGTTGCCAGCGGAATCGCCGTAAATTTTTATCAGTAAATTTGCCATTGAGGCCTATCCATGCCCCTCCCGACAGCCACTGAAAACGACGTTCAATCCGCTGTACGCGCAGCACTGAAGGAGGATATCGGCAGCGGTGACATCACCGCCATGTTAATCCCGGACACAGAAATCGCCGCGGCAAAAATTATCAGCCGAGAGGCAGCGGTCATATGCGGGCAGGCCTGGGTAGACGAAGTATTTCGGCAAATTGATAACTCAGTCACAGTTACCTGGCACGTCAAAGACGGGGACCGCGTTGAGCCGAATAGCGTGTTATTCGAGCTACAAGGAAAAGCCAGAAGCCTGCTGACCGGTGAGCGCAGTGCTCTCAATTTCCTGCAGCTGCTTTCTGGCACCGCCACTACCTGCCGTGACTACGCCGACATTGTGGCGCATACCCAGGTCAAACTTCTGGACACCCGCAAAACCATTCCCGGCCTGCGCACCGCGCAAAAATACGCTGTAACCTGCGGCGGCTGCCATAACCATCGCATCGGCCTTTACGACGCCTTCCTTATTAAAGAGAACCACATTGCAGCTGCCGGCAGCATCGCCAACGCCATCGCGGCTGCCCGCCAGCTGGCACCAGGCAAACCCGTGGAAGTTGAAGTAGAGTCATTGAACGAGCTGGAACAAGCCCTCGACGCCCGCGCTGACACCATTATGTTGGATAACTTCAGCCTGGACGATATGCGCAAAGGCGTGGACCTTACCGCAGGTCGCGCCAAACTAGAGGCCTCGGGGAATGTTAGCAAAGCCACACTGGCAGGCATCGCTGAGACCGGCGTTGATTACATCTCGATAGGCGCATTGACTAAGCATGCCAGGGCGGTGGATTTGTCGATGCGGCTTACTTAGCTGCTAAGGTGCCTAGTGATTAATTCACTAGGCACCAGAAAGGAAAAACTACTAACGACAATTAGAAGGTTTATACTTATCATTCACTGGAGAAGCGGCAGCATCAATACTACACGTCCAATTAACTTGAGCACCAGCATTAGCCACTGCATTAAGTGCCAAAGCGGTAGTGCCGTCAGGGCCAACAGGAGTCAGCACCAATACATTTTCAGTAGCAGGCAGAACTGAAGTCTCGTACGTAATCGTTATTACTCCAGTCTCACCACTGGTGATTGAATCCACGTTAATATTGCCCGCCAACGCTGTGGTGTCTAGCACTGATGCACCCAAAGCCCCACATGTAGCCGCATCTGTGCAACTCATATCACGCGGCCCCTGACTCTGAAATGTTTCTGTGATTGCAGTCTTCAGCGCGGAAGACAGCGTCAGCCCCTCAGCAACCTTTGCCCTAATTGTGTAATCCTGATAAGCAGGCAGTGCCACTGCAGCCAAAATACCAATAATCGCCACCACGATCATCAATTCAATTAAAGTAAAACCTTTTTGAACTTGCTTCATAATCTTCTCCAAATACTTATTAAATCCGATTGATACCTATCAATCTCAAGAGGGTCATGCACCTATCATGCCAAACTAAAACCAACCACTCCGCTACGATCCCCCAGCAGCGCGCCCCCCGGGGCCGACAGTTTTTGTCACTCGGATACAATTTCCGTCACCCCAGAGACATAATATGCGGACAACACCTAGGGAAGGTCTGCACAACCTCTCCCTTTTATAAAATATCGCCAAATTTCCGCGTCAACGGCGTAAAACGCAGCAATCCTCAGTTCATCTCA
>NZ_JAFBBD010000011.1 GCF_016906995.1 Spongiibacter marinus | reverse complement strand
CAAACCTCAGCAACACCACCTTCCAAACTTCCCGAAAGGCCCGTCTCCGTAAGCGAGGTGGCGCATTATAGAGACCCAAACCCCAGAGTCAACACGCCACAACAAACTAATTACAAAAAAATGACAATCGATCAAAACAACAGCAATTTACGATCAAAACAGCAGCAAGTTGATCAGCGAATTACCAGCAGCTGGTACTTCTTCTTCCCAAGACGCACTACATAGTAGCCATCGCCCAGCGCCTTTTCCGCCGCAAAGACCTCTGCAGCCTTCATATTGTCATCCATACCCGCAGCGACAGCGTTCACCCACACTGCATTTCGCCCCAGCGCATCCTTTACCTGCTTGCCCGCCGCCATTCCGACATCGGCAAGCAGCTGCGTGAGCGGTCGCTCCAGCAAGTCACCTCGCGACAACTCAGCCGAGGGCAAGCCATCCAACCGCAGTTGCTCCAGATCGGCCACCGAAAGGTCTGCCAGTTCACCGGAGAACAACGCCTCAGTAATACGCTGCGCCGCCGCGAGCCCGTCATCGCCGTGAATCAGCGCCGTCATCTGCTCTGCCAATACGCGCTGCGCTTGAGGGCGACCTCCCGCCTGCGCGTCTTCAGCTTCTATTTCAGCGATCCGCTCAACACTCAGGAACGTGAAGTAGCGCAGGAATTTGTATACATCGGCATCGGCGGTACCCAACCAGAATTGATAGAAGGCGTAAGGCGATGTCTTTTCCGGGTCCAGCCAAATCGTGCCGGACTCCGTTTTACCGAACTTCGTACCATCAGCTTTGGTGACGAGCGGCATTGTCAAACCGTGTACCGCCCCGCCATGCATTCGGCGAGTCAGGTCGATACCCGCCGTGATATTCCCCCACTGATCTGAACCACCCAACTGCAAGCTGCACCCATGCCGCTTATGCAATTCTGCAAAATCCAGAGCCTGAAGCAGCGAGTAGCTAAACTCTGTAAATGAAATCCCAGCGCCCTCGCGGTCGATTCGCTGCTTCACAGACTCCTTGGCAATCATGCTATTCACCGAGAAGTGCTTGCCGACATCACGCAAGAACTCAAGCGCTGTCATGGGCCCAAACCAGTCCAGGTTATTCGCCATCTCCGCGGAATTATCACCGCAGTCAAAACTCACGAAGCGCGATATTTGGGAGCGCAAACGCTCAACCCACCCCGCCACCACATCAGGCGTATTCAACTGCCTTTCCTGCGCTTTAAAGCTGGGGTCCCCAATCAAACCGGTCGCACCACCCACCAACGCTATGGGTTTATGACCGGCATCCTGAAAACGCTTTAGCGCCAACAGCGGCACTAAATGGCCAATATGCAAACTGTCTGCAGTGGGGTCAAAGCCACAATACAAGGTCCGAGGAGCTTCAGAGAGGTACTCCGAAAGACCGTTTTCGCCGGTCATTTGCGCGATGAGCCCACGCGCCTCCAAATCGGCCAGTAACCGAGTATCGAGCCTTGTCATGTTTAAAGAACCTTAATTCACTATTTCTGTCATACCAAACGCAGGGTACTGCGTCGACGCGAAAGGCAGGGACTGCCTAGGGCCGAGCACGATACAACATGCCCTGTAAAAATGGAACGCAGCCCCGAGACCGCAGGCGCCACAAAAGCTAGAAATTACGTTAACATTCGGTAAATACGCCTTATAGCACCACAAGTCTTTGTTATAATGGTCAAAAAAACGCCAAATGACATTTACCCGGAACCACGATGCTTGACCGCCAAAAAAAACGACACGCAGCCTTCCGGGAAGGCCCTCGCTTCCCACGGCGGCATTTAGCTATTGCCGCGTCAACGCTGATCGCCTTGGGGATCTCCCTGCTGATGCTGCCCGGAGAAAATGCCGAGGCCAAACGCACAGCGATTCCTCTTAACCTGGAACTCACGCCGATCAGTCCGAGCGAACAGGAACCGGAGCCCCTCTCACCCATAGAACCGCAGCGCGAGTGGCTGGAGATCGAGGTTCGGCCAGGCGACTCGCTCTCAAGCATTTTCAATCGCGCCAAGCTGAGCCCGCAAGACCTACACGAGCTGATAAGCACCGCTAAGAAAACCAAGGCATTGAATCGCATTCGCCCCGGCCAGAAACTCGGCTTTCAGATTAGCGACCAAGGCAAGCTGGACGCGATGAGCCTGCAAGTTGATAAGCTCAACAGCCTGATATATGAGCGCGGCGTAACCGGCTTTTCTACGACAGAAGTCAGCGAAACCCCAGAGGTTCGACAACGCGTCGCGAGTGCGACCATTACCAGTTCTCTATATAAAGCAGCGCAAGAAGCCGGGGTCAGCCAGAGCATCATCATGGAGCTTGCCAATATTTTTGGCGGGGTTCTGGACTTCGTCTACGATGTGCGGAAGAACGATTATTTCATCGTCATCTATGAGGAACTCTACCTCAATGGAGAACACCTTGGCAGCGGCCAAATCCTCGCGGCCCAGTACTTTAACCGCGGCGACTCCTTCCAAGCGTACCGCTATGTGAACAAACAGGGTGAGATCGACTACTTCTCGGAAAGCGGCGAGAGCATGCGCAAGGCGTTTTTGCGAGCCCCACTCGATTTTACCCGCATCAGCTCCCGCTTTGACCCCAAACGCCTTCACCCCGTCTTTAAAACGGTGCGCCCGCACCGAGGCGTTGACTACGCAGCCCCCCGCGGCACACCGGTATATGCGGCAGGCGATGGCAGAGTGCTGGAGGCCGGCTACTCAAGAGCAAACGGCAACTACGTTTTTATCAAACATGGCGAAGCGTACGTGACCAAATACCTCCACCTGCACAAACGCGCCGTATCTCGCGGAGAACGAGTTCGGCAGCGGGAGACTATTGGCTGGGTAGGCTCAACAGGCTATGCCACGGGGCCACACTTGCACTACGAATTCCTGATGAATGGCGTGCACCGCAACCCCGCCACGATCGTCGACAAATTGCCGCCGCCTACTCGCGTCGGGCGTAACGACATGCCGGACTTTTTACAACAGATCAGCGGTCTGCAGTTACAGCTGCGCACCTATGCCGCACAGCGCAACTACAACAGCCCCGGCTCCGAAGGGTGAGCAGCTCGCTATATATTGGGCTGATGTGTGGCACCAGCCTCGATGCAATAGACATTGCCCTGATTGACACCGCGAACCAGTGCAAACTACTTGCCGCCGCCGAGGTGCCACTGCCCAGTGCGCTTCGCAACGCTCTGCTCGCACTGTGCAGTGCTGGCGACAACGAAATTGAGCGAATGGGCCAGGCCGATCGCGAGCTTGCCCTCGCCCTTGCGCAAGCGGTGAATCAGTTTCTGCGCTCCCAAAGCTTAAACGCTCAACAGATCGCCGCCATCGGCTCTCACGGCCAAACAATACGCCACCGCCCCACAAGCCCGCAAAGGCCTGTTGAGCAGGCATATACACTGCAGATTGGCGACCCAAACACACTTGCCGAAGAGACCGGCATAACCACCATTGCCGACTTCCGTCGCCGCGATATCGCCGCTGGCGGCCAAGGTGCACCGCTCGTCCCCGCCTTCCATGCGGCCGTCTTCTCCCGCGCGGACAGCAATCGGGTGATCGCAAATATCGGTGGTATGGCCAACATCACTGTATTGCACAAGAACGGCAGCGTTAACGGCTATGATACCGGCCCTGGCAATGTCCTTATGGACAGCTGGATTCAACATCGCAGGAATAGCGAGTACGACCGCGATGGCGATTGGGCCCGCAGCGGAACCGTAGACACCGGCTTACTCGAGAAGCTGCTCGACAACCCCTATTATCGGCAAACCGGCCCCAAAAGCACCGGCCGAGAGCACTACAACCTTGCCACCCTGACGGCACTGTTAAATACACTCCCGCCAATACCCGACAACGACGTTCAGGCAACACTGCTTGAAGCAACAGCGGTAACATTGAGCGATGCGATTAAAGCTGAAAGCTTGGAGGGCGAGGTATCGCTATTTCTTTGTGGCGGAGGAGCATATAACGGCGCATTGCGGCAGCGGCTTGAAGAAAAACTATCAGAGATGATCGTTGAAAAGACAGATGCTCTCGGCATTCCGGCCAACGCAGTAGAGTCCGCCGCATTTGCGTGGCTGGCCTATGCCGCGCTCAACGGCAAGCCCGGCAATGTGCCAAGCGTAACGGGCGCCAAAGGCGCCCGCATACTAGGGGCTATCTACCCCGGCTAAGTTAGCGCTTAAAACTTGTAACCCACGCTAATGGTGTAAACCATCGGATCCACATCAATATCTGCGGTGAACTTACTACCACCGTCAGTGCGAATTTCGGCCTCAGTTTCCAGGTCGAGCCAACGCGCCGACACATTCACTAACCAACGCTCGTTCACGTGGTAGTCAGCGCCCACTTGCAAGGCGATACCGAATGAGTCTTCAAGGTCGATACTGCCCTTGTCTACCGCGCTTTCGAATTCAGACGTCAGGTCCTCGTCAAACAGCACTGTATAGTTCAAACCCACACCAGCGTAGGGTTGAAAGCCGTTCACCGATGCAAAGTGATAAACCATGCTCAAGGTGGGTGGCAAATGTTTGAAGGTAGCGATATCAACACCGGCTAACGCACCGCGACCTGTCGCCGTATGTTCGAACGGTGTTGCCGCTAACAACTCGACCCCCCAGTTCGCATCCAGCATATACTCGGCGGTAATACCCAACTGCGTGTCGCTGTCCAGGCCCACTTTCGCGGCCATCGGGCTTCCATTCGCAACGATATTATCGCTACTTTCCCGCGGGTCAGTCGTGGTAACACCACCACGCACCACCCAATCACCAGCTTCGAAACTGTGTGCGGCAATTGGCGCTACCAAGCTACCAAGAAGAAGGGGAACCCATGCTTTCATCTGTTTCATATCGTCATCCTCATGAGGAGTTATCTTCGTTCTGGGTTCCATTAGAACGAATTTTCTGAGGGCGACTCTTGATCTAGATTAAGCCTTACTAAAAATAAGGGAATTTAGCGATTGCATAAAAAAATACTGGCTGGCGCCAGTATCTTAAATGCGCGTCAGCGCAGATTTACTCAGACGAGAGTTAAATAGAAAAGGACGAACCACAACCACAGGTAGTACTGGCATTTGGGTTGCTAACAACAAAACGCGAGCCTTCCAAGCCTTCGGTATAGTCGAGCTCAGCACCTTCAATATACTGATAGCTAAGCGGATCGACCAATACAACGACGCCCTCTTTCTCAACCAGCGTATCGTCTTCCTCTGCCAACTCGTCAAAGGTAAAACCGTATTGAAAACCAGAGCATCCACCACCGGTGACAAACACCCGAAGCTTGAGGTCATCATTCGCCTCTTCTTCCATCAGGTGTTTAACCTTCGCCACAGCACGCTCCGTTAACTGCAATACTGACGGCGTATACTCTTCTACTACTGACATACCTTACCTCACTGCTTTTACCCAAAGGGCAGGACACAATTATCCTCTTATCCGAGTAAAACAGTCAAGAATGCCAGACACTAGGGCAACAGCGCGGCACCATCCAGGCCCGCAGACTCATCCAAGCCGAACATCAGATTCATATTTTGAATGGCCTGGCCCGAAGCACCTTTTACGAGGTTGTCGATCACCGACAGCACCACCAGCGTGTTGCGGTTTTGCGGGCGATGCAGCGCAATGCGGCAGGTATTTACACCGCGCACTGTCCTTGTTTGCGGCAGACTTCCCAGCGGCATTACGTCGACAAAGGGTGCATCGGCATAGCGCTTTTCGTACATAAACTGCAGCTCGTCCAAACCCACGGCGGGGTCCAACAGCTCTGAGTACAAAGTGGCGTGGATACCGCGCACTTGTGGCAACAAATGCGGTGTGAAGGTCAACTGCACGGGCTTGCCAGATGCCGACGACAACTCCTGCTCAATCTCAGGTAAATGGCGGTGGCCCGCCACGCCATAGGCTTTAAAGCTACCATCTAACTCGGCAAACAAGGTATCCACCTTCGCCTGCCGGCCAGCGCCACTCACCCCAGACGCCGCACTGGCAATAAGCCGCTGATCGTCAATTAGCTGCTGCTCAAGTAGTGGCAAAAACCCTAACTCCACCGCCGTTGGGTAACAACCCGGGCAGGCGATCAAGCGCGCGCCTTTTATCGCGTCGCTGTTGCGCTCTGGCAACCCGTACACCGCTTCGGTGAGCAACTCGGGGCAGGCGTGCTCTTCGTTGTACCATTGTGACCACAACGCGGCATCGCGGATACGGAAGTCGGCCGACAAATCAATCACCCGCGTGCCGCCAGCAAGCAGTTCGGGCACCAGCTGCATTGCGACGTTGTGCGGAGTCGCGAAGAACACAACGTCACAGGAAGACAGTGCTGCCACATCAGGCACTGAGAAGGCGAGATCACAGACACCGCGCAAACTTGGAAAGAGCTGATCAACCGGCACGCCGTCTTCGGCCCTTGAGGTAATCATTGCCACTTCAGCATTGGGGTGGGCGGCAATAAGGCGCAGCAGCTCCGCACCGGTATACCCCGTTCCACCAACAATCCCAACCTTTAACACGGGCCTATCTCCTATTCACTTATCTGTCGTCGATGAAGTATTGCTAGCGACCTCATCATCTTGCTTGCTTTTGAGCAAATGCTCCCAACTGCGAACTAAATCCTGTGCGAGCACGTGGTATACCGGCTGCGGCATTACCAGCTTTGAAACGACCGTTGCCGCTAATGCACTCACCATTAAGGCCGGTAGTATATCGTGATTATTCCCTGTTAACTCTAAAACAATCACGAAGGCGGTGATTGGCCGCTGCACCACACCAGCGAAATAGCTCGCCATGCCGACGAGTATCAATGCTGTCGCCTGCACATTGGGGAAGAGGCTCGTCATCGATGCACCCAACTCCGCCCCCGCCGCCAAGCTGGGCGAAAAGATCCCGCCGGGAATACCACTGAAATAGGTAAGCATCGTCGCCAGAATCCGGCCAAACGCCGTCCACCAACTGCCCTCCGCTTGCTGAGCCAGCAGCGCTTTTGCCTCCACGTAGCCACTACCCATGGTCGCGCCGCCGGATACCAACCCCATCAGCGCCAACACCACGCCAATCACCATTGCCACTCGCATTGGTCGCGCTCGCACCAAAGGCGCCACCGCACGACTTCCTTCGACCAAAAAGAAACTGAACAAACCACCGAGTAATCCGCAGACGACACTGGCAGCAATAATGAAGGGATAGTCTTCAAACGGCATGGCGGCGACATCTGGCACGCCGAAGTAACTGTAGTGACCAGCAAACATGAGCACGACAACACCCGAGAGGATGATTGCCATAATCAACGTCCCCGTTGTGCGCGCCTCCATCGACTGCTGCAGTTCTTCGATGGCAAAAACGATACCGGCCAACGGTGCATTGAACGCAGCAGACACTCCAGCGGCACCCCCGGCCACAATCAGGCTGCTTTCAATTTGTTTTTGCTTCAACTTTGCCCAATGACCAAATTGATACATTAGCGCGGCGCCAACATGTACGCTGGGACCCTCACGCCCCACTGTTGCCCCCAACAGCAACGCGGCACAGGTTAGCAGTACTTTTAATATCGCGACCGGCAGCGATAGGAAGGGGCCTCGAAGCCAGTGATAACTCTGTTTGTGCACCAACAGCACCTGCGGTATCCCACTGCCTCGCGACGCCTTGGCCAAACGGTTCATCAACCACACAATCGCCATCAGGCCGAGTGGCGTTATCACCAGAAACGCATACGGATACTGCGAGTGCGCGTGCTCAAAAAGAGAAAAACTCTCCTCAGAGAGCCAGGCGAACCCCTGTATCACCAACCCCACAGTTAAGGCGCCAAGCCAAAACACTGCACGCATTTTCCAATCTTCCAGCGTACCGAGCTGACGCCGAGTGTGACGACGGTTCAATATCCACCACAAACGCAAGCGACGACGAGCGCGAGCAATGATGCTGTATTCCATGCCAATAAAGCCTGCGGGTAATTGCGAGAAGTGAGATAGCAGCCTAGCCAGACTGCCCAATAAGCGCGCAACTATTGTATGCTAAAGCCACCTACCGCCCAACTGCTGAGTAACATAAGCGAGCCCCACCCCATGCTCTGGTTTAAAGCCCTGCATATTATTGCCGTTGTTTGCTGGTTTGCCGGCATATTTTACCTCCCCCGCCTGTTTGTTTATCACGCCATGGCTGAAGACGCCGCCACCCAGCGTCATCTCTCTACCATGGAGCAAAAGCTCTACCGCTTCGTTAGCCCGTTTGCGATATTGACCGTCATCTTTGGCATCGCCATGATGGCGTACAACCCCAATTACTACCTGCACGCTGGCTGGCTGTGGCTTAAGCTGGCCTTTGTCGCCTTTTTAATCGTGTACCACCTATACTGCGGCAAACTCGTAAAACGCTTTGCGAATAACGAGAACCAACGTGGCCATGTGTTTTACCGCTGGTTCAACGAAGCGCCCGTTATTGCGCTGTTCGCTATTGTATTTCTTGTTGTACTCAAACCCTTTTAAAACCCGTATACCCAGTGAAGCCGACGACAAGATGTCGCGCTTCCCTAGGAAAAATCGCCCCAAGTCGGGATAATACCCGGCGCTTATCTGCCCAATATTGAGGTTCTCGCATCCACCATGAGTCGTTCAGAGCAGCTATTCCAGCAAGCCCGCCAACACATCCCCGGCGGTGTAAACAGCCCCGTCAGAGCCTTCAAAGCCGTTGGCGGCACCCCGCGTTTTATTGAACGCGCAGAAGGGGCCTATGTCTTTGATGTCGATGGCAAACGCTATATTGACTACGTTCTCTCGTGGGGGCCTATGCTGCTCGGTCACGCCAACCCCTCAGTGATTACTGCGGTAACAGAACAAATTCAAAAGGGCCTCAGCTTCGGCGCACCCACCGAAATAGAAACACGACTGGCAGATCGTCTTTGCGATATCGTTCCCGGCATGGACATGGTGCGCATGGTGAACTCTGGCACCGAGGCGACGATGAGCGCGATACGCCTGGCGCGAGGTGCCACGGGGCGAGATAAAATTATCAAATTCGAAGGCTGCTACCACGGTCACTCCGACTCCCTGCTAATCAAAGCCGGCTCTGGAGCACTGACCTTTGGCGTACCCAGCTCACCAGGGGTACCGGCCGCACTCGCCGAGCATACCGTCACCCTCAGTTACAACGATATTGAGGGCGTACAAAAGGCGTTTGCTGAGTTTGGCGACCAAGTTGCCTGTGTGATCGTTGAGCCCGTCGCTGGCAACATGAACTGCGTTCCCCCGCTGCCCGGGTTCTTGGAGTGCCTGCGCGAGTGTTGCGACGCTCACCAAAGCCTGCTGATTATCGATGAAGTAATGACCGGCTTCCGTCTTGGCCTGCAAGGCGCTCAAGGCTATTACGGCGTAACAGCAGACATCACCTGCCTGGGCAAAGTGATCGGCGGCGGCATGCCGGTGGCTGCCTTCGGGGGTCGACGCGACATTATGGAACAGCTGGCACCCAGCGGCCCCGTCTATCAAGCGGGAACCCTGTCCGGCAACCCCGCGGCCATGGCCGCCGGTCTGGCGATGATTGACGCCATTTCTCAGCCGGACTTCTACAACATACCCTTCGCTCGCACTGACATGCTTATTAATGGCTTACATGCACGCGCTGAAGCGGCTGGCATTCCCCTGAGCAGCAACCATGTTGGCACCATGTTCGGTGTGTTCTTCACCGAAGAGAAACGCATCAGCAACTACCAGCAGGTCATGGCCTGTGACACCGACCGCTTTAACCGCTTCTTCCACGGCATGCTGGAGGGCGGCGTATACCTCGCCCCAGCGTCCTATGAAGCAGGCTTTATGTCGGCGGCCCACACTGAGGCCGATATTCAGGAAACGCTGGATGTTGCTGAGCGCGTGTTCGCCAACCTTCGCTGATCCCACATTACAAGGATGCAAATCATGACGACCTCCCTGCAACGCGGTGCTTTTCCTGCCACGCGGATGCGTCGCTTACGCGCAGCTGATTTCAGTCGCCGCCTGGCGCGCGAAAGCTCACTCACGCCGGACGACCTGATATACCCGATGTTCGTCCACGAGGGTGAGAATCGGCGCGAGGCCGTGGCGTCCATGCCCGGTGTCGAGCGGTTGAGCATCGACCTGCTCGCCAAAGAAGCGAAAGTCTTGGTCGAGCTCGGCATACCGGCGATTGCCCTGTTCCCTGTTGTCGGCGACGGCGGCAAATCTCTTCACGCCGAAGAGGCTTACAACCCCGACGGTTTGGCGCAGCGAGCGATCAAAGCCGTCAAAGATGCCGCGCCCGAACTGGGCGTGATTACCGATGTCGCCCTCGACCCTTACACCACGCACGGCCAAGACGGCATCATTGATAAGCACGGCTATGTACTCAACGACATCACCACCGAAGTACTGTGTAAGCAGGCTCTCGCACAAGCGGATGCTGGCGCCGACGTCGTGGCCCCCTCTGACATGATGGACGGCCGTATCGGCGCCATCCGCCAGAATCTCGAAGCCGCGGGGCACATCAATACCTGCATACTCAGCTACGCCGCCAAATATGCATCGAGTTACTACGGCCCGTTCCGCGACGCCGTCGGCTCAGCGGGCAACCTGGGTAGCGGCAACAAGTACAGCTATCAAATGGACCCCGCCAACAGCAACGAAGCACTTCATGAATGCGCTCTCGACCTTGCCGAGGGTGCCGACATGATCATGGTGAAGCCCGGCATGCCCTACCTGGACATTGTTCGCCGAGTGAAAGATGAGCTGCGTGTCCCCACCTACGCCTACCAAGTGAGTGGGGAATACGCCATGCACTGCGCAGCATTCGACAATGGCTGGCTGAATCGCGAAGCAGTCATTTTGGAATCGCTACTGTCATTCAAGCGCGCTGGCGCCGACGGTGTTTTGAGCTACTTTGCCAAAGAAGCGGCAATATTACTGAACCGCTAGTCTTTACCCTGTAACAGGGAGGACTTATGGTTCTAAAACAATAGTTACGCACAACAAGAAATAACGACCACAACAGGGGAAGAGCATGATCAACAAAAAATTGATGACCGCAGCAATGCTAGCGACATTCGCGGCCGGCACACAGGCCGACATTCTCGGTGCCACAGCAGGTGCCTATCAGTGGAAGCAAAGCTGGGAAGGTGACGTTCAATCAGGCCCAGACGCCATCGACATGAACGACGACCTGGGCTACGACGACGAGACGGGCACCAGTATTTACGTCGCCCTGGAACACCCCATTCCGGTACTCCCTAATATCCGCCTGCAGCGCACCGACCTGGATATTTCTGAGCGCAACAACCTGTCTCGTACTTTCACGTTCGAAGGAGACGTCTACACCGCGGCTGATACCGTCGATTCAACGACCGACCTCACGCATACCGATGCCACGTTCTACTACGAAGTGTTGGACAACTGGGTAAACCTGGATGTCGGCCTGACGGTTCGTATGTTCGACGGTGAGGTTCGCCTGGCCACCACCGGCCGCGAAGGTTCGATCGAGCTGGATGCGCCGGTACCGATGCTCTACGGTAACGCACGTTTCAACCTGCCCTTAACCGGTTTGTATGCACAGGCAGTGGGCAATGTGATTAGCTTTGGCGACAACAGCGTGACCGACATGGCAGTAGGACTGGGCTACGAAGTGGCTATCGTGTCTCTGGAAGTCGGCTACCGCAACTTTGACGTCTCGCTGGAAGATGACGACGAAGAAGCCAGTGTGACTGTCGATGGCATTTACTTTGGCGTTAACATCGACATCTAAGCCCCGCGGTAAATAGAGGCTTCACAAACGCGCAGTACGGGGAACCGCTGCGCGTTTTTATTTGTCTGATGATCACATAGCCCCGCGATAACCCGAGTACGACAACATGCTCCGATTATTCGGCCCACTGCTACTCTCATTGCTAAGCCCATCAGTCCTCGCCTGCGACTGCCTGTGGCAGGGCCCCTTCAAAGCCGTATACGACAACGCAGACCTGCTCGCGCATGTGCGTGTTGAGGCCACCAAAGGCAATAGCGCCGACCTCAGGTTATTAGAGACCCTATCCGGAAAAGAGTATCGTGAGAACATTCGCTTGTGGGCAGACACTGGTGAACTCTGCCGCCCGGAAATCGACCAGTTCAGCGAGGGCAGCGAGTGGGTAATTGCGGCGCAGCGCATCGACACCCCGCCCGAAGATAGCTTTAACCCCTTCAAGCCCAACATCAGTTTTGGCCGCCGAGGCGATTACTTTTTGTCCAGCTGCGGCGTATATTGGCTCCCGGTCAAAGGCGGACGCGTCAGCGGTAACATATTAACGGCAACCCGCTGGCAGTACCTCGACCCCAAAAAAACGCCTGTCATCATGCCCTTGTTTTACCAGTGGCTAAACGGCGAAGTCAGCGACGCCACGCTAAACGAAGCCGTTCGTCCGCAGCCAGGCTCTCGCCAACTGCTTAACGATACAAAAATATTCCTATGGCAGCTTGAGCGGGAGCGGCGCGAGACCGAGTAACTCGTCCAGCATCGCCAGGGACATTCCCCATATCCGCCGACCACCATAAAAGTAGCAGGGTAAATTCAACGCCAGCTTTCCCCTGCGCCACTCCATTCGCTCGCGGTTACTGTGGTCCATTAAGAATGCCAGTGGCACCCATACCGCTTCGGCCACTTCGTGATTGGGGGTAATGCCCACCGGCGTATGCAAGCGGTAAACGTAGGGCGAAACCACCATTGGCCGGCGCCCGGAATGAGGCCTGCTGACCAAGTCCGATAGTCGGCCAATGCAATGACCGGCCTTTTCCAAATCGACACCCAGCTCTTCCAAGGTTTCGCGCTCTGCAGTGCGAATGCCCGTTATGTCATCTGGATCCATGCGCCCACCGGGAAAACCCATGTGACCGGACCAGGGGTCGCCCTCCCTTTCGGCCCGCTTTATCATCAAAACCTCTAACTCATCAGCATGCTCGCGAAGCACAAGCGCCACCGCCGAGCGCTTAACCCAACGACGCCACCAGCGGCGGCGCGGGCGCGATGCGCTAAGTGCCGACATGAGATGTTTCAGGGTTAATTTGCTGCCTTTCACCGTTTTCAGCCTCGCGTTTCCCAGAACTTAGCCATAAAGGCGTTGCAAGCGATCTACCGCTTTTTCCAGTTGCGCCATACTGGTGGTATAGGCAAACCTAACATGCTTCTCTGCACCGTAACGGCCGAAGTCTGCCCCCGGTGTTATTGCAATGCCGTGCTCCTCGAGTAATTCCAGGCAAAATTGCTGGCTGTCCTTGGCAAACCGGTCAATGCCCGCGTAAAGGTAGAACGCCCCAGCCGGACAATGTGGAATCGAAAAACCGAGGTCGCGCAGCGCTGGGTACAAGAAGTCGCGGCGACGGGCAAACTCGTCTCGACGCGCATCCAGAATCACTCTGCTTTCAGGGGCAAACGCTGCCAAAGCGCCGTACTGCCCCATCGTCGACATGGAAATAAATAAATTCTGCGCGAGCTTCTCTAAATGAGGCACCGCCCACTCCGGCGCCACCAGCCAGCCCAGCCGCCAGCCGGTCATACCAAAGTATTTTGAGAAACTGTTGATCACAAAGGCCTCGTCGGTAATCGACAGGACACTCGGTGCCGCCTCGCCAAAACTCAGGCCATGATAAATTTCATCAACAACGAGGTGGCCGTTGCGCTGTTTGCAGAGCGTGTGCAGATCGCGCAATTGGCTGGCGCTCAGTATCTCGCCACTCGGGTTGGCGGGCGAGGCCACCATCACCCCGCAGGTATTGGGGCGCCAGTGCTGCTCGGCAAGTTGCGCATCGAGCTGATAACGCTGCTCGGGACCAACCGGCACCAATTGACCCTCACCCTCGACCAAGCGCAGGAAGTGACGATTACAGGGGTAGCCTGGGTCGGTCATCAACATTCCCTCACCAGGGTTGACCAGCAGGCCCGCCAGCAACATCAGCGCTCCACTCGCGCCCGGCGTGATCATGATGCGCTGCGGATCGATGTCCAATCCGTAGTCACTGCGGTAATAGTCTGACAGCGCCTGGCGCAGCTGAGGAATTCCCGCAGCGGGACTGTACTGAGTCTCGCCCCGCGCCAACGCCTGCTGCGCAGCGACAACGATGGGCTCTGCCGTTGTGAAGTCAGGCTCACCGGCCGCCATGTGAACAATATCCTCACCGGCCTGCTGCAGGGCCTTGGCGCGAGTGAGAACCTCTACAACACGAAACGGTTCAATATCAGCGAGACGATCCGCGAAACGCATTACCACAACGACCTCCAGTCCGTTTTTCAGCCCCCTAGTGTAACAGCGCCCCTCACCCACCGGCAGCGCTACATCGCTTTCTGCGCGTTTTTCTGTAGCACCAACTACACTTATCTGGTAGTTTTGCCGGTTTGGCGGCACAGCGTCGCGCGCACATCCGCGGTCTGCGGTTAACGGCTTGTTAATAAAGAGGGCCAAGCATGCCTGCAAAGGACACAGCACAAGAAAGCCTTAAGTCATTTGTTCCCTACGTTCCCAAAAAGGGCGAGGAATACATGAACGAGGCGCAAAAAGATCATTTCCGTAAAATCCTGTTCAGCTGGAAGGCCGAACTGATGGAGGAAGTTGATCGCACGGTAACTCACATGAAAGACGAGGCGGCGAACTTCCCCGATCCCGCCGACCGCGCCACCCAAGAAGAAGAGTTCAGCCTGGAACTTCGCACCCGTGATCGCGAGCGCAAGCTGATCAAAAAGATCGACGCCACGCTCGACCTTATTGATGAAGACGACTACGGCTTCTGTGACACCTGCGGTATTGAAATCGGCATTAAACGCCTAGAGGCACGCCCAACGGCGACACTGTGCATTGATTGCAAAACCCTGGACGAAATTAAAGAGCGCCAGGAGCGCGGTTAAACGACAGGGCGGCCACCGCCGCCCCATAAGTCTCTGTGTATGGCCCACTCCCACGCTGGCTATGTCGGCCGCTTTGCACCCTCGCCCACCGGCCCCCTGCATTTCGGTTCACTGTGTAGTGCGCTGGCTAGCTATTTAGATGCCCGCGCTCACAACGGCCACTGGCTGCTACGTATAGAGAACCTAGACCCTCCTCGCGAACAAGTCGGCGCCGACCACGCCATTATCGAGTCGTTAAAAGCCCATCGGTTGCTCTGGGATGGCGAAGTACTCTGGCAAAGCGATCGCCTGAGAGCCTACCAAGATGCACTGGACCAACTCCTGACAGCCGAACACGCCTTCCTTTGCAGTTGCTCGCGCGCGCAGCTGGCAAGTCGTAATGGCATTCATCTCGGTAGCTGCATTGCCCCCCTGGACCGCAACGACGCGGCCGTCAGGCTGCGCACAAACCACCAAACCTATACCATTGAGGACCGACTGCTAGGCCCACAGCAACACCGCGTCGAGGACGGCGGCGATGTCGTGCTAAAGCGCCGGGATGGTCTGTTCGCCTACCAACTTGCCGTCGTCGTCGACGATGCCTACAGCGGCATTACCGATGTCGTTCGCGGCAGCGACCTGCTCAGCTCCACGGCCTGGCAATGGTTGCTGCAAGAGCGCTTGAACTACGCGCACCCAAGGTACCTCCACCTCCCCCTGCTCACCGACGACAAAGGGGACAAACTCAGCAAACGCAGCCACGCCCCGGCGCTAGACAACAGCTGCGCTGAGGACAATATTCGCGCTGCGTTGCGCTACTTGGGTCAGCCATCGCCACCACCACTAGGGAGCCTTGATGCAGTGCTAACGTGGGCGGCTCAGCATTGGTCTGCCAGTGCGATTCCCCACAGCGATATCGTCGTGCGCTAACACAGGCTTTGCAGTTTGCCGATGCGGCAGTAATAATTCGCACCATTACCTCTGCACACGGCTCACTCATGCGCTTACAAGCCCCACTACTATTGCTGCTCTGTTTCATGGTGGTGTTCACCCCCACGCTGAACCACTGGATATACAGCGGCGGGCAGGCCTGGTACCGACTGCATTTACTGTGGCTGGCCGTTATTGTTTTTGTTTTCCTGGCCAACTATCGGCGCAAGCGCGATGTTTGAAGCCAATGTTCTGCTGCTCTGCGCGCTCGCCTATCTGCTCACCTTGTTTGCCATCGCTTATGCCAGTGAGCATCGCTGGCTGCCGAGCAAGTTAATTGATCACCCGGCGGTCTATGTTTTGTCGCTCGGTGTCTACGCCAGCGCTTTCGCTTTTTACGGCGTAACGGGCATGGCCAAGGCCTATGGCCTGGGTTACCTTAATTATTACCTTGGCATTTCAGCTGCACTGTTTTTGTTACCGATCGTTATTACCCCGCTGTATCACATCTGCAAAAACTACCAGCTGCATTCACTGGCCGACTTGTTGAGCTTCCGCTATCGCAGCCAGTGGGTAGGCTCTTTAACGACTGTTTTCTGCAGCATCGCCATGTGGCCGCTGCTGGCGATGCAAATTCAAACAGTCTCCGATGCCACGCTACTACTTACGCCCTCAGCATCTGAGACTGACAGCAGCACGTTCAGGCACCTGTCTGCATTTATGTTCTGCCTGATCATTAGCCTGTTTACCATCCTCTTTGGCTCTCGCAATTTATCCTCGCGCGATAGCCACCAGGGGTTAGTCGTCGCACTGGCATTCGAGTCGCTGGTTAAACTTGTCGCTTTTATTTGCCTGGGCGCCGCGGCGATATTTGGCATATTCGGCGGTTTCAGCGACATGCAGAATTGGTTGCAAACTCAGCCTGAGTTAATTGAAAAATTACGAGATGCCAGCCAGCGAGAAAATGCCCGCATGATGCTGGTGCTGTTCTTCTCGGCATCGCTGTGCATGCCACATGTCTTCCACATGCTCTTCGCGGAAAACCCCAGTGGCAAAAAACTCTACGGCGCAGGCTGGGGCCTCCCCCTTTATTTATTGCTTATCAGCCTGCCCGTACTGCCACTTTTGTGGGCAAGCACGGCAATTGGCGGCGGGGAAAGTAGCGGCGACTATGCCGCGCTGCACGTGCTGAGCGCGCTTGATAGCCCTTTACTCACATTGCTCGTATTCATTGGCGGGATCTCCGCGGCCAGCGGCGCAATTATTGTCGCCACCCTGGCAACCGCCTCCATGAACCTCAACCACATTGTCCTGCCGCTACACAGCCCCCAGCGCCGCCCAGGCGATATTTATCGCCAATTGCTCTGGTCGCGACAGCTGCTGATATTCACCACCATCATGCTGGGCTACTTGCTATACGTCCTTATCCCTGAGCGGCAAGTGCTCAGCTCACTGGCCGTCATTTCCATCGCCGGTTGCGCGCAGTTTCTACCCGGTTTGCTGGCGGTCATGTACTGGCCCTCTGCAAACAGAAACGGCTTTATCGCCGGACTGCTTACCGGCTTTTCTGTCTGGCTACTCGGCCTGCTGATACCAGCATTTGGCCTGGAAACACCTGCGCTAATCCTTGCCCTGCCAGGCATCGACCCCAGCCGAGGCCCGCAGTGGATGGAGATCGCCACACTCTCACTCGGGCTAAATGCCTTTGTAATGATCCTCGTCTCACTATTAAGTGAAACCTCCAAAGAAGAACAAAGCGCCGCAGAAGCCTGCGCCATTGACGACTTAAACCGCCCTGGCCGCCAGGCACTTACGCTCAAAAGCGCTCACGAGATGCGCCACCGCCTTGCCGAGTCGCTCGGCAGCGCCGTCGCAAAGGAAGAGCTGGATCGGGCTCTGGAGGAACTCCAACTCGACGACAATGAGACCCGCCCTTACGCCCTGCGACGTATTCGCGACCGCATAGAGGTCAACCTCTCTGCGTTACTCGGCCCGACGATCGCCCGCAGGGTCATCGACCGCAGCCTGCCTTATGCCAGCAATTTGATGGGCGAGGGCGAAGACATCAATTACATCGAAGATCGCTTAGAGCATTATCAGGCCCACCTCACGGGGCTGGCCGCCGACCTCGACGCCCTGCGGCGGTACCACCGCCAAACCCTCGAAGATTTACCCACAGGCGTCTGCGCCTTGGCCGCCGATCAGGAAATCCTGCTGTGGAATAAAAGCATGGCGACCATCACCGGCGTGGCCAGCGGCGATATCACCGGGTCCAGCCTCAGCGGGCTCCCCGCCGAGTGGCAAACCTTGCTGCGAGATTTCAGCGCGAGCAAAGACCAACACTGGAGCAAGGCAGGCATTGTTGTCGACGGCGCGCCCCGCTGGCTAAATCTCCACAAAACGGATTCCGAGCTGCCCGGGCGCGACGAGCTGATTATCGTCGTTGAAGACATCACTGACACCCAGCTGCTGGAAAAAGAACTCGGACACCAGGAGCGACTAGCCTCTATCGGCCGACTGGCCGCTGGCGTTGCTCATGAAATCGGCAACCCGGTCACCGGTATCGCCAGCCTGGCCCAGAACCTGCGCTATGAAACCGACGACCCCCTACTACTGGAAAGCGCCGAACAAATCGTCAAGCAGACCCAGCGCATTAGCAGCATTGTGCAAAGCCTGGTCAACTTCGCGCACAATGGCCGCGAACACCCAACGCGAGCGAAAGAGGCGGTTGCGATACGCAGCTGCATCGCCGAGGCCATTCAGCTACTCGAGCTCGATCGCGCCGCCGAGCAGGTCCGCTTCGTGAATCAATGCCCCACTGACCTCGACGTCGCCGGCGACCAGCAACGGCTAATGCAGGTATTTATTAATTTGCTCACCAACGCCCGGGATGCCAGCCCCGGCGGCGGCCAGGTGACTATCGATGCCAATGCAGACGACCACCGTCCCTGGGCACATATTCGAATCAGCGACCAGGGCGGCGGCATCGATGCAGATTTGATCGAGCAGATATTCGAGCCATTCTTTACCACAAAAGAACCTGGCAAAGGCACCGGACTAGGCCTTGCTCTGGTCTATCGAATCATCGATGACCTCGGCGGCGAAATCAGCGTAGAAAGCCCCTATAACGACGGCGCTGAGCGCGGCACCCGCTTCCATATCCGGCTGCCTCTGGCCTGTCACCTCAGCGGCGACTGCGCTCCCCCAACACCCTCTGAAAAGTAGAAATATAGAGCCGGACGCGTTATGTTGTTCGGCTGAACTCAGGCAAGCAAATGTAGCGATGGAGTCCTCAATATGCCTCGTATTTTGATCGTTGAAGACGAAGATGTCATTCGCCTTGCGCTGCGGCGCCTGCTCGAACGCAACGACTATCAGGTAGACGAGGCCGGTTCGGTTCAAGAGGCCCTGGAGCGCTTCGACCTCAATAGTTACCAGCTACTGATCAGCGACCTGCGGCTGCCCGGCGCACCGGGCACGGAGCTGATTAGCAAAACCGAGCGCCCGGTTCTTATCATGACCAGCTACGCCAGCTTGAAGTCCGCGGTCGACTCGATGAAACAGGGGGCAATTGACTATATTGCCAAACCCTTTGACCACGATGAAATGCTGGAAACCGTCGCGCGCATCATTGCCGATAACGCCAGCAATCCGCCGCCGATGCCTGGCCAGCAAAAAGCCCTGCAGGCAGACACCAGCGGCATGATCGGTAGCTGCAAACCCATGCAGCGATTATATGAATACATCAACCGCGTAGCCCCCACCGACACAACCGTACTGGTACATGGTGAAACCGGTACCGGTAAAGAGCTGGTGGCCAGAGCCATTCACAGCCAGAGCACCCGCGCAAGCAAACCCATCGTTTGCGTGAACTGCGCGGCAATACCTGAGACTTTAATTGAGTCAGAACTTTTCGGATACGAGAAAGGTGCCTTTACCGGGGCGAACGCCAATCGCATCGGCCTTATCGAAGCCGCGGATGGCGGCACGCTCTTCCTCGACGAAATTGGCGAGCTGCCACTGGAAGCGCAAGCGCGCCTGCTGCGCTTCATTCAGGAAGACGAAATCCGCCGCATCGGTTCAGTGGAGTCAAACAAAGTCGATGTACGGCTGATTTGTGCCACGCACCGCGACCTCAAAGACATGGCCCACAATGGCCGCTTCCGCGAGGATTTATATTACCGCATCAATGTGATGAAGCTGGAACTCCCCCCTCTTCGCGAGCGCGGCAAGGATATCCTGGAAATCGCGGAAACACTGCTTAGCCGGCGCTGCGAGGCACTGGGGCGGGGGCCACTCAAATTCAGTCCCAAAGCCATCCAAGCAATTACCACCTACGTTTGGCCCGGCAATATTCGCGAGCTGGAAAACGCTGTGGAGCGCGCGGTGATTCTCTGCGAAGGCGATGAGATCGACAACGAGCTATTGGATATCGATCTGGAGCTGGTAGACATCAGCCAAATTCGCGGCCGCAAACCCGACCGCAATCGCAGCAGCAATAATCTGGGAAGCGATCGCAAAGACAGCCGCCCCAGCAGAGTGCGAAGCTCGGATCCCGCGGAAGACCTGTCACTCGAAGACTACTTCCAACGCTTCGTACTGGAACATCAGGACAGCATGAGCGAAACAGAGCTCGCACAGAAACTCGGTGTTAGCCGAAAGTGCCTGTGGGAAAGAAGACAACGCTTGGGCATTCCGCGCAAGAAGAGCTCGCGCTCCAGTAGCAACTGACACCGTTACCCAAACCAGCTGCGCGTAACAAACACCGTTTACTAAGGTAACAACCGGCCATAAAAATCACGTCACCGCCAACACCCAAAAAAACACAACCCATTGATTTATATACAAAATAAAAAGTTGGCACAGGCAGTGCATTTATAAGCAACAAAGAAGAATAACAAATACAATAAAAATAATAAGAACGCGGAAAAATAAAAATAATAGACGTAGTAAAAAGACCTGGGTGGGGAAGACATTGTTTTCCCCTTCTTCATTTCTGGCCCCTCGAAAACC
This sequence comes from Spongiibacter marinus, assembly GCF_016906995.1. Lineage (GTDB taxonomy): Bacteria > Pseudomonadota > Gammaproteobacteria > Pseudomonadales > Spongiibacteraceae > Spongiibacter > Spongiibacter marinus. The sequence continues at coordinate 96,049 of NZ_JAFBBD010000011.1, read as the reverse complement.
TTTCCCCTTCCAAAAAGCGCCTTCAGTTCTGCTTGTGCTAGAATACTCGCTTTGCCCTTCCAGGCTGACATCGAGAGCAATGAGCGCAAACACCGTTTCAGGACTTTGGAAAAAACTCGCTGGCAAACTAAGCCGTTCCAACAAAGGTTCGCATAGCCCGACTATTATCCCCCGCGACGACCACGGCGTGTCGCGCAGCATGATCAGCGACAGCGCCCTAAAGGTCATTCACCGCCTCAACCAATCGGGCCACGAGGCCTATCTTGTAGGCGGCGGCGTCCGCGACATTCTGCTGGGCGGCGATCCCAAAGACTTTGACGTCGCCACCGACGCCACCCCCGAGCAAGTACGGGGCTTATTCCGCAACAGTCGCATCATTGGCCGGCGCTTTCGCATAGTCCACGTCCGCTTTGGGCGCGAAGTTATCGAGGTGACCACCTTTCGTGGCAGCCACGATGCTCCGACTTCGCAGAGCAGCCCGAAAGGCAAACACTCTGCACGCAATGAAGCCGGCATGCTGCTGCGGGATAATGTCTATGGCAGCATCGATGAAGATGCCATGCGCCGCGACCTCAGCATTAACGCGCTGTACTACTCCAGCCGGGACTTCGCCATCTACGACTTCGTCGGCGGCATCGAAGATTTGGAACGCAGACTGATACGCGTAATCGGCGACCCCGAAACACGCTATCGAGAAGACCCTGTGCGCATGCTGCGCGTTGTGCGCTTTGCCGCCAAGCTAGACTTCGACATTGAAGCTGCAACAGAGGCGCCCTTGCGGGAACTCGCGCCACTGCTTGGCGATATCGCCGCCGCCCGTATGTTTGACGAGGTGCTAAAACTATTCATGGGTGGCCGCGCTCTGCAAACGTATGCCCTGATGCAGCGCTACGGGCTATTCGCCCCACTATTCCCTGCCACTCAGCGCTTGCTTGATGAAGAGTGCCCGGAAACACAAGAACTCATCCATCAGGGCCTGGCAAATACCGACGCGCGCATTGCCGCAGGCAAGCCAGTCACCCCGGCCTTCCTTTACGCGGTACTGTTATGGCCAGTCGTGAAGAAGCTGCATAAAGAGGTGCTGGAGGATGGCGTCCCGCCGATTCCGGCCCTCCATCAAGCCGCCGAGCGCTGCCTCCACAAGCAGCAGCAACGCATTGCTATTCCCAAGCGCTTCTCGCTACCTATGCGCGACATTTGGGAGCTACAGCTGCGCTTTGAGCGCCAGTCCGGCAAACGCGCCTCGCAATTAGTCGAGCATCGCTATTTCCGCGCCGGTTACGATTTCCTGCTATTGCGTGAGCAATCCGGCGAAGTCAGCGAGCAGCTCAGCCAGTGGTGGCAAGCATTCTATGAGGCGCAGCCAACAACTCGCAGCGATATGCAGAAGCACACCAACGACGCCGCCGAGCGGGAGCGCAACCGCCGCCCCAGACGTCGACGCAGAGGTCCGCGCAAGCCATCATGATTCGCTGTTATATCGGCCTGGGCAGCAACCAGGCCTCTCCGCTCGCACAAATTTACGGCGCCCTGAACGCACTGCGGCGGCTGCCGGGCAGCCGCTTAGTGGAGAGTTCACGGTTCTATGGCAGTCGCGCTATCGGCCCTGGCGAACAGCCCGACTACATCAATGCCGTCGCCGCGCTAGACACCGCGCTCTCCCCTGAAGACCTGCTCGCCGCCCTGCAACGCATTGAGCATCAGCATGGTCGCAAACGTGATGTACGCTGGGGCGCGCGCACACTAGACCTGGACATCCTGTTGTACGGCGAACAACACATAGACAATAACACGCTGCAGATCCCGCATCCGCGCATGCCCATGCGCCCCTTCGTACTCGCCCCACTGGCAGACCTGTCTGAGGAACTTGCCCGGCAACACAGCCAGCTCAGTGCCCCGGCCGACCAGTGGGTAGGCAGCGAAGAACTCTGGCTTATAGGCACTGAAGAACTGTCGCAATATGCAGAATAGACCGCTGTTCAAGTCCGACGCACCACCACGCCATATCGCTATAGAAGGCCCGATTGGTGTGGGTAAAAGCACACTGATGCGGCGCCTTGCTGAATCATTAGGCTACGCAACCCTCGAAGAGAAGGCGGACGAGAACCCCTTTCTGGAGCGCTTTTACAGCAATCGCCAGCACGCCGCTCTCGCCACACAGCTGTTTTTTCTGTTTCAGCGCGCCCAGCAGCTCAGCGATCTGCAACAAAGCGACCTCTTTGCTCAGGGCTACGTCGCCGACTTCCTCTTTCAAAAAGATCCGCTATTTGCACAACTCACCTTAGACGCCAACGAACTTGAGCTATACCAAAAGGTTTACCAACAACTTGCCGTCGACCTGCCACCGGCCGATCTTGTGATTTACCTACAAGCGCCGAGCAAGGTACTCAAGGATCGCATCCAGCAGCGCGGCGTTCGCTTTGAGCGCAATATCGACAGCCATTACCTGGAGCAGGTAAACGAGGCGTACAGCGAATATTTTCTTCATTACAGCGCCTCGCCACTCTTGATCGTGAACGCAGAAGATATAGACTTCGCCCACAACGACCGCGATTATCAGCAACTACTCGACTATTTGCTGGAAATTCCCAGCGGCCGCCATTACTTTAACCCCACCTTCTTCTGAGTCTCCGCGAGGCCCACTATGAGCAAAATCAGCATCCCCAGCCTGATGCAGAAAAAACAGCGTGGCGAGAAATTTGCCGTTGTCACCTGCTACGACGCCAGTTTTGCCCGCCTGGTGGAGAAAGCCGAGATTGAAGTCATTCTTGTTGGCGACTCCTTAGGAATGGTCCTGCAAGGCCACGACTCCACCATCCCCGTGACCGTCGATGACATGGCCTACCATACCGCCTGCGTGGCCCGCGGCTGCTCAGCACCACTCATCATCGCCGACCTGCCGTTCGCCAGCTACCACAGCACTCAGCAATGCCTCGACAATGCAACGCAACTGATGCGCGCCGGCGCACAGATGGTCAAATTAGAGGGCGGAGACTGGCTCTGCGACGACATCCGCCTGCTAAGTCGTGCAGGCATTCCGGTTTGCGGACACCTTGGGCTTACGCCTCAGTCGGTGAATGTGCTCGGTGGATACCGCGTACAGGGGCGCGACGATGACCAGGCCCAGCGCATCATCAACGATGCAAAAGCACTAGAAGCTGCCGGCGCCGCAATGCTGGTGCTGGAATGCGTACCCCGCCAACTGGCCAAACAAATCAGCCAAACCCTTGCCATCCCCGTTATCGGCATTGGCGCCGGCGCTGAAACCGACGCGCAAGTACTGGTGCTGCATGACCTGCTTGGCATCACCGAGAAAACCGCCCGTTTTGTCCGCAACTTTGCCCAGGACAGCTCCAGCATCGAACACGCCCTGCAGCGCTATCGCAGCGCAGTGCTTGATGGCAGCTTTCCCGCCGCCGAACACGGTTTTGACTAAGCGGCTGAAATCCCTGAAACTGTTACCCAGCGAAACACTTTTGAGCGGTAACAATGCCATGAATTTTTTGTTACCAAGGCATTGAACGGCCATTGCTCTTGGGGCATACTTGCCCGCCACCGTAGAACTGGTCAGTTTGTGACCAATGTAAGCAGTGTAAACGCACCGCGGTGGAAAGGTCGCCAGCCCGCAGAATCAGCGGACTGACTTCACAGCAAACTGCCTTTACGCAAAGCGCGTAAAGATCGAGATTGGGAAGTTAGGTGGTATGAAAACATACAGCACAACCGCAGCGCTCAGGGCAGCACTTTCCGCCGCTCGCCGCGCAGGTAAAACTGTTGCCTTCGTTCCCACTATGGGTAATCTGCACGAAGGCCACTTATCGCTGGTGAGACGCGCGGCTCGCGAGGCCGATGTCGTTGTCGTGAGTATTTTTGTCAACCCGCTGCAGTTTTCCGCTAGCGAGGATCTAGGCAATTACCCGCGCACCCTGGCGGCTGACAAAGAGAAACTGTTCGCTGAAGGCGTCCAGTTCCTGTTCCAACCTCAGGTGGAAGAAATCTACCCAGAAGGCATGGAGCAGCACACCAAAGTTTCCGTTCCCGCCGTGTCGGAACAGCACTGCGGAGCCAGTCGCCCAGGCCACTTCACCGGTGTGGCGACTATTGTGAACAAACTGTTCAATATGGTTCAGCCAGACACTGCGGTGTTTGGTGAAAAAGACTTTCAGCAGTTGAGCGTGATCCGCAAGATGGTTAAGGATCTCTGCATGCCCATCAACATTATTGGTGTGGCAACTGCCCGAGCTGAAGACGGCCTGGCTCTGAGTTCGCGCAACGGCTACCTAGACGATAGCCAGCGCAATACCGCGCCCCTGCTGCACCGGGTGCTGCAAGAAATGCGCGAAGCCATCGCCTGCGGCTACGACAGCTACAGCGACCTTGAGCTCTACGCCAAACTGGCGCTCAAGGACGGCGGCTTTGAACCCGATTATGTAAATATTTGTGATGCCCGCAGCCTAGAGCAGGTTCGCCCGGACACAGAAGAAGTTGTTATACTAGCCGCCGCTAAGCTCGGCTCGACGCGGCTTATCGACAACGTCACCCTGACCCTGAATCCCAGTGCCGACTGGGGCATGCTGGCGGCTAACTAAGCCCCGGCCGAGACCGAAGAGAAAGGAACAGCGTTATGCAGTCCGTTATGCTGAAAGCCAAACTCCATAAAGCTCGCGTGACCCATGCGGTATTAAACTACGAGGGCTCGTGCGCCATAGATGGCAAACTGCTGGACATGTCTGGCATTCGTGAGTTTGAACAGATTCAAATCTACAACGTCACCAATGGTGAACGCTTCACGACCTACGCCATTCGCGGTGAAGATAACAGTGGCATCATCTCCATTAACGGTGCAGCCGCCCACAAGGCCGGCGTCGGTGACACTATTATTATCTGCGCGTACGCGAGCTATACCGAAGCGGAACTGCTTAACTTCAAGCCGCGCCTGATTTATATGAACGAAGACAATACCGTGAGTCACTCGAGCAACGCCATCCCTGTACAGGTTGCGTAAACTCGCTCACAGACTTCCTTAAAGGCCCCTTATGGGGCCTTTTTTATTGCCAATTTATAGACTTGCTCACATTTCGCGAGGCTGAGACATTGCCTTGCCCCCCTACCTCGTTACTATTTGCCAGCACCTGCCGGGGCCCAGCGCCTGCGGCAGCATAACAACAATAACAACGGCAGCACCGCGCGCCATCGCAGTGATCCATTCGCTGTATGCGGCTGCGCCTTGCCTCCAATACAAAAATAAGGAAATCTATGAAGCACTTTCTTAGCAGTCGCTTGCCTGTTCTGCGCCGCTGCGCGGCAGCCTGCGCCATGGTTACTGCCAGCATGTCAGCACAAGCACTGAACTTAGGCGCCCTATTCGGCGGCGGCAGCGAAACACTACCGCTCCCCCAAGCGGTTAGCTTTACCTATACCGCCGGTGAGCAGCTTATTCCCGACAAACTCACCGCGGAGGGGATTGAGTTGACCCCCGCCGTCAACGGGGAGGCCCTTACGCACTACCGGCTGTACTGGGCAGATACGCAAGGCAACAAAATCCTCAGCCTACCGCTGCTCGGCACACCCGCCCTGATTACCGAACTCCCCGCCGAGAGCGGCGAACTCAACTATCGGTTTGACGAAGACACCATTGTGCCCATTCAAGCTTTCTCGGTACTCGCCTGCTCGGTGGGAGCAAATGGGGAATACTGTGGCGGCAGCGCTGAGGACAAGGTCGTCTATCGTTTCAGAGATAGCGATCTGCCTGGCCTACTGACCGAGCTCCCTCTTTTAGTTGGCGATATCGGCGGGCTTGCCACATGCCCTAGTCTGGAGATCGCCGCCAGCTGCGGCAACCAGATGTGCGACGCCCTCGAGACCGCCGACAATTGCCCCGCCGACTGCGGCGATTGGCAACTCGCCTCTTACAACTACCAAACCCTGTGCGACGACATTGAAACACTGCATACCCCCAGTAGCGTTGACGAGGTAAAACAACTGGTGAGTGCAGCTGCCGCGGCTGGGAAACGCGTGAAGGTCACAGGCAAAGCCCATTCCGCGACCGATGTAATGTGCACCGATGGCGTATTAATCAGCACCGCACAGCTCACGATGCACAACCCCAATATGGGCATACAACTGGAGACCTTTGAAGGCGTCGACGTTGTCAACGTGCCCGCGGGCACACTGATGTGGGATCTCTCGGAATGGCTGCATCCTCGCGGCAAGTCCATTGGCTACACCCACCTGGGTTACGCATTTCCCACCGTAGCAGGGCATATTGCAACCAGCTCACACGGCAGCTCTCCCAAGCATCGCACCGTGCTTTCCCACAGCGTGGTCAGCATGGACGTCGTGACCGCGGACGGGCAGTTGCGACACTTCTCTCGCGGCACAACGAATAAAGACGAGTGGAAAGCCCTGACCGCCAACCTCGGTTATCTCGGCGTTGTCACCCGTCTGAGAATCGAGGTGCAAGACACTAAAAACCTTCACGTCAAAGTCACCTACCACGATGACGACTACCTGTTTAACAACGGCCCCGATTCAGCCTGGGAGAACATTAAGCAGTGTGATTTCGGCCAGTACAACTGGTATCCCGGTGTTGGCAAGGTCGTGCGAACCTGCGGCAAAGAAACAACCGCCGCCGCCGAGCCCGGCGCCCAGAATCGCCTATTGAACCCCTCCGTGCCCGCGCAGATTTTCCCCTTCTTCAAACAGGCCATGCACACCGCCGCGTGTAACCCTGGCGGGTATCTCGACGGGGTAATGGAGCGATTCCGCTATCTGCAGTTTGTGAATCAACCGCCCTTTACCAAAGAGCAAGACGGAAAAACGGTATTCAGCGCCGATGTTATTGGCCCCCAACACCGAATGATTACCAGCCCCCTGGTCGACGGCCAAGACGGCTTCTTCCAAATGGACTGGGAAGTCGCGGTTCCTCGCGCCAATGCTGCCGCCGCCATGGAATATATCAACCGCTTCCTGCACGGCCAGAACCGCAAGAACCTTGACGTTCGGCTTCCTCTTGTCGGCGTCTTCACCCGCTACGCAAAAAGTGAGGACCACACTCTCATGGCCTACACAGGCACCGGCGGCCCATTTGAAGACAACAGCCATGTCGTCCACATTGAGATGCCGATCTACGTGCCGGCCGGTTTCAGCGACGCAGAGCTGGAAGCGTATATGGCACCCTTTGTGGAGTATGTCACGGTATTGATTGAAGACTTCGGCGCTCGAGCCCACTGGGCAAAGAATCGTGAATGGGCCTTCGACCTGCAACGTGAACTCGGCGTTTACGACTACGGCAAACGCCTCAGCCGCTTTAATAAAGTGCTGGCAAAATTGGACCCCAATGGGGTTTTCGCCAATGAGTACGCCAAGCGCATCGGGCTTGAATACCCCAACTTCGACTACCCCGAACACTGGTAGCTCGCGCACAGGGCCTTCGGGCCCTTTTGCCCCACCATCCGCCCATTCGAGCGGAAATATCGCTAAAAAATCCCCTTCGACTTTAGTCTATTTGGGCTTCAACGGCGTGTTATCAGCAGGTATGCTCAATGCATCGGTCGCTGCCTAATGGATTCCGGCAGCCACAATAAATGCAATAAACAGGATGCGCCATGACGACTTTTACTCCCCACTCCGTACCCGAAGCCTTTGCCCGTGATGCGCATATTGATCGCGATCGCTACGAAGAAATGTATCGGCAATCCATCGACGACCCAGACACCTTCTGGGCGCAACAAGCCAGTGAAATGCTGAGCTGGGACACGCCTTGGAACAATATCTGTGAGTACGATTTCCCCAAGGGAGAAGCCAGCTGGTTTGACGGTGGCAAGCTGAATGTAAGTTATAACTGCATCGACCGGCACCTGGAAAGCCGCGGCGATCAAACGGCGATTATCTGGGAGGGCGACGACCCCAGCGACAGCGCTCATATCAGCTACCGCGAACTGCACACCGCGGTGTGCAAACTCGCCAACGTGCTGAAAGCACGCGGCGTGACGAAGGGCGATCGAGTATGCATTTACATGCCGATGATTCCCGAGGCGGCTTACGCCATGATGGCCTGCGCCCGCATCGGCGCCGTGCACTCAGTGGTATTCGGCGGGTTCTCCCCCGAGGCACTGAAAGACCGCATTCAGAACGCCGAATGCAAAATGCTGATCACCGCTGATGAGGGTGTTCGCGGCGGCAAGGCAATTCCCTTGAAAGAGAATGCCGACAAAGCACTCGCCGACTGCCCCACCGTCGACAGCTGTATTGTGGTGCGCCGCACCGGCGCCGATGTCAGCTGGCAGGAAGGCCGCGACGTTTGCTACGAAGAAGCCACCCAGGCGGCAAGCGCCGAATGCGCCCCTGAGGCCGTCGAGAGCGAGGCGCCTCTATTTATCCTCTACACCTCCGGCTCAACCGGCAAACCTAAAGGCGTGCTGCACACCAGCGCTGGCTATCTGTTGCAGTCAGCCATGAGCCACAAATACGTCTTTGACTACAAAGACGGCGAGGTCTACTGGTGTACCGCCGACGTCGGCTGGGTAACCGGACATAGCTATATCGTATACGGCCCACTGGCTAATGGCGCGACCACGCTACTCTTTGAGGGCGTACCCACTTACCCCGATGCCTCGCGCTTTTGGCAGGTCATCGACAAGCACAATGTCAGTATTTTCTACACAGCACCCACGGCAATTCGCGCACTCATGGGGGCAGGCGATGAATTTGTGGAGCGCAGCTCGCGCAGTAGTCTGCGACTGCTGGGCACCGTCGGTGAGCCGATCAACCCAGAAGCCTGGGAGTGGTACTACCGCGTTGTTGGCGACAAACGTTGCCCGATCGTAGACACATGGTGGCAAACAGAAACCGGCGCGCATATGCTCACCCCCCTGCCCGGCGCCACCGACATGAAGCCGGGAGCAGCCACCAAGCCCTTCTTTGGCGTTGAGCCCGCCCTGCTGGACACCGAAGGCAACGAAATTGAAGGCCCCGGTGAAGGCCTGCTGGTAATCAAACGCTCCTGGCCTAGCCAAATTCGCAGCGTCTACGGCGACCATCAACGGATGATCGACACCTACTTTAGCGCTTACCCCGGCTACTATTTCACCGGTGACGGCGCGCGCCGCGATGAAGACGGCGACTACTGGATTACCGGCCGCGTCGATGATGTACTGAATATCTCCGGCCACCGCATGGGTACCGCCGAGGTTGAAAGCGCTCTGGTACTGCACGACAAGGTCGCCGAAGCGGCAGTGGTCGGCTACCCCCACGATGTGAAGGGCCAGGGTATCTATGCCTACGTCACGCTAATGCATGACGTAGAAGGCAGCGAGGAACTGGTTAAAGAACTCACCGCGCTCTGCGTGCAGGAAATCGGCCCCATCGCAAAACCGGACCTGGTTCAGTGGGCACCGGGGCTACCCAAGACCCGCTCCGGCAAAATTATGCGGCGCATCCTGCGCAAGGTTGCCGCCAATGAGCTGGAGAACCTCGGCGACACCTCAACACTGGCCGACCCCTCGGTTGTCGACCAGCTGATCGACCAGCGGCTCAACCGCTAACCCCATAAGCTGAAACGAAAACGGAGCCATAAGGCTCCGTTTTTTTTGCTAGCAGACAACGTTGTCTCAGTAGACAAACTCGTCTTCGCTAACATCCATCAACGCGTCAGCCCCCGCTAGCATAGCCGCCTTGTGGGTTGCAGTGCGCGGCAGCAGGCGCTGGAAGTAGAAGCGCGCCGTTTTAACCTTACCTCGGTACAGACCGTTGTCTTCACCGGCATCCAATTTCTGCTGGGCCACCTCGGCCATTTGCGCCCAAATGTAGGCAAATGCGACATAACCGGAGTACATCAGGTAATCCACCGACGCCGCGCCGACTTCGTCAGCATTGTTCATCGCTTTTTCACCCACCGCCATGGTGAGCTCGCCCCACTCTTTGTTCAGCGCCGCCAGCGGTTCAACAAATTCAGTCATCGCACTGTTGTCTTTGTGAGACTCGCAGTACTTGTGAATGATTTTGGTAAAGTGACGCAGCACTTCGCCACCGCTGCCCATTACCTTGCGGCCAATCAAGTCCAGCGACTGAATACCAGTGGTTCCTTCGTACACTGTTGAGATGCGGTTATCACGCGCGATGCGCTCCATGCCGTGCTCACTGATGTAGCCGTGACCACCAAATACCTGCATGCCAAGGTAGGTAACTTCTTGGGCCGTTTCCGTACAGAATGCCTTGGCAATGGGTGTCAGTAACTCCAACAACTTGCCCGCGTGTGCCTGCTGTTCTTCATCGCCGTGCTTGGTTAAATCCACCTGTTGAGCCAACCAGTAGATGAACGCGCGCTGGCCTTCCACAAAGGCCTTCTGAGTAAGCAGCATTCGGCGCACATCGGGGTGAACAATAATCGGGTCGGCGGGGCCATCTGGGTTCTTCGGCCCTGTCAATGAGCGCATCTGCAAACGCTCGCGGGCATAATCCATCGCACCCTGATAGGCGATCTCACCCATGGCCAGCCCTTGCAAGGCGGTCCCCAAACGGGCGGAGTTCATCAGCTTAAACATAATTTCCAAGCCGCGATTCTCTTCGCCCAACAACACCGCCCGCGCGCCGTCGTAGTTCATTACGCAGGTCGCCGAGGCTTTCAAACCCATTTTCTTTTCAATGGAGCCGCAGTTGATGTTGTTGAAGTCGCCCGTTGAGCCGTCTTCATTCACCCAGTATTTCGGCGCGATAAACAGTGACACGCCCTTGGTGCCCTCAGGCGCCCCGTCAACACGCGCCAAAATGGCGTGAATGATGTTGTCGGTCATATCCTGCTCGCCACCCGAGATAAAGATCTTGGTGCCCTGCAGGGTGTAGGTACCATCGTCATTCTTGGTGGCTTTTGTGCGCAGCAGGCCGACGTCGGAGCCACAGTGCGCCTCGGTCAGACACATTGTGCCTGCCCACTCGCCGCTTAGCAGTTTGGGGAGATAGCGCTGTTTTTGCTCCTCAGTGCCGCCGTTAAGCAGGCAGGTAACGGGAGCCAATGCGAGGCCGCCGTACATACTGAATGCCCAGCTCGGGGCGCCGACCATTTCACCAATCACCGTGCCAAGCGACGAAGGCAAGCCCTGGCCACCGTCTTCAGCAGGTACACCCAAGGCCTGCCAGCCGCCTTCGCCCCACTGGCGAAAGGCTTCCTTGAAACCATCTGGCGTAGAGACCTTACCATCAACGAATTTACAGCCCTGCTCATCACCAGTAGCGGCAATGGGGTTAACGACGTTCTCTGCGAACTTGGCCCCTTCGCTAATGATCGCATCCATCAGGTCACTGCTAAGCTGCTCACAGCCCTGCAGACCAGCATAGTGTTGTTCACTATTAAGGAAGTCATTCAAGACAAAATCGATATCACGCAGGGGAGCTTTATAATCGGCCATCACGAACCTCGTGGTGCATAATCTATTGGACAAAACGAGGCCGAAGCATAGCAGATACGCCGAAACGGTTGAGTAACATTGGGGGTCAATACAAGAACAGTTCGTGCGCCTAGCGGCCGGCCGCCCTTACTCGGCGTCAGCCGCCAGCCAGCAGTAGGCATAGGGCGGCAGCATTAGATCGCCGCGCTCGGCGCCAATCTCCGCGCCGCTGAGCAATTCCCGCCAGCGCAAGCCAGCATCGAGATTCAGCTCGGCAAGGGGCAGTCGCTGCGTGTCCGCACTGAGGTTGTAGATTGCCAGCAGGGTTTGCTCTGCGCCTTCAACAACGCTCTCTCGGCGCAGGCCAAACAGGGCGCTGCCCAAGTGAAGCGGGTACTGGGCGGCATTGGGGTGAAACGCCGGCTGCTGAGCGCGCCGACGAATCATCGCTTTAAGGGTATCGAATATCCGCCGGTGATGACCGCCCTCCGCCAGCGCGCTGGCGAGCTCGTCAGCCTGCCACTGGTGACGATTAATCGCGCGGTTGTGGTTGCTATGCGCTACGCGCTGCTCATCGTTAGGCGTCGCCAATAGGCTGTGAATATAAAACGCGGGTATGCCCTGCAGGGCCAGCATCAAAGCGTGAGCGCAGAGAAAACGCGCCTCCTGGAAGCCATCCTCGCCCGCGCCCTGGCGCTGGCGCATCGCATCGAACAAGCTAATGTTAATCTCGTAGGGGCGACTGGCACCACTACCCAAGGCGCGCCACGACACCCGGCCACCGCTGCGCTGCATCAGCGCCACCAGGTCATCAATTTCGGCATCGCTCAACAAGCCCTCGGCCGGGCGCAAACCAATGCCGTCGTGAGAGGCAATAAAGTTGAAGTAACTGGTACCGTCCTGCGCCGCTGGCATTCCCATCATCCAGTTAGTCAACGCGGCGCTGTCACCGCTGACCAGCGCATTGAGCAGCAGTGGCGGCAATGAGAAGTTGTACACCAGATGCGCTTCATTGGCGTTGCCGAAGTAGGCCAAATTTTCTCGCAGCGGGATATTCGTCTCTGTAATCAGAATGGCATCTGGCGCGGCGTGCTCAACCAAGCTGCGAAACAGCCTGACAATTTCGTGGGTCTGACTCAAATTTAGGCAGCTGCCACCGACCTCCTTCCACAGAAAGGCAACCGCATCGAGACGAAAAATTTTTACCCCCTGATCCAGGTAGTGCCGAATAATGCGCACAAACTCCAGCAGCACCTCGGGGTTGCGAAAATTGAGGTCAACCTGGTCGTGGCTGAAGGTGCACCAGACATGGCGCTTACCGTCTAGCGTTTGCACCTCCGCCAGCAAATCGCTGGTTCGCGGCCTGACCACCGCAGACAGGTCCCATTGCGGGTCACCCTCTACGAAGTAGTCCTTTCCCGGGTGGCGGCGCTGCTTGTAATTTTCAAACCACTGACTGCGGCTGGAGCAATGATTGACGACCAAGTCAGCCATTAGATCGAAGTCGCGAGCAATGGCGCTCACGTCCTGCCACTCACCCAGCGCCGGATTCACCTCAACGTAGTTGATAACCGAAAAGCCGTCATCAGAACTCCAAGGATAGAACGGCAAGATATGCACACCACTGATCACCCCACGGCATTCGCTGCGCAAGAAGTCGTGCAAGGTATGCAGCGGCCACTCCCCCTCTTTGAGCAATGAATCGCCGTAGGCAATCATTAAACAGTCGCGCTCGTCCCACAGGTTCTTGTGTGGCTCAGGCATAAAACAGCGCTGATTGAGGTCCATCAGCGCAATCATTTTTTCTACGAGCTTGTCAGCATTTTCAGCGGGGTAGATATGCTCAACATGCGCATAGAGCTTGTCTTTCAAGTGCTGCTGGGCGTCGCTACCTGTCATTGGCTGTACTCGGCCATATCAGCGTCCACCGCCGCCAGCAATTCGCCGGGAAGTCGGGGCTCAGCGCTACACACGCGGTTCCAGCTGGGAATGAAGGGCGTCTCCATCGGGTTGTCGAGAAAATCATTGCCCGCTTTAACAATATTGCCGGCAAACAACTCCACCGCCTCTTCCTCTCGGTGAAGATCCAGGTCCAGACCATTCATCACGGCGTCATTGCGATAGCTCTCAACAAAGTCCAAGGCCACGCGAAAATACGTTGCTTTGATGGAGCGGAAGGTCTCGCTGTTAAACACCACGCCGGTAGTCGCCAACTTGCGAAAAATCGCCTTGGATATGTCGATAGACATTTTCGACAAGCCACCGGCGTCGTTATCGGCAGACAGTGATTGATGCTTGTGATCGTAGGCATCCGCGATGTCTGCCTGACAGAGACGGTTCGTCGAGTAATTGCGGTACATCTCCGACAGTACGCCGATCTCCAGCCCCCAGTCGCTGGGGATACGCAGGTCATTGAGCACGTCTCGTCGCATGGAGAATTCTCCGGACAAGGGGTAGCGATAGCTATCCAAATACTCCAAGTAATCGAGATCACCAAAAATCTTTTTGAGTGAGCGAATCAAGGGGGTCACCAACAAGCGACTAACCCGGCCATTCATCCTGCCGTCGGCAACCCGCGCATAGAAACCCTTGCAAAACTCGTAGTTGAAAGCGGGGTTGGCAACCGGATAAAACAGCTGTGCAAGCAGGCGTCGATCATAGGTCAATATATCGCAGTCATGCAGCGCGATCGCCTCACTGTCGCCAGACGCCAATATGTAGCCGAGGCAATACCAAACGTTTCGCCCCTTGCCCGCCTCGAGCGGCGCCAGCCCGCGCCCTTGCAGTTTGGCATCCAGGGCGCGCAGGCGCGGACCATCATTCCATAACACTCTGTGACGCTGAGGAAGGCGGTTGAAAAAGGCCAAGGCGTGGCGGTACTGCGCCTCATCCGCTTGGTCTAAGCCGATCACCACCTCGTTGATGTAGGGGACTTTGGCGATTTCATCAATGATATTCGCCAGTGCCGGTCCCTCAAGCTCGGAGAACAGCGATGGCAACACCAGCGCCATCGGCCGATGTTGCGCGAATTGGCTGAGCTCTGCCTCAAGGGCTTCAATGGGGCGATCAACCAGATTATGCAATGTGGTGATGATGCCGTTTTGATAAAAATCTGCCATGGGGTTTCCCTGTCGTTATTGTCCGTCTGTGCGTGCCGCCTCGCTGCCCTAGCATTGTCGAGGTGGCAATCAGACGCCCGATTACCTATACATTACTAGGCATTTTCCGTGCCGTTTCTAGCGTTGTCGTCCAACAGCGCTAATACAGCGCTATTCCACCCCTCAGGGCCAACAGCATCGGTTAATTGTAGGCGCCCTCTCGGCGCAGGAACCGGCGGTGGCGCATTGGCATGGGAGCGAATCAACACCGCCTCATCCGCCAGCGCGAGCATGGGCACATCATTCCCGCCGTCACCCAAGGCAATGGTGCGAGGGGCCTGGCAGCCCTCGACCAGACGAGGCGCCAGCCAGAGCATGGCCTGCCCCTTGTCGCAGTGGTCGCTGATATGAATAAATCGTCCGCCACGCTGAGCTCGGAGCCCCTCCGCCGTTAACCGTCGCTCAAAGCGCTGCCAGCTCGCATCGTCGCCCTGCCAGACAATCGGCTCGGAATATTCCCGCTGCAAAGCCGCCTCCGCTTCATTTTGGGTCAACCCGGTTTCGTCGCACAACTCTGGTGCACTCATATCCGCAAAGCCGCGAAAGCGAACCCCCTCCTCCGCTCGCCACTGGTGCAAGCGTGGAAGGAAGTCCTCTCGACAGCGGGCCAATTGCTTTACCCGCCCCCAGCGACACTCGCGCAAGCCGTCCGGCGCATTCTCCGGGTAAATCACCGCCGCGCCATTCTCGACAATGTAGGGATAACGATTGTTCAGCTGTTGGCGGAGTACTGACATCTCGGCGGCCGTTTTGCTGCTGTTCAATATCCAGGGGATGTTGCGCAACGCCAGCAACGCCAGCGCTTGCGCGGCCGCCGCAAACGAGTAGCTGTCGTGGTCGAGTAAGCTGCCATCTAAGTCGGTAAACACAACACAGGGCTTCACGAGTCTGCCTCCCGGTACTGTAATGCTCGCACTCGGCGCTGAGCGTCAAGCACCATGCAGGCATCGGCCTGCGCCGGCAACACCGTAATGGCATGCCGCGTTAAGCGCTCGTAATGGCTGATAAACCGATGTATCTGGGCGGCGCTCATAAACTGTGCGTTGGGGTCATTCGCTCGCCGAGCCATTAGCTTTTTTTCCTGTTCACTGCGCCAGTGTGCCACACAGTCAAAGCTCGGCGCCTGCAGCATCAGTAAATAATCGAGCTCGGCAAACAGCGGTTGATACACCGCTTGCAACTGCTCATTCACCCAGCGGCGCCAGTTTCCCGAGGCATCTTCGCCATGCTCCAGGGCGTTAATTGGGTCACGTAATTCGGCATCCCGCTGAGGGGGCACCCCCAGGCACCAGCCCTCGAAAATCACCACATCGACACCGCTCACCTGAGGCCATTCGACTGAGGGAAAGGCGCGATCCCGCGCTTTATCAAATCGCGGTAACGAGCACGCCTCGCCTGCCCTGAGCGCGGACAAGGTGCGACGAGCCAAGGCAACATCGTGCGTGCCAGGCACGCCTCGGGTAGCGAGTAAGGGGTGAACCTGCTGCGCCAATTGTTCGCGCTGTTCAGGGGAGAGGTAGAAATCATCCAAAGAGATAGCCGCCACGCGAAGGCCACAACACTCACTCAAATACCATTGATAAAAGGCCGTTAACGTGGATTTACCACTGCCTTGCGCGCCGTGAATACCCAGCACGCGAACACCCTCGGCCGGGGCTGCCAGATACCCCTGAATAAAGGGCAGAAAATACTCATGGATTTGCTGGGAATACCTGGCCGGCAACGACTCACGCTGCAAAAACGCTGCGATACCAAGTTCTAATTGAGACACTCAATGCTTCTCCTTGAATTCTTATAAGCATAATAGCCACCAATAAAAGCGGCCGCTCAAGGTAAACAAGCAGGTTTCTTGCCAGCAACGGCGACAGGGTGAAACACGGGGGGAAAATACGAAAGTGGGGAACCCAGGGGGGACAGGCCGATGGCTACCGGCCCGTCAAACCGCTCAATCAGTGCACGTGACCGTGAGCAATTTCCTCTTCGCTTGCCTGACGCACGTCGGCAATGCTGACTTCGAAGTGAAGTGTTTGGCCTGCCAGTGGATGGTTGGCGTCGACCGTGACGTTCTCGTCATCAACCGCTTTTACAACGACCATCTGCACTTGACCACCAGCGCCCTGCGCCTGGAACTGCATACCCACCTCGATCTGCTCTACACCTTGGAAAGCGTCGCGGGGCACAGCTTGAATCAGCTCGGGGTTGAGCTCGCCATAGGCGTCGCCTGGCTGAACAGTCACTTTCAATTCATCACCCGCGGCTTTGCCTTCCAGCTCGCGCTCAAGACCGGGGATAATGCCGCCATGGCCATGCAGATACGCCAGGGGATCCTGACCTTTTGATGAATCGAGTTCCACACCGTTGTCATCGGTGAGGGTGTAGTGAAATGCCACCACGCAATCGTTGGCAATATTCATGGGAACCTCCCGTTAAAATGAGGCGGCAAGCATGACAGCTTTAGCCGACGAGGTCACGCGAAGCGGCGGTTCAGGCCAGGGTTTGGGGAATATTTGTCCGATTAATGGGGCATGGCCAAGTGTTCTCTAAGCCACTTGCAAGCGCTGTCGCGCGAGGGAAATAACTCTAGTTTAAGTACGTGATCGCGTGGCAGACGACGAATAACATCGAAAACCAAGTCACTGCGCGGAAATTGCCGAACGATGGCGATAGCCTGTAAGCCCGCAACATTTCCCAAGTCGGCCTGCGCTTCAAAGCCCAGCGAGAAATCTAAGGAGCCCGTGACCAACACCGCAAACCGCGGGGGCATATGCGCGCCTATCCACGTGCGAAATTCAGTGAGGGACTGGAGCGTCAATTCACGCCCCTCGTCAATACAGAGTTCGACAATATTGCCGACTGGTCGAACGCGACCAAAACTCAACTGGTGCACCCCGGATGCCCTACAGATAAAAACTGCAGTTTACGCAGTGCCGGCGGGCGGCTATATAAGTAAATCTCGCTAGCCGTGCTCGATCATTTCCTGGCCCATATCAACGATGCGGCGGCGCAACCAAATGTGACCGGGGTCGTGCTGCAGGAGCGGACTCCAAGCCAGTTTCAGCTCGATGGGAATAATCATAAATGGCGGCTTGCGAACTGCCAGCCGTGGATCTTCGGCGTACAACTTGGCGACCTGGGTAGGCAGGGTAGCGATCAGGTCGGGGTGCCTCGCCAGCAAGGCAGCCACTTGATAGTGGCGCGTGAAAACGCGAATCTGACGTTCGTGCCCCACTTCGGCCAGTGCCTCATCCACCCAGCCCAAGCGCTGACTGTCTCTGTGGCTCATGCCACGGCCAACCCCCATACCGGTCTTGCTTACCCAGATATGCGGCGCAGCAAGAAAGGCATCCATATCAAAGTTCTCCAGCGCCTTATTCTCGCTGCTCATCAGGCAGGAAAAACTGTCGCGCCAGACGGTAGCCTGATGGAAGGATTGCGGCAAACGGTCGAAACGGTTGACCGCCATATCGATCTTGCCTTGCTCAAGGTCCTGGAAGGTCACATCGGAGGGCGTCAGGATATCCAGTGTAATATTAGGTGCCTCGTCGCGGAGCTTGAACAAGAGCCTCGTCAACAAGGTCGACTCGGCGTAGTCACTGGCCATAACCCGGAACACCCGCGTGCTCTCTGTCACTTCAAAGTCTGATACGGGCAGCACCGCCTGTTCTACTGAGGACAGAATATTCCTTACCTGCGGCTGCAGCTCCAGCGCGCGCTCTGTCGGCGTCATCCCCTCACTGGTGCGCACTAAAAGCGGGTCATTAAACAGGTCACGTAAGCGCCGCAAACCGTTACTCAGGGCTGGCTGGGTAATTCCCAACTGCTCCGCCGCTCGCGTGACATTTTTCTCGCGCAGAAGCACGTCCAGGTAAACCAGCAGGTTCAGGTCGATACGCGATAAATTCATGAGACTGATGACTCCGCTACTCAATATAATACGGGGTGATTATGGGCAGTTTTTCGCCACTTCGCCAGCAAAGCACATAGAAAGCAGGCAAAAAAAAGGCCCGGTAGAACCGGGCCAAGCCTCACTGACAGGAAATCGTTGTGGACCGGAGTCCTTAAGCGCCGTGCTTCGCTTTGTATTCAATACGGCGGCGGTGCAATACTGGTTCTGTGTAGCCACTGGGCTGTTTGACACCTTCAAAAACCAGCTCACAAGCGGCCTGGAAAGCCACACTATCGTCGAAGTTCGGCGCCATATTGCGGTAGCTTGCATCGCCGGCATTCTGGCGATCAACAACTGCCGCCATCCGCTGCATAGTTTCCATTACCTGCTCTTCGCTGCAGATGCCGTGGCGCAACCAGTTGGCGATGTGCTGACTAGAAATACGCAGTGTCGCGCGGTCTTCCATCAGGCCCACATCGTTGATGTCTGGCACTTTAGAGCAGCCCACGCCCTGATCGATCCAGCGAACAACATAGCCGAGAATACCCTGGGCATTGTTATCCAGCTCGTTCTGAATCTCTTCGGCGCTCCAGTCGGTGTTTTCGGCGACTGGGATGGTCAAAATATCTTCCAAAGCGGCGCGCTGACGGTCCGCCAACTGCTCTTGCTGGCTGCGCACATTCACTTCATGGTAGTGCATTACGTGCAGGGTGGCTGCCGTGGGCGACGGTACCCAGGCACAGTTGGCGCCAGCTTTGGGGTGGCCGATTTTGGCTTCCATCATCTGCGCCATTTCGTCTGGCATGGCCCACATGCCCTTACCGATTTGCGCCTTGCCACTGAGGCCGCAGGCCAGACCGATATCGACGTTCCAGTCTTCGTAGGCGTTGATCCAAGCCTGTTGCTTCATGTCAGCCTTGCGGACAAAAGCGCCGGCTTCCATGCTGGTGTGAATTTCATCGCCGGTGCGATCCAAAAAGCCGGTATTGATAAAGATCACGCGCTCACTGGCGGCAGCAATACAGGCTTTAAGGTTAACCGTGGTACGGCGCTCCTCATCCATAATGCCTATTTTCAGGGTATTGCGAGCCAGACCCAGAGCGTCTTCAACGCGGCCAAACAGCTCGGCGGCAAATGCCACTTCTTCGGGGCCGTGCATTTTCGGCTTAACGATATAAACACTGCCGGTGCGCGAGTTGCTCAGGCTGCCGGTCTTTTTCAAATCGTGCATCGCCGCCAGTACGGTAACCATGGCGTCCATAATGCCTTCAGGGATTTCGTTGCCCTGTGCATCGATAATCGCGTTATTGGTCATCAGGTGACCGACGTTACGCACCAGCAGCAGGCTGCGGCCGTGCAGCACTTTTTCTCCGCCATTGGGCGCGGTGAACACGCGGTCTTCAGCCATGCGACGAGTCTGCTCTTTGCCACCTTTGCTAAAGGTTTCGCTGAGGTTGCCCTTCATCAGGCCGAGCCAGTTGCTGTAGGCCACACACTTGTCTTCCGCGTCTACCGCAGCAACTGAGTCTTCACAGTCCTGAATGGTGGTCAGGGCAGATTCCAGGCAAACATCTTTCACCTGAGCGGCATCGGTTTTGCCAATCGGGTGGCTGCCGTCAATCTGAATATCAATATGCAGGCCGTTGTTAACCAACAGGATATTGCTGGGCGCAGCGGCATCGCCGATATAACCGGCAAATTTCTCCGGCGCTTGCAGACCGGTATTGGCGCCATTCGCCAGGCTAACTACCAGACTGCCATTTTCTACTTTGTATGCCGTGGCATCGGCGTGACTGCCTTCAGCCAGAGCAACATGCTTGTCGAGGAAGGCCTTGGCATAGGCGACAACCTTATCACCGCGAACCGGGTTGTAAGCGCCAGCGCGCTCGGCACCACCCTCTTCAGAAATCACATCGGTGCCGTACAGAGCGTCGTACAGGCTACCCCAACGGGCGTTGGCAGCATTCAGACCAAACCGGGCATTCATCACCGGCACTACCAGTTGAGGGCCAGCGAGTTCGGCAATTTCTTGATCGACGTTTTCGGTGGTAATGGTAAAATCAGCGGGCTCGGGCAGCAGATAACCCAGCTCTTCCAGGAAAGTTTTATACGCCGCCATATCCGGCTTACCCGGGTTGGCGCGGTGATAATCGTCGATCTTGGCCTGAATCTCGTCCCGCTTGGCCAACAGAGCTTTGTTCTTTGGCGCCAGATCAGCGACAATCTCGGCCAGTGCAGACCAGAATGCGTCGGGCTCGATGCCGGTACCCGGGGCAACTTGCTCATTCACCAGACGGTACAAGACCTCGGCAATCTGAAGACCACTGTGTTCTACCCGGTTGATTTGCTGCGCTGACATCTGCCACTCCTTCTAGCGTCGGTGAGTCTGTAAACCGCCCTTCATATAAGAAGCATGAATGTTAACAGCTAACACATGCAAATCAGAGATAACGGCTTAGAAGTACATCCTAGCTACCCGCCAATAATTTCACAAATATATCCACATTATGCTTGTTATTCATTTATTAAATGGTGGACGGGCAGCAGGCCCCGCAGCAATTTATTAAAATAGAAATCGCTTAACATAAGCGAAGCAGCACAACCCCCAGCAATATTCCCACCGAAAATACCGAATATAGAATCTATAAATTAGAAAAATTTATAGGTCGCGAGTACACTAGCCTGCGTTAAACCACCCACCGCAATGAAAAGGGACCGCATATGTCATCGTTAGAAGCAGACATCCAATCCATCGCCGGACTTAAAGAACAAGCCGGTAGCCCATGGGATGCTATCAACCCCGAATCTGCCGCGCGCATGCGTGCTCAGAACAAATTCAAAACCGGCCTGGACATTGCCAAGTACACTGCTGGCATCATGCGTCGCGACATGGCCGAGTTCGACAAAGACAAAACCAAGTACACTCAGTCTCTGGGCTGCTGGCACGGTTTTGTTGGTCAGCAAAAGCTGATCTCTATCAAAAAGCACTTCGGCTCAACTGAGCGCCGCTACCTCTACCTGTCTGGCTGGATGGTTGCTGCACTGCGCTCTAGCTTTGGCCCTCTGCCTGACCAGTCTATGCACGAGAAAACCGTTGTTGCCGACCTGGTAAGAGAGCTGTACACCTTCCTGCGCCAAGCTGACGCACGTGAGCTGGGTGGCTTGTTCCGCGAGCTGGACGCAGCGCGTGAAGCTGGCGACAGCGCTAAAGAAGCTGAAATCCAAAGCAAGATCGACAACCACGAAACTCACGTTGTACCCATCGTTGCAGACATCGATGCCGGTTTTGGTAACGCTGAAGCGACTTACCTGATGGCCAAGCAAATGATCGAAGCCGGTGCATGCTGCCTGCAGATCGAAAACCAGGTTGCCGATGAGAAGCAGTGTGGTCACCAGGACGGAAAAGTAACCGTACCTCACGCTGACTTCCACGCTAAGCTGCGCGCGCTGCGTTACGCATTCCTTGAGCTGGGTGTTGATGACGGTGTTATCGTTGCACGTACTGACTCTGAAGGTGCTGGCCTGACCAAAGAGATCGCTGTTGTTCGCGAGCCAGGCGACCAAGGTGACATTTACAACTCTTTCCTGGATTGTGAAGAAGTTGCCCCAGAAGACACTGCTGAAGGCGATGTACTGATCAGCCGCAACGGCAAGCTGGTTCGTCCTAAGCGCCTGCCTTCAGGTCTGTACCAGTTCCGCCAGGGCACTGGCCACGAGCGTTGCGTATTTGACTGCATCGAAGCGATCAACGCTGGCGCTGACCTGCTGTGGATCGAAACTGCAGTACCGACTGTTCACGAAATCAAAGGCATGATGGACGAGATTCGCAAGGTTCACCCCGATGCGAAACTGGTTTACAACAACTCGCCTTCGTTCAACTGGACACTGAACTTCCGTCAGCAGACTTACGATGCATGGGCGGCTGAAGGTAAAGACGTTTCTGCTTACGACCGTGACAACCTGATGTCTGCTGAGTACGACGACTCTGAACTGTCTGCTGCAGCTGATGCGCGTGTACGCACCTTCCAGGCAGACACTGCCCGTGAAGCGAACGTATTCCACCACCTGATCACTCTGCCGACTTACCACACTACAGCACTGTCTGTAGACAACCTGGCGAAAGAGTACTTCGGTGACAAAGCAATGCTGGGTTACGTTGAAGGCGTTCAGCGTAAAGAGATCCGTCAGGGTATCGCCTGTGTTAAGCACCAAAACATGGCCGGTTCTGACCTGGGCGACGATCACAAAGAGTACTACGCAGGTGAAATGGCACTGAAAGCAGGTGGTGCGAAAAACACCTCTAACCAGTTCAGCTAAATCTGAACACGCGTTAGGCGACGTGCCCGGCAATTAGCAACACGCGGGGCACAGCGCACTTGCGAATCGAAAGGCGACACCTTAAAAAGGCGTCGCCTTTTTTGTGGGCAGAATTAGCTAAATAAGATAATCGCAGACCTTTTAGGGCCCGCAGAGATATTGCTAAGCTGTGCAAAGCTTCCCTAAACTTCTACATGCTTTCCAACTCAAACCGACTGTGTAACTTCTACTATGACTGACGCACCAGATTTTCTTAAAGATGCCAGGGCTTTATTAAGCGAACAGGGCTTTACCACCAGCAGCACGTGGTATCACGGTACCTCTTCGGCGCTGGTTGACGCCATCATGGAGCAGGGCTTAAAACGCTCCGGCGACAAGGCACTGAAGCAAGCGGCCAAAGAAACCATGGCCACTATCGGCAATAGCTATTCCGAATCCATTGAGCCGGTCTTCTTAACCCAGAGCAAGGAATTGGCTTTTTACTGGGCCGAGCAAACCGTGAGAAATCGCCTCGTAAGGTTTCAGGGCGAGGAGCAGCCAGTTGTACTTGCGGTAACACTTCCTGAAGAACTGAACGCCAAAGTGAAACCCGATGTAGGCGCCGCCAGCTTATTATTAGTCGAAGAGGGCGAGCAATTTATGGCTTATCTGGCAGGTATTTACCAAACTAACAATTTCGACGCGCCCGAAATAGACCTAATGAAAGCCGACCGCTTGGAGTACCTAAATAAATTGGGCATGGCCTATTACGATGCAGATATTAGTGCATCGTGCCTCGCTGTAGTCACAGACTAAGGCCCAAACCGAATCATTTATTTTATGCTCAGCGCCAACACTGCCGCGTTGAGCCCCGGAGGAAAATCATGCCCATCTCTACACCCGATCTCTGCGACGAATTCGGCGACGACGTACGCGTTCTTGAACTGCCGCTGCGCCACTACGGCGCGACTCACAATTTCGGCGGCCAAGTTGTCACCATTAAGTGCTTTGAAGACAACTCCCTGGTTGCCGAGCAAGTTAAACAGCCTGGCGAAGGCCGCGTATTAGTCGTTGATGGCGGCGGCTCAGTGCGACGTTCACTGCTTGGAGACAACCTTGCTGGCGCCGCGGTTAAAAATGGTTGGAGCGGTATTATCATCTACGGCTACCTGCGCGATGTGGAAGAGATCGCCCCGATGGAGCTAGGCATATTGGCACTGGGCAGCGTGCCGCGTAAAACCGAGAAGCGCAACGAGGGGCAACTCAATGTTGCCCTACACTTTGGTGCTATCGATATCGCACCGGGCGACTATGCCTATGCCGATGAAACCGGCGTTATCTTCTCCAGCAAAGCGCTGGTAAGCTAACCGATTCAAGGGGGCGCAGGGCCCCGCTAAAATAATAAGGGGAACAGCAATGAAACTGGGACTACTACTGGGCTACTCAGGTGCGAAATTAACGCTGCCAATGGATGACATTAAACACGCCGAAGCCCTGGGCTTCGACTCAGTGTGGACAGCTGAAGCCTATGGTTCTGATGCCGTTAGCCCGGCCGCCTGGATACTTGCACAAACCGAAAAAATTAAGGTGGGTACTGCCATTATGCAGATGCCTGCTCGCAGCCCCGCCATGGCAGCGATGACGGCAATGAGCCTGGACTCCCTGTCCGATGGCCGCTTTATCGTCGGCCTGGGTGCATCGGGACCGCAGGTGGTGGAAGGCTGGCACGGCGTGCCCTACGGCAAGCCCGTCACCCGCACCCGCGAGTACATCAAAATTATGAAGCAGATTTTCGAGCGTAAAGGCCCGCTGGAGTTTGACGGCAAGATGTACCAGATTCCCAACAAAGGCGAAGGCACCACCGGCCTGGGCAAAGCGCTTAAGTCAATTTTGCACGGCGACCCCAGCATCCCCATTTACACGGCGTCCATCACTCCCGCCGGGGTAGCCGCCTCGGCCGAAGTCGCCGACGGCGTATTCCCGGTGTGGATGAGCCCAGACAAATATTCGGTGCTTGAGCCCGCGATCAACAAGGGCCTGGAGAAGAGTGGCCGCAGCAAGGCCGACTTCGATGTCGCCCCCTTTGTCGGCGTTATCATGGACGACAACCTCGATGGCTGTCGCCACTTCATTAAAGACTTCCTCGCGCTATATATTGGCGGCATGGGCGCCAAGGGCAAGAACTTCTACACTGACTACGCCACCCGTATGGGCTACGGCGACGCGGCAGAAAAAGTGCAGGACCTCTACCTGGCCGGCAAGAAGGATGAAGCCCGCGAAGCGGTGCCCAACGAACTTGTCGACGAGGTCGCGCTGGTTGGCCCAGAAGCCCGCATTCGCGAGCGCGCCCAGGATTGGAAAGCAGCGAATCAACGCGGCGAAGTCGGCACAATGATCCTCAACTGCCAGCAGGCTGAAGCCCGTGAAGTAATGGCGGACTGCTTCCTGTAAGCGCAAACATCACAGCCCCCCACTGCCCGACTTCGCTTTTCTGCGAAAGTCGGGCAGACTCTTAGCCATACCCTCCTACGTGACAGGACACTACCAGCAATGACCGCTGTTACCCGCCGACTCGCGATGGCCATTCTCAATGGCTTCGATGCGTTTTTCGCCGAATTTAAAAATATCACCCTCGGCGCCCAAGCCCGTTTTGAAGCCGCCGATTGGCACGGCTCTCAAGAGGCGATGCGCGCGCGCCTCAACCTCTGGAAGCAAAAACGGGTCATTGTCGCCGAAGCCGCCCACACCATTACCGGCGGCAGCGTGCAGGACCGCGAGCACTGGGAAGTTGCCAAGCAAGAATACGCCGAGCTAATTCAGAATCACGACAATTACGAGATTGCACAATCCTTCTTTAACTCCATTTACTGCTACGTCTTCGAGCACGAAAAAATTCGGGATCAACACACCTTTGCCACCACACCGGCAGGACACCGAGGCCCAATCGACAGCGACTCTATTCTCCGGCGCTACAAGTTCAACGGCGATAATGGCGCCGCCATCGTCAAACAAATGTTGGACGACTGTGAGTTCAATATTCCCTGGGAAGACCAGCAGCGCGACATTCAATTTGTCATGAACGTCGTCAACCAAGACCTGGTTCCCCGCATCCCCGAAGGCACTGGGGAGATCTGGGTCGAGACCCTGGAGTCACTATTCTTTCGTAACAAAGCGGCGTATTTGGTTGGGCGCGCCTACAGCGGCAATTTCAGCAAGCCCTTCGTGCTGCCGATCCTGCACTCCGATGACGGTTCGCTCTTCGTCGACACCCTGTTGCACGAGCCTGACGACCTCTCAATTCTTTTCAGCTTCAGCCGCAGCTACTTCATGGTCGACGCCTCGATTCCTTCGGAATACGTGGCATTTTTACGACGCCTCATGCCGCACAAAGAGGTGTTTGAACTCTACAACGCAATCGGTATGCAAAAGCACGGTAAAACGGAGTTTTACCGCTTTGCCGTCAACGATACGTTAAACAGCGAAGATCCCTACGTGATCGCCCCCGGGATCAAGGGCATGGTGATGCTGGTATTCACCCGGCCAGACTTCGGGTACGTGTACAAAGTGATCAAAGACAAGTTCACGCCTCCTAAAGAGATGAGCCGGGAACACGTTAGAAAATGCTACAGCCTGGTAAAACGCTGGGACCGCGGCGGCCGCATGGCCGACACCCAGGAATTTAACAACCTGGCCTTTGACCGCCGCCGTTTCTCCGACGAGCTCATGGCCGAGCTCTACAAAGAGGCTCCCTCGCTGGTCGAGGAGCACGGCAATGTGTTGATACTCAAGCACGTCTATATTGAGCGGAAAATGATTCCTCTCAACCTCTACCTGAAAGACTGCAACGAAGAGCAGCTTTACAGCGTGATGGACGAATACGGCAGCGCCATTAAACAGCTCGCCGCGGGGAATATTTTCCCCGGCGATATGCTGCTTAAAAACTTTGGCGTTACCCGCCACGGACGCGTGGTGTTCTATGACTACGACGAAATTTGTCCACTGACCGACTGTAACTTCCGCCGCCTGCCAGAGCCCAAAACAGAGGAGCAGGCCATGGCCACTCACCCCTGGTATGAGGTCAAACCCGAGGATGTGTTCCCGGAAGAGTTTCGCCTGTTCTTCTCAGGGAATCAGCGCGCCAAGAAGGTATTTGACGAATTGCACAGCGACCTCTACGACCCCGATTACTGGCGCGAGCTGCAGGACAAGATTCGCAACGGTTATGTCGCCGACGTATTCCCGTATAGAAAGAAACAGCGCTTTCAACAGCGCGATGGCGGCAACAACAGCCCGGCCACCTCAAATTAACTCTGGCTGGGAATAACACCTATATAGGCAGCAATTTCAGGGATCGCGATTACCGTGTTAAGAAAACGCCTCAAGTTCGTACTACCACCGTTAATCGTTATCGGCGCACTGCTGCTGGCCAAGGTGCTCATCAGCAGCCGGCCAGAGCTTGTATCCCAACCCCGCGTGGACGAGCAACCGCTTGTGCAGGTGCACACCATCGAGCGCCAAGGGGCCGCGATGACCCTTGGCTCGCACGGCACGGTGAGAGCAAAAACCACCTTGCAATTAACCAGTGACGTCGCCGGCAGAGTCACCTGGGTGAACCCTGCGCTGGAGGTCGGCGCCATTATCGCTGCCGATACCCCCATCGCCAGAGTAGACCGCAGCCAATACAAACTGGCAGAAGCCCAGGCGCTACTCGCCCTGCGCGATGCCGAGCTAGCCTTGGCAGACACCCGCAGCCGCTTTGAAACCCGCAACCCACGCCACCCGCAAATTCGACGGGCGCGCGCCCAGATTGCCGCCGCCAAAGCGCAAATCCGCAAGGCCAATGTCGACCTTTCGCGGACAGAAATCTCGCTGCCGATGGAAGCGCTGGTCAGTATCAAACAAGTGGCTCTCGGGCAGTATGTGGCTCCCGGCAGTGTCCTCGCCAGCTTTCAAGCGGTCGACCAAGTAGAGATTCCCCTGCCGATTAGCCACGCCGAGTTAGAGATGCTGGAGGCAGTCGATGGCGCCAGCGTTACGCTCCATGCCATCGACCAACAAACCGGTCGCTGGCAAGCGCGCCTCGGTCGCCTCAATCAACAATTGGACGACGCGACTCGGGTCGCCTATGCCGTGGCAGTGCTGGATGCCCCCTACGCAACCAAGCCGGCGTTGCGCATCGGTCAGTTTGTTCGCGCCGACATTCACGGCGTTGAATTTGACGACGCCTTTCGCATTCCCGAGAGCGCGGTTTTTGAAAACCGCTTCGTTTACCGCCTCGACCCACAGCAGCAATTGCAGAGCGTGGCGGTAACCCTACTGCAAAAGAATGCCCAATACGCCGTGGTAAGAGGAGACATAAACGTCGGCGACCAGCTGGTACTCAGCCGCCTCGACATTATGACCGAGGGCATGAAAGTTAGAGTCGAGTCGCTATGACCTCCTATGATCGCCGCAGTGGCGCCATTGGCTGGATGGCCCGCAATCCTGTCGCCGCCAACCTGTTAATGGCCGTGGTGATGCTCGCCGGGCTGGTCTCCCTGTTAGATTTGCGCAAAGAGGTCTTCCCCACAATCCCACTGGAGATGATCCGTATCACTGTTCCCTACCCTGGCAGCTCCCCCAGCGAGGTAGAGGAAGGCATTCTGATCAAAATTGAAGAAGCCCTGCAGGATATGGAAGACGTCGACGACATCATTGCTGAAGCCAATGAGAATGTCGCCACAGTGCTAGTGCAAATGCAGCCCAAGACCGATATGGCGCCGGTGCTCAACGATGTCACCTCCCGCGTTAACGCCATCGCGTCGTTTCCCGCCAATGCCGAAAAACCCATCATTGAAGAAATACTGGCCAAGAATCACACCATCAACCTGAGTATCGCTGGCGAAAAGCTTAGCGAGCATCAACTCAAAGCCCTTGCGGACGACGTGCGCGACGACCTGCTGGCCACCGGCGAGATTACCCAGATTGAACTCGTCGGTGTACGCGATTACGAGGTGGCCATCGAGCTCTCCGACAGCACACTTCGCCAGTACGGCCTGAGTTTCGACCAAGTGGTAACGCTCATTCGCAGTCGATCCGAAAACTTGCCCGGCGGCAATGTTCGCACCGACAGCGGTACGATTACTCTTCGCTCACAAGGTCAGGCCTACAGTGGCGATGAGTATCGCCGCATTCCGCTACTCACCCGCCCGGACGGCACCCGCTTGCTGCTAGGCGATATTGCCAATGTGCGCGATGGTTTCAGCGAGCAGCCTATTCTCAGCCGACTGAATGGCGCCAACGGCGCGCGGCTCACAATCTTCACCGTCGGCCGCCAGAGCACCCTCGATGTCAGCCAGTTAGTCAAAGACTACGCTGCCCAGAAGCAACTGGAATTACCCGATGGTGTCAGCCTCAATGTCTGGTTCGATAACTCGCGCATCCTCAAAGGCCGAATTGACCTACTACTCAAAAATGCGCTGCAAGGGGGCATTTTAGTTCTATTGGCACTGGCGCTATTTTTACGCCTGAGCATGGCCTTTTGGGTGTTAATCGGCGTGCCATTCAGCTTTCTTGGCGCCATGATGGTAATGAACCTTGGCTTTTTCGACTACTCGATAAACCTGATGTCGCTATTCGGCTTTTTGCTCGTGCTGGGCATTGTGGTGGACGATGCCATTGTTACCGGCGAGAGTGCCTACAGCTACCTGGAGAGAGAACAGCAAGGCTTAGACAGCATTATTCACGGGGTAAAACGCGTCTCGACAGCGACAATTTTTGGCGTGCTTACGACTATTATCGCCTTCACCCCAATGCTGACAATGACCTCGCACATCGGCCGCTTTGGCTCCAATATCGCGGTGGTCGTGATCTTCTGCCTGATCTTTTCTCTGATAGAAACCAAGCTGATCCTGCCCGCCCACCTTCGTCATATCAAGCTGGATAAAAAATCCACCGGCCCCATCGCGGCCCTGCAAAACGGCCTTGACCGCCAGCTAAAAGCGTTTGTGTACAATATTTATCGCCCCGCGTTGCAAACCTTGCTTGCGTATCGCTATGTCAGCCTCGCCGTATTTGTGGCCGGCTTTATTGTCGTTCTCAGCCTGGTGCCCGCTGGCATTGTCCGCATGGTGTTCTTCCCCGATGTTCCCTCAGACCAGATCGTAATTAGCCTGCGGCTGCCGCCCAGCGCGCCCTACCAACTCACTCATGACTACGCGCTGAAAATTGAGGCGGCGGCCACGACCGTCAATGAGCGCTACCGCGAACGCACTGGTGAAGATGTCGACGCCATAAGCAATATTGAAACCCTGAGCAGCTCCGACGACCAGGCAAGAATTTGGGCGTCCCTCGTCCCTTCGGAACAACGGCAAATCGATTCCGTTATTCTCGCCCAGTGGTGGCGAGAAGCGATTGGCCCACTCCCCGGCATTAAACAGCTGAGCTTCGATGCGAAAGCGGGCCCGGGCGAAGGCGTCGACCTCGACGTTGCGCTAGAGTCTGACGACCTCGCTGAGCTGCAGCGCGCCGCACAGTGGCTCAAAGCGGAGCTTCAGCAAATAAGCGGTGTATTCGATATCCGCGATACCTTTGGCGCCGGCGCACCGGAGGTGGATATTCGCATTAAACCCGCCGGCGAATTGCTGGGGCTCGGCCAGGCTGAAATTGCCCGCCAAGTGCGCCAAGCCTTCTTTGGTGCTGAAATTCAGCGTTTCCAACGCGGCCGTCACGAAGTGCGAGTCTACGCGAGACTGCCGCTCGCCGAGCGCAACACGCTGGAAACCCTGGAACAATTGTGGATCAAGCTGCCTAGTGGTGAGCGGGTACCCTTCAGTGAAGTGGCCGAAGCGCAATATTCCTCCGGCATTTCCAGCATCAAACGGGTCGACAGAAAGCGCGTGGTCAATATCCAAACGGGCATCGACAAAGCCACCATTGAACCCGATGCGGTGGTCGCCAAGCTCGACCGGGACGTGATGCCCACACTACTGAAACAATTCCCTACGGTTAGCTATTACTACACCGGCCAGGTGGAAGAGCAGCAAAAAGACACCCGCGAACTGCAGGTGATGGGGTCGCTGGTATTACTGCTGATTTTTGCCGCACTGGCCATTCCGCTGAAGTCCTATATCCAGCCGCTGTATATCATGTCGGCAATTCCCTTTTCAGTGGCAGGCGCCATTATTGGACACTGGCTCACCGGCAATGATCTGAGCATGCTGTCTATTATCGGTGTGGTTGCGCTCGCCGGGGTGGTGGTGAATGACTCGCTGGTTCTGGTGGACTTCATCAACCAGAAGGTTTCCGAGGGGGAGGAAAAACTCAAAGCCGTGGTCGAAGCCGGACAGATGCGCTTTCGCGCGGTGATACTGACCTCACTGACCACTTTTTTGGGGCTACTGCCCATTCAGCTGGAAACCTCGATACAGGCGCAATTCATCAAACCGATGGCCACCTCCGTTGGCTTCGGTATATTGTTTGCCACGGCGGTCACATTATTTTTAGTGCCAATCCTGTTTTTTATCGCCCATGACATCAGCCAGTTTTTTGCTAAACGACTGAGCCCAAAAACCCTCTGAAGCGTGCAAAAAAAACGGCGCTCCCTGCGCCGTTTTTTTTGCCGCCGCCGCAGTTAAAACTGCACGCGGCCACTAATGCCAAAGCTGTCTGTATCCAGGTCGCCAACAAAGCTGCGATTCAGCTCCGCTGCCACAGAGACCAGCGGCGTCACGTAGAGTCGCACACCAGCACCAAGCACAGCGCCGCTATCGTCACCGTTATCGTAATCTGCGTGGGCATAACCCGCACTGAGATTACCCTCTATATTATTGGTCAGCCAGGTGCGTGATTGCACACTCGCTGCCAAGGTATCGATGTCGTTGTCACCCCGGTCGGGATCGGTATAGCTGTAGTCCAGCGCCAATACTAAGTCGCTGCGCTCAGATATCCGCATCGGATGGCCCACACCGAGGCTCACCACATCGGCCTCACCGGGGTCAAAATCCAGATTACCCACTGACGCGCGAATAAATACATTGCGATCCAAGGCCAGCGAGCCGCCACCATAAAGGTAGTCGCCATCGCGATCATCCACCTCAATATCAGCCACCCCTAATTCCGCATAACTGTAGCTAAATTCCTTTGCCATCAGTGGTGAGCTGACCGCAAGTGCAAGAAAGCCAGCGGGAACCATTAGAGTCGATGTAATGCGCTTCATAAGACATCCTTTTTTTGCCAATAGATGCCTTTTAGACGAGCTCATATTACTGAGTTCACCGAAAAAACCGGCTTTGTGAAGAAGTTGACACAGACGCAAAAAACGACAAAAACGCGGGAACCGCGTTGCCATAAATCTGTCGGGAGTGGGATAACGTTACGATTCCAGTAGAAAAGTCACCGGCCCGTCATTGAGCAGAGAGATCTGCATATCCGCGCCAAACTCTCCGCTTGCCAGTTTTGCCTGGCGAGGAGAAAGCCACGCCAGGGCATGATCGTAAAGCTGGCGGGCGCGCTCGGGTTCCGCGGCCGTTGAAAATCCGGGGCGCCGCCCCTTACTGGTTTGTGCCGCAAGAGTAAACTGGGAAACCACCAACAGCCCGCCATCAACATCGCGCAGCGACAAATTCATACGCCCCTGCTCATCGGAAAAAATGCGGTAATTCAGTACCCTTTCCAATAACTTTTCCAGCTCGGTTTCACTGTCGTGTTTTTCCAGCCCGAGAAACAACAATATTCCCTGACTAATTTCACCAACGCAGTGCCGATCAACCTCGACCTTCGCGTGGCGAACCCGTTGAAGTAGTGCTTTCATTCAATTCTCAATACGTAAATCCGTGGCGCAGTATTATGCGCCCTCGCCCGAAAACTGCCGTACCAGCACCTCGGCAATCTCATCTGTCGCCTTAACCAGGGCATCACTCATGCTCGGCTCAAAAGCGGAGTGCCCGGCATCGCGAACCACGAACAACTCGGCGGCTGGCCAGTATTGCGATAGTTTCATCGCATTGTCCAGCGGGCAGATCATATCGTAACGACCGTGGACAATAACCCCGGGTATATCTGCCAGCGCCGACATATTATCCAGGATTTCCTGATTCAACAGGTACGGGTCACTGCGGAAAAAGTGATTCTCGATATGCGCCATCGCCACAGCGGTGTGAGCGTCCAGCAAATGCGACTCAACATCGTGGTTAGGACGCAGCGTTGAGCAGCGCCCCTCCCAGTGGCACCAAGCCTTTGCCGCCGACATCCGCGCCAGTTCATTACTGCCGTGCAACTGCCGATAATAAGCCTCGATCCAGCTCTCACCGGGCTGGCGATGGGCAGCCTCGTCAAACTCCTGCCAGTAATCGGGAAAGACGCGGCTCGCACCTCCCTCCTCGTAAAACCACTGAAGCTCCTGAGGACGGCACAAAAATATACCGCGCAATATCATCGCCAGCACGCGGCTCGGGTGACGTTGTGCATAGGCAATACTGAGCGTGGATCCCCAGGAGCCACCAAACAGCACCCAGTGATGTACACCCAAATACTCTCGAATGGCTTCCA
The DNA here is from genome assembly GCF_016906995.1 of Spongiibacter marinus. Taxonomy (GTDB): domain Bacteria; phylum Pseudomonadota; class Gammaproteobacteria; order Pseudomonadales; family Spongiibacteraceae; genus Spongiibacter; species Spongiibacter marinus. The sequence continues at coordinate 62,798 of NZ_JAFBBD010000011.1, read as the reverse complement.
TGTCTTCGATCAACGCTTGCGTCGTATTGTTGTCCAGACAGGCATGGGGCTCGGATTGGCCACAGCCGCGCTGGTCAAACAAAATAATGCGGTAGACTTCTGGGTCGAAAAAGCAGCGCGCCTTGGGGCTGCAACCCGCACCGGGACCGCCGTGCACAAATAGCACGGGGATACCGTCCGGGTTACCAGATTCTTCTACATAGAGAACGTGGGGGGCTTGAACAGCCAGACGATGACGTTGATAAGGTTTGATATCGGGATAAAGTGCCAACATTCAGCGCACCTGAGGTCGATTAACAGCGGAGACCTTCAGTGTAGCGCAGCGAGGGACGGCTTGCCCGCCCTCGCCCCAGGCAAATTATTTTGCCGCGCGTTTGCGCTCGTTTTCCGTTAGCAGCTTTTTACGCAGGCGAATGCTCTTCGGCGTCACTTCCACCAACTCGTCGTCTTCAATGAACTCGAGCGCTTGCTCAAGGGTATGACGTACCGGCGGCGTCAGCGTCAGCGCATCATCGGTGCCAGAAGCGCGAACGTTAGTCAGCTGCTTGGCCTTGGTCGCATTCACCACCAGGTCGTTGCTACGGCTGTGCAAACCGATAATCTGCCCTTCGTAAATCTCCTCAGCGTGGCCGAGGAACAAGCGACCGCGATCCTGCAGGTTAAACAAACCGTAGGCAAGGGTTTTGCCCTTCACCATTGAGACCAACACTCCGTTTTGGCGCTTGGCCATCTCACCGCCTTTCACTTCACCGTAGTGGTCGAAGACTGTGGTCATAATACCGCTGCCCGAGGTCAGCGTCAGGAATTGACCACGGAAGCCGATCAGGCCACGCGCAGGCGCAATAAACTCAAGCTTAACGCGACCTTTGCCGTCGGGCTCCATGTTGGTCAGCTCTGCCTTGCGCAGACCCAACTCTTCCATGACGGCACCTTGGTGCTGCTCTTCAACGTCGATAACAACCTGCTCGTAGGGCTCTTGCAGAACGCCGTCAATTTCTCGCTGAACAACTTCTGGGCGTGACACACCCAGCTCAAAACCCTCGCGACGCATGGTTTCAATCAATACCGACAAGTGCAGCTCACCGCGACCGGACACTTTGAATTTGTCGGGGCTGTCGCCCTGCTCAACCCGCAGCGCCACATTGTGGATCAGCTCTTGCTGGAGACGGTCGTTGATATTACGCGAGGTAACAAACTTGCCTTCCAAACCGGCAAACGGTGAATCGTTAACCTGGAAGGTCATACTGACGGTGGGCTCGTCAACGGTCAGCGCTGGCAACGCTTCCGGCTGACTGGGCGAACAGATGGTATCGGAAATATTTAAGCCTTCGATACCGGTGATACATACAATATCGCCGGCTTGTGCTTGCTCGACTTCAACACGCTCCAGACCGTGATAACCCATCACCGTAAGCACACGCCCTTTGCGCTGCTTACCATCGGCGCCAACAACCACAACCTGCTCATTGGGCTTCATGGTACCGCGCGTGATGCGGCCAACACCGATAACGCCGACATAGCTGTTGTAGTCCAGCGCTGAAATTTGCATTTGCAGCGGGCCGTCAACATCGACATCTGGCGAAGGCACTTTATCCACGATCATCTCAAACAGCGGCGTCATATCCTCCGCCAGCTCGTCGGCCTCTGGGCCGGCAATACCGTTCAAGGCAGATGCGTAAATGATGGGGAAATCAAGCTGTTCGTCGGTCGCCCCCAGGCGGTCGAACAGGTCAAACACTTGGTCGATTACCCAGTCAGGGCGAGAGCCTGGGCGGTCGACTTTATTGACGACAACAATGGGCTTGAGACCGCGCTCGAACGCTTTTTGTGTAACGAAGCGTGTTTGCGGCATAGGGCCGTCTACGGCGTCTACCAGCAGCAGTACACAATCAACCATCGACAACACCCGCTCAACTTCACCGCCAAAGTCGGCGTGCCCTGGGGTGTCCACAATGTTAATGCGGTAGTCGTTCCAGCGGATCGCGGTGTTCTTAGCAAGGATGGTAATGCCGCGCTCTTTCTCCTGATCATTGGAGTCCATAACACGCTCGGTGTCTTGGTTGCGGCGGTCGAGCGTACCCGACTGACTCAGCAGTTTATCAACCAGGGTCGTTTTACCGTGGTCAACGTGGGCGATGATGGCAATATTGCGCAGCTTATCAATCATGGGCGAGGTCGTCGTCGGATAAATTTGGGCGCGCAGTATACACCAGCGGCGCCGAGATACGCACAACTCATCAGCATCTACGACATATTGCCAGTGTTTCCTCGGCCACCGCACTGGCCAAACCTTGGGCCGAAGTACCATTTACCGCTACAATTCCCAAAAAAGCCTTCCCGCGACGGAAAAATAATATGAGTAAAGCCCTTTCGGCCCCCGAGGGCGTGACATGGAAATCGCGCTGGACATTTATACTTGCCGCCACAGGCTCAGCCGTCGGCCTTGGCAACATTTGGAAATTTCCCTACATCACCGGTGAATATGGCGGCGGTGCATTTGTACTGGTTTATCTCGCCTGCATATTGATGATCGGCATTCCCGTGATGATTGCTGAAGTTATGCTCGGCCGCGCCGGGCGCAGCGACCCCGCCGACTCAATGGCCAAACTGGCAAAAGAAAGCGGACGCAGTCGCTACTGGGGCGTGATCGGGGGTGTCGGCATGCTCGCCGGCCTGCTTATCATGATGTTTTACAGCGTTGTCGCTGGCTGGGCGTTGGAATACGTATCACAGAGTATCGGCGGCACTTACAGCAATTTAGACCCGGCGCAAATCGAGAGCAATTTCAGCGGCTTACTCGCCAGCAACAGCCAACAGCTGCTTTGGCACAGCGTGTTCTGCGTGCTCACTGCCGGCGTTGTGGCAGCGGGGGTCACACAGGGCATCGGCAAGGCCGTCGACATTTTGATGCCCATGCTGTTTTTCTTCCTGTTACTACTGGTGGGCTACAGCGCAGTAAACGGCGATTTCGAAGCCGGGCTGCACTTTATGTTCGACACGGATTTTAGCCGCCTAAACGGCGAGGCAATACTGGTAGCGATGGGGCACGCCTTCTTTACCCTGAGCCTCGGCATGGGCGCCATCATGGCCTATGGCGCATACTTTCCCGGGCATTCGTCCATCGGCAAAACTGTCATGACGATCGCCGCACTGGATACCATTATTGCCCTATTGGCGGGCATGGCGATGTTCCCGCTGGTCTTCGCTAACGACTTAACACCGGGCCAAGGGCCGGGGCTGATGTTTGTCACACTGCCGATCGCCTTCTCCAACATGAGCGGCGGCATCTTTTTCGGCACCCTGTTTTTCACGCTGGTGAGCATCGCCGCACTCAGTTCGTCGATCTCCCTTATTGAGCCGGGCGTCGCGTGGCTGGAAAAGCACGGCGTCAAGCGGCCGGTATCCACCTTCGGCTTGGCCGGTATCGCATGGCTGGGCGGCATCGCGAGCATTCATTACGAGTCCGTGTTCAACGCCCTGGACTACCTGACGGCCAACGTTATGCTGCCGCTTGGCGGCCTGTTAATCGCGGTATTTGTCGGCTGGCTGATGCCTAGCGACCGGGTGCTCGACGAAACCGGCATATTGCACGCCAAGGTCTTCAAAGCCTGGCGCTTTTTGTTGCGCTACATTGCGCCACTGGGCATTATCGCGGTGTTCCTGCACAGCCTGGGCCTACTCGGCTGGCTTATGCGCCACTGATACCGCTAGCACCTCATTTAGGATCACTTGTGAACAGCACCCTGCTCCGCAGCTTTATTTTGGTTGGTCTCATTGCCTTTGGTGGCCTGTATTACTACAGCAGCCAAGTCGAAGAGCAGTACGGCGAGCCCGCGCGCAGTTATTTAGACACGGCACTGAGCAGCATTTCGAGCTGGCAGCCCGCAGCGCTGCGCGCCCAGCTCAGCCGCGAAACACTGGCGCAAGTCAATGATAAGCAACTGGCTGCACTCAGCGCGCAATACCAGCATTTAGGGCAATATCAGCGCATGGATGAGTTGCGCTTTTCTCGCCTGAGTGGCGCCCTATCTCTCTTTGCAGACTCGCCGCGACTCAGTTACAGCAGCAAGCTTTATTTCGAAAACGGCAGCGCGATCATGACCGCAACGCTGACCCTGCAAGATCAACGCTTCAAACTGTATAACTTCAATTTGGCTACGCCCTGACGCGGCAAAAGCGCTAGCTTTCGATCAGCGACCGCGCCAGTACGACCCTGGCAGCAGCAGAAATAGCCTCCGGCCGGTGATCCTCATTCACATGTACCAGGGTGGCATCGCCCTCTGCCACCAGCTGCTCACCATCGTCACTAAATAGCGCTTGCCGCAAACTAAAGCTACTGTTCCCCACGCGCGCAACCCAGGCGCGCGCCCGCAGCGATCGGCCGTGCCGCCACTCCTGCCGGTAATTCAAAGCGATGGCCGCAATCACAAGCCGAAAGCCGCCCAGGGCTAGCATTTCCTCGGAGCGCAGCCAGTGCACTCGCGCCTCTTCAAGATAAGAGAAGTACTGCACGTGATTGATATGCCCCAGGCTGTCTTGATCGGCCCAGCGAGGCGCTATCTCGACATCAAATAACGGCGGTTGCGTGTAGATAGTCATGAGGGGCGATACACCTTAATGTTGTCATACCCCTGCTCAAGCAGGTGTGCAGCATGCAGACGACTCATCACTCCCTTGTCGCAATACAGCTGGTAGACCGTGTCGCGATCGAGCTCAACGCAGCGCTTATGCAATTCATAAAAGGGCATGCACGCCACGCGATTGCGTTCCAACTTGAGCGGCTTGCGGTCAACTTCATCGGGGTGGCGCACATCCAGCACCACGGCGTCAGCCAAGGGAATCGGCAGCACCTCGACCTCGGTATGGCTGACCTCTTCATCTGCCAATTTGTCGATGTTGATATATTTGGCACTGGCAACCGCGCGCTCAAGCACTGAAAAATCGAACTTCTCTTCCTCCGCAGCAATCCGCTCCGGGCGCGCGCGCGTGGTGGGCTTCACAGAAATCACACCGCAGTATTCAGGCATATTCGCGGCAAATTGCTCGGTGCCAATTCTGGACGCGGTATTGATAATATCCAACTTGTCGGTGGTGATCAGCGGGCGCAACACCAGGGTATCAGTCACCTGATCGATCACAGAGAGGTTGGTTAGCGTCTGACTACTCACCTGAGACACCGCCTCACCAGTCACCAGCGCTGGCGCCTCCAGCTCCGCCGCAACCTGCTCGGCAGCGCGCAACATCATGCGCTTGAGAACCACCCCCATCTGTGAGTTCTCAACATTCTTCAAAATTTCGGCGACAACATCTTCAAATGGCACGCTGATAAATTTCACGCGATGCGACGCACCAAACTTCTGCCAGAGGTACAGCGCGACTTCTTTTACCCCCACCTCGTGCTCACGACCACCGAGATTGAAAAAGCAAAAATGCGTGCGCATGCCCCGTTTCATTGTCATGTAACTGGACACCGTGGAATCAAAGCCACCGGAAATCAGGCTAACAACGGAGTCGACGGTGCCGATGGGGTAGCCACCCAGCCCTTCGTGGCGTCGCCTGACAACAAAGAACTGATTGTGACGGACTTCGACGCGCACCACTTCATCGGGGTTTTTCAGCTTCACCCCACCCGTTTCTGAATACTGATTTAAGCCACCACCGACGTAGCGTTCAACCTCATTGGAATTGAACTCGTGATCACCCGTGCGCTTGCAGCGCACCGCAAAGGTTTTACCACGCAAGCTATCGCCAACGGCGTCCCGGACCTTTTCATAGATATCGCGCACATCTACCAGGGGGTACTCTGCCACCTCGACGACATGAGCAATGCCCGGGGTATTGCCCAACACTGCCAATATCGCCGCAATATCGGCGTCGGCACGACACTGGGTTTCAATAGTGATACGGTCCCATTCACGAACGATCTGGAGTTCAGGGTCAATCGGGATCAGCAGCTTGCGCAGGTTATCGCGCAACTGTTTGATGAACTTTTTGCGAACAGGCTTGCTCTTGATGATAATTTCAGGGAAGAGCTTTACGATGAACTTCATTGTGGCACCACGGAGATAGCTGGGCGGGCATTATAGCGGTTCACTTAAAACGCTTCAGCTCCGCAGAAACCCCGACAACGCACCAAAATGAAACACCAGAGCACTATATTGGTGCGCACTTTTTGGTAAAACGCACAGTTTTCAGGCAAAGTGGGTTTTTCGCTCGGATTTTGAACAAAAAACCAGCACAAAAATATGGCACGCATATTGCTCTATAAATTTCGAACAGAAACAGCGGCGCCACGGCCCGCAGCGCATATGCGTGTTTACTTTCGGTTCTATGCAGATGTCGCTATGCGGCACGCGGCAATGAACCTATAATCGCCACTGCTTTCGGCCACGCCGAATCGACTACAAGACTCTATATTGGAGGATGTTAAGAATGTCAGAGAACACTCTGAAGTTAATCGCCGATAATGACGTGAAGTGGGCGGACCTGCGCTTCACCGACACTAAAGGTAAAGAACAACACGTCACCATGCCGGTGAGCGAAATCGACGCGGGCTTCTTCGAAGAAGGCAAAATGTTCGATGGCTCATCGATCTCAGGCTGGAAAGGCATTAACGAGTCAGACATGATCCTCATGCCGGACGACGAGGCCTCTGTTCTCGACCCCTTCACCGACGAGCCCACTATTATCATTCGCTGCGGCATCGTTGAGCCTTCTACTATGCAGGGCTACAACCGTGACCCACGCTCTATCGCTCAGCGCGCCGAAGACTACATGCGCTCTGCCGGCATCGCCGACAGCGCACTGTTTGGTCCCGAGCCCGAGTTCTTCGTGTTTGACGACGTGAAGTGGAAAGTGGCAATGGAAGGCGCGAGCTACGCGATTTCTTCTGACGAAGCCGCCTGGGTTTCTGGCAACAGCTTCGAAGAAGGCAACACTGGTCACCGCCCTGGCGTTAAAGGCGGTTACTTCCCCGTACCACCCGTCGACAGCCTGCACGACCTGCGCGCAGCAATGTGTAACGCAATGACCGACATGGGTCTGGAAGTTGAAGTACACCACCACGAAGTGGGTACTGCTGGTCAGTGTGAAATCGGTGTTGGCCCTAACTCTGCTGTGAAAAAAGCTGACGAAGTACAGGTACTTAAGTACTGCGTACACAACGTCGCTCACGCCTACGGCAAGACCGCTACTTTCATGCCCAAGCCCGTTGTCGGCGACAACGGTAGCGGCATGCACGTGCACATGTCACTGAGCAAAGACGGCCAAAACCTGTTTACTGGCGACGCTTACGGCGGCCTGTCTGAAACAGCACTGTACTACATTGGCGGTATCATCAAGCACGCTCGCGCGATCAACGCCTTTGCCAACGCTTCTACTAACTCGTACAAGCGCCTGGTTCCCGGCTTTGAAGCACCGGTTATGCTGGCTTACTCAGCACGTAACCGCTCAGCGTCTATCCGCATTCCATTCATCACTAACCCGAAAGCACGCCGCGTAGAAGTTCGCTTCCCAGATCCCTCTGCGAACCCCTACCTGGCCTTCGCGGCCCTGCTGATGGCTGGCCTTGACGGTATCCAGAACAAGATCCACCCTGGCGATGCGGCAGACAAAGATCTGTACGACCTGCCAGCAGAAGAAGCGGCTGAAATCCCGACTGTTGCGTCTAGCCTGGAGCAAGCGCTGCAAGCACTGGATGCAGACCGCGCCTTCTTGACCGCTGGCGGCGTATTCGACGACGACATGATCGATGCTTACATCGAGCTGAAGTCTGAGGAAATCGAGCGCCTGAACATGACAACTCACCCCGTTGAGTTCGACATGTACTACAGCGTTTAATACGCCTTGTGCGAAAAAGCCCGCTTCGGCGGGCTTTTTTTTGCCTGTCATTTTTTAAACCTTGCCGCGCCTATCAACTCGTCGCACACTACAGAAAAGTGATAGCGAGGGCTTTTTATGTATCGTCTGCTGAGCCTTATTTGCGTAGCGAGCGTGCTCTGCAGCCCACTGCATGCAGAAATCTATCGTCATACCGACGAACAGGGCCGCACCGTTTACAGCGACTCTCCCCGCGACGGCGGCAGCCCGGTCGATCTACCCCCGGTAAACACCACGCCGGCTGTGTCGCCGCCACCACCGGCCAAGCTGGACCGCCATGCCACCCCCGTACCGGCCTCAGTCAAGGTACAAATCATCCAGCCGCGCGACGGCCAGGTATTCCCCAATGGCCGCATTCCCACCACCGTTAATGTAAAACTCGAGCGCCCCCTGCGCGGCGACGAGAGCCTGCGCATCGCCGTCAATGGCAAAACCCTTAGCCGGGGAAGCGCCACCTCTGCACGCATTGAGCGCCTGAACCGCGGCCGGCACCAAATCAGCGCAGAAGTCCTCGGCCCAAACGGGGAAAAGCTGAGTCGAGACACTGTTTCAGTCGTGGCCCACTGGCCAAACAACTGACCCTCCAGCCAAGCTATACACAAAGCACCAAATTGGTGCACACTAAGACAATAGCGGCGGTCGAGCGCGCCATCGCGGGGCCAGCCCCAGCGGCGCAGCACCGCGCCACGCCATATACAACGCCCAATTAGCGCCCACTCAATAACAACGCCCCCATTCCGGGGCACTGGCCTAATTATTGCTTTGCAATGAACCATAATGAAGACAGTGGCGAGCCCATGCCCCCAGCGAATTTGCACCACCACATACTCGACAACCTGAAAACGGCGATCCTACTGGTCGAGCCCAACCTCACCGTGAGTTATATCAACCCGGCGGCAGAGTCGCTGCTGGCGGTGTCTGACCAGCGCATCCACGGCGAGGCCATCACCCACCTTTTTCACGAAGACGAAGACACCGTCGTGAAACTGCTGGACGCCATCAACAACCGCGAGGCGTTCACTAAACGGGAAACAGTATTAACCCTGCGCTCCGGCGACGAGATCACGGTGGACTATGCGGTAACGCCGATCGTGGAACACCCGCGAACGTCTCTTATCATCGAGCTGCAGCCGCTGGATCGACTGCTTCGCATCAGTCGCGAAGAAGGCCTGCTATCTTCCCAGCAAAACAGCAAAGCGCTGCTGCGCGGCATTGCCCACGAAGTGAAAAATCCGCTCGGCGGCTTGCGCGGTGCGGCGCAGCTGCTGGCACGCGAACTCGACGACCCGCGCCTGCACGATTACACCAATATCATTATCGAAGAGGCCGACCGCCTGCGAAACCTGGTCGACAATATGCTGGGGCCCAATAAGATGCCCAACCAGCTGCCCACCAATATCCATGAAGTGCTGGAGCGCGTGCGCCAGCTAGTGGAAGTTGAGGGAGGCGAGGAGTTAAGCATCATCCGCGATTACGACCCCAGCATCCCGGACATCATTGGCGATCGCGAGCAATTAATTCAGGCGGTACTCAACATCGTCCGCAACGCCCTTCAGGCACTGAAACAATCCCCTCCTGAAGGCGGCGCACAAATTACCCTGCGCAGCAGAACGCTGCGCCAATTTACCATTGGCTCTCACCGCCACCGACTGGTGTGCCGCGTGGACATTATCGATAACGGCCCGGGCATACCCGAAGACCTGGCACCGTCGATATTCCTGCCAATGATCAGCGGCCGCGCCGACGGCTCTGGGCTTGGACTGTCGATCTCACAGTCCATTCTCAACCATCACCAAGGCCTTATTGAATGCCACAGCGAACCCGGTCGCACGGAGTTTTCGCTGTTTATACCCGTGGAGCAAAACCGATGAGCTATAGCAACACCGTATGGATTGCCGACGACGACAAATCGATTCGCTGGGTACTCGAAAAAGCCCTCAACCAGGCCGGCATTGAAACCCGCAGTTTCGAAAATGGCGATGCCCTGCTTGCTCAGCTGGAGTCGGGGGTGCCCGACGCGGTTATCAGCGACATCCGCATGCCGGGTATCGATGGCTTAAAACTGCTGTCGCGCATCAGCGACATCCACCCCGGTTTGCCGGTGATTATTACCACGGCCCATTCAGATTTGGATAGCGCCGTTGCCTCCTATCAAGGAGGCGCCTTTGAATATCTGCCCAAACCCTTTGACGTCGACGAGGTATTGGCAACAACCCAGCGCGCCCTGCAACACGCCAATAAAAACCGCCCGGTACTGCCCGAGGAAGTGCCGCTGGAGAGCACCGAAATTATCGGCGAAGCACCCGCGATGCAGGAGGTGTTTCGCGCCATTGGCCGCTTGTCCCAGTCCAATATCACGGTACTGATTAACGGCGAATCCGGTACCGGTAAAGAGCTTGTCGCCCAGGCCCTCCACCGCCACAGCCCGAGGGCCAGCAAACCTTTTATCGCGCTGAATATGGCTGCGATCCCCAAGGACCTGATGGAGTCGGAACTCTTTGGCCACGAAAAAGGGGCCTTCACCGGCGCCACAGCCCAGCGTCGCGGACGCTTTGAGCAGGCCGATGGCGGTACGCTTTTTCTGGACGAAATAGGCGATATGCCCGCCGAAACCCAAACCCGCCTGTTGCGGGTACTCGCCGACAGTGAGTTCTACCGCGTGGGGGGGCATACCCCGGTGAAAGTCGATGTTCGCATTATCGCAGCCACCCACCAAAACCTTGAAAAGCTGGTGCAAGACAACAGCTTCCGCGAGGATTTATTTCATCGCCTAAACGTTATCCGCATCCACCTCCCCAAACTTGCCGAGCGCCGGGAAGACATCCCCAAGCTGATGCAGCACTTCTTTACCATTGCCGGCAATGAACTCAATGTGGAGCCCAAGCGCCTGCTGCCCGACACCGAGGAATACCTCAGCCAACTCGATTGGCCCGGCAACGTTCGGCAATTGGAGAACACCTGCCGCTGGCTAACGGTGATGGCATCGGGGCGGGAGATTCACCTTAATGACCTGCCCCCCGAATTGCTGGAGCACAGCGACAGCGAAGCGGCGCCCGCGGCTAACTGGCAGGAGAATTTACGCCGCTGGGCCGACCAAGAATTACTACTGGGCAGGGATAAGCTGCTGGATCGCGCGGTACCGGAGTTTGAGCGAATCATGATCGAAACGGCGCTCAAGCACACCCACGGCCGACGTCGCGATGCCGCCAACTTACTCGGCTGGGGGCGCAACACCCTCACCCGCAAAATCAAAGAACTGGATATGGGTGGCGATGAGGACGAGTAGTCCTGGCTAGCGCAATACCGCTACCGAAGCGCGCCGGCAAACCCCTGCTGGCGCCATGCTTCATAGCTGACCAGAGCCACCGTATTTGACAGATTTAAGCTGCGCGCGCCCTCCATCATGGGCACCCGCAGGCAGTGATCCGGACCGAGTTCATCGCGAATCTCAGCGGGCAGGCCCGCTGTTTCAGAACCGAACAGCAACACATCGCCGGGCTGGAATGCCACCTCGGCATAGTTGCGCTGCCCCTTGGTCGTCAACGCAAAAATGCGTTGCCCCGCCACCGCCTGGCAAAACGCGGCATAGTCGGCGTGGCGGCTAACCCGCGCCATGTCGCTGTAATCCAAGCCCGCACGCCGCAGTTTTTTCTCTTCCAAGTCAAAGCCCATGGGCTCGATCAAATGCAGATGGCAGCCGTTGTTCGCCACCAAGCGAATGATATTGCCGGTATTCGGCGCGATCTTGGGTTCGTGCAAAGCAATATGGAACATGGCGCATTCACCACAGCAGCAGGAAAGAAACAGGCCGAGACAGACATCCCGGCCTCGCCGCGCAGGGAGCGCGGCTGATATGCAGAGAGTTTAGTGAGTGGTCTCTTCAGCGGCAGCTTTTTCATCCGCCTGCGCTTTGGCCTGGCGGTAAAGCGCCTCAAAATTCACCGGCTGCAGTGCCAGCGCCGGGAAACCGCCTTTTACTGCCAGCGCATCAACAGACTCACGCACGTAGGGGAATAGCATATTCGGACAGGCTATGCCCAGCAGCTGGCGCAGCGCCTCACCTTCAATGCCCTCTGCGACAAACAGGCCAGCCTGCTGCACTTCAACCAAAAACGCGGTCTCGTCTTCTTCCAGCTTGGCAGTCACTGTCACCGTCAGCGTCACTTCATAGCTGTTTTCACCCACGGGCTGGCTGCGCGTGTTGAGGTCCACGTGCATTTTCGGCTTCCAGCTTTTGGTGAACACCACAGGGCTGGACGGCGACTCAAAGGAAGCATCTTTTATGTAAATGCGCTGCAATGCGAACTTGGGCGTATTGTCTTGTGCTTGGGCGTTTTCTTGTTCAGCCATTGTCGGGTCTCGACTCCTGATAGGTAAATTTTCGTTATTTAACTGGCTGCCAACAGGCGATCCAGCTTGCCGCCACGCTCCAGCGCAAACAGCTCGTCACAACCGCCAACATGGGTTTCACCCACCCATATCTGCGGCACTGTGCGCTGCCCCGTACGGGACAACAATTCTTGGCGCAGGTCGCTGCGGCCGTCTACCGGCACTTCGTCGTAGGCAACCTGTTTGTGCTCAAGCAAGTGCTTGGCGCGCACACAGAAAGGGCAAAAGCGAGTGGTATAAATAGTGACCTTCGCCATAAGCCCTTAGCCTTTCACCAGCGGCATCTGCAGTGCCTGCCATTCGCTAACACCACCTTTTAAACGGTGCACATTGCTGTAGCCCAGCGCCGCCAGCTTTTTACCTGCCGCACTGGAGTGCTGACCCAATTTGCAGATCAACACCAAGGGCTGCTCCTTGTCACCCGCGACGCGGTCAATCTCCTTGTCCAACTTGGCAAAGGGCAGGCTCACCGCATCTAAAATGTGGCCCTTGTTGTACTCAGCCTTGTCGCGCAGGTCGATCATCAAGGCCTTTTCTTGATTAACGAGGTTCACCACCTGCTGTGGCGTCAACGCGCGACCTGCTCGGCGTGACTCGTGAAAGCTCAATAGCATAAGGCACGACAGCAGGGCAGCTACCAGCAGCCACTGTTCAGCGATAAATAAAATCAGTTTTTCCATGAATTCTCTCGAATCACTCGTGTGAACATCGTCAAAAAAGCCGTAGGCCGGCGCGCGAAAAGGCCAGAGTATACACCGCTAAACGGGAATTCTCACCACGCCAAGCGTGGCCGCCTCCCAAAGGAAAAGTTACAATGCCTTATTTCGTTTTCACCGCGCTACACGCGAGCGGCGATGAGACCTCAACGACTTAAGAATGGATTTTCTACGCATGGCTGACCCACAGGTAAAACAACCCGTCGTTCTGATTATTCTGGATGGCTTCGGCTACCGGGAAGCACCGCAGGACAACGCCATTTACCACGCCAATACGCCCAATTGGGACGCACTGTGGAAAAACCAGCCGCACACCCTGATCTCAGGCTCAGGGCTGGATGTTGGTTTGCCAGACGGCCAAATGGGCAATTCGGAAGTCGGCCACATGAGCCTGGGGGCAGGCCGCATCATCTACCAAAATATTACCCGCATTGACAAAGAAATTGCCGATGGCAGTTTCTTCGACAACGACGTTTACAAAGCCAATATCGACAAAGCGGTCGCCGCTGATAAAGCCGTGCACATTTTCGGCCTGCTATCCCCGGGCGGCGTCCACAGCCACGAAAACCATATACTGGCAATGATCGATATGGCCGCTCAACGCGGCGCCAAAAAAGTGTATGTACACGCCTTTCTAGACGGCCGCGACACACCGCCACGCAGCGCCCAGGCCTCGCTGGAAAAAGTCGACGCCAAATTTGCCGAACTCGGCTGTGGCAGGCTGGCGTCAATGATCGGCCGCTACTACGCCATGGATCGCGACAACCGCTGGGACCGCGTTGAAAAAGCCTATCGCCTGCTGACCGAAGCAGAGGCCGAGCACCGCTACAGCACTAGCCAAGACGCCCTGAGCGCCGCCTATACTCGCGACGAAAACGATGAATTTGTCGCCGCCAGCGTTATTCAAGCCGAGGGCCAGGACAGCGCCGCCATTGCCGATGGCGATACCGTCATCTTTATGAACTTCCGTGCCGACCGCGCTCGTGAAATTACTCGCGCGTTTGTGGAAAACGATTTCGATGGCTTTGAGCGCCGGGTTCGCCCGGCGCTTGCCGGCTTTGTCATGACCACCGAATACGCCGACAGTATCGACGCCCCCGTGGCCTACCCGCCGGAGAATATCCAAAACAGCCTCGGTGAACTGCTGGAGAAACACGGCAAGACACAGCTGCGGATCGCCGAAACTGAAAAATATGCCCACGTTACGTTTTTCTTCAGTGGCGGCCGCGAAGCACTCTATCAGGGTGAAGAGCGCAAGCTGATCAACTCCCCCGACGTTGCCACCTACGACTTAAAGCCGGAAATGAGCGCCCCGGAAGTCACTGAAGAGCTGGTCGCGGCCATACGCAGCGGCAGCTACGATGCGATTATCTGCAACTATGCCAACGGCGATATGGTGGGCCATACCGGCGTTTTCGACGCCGCCGTAAAAGCCGTGGAAGCACTGGACGACTGCATTAAACAGGTGACCGATGCCGTTCGTGAGGTCGGTGGCCACTGCTTGATTACCGCGGACCACGGCAACTGTGAGCAAATGCTCGACTACGACGCCGACCAACCACACACTCAGCACACCACCGAGTTGGTGCCGCTGGTGTACGTGGGCGACGACACCGCAACCCTGACAGCCGAAGGCGGGCGCCTCGCTGATATCGCACCGACGATGGTCGCGCTGCTGGGCATTGCTCAGCCGGAAGAAATGACCGGCAAGAACCTGATCAGCCACTGAGGAATTGCGAATTAGCAGCAAACTGGCACATCTAGGGATGCCGTTCATCGTCCTGCTGTTCGCTGGCCTGCTGGCCAGTACCAGCCTTGCTGAGGATGAAGCCGCCACCCGCCAACAGCTGAAAGACCTCAGCCAGCAGCTTCATTCGCTGAAAAAACAGCTTGGCAGTACCCAGAAAGAACGTAGTCGTGCCGCGCGGGAGCTTCGCGAGGTTGAGGTCGAGATCGGCAAAATCGCGGCTAAACTGCACAGCACTCGCGCAGAGCGCGACCGCCGCCAGAGCAAATTGACCGCCCTTCAGGGCGAACAACAAACCCTGCGCCAGCGCCAAAGCCAGCAAAAAGCACTGATTGCAGAGCAAATTCGCAGTGCGTACACCTTGGGGCAAGAGCGGCAGATCAAAATGCTGCTCAATCAGGAAGACCCTCAATCGCTCAGTCGGCTGATCACCTACTACGACTATTTCAATGCCGCCCGCAGCCAACAGCTCGACAGCTATCGCGAAACACTCACTGCCCTCAACGCGCTGATCCCCGAAATCAGCGCGCAAACCGAGGCACTTAGCGCCACAGAACGCCAGCTGGCCCAGCAGCGCCAGCAACTGGAAGTTCAGCAGCAACGCCGCCAGCGCAGTGTCGCGAAACTCGACCAGGAGCTGAAACAGCAACAGAGCAGCATTGGCTCGCTGGACAAGCAACGCAAGAGCCTGGAGAGCATCCTCTCGGCAATTGAGCGCGAAATTACCGATATCGCCATTCCATCGAGCTACCGCCCCTTCAAACAAATGCGCGGTGCCATGCCCTGGCCTGTTGCCGGTAAGCGGCTGAATCGTTACGGCGCGCCGCGCCAAGGCAGCGCGGTACGGTGGCAGGGAGTGCAAATTGCCGGTGAAGAGGGCAGCCCGGTGCGCACCATCCACAATGGCCGCGTTGTCTACGCCGACTGGCTGCGTGGGGCCGGCCTACTGATTATTGTCGACCATGGCAATGATTATATGAGCCTCTATGCTCACAACCAGAGTCTGCTCCGCCAGGAAGGCGACTGGGTGCGCGGTGGCGAGGCGATTGCCACGCTCGGCAACAGTGGCGGTCAGCGGCGCAGCGGACTGTATTTTGAGATTCGCCACAAGGGCCGCCCTACTGACCCCGCCCGCTGGTGCCGCTGAACGCGGCAGCCCACATTTAGAGGTAGCGACAAATCCCGACAAAGCTGGCTACAATGGGTGCTTTGTTTCTGTCGGCGGGCGCAGGACGCCCCGCCGCATGTTGTATCGGGAAGCTGATAATGCTGCGTCATCTTAGTCGAGCCGCCGTGCTCAACCTTGCTCTGCTCTCTCCCTTTTGTCTGGCCGAGGCACCCGCCTCGCCACACAGCGCGCAAGGCGAGTTGCCCCTTCAGGCGCTGCGAAATTTTGCCGACGTTTTCAACCAAATTCGCCGTAGCTATGTCGAAGAGGTGGACGACGAAACGTTATTGGAAAATGCCATTCGCGGCATGCTCAGCGGCCTGGACCCGCACTCCGACTACCTGGACTCCGACTCCTTCGACAACCTTCAAACCCACACCACCGGCGAGTTCGGCGGCTTGGGTATCGAAGTGGGTATGGAAAATGGCTTTGTCAAAGTTGTTAGCCCCATCGATAACACGCCGGCACAACGGGCGGGCATTCAGCCCGGCGACCTGATTATCCAGATCGACCAACAGCCCATTAAAGGCCTTAGCCTGCAAGAGGCCATCGAACTGATGCGCGGCCCCAAGGGCAGCCCCATCACCCTCACTATTCTGCGCGAGGGGGTAAAAGCGCCGATAGAACTGGAACTGAAGCGCGACATTATCACCGTCGCCAGTGTGCGCGGCCGCATGCTCCAGCCCGGCTACGGCTATCTGCGTATTTCGCAGTTCCAAAGCCGCACCGGCGAAGATCTGCGCAGCGAGCTGGCAAAACTTAAGGCCAACCGCAGTGGCTTGCGCGGAGTGGTACTGGACCTTCGCAACAACCCCGGCGGCCTGCTGCAGGCTTCCGTACAAGTGGTCGACACCTTTTTAAACGACGGGCTTATTGTCTACACCGAAGGGCGCCTACCCAACGCCTTTAGTCGCTATATGGCCAGCGACACCAACAACGCCGACGACACCCCTCTGGTGGTGCTGATAAACGGCGGCTCGGCCTCCGCCTCGGAAATTGTTGCCGGCGCACTGCAAGACCACCGCCGCGCTATTATTTTGGGCACCCAGAGCTTTGGCAAAGGCTCGGTCCAAACCGTGCTGCCACTGGCTGAGGACAGCGCCATAAAACTGACCACTGCCCGCTACTACACCCCCAGCGGCCGCTCGATACAAGCGCAGGGCATCGTGCCGGACATTATTGTCGAGCGTGCTCGCATTGAATCTTTGGGTGCAGAAAAAATGGTTACCGAAGCTGACCTGGCGGGGCACCTGGGCAACGAAAGCGGAAAAGAAAACAACGGCAGCAACCGCATTGTCGACAGTGCTGCCAACGAACTTGCTGCCACTGATAACCAGCTTTACGAGGCACTCAACCTGCTAAAAGGCCTGCATATTATGTCGGCCAATAGTCAGCGTTTGGCCAGGCAAAAACTGGAGGCGCCAAACGCTCAGTGAGCGCTTTCCGCTTCAACACGCAGGGACTCGGCCAGGGCCTTAATCACGCCCTGGCCAAGAGGCAGCAGAAAAATATCGCCATCGCTGACGCCGTCCACCGACACTCCTAGTACATAGCGCTCACTCACGATGTACTCACGCAGCGCATTATAGTTAACAGAGGTGTGCCAGAAGCGTTCTCCCTGACCATTCACCCCCTCGACTTCCAGCGACAGCTTCGGCGACACTCTCACCACCAGTCCTTCCACAATCCCGATGCCGGCACGGGTAATATCACTGGAGGGATAGGACAAATAGCCGCGCAAATTCATATAGGCTCTGCCGGCGTCCACAGGGTACTCAAAGCGAATGGCCGACAGCTCATTGTGATCACCGTACACCATTACCATTTCCGACTTCCCAGCCTCCACCACGGGCACACCTGACACCTCGCGCACGCCGTCAACAATCAGGCGCTCAAAGCGGCGCAACTGCGCATCCAGCTGAGCACTGGCGGCCGGATCGAGAGCGCGCTCCACGGCTTGAAAAACGCGCTGCCAAGAGTTGATGCGCCGCTGATCCTTGCCTTCTGGCTCCGTCAATGCGCTGAGCGATTCAAAGTCTACCGTCAGGCTACGTATCTGCACGTCACCCTGATAGTTGTGGGTCAAAGGCTGATTGGCACAGGCGGCCAGCAGCACTGTCGAAATAGCGAGTATCGCTCGCAGCATGATGAATTCCTCAAAGCTCGCCCCCGCCGGATGGCGCGCACGTTGCTGCAGATAATAGCGCAATACTCAAAGTTGGGAAGTAGCCGCAGCACCGCGAGTCGCAAACTAACCGCAGCGCTCTCCCAGCTCGGGCGCATTTGCCTGCGCGGATGCGTTATGCTGCGATTTTCCTTCTCGGATATTTAGGATAATGATTCGCTGCGAGCTGCACGATTACATAGAAATTGCCTGCACCTTTCGCTACCCCGTGCGCTTAACCATGCGAACCGGAGAGGTACTAGACGGTGTGGCGGTAGACACCAGGCGCGACGCACAGGGCGAGGAGTGTATCGCCATCCGCGTGGATGGCGCTGAATGCTTGGTTGTACTGGATAAACTGGCGAGCATGAAAGCAGGCGTACAGAACCCGCATTTCGACACAGTTTGCTTTGACTAAGCGGCGCTCATTGCACCCGGCAAGACCGTGAACCAAAGGCCTGGGGGCCTTGGCAATGCCTTACAGCCGAACCTCAACACCTTTGTCGGCCATATACGCCTTGGCTTCGGGCACTGTGTGCTCGCCAAAGTGGAAGATACTGGCCGCCAACACCGCGTCGGCTTTACCGGCGGTTACCCCTTCGACCAGATGGTCCAGGGTACCGACACCACCCGAGGCAATAACAGGCACAGAAACCGCGTCGGCCACCGCGCTGGTGAGCGCCAGGTCGTAACCGGCCTTGGTGCCGTCGCCATCCATACTGGTCAGCAAGATTTCGCCAGCGCCCAGCTCAACCATTTTTGCCGCCCACTCCACCGCATTGATGCCGGTAGGCTTGCGGCCACCGTGGGTAAATATCTCCCAGCGCGGGCTGCCATCGGCCTCATCGTCGACACGCTTGGCATCGATCGCCACCACAATACACTGCGAGCCAAAGCGCTCGGCGGCGTCACGCACAAAGTCGGGGTTGTGAATAGCCGCAGAGTTGATCGCCACCTTATCCGCCCCCGCATTCAGCATGGTGCGAATGTCTTTAATCTCGCGAATACCGCCGCCCACGGTAAGGGGAATAAACACCTCGGCAGCAATCTGCTCAACCGTGTGCACGGTCGTCTCACGTCCCTCGTGGGTGGCCGTGATGTCGAGAAAGGTGATTTCGTCGGCGCCCTGTTCGTTGTAGCGCTTGGCGACCTCAACCGGGTCGCCCGCGTCGCGAATACCGACAAAGTTCACGCCTTTTACCACGCGTCCTTTATCAACGTCCAAACAGGGAATAATGCGTTTTGCCAGAGCCATTGCTGTGCTTACCTTGTTGTTAAGGGGCTTATTCGCCGTCGCAGTAGCGCTGCGCTTCTGCCAGATCCAGCTCGCCTTCATAAATCGCGCGACCGGTAATCGCACCGAGAATCCCGGCATCGGCCACGGCCTTCAGCGCGCGAATATCGTCCATATTCGTCACCCCGCCAGAGGCAATAACTTTCAGACCAGAGGCCTGGGCCATGGCAACCGTGGCATCGATATTCACGCCCTGCATCATGCCGTCGCGGGCAATATCGGTATAAACGATGGACGACACACCGTCTTGCTCGTAGCGCTTGGCCAGCTCTGTTGCCTGAATATCAGACACTTCCGCCCAGCCGTTGGTGGCCACCAGGCCATTTTTCGCATCCAGACCAACAATTACCGCACCGGGGAAGGCTTTGCAGGCCTCGGTAACGAAGGCGGGCTCTTTCACCGCCTTGGTACCAATAATCACGTAGTTCACACCGGCATCCAGGTATTGCTCAATGGTATCGAGCGAGCGGATGCCACCGCCAATTTGTATTGGCAGATCCGGGTAGGCCTTGGCGATCGCCATCACTGCGTCGCCATTTACAGGCTTGCCGTCAAACGCGCCATTCAGGTCAACCAAATGCAGGCGGCGAGCGCCCTGCTCTACCCAGCGGGCAGCCATTTCTACCGGATCGCTGCCATAAACGGTGGCGTCGCCCATTTCACCTTGGCGAAGGCGCACGCACTGGCCGTCTTTCAAATCAATTGCGGGAATCATTAACATAATTACAAAACCTGATAACGCTTAGGATACGGGCCGGAAGGTCGGTTGCCCGCCATCCCAGCGCAGAAAATTACTGAGCAGACGCAGACCGGTCTCGCCGCTCTTTTCCGGGTGAAACTGCACGGCAAACACATTCTCGCAACTCATTGCGGCATGTATCTCTACCCCGTAGTGAGCCGTGGCGGCAACAAATTCAGGCGCGTCGATATAGTAGCTGTGCACAAAGTAGAAACGGCTATTATCGGCAATACCTTCCCACAGCGGGTGGTCGATGGTTTGGCTAACCGTGTTCCAGCCCATGTGCGGCACTTTCAGGCGCTCGCCGTTTGCCTCGCGCAGGTCTTTACCGAAAAACTTTACCTGGCCCGGTAGCACGTCCAGGCACTCGACGCCGCCGTTCTCCTCACTGCTTTCCATCAGCGCCTGCATACCCACGCAAATACCCAGCAGGGGTTTAGTGGCCGCCACTTCCTGAACAATTTCATCCAGACCGCGGTTTTTCAGCTCGGCCATGCAGTCGCGAATCGCGCCCACACCGGGAAAAATCACCCGGTCGGCGGCAAAGATGGTATCCGGGCAATCGGTAACCTGTACCTCAACGTCGTCGCCACCGACCTTGTGCAGTGCACTGGCCACCGAGTGCAAATTACCCATGCCGTAGTCGATAACGGCAACGGTTGATTTAGTCATATCGCAGAAATCCTAGAGACACCCTTTAGTCGACGGGGTAATGCCCGCCATACGCTCATCCACCGACAAGGCCATACGCAGGGCACGACCGAAGGCTTTAAACACCGTCTCGGCCTGGTGGTGAGTATTGGTGCCGCGCAAATTATCGATATGCAGGGTGACCTTGGCGTGGTTGATAAAGCCGTGGAAGAACTCTGAGAACAGGTCTACATCGAAACCACCCACGCTGGCACGGGTATAGGGCACGTGGTATTCCAACCCGGGACGCCCAGAGAAGTCGATAACGACACGCGACAGGGCTTCATCCAGCGGCACATAGGCGTGGCCGTATCGGGTGATGCCTTTTTTATCGCCCACCGCCTCGGCAAAGGCCTGACCCATGGTAATGCCGATATCTTCCACGGTGTGGTGGTCGTCGATATGTAAATCGCCCTTGGCCTGCACAGCCAGGTCAATCATGCCGTGGCGGGCAATCTGATCCATCATGTGATCGAGAAAGGGAACTCCGGTCTCAAAGCTGGACTGGCCGGTGCCATCCAGATTTACACTGACCGTGATTTGGGTTTCCAGGGTGTTGCGGCTGATACTCGCCTTGCGCTCTGTCATCGACGTCTCTACTGAAGATTGCGTACAATACGCCATTATAAAAAATCCCGACCCGTATTACAGCCAGCAGAGTGCGGATAAATGCCCGTATATTCAGAATACATTCGCGATCCTGCCCCAGAGGACCGTGTAGACCTAGAACGTCTGTATGCCGACGACGCCGAAAAACTGATCAGCGCCGCGCAAAGTGAGCAACTCTTGCTGATTGGTGGACGCTTTAATGACCGCCTGATTGCCGCGATGACCTTAACGCCGATCCACAATGGCGACTACCAGTTGGCCAGGCTCACCGTTCGCGATATCACCCGTCGACGCGGTGCAGCGCGCCAGCTATTGATCCAGGCGATGAAAGCATTGCCTGAGGACCTGCGCAGTATGTCGGCCGACATCTCCAGCGCGCCGGAACTCAGCCCGCTGCTGACCGAGCTGGGGTTTCAAAATCAAGGATCGACGTGGCAGTGGCAGCGCCCCAGCGGTGAGTGACAGCGACTTCAGCCGCCGCCTGCTGAACTGGTTCGACCAGCACGGCCGCAAAGACCTGCCCTGGCAGCAAGACATCAATCCCTATCGGGTGTGGGTGTCTGAAATTATGCTCCAGCAAACCCAGGTCACCACGGTCATCCCCTACTATCAGCGCTTTATGGCCCGCTTCCCCAGCGCAGAGGCGCTGGCGCAGGCAGATATCGACGATGTTCTCGCCCTTTGGACGGGGCTGGGCTACTACGCCCGGGCGCGCAACCTGCACAAAGCGGCGCAAACCATTGTGAACGAGCACAACGGCGAGTTCCCGCAAACACCGGAGACTATCGCGTCACTGCCGGGTATTGGTCGCTCCACGGCCGCCGCAATATTCAGCATTGCCTGCGGCGGCAGCGCCGCCATTCTCGATGGCAACGTCAAACGCGTGCTCAGCCGCCACAGCGCCATCGATGGCTGGCCGGGCAAGCGCGAGATTGAACAACAGCTTTGGCAGCTCGCCGAGGCTTACACCCCACAACAACGGGCCGCCGACTACACCCAGGCCATCATGGACCTCGGCGCCACCCTTTGCCGGCGCAGCAAACCCGAGTGTGATCGCTGCCCCGTCAGTGACGATTGCAAGGCCAAGGCCATGGGCCGCCAGAGTGATTACCCCGGCAAAAAGCCACGCAAAGCCCTGCCGGTAAAAACCACCCATATGCTGCTGATTGAAAACCTTCAAGGGGAGATCCTGCTGGAAAAGCGCCCCAGCAGCGGCATTTGGGGCGGCCTGTGGAGCCTGCCGGAGCTGGACAGCGACGGTGATATCGACGACTACCTCGACGCGACGGTTGGCCACATTGGCGTTGCCGAAGCGCTGAGTCCCATGCGCCACACCTTTAGTCACTACCACCTGGACATTCAACCGCAGCACATCCGCCTGCAGCGAGAGCCGACGCGGATCATGGAAGGCACTCGCCAGCTTTGGTATAAGGGTGGGCAACAACAGCTCGGCCTCGCGGCGCCCGTCAAAAAACTGCTCGACAGCCTGCTGCAAAACGACTTATTTACGGAACCTCAGCCATGACACGCACCGTTTTCTGCAAGAAATACCAACAAGAACTCGAAGGCCTGACAAAGCCGCCCTACCCCGGCGCGAAAGGTCAGGAAATTTACGAAACCGTTTCCAAAAAAGCCTGGGAAGAGTGGCAGGCGCACCAAACCATGCTCATCAACGAGAAACAGCTGAGCATGATGGACCCCGGCTCGCGAAAATTCCTCCAGGCAGAAATGGAAAAATTCTTTGCCGGCGAAGACTTTGAACAAGCCGAAGGCTACGTGCCGCCCAGCGAGTAACTTCCTGTTTTCAGGGGCTTGACTCCCTGAATCGGAACAGGTTTAATACGCGCCTCTTGCGAAGCACATCAGATGCGTCGCCATGCCCAGATAGCTCAGTCGGTAGAGCAGTGGATTGAAAATCCTCGTGTCGGTGGTTCGATTCCGCCTCTGGGCACCATTTAGCACTCCTCCTTACTCCCAAAAAGTCTAACAAACCCACTGATAGCGCGGATTTCGGCGCTATAATACCCCATATTCATCCAAGTTAGCCTACTACAATCTGGGGGCAACTGGGGGCCACTCTGGGGGCAAGAACCACAACCCAAAACTTGTTGCCCCCAAATAGGGGCATATATGGCGTTAACCGATATCAAAATAAAACAGGCCAAAGCACGTGAGAAAATCTTCAGAATTAGCGACGAAAAAGGCCTGTATATAGAGATACACCCAAGTGGCGCAAAGTACTGGAGACACAAGTACCGCTTCGCTGGCAAAGAGAAGCGAATTGGGCATGGGGTCTATCCAGAAGTCACACTCGCGGAAGCACGTATAGCGCGAGACGAAGCCCGCCGCCTCCTTCGCGAAGGTATAGATCCATCTCAACTCAGAAAGACCACCAAAGCCAAAGCCAAGTTCGAGGCCAACAACACTTTTTCAGCTTTGGCAGCCGAATGGTACGAAAAACAACGGCCATCTTGGGCACTTTCTACCGCCGTAAAGCGAGAAGCCCTTATACGTAATGATCTAAACCCTTGGTTAGGCAACACCCCCGTCAACCAAATTGATACCCACTCTCTACTATCTACTCTACAAAGAATAGAAGACCGGGGGGCCATCGACACCGCCCACAACGCCCGCCAAGTCCTGAACCAAATATTCCGCTATGCAAAGCAAACACAAAGAGTCACCGAAAATCCTGCAGTTGACCTCCAAGGTGCACTCCGTCCGAAAACTACAAGGCACCGACCAGCTATTACCGACCCTACCGAACTAGGTAAATTACTCACCGCTATCGACAAGTATGATGGCACCCACATTGTTCGCTGCCTTCTGAAACTTTGCCCCCTTCTATTCCAACGCCCCGGAGAAATGATTGCCATGCGCTGGGACGAAATAGACCAAGATGCGGCTATCTGGAACATACCTGCCAGCAAAATGAAAATGGGTATTGCTCACACTGTGCCACTATCCCATCAAGCACTCGCCGTACTAGAAGATATAAAGCCCCTGACCTCACACCGCGCCTATGTTTTTCCCGGCGCAAGAAACCCACGGAGCCATGTTAGCGCCGCCACTATCAATAATTCCTTACAGAAATTGGGGTACGACACCAAGACCCAGCACTGCGCCCACGGCTTTAGAGCGACAGCTAGAACTTTACTGGATGAGGTCATGGAGTATCGACTTGAATGGATTGAGCAACAGCTGGCGCACCAAGTCCGCGACTCGCTGGGCCGAGCTTATAACAGGACTAAGCACCTACCTCAGCGCGCTGAAATGATGCAGGCATGGGCGGATTACTTGGACAAACTAAAGGCGAGCCATAATAGTCATGACAACATCAAAATTTACAAATCATTCTGAAGTAGAAAACGACATAGGGCACCTGAAAATTCACTTCAATTTCATGGGTAAATAATGAACACCACATCACAATCACCAGAATTTGCTGAATACATCCAAGATTCGATGATCAGCACTCCGATCTCAACGAAACTTTTTGTAGTGGATTTCATTATTGATCAATCCATTTATAAGAAAGTAAGTTTCTGCGGAGACAGTCTGCTAATATCCAGCGAGGACTATCTAGGGGGTTATAACTACAAAATCTCGCTTAGCTCCGACGAGCTCATAGATATTCTCGAAAAGCGGACTTCGTTTTGTCAGTTTATGAACGATGTAAGCAACCGCTCAATTATAGAAGTAAGCTATGATATTGGGAGCTTTAATAGAACCGAGCTTATTAGCGCCTTTCAAAAATATTTCTTTGACCCATACCCAGACTTATGCGGACGAACCGATGGTGAAGGAGAGCAAATAATAACCCTAGCTGATCTCTTGCGTGACAACCCTGATATATTTGATACAGTCCCTTCGATACTATTAAAAGCCAGTTCTTCCGAAGCTGTAGCAAGAAAGTTATGCCGTGTTTGCTTTTCGGATTTAGAGTTTTCTGCAAAGCACCAAGCTTCGCCTTTAATTGCGATAGTAAAAGAAGAGCTTCACCTTCAAGATCTTGATGGGTATGGTTTTGAATTGCATGAAGACAACATCTTTGTTGACAATCTGGATGCCAGCAAGGTCCTAGTCTACTTTTCGGGGTTCATTGCAGAAGGCTTAAAATACTTGGCAGATAATTATGAAATTATTCAAAAGGATGTGGCAGAAGTTAGAGGCACATTGCTACGAAAAATGAGGGCTTCAGAAGTTCCGGATGAGTGGGGAAACGTTGATAGCGAGGATATAGAATATGTTGCCCAAGAATATTTCGAAGCAAGACATAGCTATACGCTAAACACTGGCAACCTTGTTTGCACTCTTGCTGTAAAACTCCTTAAAGGCTTCATTGAAGAAACGGCTAATGAGATTGAGCGAGAGTTAGATAACTCGCCTGAATTGAGCGGAATCGATTTCGAAAATTCAATAGTTGAGCTGTTGGGGGAAGCCGGAATCAAGAGTTTTGTCACCAAAAGCTCGGGAGACCAAGGAGTGGATGTTTTGGCTGAAGCTGAGGGGAAGCGAATTGCAATTCAGGCCAAATATTACAGCTCGAATGTTGGGAATAGCGCAGTTCAGCAAGTTTACACCGGGAAAGGTTTTTACAGTTGTGACCATGCTGTAGTAGTCACTAACTCTCAATATACGAAATCTGCACGTGAACTAGCAGCCACCCTCGGAGTCTATCTTTGTCATTACAGCGAACTAATAAACACTATTAATCATATCACAGAACCATAGACCCAATAATCACTTCATACCAGATGAAGGTGCGTACGCTAAGGAATCTCTGCATAACCCCCGAAATTTTAGATAATTTCGCAGCCACCCCTTTCAAGTGGAATATAGCTCAAGCGAACTTCGAGAGAATATCTAGGTCGTTTGCTTATCAGCTTACTCTCTCACGGAAGTCAGCCTCCGAGAAACCCGGAGACCAGCTCAAGATTTACAGCGGATTATCCAAAGAGCCGAATTGGCATTGTTCATCAGTTTGGTAACTTACTCCATATCTGTCTCGCGGCTCTCTTGCTATAAATTTACCAACCATATCTGCAACAGAGGTGGGACAACGACCATACATGTCTTTATATTCTTGAGCAGACATTTCCAAGACCGCAATGTCAGCCATTTCTCGATTGTTCATGGCTTGATCTACCTTTTTTTCCTCCACCGCATTATTAATACTATTAAAGATAAATGGTGATAGCACTATAGCCGCAGCAATAATTAGAGCAGCAATAATAATCTTAAAACCCATAAAATTTGATCTCCCTCAAATGCTTCCTTTCAGTCAAGCTAGTGTATAAATATATCCGACTTAATCGACCACTTCGGTATTTTCATTGGAAACTGTCAAACAGCTGGGCAACCTAGAGCAATGATTGGTTATTTCAAGTCGAGCTGATGGACAGCACCATCACGAAACTGGACACAGGCGTCCTTTAATCGGACAGCAGAACAAATGAACCGAACAGACCATTGATCGACGCGTCAACTACTCCCCTTTTGCGGCAAGATGTCTTTTGTTTGCTAGATTAGTCAAATACCCATATGCGGAAAGTCGTTAACGCTCATTTTATCAAACGCGGCGGGAAAGATATTTCGTGCCCAGCCGATAGCTGGACGTTTTTACGACTGAATGTCCAGTATGGGAAAATTGATTTTATTATAGGGCTATCGAATCTGACCATAATTAGCATGCAGCCGCCCAAAGTACAGACGAGTATAACTTCTGGCGCAGTTGATCACACCCAGTATCATTGACCAATGAAGCTGGATGGCCAGCTCTTTGCCTGCCACCATCTTCCTTGAAAATTGAATCATACGACCCAGGCGCAAAAACCGGGGGCATAAAAGGGGGCATATACTAATTTTATCAATAAAATAAACTTAATAATCAAATAGTTAATACGTTAATTATGTTATGCCTCTGCACCACTTAATTTCTTGATATTCCTAGACTTTTAAAAATTGCGATGTGGCAATGCCGCCGTTTTGGACCAATCCTGGACAAATGCGCGCCGCTCACACGCTAACTATGTTCCGCACTCTCCCACTGTCTTCTCGAAACCTTCCGACGGGAGAGACAGGCATTGAAATTTTTTGGCTCTATCGACAAACGGGGTTCTCGCTACCGAGCACGGGTGACGCAACAAGGGCAGCGAATCAGCAGAAGCTTTGATACCGAAGAAGCGGCCACACAGTGGCTAAATCAGCTTGCCAAAGCCGCCCGCACCCACCGCTTTGACGCCGCATTACGGGGCGCCACCATCACGGTTGGCGAACTGCTCGATGTCTTCATTGAGCAGAAAACCGAAGAGTGGAAACCCAATACTCGACGCACCACCACCTCAAAAATTCGCTCTTTGCAGGCACAGCACCCAGATTTGTTAGGCATTCCTGCGGACTCCTTCTGCACAAGCCACATTGCCGAGATGGTAAACCGGCTCCGCAAGGCACACCCACCCGTAGCAGCCGCCACGATCAAGCAAAATGTCGGCTTTATTCGCACTGCCTATAATCTGGCCAATGCACGACTGGGCTTCAATCTCGACAACCCCGTAAAACCCGGCTGCCTTCCCAAAGTAAACAACGCCCGAGACCGACGCCTACTCCCCAATGAGGAAGAAAAACTTCTGGAAGCCTGCGCTAAGTATGAAACAGACACTCGGTGCACAACCCCAATAGGCCTAATAGTACGATTTGCACTGGAAACCGCAATGCGGCAGGCGGAAATCGCCCAACTGCGCTGGCAAGATATATACAAAGACCCGCAACTGGGCGTCACGTTCGTCACGGTAGACCGCAAGTTCTCTAAGAACAATGATGCGCGGAAATTCCCCCTCTCGTACAACTTAGCGCAGGAGATTACGTCGCTGCGAAGCGAGAGCACAGAGGAAGGCTCCCGCGTGTTTGGCAGCAACGCACCTCAGATCCGGCAAGCATTTGAACGAAGTGCAGCGAGAGCCAATTTACAAGACCTTCGATTCCACGACCTGAGACACGAGGCAACCAGTCGATTATTCGAACGGCACCACCTTGAGCCCCATGAAGCCCAACTGATTACTGGCCATCGAACCATCGCCATGCTCAATCGATATACACACCTGAACGCACAGCACTTACTCGGCAAAATGAGGAATGTGTTGCCACCAGCATCGTAAATGCATACTCCAATATAGATAACCGGGCAGCCTGCATGGCTAAAAATAGGGGCGATGCAGCCCCCACCTCAGCAAGGCTAACGAGCCGCCCGGAAATTTCGAGCCTTTCTCGAAGCCGACGCTCTTTTTGGCATCGTTGATATCCAGGATTCAACGTCCGACCGCAACCAAACCCGACACCGGGGAGAAAGCTCCCGATACGGTGGAAACGCCCCCCCTCTCGCGATTCGATTGGTTAATGACTGAGGTGCTATTCCCAACAAGGCGGCTACTTCTTCTCGATTAAGAATTTCTCGTTCTGGCACTGTATACCTCCGGAAATGGAATTTCAGACATACAGTGGGAGATAGAGGAACAAACACAGTAAAAGAACGATAGTGATGCACGACATCAGAGCTATGTGTCAACTCTGAAGCACGACCTTCGGGTTATGAGAAATCCAACCAAGTCCTAAGCTACTGTTTTTAAGTTAAAAATATCCGAGGCGTCCGTTGTTCTGGGTATAGTTTGGCATAGCAGAGGACATGTGCCCCCACAAATCTCCCACTAGACCTCGCGAAGCAATACTCGTGGCTTTGGCGGACATGTCAATTTTGCGGCGATTATGACAGAGTATATTCACGAGCTACCCAACTGGCCCAACTTCAGCTTCGATGAAGGCTTCATCGCGGAGCGGCTACCCGCGGTGTTTCGCAAGCAGGGTCGCTTGCTCGTAAGAATGAATCTCTGGGCTTTGAGTTACAGCAAGAGGCCGAGCTCTACACACTGACTGAAGATGTACTACGCACCAGCGAAATTGAGGGCGAAATCCTCGACAAACAGCAGGTGCGCTCCCCTATTGCCCGGTATCTGGGAATGGATATTCCACCGCTGGTTAAAGCTGATCACGCCGTGGAAAGCGTGGTGAAAATGATACCGGAGCCACCAAGCACTTCGATAAGCCTCTTACCTGTGAGCGCCTGTGTTCCTGGGATGCAGCGCTGCTTTCCATTGGACGTAGCGGCATGCACAAAATCACCGTCGGTGACTGGCATCAGGCCGAAGGCGGCCCTATTCAAATCGTATCCGGTCCAATAGGCCGCAAATCCGTCCACTTTGAAGCGCCGGATGCTGGTTACCACAAGAAGTGGCGCGTTTCCACGAATGGTAAGAACCCCCTTTCAAGGGTGACCTCAATCTAAAGGCGGATATTGCCCACCTCTGGTTCGTCACGATTCGACCCTTTGAAGACGGCAATGGGCGAACAATAAGAGCGACGGCGGATATGCAACTGGCTCGAGCAGAGGGCAGCCCACACCGGTTCTACAGCATGTCCGCTGAAATACAGTGGCGGCATAAATCCTATTACGACATCCTGAAAAATCCCAGAAGGGCCGTCGAGATATCACGCCCTGGCGGTGTGGTTT
This sequence comes from Spongiibacter marinus, assembly GCF_016906995.1. Taxonomy (GTDB): domain Bacteria; phylum Pseudomonadota; class Gammaproteobacteria; order Pseudomonadales; family Spongiibacteraceae; genus Spongiibacter; species Spongiibacter marinus. The sequence goes on along the minus strand of NZ_JAFBBD010000011.1, from coordinate 32,841 downwards.
CTGGAGGCCCTTGAGGCAGCCGTTGATGCTGCGGAGCAGCATCACAGGATAATGCTACACGGGATATTAATGACTTGATCGAAAAAGGCACGTTGAAAAAATTACCTAGTAGAGGCCGAAGCACCAACTATGCATTGGTCACTGCATAATTAGCTGAAACAAAGCAATGATCCTAATTCTTTGGTACTTTCTGGTATGCGCGCCAACTGGCAATTTTCAATGCCATTTTATAGCCTTAAAGATCTAAGCATACACTTATCGCTCACTTTTTAAGTAGTGATCTTCATAACTCAGGCGCAAATCCCGTTTCAGGATTTTTCCTGTCGCGTTATAGGGTAATGCATCTACAAAGATGACATCGTCAGGAATCCACCATTTAGCGACCTTACCGTCGAAATAGCCGATAAGTTCGTCTTTGCTAATTGTTGCCATCGAATGCTTGACGGCGATCAGCAAGGGGCGTTCGTCCCATTTTTCATGGTGTGCCGCAATGACGGCGGCTTCTTTTACACCGTCGTGACCAACGGCGATATTTTCCAGTTCGATTGAACTGATCCACTCACCGCCAGATTTGACGACATCTTTTTCCCGGTCGACAATGGTCATGTAGCCAAGCTCATCAATGCTGGCAACATCGCCGGTGTCGAACCAACCATCTTCCGTCAATGCGGATTCATCCGCTTTGTAATAGCGCTCAATCACCCAAGGGCCTTTGACCAGTAATCTTCCCACCGCGTTACCGTCCTGGGGGAGTTCCTCATTATCCGCGTTCACAATTTTTAGTTTGATCCCGAAGGAGGCTCGACCCTGCTTCTTTTGCAGTTGAAGCAATGCCGCCTTCTCCAGATGGGTATGGGTGATAGATGCGGTATTGATTGTACCCAGAGGGCTGAGTTCGGTCATTCCCCAGGCGTGGATGACACGTACGTCGTGGATATCTTCAAACTCACTGATCATACTCTCAGGCGCAGCGGAACCACCCACAACCACTTTTTTGAGGCTGGGCAGGGTGGTGTCATTGCTTTTCAAAAAGGCGAGCAGGCTAAACCAGATAGAGGGAACGCCTAGCATACAGTCCACTTCACAGCGTTTCGCTAACTCAGACAGCGATTGGCCATCCAGCGCGCTTCCGGGTAGTACCAGATGCGCACCGCACATCAACGCGGCATAGGGCGTACCCCAGGCGCTAACATGAAACATAGGGACGACTGGAAGGATGACACTGCTTTTGTCAAAATCGAAAATATCGGGGCGGCAGGCATTCATGGCGTGCAGAATCGTCGATGAGTGCGAATAGAGCGCGCCTTTTGGATTGCCGGTTGTGCCCGAGGTATAACAAAGTGCGGCGGCGGCTTGGTCATCAAAGCTCGGCCAGCCGTTCAGAGGTGTGGCCCCTTCAATGAGATCTTCATAATAGAGCGCACCTTCAAGTGCTTGCTCCGCCGAAGTAGGTCTTTCCGTCATGAGCACAATGGTAGGCTTTGATGTAAAGCTGGACTGGAGTTCGCGGACGATGTCGACAAAGCTTTCGTCGACAAAAATCATCTTGTCTTCAGCATGATTGACGATATAGCTAATTTGTTCGTGGAACAGTCTCGGGTTAATGGTGTGAGTAACGGCGCCTAAACCGGAAATAGCATAGTACAGCTCCAGGTGGCGGTGGTTGTTCCAGGCGATTGTTGCGATGCGGTCGCCGAGGGCTACGCCGAGTTGGTCCAGGGCGCTGGCGAGCTTTAAAACACGTTGGTAGAGTTCGCTGTAACTAAATTGCCGAATGCTGCCGTCGTTGTCGCGGCTGGTGATTTTAGAGTCAGGGTTGTGGCGTACGGTATATTCGAGAATATCTGAAATCAGTAGACCGTTGGTTTGCATATTCCCACAGAGCATTGTGATTTAAACCTTCTTGTTGTTTGAGTTCCTCGGCCCATTCCATTGGATAGGCCGAGGGTTGGATCAGGAAACGGCTTGAATAATCTTAGAAACCGCGTCGGCAGGGATGGGATAGAACATGGCGGCAGGGTCAGAAGCAATAGCAACCACGATTTCACCCTTCTTATCTTGGGTGGCATTCCAGCGCGAAAACTCAGTCGTACAACCAATATTGCGTTGAAAATCCTTTAGAAACCCAATGCAATTGTGGACCAGCTCCAGATCGTCACCTTCTTGTGGCAAATTCAGTGCTTTAGCCAGACGCCGGCCCTTCCCGCGATAAAAGTCCTGACAGGCTTCCATTACCACCGGCAGCAGTGCGGCGTTCGCATCACCGTGGGGAATGTGAAACATGCTGCCAAAGGCGTGGGCACAGTTGTGAACCGGGATGGCATTCAAGCTACCACCAAAGGCATCAATCGCCATACTGCTGGCCTGTAGCATATTGGATCGGGCGATAACGTCGTCGCCGCGTTCAATCACCTTTGGCAGGTTTTCGACGATTAACTGTGCGGCATGAAAGGCGTGGGCATCGGTCAAGGCATTGGAGGTGGGTGAAGCAATCGCTTCCAGAGCATGGGTCAATGCGTCCATACCGGTCGCTGCAGTGAGCGACGGCGGCAGGCCCAGGGTTAAATTTGCGTCTAGCACGGCCATGTCGGGTTCTAAAAATGGGGCAACGAGATTGGTTTTGATACCGAGCGATTCGTTATAAAACACCGCTACAGGGGACACTTCGGCGCCTGTGCCCGCCGTTGTTGGAACACCGATATGAGGAATGGCTGAATGTTGCGCCTTTGGCCATGACTCAAGTTTAATACCGCTCTGGAGCAGTTCGGTAATATCGGAGGCGCCGTGTTGCAGGGAATATTTAACGCCTTTGGAGGCGTCCAGTACGCTGCCGCCGCCGACCGCCAATATGGCGTCTGCACCCACTGAGCGCGCGAAGGCGGTCGCTTCGTTTACTGATTCGCATCCGGCATCCTGACTGATTTCAGTGTAAACACCGACTAATTTCGCCTTATTGCTGGCTCCATTCGCAAAAACCGAGATGACCTTGTCGACAATGCCGGCTTGTCTTAATCCCGTGTCGCTGTATAAGACAACGCGTTTTGCGCCCATGCCGTCAAATAAAGCTGGTAGCCGAATGATAGATCCCGCTGCACAGTGCAGAGCAGTGCGCATAGTGTATTGATAGTAATGTGATGATGACATCTTATTATCTCGCTAATTGTAAAAGTTGACCTGAGAGCGCCGATTAAAAGGAATGCACCAATTGATAGGTTGATTTCTTTCTAGGGTCGCGTTCGAAAGCTGTCGAAATCGCTTTGATTTCGGTGTACGAGTGCAGACTCAGTTCACTCATTTCTCGGCCATAGCCACTTTGCTTCATGCCACCAAATGGCGCGTCGGTGCGCATCATATGCCAGTCGTTAATCCACACCGATCCCGCCTCCAGACGTCGGGCGATGGCCTGGGCTTCAACAACATCTTCGGTCCAGATGCCGGCGGAAAGTCCATAAACAGAGTCGTTGGCGGTGTCTATTGCAGCATCAATGTCCCGGTATTTCAGCACCGAGAGTACCGGTCCAAAGATTTCTTCGCAGGCGTGCGTCATATCATTACGGCATTCGGTGATAATAGTCGGCGCAACGAAGTAGCCGTTTTCGCAGCCCGCTACGTGACGGCGTTCCCCTCCGCAGACTATCTTGGCACCTTGCTCTCTGGCCGAATCGATATAGGCTATGATTTTGTTAAATTGCTGTTCCGAAATAATGGGGCCCATTCCTGTGTTGGGGTCGAATGGGTTGCCGACCGCAATCTTCTCTGCAGCCTCTGTCATCTTCGCCACCAACTCGTCGTGAATGTCTTCGTGCACAATAAGACGGCTGGCTGATTCACAGGCTTGCCCCGCGTTCATCATAATGCCGAACAGTGCACCGTGGGCGACAAGTTCAAGATTGGCATCGGGCATCACTATCGCGGCACCTTTACCACCGAGTTCCAATGTGACGCGCTTCAGCGTTTCTGCGGCTGCTGTTTGTATTTGCTTGCCGGTTCGGGTTGACCCGGTAAATGAAATCTTGTTGACCTTGGGATGTCTTACCAGGGCGTCGCCAACTTTGACGCCAGTACCACTGACCAGATTAAGTACGCCAGGTGGGAGTAGGGTGTTAAATAGTTCGATAACTCGATAGGTAGAGGTTGGTGTAAGTTCAGATGCCTTAACAACAACCGTATTTCCGGCGGCTAATGCTGGGGCAATTTTCCAGGCAAGCAGGAGTAGGGGGAAATTCCAGGCTGTGATGACACCGCAGACGCCAACTGCTTCGCGAACCACCATAGTATTAACCTGCTCTGGAAGCAGTTTGGGCGCCAGGTTCTCGATAAATGGATAGTCTTTAATTGACTCTGCCAACGTAAAGAACAAGTCGGCAATGGCCAGCATATCCAGCCCCATTACTCGTTTTATGGTTCCCCCGGAAGCTTCAACTTCCAGTTGGGCCAATTCCTGTGCGTTGGCCAGCACGGTATTGCCCAATTGATAAAGTAGTTTTGAGCGTTGTTCTGGCGCCATAAACCGCCAATCTTTATTTTTAAATGCTGTGCTTGCTGCCTCTACAGCCAGATCGACATCGCGAGCGTCGCCGTCGGCAGTCAATGCAATAATTTTTCCCGTAGCGGGGCAAATCACATCAATGTAGGCATTTTCCTTCGGTGGTGTATCCTGCCCATTAATGATGTGGTTGTAACATGGCGGTTCGGCTATTGATACCATTTCACTTCCTTAATCGATTATTTTTTGATGGAAACAGACTTTAGCGTCATTGCTTCTGACGACAGCTTATTCTTTCGCTTGGATGGAACAAAAGTATTGGCAGTTGAGGACAACTTTTAGCGGTACGAGTCACGCGCGATACGATCAATCCAATCTATTTATATCTTTAACGTGCGCCGGCAACCATGTGTCCTCCAATGTCAACCAATTGTCCGAATGCGATAAGACAATCCCCAAAATTAGGTGCACCATTACTAAGAACGGCTCAACCAAGGGAATACAAGCCATCCGGAGGAAAATCCGCCCTTAATTATTTAATTAAAATATAAGTAGTATTTTTTGAATTTTTGACACTAATAATGTGTATTATAATTTTTACCGAGAATGCTCAGCTATACCATATAAAATTATAATGAATCCAATAAAATATTCGAGAATGAGGCCAGTCGTTAATTTCCGGTTGTCCATTATGATTGCTGAACTAATCACAACACAGGGAGCACTGCCGAAGGCAGGCATTGTAAAATCAAGAGATTTCGTAACCTCCTTAGAATTTGCATGCCGGCAATAAGGGTGCCAAGATCGAGAAACTTAGTTGACAGAAAAAACACCCTTCGCAAAGCATTGTAAATTCTGATTTTTGGCGATGAGAAGAAGAGGAGTGAGAAAAAATCTGCAAAACACAGATAACTAAAAAACTATGGTGAACGACCGAAACTACTTAAAACCTTATTAAGGCATAAAATTCGCAATATCGGGAAAGAATCCTTTTGTTGTGAGATCGATTACTATATTTTAATTAATTGTTGCAATGATATTGCATGATGCTTCACCGTCCCACCCAGCTTGCGCGATAATTTATCGCGCTTTTTTTAAGATAAATTATTGAGGGCCTTTTCTTTTGCAATTAGAGCTGATTTTTCTCGCGAAACTGACTGGGAGTGATACTTTTCCAGCGCTTGAATGCTCGCCGAAAGCTAGCGCTGTCGTGATAGCCAATAATTTGCGCGATAACTTCTACTGATAGCTGAGTTTGGCTAAGATACTCACAAGCGAGAGTTGCCAGGACCTTGTCACGTATTTCGCGGAAACAACTGTTTTCATCATTAAGCCTTCTAGCCAAAGTCCGCTTATTCATTAACAGCAGTGATGCCACTTCTTCTGTGCTATGTATAGACCCTCGTGAAAAAATGATGCTCTCAACTTGATTAACCACCCCTCCCCCCAGCTGCCTTAAACGCTTTTTGCATTGCTGCAAGGCGATTCGATAATTTTCCTGATCGGCGTTTGCATTACGCTTCTCGCAAAGCTCGATTGGTATGAATAGTACAGATTGTGATTTTGAAAACGAATACTTAAAGTCGATATAGCGCCCATAGATTCCAGAATAATGTGGCTGAGAGTATTTGTATTCAATTAGTAATTCTGCGGGCGTATATCCTAGAACAAAATTGACGATCGAAACCAGCGTGGCACTAAATGCCTCGATAAAAAAGCGGTATATTTTTTCATTTGTTTTTATATCAAGAATAAGATGACACTCTAGGTATCTCTCAGATTTTTTCGTCGTTAAATGGGTGAGAATAATTCGTGTTGGCAGATAGTTGCAGAAAGCTTTTATTGCATCCATTAACGTCGGACTGCTGTAGGCGAGCAAACCCAGTGGTCCGTGACTAAAAGGGGTGATTTTATGTCCGACCTGTAGCCCCAGCCCCCTGTCCCCATAGATTTCCAATGCATTTTCAATAATGTTTAGTTGTTGAGTTGGCGTTAGCAGGGTGTTTGGATCCATAAATTCACGCGGCTTGAGATTAGTGCCCTTAAGGAATGGCCCTAAGGCGTCTTCGCTAAGATTCAGTTCTCTCGCGATAACTTTTGAATAGCTTGTGGAAATCGTTGCCCTGTTGTTTATCATACTTTAATTCATATTGTTGATATTAAAACTGCTGCAATTAATTACTAATTATTATACATAATATTACCCCATTTGTCTTAAATTGCCCCCCCCCTTTGTCAGATAATAACCTGTAACATTTTTAAATCGCTGCCATTATAAAAATGTGTTTAGAGGAGATAGCGAGTAATGGTCAAAATAAGATTTATTGAACACACCGGCGTTGAGCACAACGTTGATGCTCTAGAAGGTGAAAACCTGATGTCTGCCGCAATTAATAATCTGGTCCCAGGAATCGATGCCGATTGTGGCGGAAATTGTGCATGTGGAACCTGCCACATAGTTATTGAGAAAGAATGGCTGGGTAGCTCCGGAGAAATTGGCAGCGATGAGCAATCATTGTTGACCATGACGCCGGAAATATCCGAGGGTTCTAGATTAGCTTGCCAGGTTGTCGTAACTCCCGCTCTTGAAGGTGCTGTAGTTAGACTTCCCGAATTTCAAATGTAATTAAATAGAGGCATGTGTCCGGTTTCCAATTCGACTCGGGCTTAGAGGAAAGCCAGGTTGCGTCCTATCCAAGGCCTGAATTTGTGTCTTCTCTTCAACGCTCATAACGACAGCATTGTCCGGCGGATTCATGTACAGCCCAACAATGTCGATCACCTTATCAGAGAACTTAGGGTCATTACTGATCTTGAATGTCTTTAGCCGATGAGGACGCAAATCAGCCGCTTCCCATATCTGGCGGACCTGCCATGGCGTCACTTCAGCGTACTTAGCCATCAGCTCAATACTCCAGTGCGTCGCTTCTTGTGGTATCCGCTTTGTCGTTAGAAACAGAACCCGGTCTACGGTCTTCTTATCAATGACGGTAGGTCTTCCGCTGCGAGCGCGTTCTTGTAGCCCTTCAACGCCTTCTTCTTCGAAGCGGTTGCGCCAGCGGTGAACCGTCTTTGCCGAGGTCCGCTGTGCGGTGGCAACCTCTGTGGGAGTCATACCTTCGCTGAGCTGAAGAATAATCTTCGCTCGCATGATCTGCCCGTGCGGCAAAGTCGTTGACCGGCACCATTCGTTAAGAGTGGCTGCGGTATCGTCAGAAACGTGTAGAGATTTGGGAGTACGCATAGGAAAAACGCTATACACCTCCTCGTCTTAACGTTACATTATTTTCCGCATGAGCCACTAGATGGAAATAAAAAAAGTTGCCGGAGCCGCTTAATATTAGCGCGGAACGCCCTGCGCAGCGGCTCGCGCGCCGGAAAATCCTGTTTTTCGGCGAGGGGGATATTGTCGGATTTGCTGCTTGCCAAAAATTGGAGTGCGGCGACCATCTCCTCAATGAATTCAACAATAAGGGTTTTGGTGCCGAAGCCGGCCTGGGTATACAGACGCATGTTTCCCATGCCGCCCATATTGCCGTGAATACCTTCGTTCAAGGCGTAGAGCACCCCGCGTTGGTTGCCATCGGCGAGCAGCTCCCGCAGGGAATCCAGTCGTCGACGTATTGATCGGTAGTCGTAATGACCGGTTCGGTCAGTCTCTTTCCAATAATCCATGCCGGTCAGCTCGTCGAGCTTTTGCGCAGCGTTCCGCCACTCCTCATAGCAGGAGGCATTGGCAAGGGTATTTTCAAGAGTGCGTATCATCGGCCTGGCCTTTAGCTCACCTCGGCATTGGCATAGCGGGTATGCACCCAGTCACTGATATCCGCGAGTACCCGGGCGCGATCCTCGGGTAGTTCGTTGAGAATCTCGTGGTACAAGTGAGGATAAATCTTCAGGGTTTTGTCTTCGCTGGTGCAGTTGTCATACAGCACCTTGCTGGCCTCGGCGGGTATCAATTGGTCCTCGGCGCCGTGCATTACCAACAGCGGCAGAGTGATTTTTGAGAACTGCTTGGGCATTGGGTCAATCGCCGCTGCCAGTTCAGCAACGGTGCGAATGGGCACGCTGCCGTGAAGATTCAATGGGTCATCCTCGTAGCCGCGCACTTGTTCCGGGTCGCGACTCACAAGGCTGGGGTCGATTTTCAGCACCGGCAGAAACGGCACCGCCTTAGCCAGATATTTACTGATGAGCTTCATTGGCCCCGGTACCAGCTCGGTAGACAGGGCCGGGCCAGAGAGCATTAAAGCGGCGAACTGGCCCTGATGTTTTAAGGTGTAACCGGTGGCAATGGCGCCGCCCATGCTATGGCCAAACAGAATCACTGGGCAACCCAATGGGCGCACCACGGTGCTGATCAAGGTGGCTAGGTTGGCGATGCAATCTTCAAAGTTGAAAATGTCGCCGCGGCGTCCGGAGGACCGGCCGTGACCCCGGTGGTCTATGGCAAAAACATTATAGCCATCCCGGTGTAGCCGTTCCGCCATGGGTGCATAACGACCGCCGTGCTCGCCCAGGCCGTGAGAGATCACCACCGAGGCGATGGGCGCGTCCTGTGTCCAGCACTGCCACGCGATGCTTTCGCCGCGGCAGCCTTTGAATTTACTTAGTTTCACGGTCTGTTAGCCCTCGTTGAAAATGTCGTTAAAGCCCTGCTGAATCATCTGCTTGAGCAGGGCTTTGTCGGTGACCGCAGCGCTGTCGAGATTCAAGCCGACATAGCAGTCTTCGGCGATAGAAACCAGCGAGATCATTGCAGCGCAACCCGGTAAGGGCGCGAAGGGATAGAGGGCAGTGACGGGCCTACCCGCCAGGCTGGGCCGATTCTGAGTGCCTGGCACATTGCTCATCTGAATGTCGGTGCCGCGCAACTGCTGAGACATCTGCCGGGCCACCAGCGAATCCGGAAGCGAATTCAGTACCGGCATCAGTAACATGGGCGCGGTCAGGGCGACCTCCCGGCGCTTGCGCTGAACCTGCCGATTGACGACGGAAATCAGCTGAGCGGTATCGCCGCACAGCGGCCCGGAAATCTGCAATGGTACAAAGTGATTGCCGCCACCCTGTTTGCCTTCCGGGCGGACATTCACCGGGATGGTGACCGGCACTGCGGGGTGTTCAACACCGGCGTGCTCGTGGTACAGCCAAAAGCCGCGCAACACGCCTGCGATAAAGATGTCGTTCAGTTTGACCGAGCGGCTTTTTGCCGCGCCTTTCATCGCGTCAAGGGGAAGGGTGAAGCCGTCAAATTGCCAGCGGTCGTTGCGGTGGGACATCAGCGGCGAGGGCTTGGCATCCGGCGGGGAGAGTACCCGGCTCAGGGATGAGACATAGCGGGCGAGCTCGCTGGCAGCGCCTTTACGGCGGGAAAGTTTGACGAGCAGGGCGCCAGAACGTTGGGCGCGGGTTTTGAGTGCTTCGCGAGAGAGCAGTGAGCGTCGCAAAACCGTCAGCGCCGGTGTTTTGGGCTGGCCATCCTGGCTGCCAAAATCGTCGACCTGTTCGGGAATATCGCTGTGAAGAATGTCGAGCAGTTGCGCGATTCCAATCCCGTCAGACATGGCGTGATGAATCTTGATGATCAAGGCCGATTGATTGTTTTCGAGATTCGAAACATACATCAGCTCCCAGGGGGAATGCGCCCGGTTAAAGTCATCCATGGCGAAATCTGCGGTTATGTCGAACACCTCGTCGAGGCCGCAGTTGCCCCCGTCCACCAGGATCAGGTGGTTGTCCAGAGAGAAGTGGGTGTCGGTCTGCCAGACCGGATTGGTAAAGGGCAGGGCTTTTACCAGGCGTTGCGACAGTCGGGGTGCGCGCTGTAGTAAGTAGTTACATACCTTGCGGATCTCGTCGCTCGAAAGCGTGCCTTCAATGACTTCTATGCCGCACACCGCTGAGCGCAGGTTGTCGTATCTGTCGAGGCGCCACATCAGCGACTCAAAGGCGTTGAGGCTATCATCTGCATGCCAGATTGTCGGCTCAGGTGAAGGGGTTGTTGCTGTCATGTTCGGATCCTTTCAGGCGATAGCGTACTGGGTGGTGCCGGGCCAGTCGGCAATGATTTCCCGGTAGCTGTTTTCAATCTCATCGATGTGTGACTGCATGTTGTCGAGGGTCCAGTCGATACAATCGATGGGGGGCAGCACACAGACATCCACCGTGCCCGGACGCATCCACAGGCTGTCGCGTGACATGCACTCGGCGGCGTTGCGAAGGACCACCGGAACAATGGGCACACCGGCCTGCATGGCAATATGGAAGGCGCCCTTTTTGAATTTGCCGAGCTTGGGCGTATAGGATCGGGTGCCTTCAGGGCAGAGACCCACTGAAATTCCGCGGCTGAGTTTTTCGATGGCGGGGGCAAGCATCTCTTTGGCCTGGGCGGTATTGCCCCGGTCGATAAAGGCCATCTCCGAAAACTGCATAAAATGGCCCCAGCCGAACATGTCCTTGGCTTCTTTTTTCACCACCCCGGTGAAGTCCCGCCCGATAAGATTTACGCCAATAATCAGGTCCAGTGGTGACTGGTGGTTGAAGATAAAGACCGCCGGGCGCTGGGCCCACAAATTCTGTTCGCCGATAATATTCAGCTTGATTCCCGCCGCGGCCAGGCCGATATCACTACCCAGATTAAACAGCCGGTTCAGCGCCTTGCGCTTGGGGGTGCCGGCCACGGTTGAAACCAAGGTGCCGAGCAGCGACAAGCCCATGCCGGCGTCGCTGGCGATAGTGCGCACTTTTTCATTAACGCTGACCTTGGTCGGCGAGCGAAAGCGGAGCTGTGGCCAGGCATTTTTGCGCGCGGCGGCGGTCAGTCTTGATGAGGGGTTTACCGCGCAGGGGTGACCAACGCCGGAGAGAAAGTCGACATCTTCGCTGCCGTTGGCATAGGCGAAACAGTTATCGAGATTCAACTTATGGCGTTTGGCGTAATCGCTTACGGCCTGGGCCTTACCCTCTCCCCACAGGGTTGGTGCGTCGATGTCGCCGCTGAACTGGTCGTCGACCAGCTCAGCACGGGATGCCAGAATCTCATCGATCTCCAGTGCCTCGGCGCAGTGTTCGATCTGGTATTTCAGCGCTGACGAGGCCACCACAATCCTGTGACCACGGCGTTTGTGGGCGCGAATAATCTCGCTGATTTCCGGGTAAATGCGGGCGCCAAGTTCGGCAATAAATAGCTCCAGCCAAAGTTGGCGTACTTCGTCTTCGGTTTTGCCTTTCCAGTTCTTCAAGCAGCATCGAAGCAGATTGGCAAACTCGTCGTCGGTGGGGTCTTCCAGAAAGAGAAAGCTGACTATCTCCACGTAATCACGGGGTGACAGGCTGCGCTCCTTAAAAAGCCTTTTCAGATAAAGCCCCGCCGAGTAACCTTCGATAATCGTGCCGTCAAAATCAAAAAAGGCGACGATTTTCTTTCCCTTGGGTGCGGCGTCGATGGCGGCTTTCAGGTCGTTCAGGGGTTTGGTTGTGGTGATCGATGGCATGGCTGCTCTCACTAAAGTCGTTTGGGTCGCTTCTGCGAAGGGCCGCTATTCCGTATTGGCAGACTAGTGCTGAAGAGAAATGGCCCTCAGTCTTTCCAGGCGGCGAGCCAGCATTCTGATTTCCTGGCTTTGTTCCCGCCGAGCCTGTTCGATGTCCTCGCCACCGCTTGCCATCAGGCTCCGGGAGTCGAGAAGCTTGTACGCATTTTGAAAAGTCACCTTGCCAATAGAGGCCGGGCTGCTGATGCGCCGTTGCAGTAGGGCCTGCTTGCCATAGGCAAGGGCCTTGTTGAGCACATCCTTCTCGGTGGGCGACTCGTTGGCGGTGTAGAGCGAGATGACCTCGGCAACCACCCGATAGCCTTCGATATAGGGGAGTAACACGGCGTGAGCGGTAATCGGCGTAAAGCTCAGCAGCAGATTGTTGGCGTAAGCGGTGTCTGCCTGCAGTTTTGCTTCCCACTCGGTGTCATAGATGGCGAGTTCGGATTTGATATTGGTGAGGGACTGCTGTTTGTCGGCGTAGAAAAACTCAAACTTGAAAAAGTCCCGCAGGCGTTCCACTTCTTCCCAAAAGGCCTCAACGGGGGTTTCCGGTGAGACTACGGTCAGCTTCATCAGCGCCATCTCGGTGATCGCTTTTGAAACAAAGTGATGGGCGACGGTATTGCGGTAGTAGCTGGCTTCGCCGTGCTGGTCTTCGGGAATGGCGTAGACCACTTCCGGCCCGCCGTCATAGCGGGTAACCAGATTATTGGTCACCAGAATATCGAGCAGATTCAGCAGCGCGGTTTGCGGCGAGGTGGATAGCTCCTCGGTAAGGGGGATATCGCGCACCCTGGCCCATTGAACGCAACGGCTCATGTCTAACAGTAGTTCTTCAGCGGTCAATGCGCGAGGCGAAGCACCTAACAATATCATGCAGGCGATAGATGCCGAAGTGAGCGGTGATACCCTGTTGGCCTCGACTCCCACCCGGAAAGCCAGCTTTTGCAGTTCCAGTTTGTCGCTGAGATCGGGGGCCTCAGGCACTACCACCGCGTCGCCAAAGTCCATATGAATATGGCCCATGGGGCGTTGCATGCCCCGCAGGTATTCCAAAAACCACTTCAGGGATTCCGGGCGTTTGATGCCACCCTGTTGCTCGGTTGCGTAGTCTTTTACGTCTTCGATCAGGTCGTAGTTAATCGATACCGGAATAATGTGCAGGTTTCGAATGTCCCGGGGCTGCATCGACTCAAGTACGTATTTGAGGATGCCGTAACGTGGGGGCATCAGCTTGCCGGTGCGGGAGCGGGTGCCTTCAAAGGCCCAACTCATGGGAAAACGCTTGTTCAGCAAATAGCCGAGGTAGTGACGCAGTACCAGCTTGTAAGCTGGGCTGTCCTGAAAGTTGCGCCGTATGAAAATTGTGCCGGCGTGATGGGCAATAAAACCGAGGCCGAAAAAGGCCATATTGTTGCCGCCAATAATATGTGGGGGCGGGAAGTCTTCGTCAAATAATACGGCGTTAAGTACAAAGCCATCGATGTGAGACTTGTGAGTAAACAGAAACACGGTAGGGTGATTGCGGGCGATTTTCCGCACGTTTTCCAGCTTGTCCCGGTCTAGGCGGACATGCTTGTTGTAACCCAGCGAGGAGATAAAGCGGCTGAGCCCGCCAAAAATGTCTTGCCAGAAAGTGCTGGGCTTAGCGATCAGTTCTTCCATGATACGGGACACTTCCCGATCAACATGCTCAGGTGTTTGGTCTTGCGCCTGCTGGAGTGCTTCGAGCTCGGTGCGGAAGCGTTGGTCATTGCGCAATGCTTCGGCAACGCGGCGGGGCACTTTGTAGCGCCCGCCACGCAGCCTGCGCTCTTCAACATCAAGGGCGAGTCCGGCCTGACCGGCAATGTATTGGGCAAATGTTTTGTCATTGGGGTCTGTTTGACCGGTTTGGGTCCGATAGCGGTTGAGCAATTCGCTCATGCTGGCGGCTTCGGCAACAATAAAGCGGGAAAACTCGGGGTGGTGCTTGAGAATGGACGCCGCCTTACTATTGTTGGGTTTTCTCGGGTTTGCAAATAACAGATCCCGCACCCGCGGGGTAGCGTTTTTACCGTCGACAGAGGTCAGCCAGGTCAGCCTGACCGGCACGATGATACTGGCGGCGTGCTCGGTAATCTTTTTGGCAAGAGAGTCTGCTGAGATGTTCTCCTGGGAGCGTGCGATATCAACACAGACTTGGTCGCAGCGCCCGGCAAAGTCGGTTTCCATTTGCCAGGCGACGATTTTGTCCTTCAGGAAACGGGCTTCTACATCTGTGCCGGCGTCCATCAAAAACAGCACGCTTTCAGTTTGCAGGTTAGGGATACTTTCCGTGTTCGTGCGGTTTGGGCTTTCAGTGTTCATCGGGGTGGCTGCATGCTGGGTGTTGGCTTGGCCTAGCTGCGTATTGGCGGCGCCGTGAGGGCTCATTTCGGTGCGATCCAGCATGTTGAGTTCCTTCGCTTGTTCTGGCCATTTGGGGCATTTGACACGCTATAAGATATACCGTCCAATACTATTATTTTTGTAATATACGTTTTACGCATACCATGTCACAGTACTGGAGCCTAGGGCCTGTTGACACTAATTGGATTACGCCTGTTGTTGTGGCTAAAAATTCACCAATCAAGGCGTGAGGAGAGAGGTTTGGTTATTCCAAATGAACGACGAACAACGAAGAGTGGTGGATTTTTAGCCACAACCCGGAGGGCTGGGGCCATTTTTGCCCCCAGCGTTGTTGGAGTTCGCTTATTTGGAATGACCAAACTGCGCTCACTCCGCCTAGCTGGAGGCAAAAATGACCGCCAGCAGGTGCAATTCAATTAGTGTCAACAGGCCCTAACGTGGGGGCGGTGTGAACACTAATAAACTGCGCTACATTGTTGCAGTGGATCGCTATGGGTCGATGAGCGCGGCGGCAGAGGCGATTCATGTTTCCCAGCCCAGTCTGACCCGCACCGTGGCAGAACTGGAAAAGGAGCTGGGTTTCGCGTTGTTTGAGCGCCGTGCGCGGGGTATGCGGGCAACCGCGTTGGGGCGCAATATTATCGACAGGGCGTCGCGTATTCTGGCAGATATCGATCAGTTAAGTGCGGATGCCCGAACCTTTCGTGAGTACCGAGAGTCCCAGCTGCGGCTCTGCATTTCCCCGCCACCCCTGGTGAGCTTGTTGAACTCGGCGCTGCCCCAGTTGCTGCAGTACTACCCGCGTCTGAAAGTCGAAATCAAATCGGTGGCGAGTGAACGGGCTGTGAGTCTGTTGCGGGCGGGCGACGCCGACATGATCATCGGTTCAAGCCGGGCCTTGAGGGAGCATTCTGAGCTAAAAACCATTCCGGTCAGGCCTTTTGCCGGTTGTTTCTTTGTGCGCGCTTCCCACCCCCTGGCCAGGTTAAAAAAAGTTACTCCTAAGGAAATTCTGGATTATCCTCTGGTGCTGCCTGAACGCGATGGTGGGTCGCCAGAGATTACCAGCAAGCTGCTGGGTAAAACCGAGATTCCCCTCGACCACCAGATTCATATCATCGGCTATTTTCCACTAGTTTGTGAAGTGGTCGCGGCAACGGATGCAGTTGCCTTTGTTGGTCGCGCGTATCGCAGCAATGCGGACTTTCTGACGCGCTTTTCTCTGTTACCTATTGAATACGTGGGCTCTGTTGAGCTTTGCTGCGCCCACCGCCATGGTACGGAGTTGTCAGCGCCAGAACGGGTATTAATTGAGATGATGCAGTGACGTTACACAGAGCATCATACTGACATTGAGTAACTAATAAGGCGTGGCCTTGGAGTGGACTCGTGGTCCATGCGGTTAATTCTGTAACGATTGTTTTGCGCGCTCCACCGAGGCCAAAATTTGACCTGCAGGCTTCGTCCATTTAAATGGCCTCGCTCTCCCGGACTAAACCGCGCCATCCACAGACGAAGGTATTTGTGAGCGCCTTTATAGGACGATACTACAGGAATTTTATCAACTCGCTCTTCACCCAAAGAGCTCCGGACTGATTTGGAAAACTGGCTGGACTACTGCGACAATCAAGAAACCCCTCAGGGCAAGAAGTGCTGCGACAGAACACCGCTGAAAACCCTGTTCGATGGTAAACGAATTTGGAAGGAAAAGTTCGCAAACTGAGTCTGACCTGACAGACGCCCGATAATAAACCGGTATCTGTCAGGTCAAGTCTGAACTACTACGCCTGAGCCGCTTCAGCTCAAGTTATTTTTACTGTATACCCGTCAACTGTCGTTTTTTGGGGATAGCTTAACCATAAGTTCTGAATAGCCGCGTACGAAGTTTGACTGAACCAACTCAGGCTCGGCAACTACTTCGATTTTATCAAAACGTTTAAGAAGCTCTTCCCAGAGAATGCGGAGCTGTAATTCAGCTAGACGGTTACCCATACAACGGTGAACTCCGTATCCAAACGACATGTGATTCCGCGCATCTCTGCGATCAATGACAAAATCATCTGGGTTTTCGAACTTTCGTTCGTCCCGATTACCCGAAGCATACCACATTACTACACGGTCACCCTTTTTGATGGTATCTCCGCCCAACTCAACATCCTGCTTCGCGATTCTGCGCATGTAAGCCAGCGGAGTTTGCCAACGAATGATTTCCGATACCATGTTAGGAATCAGCTCCGGCTTTGCCTTCAGCTTTTTAAATTCTTGAGGGAATTTTTTCATGGCCACTAAACCACCACTCATTGAGTTACGAGTAGTGTCATTGCCACCAACGATAAGTAGCGTCAGGTTGCCAATAAACTCCATCGGGCGATTGATAAGATCTTTAGTGTCTTCGTTGCTCTGTAGCAAGCTGATCAAGTCGAAACCAGCCTCTTCCCCCGCCGCGCGCCGGGCCTCCTTATCCCGCCAAAGCTTGGAAAAGGATCTTGCCATGTCTGCTGCAGCATCAAACATTGACCCTTCATCAGCAAACTCGCCACCAGTCGCTGATGCCGCACCAGCCATACGGTCCGACCATTCAACTAACTTGTGACGTTCTTCATAAGGAAAGTCCAACAGTGTTGCAAGCATTCGACCCGTCAGCTCCTTTGATACCATGGGTACCCAGTTGAAAGGTTTTTCCAAGGGCAAGCTATCAAGTACATCTTTGGTACGAGATCGAATTAAATCTTCCAATTCCTTTAAATTTTTCGGTGCGACCACTCCCTGGACCGAGCTGCGCTGCACATCGTGCTTTGGCGGATCCATCGCTATAAACATCTCCACCGACAGCCCCTCCGGAGGGTCACCCAGAATAATCTGCGGCTCGGCGGAAAACAGGTCGTGCCTTTTATCTACAAACATGATGTCTTCATATCGAGTTACCGACCAGAAAGGACCAAAAGGACTCTTCTTTTGGTAATGAACCGGAGCCTCATCACGCAACCGTTTGAAATAAGCGCGCCACTGATCCTGCCTATATAGAAATGGATTGCTGACATCGATATCCTCTAGGGCGAGCGTGTTTACGTCCGGAATCGCTGACTCAACAAATTCAGGTACCGGGCGGCGTGTACCGAAGGCTTTCTTTTTAGCACCCATCAATAGTTTAAGCCCGTGAATTTGCCTGTGCATCGGCACGATTTTGGATGTAGCATTAATCACATGGGACTGAATATCGTAAAGCGTTTTGGATATTGTTGACATGCGCTCTCCTATGCTCACATTTGGAACTCGGGTAAATAGACGAAAATGCCGTCCATCGCGTCAGTAGCAATCACCTGGCAGCCCAGGCGCGACGTACTGGCTCGCTCAGGTGTCATCGACAGCATCTGCTCCTCTTCTTCATTAGGCACACCGGTCTTGCTGAACCATTCGTCTGCGATAATGACGTGGCAAGTGCCACAAGCGCACTCTCCTCCACAATCACCGTCGATGCCAGGAATAGCATTGTCTACGGCAATTTGCATTAGCGAGGAACCATGCTTGAACTCAGCGACATGTTTGGTTTGATCGTGCTCTATAAATGTAACCTTGCCCAATATCCTTCTCCTGCGAGTTGTTTTGAGATAATAATTTTCGCTTTATCACAACACAGGCGTCAGGTCATTTCTTGACAAACCCGGGTCATTTTAGGACACAATGTATCTGCTTTATCGGAAGGAGAACTAACAGTGGTAGCGCAAGAATTAGAGGGTTCGCAACGCCGCAGAAGCGATGTCCCATCGAATTATTCGCGACTGATAGCCCGCGAGCTTGGTTTGACCGCCAAACAATTACCACTACTACTAAGGGGCACTGGCATCGGAATAACGCAGTTTTTGGCAGACGATAGCCTGATAACTATCGAACAGCAGATCCGTATCTTACACAACGCTATGGAACTATCCAACCAGCCTGAATTAGGGTTACTGCTTGGCAAGCGACTGACCCCAGCAACTCATGGAACGATGGGATTTGTTGCCTACAGCAGCCCCAACTTCCTCACTGCGCTTCAAGCGATTCATGTATACCTGCCTACTCGCGCGAGCTTCACTGAACTACGTTTGCAGGAAGTCGGTGAGCATCTTGAATGTACTCTAGACTTTCAGGAGGCCCTAGACGACAACATACAGCGGTGCCTAGCGGATGTGATGGTCAAGGCACTTTTCGAATTCGGCGAATTCATGATTGGCCGGCCCTTGCACGGTGCAGAAATATTCTTCGCTCATCCTAAGCCCGAATACCATTCGATATATCCGGAATTCTTGTCCGGGCGTATTAACTTTGGCTGCGAACAGCTAAAATTGAGATTTCCGATGTCATTGTGTCGGGAACCCAACGCCTCTGCCAACCACGAAAATTATCGTCTCGCCTTACAGCAGTGTGAAGTCATGCTTGCGCAGCTTCAGTCTGATCAACCCACCTATCAGACGCGGTTGAAGAAAATGATGTTATCCCGACCGCCGGGAACGCTAAGTGAAAATGAGGCCGCAGCTTCATTATTTATGAGCAAACGCACACTCGCACGTAAGCTCAAAAAGGAGTGCACTAGCTTTCGCGAAATTCGCGACGAGATTCTGTCTCAGCAAGCAGCGAGCTACCTACTAAATACCCAATTGTCCATCGAGGCCATTGCCGCGTTGATGAACTATCACGACGGAGCCAATTTCAGGCGTGCCTGCAAGCGCTGGTTTGGCCGACCACCTGAGCAAATCAGGAGAAGTGGTAGAGCATAAACCTCGCATCGCCCTCACGGGCGGCCCTATACAGCTCCGGCGCCTGCATAGCCAGATACTATGTTTGCGTACCTTTATTAACCACCCCGTCGATAGCGATCTGCCAGATAAAGTCACCGATAGCGTCCAGCGAATGATCACCGTTTGGGTCAAACCAGGTCGCGACCCAATTCAGTGCCCCAAGCCCGAAGAGTCGGAGCAAACGGTGATCGATATTCTTCCGTGTTACGCCGTTTTCAACCGTGTTTTCAATGATTCTTGACCACAGGGATTCGTATTGGTCACGCAGGTCGATGACATCTTTGCGAGCCTCCGGACGCAGCGCTCGCCACTCAAACAGCAGCACGTAAACCGCGTCCGAGTCCACCAACAAGGCTCGCAAATGCGCATTGATGCAAAGTCGCAATTGCTCTGCCGGGTCATCAGAGCTCTCGTACGCCGACTCGACCTCAGAAGACACTAAGTCAATTCCCCAACGCATCAGCTCGACAAGGAGGGCCTCCTTAGTCTTGTACCGATAATGCAAACTCCCAGGAAGCATGCTGCAGGCTTCCGCAATTTCTTTAAGCGAAGTCTTCTCGAACCCTTTCTCACGAAAAAGTCGAGCTGCATGAGTCAAAACATCGCTCTTATCGCCTAGCTTTCCCGCGGAAAAAATCTGTCTGTTAACCATGGCTATAACAAACCCTTGAGCAATTTAGATTATTATTCGTAGTAGTGCCTCGTCGCCTCGATCGTACTTCATAAAACTGGTGATCCGCTAATAACACATAAAAAACCTTGACCTTTGGTTGGTTAACCAACCAAAATTAGACACGAATGATATGCGGGCTGTCAATGCGATGACAATGACCAATGAAAAAGTAGCGATTCCCGCCAACGCTAACCAGTTAGAAATATAGAGCAAGCTGCGAAATCCTAAATGACAGATTCGAAGCATAATCAGTGGAATTCAGCCACAGCGATAGCTTGGCAGTTTACCGAACAAGTCCCTCACAGCAGGGATCTGGGCATGCAGATTATCTCTATCACCAAAAACCAAGCATGTATTCGCTTGCCGCCCAACCCGCGGTTGTTCGTCGACGATAATACCGAGGAATTCTGCGCCAGTGTGCTTTACTCCCTGGCAGACTCAGCCAGCGGGTTAGCCGTGCTTGCAGAGGCAAGGGATTCGTCACCAATTGCCACGCTAGATTTACGGGTGGATTATTTTCAACCAGCCAAGGGCGATCGCGCCCTATTGGCGGTAGCAACCTGCCCCAAGTTAACAGAGGAGGTCGCATTCATTCATTGCGACATTTTCCACGAAGGCTGCCATGAGCTACTGGCGACAGCGAATGCAACCTTTATGCGCAACACTCTAGGTGGAAGAATTCTAGCAAATGAACGCGCCTAGGGGGATGTATGTGCACTACCGGTAATTCGAAACACCAGGCCGCTGGCGCCGCCAATAGCCCCGACGAGTGCTTAGCCTGGCAAGGCTTACTGGAACGCATTCCGTATGCCCGGCATCTTGGGCTTCAGGCCCAAACTGACAATGGAGGAGTCTTAATTCATTTGCCCTATCGTGAGGCATTGATCGGCAACTTTAAGCTACCCGCGCTCCATGGCGGCGTTCTAGCCGCACTAATCGAGCTGACCGCACGGACGGCTGCTCAACGTCGAGATAAAGACCACCGTTGCCCACGCATTCTAGACAGCCACATTAACTATTTGCGCTCCGCGGCTATCCTTCCGACTTTCGCCAGCGCAGAAATTATTCGACAAGGCAGGCGAACAAGCCTGGTCGAGGTAATGTGTTGGCAAGACAATAGGGCTGCACCGATTGCCAGCGGACGAGTCCAGCTGTTACTCCCGGCAGTAGTCGCCACGAATACAGAAGCTCAGGAGCAGTAGACAGACCATGCCTCGGCGAAGCGAATTTCAAGCTACAGACGGACAAGCAATCACATTCTGGCGCTGGCCACAGTCTCAATCGCGCCCAATGCTTCACTGGGCACACGCTACGGGATTTCATGGTCGCCTATACCAGCCACTCCTTGATGATATTCAGGCCGAATGCAATGTCCTGGCTTGGGACATGAGAGGTCATGGATTCAGTGCCAATGCAGCAGAAGCATCGACATTCCGCGGATGGGAAACCTACTATCAGGATTTAACTACGCTACTGGATCACCTCGATACACCGATTTGGTTGGCCGGCCATTCAATCGGTGGAACCGCAAGCATCATGGCCGCGGCCCGTCGCCCAGAGAAAGTGCTCGGATTGATTCTTGCGGAGCCTGTAATTATGGATAGAAAACAGGGTCTGGAGATGTGGCTCGCCAAACGGCTGCGCAGGTCACAACGCCTAGCGCTTGCTGCGGGAGCTGCGCGTCGGCGCGCAGTCTTTGAGTCGCACGAAGCTGCGGTGAATCACTACCGTGGCAGAGGTATTTTCAAAACTTGGCCTGATACCTGGCTAGAGGCCTATGTTCGCTTTGCTTTCATGGATCACGAGGATCACATACGCCTTGCTTGCTCGCCGGAGTGGGAGAGCACCACCTTTGCTCAGACTGAACACAATCCATGGCCTGGTATTCGCCAGTTACGTTGCCCAGTAGTCGCTTTGTCCGGGGAGCGAGGATCAACTTTCTCGTTAGCCGCACGCGAACGCTTGCAAACCTTACTACCTTCCGCAGACGTTAAAGTGATCGAGGATACGACCCATTTTCTTCCGATGGAAAAAAGCGATACAGTACGCGCCGCCATTCATCGTCTTGTTTCGCAAAAGTAAGACAATCAACGATTATAGCTACCGATCCCACTGCTTTTGCTAATCGAGACGCGCGCGGGCATTACGACTGAATACTGTACCTGCAGTGACTGACCTTTCCGCTATTTAGCAAGCACACCCAAAACCCAGTCGTTCATAGTAGAAAACTCTGCTAAACCTAATGTCAGGGGTTTTCCTATGCGGACTACGACATGACAGCAGACATATACTAACAATATAAAACATAACGAAAATCGTGGCTCACCTCCACCTCGGGATGAATATTCGAGAGACGACTAAAACCGCATCAATGCTTAGCGCAGTTTACGGTCAAACCCAGGCATGGTACCGCGTTAGTAAAAGTTTGGGTTCGGGTTTGGCCCAACGCTTTCTTGATGTTTTAGCATTGCGAACGAGTGCGTTTAATCCAAACGACGATTTGTCTGAACTAATTTGCCACTACTATAGTGGCGAAGGTTAGCTCGGTAAAACCGTATTTCTGGCATACGTTTACCTTTTATTGGTATTGCTAACCCTCGCACGATTACCCGAAAGTATTCAGCCTAACACACTACATCTCGGCCGACCTTCCTCGTAGAAGCTGGTGATAAATTTCTGCTTATAGCGCTAAATCCATTCACACTCAAACTGCCGCGCCTCTAGTTCTCCAGCACCGCATCTAGAGCAAGGAAATCCGAACTCGGCAGTATATTACCGCCCAGTAAAAGATTATAAACTCCTGCGCCATCTAATATAGCTATGTCACCATCACTCAAAACTGGGGTTATTAACACAACCCCCAAAAGCCCATTAACGATGTTAACGGCCTCTTCTACTCCGCCAACCACCGGAAGGCCACGACCATCTAGGGGCGGCAGACTACCAACAATTGGCAAACTCGACAACACAGTAAGATTTTCATTAAACAACACTTTGTCGACTATATTGTTGTCCCCGATCAAAACTGAAGTAGCAGGAAGTATCGCAGCCAGGCCCTGCCCCTGGTTCCCAACTGTTAAGGATCCTAAAATTGGCACTTCAAGAGCCAATGCAGGCACTTTCCATGAAAAAAAAGCAAAGCAAATCAGTAAGACCTTTAATATTTTCATATAACACCTCTCAATTGTTTATTACTTTTTTAATATCTATAGGTAAATTCAAGCCCATAAGTTGCCGGCGCACCTTGCTGGTAGTAATCAAAACCAAAACCTGCTTGTAGATTTATTGCATACGCGTCGTACTTGGTTTCCGTAATGTTTTTCCCCCATAACGCCACACTATAATCTTCATTGTGTGAAAACCAGGTAACTCTTGCATTATATATAGCGTAAGCATCTTGCTTAATTTTGTCGTAACCGATTTTATCATTGTACGCGCTGTACCACTGATCGTCCTGATAATTACCGTTTACATTTAAGCTAAGATAGCCGTAGGAATTACTTAACAGCTCCCAGTCAATTGAAACGTTAGCGCTTATTTTCGGCGCCGAAATTAACTCATTCCCAGACAGGTCAACAACATCATCGTCATCATTAACGGTCTGAACATTTGAAAGCTCAAGCTCAGTGTATTCAGTTTCAAGAATACCAACACCAATTTGCGCCGTTAGCTTCTCTGTAAGGGCAAAAAACATCTCCGACTCAAACCCGATTATCTTCGAGCCACCGGCATTTTCGAGGAAGTTAGACACACCAACCACATTAATAAATTGTTGATCTGTGTAGTCATAATAGAAAAAGGCACTATTGACACGGCCTCTTCTATCCCAAAAGTCAGCCTTAAAACCTAACTCATAAGCGTCAAGAAACTCTGGCGAGGCATAGGCATTCTCAAAATCACGCTCCTCATAGTACACACCTGAATTGAAATTGCCCGAGCGAAAGCCTTTACTGTATGACGCATAAACCATAAGCGAATCATTAAATCTGTAGTCAATGCCAAGCTTACCCGTCCACTCTTTCTCCTTTGAGCTCATCGGTGTTGCCGATTCTGTGGTGTACGGGCCATGGGTATAGCCTGTACGAGCTGTTAGCAAAATATCGTCCAATGTTAGATCACCACTCAACAGCTGTTGTATGAGCAGCCCAGGCTCTAACGGACTCTGACCAGCGACGTTGAGGGGTATAAAAATGTTATCGACTCCTGTCGTATTCCCCGGTACATATGTTCCGCGGGGTGATCCATCATAGCCGACGCGGGAGATGTTCAAGTAGCGAAGATCAACACTGTCCTCCGTATAGCGTAGCCCAAAATCCATGCCGAGCTGCGCCGTAATATTCCATCTCAGCTGAGAATAAACAGCAAGGCTTTCCTTCTCTGTGTCCATTTTCTGGTCAAGAGCACCAAAGTCAAGAAGATAGGGATAGTAACCGGTAACACCAGGAAAGGTCACCGCAGTTCTCAAATCCGGAGGCGTGCCATAAAGGCTATAAATATTATGGAGTTGCTGATCTTCCCAGGCATAGTACGCGCCAGCAATTAAGTCGACATCGTCGCCAAGGGTTGTAGATAGCCGAAGATCTTGACTGAAGGCCTGGGTTGCTACGGACCAGTTAATTTCGAGATGCTCCTCGGGACTACCATCAACGTTTTGAGCCTGGGCGTAGTCGTTGTCTGTATATGAGGTAATAGATGTCAATGTGTATGAATCATTCAAATATTCAATCTTATGCACCAACTGATCCAGATTAACGACCAAAGGACCAGTGAAGTTGTCGTCAACTTCATAATAATCCAGACCTTCTGCCGGCCGAGAATAGCCAACTATATCTATGTAGCCATTATTTGGCCGATCATTTACACCGACGCCAGCCGTCTCTAGCGCTGTAACCAATGCAGGGTTTTTTGATAAATCGCCACGAGGTTCGTTTCTACTAGGGCTAGCTAGGCCGTCATTTCTGGCCTTGGTGTACTTAAACACCATATTTATATTGTCGGAAACATTTGCATTAAGAACTAATCTGGCCCCCTGAAAATCTTGCTGGGAGAGGTCATTTCCGCCAAATCGATTTTCGTAGTAACCATCTCTTCGCGAATATGAATACGCCAATCTTGCTGCCAGAACATCCTCTATTAACGTACCCTCAACACCATAGTCACCCTTCTGGCTATTATAGTTACCGATACCTTGCTTAATATTGTAGTGAAACCCCTCATTAATTTCTGGGGTCTTTGTTATGATGTTTATCGCACCACCAGTCGTATTCTTACCATACAGCGTTCCCTGCGGCCCCCGTAGTACCTCTAGGCGAGCCACATCAAAAAAGCTCATCCCATGAGTATATACCGCGCCCATGTATGCCTCATCATTGTACACACCGATAGGGCTGGCTTGATTAGAGGAGTAATCAGACATACTCACCCCCCTGATTGAAAATATCGGCTGAACATCCCCGTAAGGACCACTAACCTGCATATTTGGTACTTGAGCCGAGATATCGTTAGCACTGGAAAAGCCAAATTTTTCCAATGTGTTTTCCGACATCCCCGTTATCGCTATAGGCGTATCCTGGGTGCTTTCAGATTTCTTTTGCGCAGTTACCAAAACCTCCTCAAGCATTGGCGCCGCATGAACAGCTTTCATACAGCCAAACCCGGAGACCAGCACTAGGCCACCAAGATATACATAACGATTAAACATCAATCACCTCAAAAGTTTGTCGATTATAATTATGCCAACCTTCTAACTGGTTGACGGCAAACCACAACCTCTGCTCCAGGGCCAAAAATTCCAGCCAGCCATCGGCCAAATGATGGACGTTCTAAAAGCGATTCCTCGAACGGAGCCACATACTCATTCAAGGCTGCCCCCTACTGGCACGTTCCGGACTGACGCAATTATTCTAAACCCCCTGCGCCAGCAGTTTATTGCAGATATAGATGAGCGATACTACCCAACAACAAAGCAAATTAATTGCCTTATCAGGACTTTCTCTTTACATTAGCGGTCACACACATCATCTCCCCAACGGAAGAAAATTACCCCTCCCCATACTTAGCCCGAGCGGCCTTCGCAAAGCCAGGTGCCCCGCTTGCAAAGCGGCCCCTCATCCTCCCGTAACCCATCACCAAACCAGGTGAGCGACTCAATTTAAAACAATTATTGGTATGTGCAATCCGCAGCAGCCAGACCGCACGAAATCTCGCCTTACGCCAAGTAAAATCGACCCCAAAGCACCAATCACGACAGGCGAATAACGACCACAACCTGAACACTGATGGGCATTGACTTTATATGCGACAGAAACCCATAGAGACACCCAACGATCCGCCAAGCATGAATGCCTATTTGTCCAGCTATGACAACCCAATGGCACACAAAGATAAAACTCTTCGCAACTTTTTAGCTATGGTTGCTTTTCACAAGCCAAGACACTAAATCAGAAGTATTCCAATCTCCACACTCAGGATACACCTCAACAAAGGCTATAAAATAGAAAACACCTAAACCAATGTGGCACAGAATTATTCTACGACTGACGCGACCAGGCCTGCATACGCACCTCACCACATCGACTTAGCTGGAATCATTATTACTCGTGATAAATGGAGTCCCGACCGAGGCGCTCTTGACTTAATCGATTTTAGACCCCTACTTACAAGGTTTTGCAACAGTAATTCACGAATCGAAGTCACCAAAAGCCACTAGACTTAGAACATCGTTCAGGACCTCTAAGACAGCCGAACTCCACGAAAAAATACGCCGAACATCGTCCGAAATGATAAATATACATAACGAGATGACAATACATAGTGCGCTCTCATTATATAATTTACCGTTGCCAATATGCCTTAACGTATCAATTCCGCCGCCTGTTATTTTTCAGATAAAAAAGGGCGCCCCAGGAGTGCTTTATGAAGAAGATTGCAGCGAACGATCCTTTGGGACATTTATCTTTGGCGAACACGGCATGGGTCACAAGCAAAAAATATTTATATTTGTCGTCCCTCGCCCTGCCTCTAGTGCCGATACTTTCTGCGTATATCGCTCTAAAATCAGGTAATGGTGCTTGGTTCTGGCTATTTGTTGTCTTTTTTTATTTAATATTTCCCTTTATAGATCACCTGATGGGAGATGACCCCGCCAATCCGAATGAGGATCTTTCCGCAGAGTTATCGAAGGATCGATATTATGTAAAACTTATGTATTTTGCTACAGCTATGCATTGGGTGGCGGTTTTTGCAATGTCCTATGCTGTTGCGAAGAACGGGCTGTCATGGGGCTGGCTCAGCATCTTGGGCGCCGCTCTTTCCCTAGGCCTTGCAAATGGCTTGGCCTTGGTAGCAGGACATGAACTTGGACATAAAGTAAATGACAAGGGGCAATTAGCTGCGGCAAAAATAATCTTGGCATGTAGTGGATATGGTCATTTTACGATAGAGCATAACAAGGGCCACCATAAAGATGTTGCGACACCCGAGGACCCAGCCTCTAGTCGCCTCGGCGAGAACATCTATAAGTTTATGCTAAGAGAAATACCCGGCGCAGCCAAAAGAGCCTGGCACTTAGAGAAAGCGAGACTCGCAAGACTCGGTAAATCATCTTGGTCATTTAGTAATGAAATTATTCAACCAGCATTAATAACGATAACGGCCTATTCAATCATTGTATCGCTCTTTGGCTGGATTATGATTCCCTTTTTATTACTATCTGCCGCATATGGTTGGTGGCAGTTAACATGCGCCAATTATACTGAACATTACGGGCTATTGAGAGAAAAGCTTCAATCGGGTAGATATGAAAGGTGCCAACCACATCATTCATGGAACAGCAACTCCAAAGCCTCAAACCTACTCTTGTTGCATTTACAGCGTCATTCGGATCATCACGCTCATCCAACCAAACCGTATCAGGTTCTCCGGGATTATGACAACGTACCAACGATGCCATTTGGGTATCCCGCCATGTTCGGTATTGCCATGATCCCTCCATTATGGTTTGCCTTGATGGACCAGAGGGTTATTACCTGGGCTAATGGTGACCTCAACAAGGTTAATATCTCGCCAGACAAAAAAGAGAAATACAAAAGCTTGAGTCTGAAGTTAACAGGGGCTTGAGTTTTATATTATCGCCCTTCTCCAACGTAAATAATTAACCGGAAAAGCTTCCTGCCAGCTTTTAAACGCTGGCAGAGATGTAATGTAGGTGAGCACATGTCTAAAGATTTTCAATGTCCTGATTGTGGATATATCTATCGAAATGAGGATGGCTGCCCCAGAGAGGGCTACCCCAAGGGGACGCCATGGGATGATTTGCCAAAGGATTTCCCTTGCCCAGATTGCTTTGTTCGCGAAAAACCTGACTTTATTGCTATAGATAAAACATAGCTCATCGAACAACGGGGATACATTTTTATGGCTAAGTTTGAGTGTTCTACATGCGGGTTTATATATGACGAGGCACTAGGCTGCCCAGAAGATGGCATCGAGCCGGGTACGCCATTCTCCGAGCTTGATGACAGCTGGTGCTGTTTAGAGTGTTCGGCACCAAAGGAAGATTTCTTTCATATTATTTAGCAACCCAAAATAACATCCGACATATAAAGACAATACCATATCACAACGGAATGCAAGCGCGGGGCGAACTAGAAGGATAAACGGTACCTCTTGGGATATTATAGATTTACAAAGCGTCGCTTTTAAAGTGGCTTCAAAGGCTTAAGCTAACGCTGCCGAGGTGGCTGTGGCGGCGGGTTTGATTGTAGAACATCTCGATGCAGTCGAACACATCGGTGCGGGCAACGTCACCGGTTTTACAGATGCGTTTCTTGATTTGCTCCTTTTTCAAACCGATGAAGAAGGACTCCGCAGCCGTTTAATCACGGCAGTTGCCGCACCGGCTTATACTGGGTTGTTAGTCGTGTTTCGTACAGAATCGCGGTCAAGCATGACTGCCGTATTGGTTCCTGATCTGTTTCTTTGGCCTCACGCTACCTCGGGCGCCGACGCCAAGCGGCCGCCAATATCTCTTCTAGACCACTGTTTTTTTGAATTAGGCTTCATCAAGCAACCCCGGATTATTCTGTAGGGCAGGTCGACTACAGTTGCGAGATAGCTCCAGCCCAAGCCTGGTTCTTATAGTGGTGATATCGGTGACCGAAAATTGATCTGACTGCTCAGCAATAACTCAATAAATGCCCGAGTTAGCTAATTCGGTGCAATTATCGCCGTTCAGCGAGTGATCGTACACGATACCTTATAGCCACGATCTGACTTGATTTGGTGATTTCGGATGATTTTCATTAAGCGCTGAACACCGAACGGCTCGCCAATTTCACGGAGTTACTGAAACACCCTGGGGAAAACATAAATATCATAGCTGGCATATTAAGATTTGCGTATAAGCAACGGCAATACTCAAAAGCTCGGTCAGGCAGCCGTATAGCAAGCCGCTTATAAATGCCTACGCCCAACACATCGAGCAGTTGACACATTCAAAGCATGCCGAGGCCGATGCCATGTGCGGCGCCCAACGCTACGAGCGCAGCCCAGTTCGCGTTGATACGCGCGCGCACGCTCCACTCCAAGGGGGGGGGTGAAGTCAAGCTGCAGATGCCCAAACTGCGCAGGCAGGCCTTTGAGACTGCCATCATTGAGCGCTACAAGCGACGGGAAGCTTCCATCAAGGAGGCGCTGATGGAGATGTATCTGGCAGGTGTATCTGAGCGCCGGGTCGAGGATATTACCGATGCCATGTGTGGCACCCGTTTCAGTTCTGACACTTTCAGCAAGCTAAACAAAAAAGTCTATCAGCACATTGAGACGGGGCGTGACCGGCCCATTAAGGGCAAGCTCGCTTTTGTCCACCTCAATGGCATCGTCCTGAAGCACAGCTGGACCAGCGAGGCCAAGAATGTCTCAGTATTGGTCGCCATTGGGGTTGATCAAGACGGTTACCGTAGCATTCTCGATGTTCATGAAGGCCACGAGGAAGACAATACCGGCTGGGGTGGCTTCCTGGCACACCTCAAACAGCGCGGTTTGAAGGGCGTCCAGCTTATCATTTCGGATGCCTGCCCGGGTCTGGTGGAATCCATCGCCGACTGCTACTCCGATGCCGACTGGCAGCGCTGCGCCGTGCCGTACACTTCTTCCGCAATGGCTTCAGCCATGTACCGCGCAATAAAATGCGGCAGGTGGCCGCGATGCTCAAGGCCATTCATGCCCAGGAGAATCGGACTGCGGCGCAAGAAAGGGCCGTCAAAGTCGTGGCAGAGCTTTGCGAAATGGCGCTGGCCAAAGCCGCCGACCTGATCGACTCCAAGTTTAACGGAACCCTCACGTACTACAGCTATCCCCCCAACCCCTTGGTTTAAGCTCAAGACCAATAATCCGATGGAAAGAATCATGCGGGAGATTCGGCGCCGGACTCGGGTAGTCGGAGCGTTTCCTGATGGGGAGTCGGGAGTGATGCTGGTCGGAGCCAGGTTACGCCACATCACCATCACCAAATGGGGCACCCGCAAGTACGTCTCAATGGACTGGCTAAGGCAGCATGATTTGGAGGCACAACACTCAGCTTGAGAAGCCACCGCCAAAGAATGTGCGAAAGATTTTTGACCCTACCCGTCGCGGCGTTAACCCTCTTTTACAAGCTGTGATCAGAGACACCTATCCACTCCGATGCATCGCTGACTGAATATTTCGTTTCAATGATCTGATGAACGGACTCATCCTTAAATTCTGCTGTATATCTTAGATATGCTCATAGAGTTGCGCGGAGTTGCCTGAGTTATCCGGAAAATCCCGATCCCCGATGCGCTAGCCACAACAAAATGACGCCAACGCCCGAAGCAGTGTAGCTTCGGCCGCGACTTAATGCTAACAATACGATAGTGAAACCTGCAGCTTTGCAAAAGGAACGAAGCTTACAGCCCAGCGTGATCGTGCAGGGAAACTGCGGCATAATGCTACTTTTGTACCTTTCTTCAACCACTAGATAGAGAACAAATTAAAGCGAGAAATTGCAATAAAAAAAGAGCTTACTAAAATAGCAGTAGCGTCACCCATCATGCTCGTTGAATTCTTTCTTACAATCGGAGATTTTTACCAATGGATTATTCAAAAAATTATGTAAAGCCGACATGTTTAAATGGATTTTGTGAATTGGTGAAAGAATTAAACGGTGACCCGGCTCTAATTTTGCAAAAGCATGATATAGATGTAAAAAAACTTACAGACGAAAATTATATATTCCCTTACTCAGAATTTTGCAATTTATTGGAGGACTGTTCTAAAATATTTAACTGCTCCGATTTTGGCATTCGTCTAGCCAAAAAGCAGGACCACAATATACTAGGGCCTGTCGCGTTTATAGTGATATCAGCGGCTACGGTTGAAAAGGCTATAGTAACAGTTGGCGCCTACCTTTATTTTTTTACACCAGCAATAAAGCTTTCTCTGGAAGACATATCAGGTACCACAATTGCAAGCCTAGAAATACGTGACAGAACGGGCGAGCAGTTCCCTCAAGCTACAGAGCACATGGTTACAGCGTGCTTTGAAATTATTCGGATTATGATAAATCACCACCTTATTGTCGATGCCATATGGTTTAAACACGCTCCGATTTCCAGTGAAAATACATACAAGAAACATTTTCCCGTTACAGTTAAATTCAACAGAAGCCATAATGGCAATTTACTCTCCCCCAAAGCCCTTCAGGAAAAAATACCATCTGGTAACTCTGCGTTATACAAAATAATCGTGAAATATCTTGATGAAAACAAACATGAGGGACTACATCAGTCTTTGGACACTGAAGTTAGGGATTTAATTAAAAAAATAATGCCTACCGCAAAGCTATCTCGCGCTTTTATAGCTGAGCATCTCAACATGAACGAGCGATCCCTACATCGTCGCCTTAAAGAATGCGGATACACTTACGAACAGCTGCTAGATTCAGTCAGGAAGCAGGAGGCTGAAAAATTCATGAGAGATAATAGACTACCAATATCTCAGATCTCCGGCTTATTGGGCTATTCTGAACAAAGTTCTTTTAACCGCGCATTTAAACGCTGGTATGGTGTAGCACCAAGAGACTATTTTAAGAATAAAAATTAGGACACCTTTGATTATAGCTGCCAACGAACGAAGGTTACTCACCCTGATCATAGAGGCATCGCAAAAACGATAAAACAACTTTCCCTGACAAAAAGCCTCGAGAAGCACTCCTGGAATAGTCTCAAGTAGCATTTTCTCGAAGACATGTGACCTTACCCCCTAGCTTGGAGTAGTCATAGCAATTGCCCCACCTCTACCCCAATCCACAGGCAACGAGTCGTAGGCCGAGCAGCGTCGAACAAGAGCTGATCTTTGGCGAGTGGGTTTAGAACGGAAAATGTAGTGCGATCTGCAAGGATCACTCCACGCTGGACTAGACTTAAAAGACAGACAGCCGATATCGGACATTTACTGAAGCTCAGTTCGACTTCAACTTAAGAAAGTCGAGAATCCGCGCTCGAGTGGAACATGGCTTTGGCATTATGTAGGGTCAGATTGGCCCCGCAATGCCTGTTCTAATGGTGGCAAAAAAAGCATATTTCGAAACAATGGAGCAAACCCCAGCGGCAGCCTCCCGATAACCACCGCTAAGTGCGCCATGCACGTACCAGCGACATCTCGTTAAAAAACCCAGAAACGAGTGAAATGAGCACCTGATTTTTGCAAATGACTGCCTTCATGTTAGTTTGCTTCAAGCTAGAAAACCCTACCTTCAAGGACTCCATCAAGTAGAGCGGAATATCAAACGAAGGGCCGAGTTAACGCTCGAAGCTCTATCAAAGCAGCGCTCCTCCGCTAGCGTGTTAACTAGACGATACGTAAGCGGTCTATAAACCCCACCTAAAATTGCTGCCGGGACTTCGCTACGCTCCAGACTTTTCAGATCTGGAGTATCCAATGAGCACCGAGTCA
>NZ_JAFBBD010000010.1 GCF_016906995.1 Spongiibacter marinus | reverse complement strand
TTCGGCAAAGGTAAGCTGGCTCATGCAGTAGTCCGGTTGAAATGGGTGTTCGCAGGATTATCTCAAATTCTGGAGGTTGTGCAGACCTTCCCTAGATTAAAAAAGCTTTCATCGGCACCTTGCGCACAAACTTGCGCCCACCGAGCTTACATGACTATCCACCTATCTGACCGAGCGTGCTAAAGTACTAAATACTAAAACCACCCTGTCCAGCACTAAGAAAAAGAATGGCTTATGAACTCTTCCAGCGCGCCCTTAACCGGCTTGGCTCGCCGACTGGTCTTCGACGGTTTAATCGACGAGGCCGGCATTCGCAAGGCGCAAGACGCTGCGAGCAAGGAGAAAAAAAGCTTTGTCAGCCACTTGGTGGCCTGCAAGCTGGTAGATGGCATCGCCGTGGCAGAGGCGGCAGCGGATGAGTTCGGTGTCCCCTTTTTGGACTTGCGGGCTTTCAATATCGACCTGGCTCCGAAAAAACTGGTAGACAGTAAACTGATACGCAGTCATCGCATTGTACCTTTGTGGCAGCGGGGGAAGCGCCTCTACATTGGCATGTCTGACCCTACCAACCTTCACGCCTTGGATCAGATAAAGTTTCACACTAACCTCAGCACTGAGCCCATTGTGGTTGAGGAGTCCGCGCTTAACGCGGCCATCGATAGCTATATGGCCGCCCAGGAAGAGTCCCTCACCGACAGCCTGGGTGAGATGGATGATATCGACCTGGAGAATCTCGATGTTCAGGCGGTAGATGAAGATGCGGCGGCTGAAGGCGATAGCAGCGGTGCCGACGAGGCGCCCGTCGTAAAATTTGTGAACAAAGTCTTGCTAGACGCAATTCGCGGCGGCGCTTCCGATATTCACTTCGAACCCTACGAAAAGACCTACCGCGTGCGCTTTCGCACCGACGGTATTTTGCAGGAGGTCGCCCGCCCGCCGGCATCACTGGGCTTTCGACTGGCTGCGCGCTTGAAAGTTATGTCACAAATGGATATCTCTGAGCGGCGCATCCCCCAGGATGGCCGCATAAAAATGAAGCTGTCCAAAACCCGCGCTATCGACTTTCGTGTAAACACGCTGCCCACGCTGTGGGGAGAGAAGGTCGTGCTGCGGATTCTCGACCCGTCTTCCGCACAAATGGGTATCGACGCTCTAGGTTATGAGCCCGAACAAAAGGAGATGTACCTATCGGCCCTCAACCAGCCTCAAGGTATGATTTTGGTGACGGGGCCGACAGGCTCAGGTAAGACGGTATCGCTGTATACCGGCCTGAACATTCTCAATACCCCAGAGCTCAATATCTCCACGGCAGAAGATCCGGTAGAAATTAACCTGGAAGGCATTAACCAGGTACACGTGAATACCAAAGTCGGCCTGGGCTTTGCCGAGGCCCTGCGATCCTTCCTGCGTCAGGACCCCGACATTATCATGGTGGGTGAGATACGGGACCTCGAAACCGCCGAAATTGCTATTAAGGCCGCGCAGACTGGTCACTTGGTTTTATCTACCCTGCACACCAATAGCGCCCCGGAAACCTTAACCCGCCTGCTGAACATGGGTGTACCCGCCTTCAATGTAGCAACCTCCGTCAGCTTGATTATTGCCCAGCGTCTGGCTCGCAGGCTCTGCAAGGAATGCGCAAAACCTGCAGATATCCCTAAAGAAACCCTGTTAGAGGAAGGTTTTACGGAAGAAATGCTAAGCTCAGCTATGATTATGGAGCCAGTTGGCTGTGAGCGCTGCAACAACGGTTTCAAAGGTCGCGTCGGGATATACGAAGTTGTTCGCATAACACCAGATATCTCTCGTATTATCATGGAGAACGGCAACTCATTAGAAATTGCCGACCAAGCGCAACGAGAAGGCTTTAATAATTTGCGCCAGTCTGCACTCAAGAAGTGCGCGCAAGGCGTCACCAGCCTCAGTGAAGTTAACCGCGTGACCAAAGATTAAAACAAGATTCGAGAAGCATTATGGCCGCACAGAATAAAGATGCCGTTTTTGTCTGGCAGGGTACCGATAAGCAAGGCCGAAAAACCCGTGGAGAAATGGTTGCTATTTCTCCGGCGATTGCCAAGGCGCAATTGCGCAAGCAGGGCATTGCCCCCAAGGTTGTAAAGCGTAAGCCCAAGCCACTGTTCAGCAGCAAAAAGCCGATCAAACCGGCAGACATTGCCATTTTCACCCGGCAAATGGCCACCATGCTTAAAGCAGGGGTGCCGCTGGTGCAAAGCTTCGACATTGTCGCCGAGGGCGCGGGCAATCCGACAATGACCGAGCTGGTCAATGCCATTAAGAACGATGTGGCCTCCGGCGGCAGCTTTGCCGCCGCCTGCGCCAAACACCCCAAGTACTTCGATGATCTGTTTTGTAGCCTGGTCGAGTCCGGCGAGCAATCCGGTACGCTTGAACTCATGCTTGACCGTGTAGCGACCTACAAGGAAAAAACCGAGGCACTGAAAGCCAAAATCAAAAAAGCCCTCACCTACCCCATTGCGGTTATTTGTGTTGCCATCGTGGTCACCGCGATCCTGCTTATCAAGGTCGTTCCCCAGTTTGCCGCTACCTTTGAAAGCTTCGGCTCAGATCTACCTGCATTCACCAAACTTGTGGTGGGGATGTCGGAGTGGATGCAGGCCAATTGGTACATTATGTTCGCCGCTATCGGCGTATCGGTGTATGCCTTTGGTCAGGCGCGCCGGCGCTCTCAGGCTTTTTCGGACTGGGTCGACAAGGTCTCTCTTAAAATACCCGCTGTCGGCGATATTATTTACAACTCGGTCATTGCCCGCTTCTCTCGCACCCTCGCCACCACCTTTGGTGCAGGGGTACCGCTGGTGGACGCACTCAACTCCGTTGCCGGCGCCGCGGGGAATGCCGTATACAACAAAGCCATTATTCAGATACGCGACGATGTGACCACGGGGCAGACGCTGTATTCAGCCATCCGCTTTACCAATCTCTTCCCCACCATGCTGCTGCAGATGGTCTCGATAGGTGAAGAGTCCGGCTCGCTGGACGAAATGCTCGATAAAGTGGCGAATCACTACGAAGAGGCCGTGGACAATGCGGTAGACTCGCTGACTGCGCTGCTAGAACCCTTCATCATGTCGGTTCTCGGTGTGCTGGTTGGCGGCTTAATGATCGCAATGTACCTGCCAATCTTCATGCTGGGTTCCGCGATTTAACCATCTCGGGCTCGCCCACTATTTCAAGCGCCGCTAGCCAACACTGTGCGGCGCAATGCTAGGTTTTATTCATGTCTGCCCTGAGCTATTTACACTCCAACCCAGTGCTAAGCATGGCGCT
This sequence comes from Spongiibacter marinus, assembly GCF_016906995.1. Lineage (GTDB taxonomy): Bacteria > Pseudomonadota > Gammaproteobacteria > Pseudomonadales > Spongiibacteraceae > Spongiibacter > Spongiibacter marinus. Next base: position 121,252 of record NZ_JAFBBD010000010.1, on the reverse strand, counting down.
GCTCGCCATCTTTAGCCTATTGTTTGGCAGTTTTTTTAACGTTGTTATCTACCGTTTACCCAAAATGATGGAGGCGCGCTGGAAGCAGGAGTGCAGGCTCATTCTGGAGCAGGACGGGACGGATTCGCAGGAACACTTTACGCTGTCTTACCCCCATTCGCACTGCCCCCATTGCCACGCCCCCGTGAGAGCCTGGCAGAATATCCCTCTTATCAGCTTCATACTTTTACGCGGTCGCTGCGCCAACTGTAAAGCGGGAATCGGCTTGCGTTATCCCGCGATAGAACTCGCAACGGCCATACTCGCCATTTTTGCCGCCATTCAGTTCGGCATGTCCTGGCACACAGCAGCCGTCATTGTCTTCAGCTGGCTGCTGCTGGTGATGAGCATGATAGATATCGACCACAAACTCCTGCCAGATAGCTTGACCCTGCCATTGCTCTGGCTCGGCCTGGCGTACAACGCCTTGAGTGGGACGGTGCCACTTCAGGACGCCGTTTGGGGCGCGATCTTTGGCTACTTGTCTCTGTGGTCGGTGTACTGGCTGTTTAAGCTGGCAACAGGCAAAGAGGGGATGGGCTACGGCGACTTTAAGCTACTGGCCGCCCTCGGTGCCTGGCTCGGTTGGCAGATGCTGCCGGTTATCATTTTGCTGTCATCGGTAGTCGGCGCGGTACTCGGCGGCATGCTGCTGGCGATCAAAGGTCGGGACAATGCCGGCACTATTCCCTTTGGCCCCTACCTTGCGATGGCAGGCTGGATCGCCTTATTTTGGGGCCCTGCCTTATTGAACGGCTATCTGACGTTCGCCGGGCTACCACCGCTTTGATAAACACGGAATTTCGATTGTGAGCAACTTCATTGTAGGACTCAGTGGCGGCATTGGCAGCGGTAAAACCGCCGTGTCGGACCGCTTTGCAACGCGCGGCATTACCGTCGTGGACGCAGACGTGATAGCCCGCCAGGTCGTTGAACCAGGAAGCGACGCATTAAAGGCTATTCAACAGCATTTTGGTGATGCGATTGTGGATGCAAACGGGGAACTCCGGCGCGCAGAGTTGAGAAAACGAATATTCAGCAATGCCGAAGACAAGCAGTGGTTAGAGGCACTCCTGCACCCGCTAATTGCCACCGAGACGCTAAACCAGCTTGAGCAAGCCAAAGGCGCTTACGTCATTTACGTTTCGCCATTACTGGTAGAGGGTGGGCAGAAGGCGCTTTGTGACCGCCTATTAGTGATCGATGTTCCGGAGTCCGTCCAGGTTGCTCGCACAATGACGCGTGATGACAATGATCAGGCCCAAGTAGAACGGATTATGGCCAGCCAGGCCAGCCGCCAACAACGGTTGGATGCCGCCGATGATGTGGTTGATAATAGTGGCGATATCGAACAATTGGATGTAAAAGTGGAAACACTGCACCAGCAGTACTTGGCCTATGCCGAGGAGAAAAAAGCGCAGTGAGCACAGCAAACAAGCCCACGACACTTAGCACCATCGTGCCCTGCCCAAACTGTGGCGTAAAATTAAAATGGGACAGCGGCAACCCCTACCGTCCATTTTGCAGCGAGAACTGCAAAAATCAGGATTTTGTCGCTTGGTCAAACGAGGAACACCATATTCCGGGGCAACCCGATTATGAAGATATTCTGAGTGGCGACTTAAACGACGACTACAAGCCGCGCTGATTGGCGAGTGCCTGTTAACCTGCACTCGCCATTATGGCATCGATAATCGCGCGATTCGCTTCGGGAAAGGGGTACTGACTTAAGTTCTGCGGTGCAACCCACATTAGGGGCTGCCCCTCTCGGCCCTCAGGCTGGCCGCGAAACCCTCTGACCCAGCACACATCTAAACAAACTTGTTTATCCCCGTAGTCGTGCTCGATTTTGAGCAGCGGCGAGCATTGCTCAGGCACAAGACTAATCCCTATTTCTTCTTGCAGCTCCCGCTCTAACGCCTCAACCAGAGATTCGCCGCTTTCCACCTTGCCTCCGGGAAACTCCCACAGGCCGCCTTGATGGCGGTCTGCAGAGCGCTTAGCAATCAGGATATTGTGCTGGTCATCGCAGATAACGCCCACCGCAACGTGCACGACCGCCACTAGCTGCGATACTCCGCGTTAATCTTGACGTAGTCATAAGAAAAATCGGTGGTCCACACCGTCTCCCGCGCATCGCCGCGACCGAGATCAATGCGGATAGCAATCTCGTCTTTCTTCATCACGGCAGCACCAGCCTCTTCCGTGTAAGAGGCCGCACGGCCACCGCGCTCGGCAATCAACACCTCGTCAAGGTGAACCCTGACATCTTCAACCGTTAGGCGTTCGATACCTGCTCTACCGATGGCAGCAAGGATACGCCCCCAATTGGGATCGCTGGCAAACAAGGCAGTTTTCACAAGGGGAGATTCAGCAACCGTGTAGGCCACTTTTAGCGCCTCGTCAGGCGTCCTCGCCCCACTCACCGCCACTTCTACAAACTTGGTAGCGCCTTCACCGTCGCGCACAATGGCATGCGCCAACTCCAGAAAGACCTCATCCAAAAGTGTTTGCAAGGCGGCCAATAATTCGGGCGTTTGCTCAGTCACTGTCAGCCCCGACTCGCCGCTGGCGATCAGCATGCAAGCGTCATTCGTCGAAGTATCGCCATCAACCGTGATGCGGTTAAACGAGCCATTAGCACAGCGCGTGACCATGGACTGAAGCAGGCCCGGTTCAATGCGCGCATCGCAGGCTACGTAGCCAAGCATCGTCGCCATATTCGGCTTGATCATGCCGGCACCCTTGGAGATACCGGTGATCGTAATCGTGCTGCCTTGCCATTCTAATTGACGCGAGCAGGCCTTTGGACGCGTGTCCGTCGTCATGATACCGCTGGCCGCCGCCGCCCAGTTATCCTCTGATAGGTCAGACAAGGCATCGGGCAACGCCGTCAGTATTTTATCAACCGGCAGAGACTCACCGATCACACCTGTTGAGAATGGCAACACCTGCTCGGGGGATACCGACGTCAGCTCAGCCAAGGCCTCACAGCAGCGCTTAGCATCGCGCATGCCCTGCTCACCGGTGCCTGCATTTGCATTGCCGGTATTCACCAGAAGGTAACGGCTCTCGGCACCAGCAATATGAGACTTGGCCACCGTTACCGGCGCAGCACAAAATGCATTCTGCGTGAACACGCCGGCAACACTGCTGCCTGGCGCCAATTCGAAAACCACAATATCTTTACGGCCGACTTTCTTGATACCCGCACTGGCAATACCAAGACGCACACCTGGCACGGTGTGCAAATGCCCAAATTTCCCCGAACCCACTGCCATCACTGTTTCCTATTTTGACTGTCTGCCTCTAGACAAGGCTAAGGGTTAGTCCAACTTGCCGTGGCACTGTTTGTATTTTTTGCCTGAACCACAGGGACAGGGCTCATTGCGCCCAACCTTACGTCCCTCTCGAACAAAGGTCTCGGGGGTTTTTGGCGTGTCGCTGGGCTCATCTTGCAGCCCCTCATCGTCCAGCGCAGAGCTTTCCGCGTGCTGGAATTCCATCGCGCGCTTTGCCTGTTCTTCGCGGCGCTGCTGCTCAAGTGCTTCAGCGCTCTCATCTTGCTGCAGCTGCAAATGCGACAGGAAGCGCACAACCTCGTGCTTTAAGCTCTCCAACATTTGCTGGAATAACTCGAAGGCCTCGCGCTTGTATTCCTGCTTTGGGTTCTTCTGAGCAAAAGCGCGCAGATGAATACCCTGACGAAGGTGATCCATCGTTGCCAGATGCTCTTTCCACAGGGTATCGAGCACTTGCAGCATAATGTGGCGCTCAATTTTGCGCATGTCCGGCCCAACTTGCGCGCACTTGCTGGCATAGGCAGCGTCGACGGCGTCGATAATACGCTGACGAACGCCCTCTTCCTGCAGCTTTTTGTCTTCATCCAGCCACTGCGCAATCGGCAACTTCACACCGAAGTCCGCTTCGATACGGCGCTCCAAGCCCGCAACATCCCACTGCTCGACCATGCTCTGCATAGGGATATACTCGCTGACGACATCTTGCACCACGTCGTTGCGAACAGCCGATAGCATCTCGCTAATGTCGTCTGACTCCAGCAGCTCATTGCGCTGCTGGTAGATAATTTGCCGCTGGTCATTGGCAACATCATCGTATTCCAGCAATTGCTTACGAATGTCGAAGTTGCGTCCCTCTACCTTGCGCTGCGCTTTCTCAATGGCGTTTGAAACCATGCGATGCTCAATGGCTTCGCCTTTCTCCAGGCCCAATGCCTGCATAATGCCGCGAACCCGATCCGAGGCAAAAATACGCATCAGGTTGTCTTCCAGAGACAAGTAAAACCGCGATAGACCCGGGTCGCCCTGGCGCCCCGCACGACCGCGGAGCTGGTTGTCGATACGGCGAGACTCGTGACGTTCTGTGCCGATAATATGTAAACCACCCGCTTGAATCACCTGCTCATGGCGCAGCTTCCAGGCCTCACGGAGCTCACTGATCACCGCGTCAGAGGGCGAATCGAGCTGTTCAATTTCTGCATCGACGCTACCGCCGAGTACAATATCGGTGCCTCGACCCGCCATGTTGGTGGCAATCGTTACCACGCCGGGGCGTCCCGCCTGAGCAATAATTTCCGCTTCTTGCTCGTGATACTTCGCGTTCAGCACCTTGTGAGGGATTGCCGCTTGCTTGAAGCGTTTGGACATTTCTTCAGACGTTTCAATCGAGGCAGTACCCACCAGAACCGGGGCGCCCGTTTCGACAATGCCCTTAACGTCTTCAACAATGGCGTCGTACTTTTCTTCTTTGCTCAGGTATACAAGGTCATTCAAATCGCGACGCGCATTGGGCTTATTGGTGGGAATGACCACCACGTCCAAACCGTAGATCTGCTTAAATTCGAAGGCTTCGGTGTCTGCCGTGCCCGTCATACCGGCGAGCTTGTTAAACAAGCGGAAATAATTCTGGAAGGTTGTCGACGCCAGCGTTTGGCTCTCAGCTTGAACAGTGACCCCTTCCTTTGCTTCGATCGCTTGGTGCAAGCCCTCAGACAGGCGTCGCCCTGGCATTGTCCGGCCAGTATGTTCATCGATCAGCACAACCTGGTCATTTTGAACGATGTATTCCACGTTGTTGTTAAACAGCACGTGGGCACGCAGCGCCGAATTAACATGGTGCAGGAGGCTAAGATTGCTAGCCGAATACAGGCTGTCGCCCTCTTCCAACAGGCCGGCCTGAATCAACAGGTCTTCAACCAGTTGGTGACCTGCCTCGTTGAGCTCCACCTGACGCATTTTCTCGTCAACGGTGTAATGGCCTTCTGCCGCTTCAACACCCGCTTGTGGCTCGCCTTCACTCTCTGGCACGGGCTGCAGCTGGGGAATAAAACGGTTTATCTGTTTATAAAGGGCTGAGCTGTCTTGCGCCGGCCCAGAAATTATCAGCGGCGTTCTCGCCTCGTCGATCAGGATCGAGTCGACCTCATCGACAATGGCAAAATTCAATTCGCGCTGATAACGGTCCTCAATCGCGAAGGCCATATTGTCGCGCAGATAGTCGAAACCAAATTCATTATTGGTGCCGTAGGTGATATCCGACTCATAAGCGGCGCGCTTCTCTTCCGCACCCTGCCCAGAGCGAATGATACCCACACTTAAGCCGAGAAATTCATAAAGCGGCCGCATCCAGTTGGCGTCACGCTGGGCGAGATAATCATTCACGGTGACGACGAACACGCCCTTGCCCGCAAGCGCGTTAAGATAGACCGGTAATGTCGCCACGAGCGTTTTACCCTCACCCGTGCGCATCTCAGCAATGCGGCCCTCGTGCATGGTGATACCACCGATCAACTGCACATCAAAGTGGCGCATGCCGAGCACCCGCCGGCCAGCCTCTCGCGCCACCGCAAACGCTTCCGGCAAGAGCTGATCCAAGGACTCGCCGGCACTCAATCGCTGGCGAAATTCACCGGTTTTGGCCTGGAGCGAGGCATCGTCTAAGGCGGTCAGCTCCTCTTCCATGGCGGATATACGCGCAACAACTTTTCGCATGCGTTTCAGCTCGCGATCATTCTTGCTTCCAAATACCTTTTTGACTACGGATGTGATCATGATGAGTCGTTGCTTTCCCGGGGAATATGAGTTCCTGCGTGCTAGGGCCTGTGAACCCTAATGGCAGCGCCACGCTAAACTACGTCAATGAGGGTCAGATGACAAAAATTCAAGGGCGTATTGGTGAAGATCACTGCGACCGACACCCAGCAAGTGGGCGCGAGCAGGAGCCGTGCGAGCACTGCGCTACCGGGTGGCAATATCGCATAGATGAGAAAAGATTGCCATTCCCGGCGGCCGTTGCTCGCGCCGGAAATGGCCAGAAATTACGCGTTAACTGCAGCCGCAGCGGCGTAGGTGATGGGGGCGTCGGCGGGATCTTCAAAGGTCACCCACTCCCAGGCATCGGTCTCTTTGATGAGTTTACGAAGCGAGGCATTGTTTAAGCCGTGGCCAGACTTAAACGCCTTGAACTCACCGATAAGGCTGGTACCCAGGAGGTAGAGGTCACCAATAGCATCGAGCACTTTGTGTTTCACAAATTCGTCTTCATAGCGAAGGCCGTCTTCGTTCAAAATACGGTACTCGTCCACCACGATGGCATTGTCGACACTGCCGCCCTGGGCTAGACCCTTGGAGCGCAGGTATTCGATCTCATGCATAAACCCAAATGTGCGAGCGCGGCTCACCTCTTTAACAAAAGAGGTGCTGGAAAAATCCAACTCAGCGTGCCCTGTCCGATCCCTGAAAACAGGGTGATCAAAGTCGATCGTGAAAGAAACTTTAAAGCCGTCAAAAGGGAGAAAACTCGCGACTTTATCGCCGTCTTTCACGGTAACTGGACGTTTAATACGGATGAACTTTTTGGGCGCGTCCTGCTCTTCGATTCCAGCAGACTGAATCAAAAACACGAACGGACCCGCACTGCCATCCATAATGGGCACTTCTGAGGAGCTCAGCTCCACGTAGGCGTTGTCGATACCTAACCCTGCCATCGCTGACAGCAGGTGCTCTACGGTCGACACGCGAACATCACCATTAACCAGCGTTGTGGAAAGCGTTGTATCACCGACATTCTCTGCGTGAGCATGAATCTCGACAACGGGGTTCAGGTCCGTTCGCCGGAAGATCACACCCGTATCAACGGGCGCTGGCTTCAGGGTCAAAAAGACTTTTTCCCCAGTATGCAAACCTATCCCGGTCGCCCGGATAGTATTGCGCAATGTTCGTTGTCTGATCATTTTCTATACTCTTTTAAAGACGCAAAGACGCCATCGCACGCTACGCCGACCCAAGGTCGGCGGCGCCCGCGCGACTAACGCTGCTGCGTATCAGTCTGCCTGACGGCGCAAGAACGCTGGAATATCCAGGTATTCCATATCCTTGTCTTCAACGACAGGCGCCGCCGCTACCGCTTCGCGCGCTGCCGCCGCTTGTTGATTACGCATAATGGTTGGGCGGTCCAACTTGCGGTAGTCACTCGCACGCTCAACAGGTTTATTTTCAACGGCTTTCAAGGGCACTTCTTGTGCCACACCGTCCAAGCCTGTCGCCACCACAGTAACCCGCAGCTCTTCGCTCATTTCTGGGTCGATAACCGTACCAACCACCACCGTTGCGTCCTCGGACGCGAATTCCTTGATAGTATCCCCGACATCGCTGAACTCGCCTAGGGAGAGGTCCAATCCTGCGGTAATATTAACCAAAATGCCCCGCGCCCCTTCCAAATTCACGTCTTCTAGGAGTGGGCTACGAATCGCCGCTTCAGCCGCTTCACAGGCGCGATTTTCACCGCGAGCAATACCGCTACCCATCATCGCCATACCCATTTCTGACATCACCGTGCGCACGTCAGCAAAGTCGACGTTAATCATACCCGGGCGGATAATCAGGTCGGCAATACCCTGTACGGCGCCGAGTAATACGTCGTTAGCAGCCTTAAAAGCGTCGAGCAGACTGGTGTTTTTACCCAGCACTGGCAGCAGCTTTTCATTGGGGATAGTGATCAGCGAATCCACATGCTGACGCAGTTCTTTCATTCCCGCTTCGGCAACGGTTAAGCGCTTTTTACCTTCAAACGGGAAGGGCTTAGTCACGACTGCAACGGTAAGAATACCCAGCTCTTTCGCCACTTCAGCAACCACTGGCGCACCACCGGTGCCGGTGCCGCCGCCCATCCCCGCGGTGATGAACACCATATCAGCACCTTCCAGCGCTTCAGCGATGCGATCGCGGTCTTCCATGGCTGCCTGACGACCCACTTCTGGATTCGCGCCAGCACCCAAGCCCTTGGTAATCGTTGTGCCCAACTGCAGCACAGTTTTAGACATGACATCGGTTAGCGCCTGCGCATCGGTATTCGCGCAGATGAAATCTACGCCGTCTACCGAGTTAGCGATCATGTGCTTAACGGCATTACCGCCGCCGCCACCGACACCAACAACCTTAATCACAGCGTTCTGAGGAACATTATCTACGAGTTCAAACATGGTCTTTCTCCCTTTTACAATATTGGCCGTGCTGCCAAACACGACCCGTTACTACTTCGTTATCATCTGCGGCAACATCGGCGCCGCTGCAGATTCGTTAAAAATTGTTTTGAAACCAGCTCTTGAGCCGCGATACGAAACCGTCTTGGCGTACGCGGCCATGACCACCACTTTCGGTTTGATGCTTAATGCCGTAGTGCAGCAGGCCGACACTGGTTGCATAGATCGGGTTGCGCACAATGTCGTTCAAACCGCGAACATCCTGCGGTGAGCCAATGCGCACCGGCATGTGGAAAATTTCCTCGGCAAGCTCAACAACCCCTTCCATTTTGGAGGTGCCACCGGTCAGCACGATGCCGGCCGCGCACAAATCCTCGTAGCCGCTGCGTCGCAGCTCCGCCTGTACCAAGGTGAACAACTCGTCGTAGCGGGGCTCGACGACTTCTGCCAGCGCCTGACGCGACAACTCACGCGGCGCCCGCTCGCCAACGCTGGGAACCTTGATCGTCTCGCCCTCACCGGCAAGCTGGGTTAAGGCACAGGCGTATTTAATTTTGATCTCTTCGGCGTACTGGGTCGGTGTGCGCAACGCCATCGCAATGTCATTGGTCACCTGGTCGCCAGCAATGGGAATCACACCGGTATGGCGAATCGCACCGTCGGTGAAGATGGCGATATCGCTGGTGCCACCGCCAATATCGACCAGACAAACCCCCAGCTCTTTTTCGTCGTCAGTCAGCACGGAATAGCTCGATGCCAGCTGCTCCAGAATGACGTCTTCAACCTCCAGCCCACAGCGGCGAATACACTTCTCAATGTTTTGGATGGCATTCACCGCACAGGTAACTAAGTGCACCTTTGCCTCTAGCCGAACCCCCGACATCCCGAGCGGTTCTTTGATGCCTTCCTGCTCATCGATAACGAATTCCTGCGGCAGGATATGCAGCACCTTTTGATCAGCCGGGATCGCTACCGCCTGCGCGGCATCGATAACGCGATCCAGATCCAGCTGGAACACTTCACGATCGCGGATGGCGACAATGCCGTGGGAATTCAGGCTGCGAATATGGTTGCCAGCAATCCCGACATACACACTGTGGATCTCGCAACCCGCCATCAGCTCAGCCTCTTCGATGGCCCGCTGGATGGATTGCACGGTGGACTCGATATTCACCACCACGCCCTTCTTTAAGCCGCGCGATGGGTGAGAGCCGATGCCAACGATCTCCAGTTTGTCTTCGTCGTTAATGGCGCCGACAATCGCCACGACTTTCGACGTGCCAATATCGAGACCGACAACCATTCTTCCGGCATTTGAACTAGACATAGCTGCACTTCCCCCAAGCTCTGCACGGCGCATAGTGTGAGCGTGCATTGCCGCTAACTATTTTTCCTAACGCACTGTGCATGGTTATCCCTTATCACTGTGTTGAGTCCGCGCAACCGCGAGACCATTTATGTAGCGCATATCAACCCGCGCAACGGTGGCGAAATCTGCCGCTAAATACTTGCGGTAAACCCACAGAAATCGCCGTAATTTTTCCAGTGGCTCCTGACGCCCTAACACCAGCTCCACATTCTCATCGATGCGGGCGGTCCAGCTGCCTCGCGCATCCATTTCCAAGTGTTGTAAGGTGAGCTGTTCATCACCCAGCAACTGACTCATCAACCGGTACTGCCGCATTATTTCTATCGCACTGCCCTTCGGGCCATCTAAGCGCGGCAAGTCTGCACCGTAATCGCTGCCATCCTGAGGAACGAAAATCCGCCCTCGATGGTTAAGCAAGCCGCCCCGTCCCCACACGGCTATCGGGGTTTCTTCAACAATGGTGATCTTCAATTCCCGCGGCCAAAGCCGCTCCACCACTGCGCGATATACCCATGGCTCCTGTTCAAGTTCGGCCTGAATAGCCTCGAGGTCCAAGCCGATATATCCCACCGCTAACTGACCAGTAACCCGTTCAACCAACACATCGCGATCCACACGCTGCAAGTCACCGGCAAACACCACCCGCTCCACTGGTATGGCATCCAACTTGGCGGACAGCCGCTCCACTCCGTAAACAAAGCCAAGCACAGCAACTAACAACAGCAGTCGGTTGGCTATTCGGCCCCACTCACGGCGATTGCCGCGCTTGCTGCGCTCTGCCTCTTTGCGCGAGCTCTTAAAGCGGTTTTGCTTAGCGGCCATTCGCGTCTGCCTCACCGGCGAGGCTGCTGTGCAGCACCCGCAGTACCAACTGCTCGAAATTCATGCCTGCTTGTTTAGCGGCCATTGGCACCAAACTGTGATCCGTCATCCCCGGTACGGTGTTGACTTCCAACAAGTAAAAACGGCCGTCGGCACCACGCATTACATCAACGCGCCCCCAACCTCGACAGCCAACCGCGTTGAAGGCCTTTAACGCGAGGTCACGTAACTCCGCCTCATCGTGATCGTTCAGTCCCGCTGGGCAGTGATAGCGGGTGCTATCCGACAAATACTTGGCATTGAAGTCGTAAAACGCCGCATCAGTTTCCAAACGAATCGCAGGCAAGGCCTCGCCATCGAGTATCGCCACGGTATATTCACCACCGCTTACCCACTGCTCAGCGAACACCCGCCCATAGGGTTTTGCGGCAAGCCACGCCTGCTCTAATTCACTGGCGTTACACGCCTTCGACATGCCAATACTCGAGCCTTCACAGGCGGGCTTTACAATGGCCTCACCCAACTCGTTGGCGATCGCCGACCAATTGCTGCGCTCGTCCAATTCCACAAACTTCGGCGTGCTAAGCCCGCAGCCCAGCCACAATAATTTGCAGCGCAACTTGTCCATTGCCAGCGCAGAGGCCATGACGCCGCTGCCCGTGTAACGCACACCCAGGCACTCCAGTGCGCCCTGAACGGTGCCATCCTCGCCACCGGGGCCATGTAGCGCCAAAAAACAGTGAGAGAACGCCGCAAGCTCACTCATCCAACCATCGCCAGCGGTATCAATCTTAGTGACCGCCAAACCTTGTGCGGCTAGCGCGTCAGCAACGGCCGCGCCACTGCGCAGCGAGACTTCACGCTCCGCGCTGTTGCCACCCAGCAGCACAGCGACTCTGCCGTCTGTCGCCTGCACAATGTCGTTGAGCACTACTTTCGTCATTACTTATGTCCAATCCTGGTTGGCCAGTTGCTGCGCAACGGCGCCGATATTGCCGGCACCTTGCGTCAACAGCACATCGCCGGGGCGCAAGTGAGGCTTGAGCTGTTCAAAAACGTGCTCCGGCCCATCGATAAACAGCGGTTCAAGCGCCCCCTGCAAGCGGATGCTGCGGCATAGACTGCGACTGTCAGCACCGGGGATCGGGTTCTCACCGGCGGCATAAACATCCAACAGCGCCAGCGCATCGGCGCTGCCCAGCACCTTGACGAAATCCTCGTAAAGATCGCGAGTACGGGTGTAGCGGTGAGGCTGATACAGCATCACTAGTCGCCGATCCGGCCACGCCTGACGCGCAGCGGCCAGAGTGGCGGCAACCTCGGTGGGGTGATGGCCGTAGTCATCGACCAACATAAAGCTGCCGTCGGCAAGTGCTTGTTCGCCATAACGCTGGAAGCGCCGCCCCACACCTTGAAAGTTTGCAATACCTCTACAGATGGCCTCGTCAGCCAAACGCTCGTCACTCGCCACCGCCACCGCCGCTGTGGCGTTGAGTACATTGTGAATACCGGGCTGCCCAATACACAGCGATAAGGCCTCGCCACTGCGCCGCGCAACGGTGAAATGGCTCTTCAGTCCGTCCTGCTTGACGTCTTGAATACGAAAATCCGCGTCCTCCGAAAAGCCATAGGTCAGCGTTTGGCGACCAATCTCGGGGAGCAACTCACGAATCACCGGGTCGTCCACGCACACCACAGCCACACCGTAAAACGGCAGGTTATGCAAAAACTCGATAAAGGTTTTCTTCAAGCGACCAAAATCGCCGTCGTAGGTATCCATGTGGTCGGCTTCAATATTGGTCACCACCGACACCATGGGCTGCAGATGCAAAAACGAGGCATCACTCTCATCGGCCTCGGCTACCAGGTAGCGGCTTTCGCCCAGCGCCGCGTTGGTACCCGCACTGTTTACCAACCCACCGATAACAAATGTCGGGTCCAGGCCCGCTTCGGCGAAAATGGAGGTAATCAGGCTGGTTGTCGTCGTTTTCCCATGGGTACCCGCAACTGCAATGCCGTGCCGATAACGCATCAGCTCGGCCAACATTTCCGCGCGCGGCACAACGGGAATACGCAATTCGCGCGCGGCAATAACTTCGGGGTTGTCGCTGTTCACTGCACTCGAGACAACCACAACATCGCAACCGGCAATGCGCTCACCCTCATGACCGAAAGCAATACTGGCGCCGAGGCGCTGCAGCCGCGCCGTGCTGGGCGATGCCTTCAAGTCCGAGCCAGAAACAACGTAACCCAGATTCAGCAATACCTCGGCGATACCGCACATTCCTGCGCCGCCAATACCCACGAAGTGAATGCGCTTCACGCGGCGCATCTCTGGAACAATGAAAGGATGCTTAGTGACCATGGGCATACTCCATACAGTAGTCCGCAGCCACCTCGGCAGCATCAGTTTTGGCCAGGGCCCGCGCCGATTGAGCTTGGCTCAGACGCAAGGCTGGCTGCGCCGCAAGGTCAGTTAAGCGTGCCGCCAAGGCCTCGGGAGTCAGATCTTTTTGGTCGAGGATTTCACCTGCCCCACCGTCGACAAACCACTGGGCATTGGCCCGCTGATGATCATCAATGGCATGCGGCAAGGGAATAAGAATGGCTGGCAAACCTGCCGCGGCAAGCTCGGCTACCGTCAGCGCCCCCGCCCGGCATATCACTACATCAGCCCAGCTGTAAGCCTCTGCCATATCATCAATAAAGGCGTCAGCGCGCACCTCGGCGCCGATGGCTTGGTAGGCCTCCCGGACCACACCCTCGTGAGCGCGACCAGTCTGATGCCACAGTTGCACCCCGGTGAGCCCTGACAGCAATGGCCACACATTGACCATGCAATCATTGATGGCCTTCGCGCCCAAGCTGCCTCCCAGTACAAGCACCCGTAAGCCTTGGTCACGGCCGGATAAACGCTGCTCCGGTGCAGCAATATTGGCGATTTCGGCGCGCACGGGGTTACCGATATAGCAGCTTTTCGCACCGCCAAGTGCAATTGGGTAACCGGTCAGGCAGCGCCGCGCTAGCTTCGCCAACACCCGGTTAGTGGTGCCGGCGACGGCGTTTTGCTCGTGTATCAATACCGGAATACCCAGAAATTTTGCGGCCAATCCGCCAGGCCCCGAGGCATAGCCCCCCAAGCCAATAACGCAAAACGGCTTGATCTTGCGCAGCAGCCTCATGCTTTGCAGCACCGCAGTCCCCGCCTTAAACAAGGCAGCAATGCGAAAAATCGGGTTCTTACCGCGCACGCCCGCCATATTTAAACAATGCAAAGGAATATTCGCAGCGGGGACCAGGCGCGCCTCAATACCGGCAGCAGTACCCAGCCAATGCACATCAACACCGCGCTCGGACAATACCCCGGCCACCGATAACGCCGGAAAAACATGCCCGCCGGTGCCGCCCGCCATAACAAGTACACAGGGTTTATCGGCCATGTTCCCCCCTGCATTCACGTTCTATTCGCGCAACTAATGCCACCATGGCCATACACACCATCAAGCTGCTACCGCCGTAACTAAAGAAGGGCAGGGTCAGGCCCTTGGTCGGTAACAAGCCGGTATTCACTCCCATATTGATAAATGCCTGGGCGCTGATCATCATCGCTACTCCGTAGGCAACAAAGGCATGAAAACGCCTACTGGTAAGCTCCGCATGCCGCCCAATCACCAAGATACGTCCCACCAACCCAACAAAGAGCCCCAGAATGACCAAGGTGCCGATAAACCCGAACTCCTCGGCAAAAATTGCGAACACAAAATCCGTGTGCGCCTCGGGAAGGTAAAACAGCTTCTGCACGCTGTTGCCAAAACCAACGCCCGTCAGCTCGCCACGACCGAAAGCAATCAATGACTGAGTGAGCTGATAGCCACTATTGAATTGGTCCGCCCAAGGATCGGTAAATGCTGTTAAGCGTTTCATCCGATAGGGCTCAAAAATCACCAGCGCAACGGCGCCCGCAACGCAGCCAAGAATGACCAGTAAAAACTGACCAAGTTTCACGCCGCCCAAGAAAATCATGACAAAGGCAGTGCCAGCAGTTACCACTGTGGCACCAAAATCCGGCTCCAACATCAGTAACAGCGTCAGCGCAAATAGCACGGCCATCGGCTTGATAAACCCAGACCAACGCTCCTTCACTTCATCGCCGCGACGGACCAGATAGCCCGCCAAATAAAAGATGACAAAGAGCTTCACAAATTCCGAGGCCTGTAGCGTCAACGGCCCCACCGCCAGCCAGCGGCGACTGCCGTTTACTTCACGCCCTACGCCCGGTACCAGCACCAGCGCCAACAACAAGAAGCCAATCAGCAACCACAACCAACCGGTTTTCTCCCAAAAATCGATAGGGGTGAGATACATCACCGCGCTCAATGCCAGCGCCAACGTAAAATGCATGCCGTAGCGCTTAGCGAAGAAGAACGTGTCGCCATAGCGACTAGCGGCATGTTCCACCGATGCGGAGGTCATCGCGACAAAGCCCACGGCCAGCAATGCCAATAACAGCAGCTGCAAGTGCCGATCTATTTGCTGAACTTCCTGCCAAATCATCAGGGGCTTAACCATGGGCAAGCTCCCGCACAGCGGCACTAAACTGTTCGCCGCGATCGCTGTAGCTGCGGAACATGTCGAAACTTGCACAGGCCGGAGAGAGAAGTACAACATCTCCAGCTTGAGCAAAGGCAAACGCGCCTTGCACAGCAGCCGCCATACTCTGCTCGCGTCGACAAGGTACGTGCTCTGCGAGACAGGCTTCGATCGCGGCGGCCGCCTCGCCAATCACCACTGCCGCTCGGCCGCTTCTGCGCATGGCTTCAGCCAGCGGCGAAAACTCCCCGCCCTTGGCCAAACCACCGGCAATCAATACGATTTTTCCACTCTCAGCTAAGCCTTCTATTGCCGAGACCGATGCCCCGACATTGGTGCCTTTCGAGTCATTGTAAAAACGCACGCCATCGATCTCTGCCACAAACTCACAGCGGTGCGGCAGACCCGAAAATTCTCGCAAGGCGTCAAGCATTACCGGTGTATCAACCCCTGCTGCGGCGCCTATGGCCAGTGCCGCCAGAGCATTGCTCAGGTTATGGCGCCCCGCTATGCGCAATTCACTTGCCGCCATTAGCGGTTCGCGCGCCAGCGCCAAGTAGCGTCCGCCCGGCTGCTCCAAAACGCCAAAGCGCCGAAAATCTGAGTGGCCCAGCGAAAAGCTCCATACCTCGACATCGTCGGGCACCAGGGGCTGCGTGAGTGACTGGTCAGCATTGACAACGGCTTTTTTGCAGCCTTGAAAAATTCGGTGTTTCGCTTGGTGATAGTTGAGCATGCTGCCGTGGTGGTCTAAATGATCAGCACTGATATTCAGCACTGTCGCCACCTCTGCACCAAGCATTGCACAGCGCTCTAGCTGGAAGGATGAGAGCTCCAATACATACAGCTGGACATCGTCGTCCAACAACTCCAGCGCTGGCGTACCCAGGTTCCCGCCGACCGCAACGCGAATGCCGGCCCGCTCAGCCATTAAGCCCACCAGCGTGGTGACCGTACTTTTCCCATTAGATCCGGTGATTGCCACAATCGGCGCACTCGCCGCTTGGTGAAATAAATCAATGTCACCGCTGACGCGAACGCCCGCCGCCGAGGCCGCGGCAATCGCCGGCTCGCTCAACGGGATACCCGGGTTCACCAGCAGTTCGCTGGCGCCGATAAACTGGTCTTCAGAGAAGGGGCCGAGCTGCAGCTCAACATCGGGGAACGCCTGGCGAAAGGCATCGAGCCCTGCCGGTTGCCCTCGACTGTCGGCAACAGTGAAGGGCAAGCCACGCGCACTCAAATAGCGGGCAACAGAAAGCCCGGTGGCTCCGACCCCCACAATGACGCGTTTATTGTCCGACGCTATTACGCTCACCTTGACTCTCTTATTACCGTAGTTTCAATGTTGCCAGGCCAAACAGCACCAGCATCACAGTAATGATCCAAAAACGTACAATTACCCGCGGTTCAGGCCACCCCTTTAATTCAAAGTGATGATGGATAGGCGCCATACGGAAAATGCGCCGTCCCGTCAGCTTGAACGATGCAACCTGCAAAATGACCGACACCGTTTCCAATACAAAAATGCCGCCCATGATGAAAAACACGATCTCATGGCGGGTAATCACCGCAATACAACCCAGGGTTGCCCCCAGAGCCAGGGCGCCAACATCACCCATAAAAACTTGCGCGGGATAGGTGTTAAACCATAAGAAACCGAGCCCGGCGCCAGCCAGGGCGCCGCATATCACAATGAGCTCCCCTGCGCCCGCGACGTAAGGAATATGCAGGTATTCGGCAAACTTCACGTGCCCGGTAAGGTAGGCGATCAAGCCCAGCGCTGCGCCCACCAATACCGTGGGCAGAATCGCCAAGCCATCTAGACCATCAGTCAGGTTCACCGCGTTGCTGGCGCCAACGATCACGAAGTAACACAGCACCATAAACAGCGGCCCCATTTGCCAGCTAAGGTTTTTAAAGAACGGGAAGTACAGCGTAGTGTCGACGGGGCTGTCTGCGGTGATATACAAGAATACGGAAGCACCGATACCCGCAACACTTTGCCAGAAGTATTTCCACCGCGCGGGCAGTCCGCGGGGGTTGCGCTCGATAACCTTGCGATAGTCATCAACCCAGCCCACCGCGCCGAAAATAAAGGTGACGATCAATACTGTCCACACGAAGGGGTTGCGCAGGTCGGCCCACAGCAAGGTACTGGTAAATATCGCGACCAGAATTAGGGCGCCGCCCATGGTCGGAGTCCCGGATTTACTCAGGTGGGACTTCGGACCATCATCGCGAATGGCCTGACCAATTTGATAGAAGTTCAACTTGCGGATCATCGCCGGCCCGACTAACAACGAAATAGCCAAAGCGGTTAACACCCCGAGAATGCCGCGAAAACTAAGATATTGGAAAACCGCAAATCCGCTAATATGCTGGCTCAGGTATTCTGATAACAGTAACAGCATGTCAGCTGTCCCCCTTGGACAATTGTTGTTGTAATACCTGCACCACGGCCTCCATTGCGGCGCTGCGGGATCCTTTAATTAGCACGGCATCAATGCCCTGTGTGTCATCAGCCAGCTGCGATAGCAGCGCTGAATTATCGCCATAAGCGCGCGCGCCCTCGCCAAAGCGCGCCGCCATCGCATTGGCATATTCGCCAACGACAATGAAACGCTCGATACCCGCTTTCGCGGCGTACTCGGCAATTCGCAGGTGCTGGTCAGCGGCGTTCTCGCCCAGCTCAGCCATGGTGCCAAGCACCAGTGCCCGCTGCCCTGGCTCATTGGCCAGAACATCAATCGCCGCTCGCACGGAGCCTGGGTTGGCGTTGTAGCTGTCGTCGATAAGCGTCACACCTGCAATTGTTTCCCGCGACAGCCGGCCTTTGGCATTTCGTACCAGCCGGAATCCCTCAGGCAATTGCCCAAGTTCAACGCCCAGCGCTAACGCGGCCGCCGCCGCGGCCAGGGCATTGGCAACCATGTGGCGACCCGGCAGGGGCAACTCGACCGCTACGCTGCCCTCCGGGCAGTGCAAGGTGAATAGCGACTTCCCTGCCTGCAACTGAATATCGCTGGCGTAAATATCTGCCGACGCAGACTCGACGCTAAACGTGACCCGTCGGCAATGCGCGGCCCTTTCTTGCCAGCGCGAGCAGTACTGATCGTCGGCGTTGATTACCGCCAGGCCATCAGCCGGAAGGGCTTCAAATATTTCGCCCTTGGTGTTTGCCACACCATCCAGCGAGCCAAAGCCCTCAATATGTGCCGGCTGTGCGTTGGTCAAAATCGCGACACTAGGGCTAGCAAAGTCGCACAGGTAGCGAATGTCGCCAGCCTTGGCGGCACCCATTTCAATCACCGCAAAATCGTGCTCAGCGCTCAGTCGCAACAACGTAAGGGGAACACCCAGTTCATTGTTGTAATTGCCCGCCGTTGCCAACACATTGCCACGCACGCTCAACAGCGCCGCCAATATTTCTTTGGTTGATGTCTTGCCGCTGCTGCCAGTCAACGCGACCAACGCGCCGCGGTATTGTCGGCGATTCTCCCGGGCCATAGCGCCAATAGCGGCATAGCTGTCTTCAACTTGAACGCAGGGCAGGCGTTCACTCACTGTATTCACAAGCGCTGCAGCAGCGCCATTTTCCGCCGCTGCGTCAATGAAGTTGTGACCATCAACGTGCTTACCCGGCAACGCGACAAAAAGACTTTGGCCACGACTACGGCGACTATCGATCTCCACCGAAGACACCGCTACATCCTCGCCGTAAACGCGCCCCTGACAAAGTGCAGCGATTGTCGACAGCGACATTGGCTGAATCATATTGCCTCCCTGCGACCGATAGCCCGATGGGCCACCGCTAGGTCGCTAAAAGGAAGCTGTTGGCCACCGATATCCTGGCTTTGCTCGTGGCCTTTCCCGGCTATAAGCACCACATCACCCGGCTGAGCACCGGTAATCGCCGCCAATATGGCACGCTCGCGATCAACCTCTGCCTCAACGCCACTAAGGTCAGAAATACCAGCGCAGATATCATCGATAATGTCTTGTGGTGCCTCGCTGCGAGGGTTGTCGCTAGTAACAAAAAGACGATCAGCCCCAGCGGCGGCTGCGCGCCCCATCAACGGGCGCTTGCCACGGTCTCGCTCGCCACCGCAACCAAACACACAAAACAGCTGGCCACTGCATACCGGGCGCAAGCTATCGAGCACTTTCGTCAAGGCATCTTCGGTATGGGCGTAGTCGATCACAACCAGCACCCCGTCTTCACTGCGCAAGCACTGCATTCGGCCCGGCACTGGCTGCAGAGCCTCCAATACATTGGCAATCTGCTGTGGAGCAATGCCCCGGGCGAGCAACACACCGCATGCGGCTGCCAGGTTGGCCAAATTGAAGTCGCCCAACAATGGCGTATCAATATCGATCCGCCCCCAGGGGCTGTGCAGCACGGCTCGGCTGCCGGAAATATCGCTTGCCAGCCGCTCAACATAGATCTGCGCAGCGGCATCACTCAGGCTGTAATCAATTATCTGCGACGCCGCTGCACTGGCTATCAATTGACGACCAAATTCGTCGTCGCGATTGATGACCGCCAGCCCCAGATTTGGCCAATTAAACAAACGGGCCTTCGCCGCAGCGTACGCCGCCATGCTGCCGTGATAATCGAGATGATCTTGGCTTAAATTGGTAAATATCGCCGCGTCGAAATGCAGCGCTTCAACGCGGTGTTGCGCCAAGCCGTGAGAGGACACTTCCATAGAGGCCCAGCGCGCGCCGCCCTCACACCAACTGGCTAGCAGCGCCTGTATGGATACCGCGTCGGGCGTGGTATTTCCGGCTGGTTTCAAGTCGCCCAGACGACCATTGCCCAAGGTACCGACGATCCCGCAGGGCTCACCCATGGCCTCAAGCAGTTGCGCCAACATCCAACTGCAGCTGGTTTTGCCATTGGTGCCCGTTATACCTATCAGGCGCATAGCCTGTGAAGGGTGAGCAAAGTAATTACCGGCAATTTCACTAACGCGCTCAGCCAGCTGGTCAACGGGCAACACCGGCAACGACCATGCCGAAGTGTCACACGGCGCATCGGCAATAACCGCAACAGCACCTGCCGCAACGGCCGCATTGATATGGTCACGACCATCGTGAGCATGGCCTTTTAATGCCAGAAAAACCTGGTCCGGCTTAATTTTTCGGCTATCCAGGCACAGGCCAGCCACGGGAATTGCCGCCACATCGGCACTGACACCAGGCAGTAAATCACCCAGACTGCGCTCACTCGGCTTGCTATAGCGGGCTACAGAGGTCATGCGGCGGCATCCCCCCGGTCTTCGCCTTCAGCTTCAGGCTCAACATCATCCGGCGCAATATTCATCAAGCGCAGCGCGTCGGCAACGACACTGGAAAATACCGGCGCAGCCACTAGCCCGCCAAAATAATCACCTTCCGGCTCATCAATCGTCACGACTGCAACAATGCGCGGGTCACTGGCCGGCGCCACGCCGGCAAACAGCGAAAAATAGCGGTCTTCCGCATAGCCACCAGCAACGGCTTTGTGCGATGTTCCAGTCTTTCCTCCAACGCGGTATGCCGCTACGCGGGCTCGCGTGGCTGTGCCGCCAGGCTGAGTAACCAGCTCCAGCATATCAACCACCTGGCGGGCGACTTTCGGAGCAATCACCTGCCGGTGCTCGGCGGGCTCCTGACGCTTCAGCATACTCACCGGCTGAAACACGCCGTGGTTCGCAAATACGGAATAAGCTTGAGCGAGCTGGAGGTTGGTAACCGTCATGCCATAACCAAAGGATAACGTCGCCCGTTCGATCGCTCGCCAATTCGGACGGTTAGGCAGTACTCCGCTGCTCTCCCCGGGAAACCCGGAGCCGGTATCACGGCCAAAGCCGAATCGCTGAAAAACACGCCACACTTCTTGCTCGTCCAGCGACAGTGCAATTTTGGTAGTGCCGACCTGGCTGGATTTTTTCAATACTTCCGCTACGGTCAGCACGCCGTAGTTGCGATGATCTTCAAGTAGTTTAGGCCCCACCTTGATATAACCGGGGTGGGTGTTTATTTCGGTATCCGGCTGATAGCGGCCACTCTCGAGGGCAGCGACCAATGTCATCGGCTTCACCGTTGAACCCGGTTCAAACATGTCGATAACAGCGCGATTGCGCAGCGCGCTCGGATTAAGTTGACTGCGGTTATTCGGGTTGTACGAGGGTTGATTCACCATCGCTAACACTTCACCGCTCTTACTATCGAGAATAACGACCGAACCGGCTTTAGCGCCGGTTCGTTTAAGTGCTGCTTTTAATTCTCGGTAGGCCAAGTACTGCAAGCGTAAATCTATGCTGAGCTGAAGGCTCTTTCCGGGGCTCGCCTCCTTCCCGGCATCGATCTCCCTAATAATATTGCCGTACAGATCTTTTAATACTCGCTTGCGGCCGGGCTCGCCGTTGAGCCATTCGTCATAGGCCAACTCTAAGCCTTCCTGACCTCGGTCATCGATATTCGTAAAACCCAGTAAATGTGCCGTGACCTCACCCGCGGGATAAAACCGCCGGTATTCGCGCTGCAGGTAAACCCCCGGCACTTTTAATGCGAGGATAGCTTTCGCGTCTTGCGGTGCGAGATGGCGGCGGAGGTACATAAACTGGCTATTGCTGTAACGCTCCATTTTTCTGGACAATTCTGCAACCGACATCGACAGTGCACGCGCCAGCTTCGGCCAGGCGTCTTTCTGTTTGCCCAGCTCTCTGGGGTTTGCCCAAATTGATGCTACCGGTGTGCTAACCGCCAGCGGTTCGCCATTGCGGTCCGAGATCATGCCACGGTGCGCGGGAATGACTTCACTGCGAATCGTCCTGGCATTACCCTGCCCCTGCAGGAACTCATAGCCGCGATCAACATCAAGCACCTGCAAGGTCAGGGTGCGCGCAAGCAGCATGGCAGCCAGCACCAGCAGGCCGGCCACAACAACGCGAAACCGCCAAGGCGATATCGGTGCTTTAACCTGCTTTGCCATAACCCCTAACCATTTCTACCTCACGCATATCAGGCGCTTTCATTTTTAATTTATCTTCAGCCAGACTCTGCACTCTATCGGGCGACGCCCATGTGCTCTGCTCCAACAACAGACGCCCCCACTCTTCATCTAACTGCATAGCGTCGCGTCGCAAATCTTGTAGTTCACTAAATAACTTGCGCGATTTGTGCGAGCTTTGAATCAGCGCCAACGCTGACACCAAAACCAGAACAAACAGCAGCGGCACCCAAAACCCGCCAAAAGGCGCAACCTCAGCATTCTCACGCTGCTTTTTTTTCGGCTTGCCAGCGGCCGCCACCTAGCGCTCCCCCAGTTTTTCAGCAACTCGCATCACCGCGCTGCGCGCTCTGGGGTTCGCTGTCACCTCTTGCTCACTCGGCTTCACTGCTTTACCGACCAGTCGCATCGTCCGCCCAACCTGATCATCGGTAACAGGCAAATACGCCGGCACCGACTCGCCCTGGGCTTGTCGACGCATAAAACGCTTTACGATGCGGTCCTCCAGCGAGTGGAAACTGATAACAACCAACCGACCGCCGGGCCGCAGGCGCTCAACAACTTTTTCTAGCAGGCGCTCTAGGTCGCCCAATTCGTTATTGATGTATATGCGTATCGCCTGAAACGCTCGCGTTGCTGGGTGCTTGTGTTTCTCCCAAGAGGGGTTCGCCTCCGCCACAATTTTTGCCAACTGCAGCGTTCTTGTTATTGGCTGTTCCGCTCTAGCCTCAACAATCGCTCGCGCGATACGCTTGGCAAAGCGCTCTTCGCCATAGACTTTGAGCACCCGCGCAATATCGCTCTCTTCCGCCTCAGCCAACCACTGCGCTGCACTCTGGCCTGACTCGGTATCCATGCGCATATCAAGGTCGCCATCGCGCAGAAAACTAAAGCCGCGTTCGGCTTCATCCAGCTGCGGCGACGAGACACCAAGATCAAGCAGCACGCCGTCGACACCCTCGCGCCAACCGGCACACTCCAGCAATTCGTCGAGCTCGGCAAATGAACCTTTGCGCATCTGGAAACGCTGATCTTCAGCCATTAAGGCAGCGCCAAACTCACAGGCACGAGGATCTTTATCGATCCCCATTAGCAGTCCCGCTTCGCCCAAGCTTTCCAGGATTAACCGGCTGTGGCCGCCACGCCCAAACGTTCCGTCCACATAGCAGCCATCATTTGGCCCCATGAGTGCCGAAACCGCCTCGTTGCGCAGTACCGTCAGATGCTGTTCCAAAGCGCCCCCTTAAAGTGACAGCGACAGCATTTCTTCCGGCATCGACTCATCGTCATCGCCGGTATCGAGCTCCTGGTTCCAGCCCGACTCACTCCAAAGCTCTAATTTTTTCCCCTGCCCGATAAGCATCAATTTCTTTTCTAAATTTGCGTAGTCACGCAGGGTCTGTGGCAATAACACGCGACCATTGCCATCAAGCTCAAGCGGCGTGGCATAACCAAGCAACAAGCGCTGCATACGTCTGGCCTTGCGATGGATATTGGGCAAGGCCTCAATTTTTGGCTGTAAATCCAGCCATTGGGGCTCGGGGTAGACCAACAGGCAGCGCTCTTCTGTATGAGCAGTGACAACCAAACGCCCCTCACACACGGACGACAGGGCATCGCGCACTTTGGCTGGAATCGCCATGCGCCCCTTTGCATCCATTGTGATTGCGTAGCTGCCGATAAACACGCTAGCCCACCTTTATCCCTTCAAAATCCACTTTCGCACCACCTGAACCCACAAAATGCCACTTTTCACCACTACGCGACACTATATGAACTGTGCAGCATTTATGTCAAGGAAGACGCACCGCAAAACGCAGGGATTTTTCGCAAATATGTTGTGAAATGGCAGGCAAAATCGCGGAACTTGCAAAAACAAAGAAAACTAAGACATAGAAAACAAGCACATAAAAACACTACTTAAAGTAAATCCTTAAGTAGATAGCTCGTTATCGGAGAAATAATCAGAAAGAGAAGAAAAATGAGTCGGCCTATAAGCCGGGTTCTGTCGTGGACGACCATTCATCTGGGGCCTGCGTCACCGCAAACCTCAAGCAGCCTACCCGAATCCACTGCGGGTCGCAGCGTAGGATTCCTATTTGGCCTTGCTCCAAGCGGGGTTTACCATGCCACGAACTGTTGCCAGTCGCGCGGTGCGCTCTTACCGCACCATTTCAACCTTACCGGCAGCCGAAGCTACGTAGGCGGTATATTTTCTGCTGCACTTTCCGTAGGCTCTCGCCCCCCAGGCGTTACCTGGCGCTTTACCCTATGGAGCCCGGACTTTCCTCCCCGCGCTTGCGCGCAGAGCGGCCGCCCAGCCGACTCAACTGTAAGAATAACCAGTACTTTAAAAAGACACAAGCCCGAGCGGCTATTTTTTTAGGGGTTGCTCTAACCCGTATTGATAAAGACGGTTTTTCTTAACGCCGGTAAGCTTCGCCGCTATCGAAGCAGCCTGCTTCATCGGCAGTTCGCTGCGAAGTATATCGAAGCAGCGCACCACCTCCGGACTAAGGTCGCCCTCCTTCGCCTGATACCCAGCCACCAACAGCACACACTCACCCCGCTGCTGATTGCGATCGTCAGCCACCCACGCAGCCAATTCATCAGCCGGCAGCCTTGCCACCGTCTCATATAATTTAGTGAGCTCCCTCGCCAACACCACCACACGATCACCGCCAAAACACCGAGCTATATCCCGCACACAATCCAGCAACCGATGGGGAGCCTCATAAAAAATCATGGTGCGAGGCTCTGCTTTGAGGGCGTCCAGCTGCTTGCAGCGGGCCTGCTCTTTGGCGGGCATAAACCCTTCAAATGTAAAACGGTCTGACGGCAAACCTGCGACCGACAGAGCCGCTATCAGAGCGCTTGCTCCGGGAATGGGCGATACCCGAAACCCCTCTGCCAACACTGCATCGACAAGGCGATAACCGGGGTCTGAGATCAGCGGCGTACCGGCATCAGAAATGAGCGCGATACTACCGCCGCAGCGCAGAATATCGAGCAAGCGCTCAGTATCCTTGCTGCCGCTGTGGTCATGGTAGGCGATCATAGGGGTAGTAATACCGAAATGCGCCAATAAAGGGGCGCTGCGGCGCGTATCCTCCGCCGCAATCCGATCTACCGATTGTAGGACTTCCAGCCCTCGGGGTACCATATCGGCGAGATTCCCGAGAGGTGTGGCAACGACGAAAAGCGTGGGAGTCGACTCCAAAAGGACTATCCTCTAATGAACCAGCTGGCGAAGACTAACAACGGCATAATGATGAAGACAAGATTTTTCGCGCTCGCGATCATTGGCGCAGCACTCGCTGCCTGTTCCAGCGCACCGAGTTCGCCAACCGCTACGCAGCAGGAACCCCTGACAAGCTACGATGAGATTCGCCAGCGCCCCAGCACCCCGATAAACCGGCAAGCACTCGAGTTTAACCCTGCCACGGCGAAATCCGAAGATGTTGAATTGTGGCTGCAACAAGCCATGAGTCTGGACCCAGAAGCCGCCCAGGAGCTTCAACTGCGCGCGGCCGAAGTGCTTCTTAGAGACGGAGAGATGGGGCGCGCGGACGACACCGTACGAGATTTGGTCGCACCGGAATTAACCCCGAATCAGGCACTTCGCCTGGCCCTTGTCAGAGCGCGAATTCACCGCGCGCACGCGGAGTTTAGCGAGGCGCTGATCCAGCTGTCAGACCCACTAATTGAGCAGGCAATGCTGGAAGCCCCCCTTCGGCGCCAACTGCAATTCAGCCAGCTTAGGGCGTCGCTGTTTGCCATTGAGGGCGACCACCTTGCCGCCGTACGGGAATGGATATTTATCGATCCGCTGCTCACCCGCAGTCAGCAGGAGCAAAACCGCGATGCTATTTGGCAATCGCTGATGCAGATTCCAACGTCCGTACTGCTCGACAAACTCGACAGCGCCAGCAACCGCGACTATCTTGGCTGGCTCGAGCTTGCCTCGGTTGCCAAAGACAATCAGGGCGATATTGAAGCGCAGATTCGCCAGCGCGATACATGGCTGGCACGCTGGCCCAACCACCCCGGTCGCCACCCACTACCCGGCGGCCTGGATCAACTCGACAGCCTAATTGTTGACCAGCCCACGAAACTCGCGCTCATCCTGCCATTCACCGGGCGCTTTGCCAGTTATGGCAAGGCCATACGCGACGGCTTTATCGCCGCCTACATGCAGGCGCAGGAAAACCAGGCCAGGACCCCGGAAATTATTCTCTACGATAGCGGGAGCGGCGACATCAATCGGCTGCTCGATCAAGCCATTAGTGATGGCTGCGAATTGGCTATCGGCCCTCTGCGCAAGGAAAAGCTCGACGAGCTGATTAGCCAGCACCCCAAAATGATGCCGATCCCCACCCTGGCGCTCAACCGTATCGAGGGGGATCAATTCCCCAGCGGCCTCTATCAATTCGGCCTTAACCCGCAAGACGAAGCGGAGCAGATTGCGGATATTGCGCGCAATAAAGGCCTACAACGAGCGATGATCATCACCCCGGAGGGCAACTGGGGCAGCAAGGTGGCACAGGCCTTCGCCCAGCGCTGGCAACAAGCCGGCGGCTACATTAGCGACAGTACCAACTTTAACGCTAAATCCAACGACTATTCCAAGCGCATAAAACAACTGCTTCATATCGATCAAAGTGAACAGCGTCGACGTCGACTGCAACAAATTATTGGCATGACGCCTTACTTCGAACCCTATCGCCGCAGCGATGCTGACATGATTTTCTTGGTGGCTCGCCCGAACGAAGGCCGCGCCGTGAAGCCGCTTCTGGCCTACCACTATGCGGGCGACCTACCGGTCTACGCGACATCACATATCTACCGCGGCAATACTGACCGCTCCCGGGATCAGGACATCAACGGTATTCACTTTGTCGATATCCCCTGGGTGTTCAACAGTGACTCCGCCATACGCCAAGCCATTAATGCGCACTTTGCTCGCAGCGATGCCTTTCAGCGGATGTATGCCCTGGGCGTAGACAGCTTCCGTTTGCATATGCGTATTAATCAATTACGCACAGGCAGTGGGCAAGTATTCGGCGAAACAGGCACACTCACCTTGAATGCCTTGGGCCAAATAGAGCGCGAACTCACACTGGCGGAAATTCGCGGGGGTGTCGCGGTCATCGATGCATCAAGCCAGGAATAAACTTGTTTAACCGCAAGCAAAAAGGCGATAACGCCGAGCGTTCAGCCTGCGACTTTCTGCGCAAACAAGGCCTTATCATCGTCCAGCAAAATTTTCGTAGCCGCTTCGGAGAGATCGACATTATTGCTAAGGACGGAGAAACACTGGTGTTTGTGGAGGTCCGTTTGCGTAATAACCGTCGCTTCGGCGGAGGTGCGGAATCGGTCGACCGACACAAGCAACAGCGCATTATCCAAACGGCCTCACTCTACCTAGCAACCCACAGCCAGTGCGAACTTCCCTGCCGTTTCGATGTCATTGAAGCATCGGAGCAGCAAGGCAAATTCCAACTACACTGGCTAACTAACGCCTTTCAGCTATAAGGATTCCGCACTGTGGATCAATCAGAACACGTGGTAGACCTGTTTCACCGCCACATAGAGAGCTGCATGTACACCATGGAAGCACTTGGTGAAGGTATTGCGAAAGCCAGTGACGGTATCGTCGAGTCCATGCTCAGCGAGAACAAAGTTATCTGTTGTGGCGAGGGCACTCAGGGCTTAATCGCCCAACATCTTGTTACCAACCTGCTCAACCATTTTCAGCATGAGCGCCCAGCGCTTCCGGCGATGGCGCTAACGACGGATTCAGCGACTGCCACGGCAATCGCATCCCAGTCAGGTTACAACGATATATTTGCCAATCAGATCCGGGCATTAGGTCATCGCGGTGACTGCCTCTTCATCTGCTATCAGGGCGGCAGTGCGAATACGCTGCGCTGCATTCAGGCTGCACACGAACGCGAAATGCGCGTAATCGGCCTCTCGGGCCCAGATGCCGGTGACGCTAGCGCGCTGCTGCAAGCCGATGATATTGAGCTGGTCTTTCCCGTGGACAATGCCGCCCGCCTAACAGAAATGCAGCTTGTTGCTGTTCACGCAATATGCGAGCTCATCGACAGCCAACTATTTGGAAGTTATTGATATGAATACTTACCTTCGCACCTTGCAGGCGCTAGCCTTGTCCCTGAGTCTAGCTTCCTGCACGCAGATACTCACTGCTACTAACGACGCACCGATACAGGAAGACCCCGGTAGTCGCAGCCTTGGCAGCTATATTGACGACCAAATTATTGAAACCAAAGCCACCGTCAATATCCGCAAAACCCGCCCGGAGCTCGAGGACGCACACATTAACGTCACCAGTCACAACGGCATTGTGTTGCTCACAGGACAAGTGGCTAACGCCGAGCTAAAACAGCAAGCCGCCGCCGTTGCTGACAAGCTCAAAAAAGTGCGAAAGGTGCACAACGAACTCAGCATTGGCGAAGCCAGCAGCATGCTCACACGCAGCAATGACAGCTGGCTGAGTACAAAGGTCAAAAGCCGCCTATCCCTTAACGAACAGCTGGATGCATCGCGCATCAAGGTCGTTACAGAAAAGGGTGTCGTCTATTTGATGGGTTTAGTATCAAAGAGTGAATCAGATATCGCGGCGCGCGTGACCAGCGAAACAAAAGGCGTGCAAAAAGTGGTAAGGGTATTTGAATACTACTAGGGAGGTAAGTAGCCCGAGGATTCGAGCTACTACTGTTACTTGACTACTTTCAGGCTTGGCCGCCCCGGCTGCGGCTTAGCACTCGACGTCGTGTCGGAGCCCGCCCCATCCGGCGGTGTTGTCGGCGGTTCGTCGGCATCAAACAGCATGCCCTGGCCATTTTCTCTGGCGTAAATTCCGAGCACAGCCGCAACGGGCACACGGATATCTTGCGCAACACCGCCAAACCGCCCCCGAAAACCCAGCTCGTCGTTGCCGACATCAAGACCAACAACAGCAGACGGAGAGATATTAAGAACAATTTGACCGTCTTGCACAAACTGCTGGGGCACTTCCACTCCCTCCATCATGGCATTCACCAGAATGTAGGGAGTGCAGTCATTATCGACGACCCATTCATAGATCGCTCGGATCATGTAAGGGCGGCTGGAGTTCATTGCCATAGTGATTAGGCCGCGCTGTTTTCGCCGCGCATTTCCCGCTCTTTCTGGGTCAAGCTCTCTTGGAATGAGGGGCGCTCAAACAGGCGAACCATGTATTCCAGCAGCGGCTTGGACTGACGAGTCTGAGGAATTTCCACGCCCAGCAGCTCCAATCGCCATAGAATCGGAGCTAAACAGCAGTCCACCAATGTGAACTCTTCATTCATAAAGAATGGCTTTTCCGCGAAAATCGGTGCGATCGTCAGCAGGCTGTCACGCAGCTCTTTGCGCGCTTTATCCTGTGCTTTTTGACTTCCGTTCTGAATTTCATCGACCAGACGACACCAGTCGCGCTCGATGCGATAAATGTACTGACGGCTCTCACCACGCGCTACTGGATATACCGGCAGCAATGGCGGATGAGGAAAGCGCTCATCGAGGTATTCCATCATCACTTTTGACTCATACAAAGCCAAATCGCGATCCACCAGGGTCGGCAAACTACCATAGGGGTTGAGCTCAGCGACTTCCTCGGGAAGGTTGCTTGGATCAACGTCAACAATATCGACGGTTACACCCTTTTCTGCCAATACAATCCGCACACGATGGCTATAGTGGCTGGCTGCATCAGAAAAAAATGTCATTGTAGAACGCTTGGCAACAACGCCCATTGAACTCACCTCAAACTATCAATCTATATGACAAGAAACGGGCAGACCTCAAAATGAAGCCGCCCGTCTATAAAACCCAGCTGTTCGCAGGTTTACATCAGTGCACGTCTTTCCAGTACTCGCGGTTAAGCAGGTAAGCAAAAACGAAGAACAGCGCAATAAACGCCAGCACATAGACGCCAATGCGCTTACGCTTCGCTTGTACAGGCTCTCCCATGTACTCAAGGAAGTTCACCAGGTCGTAGATAACGGCATCATACTCTTCCGGAGTCAACGACCCTTCGGTAGCGTAGGTGAAACTGCCGCATGGGTTCAGGGCATTGCCGTTTTCATCGAAAAGCACATCTTCACCCGTTAACGGGTCGCGCAGTATACCACCATTGGCCGCCTGCACCGGGCCCGGCGCACACTCAGGCATACCCTGCAGCTCAGCGAGAACGTGAGGCATACCAACATCTTTAAACACGCGGTTATTTACGCCGTATGGACGTGAAGGGTCAGCGTGAAAAGTGCGCAGGTAGGTGTAAAGCCAGTCGGGGTTACGCGCACGCGCAACCAGCGTCAGATCCGGTGGCGCAGCGCCAAACCATTTCTTTGCTTCGGCCTCGTCCATGGCATTGGTCATCAATGCACCGATTTTGGCCGACTGATCGAACTTAAGGTACTGCTCAAACAAGTCTTCGGGGATATTCAGGTCGTTGGCAGTACGCTGATAACGCCCGTACTGCAAAGAGTGACACCCCATACAATAGTTCATGTAGGTTTGGGCGCCACGCTGCAAGGACGGCAGGTTGGTAACGTCCGTCTGAATTTCATCGCAATCCATAGTGCCGCAGTTATGCGCTGACTCCGCACCGACCGCCTTCAGCGGAACGATGGTCAACAGCGCAACGACCAGCAGAACGCCCATGCTCTTCCAGAAGCCCATGCCGCCATCGGTCACCCGAGCAGGCTCAGCTTTAGTCGCCTCCCACTTGGTCCAGAAAGGCATTAGCAGGAAGAAGGCAAAGTAAATCACTGAGCAAATTCTAGCCAGCAAAGTACGACCTTCGGTCGGCGCTTTAACACCCAGCACACCCAAGATCAGGAAGGCTGCCGCAAACAGTACGATAGCAATCTTACTGATACGCCCTTTATAGCGAATGGACTTCACTGGGCTGCGATCAAGCCAAGGCAACAGGAACAGAATCGCTACAGACGCGCCGAATGCAACGAAGCCCCACAGCTTATCGGGAACGGCACGCAGCACCGAGTAAAACGGTGTGAAGTACCAAACTGGAGCAATGTGCTCAGGCGTCTTCAAGCCATTGGCGATTTCAAAGTTCGCAAACTCGATGAAATAACCGCCCATTTCAGGCATGAAGAAGATGATGCTACAGAAGACAAACAAGAACACCGCCACCGCCGTCAAATCGTGCACGGTGTAGTACGGGTGGAACGCCACGCCATCCAGGGGGATGCCGTTCTCGTCTTTGTTCTTCTTGATCTCAACGCCGTCAGGGTTATTGGAGCCCACTTCGTGGAGCGCAAGGATGTGCAGAACAACCAAGGCCAGAAGAATGATCGGCAGCGCAACAACGTGCAGAGCAAAGAAGCGGTTCAAGGTAATACCAGAAATCAGGTAGTCACCGCGGATCCACTGCACAATATCTTCACCGACAACCGGAATGGCGCCAAACAGCGAGATAATTACCTGCGCACCCCAGTATGACATTTGACCCCATGGCAATACATAACCTACGAAGGCCTCTGCCATCAGCGCCAGGAAGATGAACATACCGAATACCCAAATCAGCTCACGGGGCTTCTTATACGAGCCGTAAAGCAGGGCACGGAACATGTGCAAGTAAACAACAACGAAAAACGCCGATGCTCCGGTTGAGTGCATATAGCGTATGATCCAACCGTATTCGACATCACGCATGATGTATTCAACGGAGCGGAACGCCTCCTCAGCACTCGGCGTGAAGCTCATTGTCAGCCATACACCGGTCAGCAGCTGGTTTACCAACACCAGCAACGACAACACACCGAAGAAATACCAGAAGTTAAAGTTCTTAGGTGCATAGTACTTACCCATATGGGTATCCCATGCACGCATAATTGGTAGGCGGGCATCAACCCAGTCGCGCAGACCAATTAACATCTTCATTACGCAGCCCCCTGATCGACACCGATGACGAGTACATTGTCACCTTCGTATGAATATGGCGGAATATCCAAGTTACGCGACGCAGGTGAGCCCGCGTAGACGCGACCAGACAGATCGAAGCGTGAACCGTGGCAAGGGCAGAAGAAGCCGCCTACCCAGGCATCGCCACCCAAGTCGGGAACACCGACTTCTGGACGGTGCTTAGGCGCACAACCCAAGTGGGTGCACAAGCCGATCAAAACGAGATACTCAGAACGAATAGAGCGAGCAATGCCTTCAATGTACTCCGGCTGCTGCGCGCCTTCAGATGCGGGGTCTTTCAAATGTGTTTCGATAGTAGAAAGCTCTTCGATCTGCTTTTCTGTGCGGCGCAGTACATAA
Source organism: Spongiibacter marinus (assembly GCF_016906995.1). Taxonomy (GTDB): domain Bacteria; phylum Pseudomonadota; class Gammaproteobacteria; order Pseudomonadales; family Spongiibacteraceae; genus Spongiibacter; species Spongiibacter marinus. The sequence continues at coordinate 88,597 of NZ_JAFBBD010000010.1, read as the reverse complement.
ACTGGCTTACCGCGCCACTCTACTACGACCATTTGGCCCGGCTCTAATTTACTGATATCTGCCTTTACCGGTGCACCTGCCGCTTTAGCTTTGGCACTGGGATTCCAAGAGCCCACGAATGGCGTTGCCACCCCAACTACGCCTGCGGCACCGACCACCGAGGTAGCTGCGGTCAGAAAGCGCCGACGCCCCGTGTTTACGCCGTCATTACTCATGACGTTTCCCCCATAACATACGAATAATCAGACTAAACCGCCCCAATAAGGGAGCGACAGCTAATTTCAAGTGGGCCAAATACTAATGAACTTGGCCCGGACTGACAATCAATTCCCTGCTCGCCAGCATTATCCCGCCTCTCAAACGGGCAAAAAAAAACGCCCACAGTTTTTCTGTTGGGCGTTTTCCGATAGCCGCCAAAGCGCCTTCCGGCCATTCGGCCGCAGTGGTTAACGCTTGGAGAACTGTGGCTTTCTACGCGCTTTACGCAGACCAACCTTCTTACGCTCAACTTCACGAGCATCACGAGTCACGTAACCGGCTTTACGCAGGTCACCACGCAAGGCTTCGTCATACTGCATCAGCGCACGTGTAATACCGTGACGAATCGCACCGGCCTGACCAAAGCTGCCGCCACCGCTGACGTTTACTTTGATATCAAACTTCTCAACCATATCGACCAGCTCCAGAGGCTGACGAACGATCATACGAGCAACTTCACGACCAAAGTATTGATCTAGCTCACGATCATTGATCGAAATTTTACCGCTTCCCGCCTTCAGAAAGACGCGAGCTGAAGAAGTTTTACGGCGACCAGTGCCGTAATATTGAGTGGCTGACATAGTACGCTTCCGTTAAATATTCAGTTCGATGGGCTGTTGGGCAGTGTGAGGATGCTCAGCGCCAGCATAAACTTTCAGTTTCTTGAACATAGCTCGACCCAGGGGGTTTTTAGGCAGCATGCCTTTAACCGCACCCTGAATAACTCGCTCGGGGGCTTTATCGATCAGCTTTTCGAAGCTGATTGACTTCAAACCACCGGGGTAGCCAGTGTGATGATGGTAAATCTTGTCTGTCGTTTTCTTGCCAGTTACGCGAACTTTCTCCGCGTTGACAACAACAATGTAGTCGCCGGTATCGACATGAGGCGTGTACTCAGGCTTATGCTTACCGCGCAAGCGATGCGCAATCTCACTGGCCAGACGACCCAATGTTTTGTCGGCGGCGTCAACCACGAACCAGTCGCGAGTGACATCGTTGGGTTTTGCACTAAAGGTTTTCATGAATCTCGCCTATGGGGACCGTACCGAACAAAGAGCGCGAATACTACATAAGCGCCAAATGATTTTCAAGCTAAAAACACAGCTTTCTTAAACAAACACCGCGAGAGCAAGCCGCCACTATGGGCGGTGCTCTCGCGCCAGATATTCCTTGGACTGCATTTCGAGCAAACGGCTCTGGGTACGCTCAAATTCAAAATCTAATCGTCCGCCAGCATACAACGACGCCAGCGGTGCGGCTGCAGACAATACCAGTTTTACATTGCGGTCGTAAAACTCATCGACCAAATTTATAAAACGTCGCGCCTGGTCATCTCTTCCGGCGCCCAGTATTGGCACATTGCCAATCACCACGGCGTGGAAGATTCTCGCCAGCTCGATATAGTCGTACTGACTTCTGGGGCCATCACACAGCTCATCGAATTCAAACCACGCCACGTCGTCAGCCACTTGCTTGGCGACAATATTTCGCCCCTCTATATCCAGCGCAACATTCGCCTCGGGTGCCTCGGGCGCCAAACTGGTGAAGCTGCGCTGCAAGCTGGCCTCCGCCTGGTCGTCCAGGGGGCTGTGGTACAACTCTGCCTGCTCGAGGGCCCGCAGACGGTAGTCCACCCCACCATCGACATTCACGACCTCAACATTTTCTTGAATCAAGGCGATAGCCGGCAGAAAGCGCGCCCGTTGCAAGCCATCTTTGTACAATTGGTCGGGAACAATATTTGAGGTGGCAACCAGCACCACGCCGCGTTCAAACAAGCGTTCGAACAAGCCTGCGAGAATCATGGCATCGGTGATATCGGAGACAAAAAACTCGTCAAAGCAGATAACCCTCGCCTCATCCGCTATGCGGTCTGCCACCATAACCAGGGGGTTTTTCTCCCCGGCAAGGTCCTTTAGCTCGCGATGAACGCGCTGCATAAATCGATGAAAGTGCGCACGCAGCTTATCGTCAAACGGCAGAGTGTCGTAAAACGTGTCCATTAAATACGTTTTGCCGCGCCCCACTCCACCCCAAAAATAGAGCCCTTTAATGGAGGCAACCGGCGGCGCTTTGCGAAGCCTGGCAAATACTCCTGCCAAACCGCGCCCCTGAGTTGTCGGCGGTGCAGCAATCAGCTCCTCGTACAAACGCTGCAAACACGCAACAGCATGCGCCTGAGCTTGGTCATGGGAAAACCCGCCCGACTCAATATCTCTCTGATAGCGCTGTAGAGGTGAAGACATACTGCTCTCCCTAGTTTTGACGGCGGCAACTTTACCCAGCGCAATGCCAATTGGCAATTTTTCGCTTCAGCTGGCTGCCCCAATCATCCGAGCCAGTTATACTGTGGCGAAACACGGCAACATGTCGTGAGCAAGGAGGAAACACTGTGTACGAATTGAGCACCCTGATCGCCGTAGCCATTATCTGCCTGCTGATAGGCAGTGCCGCAGGCTACTTTATGCTCAGCCGCATCAGGCCAGAACAGCAGAGTCGCGCTGCCTTGGAAAAGCAGTTTAATGACATGCAAAAGCAGCAACAGGACTACCAGCAAGAAGTCAGCGGCCACTTTGACCGCACTGCAGAGCTACTCAACGACCTTGCTGAAAGCTACCGCAATGTTCACAACCACATCGCCAGTGGCGCACGCGACCTGCACAGCACGGGCATCAGTCCCCTGCAAACCCTTCCCGAGGGCCGCCCCGTACTCGAGGGCAACCCCGCTGCCGGCAAACCTTCTCAGCAGCCACTGGACTATGCGCCGCGCCAACCGGGCAGCAAGGGCGCCCTCCATGAAGAGTTTGGCCTGGACAAGGACTCAGAATCCGAACAGGAACCTAAACCGCCGGTGGCGCCCCACGCCTAACCCCGCTTACACTGGGTTATCAACATCGATAAACTGATGCTCGATTCCCAGCGTCTCCGCTAGCTTGGCGCCAAGCGCGCGCACGCCGTAGCGCTCGGTGGCGTGGTGGCCCGCCGCAATGTAGTGCAGCCCCTGCTCCCTTGCGCTGTGAATGGTCGGCTCCGATACCTCGCCACTCAGGTAGGCATCTACCCCCAACTCTGCCGCACGATCGATATACGATTGCGCCGCGCCGGTACACCAGGCAATTCGGTGAATGGGGTGCTCCCCCACCTCCTCCAACAGTGGCTCTCTCCCCAAAACGCTGGCCACTTTGGCAGCAAAGTCACGCGCGGTCATCGGCTCACTCAAACGCCCCACATTGCCGACCGGCCTGGCCGAACCATCCAACCCCGACTCCACCACAAACCCCAGCTCTTTTGCCAACTGAGCGTTATTACCCAGCACCGGGTGGGCATCTAAGGGCAGGTGGTAGGCAACAAGGCTAATGCCGCTCTCTAACAGCCGCTGGAGGCGCCGGCGCTTCATACCTTTCACGCAGAGGTCCTCTCCGCGCCAAAAAAAACCGTGGTGAACCAGCAGGACATCAGCGCCTGCGTTTACAGCAGCATCAATCATCGCCTGGCTAGCCGTCACGCCACTAACGATACGCCGCACCTCAGCCCGCCCTTCTACTTGCAGGCCGTTCGGGCAGTAGTCCGCAAATGCCTCAGGTTCCATGATAGCGTTCGCCTCCGCCACCAACTCTTGCAAACTCGTTTCCTGCAAACTCGTCGCCACATTTCCCCCTTGTTAATTCGGAATCGTTCACATTCGTGATAGGCTATCACGCCCCGCCGGACGCCAGAACCACAGCCTGCTCCCGGCTAACGATTATGCTGCTGAAAATTGAGGCGCTGCGGTGAAACTGCACTTTCTGAAAACGCTTTTCTGGCCGAGTATCTGCGGATTGCTGCTCGGGCTCTTCATCCTCTCTTACCAGCCAGGCGGCGCAGCACCGGGCGATTTCTCAGCAGCCGTGGAGAAGGCAGCACCTGCGGTCGTTAACATCTACACCACCAAAGTGGTACAGCAGCGCCACCCTCTCGCCAACGACCCCTTGTTCAAGCACTTCTTTAATCGCAGTGGCAGGGCACGGCAACACTTGGAGCGCAGCCTTGGCTCGGCGGTTATCGTCGACAAGCGCGGCTATCTGCTCACTAACTTTCACGTTATTAAAGATGCCGACGAAATTTTGGTGATGCTGCAAGACGGCCGCCAAGCGCTGGCCAGCGTGATCGGCAGTGATTCCGACACCGATCTGGCGGTACTCAAGATCGACCTGGAAAACCTAACCGCGATCCAAGCCGGGCAGCCAGAGCAGGCGCGGGTTGGCAATATTGTGCTGGCCATTGGCAACCCCTACGGCTTTGGCCAAACCGTAACCCAGGGGATCATCAGCGCAACGGGACGCTATGGACTGGGTTTGAGCCAGTTCGAAAATTTTATTCAAACCGACGCCGCGATCAACCCCGGCAACTCCGGCGGTGCATTGATCGACCGCGACGGCAAGCTCCTGGGCATTAACACGGCGATTTATACCCAGAGTGGCGGCTCCACAGGTATTGGCCTTGCGATACCCACCGACCTTGCGCTGCGCACGATGAACGACCTCATCCGCTACGGACGGCCGGTACGCGGCTGGCTGGGGATTGAAGTTCAGCCTCTGGGCACAGGCACCAATGGCGTGGTTATCACAGGCCTGGCCAGGAATGGTCCAGCGGCCACCGCGGGTCTTCAACTGGGTGATATTTTAACGGAGATCAACGGCGAGAAAGTTGGCGACGGCCACGCCGGGATGAGACTCATCACCGACACCCGCCCTGGCGAAACCGTTCGACTAGGCCTGCTGCGCAGCAACAAACCATTCTCGGTAACCACTAAAGTTACGATGCGCCCTGAGCAACAGGGCGGCTAGCGGGGAAAGCGAGCGTCGAAAGACGCCAACAACTGAGCATGCTGCTCGGCAGTGCCCACGGTAATACGCAGATAATTATCGATACGCGGCTGCTTGAAGTGCCGCACAATCACCCCATCCTCTCGCAGGGCCGCGGCAATATCCGCGGCTGCCAGCGTCCTGTGACGCGTAAACAAAAAATTTGCCGCAGAGGGCAGCGACTCAAACCCCCGCTGGCTGAGCTCAGCGCGCAAGCGCTCACGTTCGGCAATCACCGCATCACAGCACTGCGCAAAGTACTCGCGATCGTTAATCGCCGCTTCCGCCCCCGCTAATGCCAAACGGTCCAATGGGTAGGAATTGAAGCTGTTTTTTATCCTATCCAAAGCGTCAATCAGCTCTGCTGAACCAATCGCCAAACCTACTCGCAGGCCCGCCAAGGAGCGCGACTTGGAGAAGGTTTGCGTTACCAGCAAATTGGGATATTCATTCACCAAGCCGACCGCCGACTCGCCACCAAAGTCGATATACGCCTCATCAACAACCACAACGGTTTCGTTGTTCACCGCCAGCAAACGACGAATTTCATCCAAGGGCAGCAAGCGTCCAGTGGGGGCATTGGGGTTAGGGAAAATAATGCCACCATTGATGCCGGTGTAGTCACTGACATCTATCGCAAAATCGTCCGTTAACGGGATGCGCTCAAAAGGAATGTTATACAGCTGGCAATACACGGGGTAAAAGCTATAGCTGATATCGGGAAAGAGCAGCGGGCGGCCGTGTTGGAATAGACCATTAAAAATATGAGCCAGCACCTCGTCGGAGCCATTCCCCACGAACACCTGCTTGGCTTCAACGCCATAATAATCAGCAATCGCCGCCCGCAAGCTGTCCGCATTTGGGTCCGGGTACAACCGCAAATCATCACCCAGTGCCGCTTGCATTGCCTCGATAGCCTTAGGCGACGGTGGGAAGGGATTCTCGTTGGTATTGAGCTTCGTCAACTTGCTCAACTTGGGCTGCTCGCCCGGCACGTATGGCTCAAGCTCTTTGACGCGAGGGCTCCAAAACCTACTCATCGCCACCCCCATCCCGGAGTCGATACTCGGCACTTCGCGCGTGTGCCGTCAGTGATTCACCACGCGCCAACACCGACGCGGTTTCAGCGAGCACAGCAGCGCCGGCGGGAGAGCAGTTAATCACCGAGGAGCGTTTTTGGAAGTCATACACGCCAAGCGGCGATGAAAAACGCGCTGTGCCTGACGTCGGCAGCACGTGATTCGGTCCTGCGCAGTAATCCCCCAAGGCTTCCGGGGTGTGCCTGCCGAGAAAGATCGCTCCTGCATGACGGATCTGCGGCAAATATTGCTCGGGCTCGTCAACGGATAGCTCTAAGTGCTCCGGCGCAATGCGATTCACCAGCTCGATAGCTTCCGACATATCCGCCACAGCGATCAGCGCGCCGCGCTCACTCAGCGAACGCCGGATCATATCCTCGCGCTCCATTGTCGGTAAAAGTCGGTCGATGCTTGCCGCCACTTGATCCAGATATTCCGTGCTGGGCGATATCAATAATGATTGCGCGTCTTCGTCGTGTTCGGCCTGCGAGAACAAATCCATAGCGATCCAATCGGGATCGGTTTTGCCATCACAAACGACCAGAATCTCGGAGGGGCCCGCGATCATGTCCAAGCCCACGCTACCAAAAACTTGCCGCTTTGCCGTGGCGACATAGATATTGCCAGGCCCGACGATCTTATCCACCTTGGGAATGGTTTCGGTACCATAGGCAAGTGCCGCAATCGCCTGCGCGCCACCTATCGCAAACAACCGATCCACCCCAGCAATGGCGGCAGCGGCCAAGACCATATCATTCACCTGACCACTCGGCGTGGGGGACACGGCAACCAACTCAGCCACCCCAGCCACTTTGGCTGGAATTGCATTCATTAATACTGACGAAGGATAGGTTGCCTTGCCACCCGGCACATACAAACCCACGCGATCCATAGGCCGCACTTGCTGGCCAAGCACCGTTCCATCAGCCTCTTGATATTGCCACGACTCCTGACGCTGATGCTCATGGTACAAACGAATTCGCTCCGCCGCCCGCTCCAGAGCCTGCCGCTGCTGCGCATCAATACGCTGCAATGCCGCGTGCAACTGTTGCTGGCTGAACTCCAGCTCGGCAACTGACGCCGCTTCCACGTTATCGAAACGGCGCGTGTAGTCTAGCAGCGCCGAGTCGCCGTGCTCACGTATATCGCCCAGCACACCGGCGACCGTACTCACCACGCCCGCATCCGACACAGAGTCCCAGGCGAGCAAAGCATCGAGCCGGGCATCAAAGTCCGGCGCGCTACGGCTCATTCTGTTGATCACTGCCTTGCTCATTTTCAGGCCTCCGCGGCTCGTGCGCTAACTGCCTTTTCCAAATCATTGATAATGCCCTGAATGACCGCGTGCTTGCGCTTCATTGCCGCCCGGTTCACCACTAACCGCGAACTCACTGGGGAGATCAGTTCCAGGGGCTCCATACCGTTCGCTCGCAAGGTATTACCGGTATCAACGATATCGACGATTAGATCGGCAAGATCCATCAGCGGCGCCAGCTCCATGGCACCGTAAAGCTTGATCAATTCCACTTGAATACCGCGCTCGGCAAAGTGGCGGCGGGCAACGTTTACAAACTTTGTCGCAACGCGCACGCGCCCTTGAGGCAGCGGCTCGCCCACCCGCCCAGCGGTCATTAGCTTGCACCGCGCGATGTTCAGATCCAGAGGCTCATACATGTCCTCAGCCCCTAACTCGAGCAGCATATCTTTACCGGCAATGCCGATATCAGCCGAGCCAAGCTTTACGTATGTGGGTACGTCCGTACCTCGGATCACGATCAATTGAATATGGGGATGATTTGTCGCGAAGATCAACTTTCTGCTACTGGAAATATCCTCCAGCGGTTCTATACCCGCCTCCGCCAAAAGAGGCAGCGTCTCTTTGAGAATACGCCCCTTCGTTAGCGCTATGGTAATTGGCTGATCCACGCTTACAACTCCCGAATTAGGCTTTACCGCCAATACTTGCGGCAATGGCCAGACTAATATTTTTTAACTGCTGACCCGGCGAATGTCGGCGCCGAGCGACAAAAACTTTTCTTCAATACACTCGTAGCCGCGGTCAATATGGTAGATGCGGTCCACGAGTGTCTCACCGTCAGCCACTAAACCAGCAATCACCAGACTCGCCGACGCGCGCAAGTCGCTGGCCATTACCGGCGCACCTTTCAGGCGTTCAGTTCCGGTAATCAACGCGGTATTGCCATCGACGCTAATGTTCGCACCCATACGATTCATTTCGTGGGTTTGAATCAAGCGGTTTTCAAAGATGGTTTCGCTCACTTTGGCAACGCCCTCAGCCACCGCATTCATCGCCGTGAACTGCGCTTGCATATCTGTGGGGAATCCCGGGTATGGCACCGTCTTGAAACTCACGGCCTTGGGACGTCGGCCTTCCATATCCAGGCTAATCCAGTCTTCGCCATGCTCAATTTTCGCGCCGGCTTCTTCAAGCTTAACCAACACAGCATCTAGCGTGTTGGGATCGATATCCCGCAGTTTAATATTGCCGCGCGTTGCTGCAGCGGCAACTAAGTAGGTTCCCGCCTCTATGCGGTCTGGCATCACCGAATAACTGCAGCCACCTAACTTTTCTACACCATCAATGGTGATGGTTGCACTACCATGGCCGGAAATCTTGGCTCCCATCGCGATTAAGCAATTCGCCAAGTCAATAATCTCTGGCTCTCGCGCCGCATTTTCCAGAACTGTTCGCCCCTCGGCCAAACACGCCGCCATAAGAACATTCTCGGTGCCGCCGACGGTGACCATATCAAACAAAATATGGGCGCCTTTCAACCGCCCGTTGGGACAGGTTGCGGTGATGTAGCCTTCATCGACTTCGATCTGCGCGCCCATGGCCTCCAGGCCACGCAAATGCTGATCAACAGGACGGCTGCCGATCGCACAGCCGCCGGGGAAAGACACTCTGGCGCGCCCAAAATGGGCCAAAAGCGGACCAAGCACTAGGATCGACGCCCGCATGGTTTTCACCAATTCGTAGGGCGCGGTGGTCTGCTTCGTTGTGGCACCGTTGATTTCAACACAGAGTTTCTCGTCGACCAACAACTCAGTACCCATGCTACGCAGCAGGGCGATCATGGTAGTAATATCGTGAAGATGGGGCAGGTTACTGACTCTTATCGGCTCACTGGATAGCAGAGTCGCCGCCAGTATCGGCAGGGCCGCATTTTTTGAACCTGAAACGCGTATCTCTCCGCTGAGCGGACCACCGCCGCGGATTAACAATTTATCCATGAGAGCTCCTGCGCCGCCAACTACCTATTTGCCCATCAGGCTTCGGCAGGGGTCAGCGCCTTAATATTAATAGCGTGGAGAGAACCGTCTTTAATCCAGTCGTTCACGGCGGCATATACCAGCTGCTGACGCTTCACCGGGCGAAGACCGGCAAAGGCATCGCTGATCACTTGCACATCGTAATGATTACCTTCCCCACTCACTTCAAAAACACCATCTGCGAAGTGTTCGCGGAGTCGCGCCAGGATCTGTTCTGCTTGCATGCCTAAGGTATTCCGTAAATACAAAAATTAGGCGACGAATTGTACGCAATTGCGGCGGTCTTGGCGAGAAGACCGCCGCAGGTCTTCACTTGGCGGCCTGCTCCATCACCTCTCTCGGAGCAACCGTCCAGTTGTCGATCACTTTATCAATGTCGCCATCATAGGTCGCCACTGCGGTAGTGAACTGGTTTTGGTAGATCAACCCCAAATTCAGCCCCTCTATGATCACGTTGCGCAGCATCCAGTTACCGTCGCGTCCACGACGAAGGGTATAAACAACTTCATAGGGCTCAGCACGCTCGCCGTAGATGTGCTGGCGCACGCCGACGCTACCCGATAAATCCGCATCCGCAGGCAGCGGAAGTACTTCTATTTTGTTACCATTGAAACCAAGCAGACCCTTTGCGTAGGTGTTGATCAAACCGTCTTTGAAGTTCTTGGTAAAGCGAATCACATTGTCGCGAAATTGCTCCCGCTCCTCTTTGGTGCGCAAGCTCTGGTAATACGCACGACTACCGTATTTGCCCATTACCCCGCGAGCAAAGCTCTGGAAATCCACAACCTCATCCATAATTCGACGCACTTCGTCGTTAAAGCGTTGCGGATCTTCAGCAACGTACTCGCGCGCCTCTTCAATCACTTTCATCAATTCCTGAGTGGTACCCGCCACCACTTCATGAGGCCCGCGCTGTGCGTCAGCCGCCGACACGGCGCCCGCAAATACCACCAAACCCAGCGCCAAAAGCATTTGTTTGAACATTTTTTTATCTCCGATAGTTAAGCCACGACCTGCATTACCGCGAATAGCCTGCTCTACACCCTTGCTAAGACAGCAGTTTACGGAATTGGCTCCCCGCACGACGACGAGGTAAACCTGTTAATTTTTCACATTGGAAATTATCATAGCGAAAATTAGCCGCCGCTTAACGGCATTATTGCAATAACGAGGTTTCCTCCCAACGATGGCATCTTCTTATCTCGACACTGCTAAACGCGTTATTCGCATGGAAGGAGACGCCGTCGACGCGCTCGGCGAGCGTATCGACGACAGCTTTAATCGCGCCTGCGAACTTCTTCTAAACTGCAAGGGCAGAGTCGTTGTCACCGGCATGGGTAAATCGGGCCACATCGGCAACAAACTGGCGGCGACCCTGGCCAGTACAGGCACCCCCGCATTTTTTGTACACCCCGGGGAGGCCAGCCACGGCGATATGGGGATGATTACCGCCGGCGACGTGGTGATAGCCCTGTCAAACTCGGGATCAACTGCAGAACTGGTCACCCTGATCCCGCTGCTTAAGCTACTGGCCGTACCCGTGATCGCCATGACGGGAAAGCCCAACTCGGAGCTCGCCAGCAGCGCGGATGTCCATCTCGACGTCGGCGTAGAACAAGAGGCCTGCCCACTGAATCTTGCCCCGACATCCAGCACGACCGTAACACTTGTAATGGGCGATGCGCTCGCCATCGCGTTACTGGAGGCCCGCGGTTTCACCGCCGATGATTTTGCCTTCTCTCACCCCGGCGGCGCGCTGGGTCGACGCCTGCTGCTGAAGATCGACAATATTATGCACACCGGGGAAGCCATACCGCACATCAATACTGGCTCCAAGCTCAGCGATGCCCTGCTGGAAATGAGCAGTAAAGCGCTGGGTATGACCACGGTACTCAATGAAGACGGCAGCCTGGCGGGTATTTTCACAGACGGCGACTTGCGGCGCGCGATCGACCGCGGTATTGACATTCACCAAGCGAAAATAGACGACGTGATGACCGCCAACTGCCGCAGCATCAAGCCCGGCACACTGGCCGCAGAAGCACTGCGCATTATGGAAGATAATAAAATCACCGTCTTGGTCGCTCTGGACGATCACGCAAAACCCGTCGGCGTGATCCACACCCACGACCTGCTTAAAGCCGGCGTCGCCTAAAACAGGGAACACCATGCAAACCATTCTCGAAAAAGCAAAAACGGTCACCCTGCTGGCAATGGATGTCGACGGCGTACTGACCAATGGCAGCCTGTACTTCGGCAATAGCGGCGAGGAAATGAAAGCGTTCAGCATCCTTGACGGGCTCGGTATTAAACTGCTGCGCGACGCCGGCATCCGCCCCGCAATTATCACCGGCAGAACCTCTGAACTGCTGCTGCGACGCGCGCGAGAACTGAGCATCGAGTTAATCTACCAAGGCAGGGAAGACAAAGGCACGGCACTCGAAGAACTGCGCCAAGACCTCAAACTAAGCTACGATCAAATCGCCTACGTGGGTGACGATTTACCCGACTTAGCCGCGATTCGAGCAGCGGGCCTGGGCATTACCGTCGCCAATGGTCACCACTTCGTCGCACGCCACGCCGATTGGCAAACGCGTGCCGCGGGGGGCAGTGGCGCTGTGAGAGAGATCGCCGAGCTTATTTTGATGTCTCAAGGCAAGCTCAACGACGCACTTGAGCAGTTCCTGTAAATGGCTGCGCCGTCATTCAATATCAACGCTGCATCGGTCCTATCGGTACTGGCCGCTATCGCGGGCACCGTGATCTACCTCACGCAATTTAGTGAGAGCGGGAAATTGAGCCTGACTGACAGCTTCGAAGCCATCCCCGATGTTGACTCCCACCTCCAGGGCATCGAAGGCTTGAAATATCGCCAAGACGGCAATGTGGCATACCGCTGGCGCGCCGACAGTGCCGAACGCATGATTTCCTCGGGCAGCATTCAGCTCAATCAGCCCTTCTACATCGGCAATATCGGCGAGCAGCGGCCGTGGACGGCGCAAGCCATTACCGGCACACTGTCACAAAATGGCCAACAACTGCAGTTGCGTGGCAGTGTTGTTGTTGAAGACTTAATTCGCGAAGCGCAAATCCACACAGAGCAACTCAGCATTGACCTAGAGCAAAGCCTGGTTGCGACGGATCAGCCACTGCGACTGCAACTACCCAATGGCGAAACCCAGTCGGAGGGCATGACGGCCGACCTCGTTAACGAGAAAGTCGAGCTGCTCGCGAAGGTAAAAGGACACTATGAACCGCAATAATCTACGCACCTTCGCTATTAGCGCCCTGCTCTGCCTCGCCAGCAGCGTGCACGGTTTGCCTGATGACCGCCGCCAGGCCATCAACCTCAGCTCAGATAAAGCCACCTATGAAAACAATCGCGGCATTTATACGGGCAACGTCAATATGTCGCAGGGCAGCCTGATTATCCGCGCAGACAAGCTGATTATTGTCGAGGCTGACAGAAAAGTAACCAAGGTTATTGCCCATGGCAGCCCCGCCCATTTTGAGCAACAACCCCGCGCCGGGGAAGGCGTCGTGGTCGCCAGTGCCCGACTCATAGAATACAGCCTAAATGCCGAGGAAATCCTGCTGCAAAAAGATGCCACCATCCGACATCAAGGCTCCAAGATCAGTGGCGATCGCATTGTATACAGCGGGCGCAAGCAAATGGTCATTGCCGATGGCGGCAGCCACAAACTCGATGGCAGGGTACAAATGACCCTACAGCCTCAGCAGGGCGTGAGTGATACCGATAGCCCCGCGCCAAGCACCACCCCCGACACCCCGGAGACTCCCCGCTAACATGCCCGTATTGAAAGCCAGCAACCTCGCTAAAGCCTACAAAGGCAGAGAGGTAATCAAAGACGTCTCCCTGAGTATTAACAGCGGTGAAATAGTCGGCTTGTTGGGTCCCAACGGGGCGGGAAAAACAACCTGTTTTTACATGATCGTCGGCATCGTCAACGCCGACCGCGGCCGCATTCAGCTCGACGACAAAGACCTGACACCGCTTTCCATCCAAGGTCGGGCCAAACACGGCGTTGGCTACCTCCCTCAGGAAGCATCCATATTTCGGAAGCTGAGCGTCGCTGACAACATCATGGCGATATTGGAGACCCGCAGCGACCTGAATCGCAAGCAACGCAAAGAAAAGCTCGATGCACTGCTACAAGAATTTCACATTGCCCATATTCGCCAATCGCCGGGTATGGCGCTCTCGGGCGGGGAACGGCGCAGAGTAGAAATTGCACGAGCACTGGCCACCGAGCCCAGTTTTATTCTGCTCGACGAGCCCTTTGCCGGGGTAGACCCCATATCGGTGAACGATATTCAGCAGATTATTCGCCACCTGCAGGCGCGCGGCATCGGCGTCCTAATTACCGACCACAACGTGCGAGAAACCCTCGATATCTGCGAAAAAGCCTACATAGTTGGCGAAGGTCGCATCGTTGCTGAGGGCAATGCCGAGGCCGTGCTCAACAACCAAATCGTGCGGGACATCTACCTCGGCGACACATTTACCCTTTGATCAAAAAATCGGCACAGCAATTGCTTTAAACGCCTATTGCAGCGGTGCGGCTGCGGGACTACACTGACCCTGAAGCATAGTCGTTTATGGCTACATAACGGCATTTAATCCCTCAGGTATGGTTGTAGTAGAAGTCATTGCCTATGAAACAATCGCTCCAGCTAAAAGTCGGTCAGCAGCTGACCATGACGCCCCAGCTGCAACAGGCGATTCGTTTATTACAGCTCTCCACCCTCGACCTTCAACAGGAAATTCAGTCGGCACTGGACTCCAACCCCCTGCTGGAAGTAGAGGAAGACAGCGACAGCCCGGAACCCCAGAGCAGCAACAGCCAGAGCGAAAGTAACGCCAATGAGGCTGACAGCAAAACGACCTCTGCTGAGGAGGCACCCAGCAACGACGCCGACAGTGAATGGGCCGAGCGCAGCGACATCCCCGAAGATTTGCCGGTAGACAGCCAGTGGGAAGACGTCTACCAAAGCTCCGCACCAAGCTCCTCCGCGGCCGGTAGCGCCGACGACGATTACAACAATGACTATCGCCACGGCAGCTCAGAGTCGCTCCAGGACCACCTGCGCTGGCAACTCAACCTCAGCCGGCTCTCCGAACTTGACCGCATCGTCGCTGATGCCATCATCGACGCGATCGATGAAAAGGGGCGGCTCACCGTCAGCCCCGAAGAGCTGGTGGACGCCTTCGACGACGACAATATCGAAATAGAAGAAGTGAATGCAGTCCTTCACCTCATCCAGCAGTTTGACCCCCCCGGTGTTGGCGGCCAGGACCTTCAAGAATGCTTGTTAATTCAACTTCGGCAGCTCTCCCCAGACACCCCATACCTGGCTGAAGCGCTGCAGATTGTCGAGCAGCATATGCCGCAGCTCGGCAACCGTGATTACAACCAAATCATGCGTCGCTGCCGGCTAAAAGAAGACCAACTGCGCGACACCCTGGCACTCATTCAAACGCTGAACCCCACTCCTGGTGACTGCGTGGGCAACGACGAAACAGAGTATGTGGTACCAGACGTATTCGTCAGCAAAAAAGAAGGCCGCTGGCTGGTTGAGTTAAACCCGGACATTGCCCCGAAAATACAAATTAACAGCCACTACGCATCGCTCGCCAAAGACAGCGGCACCAGCAGCGACAAAGACTATATTCGCGACAACCTCCAGGAAGCGCGCTGGTTCATTAAAAGCCTGCAGAGCCGCAACGAAACACTGATGAAAGTCGCCACCAAGATTGTTGAGTATCAGCGCGGATTCTTGGAGTACGGCGACGAAGCGATGAAACCGCTAGTGCTCCACGATATCGCCGATGCAGTGAGCATGCATGAATCGACGATCTCACGGGTTACCACGCAAAAATATATGCATACCCCGAGAGGCATCTACGAACTTAAATATTTTTTCTCCAGCCACGTCTCGACCGATACCGGAGGAGAATGCTCCTCCACGGCTATTCGTGCACTAATCAAAAAATTAATTGCCGCAGAAAATCCCAAGAAACCGCTAAGCGACAGCAAAATCACCCAACTGTTGGCCGAGCAAGGCATCAAAGTTGCCCGGCGAACCATTGCAAAGTATAGGGAATCACTAGTCATTCCGCCCTCTAACGAACGGAAAAGACTGGTCTAATAAGGCCCCAAAAGGCCCAAACAACGCGCCGGGAGGCGCCGGATGTTCTCAGCGATGAAGGAGCAAGATATGCAAATAACCGTCAGTGGTCACCATGTTGAAGTTACCCCGGCACTTCGCGATTACGTCAACAACAAACTCGCCAAGCTGCAACGGCACTTCGACAATATCACCAATACCGACGTTACCTTGTCAGTAGAAAAGCTGGTTCAAAAAGCTGAAGCCACCGTACATGTGGCTGGCGCCGATCTGTTCGCCACCTGTGAATCAGAGGATATGTACGCGGCCATCGACAGCCTCACCGACAAGCTCGATCGCCAGCTTATTAAACACAAGGAGAAAAACCTGGGCCACTAAAGGCCCGGGGATGTTCCGGAAACGTAAACATGACCCTTGATTCAATACTCAGCCCCGGACGTACCCACTGCGGTACGTCTGTGGGCAGCAAGAAACGCCTACTGGAACAAATTTCTATTTTTGTCAGTGAGGATAATGCGCAATTCAACGCCGACGAACTGTTCAACGAACTGCTCGCCCGCGAGCGACTCGGAAGCACCGGTATCGGGCACGGGGTTGCGATTCCCCACTGTCGCAGCCAGCAGTGCACCGAAATTACCGGCATGCTGCTTAAACTTGCCGAGCCTATCGACTTCGAAGCGATAGACGACCAACCCGTGGACTTAGTGTTTGCGTTGATCGTTCCTGCCGAAGCACACGACGAACACATTAAAGTGTTGGCAAGCTTGGCCAACGCCTTCAACGATGACGCTTTCCGCCAGCAGCTTCGCAGCGCAGACAGCGACAGCAGTCTTTATGAACGTGCGGTAGCGAGCTAGGCGTGAAGCTTATTATTCTCAGCGGCCGCTCAGGTTCGGGCAAAAGCACGGCGCTGCACCAGCTCGAAGACGAAGGCTTTTACGCCATCGACAACCTGCCGGTGTCACTGCTGCCCGCACTCGTTACCGAACTCTCTCAAAGCACACTGAAAGTTCATCAGCAGGTTGCTGTCTGTATCGATGCGAGAAACTCACAAACGGAGCTCGCCCGCTTCCAAGAACTGTGCAAACAAGTTCGAAGCCTGGCCAGCTTGCGTATTCTTTTTTTGGATGCCAGCGACGACAAGCTCATTAAGCGTTTCAGCGAGACCCGCCGACGGCATCCACTGAGCACCGACTCCCAGCCGCTTAGCGACGCGATAAAGCAAGAGTCTGCGCTGTTGGAGCCCATTGTCGCCGAGGCATCGCTGACCATCGATAGCAGCGACATGACTGTGCATCAATTGCGCGCCACCATACGTGACCGCGTTCTCGGCGTCGACGCTAGCCGCATGGCATTACAACTAAAGTCCTTCGGCTTTAAGCGCGGCCTACCCATTGATGCCGACCAGGTCTACGATCTGCGCATGCTCCCCAACCCTCACTGGGACGAGGCGCTGCGCAGCCTCAGCGGCCGCGACGACGCCGTTCAGCACTTCCTCGATGCCCAGCCGCAAGTCCAACAGATGTATAGCGACATACTCACTTACCTGCTGCGCTGGCTGCCTGAGATAGAATCTGCCGGTCGCAGCTACTTCACCATCGCGATCGGTTGCACGGGTGGACAACATCGCTCAGTATACATGGCCGAAAAGCTGGCTAAGGCGCTTCGCGACACCTGTCCTGGCCTGCAAGTTCGCCACCGCGAACTTCAGCACTAACCTGGGCTGGACAAGGCGATGCAAGAAATCCAAATTCCTATCATCAATAAACTCGGCCTTCACGCCCGTGCTGCGTCCAAATTCGTGACCACCAGCACCGCATTTGCCTCTCGCATTCAGGTGTCGGCGGGGCAGCAATGGGTCGACGGAAAAAGCATCATGTCGGTAATGATGCTCGCCGCCAGCAAAGGCATGACACTGCACATTCGCTGCGAAGGGGAAGACGAACAAGCAGCCCTGGACGCTCTCGTCGACTTGATCGAACGCCGCTTTGACGAAGGCGAATAAATCAAATACTGCGCATTTCAGCGCGATTTCGCCCGTCTGCAATTGTTGCCCAGCGAAGATTAAAGGATAATTCTCGCCACACTGTGTGACTGCTATCCAGCAGAAAGCCGAACGCAACGCAGAGAGCTATATGGCCCAAACCGCAGAAAAGCCCCAAGCTGAAAGCCGCCTAGAGCTACTGAATGAAGCTCTGGGCTCCGGCGCGTTTCTGCAAATTCGGCGTATGCTCAACGGCCTGCCGCCCGTCGATGCCGCCCACCTTATTGAGTCGACACCGCAAAAAGTACGGGGCGTGCTGTGGCAACTTGTCGATACCGAAAATGAGGGTGACATTCTCCAGCACCTGAGCGACGAGGTGCAGAGTCAGTTCCTGCGGCACATGGATGCCGAGGAAGTCGCCGCGATCACCGAGGGCCTCGAAACCGACGATATCGCCGACATACTCCAGCAACTTCCGGACCGCGTGATTCGCGAAGTGCTGGAGTCGATGGACCATCAAGACCGTGTGCGCGTTGAGCACATACTGTCCTACGACGAGGACAGTGCCGGTGGTCTGATGAACACCGACACCATCACTGTGAGGCCGAACATCACCCTGGATGTCGCGCTGCGTTACCTGCGGCGGCACGAAGAGCTTCCCGCAATGACCGATAGCCTGCTGGTCGTTAACCGTAATGACCAGTTCATTGGCTCACTGTCGCTGCGGAAACTGCTGGTCTCGGACCCCAGCGTTACCGTTCGTGAAATCATGGACACCGAGGTGGAGCCCATTGTGGCCTCCATGCCTGCGCGCGATGTTGCCAACCTCTTCGAGCGGCGGGACTGGGTCAGTGCCCCCGTGGTCGACGATAATCAATTGCTGCTTGGCCGAATCACCATCGATGACGTCGTCGATGTTATCCGCGAAGAGTCCGACCACTCACTGATGAGTATGGCCGGTCTGGATGAAGACGAAGACACCTTTGCATCGGTCATGACCACCGCGCCGCGCCGCGCCATTTGGCTCGGCATCAATTTGTTGACGGCCTTTATTGCCTCCGGTGTTATCAACCTTTTCGAAGGCACCATTGAAAAAGTCGTCGCACTGGCCGTACTCATGCCCATTGTCGCGAGCATGGGCGGTGTCGCCGGCACACAAACCTTAACCGTGGTGATTCGCGGGATGGCCCTTGGCCATATCAGCCGCAATAACAGTCGCTGGCTGATCAATCGAGAGGTTCTGGTAGGACTCATGAACGGGCTGCTGTGGGCACTCATTGTCGCGCTGGCCGCCAGTTACTGGTTTAACGACCCCTTAATCGGCGCTATTATCGCCGCCGCCATGGTAATTAACCTGATCACCGCATCACTGGCCGGCGCCATTTTGCCGCTGGTAATGAAGGCGCTGAACATCGACCCCGCGTTAGCTGGCGGCGTAGTGTTAACCACGGTTACCGATGTTGTCGGCTTTATGTCCTTCCTTGGATTAGCCACGTATTTTTACGCTTGAGTTCCACTCAAGCCAAGCCGATAGAGCAACCGTTATTGTGACCGATATAGACGATCAAGAACGCCCGAGTAAAACCGCACTGAAGCGCGAAATGGAAGCCCTGCAAAAACTGGGCAGTCGCCTCGTGGGCTTAAGCAATGCCGACCTGGCCCGGGTTCCCATCGACGACCCCGACCTTGAGGAAGCCATCGCCACCGCGCGGCGGATTAAGAGCCGCGAGGGGCTTCGCCGGCAAATGCAGTACATCGGCAAACTGATGCGCCGCATTGATGCCAGCGGCATTGAAGCCGCCCTGCTTGAACAGGAGCAAGGGCAAAAAGCATTGGCGCGACGCTTTCACGAGCTAGAGGACTTGCGAGACGATATGCTGGCCGCTGGCGTGAAGGGCGTCGACGCCGCACTGCAACGTTTCCCCAATGCCGATCGACAGCGACTTCGCCAATTACTCATGCAAGCTGGCAAAGAAAAAACGGCGAATAAGCCGCCCGCAGCAGCGCGCAAGCTCTTTCGCTACCTGCGCGAACTTCAGCAAATTGCCAACGAAGAAGAAAGCCAGGCGTAAAACTAGAATCGCCGGTGTTGCGACACTGGCATTTCTTGACGCAGCGCTCGCTGCGCCGCCATGTCGATGTCAGCTGTCGCAATACCGGCGCCAAAGCCGAGTTCGGCGAGTACGCGCCCCCAGCTGTCAATCACGCAGGAACCTCCGGATGTCTCTCGGCGCGCGCTGTGAATACCCCCCTGATTTGCGGCAATAACCGCTACCTGATTTTCAATTGCACGCGCCCGCAGCAGTGGCAACCAATGCGCCAGCCCCGTGCGCCGCGTAAACGCCGCCGGTAGCGCCAACAATTCCATCCCGTCATCGAGCATCAGGCGAAACAACTCGGGAAAGCGCAGGTCGTAACAGACCGCTACGCCAAGCCGCCCCCAGGGGGTATCAATAACGCAGGGGCGCTCGCCGGGAGCGTAGCGTTCCGACTCCCGGTAGCGTTGCTGTGCATCGCCAACGTCGGCATCAAACAAATGTAACTTGCGATAATCGGCGACACACTCACCGCGGTCATTGAAGACCAGCGAGGCGGCATAACAACGACCATCCGCCGCAGGCAGTGGCAGCGTTCCCGCGACAATCCACATCCCCAAACGTTTAGCCTGCTCGGCCAGCCGCCCCCGTATCTCTGCGTGCTGCTCCCGGCAAGCCAATTCGGCCAGCGCTGAACCACTGTCAAAACAGGCAAAATTTTCTGGCAGCACCGCCAGCTGCACTCCCTGACGAGAGGCATTCTCCAGATGCTCCAACGCGTCATTCAGGTTGACGCTCACCGCTGCGCCGGACACCATTTGCACCGCTGAGACACGAAGACTCATGGCGCAACCTGCGATGGCGTCTCTTGCCCCTTCAACTCAGTGGGTGAGACGTCAAAAATCTTTTTGAAGGAGAGTTCAGGCTGTTGAACAGTGCCCCGAATGTCATACACCGCACTGGAGAAGCTATCGACTTGCTCTTCGAACACTTTGGTTACCACATACGCTCCCGCAGCCGCCGGCAAGCCGCCAACCAGCGCCGCGACCCAGGGCAGGTTACTGCCAACAGGCAAGGTGGCAACGAGTCGCATATCTAAGGCCTCCGACACGAGGTCAATATTACCGCTCATCTGAAAACGGCTCGACGGCCCGCTGACTTCCAGTGGCTGGGTTAGCACCAATCGTTGCTGACCAAAGCCCAGTTCACCGCGCATGTCGTCAAAATGTACGCCTTTGCGGAAGACATCTCGAAAATCAAATTTCAAGCGGCGCACGATATTGGTCATATTAAAAATACCCAACACGCGCAATGCGCCACTGGCCGCATCTGAGGTCTTTAAAAACCGACCATTCTTTAAGGCAAATTTCACTCTTCCCTGACTCGCGCTCATCGCCCATTGGTCCGGTGAGCCTGGCCAGCTAACATTGATATCAAAGCCGCCGGAGCGCGTCTCTAGAGAGCGCTCATAACCGAGCGAGCTGAGCACTTTGCCCATATCGCGAACCGCAAATTTGCCCTTGAGCTGAGAGCCTCGGCGACCATTTTCCTGATACCACCAATGCAAAGCGTTTTGCCTGCTGGCGTCGCCCAGGTCGATGCCCAACACTTGCCCACGCAGGGCTAAGAAATGCGCGCCAAACAGGTCTGTGCGAAGGTCAAAACCGACACGGCCATAGTTTTTCTCGCCAATACTGAGTGATTCAATATCGACATCCAAGGCCGGAAACGACCTCGGATCAATATCGCCCAGATGTTCGGCAGCGGAGCCACTGCTGGCAAGGCTTGGCAGTGCGAGACGCTCCAGCATCAACACATAGGGGTCACCCAGCTGCGATGGCAGGGCAATGTTCCCTGCTACCTCGTCACTGTCGACACGCAGCGTCCAATCCCCGCCTTCAGACCGGGCACTGATATTTGCGGAATGGAGGATTCGCCCAAGGACTTCCAGTTCATCGACCTTCAAGCGATCGACAAACACCGGGATTCCCCCTCCCGTCGTGGCAACAGGTTGCAGAGACTGCCATTCTAAATAATTGTCGAGGGCCAGCTGCCACTGATCCATGGCAGCAAACGCCAGCCCCCCACCAATAC
This sequence comes from Spongiibacter marinus, assembly GCF_016906995.1. Classification (GTDB taxonomy): domain Bacteria; phylum Pseudomonadota; class Gammaproteobacteria; order Pseudomonadales; family Spongiibacteraceae; genus Spongiibacter; species Spongiibacter marinus. Next base: position 66,858 of record NZ_JAFBBD010000010.1, on the reverse strand, counting down.
TCAACGCGCCCTCGCGCAACGGCGCTCGGTTGCCATCGCCCAGTGTCACGGAAATAGCGCCATCACGCTGGCGGTACTGCAAACGAAACAACTCAGAAAGCTCGACGCTGAGCGGTGCCCCTGAACCGGTAAAGGACTGATAAATTTTCAATGGCCGAGGCTCATCGGCGGCCTTGTATAGCGGCTGTGGCAATCGCACTTCCACTCCGCGCATCGCCGACTCGATTTCAATCCCAGGGCGCTTGCCACCCGCTTGCACATGCACACTCACATCTGTGCGCCCCTGCAAAAAACCGAGCGCAGGCTGCTGTAACCATGCGCGCACGGCGGCCATGTCCATTTTCCCGGACGCCTTCACATGGACGACGTCATCGCGCTGCTCTATGCGTCCTTGAATAGGCTCCCCCAACACCGACGCCCGCAAGCCTGAACTATTCAAACCGCTATCACTGCGATACTGAAGGGGGCCACGGACGTTATTCAAGGACAAATTAACATCCGGCAAGGTAAGCTCTGACAGTGCTAAATCCGCGTGCACCGCCACCTCTGCACGCGGCTCACCGACTAACGGCATTGTCAGCGCGAAGCTGCTGTCCACCACACCTTCCATGCGCCAGTCATTTAACACTCCCCCCGTCATTGCCCCGAGGGGGCTGCGCTTAAACAGGTCCTGAACAGCCGTCGCTTGCACACTAGCTGCGGTATTCACTGTTAGTACCGGGCCATCATGATCATCCAGGCGCACATCAACCCGTGGCAGCTGCATGCCCACGAAATTTCCCGCATACGCCGTGGCCCACACCTGCCCGTCATCGAGGTAGACCTGCGCCTGCTCAGAGGCAACCTCGGGCCACTCATCGTGAAAGACCAACGCCAACGCCCGCGTATCAAGCTTCAACTGCACCGTGCGCCCATCGTGGTCGCCACTGCGTAGCGACCCCCGGTATATAAATTCAGCCGTGGCTGCGCGGCCCGCGCGAATACTTTGATCCAACCAGCTCCGCAAGCCGGCATCCAGCACCTCGGGAACATAGGCCTTCGCCGACGCCAGCGGTAATTGCTGCGCCGCTATTGCCAGGGTCATTAGCGGTGGCTCTGGGGCCTCTTCTGACAGTGGCAGATCTAAACGCAGCAGGGCTGTTAGCGGTGCGTCTCCGTCTCGCGCCTGCAGCGGCGAGCTTCGCAGTACCAGCCGATCATTGTTCAACTGCCAATGTACCTCGCCGCTCATATTGTCGAGCGTGAAGGCCTGGGGGTATAAATTGGGAAACGCCAGGCTAAGCGTGTCGGTATCGATCACCGCGGTTCCGGTATTTTCATCGAGCTCCAGGTAGCCATTTACCCCCTCTGCACCCGGCGCCCCTTGCCAGGGCGCTAGCGCGACATTGGAAAGCTCACTTCGCAGCGAGAAGCTGGATGCTTCGCCGCGCTTAATATTCAAATGGAGGTTGTTAAGCCGCCCCGATGGTTGCAAGGTATCGAGGGTGTCCTGCAGGTCACGCTTCAGCACACCGCTGTCGCTCAGCAGCGCCGTACTTGCAGCCAAATCCAGCGCGGGCAGAGAAAATGTCCACGACACGGCGCCCTGATGGGTGAGCGACAGGCCCGCCAAATCCAACTGCTGGTCGCGCCACTTGGCCGAGAAATCGCTAAAGCCTATCTGCCAGAAGTCACCGCGGTGATGGCCGACAAACTCCATTGAGACATCGTGAAATTGTTCTGTCGACCCCCACAGAGCACCCGCCGCCAGGGTATCTGCCCGAATCGCCCCCTTTGCCACCATGCGGCGCCCCGCTTGCCAAGTCAGCCAAAGGCGACCGTCCACCGGGTTGTGAATAATCTGCTGATTGCGAAACAGAGGAGCGAGGGCTGAGAAGCGACTGTCATCAAGCGATACAAATGCCGACGCCCGGAAATCGCGATCGCGCGGGTCACCATAGGCTTCGGCAATTAGGCGGATCTCGCCGGTTTGATCCGCACTCAGGCTGGCATAGCTACGCCGAAAATGCCCATCGCTCGACCAACTGAAGTCGCGACTGCGCACCGAGGTTTTGCTGCCATCAGCAAACGTTAAGCTAACATCCAGGCTTTGCATACTCGCCCGACGCACCGCGAGTACAACATCGAGTAGGGTGTCTAGATTTGTCCCGCCACCGCCACCGGACATGCCGGGGATCGACCAGCGCCCGGCCTCATCTTGAAGTAAGTCGAGCTCAATGTGACCCACACGCAGTTGCTTAAGCCGTGGACCAACACCGAGCAAACTGCCAATTGGATCGAGCACCACCTTGGCTCGGTCCAGCTTGATGGCACCGCCGCCAATATCCAGGCTTTCCACGCGCAATACCGGCGACAGCCCCGACCAACTTCCCGTCAGCGCCTCCGCCTGAAGTTCAATACCAAGCGCCGCCTCAAGTTCGTTAAAAATTTCCGCTTGGTAGCGCGACACCAAGCCGATGTATTGACGCCCCAAACTGGCGTAGAGCGCCAGCAGCACGAGTAGCAGCAGTGCTAAGCTCCAGACCAGAGCGTAGGCTCGTCGCAACAATCCCTGTAGCATCGCGATCAAGCCACTCGCGCTAAAACAGCGGATTTACAGCAGAACGACATCGAACTGTTCCTGGGTGTACATCGCCTCAACCTGAAAGCGAATACTGGCACCGATAAATTCTTCTAAATCGGCAACGCTGGCCGACTCCTCATCTAACAAGCGGTCGACCACCTCCTGCGAGGCCAGCACTAATAGGCTGTTGCTTTCGTAGGCTCGGGCTTCGCGCAGTATTTCTCGGAACACCTCGTAACACACCGTCTCTGGCGACTTCAATGAACCGCGGCCGTGACAGTAATGGCAGGTTTCACACAGCACGTGTTCCAGGCTCTCGCGAGTACGCTTTCGCGTCATCTCAACCAGGCCCAGCTCAGAGACCCCGGTAATACTGGTCTTCGCGTAATCCTTCTCCATCGCCCGTTCTAGCGCACGCAATACCTGCCGACGGTGCTCAGCATCTTTCATATCGATAAAGTCGATAATAATAATGCCGCCCAAATTGCGCAGGCGAAGCTGACGAGCCAGCGCTGCCGCCGCTTCGAGGTTCGTTTTAAATATGGTTTCTTCCAGGTTGCGATGACCGACAAATGCCCCGGTATTAATGTCGATGGTGGTCATCGCCTCGGTCTGGTCGATAATCAGGTAGCCCCCGGACTTCAATTCAACCTTGCGGCCAAGGGCGCGCTGAATCTCGTCTTCAACGCTGTACAGGTCGAAAATCGGGCGTTCACCGGGGTAGTACTCCAGCTTAGAGCGAATCTCTGGCAGATAGTCTTTGGCAAATTCATCGACACGCTGGAAACTCTCCCGGGAATCGATGCGGATTTTTTCCAACCCGGGATGCACCAAATCACGCATTGTCCGCATAAACAGCGGCAGGTCTTCATAGATTACTGAGGGTGCCGTATCACGCTTCATACGACGCTCTACCGCCAGCCATAGCCGACGCAAAAACGCGACATCCGCGCGCAGCTCATCCTCGCCCGCCCCTTCGGCAGCGGTGCGCAGAATGTAGCCATCCGTCAGTACTAAAGGCTCATCGTCATCGCCGTCCCGCAGGATGTTCTCCATCAAATCTCGCAGGCGCTGCCGCTCGTCTTCATCGTCAATGCGGTGAGACACACCGAGGTGGGACGCCCCTGGCATATAAACCAAGTACCGCGACGACACCGACAAGCGGGTACTCAAACGTGCCCCTTTGGTTCCCATAGGGTCCTTGGTGACTTGAACGGTGAGCTGCTGACCCTCGCGGATTTTGCTGCGAATATCCGCGTGCTCACCGCCCTCTTGCTCAAGGGCGACAATATCTGAGGCGTGAATAAAACTGGTTCGCTCCAGGCCCACTTCAACAAACGCCGCCTGCATGCCGGGTAGCACTCTTACGACCTTGCCTTGGTAGATATTTCCAACAATGCCTTTAGAGCGGGTACGTTCGATATAGACTTCCTGCAACACCCCGTTTTCAACGACCGCAACCCGCGTTTCAACCGGCGTTACGTTAATCAGTATTTCTTCGCTCATGGTTTCACTCTGCCAATGCTGTCGGGGGTTCTATACCCACCTCGCGCAGCGCTTTACGGGTCTCGTATAGCGGTAGCCCTACCACCCCACTGTAACTGCCATTGATACGCTGAACAAACTGTGCGGCACGCCCCTGTATAGCATAGCTGCCCGCTTTGTCATCGGCCTCTCCGCTGGCGAGATAATCATTGATATCGCGATTGCTCAAGGGGCCAAAAAATACCTCTGTTGCCACTAACTCAGCGTGCTGCACACCACCTTGCGACACCGCTATTGCGCTGAGCACTCGGTGACCGCGATCACTTAAGGCGCGCAACATCTTCGCGGCCTCCGCGCGGTTGCCAGGTTTGCCGAGAATACGTCCGTCGAGGTCAATGGCAGTATCGGCAGCCAATACCACTGCCGCGGGGTATCGCTGCGCAATCACGTCGGCCTTTTCTTGCGCCATTCGCAGCACGTAGTCATCGGGGAGCTCTCCGAGGCGAACGCTCTCATCGATGTCGGCAGGGCAAATCTTTGCCGACAACCCCAACTGCTCCAGCAGGTCAGCGCGCCGCGGTGACGCAGAAGCGAGGATCAAGGTCATATCAGTAGGCCACAAACACACGCTGCAACCACGACATCATCGGGCGCAGGAAAAACCAAAGTAAGGCGGTGGAGAATACCGGCAGAAAAACCAACCAATGCGTCTGAGAAACGCCGTTTAAATTTTGCGCCCACTGATCGACAAGAATGCGGAACAACTCCAGCAGGGCAATCAGCGCCGCCTGCTTTCGCAAACTGAACATCCGCAGCTGTTGGTAGGATATTTGAATAATATAGGCGACGACGGCCAGCGAAAACGCATTCTGCCCCAACACCGTGCCAAGCAGAATATCCTGGATTATGCCGCCCAACCAGCACAGGGCAATGCCAACGTTTTCGGGCATTGCGAGCAGCCAGTATATCAACACCAGCATCAACCAGTCCGGCCGCAGCCAAGCCAGGCCAGCCGAGAGCGGCGCAATGGTAAGTACCAGTGCCACCAGCAAACTCACCGCGACAAAAATCAGCCCCTGAGCGTGAGAGTCCATGGCTTACTCCACCGCAATTTTGTCGCTAAATACCAGCAACACATTGCGACTGCGGTCGAGCTCTGCCAAGGGGCGGGCATTAATTTCAGCAAAGGGTTTACCCGGGTCGATGGCAACTCTGGTGACTTCGCCCACAGGGTAGCCTGAGGGGAAGCGGTCACCGAGGCCCGAGCTCACCAGCAAGTCCCCCACCTGGATATCTGTTGTCGCGGCAACATGGGCAACACTTAGCTCGTCGATACGACCACTACCCTCGGCCACAGCGCGCAGACCATTGCGGCTGATTCGCACGGGAATAGCGTGGGCGCTGTCCGTAATCAGTAACACCCGACTGTGGTAGACGCCCACGTCGACAATCTGCCCCAGCAGGCCCTTGGCATCGATCACCGGCTGACCGACAAAGGCATTGTCGCGGCTGCCCTTATCCACCACCAGCATATGCCGATTAGGGTCAGAGGCCACACCAACAACTTCGGCAACGACCACCGTATCTTTGACGCGCTCTGCCGAGTTCATCAGCTCGCGCAAGCGGACGTTTTCCGTACTGAGTTCAATATATTTCTGCAGTTTGGCGTTAAGAATCAGCGATTCGGCACGCAGGGCACGGTTTTCTTCAAGCAGGTCGCTGCGGCTACTAAACACGCCGCTAAACTGAGCACTCAAGCGAGAGGGCACGTCGGCCAGCCAGTAAAACGGCGCGGCAACAACAGAAAGCTGGGTGCGAAGGGGGGCCATAGACTCCAGGCGGGCACCCAGAAGGATCAGGGCAAGCGCGAGGCCGCCCAAAAAGACAAGTCGACCGCCCGATGAGGGCGGCTTGGAGAATACCGGTTTAATTGCCGCGCCCTCCCTCTGCTGAACGCACGGTTACACGAGCACGCCTGTGGCGCAACGCCACAAGAGCATGCTTATTCAGCAGACAATATATCCAGGTGGTGACGATCAACCATTTCCAGTGCCTTACCACCGCCACGCGCAACACACGACAATGGGTCCTCAGCGATAATTACCGGCAACGCACTTTCATCGGCAATCAGCTGATCGATACCCGTCAGCAAGGCGCCACCGCCCGTCAGTACGATGCCGGTTTCCGCGATATCGGCAGCCAGTTCTGGCGGAGATTGCTCCAAAGCGCGCTTCACGCCCTGGGTAATTACCTGAAGAGGCTCTTGCAACGCTTCGAGAATTTCATCGCTATTCAGGGTGAAGCGACGGGGAATCCCCTCGGCCAGGTTGCGGCCGCGCACGTCAATTTCCCGCAGTTCGCTGCCGGGGTAGGCACAACCAATTTCTTGCTTAATGCGCTCGGCGGTCGCTTCGCCGATCAGGCTACCGTAGGTGCGTCGCACATGCGTGACAATGGCTTCGTCGAAGCGGTCACCACCAACACGCACCGAGTCGGAATACACAACGCCATTCAGAGAGATAATCGCAATTTCAGTGGTACCACCACCAATATCAACCACCATCGAGCCTGACGCTTCTTCGACTCGCAAACCAGCACCAATCGCGGCGGCCATTGGCTCCTCAATCAACCGCACTTCGCGGGCACCCGCACTGAGTACCGATTCGCGAATCGCCCGGCGCTCTACCTGCGTACTCTTACAGGGAATACTTACCAATACGCGGGGGCTGGGGCGAATAAAGCTGTTTTGATGGACCAGTTTAATAAAGTGCTGCAGCATCTTTTCCGTCACCTGAAAGTCGGCGATAACACCGTCTTTCAGAGGGCGAATAGCGGTGATATTACCCGGTGTTCTACCCAGCATGCGCTTGGCTTCAATCCCGACAGCCTCGACCGTTTTCTGACCATTGTGCACACGGATCGCCACAACAGATGGCTCGTCAAGCACGATGCCCTGGCCGCGAACATAGATGAGAGTATTGGCCGTTCCCAAATCGATCGACAGATCATTGGAAAACATCCCGCGGATACGTTTTAACATTTGCGATTATCACCTTATACGATTCTGCGAAGACCGAGAATCGGGCTGGTAGGGCCGAAAACGCGGCGCAAAAGGCAGCACTGACCCCTAGATTAAAAACTTTGCCACTCTATCAACGCCGGGGATTCAGGGCAAGGCGCAAGTATGATAAGTTTACGGGCTTTTCCCAACCGCGCTCCGCATCCGCACTCGGCTTGCGAAGCGCGCGTTATCAGCGCAACGCGCGCCACGAAGCCAACAGGGTGAACCATGAGTTTAGAACAGGGCGATATCGCCAAACTGGCAAGGCTGGCTCGAATTCGCATTAGCGAAGAAAGCAGCGAAGAGCTGCGCCAGCGAATCAGCGACATTCTCGGCATGATCGACACCATGCAAGCCGTCAATACTGACGCCGTAGATCCGATGGCCAACCCCCACGATGCAACACAGCGCCTGCGCGCAGACGTGGTCACCGAAGTTGACCAACGGGATGACTTTCAGCGCATCGCTCCCGCCACCGAAGACGGCCTCTACCTTGTTCCCAAGGTTATTGACTAGCCCCTAGCCGCAGCCCCTAATTTAAGAGTACTCGACACCATGCCCAGTCATACCGTTGCCGATCTTCTTCGAGGCCTCGCCGCCGGCGACTTTTCCAGCGAAGAAATCACCCAACAATACCTCGACGCCATTGCCGACCGCGACGGCCAAATCAACAGCTTTATTACCGTCACCCGCGAACAGGCCCTCGAACAGGCGCGCGCTGCCGACAACGCCAGGCAACGCGGCAATGCCGGAGCCTTGTGTGGATTGCCCATCGCCCACAAGGACATATTCTGCACCGAGGGCGTGCGCACCAGCTGCGCGTCGAAAATGCTCGACAATTTCATCGCGCCCTACAGCGCCACCGTGGTAAACAACATGGCCAGCGCCGGTGCCGTTATGCTCGGCAAAACAAACCTGGATGAGTTCGCCATGGGCTCGTCAAACGAAACCAGCTATTACGGCACTGTGCGCAACCCCTGGAACACCGATCGCGTCCCCGGCGGCTCCTCGGGCGGCAGTGCGGCGGCCATTGCGGCGGGCCTTGCTCCTGCGGCCACGGGCACCGACACCGGCGGTTCCATCCGCCAGCCAGCGGCGCTGTGCGGCCTTACTGGCCTAAAACCCACCTACGGACGAGTGTCGCGTTACGGCATGATCGCCTTCGCCTCCAGTCTTGACCAAGCGGGCCCGATGGCGCGCAGCGCCGAGGATTGCGCCCTGCTACTGCAGAGTATGGCGGGCTTCGACGAGCGCGACAGCACCAGCATGGATGTTCGCGTGGACGACTACGCCGGCGCCTTGGATCAGGATTTGCGCGGCCTGAAGATCGGCCTGCCCAAAGAGTATTTCAGCGCTGGTCTAGACCCCGCAATTGGCGACGCGGTGCATGCCGCACTGGAAGAGTACCGCAAAATGGGGGCGGAGACGGTTGAAATCAGCCTGCCCCACACCGAGCTGGCGGTACCGTGCTACTACGTCATTGCACCGGCCGAAGCGTCAACAAACTTGTCACGCTTTGACGGTGTGCGCTATGGCTACCGCTGCGAAAACCCCGCCGACCTCGACGACCTCTACACCCGCAGCCGCGAAGAGGGCTTTGGCGAGGAAGTAAAACGGCGCATATTGGTGGGCACCTACGCCCTGTCGGCGGGCTTTTACGATGCCTACTATCGCAAGGCACAGCAGATTCGCCGCCTGATTAAGCAGGATTTCACCGACGCCTTTAAGCAGGTAGACATTATCGCCGGCCCGACAACACCGAATCCGGCCTTTGGCATCGGTGAAAAAGTAAGCGACCCCGTGACGATGTACCTGGAAGACATCTACACCATTGCCGTCAATCTGGCGGGGCTACCTGCCCTCTCCATGCCCGTGGGCTTTGCCGGCGAGTTGCCTGCCGGCATGCAGCTGATCGGCCGAGACTTCGACGAGGGCCGCCTGCTGGCCGCCGCTCACCAGTATCAACAGCGCAGTGACTGGCACCTGCGTACCGCCCCAGACTGCGCGTAAGGAGAAGCCCAGATGCAATGGGAAGTTGTTATCGGGCTGGAGGTTCACGTCCAGCTCACCACCAAATCAAAGATTTTTTCCGGTGCCAGCACTGCCTTTGGCGCGACACCCAACAGCCAAGCCTGCGCGGTCGATCTGGCCCTGCCCGGCACCCTGCCCGTTCTCAATGAACAGGCCGTTAACGACGCGATTTTGTTCGGTTTAGCCATCGATGCCGATATTTGCCGCGATTCGGTATTTGAGCGCAAAAACTACTTTTATCCCGACCTGCCCAAAGGCTATCAAACCAGCCAGATGGACAAGCCGATTGTCGGCCACGGGGTGGTGGAAATTCGCCTGGAAGATGGCAGCACACGCAATATCCGTGTTCACCACGCCCACCTCGAAGAGGATGCAGGAAAATCTCTGCACGAAGACTTCCACGGCATGTCTGGCATCGATCTCAACCGCGCCGGCACACCGCTGATAGAAATCGTCTCTGAGCCCGACCTACGCAGCGCCGAGGAAGCGGTTGCTTACCTGCGCAAGATTCACTCCATCGTTACTTATCTGGGTATCTCCGACGGCGATATGTCGCAGGGCTCAATGCGCTGCGACGCCAATGTTTCAGTGCGCCTAAAAGGCGAGGAAGAATATGGCACCCGCGCAGAGATCAAGAACATCAACTCCTTCCGCTTTGTCGAGCGCGCCATCAAAGTAGAAGCGCAGCGCCAAATCGACTTGATTGAGGACGGTGGCAAAGTCGTGCAGGAAACCCGCCTCTACGACAGCGACAAAAACGAAACCCGCTCCATGCGCAGCAAGGAAGAAGCCAACGACTACCGCTACTTCCCCTGCCCCGACCTGCTGCCGGTTCATATCGAGCAATCCTTGATCGATAGCCTGCAAAAACAAATGCCGGAGCTGCCAGACGCCAAACGCCAGCGTTTTGAAACGGAGTACGGTCTGTCGACCTACGACGCCAGCCTGCTAACCGCCGAGCGAAGCATTGCCGACTTCTTCGAAGCATGCAGCAAGGTCGCAGGCGACGCCAAACTCGCCGCCAACTGGGTCAACGGTGAACTGTCCGCTGCCCTGAATCGCGAAGGCAAGGCGCTAAAAGACAGCCCGGTCAGCGCAGAGCAGCTCGGCGGCCTGATAGTGCGCATACGCGACAACAGCATCTCTGGCAAAATCGCCAAGCAAGTATTCGAGGCGCTGTGGAACGGCGACGGCCAGAGTGCCGACGAGGTGATAGAAGCCAAGGGCTTGAAGCAGGTGTCTGATACCGGCGCACTAGAGGCAATGGTAGATGAGGTTATTGCCGCTAACCCCGCTCAAGTCGAGCAATACCGCGCCGCCGACGACGGCAAGCGCAAAAAGCTTATCGGCTTCTTTGTCGGGCAAATAATGAAGGCCTCCAAGGGGCAAGCGAACCCGGGAATGGTCAATCAACTTTTGAACAAAAAACTTAGCGATTAACACCGCCGCAAGGCACAACGGGATAAACAATGAAGAAAGACAAAGAAAAAGTATTAGATGAAGTGTGGACTGAGGACCGCGTGCGCGAGTTTCTCAACGTTGAAGCCAAAGCTGGCGTGGATGCAGACTTTCACCGCCTACTCAAAGCCTACCAGAGCATGCGCGCGGACGACTTTGAATTATTCATCGGTATGTTTTTGGAAGCCGGCGGCAATATCAACGCGGTAGATAGCGCGCAGCGCAGCGTACTAAGCTATGCCAAAGAACACCGCAACAGCGATGACTACATTGCGGCGCTGGAGAAGCACGGCGCCAGCCTGTAACGGCAGCGCAACGCCATCAAACACTGCGACCGCGCGTTAGCCGGTCGCGGTTTTCCTGTTTTTTCCTCTCGCTTTTACGCAGCAACACATAAACCGCCCCTGCTCCGCCATGCTGTGGCTGTGCACTACAAAAAGCCTGTACATCGTCGATTTGCGGCAACCAATGGGCAACGTGTGACTTCAACAGAGCGACACCGCTGTGATTCCCCCGGCCATGCACGATAATTAAACTGCGCAAATCCATCGACATCGCATCGCGAATGAACTCAAAGACCTGCTGGCGCGCACGCGCTACCGACATTTTATGTAAATCCAGGCGTGCTTCCGCCTCATAGCGTGCCTGCTTGAGCTTGCGATAGACACCGTGCTGCACACCCTCGCGCCGGAAGTCCACCATATAATAGGGGTCTAGCAGCGGCACATCGTTGTCGGCCAAAAAATTCTTCACGCCCGGCTTGGCTTGCGCCGCCTCACGGCGGGCAGCAAACGACGGGGCATCGACGGCCGCTTTTTTGAGCGCCACCCGCGCTGGCTTCTGCAGGGGTTTTACCCCCGCCATTTCTTCAGCAAATAGCTTGTCGTCGTCGCTCATTATTCAACCTCACCCTCATGCCTCTTCGCAGCGAACTGAGGTATTATCCCGGGATGACTACCGATACCGCAAACGCCGGGGCATGCCCTCTGTGCGAGGGAGAAAATCAATGCGCCATCGCAAAGGGGGAAGCGCCCCAGCAATGCTGGTGCATGTCGGCAACACTTGACCCAGGCGCACTGCAACGTGCGGCAGCACTACCCGGTGAGCGCCGCTGCATATGCGCTGCCTGCGGGACAATCAAACACGCCCAGGGTGATGCTGGCTAATAGTCTGCCTGCAACGCCTCATAGCGTTTACAAGCCGCCGTTTCTTCGCCGCCATCTAAGGCCTCACAACTCTGCTTGGCCATAGAGCGCAAGCAGGCGACGGCAGGCCCGTGCAGAGGGTGACTGCGCGCCGCCGCGTCTGTAAATGGCTCTTTCATGCTATCGCACATCTGCATCAACTGCTGATCGACCAACGCGCGCATATCTGCACTAAGCTCCACACCGGCCATGCTCTGACGCGCGCACTGGCGGGCTTTTTCACACATTGCCATGGCCGCATCACTGAGTTCATCGGCGTGGACATTCGCGCCGCACGCAACCGCCAAGGCCAGGATCGCTATTGTTTTACGCATTAGCTTTCCTCCGCCACAACACGCACTTTGAGTTTACTGGTCCCAATACGCTCAACAACGCGCGCGTGGACCACCTCCGGCCCGGGAATCACATCGACTAAACTCAGCGCATCACCTTTTCGGTAGGTATTCGCGGTGCTACTCACCACAATTTCATCGCCCGGTGACAAACTGGCCAGCATTTTTACCTTGATCGGCTGCGCCGCATGCGCCACGCCAAGCAGTGCCATCAGCAGCACCATTACCCAAACTTTCATAATTTCCTCCTGACAGCCGTTGATTATTCTTCCCTGCCATTTAACGGGGAGTCTGCGCCCAGCGCAATAAGCAACTGTGCCGACTCGGCGCAATGCTTTGCAAGCTCGGATATCGGGCTTACCATAGCCTTTTTCATTGCAAGGATTTGCACTATGCCCCCTGCATTACTCAGCGGCCCACAGTATCTCCATCGCGGTTTTCAGCTGTTGCGCCTGCCCGGCATTCGCCTGTTTGTATTACTGCCGCTGCTCATCAACGTCGCGATTTTCGCTGCACTTAGCTATTTAACCATGTCCCGCTTCTCTCAGTGGATCGGCCAGTTAATTGGCTGGCTACCCGACTGGCTGGGCTTTTTGGAGTGGTTGCTGTGGCCCCTCGCCGTGATTCTTCTGCTGGCCATTGTGATGTATTTTTTCAGCACCATCGCCAATCTTATTGCCGCCCCTTTTAACGGGCTATTGGCTGAAAAACTCGAAGAACACCTCTGCGGGGAAGAGGTGGCAGGCCGTGAAACCATTGCCCAAGCGCTAGCGAGCTTTCCGCGCAGTATCGGTCGTGAATGCCGCAAACTTCTCTACTATGCGGGCTTCGCCATCCTCACCCTAATAGCCAGTTTTATTATTTCGCCCCTGGCCCCGCTGCTTTGGTTCGCAATGAATGCCTGGATGATGGCCATTGAATATTGCGACTATCCAATGGACAACCACCGGCTCAGCTTTTCAGAAGCCCGTCGTCGGGTAGCCAGCCAACGCGGCACCAGCTTTAGCTTCGGCGCGTTGGTTATGCTGGGCACAATGATCCCCATCGTAAACTTAATCATTATGCCCGCCGCGGTATGCGGGGGCACGCTGATGTGGGTGGAAAGGCTGAAGGAAGGGGGAAATAAGCGCGCCTAGCGCGCTTATTTCAGCAGCTCTGCTGGCGGCTGCTCACAGGGCAGTTTCATGGCAAGCTCTGCTTCGATATCGGGCAGCAGGAAGGCGTCGTCTTCACAGGCAAAGCTGATCGACGTTCCCGTCGCGCCTGCGCGACCAGTGCGACCGATACGGTGCACATAATCGTCGGGCTCTTCAGGCAGGGTGTAATTCACCACGTGGCTAATACCCTTCACGTGAATACCCCGCCCCGCAACATCGGTGGCCACCAGGCAGTTAATCTCACCGTCTTTGAATTGTTGCAGTGTTCTGGAGCGCTTGTTCTGAGGGATTTCACCGGAAAGAATACCGCAGCGAATCCCCGCTTTGCGCAGTCGCTCGTGTAAGCGACGTGTTTCATCACGCCTATTTGCAAAGATAATGACGCTGTTCACGTCATCTTGCCTAACAATATTCAGCAGCAATTTGAACTTGTCGTGTGACTCAACGAGATACACTTTTTGGTCGACGGTATCTGTCGCCACCGACTCCGGCTCTATTTCAATTTTTACCGGATCTTCCGTCCACTGCTCAGTGAGGCGAATAATATCCTCAGTAAATGTGGCGCTGAACAGCAGGGTTTGTCGGTGGGTCTTTTTCGGGGTCAGACGCACAATGCGCTTCACCTGGGGGATAAAGCCCATATCCAGCATGCGGTCGGCTTCATCAATAACCAGCACTTCCACCTGATCCAGATACAAATCGCGACGACCCGAGAAGTCCAACAGCCGGCCCGGCGTTGCGACCACGATATCGACGAGATCACTATTGAGCCGCTCAAGCTGCTTTTGGTAGTCCATGCCGCCGATCAGCGTCACCACATTCAAACCGCAATGGGCACCCAGCTGGCGGGCATCTTCACCAATTTGCACAACCAATTCGCGGGTAGGGGCAATAACCAGCGCGCGGGGCTCACCGGCAAAACGCTCTTCTTCCACGGGGTTGTTGAGCAGATCGTTAAAAATAGTGATCAAAAACGCCGCGGTTTTACCGGTTCCGGTTTGCGCCTTACCGATAACATCGTTGCCGCGCAACGTGTGTGGCAGCGAAGCGGCTTGGATTGGGGAGCAGTACTGAAACCCGGCATCGGCAATACCGTGCATGAGGCGAACATCCAGCCCCAGGTCATGAAAGCGCGTTTTGCCCTCTGCTTCGGGTACAGCAAACTGCTCAATACGCCATTCTGGCTGGGGCTTTTTAGGGCGTTTTTGCCGTGGTTTATGCTGCGAGCGCCCGGTCGCTTTATTGCCGGGCTTGCTGTCTGAACCCGCTTTTTCCTGCTTATCGGTTTCTGCAGCCTGGGGTGCGGGCGAGGATGAAAATAACTTTCTTAACAAAATGATCTCTTCTTTTACTGTGACTCTGTGCAATATTCGACCATTCTAGCACCAAACACCCGCACTAAGGTTAATAAAGTCAGCTTAGCGCGAGGGCTTGGGGTCGTCCGAGCTGACGTCCTGAACCGCTTGATCACCGACGTCAGCATCGGGGGCCCGGGTCTTCGGGTCGGGCATTGACTCCTCAGCGACCGGCGATGGATTTTTTGTCGAGACGCTCGGCTCTGGCTCTGGCTCTGGTTCGGGTTCGGGTTCGGGTTCGGGTTCGGGTTCGGGTTCGGGTTGCAAATTTTGTGACGCTCGCTGCAGGTGATAGCGAGCAATCGCCGCCCGACACTGCCGGTCAAGATAAAAGTCCAGACTCAGCCAGCGCCCAGCGCCGCTAAACAATAGCGCCAGCAGCATAATGAAGTAGGTCGCGGCAAATTCGATACCATTGTTCAGGACGACAAAATTTCCCTTCGCGGTAAGCCAGGGGTAGTTGCCATGCTCCTGAAGAATGGCGCTCGCACGCTCGAGTCGGCGCCCCACCTCAACACTGTTTTCCAAACTCTCACGCGCGGCTGGCAGCCCAATATCGGCTAGCGGCTTGGCGGCGCTATTCAAAGGATCACTGGGCGCGATCGCAAACCAGCCATTTGGCCAATGCACGGTGACCGCAGCCACGGCCATGGTAATTAACAGCGGAATACACGCCCAGCGCAAAGCAAAACCAAAAAGCAGGCAAAAGCCGCCAATCAGCTCGGTATATGCCGCCAGTTGCGCCATCAGAATTGGCTCAGGCAACCCCAGGCTGTGCTCAAACCACTGCGACGTTGCATCCAAATGATAGACCTTGCTGAGCCCGGCAGCGATCATCACCGGTGCCAGATACAAACGCATCATCAGCGGTGAGATAAACGCCAAGCGCTTGAGCAGCGCCACCACGCCGTCGTGAAAAAAATAATAGGCTCGCAATACGTGCACCATCGGCAATCCCTCTTTGTTATTAATGTTGTCGTGCCGGTTTATGGACGCACTATGCCATTATCGACCAGCGCTGCAAACCGGGCAGCCGGGGTCACGCCCAAGCCGCAACTGGCGAATATCCATGGTAAGTGCGTCGATAATCATCAAGCGGCCGCAAAGTGTGCCCGGCAAGGCAAGCAGGCACTTAATTGTTTCAATCGCCTGCATGCTGCCCACCATACCGACCAGGGGAGACAACACGCCACTGTCGGCGCAGCGCAAATCATCGCCGCCTTCGTGATACAGGCAGCGATAGCAGGGGCTATCGGCCTGACGAAAATCATAAACGCTAAGCTGCCCTTCAGCGCGAATGGCCGCGCCGGAAACAAGCGGCACACCGGCGCGATAGCAGGCCTGGTTCACCGCAAACCGTGTCGCCAAATTGTCGCAAGCATCCACAACAATATCGACAGAACTCACCGCCGCGTCGAGCGCTTCACCCTCGAGTCGCTGTGCATATTCGTGCACCGAGACATCCGGGTTCAGCTCGGCAACGCGCTGCGCCGCCGAGGCCACTTTGTGACGACCGACATCAGCGGTGGTATGCGCAATCTGACGCTGCAAATTACTGAGCTCAACGGTATCGCCGTCGGCAAGGTGCAGCTCGCCCACACCTGCAGCGGCCAGGTACATCGCCACGGGAGAGCCCAGACCACCCACGCCAACAAGCAATACGCGGCTGGAGAGAAGTGCTTGCTGCCCCGCCACATCGATTTCTGGCAATAGGATATGCCGGCTATAGCGCAATAATTGCTGATCGCTTAACTCTTTCATAACTTGGCCTGCACCACCTTTTGCCCCACGGTCATACGCTCGTTGCCGCCGTAATCGCGGTGCGTTTCCACACTGACAAAGCCCGCCGAAACAAACAATGTCCGCACCGCTGATGCTTGCTGATAACCGTGCTCCACCAGCAAATAGCCGTTGTCAGCCAGATAGGGCATCGACGAGCCAACAATGTGTCGCAGATCAGCCAAGCCACTCTCGGGCGATACCAGCGCGGAGGCGGGTTCAAATCGCACATCGCCCTGGTCCAGGTGAGGATCTTGAGCATCGATATATGGGGGGTTGCTAATAATCAGATGAAACGGCTCGTTCGCGTCCAATGCCGTAAACCAATCCGACACCGCGACACGAACATTATCCAACCCCAGTGCATGGCGGTTTTGTTCAGCGAGCGCCGCCGCCTCGGGGGAGCGATCCAGCGCCCAACACTGCCAGCGAGGCCACTCACTGGCCAGCGCCAAGGCCAATGCCCCCGTACCGGTTCCAAGGTCGAGCAGGCGACCCGCCTCATTATTCTGGCAAAGACTCAGCGCCAGCTCGACCAAACACTCCGTATCCGGGCGCGGAATCAATGTATGCGCATTGACCTGCAAAGGGAGAGACCAAAATTCCCGATACCCCAGGATATGCGCTACCGGCTCCCCCATACGGCGGCGCCGAAGAAGCGCGCAAAACTGCGCCTGCTGCGCTGGCGCTAATAGCCGCTCGGGCCAGGTATAGAGGTAACTGCGGGGCCGGTCGAGCACATGGCAAAGGAGCAGCGAGACATCGAGCCCCGCCGTATCACTCACTGACTCAAGCTGGTGCTGGCACGCCAACGCATTGGCAATACTCATTGCACCCGGCGCCACCATTGCCTTACTCAGCCATTGCCGCGAGCAAGTCTGCCTGATGCTCTTGGCGCAGAGGACCCACGATTTGATCGACGTCGCCCTGAATAAATTCATCAAGCTTATACAGCGTTAAGTTAATGCGGTGGTCGGTCACCCTTCCCTGAGGGAAGTTGTAAGTGCGGATACGCTCCGAGCGATCACCGCTGCCGACGAGATTACGCCGCTGATCCGCCTGCGCTTGTTGGTGCTCACTGTTGCGCACATCGTTGATACGGGCCGCCAACAGCGACATCGCCCGCGCCCGGTTTTTATGCTGGGAGCGCTCATCCTGACACTCAACCACAATGCCGCTGGGGATATGCGTAATACGCACGGCGGAATCGGTCTTGTTGACGTGCTGACCACCCGCACCACTGGCGCGGAAGGTATCGATGCGCAAATCGCCTTTATTGATCTCTACTTCTTCGGCCGCTTCCGGCTCGGGCATCACGGCAACGGTACAGGCCGAGGTATGAATACGGCCCTGTGACTCAGTTTCTGGCACGCGTTGAACCCGGTGAGCCCCGGACTCAAACTTTAAATGGCCATAGACATCCTGCCCCGCAACACGGCTAATAATTTCCTTGTAGCCGCCATGCTCGCCGGGGCGCTCATTGAGCACTTCAATCTTCCAGCCCTTGGACTCGGCGAATCGCGAATACATTCGGAACAAATCGCCGGCAAAAATCGCCGCCTCGTCACCGCCGGTACCGGCGCGGATCTCTAAAAATACGTTGTGGGAGTCATTGGGGTCGCGCGGCAACAGTAGGGTCTGCAGCTCCGTTTCGAGCGTTTCAAGCTGCTGCTCGCCGTCGGCAATTTCTTCCTCGGCCATTGCCCGCATGTCGGCATCGTCTTCATCTAGCATCAATCGCGCTTCGTCCAAGTCATCACACACTTGGCGATACCGCGCATAGCTGGCCACTACCGGCTCAATTTCTGCATATTCCTGCGAGAGGCCACGAAACCGATTTTGGTCGGCGATAATATCGGCATCGCTAAGCAGCGCGCCGATCTCCTCGTACCGATCAAGCAGGTTTTCCAGTTTGCTGCGAATAGACGCCTTCATAAAATCTCGCTTGGCTACATATAGAAAAGTAAACGTGGTGATGCAAAAGTCGCGGAGGGTGCCGCGCTAGTTTTCACGGTCCTGGTCGCGCAGCTGGAGCAGCTCGCGGGCCCAGTCGACCAGATCGTTGCGCCCCTTGGCGCCGGCTTCTTTTATCTGCGTGGTGGGGCTGTGAATCAGTTTATTCGTCAGCCCCCGCGCCAGCTGTTCAAGCACCACGGCAGCATCCTCACCCTTGGCCAACTGCCGGCGCGCGCGTTCCAGCTCGGCATCGCGCAGCCCCTCGGCCTTGGCGCGGAAGTCTTTGACGGTAGCGACGGCACCGCGCGACCGCAGACGTGCCTGCCACTCTTCAATGGCCGCAACAATTAACTGATCCGCCTTGCGCGCCTCAGACTCGCGCGCGCGCTTGTTTTCGTCAACGATCTCACGAAGGTCGTCGACGGTATACAAATACACATCATCAAGTTCGGCAACCTGGGGCTCAATATCCCGGGGAACCGCAATATCCACCATCACCATTGGCCGGT
The DNA here is from genome assembly GCF_016906995.1 of Spongiibacter marinus. Lineage (GTDB taxonomy): Bacteria > Pseudomonadota > Gammaproteobacteria > Pseudomonadales > Spongiibacteraceae > Spongiibacter > Spongiibacter marinus. The sequence goes on along the minus strand of NZ_JAFBBD010000010.1, from coordinate 47,967 downwards.
GTTTGCGCTTCTTCAGAGCCACCTCAACGGCGCCTTTACCAAGAATCGGCAACTGGCTGGCAGTGGATGCCACGAGGATATCGGCATCGCGCAAGTACGCCGGAATGTCAGACAGCATTACCGCCTCTGCCTGGAACTCCTCGCCCAGCTGTCGCGCGCGCTCCAGGGTGCGGTTGGCAATGATGATGCGCTTCACCCCCTTTTCCCGAAGGTGACGAGCCACCAGCTCGATCGTCTCGCCTGCGCCAATCAGCAAAGCCGTACACTTGGATAATTTACTGAAAACATGCTGAGTGAGTGACACCGCGGCATAGGCTACCGACACCGGGTTCTCGCCAATGGCAGTGTCGGTGCGCACTTGCTTGGCAACGCCAAACACCTGTGAAAACAACTGATGCATGCCCGAGGCTGCGGTACCGGCCTCTGCTGCCAGCGCATAGGCTGACTTCATCTGCCCCAGAATTTGCGGCTCGCCCAGGACCATAGAGTCCAGGCCGGCGGCGACTTCCATCATGTGTTGAAGCGCCTGACTATCGCGACTGATATAGCAGCAGTCATCCAAATGGCTGCGTTCGACATGGTGAAAACGCGACAGCCAGTCGAGCATCTTTGCGTCGTCAACCGCATCGCCTTGACCGCCCAACGCGTATATTTCAGTGCGATTGCAGGTAGACAGAATGGCAAGCTCCTCACCCAGGCCACAGGCCAGGGCGTCCTGCAGTGCCAAGTGAATTTGCTCAGGCACGAACGCCACGCGCTCTCTTACCGAAAGCGGGGCGGAATTATGATTGATGCCAACAAGGAGCAATTTCATTCAGTTGGGAAGCCGAGTCAGGAGCGCAAAACTGACGCGGATTCTATCAAGTTGGCGTTCAAATGTGGATTTTATTACCAAAACAAGCCGGGATTTCTCTGCCAGCCGGTGATCATTCCTGCTCGCAGCGGTCATAGACGGCACGCGTCGCCCAACTGGCGATAGAAATAAGGTAGGATTATTCCAGCCATTACACCGCGACGACAGCGCGGCGCCATCGCAACAGGACAACAATGTCACAACGCTTACACTACACCCTCATTGGCCTATTCCTCTTGGCCTCTGGCTGCGCCCTGACACCGGCAGACCACCAGCCGGAGAAAGCCGTCGCTGCCGAAGACAAGAGCGCGCCCCTCAGAGCCCTGCCGGAAGACAGCGTTTACGACCTGCTGCTCGCCGAATTGTCGCTGCGCAACCACGACCTCAACACCGCCCTGGGCAACTATCGCCGACAGGCGGATCGCACCGGCGACCTTGAGCTGATTGCCAGCACGGCGCGGCTAGCCGACTATATGGAGCAACACAACGTCGCCGCAGTTTACGCGCAGCGCTGGCTAAAACGCGACGCCGACGCCAGCGAGGCCCACTATATACTGGCCGGCGCGCTGTCCCGCCTGGGCGACCCGCTCAGCGGCCTCCCCCATATGATCCGCGTGCTCGAACTCGGCGATGAAACCAATTTCGCAGCAATGGCAGCCACGGCACTTGGCCGCCCCGATGCTGAAAAAAATGCCTTTTTTGAGGCCCTGCAAACTGTTCAGGGCCAACACCCCAGCGACAACAGCCTGCGTATTGCCCTGGCACTTATGCTGCAATACCGCCAGCGCGAGGAAGACGCATTAGAACTTGTGCGCCTAGCATTGGATGAGGAGCCGACCAATCCGCACGCCCTTCTCATAGAAACGCGCACCTTGAGCCAGCTAGGGCGCGACGACGAAGCGATAGAACGACTCAAATACGCCGTAGACCAAAACCCGAGACATAAGCGCCTGCGCCATGACCTGTGCCGCAAGCTGGTTAAAGTCGATGTCTATCAAGCCAAGGCGCACTATGAAGTACTGGCCCGGCAATACCCACAGGATCACGATATCTTGCTGGAGTTGATGCTGATAAACCGCGAGCTCAGCAATACTGAAGAAGCCGAGCAACAACTGGAAAGCCTTAGCGCCAATCCGCAGCAACGCAGTCGGGCGCACTATGTACTTGGCCGCCTCGCCGAAGAAGAGCGCGACTGGAGCGACGCCCTGCAGCACTACCAGCAGGCGACCCGCCTACCCGAATTCAATGAGGCCAGCCGGCGGGTAGCCAGTATCAGCCTATCGACAGAAGGCCGCGAGCAGGCCCTGTCGCGCCTGGCCGACTGGCGCGAATCACTACCGGAACACGCTGAATTTATTTATTTGCTGGAAGCCGAAATTCTGCGCAAAGCCGATTTAGACGAGCGTGGCTTCTCACTGCTGACTCAGGGCTTACAAACATTGCCGGACAGCACCGAATTGCGCTATGCGCGGTCACTATTTTCTGAGCGTTTGGGAAACCTGCCCGCCGTGGAAAAGGACCTGCGCTACATTATCGACCGCGACCCAAACAATAGCGCGGCCCTCAATGCGCTGGGCTACACGCTGGCCAACCGCAGCGCACGACTGGATGAGGCCCAGCGCTTAATCGAACGCGCGCTCAAGCTATCGCCCGACGACCCTGCCATATTAGATAGCTACGGCTGGGTGCTGCTCCTTAAAGGTAAGACCGAGGCCGCACTCAGCTACCTTGAGCGCGCCTTTGCCCAAAGTCAGGATCACGAAATTGCCGCCCACCTCGGTGAAGCCTACTGGTTACTCGGCAGAGAGGATGCCGCCCGCGCGGCTTGGCAGAAAGGCCTGCAAGACACACCGAACAGCCCCATTATCTACGACACTTTACAGCGACTGAAACTCCTCGATGAATAGACACATTCGCCTGATCAGTATTGTCGCTGCGGCCGTGCTCACAGCCTGTAGCAACCTGCCCCCGGCCACCCCCGGAGAGCAGCACTGGCATATGCAAGGCCGAATCGGCCTGTGGCAAGGCAGCCAGCAAGAGAGCAGCCAAATCACCTGGCTACAATGCGGCGACCATTACGCCAAAATACGCCTGACCGGCCCGGTAGGTGTCGGCGGCGCCGAAATCATCAGCGACCCCTCAGGCGCCCAGCTCACTTATAAAGGCGACGTTCGCCGAGCCGCCAGCGCCGAAGCGCTTGCCGCCGATATCGGCTGGCCCGTTCCCGTTTCTGCTTTGCGCCACTGGCTGCGTGGGCGCGCCGCGCCCAACGCGCCAATGGCGGCGCAACTTTCGGCAACCGGGCAGCTCAGCTCGCTGGAGCAATTTGACTGGCAGATTCAATTTGCCCGCTATCAACACGACAACACCGACGCCCTGCCCCAATTGATTGAAGCGCAACGCGGCGATACCCGGCTAAAACTGATCGTTAAGTCATGGCGCAATGGCAAACAGGAATGCGCACAATGAACACTCTCAGCCTGCCTTGCCCGGCCAAAATCAATCTATTTCTGCACATTACCGGCCAGCGCGACGACGGCTATCATGAATTACAAACGCTGTTCCAACTTCTGGACTACGGCGACACCCTTCACCTGCAAGGGCGCGCCGATGACGAACTGCGCTTTCTTACCCCACTGGCCGGCGTGAGTGACGACAACAACCTGATCCTTCGCGCAGCGCGCCTGTTGCGAGAGCATGTGCAGCGCCCACTCGGCGCCAATATCGGTTTAGACAAGCGCCTCCCGATGGGCGGCGGCATTGGTGGCGGCAGCTCTGATGCCGCATCCACCCTACTGGGGCTCAATCACATCTGGCAGTTGGGCCTGGGCCTGGACGAGCTGGCTGAGTTAGGCCTGAGCCTCGGCGCCGACGTTCCGGTATTCATCCACGGATACACCGCCTGGGCTGAGGGCATCGGTGAAAAATTACGCCCGTTGGACACCCCTGGATACTGGTATTTAGTGCTGCGACCTGACTGCGAAGTGAGCACTGCAGAAATTTTTTGCCACGAACAATTGACACGCAATGCCTCTCCCATCAAAATAGCGGCCTTTCTTGAGGGGGCCACCGGAAACAGCTGCCAAAATTTGGTGCGAAAACTGTATCCGGATGTTGATAAAGCCTTGAATTGGCTAGATCAATTTGCTCCAGCGAAGTTAACCGGCACCGGTTCCTGTGTGTTCGCTAGCTTCGACAGCAAGAGCGCTGCGGAAGCAGTTTTGGCACAAAAGCCTGCATCAACATCGGGCTTTGTTGCGAAGGGTGTTAATCTTTCGCCACTGCACAAAACGTTGTCCACGGTGTAACGATTTACTGGGGTGTCGCCAAGCGGCAAGGCACTGGGTTTTGATCTCAGCATTCGTAGGTTCGAATCCTACCACCCCAGCCATATTACTAGAGCGCCGAAAGTAGTCGGCCCTCTGAAGGGGAACAGGCCGTACATCGCCTGATCCGGTAGGTTCGAACCAAGGTTCGATAAGTGCTTGCACTTAGGCATCGCAACGCGATGGCTGAAAGCCTAAGGCCGATAAGGCCGCAGCCAATCCTACCACCCCAGCCATTTTATAGATTCCCGCCTTAATGGCGGGAATCTTGTTTATGGTTTACGGTTTCGGCGCACTGTTTCAGTTGTGAGCAATATGAAGCGCTGCACTTTTAGCTCGAACCGTCACACCGCGAATCAACCTTCAGCCTCACAGGACATTGACCGTGCACAACATGATGGTCTTCACTGGCAACGCCAACCCAGACTTGGCTCGCAAAGTTGCCGAACACCTCCGACTGCCCCTGGGCGATGCGACGGTAAGCAAATTCAGCGACGGCGAAGTCTTTGTCGAAATTAATGAAAATGTTCGCGGTGCAGATGTATTCCTCCTGCAGCCGACTTGTGCGCCGACCAACGACAACCTAATGGAGTTGGTTGTGATGGCAGATGCCATGCGTCGCGCCTCAGCCGGACGCATCACAGCGGTAGTGCCCTATTTCGGGTATGCCCGTCAGGATCGCCGCGTACGCTCACAGCGCGTACCCATTTCAGCGAAAGTCGTTGCGGACATCCTCAGCGGCGTTGGTATTAATCGCGTACTAACCGTCGACCTTCACGCCGAACAGATTCAGGGCTTCTTCGACGTTCCCGTCGACAACGTCTATGGCTCGCCAATCCTGCTTGACGATATCAATCGCCAAAACTATCCCGATCAAATCGTCGTTTCCCCGGATATCGGCGGTGTAGTGCGCGCACGCGCGGTTGCCAAGCAACTGAACGACGCCGACCTTGCCATCATTGACAAGCGCCGCCCCAAAGCCGGTGTTGCCCAGGTAATGCACCTGATCGGCGAGGTGGAAGGCAAAACCTGCCTACTGGTCGACGACATGGTCGATACCGCTGGCACACTGTGCAAAGCCGCGGCGGCCCTGAAGGCCCAAGGCGCAGCAAAAGTTGTCGCATACTGCACACATCCTGTATTATCCGGGCCCGCCGTTGATAACATCAGCGGCTCTGAGCTAGATGAGCTTGTGGTTACTGACACAATTCCATTGTCAGATGCCGCTGCCAACTGCCCAAAAATTCGCCAGCTAACCCTGGCAAACTTACTGGCCGAGTCAATCCGACGGGTCAGCAACGAGGAGTCAATCAGCGCCCTGTTCCGCTAAACCGCGCAACATAACGCTTTCTGACTTTCACCGCCGAACTGGTCGCAAGTTCGGCGGTTTTCGCTTTTTATGAGGAGACATTTATGTCCAGCGAATTTACTGTAAACGCCAAGGCGCGTACTGATGTAGGGAAAGGTGCGAGCCGCCGCCTACGTCGTTTGGCCGCCGAAGTTCCTGCAATCATCTACGGTGGCGACAAAGCCCCGCAAATGATCAGCATCGCCCACAAAGACCTGCTCTGGTTCCTGGAAGACGAGGCATTTTTCAGCTCGGTTCTGACCATGGACATCGACGGCAACAAAGAGTCTGTGGTTATTAAAGACCTGCACCGTCACCCTGCCAAGGCGCAGATTCTGCACGCCGATTTTCTGCGCGTAAGCGCGGACACCAAAATCACGCTGCAAGTACCACTGCACTTCATCAACGAAGAAGCCTGCCACGGCGTGAAAATGCAGGGTGGCTCGATCACTCATGCAATGACTGAAATTGAAGTTCAGTGTCTGCCTAAAGACCTGCCTGAATTCATCGAAGTCGACATGAAAGACAAAGAAGTGGGCGAGACCGTTCACATTTCTGACCTGACCCTGCCTGCGGGTGTTGAAAGCACCGCTCTGGCACTGGGTGAAGATCACGACTCAGCTGTTGCCGTTGTGCAGGCTCCTCGCGGTGGCGCTTCTGACGATGAAGACGCTGCAGAAGGCGCTGAAGACGAAAGCAGCGAAGAGTCTTAATCTCGCTCTGAGCAGGCGCCCACGTGACCCGGATCAAACTGATTGTTGGGCTGGCCAACCCCGGCCAGCAATATCAGCCAACTCGTCACAATGCGGGCGCCTGGTTCGTTACTGAACTGGCCCGACAACAGGGCTGCTCACTTGCGGCCGAAGCTCGCTTTTTTGGCGACACCGGCCGTTGTTTTATCGATGGACAGGACATTCGCCTGCTCATCCCCAGCACCTTTATGAACCGCAGCGGTCAGGCTATCGCCACCATGGCCGGGTTCTTCAAAATCACCCCCGAAGAAATTCTCATCGCTCACGATGAACTCGACCTGCCTCCTGGCAGCGCACGCTTTAAATCGGGCGGCGGTCACGGCGGCCACAACGGCCTGCGTGACACGATTAGCAAACTCGGCAACAACAAGAATTTCCACCGCCTGCGTATCGGCATTGGCCACCCCGGCAGCGCCGACAAAGTGACCGGCTACGTACTGGGCAAACCCTCATCCGATGAGCGAATCGCTATCGATCACTGCATAGATGAGGCATTACGCAGTTTAGCCCCCGCCATTCAAGGCGACTGGGCAAAAGCGATGAATCAACTCCACAGCTACAAACAGGGATAACATCATGGGTTTCAATTGCGGTATCGTCGGCTTGCCTAATGTGGGCAAATCAACACTGTTCAACGCCCTGACCAAAGCTGGCATCGACGCAGAGAACTTTCCGTTCTGCACCATTGAGCCCAACTCCGGCATTGTCGGCGTTCCCGATCCACGCCTAAACGTTTTGGCAGAGATTGTTTCGCCAGAGCGCGTGCTTCCCGCGACGATGGAATTTGTCGATATCGCCGGGCTGGTTGCCGGCGCCTCAAAGGGTGAGGGCCTGGGCAATAAATTCCTCGCCAATATCCGCGAGACCGATGCCATTGCCCACGTGGTTCGCTGCTTCGACAACGACAATGTTATCCACGTGGCCAACAAGGTCGACCCCGCTGCAGACATCGACGTGATTAACACCGAGCTCGCGCTGGCCGACCTCGATGCCGTTGAGAAGCAACTACAGAAAGTCGTTCGCCCAGCCAAAAGTGGCGATAAAGACGCGATTGCCGCCAAGAACCTGCTGGAAAAACTCCAGAGCCACCTGGACGAAGGCAAACCGCTTCGCTCACTTGAGCTGGGCGACACCGAGCGCGCCCGCATGGGCAGTCTGCACCTGCTTACCACCAAACCAACAATGTATATCGCCAACGTCAACGAGGACGGCTTTGAAAACAACCCCCACCTCGACACCGTGCGGCGTATTGCTGAAGAAGAAGGCGCTATCGTCGTTCCCATCTGCAATAAACTGGAATCAGAAATTGCCGAACTGGACGACGATGAGAAAGGCGAATTCCTCGAAGAGCTCGGCATGGACGAAGCTGGCCTCGACCGCGTGATCCGCGCTGGCTATGAGCTGCTAGGCCTGCAAACCTACTTTACCGCTGGCGTAAAAGAAGTCCGCGCCTGGACCATCCCGGTAGGCGCCACGGCGCCACAGGCAGCCGGCAAGATTCACACCGACTTCGAAAAAGGCTTTATTCGAGCCGAAGTCATCGCCTACGACGACTACACCAACTACAAAGGCGAACAGGGCAGCAAAGACGCTGGCAAGTGGCGCCTGGAAGGCAAAGACTACATCGTCAAGGACGGCGACGTCGTGCATTTCCGGTTTAACGTCTAAGCCCCCTCACTCACGCTTGACAAGGCCCGCATAAGTCAGGAAAATGCGCGCCTTCTCGACAGAGAACAGTGGCAAGGTAGCTCAGTTGGTTAGAGCACAACACTCATAATGTTGGGGTCGGCGGTTCGAATCCGCCCCTTGCTACCATTATTCTAAAAAACCACCCAAGCGGTGGTTTTTTTTCGCCTTCAATAAATGCGCCCAAGCTGCCGGGTGGGTGAGAAACGCCGCCCCGGTTCGATGAAATGCGTTGCATTAAATCAATGCGCGGCATTTCAGACGGCAACGCCGCCCGAAGGGGCAAAACAGGCCTTAGCCTATTTTCGTGTATCCAGCTTGTTACCTTGTTAAAAGCTGAGCCGCCAACTTCCGATACGGGTAGCCCCTCTATTTCGCGCTCACCACTGATACCGTATAAGCCCATATAGGGTCGGGATGGCAAAAACTCTATGCTGTTCACAACTTTCCCATACGTGCTAGGAAATAAGCTAATATGCTTTTATTGTTGTGGACTTACTGCGATAAGCTAATCAACGACATACAGTTACCTAAGCAGTGCAGCAGTGATACTTCACCTATAAACAGCACTCGATAATAAAGAACAGAGGAAGAGGTTATGAAGTTCTTGTTCCGCGCCAGCCTGCTGGCATCGACGGCGGCGATCTTAGCAGCTTGCGGAGGCGGCAGTGATGGCGGCCCCAGCCTGACCCCCGGTGGCGGCTCATCAGGAACAGGCGGTTCGGGCCAAACCACTGGCACCACTGAGTACCGTTTCGGTGCATTATCAGGTGGAAGCTTCAGCGCAGGAACAATCTCCACTAACCGCAGCAGCCTGGAAGCGGGCCAAAGCGCGGCGCTTAGCGTGTCGATTATCGACCAAAATGGGAACTTGGTGACAGAGGCAGCGAGCGTTCTGTTTAGCTCTCCCTGTATTGCATCGAGCTTATCAGAGCTCAGCGATAACAATATCGCCAATACCACCGGCACCATTACCACCACTTACACCAGCCGAGGCTGTGACGGCAACGACGTGATTACTGCGCAGACCAGTATTGGCGGAAATTCCTACACCGCGTCGGTACAACTTACCGCAACCCCCGCACCGCTGGGTTCTATCGGCTTCGTCTCTGCCTCGCCCCAGATTATCGGCATTAAGGGCTCAGGCGCCATTCCCGAGCAGTCGGTGGTGTCATTCAAGGTCACCAACTCCAGTGGCGGGCCGGTACAAAATCAAACTGTCGACTTCACCCTAAACAATACTACCGGCGGCATTGGCTTGAGCACGACTCAGGATATTACCGACGCCAACGGTATTGCCTCTACAACGGTAACGGCGGGCACCATTGCCACCACCGTTAGCGTTAGCGCCAAGGCAACTCAAGGCAGCATTGAGAGCACCGCGCAGTCATCAGCACTGGCTGTTACCACGGGCATCCCGGATCAAAACAGCTTTTCGCTAAGCGCCTCCATTCTGAATATCGAAGGCCTGGCCTACGATGGCACAACAACTACGCTAACCATCCGCGCCGCTGACCGCTTTAACAACCCCGTGCCCGACGACACGGCAATCACCTTCCGCGCTGAAGGTGCTTCTGTTCAGCCCAGCTGCACCACTACCGGCGGCGCCTGCTCAGTGGAGCTCACATCTCAGCAGCCACGCCCCGCTGATGGCCGCGTTACTATTTTGGCAACCGCGGTTGGCGAGGAAAGCTTTGTCGACGCCAACCCGTCCAACGGCCAATACGACGACGCTGAAACCTTTACTGACTTACCTGAAGCCTTTTTGGATGAAGACGAAGACGGAGTGTTTGACGCCAACACCGAGCCCTATGTCGACCAGGACAACGAAGGCGACTATGACGGTGCCAATGGCAAGTACAATGGCCTGCTGTGCAAAGGCCCCAGCAACTGCGATACAAACTCGGAACGGGTAACCCTGCGCGAAAGCATTGTTATCGTTCTCTCCGGCTCAAGTTTCAACGTTAACCTCAGCCCAGCCAGCGTTAACTTAGACGGCGGTACGGCAACCGTGGTGGTAAGCATTGCCGACATCAATGGCCAAGTGCCTCCGGCTGGCACCACCATCAAGGTAGAAACCGACCAAGGCACGATTAGCGGCCCAGCGCAGGAGACCATGTTGTCCACGAACGCTCAGGGGCCCGCGGTATTCGCGTTTCGCATTAAACAGGGCAGCAAAGCCGGGCAAGGAACGTTCAGCGTGGAAGTCACCACGCCTAAAGGCGTCATCTCCCGCGCATTTGCCAGTGTGAATCAGACCGTCACACCACCATAAGCGGTTTCCAGACGACAGCTAAAACCACTTGCCGGGGCTAACAATGCCTCGGCAAGCTGGTACACTTCCCAGCCAATATCCATTGGACCTTCTGGGAACACCCCATGCTACGACCGCATATCCTGTACACCCTGCTGTGCTCAATTGTATTACTTTCGTCGGCTGCTCAGGCTGAGCCCCGCCATTACTCCTACCTTGAAGCCGCCTTCGCTTACCAAAGCACCGATTGGGGGCCTTACGAAGAAGAGGAGAACTTCACCTTCCTCGCCAGCGCCGAGGCGTTTGACTATTTCCACGTACACGCCCGCTACAACGATGGTGATACCTATATGCCGCGGGGCGTTATTCAAGATGGCTGGTGGACCTACGGCATTGGCGCTCACTACTATCTTAACAACAGCACCTCAGTGCTGATCGGTGCCGACCGCCACGAGATGGACTCTCAGAGCCGCCGACCCAATCAACGCGGCTGGGAATATAAAGTGGGTGTACGCCACGATATCAATGCACGCTGGCGCCTTACGTTGGAAGCCGGGGAACACAATGTTGTGGTTGATGACGACACCACCTTTATCTTCGAAACGCTGTACCACCCTCGTCCGGATATCGGTTTCTCCTTCCGCGTAAGGGACTACGACAAGCTTGATCTAAGCTCCTACGAATTTGGCGCACGCTGGAGCTACTAACAGGCGTGGCAGCGCTGAGCAATTCACCGGCACTGTGCTAAAATCGCCATCTTTATTCAGCGCCCGCCCATGAGCAAATCAGACACCATTTACGCAAGGCCTCACAAAGCCTTGCAGCGCTTCGCCTTCGACGAGCAAGTTGTCGAGGTCTTCCCGGATATGATTCAACGATCGGTCCCGGGCTACGCGACGATAATTGCCATGACCGGCGTAATGGCCGGTCGCTATGCTCAACCAGAGAGCAACTGCTACGATCTCGGCTGTTCACTCGGCGCCAGCTCGCTCGCCATGGCGCGGGAAACTCAGGGGCGCAATATCCAGCTGATCGGTGTTGATAACTCGGCTGCAATGATCGAGCGCTGCCGTGAATACTGTCAGCAGTCCAATACCGACATCCACCTGCGCTGCGAATCCATTCAGGAAACAGAGATACGCAATGCGTCGGTTGTCGTACTCAATTTTACGCTGCAGTTTGTCCCTGAGGCTGAGCGCAATGCCTTGTGTCAGCGCATCAGCGACGCCATGCGCCCCGGCGGCGTATTGATCCTGTCAGAGAAGATCCGCTTTGCCGACCCCCACCTGCAGGAGCTAAACACCGACCTTCACCACGCCTTCAAGCGCGCCAACGGTTATAGCGAAATGGAAGTCGCACAAAAGCGCAGCGCACTGGAGAACGTTCTTATTCCCGAGACGCTGAGCCAACACCAAAGCCGCCTAAAAAACTGTGGCTTCACCAGTGTGGACGTCTGGTTCCAGTGTTTTAATTTTGCCTCGATGGTTGCCGTAAAATGAGCCACCCGCGGATGAACTACCAGGCCTTCCTCAGTAAACTTGCGGGCAACGAAAACCTCGCCGCCTGGGCAAACCAACTGCCAGACCAGATTGACGCGGGCCTCAACCCCAAACGCTACGGTGACCTGCCCCGCTGGCAGCAAGCACTGAGCGCACTCCCCGAGCTCACCTCACGCACCATTGATATGAACACCTCGCGCGTGGGCGCGCGCGGCGACATCACCCCGCAACAAAGCGAGCAGTTGCGCGAGGCCCTGATGGGCTTGCACCCCTGGCGAAAAGGGCCCTTTGAGCTTTTTGGCGTGCATATCGATACAGAGTGGCGCAGCGACTGGAAGTGGGAGCGCCTCAAAGACCATATTGCCCCCCTCGCCGGACGAACCGTTTTAGACGTGGGCTGCGGCAGCGGCTACCACTGCTGGCGAATGCGCGGCGCCGGTGCAGAGCTGGTCGTCGGCATCGACCCCACGCCCCTGTTTGTCGTGCAATACTTTGCCCTGCAACACTATTTGCAAGACCCATCAGTCGCGGTGCTGCCGATGGGCATTGAGGCCCTGCCGGAAAAACTGGCGGCCTTCGACACCGTATTCTCAATGGGGATTTTGTATCATCGTCGTTCCCCCTTCGACCACCTAATACAATTGCGAGAAGCACTGGTCAGCGGTGGAGAGCTCGTGCTGGAAACCCTGATCATCGACGGCCAGCTCGGCGAATGCCTGGTTCCCGAAGGCCGCTACAGCAAGATGGGCAACGTCTGGTTCCTGCCCAGCACGGCCACGCTAGAAAGCTGGCTCAGTAAAGCCGGGTTCAAAAATATCCGGGTAGTCGATGTTGCGCAGACCACCACGGGCGAGCAGCGACGCACAGAGTGGATGCGCTTTCACTCCCTGGCGGAATTTTTGGACCCCGACAACCCTCAGCTAACCGCCGAGGGCCACCCTGCGCCCAAGCGGGCCGTCCTTCTTGCCGAAAAACCGTAAGCCCCAGCCAGCCGCGTGCCTACACGAAAATCTCGCACTGCGACACAGTGTTATTAGACATTGTTCATGCTTTGAGAAAAAATAGCCGTGGTGACAAGTGGCCATTTTTCAATCTATGGTACATTGCAGTAATGTGAAAGCCGCACTCATACCAGTGCTCGCTGACAATAAAGGACGCGCCCCATCCCATGGACGCAAAACAAGCGGATACAGTGATAGCGACAATGAGCTCGCTGACCAGCCGGTGGTTTGACGACCATCTGTACCGCTATTTGGAGCGCCTCCAAGACAATTTTCACCGCCGCGCATTAACGAGCAAGCACCCTGACGAGCAGCAGGCCCTACTGACGCAGCAACGGCATATCCGCAGCGGTCAAGACGAAGCCTACCGACTGTTCTCGCGACACCTGCAGCACAATATTCGTGCCGCCCGCCCTTACACCATGGGCGGGCATAGCAAGCTGGACCAACTGCTCGCCCGCAGCCAACAGCTGGGTAACGACGAACTGGAGAACGCCTGCGCAAGACTGTGCCGCGCCATCTCCCCCATGGCATTGCTGGCCAGCTTCCAACACCTGGCCAAGCCACTGCGGATTGATCCCGCCCACCTCAGCCAATGCCTGTCGCTGTTTAATGTTCTGATTTTGCGCGAAGCCCCCTTGCTCTACCAGCAGCTGCTGGCAGAACTAAATGGCGGCAACGCAGAAACAAGCAAAGGCATAGAAGGCTGGATCGCCCATATCGAGCAGCAGCTAAAACAGCAAAATCTCAGCGCCCAACAACGCGCACTCAACGAGCTGCGCTTACAGCGCCTGCGGGGCCGCAGCCGCCCACAGGGTGACAGCAGCACCCTCAGCGACCAACAGCTTATTCGCGAAGCCGCCGCGATATTCGGGCGCAGCCATGTGAATCGTCGGCAGCTATCCGCGAGCATCCTGGCTTCGCTGAACACCCTGCAAACCATTGTTAGCAGTGTTGCACTGCGCGACCGTCAGTTATTTCTCAACCCACTACATCCTGCGCGCCAAATCAGTCACCAGTTGGTCGCAAGCAGCGAACGATGGCAGCACGCTGACCCGAGTTTGCAACAGAATTTCGAACGCGCCACCCGCGATATCGTCAAACAACTCAGCGGGCAAACGCCGTCTAGCGCAGACTTCAACGCGCTGCAGGAATCCGTGGATCAATGCTGCCAGCAGTTAGTGCAAAGCGCGAAACTCAACGACCGACGAAAGCTGCACGCCGAAGCGGGTAAACGCAGAATTACTCGGCTGCGCCGCAAGGTGCACGCCCTCATTGACCAGAAAACCCACGGCACCACGCTCCCCGCCAGTGTCGACAATTTGCTGTACGGCCCGATGACCAGTATTTTGCTTTACCACTGGCTCCGCCACGGCAGTAACAGCGACGCCCTGCGCCGCAACCTCGGCCTGGTCGATGACATCTTGTGGTACATCAAGCCCCACCGCGACTGGGCACTGTTGCGTAAAGCCAAAGACATGGGCGGTGATATAGAGCAGCGCCTACTCGACGGGCTCAAACGCATCAACCTCGACGACGACAGCGCCCGCTCCCTGGTTGACGAGCTCCACCAACTCAGACTCATTGCCTCCGGCATGTCGGGAATCAGCGGCCAAAGCGATCGACCTTGATCTGTGCCTTACTGCGGCTAGTTAAAGCAGTTATACTAAGCGGCCTCGATACACCCAGTGTGTCGCGCGACTATCCAGCCAACGCTTAGTGCATTTTAAGGTGACGATCTTGCAACTCGACCAAGCATCTACGGAACAATTACGCGAATGGGAAAGCGCTCTCAGCGCAGAGTACGAACAGCATAAAGCCGCAGGGCTTAGCCTCGACCTGACACGGGGAAAACCCAGCAGCGACCAACTTAGCCTGTCCGACGCTATTCTCGGCGTGCTCGGCAATGACCTGAGCAACGACGGCGGCATCGACCTGCGCAATTACGGCGGCCTGGATGGCATAGCAGAGTGTAAGCGCCTCTTCGCGCCGGTATTAGACGTCAACGAAGACGAGATTCTCATCGGCGGCAACAGCAGCCTTACGCTGATGTATTTCGCGGTACTGTTTGCATCACAAATGGGCTTTGGCGACCTCGGCAAAGGCTGGAAAGCAGGCGGCGATACCGTCAAATTTCTTTGCCCGGTTCCCGGTTACGACCGTCATTTCTCCGTATGCGAACACCTGGGCATCGACATGATCCCGGTGGCGATGAACGACAACGGCCCAGACATGGACCAAGTAGAGAGCTTGGTGAAGGCCGATTCCAGCATCAAAGGCATCTGGTGCGTTCCCCGCTTCAGCAATCCCACCGGCATTGTTTACAGCGATGACGTGGTAGCGCGCATTGCCAAGCTGGCAACACTCGCCGGCGACAATTTCCGCGTTTTCTGGGACAACGCCTACGCGGTACACAGTTTGAGCGACAACGCGCCCAAACTGGCCAGCCTGATGGCTGCGGCCCGCAAAGCGGGTACTGAAGACAGCGTGTACTTGTTTGGCTCGACCTCTAAGATCACCTACGCTGGCGCAGGTGTCGCCTTTGTCGGTATGTCTGCCGCCAACCTCAAAGCCTTTAAAGCCCACTTAGGCATGACCCAAATTGGCCCGGATAAAGTCAACCAGTTGCGCCATGCCCGCCTGCTTAAAGACAGCGACGGCCTGGCTGACCACATGCGCCAACACGCCGCCGTGCTAAAACCGCGCTTCGACAGCGTACTCAAGCACCTGAACGAAGGCATTGGCGACAGCGGCCTGCTCAGCTGGACAGCGCCCCAGGGTGGCTATTTTATTTCTGTGGATACCCTGCCGGGCCTGGCAAAACAAGTTGTGGCGATGGCAGCCGACGCCGGTGTAAAACTCACCCCGGCTGGCGCAACCTTCCCCTATGGCCAGGATCCAGAAGATCGCAATATCCGCATTGCACCCAGCGTACCCTCGCTGGAGGAAATTGACCGCGCGATGCAGGTGTTCGTCAACTGCGTAAAACTGGCCTCGGTCAGACAGCGCCTCGCCAACTAGGGCCGTTATCGGCGCAATAAAAAAGGGGCCGATTGGCCCCTTTTTCAATTGTGCGCCCTACTCGCCCGAGGGCCCCTTAGGTATCGGCTGACCGCCCATGGGGAAATGCCGCACATTGCTGCCACCCTCGGCATCCAGAATCTTGCCCGGCCCCTCTTTTTCCACTTCATCCACACGAATAATCGAGTGCATCGGCAGGTAACTGCGAGTCACACCACTGAACTCATTTTTCAGTTTTTCTTCACCCGGATTGACGACAATTTGCCCTGGATCACCGAAAACAAACTCTTCAACCTCAATAAAACCGTACAGCTCGCTCTGGTATATCGCGCGGGCATACAGCTCATACACCTGGTTGTTGTTGTGAAAAATCACCTTATAGATTGGGGACTTAGCCATAAAGCACACAGTTCTCTAGCAAACAGTAACGATCTCGCAAGCGCAAAAGCGACCGCTCGCGCGGCGGCGGATCATACCACATGTCATCTCAAAGCACCGAACTCATTGGGCTTTAGCCGTTGACACCGCTATAATGTCGGCCCATTTTCTATCGGCTTGTCGCCACACCATGACTGAGAAAACCAAAAAACTGTATATCAAAACCCACGGCTGTCAGATGAACGAGTACGACTCCGCGCGTATTCAGGATCTGCTGGGCGTCAGTCACAACCTGGAGCCTACCGACAATCCCGAAGAAGCCGACGTCTTGTTGCTGAATACCTGCTCCATTCGCGAGAAAGCGCAGGAAAAAGTGTTCCACCAACTTGGCCGCTGGAAAAAACTGAAAGACAAAAACCCCGACCTGCTGATTGGTGTTGGCGGCTGCGTCGCCAGCCAGGAAGGCGGCGATATTGGCCAGCGCGCGCCCTACGTTGACGTTATTTTTGGGCCGCAAACCCTGCACCGGGTGCCGGAGATGATCGACCAGCGCAAACCCGACGGCCCAGTGGTGGTGGATGTCACCTTCCCCGAGATCGAAAAATTCGACAGCCTTCCCGAGCCCAGCGTCGACGGCCCCAGTGCCTTTGTCTCCATCATGGAAGGTTGCTCCAAGTACTGCACCTTCTGCGTCGTTCCCTACACCCGGGGCGAAGAAGTCAGCCGGCCCTTTGACGACGTGATTGCCGAAGTGGCCCAGCTGGCCGCCAAAGGCGTGCGCGAAGTGAACTTGTTGGGGCAAAACGTCAACGCCTACCGCGGCGAAAACCACGAAGGCGAGATCGTCGATTTCGCGGAGTTGCTCGGCTTTGTCGCCCAGGTGCCCGGCATTGACCGCATACGCTATACCACCTCGCACCCGGTTGAGTTTAGCGACGCCTTAATTGAGGCCTACCGCGACATCCCCGAGTTGGTGGACCACCTCCACCTGCCCGTGCAAAGCGGCAGCGACCGTATTCTCGCGGCCATGAAACGCGGCCACGTTCAGCAGGAATACCGCGACAAAATCGCCAAACTGCGGGCAATCAGACCGAATATCAGCCTGTCTTCCGACTTTATTATCGGCTTTCCCGGCGAGACTGAAGACGACTTTAACGACACCATGAAGCTCATCGCCGACATCGGCTTCGACCACAGCTTCAGCTTCATATACAGCGCCCGCCCCGGCACACCTGCCGCCCAACTGGATGACGACACTCCCGAGGCAGTGAAGAAAGAGCGCCTACAACGTCTGCAGCACCGTATTCTGCAGCAGGCTAACCAGATCAGCCGGCAGATGGTCGGCACACGGCAGCGCATTCTGGTGACCGGCGTCTCCAAAAAGGATCCAGGCCAGTTACAGGGGCGTACCGAGAACAATCGCGTCGTTAACTTTTCGGCGACCAATCACGCCCTGATCGGCGATTTTGTCGACGTAGTGATCACCGAGGCACTGCCGAATTCACTGCGCGCCGAATTGCTGAACTAGGCATCGGTTTTTGCCGATTCTCGTCAGCGAAGAATCGGCGTATTGTTAAGCCATTACTACTTGATCGCCAATGCGACACGCGGAGCACCATTGACAGCACAAGCGACACAGCGCGTTCTCACTCTCGAACCCAGCGACAGCCAGCACCTTTCGGCACTGTGCGGACGCTTAGACGAACACCTCAAATTGATCGAAGAACGCCTTCAGGTGCACATCGCTGCGCGCGCCAATACCTTTCAGATTAGCGGCGAAGAGCGCGCCGTCGACGAAACAGTGCAACTGCTCAAACACCTTTATCGCGAGAGCGTCTCCGGCACAACACTCAACCCCGAGGCCATTCACCTTCGTATGCAACAGTCACACCTGGAAGAGCTGCCCCGCTCAGATAATGAGCCCGTCGTTATTCGCACCAAGAAGGGCAGTATCAAACCCCGCGGCGGTAATCAGCAGGGCTATGTGCGCGCGATTCAGAGCAACGATGTCAATTTCGGCATTGGTCCGGCCGGTACCGGTAAAACCTATCTCGCCGTTGCCTGCGCGGTTGAGGCGTTAATATCCCATCAGGTACAACGCATCCTGCTGGTCAGGCCTGCGGTAGAGGCCGGCGAAAAGCTCGGCTTCCTGCCCGGTGACCTAGCGCAGAAAATCGATCCCTATTTGCGCCCGCTGTACGATGCACTCTACGAGATGCTCGGCAACGACACCGTCACCAAGCTGATCGAGCGCAATGTGATTGAGATCGCGCCCTTAGCCTATATGCGCGGCCGTACGCTGAACGACTCCTTCATTATTTTGGATGAGGCGCAAAATACCACCCGCGAACAAATGAAAATGTTCCTCACCCGTATTGGCTTTGGCTCTACAGCCGTCATCACTGGCGATGCCACGCAGATCGACTTGCCGCGCGGCACACCCAGCGGCCTCACCCATGTAATGAAGGTTCTCGACGATGTCGAAGGGATCAGCCTCACCTATTTTCAGGCCAAGGATGTGGTTCGCCACCCGCTGGTGCAGAAAATTGTCGAAGCTTACGCCGCGTTTGACGACGAGACCGCTCGCTAGCAATGGCTGACAGCAACCCGCTTGAACTGGAGGTGGACCTGCAAGTGGCCTGCGACCCGCAGCCGGGACTGCCCAGTGAGCAGCAACTGCGCGACTGGGCCAGCGCCGCACTCACCAATCGCCGCGATCAGGCGGAGCTGACCATTCGCCTGGTCGACGAGCAGGAAAGCCAGGCCCTCAATCGCGACTACCGCGGCAAAGATGCCCCGACCAATGTGTTGTCGTTTCCCATCGACCTGCCCCCCGAGCTTGAGCTGCCATTACTCGGCGACCTGGTTATCTGTCGGCAAGTGGTTGAACGCGAAGCGCATGAGCAGGGCAAGGCGGTAAGCGATCACTGGGCGCATATGGTAATTCACGGTACACTCCACCTACTCGGTTTTGACCACATTGACGATGATGAAGCCGAGGAAATGGAATCTCTTGAGACTGCGCTGTTAAAGCAGCTCAATATCAATAACCCCTACGAGGCGCAGTAAGCGCCGGGCGACTAGGCCACAGCGAGGACAGCACACAAAATCATGAGCGAAGACCGATCTAGCAGCGATCCGGGTGACAAATCCTGGATCGAAAAAATTGCCCATGCATTTTCCTCTGAACCCAAAACCCGCGAAGACCTGCTCGATGTATTAGCCGTTGCTCGTCAGAATGAAGTGATTGACGACGACGCCACCAGCATCGTCGAAGGCGCCATGCATATCAGCGAAATGCAGGCGCGGGAAATCATGATTCCCCGGCCGCAAATGGTGGTGCTGAAGATCGAGCAACCCCTCAGCGAACTGCTGCCGATCATCATGGAAACCGGCCACTCCCGCTACCCCGTTATCGGCGACACACTGGACGAGGTCTTGGGCATATTGCTGTCCAAGGATCTATTGCCCCTGCTGTGGAAAACCGGCAACACCGACGACATCGACCTGCGCACCGTGCTGCGTCCCGCCACCCTGGTACCAGAGAGCAAACGCCTGAATGTGCTGCTGCGTGATTTCCGCGAAAAGCGCAACCACATGGCCGTTGTCATCGACGAATACGGTGGCGCCGCAGGACTAATTACGATCGAGGACATCCTCGAGCAGATCGTTGGCGACATTGAAGACGAATACGACGAAGAAGACGACCTGCCGATCCGCAAGATCGCCGATAACGACTTCGTGGTAAAAGCGCTCACGCCCATTGAAGAGTTCAACACCTACTTCAATGCAAATTTAAGCGACGACGAATTCGACACCATCGGTGGCTTGCTACTGCAGTCCTTTGGCCACCTGCCCAGCCGCAATGAAGTGGCCCAGCTGGAGCATTTCGAATTCAAGGTGGTCAATGCCGACCACCGCCAGATTCATTTGCTGCGCATGCGCGAGCTGGCCAAGGACGACGCGTAAAAACTTGAACTCCCCTCGCGCTTACGGTCTACAATAGCCGGGCAGCGCCGCCCAAGAGGGGAGTTTTATGCCAGACAGCAGCACACTTGCGTCACTTAATGCCATTGCCCACAGCATTATTAGCTACAGCGCATTGGTAATCGTGGGTTTAATCGGGGCCGGGCTTATCTACCTCGCCGTGCTCTACTACCGCGACGTCACCCAAACTCAGCACGCCATTCGTCGAAACTACCCGCTGATCGGTCGCTTTCGCTATTTCTTCGAACACCTCGGCGAATTCTTTCGCCAGTATTTCTTTGCCATGGACCGCGAAGAGCTGCCCTTTAATCGCTCCCAACGCTCCTGGGTATACCGCGCCGCAAAAAATATCGACAACACTGTCGCCTTCGGTTCTACGCGACCACTGAACCACAGCAACGAAGTGCTGTTTATGAACTGCCTGTTCCCCACGTTAAGTGAAGACGCCGCACCCACCCACAGCGTAACCATTGGCGAAGGCTATTGCCGCGAACCTTTTAGCAGTGCCGCCATATTCAATATTTCCGGCATGAGCTATGGCGCCATTTCCAAACCGGCGGTGCAGGCCCTGGCCGCCGGCGCGCGCGAAGCCGGAATCTGGATGAACACCGGCGAAGGCGGCCTCACCCCCTATCACCTGGAAGCGGGCTGCGACATCGTCTGCCAAATAGGCACCGCTAAATACGGCGTGCGCGATGCCGAGGGCAGACTCAGCGACCAACGCCTTGCCGATCTTGCCAGCCACCCGCAAGTACGCATGTTCGAGCTGAAACTCAGTCAGGGCGCCAAGCCCGGCAAAGGGGGCATTCTGCCCGGCGGCAAAGTCACCGAAGAGGTCGCCACCATTCGGGGCATCCCCGTTGGCCAGGATTCCATCAGCCCCAATGGCCACCCGGATATTCGCAGTATCGACGACCTGCTCGACACCCTGGCGCGCATCCGCCGCGTTACCGGCAAGCCGGTGGGTTTCAAAATGGTGCTGGGCTTCAGCGAGTGGCTGGACGAGCTGGGCGAAGCCATTCACCGCCGCGGGCTGGAATTTGCCCCCGACTTCATCACCGTCGACAGCGCCGACGGCGGCACGGGCGCGGCCCCGCAGAGTTTGATCGACTATGTCGGCCTCCCTCTGCGCCGCAGCTTGCCGCTGGTGGTCGACAAGCTCAACGAGTACCGCTTGCGCGAGCGGGTAAAAGTGATCGCCTCGGGCAAAATGATCAACCCCGCCGAGGCAGCCTGGGCGATTTGCGTTGGCGCAGACTTTATCGTCAGTGCCCGCGGCTTTATGTTTGCCCTGGGTTGCATCCAGGCATTGCAGTGCAACAAGAACACCTGCCCAACCGGCATCACCACACATGACCCGGAGCTACAGCGTGGCCTTGTGCCCGCCGACAAAGCTGCCCGGGTGGCCAATTACGCCAAAAACCTAATGCATGAAGTGGGGGTTATCGCCCACTCCTGCGGCGTTCGCGAAGCCCGCTCACTGCAGCGCAAACACGTGTATCTAATAGACGAACGCGGCGTTCCCGAGCCACTGAGCCTGCGCTACCCGGACAAAACGCCGCGCCCCGAATACCTGATCGCCAGTACCGCCGACAAGGCACTTACCCCCTGACCCAGCGACCGATCGCGCCCCGGAGCCCCCACCGCCCATGAAACGGATTATTGCGCCGCTAGCCGGCGCACTTATCACCCTGTCTCTCGCCCCTTTTCATTACTGGCCACTCGCCATAGTGGCGATGGCGGCACTGGCCTGGTGTCTGGATGACTGCACAGCAAAGGAAGGTTTTTTGCGCGGCTGGCTGTTTGGCAGCGCCAGCTTTCTCGCCGGGGTGTCGTGGATCTATGTCGCTATGTATGTCTACGGCAATACCTCCGCCCTGCTCTCAGCGCTTATGACCATCCTGTTTTGCCTGGGCTTGGGGCTCGTCACCGGGCTGTTCGCCTATGTGTACAACCGCTGGCTGCGCGACGGCAAGGGCGGCCGGCTGCTGGGCTTTGCCGCCGCCTGGGTGATTTTTGAGTGGTTTCGCGGCTGGTTTCTCACCGGGTTTCCCTGGCTCTACCTTGGCTACAGCCAGTTGGAAACCCCGCTATCCGGCTGGGCACCCGTTGTTGGGGTGTACGGTTTAAGCTTTGTGGTGGCCCTCAGCGGCGCAGCGGTAAGCCATCTACTCACCACCAAACACAGAACCAGTCGCTGGCTGCCAATAGCTGGCTGCATCGCATTGTTCGGCCTCGGCGCGTCCCTGAAAACGATTGAATGGACACAAGCCACCCAGCAGCCCCCCCTCCGCATTGGCGCCGTGCAGTCCAATATCACTCAAGAAAAGAAGTGGGCCTATAGCCATTACTGGGACACCCTCGAACTCTACGATGTCACCTCAGAACAACTGTGGCCCCAGGTGGATGTGGTGATTTGGCCAGAGGCTGCCATTCCCGCCCTGTATCGCAACGCCGAAACCTTCTTTGACTACATTCGCGAGCGCGCTGCCGCCTCGAACACCGCGCTGATCACCGGCGTTCCCACTAAACAGGGCGACGACATCTACAACTCGGCAATGGTCATCAATGGCGGCGAAGGCCTGTACCACAAACAGCGTTTGGTCCCCTTCGGCGAATACGTTCCGCTCGGTAGCCTGCTGCGCGGTCTGATCGGCTTTTTTGACCTGCCCATGTCCAGCTTTAGTCGTGGCGACGCCGACCAGCGCCCCCTCTCCGCCAAGGGTTGGCAATTTGCGCCATCGATCTGCTACGAGATCGTGTATCCCAACCTCGTGGCGCGTGGCGCAAGAGACGCAGACGTCTTATTCACCATCAGCAACGACGCCTGGTTTGGCGACTCGATTGGCCCCGCCCAACACATGCAAATGGCGCAGATGCGGGCACTGGAAAATGGCCGAGAACTCATCCGCGTTACCAGCACAGGTATCACCGCCATCGTCGACCACCGCGGGCATATCACCACGCGCATTCCGTCTTTCACTCACACCACGATGACCGGCGAGGTAAACGCCCGCAGCGGCCGCACACCGTTTAATTACGCCCAGTCCACACCCATTATCGCCCTGTGCTTTGCACTGGCGCTTACCGCGCTGCGCCGCCGCCCACAGCAAGGCAGCTAAATGCTTGCGAATTCGCATGGGCGACGCCGCGACAAGCTGTTAAAATGCTGGGCTTTGTATCGCCGAGCCCCGCGCTTGCCAACCCCAGAGACCGACATCGCCAATGGACCAACATTACACCCCCCGCGACATTGAAGCTCGCGTACAGCAGTACTGGCAGGAACACGGTAGCTTCACTGCCGTGGAAGATGACAGCCGCGAAAAATACTACTGCCTGGCCATGTTCCCCTACCCCAGCGGCAAGCTGCATATGGGCCATGTTCGCAACTACAGCATTGGCGATGTTATTTCGCGCTACCAGCGCATGTTGGGTAAAAATGTTCTGCAGCCAATGGGCTGGGATGCCTTCGGCCTGCCGGCAGAAAACGCCGCGGTGAAAAACAACACCGCGCCGGCAAAATGGACCGTCGAAAATATCGACTATATGCGCGGCCAACTGCAGCAGCTGGGCTTCGGCTACGACTGGAAGCGCGAATTCGCCACCTGCAAATCCGACTACTACCGCTGGGAGCAGTGGTTCTTCACCCGCCTTTACGAAAAAGGCATGGTCTACAAAAAAACCTCCGCGGTGAACTGGTGCCCGAACGACGAAACCGTACTGGCCAATGAGCAGGTTATCGATGGCGGTTGCTGGCGCTGTGACACCCCGGTGGAGCGCAAAGAAATTCCTCAGTGGTTTATTAAAATCACCGAATACGCCGAGCAATTGTTGAACGACCTCGACCAGCTGGACGGCTGGCCAGAGCAGGTGCGCACCATGCAGCGCAACTGGATTGGCCGCTCTCAGGGCGTACAAATGCGCTTTGACCTGGGCGAAGCCGTCGCCGGCCACGACCACTTTGAGGTCTACACCACCCGTCCCGACACCCTTATGGGCGTAAGCTATGTCAGCCTGGCTGCCGAGCATCCCATTAGCCTGGCGCTGGCCGAGAACAACGCCGAACTGGCGGCCTTTATCGACGAATGCCGCCACAGCTCAGTTGCTGAAGCCGACATGGCCACCATGGACAAAAAAGGCATGGCCACTGGCATCCACGCTCTCCACCCCATCACCGGCGAGCCGGTACCGGTGTGGATCGCCAACTACGTGTTGATGGACTACGGCACTGGCGCCGTCATGGCGGTGCCCGCGCACGACCAGCGCGACTTTGAATTTGCGCAGAAATACCAACTGCCTATTCAGCAAGTGATTGCGGCGGACGATATCGACCTCAGCCAAGCAGCGGCCACTGAGAAAGGCCCGCTCATCAACTCCGGTGAGTTTGACGGCTTGAATTTCGACGAGGCCTTTAGCGCCATCGCCGACAAACTCACCGCACTCGGCAAAGGTCGCGTCACCACGAACTACCGCCTGCGCGACTGGGGCGTTTCCCGTCAGCGCTACTGGGGCGCCCCCATTCCGGTGTTCAATCTGCCGGACGGCGGCGAGATCGCCGTGCCCGCGGACAAACTCCCCATCCTGCTGCCCGAAGATGTGGAAATGGACGGCGTGCAATCGCCCATCAAAGCCGACCCCGAGTGGCGCAAAGATGAGCTGAACGGCCAGGCCGTCGAGCGCGAAACCGACACCTTCGACACCTTTATGGAGTCCAGCTGGTACTACGCTCGCTTCACTTGCCCCGACTATGAAGACGGCATGCTCGACCCCGTTCGCGCCAATTACTGGCTGCCCGTCGACCAGTACATCGGCGGTATTGAGCACGCGATTCTCCACCTGTTGTACGCACGCTTCTTCCACAAGCTGATGCGCGACGAAGGGCTGGTGCACTCCGACGAGCCGTTCACACAACTGCTTTGCCAAGGCATGGTGTTGAAAGACGGCGCAAAAATGTCCAAGTCCAAGGGCAACACCGTCGACCCGCAAGCACTCATCGAAAAATACGGCGCCGACACCGTGCGCCTGTTTATCATGTTTGCCGCCCCCCCAGAGCAAAGTCTGGAATGGTCTGACAGCGCAGTTGAAGGTGCCAACCGCTTCCTGCGTCGCCTGTGGAAACTGGTTGCCAACCATCTGGATGCTGGCGCCGCACCGAAGCTCGACACTGGCAGCCTGACAGCAGACCAGCAGGCCCTGCGTCGCAAAACGCACGAAACCATTGCCAAAGTCAGCGACGACTTCGGCCGGCGCCAAACGTTCAATACCGCCATTGCCGCCGTCATGGAGCTGGTCAACGAACTGTCACGCTTTGAGCGCAACACCGATCAGTGCCTCGCCGTTGAACGCGAAGCCCTGGAAGCTGCCGTTGCCCTGCTGTCGCCAATCGTGCCGCATATCAGCCACGAATTGTGGCAGCAACTGGGGCACAGCGAAGCCGTGATTGACGCCTCCTGGCCAACCGTTGACGAATCGGCCCTGGTTCGCAGTAGTATCGAAATGGTGATTCAGGTAAACGGTAAAGTGCGCGCTAAAATGGAAGTACCTGCCGACGCCGATGCTGAGACCATTAAAGCGATGGCCAAGGCCCAGGAAAATGTGCAGAAATTTATCGACGGCCTGACGATCCGCAAGGAAATTGTCGTACCCAAAAAACTGGTGAATATCGTTGCGAATTAATGCGCTCGTACTCATTGCTGCCACGTTGCTGCTAAGCGCTTGCGGTTTTGCCCTGCGCGGCAGCACCGGCATTGCCAGCACGCTGCAACCGATTTATGTCGGTGGTAGTCGCGACAGCCAAGAGTTACAGCAGGCCCTGCGCCGGCAACTGCAAATCAACCAGGTGGGCACCACGCGCAAACGCGGCCAAGCTCAGCTTATCGCCGAAGTTCAATTGTTGCGCTACGACAAGCGCAGTATCGCTCTGGACCGCGAGGCCCGCGATGCCGAATACGCCCTGTTCGAACGCGCCCGCCTCAGCCTGTTCAGCCCCAAGGGCCAGCTGATCAAAGGCCCCGTTGTATTGGAACAGCGCCGGCTCGTCGTAAACGATGCCAACAACCCCGTCGGTGAGGAAACGGAATCCAGCATTGTACGCGCCGAAATGCGTGAACAACTCAGCATCCGTCTCGCCCAGCAACTTGAGTACTGGTCGCGACAGCTACCAGCGGACCCCGCCAATGCGACTGCGCCCTGAGCAACTTGCCAGCCAGTTAACTAAGCAGCTTCTGCCCGTATATCTACTGAGCGGCGATGAGCTACTGATTCAGCAGGAATGTGCCGACGCCATCCGTCAGCACTGCCGTCAACAAGGCATCGCCGAACGCGACGTTCTGGAGGCAGAGCGCGGCTTTGACTGGAACGCCTTGCTGGAAGCGGGCCAATCCCTATCGCTATTTGCCGACCGCAAACTGATAGAGCTGCGTCTCGGCGGCGCGCGCATGGATCAGAAAAGCTCCGCTGCCCTGCAACAGTACTTAGAACACGCCGACGGCAGCAATATTCTGCTTATCACCTGTGGCCGTCTCGACAGCCGCAGCCTCAATGCCAAATGGGTAAAGGCAATCGACCAAGCTGGCGCCGTCATGCAAATTTGGCCGGTAGACCGCCGCCAACTCGGCGGCTGGATACAGCAGCGCCTCAAAGACAATGGTATGAGTGCTGACCGCGAGGCCGCCGAGCTGCTCGCCGACCGAGTGGAAGGGAATCTGCTCGCCGCAGACCAAGAGATTCAAAAGCTAAAAATTTTACTCGGCGAGCAGGCCGTCAGTGTTGAGACTGTCGCCGCCGCTGTGGCAAGCAGCGCCCGCTACGATGTATTCAAATTGATCGACGCCGCCCTCGCCGGTAACGCCGCCTATGCGCTGAACATGTACAACGGCCTTGTAGCCGAAGGCAGCGAAGAGATTCCCATGCTCGGCGCCATCAGCCGCGAGCTGCGCAGCCTCTACAACTGCGCTGCCGCCATTGAACAAGGCAATGGTATCGACCGCGTACTCGACGGTGCGCGGGTGTGGGACAAGCGTAAAAATCTCTACAAGCGCTGCTTAGGCCAACACAGCGTCAGCTCACTTTCTCGCCTGCTGCAACTCGCCGGCCGCCTGGATGCCGCGCAAAAAGGCCAGAGCGACGAATCACCTCGCCTGCTGTTCACCGAACTTATCACCGGCCTCGCTGGTCAGCCAATTATTGCTGGCTAAGCGCGCGACTTATCGCCCGCTCAACATCAGCCGCTTCCGGCATCGGCAATTGCACACTGCGCAGCGTCGAGGGGTCGCCCGCCATTGCAGGCAAGCGGTACTGCAATACCAAACCCGGGCCGATATAGCCCATCTGCCGATACGGTCGATGGTAGGGGTTGGCTTCGTCCTCGGCGCGAGCGCGCGGGCACTGCCAAAGCGACGCGTAGTGGACGAGGTAGACCGCATTAATCTGGTCCGTCGCAATCGATAGCGGCACGACGCTATAGCGGTCAAAAATTCGCAGCCCCGCAAGCACAGGTTCGCCCTCGCCTTGCCGCCATTCCAGCTCGCTGCGCGTGACATAACCGCGCCGCAGCACTGCCACCACCACAACAAACATCAGCAGCCAGGCCCACCACCGCAGCGCCACGGGCTTAATCAGGGAGACCAACATCAGGCTCATCCCGAGTGACAAGAGCCCGCACAGCCACCACGGCGACTGCGCCCGCTGAACTCGCCTCATAAGGCCTCCATTCATCAATTGTGCCTGCGCGTTATTATAGCCATTGCGGGTGCTGCCGCGACGCGATCCCTACAAGCCCTTTGACAAACTCACGGGCCTTCTCAATATTTTATAAAACAAAAACACCGCAGGCGGAGAGCCACCTGCGGTGTTTGGGTGAATGTGCTTCCCTGCCGACATCCGTGCCTAGAGCAGTCCCTGCCAGTGGCGCATCCCTATCTGGCCACTCGAAATTTACGCTACAGGTCCCGGCGACTTTGGTTGGGTAGCTCAAGCAGCTTAACCGTGCCCTCGGCTGTGCCGTCTGTCATGTAGGCATGCAGGGTGGGTGTCGCCGAGTTGTCATAGGCTGAGAAAAACAACTTGCCGGCCACCTCGCCGCTTACTAAGGGCGCGTTTGCATAGCGAGCCAACAGCGGCCGTGGCGCTGAAGACAGATTATCGCCAGTGGTCAGGTCGTTAGTTTCCAGCACCAGCGAGGTGCCTTCAGCGCTACCGTCGGTTTTCCACAGCTCTTCACCAACCTCCGTGCCGTCAATAACGGTGTCAGCCACGAAGTAAATGGTGCCCTCAACTTCGGTGAACAGCTCACCGAACTGCGTCCGTGATTTCACGCCCGTGTAGGTGGTCATAGTGTCGCCGGGGTGCATGGGGGTAAAGGTAAACTCCCCTTCTTCAAGCGCAGTGCGATACACGTTGTTGGTGGTCACAACGAACAGGCCCAGCGAGGTGGCGTAAAACCTCGAGGCAAACAGCCCCTCGGGGAAATCACCACTCTCCTGCAGTGTGGTGCCGTCATAGGCATAGACATGGCGGGTGAAGTTAGCGGCATTGATCCTGCGGTCAGCATAGAAGTACAGCGTATCGCCCACCACCGTTAAATTCTGAACGAAGGTCACATCCTCACCCAGCTCGCGGCGCACATCACTGCCGTCTTCCGCCACGCTGTACAGTAGCAACGAGCTTTGGTTGTTGGGGTCATTGTTGGCCAAAAAGAACAGCCGCCCGGCAAAGCTGGTCAGGCTATGCGGCTGAATATTCGTGGGGTAGTCATCGCCGTCTGCCAGCACATAGGGCGTATTTGCTGGCGCTTCAGCGCGCTGAACCGCCAGCGATTCGGTCGGCTGCTTTACGGCCACACTACCACCAACCGGCTCACCTTCAACAAACACCAGCTGCGTACCTTCCTGGCTGCCATCGCTCACATACAGCGCAGGAACATTACGGCTATCTGATGTTACCCCTCGGCCAAGGATAAAGATTGAGTTGCCGACCGTTTGCATGCCTTGAATGTTTTTTGAGGCCACGCCACCCACATCAATCTCTGTCAGCGTTTCCGCGTCGAGATCGTAAACAAACAACTCCCGAGCGAAGCCCGTTGTACCCGCGCTGAACGCCAGCTTGCCATCCATCCACTGCAAATCCAGCGGACCGCTACTGCCTTCGATATCCACCAGCACTGATGTGCCGGCCTCGGTGCCGTCACTGACCCGCAGCTCACGCCCCTCGTTGGGGGATTGGGCACTAAAATAGAACTTTCCATCATCAAAAAGTATCGGGTTTCGGCCGTTAAATTGTTGTATCGCCGGCTGTCCTTCATTGAAGTCCTTCAGCAAGCCCGTGCCCTCAGCGCTGCCGTCAGTGGCGTACATGTCGAACTGTTTGGGAATTGACGTGCTGTTCACAGGAAAGAGCAGGCGCTCAACACTTCCCGGCGTGCCCTCCGGCACACTGGTGGTACTGCCACCACCACTTCCACCGCCACAGGCAGCAAGGGTGAACATAGCGCCCGCCAGGGCTGCTTGGAAAAAAACGGGTCTCTTCATCGTGCTTAAATCTCTCAGTCACCTAACAGGAACACTTGTCGTCGGATGAAATTTAAGCAAAGCCATAAAAATAAAACTTCACTCTGATGGGCGAAGCCAACAGAATGACAGGCTGCGACACTATGATCTGACCCTGTCTGAACGATGCCCCAATGAAAGCACCTGCTAACGACTACTTACCCGACCTCCCGCTGGAAAGTCAGATCACCCGCGAACGGCACAATTTGTTTATGGCGGAAGTGGGGTCTCGTATTGTGGTTTCCGCAGCCATAGCCCTGGCCTTGCTGCTGCCGTTTAACGGCGCCATGAGCCGGGCTGATGCGCTGTTGTGGACGACGCTGGTGCTAACAACCAGCGCCGTCTCACTGCTGGTCGTCAGCTTCTACAAACGCCACCGCGACAGTGAAAGTGGCAAAATCAAGAAGTGGCACGCCATCAATATTGGCATGGCGCTCATGTGGAGCGGACTCTGGTGCGTTGCGCCCTATCTATTTTTTGACGGCGCCAGCACCGAGAAAATTTTAGTCTTCCTGCTTGTTATTACCCTGATCAGCTCCACGCCCTCGGTGTCCATGGGCGTGTACCCCGATATCTTTATTAGTTTTATTACGCCGCTGTTTATCTCTCTGTCGCTCTATCTAATCCGCTTTCACGCAGAACAAAGCTGGTTCATCAAAGGCATCCCCTTACTCACCTTGTGCTCACTGACCGCGTTCAGCCTGTTCATACACAAAGCCCAGCTCAACAATATTCGTTTGCGCATCGAGGCCGATATCGCCCGGCGCGACGCCGAGCGCGCCAATCGCAGTAAGAATCAATTTATGGCGGCGGTCAGTCACGATCTGCGCCAGCCACTGCAAGCCGCGTCGCTTTACGCCTCGCTGATTAACGAGCAGGGCGATACACCAAGCCGTGAGCTCAGCGAAAAAATCCTCACTGCCATCGCCTCCGGCGGGGAGTTGTTGGAGCAGTTACTGCTGTTATCCCGCCTGCAAAGCCGGCACTTCTCTGCCAAACCCCAGCCCTTCTGTCTTGATGAGCACCTCGCCAAGCTCATCAATGAGTGCTTACCTCAGGCCCAACAAAAAGGCCTGGCAATACACAATGATGTGCAGCGCCAATACTGGCTTAATACCGACCCGCTGTTATTTGACCAGCTATTGCGCAACCTGCTTGGCAACGCCGTTAAATACACCGAGCGCGGCACCGTTCGGCTTAGTAGCCACCACACAGAAAAACAGCTCGAACTCACCGTTAGTGACACCGGCATCGGCATTGACCCGATGCGCCACGACAGTATTTTTAAGGAATTTACCCAGCTAGCCAGTCGATCCAATGACGCCGAAGATGGGCTGGGCTTGGGCCTGAGCATTGTCCGCCGCGTCTGCGAACTGTGCGGGCTCACATTGCGCGTGGACTCCACTCCCGGCCAAGGCAGCCGCTTCACCGTCGCACTGCCACTAGCGGAAAAACCCAGTGCGGTGCCGGTCAGTGAAGTGGCTCCTCTACCGCCTGGGCGCCAGCTGCGCATTATTGTTGTGGACGACGACCCACGTATCACCGACGCATTGTCGATGGCGCTGGTGGAATGGGGCGCCGATGTCTACGCCTTTAACAGACTGGCAGATGCGCTCGCCGACCTGCCTGGCGCCGACGAGATGAACCCTGATGTCATGATTAGCGACGGTCAGCTCGCCAATGGCGACACCGCCAACGATGTATTTGCTGCACTAACTTCGAGATGGCCACAGCCTGTGCCCAAAGTCGTGCTCAGTGGCAATAGCCGCGGGCAGCATGAACAAACATTCAACGCCGATGCCCTGCTACTCAAACCCGTTGCCCTGCCCAAGCTGTTGCAGCGTATCGCCTCGCTGTGCGCGCCAGATACGCTTACAAGAGCTTAAGGGAGCGGGCTTTTTCCAGGCAGGCGGTACGGTTGGGCACATCCAATTTATCAAACAGCAGCCGCAGATGGGTTTTCACGGTGTTCAAACTCACCGACAGACTGCGCGCAATTTCCTTATTACTTTGCCCCTGCTTAAGCAGGGCCAATATGGCCCCCTGTTGGCGGCTGAGCTTAATACTGGGCGCGGCGGTTTGGCTGGCCAACAGCCGGTAGGATTCCGAAAAATAGCCTTCGCCAGCCATAACCTTCGTCACCGCCGTCACCAATTCGGCAGCGGCCTCAGACTTGTCTACAAAACCATCCACCGACAGGCGCTGGGATTTTTCCACCACGTCCTCGTCGATGGCGCCAGAGCATAACAAGACCCGCAGCGTGTGCCGCGAACTCGCCAAAATCCGTAACAGCGACAGTCCATCCAGATCCGGCATGGCCACATCGACGATCAACAAATCGGCAGCGGCCAACGCCGCCTCATCGCCCAATAGCCCCTGCGCACAACCGTATTGCCCCACCTCACAGCCGGGCAGTTTCGCCTGCAGGGTCAGCGCTAGGGCCTCGGCAAACATCAAATGGTCATCAACAATTAAAACCTTCAAGGAACTTCTCTATTGTTATTGGCGACGACATAGTAGCCCAGAATGCACTGGCAAAATAAGCCGGGGTTCACCCTTATCCGGCTCGGCTCCGCACATCATTACGAGCCGTTAAGTTAACCCATGGCTCATGCAGTGATAGGCTAGGCGCAAATAATGGATAAGACCTATGGCACTGATACACAGCATTTCTCACAACGGCATCGAGGGCATACGCCTGGGCCGTGTTAACCGACGCGGCGGCTACCACCTTACCGCCAGTTGCATCGTCTACCGTTTGGGCGACACCGTCATCGATACCGGGCCGTCGCGCGAGCGCGAGGCATTGAGCGGGCACTTTGCCGACATTGCCGTTCGCCAGGTGGTGCTGACCCACCACCACGAAGACCACAGCGGCAATGCCGACTATTTTCAGCGCGAACACGGCGCCGCGCTTTACAGCCACCCGAATAATCACGACAGGCTAAAAGCGGGCATGCGCCTGTCGGCGATCCGTCGAATGACCTTTGGGAATGTTCCCGCTTGCCAGCCCGCAACCCTGCCTACGCATATCGACACCAGCAGTGGCCACAGGCTGATTCCCATTCACACCCCCGGCCATACCTCCGACCTGGTGTGCTACCTAGAGCCCAATGAAGGCTGGCTATTTTCAGGCGATTTATATGTTTCCAGCCGGCTGAAATACATGACCGTTGAAGACAATGTGGGCGAGTGGATCGACAGCCTGGAGAAAGTGCTATCACTCGACTTCGACACGCTGCTCTGCTCTCACCGCGCAGTGGTGAGCAATGGCAAAGCCGTGCTGCAGGAAAAACTGGACCATATTCGCGGCTTTCGCGATGAGGTGGCAGCCCTGCACCGCTCTGGCCTTAGCGAGCGCCAGATAACGCGCAAACTGCTCGGGCGCGAAGACGCCAACGCCCTGCTCTCACTCATGCATATGAGCAAGCGCAATATGGTCAGCGCCAGTTTGGCCAGCCTCGGGCTGGCCTAGCGCCGACTAACAGACCTAGCTTTCCACGCGGTGTAGCGCACACACCTTATTGCCAGAAGGGTCACGCAGATAAGCGAGGTACAATTTACCAATTGCCCCCTCGCGCACACCCGGCGCATCTTCACAAGATGTTCCGCCATTGGCCACGCCGGCAGCATGCCAGGCATCGGCTTGTTCCGGGCTGCTCGCGGCAAAACCAATGGTGCTGCCATTGCCATGACAGGCAGGCTCACCGTTAATTGGTGGCGTAATGGCGAATACACCGCTGGCGGTGAAATAAAAACAGCGGCCGCGCTCGTCCATCATTCCCGGCTCATAGCCCAGGGCGCCGAGAATCGCATCGTAAAAACGCTTTGATGCAGCAACATCATTCGCACCAACCATTACATGACTGAACATATCTCTTCCTTACTGTTGAGCAAAAACGGCTAGCACTATAGCGCGTTATTCCCATTCGGTGGATGCGAAGCACGGACAAGATAGCGCTTATTGCTCGCCGACTTTGGCCATCCAATCCAGCACATCGCTAAACACTTGCTCTTTGCCCAGTTCATTAAAAATCTCGTGGTACATGCCGTCGTAGATCTTTAGCACCTTATTGTCACTGCGCAATTTGGCGAAGAACCGCTCGCTGCCCTCGCAGGCACTGATGGCATCAGCGCCGCCATGCATCACCAGCATCGGCAACTCAATGTTCGGCGCATTCTGCATCACCTGCTGCTGGGCATGAATGAACGCCAAAAACATACTGGGGGTCACTTTGCCGTGGTTATAAGGATCGCGCTGCTGGCTCTCCCCCACGCTGGCATCGCGGCTCAACTGGGCGACATCAATCTCGTTACTAATAGGCAGGCTGGGCCACAGTGTGGCAAGTACGCGGCTCAGCGCCAGCTTCCAGGGCGCGGGTGCAAAACCCAACTGAAAAGCGGCGCAGCTTAAAAATACGCCATCGATACCCTCGGGGTTTTCAGTCGCTATACAGGCTGCGATCAAGCCGCCCAGGCTGTGCCCACCCAGAAAATGCACGGCAGGCTGATGACTCTGGGTGTGCCGGATCGCGGCCTTAACATCGTCACAATACTGCGAGAACCGCTCGATATGGCCGCGTTTTCCGGGGCTCTGGCCACTGCCGCGCAGGTCGGCCATCACCAGGCCAAGGCCCGCATCGTTAAATGCCTTCGCTACATGGGCGTAGCGACCGGAGTGTTCGCTGGTGCCGTGGCTCAGGGTTACCCAGGCCTTGGCAGGCCCTGCCGGACGCCATTCACGGGCAAATAGTGGCGTGCCATCGGCACTGATGAGGCG
The DNA here is from genome assembly GCF_016906995.1 of Spongiibacter marinus. Lineage (GTDB taxonomy): Bacteria > Pseudomonadota > Gammaproteobacteria > Pseudomonadales > Spongiibacteraceae > Spongiibacter > Spongiibacter marinus. The sequence continues at coordinate 13,537 of NZ_JAFBBD010000010.1, read as the reverse complement.
CAATTCAGAATAGTGGTGATCGGGCATGAGGCGAGTCGCAGTCACAAAAAGAGCGCACACCATACAGAAACGGGCGGGATGATTCACTATCCCGCCCGTCCTGAGGCCGCCTTGTTACGACTGTCGGCTTACTGCTGCCAGCCTGGCTCCCAGGTCTTGGCAAACGCCGGGCTCGCCCAACCGGCCGGGAAGGCAGCGGGCGTCATTTGCTCGCCACCGGTAATCACATCGCCCTGAGCATCCTGGTATTTCAGCCAAGTGATCGTGCGCTGCCATTCCAGCGGGCGCTTGGTCCAGTCGCAAACGCCGGTCGCAAAGGTTTGCTCAAGCGCCTGCCAATCGCTTTCCTGCCACATTACGTTCCCCAGACCGTAGTCGTCGTTGCGACTGAAAGGCCGGAGTTCACACTGCACCTGGTCGCCATATTTATCGGCGCCGGCCACCGTGCGCGGCGTACCGAATACCAGCATCAACTCTTCCGGGCACATCTCACCGAGAATGCCATTGCACTGGTCCTGCACATCGTCGGGCTTATTGGCGATAATTTTTTGTGCCAGTGGCGTATCGCTGGTGTCGGCTTCAATGGCGTCCAGCCAGGAGGCCATCGCGACCAGCGACTGATTCATATAATTCAGGTCGCCAACCAGCGGTGTCAGACCGCCCCAGTGCACAAAGTTGTCGCGGTGGCCGAACTCCCGCTCCAGACGCCAGCGCACCCAGTAACCATGCACGCTGTCGTGGGCCGCACCGGGATCTGGGCCGGTCATATTAATGATGGGCACCGTATCCATATTCACAATGGTGTTCATAATGCCGGTGCGGTAAGCATTGGGCAGCGCCGGGTAGTCCGGCTTTAAACGCTCCTGGGTTACATTCAGGCTGGGGTCAACACCGCCAATATTGGTGTTGAGCGCCAGGAATTGCGCCGGCGAAATAATACCCTGTTGCAAGGCCGTTAGGCCGTACTGCACCCCTTCATTACCCAGCGGAAAACCCGAGAACGCATAACCCAGGTCTTTTTCAATCTGGCTCCAGCGGTCGCGGGGGTCCTCGGCGGGAAAGCGCTCGCGCTCACCGATCATATTTTGCATAAAGGTTAGTACATCGCAGCGCACACCGCCGGGGTTGGTGTCCTGGTCAAAGCGCTCCTCGGCACTCACTCCCCCGCAGTTAGACGCGGGGTCGACCGCTTCGGCAAACAGCGCTGAGTCGGCTAGCGAGGCATTCACGATGCCATTAAGGTGGCCGTAAATGGCATTCTGCTGCAGCACCGTAAACGGCGTGCCATCGCGGGCAACTTGCGCGCCGACGATGTTTTCCACATGAGCGATCAGGTCTTCCGGCGTACTGGGCTCGGTGGTATCGAGGTTAAAGTCGAAGTACTTCAACAAAATGTGGTAGTCCGCAAACTGGGTCGCGGTGCTCATCACATCCGGGTAGGTACAGGTGGTCAGCAAGCCCTGATACAGGCCGGGGTAGGCATTGGCGATCATGTTTTGGGTAATCGCGCCGCCTGAACAGCCTGTGCCAACGGTGTAGCGCAGCTCGCCGTACTGCTCGATAAAGCGCTCTTTGGCCATCAGCAGCGACTCGGCCTGATAGCTCAAGTTACAGTTGTGGCCCAGGTTCAGCTGAGCAGTGGACAGCACCGACCAACCCAGCCCCAGCGCAGTAATATAAGACTGCTCGATCAGCGGGTTGCCGGGAATGGTGCCAGCGTAATCGTCTGTGCGCGCTGAGCTGGTGTCGTGGTCGCCGCGACAGTTACCGCCGTGGGTCACCAACAGGCGGCGGTTCCACTGCGACTGCGGCTGCATTGGCGTCCAGTCTTCACCGACTTTTTGCAGCGTAAATATCGTGTATTGATCGCGGGCCTGATAACCAATTTCCTGGCGCACAATAAACGGCACCGTTTCACCGTTATCCGTGGTGGTCATCGCCACATCATCGGGCGGATTGTCCAGGTCATAAGGCTGCAAGCCGCCCTGCAGGGAGTTACTGGACTTGTACAACCAGCGGTACTCAACAGGCTGGTTACAGTTTTCGTCCACAGCGCTGTCCTGACACTTCCAGGGCTGAATATGCGGGCCGGTAAACACGGGGCCGCCAGAGGGGTGGTTTACCACCGTCAGGCTGTTGCCAATATTGGTGCTTAGGGTGTTCTCGCCGACGCTCAGGCCATCAACCAGGGCCAACAAGCGCAGCGGATTGTCCGGGTCAGCTTGCAGCAGCCGAGTCACATCGGTGTTGTTACGCAGCAGTACCAGCTCGTCGACGGCGGCTGCATCTTCCGCAACCACCTCTACCAACACATCGCCAGCAGAGACTAGGTCAGGTCGGTTCGACAGCACTTGCAGACTTACGCGGTCATCGACCGTACCGGGGCCACCGGGGTTACCGCCATTGCCGGGGTCTGGGTTGCCACCCGAGTTACTGCTACTTGAACTACCGCCGCCGCACGCGGCAAGCAGTAGGGTAAAAACGACTAACATTATCTTATTATTCACGGGTGTCCTCCTCCACGCTCCGACTGACGCAACCGCCTAGCCGCGCAAACCGCTATGTCACTTTATAGACTTAGCGTGCAGTGTCAAATGCAAAGACTGAATTCAGCATAGTAGAGCCGCGGAAAACGGGGGGCGTAAGCCGCGAAAATAGCGGCCGGCACTCATTTACAACTCAAGGAATAACGAGACAATCCAACGAACACTCAAGGCAGCGCGTCAACTCATGATTCGGTAATGGTATAGCTCAGCGTCAGTGACCGCGGCCCAACCCCACCTCGTCAACAAGATAGCGCGCCCACTCCCGATAGGCCGCTTCGCCCGGGTGAAAACCGTCTTCGGCGATAGCCGCTGGGTGTAGGGCGTATGGCACCTGAACGTAGCTGCAGTCTGCCAGCGGCTCAACAAGCTGTCTCAGCTCGGTATTTAATTGCCGGGCGCGCAGGCCCAACCACCAACGCAGAGGTTGCGGCAATGCAGGAAAGGCGTGCATGGGAGGGAGCGCGGAAAAATAAATATGCTTGGCGGCAAAGCGCTCGCGCAGCAGGCGGATAATCTCGCTAATGTTGTTACGCCACCGGCCCCGCCCAGTGGCGGCAAGCACGTCATTCACCCCAATAGACATCACCACGGCGTCGGCGGAGTCAGCGTGCTCGCGGGCTAAACGTGCCAATAACTGTGCGGAGGTATCGCCGGAGCGCGCCAGCAGGCGCCAATGTAGCGGCCGCAACGGCGCGAGACCGGCGACCAACTGGCCCAGCAAGGCCTCTTCCTGGCGGGCAACGCCAACCCCCGCCGCCGCAGAGTCGCCCACCAACAACAAGCGCAGTGCTTGCCCGCTGTCGCCCATTTGCCCCGAGCGCGGCCCCGCGGCCTCGGGCAGACGCGGCGTAGTGCCGCGCACATAGCGACCCTGAGCTAATAAGACCGGCCCGAGCAATATTCCCGACAGCGGATAGATCATCTACGTCGCCTCAACGCCAAGCCGCCCCGGCCTTTTCCATGACAACTCCCCCCTTCACATCACCACGCTAGAGCTGAACAACACTGTCGCCGAAATACCACACACGGCGAAACTGGCCTTTATCACGCTGCGCGAGCTTGCGCAGATTGTCGATAATCACCTTATCGGGCAGCAGCGTGCGGCCAATGTTGTAGATCAGTAGCTCAACGGGCTCGCTCACTTGGTAGCGCTTGGCAATTTTCTTCAGGTAGGTCGCAGAGGTGTAGTCGGTAACGCGGGCGAGGGCCTCGCTGTCAACGCGCCCTGCCCCGGCGACCGCCTTGGCCAGGTCTTCCGAGCAGGCCTCGGTCAATTCAAAATAGGTAACGTGTTCATTGAGCCGACAGCGAATATCCGGCTTGCCGCCCTCCGGCAATTGTTTTTCAACGTCGCGGTAATCCAGGCCTGCGGCCTCGGCAAAGCGGCAGAAAATGCTGACTTCCACACGGCCTTTTTCCGCCTCAGATGCCATTGCCCTGTCGCCCTCGTATCATCACTGGCCCTGCTTTTGCCTCGCCTAGCTCAAATCCACACTGACCGGGCAGTGATCAGAGCCGTGAATATCATTCCAGATCTCCGCCGCTGTCACTCGCTGCTCGACAAAGTCGCGATTGCCGAGGAAGTAGTCGATCCGCCAGCCAATATTTTTACCACGGGCACCGGCACGGTAGCTCCACCAGCTGTATTTCACCGTTTCCGGATGCAGGGCGCGATAGGTATCAACAAAATCGGCCGCCAGAATATGGTCCAGCCCGTCGATCTCCTTTTGGGTGTAACCCGCGCTTTTATTGTAATTGGGCTTGGGGCGCGCGATATCCATTTCAGTGTGGGCGACGTTGAAGTCGCCACACATAAGTACCGGCTTGTCTTCACAGAGCTTGTTCACATAGGCCAGAAAATCACGATCCCAGCGCTCGCGATACGGCAAGCGCACCAGCTCACTGCCGGAGTTGGGGGTGTAAACGGTAAGCAGGTAAAAGTCGTCAAACTCAGCAGTGAGCACGCGCCCTTCCTTGTCGTGCTCATCAATGCCAATATCCGCGAACACTCGCAGCGGCGCTTTGCGGCTCAGAATAGCCACGCCCGAATAGCCCTTGCGCTCCGCCGAGTTGCTGTAAATGTGGTAACCCTCAAGGGTTTCCAGCGCCGCGGCCACTTGGTCGTCCTGCGCCTTGGTTTCCTGCAGGCATAAAACATCGGCATCCAGCGTCGCCACCGACTCCAGAAACTCTTTCTTCATTACCGCGCGAATACCGTTCACGTTCCAAGAAGCTATGCGCATATGTCCCCCCATCAATTTGCCGCTTTGTATACCACGCTCAAGAAAGTGCCACAACGCCGAACGCTAGGCGGATCGCTCTGATATCCGCAGCAGGCTCACGCAGCGGCATACTTTTACACAGCCAAAAGCGATATGGATAAAAATAATAAACTTACTGCACAGTGGGCCAAAGGCCTAACAGGCTAAATGGTGGCCCTGGTTTTCGTCATGTTGACGATGACATTCATAGGCCTCCGGATCACCGTCCAGCGGATGATCGGGACCGCGCGGGCGCTCGCCATCGAAGTACAGATCATTGGCAAACTCGTGGTCATCAAAGGTGCAGATCAGCGTGTGCGCTTCCAGCAGCGCTTGCAGATTCGCGTCGCTACGATGCGTGCGATAAATCGTCAGCAAGTCTTCCCGCGAGCTCGCATATTGCCCACCCGAGGGCAGGTTTATGGGCCGTAGCGGCACGATGGCGCTTTCGTAAATAAAATCGCCCATGTGAAGGACATAATCAGCCTCTCGCTGCGCCATTTCGCCAAAGGCATGGAAATACGCGAGGGTATAGTCCTGACAAGACGCCACAAGCAAACGAAGGCTCGCAACCTCATCGTCCGATTCGGGTAATGTTCGCAGCCGCCCCGCGCGACTGGACACGCCAGCGTGGGCGAAGCGGTAATAAAGGAATCGGTTGGCGGGCAATAACCCATCTACGTCCAACCTCAGAGCGTAATCACTCTCCGGTGATAATACCGACACCGGAACGCGCCCAGCCGCGACCCGACGCAAGAAGCGTTCATCCTCGGCCACTTCCCAAAACACATCCTGATCAGGCTCGATTGCCGATTGCTCAAGGCGCGTCCAGAGAATAACGCCCGAGGGCGTAGGATCACCGCTCGCCACCGACGAGGGAAATACCGACGCCGCATCGCCCGCCCCCAGCGGCGGCAACAGCGTTTCATCATCCACCATAAACGATCCGCCGTGCCCGGCATCACCACCACATGCGCTCAGTAGCGATACACCTGCAACGGCAGGCACAAGACCGAGAATACGGCGTCTGGTCAGCGGCATGGCGTACCAACGCAGCGATGAATTCTTTTCATGAGATTAGCGGACCAAAGTCTGTATAGAGTGTGTAGAACGAGCAAGCGCCCAAATCGATGCCGATGATGTTATGCGAATCCACCTACACCATCAAACAGCGGGGCTTCAACCCTCAGAAACCACAGCCGCGACGACTACCGCCTGTTATATTTTTGTGCTCATTAACTTGCTACTGCCAGAAAACCCAAACTGCTCATACAGCCCATGAGCATCATCGGTTGCAAGAAATTGAAACTTCGCGTTCCAACGCGGATCGTTGCTGATCTTGCCAAACATCCATTTCCCAAGGCCCCTACCACGATGATCCGGATGAATTATTAAATCAGCGATATAAGCGACAGAAGCGAAATCAGTAACAACTCTCGCAAATCCAACCTGTTCATTTTTGTGAAGCAGCGAAAAACAAATGCTATTCTCTATTGAGACCACCATGGTCTCTCGCGGCCTTTCTTTAGCCCAATATGATGACCTTAGAAGTACTTCAACCTTATCAAGTTGCACATCACTTCGGTCATCGCTTATGCGGTACTCGTCCCTGAAAATCTCGAGTACCAAGTCTTCATCGATGTAAATCTCTACACCAATACCGTCCCGAGGGTTGATATCGCTTGCGACTACAACGCGAAGGTTATTCCTTGACACCTCTACTCCTTTGCGCGATCCACACATAACGCCCGGCTTTGAGGCGGCGAAGCGACAGCGTAGCCGTCCCTGCCGCACGCATTTTGTGCGGCACACAAAAGCCGCTTGTTATATGGAACTTGCTTCGACGAAGTAAGATTTGTTGATGAAATCCCAATCTGGCTCTTCCTTTAGATAGCGTTTTATAAAGGCAACGTTTTCCTTGTTAATCTGTAAGCGCTCAACAAACCCCACCGTTGCGTTCAGTCGTTTTCTAATCGCCCATCGATCACGGACGACGGCGCGGCATCCTTGACCGCCGAGAGCAGGTGCGGTGAGACATTCCAGCGCTGCCCGCTGTCTGTCACCACGGTGACCGTCTTGCGATTGAATTTCATAATGGTCGCGAGGACCCGGTCGCCCTGCGGGGAGCTGAAGCTGACCCGAGCGCCGGGGTGGAACTGCATCATCGACTGGTGTGCGTGCATCGATTCCAGCATCTTCAGGCGCTCAACAATACGCTGGTTTAACGCCATCAGTTCGTCGATATCGAGATGATCGATGTCGATTTTCATCACCCGTTTCATGAGGCCACCTTCACTACCTCGGGAGCCATTGTGGGCATCTGCCATGGCAGTAACGCTTCGATGTCTTCAAGGCCTTGTGCTCGGGGCAATTCAGTAAACACCCGCTTCAGGTAAGCAAAGGGTTCCAGGCCATTCGCCTTGGCCGTTTCAATCAGACTGTACAGGTTCGCACTGGCGGTGGCGCCCGAGGTCGAGGCGCTGAACAGCCAGTTCTTGCGCCCCACCACGAAGGGGCGGATCGCGTTCTCTGCCGGATTATTGTCTATGCCGAGCCGACCGTCCTGCGTGTAGACGGTCAGTTTGCTCCAGTTCTTCTCCAGATAGCTCAGAGCCTTGCCCAGTAATCCTTTGGGCAGAGTAGTATGCAGGGTTTTGTCCAGCCAGACGCGGATGGCTTGGAGCTGGGGAACGCTCTCCTGCTGACGCAGGGTGTAGCGCGCTTCCGGCGACAGGGTCTCTGCCCGCTTCTCGATCGCGTAGAGCTTGGCGATCATGCTCACCGCCATATCGACCTTACCTGCCTTCTTCTGCTTGCCGACGGCCTTCTGCGCTTCCACAAACTTGCGGCGGGCATGTGCCCAACAGCCCAGCTGGGTAATACCCGCTTGGGCGCAGGCCCCGTTGTACCCCGCATAGTCATCGGTCTGCACATAGCCCTGGTAGCCCATCAACAGCTGCTGGGCCACCTCTCCCCGGCGACTGTCAGCATAATGGTAAAGCCGGATGGGCTGCGTGGGTGGCCCGCCGACCCGCACCCACATATAGGAGTGGCTCTGGGCCTCCTTACCCGGCTCCTTCAACACCTGCACGGTGGTTTCATCGCACCGCAGTACCGGATAGCTTAACAAGTGATCCTGCAACAGATTGATCAGCGGCTGTGCCAACTGGCCCGCCTTGACCATCCACAGCGCTAAGGTATGGCGGGGGAGATCGATATCGCTGCGCCCGAGAATACCCTCCTGCCGGTACAGCGGCAGTGCATCCTGGTATTTGGCAACAGCGATGTGGGCCAGCAAGCCCGGGCTGGCCTTGCTCTTGGGAATCGGCTGCGGCGGCAGTGGTGCAGTACTGACGTTGCCTTCGCACTGTTTGCAGGCATACTTTTTACGAACGTTCACCAGTACCTGAACCTTGGCCGGAATGATGTCCAGCTGTTCGCTGGTGTCTTCGCCAATACAGTCACGCACACAACCACAGGTGCAGACTTTGTCGGCGTCGGGCAGGTCATGTTCAATGCGAATGCGGGGCAGGTCTGCCGGAAGCGGCTTGCGGCCGGGCTTGGCTTTACGGGGAGCCGCTTCTCGCTGAGCTGGCGCTGCCGACTCAAGCGCTTCGGCTTCCGACGCCGACTCCATCATGTCGATCAACTCGGCCTCGTTAAATAACTCAGCCTGCTGGTCGCTCTTCTCACTGCTCGACCCAAAGCGCTTTTGCTTGAACAAGCGAATCTGTTCTTCAAGCAGGTGGATGCGCTGCTCCTTCTTCAGAAGCAGAGTCTTCAATGCATCGATATCGTCAGGCAGGGACTGTGGAGAAGGCGCTGTCATAGCGCCCTATTATACTGGAGGGAGCTCAGGATACCGAGTCGAAATGCAGGGTTTGATGGGGCCGCTGGGCCCAGATATCAAAGCCGTCGAGCAGATAATTCAAGTCGCGGCCATCACGCTGCTCATACAAGAAGGCTGATTCCCGTGGCCAGCGGAAACGCTGCTTCTCAAGGCGCTTGTACCAGAGCACAAAGCCATTGCGCTCCCAGTACAGCATTTTGATCTTGTCTCGTCCCCGATTGCAGAAGACGAACAGCGCTTCTGACATCGGGGAGAGCGCCAGTTCACTCTCAACGAGCAGGGCCAGCCCATCAATGGACTTGCGCATGTCTACGGGCTCCAGGTACAAATAGACGTGAACGCTCGGCGATGGGCGAAGCATCACGCTGACTCCCGCAAGGCCCGGAGCACGGTTGGCAGCACCTCGGCCAGCGCGTGAGCGGGCAACTCGAGGCGTATGCCATGGGGTAAACCGAGCACCAAGCGATCGCTTGTCACCGGGGGCGACAGTGGCATGAACTTCCGGCGTTTTTTATTAGCCCGTGTGCGCCAGTAAGCGAAGTTCGACGGCTTGAGGTCATGCTGTTTGCAATACTCGATCTGAGACAGGCCGCTGGCTTCCCAGGCGATGAAGTGCGTTTGCCAGAATTGCTCTTTGGATGAGGTAGGTTCAGTGCTCATAGGATGCTCCAGGTCAGGAAAATCCGGAGCGTAGCCAAGTCGCAGCAGAAAATTTAGATGGGGTTTATTGAGCGCTTACGTTAATCTGATAACAATCAAACATTGGATTACTGGCGTCACTTTCGCCAAATTCACTTTGAAAACTGGCAAGATCAAATGATGAAAGATCATACTTGGCCAGCAGCTCTTCGGACAGCTCTGAGAATTCAGCAACATACCTCTTGCAGTTGTAGCGTGCATCAATCATTCGATTCCCATATAACGCCCACGCCAGAGGCAGCCAAAGCGGAGCAGGTTTTTGTGCAACAATGAGCGCAGCGATTGCACAAAAAGGTGCGGAGCTTTGGCTGTCCCGTCGCGCTTTTCAGCGGCTGACTGCGCGTGATTGTTATGTTTTCTAGTTCCACCTATCAAGATCATCATGTTATCGATAATTCTTTCTATAGTTTTTAAAGATTAGGAAGGAGACCGTAACTAGGTATGCTATGTAAACACTATCCGACCAAACTATACCTTCAAATATATCGTGAGAGTAATCGTTACACTTTCCATTCCGGCACGAATCAAGCCCATAAATTCCAACTGTAACGGCGCCCAAGAGAGCAACAATCTTAGATCGCGTATCTGGGAAAAAGTACTTTGAATAAAAAATATAAATCGCGAAAAAAAGGACTACACCAAAAACCGCCACCTGATAATTACTTGTGCGCATTAGGATAATTGGCACAAAAAGCATACCCAATGGAACAGCAACTTCCTCTCTCTCATTCAGTCGTCTCATAGCCATCCTAGCGAAAAGCAATAAACATAACGCCTAAGTGTGGGGCGGAGGTGCGTCAGCACCGGAGTCCCGCACCACTTACTTGTTAAGAGCCCCATATGCTCCTCGGAAGCTCGTTTTTACTCTTTACCGCACTGAGCCTATACTCACCTTCATTAATTTCTACTTTGATCCATCGAAGTTGTCGCCATGCGTATCCGATTTTCAAAAGATGTCGGTATTTAAAGTACAGGCGAAAAATATTAGGTAGATTTACGATGGCCAGCCACTCTCTATCCGACTGGTTCGTCAACATATTGCCAAAAGTATTGTACGTGTACTTTAACTCCATACTGCTCAAGTAATAATCTAAAACATTGGATAGGTTCGGGTCTTCAGAAATTGGGATTGTAAGTATCCTGCCTTCTTTTAGATGCCTATAAATTTCTTCTTTGTTTTTGCTTTTAATATCCATCAGCCCATTGGCTCTTAACGCCTAAAGCACGGGCGGCAAAACCTGAGCGAAGCGGCGGTTTTGACGTCCTGTGCCTTTACTTGTTATGTGCCTTTTCGAACCTGGGCAAACTCAGGGTAAAGCATGCCTTCAGCATCGACAAAGGCACCTTTGATCAGACGAGCCAATTCAGTTGGTGACACAGATTGCCCAGCTGCTAAAACAGGACTTATGCGTATTTCTGGTAAATATGCAGTCACATTGAAATCGTAGTCGAAAAGGATGCTTTCAATAGAAGTGACTGCACAGTGGAAGGCTTGGTGAAATTCGTCACTTGTTGCATTGGCTGACCTAAGGATTTTGAACGTAATTGGCATGTGATCTCCGAAGTAGTAGGTTCGAAGGGACTCTACATGGGAACTTCGCACTTTTCAGAGAATTTTCGGTCGGCAGCGGCCGTTAGTCATCCCCATAAAAAGCCTGGCTAGGACCATAGCCACCCGGATACATGCTGTAATCATAGTTCCCGTAATAGTCTTTGGGGAGTTTTGGACCAAACTTGATCTCGAAATCGGTAATGAATCCCCTTTTGATGTCAAATTTCAGCCTTTGGAGTCTGTTTCCTCCATACATCGTGGGAACTAGTTTGCCCATCATGTTTTCGACTTCTTCGATTTCGTATGAGAAACTCTCATCAAAATCGTCATAACTCAAGAGGTCGTGAGTATTATAGCCATCAATACTAATATACTCGGCCCAGCACACTCCCCATTTAACTATGAGGCTTGAGATTTTGCGTTGCTTAAGCAGTTCTATAAGCTGCTCCTTACGCGTCGAATTGGGAAGCAATATTTCACAAATGACCTCTTTCTCGGTCGTCGTATATTCAGCATACCGAACCTTGTCTTCGTCAAATGTTTCTTCATAGAGAATTCTAGGGGGCATTCTTTAGACTACTCCATCATCAAGCTTGTTTGTACGCACTGAGAAAGCACATAACGCCTGTGTTCAGCGGCATTTGAGGCGATGCCAGCTTTTGCGACAGCAAAAGTGGGCAGCGGGTCAAATGTCCGCTGCAACACTTTGTTGGGCGGCACCCCTCCTATGCCCCTTGGCCGATGCTTTTGGCCTTCGACTTGATGTGAGCCAGCGACGCCTCAAAGTGCTCATTTCGAAGGATTGGGATGTGGAATATTGAACCACTTTCCCCGAAAGCTTGGAACTCAGCGTTATCGCATCGACTTAGGAAACTTCCGAACTTCCACACCAACTCTTGATCTTCCCACCAAAGAACGGTTGATCCATCAGCCGCTTCCGACACCGACACGGTGCCGGACTCACTTTCAGCGATTTCTTGAGATGTCAACTTGTAGGCTAAGTACCCCTCACTAAACGGAAGTGGTGGCGAGATCACCATCCCCAAATGGTGAGTTATTAGCGCCCCCAACGGTGCGTCGGGGCCAAGGGCGGCGGAAGCCAAACCTAATGGCGGCTTTATTGAGTAGCGAAACTGATAGCCGACCGAACGCGCTCCGTCGTGCAATCGAATTTCCTTTGTCAATGACAAATCTTCAGAATCTGTGATCCATTCAGAACTGGAAACACGCACATTTCCACCCTCCAACGCGTCCCCGTTCGTTGGGGCCAGGTGTTCGCTAGCATCTCGCGGAGTTGGAGCTGCCGCGATTTCATCGTCTATGGTCGCCGCCGCGCGTGGGGCGGAACCGGGTCGCAAAATTTTCCGGTTTCGCCACCACTCTCGAGTGTGGTTGGCTTGGTACCAAATGCATCCGATGAAAACGAGATGGGCACCCAGAAACTTCGCCCAAAACAATATGTCTTGGTTGGCCACTTTGCCGTCAGCAATGGTAGACCACCCGTCGCCCAAAACTATCAAACTTACAAGACTTAAAATTAAATGTGCCGACATGGCTTTCCGTCAATTATCCTCTGGCGCAATTGTAGAGTAACAATGCTCGTACTCCTGCAGTGAAGAGAATGTTGCCCGACACGAAACTGGCCGAACTCGCTGCCAGTGCCGCCCAACGCCGGCGCCAGAGGCAGCCAAAATGGAGCGGCTTTTTGTGCGAAAATAAGCGGAGCGTTTGCACAAAAAGGTGCGGAGTTTTGGCTGTCCTGCCGCGCTTTTCAGCGGCCAACTGCGCGCCCTTGTTATGGATATTTATTCGCATATATTTTTCTTTCCAGTTACAACTTTCAGCCTACTAGAGTTGTTCGAAATTTGATTTATTTCTTCGACAGAAACTGAAAAACTAGTAACCAAAGGGCGCGCCTCTGTCAAAGTTATTTTGTAATTAGCCCCAGGGGTTACAGTGAATGAATAATATAAATTTCCGGTTAAACCTCCAGCTCCTACAGCATAGTAGCCAACATTAGCCACCACTTCACCTGATGGAATCTTGGAATTTTGCATTTTTTGAGAGCGAGTGATAACGGTTTTACCTATATATTTTTTATCATTACCGCAAAAATTGCTTTTTTCATAAGTTTCCACATAAGCATAGCCGACCATTATAGGTGGCATGTTTTGTGCGGAAAAATTTGGCGAATAGAAAACTAAGTCTGCGCTATCTTTCAAATAGTTCGCATCAAACGAACTTTCAAGTTGGGTAGCTGACTGACATCCCGGCAGAACCACCCCAATAGAAAAATATTTAAAAAATATTTTTACGACGTTTTTGTTCATACATTTCTCCATGTAACATTCGAAAATCCATAACAGCCTGTTTATGTGGCCTGCGGCCACATAATAAATATTATCGGGCGGCCATCTATCACGCCGGCTCTTTTTCTACCCTTTATTAATGCATTGTTTTTATAGAGTATTTTGAACCCTGGTTTGGTCGCGACCAATAACAGGGCCATTTCACTGGCAAGAAGGACTTAACGGGATATACTGTATATACATAAGGGGTATCCATTTAGCTCCACCTCTCATTTATTCCTCCTTAGCCTTCCTCACAACGACGTTCTCGTAAGTCACCG
>NZ_JAFBBD010000009.1 GCF_016906995.1 Spongiibacter marinus | reverse complement strand
TAAAGGTGATCAAGCGAATGGCATACGGGTATCGGGATAACGACTATTTCTTCATGAAGATCAGGGCGGCGTTCCACCCTGATTTACGATGAACCTTTTTTTTGCCGTCGCGCTTAATCTTCTCGAATGATCAGTCCATGCTGAGTGGTCAGAGACCCATCCAACTCAACAACCGCTGTCTCAGCACCGTGATTTAGCGAGCAATTCACAACCGGCACAACGTCCTGAAAAAGCGGCCTGCGCACAAACCACAGACGACCGCCAAAATCCTCAACCCGGCGAATGGTCAGCAGTTGCAACTCAGAAAGTAGCTCTTCGAGATTATCGGGAATGGGAGCTTGGGTTTGACGTCGTTCAGCACTCATCACAATAACCGCTCTAGATTGGGATACACATCATTCCCGCCCACAATCAGTAAGCAGGGAAGGGGCTTTCTACTCAATATAGAGAAAAACCCGCACTTACCCTCTCGCGAGTTGTACTTAGCTCTATTTCGCTTTTCGTCTGCGGGCCTCGAAGGCCCTAAAATTGATAGCTCAAGCGAACACCATATTCACGCGGGTCGCCGACATACAGAGCATCAATGCCTAACGACGGACTATTAAAGCGGTCGGTAATATAAAACTCATCGGTCAAATTCTCACCGAAGAGCTCTATGCCATAGCGCTCTCCGCGATAGCCTAGCCGGGCTCCCAAGAGCCGCCGCGAATCGGCCTTCAAGCCGGCAGTGTTTTCACGGTCGGTGTAGCTGTCAGCGGCATAGGCCCAATTGATATTGGCGAAGTAGCCATTTTGTTGCCAGGCAAGCCCGATATTGGCATTTCGCAATGGCGCATTGGGAAAGCGATTCCCCGCAAAATCGACACCATCATCTTCGTATTCGGTGAACGCCGTGCTCACATAACCCGCGCCGCCGAACAGACTGAAACCACGCCCCAGCTCACCACTGAATTCCAGCTCAACGCCTTCAGACTGCGCCTCACCGGCATTGTCAGTACGGAAATTCGCCGCATCAATACGCACACCAATCTGCATATCGCGATAGTCGATACGAAAGGCCGTCAGCTGCGCCTGCCACCGCGCGCCCCGCCACTTCACACCAAGGTCATAATTATTGGTGTACTCGGGGCCATAACTGGGCGACTCGCCATCGCTGACAAAGTCTACCGAACCAGCGCGATACCCCTGGCTGGCAGCAACAAAGGCGGTCACGGCGTCATTCAGATCGTAGCTCAGCGCCACCTTTGGCAAAAAAACGGAATCGCTGCTTGGCGCCTGTGCATCACTGTCCAACAACGGCTTTAAAAGCGGGCTGAGGTCACCGGGCAGCGTGGTGCCAGTAATCGGGTCGACGGGGCGAGCCCCCTTAACAATAAAGGCACTACGACTGTCCGCGTCATTCTCTTCGTAGCGCATGCCCAGCGTTAGCGTCCAGTCGTAGGCAAAGTCCCAATCAGCCTCGGCATAAATGGCCTGGGTGTCAGCCTCCCGCTCAGCGATCAAGTCTGCATCAGCCCGCGCCCGGATTCCCGCACCGAGCTCATAGGGCAGGTCGACACTTGCCGAGTTTCCCTGTAATTCATCTTTGGCGAGATAGGCGCCAACAACGCCCTTCAGGGTGTCACCCTGGTATCGCAAACGCAGCTCAGCCGCTCGGTTTTCAGCCTCGACGGAATTGATGAAATAGCCACCATCCTCAGCCGAAATATCATAGTCGCCCTTGCGAATATTATCGTTGTTGCTGCCGCTCACAATCAGGCTGAGGCGAAGCGCCGCATTAATATCCACGTGCTGGGTGAGCACGGCCAGCGTGCTATTGTCATCATAGAAGCCATCAACGTCATCGCTGGCCTGCCCTTTGCGCGCCAAGTCCGGCGACTGGTATTCGTTGCCTTCGCGTAACTTACTATCCTGCAGGGTGAACTCGAAGGAATACCAATCGCTGCCCGCCCAGCCCAGTTTGAAGCGCTGCATATAGCGTTTACGCGCCTGCCACTTGTCATCGCCTAAGGTGATATTGGTCACCTCGCCGTCGGTTTGATTGGTTTCAGCCGCGTAGCGAAATGCCAGGTCACCCACTATTGGGCCGCCCACCGCGACACCGGCTTCGCGACCACCGTAATTCGCTGCCCCTACCTTAAGCTTGCCCGAATAGGCCTCACTGGATGGCGACTCACTCTGGATCACGACCGCCCCCGCCAACGAACCAGGGCCGAAAGCTGTGGATTGGGGGCCGCGATAAAATTCCACCTGCTTCACGTCCCAGGTATTTCCCACTCCCCGACCGGGCTGGCGAGCGCCATCAATAAAGACACTTACTGTCGGCCGCCCTGTACCACCCGGGCCAATGCCCTCATTGGAGATACCGCGGACAGAGAATTTGTCCTCTCTTGCGGCATTCAAATTTGGGCTTCGCAGCAGCAAATCGTAGAGATCGCGCACATTCATGGCTTCAATGGTGTCGGCAGAAACAATACTGACACTGCCAACAGTATCCAGGCTGCTGCGCTGCATTGGGTCACCCGTAACCAGGATCTCCTCAAGTTTTGGTGGGCTGGCAGCTGACTCTGTCCCCTGTGCCATAACGGCGGAGCTGGCAATAACAAGCGCGACACCCTGCAGCATAGCGGCGCGGGCAGAGAAGAAAGGTGACATTAGAGATTCCACAGCAGATGGTTAATGATAAGCATTATCATATAACTATTGCACAGGAACAAGCGTGCTGAGCACGATGTGAGACAAGCAGGTCATCTGCCAGGGCCTCGCCGGTTAAGACGTGGGCTGTTAGACGCCGCCCAGAACCTGGCTGCGGAAAAACCCCCAGACAATCGCGGCAACACCGCCGACTTCACCCACTATCAGCAGCGCCATGCCCCAGGTGGTAATGAAGTTGCGCTGCTTAAATTGATTCTTCTCCCGGCCTTGAATGCCCAGCTGAAAATACCGGGCAATGGCGGTGGCGAAAAAGAACAGCGGTACCGCGGTAATCCACAACTGTACCGTCGCGGAATAGGGGCTG
Organism: Spongiibacter marinus; assembly: GCF_016906995.1. Lineage (GTDB taxonomy): Bacteria > Pseudomonadota > Gammaproteobacteria > Pseudomonadales > Spongiibacteraceae > Spongiibacter > Spongiibacter marinus. The sequence continues at coordinate 156,493 of NZ_JAFBBD010000009.1, read as the reverse complement.
TATTTGAGCAACGCCGCCATCACCAAGGCAGTGAAGCTGTACATTAGCGCAGCACGGTGAGCGATATCGATATAGGGATGAGCACGATGCCCCGGCCGGGTCATAATGCCGTGGTATTTAAGTACTCCGCCGACCAGGCCAGCCAACAAGAACAAACCCGACGCCGCCAGCGCCAATGTTACTGCCTGTGTCATGGTCACCTCGAAACAGATGCCTGCTCTGCGCAGATATAAAAAAGCCGCGCTGGGCGCGACTCTAATATCAGCTGATTAGCTCAGCGGGTAGTGCTCGGGATAGGGCAGCAGAGCAACACCACTGTCGACGGCCGCGCGGGCCACCGCTGCGGCTACCGAACCCAGCAAGCGCCGATCCACCGGCTTGGGAATAATATAATTCGGGCCAAAGCTCAGCTCACCACACTGGCAAGCATCGACCACCACTTGCGGTACGTCTTCTTTGGCGAGCTCGCGAATGGCGTGAACCGCGGCCACTTTCATCGCTTCATTAATTTCCGTGGCACGCACATCCAACGCACCGCGGAAGATAAATGGGAAACCCAAAACGTTATTAACCTGATTGGGATAATCAGAGCGCCCAGTCGCCATAATCAAGTCGTCGCGCACGCTCATCGCCAGCTCTGGTGAAATCTCTGGGTCAGGGTTTGAGCAAGCGAATACGATCGGCTTGGCAGCCATACTGCGCAGCATGTCTTCGCTCAGCAGGTTGGCGCCAGACAGACCGACAAACACATCGGCACCGTCGATCGCCTCTACCAGGGTCTTGGGACCGGCGCCGTTGGCAAACTCTTCTTTATATTCGTTTAAGCCCTCACGGCCCGGCGTGATAACGCCGCGGCGGTCGATCATAAACAGGTTTTCGTATTTCGCACCCAGGCTGATCAGCAAGCGCATGCAGGCAATGGCCGCCGAGCCCGCGCCCAGGCAAACGATGCGCGCACTCTCGATGGATTTACCTTGAATCTCCAGAGCGTTCAGCATTCCCGCAGCCGTCACAATGGCGGTGCCGTGCTGATCGTCGTGGAAAACCGGAATATTGCATTGCTCAATCAGAATCCGCTCAATCTCAAAGCACTCAGGCGCTTTAATATCTTCCAGATTGATGCCGCCAAAGGTATCGGCAATACGGCGCACGGTATCAATGAAGGCTTGAGAGTCTTCTGCGTCCACCTCGATATCAATGGAATCGATGTCGGCAAAACGCTTAAACAGCAGCGCCTTGCCTTCCATTACCGGCTTGCTGGCGGCAGGGCCCAAATCACCCAAACCGAGAATTGCACTGCCATTGGAGATAACCGCGACCAGGTTGCCCTTACTGGTGTACTTGTATGCGTTGAGCGGGTCCTTGGCGATCTCGCGCACCGGCTCAGCCACGCCCGGGCTGTAGGCCAGCGAAAGATCGTATTGTGTTTCGGCGGGCTTGGTCAGGCTGATACCAATTTTGCCTGGCGAGGGGATCGAGTGGTAATCCAGAGCCGCCTGCTTAACATCTTTGGACATTGTCATGCTCTCGGTTTGTGCATTCCAGAAGGGCGAACGCGTAAAGGTGGTCAGGTGCGTTCATAAAGGCGTGAAAGCATATAGAAAACTGCCCCCACTCACAAGCCACGCCGTGGCCCAGTGCCCCGCTATCAGCGGGTTTCAAAGCAAGCCTGCAGGCGTAGTACCGCCTTGCGACTCACTAAAAAAAATGCCCAAGCGCTGGCGCCCGGGCATTTTTGCGATCATCAACGCCAGAGGTTGTGGCGCAAATGTAAGCAACTTAGCTTTTAACACCACCGCGGCTGCCGAAACGCTTGCGGAAGCGATCAACACGACCACCGGTATCCAGCATTTTCTGCTTACCAGTGTAGAAAGGGTGACAGGCAGAACATACGTCTACGTGCAGGTCTTCCGCCAGGGTTGAGCGGGTTTGAAACTGGTTACCGCAGCTGCAGGTAACGTTAACATCTTCGTACTTTGGATGGATATCCGCTTTCATCATTAGATCCTCTTTGGACGCCGCCACCCGATCTCTTGCCGGGCACCGCGCTGGGCTGATGCGCTCAGTGGAAGCTGGGAAGAGCAGGGATTTGCGCCGACCAACTGAACAAAAAACCACCGAAAAACAGGCCGCGCATATTAGCAGAACTGGGCATATAAGCAAGCACTGCCCGGCACCGATTAGAATTATGCTCTCAACCCACTGCAGATTCTTATACACTGGCGGTTTTGCACAAGCCCATGCCATGGCCGACACTCTCGCATCCATCGCCATTCCCTGCCCTCTTAGACGCCGCTTCGACTACCTGTGGCCGGCGTCGTTGCAGCGCGACATACAGCCCGGCACTCGGGTGAAAGTGCCCTTTGGGCGGCGCGATGTGATTGCCGTTGTCCTCGGCCCCACCGACAACACCGACGTCGATGCCAGCAAACTAAAAGCCGTCATTGAAGTGCTGGACGAGCAAGCCAGCTTATCCACGGCGCTGCTGGACTTGGGGAAATGGGCCGCACACTACTACCACCACCCCATTGGCGACTGCCTGCATCAAATGCTGCCTCTGGCGCTGCGGCGCAGCGCAACGCCTACGGCAGAAGACACCGCAGCATGGCAGCTCCGCCCAAATGCCGATATCGCCAAACTCTCTCCGCGTGCTCACCAGCAGTGCGCGCTGTTCAACGCCCTGTTGGAAAACGGCCCGTTAACGCGCGCAGACATCACTGCCCTGGGCTTTAGCGCCAGCATTGTGCGTGCCTTGCAGCAGCATGCCCTGATTGAAGAAGTCGAACCGTCCAGCACGCCCGCCCCCGCCGAGCAGGGGCCCACACTCAACAGCGAGCAAGCCGACGCCCTGCAACAAATTATTGATAGCGACGGCCAATTCGCCCGCTTTTTACTCGACGGCATCACCGGCAGCGGCAAAACCGAGGTGTATCTGCGAGCCATTGCCCACGCGCTGGCCAATGGCAAACAGGCCTTGGTACTGGTGCCCGAAATTGGCCTCACCCCGCAGACGCTGCGCCGCTTCGAACAGCGCTTCCCCGGTCGCGTACGCAGCCTGCACTCCGGTTTAAGCGAGCGGCAACGCTGGCACAACTGGCAAGCCGCCCGCGAGGGCCGCGCCGACATTATTCTGGGTACACGCTCAGCGGTATTTGCCGACCTGCCGCGCCTGGGCTTGGTCATCGTCGACGAAGAGCACGACAGCTCCTACAAACAGCAAGACGGCTGGCGCTACTCTGCCCGCGACATTGCCGTAAAGCGCGCAGCCGATAGCCAGTGTCCGGTTATCCTCGGTAGCGCCACCCCCAGCTTCGACAGCCTGCACAACGCCGACCTGGGTCGCTATCGGGTGTTGCGCTTACGCCAGCGCGCCGGCAACGCCTGCGAGGCACCAATACGGCTGCTCGATATTCGCCAGCAAGCCTTACAGCACGGTTTGAGCGATGCCTTGCTCAGCGCCGTCGCCAACAATTTGCGCGCCGGCAACCAAGGCCTGCTGTTTCTCAACCGCCGCGGTTTCGCCCCCACCCTGCAATGCCATTGCTGCGGCTGGATTGCCGACTGCCACGCCTGCGACGCGCGCATGACCGTTCACTACAAACGCCGCCAATTGCGCTGCCACCACTGCGAAGCCGTTCGCGCCATGCCAGCCAGTTGCCCGGACTGTGGCAACAGCCAGTGGATCTACGACGGCCCCGGCACCGAGCGCCTGGAAATGTTTCTAAACCAACACTTTGACGCCCCGGTGTTGAGGATCGACCGCGACACCACCGCCGGGCGCGACAGCATGGCCGAACTCGTTAAAGAGGTGAATAAGGGTGAACCCTGCATTTTGGTCGGTACCCAAATGCTCGCCAAGGGCCACCACTTCCCCGCCGTGACACTGGTCGGCATCGTCGATATGGACGCCGGTCTGTTCAGCGCTGACTACCGCGCCACCGAAAACAGCGCCCAACTTCTGCTGCAGGTCGCCGGACGTGCCGGACGTGCAAACCGGCCCGGCGAAGTATTGCTGCAAACTCACTGCCCCGCTCATCCCGCCTTACAGAGCCTGAGCCAACACGGCTATCGCGACTTTGCCGCCGCACAGTTGGCAGAGCGGCGCCTGCTCGACCTGCCACCTTACACCTTCAGTGCGGTGATTCGCTGCGATGCACCGCAGCTGCACGATGCCGAGCAGTTTTTGCAGCAGCTGCGCAACTCCCTGCAGCCGCCCGCACCCGGCTGGCAACTTCTCGGGCCCCTGCCCGCGCCCATGGCCCGCCGCGCGGGCCGCTTCCGCGCCTCACTTATTCTGCAAGCCAGCGAGCGCCGCACCTTGCATCAGCAGTTGGCAGTGGCCTGTAATGTGGCAGAATCCCTCAGTAAGCGCGGCCAATTGCGCTGGTCGGTCGACGTCGACCCCATCGAGATGTTCTGATGGTGGCGGCCGACGCCTGAAACAGCGATAATACGCGGCCCCCAAATTCCCCATATTCAAGAGAGTTCGAATTCGACATGAAAGATATCGTCGCCACGTTGATTGATCAGGCGCTAACAACCCTGCGCAGCACTGCCGAATGGCCCGAAGATCTTCAGCCGTCAATTCAACTCGAGCGCTGCAAAGACAAGGCCCACGGCGACCTCGCCTGCAACGTGGCAATGATGCTGGCCAAACCACTGCGCAGTAATCCCCGCGCCATTGCCCAGCAAATTGTCGACGCCCTGCCCGCCAGCGACGACGTGGTAAAAGTGGAAATCGCCGGCCCCGGCTTTATCAACTTCTTTATGAATGAAGCCACCAACTTCCGCGTGATCAAAGACATCTTTGCCAAGGGCGAGCAATTCGGTCGCGGCGGCGCGAAAAACCAGCGCATCCAGGTAGAATTCGTGTCCGCCAACCCCACCGGGCCACTGCACGTTGGCCACGGTCGCGGCGCCGCCTATGGTGCAAGTGTTGCCGACATGCTCGCTGCTGCAGGCTACGACGTGCAGCGCGAATACTACGTGAACGATGCCGGCCGCCAGATGGACATCCTCGGTACAAGCGTATGGCTGCGCTACCTGCAAGCCTGCGGTGAAACCCTCACCTTCCCCAGCAATGGCTACCAAGGTGATTACATTGCCGACTACGGCCGCGAGCTGCACGCCAGCCACGGCGACCAGTTAATGCGCAGCGCAGCGGACGTTTTCGACGGCGTTTGCGCCGATGAACCCGCAGGCGGCGATAAAGAAAAGCATATTGACGACCTGATCAATCGCGCCAAAGCCCTGCTCGGCGACGACTACCGCGTAGTCTTCGACAAAGGCCTGGACGCCATATTGGGCGATATTCGCGAAGACCTCGGCGAATTCGGCGTGCACTATCAGGAGTGGTTTTCCGAGCGCAGCCTGACTGCCGACCCCGACCAAGTCAGCCGCGCCATCGCCCGCCTGCAAGACAACGGCTACATCGAAGAGCGCGACGGCGCCCTGTGGTTTTTGTCCACCCGCTTTGGTGACGACAAAGACCGCGTGGTAAAACGCGACAACGGCCAGACCACCTACTTCGCCTCCGATATCGCCTACCACCTGAACAAGTTTGAGCGCGGCTTTGATCGCGTGATCAACATTTGGGGCGCCGACCACCACGGCTATATCGCCCGCGTGAAGGCAGCGCTGCAAGCATTGGATATCGATCCAGAGCGATTGGTGGTAAGACTGGTGCAGTTTGTCTCGCTGTTTCGCGGCGACCAGCAGGTGCAAATGTCTACCCGCTCCGGCTCTTTCGTGACCCTGCGTGAGTTGCGTGAAGATGTCGGCAATGACGCCGCGCGCTTCTTTTACATTATGCGCAAAGCCGATCAGGCCACCGACTTCGACCTGGAGCTGGCCAAGTCAGAAAGCAAAGACAACCCGGTTTACTACATTCAATACGCCCACGCTCGCGTGGCCAGCATCCTGCGCAAGCTGGAGCAAGAGGGCCAGCAGTGGACGCAGGAAGCGGGCCTTGCCCAGCTATCGCTGCTCGACAAAGACGTGGAAAAAGCCCTGCTGGTGAAGCTGGCACGCTACCCCGAGGTGCTGTCCAGCGCCGCGGAACAATTCGAGCCGCACAGCCTCGCCCATTACTTGCGCGAATTGGCCGGTGACTTCCACAGCTACTACAACGCCCACAAAATGCTCGGCGAAGACACCGCCCTGCGCGATGCGCGGTTGGCGCTGTCAGTCGCTGTACAACAAGTACTGCGCAACGGCTTGGGCCTACTTGGGGTTTCTGCCCCCGAGGAAATGTAAGCATGGCTGCGAAGAAGCGCCCAACACGCGGGGCCACCCGCAGCAAGGCGGCCAACAAGGGCATGCCTGCCTCCATTTTGCTGGGCACCGGCTTTATCGCCGGTATTCTCAGCACGGTGCTGGTTTTCAATGCCATTGGCGAGCGCGATACTGCCGGTGCAGCGGCCACCGCTCAGGCGGCCAAGCCAAAAGCGAGCAAACAAGCAGAAACCAGCACGCCGGAAAACACCACCAAGTTCGACTTCTTCACGGTGCTGCCCGAGCGCGAGGTGATCGTGCCTGACGAAACCCCTGCACCAAAGCGCGAGAGCAAAGTCACCACCGCGAACGAAAAACCGCCGCGCCCCAACGAGAAAACCTTTCAGACTGGCGAGCGCTACATTCTTCAGGCGGGCTCTTTTCGCAGCAATGACGACGCCGACCGTCGTCGCGCGCAAATTTTGCTGCTGGGGCTCGACGCCAAGGTGGAGTCCGTACAGGCCAATGGCGACCTCTGGCACCGGGTTTACGTCGGCCCGTTCCAGACCCACAACACCCTCGCCAGTGCCCGCGCCAAACTGATCGGCGAAGCCATCGACACCTTGGTCATTCGCCAGAAGACCACCCCGTAAAACGATCCCCCGCGCTGCCTTGAAAATTGCAGCGTCGCCCCCATAACTATTTTCTCGAGCCGCTCCACATGGGGCGGCGCGCCTGTTCACATATCTAAAAGGAGTCCCGCGTGGAACAGTTTCGCGGCACCACTATTCTTTCTGTTCGCCGAGGCAATCAAGTGGTTGTTGGCGGCGACGGCCAAGTTACCATGGGCAACACCGTAATGAAGGGCAATGCCCGCAAGGTGCGGCGCCTGTACAAAGACCAAGTGCTGGCGGGATTCGCTGGCGGCACCGCCGATGCCTTCACCCTGTTCGAATTATTTGAAGCCCAGCTCGAAAAGCACCAGGGCAAACTCGTTAAGGCGGCTGTGGAGCTGGCCAAAGCCTGGCGCAGCGAGCGCTCGTTGCGCCAACTCGAAGCCCTGCTGATTGTGGCCGACAAAGAAACCACCCTGGTGATTAGTGGTAACGGCGACGTGATTGAGCCGGAAGACAATATGATCGCCATTGGCAGTGGCGGCTCCTTCGCCACCGCCGCCGCCCGCGCACTGATGGACAATACCGAACTCGGCGCCCAAGACATTGTAGAAAAAGGTCTGAACATCGCCGGCGATATCTGCATCTACACCAACCACAACCGCCGCATCGAAGTCCTCGATTACTGATCCGAACACCTGACACGCTCGCCGATGCGGGCGACTGGAGCCACCATGTCACAAATGACACCCCGTGAAATCGTCCACGAGCTGGACAAACACATTGTCGGCCAACACGATGCCAAGCGCGCCGTTGCCATCGCGCTGCGCAACCGCTGGCGCCGCATGCAATTGGCGGAAGACCTCCGCGCTGAAATCACGCCAAAGAATATTCTAATGATCGGCCCAACCGGCGTCGGTAAAACCGAAATTGCCCGCCGCCTGGCCAAACTGGCCAATGCCCCGTTTATCAAGGTGGAGGCCACCAAGTTTACCGAAGTGGGTTATGTCGGCCGCGACGTTGAGTCCATTATTCGCGACCTGGTCGACGTCTCTCTGAAGTTGCACCGCGAACAGGCCATGGAGCAAGTGGCCCACCGCGCTCAGGACGCCACTGAAGAGCGCATCCTAGACGCCCTGCTGCCACCCGCGCGCGGCGAAAGTGAGGAAGAGCGCAACAGCAGCACCCGGCAAATCTTCCGTAAAAAGTTGCGCGAAGGCGAACTCGACGACAAAGAAATCGATGTCGAAGTCAGCAGCGCGCCGGTCGGTGTGGAGATTATGGCGCCCCCCGGCATGGAAGAAATGACCAGCCAACTGCAGGGCATGTTTTCCAAAATGGGCGGCGACCGCAAAAAGACCCGCCGCCTCACCGTGAAGGCCGCCTATAAACAAATTCAAGACGAAGAAGCCGCCAAGCTCATTAACGAAGAAGAGCTGAAGACCCGCGCGATCGAAGCAGCGGAGCAAAACGGCATTGTCTTTATCGACGAAATCGACAAAGTTGCCAAACGCCAGGAGTCCGGCGGCGCCGATGTGAGCCGCGAAGGTGTGCAGCGCGACCTGCTGCCACTGATCGAGGGCTGCACCGTCAGCACCAAACACGGCATGATCCGCAGCGACCACATCCTGTTCGTCGCCTCCGGCGCCTTCCACCTGAGCAAGCCCTCAGACCTCATTCCCGAATTGCAGGGTCGTCTGCCTATTCGCGTGGAACTCGAAGCCCTCACCCCCGACGACTTTGAGCGTATCCTCACCGAACCCCGCGCCTCTCTGACTGAGCAATACCAAGCCCTGCTCGCCACCGAGGGCCTGCATGTGAGCTTCAGCCAAGACGGCATCCGCCGCATCGCCGAAACCGCATGGGAAGTGAATGAGCGCACTGAGAACATTGGCGCGCGTCGTCTGCACACCGTGATGGAACGCTTACTGGAAGACGTTTCGTTTAGCGCCGGCGACCGGGCGGAGCCGCTGAACATCGACGCCGACTACGTCAATCAACAACTTGGCGAACTGGCCAAAGACGAAGACCTAAGCCAGTTTATTCTGTAAGCCAAACGGAGCCCGCCATATGGCGGGCTCCTACAAAAACCACCGCGTTGTTCATGCAGGACTACGCAGGTGCGTAGGAGCGGGCCTGACCGCGACCGATTCCACGCTCTACCGTTCGTTCCGGTCGCCCGCAGGCGAGCTCCTACAAAAACCACCGCGTTGTTCATGCAGAACTACGCAGGTGCGTAGGAGCGGGCCTGACCGCGACAGACCTCGCGCGATGCCTATCACTAACACGAAAAACCCCGCTACGCCTCCACCTCATACAAGCGATATTCAACCTGGCCCGCGGTTTTATGCTTTACCACCCGCCAGCTTGACGGCACCGTCACGGGCTCGCCTTTGGCGGTTTCCACATAGACCAAAGCACCCTCGTCCAGGCGGTCTTCCAGCGCATCGATTGCTGGCATCAGCAAGTCTTTATTAAAAGGGGGGTCGAGAAACACGATATGCCAACCGCGCTCAGCGCCGGTTAAAAACTGTTCAGCGCTGGTAGCGGCCACGTCGGCATCGCGGCAAGCCAGCGTCTGTAAATGTTGGCGAATTTGCTGCGCGGTGGCACGGTCTTTCTCTACAAAGTGGCAGTGCGCAGCCCCCCGCGACAGGGCCTCCAAACCCAACGCACCCGAGCCGGCAAACAAGTCCAGGCAACGCGCGCCGGCAACGTAGGGAGCCAGCCAGTTAAACACCGTTTCACGAATGCGGTCACTGCTCGGGCGCAGGCCCTCAGCGCTGGTAAAGTGCAGCTTCCGACTGCGCCACTGACCGCCAATAATGCGCACCACACCCGCAGCACCTTGGCGTGGCGTCACCTGTGCCGAGCAATCACGTTTGGAACGAGGGGCCATAAGAGGATCCTGAAGTGTAAAACCGCGCCACGACATTACTCAGTGACGGCCGAGAAGTGGTAGGATACGGCTTTTCTTTTCCCTGTAAACCAGACCCTGCAACCAGAGCCCCATGACCGATACCGAGAAGTCAGCCGTTACTGAAGCGGAAAACGCCCAAGAGCCCAAGAAGAAAAGCTTTTTCACCCGCTTTAAAGAGTCCTTTGTCGGCTCTGAGGAAGACCTCGCGGCGGCAGAAGGTTTTATCGCCGACGAAGAAATCGCGCCCTGGCAACACATTGAACTGTCGCCCGAAGAGCAGGCATCGCTGCTGGTTAAATTCAAGGAAGGCCTGAGCAAAACCGGCGCCCAACTCGGCGAGGGCATGGCCAATCTCTTCCTTGGCCGCAAAGAGATCGACGACGAGCTTCTCGACGAAATTGAAACCCATCTACTGATGGCCGACGTTGGCGTGGATGCCACCACCGAGATTATCGACAACCTTACCCGCCGTATGTCGCGCAAGGAGCTGGATAACCCCGAAGCCCTGTATGTTGCCCTGCAAGAAGAGCTGCGGGTGCTACTGGAGCCCGCCGAACAAGAGCTGGTTATTTCCGACAAAACCGGCCCCTATGTCATTTTGATGGTAGGCGTAAACGGCGTGGGCAAGACCACCACCATTGGCAAATTAGCCAAGCAATTCCAGGCCGGTGGCCGCTCGGTCATGCTCGCCGCTGGCGATACCTTCCGCGCCGCCGCCGTTGAACAACTGCAAGTGTGGGGCGAGCGCAATAATGTGCCGGTAATCGCCCAGCACACCGGCGCCGACAGTGCCTCGGTACTCTTCGATGCCCTGCAAGCGGCTAAATCGCGCGATGTCGATGTGCTGATCGCCGACACCGCGGGTCGCCTGCACAACAAAGACAACCTTATGGAAGAGCTGAAAAAGGTGGTGCGGGTACTCAAGAAACTCGACCCCGACGCCCCCCACGAAGTGATGCTGGTACTCGATGCCGGCACCGGCCAAAACGCCCTGTCGCAAGCCAAACACTTCCAAGAAGCGGTAGGTGTGACCGGCTTAACACTCACCAAGCTTGATGGCACCGCAAAAGGCGGTATTGTATTCGCCATATCCAAGCAGCTCGGCCTGCCCATTCGCTTTATTGGTGTTGGCGAAGGCATTCTCGACCTGCGCCCATTCCGCGCCGATGAATTTGTCGGCGCCCTGTTTGGCTGGCAACGCAAGCAATGATCCAATTCGAGCAGGTCTGCAAACGCTACCCCGGCGGGCATCAGGCGCTGAACAACCTCAGCTTCCACATGCCCCATGGCGATATGCGTTTTTTAACCGGCCACAGCGGCGCCGGTAAAAGTACCCTGCTCAAACTCATTATGGTGATGGAGCGCGCCAACAGTGGCCAGGTGCTGGTCGACGGGCGCAATGTGTCCAAGCTACCGGCGCGCCACATCCCTGAATTGCGCCGCAAGGTGGGCGTGGTGTTTCAAAACCACCAGCTGCTGTTTGATCGCAGCGTCTTTGACAACGTCGCCCTGCCACTGGTCATTGCCGGCTACGGCCATCGCGATATCGGCCGACGGGTGCGCGCAGCCCTCGACAAAGTTGGCCTGCTCGACAAAGAACGGCAGAACCCCATCACCCTGTCTGGTGGCGAACAGCAACGCGTAGGCATCGCCCGCGCCGTGGTGAACAAACCCAAACTGCTGCTGGCCGACGAACCCACCGGCAACCTGGACCCGCAACTGTCCGCAGAAATCATGCACCTGTTTGAACAATTCAATCAGGTGGGCGTGACCGTGCTCATCGCCACTCACGACCTCTCGCTCATTGCGCGTATGCCCTACAAATTGCTCAGCCTGCGCCAAGGCCAACTGGTTAGCGCCGGGGGCAGCCATGAGTAAATCAAAACAAAAGGGCAGTGGCGCCAGCAAACTGCCCAAGCGCCGCCTCGGCCAACTGCAAACCCCGGCCAAGCCTTCACGGCGCGAATTGAGCGGTGCCAAAACCCACCGCACCCGCTTCAGTGACCAGTGGCAAAGTTACCGCAGCCACCACCGCCAGGTGGCCGGCGAAAGCCTGCGGCGCCTATTAAAACGCCCCCTCGCCACATTAATGACCACACTGGTGATCGCCATCGCCATGGTGCTGCCCGCCGGTTTATATGTCGGCCTGAACAACGTTGAAGCCGTCAGCCAAGGCTGGGATGGCGCCGCGCGATTGTCGGTGTTTTTAAAATTCAGCGTCAGCGATCAAGACGCGCAAAAACTGCGTCAGCAACTCGCCGACCGCAAAGACATTGCCAGCACCGAATACATCTCACCCAGTGAGGCATTGGAGGAATTCCGTCGCCGCAGCGGCTTTGGCGACGTGCTCGACCAGCTGGACAGCAACCCCCTGCCTGGCGTTCTGGTACTGAGCCCCACCGCAGACAACAGCAGCCCTGAAAAAATAGAAGCCCTGCACGACCAGCTAAACGCACTGCCGCAGGCCGACCTGGTCAAGCTGGACATGGAGTGGCTGCAACGCCTGAACCGCATTACCGATATCAGCCGCCGCCTCACCCTGGCCCTCGCCGCCATGCTCGCGGCAGGCGTGCTGCTTATCGTGGGCAATACCATCAAACTGGCCATCGAAAACCGCCGCGACGAAATTCTGGTTGTGAAACTAGTCGGCGGCACTAACGCCTTCGTCCGCCGCCCCTTCCTGTATATGGGCTTCTGGTACGGACTGTTCGGCGGACTGCTCGCCTGGTTGCTACTCGCCTCCAGCCTGCTCTGGCTAAGCGGCCCGGTCAAAGAACTCGCCGGGCTCTACAACAGCAGCTTCAGCCTGCTCGGCCTCGGTGTGCTCGATAGCCTGATAATGTGGGCCAGCGCTGCCGGCCTTGGTCTGCTCGGCGCACTCCTCGTCGTTGGCCGAGAACTCCGCGCCATCGAACCCAAATAAATGATTACAAGTAAGTGATTAAAAAGTGCCGCTGATTTTATGAAAGGAAGCTTTCATTGTGGCTGCATGAGATGTATATAGGACAGTCTGCCCCAGGATATGTAGGAGCGGGCCTGACCGCGACCAATCCCCCCACCGCTCGATCAGGTCGCCCTCAGGCGGGCTGGCCACAGCACTCGCTCCACTCGCGGGCCACGCTGTCCTACAAAAACAAAACGTGCATCTCTCGTAGGAGCGGTTTTAACCGCGATCAGGAGGTTCATCACAACCTAGTGCTATGACCACTCCGCCCCTACAAAACCCGAGGTCTAATAAACTCCGTCGTGATCGCCAATATCAACCAGCACAATATCCTCACCGCGAATCTCAAATTCCAAAATGATTCGATATTGCATATTGATCGACACCGAGGACAAACCCTGTAAACGCCCCTTTAAACCATGCAAGCGAAGCGAGGGATGATACGGATTGACCTCCAGCAACTGCAGCGTTTTTTGGTACTGCCCCAGCACCTCAGGGTGCCGTTTAAAGAATTTCTTTGCACGCCTAAGGTAGCTATCGGGGTAAAGTAACCTATAGCTCACTGGTCAAACGCTTAACATGCTCATCGACACTTTCAGCCTGATAGCGCCCCTCGCGAATATCCGACCTTGCTTCCTCTAACGCGGCCGCCAGCTCGTATTCACGCAGTTTGGCGTACTTTTCTATATCCATAACCACATAACGGTTACGTCCACGCACCGAAATCACTAACTCTTCACTATCTTTCAATCGAGATTCGACAGCAGATACACCCTTGGTTTTTAGCTCGTTGGCCGTCAACGTATTCATAGTCACTCCGTGAAAAGTACTATTAATAGCACTATTAATAGACCCACGAAGAGTACCACACCGAACAAAAATCAACCAGCATCGTCCACATTACCTTTCGGTAGGCTACAACTCCCTCGCGACTGACAGCCTGCCCCATGATATGTAGGAGCGGGCCTGACCGCGACCGGTCCACAACCCCTACCGTTCGCTCAGGTCGCCCTCAGGCGGGCTCCTACAAAACACGACTCCGTGACCCGTAGGACAGCGTGCCCCATGACCGCAGGGAATGTTTTGGGTAGCGGGCCTGACCGCGACCGGTCCACAACCTCTACCGTTCGCTCGGGTCGCCCTCAGGCGGACTCCTACAAGGGGCCACAATGTCCTACAGAAACACCTCGTGCCATCTGTATTGCAACGCGCGCTGCCTCTTGTAAGAGCGGGCCTGACCGCGACCATCCCCTAACCCACTCTACCTACCGATATCCGTCTGGGTTATTGCTCTGCCAGCGCCAGGTGTCTTCCATCATCTTCTCCAGGCTACTCTCAGCTGACCATCCCAATAGGCTTTTGGCTTTATCGGCATTTGCCCAGAAAGCGGGCAGGTCACCACTGCGGCGCGGCGCAAATTTGTAAGGCACGCTCTGACCAGTCACCGCAGTAAATGCATTCACCATCTCCAGCACCGATACCCCGTTGCCCGTACCCAGGTTGATCGCATGTAAACCCGTTTTTTCCAATGCCTGCAAGGCGCGGCAATGGCCGTCGGCCAAATCCACTACATGCAAATAGTCGCGAATACAGGTCCCATCCGGAGTGTCGTAATCATCACCAAAAATTGCCAGCTCGGGCAATTTACCTACGGCAACACGAGCGATAAATGGCATCAAATTATTGGGAATGCCCAGCGGGTCCTCACCAATTAACCCCGACTTATGGGCACCAATGGGGTTGAAGTAACGCAGCGCTGCCACTGACCAACGCGCATCAGCTATGCACAGGTCAGCTAACACACGCTCCACCATCGCTTTGGACGCGCCGTATGGGCTAGAGGGCTGCCCCAGCGGCATGGTTTCCACGTACGGCACCGGCGCGTCGGGGCCATACACCGTAGCGGATGAACTGAACACTAACTTGAACACCCCGGCATTTGCCATGGCCTGACACAATACCAAGGTGCCATTCACGTTGTTGTCGTAGTACTTCAGCGGCTGATCAACACTCTCGCCCACTGCTTTTAACCCCGCGAAATGAATCACCGCGTCGATCGCATGCTCTGCAAACAACGCCGACAGCGCGCCCGCGTCACGCACGTCGCCCTGAACAAAGACCGGTGATTTCCCGGTGATCTTCTCGATGCGATTCAACACCTCGGCATTACTGTTTACCAAGTTATCCAGCACAACCACGCCGTGGCCTTGCTCCAACAACTCAACAACAGTATGGCTGCCGATATAGCCCGCACCGCCCGTTACCAAAATCGTCGCCATACCTTAAAACTCCGTATTTCTATAATTACCATCGGCCAAACATCGCACGCCCCGCGACCTGTAGGACAGCGTGCCCCACCTCTTGTAGGAGCGGGCCCGACCGCGACCGATCCACAACCCCTACCGTTCGCTCGGGTCGCCCTCAGGCGGGCTCCTACAAAAACACCTCGTGCCCCACCTCTCGTAGGAGCGGGCCTGACCGCGACCAATCCTCAACCCCTACCGTTCGCTCGGGTCGCCCTCAGGCGGGCTCCTACAAAAACACCTCGTGCCCCACCTCTCGTAGGACAGCGTGCCCCATGACCGCAGGGAATGTTTTGGGTAGCGGGCCTGACCGCGACCAATCCTCAACCCTACCGCTCGCTCGGGTCGCCCTCAGGCGGGCTCCTACTTTGGGTAAGTCGCTCCTACAAAATCATCCGCACCAAACACAAAAAAGCCCAAACTACACATGCAGCTCGGGCTTCTTGAAGGGCTTTAAGTGCTACTATTTTGGCGCACGACCATAGCGGTCTTCAAAACGCACAATATCATCTTCACCCAGATAAGAGCCCGACTGCACTTCAATCAGCTCCAGCGGGATCACACCGGGATTTTCCAATGCATGAACAACACCAACAGGAATATAGGTCGACTGATTTTCCGTCAACATGATTTCTTTATCGCCATTGGTCACTTTTGCAGTACCCGACACCACAATCCAATGCTCAGCGCGGTGGTGGTGCATTTGCACCGATAACTTCGCACCAGGATTCACGGTAATACGCTTAACTTGATAGCGCTCGCCATTATCAATGGAATCGTAAACACCCCAGGGCCGATGAACATGGCGGTGATGCAAAATCTCGTTGCGCCCCTCCGCCTTTAATTGCTCAACAATTTTTTTCACATCCTGTACTTGGTGTTTATCTGCCACCAGGACTGCGTCATTGCTTTCCACCACAACCACATCCTTCAAGCCGACAGTGGCTACCAGACGGCTCTCCGCACGAATATAGCTACCGTTGGTATTGTGGGTCAGCACATCGCCATGCACGACGTTATCGTCGCCGTTACCCTCGCTCACTTCCCACAGCGACGACCACGCACCCACATCGCTCCAACCCGCCGACAGCGGCACGACAACGGCCTTAGTCGTTTTTTCCATTACCGCGTAGTCAACAGAATCATCGGGGCAGGCAGTAAAGGCATCCTTACCCACACGCAGAAAATCAGCATCTTGGCTACGCTCGGCAAATGCGGCCTCACAGGCGGCATAAATATCGGGCCGATGGGCCTTTAGCTCTGCTAAATAGGTATCCGCGGCAAACATAAACATGCCGCTATTCCAGTAGTATGCGCCATCATCCAGGTAGGATTGCGCAGTCTCTGCATCCGGCTTTTCTACAAACTGCGCTACCGAATAGGCACCACCCTGCTCATCGCCACGGCGAATATAACCGTAACCGGTATGCGCACTTTCAGGCACAATACCAAACGTAACTAAAGCACCACCCTCAGCCTGCTTTGCCGCCTCGGCTACTGCCTGATGAAACGCGGGCACATTTTGAATCAAATGGTCTGCCGCCATCACCAACATTAATGGTGATTGCCCCTCGTTGCGCGCAAGCAGATCAAACGCCGCCAAGGCGATGGCCGGGGCAGTGTTACGCCCTACCGGCTCCAATATAATCGACGACAATGCACGTCCCGCATCCTGGGCTTGCTGAGCAACAATAAAACGGTGCTCCTCATTACAGATAACCGTGCTACCGGAAACCTCTACACCGTCTAACCGAGCCAGCGTTTCCTGCAACATGGTTTGCTCGCCAGCAATCGAAAGAAACTGCTTCGGATATAACTTTCTACTTGCTGGCCATAAACGGCTACCGCTACCACCAGCCATAACTACTGCGTACATCGAGCTTCCTCTCGTCCTGTATAAGAATGTAATTTCAAAATTTTAACGCTAGCTAACAACGTCTGCTTCGAGCGGTAGGGGCGGTTTACCCACAGCGCTCCCTGCGGTCGCGGGGCACACTGTTAACCGCGATTAAAGGCCTCGACAGGGTCAAACGCTATAAGCACCATCTACCAAAGCTCAGCGCTCCGAACCTTCGCGACTGAAGTCGCTCCTACAAAAACCAGCCCTGTGCAACCTAGGCTCACAGTAGGAGCGGGCCTGACCGCGATACCTACCCCTCAACAACCCTAACACTGCGCCCACGACCAATGCCGTAATACGCCAAGCCATAGCCCTCAACAAGTTCTGGCTCATATTGGTTGCGGCCATCCACAATAACGGGGTGGGTCAACGACGACTTCACTAGCTCAAAGTCCGGCGCCTTAAACACGTTCCACTCCGTACACACCACCAAGGCATCTGCGCCATTTAGAGCCGCCTCCTTGGTACCCATCAAGGTCAAATCTGCTCGGTGCCCGTAAATACGCTGCGTTTCATTCATCGCTTCCGGGTCGTAGGCCTGAACACTCCCGCCCGCTGCCCATACCGCTTCCATTAACACACGGCTCGGCGCGTCGCGCATATCGTCTGTATTCGGCTTGAAAGAAAGCCCCCACAGGGCAATTTTCTTACCTTGTAAATCGCCGTTAAAGTGCTGAGATAAGTTCTCAAACAACTTACACTTCTGACGCTTATTCACCGCCTCAACCGAGCGTAGTAGCTCCGGCGTGTAACCCACCTTTTCTGCGGTGCGTACCAACGCCTGAACATCCTTAGGGAAGCACGACCCCCCATAGCCGCAGCCAGGATAAATGAAGGAATATCCGATACGCGGGTCAGAGCCAATGCCCTGGCGAACCTTCTCCACGTCAGCGCCCAGGCGCTCGGCAAGGTTCGCAATCTCGTTCATAAAACTGATTTTGGTTGCCAACATACAGTTAGCCGCGTACTTAGTAAGCTCCGCCGACCGCACATCCATCACAATCAAGCGCTCATGATTGCGATTAAACGGCGCATACAACTCACGCATTTTCTCTTCCACTGCGGCACTATCAGTGCCAACGATAATACGGTCCGGCTTTTGGCAATCGGCTACCGCTGCACCCTCTTTCAAAAACTCTGGGTTAGACACCACGTCAAAAGGAATAGCAACGCCACGCTCTGCCAGCACCGAGGCAACACACCCACTGACCTTGTCTGCCGTACCGACAGGTACTGTAGACTTATCCACGATAATACGGTGCTCTTCCATGTGGGTAGCAATCGTCTTAGCAACAGCCAATACATACTGGAGATCTGCAGAGCCATCTTCATCAGGCGGCGTACCCACCGCAATAAACTGAATACGGCCATGTTTAACACCCAGCTCAGCATCAGTCGTGAACTGCAAACGGCCCGCCTCAACATTGGCCTGCACCAACGGCGTTAACCCTGGCTCATAAATCGGGATAATGCCTTTCTTCAGGTTTTCCACCCGCTCGGTATTCACATCCACGCAGACAACCGAGTGGCCGACTTCTGCCAATACAGCTGCCTGAACCAGGCCGACGTAACCAATACCAAATACGGTGACATTCATAAAAAGACCTATAACACGGGCAAGAGAGCGGAACGACGCCCCGGTTACACCCTAAAAAGCTAATTACTGAAGACGAAAAATCATGCCAGAGGGAAAATAAATTAATGCCCCTCAAGTACGCAAAGAAATAGCCTTGCTAACCGCACACTTAAACTCATCAACAAATCTAACCTCGGAAAATGACAGCGCCTTTCTACGTATTTCGTCATGAGAAAATGAGCCGGCCTCAAAATCGTTCAAAGCTGACAAAATGGAGACCACCGACTGATCGTCGAAATGAACACCTGTCACACCATTTACAACAGTTTCTCCTCCACCACCTTTAGAAAAACATACGACCGGCGTTCCCAAAAGCTGCGCTTCAACAGGAACAATCCCAAAGTCCTCTTCCGCAGCGTACACAAAAGCCTTACAAGAACCCATAAGCGTGACCAATTCCTCATCACTTACTCGCCCAACCAAAGAAACATTTTCAACATTTCTACTATTCAAAAAACGTTCAATATTTTTATACTCAGGCCCGTCGCCGGCGACAATGAGGCGACGCCCTTCTGCGGCTGCAAATGCCTCGACGATTAGCTTTACCTTTTTATACGGGACCATCCGAGATGCTGTAAAATAAAAATCATCACGATCAAGAAAAGCCCCTTCCGAACCCAGCGATACTGGCGGATAAATTACATCGGCATCACGACCGTAAACTTTCTTAATACGCCTTTTAATATACTTGCTATTTGCCAAAAACAAATCGACGCCATTATTTGAACCCACATCCCAACGGCGAAAAAAATACAAAACAAGCCGCGCAAAAAAACCACCCAGACCTGAATCAAGACCACTTTCCTTTAAATATTGTCCTTGCAAATCCCAGGCATATCTAGCGGGGCTATGGCAGTATGAAATATGGACCTGGTCAGGCCCTGTCAACACTCCCTTAGCAACGCAGTATGAACTAGAGATAACAAGATCATAATCGGACAGATCGAATTGCTCGATAAAAAATGGAAATAAAGCTAAAAATTTCCTGAATCGCTTTCTAAAAAACTTACTTTTTCCCAAAAAACTTTGATTTATCTTCGGCATTCTCTCACCAAAAATATACGTTCTCTGACCTTCGGTGAGTGCATCAACCAAGGTAAAGATATCAGCTTGAGGATAAATTTTGAATAAAACCGAAAGAACCTTTTCTGCCCCCCCTAAATCAGTCAACCAATCGTGGACAATAGCTACCTTCATTTTACCCTCGCCGTCGCCGGAACACCTACCGCAACCATTTCTGCCGGGACATCTTTTAGAACAACGGAATTTGCACCAACTATCGAATTAGCACCAACCACAACTGGACCGAGCACACAACTGCCTGCACCTAGCATAACGCCGGTTCTTATATCAGGAAAACCGTCTCCTACGCCGCAAGCATCAAGAATTCCTAGTGTTACACCGTGATAAATCTTTACACCTGCCCCTATTTTTACGCCGTTACCAACAACCAAGCCGACACCATGTACAATACAAACCCCGCCAGCTATGGTTGCCTTATACGAAATATCTATGCCATAGACAATTTGCACCAGCCGCGTCAATATTAACGAAAGAAAAGACAACCTTAAACGAAAGAGTAAGTTAGATAGTCTATACACAAGAAGCGAATGAAACCCACGATTAGAAAAGGCAACCAAAAAAGGATTCCCCGGAACAGCCTTTATGTCTGCAGCAATGTCCTTAAGAAGCCCCATCATTCCTCCTCATGTTTGCTAATGCTCGCGCATAGAGAATTTTGTCTCTCTCCCCCAACTTTTTAGCAGGATTACCTGCTACGATAGCCATGGAATCCACACCTTTAGATACGACCGAACCAGCACCAATTATTGCGCCATCCCCAATCATTACGCCTGGCAATAAAATCACCCTGCTACCGATCCACACATTATCTCCAATCACAACATCCTTGCTAATAAAGCCTGACGAGTATGGCAAAGTTTTGTCAGTCATAAAATCATGATTCGATGTATATATCAGCAAATCCCTTCCGGAATGAAAATTATCCCCTACTATTAACGCACCCTTACCCCGTGCATCCACGCCATTGAAATGACAATCCACCCCAATCCTCGTTCTACGAGGAAAGCGACACATCGAATTGAATTTCGCCCCCACCCCAATGCTTTCACACTGAAAATAGGCGACCAAGAACCAAATTTGTGAAAATAAGGCAGAAAAAAAACGATATAATAATTTCAATAAAAATCTAGCCATGACCAACCTATTACGAAAAAAGATACAACTCTACTCGTAAAAACTAGGATACATTAAAGAACTAAAAGCTCATTTCAACCAACCGTTAAACAGAGCTACTTAGCATACCTCGACATTCAAAAATGGCAGCCGACCAAGCGATCGCTTTATTCTCTTCAAATTGAAAATAGAAGGTACAAAAAAATTCCTTCCGACCGGCATCTCAACGTTCATGTTCACCGTGGAAAATGCCGAAAAAAGCATTGACGCTCGGCACTCCACAAGATAGGCCTCAGCGCTATCAAAACCCAACCCATCTATATCAACGATTTCAATAATAGATCGCAAGCGAGCATCTTCTTCTAACAATACTAATGTATTGCGCTCTCTTGGGTGGGGAATATAAACCATTTCCCCCAACCCAAATTCATCGACCATTTTTTTCATGCCTGATATGAATGACTGGCCACTCACAAACCCGTCCTCTACTATTGGCTGCCCCACATACACAGCTCTTGCGTTTTCAGAAAAAACAGATTTAACATCAAAATTCAAATTCCCGCGATCAAATCTATCCCGGACAAAAACATCTGTCGAGCTATACACCCGCCAAAATTCGACCCAGCTATACCCCAAAAATAACTTTATAATTGCCTTAAAATAATAAACCAAACCGTTATGCTCGCAGATGTAATGATTCATTCCATCCTCCCAGAGCTCAATTCGCCCCTTCCAACCCTTTAGCAAATACTTAGCCAAAGGAGTGTAGGTATTAAAAATAATAATCTTATCAGGATTTTCTTCGCCGATAAGCTTTTTAACCTCTTCATAATATTTGATATTCTTTCGAAATGAAGAAGGCAACAGCCGGCTCGTCTCAGAACCTAAAATCACATTCCGCCACTCGATCCCACCCACCCTCTTCTGAGAAAGGAACGCTATTAAAATCTCTTCGTTAGAAAAAAAATTGGATTGCAACAATTTTACATGATACGGACTTCTACAGAAAGCAAGCACCTTCATACCCCAAGCCTCCTTTCAGCAATAACTCTCCCAACTTTAATCGAAGGCTTCTCTATAAAGCTATACGTCAAACTAGACAGCATCATAGCCAAAATAATGGTACCCAACACAACAAATAAACCACTTTCCGGAAAGCAGCCAAAAAAGGGAAGCGCGACATCCACCACAAAAACTATACAAACCGGGTGTAGTAAGTAGTACGAATAACTAACCCTACCCAGATATGAGAAAACGGGACCTACCAACTTATATTTACTAGTCATCAAGCAAAACAGCGTAATCGCCGAATAATAACTTATTAAATATCTATACCAGGTCTCCCCCCACCCCATGTCTAAATTGTACGCAAAAACCGAAATTATGGGCATTGATACGAAGAAAAAAATCAGATATATAATACAGAATTGCCCAGCCTCGGAATCTTTATTTAAGGTTAATTCTCGCCACAACCCACCAAAGAACATAACAGAAAGAGCCAAAGGTACCGCCACCGGAAGCTTTACCTCCAAAGCGCCCCGCAAATAAGACATCAAAATGGCCACCACCAATGCCGCGATACTACAATAAAAGGAAAAACACCTATCATTTAGCTTACCTAATAAAAACAGCATCACACAAAGAACATAAAATATTATCTCAACCTGGAGAGTCCAATACACGCCAATAATATTTTTCACTCCCACGAACTGCTGCAACATAGTAAAATTTGCAAATACAATACTTACCGAAAAATCCTTTTCCTGAATAATCCAGAATGCCCACAACCCCAATGGTATAGAGAACCAATACACAGGATATAAGCGAAAAACTCTAGAAATAAAAAACTTCTTTACAGAAGCCTTTTTAGAAACCCCAGACTTAAAAGAGCTAGGGATAATAAATCCACTTATAGCAAAAAAAATAACCACCCCGATTTTACCTAAGTCGAAATACTCAGTGAACAGCGTTACAAAAGGAGCCTCCCAAGCAGCGACCATCCCTTCACTTTTGACAACCATCAGATAATGCACCACAGATACTAATATCGCGGCTGCTCCTCTGAGGCCGTCGAGATACTCCAATCTTACTTGTTTCTTTGACATCCCACTCTCCAGTAGATTAACTCTGCTTGATTCGCCGAAAGAAAGAGTATAAAAAAAACATCAGTATGGCAGGAACAATCATCGCAAAGAAATTAGACGACCCATAATAAGCAAAAGTGTAGCTTTGCGCCGCAAGCAAGTAAGCTATCGACATCCAGACTTCATTATTTTTGCTTTTAACTTCAAAAAATACCACCAGCAAGGCCACGCCACATAAGAACAAAACCCCCCCGTCGATTCCGTAATTAAAGACCGCCTCAGCCAAAGAAAAGGCCCCCATATTAATGCCACTTTCCAGAATAGAAACTGGCAGAATGTACCCCCCCATATAAACTGACGACCTATCGCAAGCTTCTCCACCAAGAAATAGAGCCGAAAAGGGTACCTGCCTACACAAAGACATTAAGTATGTATTCTTTTCTACTTCCGCCTTTTTTTCCATCGTAGCGACAAGAGTAAAAAATTCGTTTTCTTCGTGGCTACCAAACCGCGAGAGGACGCCCCCCCCAGCACTATCGAACCCCACACGAGTTACAGCGACTATATTTAGGACAAAAATTGCGACAACGCCGATCAATACTAATCTAGTCACGTTTGGCTTCGCATACGTGTAATAAACACAGAATGAAAATATAGCTAAACCAACAAAAACTCCTCTAAATCCTGAAAAAAGCAAAGCGAGCAACATCAGGCCATATAAAAGCAAAAAGACTTTTCCCGACCTTCGGGCATAAATCGCCGAAAAATTGAAAATGGAGATATATCCTATAAGTTGATAAAGTTCTAAGAACGGAAACCCAGAAACCATTTGCGTGTACCCGATTTTGCCGTACAAAACAAACTTTAAATCCGTCAAAGCATAAACCAAACAGAATATAATCCCCCCCACCGAAATCAGTTCTACTTTAAAGGTATCTGTATCTCTTATTTTTTCAAGAAGAATACGCTTTCTTCTGACATGGCCCTCATCCTTCGCGATAAGAACCAAGGAAAAAACAACGTACACAAGATCTAGAAATATAGCTGTTATCAATGCCGCATCACCCACTACCTTTTCACTGTAAAAAATGGCCCTCCACGAATCCGGAACTGATCCAAACAGCAAATATTTAACCCATATTACGAGCAGAACTTCCCAATGAAGAATGGTGAAAAAAGCAATCAAAAACCGTCTTTTGGCGATTGAGGCCGCCAGCAACGGCGCACCCAAAATCAACGTCAATAACACATATGACACAGGATTTTGAAGGAGTAATATTTTCGACAAAACAGTTATCAGGTAGAGAAATGGGGTTAGCAAAGCCAAGCTTTTCATTTTATTACCCTTGACCCGCTAACGATTAATGCAAATATCGGCGACAGCATTCTAGCGAGCGAAAAAACAGCCCACACAAATATGAATTCGATCAATCCAGCAAACGCGTAAACAAAAATTGCCGAAAGCACAATTATTAAGTTTGAAAAATAAATTATTTTTAAACTAGAGAATTTTGTAACGAATGTCTTCAGAAAGAAAAATGACACCAAACTTGCCACAGTGAAGGCGACCGCCAACCTTACATCATGAATCAAGATTTCCCCGTAAATTACATCCACAAAAAAAGGAAGGGCACTATAAGCAACTAGAAATGAAAGTAACGATAGCAAGAGCGAAAATGCGGCCAGCAGTAGCTTTAATTTCGACGACAATTCGACCTCATTTTTTATTATAAAGCTCATAAGCGGTGCCGAACAAAAGAGAGAAATGGGCGAAAGAATTATGTTTGCCAACGTCAATGCCATTATCAGCTGCTGAAGAAAGCCATCCCACAAGAAGCCTGCCGCCACGAGCTCCCCCCTATAAGCCAGAGAACCAACACAAGTTGCGAAAAGTATCGGAACACCACCTTCTTTTATAAATTTCGGACCTATAAAGAAAAATTTTGAGAACAATGGCTCAACCGACTTAGACTTAACCCTAAGGTAGTACAAGAACTCTGTAACAGCTAATAATATAAAAAGAAAAAATTCGGAGGAAAGCCAGCCAGAAAATTCATACACCTTACCCACCCAGGCTGCTAGCAAAAACAAAACAAAAGGAATAATTCTTATAAAATTGTAAAAATACGCTTCCGAAAACTTCATTTCATTGTAAATTTTTCTTTGCAAGATATTGTTGAGCGCGTACAACCCCACAAACAAACTCATTAGAAGCGACAAAGAAAGCTGGAAACCGAGCAGAAAAAAGACGGGAAGAAAAATAATTACGACCAGAACCAACGAGGAAACAGCGCGTAACTCACTCCCATCTTTATCGACGGCAGCGTGCCGTCTTTGATAATAGTCCCCCACGCTACCCGCAATAGGAAACACTACAAAATCGCACACTATTATGGCGTACGATAGCTTATCAAAAAGATCTGGGTCTAATTTATAAGTTATTGGCAAGAATAGCAGTTGTCTTGCAGCTGAATAAAGCAGTGTCGCCGATGCGTAGACAAGCCCCGCCCTTAATAGAGAAGAAAAAATTCCCTTGAACGATGCGAACACCTCTATGCGCTCTTTAAGAAATATGCCTCAAGAAACTCCAATGCAAGCCAAAAACCCTCGCCCTCGTTTTTATGCCCCTGCCACACTTCAGGGATAAATTGAACATTGGGGGCGTATTCCTTCAGGTCAGCAGCCAATTCTTTAAAATCTACATCACCTTCACCTATTTGCACTCCTTCACCATCCACCCCCAATGCATCAACAATATGCATATGAGCAATGCAATGACCTACAGTTTTTGTGAATTCCGCCAACTTCCAATTATAGTAATTGCAGGCCATCATTGAATGAGAGACGTCGTAACAGATTCGATAGCCGTGCTCATTATAGAAATCGTCAATCTCTTTCGGGTCAACAAACAAATTATGGTAGCTTTGCCCGCCGAAGTGCCACGGGTACGGAGGCATGGTTTGTATAATGATCTCCACTCCTGACTGATCTATTTCAGCCAGAGATTTGGCGATTTCTTCATACATTGCAGGCCTTTCGCTTTTTTCCACAAAGCCCGTCGATCTAAACCCACCAGCATTTACTACGATCACTGGTCTTTCTGTTATTGGGAAGAACTTCTTTAAGCCCCTTGTTACATCGCAAACCCTTTGCAGCTCTTTGATGGAACGATCCCTATGCTGAACGGAGTCGCTTGCAAGATCCAAAATATGGTCCCCAGAAAACAGCTCAGGGCTATGCACGGCAAACCCAATGGACTGAGGCGCCGAGAAAAAATCGGCTGGATCAAGCTCCATATCCTGATAACTTAGGTGGAATTCTACAAAATCCAAATTTGTCTGGGAGGCCAATTTTTCGTAGTCGTGATAGCGAACCGGAATCCCAAATGGCCTATTGAAGTTATAGTCCCTCGCCATTATTTTTTGATCTTTTAAATCGGATTCATAAAAGAAATCACCTTGCTTAAAAGCCCGGTTAGCCTTCCTGCCAACCAATCTATCCAAGTATAGAGGCTGTAAACCCTGGCCCGGACTCTTGACATCAATCATATCGCGAGTGATGACTTCGCCCTCACGAAGATCACAATTAATCACAAGACTTTTCGCGAGCGTCTCTCTATTAATCATTTCTCCTTGAGTAATCACACGCTCACCACCAGCTCCGAGCGCCTCCTCCACTTCTCGAATCTGTTTTACCATTTCTTTGAATTCTTCGGGTAAAAGGGAGACTTTATGGTCATTTCCCTCCATTCCCTTATCGACAGTAAAATGCTTTTCAACCACCTTTGCACCCATTGTTACCGCAGCAACAGGCACGGAAATACCTCTCTCATGTCCAGAGTAACCGACTAAGCAACCCGTTACCTCTTCCAACCGTTTGAGATAAGCCAGATTCACGTCTTTAAATGGCGTTGGGTATGTCGAATTACAATGAAGCACAACGGATTGGGCGCCTTTACTTTTCAAAAAGTCACTAGACTGTCTGATCTCCGCCTCCGTACACATCCCGGTTGAACAGATAAGAGGCTTACCCGTCGCAGCAAGTGCTTCCAACAACTGCAAATTCGTGAAGTCGGCGGAGGCCACTTTGTAAGCCTCCATTCCATAATTTTCCAGGACCTCGAGACTTTTAATGTCCCAAGGCGTGCAAAGGGGGGTCAGCCCTTTATCTTTGCAATAATCAAAGACCTCAATAAGCTCATCAGTCTTTAATTGGAACTTGCTGAGCAAGTCCATTGTATATTGAGCACCGAGATCGGCTGAATCATCTTTATCGGAGCCACTTTTATATAGTGACGCCATATCCCTCATTTGAAACTTAACGCAGTCAGCTCCAGCGCCTACAGCTAGATCGACCATTTTTTTTGCTAGCGCAATATCACCATTGTGGTTATTACCAATTTCAGCTATCAGATATGCTGGAGAGTTTTCGGAAATTGTATGCTTTCCAATGGATATTCCTTTTTCTTTTTCTACTGCAACAGCAACCAACCGACTGCTTGCGTCGACCAAAGGTATTAGATCAACAGATTTATCAAATAGTGACTCTATTTTGTCTCTTGCCGAGTCGATAGGCATTGAAACAACTCTGCGATTCATGGCAACTGAAACAGGCTCATTCAGATCATAAGCGTCAGAGGAGGTAAGCCAGCGACGAAAATCGCCGTCTGACAGGGCACCCTCAAGTGTCCCGCTCTCGCTAACAATAAAGACAATTCTGTTTTTGTTCCGATTAATTTTCTCTAATGCCTTGAGAATGCTTTCATTCTCAAAAACTAAGTAGTCTGATATTTTCCGCTTAATCAACATTTGACTAGAAACCTTTTGCTTTCATAATTGACTCAACCACCAACCAGTCAAGAGGAGTATCTATTTCGAAGCTTTCACTCTCGTCCATAACATACATTGATATTTCCCCAGCCAGTCGATTTCCAGAGGAAATTAAAGATTCTGATTTGGTGATATATATGGAGCCGTTTTCTTTGTATTTTATGGACCCTGGATCAATATCCTGTCTTCTAGGCCTATTCATATAGTCATACAATGCTAGTGGCTTCGAAGCCCCTTCCCAAAGAAAGTGCCAGAATTCGCAAACGCTTAGTAACGAGTCGGCATCATCTTGATAAAACTTTTGAATGGCACTATCGATAACCCCCTCCCCTCGAATGGGGGATGTTGCCTGGAGCAAAACCACATTATTTGGCACATAAGACTCGTTTTTATCTAACCATTCGAGCGCATGCAACAATGCTGACTCTGTAGTCGCAACATCTGATGCAATTTCTTTCGGGCGCATAAATGGAACTTCCGCGCCGTGACTTAAAGATATTTCCGCAATTTCTGGGCAGTCCGTACTTACCAACACCCTCGAAACTAGCTGCGAAGCTTGCGCTTGTTTAATACTCCAAGCAATCAACGGCAGGCCTGCTATTTCTTTGACGTTTTTCCCCGGAATACCTTTTGAGCCACCTCGAGCGGGAATTATTACCAAGTTATCCATAAACTCTCTTTCTTAATTCACATGACTTCTGCGATGCGGCACCGCCAGCCACAATATATGCATAAATCAATATGCCAAAGGATTAACAAACCCTTTAAACAAAGTATAAGCGACTATTTTAATATCAAGCCATACTGACCATTTTGCGATGTACTCCAAGTCACATTCGACCCTCTTTTCCATTTTCTCCAGCGTGTCCGTCTCACCACGCCAACCATTTATTTGCGCCCAGCCAGTAATACCTGGCTTAACCAAGTGGCGCTGCATATAGCCATCGATTTTGTCGCGATATAGCTCGTTGTGAGCCACAGCATGGGGACGGGGGCCAACAATACTCATAGAGCCCTGAAGAACATTGATAAACTGGGGGAGTTCATCTAGTGATGTTTTTCGAATGAACGCCCCGACTTTAGTAATACGCGAATCACCCTTAGTGGCTTGCTTCACTACATCGCCATTATCACAAGTGCTCATACTACGAAATTTCCACACCTCAATTTCCTCGCCATTGATGCCGTAACGGCGCTGCTTGAATATAACTGGGCCAGGTGATGTGAACTTAACCGCTGCCGCAATAATGAGCATGGGGATTGCAATTAAGCATAAGATGATGGAGCTAAGCACCACATCCTCAATACGCTTTACCGCTGAGTCAAAGGAGTCGAAAGGGGTGTCGTAAACGCTTACAACAGGCAGGCCACCGATCTCTCGGCTGCGGGCATTTAGCATTTTGAAAGTGAATAAGTCCGGCACTACGTGCACACAGCATGAGCTATTGGAAAGCTCTTCGACCAATTCTTTGATGGTTTCTTCTTCACGCATGGGCAGCGCAATGTATATATCGTCAACACTGCCTGCACGCGCTTCTTGCTTTAAGGCATCGATATTACCGATCACCTGCAATTTTTCACCACCCTTTTCTTCTGGCAGTGGGTGGCTACCAATACTCACGCGGTTGTCGTAGAAGCCAGAGATATCTATGCCCATCCACGGGCTACCGAGAATACTGCGAGCCAAACTTAAGCCCGGTTCTTTGGCCCCCACTATGGCGATGCGGCGAGTATTTACCCCCGCTCTACGGAACTCGCGCATGATGATGCGCGCAGAAACACGATAAAAACTGATGGATACGGGTACCGCGATCGCCCACGCCACCATTACGCCACCACTGTAGCGCTCGGTCATATCGAATAGGAAAACGATGGTCAGCAAAACGCCAATAACCAGCGTCCAGGTGAGGAAAACAGCGCGCACCTCGCCGAATAAGGAGTGACCACGCCACGAAAGGTAGAGGCCGTTTTTATTTGCCAGGATATGGAAACAAATGGACGTGAGGAAAGCCGCCATTTGCTGGGGTACATCCCACGTATAACCCGCAATGTAAACGAATGCCGCCAGAAGCCCCCATGTCAGCAACACATCAAACAGCTGATGCATGGCAACCAGCATTGAATGGTGCTGACGAATGAAGCCTCCGTGCCGGACGGATCCGGACGCTTGTACTGGGTTAGTATTCACAGCAATTCCCTCGCTTGATATCGCTGGCCGCTAACATAAATGTATGCTCGGTGTTTAACGTGCTGGCGCCCTTTGCCAAGTGCACAACCTCCATTAGCTGGGGATATTTCTCACACCATAATCGGGCGTTTACTTATACCTTGATAACCAGCTTTCTTACTTGAACACATTGGAAGGGGGCGCTATTTTGCGCCACATCAGTGCAAAAGCCAACCGCAAATCCCTAACAAGATGACATAGTGACAAGATCGGCGCAGTGCAGAGCCGCTATGCTTGCCACACCACCCTGCGATCTGCATCGCGTTGTGATGCAGGTTTTGCGCCAATGTTGGCTGAGCACTCAGTTTGCCGAGCTCGTTTTGTTACGGTGCGTAGTGTGGCAGCGAAATGCTACGGTTTGGTTAATTTGGGCGGAGTATTGAGAGGTTCCGGGGGCGTATAGGGCAGCGACATTGGAGGCGCGCTGGCAAGGGTCGCGGTCGGGTCCGCTCCTACAACACCAAGGGATACGCTGTCCTGCAACGTCACGGGCGCGCCGCCCTACCGAAACAGCACAGGATTGGTGCGCCGGGTTGTTGGGCGGGCTGTTTTGGTGCGGGCGTGAATGTGCTGTGGGTTGGGCGATGTGAAGCCGTTCGCGGTTGAAACCGCTCCTACGGATACTTTGGTCGCGGTCAGGCCCGCTCCTACATTGAGAGGCAATAGGCGCGCGAAGTGGCTATGGGGCGATATTGGCAATGTCGTGACATTGTCACAGTTCGTTGGCATGATCCTTGTCCTTCTTGTTACGTCACGCGTATGATTGCGGCGCATTCGCCTGTTTGGAATATTGGCGTTGTGAGCAGCGGCGTGGGGTGTTCGCGTAATTACTAAAAGGATGGAATTCCAAGGCATGTTGATTGGCCAGCGGTGTAAAGCGTTTTCTTTGTCTGCCTGTTTACTGGCCGCTAGTGCCGTGGCGCCTTCTATTGCCAGCGCAAAGCCTTGGATTGGGCCAAACGAGCTGGATTTGCGCCACCATATTGAGTTGCTTTCCAGCACGGGCGTTATTACCGCACCAACCACTCAATGGCCACTGATGTGGGGCAGTATTTTACCTGACCTGAAACGCGCCCAAGCCCGCAATATAAGTGCACTGGAACGCCAAGCACTGGACGCTTTGTTGGCCCGCTTTGAGCAGGAGCGCAAACCCTTTAGCGCCAGTATTGAACTTGCCCACAGCGAGCAGGAGCGCCGATTTTTAACCGGCTTCGGCGATAACAACAATGCCCCCGAATACGGCGCTGTTTCCGCTGAATTTATGAGCAGCAGTTGGGCAGGCGAATTGCGCCTTAGCTATGACGTTCCCGATGCACCGCGCGAACACCGCCGGTTAGATGGCAGCTATCTTGCACGGGCCTTTGGTAATTGGGGCGTAACGCTGGGCGCCATTGACCGTTGGTGGGGCGCCGGCTGGCAAAGCAGTTTGTTGCTTTCCAACAATGCGCGGCCGGTTCCAGGCATTAGCCTGCAACGCAACCGCGCCCATGAATTTGAAACGCCGCTATTGAGCTGGCTTGGCCCTTGGCAACTGCAGGCCTTTGCCGGCCAGCTGGAAGGGGAACGCGCGGTACCCGGCGCAAAATTGTTAGGAATGCGCGTAGGGGTCAAGCCCGCACAGTGGCTGGAAATTGCTGCCAGCCGCACCGCCCAGTGGGGTGGCGATGGCCGCGATGAGAACTTTTCCAGTTTTAAGGATCTTATGCTGGGTAATGACAACCGCGGGGACGGCGGACTTACCCAGGAAAATGAGCCGGGCAACCAGCTGGCCGGCTTTGATGTAAAGATGCTGTGGGCGACGCCTTGGGGCAATCAAGGCGCTTACATCCAGCATATTGGCGAAGATGAAAGCGGCTACCAACCCTCTCGCTTAACCCATGTAGTGGGCCTGAATGGCTTATTTGCAATTGAAAAGCACCGCCTGCACTGGTTTTTAGAGCGCACCCAAACCACAGCGGGCGCACTAATCGGCGATGAGCGCAGTAACTACGTGTATGAACATGCCATTTACAAGAATGGCTACCGCTATAAGGGCCGCGCCATTGGTGCCAGCATCGACAACGACAGCGAGCTGGATACTCTCGGCCTGGACTGGATGCTGCCGGACGGCAGCCGTTGGTCGTTGCGTTACTCCGATGTTGCCTTAAATATTGATGGCGGCGGTCAGGGCGCTGCTGGCCGCAGTCAGGGTGAAGGCAATACCTTGGAAATTAGTTACAGCCAGCAATTTGGTGGCTTGAACGCCGAAGTGGGCTACATCAAGGTGGATGATGGCCTGCAACTGTATAACTACGACCATGGCATTGAGAGCGCCTTCATAGAAGCGCGCTATCGTTGGTAATACCGACGATACGACTCGTACAGAAAATTAAAACATTATTTATGGACTAGCTGGCACCACAGGGCCAGCGGTGTAAGCAAGGGTTAGGGAATGAAAGTGAAAAATTTGCTTGCCAGCGCATTGGTGCTGAGCTGCGCAGCATGCACGGTAGTACCGGGCAGTAATATGAGCCGCATGAACTCGGTGTGGTTTGACGATACCCCAGAGGATTACACCCCCGCCGAAACCGAGATTCGCTACATTCCCATTAACGCGACCCTGCTCGCCAATATGAACGCCCCCGCCGCTCGCCAAGCAACGCTGAGCAGTGACTTGGAGCAGCAGCTTAACGACTACCAATACCGCGTTGGCCCCGGCGATGTGCTGACCATTACCGTGTGGGAACACCCCGAACTAACGATACCCGCGGGTTCCTTCCGCACCGCAGCCGAGGGTGGCAACGAGGTGAAGGCCGACGGTACGGTGTTCTACCCCTATGCCGGCGAGCTGCAAGTGAATGGCCTGACAACTGCCGAAATTAAGGCGCAGTTGGAGCAAAAGCTGGCCTCGGTAATTAAGCGCCCACAAGTCGATGTGCGCGTGGCAGATTTCAGAAGCCAGCGTGTGTACGTAAGCGGCGCGGTTCGTCAGCCCGGCGTTGTGCCAGTCACCAAAATTCCGCTCACACTGATCGACGCCATTGAGCAGTTGGGCGGCCTCGCCAACAATGCCTCGTGGGGCGACATTCAACTAACGCGCAATGGTGAAACCCAGAGCATCTCGCTGCGCTCGCTCTATGAAACCGGCGCCTGGAGTGAAAACCTGCTGCTGCAACACGGCGACCTGATTCACGTGCCACGCAATGACGCCGACAAAGTCTTTGTACTCGGCGAAGTTAACCGGCCGCAGGGCATTCTTATGTCCCGCACAGGCACCAGCCTGGCCGAGGCACTGGCCAGCGCCAATGGCATTAATGAAAACCGCGCCGACGGCCGCGGCATATACGTGCTGCGCAACACCGGGGTAAGCCGAGACGAAGACGGTATGCCCGTTTATAACGCCACCATCTACCACCTAAACGCAGCCTCTGCGGTTGGCTTTATGCTGGCTGATAAGTTCACGCTGTCGCCACGCGATATTGTGTATGTGTCACCCGCGCCGATCACCCGCTGGAACCGCTTCTTGAGCCAGTTGCTGCCGAGCATTATCGCCACTGACACCCTGGGTGATATCGAAAACCAGAACTAATGATGGCGCGGGTATAGCACCGCATACATTGCGCCCTAGCGGCCGGACTGAATAGAACAAGGCGAGTAATATCGCCCGTTGGAAATGACTATGAGTACACAAGCACCCGTTAATGCTGCCAAACCCAGCCAGGCAGACGATGAAATTGATTTGCTCGCCCTTTTTGCCACCCTTTGGGACAACAAAAACCTGATTGTCGGCATTACCGCTATCTTCATGTTTTTTGGCGTGGCCTATGCCTTACTGGCAACGCCGATCTACCGCGCCAACGCCATTGTGCAGGTAGAAGAGAAGTCGCCCGGCTTACCCGGCATGAGCGACATCACCGAGATGTTTGGTGGCGAATCTGCAGCGGTTACCGAAATAGAGTTGATTAAAAGCCGCACCGTGCTGGGCGGCGCGGTAGACAAACTGAACCTGGACATAGTTATCGAGCCGAAGTACTTCCCCGTTATTGGCGCGGCGGTTGCTCGCCGGTTCGCCGGTTTGGACGGCGAGATAGCAGCCCCGCTGATGGGCATGAGTAGCTATGCCTGGGGCGGCGAAGTACTGAGAGTGAGTGAATTTTCGGTACCTGCGGCGTTTTACGGCGAAGAGCACGTATTGCGCAGCCTGGGCGATGGCAACTACGCGCTGTATTCCCCCGACGATGAATTGATTTTAGAGGGCCGCGTTGGCCAGCGCGCCAGCGCACCGGGGTACAGCTTGTTTGTCAATGAGCTGAACGCCAACCCTGGCACCGAATTTAGCATTGTCCGTCAGCGCCGCTTGAGCGCCATTATTGAGCTGCAAGAAACGCTGGGCGCCTCTGAACGCGGCAAAGACTCAGGCATTATCGCCCTGTCGTTAGAAGACGACACCCCTAGCCACGCTGAAAATGTATTGAACGTGGTGGCGCAGAACTATCTTCGTCAGAATGTGGAACGCCAATCTGCCGAGGCATCAAAAAGCCTGGACTTCCTCCGTGAACAATTACCGGGCATTAAGCGTGACTTGGAAGAAGCCGAGCGCAAGTTTAATGACTACCAAGTAAAAGCTGGCTCAGTAAACATTACTGCCGAGGCCGAAGCGCTGCTTGAGCAAGTAGTCGAGTTGGAAACCAGTGTTGCCGAGCTGCAATTACAGCAGGCCGAACTTGACCGCCTGTATACTCGCGACCACCCCGCTTACCAAGCGTGGCGCGAGCAGATGGCCGAGCTGCGCACACGCAAGCAGGAGCTGGATGAGCGCATTAAGAACTTGCCTGGCACCCAACAGGAGCTGCTGGGCCTGAAGCGCGACCTGGAGGTCGGCACCGAAATTTACACCCAATTGCTTAACAATATTCAGGAGCTGGATATTGTGCGGGCGGGTACCGTGGGCAATGTGCGCATTGTTGATGACGCCGCTGTTAACGTGGAAGAGCCCGTTAAACCCAAGAAGCCACTGATTGTAGTGATTGCCACGCTGCTGGGCGGATTTCTCTCGGTAGCCTTGGTATTGGTGCGCTCAGCGCTGAATCGCGGTGTTGAAAACCCCGATGACATCGAGGCTATTGGCCTGCCGGTATATACGAGTATTCCGCTTTCCGATGAGCAGCGTAAGCTCGATGGTGCGGGCAAACGACGCCAAGCCATTCGCAAAAAGCACAAAAACCAGCACCCACACGACTTGCTGGCCCACAAAAACCCGACCGATATCGCTATTGAAAGCCTGCGCAACCTGCGCACCAGCCTGCACTTTGCCATGCTGGAAGCTGAAAACAATGTGATGATGATCTCCGGCCCCAGTCCCAATGTGGGTAAGTCGTTTGTTTCGGGTAACCTTGCGGCGGTAGTTGCCCAGGCGGGGCAGCGCGTACTGCTGATCGATATGGACCTTCGCAAAGGCTATATGCACAAGATGTTTGGCATGCAGCCGGATAACGGTGTGAGCGACGTATTGGGCAAGCGCATTAGCGTTCAAGAAGCGATAAAACCGACACGCGTTGGCGAGCTGTTTGTCATGCCTCGTGGGGTGATTCCTCCCAACCCGTCAGAATTATTGATGAGCCAGCAGCTGACTGACCTGCTGAATGAAGTAAAAGAACAGTTTGACCTGGTTATTGTCGATACCCCGCCAATTATGGCCGTTACCGATGCCGCCATTGTGGGCCGCCAGTGTGGCGTGACCATGATCGTTGCCCGCTTTGGCCTGAACCCGATTAAAGAGCTGGAAGTAACTAAACAGCGCTTCGAACAAAACGGCATTACCGTGAAGGGCGTTGTCCTTAACGCCGTAGAGCGCCGTGCGTCGGGTTATGGCTACGGCTACGGGTATGGTTACTACCACTACGAATACAAGTCGGATAAGTAGTATAGGCGTGGCACGGCCTGCGTTTTGTAGGCCTCAGCCGCGAATTATCACCGTAGGAGCGGGCCTGACCGCGACCAAATCCATCCGAGCCGTTCGCTCCAGTCGCCCTCAGGCGGGCTGGCCACAGCACTCGCTCTGCTCGCGGGCCACGCTGTCCTACAAGGGCCACGCTGTCCTACAAAAACCACCGCTTTGTTCATGCAGGACTACGCAGGTGCGTAGGAGCGGGCCTGACCGCGACCAAAATCTTTGGCCTTATTAGGGTTTATGGTATAAAGTTGTACGGCATTTCCGTACATGATGGCGCCCGCATGGACACTATTAGCGTAAACAAGTTTAGAGACAACTTAAAAAGTGTTGTAGAAGAAGTAGTTAGCCGGCATGAGCCCCTCAAGGTTACGAGAAGGGCTGGCGAGGCGTTTGTGGTCATTAGTGCCGACGACTGGGAGCGAGAGCAAGAAACTCTTTACGTGCTCCAGAACAAAGGCCTGATGCAGCAAATTGCCGACTCCCTTGACACCCATACCCGCAGCCAAGGCTACAAACCGACTGACGAGCAAATGAATGAGATCACTGGTATTTGAGGGTAATACCTGGGAAGCCTATGAGGCCGTGCGCGAAAAAGATAAGCGCTTGCACAAAGCCTTATGTAAATTGCTCAGAGAAATGCTCCGATCCAACGACCCCTCTTCCGGCTTGGGGAAACCCGAGCCACTGAAACATAACCTTTCCGGCCTTTGGTCAAAACGGATTTCACAGAAAGACCGGGTGATATATCGGTTCGACGATAAATCCATTTATATCTTCGCCATTGGAGGGCACTACGACCAGCCATAACCTGCAGCACGGCGCGCGCCATGACCGCTGGGAGTGTCGTGGGTAGTGGACCTGAGCGCGATCGATCGACTCCTACTGTTCGTTCTGGTCGCCCTCAGGCGGGCTGGCCACAGCACTCGCTCTGCTCGCGGGCCACGCTGTCCTACAATGAACCTGCCTTGGCCGTTCGTGTAGGAGCGGGCCTGACCGCGACCAAACCCCCATCCGTGCCATCCGTGCCATCCGTGCCATCCGTGCCATCCGTGCCATCCGTGCCATCCGTGCCATTCGCTCCAGTCGCCCTCAGGCGGGCTCCTACAATGAGCCCACCTAGAGCGTTCGTGTAGAAGCGGGCCTGACCGCGCATCCACTGAACTATAAATACACCGCGTCCCACAGCGCATATGAACCAATATCTTCAACCAATCCTGCTCGAAGTGGGTTGGCAATGATATATCGCGCCGCTGCGCGCAGGTCTTCGTCACGACGCAAGGCGTGATCATAGAAACCGGGTTGCCAGATTTTTGCTGAGGGGCGATTTAGAGTGTGATTTATCTGTTTGGCAGATTCGGTTTTAGCTCGCTGAACGACTTCTGAAAGGCTTCGATCTTTTAGCTCAAAAAGCCAGTGAAAGTGGTCAGGCATTACAACATGGGCCAAAGTATGTGCGTACGGTGAAGCGTAGATTGATCGAGTAACGCAGCGGCCAAGTTCAAAACGGCTAAATATTTTGCTTCTCTGCCACGTCACCGTTGTGACCATATAAGTTTGACCAATCATGGAGTGTCGCCCAGTTCTCAAGGCGTAACCACGTCGTGATTTGATAGGCATCAACACGTCCTTGTGTCAGGCATTTTTTATAAATTAGCAGTTTTGTTGAAAACCTGCCTTTAGGGCCGCTATGAAACCATTGTAATTCGCAGTTTTATTGGGCCTGACCGAGATTGATTCCACACACTACCGTTCGTTCCGGTCGCCCTCAGGCGGGCTCCTACAAGGGTCACACTGCCCTACACCAAAATGTACGCCAACCGTAGGAGCGGGCTTGACCGCGATTGATTCCACGCTCTACCGTTCGTTCCGGTCGCCCTCAGGCGGGCTCCTACAAGGGACACACTGCCCTACACCAAAATGCACGCCAACCGTAGGAGCGGGCCTGACCGCGATTGATTCCACACGCTACCATTCGTTCCGGTCGCCCTCAGGCGGGCTCCTACAAGGGCCACACTGCCCTACACCAAAATGTACGCCAACCGCAGGAGCGGGCTTGACCGCGATTGATTCCACGCTCTACCGTTCGTTCCGGTCGCCCTCAGGCGGGCTCCTACAAGGGACACGATGCCCTACACCAAAATGTACGCCAACCGTAGGAGCGGGCCTGACCGCGACCAGTTCCGCTCAATCGGTCAATTTATGGTATTTAGCGAGGAGTTGTTCTTCGGTTTCGATGTGGTTGGGATCGAGGGGGATGCAGTCTACGGGGCAGACTTGCTGGCATTGGGGTTCGTCGAAGTGGCCGACGCATTCGGTGCAGCGGGCGGGATCGATTTCGTAGATTTCCTCGCCCATATAGATCGCTTCGTTAGGGCACTCTGGCTCGCATACGTCGCAGTTGATGCATTCGTCGGTGATCAGCAGTGCCATGCTATTGCCGTTACTTGCGTGAGAAGCGGGCGTTGAGTGCCACCATGACGTTGTCGGGCACGAAACGTGAAACGTCGCCGCCCATGCTGGCAATTTCGCGCAGCAGTGAGGAGGAAACGTAAGAGAGGGACTCACCAGGGGTCAGGAATACGGTTTCCAAATCCGGTGCCAGCGCGCGGTTCATGTTGGCTAACTGCAGTTCGTACTCGTAGTCAGCCACGGTGCGTACGCCGCGCAAAATACTGTGGCAGTTTTGCTCTTGCGCCAGTTCCACGGTCAGTCCGGTGAAGCTGCACACTTCGATATTCGGCAAATGGGAAAGCGCCTCAGCACACAGTTCCATGCGCTCTTGCAAGGCGAACATCGGCTGCTTTTTCTCGCTGTTCGCGACAGCGAGCACAACGGTGTCGAACAGTTTGCTGGCGCGCTCTACCAGATCGATATGACCGCGGGTGATCGGGTCGAAAGTACCTGGGTATACGATGCGTTTCATAAGTCACCGGATTGCAATTAAGGCGGCAGATGGTATCGAATTCACCGAATACGAACAAGCGCGGCGCTCAGGCTTCTTCCCCGGTCTGGTAGAGATCGTCCCACCTGGGGTTAATACTGTCGATTAAGGCGGTTTTGCGGCGGTGGGAGTATTCCTGGATTTGTTTCTCCCGCATATAGGCCTGTTCGAGGTCTTCAAAAAGCTCAAAATACACGAGCTCGAATACCTCTTTGCGAATCTCACCCAAGGCCTGGCGATAGTCATGGAGGTGTTGTCGTAAATTGGCGGCTACACCACTGTGCAGGCTGCCACTTTCTCGGTTCGCTAAAATATACACAGCGGGGAGCTGTTCTAACATCGTAATTCCTTCCCTAGGTCGCTATCGTTTGCGTCTTATTGTTATGGTTGTACCGATCTCGTTTCCTTCCCTGGATACCGACACCAATTCGTGGCGCGCGATAACGGTTCGGTATCGCAAGTGAAACTGATCATAAACAAAGCTCGCGCGCTATGTCACCCCTTGACAAAATTGTGAGAGCATCACCGGGTTTGCGCTACACTGGCCCACGGCGAGCATTTCCCACCGCGGTACTGGAGGATAATTTGTTGAAAGCGCACAAAACCTTGCTGACATTGCTTTGGTTATGCCTGGGCACGTTCGCCCACGCCAGCGACCCCCTTATTGTTCCGGAAGCGGCGAGCGGCTTCGGCCAAGTTAAGTCGGCGCGATACCAAACCGCAATGGCGGTTACCGCGAACCCTCATGCCAGTGACGCTGCGAAATGGGTGCTGCAAAAAGGTGGCTCCGCGGTCGACGCGGCCATTGCGGCGCAATTGGTGCTCGGTTTGGTTGAACCGCAGTCGTCTGGCATTGGCGGCGGTGCCTTTATGCTTCATTGGCAGGCACAGCGCGGGGTGCTGGAGAGTTGGGACGGCCGGGAAACCGCGCCAGCCACCGCCAACGACACGTATTTTTTACAGGCCGATGGCACGCCCATGCGCTTTTTCGACGCCGTGATTGGCGGCCGCTCGGTGGGCGTGCCCGGCGTATTGGCAATGCTGGAATCTGCCCATCGCGCTCATGGCAAACTGCCTTGGGCGACTCTGTTTGAGCCAGCAATTCGCCTTGCCAAGCAGGGTTTTGCAGTATCAGAACGCCTGCATATTTTGCTTGAGCGCATGCCGAAGGTGGCCGTAAACCCCTATATTCAACGCTACTTTTTTACGCGTGCAGACGGCGGTTGGCAGCCTAAGCCTGTGGGGCATGTACTGAAAAACCCCGCTTACGCTGCGACACTAGGTCGCATACAAAAACACGGCAGCGAGGACTTTTATCGAGGAAAGCTCGCCCAGGCCCTTGTCGATGCCGTTCGCAATGACCCAAATAGTGCCGGTGAGCTCACTCTGCAAGACATGGCGAATTACCGTGCGATCAAGCGCGACGCACTGTGCGCACCATTCCGGGAGTACTCGGTATGTGGCGCACCGCCGCCGTCGTCAGGGGCAACCACGGTACTGGCCATTCTGGGAATGCTAGATGCATACGAACAACGCATGGGCTTGCGCACCGATTGGCAGCACGGTTTTATTGAGGCCTCGCGCTTGGCCTTCGCCGACCGCAACCACTATGTGGGCGACCCAGCCTTTGTCGAGGTGCCCAGCCAAGCAATGGTAGACAGCGACTACCTTCGCCAGCGCGCAATGCTGATCGATAACGCCGCCGTCCTCACAGACGTGAAGCCCGGCAACCCGGCAGCAGCCCCCAAACGCCGCTCGGCCTCGTCGCCTGAACTACCCTCCACCACCCATTTCAGCATTGTTGACCGCTGGGGAAATGTGGTGAGTATGACCAGCAGCATTGAAACTGCCTTCGGCTCCCGCGTGATGGT
Source organism: Spongiibacter marinus (assembly GCF_016906995.1). Taxonomy (GTDB): domain Bacteria; phylum Pseudomonadota; class Gammaproteobacteria; order Pseudomonadales; family Spongiibacteraceae; genus Spongiibacter; species Spongiibacter marinus. The sequence continues at coordinate 115,883 of NZ_JAFBBD010000009.1, read as the reverse complement.
AGGGGGTTTTCTGCTGAACAATCAGCTCACGGACTTCTCATTCTCGCCGCTGAGCAATGACGGGGCGCTGGTTGCCAACCGTGTTGCCGCTGGCAAACGGCCACGCTCGTCTATGGCTCCCACCATTGTGTTTAAAAACCAGCAACCTGTTTTGGCGCTGGGTAGCCCCGGTGGAGCGCGTATTATCGACTATGTTGCAGCCAGCCTGTACCGCATCCTTGCGCTCAATATGCCCGTGGGCGAGGCCATCGCCGAAGGTCATATCATTGCCATGGGGCGTGGCGTGGAGATGGAAAGCGGCAAAGCCGACCCCGCCACGGTGGCAAGGATGCGCGGCAGAGGCCACCCCGTGACACTGCGCGACCAAACCAGCGGTCTGCATGTTATTCACATTACCGAGCAGGGCTTACTGGGCGGTGCCGACCCCCGGCGCGAGGGCAGTATTGCCGGGTTTTAAGTCGCCACGATAAACCAGCCGAAGGTTTTGTAGGAGCGGGCCTGACCGCGATTTATTCCAATCCCTAGCGTTCGTTCTGGTCGCCCTCGGGCGGGCTCCTACGAAAAACACCGCCCTGTTCCAGCACAGCCTGATCCGTGCCTCATACCCTGTATAACAGCGTGCCCCGCGACCGCAGGGAGTGCTTTGGGTAAGTCGCTCCTACGAAAACACGCTACGTAGTCAGGCACGTAGGAGCGGGCCTGACCGCGATTGATCCCAATCCCTAGCGTTCGTTCTGGTCGCCCTCAGGCGGGCTCCTACGTCGCTAGCGCTGGCAGCGTGAGCAAAAAACGGTACTGCGCTGGGCCTGGCGGATTTCTTTTAGCGCCCCCGCGCAGGTTGGGCAGGGTAAGCCCGCGCGGCCGTACACTAGCAGTTCTTGTTTAAAGTAGCCGGGGCGACCATCCCCTCCTACAAAGTCTTTCAGGGTGGTGCCACCTTGGGCAATGGCTTTCTCCAACACTTGCTTTACGCACATGACCAGGCGCTGGTAACGCGCTTTGCTGATGCTGCCTGCCTCGCGGTCCGGGCGTATACCTGCCATGAACAGTGCTTCATTGGCGTAGATGTTACCCACGCCGACAACCACCCTGCCGTCCATCAACAGGGTTTTCACCGGAACCTTACGCCCCTTTGCTCGGCTAATTAGGTAGCCGGCATTAAAATCCTCGGACAGCGGCTCGGGGCCCAGGTGCGAAAGTAAATGGTGTTCTGAGGCTTCGCCGCCAAGCCACAACACCGCGCCAAAGCGGCGGGGATCGGTGTAGCGAAGCAGTTGGCCGCTGTCGAGGGCGAAATCCACGTGATCGTGCTTGGCTGCAGGCGTTCCGGCTGGCACAAAATACAAACGCCCAGACATACCCAAATGCACCATGAGACTGCCCTGATCCAGTTCGACCAGTACGTACTTCGCCCGTCGATTCACGCTGTGAACCGTTTGGTTGCGCAGTAATTCATTAAGGTTGTCGGGCACCGGCCAGCGCAGCTGCGGTTGACGCACCGTTGCCTGGGTGAAAACTCGCCCCTGTAAGTGGGGGCGAATGCCCCGGCATACCGTTTCGACCTCTGGAAGTTCTGGCACAGCGCTACCTCGTATTTGCGTGGGCCAATTCTACCGAAAATATTGCTGATGATCTTTTGAGGTTTCGCGCTCCAAACCTTCGCGACTAAAGTCGTGCTTTACGCAGTGTAGGAGCGGGCCTGACCGCGATTAATCCAACCCCTACCGTTCGTTCTGGTCGCCCTCAGGCGGGCTCCTACAAAAACACCGGTTTGTTCCAGCACACCACATGATCCGTGCCTCATACGTGCAGGAACGGTCCTGACCTGCGCTATCCAATAATGACTTATGGCGCTGAAGCCGCGACAATATCGCTTTTTTGGATACACATATTCCTATGTCATCACTGTGTTTATTAGGCGTCGATACGGGCGGCACGTTTACTGATTTTGTTGCAGTGGATGGCAGCGGCATACGCTTGCACAAATGTTTGTCGACGCCGGACCAACCCGAGCGCGCAATCTTGCAGGGTATTCACGCACTGGGTCTGGAAGACCGCATCCAAGATGGTTCGTTAACCGTGGTCCATGGCTCCACGGTGGCCACCAATGCCGCTCTGGAAGGCAAGGGCGTGCGCACGGCGTATATAACAAACCGCGGCTTTGCCGATGTGCTCAGCATTGGCCGACAAACCCGCCGCGAGTTGTATAACTTGTGCCCGGCACCCGTCGCGCCGCCGGTTCCCGCCGAGCTGTGTTTGGAAGTGGACTGCCGGGTGGATGCCCAGGGGAAAGCGTTAAAGGCCTTGTCCGCATCGGAGCTTGAGAAATTACGCGAACAACTTGCCGAGCTACAGCCCGAAGCGGTGGCGATTAATCTACTGTTTTCCTTCCTTAACGACGCCGACGAAAAAGCCATTGCCGCCGCCCTGCCCGACCACCTGTTTTGTTCCCGCTCCAGCGAAGTACTGCCGGAATACAAGGAGTATGAGCGCGGCATGGCCACCTGGCTCAATGCCTGGCTGGGGCCAAAGGTGCAGGGCTATTTGCAGCGTTTGCAAGCGGCCATGCCACGCACGCCGCTGGCGATCATGCAATCGTCCGGTGGCACCTTAGATGCCACTAACGCGGCAAAACGCGCGGTAAATTTATTACTTTCCGGGCCCGCCGGGGGCTTGGCAGCGGCCCGCCAACTCGGCCGGATACTGAACCGGCATGCACTGATTACGTTTGATATGGGCGGCACATCCAGCGATGTCGCGTTGATTAATGGCGATATTGCCCTGACCACCGAGGGCCATATCGGCCCTTACCCCGTCGCGGTACCGATGGTGGACATGCACACCATCGGCGCTGGCGGCGGCTCTATTGCCCACTTGGATGAAGGCGGCCTGCTGCGCGTTGGCCCGGAATCGGCGGGCGCCTCTCCCGGCCCCGCCTGCTACGGCAAGGGCGGGCTGCGCGCTACAGTGACCGATGCCAATGTGGTGCTCGGCCGCTTACCCGATGACGCCCGCCTGGGCGGAAAACTGCCTCTGCAACGTGACGCGGCAATTGCCGCCGTCACCACACTGGCCAGTGAACTTGACTTGTCGGTGGAAGACACCGCCGCCGGCATTATTGATATTGCTAACGAGCACATGGTGCGCGCCCTGCGGGTCATTTCCCTGCAGCGCGGCTACGACCCCGCTGAGTTTAGTTTGTGCTGCTTTGGCGGTGCCGGCGGTTTGCATGTTTGCGCGCTGGCCGAGGCACTGGGCACCAACGAGGTCATTATTCCCAACTATGGCGGGGTATTTTCCGCTTTGGGAATGCTGCTGGCCCCGCGAGAGCGACAACTTTCCCGAACGCTTAACCAGGCCCTGGCCACGCTTTCCAGCGATGCATTAGCGCAAGCCTTTGCCGACCTTCGCGATGAAGGCCAGAAGGCCCTCACCGATGAAGGGGTAGCAAGCGACGCCATACAGGCACAAGCCAGTTTGGACCTGTGTTATCAGGGGCAGTCCTACACCTTGAATTTGCCCTTTGACGGCAGTATTGAAGACTGCGAAGAGGCCTTTCACCGCGCCCACGCCAAGCGCTACGGCCACCGTTTAGGGCTGCCGGTACAGTTGGTGAACTTGCGTCTTGCCCTGCGCGCCCCCGCCGCATTACAGGCGTTGCCACCACACCAAGGGCAGGCGCAGCGCGAACCCAGCCACCAGCGCGTTGCCTTCATCGGCCAGCCCGTGCCCCGCTACCAACGCGAACAGCTGCAGCCCGGCGACGTACTGGCCGGGCCCGCGCTCATCTGCGAGGCGGTGGCCACAACCTGGCTGGCCGAGGGCTGGCAAGCCCAGCTCGACCCACAAGGTCACTTGCTGCTCAAGCGCATCGCGCCATGACATCTGCGTTGGCTCACGCTACAGTGAAAGCCGTCACCCACGGTTTTACAGGCTTTTATGTCGGCAAAACACGCTCCCACATCGCTCTTTGAGCGCGGCATAAGCCGACAACGCATCGCCGATGTTCGCGAGCGTTTTCTGCAGCTGAACGCCGAGCGTCTGCTGCGCACCCGCGCCGCCCTACAGGAACGTCAGCGCATCCTGTTCGACCTGATTCCATTGTTGTTCCATGTTAACCACCCCTCTCTGCCCGGCTACAGCAGCAAAGACACGCCCTGCGGCATCGACCGCTTTGAGCCAACGCCCAAACTGGTGGAACGCGCGCAACAATACATCGCCAGCGGTTTTCACTACCGCCCTCCCGATCAACACCTGATCCACAGCATCTTCATCATGGGTTCCTGCGGCAGTATCGCGCAGGCCGAAGACTCCGACCTGGATGTTTGGCTGTGCCATCGCAATGCCCTGCCCAATGAAGCGCGCAAGCAGTTACAGGAAAAAGCCGAGCATATTAGTCAGTGGGCCGCCGAGCTGGGCCTGGAGCTGCACTTTTTCTTAATGGACAACGAGCAGTTTCGGCGCGGCAAGCGCGAGCGCTTAAGCGCCGAGGGCGCGGGTACCAGTCAGCACTATTTGCTGCTGGACGAGTTCTACCGCAGCGTGGTGGTGGTTGCCGGTCGCTATCCAATCTGGTGGCTGGTGCCGCCGGAAGAAGAGGAAAATTACGACGAATACACCGCCCTGCTCCACGCGCAACAGCATATCGGCCCCGATGAATCGATTAACTTCGGCGGTGTTGCCGCCATTCCCGCCGGTGAATTTATTGGCGCGGGTGTGTGGCAGCTCTACAAGGCCATTGCTTCGCCTTACAAAGCACTGTTGAAACTGCTGCTCACCGAGGCCTACGCTCGCCACTACCCGAACGTGCAGCCGATCTGCCTTTCCTTAAAAGCGCGCGTGTACAACGGCGAATGCGACGCCGACCAGCTCGACCCCTATATCCTTGTATATCAACGCCTGGAGCACTACCTGTCAGAGCGCGGAGAGAAAGACCGGCTGGAACTGGTGCGCCGCGCTTTTTACTTCAAAACCGGGCTGCACCTGTCGCGGCCGGCGGCGAGCAAGCAAGTCGAGCGCCATCAACGCATGAGCGCCCTCGCCAGCCAGTGGCACTGGCAGCCGGAAACCTTACTCAACCTCGACACCCGCCACCGCTGGAAACTGCGGCGCGTACGCGACGAGCACCGCTTTTTGGTGGCAGAGCTGACCAACAGCTACCGGTTTTTGCAAGATTTCGCTGCCCACAGCCAGCAGTCAGCGCTAATTAACTCAGAGGAAATGACCCTGCTCGGCCGCAAGCTCTACGCCGCCTTCGAGCGCAAGCGGCACAAGGTAGAGTGGCTCAACCCCGGCATCGCCCCCGACCTTTCCGAACAGCAATTGTATTTCCACACCCTGGGCTTTGGTAATCAGCGCCGCTGGGCAGTGAGTGCCAGCGCCCGCCACGACTTCGAGAGCGGCGCCGTTCTCAAGGAAGACGAACACCTGAGCGGCCTGCTGTGTTGGTGTTACTGCAATGGCTTGGTCAAAGAGAATAGTCGCCTGCGGCTTAGCAGTCGTAGTCAGGGCGTGAGCGAGGCCGATTTGAACCGCCTGGCCACCTGGTTGCACGCCCACTTACCCAAGCGTCTGCCCGCCGCAGACCCTGCCCAGCACGCCGCTTTTACTCGCCCCAAGGTGCCGCTGTACACCCTGTTTTGCATTAACCTCGGGCAGGACAGCCTCAGCCAGCTCAGCAGCCAGGGCATTGGCCAGCACAGCAGCTGCTATCCCGTGGCCAATGTGGAGATGGTGGTGTTGAACAGCTGGGGAGAAGTGTCATCGATGGCCTTTACCGGCGGCGAGGCCCTGCTCGACACGCTACATGCTTATCAACAGCTGACGGTCGCCGCCGCCAGCGGCAGCTCGCCGCCGAAAATCGACATACTGTGCTTCAATGACCCGGGTGAACGGCTGGCGCGGCGACTGATGGGCCTGGCTGCGGGCATTCAACCCTGCTTTGAAAATACCGAGGCCAATACCCGCTATATTCTGAAACTGGCCGATGGCTTTCACATTCTGCAACAGCGCAATAACGAGCTGGATGTGGTCAATGCCGACAGCTATAGCGAGCTTATTCAGTGCCTGGAACGCGGCCAAAGCCGCTTTAGCCCGCTGCGCATGGATCGCCACTGCCTGCCCAACTCTGCCCTTGCCAGTATTATCGACACCTGTCGCAGCGACGACTGCTATATTTTTGTGCACCTGCGCGCGACCTTGGTGGATATTTTTCTGCGCGATGAACGCGGCTCGCTAATCTATCTGCCGGCCGAAAGCAGCACCCCTGACGCGCTCATCTATCAGCTGCTGCAATTTCTTCAGCATTCGCGCAAGGAGCAGGGGCTGCGCCACCGGGTGCGGCTCTACAAGCTCATTCAGCACGACGGCCGCTGGCAGAGTCGCCCCCTTCAGGCACCGCCAGCACAGCAATCGCCGCTGTATCTGGAGGCCACCGCCCACGCCCGTCAGCGCGCTCGCCCGGTATTTGATGTGCGCTGGAACAACCAGCAACTGTATTATCGCGATGAGGGAGCCAAGCTGTTTACCCGGCTGGCAACGCAGCTGGTGGAGCGCTATCCGAAACAGCGGCACTTTGCGATTGACCGTGTGAACCTGGGGAATAAACCGCCGCAGCAAACAACGGTGTACATGCGTTACAAACGCTATTTGGAAGAGCTTATCCAGCGGGAAGTCGACAGGCTCCAAACCACGTAGCGGCGCTAAATATCCAGCGCTTCGCCGATTTGATCCTGCGCACAGCGCTGCAATAATTCACTCAGCGACTGCTGCTCGCGCTGACAGAACCATTGCTGGCCATCCCAACTAAAGTGATAACCGCCGCTGCGCGCCGCCAGCCACAGCTCCCGGTTCGCCGCCTGCCGACTAAAAATCAGGGCGCTGCCATCCGGGCATGTCAGGGTTAACACGCTGCCGGCGATCTCGCAGTCTACGTCGACCGACAACTTATCCACGGCGTCCTCAATCGTCTCGTAGAGGGTGTCGAGCACATCGTGAAATTCCACTTCATTCATTGCCATCACATCCTGAAAATTTGCCGGCCAGTATAGCAAGCTCAGCTCGTCACCGACGAGCGCTGCGGTGCATCCAGGCGCGGGCAGCGCTATACTACGCGCTTATTTTTTCGGGGGTGTATTCATGACCGCGCAACGCCGTATCCACCTTGGCTGGGCCACTGCACTGTTGTGCCTCGCTCTAGCCGCGTGCGGACAAACCGGGCCACTGGTCTTGCCCAGCGAAGACGCCGCCCCCGCCAGCCCTCAGAATTAGAGATTACGCATGACTGCATTCCACTACCAGAACGGCGAATTATTTGCCGAAGACGTTTCACTGCGCGATATCGCCCAACACTATGGCAGCCCCTGCTATGTGTATTCGCGAGCCTATCTGGAGCAGCGTTTTACGGAATACAGCGACGCCCTGCAGGGTCAGGATCACCTGGTCTGCTATGCGGTAAAGGCCAACTCCAACATTGCCGTATTGAATGTTCTGGCCCGCCTCGGCGCCGGTTTTGACATTGTCTCGGTCGGCGAACTGGAGCGGGTACTGGCCGCAGGGGGCCAGGCTGATCGCGTTGTGTTTTCCGGTGTCGGCAAAACCGCAGAGGAAATGCGCCGCGCGCTGGAAGTGGGTATTTACTGCTTTAACGTTGAGTCCGAGGCCGAATTAGAGCGCCTCAACGAGGTGGCTGGCGAATTTGGCAGCAAGGCGCCGGTTTCTATCCGCGTAAATCCCGATGTCGACGCCAATACCCACCCCTATATTTCCACGGGCCTGCGCGACAATAAATTCGGTATCGATATTGCCCGCGCCCCTGCCGTCTATGCGCGCGCCGCCAGCCTCGAACACCTGGACGTGAAGGGCGTTGATTGCCACATCGGCTCCCAGCTCACCGACACCAGCCCCTTTCTGGACACTGTCGACCGCTTGCTGGCCCTGCTCGATGAGCTGGCAGCGCAGGGCATTCAGATCAAGCATTTGGACCTGGGTGGTGGCCTGGGCGTGCGCTATCGCGACGAAGTTCCCCCCTCCACGGCCGACTATATTGCCGCTATTCGCCAGCGCTTGGGCGACCGGGCAGTGAAACTGATGTTTGAGCCGGGCCGCTCTATCGCCGCCAACGCCGGTGTGCTGCTGACCAAGGTGGAGTTTTTGAAGCTCAACCCGCACAAGAATTTCGCCATAATCGACGCGGCCATGAATGACATGCTGCGCCCCTCGCTGTACCAGGCGTGGATGGATCTACTACCCGTTAACCCGCGCAGCGACGGCGAAGCCCGCCTGTACGACGTGGTGGGACCGGTGTGTGAAACCGGCGATTTTCTCGCCAAAGACCGCGAGTTGCGCATTGAAAGTGGCGACCTGTTGGCACTGGCATCGAGCGGCGCCTATGGATTTACCATGAGTTCCAATTACAATAGCCGAGGACGCGCCGCAGAAGTGATGGTCGACGGCGACCAACACTACCTTATTCGCGCGCGTGAAACTGTCGCCGACCTGATGCGTGGCGAAGCCGTACTGCCGGAGTAAACTCCGCACGCTGGCCCGCCCAGCAGCAGTGGCCCCCGCATCGTTGAACTGCGCCACCGGCGAGGCGCCGCACAGGACATACGATGCAGCTACGCTTTACCAAAATGCATGGCCTGGGCAATGATTTCGTGGTTGTCGATCTCATTACCCAGCGCTTCAAGCTCAAGCCCCACCACGTTCGCAAAATTGCCGATCGCCATTTTGGCATTGGTTGCGACCAGGTATTGGCGGTGGAAATCCCCACCCAACCCGAGGTGGATTTCCGCTATCGAATCTACAACGCCGAAGGCAGCGAGGTGGAACAGTGCGGCAACGGCGCACGCTGCTTTGCACGCTTTGTGCGCGACAAGCGCCTGACCGGCAAACCGCGCATTCGCGTGGAAACCCTCGCCGGTATCATCGAACTGGAAATTACCGAAAACCGCGAAGTGCGCGTGGATATGGGCGCCCCGGTGTTAAGCCCTGCGGACATTCCCTTCGACGCGGCCGAGCAGGCCACCGATTACGCACTGGAAATCGACGGCCAGACCTGGCAGGTCGGCGCCGTGTCGATGGGCAACCCCCATGTGGTGTTGCCCGTGGAGAATGTCGACACCGCGCCCGTTGAGCGCGTTGGCCCCATTGCCGAGAGTCACCCGCGCTTTCCCCACCGTGTAAACGTCGGCTTTATGCAAGTTGTCGACCGCCGAAATATCCGCCTGCGCGTCTTTGAACGCGGTGTTGGCGAAACACTAGCCTGTGGCACTGGCGCCTGCGCCGCCGTTGTCGCGGGTATTGTGCAGGGCCGGCTCGATAATCAGGTGAATGTCGCATTGCCGGGCGGCAAGCTCAGCATCGACTGGCCGGAGCCCGGGCAGCCCGTTATTATGACGGGACCCGCGACCACGGTCTTTGAAGGGCAAATTCAGCTTTAGCGGCACGCCAGCCAGCAATAATAAGGATGCACTGTGGACACAGCCAAACCTAAAGAAGACGGTCTCCCCAGCGAAGACGATGTTGCGCGCTATCTGCGAAACCACCCCGGTTTCTTTTTGCAGAACGAAGACATTCTGGCCGAGTTAAAGCTGGCCCATCACAGCGGCAAAGCCGTCAGTTTGCTGGAGCGCCAAGTGGAAGTGTTGCGCGAGCGCAATATGGATATGCGTTCACGCATGAGCAACCTGCTGGACAACGCCCAGCACAACGACGTGATTTTTGAGCGCAGCAAAGCGCTGATTCTCGGCATGCTGGAAGCCCGTAGGCCGGAAGAATTGAGCAACACCCTGTGCCGCCGCCTGGTGAATGATTTCGACATGATCGACTACGCCAGCCTGACCTTATTCGGCGACCCATCAAAAATGGGCAACGCGCAACTGCGGGTGGTCAGCCCGGAAACCGCCCAGCAACATATCGGCAGCTTGTTGCGTGGCGGCAAGGGCGTGTGCGGTGTATTGCGCGGCGAGGAGTTAAGTTTTCTGTTTGGCAAACACGCCGACCACATTGGCTCGGCGGCGCTGATTCCCATTAAACCGGGGAATATCGACGGCGTATTGGCCATCGCCAGCAAGGACCCACAGCATTTCAAATCCAGTATGGGCACCCTCTTCCTCGACTACATCGCCGAGGTAATCAACCGGGTATTGCCGAAACTGATGCGCGGCCCGTTTATTAGCTAAGCGTCGCGGTCAGGCCCGCTACCCAAAACATTCCCTGCGGTCATGGGGCACGCTGTCCTACGCGCCCGACTGCAAAGTGGTGTTTTTGTAGGAGCGACTTACCCAAGGCACTCCCTGCGGTCGCGGGGCACGCTGTTAGTCGCGAAGATTCGGAGTACTGAACCACATTCGGCAGCACGTATAGCAATGCGTTTTTTCAGAGCTTCATTCGCGGTTAAAACCGCTCCTACATGAACAGCAGAGGTGTCGCGGGCAAAGCGAGTGTCGTAGGACAGAGTGGCCCGTGAGTGGAGCGAGTGCTTTGGCCAGCCCGCCTGAGGGCGACTGGAGCGAACGGTAGGGCTGGAATCAATCGCGGTCAGGCCCGCGCCTACTTATCGAGCTTTTTCAAAAATACCTGCACTTCGCGCTCGGTTTGTTTATCGCCCTTGCGCGCGGCGGCTTGCAGAGCCTGCTGCCAGGCCGCGCGGGCGGCGGCGACATCGCCACGCTGCTGGTGAGCGCGGCCGAGCAGTTTCCAAGCCGCCGAGTAATCGGCGTCCTGTTCCACACAGCACTGCAAGTGCTCAGCCGCTTCAGCGGGCTGTTTGTCATCGAGCAAGGCTTTACCCAAACCGAACCGCAGCATGGCGCTGTCTTGGCCTCGCGCCAGCATTTTACGCAGCGCATCGATATTCATGACTGATGACTCAAGTGCGGCATTGGCAAATCCGGCAATTGCTGCCCCTGCAAAAGCAGCCCTTCGCGCAACATCGACGCCGCCAGTTCGGCGTCGCCGAGATGTTCCAGCAAGCGCGATAATTCAAAGCATACCGTCGCCGAAGGCGCGATGCGATGAGCACTTTCCAGGTATTCGCGCGCTTTGCCCCACAGCTCATTACGCAGACAAATACGCGCCAATGCCAGCAGCAGCTGAGGGTTGTTGGGTTGTTCTTTCAGCCAGGACTCGGCAACGCGCAGCTGTCGGGCGGGGTCGTCATTGATCCCCGCAAACAACAACACCAGTTCGTCGCGCCACTGCTGTTTAATGGCAGCGCGAACTAATTTGCTGGCCTCGCTGCTACGCCCCAGCGACAGCAGCGCCGGCACCATGTCTTCCAGCAGTTCACTGCGAAGGTGGCTGCTTCGCCCCAGCTGCTGCCACCATTTAAGCAACGGCTCGGCATCGCCACCGTGGCGCAACCGCAGCAATTGGCCGCGCAGGGCTTCGAGTTCCAGCTCTCGCCGCGCCGACTCCTGAAGCAATTTCCGCTTGTTCAATTCCGGCAATAGCGCCAATAACGCCTGCCAATCACCAAGGCCGCGATAGGCCCGCGCGAGCAGCAGCAGCGTTGCGGGTTGACGCTCGGCACTTTTACCCAAGCGGTTCAAGGTTGCCAATGCCTCTTCCAACTGGCCGTTGTCGAGTTGCAACTCCGCCTGTGTCAGGGCTGCCGCAAGACCCGCTTGAGTGCCGCAGTTCTTTGCCTGGCTCAGCGCCTGGAGTGCGCCGCGCTCATCGCCCAGGCGCTGGCAGGCACGCGCTGCCAGTAAATAATTAATCAGCGGTTTGTCGCTACTGGCACTCGACAGCAGCAAACGCTTGGCCTGCAACCAGTTGCCCTGGGTATAGGCGATGACCCCACGGTGACTGCGTTGACGCTCGCGTTGCTGACGCCGCTGACCGCGCAGAGCTCCCAACTTGTCAGACAGGCGTGCACTGCGGCGCAACAGGCTGAACAGCAACCACACCACAAACAAGAATAGCGCCAGCAGCGCCAGCGCTACCCACAGAGTCATCTCAACAGTGGTATGGCCATAGGCCAACAAGACATAGCCGCTGTCGTACTGAATCGCCACCGCAATCGCGGCGGCAGCGGCCAGCGCAAACAGTGCCGCGAGAAACAGGATCATTGGCCCACCTCGCGCTGCCAACGGCGGGTTTTGCTGTAGTCCTTCAGGGCCCGCAGCGACGCAGAAATATCCGGACGCTCGGCGCGAATCTCGGCCGCTCGCAGTTCTTCCAAAGATGCAGCCAGCGCCTGACTGCCGTCATTCAGCGGGTAGTAGCGCTCCAGCCACGCCAGCGCCTTATCCAGCGAGCGGCGGTACAGGGCGGGGCGCTCTGCCAACAATGCCAATTGCGCCTGCTCCAGCATCATTCGCAAACTGGCGCGCAGGGCGGTCGCCTGCTCCGGCGCCAGCTCGGCCTTGAATTTTTCATCGTGCTGACGAATGCGCACATAGCTGCGCAACTTCGCCCACGCGCGTTCAAATCCTGCTTTCAAGCCCTCCTGCCAGGAGGCGTCTCTCGCCGGCTGAGGCTCAGCTTGATAGCTCGGAGCCTCGTAGACCGCCAGCGACTCGGCAGCGTCCGCCAGACCTTGCAATTGCAGGTAGGCACCCTCCAGATCAAAGCTGGAGCTGCCCTGCAAGGCAGCGAGTTCTGCCGCCAGCGCTTCCCTCACCGGGTATAACGCCGGATCGTCCAGCTCGCGCAAAATAGTATCGGCACTGGCTAACAACTGCGCTGCGGCGCGACTGTCACCACTGAGCTGCAAGCGTTGATTGGCCAGTCGCAATAAATACTCGGCCTCGGCCAGCAACCAGTCATTGCGGTCGACCGAACTGAGGCTTTGTACTTTGTCGCTCAGCTGTTGAATTTGTCGCTGAACAACCGCGCGCTGCTGATCCAGTGCGCTGTCGAGTTCGGTCAGTCGTTCGCGTTGGCGGTCCAGCGCTGTCGCACTCGATTGACTGCGCTGATCAAGGCCCTGCACCTGCGCAGTGATATCGCTGAGGAATTGCGCGCTCTGCTGCTGATTGAGATAGATAAGTTGGTAATACAGCCAGGCAGCCGCTGCCAGCGCGGATAGCGACACGAGCAGAGCCAGCGTTGCCACGGCGCCCGCTTTGCCAGACTTGCTCTTGGCAGCAGGTGTTTTTTGCGACGGCGTTGAAGTGGTTGGGGTATCGTCGGCGGCTACCGCCACGTCCTTGTTGTCATTTTGGGTTTCCGACATTGTGTTCTCTCTGCCACGTTTTTATCGCCGCCAGCGTCGCTGCTGTACCGGCATTTTCTGCAAGAAGGGTATGTCTAAAACCGGCCTCTTGGGCCAGTTGCTGCACTCGCGCACTGGGTAGAACCAGGTGGTACTGATCGCGTCGCGCAGCGGCAATGCGCTGGGTAAATTGCTGTAATGTGTCGCCGCTGTTCAGGCATACCAACTGAATCGACGCCGCCTCTAACTGCGACTGTAAATCATCGGCGGCCTCACCCGGCCCACAGCGCTGATAGCACTCAGCATAGTCTACCCGCGCGTTGCGTTCACGGAGTTTTTGCGCCAACTGCTCGCGGCCACCGCAGCCGCGAACAATCAACACTCGCTGCCCATCAACCCCATTAAACGCCGAGCTGGCCAGCAAGCTGTCGCTGTCCATCGCGCCGCCTTGTTGCGCCTCCAAGGGCGTAAGCGCGCCGGCAGGCCACGGCCAGTCATGGAGTGCTTTGGCCGTGGCAGCGCCGATGGCGTGACAGCGCACACCCAGCGGGTACTGCGGCCATAGATCATCGATCAAGGCCATACCGCAGGCCACCGCGTTCACGCTGATGAAAATAATGTGCTGGTAAAGGTCCAGGTCCAATAGGCAGCGACGCGCGTGCTGATAGCGCTCGTCGTTTTCGTCCAGGGGAATGATGCGCAGCAGCGGTTGCACCCAGACCTGAGCACCAGCGGCAACCAGGGCGCTGCGCAATTCTTCGTTGCGGCCCTCGGGCCGGGTGATAAGAATGCGCAGGCCCTGCAGATCAGTGCTGCTGGTCACCGTAAACCGCCGCCAAAATGTCACCCGCACCCTGAGCCAGCAGTGCCTCGGCAACTGCCACACCGAGAGCTTCTGGGTCGGCCGCCGGTGCGCTTAATTCTGCGCGCAATACGCGGCTGCCATCGGGCTCGCCCACCAGCGCACGCAGCCACAAGTGGTCGTCGCGGCTGTCGTCAGTAATGGCATAACCGGCAATCGGCACTTGGCAGCCACCTTGTAAGCGCGTGTTCATGGCGCGCTCGGCCATCACTTTGGCCGCGCTGTCTGCGTCGTGCAGCGGCGCCAGCAGTTCACGTACCCAGTTGTCATCCAAGCGGGTTTCGACGCCCACCGCACCCTGACCGCAAGCGGGCAAGCTGTCTTCAACATTCATAAAGGAGGCGATCCGCTGCTGAAGTTCCAGGCGAATCAAACCGGCGGAGGCTAAAATAATGGCATCGAACTCGCCGTCGTCTAACTTGCGCAGGCGGGTTTGCACGTTGCCGCGCAGGCTACTGATCTGCAAGTCGGGGCGCCGGGCGCGCAACTGGCATTCGCGACGCAGGCTGCTGGTGCCCACTCTCGCCCCTTGCGGCAGGGCGTCGACGTCGGCGTAATGGTTGCTAACAAACGCATCGCGGGGATCTTCACGCTCGCAGATAATTGCCAGCCCCAGGCCTTCGGGAAATTCCATCGGCACATCTTTCATCGAGTGCACGGCAATATCCGCTCGGCCATCGAGCAGTGCCTGTTCCAGCTCTTTAACGAACAGCGCCTTGCCGCCAATTTTCGACAGCGGCGAGTCCAGCAGCTGGTCGCCGCGGGTGGTCATGCCAAGCAGTTCAACCTGTAGCCCCGGGTGACAGGCTTCCAAGCGGGCTTTGATATATTCCGCCTGCCAGAGAGCAAGCAGACTTTCGCGGGTGGCAATGCGCAGCGTGCGCGAGGGCTGTTCAGACATGATTAGCGTGGGTCCGTGTAAAGCATCAGCGCCGTATCATACGCCAGCCGCCTGGCAGACTAAACCGCCCAACTCATCGGCGCGCGTCAGTTTGGCGCAAATGCCGTCCAGCCATTCATCCAGGTGCTGGCGCTGCCCGGCCGCACCGCGCCGAGATAGTTGGCGCCCTGATCCCAAAATTCGCCTTCGGGAACCGCGACAGCCCCCTGCCCGGCGGGAGATTTACTGCCAACGCGAAAATCGGGAACACGAACCGGGTCAACCGGCACGCTGAACTCTGGCGAAATGTCGCGGCGTGCCAGCGAGGCGAAATACGCCGCTTCATCAAAGCCGCCGTCGTCGTCTTGCTTGCCGAGTTCTTCAATAAAGTGACTGCGACCATCGCGACCGTTGTTATACAGCAGCAGGCCGCCAAAGCTCATCATTCCCGTCGATAGCCGGCTGGCACTGACGTGCCCTTTGATATCGATAGTTTCACCGGAGAAGCCGCTGATAATCATATTGTGAAAGTGGCCGCCGGTGCCGCGCCGCAGAGTCATGGCGCGCTGGTATTTATCGTCGCTGTTAAGCGACAGCAGCGTCACATTGTAGAACTGCGGCTCGGAGATTGGCTGGGCATCCTCGCGGCCACTGCGGTTGTCTGCCTCGATGGCATTGTCACCCATACCCGGATACTGCAGCACCTGCAGAAACTGCACGCGGCCGCGCCATCCCATATCCCAGTCCAGCGAGTCATCGGCAGCGCCACTAATGAGGATGTGCTTCATATCCACCGTGCCGCCAAAAATCTCTATGCCGTCGTCGGAAGCGCGATGCACCTGCACGTGGCGCACAATGGTATTGCTGCCGCAGCCCCCCAGCGTTAAGCCGTTGAGTTCGTTATTGGCATACACCTCGTACCCCGCGAACTCCACGCGCACAAATTCCAGCACGCCGCAGTTATCGCGACTGTCAACACCGCCGAACATCCCTCGCGTATCGCTGGTCGGCACCCCTTCTACCTGCGCATCCAGGGTATTTACCGGCGCATTGCCGAGCAGTACCAGACCGCCCCAGTCGCCGGCCTTGCGCCCACCTTCGGGCTGCGCGCTGGTAAAGACAATCGGCGCATCGGCGCGGCCGCGCGCCATAATTTGGCCATCGCGGGTGACCACCAGGGCGCTGCCGGGCTGCCCCAGCACCACCGCACCAGGTTCGATCGTTAGCGTGGCAGCGGCCTCAACATAGACAATGTCGTCGAGAATCCACGTTTTATCCGCCGTCCACACGTGATCGCCGTGCAGGGAGCCGCTGACAAGCTGCTCGTGTCCGCGCCCCAATACCCACCATAGCGATACGGCAAGCAACAGCGCGGGCAGCAGCAACCACAGCCACCAGCGCCGGGAACGCACGGCCTCTTCGGCTGGCTGCTGCGACTGCCAGTCCATCATCTCGGCAATGTCGGGGTTAACGGGTTTGCGCGAATGCTGGGAGGCACGCAGCTCGCCGTCAGTGTTGATCACTCTGAGGCTGCGCCCGAGGTCACGCATCTCCCGATGACGGCTCATCGCCGCTTCGTTGATCAGCTCGCGACGGTAATCCGAGTCGCGCAGCAAGGTGTCAAAATGAATACTTCGGCCGTCCTGGGCCTGCTCAAAAGCAGCTTTTAGTTGCCACAATTGCTCCACTAATTTGGCGCGCGGCGCAGTCGCCTGGGTCATGGCGGATCCTTACTTCACAGGAGTTTTCGGCACGCGAAATTATGGCCACGCTATATTACATAAACGTTACGGCGGTGAGTGGCAGCCCTGGCGCAGACAGCCAGCGAGAGCGCGGTAATTTCTGCTATACTCTGCCGCTTTTCCGATGGGCTGCCCGCGCAGCGCCCAATGACACAGGACCTGTTTGCAATGAGTGACAAAGAGCCGGCTATCAAACCTTGGGGTGGGCGTTTCAGCGAGGCCACCGACCAGTTTGTTGAGCGCTTCACCGCGTCGGTGAGCTTTGACCAACGCCTCTACCATCACGACATCAACGGCTCGCTGGCCCACGCGGCCATGTTGGCGAAAGTCGGCGTACTCAGCGAGGACGAGCTCAAGCAGATCCAAACCGGCCTGGAAGAGATTCGCAGCGAAATTGAAGCGGGCGAATTCAATTGGTCGGTAAGCCTTGAAGACGTGCACATGAATATTGAAGCGCGCCTGACCGACAAGATCGGCATTACCGGCAAGAAGCTGCACACCGGCCGCTCGCGCAATGACCAGGTCGCCACCGATATTCGCCTGTACCTGCGCGACGAGATTGGCAGCATCTGCAGCGAAATCACCCGCCTGCAGCAGGGCCTGGTGGCACTGGCGCGCCGCGAAGCCGACACCATCATGCCCGGCTTTACTCACCTGCAAACTGCCCAGCCCGTGAGCTTTGGCCACCACATGCTGGCCTGGAATGAAATGCTGGAGCGCGACTTTGGCCGCCTGCAGGACTGCGCCGCGCGCCTGAATCAAAGCCCCCTTGGCGCCGCCGCACTGGCGGGCACCACCTACCCCATCGACCGCGAATACAGCGCACAGCTGTTGGGCTTTGACCGCCCTACCGAGAATTCCCTGGACTCGGTAAGCGACCGCGACTTCGCCATTGAATTTGCCGCCGCTGGCAGCCTGATCATGACCCACCTGTCGCGTTTCAGCGAAGAGCTGGTGCTGTGGACCTCGGCGCAATTTAATTTTATCGACCTGCCCGACCGCTTCTGCACCGGCTCCTCGATTATGCCGCAGAAGAAAAACCCCGATGTGCCCGAGCTGATTCGCGGCAAAGTCGGCCGCGTTAACGGTCACCTGATCAGCCTGCTCACGCTGATGAAGTCGCAGCCGCTGGCCTACAACAAAGACAATCAGGAAGATAAAGAGCCGCTGTTCGATGTGATCGACACCTTAAAAGACAGCCTCAAAGCCTACGCCGATATGGTGCCTGCCATTACCGTGAATGCCGACGTTACCCGCGAAGCCGCGATGCGCGGTTTCTCTACGGCGACCGATTTGGCCGACTACCTGGTGCGCAAAGGCCTGCCCTTCCGCGACGCCCACGAGGTGGTTGGCAAGTCTGTGGCCTACGGTATTGCACAGAGCAAGGACCTGTCTGAAATGAGTCTGGAAGAGCTGCAGCAGTTCAGCGCCGACATTGCAGACGACGTCTTTGACGTGCTCACGCTTGAAGGCTCTATCAACGCCCGCAACCATATTGGCGGCACCGCACCTGCGCAGGTACGCGCCGCCGCTGATCGCGCTGAAACCCGACTGCAACAGCGCTAAGTCTGCCGGCGGGCGTCCTGCCCGCCGCGATTCCCCGCTTTTTTAAAAATTCTTATCCACTGCCGCGAGGGATTTCTCTCGCTGCGGTGTTACATTACTACTGCCCGCGACACATCCATCTCTTCATCTCGGGCGTAGCACACCAGGAATGACAGGAGTCTTCACCATGTTCACTGCGCCCCGCGCACGCGTAATTGCGTTTTGCCTGCCTCTATTTGCCGCGCTTAGCGCCTGCGAGCCCAATTCGGCGGCCACCCCCGGCCAGCGTCCCGCCGCCGCAGTAAAGGTGCAAACACTCGCCCCGCAAACCATTGAAGAGCGGCTGCCTGCCATCGGCTCGCTACTGGCCAAGGAATCGGTGCGCATAACCAGCACCGTCAGCGAAAAAGTGCGCGCCCTGCATTTCGACGAAGGCCAATACGTGAAGCAAGGTGACTTACTGGCAACACTGGAACAAGCGGAAGAGCAGGCCCAGCTATCGTCGGCGAAGGCCGACCTGGCCGAGCAGCAGCGGGAAATCCGTCGTCTGAAAAACCTGCTGGCCACACAGTCGGCCGCGCAAACCGAATACGACCAACGCCTGAGTGCCCGCGACCGCGCCCAGGCCAAGATCGCCGAGGTTCAGGCGAAAATTGATGAGCGCACCCTGCGCGCACCGTTTGGCGGCGTGACCGGTTTGCACAATGTGAGCCCCGGCGCGCTGGTGTCGCCGGGCGACAGCATAACCAGCCTCGACGACCTAAGTACCATGCGCCTCGACCTCAACCTGCCCAGCCTGTTGCTGCGCTCACTCAGGGTGGGCATGCCGGTGGATGCCCGCAGCGACGCCTTAAATAAAACCTTTCAGGGCAAGATCGTCGCCATTAATCCGCGCATCGACCCACTGTCGCGCAGCGTAATGGTGCGCGCCCACATTCCCAATGGCGACGCCACATTAAAACCCGGCATGCTAATGAGAGTGTCGTTATTGAAAGACAAGCGCGAGGGTATTGTGGTGCCCGCCGCGGCTCTGCAGAGTATCGAAAATCGCCACTATGTCTGGCTGGTAGACGGCGAACAAAAGGCCGAGCGCCGCGAGGTAACACTGGGCACCCGTCTGGTTGACGGCGTGGAAGTGATGAACGGCCTCAGTGCTGGCGAACAGCTTATTAGTGAAGGTTTCCTGATGCTGCGCCCCGGCAGCCCCGTCGCCCCGCAGGAGTCATAAGCCATGTTGCTGTCAGACACTGCGGTAAAGCGCCCCGTCTTTGCCACCGTTATCAGCCTGTTGCTGGTCGCCTTTGGCGCCCTGTCATTCGAGCGCCTGGCGCTGCGCGAGTACCCGGATGTGGACCCGCCCATCGTCTCGGTCAGCACCAACTACACCGGCGCCTCAGCCGAAGTGGTCGAGTCGAAAATCACCCAGGTTATCGAGGATCGTATCTCCGGCATTGAGGGGATCAAAACCGTATCGTCGACCAGTCAGGATGGCTTTTCGACGATTAGCATCGAGTTTGAACTGAGCCGCGATATCGACGCCGCCGCCAACGATGTACGCGATCGCGTGGCCGGTGTGCGCAACAACCTGCCCGAAGAAGCCGACGCGCCAGAGGTACAAAAAGCTGACTCGGACCAAAGGGTGATCATGTGGTTTAACCTCACCTCCACCAAAATGAATACCCTGCAACTGGCCGACTATGCCCAGCGCTATCTGGTGGATCGGCTGTCGGTGCTGGATGGTGTCGCGCGGGTGCGGGTGAGCGGCGGGCCGGAATATGCCATGCGCATTTGGCTGGACCACGAGGCGCTAGCCGCCCGCAACCTGACCATTGGCGATGTCGAAAATGCCCTGCGGCGCGAAAATGTCGAGCTGCCAGCCGGCACACTCAAGGCGCGCGACCGCGACTTTGTTATCAAGATAGAGCGCCAGTTCCTCGCCCCCGACGACTTCGCCACACTGGTGCTGCGCCGCGATGACAGCGGCAATATTTTGCGCCTAGGCGAAGTGGCACGGGTTGAGCTGGACGCCGAAGAATACCGCACCATGTTTCGCGGCAATGGCATTCCGCAGGTGGGCGTCGGCATCGTGAAGCAAAGTACCGCCAATACACTGGAAGTGGCCAAGGCAGCGCACCGCGAAGTGAATGCTATGCGCAGCATCTTACCGGCGGGCACCGAGTTGCACGACAGCTACGACAGCTCGGTGTTTATCGACAGCGCCATCGACGAGGTCTACTCCACGCTCTTTATCGCCGCCAGCCTGGTGGTGTTGGTGATCTTTATTTTCCTCGGCGACTTCCGCGCCATGTTAGTGCCTGCAGTGACCGTACCGGTATCGCTGATCGCCAGCTTTACCGTGCTCTACGCCCTGGGCTACACCATTAACCTGCTAACCCTGCTGGCGCTGGTACTGGCCATCGGCCTGGTGGTCGATGACAGTATCGTAGTGCTG
Source organism: Spongiibacter marinus (assembly GCF_016906995.1). Lineage (GTDB taxonomy): Bacteria > Pseudomonadota > Gammaproteobacteria > Pseudomonadales > Spongiibacteraceae > Spongiibacter > Spongiibacter marinus. The sequence continues at coordinate 95,237 of NZ_JAFBBD010000009.1, read as the reverse complement.
GAAAATATTCACCGCCGCTTGCTCAACGGTGAATCGCCGTTAGTGGCCGCCTTTCGCGGCAGTCGCCAAGTCGGCTTCGCCGTGGTCGCCACCACGGCGGTGTTGGTCGCGGTGTTTATTCCCATCACCATGCTCGACGGCGATGTCGGGCGACTGTTCGGCGAGTTTGCCGTCGCGATGGCTGTCGCCGTGGTGTTCTCCAGCATTATCGCGCTGACGCTATCGCCGGTTATCTGCTCGAAATTACTCAAGCAAGACGCCATTCACGGCCGCCTCGCCGACTTCGTCGAGGGCCTGCTGCACCGCATGGAAACCCGCTATCGCCGCAGCCTCGACGCCAGCCTGAAGCGGCCGCTGCTGTCGGCCTCTATTTTGGGCTTAGCGGTATTGGGCTGCGTGGTACTGATGCAAAAAGTCCCAGCAGAATTCGCCCCCAAGGAAGACCGCGGCGTGATCTTTATGATGATTCGCGGCCCCGAGGGTTCGTCCTTCGACTTTGTCAGCAAACATATGGAAGAAATAGAACGACGCCTGATGCCGCTGGTAGAAAGCGGCGAGGTCAATCGCTTCCTGGTGCGCGCCCCCGCCGGTCGCGGCGGCGCTGAAAGTTACAACGAAGCCTTTGCCATTATGGTACTGGCGCCCTGGGAAACCCGCCGCCCCAACACTGCCATCGTCGCCGATATTCGCAAACGCTTGCAGGGCTTTACCGCGCTGACGACCTTCCCAATCATGCCCCAGGCTCTGGGTGGCGGCTTTAGCAAGCCCGTGGAATTTGTGATTGGCGGTGGCGACTTCCAGCACCTCGCGGCGTGGCGCGATGCCATTATGGACGAGGCTCGCAATAACCCGAAGCTGCTGGGTATCGATAGCGACTACCGGGAAACCAAGCCGCAACTGGAAGTAACGATTCTGCGCGACCGCGCTGCCGACCTCGGCGTCAGTACGCAGGAAATTAACCGCAGTCTGGAAACCCTGCTCGGCTCCCGCCGAGTTACCACCTTTATGCTCGATGGCGAAGAGTACAACGTGGTGCTGGAGGGCGAGCCGGACAAACAAAACACGCCCAACGACCTCGGCAATATCTATGTGCGCTCGAATAGCAGCGGCCAGCTCATTCCGCTTTCTAACCTGGTCAGCATTAGCGAGCGCGGCGACGCGGCGGTGCTCAGGCGCTATAACCGCGTGCGCGCCATCACCCTGGATGCCAACCTCGCAGAGGGCTATTCACTGGGCGAGGCACTGAGCTATTTGGAAGAGGTCACACGCAAGGTCGCGCCGGATGCCATCATCGACTACAAGGGCGAATCGCTGGACTACAAAGACTCCGGCAATGCCGTCTACTTCACCTTTGTGTTGGCGCTGCTTGTGGTTTATTTGGTACTTGCCGCCCAGTTTGAAAGCTTTGTTCACCCACTGGTGATTCTTCTCACCGTGCCGCTGGCCATTGCCGGGGCCTTGCTCGGGCTCTACCTCACCGGGCAGAGCCTGAATATCTACAGCCAGGTGGCGCTGATTATGCTGGTGGGCTTAGCCGCCAAAAACGGCATCTTGTTGGTGGAGTTCACCAACCAATTGCGCGACGACGGTGTTGAGTTTGAAGAGGCAATTAGTAAAGCCGCCGAACAGCGCCTACGCCCCATTATCATGACCGCCATCACCACCATTATGGGCGCCATTCCGCTATTGCTGGCTTTTGGTGCGGGCAGCGAAAGCCGCTACGTGATTGGCGTGGTGGTGGTCTCCGGGGTGAGTGCCGCCACCTTGTTTACCTTGTTTGTGGTGCCAATGGCCTACCGCTTCCTGGCTCGCCACACAGGCTCCCCGCAGGATGTGGCGCACCAGCTTGAAAAGGAACTGAAAGACAGCCCGGCCGGCAACTAAAACGCTTGTCAGGCGGGCGCCGCCAGTGTGTACAAACAATGGCGGCGCAGCGGCGAGCCCACGGCCAATTGCGGGTGCTCGAAGTCGTCACCGCGCCGCATGTTCAGGCGCTCCATCAATGCGCGCGAGCGCGTATTCACAACGGCTGTCATCGCCACAATTTCAGGCATGTTCAACGTAGCGAAGCCATAATCCAGGGCGGCCTGCGCCGCTTCATAAGCGTAGCCCTGCCCCCAGGCATCGGCGGCCAAACGCCAGGCAATCTCGGTGGCTGGCGCAAACGGTAAATCACTTGCCACCGTCTTCAATCCCGCAAAGCCCAGCAGGCGCGCATCGCTACTGCGCTCTAAAGCCCATATCCCCCAGCCCTGCTGCGCGTTTTGCGCCGACAACTGAGCCAGCAGAGCGTCGCTCTCTTCACGGCATAAACCACGAGGAAAGAATTCCATTACTTTAGGGTCGGCATTCATCGCCGCGAAGGCCGCCGCATCCGTTTCGCGCCACTGCCGCATACACAAGCGCGGCGTCTTCAAGCCTTGCATGGTTTCGTCACCACCGATCAGTTTGATACTAAATTGCTAAACCACCGCGCTATTCTGCCCTGCTTGCCCTCGCGACAGCCAGCGGCGGTTTTCTATGTCATACCAGCGCAGCCTTCGCCACACCGCCGCCCTTGCTAGCATGACGGCTGGCTATCCAAGCACAGCGCTGGCGCGTATACCCGTCAGCCATTAACAATAAAGAGTGGGGAAATACTATGTCGTTAAAAGTGGTTACCTGGGGAACCGGCAACGTTGGCAAATACGCCATTCGCGCGGTACTGAATCACCCCGAACTGGAACTGATTGGCCACATTGTCAGCAGTGATGCCAAGGCCGGTGTCGATGCCGCCACCCTGGCCGAGCTCGACACGCCCTGTGGCGTTGCGGCCTCCACCGACATTGACGCGGTACTCGACCTCAACCCGGACTGCGTCGTGTACACCGCCCACTCAGAGACCCGCATGATGGAAGCGGCCAAAGACCAGGCGCGCTGCCTGCGCCGGGGCATCAATGTGGTGGCCTCGTCGCTGTTTATGCTGCAATACCCCGACAACCCCGACGTGGCCTTTATTGCCGAGCCGATCAAAGAAGCCTGCGAGATCGGCGAAGCCACCTGCTTTAACAATGGTATTGATCCCGGTTTTGCCAACGACACCATGCCGCTGGTGTTCACCGGCCTAAGCGAGCACTGGTCGAGCATACGCATGCAGGAGATCATCAACTACGCCACCTACGAACAGGAAGACACCATTCGCGAGGTGATGGGCTTTGGTTATCCGGTCGATCACGACTGCGTGCTGTTTGCACCCGGCATGCTGTCGCTGGGCTGGGGCGGCTCGGTGCGTTCGGTGGCGGCGGCCCTGGGCCTGGAGGTAGAGCGCGTGTACGAAGTGCACGAGCGCCTGCCCCTTGAGCAGGACACCGAAAATGCCATGGGCGTCTTCAAGAAGGGCACCACCGGCGCCATGCGCTTTGAAGTGCGCGCCGTGGTCGATGGCCGCGACGCCATCGTACTGGAACACATCACCCGCATCACCGACGACATCGCCCCCGACTGGCCCAAGGGCAAGGGTTACAAAGTGATTATTGAAGGTGAACCCAAAATGACCATCAGCATGGACATGGAAGACAAGCACGGCGACCACGCGGTGGGCGGTGTGATTCAAACCGCTACCGCCATCGTCAATGCCATTCCCGCTGTGGTGGAACAAGAGCCCGGAATGGTCGCCGCTTACGACCTGCCAAAAATCAACGGCAAGGGTTTGTACAAACCTGCCTAAGCAACGAAAAAAGGCGCGCTACCTCCATACCTCCAGGCAGCGCGCCTCTCGTTTACTCATCCTACCGTTATTACATCAACTTGATTTAAGCCCAGCGGATTCCGGCCGCTTTATTCCGCGCCATCAAACCAGTCTTTAAAACCCAGTTCGGCGTGGGGGCCAATATGTAGCTGCTCCAATACGCCATAGCCCACTTCATCGCCACAACGTGCAACCACCGTTTGCTGAATATGAATATTCTCCAGGTTCAGCGGCGGCGCCTCGTCACAGTTCCAGCTCTCGCCCGCGATAACGAGTTCGCCATGCCATTTGCCGTGCCCCCACTCGGGGTGCATATAGCCCAGCCCCTTCATGCGGTGCAGCAATACCGGCTGCACAGTAATTTCGATCTGCTCGCCGTTTTTATGGTTCATCAGGAAGGTGCCCGACTCGGCCTGACGGGTACCGGGCTTAAATTTCAATTGGTGGCCAACGCAGCCCTGCCACAGCGTCATGGCCGGGTCATTTACCGGAATGCTCTCGCCCTCTGCATGAATGGGAGCGATGGCTTGGTCGGTGTGCCACTGGTAGCCGCTATCGTCTTCAAACCAACCGGCCAGCGTGCAACGGTTTTCCCAGTGAATGGGCAGCCACATAAAGTGCACCGCCTGGAAACTGTCCAGCGGTGCGCCGCCTTCATACGGCGCGCCCACCGGACGAATCCCCCAGGAACGATCCTTCAGGCCGAAGGTGGTCTCGCTGTTTACCGCAATCTTGCGACCTTCAACGGAAATGCTGCCCTGCCAGTGGCCAAACTGGTCGATGCGGGTGGCGTCCATCACCACATGCCGGGCGTTGCGCAGGGTTTGCCGCCCCTCAGGAATCACCCCGGTTTTAGGGGTGAACACCAGGTCGCATTCGATATTGGTGTCGTTGGGTTCAATCACCAAACGGTGGCGACCCATCGGCTCTAAAATGCTGAGTTTGAAGGGGCCAACATCCAAATCCATCGGCTCGTCAGAGGCGCGACGGGAGCCGTGAAAGGCGTACTGGCGGCCGTCCACCACCACGCTCAAACTGCAGTCTACAATGCCCAAATTGGGATACCGGCAAAGGCCGATGCCAAAATAAAATGCGCTGTCTTTGGCGTGGCCGTTATACCAGAAGCGGTCATAGGTGAAGCGGTCACTGGTGGCGGTTTGCGCGACCGGCTCAGCGGTTTGGTGAATGGGGTAATCGTCGAGTTTACTGATCATGGTTACGCGTCCTCAGGCCGATTTTTCCGAGAGAATTTTTTCCAGATACTTCACTTCAAAGCAGCTGCTGAAATGGCTGTTAATGCTGTCTTCGTTGCCCATGCCTATCGACATACGCCCCAGCAACAACGCGAAACGCAAGCCGGCAAACACCAGGTAATAGTGAAGTTGGTCGGTATTAAACCCGCTGAGCTGCGCCCAGGCCTCGGCTGACTCCTGACGGCTGGGGAAGCCCTCCAGCGGTGGAAAATCCAGCCCGTGGCTGAACAACTCATCCATGTAAATCCACCACGCCACATCTTGCAGGGGGTCTCCCAGCGCGACCATTTCCCAGTCCAGCAAGGCGGCAACGTCAGTTTTATCCGGGCTGAAAATCACATTCGCCATTCGGGAATCACCCCAGCACAGGGCGACCGCCTGCTCTTTGGGCTGATGATCACGCAACCACTGTAAGGTGCTTGCGGCAACATCGTGGGGAAGCCGCTCGCCATTGCGCTGGTAGCCCCACTGGTAATAATTTTCCCAGTACGTCAGCTGTTCATCGAGGCTGCGGGGAATGGCGCAGGCATTGAGGGCAGACCGGATAGCCGGGCTACTGATGTCGAGCGTGTTCACCTGCGCCAAGCGCTTCAGGCCCGCCAACCAGAGCTGACGGCGAGTTTCCGGCGCCTCCTCGGTTAACCAGCCATCCATATGATAGGGCGGCATATCCGGCGGAATCACCCCGTCGGTCTTTTTCATAATGTAGAATGGCTGCCCCAGCACCTCGCCGGTAAGCTCCTTGGCAACGATCTCGGGCACCGGAATATCGCTATTGGCCGCCAGCATCTCCATTACCCGGCACTGAATACCCAGGTCATATTCGGGGAAGGCCAGGTACTCGCCACGCGGCTCAATGCGCGCCACATAAGCCGCCTCGGCGCCGCCGTGCTGAGCATCGAAGACCATAGTGATATTCGACATGCCCGTACCCTCGGGCACACTGAGCGACGGGATACTCACCGTGTCGCCAAGCTGGGCAGACAGCCAACTTTCCAGTTTGCTGCGGGTTTCTTCCGGGTTATCCAATACCGGTGTGGGGCGCTGATCGTTACTCATACGAGGCCTCATTGTTATGTTATTGAACGCCAATGACACGATGCTAACACGAATTAGTTAACGGTGTTACTATATTTAAAAAGAAGGATAAACCATGACCCGTAACACGCGCCGCGTTGGCCGCCCCAGCAGCACCAGCAAAGAGCAGATTCTCGCTGTGGCGCTGCAACTTGCCCAACAGCAAGACCTCGCGGCACTCAGCCTGCGGCAACTGGCAAAAGAGCTGGGCATTAGTCCCACCTCCCTATACCGCTACTTTGAAAACAAACAACAACTGCTCACCGCCATCGGCGAGAGCGTACTCAGCGTGGATGTCAGTGCATTGCCTGCGGGGTTAAGCCACGCCCAACGCCTGGAAAAACTCCTCGACCAACTGCGCCAACAAGTACTCGCCTTCCCCGGCCTGCTACCCCAGTTCAACAACAGCCTGCCCGCTGAAGCCATGGTCGCCACCATTGCCACACTGGCAGAGCCCATCAAAGCCATGCAGATAGAGGACAGTCTCGCCGTGCGCCACGCCCAGTCACTGCTGTGGATGACCCTCGGCTTTGCCCTGTTCGAAAGCTCGTCCAGTCAGGCCAGTATTAGTGGCCAATTTCTCGACCTGCCCGCGCAACTGCAAAGCACCTCTCAGCACCTGGAGCTGGAGAATCACGAGCGGCTATGGCGGGAATTGGTAGAGAGGAATATTCGCGGGATTTGCTGATGGTGAGCGTTTCGGCCCTGCTGGGCGCCCGGCTTATTTTCTTTCGAAGTGTGCGCGCATCATGGCTATGTAGGAGCGGGCCTGACCGCGACCAAAATGGAGTACGCGTACCCAAAGCACTCCTACAAGCGCTAGGTCGGTCGCGGTCAGGCCCGCTCCTACACGACAGGCAACATGTCCGCCCTGCCGAGCACGGCGGGATCTGCGCAGGAATAAGCCTTTCGGGCCATCAGGAAGGTGCCACGTAACCCAATCGCGGTCAGAGGTGGAATTTCGCGAACGCTATTAGCGCCCGCTGGTGTAGCGCTCGGCTTCTTCCGCCAGCTCTGCTTCAACTTCCAGCAGACGCACTTCTTTAAACAGGTGATGGGCCGGGGTGTGCTCGGTGAGCGCATCGGCGGCAAGCAGGATGGCGGCGGCGGTCCAGGTGGGGCGCTCATCGGGCCACAGCAGGTCTTCGACCATTTGGTAGCCTGTCCAGTATTCGCCGTTGCCGTCACGCCATTGGTGCAGCCAACTGTAAACGTTAACGGCGCGCGCGTGATCGCCGGCGGCGAGCAGGGCCATGGTCAGCTCGCAGGATTCCGCAACGGTGACCCAGGGCTCGTCGGACACGCAACGGCAACCGAGGCCGTCTTCAACGAATTCGCCCCAGCGTTTTTGCAGGTGGGCGCTGCCTTTGGCTGGCGGCACAACACCGGTGAGTACGGGGTAGAACCAGTCCATGGAGTAGCGGGCTTTGCTTTCCCAGGTACGGTCAAAGCGCTCGGGCTTGTTGCGCATGGCATCGCCGAGGGCGGCGCGGGCGGCGCGCCATTCGTCGCGGGGCTCGCCGAGTACAACCGAGATATTCCAGGCACATTCCAGGCTTTTGTAGATGGAGGCGCAGCCGGTGACCAGCGCGTCTTCCATCGACTGGCCATCGGCATCGACCGCCCAGTTAATGTCGCCGTGGGGGCTTTGCTGGCCCACCACAAAATTGATGGCGCGCTGCACGCAGGGCCACATGGCTTGCAGGAACTCGCGGCGCTGGCTAATGAGGTAGTGGTGCCAAACGCCAGTGGCAATATAGGCAACGAAGTTGGTTTCGCGGCGTTCGCGGTTATCCACTTCGCCATTGCGATAGGCGGCCCACCAGCTGCCGTCGGCAAGTTGGCTGTCGCGCAGCCAGAAGTAGGCGCGCTCGGCGGCGTCGTATTCGCCGCCAATACTCAGCCCCATTGCGGACTCGACGTGGTCCCAGGGGTCGGCGTGACCGCCCTCAAACCAGGGGATGCTGCCGTCGGCCTGTTGCTCGCGCTTCAGAAACTCAATGGTGGCGCGGAAGAAGTCTTCCGGGTACAACCCCTTGCTGAGAAACAGTCCGCTCATGCTGCCTGTCCTTTTTCAAAATACATGACCACTGATTTGCCCATTACCGGGTTGAGGCCACGCTCGACGGTGCGGGTGATCCACGGCCGATCCATCAGATCCCAGACCAGCAGTTTGTGGTAGCTCTTTACCAGCGGGTTGTTGTCCTGCTCCCAGAAGGCGCATTTCAGCCACCAATAGGGGGAATGCAAGGCGTGTGCCCAGTGCCGACGGTAGAAGCGGAAACCCAGGCCCTGGATCTGCTTGCGCAGCTCGCTGGCTTTAAAAATACGCAGGTGACCGCCTTCCACTTGGTGGTAGGCATCGCTCAGTGCCCAGCAGATTTTTTCTGGCCAGGCGCGCGGCACGCTGGCGCAAAACAGGCCGCCAGGTTTAAGGATGCGCTCGATCTCTTTGAGCACGGCCTGATAGTCGGGGATGTGCTCCAACACTTCTGAGCAGATGATTTTGTCGAAGCTGTTGTCGGCAAAGGGCAGGTTCATGGCATCGGCATTGGCGAGACCAAAGGCGCGCTTGTCGTCGCTGCCATCAACAAAATCAGCGGCGCGCTGCTGGGCGGTTTGCAGGTCTTTCAGGCACAGGTCGACGCCTACCGCCGTGACTTCACCTTCCACATAAGCAGAGATAACGTGGCGGCCTTCGCCGCAACCCAGATCCAGCAGGCGGTCGCCGGGCTGGAGTGCAAAGTGTTTAAAATCAACCGTTTTCACTGCGTAATACCTGTTCGTAATAGTCCAGCATCTGCTGGGCGGCGCGGCTCCAGCAGAACAATTCTTCCATGCGCTCGCGGCCAGCCACTTCCAGAGCGCGCCGTTGCTCGGCGTTGCTCAGCAGCGCATCGATGCCATCGGCCAGAGCCTGGGCGTCGCGCACCGGCACTTGCAGGGCCGCGTCGCCGGTGACTTCTGGCAGCGCACCGCCAGTAGTGGACACCAGCGCTGTACCGCAAGCCATGGCTTCGCCAGCGGGCAGGCCAAAGCCTTCGTAAACCGAGGGCACGACGGCGACTTCGGCTTCATTGTAATAGCGCACCAATTGCTCGGTGCTGATGCCCGAGGCGGTGGCAATGTGATTGTGCAGGCCAAGCTTTTCGATCAGCGCTTCGGCCTCGCCACCCTCGCGAATTTTGCCCACCATTAACAGCTGCAGGTCGGGGTAGCGCGGCAGCAGTTTTGCCACAGCTTCAAACAGGTAGCTCATGCCCTTCAATGGCGCATCGGCCGATACGGTTGCCATTAAGCGGCGCGGTATTTTTTTCACGCTGGGCAGCGGGCGGAATTCGTCGGTGTCGATACCACAGTGCACCAGCTGGATCGCAGCGGGCTGCATGCCAAAGGCGGCGGCGATGTCTTCGCGGGAGCGCTCAGAAACGGTGACCACGTGGTGCAACTGCGGCGCAACCTGGCGCTGCATTTGGATGAAACTGTGCCAGCGGCGTATCAGCACGCGGTCAACCAGGGAGTTGGCAGCCTTCAGGGCAATATCCAGGTCGCTGGTAATGGGGTGGTGAATGGTCGTGACCAGCGGAAAACCGAGCTTTTGCAGTTTGAGCATGCCAAAGCTGAGGCTTTGGTTGTCGTGAATAATGTCGTAGTGGCGACCGTGGCGCTTGAGGTACTTCACCACGCGGCGGCCAAAGCAGTAGGGCTCGGCAAAACCGCCGGTCAGCTTGCTGCTCCACTCGATGATATTGGTGAGCGAGCTAAGGTGATGGGGGCGCAGCGAACCGAGGCCGGTTTCAAAGAGATTCATGCCCGGCATTTTGATCAGCTTCACCCGCGGGTCGAGATGGGGATAGGGCTGCCCCGAGATCACATCTACCTCGTGACCGGCATCCACCAGAGCCTTGCTGAGGTACTTGAGGTAAATACCCTGACCGCCACCAAAGGGCGCACTGCGATAACCGAGCAGACAGATATGAAGACGACGCTGCGGACGCGCCTCTTCAATGGGAATAACTTGGGCCGACCCGGTCGCCGCGGTGGCGGACTGGGCAAGCGCGGTTGGGTCTGATGACATAGCCGTTATCGCTGTTTGTTAGGATTGTTTCTGACGTGCCCGGCCTCTTATCGCCGCGACCGCTATTCACACTGGCGGCTCGCGTGCGGGCCTTGGGCCGCCGCAGCTATTGCGGGGCATGACGCCTCGTAAGTGAACGGATTCTAACCATCGCTTGTGGATAAATCCACCGACGGCCCGTCTCGCGGCCCACTAGAGGGATTACCAGTTTGTCATGTTACACTGCCAGGCCCCGCAAAAATGCCAGGAAAACCATAAAGATGCGTGCCATTTACAGCGCTTTTATCGCCTGCGCCCTGACCGCCGCTTGCAGCAGCCAGCCCAACCCGCCGCAGGACAGGGGATTATTCACGCCGCTGAATCGCGGTGGCGACCTGAAGCTGTTTGAATACCAGCTGCGAATCGCCCTCCCGCCGGTGAAACCGATTCGCCACACGGTGGACCCGAATCGCCCACAAAAACGCCCACCCAGTGACGACGAGCTGCTGAAACAGGCGCAGCGCATGCTGCGCAACGACAGCCGCTTGCAGGCCTATTGCCCCTACGGCTACATCACGCTGGAACAATACGCGGTGCTCAATGCATTGAAGATTCGCGGGGAATGCCGCTATCAGGCACCGCAGGGGGAAAGCTAATAAGGGGAGAAGCAATGCGTGAGCCGACCGGGCAGCTCACGCACAGGGGCTTAAGCGACGGGGCTTAACCACTCAGGGAATTGCTCGCGACGACCTTTGACCTGGTCAAAGTAGCGGCTTTGCAGCTCGGTGGTGATCGGGCCGCGTACACCACTGCCGATTTGACGGCCATCCAGCTCGCGAATAGGCAGAACTTCCGCTGCGGTACCGGTGAAGAAGGCTTCGTCGGCAACATACACTTCATCGCGTGTGATGCGCTTTTCTTCCACTTCCAGACCCAGCTCTTTGCAGAAGGCAAAGATGGTGTTGCGGGTGATGCCGTCCAGGCAGCTGGTCAGCTCGGGCGTGTAGAGTTTGCCATCGCGAACGATGAAAATGTTCTCACCACTGCCTTCGGCCACGTAGCCTTCGTTGTCCAGCAACAAGGCCTCTTCACAACCGCTGTCCAACGCTTCGCGCAGCGCCAGCATCGAGTTGATGTAGTGGCCATTGGCCTTCGCCTTACACATGGAAATGTTGACGTGGTGGCGGGTGTAAGAGCTGCAACGCACCTTAATACCCTTGTCACGCGCTTCCGGGCTCATGTAGCTGGGCCAGTCCCAGGCAGCAACAATAACGTGAGTGCGCAGGTTGTCAGCGCGCAGTCCCATGCCTTCCGAGCCGAGGAATACCATCGGGCGCAGATAGGCTTCGTCGAGATTGTTTTCGCGGACCACTTGGCGCTGCGCTTCGTTGATCACGTCTTTGTCGAAGGGCATGCTCATATTCATGATATGGGCTGAGCGGAACAGGCGGTCGGTGTGCTCGTTCAAGCGGAAGATGCAGGTTCCACGATCGCCAGCGTGATAGGCGCGCACGCCTTCAAATACGCCCATGCCATAGTGCAGCGTGTGGGTGAGTACGTGTACACGGGCATCGCGCCAGGGCACCATTTCACCGTCGAACCAGATTAGACCATCGCGATCGGCCATGGACATTGTCGTTTACTCCTGAAAATTACTGTTATGCGGTTATTGCTCGTCGAATATCTGTTGCCAGATTCGACGCACGGCGCCGCGTTCCTCTGCGAGGGCCTCACCACTGAGTTGTCCCTTTTGTTCCTGCAAGCTGGCCCGGTGCGACTGGCTGCGAAACGCGATATAGGCCTCGATCAAGGCCCGGGCATCAGCCTCGGGAATCAAACCTTCTTGTTGAAGGGACTCCAGGATCCGAATATTGTCGGTGTGGTAGTGCAGTGGCGGGTGCTGATGCGACCAAGCTAAAACGGCATATTGCACCATAAATTCTATATCAACGATACCTCCAAGGCCTTGTTTGATATCAAATTCGTGGTTTTTTTCACCGCCTGACGGCAACAAGTGCTGGCGCATCTTGTCGCGCATACTCAGTACGTCTTCGCGCAGCTTGGCAAGATCGCGCTCGCTGCCCAACACATCGGCGCGCAGCTCGGTAAATTTTTCGGCCAGTACCGGGTCACCGGCCACCACCCTCGCCCGCACCAGTGCCTGGTGCTCCCAGGTCCAGGCCTGACCGCGCTGGTAGTCGCGAAAGGCCGAGAAGGAGCTTACCAACAGCCCCGAGTTACCCGACGGCCGCAGGCGCATATCCACTTCGTAGAGCTGACCGAGACGGGTTTGCGCGGTAAGGATATGAATGATGCGCTGCCCCAGGCGGGTATAGAACATGGTGCCATCCAGCGGGCGCTCGCCATCGCTGACCACGCCGGCGGGCACGTCGTGCACGAATACCAAATCCAGGTCTGAGCCATAGCCCAGCTCGATACCGCCCATCTTGCCGTAGGCAAGAATCACAAAATGGCGGCGCGGGTCATCGCCACAGGGGGTGCCGTGCTTCTCCACCAGATTCTGCCAGGCGATATCCACGACAAATTCCATTACCGTTTCGGCGATAAACGTCAGGTAGTCGCTGACCTTCATCAGCGGCAGGCTGCCGGTAATTTCCGAGGCCGCCACCCTGAGAACATGGGCCAGGCGGAAGTAGCGCAGCGCTTCCATTTGCGCTTCCAGGTCGTCCTCGGGAATGCGCAGCAGGCGCTGGCGCAACTCGCTGCGCAGACCGTCTTTGTCGGGCACTGAGTACAGGCTGCTGGCGTCGAGCAATTCATCCAGCAACACCGGGTGCGCCGCCAACTGCCGCGACACCCAGGGGCTGGCATCGCACAACCTGACCAAGCGTCCCAGCGCGGCGGGGTTTTCCATTAACAACACCAGATACGCGGTGCGGCGCAGCACGGCCTCTATCAACGGGATCAACCGCAGGAAGGCGCGGCCGCTGTCTTCCGCCTCCTGAACCTGCTCCAGCAACAGCGGCAGGAAATCGTCCAGGCGCTCCCGCGCACTGCCCTGCATGCGCTGCACACCCGCGCCGGTTAACAGCGCCAGCAAGCGCCGGGCGACTTCGGCGGCATCGTTGTAGCCCGCCGCTTGCAGCTCTTCGGTCAATGAGTCGGCGTCGGGGTCGTTCAGCAACACTTCCCAGCGTTGAATCGCTGCGCGATCGGTGCTGCCCTCCTCCTCTGGCGCGGCAATAATATTGGCAAAGTGCTCATCGACACGCTGGCGGTGTTCGGCCAGTGCCGCCGTGAAGGCCTCCCAGCTGTCATAGCCCATGCTCAGCGCCAACGCCGCCTGAGGCGCTGGTGCATCGGGCAGCTGCTGAGTTTGCTCGTCGCGCCAGGCCTGTATCGCATGCTCGGCGTTGCGCAGGAAGACATTGGCCGCCTGCAGCTCGTCCACCACCGGGGCGGGCAACAGCTCCATGTCGCGCAACTCATCGAGAATAATCCGCAGTGGACGCTGCTGCAGGCTGATTTCCTGACCGCCGCGAATCAACTGGAAACACTGGGCGATAAATTCAATTTCGCGGATACCGCCCGCGCCGAGTTTGATGTTGTTATGCAGACTGCGACGCGCGACCTCGCGCTGGATCATCGCCTTCATATCGCGCAGCGACTCAATAGCGGAAAAGTCCAGATAGCGGCGGTAGGTAAACGGCCGCAGGCTGGCCATCAGGCGTTGATTTGCCGCTTCGTCACCGGCAATGCAGCGCGCCTTGATCAGCGCGTAGCGCTCCCAGTCCCGCCCCTGGTCTTGGTAGTACTCTTCCATGGCGTCGAAGCTGACCACCAGCGGCCCGCTCTGGCCATAGGGCCGCAGCCGCATATCCACGCGAAACACAAAGCCGTCGGCGGTGCGCGCATCCAAGGCCTTGATCAAACGCTGCCCAAGGCGAATAAAGAATTCCTGATTGTCGACGCTGCGCGGGCCACCCGCTGTGCTGCCCGCCTCGGGATAGCTGAAGATCAGGTCGATGTCTGACGAAAGGTTCAATTCGCCGGCGCCCAGCTTGCCCATGGCAATCACACTGAGCTGTTGTGAGCGGCCGTCGGCAGACTGCGGCTCACCCCATTCCCGGCACAGCTCGCGGTGCAAAAAAGCCAGCGCTTGCTGCACACATACATCGGCCAGAGCCGAGAGTTCGGCAGTGGTGGCGACCATATCGCAAAGGCGGTTCAGATCGCGCCACACCAATCTTAACCAGTGGCGGTAGCGAAACTGACGCAGGGTTTTGGCCAACTCGTCGGCATTGCTGCAGGCGTCGCACTCAGCCGCCAGTTGCTCAGTTAACTCACCGGCGGACAGCGGTGCATCCAATAAACCCTGCTGCTGCAGGTCGATCAGCGCCTGTGGAAAACGCTGGCAGTAGTCGAGAAAAATCGGGCTGGCAGCGATCGCCAGCAGCAGTTTGGGGCGCGCCTCCGACTGGGTAAATTCCTGATACCACTGGGCCTGCGGCTCGCTGCAGCGCTGAAGAAAACTCTGCCAACGGGCATCTAAACCCTCGGCAAGTAGCGCAGGTAACTCATCGGTTTGCACGTTTAATGCTGTGCTCATACATCATCCCCATCAGGCGGGTAGTTATGGATTCGGTGCGCACCCTAGTGCGACTGCACCGGCGGCGCCACGCGCATAATTTCTGCAATGGTGGTCTCGCCAGCGGCCACCTTTCTCGCACCACTGAGGCGCAGTGTTTTCATACCTTTTTTCATCGCCAACAGGCGCATCTGGTCCAGCGCCACATCGTCTTGAATCGCCGCCTGCAACTCGCCTTCGAGGGTGAGAATTTCATAAATGCCCTGACGGCCGTAGTAGCCGGTGTTGCGACACTCCAGGCAGCCAGTGGCGGCAAAGTAGCGCGCAGGCGGCGACAATTTCCAGGGCGCGGCCAAGGCGGCCCATTCACTGCCGGCAGGGTCGGCTTCACTGCTGTCGACGGCGGTTTTGCAGTGCGGGCACAGTGTGCGCACCAAACGCTGCGCCATCACCCCGAGCACGGTGGCGCGAATCAGGTAGGCGGGCACGCCCAGCTCCAGTAAACGGGTAACCGCAGAGGGTGCGTCGTTGGTGTGCAGGGTAGAGATCACCAAATGACCGGTAAGCGCCGCTTGAATGGCCATTTCGGCGGTTTCCAGGTCGCGGATCTCGCCGATCATAATAATGTCCGGGTCCTGGCGCAGCAGCGCGCGCACGCCCCCGGCAAAGTCCAGGCCGATATTGTGCTGCACCTGCATCTGATTAAAGGCCTCTTCGACCATCTCGATGGGGTCTTCAATGGTGCAAACATTCACCTCGGGGCTGGCGATCTTGCGCAAGCTGGAATAGAGCGTGGTGGTTTTACCCGAGCCGGTGGGGCCGGTGACCAACACTATGCCGTGGGGCGCGCCGATCATCGACTGCCAGCGCTGCAGGTCGTCGCCGCGCAGGCCGAGTTCGTCAAAGCTGCGCAGCAAGACCTCGGGGTCGAAGATACGCATAACCATCTTCTCGCCGAAAGCGGTCGGCAGGGTGGACAGCCGCAGCTCTATTTCCTGCCCGGCGGGGTTTTTGGTTTTCAGGCGGCCGTCCTGGGGGCGGCGTTTTTCTGCCACATCCATACGGCCGAGAATCTTGAGGCGACTGACCACCGCCGTGAGCACGGTTGCGGGCAACTGGTATACCGTGCACAACACGCCGTCGATGCGAAAGCGCACATTGCCCTGGTCGCGGCGGGGCTCGATATGAATATCACTGGCGCGCTGATCGTAGGCGTATTGCAGCAGCCAGTCGACAATATTCACCACGTGGCTATCGTTGGCATCCAGGTCTTTTTGTTTGCTGATTTCGAGCAGCTGCTCCAGGTTGGTCGTGCTGCTGCGCTCCCCGGTGCTGGCACCGCGCACCGAGCGCGCCAGGCTGTAGAACTCCACGGTATAGCGGTCGATGGCATCAGCGTCGGCAATCACCCGGCGAATAGGGCGATTCAATACCTGCTGCAAATCACTCACCCAGCCATCAACGAAGGGTTCGGCGCAGGCGATCACCACCTCGGCCGGCGTGGACGCCACCGCCAGAATGCGATGGCGCTGAGCAAAGGCAAAGGACATAACCTCGGTGACCGAGGGCACATCAATTTTTAAAGGATCAATGCGCTGAAAGCCCAGCCCGCAGCGATCGCTCAGCCACTGCAATAGAGTGTCTATACTAAGGGTCGCCCCGCTGCGCCGCGCATCGGCAAGTTGCTGGCTGGCTAGGTAATTGAGCGGGTGCTGGAGGCGCTCGCCTTTGCGCGGTGGATTAACACCGGCGCGCTTGGCAGAGCTTGGCTCCAGCAGGCCGTCGTCAACCAGCTGCCGGAGTAGCACTGCGGTATCGAGGGGGCCCTGTGTTTTAAGCGAGTTGGGCATTGAAGCTCCGAATTGTCATATTTTGTATTTATAGTACGGCAAGCCGCTCAGCCAGCGAGAGGCGACCGTGCAAAAAACTGGAGGGGGCGACACTGCGTCCGTATAATCGCCGCCACTCAACTACTCATGTGCGTAAAGGAGCCTTAACGTGCCCTTAAATAAGCTAAACAACCTGTTTGGTAAGTCACCCTTTGAACCCATACAGGAGCATATTAAGAAAGCCGAGGCCTGTGCGATAGCCTTGCAGCCATTTATTAATGCGGTTATCGACAAAGACTGGCAAGGCGCCGAAACCGCTCAGCAGCAAATTGTTAAGCTGGAGCACGAGGCAGACCTGATCAAGAAGCAAATCCGCCTCAACCTCCCCAGCAATCTTTTCCTCCCCGTTCCCCGCTCCGACCTTCTCGAATTAATCAGCATGCAAGACCGCATTGCCAACTGCGCCAAAGATATCGCAGGCCTGATGCTCGGTCGCCGCATGGAGATTCCGGCATCACTTGTCGACGATATGCGCAGCTACGTCGACCTAGCCATTGCCACATCGTCGCAGGCCAAGAAGGCCATCGAAGAGCTGGATGAACTGCTGGAAACCGGTTTTCGCGGCCACGAGGTAAAACTGGTTGAGAAAATGATCGAGGAGCTCGACCGACTGGAATACGAGGCCGACCAACTGCAAGTCAAAATTCGCGCCAGCCTCTACGGCATTGAGCGCGAATTGCCGCCGGTGGACGTGATATTCCTCTATAAGATCATTGAGCTGATCGGCGAACTGTCGGACAAATCACAAAAGGTAGGCTCGCGCCTGCAAATCATTATTGCCCGCTAAGCAAGGGTTACCAACGTTTTAAAGGAAGACTCATGTCTATCATTGCTGAACACGGGCAACTGCTACTGATTCTCGCCTGCCTCTTTGGATTTTTCATGGCCTGGGGCGTTGGTGCCAACGACGTGGCCAACGCGATGGGTACCTCGGTTGGCGCCAAGGCGCTGACCATTAAACAGGCGATTCTTATCGCCATGCTGTTTGAATTCTGCGGTGCCTACCTGGCCGGTGGCGAAGTCACCCAGACTATTCGCAAGGGCATACTCGACCCCGCCTATGTCGCCGACAGTCCCGAATTACTCGTCTACGGCATGTTATCGGCGCTACTTGCCGCTGGCACCTGGCTGCTGGTTGCCAGCTTGATGGGCTGGCCGGTTTCCACCACCCACTCCATTGTTGGCGCACTGGTCGGTTTTGCCGCCGTGGGTATTGATGTCGACGCCGTCGCCTGGGGCAAAGTCGGACAAATTGTCGCCAGCTGGGTGGTATCTCCGGTGCTCGCGGGGACAATTTCCTTCGGGCTGTTTATCAGCGCGCAAAGCCTGATCTTGCGCGCCGAAAAGCCGTTTGAAGCTGCGAAACGCTACATCCCTTATTACCTGTTCTTGGTCGGCTTCATGATCTCCATGGTCACCATGGTGAAAGGCCTCAAGCATATTGGTTTGGGCCTGACCTTTGGCCAAAGCCTGATGTACGCCGCGGTAGCGGGCCTGATCATTACCTTTATCGGCAACCTGTTCCTGCGCCGCATTAAGGACGAGCCCGACCCGACTGGCCATTCGCGCTTTGCCAGCGTCGAGCGCGTCTTTGCGGTACTCATGGTATTCACTGCCTGCGCCATGGCCTTTGCCCACGGCTCCAACGATGTGGCCAACGCCATCGGGCCGGTCGCAGCGGTGGTTAGCGTTATTCAGTCCGGCGGCGAAATCGCCGCAAAAGCAGCCCTGCCCTGGTGGGTATTGCTGCTGGGTGCTGGCGGTATTGTGTTCGGTCTGGCGACCTACGGCTTCAAGGTTATCGCCACCGTCGGTACCAAGATCACCGAGCTGACCCCGAGCCGCGGCTTTGCGGCCGAGCTGGGTGCAGCCTCAACCGTTGTGCTGGCATCGGCCACCGGCCTGCCCATCTCAACCACTCACACACTGGTGGGTGCCGTGTTGGGCGTAGGCTTGGCACGCGGTATTGCGGCGCTGAATCTGCGTGTGATCCGCAATATCTTCATGTCGTGGATCGTGACCCTGCCCGCGGGTGCCGGCCTGGCCATTATTTTCTTCTTCATTTTCAAAGCCACGCTGGGTTAAGCCAGCGCTTCGCCGCCACTGCCGAGGCCATAGCGCTGGGCAGTGGTGGCTGGACCGATTCCCCCCCTCACACCCTATTCGCTGCCCATTTTCCTGCCTACAATGGTGGCTTTACTGCCGTTGAGTGCAAACCACACCATGAAACACCCGCCATTGGTAAATATGCTTCGCGAGCTGATCGCGCTGCCGTCGATCAGCGCCACAAGCGAGAAGTGGGATATGGGCAATCAAGCTGTGATCGAGCAGCTGGCCAACTGGTTGCGCCCCCTCGGTTTCGAGGTGCGCGTTATGCCGCTGGCCACACCGGGCAAAGCTAATCTGATTGCCAGCTACGGCAGCGGCAGTGGCGGTTTAGTGCTGGCCGGGCACAGTGACACTGTGCCCTATGACGATGCGCGCTGGCAGTCCGACCCGTTTGCACTGAGCGATCGCGACAACCGTTTTTACGGTTTGGGCACCGCCGACATGAAGGGCTTCTTTGCCCTGGTGATTGAGGCCGTGAGTAGCTTGCTGAGCCACGACTTCAAAGCGCCGCTGATTATTCTGGCAACCGCCGATGAAGAAAGCAGCATGGACGGTGCCCGCGCGCTGGTGCAGAGTGATATCTCGGGCGCGCGCTACGCGGTAGTGGGCGAGCCTACCGGGCTAAAACCGATACGCGCGCACAAAGGCATATTAATGGAAGGCATTACCATTACCGGGCGCAGCGGCCATAGCTCGAACCCGCTATTGGGCAACAATGCGCTAGAGGCCATGCACGAAGTGATTGGCGAACTGCTGAACCTGCGCGGCGAGTTGCAAGAGAAATACCACCACCCCGGCTTTGCGGTACCCACACCCACCATGAACCTGGGCTGCATTCACGGCGGCGACAACCCCAACCGTATTTGCGGGCAATGCGAGCTGCATTTTGATATTCGCGCAATTCCTGGCATGGATACCGACGAGGTTCGCCAACGCATTCAGCAACACCTCAGCCCCATTGCAGAGCGCCGCAAAATCAATATTGGTTTGCGCTCACTGATCGGCGGGGTAGATGCCTTTGAACAGCCTGCGGACTCGGAGCTGGTGAAGGTTGCGGAACAACTCACGGGGCAGAGCGCCGATGTGGTCAACTTCGCGACAGAAGCGCCATTCTTCCAGCAGCTGGGTTTGCAAACCATCGTCATGGGGCCCGGCTCTATCGACCAGGCCCACCAGCCCGATGAATTTATTGCTCACGACCAGATACAGCCCACTGTGGCGTTAATTCAGAATTTGGTAACGCGCTTTTGCCTTGCGCCGCCGGCCTCAACAGAGGGGCGCGTAACACCCTCGGCAGAGTGACAGCAGGTCGTCGGCGGCCAACTCGATTTCTAACCCCCGACGCCCGGCACTGATGTATATGGACGGTAAATCTGCGGCAGACTCGTCGACAAAACTGCGCAGCGCTTTTTTCTGTCCCAGCGGGCTTACCCCACCGAGCACGTAACCGGAACTGCGCTCCACCGCTTTTGCCTCCGCCATCGCCGCCTTTTTGGCCCCGGCTGCCTTTGCCAGCTTTTTCATATTCAACATGGCGGCAACAGGCACCACGGCGACCACCAATTCGCCGGTGGCGAGCGCGGCCACCAGCGTTTTAAACACCCGCTCGGGCGGTAAACCCAGCTTGTCCGCCGCTTCTAGGCCATACGATGCGGCACTGGGGTCGTGTTGATATTCGTGAACGCAGTGGCGAATACCCGCCTTGCGTGCGAGTTCAATAGCCGGAGTCACGGGAAGGCCTCCCAAACAAAAGCGTGAGTATAGCGCCGCATTCGGGCGGCCGGGTAGCATCAGCCCGGCTTGCCCTGGCGCAGTCGCCGACAGTACAGGAAGACACCGAGCGCAAAACTGGCGGCAATGCCCAAAGCGAAAAGCGCCGCCACCGCATCGCGTGCATCGCGCCCCAAGCCGTCGAGAAAATGCCATTTATGTAGCCACGCAAAGCTCCAGCCTTTGGCGCGGTCGCTATCGCGAACATGGGCGGCCAACACGCCACTGCGAGGCTCAACATAGTAGCGATCGCCATTTTGCAGATTCTCGAAAGCCACCACCGGCAGGCGCTTATTGATGAAGCCATACTCGCCTTCAAAGCGGGTAATCCACACTGCTTCGCCCAATTCGGCATTGCCGGAATAATAGCCGGCAAGCTCTCGGGCGTGCTGCGCTTCACCACCGGCAAGCTCCTGACTGCTGGCAGCATGCACATAGCTGAGTTCACCGGACTGCCATACGCGAAAATAGGGCTGGCCCTGCACCGCAACCAATTCGGCCTGGCGGATGCCATCGCCCAGCAGGCCCCAGTTCAGCGACAATGCACTGGGTGAAAAGGCGGCGCTCGGCGTTGCCTGGCGCGGCGCCGGGTTGTGTTTTTGCAGCAGGTGCCATGCGCCACTGACGCTGAAGGTCACCGTTGTTAAAGCCACCACAATGCCCAGGCGACGGTGCCAGGTTCGCACCGCGCTGCCCTTGCGCCAACCGCGGCCGGACCGCGCCTGCATAACATATTGGCCAGCGCCCATTACACCGACGACAATGCCGCCGAACAAAAACACCAACATCGCCCCGTGTCGCAGCTGCTCATTGGGGATAAACACCCAGTTGTGCAGATTGCGAAACAGCGCCGACCCCGCCGCCTTATTGGCATCGACCATCGCGGCCAGACGCCCGCTGGCAGTGTCGACATACACCCGCAGTGCGTCATCGCGCGCAAAGGCAACGCGCTGCACCGGCAGCAAGCGATTGATAAACAGGTAGTCTTCACTGAACTGCCGCTGCTCCGTCAGCTGCGCCACCGGGCTGGCCTGGTCGCCGCTAAAGTGCCGTGCCAGCTGCGTTGCATAGGCCTGTTCGGCTTGCGGCAGCAGCGCCGCGCTGCGGGCGTCGAGCCACAAAACCTGCCCCGCAAGGGCGACGCGATACTGCGCGCCCTGACCCCAGTCAACCAGTCGCAGCGCCGTAACGGGCGCGGCAATACCGGCGCGCTGCAAGGCCTCAGCCGGGCTCAGTAGTTCACTACCCGACATTGCATTCAGGGGGTAGCGATGTTGATCGGCGACCGGCTGCAGGCGAGAAATAATGGGGTGGGCGAGACCACTCAGCCCCCAGGCAATAATACCGGCGGAGACCAGCGCCCCCAGCCGCATGTGCCAGCGCAGCAGCAGGCCGACCAGCGCAGTGCGTGTCATCGCCATTACCAGTCCACCTTCACACCGAGTATCGCTGTGCGGTGTTCACCTCATACAGGGCATTGTGATTGAAGAAGCCCGCGCTGCGAGTGGGCACGCCGTTCTCCAAATAGAGGTAAACCGGGCCGTACGACACAGGCTGACGGATCGCCGCCGCAGCGCCCTCGCCACTGGAGCCCAGCTGAACAATATTGACACCCGGAATGCGATTTAATAGCTCGGCCGAGTGGCCGGGGTTTACCGCTTCCAACTCGTCTTGACCAAGTACACCAACGCTGGCGGCGACATCCTGTAGCTGACGCGCCTCGCGAGTGGCGGTAACCAATACGGTTTCGAGCTTGCTGTGCTCCGCCGCCGCCCATTGACTAGATAGCGCCGCCAGCAGTGCCAGCAGGCTGGCAGGTAAACGAGATGACATAGTTCGCCCCAAGTGCGTAAAAAGGCGAACATTCTAGTTATCTACAGGGTTTGCCGAAATGCGACCAATTGTCGCAGACCCGCCCCGCCGGCAGCTATTCGCTCAGGCGCTTGCTCAAGGCGATCTGACTGCGTTTGCGCACGCGAATATTGAGTATTTCCACCGCAAAGGAAAACGCCATCGCAAAATAGATATAGCCTTTGGGAACGTGGACATCGAGGCCCTCGGCCATCAGCGTCAGGCCAATCATCAGCAAAAATGACAGGGCGAGCATTTTGATAGTGGGGTGACTGTCGACAAAATTGCCGATGGGTTTTGCCGCAAACAGCATTACCGCCACCGACACCACAATGGCGATCACCATCACGGAAATATGGTCGACGAGGCCCACGGCGGTGATCACCGAGTCCAGCGAGAACACCATATCCAGCATCGCGATCTGCACCATCACCGACGCAAAACTGGCCGACACTGGCGCCGTGCTGGTTTCGTCGCTAATCTCCAGACTCGCATGAATCTCGTGGGTGGACTTCGCCAGCAGAAATAAGCCGCCGACCACCAGAATGATATCGCGCCCCGATATCTCTTGCCCGAACGCCACAAACAAGGGCTCAATCAGGCCCATAATCCAAACCAAACTAAACAACAGCCCCAAGCGCGCCAACATTGCCAGAGCCAAGCCCAGGCGACGCGCTTTCTCACGCTGCGCCGCCGGCAGTCGACCCACCAGGATCGAGATAAAAATAATATTGTCGATACCCAGCACGATCTCCAGTGCAACGAGTGATGCCAGGGCAACCCAAGCCTCGGGACTCGCGATCCACTCAACCATGATCAATACTCGCAATGGGAAAACGCTGAGCATAGCGCGACATCCGCACGGCGCAAATACACAGCGGAGATTCCGCAACAAAATCCTTATAAAGCGCGCCATGACTTGCGATAATTCCGCGCCAACCCCGCCGGAGAGCTTATGAACCCGCCCCCCGTCGCACTGATTACCGGTGCCAGTCAGCGCATAGGCGCAACCATTTGTCGCAAACTGCACACGCAGGGCTACCGCGTGATTATTCACTGCCGCCGCGAAAGCGCCGCTGGCACGGCCCTGCTCGAAGAACTCAATCAGCAGCGAAGCGACGCGGCCGTTATGCTGTACGCCGATCTGGAAAAGATCGCCGACGTGGAGCGCCTGGCCAGCGACGCCCTCGCGCAATGGCAGCGGCTGGATGCCTTAGTCAACAATGCTTCGGGGTTTTACCCGACGGCGCTGGGCGAGGTAAGCGAGGCCGATTGGGACAGCCTGCTGGGTAGCAATGTCAAAGGCGCATTCTTTCTCAGCCAGGCGTTGGTTCCGGCGCTGCGCAAGCACCGCGGCGCCATTGTGAATATTGTCGATATCTACGGCGACAAACCCCTGCAGGGCCACCCGGTCTACAGTATTGCCAAGGCTGGCTTGGCAATGATGACGCGATCACTGGCGGTGGAGCTGGCACCGGACGTACGCGTGAATGGCATTGCCCCCGGCGCAATATTGCCGCCTGTAGCCAGCGATGCCTTTGGTGAGATCGAACAGCGAAATGTGAGTGAGCGCGTGCCATTGCAACGCTGGGGGAGCGCCGCAGATATTGCCGGCACAGTCTGGTTTTTGCTCCAAAGCGATAGCTATATCAACGGCCAGATTATTGCCGTTGATGGCGGGCGCAGCATCTCGATATGACAGGCTGCGCCGATGCTCAGATCAATTTCCAGTGCGGGTGCCGATAATTAGTTCGACGAAGGCGAGCTCACCTGAAGAGCCATCATCAAATGACGCGTTTGCATCATACTCTTTATTTGCCGATGTCAGCAGTGAGCCATCGCCACTGACGAGGAACTCAACATCGAATACCGTGCCATCCTCAGGGAAGCTGACTACAACAACGCTGCCATTTTGCACGTATGTCACAGTCTGGCTCTCAGCTGGCTCATCAGAATAGTTGCGCAGTTTGTTGTCGGGAATATTCACTTCATATTCTGCATCGTCACCAGCGGCGATCGAAAAATTAGCGCTGCCACCCTCAGAAAAACTGATTGTCGCCTTCAAGCTACCGTTGCTGACATTGGTAAAGGCATGAGCATTGAACGAGCCTTCCGGGGGCACACCTCCCGCCGCAATCGAGCTATTAATACTCAGTAACTGGTAGCTATTACCGACCACTGAATTATCCGGTGTTGCCTGCTCCAGCGCCGTTAATCGATCAGCATTATCATTGATCGCCGCAACCAGTGCCGAGATAGTCGCATTAACATCAGCGGCCCTTGCGGCCGTACCACTTTCAAAAGTTGTTATATCACTGGAGCCCACCGTACCGGCCATCGCCATCGGCACGGTGAGTAGTAGGGCAGCACTTGTAGTCAGTAATTTTTTCATGGTATCCACCTTTTAAATTTAGGTAATCCGTTATAAGTAATATTGTTGGCGGCACTTGCTACTGCCAGACAGCCTGATCCCAATTAAAACCGTCCCACTGGGCCTGCGGCAGACCATTGTCGTCATCGCAGATATCACCGATATTGTCCCCGTCACTGTCGGCTTGATCTTCGTTGGCAGCATTTGGGCAGTTATCAATCTCGTTTTCGATGCCGTCACCGTCGCGGTCGATATCGCTGTTGTCTCCGGTGCCATCCCCGTCGCTGTCGACGGATTCATTGCTATCCAAGGGAAAAGCATCATCAGCATCGGCAACACCGTCATCGTCGTCATCTGAATCGGCATTGTTACCAACTCCATCCCCGTCGGTGTCAACACTCTCAGTACTATCCAGTGGGAAGGCATCATTCGCATCGGCAACGCCATCACCGTCATCATCCTTGTCGGCATTGTTACCTGTGCCGTCGTCATCAGTATCAACCGCTTCTGTGCGGTCATCAGGAAAAGCGTCGTCCGCATTAATCACGCCATCACCATCGCGGTCATCGTCGCAGACATCGCCCTGCTGATCTTCATCCAGGTCAGCTTGGTCACCGTTAGTCACAAGAGGACAGTTGTCATCATCGTCGACGATGCCATCTCCATCCGTATCCGGAACCGTATTGGCAGGCTCCGGATCTCGATTGGCATCGCCACCACTTTCCAGTGCACTACTGTCAACATTGACGCCTGTGGCGCTGCGCTCGCTGATCAAAATGCTCTCGACATCAACAACCGACGTCGACGTACCAGGTACCAGTAAGCTTGACGGATCCACAGTAATTTCAGCCACTACGTCGGGCACATCGCTAAATGCGGCTATCGCCTGACCAGCCTGCTGTCCATCAAGCTCGCCATCACTAAGGTCCTGTACCAAGCCCGCCAGCATCTGGTCCGTACTAACGGTACTGGCACTGTTGTTGGCAACGGCCGTGGCGCGCATATTCACCACAATCGCGCTCAGGGCCTCGATGGCTGTTCGGTAAGATGCTGCCTTGGCCTGGGAAGTCGAATCGACAGTCTGCGCGGTGAGCATGGGCGCGGTGCTATTGAGGTCTGTATCCGTATCCAACCCGAAGCCTAAGGTACTCACCACCTGCCGTGACGCCCACTCAAAACCAGCGACAAACTCAGCCTCGCTGACAACGCCGTCGGCATTGCCTCCGTACGCTAAGGTGTCAGCATTGGCGACTGCTAAGTCGTAAGCCAAAGTGGTCAACGGCGAAGGGTAGACTGGGCTCTGCAGCGCTCCCGTATCGGCGAGAACAGTGCGAAATACTGTAAGCACCGGCGCCACCCCGGAGGCAAGATCTACAGTACCACTGACAGCGCGAATCTCGAGCAGTATCGGCCCGCTGTGGTTATTGGCGACGGCCAAGCCAGTAATCTCCGCTTGGTCATCGGTACTGCCAGCATCCAAGACATCGCCCTGATAGTGGCTCTCATCGGCCGCAAAGCGGTAAGCCCTAACCTCGGCGTTAGCCATCGGTCCTTTCACCGGGCTACCGGTCAAAGCAATGCCCGACGACGAGCCTGAGCCAGAGCCCCCTCCTCCGCCACATGCGACTAGCGCCGCACAGCAGGCCGTCGCCACGCTCAATTTCAGTTTGTATCTGCTCATGGTATTTCGCCTTTACCAATCGTCATGTCAGGCCCACATTTGCTGTGGGTTGCGGATTTCCAACCACCTGTGGACCTACGCCCCAAGTGCTATTCATAGCTAAACGGGTGACACCGAAAAGCTTAAAAACCTTTGAACTCCATATCTGGCAGTAGAGCTTGCAGGGTATTCATTGCCCCGCTGCGTAGTACGCTAACTTCTCGCAAGTGGCGGGCAACTTCATCAGGACAAACATCCTGAACGTTGTATACATCTATTATCGTCATCTCGCGGCGCGACTGCCCCCATGACACTCAGCGCCGGGATAGAGGCGCTCATCACAAAACCAGTAGCGTAAGTGGGCATCCCTTCCCATGGGCGAACTTCCTGGCCGGCCCGGTTCCACGGCGAAGTCCCTGTGACATTCGCAAGCGACACACTTCTCGCCGCAGACACTCACTGCCGACCTAACAAGCAGTGAATGTGGCGGGACGGGTTTGCCCAGCACCAAGACTAACTATATAGTCGTGGCTCTACCTCCCCAAAATTGGGGACGGCGAAAGGAATCGCTGTTCAATGCCAAGGATGCACCGGCGTAATGAAACATATATGGACAACGACAGACTGTCGCAGCTCATTGGAGAGCTCTATCGCCACGCGGATCAGGCAGACGGCTGGCTAGCCTTTTTCTCCTTGCTGGAATCCGACATTCCCACCCGCTCTACCACCTTAATGCTGGAAAACACGCAGGAAAAAAACGGCGACGTTATGCTGAACCGGCATATCGACGAGAGCGATATGCAAAGCTATATCGATTACTACCTCAAGCGGGATGTCTGGTCGGCCGAGCTGATTAAACGCCCGCCGAAAAAATTTCACGGCAGTCAGGAGCTGTCGGACAAAGCCTTGCTAGCCTCTGAGTTCTACGCCGACTATGCACGCCCCGCCGATGTTCGCCATGCTTGCGGCGCTTATATAGAAGACCCAAGTCAGGGGCGGGCGTTTCGCGTTACCCTGCAACGCAGCCACAGTCACCAGCCCTTTAGTCGCGACGAGCTGACCTCTCTGGATGCCTTTGTCCCCCATATTCAGAACGCGCTGGCCATTCACAAGCGCAATATCGATGGCGAAATTACCCGCATGGGCCTGGAGGCGGTAGGGAGAATTGTCGATAGCGCGGCCTTCTTGCTCAGCCCAAGGGGCGAACTGCTGTCTCACAACAGCATGGCAGAAGCGCTACTGAAACGTGGCATTGCCCTGCATCGCGGTCGTCAACTGCGTTTCAACCACCCACAGCTGGATCGCCACGCCGCGCAACTTTTCAATGACTTGATGGCGTTTACCGACAATAAACAACGCCAAGCGCGCCGCTTTGCCCGAATTGGCGACAGCGACAATGGCTATCAAATGAGTGTGGAACCCTGGCTGATTCCGTCGATACGGCCCGGTTACCAGGAGCTTGGCGCACTGCTGCAGCTCAAACCCAACACCTTGCGCAGTCAATTGAGCCACCAGGGCTTGCGCAAGCTATTCGGCCTTACCGCTAGCGAGGCCAGCGTTATTCAGGGCCTGGCAGACGGCTGCTCGGCGGCAGCCATTGCCCAGCAACTGGGCGTGAAAGAAAGCACCGTGCGCAGCCACATTAAATCCAGCTACCAAAAGCTGGGCGTGGGCAAACAGTCGGAACTGCTAAGCGTGGTGTTTTCTTCCCTGGCCCGGCTTTAATTAGCGGTTCAGTACGTCGTCGCGCACACTTTCCGCAATATTGGCCACTTCCTGAATATCACTGTCGCCCACGCCCAGCTCTGACAGTGTAGCGGCCAAGTCTTCAACAACGGCGTTGAAGTGCTCATCGTTCAAGCCCATACCGGCGTGTGCGTTGCGCATGTCCTCACCGGTGTAATCATTGGGGCCACCAAACACCATGGTTAAGAAGGCTTTCTGTTTGCGGGCCTGGGCGAACATATCAATATTTTCAAAGAAGCTATTGATGCGCTCATCTGCCAGCACCTTTTCGTAAAAAATATCCACGGCCTTGTCTACCGCTGCTTCGCCACCTATACGCTCATATAATGTTGTCATTATCTCTCTCCAATTAAAGATGCATAGTAAATGCATGTTTTGAGGCGCTATAATAGCCACGACTCCAGTGTCAGGTAAAGGGCTGATAGATGAAATTAAGTAAACATACGGACTACGCCTTTCGCAGCCTGATATTTTTGGCGGGGCAGCCGCCGGGGCAGCGCGTTACGATTCAGGATATTTGCGACTTTTACAGCATCTCCCCGAACCATGTATCGAAGGTCATCATGCAACTGGTGCGCAGGGGTGAGGTTGAATCTGTGCGGGGGAAAGGTGGCGGCCTGAGTTTGGCTAAGGCCCCTGAGGACATCGCGCTGCTGGACATCGTAAAAGAGTTTGAAACCACTTTGCAGCCGATCAACTGTGCAGAGCAGCCCTGCAGAATTATGGGCGACTGCGCCTTACAAGGACTGCTGGGCAACGCCGTGGGCGCTTTCCTGAAAAGCCTGGCACCCTACACGCTCGCCGATATTACTAGCAGCGAGGTGCAGGTACTGCGCCTACCGGCTGATTAGTCAGCCGGTAGTTCGGCGCTGTGGTAGATATTTTGCACATCGTCCAGCTCGTTGAGCATGTCCATGAATTTTTCAAACATGGGCATATCATCTTGGCTGATCGGCGCGGTGGTTTGGGGCAAAAACTGAATTTCTTCGACATCAAAATCGATGCCTTCAAACGTTTCTTGCAGTGCCTGTTTGGTCTTAAAGAATTCCGTATGCGGCGCAAACACACTGATTTTGCCGTCTTCGCACTCAATATCGCTGACGTCCACGTCAGCCATCATTAGCGCCTCCAACACCGCCTCTTCGTCGTCACCGTCAAAAACAAAGATCGCAGAGTGGTCAAACATGTGGCTGACACTGCCCTGAGTACCGATCTTGCAGTTGGTTTTGGTAAACGCCAGGCGCACATCGCCAAAGGTACGGTTTGGGTTGTCGGTTAAACAATCCACAATCACCATGCAGTTGCCCGGACCAAAGCCCTCGTAGCGCGCAGGCGAGAAGTCTTCGCCGGCACCGCCCTGCGCTTTATCCAGGGCATTTTTGATAACGTGGCTGGGGACTTGGTCTTTCTTTGCGCGGTCCAACAAACTGCGCAGAGCCAGGTTGGCATCGGGGTCTGCCCCTCCCGACTTCGCCACCACGTATATTTCGCGGCCATACTTGCTGTAGACCTTGGTTTTGGCGGCGGCCGTCTTGGCCATAGACTCTTTTCGGTTTTGGTAGGCTCTGCCCATTACGCAGCTCCGCGTGTTGGTTAAATTAAGGTCGGCGATTTTAGCTTGCCAAAGCGCGCTCTGCCAATCGCCTGACGGTTTGGCTAAAACTCGAACTTCAGCGGCGCGGTGTTTTTCTGTTCCAACACCACCGGCAATCGGAAGTTTTCCGGCATGCGCTTCATAATATAGCGGCGGCCGTTGTCCACATGTTGGTAGCGCATCAATTCGCTGCTCAGGTGATCAATACGGTAGGCGTCGTAGTGCGACGGGTTCTTCGCGTTGGCCAGCTTCATACCGTCAACCATCACCCAGCCGCGAAAAATACGAAAGTACACATCCCCCGAAACGCCCCAAAAGCCCACCTCGGCCTGGCTCTCTACCCGACCGTCGGGGTGCGTGCTGCGAAAGTCTGTGCGGTAGGTGCCATCTTCGGCTCGCTCTACTAACCACTCTTTGCGAATACCGGTTTTACTATTGGCAATGCCATACCACTTACCCAGCAGGGCTTTGCGCGCCTGCGCGGTAGTCAGGCCGCTACCATCTGCCGGCGCGGAACGAACGTCACCCCGAGACTCCACGGCGGGCGTGGCAGCAAGGCTGGCACCCTCAAATTCCACCTGCTGGCGGTCTACCATTGAGCTGCATGCCGACAAACTGGCTGCCAGAATGCCCGTTAACACCAGGCTGCCCAAGCCAGAGAATTTAATCATCTTGTCCATCCAAACAAAGCAGGCGCTGATGAGCAGGAAAATACAGCGCCGACGAAATCGGACATTCTAACCCAGTTGCCTGCAAGGCCTCTCGGTATATCTGCATTTTATTCCTGTAGCGCTCACGCTGGGCCGCCAGAAAGTTCTCCAGAGAGCCCCGTGCCTCAGCGGTTTTATAATCGATAATCCAACAGCGCGGTTGCTCGCCGCGATTGTCGATAAACGCGCGATCGAGAATGAGTGTTTGCCACTGTCCTGCCATCAAGCGACGAATGGTTTGTTCACTGGCCTGCCAGTCGTAACTTTGCAGAATCCACTGCCCCTGCTCACAGGCCAGTGTGTTGTCGAGTAAGTGCAGCACTCGTGCCAGACTGTCTTCCAGGCCCGGCTCGGGGTGGCAATGATGGCGCAGCCGCTGTCGCAATGCGCCGGTCAATCTGGCGCGGTCATCTATCAGCACCCGGCTCGTTTGCTGGCGCCCGAGCCGCTCCATTAATTCGTGGAACACAATACCAACAGCGCGCTCTTCAATATTGTCTTCAAGCACCGCGTTTTCGGTCTGGCGCTGCACCCGTTGCAGCGGCGACTCCGGGTACACCTCCGCCTGCCAGGGCGGCTGCAGTGTCACAGAAAAGTCGCGTAACCTCGGTGCCAGCGGCACTCGCAACGGCGACACTTCATCGCCTTCCTGCAGCAACTCGGCGGCTTCGAAGTCAGCCGACACCACCGGCCATAGCCGCGCCAGAAAACTTGCCGCATCGGGCTTGAGGTCGTCTTTACTGTTCATTCTCGCCACGCCAAACAGGTGCAGTTCCACCTTCGCGCGGGTGAGTGCCACATAGAGCAGGCGATCCAACTCTTCACTGAGCGCCTGCTTCTGCACGCCACACAGGTAGTCGTAAAGCCGCTGCTCATCACCGCCACTGCGCTGCGGCTTGGGGGCAAACAGCATGTGCTGTTGCAGGCGCTGCCAGGCCAATAGTGGCCTGTCATCATTGCGGCCGCGATTGCCCAGGCCCGGCAGGATCACCACATCAAACTCCAGGCCCTTGGATTTGTGAATGGTCATCAACTCCACGCGGCTGCTCGGCGGCGCGGCGAACAACCGTGCCAGCGACGATTCAAAGGCCGCGATGTCTTCGAGAATACCCGAGGGCGCGTGCTCGTCGAGCACCGCAAGCACACGGTCGATATCAGCTTGCTGGTGCGGCGCAATGCAGGCCGGCCCGCCCAAGCGGTGCCACAGGCTGCGCAGCGCCCAGCGCAGGTCGCGGCTCTCCGGCCGTGAGTCCAGCCAATTCAGGGCCTCGACGAGGCGTGTGCAAACGCGCCGCCCCTCGTCACTGAGCGCGGTGTTCTCGGCACTGGCGTAGAGGGCGTCGCGCAGAGGCATTTCGGTTTCGCGCAGGCACAATAGATCGTCCCAGCTCAGGCCCACGAAGGGCGCTCGCAACAGGCCTGACCAGGCAACCTCATCGGCGTCGTGCCACAGCGCCCGCAGCATAGACAGCAGATCCATTACCGCCGGCAATTGCGCCAGGCTGTCGATATCCTGACCAGAAAAGGCAATATTGGCGGCCTTGAGAGCTGGGGTAATCTCCCGTAAGTGACTGCGGCCGCGCACCAGGATCGCAATACTCGCCTCGGGCGTTTCCCTCTGCACACGCTGGATAATTCCCACCACGTCAGCAGCCTCGCGGCGGGCGGCACTGGCGCTAGCATCGACATCTTTAGCCACCGCGATGGGGTGAACCTGCAGTCGTCCGAGATTTTGCCGCTGTGGCAGCGCTTCTACATAGGCACTGTCACGCTCGGCAAACAAGCCACGAAAACAGCCGTTAACCCAGTTGACCAAGGTCGGCGATGATCGGAAGTTGGCGCGCAGCTGCAGCAAGTCGAGGGATTTTCCCGCAAAGTCGGCGGACTGGCGCAGGTCATCAAACAGGCTGACTAAGCTGCCCCGAAAGGCGTAGATGGATTGCTGTAAGTCGCCGCAGAAGAATACCGAGCGCCCGTCATCCGGCGCCCAGTCTTGGCACAGCGCCTTGAGCAGTTCGATCTGACTGACCGAGGTATCCTGCATTTCATCGACAAGGATGTGCTCAATGCGATCCTCGACCAGCATGGCGTCACTGACCTCCCCTGCACTTCCGGTGCGAAGGGCATGAATGGCGCGCAGGGCAATTTCACCAAAGTCGACGCCGCCGCGCTGTTCAAACACCAGCCGCAGCTGCGCCAGCAGGTAGCGCAGCGCCACGCAAAAATGCCCCACCAGCTCGCGGGAACCGTCGGGTAAGGTAGCAGGTGGCAGCGTTGCCAGCGCCTGCCAGTGCGCCGCCAGCGCCTCCGGTTCGCTTTCCTGAGCGCGCGTCAACCAGTCTTTTGCCTGTTCGGTTCCCGGCTGGCCCTTTTTAAATTTGGCATGCTGCACCGATCCCGGCTTATAGAGCTCACCGCTGCCTTTGCAAATACTGCGGCCCACCTCCGCCAACACCGGCAGATCCGTTACGGTAATCGCCTCCGGCTGGGGCAGCTGCGCCGCCCAACTGTGTGCATCGCAGCTACCGGACGACTCCCGGTAGGCGGCAAACAGCTCGTCGATGCCAAAATGCTTAAGCGGCGTCCAGTGGCGCTCAAACGCCTCGCTCACCAATGCCGTTAGTGCCTCGTCCATCACATCGAGGTCAGCGCTGAGGATATCTTCCTGCCATTGGTCGCGCTTGGCCAACAGGGCCGACAGCAACGGCTGCAAGGTTTCGATGCGATTGCTGCCGTAGCGCAGCAAACTCTCCAGCGCCTCGCGCAGCGGCGCCGGACACTGTGGATCGTCGAGTTGACGAAATAGCTCAAGAATTGCCTCGCGGTAAAGCGCCTCGCTGTCGCTAACCGGGGCGGCGGCGCCCAAGCCTGACAGCAGTGGCAAGCGCCGCACCAGGCTGCCACAAAAGCTGTCGAAGGTGGCAATACGCAGGCGGGCGCTATTTTCCAGCAGGTTCCAGCCCAAGCGGGCCTGGTGCTCACGCACCGCCAATACGGCGTCGCGAATATCGCGGTCGAACACACTGTTGATCGGCATTGCCTCTGCCGACTGCAAAGCCGCCATCACCCGCTCTTTAATCTCGCCCGCCGCTTTATTGGTGAAGGTGATGGCCACCACTTGCTCTGGGCGTTCCACACAGAGCAGGCAGCGCAGATAACGCAACAGCAGCACGCCGGTTTTTCCCGAGCCTGCGGGCGCACTGAGCAGCACCGAACGAGCGGGATCAACCGCCTGCTCGCGCTGGGATTGATCGGGAGGACTGAGTAGTTCGCTCATTTTTCGTCCTCCGAAGTGGCGCTATCGCGCAGCAGCGGCAGCAGATACGCACTAAAGCTGCGATCCAATTGCGTGCTGTAATCGTGGGCGATATTGCCCGCCAAAATGCCCTCCGCCATGCTTTGCAGGGCGCCTTCCCAGGCGCGAAGTTCGGCCTGCCACTTTTCGGGGCTGTCGACATCATTGCCGTGGGCCTGTTTGGCAATAACACTGTTGGCCCAGTTGCTGCGCATATGCACTTTCAAATCGTCAGGGCTGCGCAGCTGGGCCAGCATCACCCCATCGACGGGGCTATCTTCGCTCGCGGCCAGCGCATAAATAGGCAGTTGCGGCTCAGTCAACGAGTCACTATTGAGCGCCTTGCCATCAATGCCGCCGGTTTTGTAATCGATAACAAGGCGCTTGTCGCCGATGCGATCAATGCGGTCAATGCGAAGCTTTAGCGGAATTCCCATTAACTGGGTATCCATCGCTGTTTCCAGGGCAACGACGTCAAAGTCCTGCAGGCGCGCTTTCTCCTTGTATTCCAGCCAATGGCTAATCAGCGCCACCACGCGTGTCTTTTCAAGTTGCATCAGCGACTCGCCAAAGCGTTGCGGGTTAATTTCCGAGCCCTGCAAGGCCTCGTCCACACACTGCGCCACCAGCCGCTCTATCCCGGCAAAGTCCAGTGCGTCCAGCGCGGCCTTGCCCCCCAAGCGCTGCCACACTTTTTCCAGGCTGTCGTGAACCAAAATCCCCTGCAGGCGATGATCCAGGCCCTCCGCGGGCCGGGGAAATTCCTTGAGGCGCAAACGGTATTTTAAAAAGGCCAGAAAGGGGCTCTGAGCGTATTCTTTAAACAAACCACTGCCGCCGCGCAACCGCGCCCGCTGCTCCGGGGCCACCGGGCGTACCGCATCTGACTGCGGATGTGTTAACTGCCCCTGACAGCGAACCGGCAACTCCCCATCGGCCGCCTCTGCCGCGGTCATCGCCGGCAGCAAGCTACAGGGCGCCCGGGGTGTGCCGCTGGGGTCTTCGCCTGCATAGCTGCACACCAACACCGGGGCGCTGCGCAATATCTCTGCAAGCAGGGCGCGATCGCGCTGTAAACACAAACCGGGCTCACAGCCATCAACCTGCGCCTGGCGCTGCAGGTGCAGCGGTAAAAACGGTGACGGTTCAGCGCGGCGCGGCAGCGCTGCATCATCGAGCCCAGCGATCCAGGCGCCGTCGAAGTGCAGGCCGAGTGCCTCCTCGTACTGCAAGACCCTTATGCGGGCCGGGCTTCGCCGGCTGACGGCAAAGCGCTTGGTGGTCAGAATATGCTGCAGCCAGTGCAGGGCATCGCTATGAGCAACCTCCCCCAACTGGCGATCCAAGGCGCGAAACACATCCATGGCCTGGCTAAAACCGCGGCGACAGTCTGCAACCACGGGGTCATCGCTGTCAGCATTCGGCCACCCCGCCGCCAACAGCATTTGGTCGAAACTGCGCACCCAGGCCGAGGGCAGCTGCCGCGACGGCTGCGCGCCAATGTGCGAGTGCAAGGCCTGCAATACATCGACCCCGGCGTCCTCGCCAAAGTACGGCGCCAAGGCCAGCATCTCGCCAAGCTGACATTGCACCGCTAAACGGTCGCGACAGAAACGATCATACTGTGCGCGCGGCTGGCGCATGGCTGGCCAGTCCGCCACAAAGCGGCTGCGCAACACGCGACTCAGCTGCTCCAAGGGCAGTGCGCCCTGGCGCAAAGAGATCACATCCCAAGCCGCCCGAATGAGGGGATACGCATATAGGCTCTCGCTGCCCTCAAAGGCCCAGGGCGCTTCCTGCGCCTCGCCCTCGACATAGAGCGACTGCGGAAATACCCGGCGTTGCAGAGCGCGCTCAAGCGGGGCGCGGTAATTATTCATGTCGGCGACCAACACCGCCAGATTCGCTTCGGGCTGCTGCAATAGCTGCCCGGCCAACCAATTGGCAATGGCGTCGCACTCTTGCTCAAGCTGGGTCGCGCCGTACAAGCTCGGCACTGCATCAGGCGGCGTGTCGTCGAGCTGAAAACACTGCACACCCTGCGCGCGACACTGCTCGACAAATGCGTGCGTGGCGGGTGTTAAATGCAGCAAGGGCGAGAGAATTAAACGCGCCGGCAACTGCAATAGCCCCTCGGGTAACGCGGCACTCAGCGCTGCTGGTAACTGCTCCGCACTCATCGCGTCCAGCTCGTCCAGCGCCTCCTGCATGGCGCTGCGCCAATGGAAAAAAGCCTGGTACTCGGCGGAAAACAGGTAGTCTTCACGGTTACTGCCAAGGCAGTAGGCGGCGTGAATTTGGAAAGCATCGACAAACTGGCGAACAATGGCGAGGCTGTTGAGACAGTTGGCTGGGAAGAACTCGCTGCTTTCGATGATCTTCTGCGCGATTGCCAACAGCTGAATGGGCCGCAACACCTGGCGACTGGGCAGGCTCTCGTCCCACAGTTCAGCCAACCACTGCGCAACAGGAACAACGCTCATGGTTTCCAAAAAGGCCTGATCGTGCTCGCCCCGCGCCACCGCAATGCGCTCGCGTAACTGGCGGGCACTGGCATCACTGGGCACAAGCACCACACTTTTGCCGTCGAGGTTGAGCAGCTCTTCAAAGTGTAGTGGCGTCATTCAGCATCCTTGTGTTGCTAATCTGGGTGTGGCCAAAGCCAGTATTATCGCAAAAGTCCGAGGCAAAAACGTCAGGCATAAAAAAAGCCGCGACCAGCGCGGCTTTTTGCAATCTCGCGAAGAGGCCTTACTTGATTTTGGCTTCTTTGTAGATCACGTGCTTGCGAACAACCGGGTCGTATTTTTTAAATTCGAACTTGTCCGGAGTGTTACGCTTGTTTTTAGTGGTCGTGTAGAAGTGACCAGTGCCCGCGCTGGAGACCAGACGGATTTTATCGCTAGCGCCTTTCTTCGCCATGATGGTTCTCCTTAGTATTTTTCGCCACGGGCGCGCAGATCAGCCAGAACTGCATCGATGCCCTTTTTGTCGATGATACGCATGCCCTTGGCAGATACGCGCAAGGTTACGAAACGTTTTTCTGCTTCAACCCAGAAACGGTGGCTGTGCAGGTTTGGCAAAAAACGACGACGGGTGCGGTTTTTTGCGTGGGATACATTGTTACCGGTTACCGGACGCTTACCAGTAACTTGACATACTCTGGACATGATTTTCCTTCGCCTCTTTAAGCTTTTTACGCAAAAAAGCCCGATGAATTCTGCTTCAAAACTTTCGCTTTAAAAAATATGGGCCGCAGCACCGGGAAAACCAGTGCCCGAATCAGGCTCGCTTGACACCGCGCAGCGGTCAGACCCAAATTGAGCGCGACTTTATACCAGAAGCCTCCCCCCTAATCAATGAAACTGGTGAAAAAACCAGCATTGCGGTGCAGATGTGGCGCTATCGCCATTGCCAGTTGCGTGTTAAGCTCAAATTTGTATCGCGCGCGACTAAATTCGCGCCCACACACATTTTGAGAATCAGCCCCGTGGAGGCCACCCAGATTATGTCACGCGACGCTCTGTTTACCCCCTTCTCCTGCAAGTCATTGCAGCTACCCAATCGCCTGGCCATGGCACCGATGACGCGCTCGC
Organism: Spongiibacter marinus; assembly: GCF_016906995.1. GTDB lineage: Bacteria > Pseudomonadota > Gammaproteobacteria > Pseudomonadales > Spongiibacteraceae > Spongiibacter > Spongiibacter marinus. The sequence goes on along the minus strand of NZ_JAFBBD010000009.1, from coordinate 57,983 downwards.
ACTCGCCCGGCGGTATTGTCTCCGATGCCATGCGCGGCTACTACCAGCGTCGCGCCGAAGGCGGCGTCGGCCTGATCATCTCCGAGGGAACGGGCATTGGCCGCCCCGGCGCGCTCAACGACGCCAAGGTTCCCCGTTTTCACGGCGAAGCCGAGCTCGCCGCGTGGCAGCAGGTTGTCGAAGCGGTACACGATGCTGGTGGCCACTTTGCCCCCCAGCTTTGGCACGTGGGCGCGATGCGGGCCGCGGGCGGCGCCGAGCGCATTGACGACGCGCTATTAGAAAGCCCGTCAGGGATTCCCTCACCCGGAAAAACCCGTGGCCGCGTCATGTCCGACAGCGACATTGCCGACACCATTGATGCCTTTGCCCAAGCGGCCCTCGCCGCAAAGCAAATCGGCTGCGACGCCGCTGAGTTTCACGGCGCCCACGGCTACCTGATTGATGAATTCTTTTGGGGGCCGACCAACCAGCGCGACGACAAATATGGCGGCAAAACCCTGGTAGAGCGCAGTCGCTTTGCGGTGGAGATTCTCAGAGCGGCGCGGGCAGTGGTGGGTGAAGACTTTGCGCTGATCCTGCGAATTTCCCAGTGGAAGCAGCAGGACTATCAGGCCCGACTCGCCGACACCCCCGAGGAAATGGCCGCCTGGCTTGAGGCGCTCAGCGACGCCGGGGCCGATATTTTCCACTGTTCACAGCGCCGCTTTTGGGAGCCGGAGTTTGAGGGGTCGTCACTGAATTTTGCCGGCTGGGCGAAGAAGCTGACCGGCAAACCCACTATCAGCGTCGGCTCGGTTGGCCTTGAGGGCGACTTCCTCGACACACTGGCCAAAGGGATGTCATCTGAGCGCGACCAGCACCAGCGCATGGACGAACTCGAGCAGCGCATGAGCGACGGCGAGTTCGACCTGATCGCGGTTGGCCGGGCACTGCTGCAAGACCCCAATTGGGTCGCCAAGTTGCGCGATGGCCGCGAAGACGAGCTGCAAAGCTTTGATGTAAAGTCGATGATGGCCCTGAGCTAGAGCGCTTTACAAAAGGCCGCGCTCCGCCAGGGAAATCACCTCGGGGCCGGCCACAATGCAGTGATCTAACAAACGAATATCCAACAGCTGCACGGCCTCGCGGATGCGGGCCGTGATTCGCACATCGGCGTCGCTGGGCTCGGCGACCCCACTGGGGTGGTTGTGGGCAACGATTATCGCCGCGGCATTTAGCTCCAGAGCACGACGGGCAATCTCCCGCGGGTAGACAGCGGCGCCGTCAATCGTGCCAAAAAACAGCGGCTCATAGGCAATCAGCGCATGCTGGTTGTCCAGATATAGCACCGCAAAAACCTCACGCCGCTCGCCGCGTAACTGCGCGCACAAATACTGTTTGGTCGCGGCCGCGCTGGCGAACACCTGCTCGCGCTGGAGAGCCTCAGCCAAGTAGCGGCGGGACATCTCAATCACTGCTTGCAGCTGAACGTACTTGGCGTCGCCCAGCCCCTTTGACTGGCAGAAGCGCTGCTGGGAGGCCGACATCAGTGCCGCCAGCCCCTCGTGCTCCGCCAACAACTCCCGCGCGAGATCAACCGCCGACTTGCCGCGTACGCCGGTTCGCAGAAAAATGGCGAGCAACTCGGCATCGGACAGCGCCTGAGCGCCACGCTGCAACAGTTTTTCACGGGGCCGTTCATCCGCGGGCCAATCACAGATTGCCATACCACCCTCCTTGGTGATGCTGCAAAGCAAAGCGATGTTTATGGACGCTCCGCCTAGTGCCAATCGCCTTGAAAGTTCATAATAGCGGCTTTATTGGCAATATCGAGCCCAGGCATGAAGCAGCTCAGTAATCGACAAATCCTTCTCGGCATCACTGGTGGCATCGCCGCCTACAAAAGCGCCGAGCTAGTGCGCCGCCTCAAAGATCACGGCGCCGATGTGCGAGTGGTAATGACGGCCGCCGCAATGGAGTTCATTACCCCGCTCACCCTTCAAGCGCTGTCGGGCAACCCGGTGCACACGGCACTGCTCGACCCCGAAGCCGAAGCCGGTATGGGCCACATTGAACTGGCGCGCTGGGCGGACTTGATCCTCGTAGCGCCGGCCAGCGCCGACTTTATGGCGCGCCTGGCAAGCGGCCGCGGCGACGACTTACTGACCACCCTGTGCCTGGCAACACCCGCGCCCATCGCGCTGGCCCCGGCAATGAACCAGGGGATGTGGCGCGACCCCGCAACCCAGGCGAACGCCGACACGCTGCGCCAACGCGGTGTCGCCCTGTTCGGCCCCGCAGCCGGAGAACAAGCCTGCGGCGATGTTGGCCCCGGCCGCATGCTCGAAGCCGAGCAACTGGCAGAGCTGGCAGCCGGGTTATTTAACAGCCGCGCGCTGGATGGTATTTCCCTGAGCATTACCGCCGGCCCCACGCGCGAAGCAATTGATCCGGTTCGCTATATCAGCAACCACAGCTCCGGCAAAATGGGCTACGCACTGGCCGAGGCGGCTGCCGACGCCGGTGCCCGCGTCACCTTAATTAGCGGCCCGACCCAGCTGCCCTGCCCGCCGCGAGTGACACGGGTAGATGTCATCAGCGCCGACGACATGTATCAGGCGAGCATGGCAAATATGGGCAGTTGCGATATTTTCATCGCCTGCGCCGCAGTCGCAGACTACCGCCCGGTCCACATCGAAGAACAGAAAATAAAGAAGCAGAACACGTCGATGCATATCGAGCTGGTGCGCAACCCAGATATCGTTAGCGCTGTAGCCAGCCACGCTCAGCGGCCCTTCACGGTGGGCTTCGCTGCCGAAACGCAAGACGTTATTCACTACGCTAAAGGCAAACTCGAGAAAAAGAACCTCGATATGATTATTGCCAATGACGTCTCGGACACACGTATCGGCTTTAATTCTGATGAGAACAGCGTGACGATCATCGACCCCAGCGGACAACAAAAACTGGAGCAGATGGGTAAGCGCCAACTCGCGAAACAATTGATCGACCTTATCGCCGCGCGATACGCCGAGCAAAAGCGCGATCACAACGGCTGAGGCGGGCAAAGATTCTCCGCTTGTGCCGCCTTTCGCTAGACAGCAGCCCAATGCACTACCATGATGAAAGTTCTAAACCAACTTTTGCAGAAGATCAGCCAGGCCCATGACAAAAAAGCGTAGCGCCAAAGCGGCCGTTAAATTTCCACTTTCTCCTGCGCGCAGAGATATTCTCGCCTCCGGTATTGTCTGCGCCGCGCTGATAATCGGCGCGTTCTACTGGATCCAAACCATCCAGCTGCCGCGCAGCCTGAATCAAAACGTTATTGGTGTTACCAGCAATATCGCCGAACACCAGCGCAAAGTCGTTATTGATGTTGTCGACTCCATCGGCAAGCGGGTTAGCGCCCAGGCGGCAAGTCCCTCCATCGCCGAGGCACTGATCCGCGGAGATCAACAGCGGCTTAAGCAGCAGGAGCGCGACCTGCAACGCAGCTTCCCTGCGGCAATAGATGCCAAGCTTATTCAGCTGGGCGATCAGGGTATCGCCGACGAGCGCAGCCAAACGGATCGGCTGCGCAACCACATAGAAATAGACATGCTGCGCAAAGCCACTGACACCGGCAAGCTCACCATAGAGGCCTACCGCCACGACGGCCAGTGGATCATCTCGATGCTGCAGCAAGTGAATGCACGCGGCGCCATTATCGTTAGCTTTGACAGCCAATTTTTTGCGCGCATCCTGCGAAATATTGCAGGCACCAGCGTGCACAGCGAGTTGGTGCAGCGCTACAAAGACCGAGAAGACATCGTCATTGCCGCTGACTCAAAACAATTTAGCGAGTATATGGTGAGCCGGAACCTACCCGTGCCCGGCTGGACATTGCATGTGCTGCCGCAGTCGGCAATGCTAGAGACACTGCGCGTCGACGGTACACTTATTTGGCTTGCGGGTTTGCTTTGCCTTGGCATCATCGTCGGCAGCCACAGCATTTTCTTTCTTCGCGCCGATCAACAGCAAAGCAGCCCAGCGCCACAACCCGCCCCTGCCACCAAGTCACCGCCACCCAGCCTCGAGCAGCAACTGGCCCGCAAACTGGCTGCGCGAAAGCCCAGTGAAAGCGACCAAGGTACGGCGCCATTTAACCCCCAAGGCAGCCTAACCCCGCCCCTCCCCGAAGCGGCACCACTGCGGAAAAAAACCGCCGCGCACGCCGAGCCTCCTGCTCCCCAGCCAGCGGCAGATACAGCGCCGGAAGAGAGCGGCCCGGCTTTGGCATTGAACTGCTTTCGCGCCTATGACATCCGCGGCATTGCCGACCGCGACCTTAGCGACGCGCACTGCGTGCAAATTGGCCTGGCGCTGGGCAGCGAGGCCCAGGCGCGCGGCCACAGCAAAATGCTGCTGGGGCGCGATGGTCGCAACAGCAGCCCACGCATTCGCGAAGCCTTACTCAAAGGCCTGTTAGGCAGTGGCGTTGATGTTGTCGATTTAGGCATTATCGCGACGCCCATGCTCAACTTCGCCTGCTACGACCTGAATATTGGCAGCGCCGTAATGATCACCGGCAGCCACAACCCCGCTGACCACAATGGCATGAAAATGCTGTTGGATTTTCAGAGCCTCACGAGCGACGACATACAGTCCCTGGCGCGACGCATTGAAAGCCTGAATTTCGCCAGTGGCGACGGCCAACTCAGCAACGACAGCATTGAGCAGCGCTACATAGACCGAATATGCAGTGACGTCGTGGTCGCACAGAGTTTGAAAGTGGTTATCGACGCCGGCAATGGCGCCACCGCCAACATTGTTGTGCCACTGTTTGAAGAACTGGGCTGCGAGGTGGTGCCGCTGTTCTGCAACATCGACGGCAGCTTTCCCAACCGCGACCCCGACCCCACGATCCCGGAGCACCTGGATGCTCTCGCCGCAGCGGTTAGCGAGCACCAGGCGGATATCGGCATCGCCTTTGACGGCGACGGCGATCGCGTGGCGGTAGTAAGCGCCAGTGGCCGACGCCCCCGCGCCGACGAATTACTGATGCTGCTCGCCGACGACATGGTGAGCCGCAACCCCGGCTGCGAGGTATTGTTCGACGTAAAATGCAGTCGGCTGCTCAGCCAGCTTATTGTGAATCACGGCGGCCGCCCCACCATGTGGAAATGCGGCCACTCACATATGAAACGCAAGATGGCCGACAGCGATGCACTGCTCGGCGGCGAGTTCAGCGGCCACATCTTTTTTAAAGAGCGCTGGTATGGCTTTGATGATGGTATGTACGCGGCGGCGCGCCTGCTTGAAGCGCTCACGCTGGCCGGCACCACCCTCGACGACGAACTGGCCGGCTACCCGAGCTTGCACAGTAGCCCGGAGATACTGATCGCCGTGGACGACGAGCGAAAATTCTCGCTGGTGCAAAGCTTCGCGAATCACGCCAAGTTTGACGACGCCCAACTTATCGACATTGACGGCCTGCGCTACGAATTTCGCAATGGCTGGGGCTTATTGCGCGCCTCGAATACCGGGCCAGCAATCTCCCTGCGATTTGAAGCAGACAGCCCAGCCGCCCTGGATGGAATTCGTGAAAGCTTCGCACAAACCCTGGCGAAGATTGATCCGACCCTGGCAGATGGTCTTTAATAGTCACCCTTTTTATACGGCCGACTAATCGGCCCCCAGCACGAGAAACACTATGTCACTCAGCCGCGACGCTGCGGGCGATGTCGCCCGCGTTCTGACCGAAGCACTGCCTTATATTCAGCGCTTCACCGGCAAAACCATCGTTGTAAAGTTTGGCGGCAACGCCATGGTCGACGACCAGCTCAAGGAGCACTTTGCGCGAGACATCGTGCTGATGAAACTGGTTGGCATGAATCCCGTGGTGGTTCACGGCGGTGGCCCGCAGATCGGCGACCTGCTGAAACGGCTGCAAATCGAATCGCGCTTTGTGGAAGGCATGCGCGTGACCGATAGCGACACCATGGACGTGGTCGAAATGGTGCTGGGCGGCAGCGTCAATAAAGAAATTGTCTCACTGCTCAACCACAACGGCGGCAAGGCCGTGGGCCTAACGGGCAAAGACGGCCAATTAATTCGCGCCCGCAAGCTCAAGGTTCGCCATAAAACACCGGAAATGTCGGCCCCGGAGATTATCGATATTGGCCATGTTGGCGAGGTGGAAAGTGTTAGCACCGACGTGCTGGATATGTTGGTCAACAGCGACTTTATCCCGGTGATTGCTCCCATCGGGGTCGGCCCGGATGGCGCCTCATACAACATCAATGCCGACTTGGTTGCAGGGAAAATTGCCGAGGTCTTGAAGGCTGAGAAGCTGATGCTGCTCACCAATATAGAGGGCCTGAAAAACAAAGAAGGCAAAGTCCTCACCGGGCTGAGTACCGAACAGGTCGACGCGCTGATTGAAGACGGCACCATTTATGGCGGCATGTTACCGAAGATCGGCTGCGCACTCAGTGCCGTGAATGCCGGCGTGAACAGCGCCCATATTATCGATGGCCGCGTGCCCCATGCCGTCCTGCTGGAAATCTTCACCGACACCGGTGTGGGCACCCTCATCACCAACAGCAGCGTGCAAGCTGCAGACAGCGGCGAATAAGGCAGGCCATGACTAAGCGACCTTCTCGCCGCGACGAAATTCTGCAGTCTCTGGCCACCATGCTGGAAAGTCAGCCGGGCAGCCGTATTACCACGGCAAAACTGGCTGCCGAAGTCGGTGTTTCCGAGGCGGCGCTATACCGCCACTTCCCCAGCAAGGCGAAGATGTTTGAGGGCCTGATTGAGTTTGTAGAAGAGGCTATTTTCAGTCGCGTTGCGCTGATTTGCAGCGAAGAGGAGCAGGCAGAAGCCCAGCTCGCTAAAATCCTTCACCTGCTGCTGGCTTTTACCGAGCGCAACCCCGGCATTACTCGCATTTTCAATGGCGATGCCCTGGCGGGCGAGCACGAGCGCTTGCGCAGCCGCGTGCAACAATTTTACGACCGACTGGAAATGCAGCTGCGACAAATATTGCGCGAAGCCGAACTTCGCGAGGGGCTGCGCACCCGGGCCACCGCGAATACCACAGCAAACTTACTGATGGCCTGCGTAGAGGGGCGTATCGGGCAATTTGTGCGCAGTGAATTCAAGCGCCTGCCGAGCGCAGACTGGGATGACCAGTGGCAGCTGCTGCGAGCGACCGTCTTCCGCTAGCCGCTAATTGTTCTCGCTGTGAAAAGCGCGGCGTCGTTTTACGTTTTCCTGCAGCTGAGAGAAGCGGGCCTTGTCTCGTTCGTAGGCCTCTTCCACTTCGAACAATTCCGCGTTGCGTCGCTCAAGGTCGCTCTCCGTTGCACTGACTTCGCGACGCAAGTCATTTAGCGTTTTTGCCAGCGCCTCTGGCACTGGACGACCGCGGCGCTCCTGTTCGGCCGCTTCCGACTGATTCTTTCTAACCTTGCCTTTCAGCGCCGACAAATTGCTCTTCAGTATCGAAATACGTACCCGTATATCGTTGAGTGCGCGCGCCTTGGCGTGGTCAATATCGGCGGTATCGCTGTAACGCAGCAACAGGGACTCATCCCAAGCGCGCATTTTTTCCTCGGCTTCAGCTCGCGCTTTTGCCACCGCTTTCTCGCGCTCCCACGCCTCCCGCTCGGCGCCGGTCAGCTGCGCGGCCACACTCTTCACTACACTGCCGTCAGCGCGGATCACATCGTAGCCGCGCGGCACGACATCAGGTGGTAAGCGATCGAGGATAACCACCTTATTGTTGGCATCGACGTAGCGATAAAACAGCTTCTCTGCCGCCAGGGCAGGCGCGCTCACTACGGCCAACGCGAGGCATAGTGGGCTGAGAAACCGTAACGACCAACAAGGCATAAACTCTCACTCTCCTGTTTTTTGAGAACTATAACGACACACCGTAGCGCTCACGATACGCACTTACCCTAGATACTAGTTCAGGATCGCCTGCACCGGCATTCAGATACTCAACAATATCGTTAAGGCCAACAATACTAATGACTGCCAGGTCGCGCTCGCGTTCCAGTTCCTGAATCGCCGACAGCTCACCCTTGCCGCGCTCCTGACGGTCGAGACCAATCGCCACGGCCGCCACGCTGGCGCCCGCGGCTTCGATCATTGTAATGGCCTCGCGTATTGCCGTACCCGCAGTAATCACGTCGTCAATAATCAATACACGGCCCTGCAGCGCCGCGCCCACCAAGGTACCGCCCTCGCCATGGTCTTTGGCTTCTTTGCGGTTATAGGCAAAGGGAATGTCGATATTGTGGCGCTCTGCAAGTGCACAGGCTGTTGCCGCAGCCAGAGGAATCCCCTTGTATGCCGGGCCAAACAGCACGTCGAACTGCACCCCCGAGTCCACAATGGCGTCGGCATAGCAGGCCGCCAATGCGCTTAAGGCGCCACCGCTGCTAAAACGGCCGGCGTTAAAGAAATACGGGCTGACACGTCCCGACTTCAGGGTGAATTCACCAAAACACAGCGCATCGCTGTCGATGGCCTGGCGGATAAACTGCTGCTGAAAAGGCTTAATACTCATGGGCGGCTACGACTCATCTCACAAAAGCTGGATTGTAGAGCCCCTTATTGTACGCACCGCAGTGGCCGCGGCCCAGAGCGAAGCGCGGGCATTGTAGGCAAAACTCCGCGGAACGCCCTCAATCATGGTGTTTTTGCCGACATTCACGCCCAATTGATTGTCGTAAAAAGGGTTTCATTGTAGTCTAAACACCTGTTTAGTACGGACTTTGCAAGTGTCGATCTCGTCGCATCGCAATCTCCTTTAGAGGCTTGCAACGCACACAGCACGGCCTACTCTGCCCCAATAATGGCGGGCGACAGTATCGTTGAATAAGGGCATCAGGCCCGCTTAGTAGACACACGGGAAGCACATGAGAATCATCAGCTTTTGCGCTGACAGCATCACTGATGCTGCGGAAAGAGGCTTTTTTGACTGGGTCGTCAAGCAGGACGCGGATATCATCTGCCTGCAAAACCTGGGTATAGCCGAGTACAAGCTTCGCGACGACGTCTTCTTCCCCCGCGAGTATAACCCGTACTTTTTCGATGCCGCCGATGGCAAAAGTAACGGTGTCGCGATTTACTGCAAACAGCTACCCAAAGCCATTATGACTGGCCTCGGCTTCATGGATTTCGATATGGATGGCCTCTACATCCAGGCCGATTTCGACAATATCAGCATCGGCAGCCTGCTGGCACCCAGCGTCCCCGACGGCGACAGCGAGGCGCAGATCCGCAAAAATAACTTCTTTGAGCAGTATTACAACCACCTACACAAAGTCCGCAACAAGCGCCGCGACTTCGTCATTTGCGGCAACTGGGGCATCGCCCACAAAAGCAGTGATATTCAGGATGTGAAGGGCAACCACGGCGTATCAGGCAGCCTTACTGAAGAGCAGCAGTGGATGGAACGCTTGTTCCATGAAGAACACTACGCTGACGCCTTCCGCCTGGTGAATACCGATGCCGATGAGTTCAGCTATTGGCCCGACGGCGAGCCAGGCAAAAACGGCTGGCGCGTAGACTATCAGGTGGTGTCAGAAAGGCTGATTCCGCGCGTTGAGTACGGCGCCATCTACAAAGTGCAGCAATTCGGCAAGCACGCGCCGGTAATCATGGATTACGACTACGAATTGCCAGAAAGCGCCTTTTAAGCTTATAAGCGGCGGAGGCTGAGCCTCCGCCACACGCCCGCTACTCCACTAAAGCGGCCTGCTGCGCCGCGATCAACTCGGCGATACCCTTCTCTGCCAAATCCAGCATCGCATTCATTTCATTGCGATTGAAAGTTGCACCCTCAGCGGTTCCCTGCACTTCAATTATGCCGCCCGCCTCGTCCATAACCACATTCATATCGGTCTCTGCTGACGAGTCTTCAATGTAGTCTAGGTCCAACACTGGCTGACCTTGATAAACCCCAACGGAAACCGCAGCCACCATTTGCTTGAGGGGGTCAGCGGTGATCGCGCCGCTGCGCTGCAAATGCCGAATGGCATCAACCAATGCAACGCCAGCGCCAGTAATGGATGCTGTGCGCGTGCCGCCATCAGCTTGGATAACATCGCAGTCCAGCGTAATAGTGTGCTCACCCAGCAAGCTCAAATCCACCGCGGCACGCAGCGAGCGGCCAATTAAACGCTGAATTTCCTGAGTGCGGCCCGACTGCTTACCGCGCGCCGCCTCGCGCCCCATCCGACTGCCGGTACTGCGCGGCAACATGCCGTATTCAGCCGTGATCCAGCCCTGTCCCTTGCCGCGCAAAAACGGCGGAACGCTAGCATCAACCGAGGCCGTACACAGCACCTTCGTTGCACCGGTTTCGATCAATACAGAACCCTCGGCGTGACAGGTGTAGTTGCGGGTAATACGCAGCTCGCGTTTTTCATCGGCGCTGCGGCCACTCGGTCGAACAAAACTCATAGCAATCTCCTCTACTGAAGCGCGACAGTATACCTGCCGCACAGGCACTGAAGCGAAACCCGTTTCCCGCTACAATGCCAAGCCTGCGTATCAATACCGTGACAAGACGCTACTAACAGGGGATGCCCGTGACTATTTGCAGTATGACCGCCTTCGCCCACCGCCGCAGTGAACATGACTGGGGTACCGCCATCTGGGAGTTGCGCTCCGTCAATCACCGCTACCTGGAGCTGTCGTTTAAACTCCCCGAGAACTGGCGCCAGTTGGAACCGGAGCTACGCGATCGGCTGCGCAAGACGCTGCAACGCGGCAAAGTGGAATGCTCGCTGCGTATTAACCTGCAAGAACAAGAGCAAAGCCTGACGCTTAACCAAGAGCTGGCCGAACAGCTGCTCAACACCGCAAACGCCCTGCGGGCCGATATTGCCCATGCTGCGCCTATCAACGTACTAGAAGTATTGCGCTGGCCTGGCGTCATGCAAAATGCCCAGATCGACAGCGACACCATTAGCAAGGCGCTGCTGACCAGCTTTGAGCAAGCCCTGCAAGACCAATGCGACAATCGCCAGCGCGAAGGCCTGGCACTCGCCGACCTGATCGAGCAACGCCTCGTCAGCATTGACAGCATCGTCGCCGATTTACGTCAGCGCATGCCGGAAATCGTCAGTGGCCAACGGGATAAACTTCGCCAGCGACTTGCCGACTTGAAAGCCGAACTCGATGCCGAGCGACTCGAACAGGAAATGGCCCTGATTGCCCAGAAAGCCGATGTCGACGAAGAACTCGACCGCCTCGACACCCACGTAAAAGAAGTGCGCCGTGTACTCAAAAAAGGCGGCGCAGTGGGTCGTCGGCTCGACTTCTTAATGCAGGAACTCAACCGCGAGGCCAACACCCTGTCGTCCAAAGCCGTTGTTGCCGAAAGCACCCAGGCCGCAGTTGAACTGAAAGTACTGATCGAGCAAATGCGCGAGCAGATTCAAAACATCGAATAGTTTTTTCACCCGTCCAAGAATGTCTTAGAAGCCCTGTTATTTGCTTGTAAATACAGGGCTTTTTTATTTTTCCCGTCCAAATCGGTTTGCAGATGTCCGTTACCAACTACCTGTTTAGTGGTGGGCAGAATGGTGGGCAGTACCCTCATTTTGGCTCAATAAGCATTTTGCGGTGAGCAAATTGGTGGGCAGTAAGTTACCCAATTTTCGCATTTAACTCGCCACCACAACAGGTTAGCTGCTGATTCAATAAGCAAATCGGTGGTGGGCAGCCATTATTGCCCCCTCCATTATTTCAGCAACTATGGAGTAAACATGGGAAAACTCACAGCAAAACAGGTTATTGCATACAGCAAAGCCGACCCCAAAAAATATTCAGATGGTGAAGGTCTATACTTTTGCGTCCGCAAACAAGGCTCGCCTTACTGGATGATCCGCTACACCACAGCCAAAGGAAGACGAGAAGCAACCTTGGGGCAATTTCCTTTAATGTCGTTGGCAGACGCCAGAATTGCCGCCGCATACTTTCGAAAGGAAGTACGTGACGGCATAGATCCTCTTCTAGAAAAACAGAAAATCGAGTTACCTGACATTGAAACCGTAGATCAACTGTTCCATGACTGGTATCGAACCGATCTGAGTAGACGACTAAAGCATCCCAAGATTCCGTATCGGGTTTACACTAAAGACATAAGCCCAGTCATTGGCATTAAGTGTATTGCTGAGGTGACCGCACGCGATGTGCGCGAAGTATTAGAGCGCATTCGAGAAAGTAACCGCCCTACCATCGCCAACGATACCTTGATGTACATGAAGCAGCTGTTTCGACATGCGATAAAGCTCGACTTAACGCTGAACAACCCAGCCGCAGCCTTTACCGTGGACGATGCCGGTGGCGTGGAGTCCAGTAAAGACAGGATGCTTAGCAAAGAGGAAATTCACTACGCCTTTAGTGTGTTTCATACCCATATCAATAGCTTTGGCCGCGATAACTACCTCGCTTGCTGTCTGTTTTTGGTGTTGGGCGTACGTAAAAGCGAACTATGTGAAGCCATGTGGCGTGAAATGGACTTAACCACGGGCGTATGGGATCTACCCAAAGAACGCAGTAAAACCGGCGTGCCAATCAGCATCCCCTTACCGCGCCAAGCCATTACCTGGTTTAACGAGCTGCAAATCCGTGCTTGTGGATCGCCTTATGTTTTCCCAGCCAGACGAGCAAGCCACCGTCCACATATGGGGCCAGATACACTGAACCGCGCCATTTCTAAACTATTTGGTCGCGAGCCTGGGCGCAAAAAACAGCCTCCCAATAAAATGGGCAAACTTGAACACTTCACCGTACACGATTTGCGCCGCACCTTTCGCAGCCTTGCCGCCTCTTTGGGCATTGCAGGCAATGTGGCCGAACGCTGTCTTAACCATAAGCTAAAAGGCGTTGAGGGCATCTACGACCGCCACGATTACTTTGAAGAGCGCCGTATTGCCCACCAAACCGTGGCTGATGTGGTTGAACCACTGGTGAACTTTGAGCCCGCTTCACAACACCACACAGGAGGGCGTTAACATGCAACTGATGATGCGACTCACCCCCATTACCTTTCCAATAGCCATGATGGCAGGCCTTGGCTGGTGTATTGGCATTGCCTTACTCGAGCAATCTCATGGCGTAGGCTACACACTTACCCGATATTGCCTGACGACATTGGTGGTTCTCGCCCCGTGGCTGACGCTAAAACTCACGTTCTACGTGATTGTCAGCCTAGGACGTAAACTAGGACTCATCCCGCCTGCACGTCCAACGTACAGCCTAGGTTATGAAGAATCACTCTATTGGTTCAGAGTATTGGCGTTCTTCGATGGCAAACGCAGCCGTATGCCGAAAAAGCCAATCAGGCGAAATTAGCAAGCCCCCGTTTGCTCACTTACTGTGGGCAGTTGGGACAATGGGGCAAAACTAGATACAGCAAGCTTTAGAGGGTGAATAAGAGGTAATTAAACTGCCCCAAGGAATGGGGCAATCGGGGATGCGGTAAGAACTCCTAACCGCATCAAAAATTCCAAACTTGCAAAAGTCCCAAAATGGGACTAGCATCTATTTATGAGAATTATCGCATTATCAACCTTAAAAACATTTTGGGAAGACAGCCCAGAATACATTGACGCGAAAGAGCCAACGTTAGCGTGGTATAGGCATGCATTAAACGCTGATTGGGGATCACCGTCGGATGTGAAACAGGACTTTAGAAATGCCAGCATCCTCAAAGATGGGCGTGTCGTATTTAACATTGCCGGTAATAAATACCGGTTAGTTGTTTGGATCAATTATGCCTACAAGGTGGTTTACATACGGTTTATCGGCAGCCATGCGCAATACGATAAAATTGATGTGCAAACGATTTGAAGCCAAAAGGTAGTAACAAGAGGTATATAATGGACATCAGACCTATTAAAACAGATGCCGACTACCGAGCGGCATTAAACGACATCGAAAACCTAATGATGGCGGAGCCTGATACCGTTGAAGGCGAAAAGCTGGACATTTTGGTTACGTTAATTGAAGCCTACGAAGCAAAGCATTTCCCAATGGATTTGCCAGACCCTGTTGAGGCAATAAAGTTTGAGATGGAGCGCAAAGGCTTAACGGTTAAAGATCTTGAACCCATGATAGGTAAAAGCAATCGTGTTTATGAAATCCTAAACCATAAGCGATCACTCACGCTAAAAATGATTTGGAAACTTCATGAAGGGCTAGGTATTCCAGCAGAGTCGCTCATCAAACCGCCGCAAGTTCGCGCTTCATAGTGCTGCGAATCAAAATTAGTTTGTTATGAATGACGCTCGCTACCCAAACATTTCGGCTATTGATAACAGGCTAGCTGAGCTTGAAAACGAAAAGCAGCAGCTTCTCGCATTAAGAGAGGCTTTGCGTAGCGCTCAAAACGAGTGTTCAGTACAGACATTCACGCCAGAACAAAAAGTCGCCCTATTCAGACAACGATTTCGTGGGCGAGAGGATATCTTCGCCAATCGTTGGCAAAATCAACAGGGCCGCAGTGGCTATTCCGTAGCCTGTGATAATGAATGGGTAAACGGGGTTTGCAACAAACCCCGCATTAAATGCCAAGACTGTTCACACCGAAAGTTTAGCGAACTAAACGAGCGCATTATTTACAGGCACCTTGCCGGTCATCAAGTGGTGGGGCTGTATCCCTTACTGAAAGATAATACGTGCTATTTGTTGGCAGCCGATTTTGACAAAGGCTGTTGGCAAGAAGAGGTCAAAGCAATGTCTAAAGCGTGTCAAGCGCTTGATATTCCACACGCGATAGAAATCTCGCGTTCTGGCAACGGGGCGCACTTATGGATCTTTTTTGAAACCAACATCCCAGCTAACCAAGCTCGGGCACTTGGTTTCGCTTTGCTTGATAAGGCCATGGAAATATTTCCAAATCTATCGTTTGACTCCTATGACAGGCTATTTCCTAACCAAGATGTCCTTCCTGAAGGCGGGTTTGGCAATCTCATTGCGCTACCACTTCAAAAGGAGGCTCGCCTTTCAGGCCGTAGCTGCTTTGTTGACAATGACCTGAATGCCATTGACGATCAATGGCGGTACCTTGCTGAGCTTAAAACGCTCACGCAATCGAGTATTGATCAACTCATAACAACCATTTCACCCAATACCCTATTACTGTCCGAACAAGGTCTAATAGACAACCGCCCTCCTTGGGAAATCACAGCCAAAGCCGCACCAATAAAATTAGAGTCTTTGCCGAAAACCGTGACCATTACCTTGGCCAACCATATCTACTTTTTGATGAGCGAGTTACCTGGGCCACTACTGGCAGGACTAAAGCGATTAGCTAGTTTTTCTAATCCTGTGTTTTTTAAAACGCAAGCGTTGCGCTTTTCAACCCATGGCATTCCAAGGTTTATTTCCTGTGCTCGTATTGAAAACGATTACCTAGCACTACCGCGAGGCTGTCTCGATGACGCGATTGCTTTGCTACAAGAGCACAATATTTCACCACTGTTTGACGATAAGCGTGAAATCGGCAGACCATTATTAAAACTTACCCCTGAGTTCACTTTGCGAAAGAACCAGCGAGACGCAGTGGCCGCAATATCTAAACATGACTTCGGTATTTTGCATGCGCCGACCGCATTTGGAAAAACGGTTACTGCCATCGGCATGATCGTAAAACGCAAAGTAAATACCCTAATACTGGTTCATAGCCGACAACTGCTTGAGCAGTGGCAAGAGCGATTACGCACGTTCCTACCAGAAGTAACCATTGGCAGTATAGGCGGGGGTAAAAGAAAGCCGAGTGGCATTATCGACATTGCCACCTACCAAAGCTTGGTTAATAAAAAAGACAACTCCATCACGCCTCTCATCCAAGACTACGGCCACATTATTGTTGATGAATGCCATCACTTATCCGCGCCAAGGTTTGAAATGGTACTCAACGAGGTAAGAGCAAAGTATGTATTGGGCCTAACAGCAACACCAGAACGACAAGATGGTCATCAAAAAATCATTTTTATGGCGGCAGGGCCCATTCGCTACAAAGTGAAACAAAGCCCTGATGAGCAATTTACTCAAACCGTGATGATTCATCAGCTCTACGATATACCGCCAGCTGAGCTAATAAAAACAGATGAGCGCCCAAAAATAAGCGATGCCTACCGCTGGCTCGTCAATAATGAGCAGCGCACTTCAAAAGTTGTCTCAGGCGCCACTCAGTGTGTTCAAAATGGCGGACACCCGTTAGTCCTTACAGAGCGTAGAGAGCACGCAGAATACATACACTCACGACTTACCGAGATGGGTATAAGCACTGTCGTACTCAAAGGCGCCATGAAAGCTGCGGAACGCAAGAATGCAGATAATCATCTGCAATCGGCTCAAGTTGTCGTCGCAACAGGAAAATATGTGGGTGAAGGGTTTGACCTGCCAAGACTGGATACGTTGTTTTTGGCCATGCCAATCGCATGGAAAGGTACGTTGGCCCAATATGCCGGTCGTATTCATCGTGAATCGGAAGGCAAAACACAAGTCACCATTCACGACTATGTAGACTGCGCCCTCCCAATGCTGCAACGCATGTTTAAAAAACGCGAGAAAAGCTACAAGGCTATGGGGTACGCCCTTGAGTACATTGATGACAACAGTAACAAGCAACCTTCATTGAAGTTAGAAAACATCCCTTCACCAAATACCAAGCCAAAATAAACAGCAGCACTTCATTAAACACCTCCCCATGCCTTTACCCCCTTACGCCAAAACCACTATCCGTTTGGCTTTTGGATCGAAACGCCAAACAGGGAAATTAGCCCATTTACTGTTTGGCGTCTCGATTGAAGTCCAAAACCGGCAGGCCTTGCCAATACAGGCTCAAAGCAAGGTTTGGCACTTTTTTCACCCTAAACCAACCTCGAATCCAAAGTACAAACCGTTTGATTTTTTAAACCCAGAATGCAAACGATCGTTTGGCGTCTCGATTTTTTTCACTAGCCAAATGCCGCCAAACAGCGCCGTATTGGACTATGTATATCAAATAGTTAGCAGCGCACAGGTCATCAGAAAAAACTGATTTGACTGGTTAGTTTGATGGCCATTTCTTTCATCTATTTCACCACCGAGTCTGCGTCCGACCACTGAAAATAGACGGCATGACGAACCAACAAGGTGATAAGTGACGTGTTATGGGCAAGTGGTAACGATTGGGATAGAGAATGGATACAGCAGGTGGTCGCCTTGGTGGTTGGGCATGGCGCGTTTACCCTCTACCCAGCATTAAGCCAGTGCGATAATGCCGCCGAACGCTTAACCCGCTGGCTGACCTATCACTTACCGCGCGTTAAACAAGCGCACCCAGGCTGCCCGATTCACCAATGGCTGAATAGCATTGGCGCACAAGTGATCGTAGAAAAATGGCAGAGCCCCGAGCAATGGCCAAACCTGTATTGGCTACCTTTACCTGAGGTTGAAGGCCACGCGCAAGGCGGGTTGGTTGTGTTACCGGCACATTTGTTACCTACATATAGTGATGGCACGATTCAAATCAACACATTGCACGCAAACACACCTGCCAACGCCCGTATTTTTTGGTGCATTACGCCTTTATCTAAAACAGGAAAGCGAGCTAACTTGCACCCCAAACAGCAAAACCGCGCCTTTTGCCTGCCCAGTTCGCCGGAGCAAATAGGAAAATCATGCACAGGGTTATTACTGAGAGGTTTTAGAAAGGAGAGCCAAAAACGAAACGGCAACGTGATCAGCCACCAAATCAACCTAGCTCTACTGCACCACCTTTGTGGGCCGGAGAATGATGTGTGGTTGGAAGCTAATTTTGGTTCCGTAACTGATTACGGTAGCAAAAATTAGAAGCCTTAAAAACGAGTAACCCCTCGCGGGGCGCTGATCTAACGGGTAGCGGGAGGGGTGTTGTTGATGCGATTTTAATATCAAAAGCGCCAAATAGCTCGATATTTTTTGATGTCGATTTTACTTAGCAGTTGTTCGGAATAACCGAACAACTGCATTTTCGGCCAATTCATCTTCTGCATAATTAATAACACTCGCTCACACCATTGCCGCTTCGTACACTCTTTCAACCTCGGTAAACTTAGTGACGCTCTCTAGGCGAGTTAAGGTTGTGAGTTTCATCGAGTTTTTAATTGGGCGATGTGGCACGTTGGTCACTGGCGTTTGTAGTGACAGTGGTTTGCCAAGCTCAAATAAATAATACAAATCAGCAGAACCTGACTTCTTACCTGCTTGATCTTCGGTAATGGCGTAACGTGGTAACACTGTGACTCGTTTAACTGGCCAGAGCTTGTCAATTTGCTTGGTTGAACTTTGAGTGTCTGAGGTAGATGCCAGTGCTAAATAGCGAATTTCCTCGGCAATATGCTGCTTAAATTTCTGCAAAAACGTGCTTTGCGGCAGGTGATACCACAGCGCTGTGCCTTGCTCAAATTGTTCAAAGTAGCCATTATCACGGCCACGTTGCCCACCCAATGCCACGGTCATCGTCAAATCAGGATACAGCACTTGGCGCATGCCGTAATAAGGTATGCGTGCTGCGTCTTGTACGTAGAGCCTTTCCGCCATGCCAGCCACAGGATACATGGCCTCATTGCCTTGCCCTGTTTGTACATTCGGCGCTGTGCCAATTTGCGCTTGCAAGAACTCTAGCAACCACTGGTGACCGGAATAACAGCTCTTAGTCTGGGTTGATTCAGTTTGACTAAGTTCGTTTTGGCTAGGTAAGAGGGCAAACGCACCAATACCCACTTCTTCTATCGCGGCTGCGTAGGGGTTGTTTTTTGTGGCTTGATCAAAAAAACCTGGGTATAAAGCAAACGCACCAAAAACAGGGCGGCATTTCTTAGGAGATTGGCCAGCGTTTCCACTTGATGGTGATTTAGAATCGCGCGGTTCTGATAAACGAATCAAAGCATCCCGATAACGGTGCATTTGGTTGATAGCATCGTCCGGTACGTAATCCGTACTTTCAATATCATCATTACTGTCATCAAAGCGGTTTTTCTCGGTTTTAATGCGGTACTTGGCATCAAACAGCCAAATAAACTGCTTTTCTTCTGATGAGTCTGCTTTTGTTAAATCAGCGCTTTTCGGCAGTGTCACTTCCAATACAATATCTGGCTCTTGGTTCACTAAATACGAGCGGATTGATTGCCCCTTTTTGGTAAATTTCGGCTCGTGTGCCAGCCTAGCGGTCACACCATCGCTGCGTTTAAAAAGAAAGGCACCGGCAAACCCATCTTTTAGTTGGTACTCAAAAAAGTCATTCTGGGCGAGCTTAGTCGCACTGTTTTCCACCAATTCAAAGCCGAGATCCTGCTCTAAAATCTGTTTCAAACACAAAAAACACCACACTTCGTAAATCTCGGCCACCGACTTCATTGAAATGCTCGACTGATTGCCAAACACATCTAAATAAAATTTCAGCTCCTGCCAAACACGATACACCGCGCTGTAACCAGTTTTTTGCTGTAGCACTAACGACTCACGGCTTAACCCTGTGTATGCACCCACCTCTTTTAAAAAACTCTGACCTAACACTTTTTGCAGCGGTTGTTGCCAACTATGCAGCTCATTTAAAAATGAATCTGACAACCGTTGCCGTTCTGGTGCTTGGTTACTCTGCCTAAGCTTTTGTTCAAACTCCGCTAATTGCCGCTTACTTTTACTCACCGCCATTTTGATAAAACGGTTTTCTGGGGTATCGACACTCAGTTGCTTTTTTTCGACTGCATAGCGCTTATCGTACTGGCCATTCGCAAAGTCTTGCTTAACTTTCTCGGCTAACTTATGAGGTAGGCGGCCTTTTAATTTAGCCGCTTTGATATTGGCAACCACCGGTTGTAAGCGGCTATGGGGGGCGGCACAAATCACCTTTAAGCCTTGCTCAAAACGCGCCCGTAACGCGGCAAAATTAGCCAACCACATCAGTGGAAAATGCCCGCGTTGTTGGCTAGTCGCTGCGTCTTGTTCGGTTTTTTCGACCAAACTAAAGCGCCAAAGGGGGGATACTTTGTCGATGGCTAAATGCGTCATGATAATCACCCTACTGCCAACTTCGCAGCTTGTTGCCACATAAAGTGTGGCATTGGCTCTTTTAACTGCCAAGTAATGCTCATCGGTTGTGAACCTGTATGCGATACGTAGTCTACTTCACCATAATTCACAAAACCCATGGTTCGGCCGTATTCATCTTTGCTTTGCTCACGCACAAATAAGAACAGACGCTTACCGATTTTTTGGTGTTGGATGTACTCCAAACCACGGCCTTTATCTGGCCGTGCGCTATTTTGTGACTGCCAGTGAAACAGGTGGTCGTTGATCGCGTAATCGTGATACATGGTGGTTGGCGAAAATTGCTTTTCATTTTTGTCTAAAGTGACAAACATCAGTTCAATGTTTTGATC
The DNA here is from genome assembly GCF_016906995.1 of Spongiibacter marinus. Taxonomy (GTDB): domain Bacteria; phylum Pseudomonadota; class Gammaproteobacteria; order Pseudomonadales; family Spongiibacteraceae; genus Spongiibacter; species Spongiibacter marinus. The sequence continues at coordinate 37,581 of NZ_JAFBBD010000009.1, read as the reverse complement.
TTTCAGCACAAACACACCTTCGCGTGCTGGCGGCTGGCGCTCAAACGTGGTCGCACCAAATGCCACTAATATTTGTTCACGCGCATAACGTGCATGCAGCCTTAGTGAAACCTCAGGCAAAGCCTGCATTGTTGGTTGCTCATGCTTGGTTTGTGCGAGTTGCCAATTCACAACATCCATTAACTCTGCTTTTAACTCGCAAGCATTCAGTTTCGCTAAGCTTTGAACAATGGAATCGAATCCACATTCAGGCCCCGTTTTCTGCCAAAAATCGTAATGACACATCAAGGCATAACGATGGTCAGCATCTTTAATAACAAAGTTACTTTGGCAAAGCTGTTTTAAGAAACTCAAATAGGCATGATCATCACAGGTCAAAATTCGGTTATGAATGGCCTTTCTAAGCATTTTCAGCAGATCTTCATCAACTGAATTTTCGTTGATTTCATACTTAGCTTGCTGAACCAGCTGCGACCAACTTCCTCGCTTATAAAGTTCATTCAAGTCGATATGAGGGTTTATGATTAAGAAGTTCGCCAGTGTTAACGGTAGTGTAGAGTGCTCTGGATATTGGCGTATCATTGCAACTAAACGCTTTAAGGTTAATGAAGCTTGGCGAATATTGCTAAGCACCATTTCTTGCGTACGCTTGCTTAATTCAATGCGGCAACCCAGTGGCGCGTGGGGGAAGCCTTGCTTTATTTCTTCGCTGATCGCTCGATGATTTTTCCCCACTAAGGCTCTAAATTTATTGGCAAAATCATATTCAGGACGTGAGTTGCCAACAAAATCCAACACGGTACAGCACTCTTTTCCCTCAGCTAAACGTAAACCTCGCCCCAATTGTTGCAGGAAGATAGTTAAGCTTTCTGTCGGTCGTAAAAACAGTAAGGTATCCACTTCGGGAATATCTACACCTTCATTGAAGATATCGACCACACAAAGCACGTTAATGCTGCCAGAACGAATCGCTTGTTGCTTTTGTTGCCGCTCATGGCTGTTATCACTGGTCAGCACATCCGCTTTAATGCCTTTTAATAAGAGTTGCTGTGTCATGTACTGGGCGTGCTCTTTACTCACACAAAAAGCGAGCGCTTTCATTTTGCTAATGTCTGTCAGTATTTCCTGCATACTGAAGAAGATCTTATTAAAACGCGCTTGGTTGTGAGTATAAAGGTTGGTTAGTTGAGCAATATCATAGCGCCCCCGACTCCACGGAATATTTCGCAGGTCGGTATCATCATCGATACCAAAATATTGAAATGGGCAAAGGTGGCGTCGATTAATCGCTTCGGGCAAACGAATTTCAGCAGCAATCACACCACCAAAATCTGCCAAAATATCACCACCATCATGGCGCTCTGGCGTGGCCGTGAGACCAAGCAAGATAGCGGGTGAGAAATAGTCCAGTAACCCACGATAACTTGCAGCAGCGACATGATGCACTTCATCTATCACTATGTAGTCATAATAGTCAGCAGTTAGGTTGAGTTGAACCAGCTGGTTGTTGAGGGTTTGGATCGACACAAACAGCTGACGATAATGAGCTGGCGTTTGTCCACCTACCCACAACTCACCAAAAGCACTGTTTCTCAATACACCACGATAAGCAGCTCTTGCTTGTCTTAATATTTCTTCACGATGTGCAACAAACAAGAAATTTGCTTGCGGTTTCTCTTTAATAAAGCGCGCAAAGTCAAAGGCTGAAATCAGGGTTTTTCCGGTGCCCGTTGCGGCAACGACTAAATTGCGAAATCGTTGGTGAACACTACGTTCTACAGCCAATTGCTCCAATATGTCACTCTGGTGCGGAAACGGCGAAATGTCGAAGAAATGCGTTGGGCTAGCCTCAAAATCTCCGCGCTGCTGACTCAAGGCTTTTTTGAGTTTTTCACTGCTTGGTGCATCACCACTAAAGTGTTCAAAATCATTAGAAGCCCAATAGGTTTCAAAGGTGCTCAATGATTTACTGATAATGTGTGGGATTTCTTTAGAGGTGATCTTTAGATTCCATTCAAGGCCGTTAGTCAGCGCGGAATGAGATAAATTGGAAGAGCCGATATAACCAGTGTGATAACCCGTGTTGCGTAAAAATAAGTAGCTCTTGGCATGTAAACGTTCACGCTCAGTGTTGTAACTCAGCTTCACCTCGGTATTCGGTAAACTCGCCAGATACTCAACCGCTTTGGCATCCGTTGCTCCCATGTATGAGGTGGTGATGATTTTTAGCTCGCGACCACTTGAGGTAAATTCTTCTAACTCATTGCGAAAAATTCGTATCCCTGCCCACTTAATAAATGACACTAACCAGTAAATCTTATCCGCAGACAAGATCTCCCGCTTTAATTCAGATTCAAGCGACAATCCCGCATTACTGCCACAAAACAGCTCGCTTTGGCTTAACCCTGTTAGTGGAAAAATGTCGTTAATATAATTTTTTAAATCGGCTGAGACAGGATTTTCGAGCTCATAGAGCGCAGTCAGAATTTTACCTTGACTGGCGAGCAAATTGTCTTCGATAAAGTCGTTATCTTGAATTTTTGTTTTTAGCCAGAGTAATAATTGGTTGGATAAAGTAATTTGCTGTTGTAGGCGATCATCGCTAGAGGGGACTGACTCAATCGCATACTCAAGAATGTGTGATAAGAAACGTGATAGCCAGACGGATGCTTCACTGCTATTGAGCTCACGTTCGCCGACATAGAATCGCTCTCGGTCAATGCGACTGGCAATCAGCTGTGTTATTAACTGCTCATAAATTCCAACTTGCTGCATGATATTCCTTTTATTCTAATGGCTGGATCAATAACAACATCGATTGATATCGCAGTTTTACCGCCAATCCATTTCGTGATTTTTGCATTTCAACCAAGTTGTACTTGCCCAATGTTTTGAGTGTTCTCGACACATTGCTGACAGCACGGCCTGTCAGCGTGGCCAGCTCAGTGACCGATTGCGGCTGTTGCTCGGCAATCACTTTTAACAACTGCTGGTTTTCTTTCGACAGCACATTGGCCACCGATTTCAGTGAGTCGAACCAGATATCAACGGGGAAATCGGGGTCGGGTGTTTGGCCTTTAATCCCGATTACACAGCGCGATTGTTTTGCGTTTTTCATTACTTTACTCGGATTGTTTGCCTGCACTCTCTACTTGCCTTCTTCACTCACAAAAGGCCACTGCCAGCGAATGCGTAAAACAGCATTTAAACAATCAAAAGACTGTATGCCTATACATAAGCCTAGCATCTTATCAACTACTGATAATATCGCAAGAATATTCTCCGTTTAGGACAATAGCAATCTCCATACGCGTGAATTACACAACCAGTACACTAGCGGTCTTGTCAGCTTTAAACTTTAAACCTTGCTAAGTACCTATGTTGACTGGCGGTTCACTGCAAGGCGACAAGCCCACACAAGATTAATCGCCTCGTTAGTCATCCAAAATACAGCCTTTCACGCAGTACATTCGCGGGCGGGTGTTGTCGGGCAGGCTGACTTTGCGCTGTGGTCGGTTGCCATCGGGGATTAGGTAGCCTGCGGCCATCAGTGCTTTGGCGGCGCGATCTGGGCTGAGGCCTTCGGTAGCTTCACGCCAGCCAGTTGGGTAAAACAGGTAGAGGGTTTGTGGGCCAGTAGTATCAAGCCAACCCGCGCGTTGGCGTACTTGGCTGCTGTAACCGGTTTGTTTGGGCGTAAAGCGGCTTTCGCCATGCTGCTCAATAAAACTGCGCACCTGACGAATGGCTTGTTGGTCTTCATTGGCAGCCACACCACCGCGGGCAAGTATCCATTGGTTAAGCTGGCTTAAACAGGCCGCTTCGACACTTTGAGTTGGCCAATCGAGCACCTTGGCTTGAATGGCTAACAACGCAGCACTAGCCAGTAAGGCAAATTTTTCGGCGACTCGGCGCACTTGGCCGTCAGCCTCGGTTGGTAAGCTGGTTAAAAAGCGTTGGCGTACGTTTTGGAAAACGGGTCGCACCTGTGCGCCGTGCTGCGTTAAATACCGTAACCAGTCCAAGGCCAAGCAGCCGTAATGTTGGCGACTTTGCTGTTTTAGATGATCGGCTAAATCGGCGGCGTTCATACCATGACTCTGGTTAAACACGCCCATTTGCGATCCGGTATCGGCACTGAGATCAATCACGCGCACTTGCTGCCCCGCTTTCACGCGTTTGCCGATACTGGCAAGATGGCTTTCGAGCGTCACTTCACCAGTAGATAAAAACACCAAACGCCAACGGGCTGGTAAGCGCATTTCACCGTATTTGCCTGCACGGGTTTTACCTTGGCCATTGGCAAGCATATAAGCGACATCGCCTGCCTCTTTTGGGTCAACTTCGCCCATTTCATCGAGCGCCAGCAAGGCATCGTTATGGGCTAACGCAGTGCCTTCTAAACCGTTGGCCGTGGCACGCCAACTGTGGCGCAGTTGATTAGGTTCGCCCCACACCGATAATGCCGGATACAGCGCCGCAGTTTTACCAGTACTGCTGGCACCGTAGAGGTGTAAACCAAAACCATCCACTCCGCACAAGTGCAACAAAGGCGCGGCCAGCGCAGCGCAGACACCAACAATCAATAGCGGGTTATCAAGACAATAACGGCCAACGTGCTGCCGCCAACTGTCGCTACTACCTTGTTGAATAAAGCCTTCTATCGGGTGCATGGTTTGCAGCACCATGCGCGGGTTGTTGTGTTCGCTTGGGTAAAAGGTGAGGCGCGGATGCACATAAGCGTGGTGATGCCAGCCAATGCAGTTCACGCTAATGGCCTTTTGCGTAGCCAGTTCGCCCATTTGTTGAATAAACAGCGAGAGCAACTGCCGCGCTTTGACACTGTTACTCAGCCGCATGCCTCGGCTAAGTAATATCCGACGGTACTCGCTGCCGTCTCCGGCCAATAGTTCTGCGGGCATGGCCCAGTAGCGATGGCGATTGTCATCGTCTAACCAGTGCAATAAATAGCCGCCTTTTGTTTTCAAGAGAAGTGTCCCCTTGCGGATCGCGAGTACGAGCAGCTACTTGCAGCCAAGAACAGATTTTGACTGGGCTATCTTGCCCCGCTGGTTGCATCACCAGCCAGTTTTGCGCGTTATAGGCAAAACCAGCTGGTAATTTTGGCTCGTTGCTAGGCATATCACTGGCAGATAATTGGTTTAATGCTGATGGTTTATCCACGGCCATAAGCAGCACCGATACGGCGGGTTTCAATCCACTGGTCGATATCGCTTTCTAACCAGCCCACGGCACGCGCACCAATACGAATGGATCGCGGAAATTCACCGTTGGCCATCAGGGCATAAATGGTGCTGCGGCCAAAGCCTGTTTTTGCCTTTACCTCGGGCAAGCGCAAAATCCGCTGCTGACGCGCTGGGTGTACTGAGTTTGTGGGTGATTGTGTGGTTGGGTTCATCGTTTGCTTCCTCACTGATCTGTTAAGTTCAGTTAGGAGTTTGCCAGTACTAAACGGACGCAGTAGGCAGATAAATGCCCAGATCGTGCAGCTTTCTGAGGGTACAGGTAGCTAGCTGCCCCAGAATTTACATAATGCCCCAAGTAATAAATACCGTGTGGGCAGGGTAGGTGTGTGGCTAAGTGGCGTGAACTAAGGCTTTGCCCAAGCTGCCCCAGATGCCCAAAGGGTAAGTGCCCAAAGCCATCTCAAAAGGGAAAGCCTTGCCCAACGATAACGTCATAACATTTTTATGCGCATAAAAATGTAAAATTCCGCACTTTTCTGCGCGTAAAAGTGTAGACTGAGTTATACTACAGGCAGTTAACAGTCTTAATTGGCGGGAAATGACAATGCAGCGCAACTTACTCAACGCCCTAATAGCATGGAAAAGTCAACCTGTGCGCAAGCCATTATTGATCGATGGCGCAAGACAAACAGGTAAAACCTATCTACTGCAAGAGTTGTTTGGGAATACCTTTGCCAACATCCTTCGTATCGACTTCCTTGAAAACCCAGCTTACAAAGAAGCGTTCGATGGCTCGTTGTCACCTGACGAGCTAGTAATGAACATTGAGTTGTTAACCAACCAAGCGTTCAATCCAGACACCGACTTGCTGATATTAGATGAAATTGGCGAATGTGAACGAGCCGTTACTTCGCTGAAGTATTTTGCCGAAAAAGCACCGTCCTATTTTGTCGCAGCCAGCGGTTCAAATATTGGTTTGCTCAACACCTTCCCTGTGGGCAAGGTAGAACAATACAATTTACGACCACTGACCTTCCAAGAATTTATTTACGCATCCAACGAGCAAGCACTGATCAAAGCATTTGATAGTCAAGCAAGCACACCGGCGGTGCACACTAAATTGATGGATAAACTCACTGACTATTTTTTTACCGGTGGTATGCCGGAAGCCGTTTCTGCTTGGTATCAGTTTAAGGATTCAAGCATTCTAGAGCGTGTTGAAAAAGTCACAAAAATTCATGCCGATTTAGTTGAAGGTTATCGCCGCGATTTCGGTAAGTACGCGGGCAAGGTCGATGCCACACTGATTGAATCGGTGTTTAATAGCATTCCAGCCCAGCTATCACTTGTCAGCGATGAGTCAGTTAAACGCTTTAAATTTAAGCATGTGCATGAGCGTAAATCTCGTTATAGCGATTTTGAAACCGCGATCCATTGGCTTAACTGCTGCCGCTTAGCTTTGCCAAACTACCCTATTGAAGGATTACCTAAATCTCCGTTGGCGGCCTATAAAAAAGACAATATGGTTAAACTATTTCTGTTTGATGTGGGCCTGCTCAATCATATGCTGGGCAGCAGTTATAAAGAGATTAAGCAACAAAACTATGAATACAAAGGCTATGTGGCTGAAAACTTTGTGCAACAAGAGCTCACAGCTATTGGCGTTGACCCAAGCTATTCATGGAATGACGCCCGCGCCGAAATCGAATTTATTTTGGCGACCGATGAAGGCGATATCATCCCTGTGGAAGTCAAAAGTGGTAAACGTACAAGAGCAAAATCGTTGGCATCCTACGTTGAAAAATGTACTCCAAATAAAACCTTTAAGTTAACGGGTACACAAGGCTCTTCAGCGTTAGAACAAACCAATATCGTGATGCCTTTGTATTTCACGCAGTATTTACCAGAGAGATGGTAAAGGCACGTTGCCTAGCCCCGAAGGTCTACACAATGAGCAGATCCAGAATATTGAGTAGCCCCTAAAACCGCTCAGGTCGTATGACTTCAACATCGGAGATCACGACGATCTCCGCGTAGTCGTCAAAGAACTCTGCGCAGCCTTCGACAATCCGCTCGGCAACCTCATCGTCGGTGATCACGTTGAGCTGGATGTTTTTCAGCACTAAGCTCAGGTCGTCGGGCTCGCCCTGCCGGCCGTTGAAATCGGCCCCTGAAACATAGTGGTGAACGGTGTAACCCGTCGCCCCGGCTTCTTTTATCAACTCCAGCAGCCGATCTAACAACAGCGCTTCGGCGACAATTTCGATACGCTTTTTCCGGTGTCTCTGCAGCATGTTAATTCACTCCTTGCAGTAACATCGCCAGTTGAAAATACAGTGGAATACCCGCGATAACGTTGAAGGGAAAAGTGACCGCAAGGGAGGTGGTGATGTACAACGATGCCTTGGCTTGCGGCAGTGCCAGGCGCATTGCGGCGGGCACAACGATGTATGATGCGCTGGCGCACAGCACTGCCAGCAATGTGGTCTCACCTAACCCTAAGTCCAGCAAGGCACTAACGGCCAAGCCGAGCGCGGCACCAATTAGCGGCATGTAGAGACCAAAGGCGACCAGCGCAACGCCCACTCGGCGAAATTCCCCAAGGCGGCGACCCACTAATAAGCCCATGTCGAGCAAGAACAAGCAGAGCAAACCGTAGAAAGGCGCTTTAACGAAGGCGTCTACCTGCGCTAACCCGGGCTTACCGACCAGGTAACCAATCGCCAAACTCCCTAGCAACATCACGACACTGCCGTTGAGCAAGCTGTCTTTTAAGCGCAGTTTTGGACGGTTATTCTGCTTGCCCTGTTGGCGCAAATACGGCGCTGCCAGAATCAGGCCCGACAGAATGGCAGGGGTTTCCATTAGCGCCAGCATCGCCACCATATACCCCTCGTAGTCAATGCCTTGCTGGGTTAGGAAGCCCACCGCCGCCATAAAGGTCACAACGCTAATCGAGCCGTAATGTGCGGCAATCGCCGCCGCATCAATCGGTTGCACGCGGGTGGCAAATTTCAGCAAGGCGAACGCAATAAAGGGGATGAGGAAACTCAGTGCAATGCCGGCAAGTAGCAGCGCGATAAGCGCGGGCGTGATCGCGTTTTCGCTTAACTCGACGCCGCCCTTGAAGCCGATAGCCAGCAGTAAATAAATAGATAGCGCCTTGCCCATACCCTCGGGAAGCTCGAGGTCGGCCTTGGCACTTGCGGCGAGCACCCCCAGCACAAAGAACAAGATCGCCGGGCTGGTTAAGTTGGCAATCGCCGTGGCAAGTAGCGACTCCATCACCCCTCCCTAGCTGGCGGCAGGGCCAGTGGCACGAGTTGAGGTTCATTGTGCAAACGCTGCCAAGCGCCATCCACGGCGAGCAAAATGTCATCGCACACTGCCTGAAAAACCCACTGCCGCCGACGCCTGAGCTGCACGACCAGCAGGCAGCACAGGCCGCCTTTGCTGGCGACCCGGCTGAGCAAAACATGTATCGCCATCACTTTGCGAGAGGATCGCCGGCGCAGAGCACTGAATTTAGACTCAATCCTAGCGATGAGATTCGGGCTTAATACCACTTCCTTTGTTTGAATTTCTAAGCGCATAACATTCCCTCCTAGCAGGTGGAGGTGCTAGCTTAGCGAGGGACCAAATAACGAAAAAGTCGATTTTTAATGACTAATAATCAACTTTTTGTTGATTATAGTTGCCATGCAGAATATCAACTTTAAGCATCTTTATTACTTTTGGATGGTCGCCCGCGAAGGCTCGATTAGTCGCGCCAGCGAAGCGTTAAACATTACGCCGCAAACCATCAGCGCCCAGCTCACTACGCTGGAATCACGCTGGGAGGTGCCGCTATTCACCCGCGAGGGGCGAAGCTTGCGCCTGACCGAAGCCGGTAAATTTGTGCAGAGCTATGCCGATGCGATCTTCTCGCTGGGTGCCGAGTTAGACATCGCCCTGCAGCAACAGCAGCTGGATCAGGCCGAAAAACTCACGGTTGGCGCGGTGGATGTTCTGCCAAAACTGATTACTCACTTGGTGCTAAAACCATTTATCGGCCAAGCATCCAGCCCCAGTCTGGTGTGCAAAGAAGGCAAGTTTGACGAGCTACTACCCCAACTGGCGATGCATAAATTAGATGTGCTACTCAGTGATCGGCCGGTTCCTCCTGCGCCGAACCTCCGGCTATACAATCACCGCCTGGGCGAGTGCGGCGTTAGCATTTTGGCGGCGCCGTCGCTGATCGACGACGCGGCGGGCGAGTTCCCCAATAATTTGAATCATCAACCGTTTCTGCTGCCAACCACGAATAACACCCTGCGCAGTGCACTAGAGCAATGGTTTGCCGAGCAGGGCATCGCGCCCCACATTGTGGCCGAGTTTGACGACAGCGCGCTGGTAAAAGCCTTCGGCCACGCCGGCGCCGGTTTTTTTGCCTGCCCAAGCGCCATTGAAGAGCAGGTGTGCAAACAATACTCCGTTGCCCTGGCCGGGCGCATAGAGGGTATTCGCGAGCAGTTTTACGCCATTTCCACCGAGAAAAAGCTGAAGAAAGCGGCGGTCATCGCGCTGACTGAAAACGCTCGCGACCAATTATTCAAATAGTCTGCAAACCGTGCGAACATACCCACAATAACCAGCCGTCACCGATAACCACATCACAGGACACCGCCACAATGCAGCAAAGCCAGGGCACCCTTTTTACCGTATCCGCCCCCTCGGGCGCCGGCAAAACCAGCCTGGTTGCAAGACTGCTCGACGAGATGGACGACGTGCAAGTTTCGATCTCTCACACCACCCGCGATATGCGCCCCGGTGAGGTGGACGGCGTCAATTACCACTTTGTCAGCCACGACACCTTTGAGTCGATGCTGCGCAGTGCCGCCTTTCTGGAGCACGCCCAGGTTTTTGACAACCACTACGGCACCTCCCAAAAGTGGGTTGAGAACACCTTAAACAGCGGTCGCGACGTGATTCTCGAGATCGACTGGCAGGGCGCTCAACAGGTCCGCAAATTACTGCCGGAGACGGTATCAATCTTTATTTTGCCGCCTTCCCAAAACGCTCTGCGTGAACGCCTAACCGGACGCGGGCAGGATGAAGAGTCGGTGATTAGCCGCCGCATGGCCGCTGCCGTCGAGGAAATGTCGCACTTTGTTGAAGGCGACTACGTTGTGATCAACGACGATTTTGAAACCGCCCTGCAAGAGCTAAAGGCCATTCTGCTGAGTCACCGCCTGCGCCTGAACCGCCAACAACAGCGTCACCGTGACTTACTCACGGCACTGCTGACATAGCGCTGCGAAGTTTGATAGACTGTGGATAACTGGCGGTGGTGCCTGTTACCACTGCGATTCAGCACATTCAGGAACATTTTCATGGCCCGTATTACTGTAGAAGACTGCCTCTCGGCAGTAGACAATCGTTTTGAGTTGGTAATGGTTTCCAGCAAGCGTGCTCGCGCTATCGCCACTGGCGGCAAAGAGCCACTGGTTACCGAGGAAGGCGACAAGCCAACAGTACTGGCGCTGCGTGAAATTGCCGAAGGCAAAATTACCCGCGAAGAAATCATGGCCGCCGACGCGGTAGCAGAAGAGCCCGAGCTGGACCTGGGTGTTGAGCTGGGCGCTCAGCCTCTGTAAAAACCTTGGCCCGGGGTGTCGATGCACCAATACAGCTTTTTCAATTACCAACACGGTAAGCCTGAACCGGCGCAATCCATCGACGCCCTCGCCGAAACCCTGAGTAATTACCTCTCTGCCTCACAGGTGGATCAGGTTCGGCGCGCCTATTACTACGCCGAACAAGCCCACGAAGGGCAGAATCGCCGCAGCGGCGAACCCTATGTTACCCATCCTCTAGCCGTGGCCGGCATATTGTCGGAAATGCGCCTCGATGCGCAGAGCCTCATGGCGGCAATGCTGCACGACGTCATCGAAGACACCGCCGTTAGCAAGCAAGACCTCAGCGAGCAATTCGGCGACGCGGTTGCCGAGCTGGTAGACGGCGTGTCCAAGCTGACCCGGATTGAATTCCAGTCCAAAGCGGAGCAGCAGGCGGAAAACTTTCAGAAAATGGCCCTGGCAATGGCCAAGGACATTCGCGTTATTCTCGTCAAATTAGCCGACCGCTTGCACAATATGCGAACCCTCGGTGTGATGCCGCCGCCAAAACGCCGCCGTATCGCCCGCGAGACACTGGAAATATACGCCCCCATTGCCCAGCGCCTGGGTATGCACAACATCCGCGTGGAATTTGAAGACCTCGGCTTTCAGGCCATGCACCCCATGCGCGCGCAGCGCATCAGCAAGGCCATTCGCACACGCTTTGGCGACCGCAGCAAAACCATCGCCAATATTCAGGAAAGCCTGGAAAACTGCCTGTTGGAAGAGGGGCACAAAGCCCACGTTGTCGGTCGCGAAAAACACTTGTTTAGCATTTACAGCAAAATGCGCAACAAGCGGAAGTCGCTGAAAGAAATCATGGACCTGTATGCCTTTCGCATCGTTGTCGACTCTGTCGACAGCTGCTACCGCGCACTCGGCTGCGTCCACGGCCTCTACAAACCTGTGCCAGGGCAATTTAAAGACTACATTGCCATTCCCAAAGCCAACGGTTATCAATCCCTGCACACCGTACTCTTCGGCATGCAGGGCGTGCCCATTGAAATCCAGATCCGCACGCAGGAGATGGAGGAAATGGCCAATAACGGGATTGCTGCCCACTGGCTGTACAAGTCTAACGAGCAAGATGCCCGCGGCAATTCCAGCCATGCACGCGCTCGCCAGTGGGTACAAGGCCTGCTGGAAATGCAGCAACGCGCTGGCGACTCGCTGGAATTTATCGAAAACGTGAAGATCGACCTCTTCCCGGACGAGGTCTATGTATTCACCCCGCGCGGCGACATTATGGAATTGCCGGCTGGCGCCACCGCGGTCGATTTCGCCTACGCGGTACACAGCGATGTGGGCAATTCCTGCGTTGCTTGCCGAATCAACCGCCGCCTGGCACCGCTGTCTGAAGCCTTGCAAAGCGGGCAGACCGTTGAGGTCATTACCACCCCCGGCGCCCAGCCCAACCCGGCGTGGCTGCACTTTGTGGTTACCGCAAAAGCGCGCAGCGGCATTCGCCACTTCCTAAAACATCAGCGCCGCACCGAGGCAGTGAGCCTCGGCCGCCGAATGCTGGAGCGCGCCTTAGGCAGCATGGATGAGCAGCTGGATAACTTCAGCGACGAGCACTTGGAACAGCTCGTCGACGCTACGCAGAGCAAATCGGCCGACAATATTTTTGAACAAATAGGCCTGGGCAACCGCGTTGCCTACCTCACCGCCCGACAGTTACTGACCCTGCGCGACCAACTCAGCGACGACGATGACAATGCACCGCCTGCCACCAGCCAGCGGCAGACCATGGTCATTCACGGCACCGAAGGATTTTTGGTTAATTTCGCCCGCTGCTGCTACCCCATTCCCGGCGACCACATCGTTGGTATCGTCAGCGCAGAGAAAGGCGTGGTGGTGCACTGTGAGAACTGCCACAACAGCATTGACCTGAGAAACACCCCTGAGCGCGTCGTACCGCTGAGCTGGGCCGATGATATTGACCGCGACTTCTCCGTAGAGCTCAAAGTCGAGCTGAGCAAACAGCGCGGCATCATTGCCGTGCTTGCCACTCGGGTAAATGGCGCAGAGGCCAGCATAGAAAAGATCAGTGTTGAAGACGAGAACCCGAAGATCAGCACCATCCACTTAGTGATTGGCGTGCGCTCACGTGTTCACCTCGCCAGCATCATGCGCCGTATTCGCAATATTCCCGCGGTAATAAAAGTGACCCGCGAAAAACACTAGCCCCTGTTAACACTCATTAGTCGGCCACCGGCGTGGCGATAAGGATACTTCTGTGAGCACTAAAACCATCATCAGCACCGACAAGGCCCCAGCGGCCATTGGCCCCTACTCGCAAGCGGTAAAAACCGGCAACATGGTGTTTTTGTCGGGCCAAATCCCATTGATCCCCGAAACGATGGAAATGATCGAAGGCGGGATAAGCGAACAGAGCCAGCAAGTGTTTAAAAATTTGACCGCCGTTGCCGAGGCCGCTGGCGGCAGTTTGAACGATGCCGTAAAAGTGAATATCTCCCTCACCGACCTCGGCGACTTTGCTGCCGTAAACGAGGTGATGGCGTCGGTATTTGATGAGCCCTACCCCGCGCGCGCCTGCGTACAAGTTGCCGCTTTACCGCGCGGCGCGATGGTGGAGATTGAGGTTATTCTCGCCCTTTAACAGTCAAGCCGACCGCGCGTCGCTGAGCACTTGAACAAAGCCGCTGCGATAGTCGGGGTGCAGGAATTCGTAGCCGCTGTCGCGCAGGCGGCGGTTACTACAGCGCTTGCTGCCGGTTCGTGAAATGGGTGCCCCGTTTTGCAGGTAGGGGACGTCGAGCTGCTCGGCCAACCAGCGCTGCACGGTTTGGATCGCTACCGGCAGGTCGTCAACACCCAAGTAACAACTCGCCACTGACTCACCGCCGTCAACCTTATCAATCAAGTGCGCCAGCACCCCAACGCAATCGTCCCGGTGAATACGATTGCTGTAGTGCAGTGGCTCGTCCGGCACACACTCACCCGCCTTCACCTTAGCGATCATTTGCAAACGCCCCGGGCCATAAATACCGGCGAAACGCACAATACTGTGCGGCCAGCCCGTGTCGGCAATCTGCTGCTCTGCTCGCAAAATGCTTTGCCCGGAAAAGCGACTGGGGGTCGTCGGACTATCTTCGTCGACCCATTCGTGGCTGCTCTGGTCGTACACACCACTGCTGGAAACAAATAACAGCAGCTTGGGCGGCTCGACGATAGATTCCAAAATCACCGCGAGCGCCTCTTCAAAAATTTTGCGATAGCCTTCCGGGTTATAGCCATTGGGCGTGAGCGTCATTACGATGTAGTCGGCCTGCAAGGGCCCCAAAGCTCGTATGCTGCTGGGCTGCGCAAGGTCAGCTGACAAACCCTCTACACCCGCTGGCAACTTGCTAACATCACGGCGCATACCCTGCACATGCCAGCCCTTGGCCAAGTAGCGTGCCGCCAGTCCACCACCAATATCGCCGCAACCAACGATCAACAGCCGCTTCGTACTCGCGTTCATGTTCCCACCTTAGTCGGTTCAAGCCCAAGCTCAGCTCAGGCATACTTGGGCACATTCGCCCTCGCAGGTCGGGGAGCATAGCAAAGGGGAACAACAATGACAGCGCTTCCAACACACGTTCGCTGCGTTAACGTCAACGATGACCACAGCCTGGTAATTGGCGAGCAGCCGCTGCCTAAATGCGGCGCCGGCGAACTGTTGATTGCCGTGTCTGCTGCGGGTGTTAACCGGCCCGACTTAATGCAGCGCTATGGCCTTTACCCCCCTCCGGCTGACGCCAGTCCGATTCTCGGCTTGGAGGTTGCCGGGCGTGTTGCGGCCATCGGCGAAGGCGTAAGCGGCTGGCAAATTGGCGACCGCGTGTGCGCGCTGTGTAACGGCGGTGGCTATAGCGACTACGTCGCCGTGCCCGCCGGGCAGTGCCTACCCATTCCCGATGCCTTAAATGACGTGCAAGCAGCGGCACTGCCCGAGACCTACTTCACCGTTTGGCACAATGTCTTTGAGCGCGGCGCCTTGCAACCCGGCGAGTCGTTTCTGGTACACGGCGGCAGCAGCGGTATCGGCACCACCGCCATCGCACTGGCTGGCGCCTTCGGCGCTAAGGTATTCACCACCGCAGGCAGCGCCGAAAAATGCGCCGCCTGCGAATCGCTTGGCGCGAGCATTGCCGTCAATTACCGGGAGCAGGATTTTGTCGAACAACTGCGCGCAGCCACCAACGGCCGCGGTGTCGATGTGATTCTGGATATGGTTGGCGGCGATTATATCCGCCGCGATATCGACCTTGCCGCCGAGGATGGCCGCATTGTTTTTATCGCCTTCCAAGGTGGCTTTGCCGCCGAGCTGAACTTCTTGCCGGTGTTAATGAAGCGGCTCACCCTCAGCGCATCCACCCTTCGCGCGCAGAGCCGAGACCAAAAAGCCGCCATTGCCAGCGCCCTGCGCGAACGCGTGTGGCCATTGCTGGCTCGCGGTGAGCTGCAGCCCGCCATCGACAGTGTCTACCCCCTTGAGCAGGTTGCCGACGCCCATTCGCGCATGGAGAGCAGCGAGCATATTGGCAAGCTGATACTGGATCTGCAGCGCCACTAGTAGGCAGGCCAGAGTCGTCGGTGTACACTGCTGCGCTATAGTCTAAAACTATCGAACCAGGCAATTTTGTGACGCTAACAGAATTACGCTACATCATCGCGCTTCAGGAAACCGGACATTTTGGCAAGGCCGCCGAGCGCTGCTTTGTTAGCCAACCCACCCTCAGTGTGGCGGTTAAAAAGCTTGAAGAGGAATTAGCGGTAAGCCTGTTCGAACGCAGCCGCGGCCAGGTGACCTGCACACCTATCGGCGAGCAGATTATCGAGCAATCCCGGTACGTGCTGGAACAGAGCGAGCGGATTCGCGAACTGGCCGCTCAGGGGCGCGACCCTCTGGGCAGCCCCATGGCGCTGGGCGCCATTCACACCGTCGGCCCCTATCTTTATCCGCGCGCCATCCCCCGCATCCGCGAACTCGCGCCGCAAATGCCACTGTATGTTGAGGAAAATATGACGGCGATTCTTCGCGGTCGCCTGCGCAGCGGCAAGCTCGACGCCATCGTTATTGCCCTGCCCTTCAATGAACCCGAGGTGGTTACCCAAACGCTCTACGACGAGCCCTTTGTGGTGCTGCTGCCGGGCGATCACCCACTGGCCGCGAAGTCCCATATTAAGCACAGCGACCTGTATCAGCAAAACGTATTGTTGCTGGGCGAAGGCCATTGTTTTCGCGACCAAGTGCTCGCCGCTTGCCCCGGACTACAGCAGCACCTGGCCCGCAGTGACCGCCTGCTTCAGTCAGTAGTTGAGGGCAGTTCTTTGGAAACCCTCAAACACATGGTGGCCTCCAAACTCGGCATCAGCATTTTGCCTTTGTCCGCCGCCCAAGTCGGGCCCTACGGCGACGGTATGTTGTGCACTCGGCCCTTTGCCGGCACACCGCCCACGCGGGAAATTGCCCTGGCCTGGCGGGCCAGCTTCCCCCGCCACCAAGCCATCGACGTTATCAGTCAGGCGATCAAAACCGCCCACAGCGATTACCCCACCACATGACCCAAGCCCTGCACCAACTTGATGTAAGTTCGCTCAAGGGCGTAGGTCCAAAGCTGAGAGAAAAGCTCAAAAAGCTCGGACTACACACTGTGCAAGATCTGCTTTTCCACCTGCCACTGCGCTACCAGGATCGCACCCGCATCTGCCCTATCGGCGCCTTGCAACCCGGCAACGATGTGGTGATCGAAGGCGAAGTACTCGCCGCCGATATCACTTTCGGGCGACGGCGCAGCCTGGTTTGTCGGCTGCGCGACGGCACTGGCACCACAACACTGCGCTTCTTTCACTTCAACGCCGCGCAGAAACAACAACTCAGTAAAGGCGCGAGACTGCGCTGTTTTGGCGAGGCCCGGCGCGGCGCCAGCGGCCTGGAGTTTTACCATCCGGAGTACACCGTTCGGCAAGGGGAGGCAGTTGCTCCCGTCGAGGACCGGCTGACGCCCATTTACCCAAGCACGGAGGGGTTTGCTCAAACCAGCTGGCGAAAACTATGCGGCCAAGCCCTGCACTATCTCGATACTCACCCCATTACCGAATGGCTACCGCCGACGGCACTGCCAGGCCGCTGGACACTGGCCGAGGCACTGCGCTATTTGCATCATCCACCGGCAGACGCCTCGCTTGAGCTACTGCAATCTGGCCAGCACCCCAGTCAGCAGCGCCTCGCCTTTGAGGAATTGCTGGCCCATAACCTGGCGCTGCAAAAATTGCGCGTCGAGGCCCGCCGCTTTGGCGCGCCCCGGCTCGACGGCCCCGATGATCTCGAAAACGCCTTTCTCGACGGCCTGGGTTTCACCCTTACCTCAGCGCAGCAGCGCGTTGCCGATGAAATCCGCCGCGACCTACACCAGGGCGCGCCTATGCTGCGCTTGGTGCAAGGTGATGTCGGCAGTGGCAAAACCGCCGTTGCTGCACTCGCCGCGCTGCGCGCCGCCGCCAGCGGTTATCAGGTTGCCATCATGGCGCCCACCGAGATCCTCGCCGAGCAGCACTTCCACAACTTCAGCCAATGGCTGGCCCCGCTCAATCTGGAGGTTGCCTGGCTCAGCGGCAAGCAAAAAGGCAAAGCCCGAACCGCTGCCCAACAGCGCATTGCCGAGCACAAAGCGCACGTGGTGGTAGGCACCCACGCGCTGTTTCAAGACGAGGTAATATTCGCCAAACTCGGCCTGGTTATTGTCGACGAACAACACCGCTTCGGTGTGCACCAACGCCTCGCTCTCAAACAGAAAGGCGAGGATCAGGTCGGCCATCCCCACCAGTTGATTATGACGGCCACGCCCATTCCCAGAACGCTGGCAATGACCGCCTACGCTGACCTGGATACCTCCGTCATCGACGAGTTGCCACCGGGGCGCAGCCCGATAAATACCGTGGTGCTTGCCAACGACCGGCGCGAGCAAATTGTCGAACGGCTGCGCGCCGTCTGTCAAAGTGGCCAACAAGCCTATTGGGTATGCACCTTGATCGAAGAGTCAGACAAATTACAGGCGCAAGCCGCCGAGGTGAGCTGGCAACAACTCAAGAACGCACTGCCGGAATTGAATGTCGGCTTGGTGCACGGGCGCATGAAAGCCGCCGAAAAGGCCGCCATGATGGCAGATTTCAAGGCCGCAAAAGTCGATTTGCTGGTCGCAACAACGGTTATTGAAGTCGGCGTTGATGTCCCCAACGCCACGCTGATGATTATCGAAAATGCCGAGCGCTTGGGACTCGCCCAACTCCACCAACTGCGCGGGCGAGTGGGCAGAGGACATCAACAAAGCCATTGCGTACTGCTCTACCAAAGTCCGTTGTCGCGCAATGGCCGCCAGCGCTTATCTGCACTACGCGACAGCAACGACGGCTTTGTCATCGCCGAACAAGACCTGCAACTTCGCGGCCCCGGCGAAGTCCTCGGCACCCGTCAAACCGGGCTAATGAGCTTTAAAATTGCCGACCTGCAACGCGACGAAGAATTACTGGACAGCGTGCGAGAACAAGCGCGCCTACTCAGTGAACACCACCCACAAAATGTTCAGCCTCTCATCGATCGCTGGCTGGCCGAGCGCACACTTTACGCCAGCGTATAATAAAGTGCATGAAACCCGCTTATATAGCCTTTAGCGATTTTTCGTACATTTTTTTGCCTAGATAAATACTGAGTAGCCAAAATGACACTGCGGTGAAGTTATTGTAATCAGCCCATAGAACCGGCAGAACAAAAAATAAATAAATTGTAGCCACGTAGAGGATTTTTTTATTCTCGACGACATGCTTGAAATGCTCATCCTTAACGGCGTTATCCAGAATATAGTAAATGCTCAAGCCCATCAGCGATAGCAACGAGCTAACAATCAGCAATTCAGTACTCGGGTCATACTGGTAGTGTGCAAGCCCGTTACCGATCGCAACTATGCTTGCGGCTATGACTACGAGAAAAAAATACCCCCACCCTTTATCAACTAACTTCGATAGCGGCTGTGGAGCTAGAAACGCTACCGAAAGGCAAATAACACCAATACCCAGCGTATCTATACTCTCTTCATTAAAACTGAGGATGAAGCTGGTAATACTAGACGGGACTAGCGCCAAGAACGACTCGGACTCTTGAAGAAAATCATGCAGCGACCCCGAAGATGCGATGCCAATACCCGTGCAAAACAATACGAGTACAACGAACTCTTTTGCCCTAAGCAGCCAATATGCAGTCGCAATAATAAGTATTCCACCAAAAACTGGCTGATACTTTTCCCTAATCATATTGCTTTCGCTGAGATAGATTGTTAAAAGCAATGCGAACAAGCTCGCGGTTGCTTTCAAGGTATATGTAGACCGGTGTGAAATGGAATGAATACAAACAAGCCAACATAGACAGGATCAAGCCGAACTTGGACAGCTGCTCTACAGCTGTATATTCAGATCTCAGATCGACAAATGACGCCGTAAACACATCAAAATAATCACTATTAAGATAAATTCCGGCGTAAATACCTACTAGTACAAGTAGCCCCACTGAAAATTCACGATTAAAATCCATTTTCAATTGAATATTTCCCTTTGACTGATTACTTGAATTTATCAGTATTCTAAGTATCCATACTCAAAACGTAGAGCAAAAAAATTACCATAAATAACACTATTGAATAGTAGTTAAACTGCCGGTGGCCTGCTGAGTCAGCTCTGTCGATGTTGCTGGATTGCATGGGAAATGCGCTCAGTAGTGTAATCCCCGGCACTTTATTCATGAAGACTCCCCGCAGGAAATCGGCCAGGCTATCGCCCAGTGGCTACAAACGCGCTAAGCGGTTATTAACGTGTTGAGAGAACAATGAACCCACTTTCTCTAGTACTAATTTTTAAGATCCTCGGCACCGTAATCCTCTGGTGCCTACCACTGCTGTTATTCCCGGCGACCATGCTGGAAAGCCTCGGCCTCCCGGCGCAGAACAGCTATATGTTCGTTCGCCTACTGGGCTGGGCATATTTAGCCCTGTGTGTGGGTTATGGCTTTGCGCTGCGTGAAGCTCTCCGAGGGCGGCGCCTGATAGGGCCGATCTGGGTGGGCATCGTCAGCAACGGCGGAGCGTGTCTGTACCTCCTGTATTTCGGGAGCATCGGCACATGGAGTCAGTGGGGCGCCAGCCTACAATTTATCGCCTGGGGCTCAGTTTTTGCGACAGCATTGATTACGCTTGGCCTCTTTTTATTTGGCGTGCGTGGCCAAGAGCCCCTCGCCTAATCACGGTAGTGTGCAGGTATATTTTTATGCAAATTAGAGACGCCAAAGACAGTGACTGGGATCAAATCTGGCCATTTTTCCAAGATATTGCACAAGCGGCAGAAACCTATGCCTACGAACCGGACATCGACAAACACGCAGCACAAAACCTGTGGATGCAATTACCTCGACGCACCTTTGTAGCAGAGGAAGACGGTGTCGTACTCGGCAGTTATTACATAAAAACGAATCAAGCCGGCCCCGGTAATCATGTATGTAACTGCGGTTATATGGTTTCCTCCGCAGCTCGAGGCCGAGGGCTTGCCACCGCGATGTGCGAGCACTCTCAACGTCTTGCACTTGAATTGGGCTATAAAGCAATGCAGTTCAATTTCGTTGCGTCGAGCAATGAGGGAGCGGTTAGACTCTGGCGCAAACTTGGCTTTGATATCGTTGGTCACATTCCCAATGCCTTTAATCACCCAAAGCAGGGATACGTTGACGCCTTCGTAATGTACAAGTGGCTGGCAGCAGAAAGTTGACCCTGTGAACGAATCATTTATAGTCATCGGACATTCCTCCCAATAAGGAGTCTTCGTCCAGTGAACAATTAATGCCTCCGTCTCTAAGACGGCCGTTCTCGTCCCCAGTGCTATGGGGTGGTTCTTGGCGTTTATGGTATTCACAATGACGAAGCTTCTTCTGACACTGGAAAATGTGTCTTATTCACTGCCGAATGGCAGCACTCTCTTCACAAATGTACACGCTCAACTCAGCGACACGTCAGTGGGCTTGGTGGGCCGCAATGGCGTGGGCAAAAGTGTGTTAGCACGCATCCTCGCCAAGCAAGTGGCCCCGACATCGGGTCATTGCCATCACTACGGGTCGGTGTACTACCTGCCGCAACAACTGCCGCTAACTGCCAAGACAACGCTGGCCGAGCTGGCCGGGGTGGGCCCCGAAATCGGTGCGCTGGCACGTATTGAGCAAGGCAGTGTTGACCCCAATGATTTCAAAATACTCGGGGAGCGCTGGGATATTCGTCAGGAACTACAGCAAATAGTCGCCTCGGCCGGACTCGCCGCCACCCCCGCAGCAACGCTCGCCTGCAAGCTCAGCGGCGGCCAGGCCATGCGCATCGCGCTGGCCGGAGCAATGCACGCAAAACCCGACTTGCTGATTTTGGACGAGCCCAGTAATCACCTGGATGGCGAGCATCGCCAGGCCCTTATTCAGCAACTACAAAATTGGAAGAGTGGCCTGCTCGTCATTAGCCATGACCGGCAGCTGCTTAATACGCTTGAACATATCATCGAGCTTTCTCCGTCTGGCCTGAGTCACTACGGCGGCAACTACGCCTTTTATTCACAGCGCAAGGCAGCTGAACAGCGTGTGGCGCTGGAAACCCTTCAACAGAGTAAACGACAACGCAGGCGCGAGGAGCGCGGCATGCAGCAACACCGCGAGCGTATCGCTCGTCGTCAGGCGCGGGGCAAAACGCAGCGCAGGGAAGGCAGCCAATCAAAGCTCATCCTCGACAGCCGGCAGCAGCGCAGCGAAAACGCATCTGGAAAACTGCAACGCCAACATGATGCCAGACGAAACTCGCTGGTGGGGACCATTCACAGCGCGCAAAAAGCGCTCGATAACGCCGCCGTTATCGCGGTGCACAGCCCCAACCAGGGCCGCCACTCCCGCCGTGTTGCCGAGTTCAACGACGTTCAGCTGCCCTTCGTTTCGCACTCTACACCGCTGAACATTACGCTCACCACGCAGCATAAGGTCGGGATTGTCGGCCCAAATGGCAGCGGCAAATCCACTTTGCTGCAGGTGATTGCCGGGGTACTGAAACCCCGCAGTGGCGACGTTTATACAACGAAGCAATGCGCCTACCTCGACCAACACCTCAGCGCCCTGGATCCGCAGCGCTCGGCGTTAGCACAGTTGCGTGAGATCAGCCCCGGCACCCCCGAAGAACAGCAGCGCATGCGCCTGGCCCAACTGGGTTTAGGGCCCGATAAATTGCTTGCCCCCTGCCGCGAGCTCAGCGGCGGTGAGCAACTTAAGGCTTATCTGGCCTGCCTGTTATACGCCGACTCACCACCCAACTTGCTATTGTTGGACGAGCCCAGCAACCATCTCGACCTGCCCTCACTGAGCGCTCTGGAATCTATGCTGCGCGACTATTCCGGCTGTTTGGTGGTGGTCTCTCACGACAGCTACTTTTTATCTGAGCTTCAGTTAAGCCATCGACTACAACTCAGCCCGCCGCACTGGCAACTGGAACCCTGGCGAGACTAATTTATTATTGATAACGATTATCAACTACTCTACCATTCCCAAAATTTCTCGCCCTCTCAAGGACCGACCATGCGCCAGCCACCTTCGTTTTACCGCTGCCTACTTTGCACCAGCCTCACCGTACTGGCATTGCCAGCCCATGCCGATGACAAGGTTGAAGAAGTGGTAGTCACTGCCAGCCGTGTCGAAAAACCACTGAGCACGATCCCCAATACCGTCACCGTTATTGATCAAGCAGCTCTTGCTCAGCAGCTGTCTATTCAAAACGATCTTTCCAGTGTGTTGGGAAAACTGATCCCCAGCTTTTCGCCAGCGCGCCAAAAGATGACCAACGCCGGAGAGACCTTGCGAGGCCGCAAGCCGCTGTATTTGATTGACGGCATTCCCCAATCCAACCCCTTGCGCAGCGGTGGCCGCGACGGCCATACCATCTCTCCACTGATGCTCGAACGTGTGGAAGTCTTGCACGGCGCCAACGCCATTCACGGGCTCGGCGCGGCCGGCGGTATCATTAACCTGATCACCAAACGCCCCACGGAAACCCTTGAGCAAAGCCTGCGCGTTGACGTCGGCTTTCAAACCGAGCGCGTCAGCGAAAGCCTGGACCGGGGGGTGCACTACAGCGTTTCCAATCGTATCGACCAATTCGACGTGTTGGCCAGCGTGGGCTTTCGCGACAATGGCATCGCATACGACGCCAACGGTGAGGTGATTGGGGTCGACAACACACAGGGCGATACCATGGCCTCTGAGCAATATGATGTCTTCCTGAAAACCGGTTACAACTGGAATGACCAGCGCGTCGAACTGATGGTCAATCGCTTCAATGTCGAAAGCGACCACAAGTGGACCTCGGTTCCCGGCGACGTGGATGCCGACATCCCCACCACCGCCATCCGCGCGGAACTGCCCGCCGAAGGTGCGCGCAACCGCGTTACCACTATCGGCTTAAGCTACGAGAACCCCGAGATACTCGGGCATAGCCTGCGGGTTCAGGCATTCAAGCAAGATTTCGAAGCCACATACGGGGCTCAAATTACCCCGATAGCCACGTTTCAGGACCCAGCGTACGGGCCAGACCTGATTGACCAGTCGCAGAATAACTCCGAGAAAATTGGCGCCAAAATTACCCTGGCCAAAGATCAGGTCGGCGGCCTGCCGCTATCTTTGGTTTACGGCATCGACATCCTGCAAGACAAAACCTGGCAAGAGCTGGTGCAAACCGGCCGCGCCTGGGTACCAGAAACCCGCTACAACAACTACGCACCCTACCTGCAAGCCGAATTCACCGGCATTGAAAATGCCACACTAACGGCGGGAGTACGCCACGAAGAATCCAAGCTCGATGTGGATGACTTTACCACCCTGTTCCGCTACGGCAGCCAATTCGTGAAGGGCGGCGCGCCCGATTTTTCAGAAACCCTGTACAACATCGGCGGCACGTATCAGTTCACCGAGCGCTGGCGCGCATTTGCCAATTACGCCGAGGCCTTTTCCATGCCCGATGTCGGCCGCGTATTGCGAGGCATTGATCAGCCAGACCAGGACGTTGAGTCCTTTTTGAACCTGCAGCCTATTCTCACTGAAAACAGCGAATTTGGCGTTGAATACGACAACGGCACCGTGAATGCACAGCTGAGCTACTATGTTTCCGACTCGGACTTCGGCCAGCGTTTGCAACGCGGCGCAGACGGGATATACACCGTTAAGCGCGAGAAAACCGAAGTTGATGGCATTGAAATGCGCCTGGCATGGAATGCCACGGAGGCCGACATCTTTGACCTGCGCTACGCACAGGCAGAGGGTCGTTACGACTCTGACCAGGACGGTAAAGTGGACTCAGACCTCGGCGGCACCAACATTTCACCGGACCGCGTGAACCTCAGTTGGCAGCGCCAGTGGACCCCCGCGCTCAGCTCGCGTATTCAGGTGAACCACCTGCGCGAACGCCGCGTGAAAGACAGCAACGATGTTACCGTCAATCAGTTTGACGGCTACACCACCGTCGATGCCAGCGCTGAGATGAATGTCGGCCCCGGCGTGCTGAGCGTGTCAGTCCAGAATCTGACTAACCGCGACTACTACACCTATTATTCGCAGAGCAGCCCCAACGACCTGCGCAACTTCAAAGGCATTGGTCGCAGCTTTGGTATGGCCTACCAGCTGAATTTCTAAGGCGCTTTTCGCAGTGTCTGACACAGCCTCAAACCCACCCCGGCGGCCGCGCAAAGTTCGCGCGCCGGGCCTGTGGCGCTGGCATTTATGGGCCGGCCTTGCCGGGCTTGGCGTATTACTTGTCGCGGCCGTCAGTGGTGCATTGTTGGTCTATCAGAAGGAGTTAGTCGCGGCGATTGTCACTCCCGATGCAAGCCTGCCTGCCGACTACCGCCATCAACAGTTGGCCGAGGAGCTTTCGGCACTGGCGAGCCAGCGGGGTATCGACCCGGCGCTGAAATTAAAAGCCCCCAGCCAACTGGAGCCCTACTGGGCGGTGCGCCACGCAGAGGGGTTAGAACTGCTGGCCTTGGGCAGCCTTCAGCCCTATGCCAATAATCTTTGGTTTCTCGACGTCATCTCATTTATTCGCGAGCTGCACGTTGATCTTCTCAGCGGTGAGATCGGCGAAGCGTTGTTATTGGTGGCTGGCGTGCTCGCACTATTTCTCTGTATCAGCGGGGTCATCTTATGGTGGCCAGGCCGCCGCGGATTTCGCTGGCGCTGGGTGCTCCCCAAAAAATTACGCCCCTCACAATGGCTGCAATACCATCGGCATACCGGCGCCGTGAGCAGCCCCATTCTATTATTGATCCTACTCACCGGCAGCTTGATGCTCTGGCAAAAACTCATTTTCCCCCTGCTGCCACCCAACCCCGTCTTCACGGTGAAAAGCGCTGAGCCACAAACCCCGACATCGGCAATAAGCAGAGGCTACATGCTGGCACATAGTGAAATAGACGGAAGCTGGCCCACTTACATCACCATTGGCCGCGAACAAGGGGATGTAACGCTAAAAGTGCGCTTCCGCCTCAATGGCGAATGGCACCTCAATGGCCGCACTACCGTCTGGCTCAATACTCGCAGCGGAGAACTCCGTCGCACCGAGCGCGCCGACAACATGCCAACAACACGTAGGCTGCTGAACCAGCTCTACCCCCTCCACTCCGGCTTCGGCATGAACACCCCCTACCGCCTGTTAACCCTTCTCAGCGGTATCGCGCTGGCGTGGTTGTGCCTTACCGGCGGCTTACACTATTACAAGCGGTGGCAAAAACGACGCGCCAAAGCCCGGTAGCGGCAAAACTACTCAGGCCCTTCCAAGCGCAGCGACTGCAGGCCCTGCTCAATACTTTCAAGGTGCTCGCGCAAGCCGGCTTTGCTGGCGGAAATACCCACCGCCAAAATATCGAGCACCGTCATATGGGCCAGCCGTGAAGGTAGCGGCGTATAAGCGCCTTTGTCGTTATCGACATCCACGTAGATTGGTAGGTCGCTCAGCTCTGCGATAGGACTGCCAGACGGCGCCAGGGCAATAACCGGCGCGCCGTTGTTCTTGGCCAGTTTGATGGCATCTAGCAAGGCCCGGGTACGGCCGGACTGGGAGATAGCCACCACCACATCGTCGGCGTGCAGGGACATCGCCGACATGGCCTGCACGTGGGGGTCGGCATAGACACTGGCGCTGATTTGCAGGCGAAAGAAGTTGTGCTGGGCATCGTGGGCAACCGCTGCCGAAGCACCAAAACCGTAAAACTCCACCCGGCGCGCATTGCTGAGCAGCTCCACCGCTTTTTCAATGGCATCCACTTCTATGCTGTCGCGCACCCGCTTAAGCGCTTCCATAGTGGCGTCGAACACCTTAAAGGTGTACTGCCGAGCACTGTCTTCATCGCCGTAGCTCACCGCCTCATATTCAGGGCTGTGCGCCACATGCTGAGCCAGGGCCACTTTGAAATTCTGAAAACCGTCGCAACCGACCGCTCGACAAAAGCGCACCACAGTTGGCTCGCTAACGTGGGCCTCCTGCGCCAGATCAACAATGCGCATATGAATCACTTCGCGGCGATTGGCGAGGATATAGTCGGCCACCTTGCGCTCGCTGCGGCGCATGGCCTCGCGGCTGGTTTCAATGGCGCGGATGATATTTCTGGGTTTCAAGCGTTTCTCCACCGGCTTGGCTAACAGCGGCTCACCGAGCAAGCCCTACCGCGTATTGTAACCCAAGGCCGCCGATGACGAGATTCCTACTCAGCGACGGTGCCAGAACCCGCCATTCCCGATAGAATAGCCGCCCATGGACGTATCTTATATTCTCGATCAACTCAACGACGCGCAACGCGACGCGGTAACCGCTGACAGCCCGGGCACACTGGTGCTGGCGGGGGCCGGTAGTGGCAAAACCCGCGTGCTGGTTCACCGCATAGCCTGGAAGATAAAGGTAGAGGGCCTGTCGCCGTACAGCATTATGGCGGTTACCTTTACCAACAAGGCGGCTCGGGAGATGCGCGGCCGTATTGAGGAGCTGCTGGGCAGCAGCCTGCAAGGTGGTATGTGGGTGGGCACGTTCCACGGCCTTGCCCACCGCCTATTAAAGGCCCACGCCCGCGAAGCCGGTCTGCCGGAGAATTTTCAGATTCTCGACAGCGACGACCAGCTGAGGCTGATGAAGCGCATCCACCGCGAACTGCAACTGGATGATTCTCGCTGGCCACCGCGCCAGTCCTGTTACTTTATCAACGGCCACAAAGACGAGGGCCGACGCAGCGCCCACATTGATGACCCGGGTGGCGACCTGTACCTGCAAACCATGTTGAAGGTTTATCGGCGCTACGAGGAGATCTGCCAGCAGCAGGGGGTTATCGACTTCGCCGAGTTGCTGCTCCGCGCCCTGGAGTTATGGCGCGACAACCCGGCGGTACTCGCCCACTATCAACAGCGCTTTAAGCATGTGCTGGTCGACGAGTTCCAGGACACCAACGCCGTGCAATACGCCTGGCTGCGGATTCTTGCCGGCAATGGCATGCCTATTACCGCCGTGGGCGATGACGACCAGTCCATTTACGGCTGGCGCGGCGCGCGCATTGAGAACATTCAGCAGTTCTCGAAGGACTTTGCCGATACCCGCATTATTCGCCTGGAGCAGAACTACCGCTCCACCGGCACCATTCTCAGTGCCGCCAATGCGGTGATCAAAAACAACAGCCAGCGGCTGGGTAAAGAGCTTTGGACCAGCGGCGAAGACGGCGAGCCCATCACCCTGTTTGCCGCGTTCAATGAGCAGGACGAAGCGCGCTTTGTCACCGACCGTATCGACGAGTTGCTCCGCCAGGACTATCGCCGCGCCGACATCGGTATTCTATACCGCAGCAATGCCCAGTCGCGGGTATTGGAAGAGGCGCTGATTCGCAGCGGCCAACCCTATCGCATCTACGGCGGCCAGCGCTTCTATGACCGGCTGGAAATTAAAAACGCCCTCGCCTATTTGCGCTTGATCGCCCTGCGCGACGACGACACCGCCATGGAAAGGGTGATCAACACGCCCACGCGCGGCATCGGCAATCGCACGGTGGAGATGCTGCGTGAATACGCTCGCGACCATCAACTGTCGCTGTGGCAGTCGGCCATGGCGATGATTCAAAACGGCGCCCTCACCGCGCGCGCCGGCAACGCCCTGCGCGGCTTCCTGTCACTGGTCGAAGACCTCGCCGAACAGTGCAGTGACCAGTCGCTGGATGAGCAGGTGGATTTAGTCATCGACAAAGCCGGACTGATCGCCTTCCACCAAAAGGAAAAAGGCGAGAAGGGTCAGGCGCGCATAGAAAACCTGCAGGAATTGGTCAGTGCCGCGCGTAGCTTTACCCCGGAAGACCCGGATGCTGATTTGCTGCGCGAATTCCTCGACCAAGCGGCCCTCGATGCCGGTGAACAGCAGGCCGACGAGCACGAAGACAGCATTCAACTAATGACTCTGCACTCCGCCAAAGGTCTGGAGTTCCCCATCGTGTTTATGGTGGGCGTCGAGGAAAACCTGTTCCCCCACAAGATGTCGATGGACGACCCCGCACGCCTTGAAGAAGAACGTCGCCTCGCCTATGTGGGTATTACTCGCGCCGAGCAGCAGTTGTTTCTGAGTTACGCCGAGTCACGGCGACTGCACGGGCAAGAGAACTTCAACAGTCTGTCGCGCTTCATCCGCGAAATCCCCAACGACCTCATCAACGAAGTGCGTATTAACAATACTGTGACCCGTCCGAGCAGCTTTGCCAGCGGCAATATTGCTGCTCAGGCCGCCGCCGACTGCGGTATTGCTCTGGGTCAGCGCGTGCTGCACAGTTTTTTTGGTGCGGGCACCGTGCTCAGCTTCGAGGGCCAGGGCGCCAGCGCTCGGGTACAGGTAAATTTTGAGGACGAAGGCAGCAAATGGCTGGTATTGCAGTACGCCAATCTGGAGCTGCTGTAATCACACCGGCTCACAACAATAATAAGGTAACGCTATGAACCGCTCTTCAAACGCGCGCACTACACCGCTCATTATTCTGGCCCTGGTTGCCGCGCTGGTCGCCATGAGCTGGCTCTATGTGGGCGAGCGCAGCCGGCACTATGTCGCCGATGACAACGCGCGAACTGCCGCCCTGGGCGGTGAGCGAGTGTATCAATGGAAACTGGTCACCACCTGGCCGAAAAACTTTCCCGGCCTGGGCACCGCACCAGAAAAGTTTGCCGAGGTCGTCAACCGCATGAGCCGCGGCCGCCTGCAAATCAGCGTTTATGGCGCCGGTGAACTGGTTCCTGCCCTCGGCGTATTCGATGCCGTTTCTGCCGGTAGCGTTCAGGCGGGCCACGGCGCGGCCTATTATTGGAAGGGAAAATTGCCCTCATCAATCTTCTTCACCGCCGTGCCCTTTGGTATGAGCGCACAGGAAATGAATGGCTGGCTCTACCACGGCGGCGGCTTGGAATTGTGGCGCGAGGCCTATGCCCCCTTTAATTTGATTCCCATGGCCGGCGGCAATACCGGCGTGCAAATGGCGGGCTGGTTTAACAAAGAGATTAATTCGGTCGACGACCTCAAAGGGCTGAAAATGCGCATTCCCGGCTCGGGCGGTGAAGTATTAAACCGCCTGGGGGGCACCTCGGTAACGCTGCCGGGCGGCGAGCTGTACACATCGTTGCAAACCGGCGTGATCGACGCCACCGAGTGGGTGGCACCCTACAACGATCTGGCCTTCGGCTTTCACGAGGTCACGCGTTATTACTATTATCCAGGCTGGCATGAGCCCGGCTCGACTCTCGAACTAATCGTGAACAAGCAGGCTTTTGAAGCTCTGCCCGAAGACCTGCAAGCCATTGTTGAGGTTGCGGCGCGCTATGCCAACGCCGATATGCTCGACGAATATACCGCGCGCAATAATAACGCCTTAAAAGAACTGGTAGAGCAACACGACGTACAGCTACGCAAGCTGCCCGATGATGTGATTCGCGCGCTGCACAAAACCTCTGACGACTACCTGGCGGAGCTGGCGCAAACTGATGAACTCACCCAGCGGGTTTACACCAGTTGGAAGCAATTCCTGGAAGGCGCGAAAAACTACCACCATATTTCCGAGCAAGCCTATATTAACGCCCGAGACCTATAGGCAGTTAAAGGCTTAATAGTTAAACCGTAGCTCAGCACTAAACATCCGGGGCGGCATCAAGAAGCCCATGTGTGAGCCGCTGAAAATAGGCATATCCGCGGCAAAGTGGCGAATGGTTTTGTTCTCTACATTTTTAATATGCGCCATCAACTGCCAACCGCCATTAGGATCTACCAGACCGGCATGAACATTGATCAAGTGGTAGGCATCCTGGCTGTCGATGGGGTCGGCATCCAGGTCAAACAATATCCGGTCACGCCAGCTCATATCAGCGCCGACCATCATGGCGACTTTTTCCTGCCACAACGGTACGGCAACATTAAAGCCGGCGGTGGCACTGATTTTTGGTGAGCGGGGTAGCTGCGATCCACTTAGATCGCAGGTTTCTTCATTGGATGACGCCGGGCAGGGCCCGTCTTTATAGCTGTCGAAGCGGGCATCGCTATAGCCCCAACTCGCAAAGAAGTGGCTGCCACGCCAGGGCTGCCAACTGATATCAAACTCCGCCCCCTCAGTGGTCGCCTTCGCGGCATTGTTCACAATAAAGCCGTTGCCGATAAATGCCTGAATTTGCATATCGCTAAATTCAGTGTGGTAGAGCGCGGTATTAATCGTAAGTACGCCGTCGTAGGCAGTGAGCTTGTAGCCCAGCTCATAGGCCTTGGCGCGTTCCTGATCAAAGCCGGACTCATCCGCCGTGCGTGCCAGCGGGTTATAGCCTCCCGCTTTAAATCCTTCTGAATAGCTGGCGTAGATCAAGTCGTCGTCCAGGCTGTATTTCATCGATAGCTTGGGGGCGATATTGGACTCTTCCCGCGTGTCCTTCAGCTGGTACTCGGTCACCCCGAAGGCGGACTGCAACAGCAAGCCGGTTTGCTCATAGTTCTGGTCCAGATCTACGGCTTTCTTTTCCTCCGATGCCCGCAAGCCCGCCACCAGACTCAATCGGTCATTAATATTCCAAGTGAGTTGCGAGAACAGCGCCAGGGTTTCGGTATGTTGAATAAAACGCTGGTGCAAGGCATCGGTGGTTAACGCGCCCAATAGATTATCGAGGGGGTCAAGCAATGGCATCAGCACCCCGCCAAGCAGATCGGTCACAACATCCAAACCGAGCGCAGGCAGTAACAAACCGAGGTATTAATCGCCGCAGGCGCAAAAGAAATTGTCTTAGCCGATACGATTGGCGCGGCGACGCCGCAGCAATCTGCAGCGCTAACCAATAAATTATGTCGCGAATTTGGTAGCGCTTTAATCGCCTGTCACTTTCACGACACCCGAGGCATGGGTATCGCCAATGCCTATGCTGCACTCGAAAGCGGTGTGCGGCGCTTTGACGCGTCTATTGCAGGCTTGGGGGGCTGCCCTTTTGCACCGGGAGCCTCGGGAAATATAGCCACGGAAGATTTAGTGCTGATGCTGAATCAGCAAGGCTATGAAACGGGAATTTCCCTGGCGGGTTTGGCAGCGGCGGCCAGGCTAACCCAGCAATTGTTACCGGGCTCTGGCGTTGCCAAGTCCACGCAGTGGATTGAGCGGCAGATAGAGAAAGGCGCTCTCTAGGCGCCTGTTCACACCATTAGCTAACGGTGGTTTTGGTGTAGGCCTCGCTGAACGACCACAGTTTTTCCGCCGCTGCGTCGTCTTTGCCCCAGGGCTTAATGCGCTTGGGTTTGCAGTCGGCAAAGTACTCGCCGGTAACCCCTTCCAAGCTGGTCGAGGTCGCCACATAAATGGAGGTTTCGGCGCCCTTGTCGGGGCTGCGGAAAAACGGTTTTAACACCAGCCCTAACACTTTCCCGATGATGACATTGTCTTGCTGGCCGAGGCCGGTGCTGACTGCGCCAGGATGCACACAGTTTACCGTTACGCCAGTACCTTCGAGTTGCTTGGCCAGATGGCGGGTCCACAGAATATTGCAGAGCTTGGAGTGGCCATACACTTTGAAGGTTTTGTATTTCTGGCGGGCAAACTCCAGGTCGTCAAACTGTACGCCTTTGCAGAAAGCATGAGCTTCCGACGCCACCGACACAATACGCGCTGGCGCACTGGCGACGATGCGCTCTCGAAGCAGCTCAGTCAGTAGAAAATAGGCAAGGTGGTTCACGGCGAAGGTTTCTTCTATGCCGTCGGCGCTGAGCTTGCGCTCGGTATTCACCACACCGGCGTTGTTCAATAACAGGTGAAGCGGTTTGCCGGTATCGAGAAACTGCTTCGCGGCGCGGCGAATGTCGGCCATTTTACCGAGGTTAGCAATTAACAGAGACAACTCGGCGTCGGGTCGTAAACTGCGCAGTTCGTCCAATAGCGCTTGGCCCTTCTCTTCATTGCGGCAGAGAATAAACAGCTCAGCACCCTGCTCCACCAGCGCCTTGGCGGTCGCGCGGCCGATGCCGTTGGTCGCGCCGGTAATCAAACACACTTTTCCCGTCATGCTCATTATTATTGTCCTTGCACTATTGGTTTTGGTTTAACTTAATCGACGCTCCGCGTGCGGCCGTTGTCGTCGATGGCGACAAATACAAATTCGCCCTCGGTCACCTTTATCGGCTCTTCGTCGTCGTATTCGGTGATCCAGACTTCCACATTGATGCGAATGGAGCTGCGTCCAACTTCGAGCACATCGGTATAACAGCTCACCACCGCGCCAACATTTACCGGCGACAAAAACGCCATACTGGCAACGGCTACTGTAGCGACCCTGCCACCTGCGCGTCGCCCGGCAGTAATACCGGCTGCAAGATCCATTTGCGACATTAACCAGCCACCGTAGATATCTCCGTCGGCATTAGTATCTGCAGGCATAGCGATCACCTGCATGGCTAACTCGCCATTGGGGCGGGGCACATCATCTATGTCACGCATAGGTTTGTATTCCTACTGTTTGAATTATTCATCGAGCGCCCAGTTAACGGATGACGCCTAGTATTGTCAATCTAATTTCTAGCCTCGCACCAGCGCCGGCAACCACGTGGCCAAACCGGGCCACAGCGCCAGGATCGCCAGCACCATTAATTGCAGAACGATATAGGGCGCCACGCCGCGATAAATGTCCGAGGTTGCCACCGAGGCCGGAGCCACACCGCGCAAGTAGAACAGCGAAAAGCCAAACGGCGGCGTAAGAAAAGAGGTTTGCAGGTTGAGCGCGATCATAATGCCCAGCCATATTGGGTCTACGCCCATGGCCAGTAGAATCGGCCCGACGATTGGCACCACCACAAAGGTGATTTCAATAAAGTCGAGAATAAAGCCCAGCAGGAAGATCACTAACATCACCAGCGCGGTGGCTGCCACCACTCCGCCGGGCATTGCCGTAAAGGCGCCGTGAATCAGCTCGTCGCCGCCGAAGCCGCGAAACACCAGGGAAAACACCGCGGCGCCAATCAGGATCATAAATACCATGCAGGTGACCTTCATGGTTTCCCGCGACACTTCGGCCAAACGCGCCAGCGACAGACGGCCGCGCAGCAGCGCCAACAGCGCTGCACCCAGGGCACCGACGCCCGCCGCCTCGGTAGGCGTGGCGGCCCCGGCGAGAATGGAACCCAATACAGTAACGATCAACAGCACTGGCGGAACAAAGCCCCGTAGCAACTGGCCGATTGGCGGCGCTTGCAGGTCACTGGCGGGCGGCGCTTTTTCCGGGCGAAGAATCGCCATGCCGCCCATATATAAAATGTATAGGCTCACCAGCAGCAAACCGGGGATCAGCGCGCCGATAAACAGATCGCCCACCGACAGGGTTTTGGGGCTGAATACCCCAAGATCCAACTGCGCTTGCTGATAAGCGCTGGAGAGTGTGTCGCCGAGTAGTACCAGGGCGATAGAGGGCGGAATGATCTGGCCCAATGTTCCAGTGGCGCAGATGGTGCCGGTGGCCAGTGCCGGGTCGTAACCGCGCTTGAGCATCGACGGCAACGAGAGCAGGCCCATGGTCACCACTGTAGCCCCCACAATACCTGTGCTGGCTGCCAGCAACATGCCGACAACAATCACCGAGATACCCAAGCCGCCGCGCCGGCGGCCAAACAGTGCCGCCATATTGCTGAGCAATTCCTCGGCGAGCTGACTCTTTTCCAGCAGTACGCCCATTAATACAAACAGCGGCACCGCCAATAAGGTGATGTTGTTGATGGTGCCAAATATCCGGTTGGGCAGCGCGGCAAGGAAACTGGGGTCGAAGTGGCCGAGGCTGATACCCAGGCCGGCAAAGATCATCGCCACCCCGGCCAGACTAAAGGCCACCGGGTAGCCCAGCATGAGCACCAGGCATATGGTGATGAACATTAGCAGTGGCAACAACTCAATCAGCACGGTTCACCTCCGCGCCATCGCCCTCTATCAACACCAAAGCATTGCGCAGTAGTTCGGCAAGGCCCTGCAGAGCAAGATTGACCGCCATTAGCGGTATCAGGCTCTTGAGTAGAAACACGGCTGGAATGCCGCCGGGCTCAACAGAGGCCTCGCGAATTTCCCAGGCCTTGGCACTGAAATCCCAGCTGCTGAGCAAAATAAGCCCACACAGCGGCAATAAAAATATCAGCGTGCCCAGGCTGTCGATCCATGCGCGCTGGCGCGGAGAAAAGCGCTGATAAAAAATATCCACCCGCACATGGGCGCCGTGTTTCAGGGCATAGGCGGCGCCGAGCATAAATACCGAGCCGTGCAGATAACTGACCGACTCCTGCATGGCCGTCAGGCCATAGCCAAAGCCGTAACGCATAACCACCACCGCGGCGGTAACCAGCATCATGATGGGAATACACCAGGCCAGTGCGCGGCCAGTCGCCTCGGTGAAGGCGTCGATGAAACGTAGTGTCGCTCTCATTATTGTAATTAACTGCATGTCGACCCAAGTGGGGCAATATTATAGTCGCAGCGCGCCCCCTATCGCCATGCGAATTACCGGCAAACACGCTATCATTGCGCCTTTTAAGGTAAATTCATTACTGCTATGAGCCATCCGCCTCTCGCCGATAAAGAAACCCGACTGGAACTCTTCGCCGGCATTCACCCCAACAACCAGCAACCCGTGTTTGAACAGTGCCTGGCCAGCCCCTGCGAAACCGAGGGCCAGTATCGCTTATTAAAGTCACCGCTGTTTGTACGCGGCGTAGCGGCACTGGACACCCTGGAACTGAATAATGAATCGCGCGGTCGCTTTAAAGTGGTTGAGCGCGGCGGCAATCTCTGCCTGCGCGTATTTATGCGCGAGCCCAATGAAGCGCTGGAGCAGCAACTGACCGGCGAGATCGAAAAACTGGGCGGCCACCTGGACATTAGCAGCGAACGCGCTTTGGTCTACAGCATTCATTTTGGCGTAGGTTTTCAGGCGATTGAAAAATTACTCGATGCCAATGTAAAGACCGGCGAGGCCCGCTGGCTGTACGGCAATGTCTACGACGACCAAGGCGAGCCGCTGAACTGGTGGCAGGACCTGTTAAAAGCGTAGCGGCGAAAGGAGCCAAGCATGTTGATACTGATTTCACCGGCAAAGACGCTGGACTTTGACACCCCCTCTCACACTCAGCAGCGCAGCGAGCCGGATTTTCTGGACGCTTCGCAGCAGCTTATCGATGAGCTGCGCGAACTGGCGCCTCAGGATATTTCCGCGCTGATGAAGATCAGCGACAAACTCGGAACACTCAACTACCAGCGCTTTGCTGACTGGCAAACGCCGTTTACGCCCGACAACGCCAAGCAGGCGGTATTGGCTTTTCGCGGCGATGTATACACAGGACTGAATGCCGACGACTTCAGCGACGACGATTTCGCCTTTGCCCAGCAGCACCTGCGCATCCTTTCCGGCTTATATGGTCTGCTGCGGCCCCTGGATTTGATTCAGCCCTATCGGCTGGAAATGGGCACAAAGTTCGCCAACAGCGGCGGCAAAAACCTCTACGAATTTTGGGGTGAGCGCATCACCGATGCCATCAATGCCCAATTTAGCGATGCCGGCCCGCTGCTGCTTAACCTGGCGTCGAACGAGTACTTCAGCGCCGTGAAGCCCAAGCTGCTGAACGCCGACGTGATCACCCCGGTGTTTAAAGACTACAAAAACGGCAAGTACAAAATTATCAGCTTCTACGCCAAAAAGGCCCGAGGTTTGATGAGCGCCTATGTGATTAAGCAGCGCATTACCGACGCCGAGAAACTGAAGCAATTCGACACCGATGGCTACTATTACTGCCCTGAGCAGTCCACTGCCACGGAGTGGGTGTTCCTTCGCGACGAGGTCGCCTAAGTCCTATTCCAGACTGAGTATCGTCTGCCAGTGACGCTCTTCTACCGGCATCACCGACAGGCGATTACCCTTCTTCAGCAACGCCATATCGCTTAGCGCCGGATGGCTTTTTAGTTCGCTCAAGGGAATCAGGCGCCCCAGCTTGCGGCGCAGCTGAATGTCCACCATATACCAGCGCGGATCCTCGTCGCTGGCCTTGGGATCATAGTATTTGGACTCGGGGTCGCGCGCAGTGTGGTCGGGATAACCCTCCCGCACGACCTCGGCAATGCCGACAATGCCCGGCGTTTTACAGGCAGAGTGATAGAAAAATACCTGATCGCCCACCTGCATGTTGTCGCGCATGATGTTGCGCGCCTGGTAATTGCGCACCCCATCCCAGTGCTCGGTGGCATTTTTGCAGGCCGCCAAATCATCAATGCCAAAAGCATCCGGCTCGGATTTTACCAACCAGTATTGCATCACTCCTCCTCTGCACTGACACTGTGCACCAACAAAAAGTGTAGCGGCCGGTCGCTATGGCCGTCCATCCTCCCTGGAAAGTCCAGCTAGGTACCTGAAATGCAAAAACCCTACTCCCAGGCCTGCGAAAACAACAAACTGCCTATCTTTAGCACCTTGCAGCCCATTCTTAACACTCTAAAAAGCGTGGTGGAGATTGGCAGCGGCACCGGGCAACACGCGGTGCACGTCGCCCGCCTTCACCCTCAATTGCAGTGGCAGTGTTGCGACCAGGCGGAATACCTGCCCGGCATACAACAGTGGCTGGACGAGGCCAAGCTCGACAACCTTCCAGCGCCGCAGCCCTTTGAGGTGAATTCCTCGCCCTGGCCCAGCGGCGATTTTCAGGCACTCTACTCAGCCAATACCCTACACATTATGAGTTGGGCCTCTGTGGAGCGACTGTTCGCCCGCATTGCTGAACACGGCGCCGATTTGCAGTGGCTTTTTATCTACGGCCCTTTCAATTACCTAGGGCAATTCACCTCGGCCAGCAACGCCGAGTTTGATCAGTGGTTAAAAAGCCGCGACCCGATGAGTGGCATCCGCGATGCCGAGGCGGTGAGTGGTTTGGCAGCAAAGGCAGGCTTTGCACTTCACAGCGACTGTGAAATGCCGGCCAATAACCGCCTGCTAATCTGGAAGCGCTAAACGTCGGGCAAAAAAAAGGTTCTTCGTAAATTCAGGTGGGTAGGTTGCAAAAACAGGCGGGTTATCGGTTGATAGTAATCGACCAAAACCACCAGCAACCGACTTCCCGCCT
>NZ_JAFBBD010000008.1 GCF_016906995.1 Spongiibacter marinus | reverse complement strand
ACCGCCAAGGCGGGCGCTATTAACACACTGATTTTAATAAAGAATTGGTACGACCGAGTGGATTCGAACCACCGACCCCCACCATGTCAAGGTGGTGCTCTAACCAACTGAGCTACGGTCGTATTGTTGAGAGCCGCGCATTATAAGCAGGCAATTCGGGGAAGACAAGCCCAGCCGCCAATTAGCTAATAAACATGCGCTCCTTAATCTCGTGAAGCTTGTCGCGCAGTTTGGCCGCCGCTTCAAACTCGAGGTTTTTAGCGTGTTCCTGCATCTGCTGTTCCATCGTTTTAAGCATTTTCGCTAGCTCATTCGGCGCCAGGCTCTCTGCATCGAGCAGATAATCACCGGCGGGCTCTGCTGCTTTGCGCTGGTCACGCCCACGACGATTGGCTTTTGACCCCGGCGCCGCCGCCGCTTCTAAAATATCCTCAACGGATTTGTGCACGCCTTTGGGCACAATGCCGTGCGCCTCGTTGTGGGCAAGCTGCTTCTCGCGACGGCGCTCGGTCTCGTCAATAGCGCGGCGCATGGATCCGGTAATATTATCGCCGTACAAAATTGCCTTGCCGTTCAAGTTTCGCGCCGCGCGGCCAATTGTCTGTATTAAAGAGCGCTCAGAGCGCAGAAAGCCCTCTTTGTCTGCATCGAGTATCGCCACCAGCGACACTTCCGGCATGTCCAAACCCTCTCGCAGCAAATTGATGCCGACAAGCACGTCGAATTTGCCGAGGCGTAAATCCCGGATGATCTCTACGCGCTCGACCGTGTCGATGTCGGAGTGCAAATACCGGCAGCGAATATCATGCTCATCGAGGTACTCAGATAAGTCCTCGGCCATGCGTTTGGTCAGGGTAGTGACCAACACCCGCTCTTTCTTTTCCACCCTCACGTTGATTTCTGACAGCAGATCATCAACCTGGGTACTGGCCGGACGGACCTCAACCGCGGGGTCAACCAGCCCTGTGGGGCGCACGACTTGCTCAACGACACGCGCCGCGTGCTCTTCTTCATAAGGCCCTGGTGTTGCTGACACCAGAATTAACTGCGGCACAAGGCGCTCCCACTCCTCAAAGCGCATCGGTCGATTATCCAGCGCCGACGGCAGCCGGAAACCGTACTGCACCAGCGTTTCTTTACGGGAGCGGTCACCTTTGTACATCGCGCCAATTTGTGGAATGGTCACGTGAGACTCATCGATGACGACCAAGGCATTTTCAGGCAAATAATCAAACAAGGTTGGCGGCGCCGCCCCTGGCTCTCTGCCAGACAAATACCGAGAGTAGTTTTCGATGCCGTTGCAATAGCCCAGCTCGCGAATCATCTCCAGGTCGTAGCGGGTGCGCTGCTCCAAGCGCTGCGCCTCGACGAGCAACTCATTACTGCGCAGTTGTTCCAAACGGTCCTTAAGCTCTAGCTCGATTTTATCCACTGCAGACAGCAGCGTTTCCCGCGGCGTTACATAGTGGCTTTTTGGGTAAATAGTGACCCGCGGCATCTTGCCGTAAGACTCGCCCGTCAGCGGATCAAAACCGCTGATGCTGTCGATCTCGTCGTCAAACAATTCGACCCGCACCGCATCCTTTTCACTCTCGGCAGGAAAAATATCAATCACATCGCCCCGAACGCGGTAGGTGCCGCGCTGGAAAGCCATATCGTTGCGGGTGTATTGCAACTCGGCAAGGCGGCGCAGCAGCTTGCGCTGGTCGATACGTTCACCACGCACTAGGTGAAGCACCATTTTAAAATACAGCTCGGGGTCCCCCAGGCCGTAGATCGATGATACCGACGACACAATAATGGCATCGGAACGCTCCATCAGCGCCTTTGTCGCCGACAAACGCATTTGTTCAATATGGTCGTTTACCGACGCGTCTTTCTCTATGAACGTGTCTGACGCCGGCACATAGGCTTCGGGCTGGTAGTAATCGTAGTAGGATACGAAATACTCCACCGCATTATTCGGGAAAAACTCTTTAAACTCGCCGTAAAGCTGAGCCGCAAGGGTTTTATTGGGCGCCATTACGATAGTCGGCCGCTGCAGTTGTTCCACCACATTTGCAATGGTGAAGGTTTTACCCGAACCGGTTACCCCCAGCAGCGTCTGCGCATGCAGACCCGCGTTCACCCCTTCCACCAAGCCCTTAATTGCAGAAGGCTGATCTCCGGCCGGAGCAAACTTGGAAACAACTTGAAAGGGCTTAGCCATAACTCTCCTCGACACTGGAATTGCTGGCAAAGCGGCCAGTTTACACCATTGTGGAGGGAGTACGCAGAAGCGCGTTCAAGCGATGGCTAAGCAGAGGAAAACGCTAGAAAAAATGCTTTTTAAAATTTTCTTGGCCAAAAGCTTGACGCCCCAAAGAATGGCCTTTAATATGCGCGGCCTCAGCTGTTGAGACAGCTATTCCGCCTTAGCTCAGTTGGTAGAGCAAATGACTGTTAATCATTGGGTCGCTGGTTCGAGCCCAGCAGGCGGAGCCAAACAAGTAAAAGGGCTACATCGAAAGATGTAGCCCTTTTTTGTTGCCCGCTGTTTATGCCTCCCTCACCAATGATAATTCGCCTGCAAGGCAATGCTGCGGGGTGATTCGAGAAAGGCGTAGTGCCCCTTTGAACCGAATATCGTGTAGGACGTGGGGGTATCGCTGGCATAGGTAATAACGGTTTCATCCGTGAGGTTTTTACCCACGAGAGCGACATCCCAGGTTTCATCAATAGCGCCAATACCAATGCGCCCATTCCATTTCACATAGCCCTCTTGGTCTACTGCAGGATCGAGGTTTTGCGCCGGGTTGTAGTCGTCGGTAAATATCGCGTCCAGGCTAATTGCCATACCCAGCGTATCGCTGATGGGCACCCGCCATACCGCTAGCAGATTGCCAGCCCAATCGGCAACGTACTGGTTAGTCATGCCGCTGTAATCACAGTTAATACCATCAGCAGCGGTGGGAGCCTGGCCCGCCAAACACTGACCGTTTTCGTAGTCTTCAAACTCGAAATCAAGCAGTGCGAGAGCGCCGGCCAAAATCAGAGTCTCGGTCACCTGCCAGCGCCCGTCGAGCTCTATACCCTGAGTTACCGCACTGGCGGCATTGCCGACATTAAAGCCGAGTGTGCCGTCAAAGATGCTGACTTGAAGGTTGTCGTAGCGGGTATTGAACAATGCGATATTAAACTCTGCGGCGCCGTCAAACAGTGACATTTTTGCGCCAAGCTCAATACTTTCCGACTCTTCTTCTTCGTACTCAAAGGTACCAATCAATACCGGACGAGGACTCGTATCCGCCGGAGCATTGGGGTTGCGCGGAACCGGCTCTGCACTTGGCGAGGCGTTGGAACGAGCGTCGTATCCACCAGATTTGAAGCCCCGGCTCCAGGTGATGTAGGTCATCACATCCGGGGTGACGTCGTACTGGAGGTTAAGTGACGGCGATAGCTGGGACTCCGTTCGCTTGCCGCTGAGGTCGTGGCACTCGGCGGCAAAGCTGATCGCGGCAACGGTATCGGTCTCGCCAAGAGGGCGGTCGCTATAGTCCAGGTTGCCGAAGCGAAACTCGCGGCTACCAGTCTTGCGCTCATAGGTGTATCGCCCACCAAACGTTAAGCGCAGGTCGTCGCGCAGCTTCCAGGTCGCTTGCATAAAGCCGGAGCCCAGCAGGGAGTCGCTGTTAAAATCACGCGGCGAGGTTAAACCCGCTATCGCATTACCGGCATCACCAATGCCGAGAATTTCCTCCGGCGAGCCACCCAAGGGATTTGGGTCGCGATCACCCCGCGCGCCCCCTTCTGTGGCATCAGCAGCGTTGAGCAGTTGCACGATCAGGTCTGAGTCAACGACGATGCTGTCGAAAAAATACAGCGAGTTCTTCTGAAAATACAAGCCAGCGATGTATTCCCAGTTGCCGTCGATGGGGGACATCCAACGAAACTCCTGACTGAACTGCTCATAGTCTTCCTGTAGTACCAGCTTAAAGCCCTCGGCGGCGGTAAAGTCACAGTCGCAGAGATCGTCGTATTCATAGGCAACGTAGGCCGTCGTCGCAGTAAACTGATGGCCACCGCGAAACCAATCGGCGTTAACAGTCACATTGATGGTGTCGTTGTTGCTGTAGTCACCGTTTGAAGAGCGCTTAAAGTCCTGAAAGTTATTGCGTACAGAGTCGTGACTATCGATATCCAACACTCCCGGTACTTGGGTGCTATCGGCTATCTCGGCGTAAGTACGCCCGGTAAACAACGGATTAGTGCTTTCGGAAGGCTGATCGTTAATGATCTCCACTTGGCGGCCGAGCACATCAAAACTACCAATCTCAATTTTCGCACTCAGGCTCAGCTCGTCTGAGGCTTCCCAAAGTACTTTGAGGCGGACGGTTTCTTCTGAATAGTTAGGCTCGTCTCGACCCAAGGTGAGATTTTCTATATACCCACCAAACTCGCGTTTTCGCGCTGCAAAGCGCAAGCCTATCGCGTCACTGATGGGCCCGGACAGGGCAAGATCGATAACCTCCTCATCAAACTCCGGCTCGTAGACCGCCGACACAAAACCCTCGAATTCGTCTCCCGGGCTGGCTGTGATAATGCTAATCGCCCCGGCAATACTGTTTTTTCCGTACAGGATATTCTGCGGGCCTCGCAGCACTTCAACGCGGGCAAGGTCCAAAAACGGCGCTCTCGCTAACTGGGCGCGGCCGTAATAAACGCCATCCACATACATGCCCACCGACTGTTCAAACCCCTGATTAATTCCAGAGCCGATACCGCGAATATATATGGCTGTGCCAATACCGTTCTCTGACATGGTCAGATTTGGCACATAGGCTTGGAGGTCTTGAATCTTATTCAACCCTGCCTCCAACAGTTTCTCGCCGGATACCGCATTGACAGAAACAGGCACATCTTGAAGGCTCTGCTCTCGCAGCTGCGCTG
The DNA here is from genome assembly GCF_016906995.1 of Spongiibacter marinus. Lineage (GTDB taxonomy): Bacteria > Pseudomonadota > Gammaproteobacteria > Pseudomonadales > Spongiibacteraceae > Spongiibacter > Spongiibacter marinus. The sequence continues at coordinate 277,444 of NZ_JAFBBD010000008.1, read as the reverse complement.
TCACGATGACCTCTTCCAAGGTCGCGGAATGCGAGCTAAATGACAGAGGAAACAAAATAGCGGCGCAGGCCAAGCCTTGCACGGCCGATAGCAATCTTGGAGACATAGTCACTCCACAACGGTTTATTGTTATTGTTCAGTGGTGGGGATCAGTATAACGACACAATAAAAGCAATCAATGCCATAGCAGCCTCAAACTAGTCTCCGCTGTGGAGGCTCCCGGTTCAGGCACTAACGCGGTACACTGCCCCTGGCAATGGGTTGCTGAGGTAGGAATGAAATATCTGATAATAACGATGGCGCTGCTTCTGCCGTATTCAGGAATGGCAGAGCCCACCTTTAGCGACGGCCATACGGCGATGCAACGTTACTTTGAAAATACCCCGGCCTTTGCTACTCACAAGGCCGTATGGCTTCGCTACAACCGGCTGATGCTCAGCGCGAATACCGAGCGCATCAAAGCCAAAAGCCTTGCCAAAGCGGCCTGCCAGCTACTGGTACAAAATGGCTTCACGAATATTGATGTCGCCGTTGCCGTGACCGACCATCGTACACTCGAGCAAAACAACAACGTTACGGGCGTTACTGAGCGATACTGTCAGCGCTGAACAGCGATTAAAACGGCCAGACGAGTGGGACGATCAGCAGCGTCATTGCGCCTACCAGTGCCGTTAACGGCACCCCCATTTTGAAAAAATCGGTAAAGCGATAGTTCCCAGGGCCGTACACCATCAGGTTAGTTTGATAGCCAATCGGCGTGGCAAAACTCGCCGATGCGGCCATCATCAAGGTTACCGCAAAAGGTAATAGACTGACCTCTAGCTGCTGACTGGCCGCCAGGGCGATGGGGAACACGATAACGGCCGCAGCAAGATTGGAAATCACCGCAGAGAACAACGCTGTCACGAGAAAAATCGCCGCCAATGTCGCGACCGGCGAACCCGCAGCGATGTTAACGAGGCCTTCCGCTATGGCTGACGCCGCGCCGGTTTTCTCCATCGCCCCACCCAAAGCAATCGAAGAGGCGATTACCAATAGCACCTGCCAATCGACACTGCGGCGGGCTTCATTGGCGCGAATGCAGCGGGTAATCACCATTAAACCGGCAGCGAGAAATGCCGCCTTGAGCATGGATAACCAACCGAATGCAACACTGAGCACCATCCCCAACAGTATCAGTGATGCACGCAGGCGATGTTCATGACGGACAGGGCGAGAATTTTCAATGGCACTCACCAACAGAAAATCGCGCGAATAACGCTGGTTGCTAACAAAGTCCTCATGGGCTTCGAGCAAGAGGGTATCGCCCGCCTCCAGCTCGATATCCCCCAACTTTCCCTTTAGTTGCTCGCCATTGCGGGACACCGCGATAATGACCGCGCCATAATGGTTGCGAAAACGCATATCGCGCACACGCCGCCCCAGTTGAGGGAAGTTGTGCGAAATCACCACCTCAACCAAGCAGCGGTTTAGATTGCCGGCCTCAAGCTTAAAGACCTGCTCCTCGGCCAGCTTTAAGCCATGTATATTTTTCAGCTCCACCACAGAGCGAACGTCACCGGCGAAAACCAATTGATCACCGGCCAATAGCTTTTCGCTTGGAGAAACCGCTGTGAGGATCTGCTGAGCCCGAACAATTTCAACGAGGAACATACTGGGCAACTGACGAAGGCCAGCCTCCTCAATACTTTGCCCCACCACTGGACTGCCCGGCTCGACCAACATTTCGACGATGTACTGACGGGTATCGCCAAACCGCTCTTCGCGACCACCTCGATTGGGTAACAGGCGCCGGGAAAATAGCAGCACGAAAAGAATCACCAGCACGGTGCAGGGCACACCGATCCAGGCCAGTTCAAACATGCCCAGTCCTTGTTCAGGAAGTACCTGCAGCATCATGCCGTTCACCACCAAGTTGGTGCTGGTGCCAACCAGGGTACAGGTACCGCCAACAATGGCGGCGTAACTCAGCGGCATCATCAATTGTGAGGCCGACAAGCCATTGCGCTTTGCCCAGTCCCGCACCGCGGGGATTAACATCGCGACTACCGGCGTGTTATTCAAAATACTGCTAAATACCGCCACTGGCGTCATCAAACGCAGCTGTGCAGCACCGGCCGATTTGGGGCGCCCCAGCACGTTGTTGGAAATCCAGCTCACCACACCGGTCTCTGACAGGGCTTGGGCAACAATAAACAACACGCCCACCGTGACCATACCCTCATTGGACATGCCCGCCAGTGCCTCTTCAGGCGTTAGGACTCCCAGCAGCAACAGCACGGTGACACCACCACACAGCACCATGTCAGCGGGTCGCCGGCTGAAAATCAGTGCCGTCAAACAGGCGGCGATCACTGCCAGTGTCAGCCAAGCATCCAGGGTGAGCATTTTAGTCAGCTAGGCTCCGGTAGAATGTCTCGAACTGCTCGCAGAAATGTTCGAGCGTATCACCCGCCAAGTCGTTAATCCCCGCTGCCGCGGCTCGTCCGCCGCCTGTTGGGAATTGACGGCAAAACTCATCAGCGCCGCGTTTGTTGTTGAGCGGCGCGCGAATGCTAACCAGATAGTTACCATCGGCTTTTTCAGTGAGCACTGCATGGGCCCGGTCCGGGTGAGCGTTGACAAGATCATTGCTGTATACACCACTCACGCGGCGCGCCCAGCGCTCATTAGGTAATACGTAAACCGCCGCAATATCACTGCTGCGAACCGGCGGCAATTGCGCGGCGGCGGTCATATCACTGTGGTAGCCCGACTCCAGCTTGCTAAACGTGCCTGCCGAATCGGCTATAAAGTCGAGGGGATTGCTGAACGGCAGCAACTCTGCAAACAGCTCTGTGGGTGTGAAATGGAGATCATCCAAACTGGCACCGTAGCCGTTGTAGTTGAGATAAATTCCCAGATTCTCAAGTTTTTCGAGGTCCGCCTCGGCAACATTTTGCTGTGCAGCCAAGGTTTGCGCGCTCTTGCGCAGGTTGTCGCCATAAGCGCCGACAATTGCCCACAGGGCGTATTCACCTTGCAGATGCCCGTTTACCAGTAAGCTCGTGCAGACGTCTGCAGCAGTATTGATTTTTGTAGACAGCTTCGCGTGCTCCGGAATATCTCCAGCAAAGTGGTGGTCGACGTAGAACACCTCTGCCCCATTGGCCAGCAATGCCGCTAACCCTTCCCGGTTTTTATCAAGCGACACGTCCAACACGGTTACCCGGTCCCCCTCACCAGCCTCTACTCGATCGAGCAAGGCGATATCCCGCTTAACACCGCTGACGAGTTGGCTTTCCTGGGGGTCGGCTAACCTTAACTGCACCAGCGCACACAGTCCGTCAGCATCGCCATTAAATACATCAATTACCGCCATTACTGCTCTATTCCCTGTATTCGTAATTCAATTTGAAAAGGCATTATCACCGATCGACGTCCGAGTGAGCTCAGACACCGAGTGCTCGGTTAATATCACGTAGCGCGGCCAAAGGCTCTGCGGCGCGACTAATTGGACGACCAACAACCAAATAGTTGCTGCCCATTCGCACGGCGTCCTCCGGCGTGGCAATGCGTTGCTGATCATCGCTAGCACTATCGCGGGGGCGAATACCCGGCGTAACTAGCAAGAAACCATCCCCACGCTCTGCTCTGAGTTTCTCGGCTTCCTGTGCAGAGCAAACCACACCGTCCATGCCACTGTCTTGGGCCAAACGGGCGAGATGGCTCACTTGCTCAGCGGCGCTGCGCTCGACGCCCAGCTCTGACAGCTCATTCTCACCCATGGATGTCAGTACCGTCACCGCAATAAGAATCGGCGCCTTGTCACCATATGGCTGCAAGGCCTCGCGCGCCGCCTTCATCATTGCCGAGCCGCCGCTGGCATGAACATTGACCATCCACACACCGCGCTCAGCCGCCGCTCTCACAGCCGCCGCCACAGTGTTGGGAATGTCGTGGAATTTCAGATCCAGGAACACCTCGAAACCGCGTTGGTGCAGGATATCCAAGACCTTCGGTCCAAATAGGGTAAACAGCTCTTTACCCACCTTGACGCGACACTCGCTGGGGTCAAGCTGATCAACAAGTTTAAGAAGCTCTTCTTCCGTTGCGACATCGAGTGCAACCAGTACAGGAGAATGCGTGGTCATGGAAAGTTAATCGCCTTGGCTACTACGGATGGGCGCAATAGTACCCCACTGCTCGCAGCTGGGACACAGCCAGTGTTGTTTCCGACCCGAAAAGCCGCAATGTCGACAACAATAACTGGGCCGACTTGCACATAAACTATGTAACTCGGACACAATTTCTCGCCCGGATTCGCTTGCGTCCAATTCCCGCTCAAGCAGCGCCAACAGTAATTTTATCGTCGGCCGCTGAGACACCGCGTCTTTAAGGTAGGCTCGCGCCGCCTCAAGGCTCTCGAATTCTTTCGCCACCTCGTTGTGCAAGGTAGAGCTCTGCGTCACCTGTGCCAGCGCACGCAGCGCCTGAGAGTATGACGGCGCATCGGCAAGACGACTGAAAGCATCGCGAAACAGAGGCAGTATTTCGCTGGCATAAGCGGGTTGCCCCTCCGCGACAGCGTGCAATAAATTCAGCGCATACTCGGGCTGTTCGTCCATTACTAACTTCGCCAATGACATTGCCGCCCGCGGGTTTTCGGCGTCGGCCTCCCGCGCTTTTTGCAATATCGATTTCGCCTGAGTCCAATCTCCAGCAGAGGCGCGTTCGTCGGCGAGCTCACAATAATAGTGACTCAATGCCACCGAAACTTGCGGATCGCTGTCAGCTTTTTGTTTAAGTAGCCAACCACGCTTGGGCAAGCGTCGTCTCGCAACGGCGATCGCCTTTTCCCAGTCTTTCTCGGCCTGATAGATTTGCTGGAGGTAGTCGAGTGCCTCGGCCTCGTTCTCACTCGCCTCCGCCACCAAGTCCCGCAATAGTCGCTCAGCCCGGTCGTGTAAGCCTGCGGATATGTAATCCTTAGCCAGCTCCAGATGCACCTGCTGCAAGCCACTTTTGGGAAGGTTGGGTCGCGCCAACAGGTTCTGGTGAATCCGCGTAGCCGCTTCCAATTCGCCCTTGCCACGCATTAATCGCGCCAAGGAAAGATGGGTATCCAGGGTCTGCTCATTGACGGCAATGGCCTGAATGAATTCATCAACAGCGGTGCCAGGCTGCTCACTGAGCAGAAAGCGCAGGCTGTGGTAATAGGCGTCATCACGACCTTTTCCCGAGACCCCCGAACGACTCTGCGACCGCCTCCCCAACAGCCAACCCAGCACTGTGGCAAAGAACAATAAGGTAAAGGGTAGCAATAGCTCCATTGCTGCTAGCGGCTAGGACCGGCCTCCACAGGCGGGGTTGAAGGCTGCCGCAAGCTGCGACGCAAACGCATTCTGCTCGCCTGCAAGCGCAACACTAACAGCGATGCAGATAACATCCCACAGACACCGCCGGTGAAAAAGGCGGCGATCATCCAAGTCGATATACGCTGTTCCGGCAACTCCATAATGAGGATATTGAGCGGGACCAACGCTGTGTTCTCGATGCTAAAAAGCAGTCCAAATGCAATAACAGCAACGATGAGCAGCAACAGGAAGATGGACTTAAGGATCTGCATCTGACATGACACCCATAAAAAAACGGTATGGCCAAAGACCATACCGTTTCTGTTTAGAGAAGGCTAGCTACGCTGCCTTAGCTCGAGATCAAACTCTGGTTTACTCGCTCACGAAGCTCTTTACCCGGCTTAAAATGTGGAACATATTTTCCCGGTAACTGAACCGTTTCGCCCGTTTTTGGGTTACGGCCCATGCGAGGCTCGCGATAATGCAGAGAGAAGCTACCAAATCCCCGAATTTCAATCCGGCTGCCAGTCGCCAACACTTGAGACATATGCTCAATCATGGTCTTCACAGCCAGTTCAATATCCTTGTGAGATAACTGCGGCTGACGCTCAGCCATCAGCTCTATCAACTCAGATTTGGTCATTGCTTAATCCCGTCAATTCCGACATCAAGCCTAGCTTAGCACTTTTTTGCTTATAAGCCAGTATGTTACGGGCATTCACAAGAGAATGCCCGCAGCATTAGGACTTAGTCCTTGCTTTCCATCTGAGCTTTGATCAGGTCACCGATAGTTGCAGGGGCAGCTTCAGTTTCCTTCTCGCGCAGGGCTTTAACCGCTTCTTTCTCGTCTTCCATGTCTTTCGCTTTGATAGACAGGCTCAGAGCGCGGTTCTTGCGATCTACGCTGATGATCTTAACTTCAACTTCTTCGCCTTCTTTCAGCACATTGCGCGCATCTTCAACGCGGTCACGGCTGATTTCAGACGCTTTCAACACACCTTCAACTTCTTCGGCCAGCACAACAACTGCGGCTTTCGCGTCAACTTCTTTAACAGTACCAGTCACGATGCTACCGCGATCGTTGACGGCAACGTAGTCAGAGAAGGGATCTTCTTCCAGCTGCTTGATACCCAGAGAAATGCGCTCGCGCTCGGGGTCGATAGACAGGATAACGGTCTCGATCTCGTCGCCTTTCTTGAACTTGCGAACCGCGTCTTCGCCGCTCTCGTTCCAAGAGATGTCTGACAGGTGAACCAGACCGTCGATGTTGCCGTCCAGCCCGATGAAGATACCGAAGTCAGTGATCGACTTGATGGCACCGCTGATGCGATCGCCTTTAGTGAACTGAGAACCAAAGGCATCCCATGGGTTCTGCTGGCACTGCTTGATACCCAGAGAAATACGACGACGCTCTTCGTCGATATCCAGGATCATCACTTCTACTTCGTCGCCTACTTGTACGACTTTAGAAGGATGGATGTTTTTGTTGGTCCAATCCATTTCAGAAACGTGAACCAGACCTTCAACACCCTCTTCGATCTCGGCAAAGCAACCGTAGTCAGTCAGGTTAGTGACCTTGGCTTTCACGCGGCTGTTTTCTGGGTAACGGGTTTTGATTGCCACCCAGGGATCTTCGCCCAGTTGCTTCAGACCCAGAGATACGCGGTTGCGCTCACGGTCGAACTTGAGGATGCGAACATCAATTTCATCGCCAACGTTAACGATTTCGCTTGGGTGCTTAATGCGCTTCCAAGCCATGTCAGTGATGTGCAGCAGGCCGTCGATGCCGCCGAGGTCTACGAATGCACCGTAGTCGGTCAGGTTCTTAACGATACCTTTAACAACCATGCCTTCTTGCAGAGATTCCAGCAGTGCTTCGCGCTCTTCGCTGTTAACACTTTCCAGAACCGCACGACGAGAAACAACAACGTTGTTGCGCTTCTGGTCCAGCTTGATCACTTTAAATTCGAGTTCTTTGCCTTCCAGGTGAGCGGTGTCGCGCACGGGGCGTACATCAACCAATGAGCCGGGCAGGAACGCGCGGATGCTGTTGATGTCGACGGTGAAACCACCTTTTACTTTGCCGTTAATGATACCGGTTACTGTTTCTTCTGCCTCGTAGGCAGCTTCCAGTGCGGTCCATGCTTCGGCGCGCTTTGCTTTCTCGCGAGACAGACGGGTTTCACCGAAACCATCTTCAACAGACTCCAGTGCAACCTGCACCTCGTCGCCAATTTGCAGAGAGAAATCGCCGCCTTCAGCAACGAATTGATCGCGAGGGATAACCCCTTCTGACTTCAGACCAGCGTGTACGGTTACCCAGTCGCTGTCGATATCGATAACTACGCCGGTTACGATAGAACCGGGCTTCATATCGATCGTTTTTAAACTTTCTTCAAACAGTTCAGCAAAGCTTTCGCTCATTAGTCATTACCTGAAATTAGCAGTGGTATAACCACCATATCGCCGCATTACCAGCTAACGCGGGTCAGTTTTTTAAAGTCCTTCCGACGACTAGCTGGCTTTAACACCGCCGGAAACACCCTTAGAAACAACTACTGCGCTCAACACGCAGAAAAACGCGCACTCACTTCCGTGAGTACCCGCTCAAAAACTTGCTCGATCCCCAGTGAGCTGCTGTCTATCAGCACCGCATCGTCCGCTGGCTTAAGCGGTGAATGCTCGCGCTCAGAGTCACGCCGATCACGCTCTTGGATCTCTTTTAAAAGGGTCGCGAGGTTAACACTATCGCCCTTGTCTTTCAACTGCTTGTAGCGACGACGTGCGCGCTCCTCGGCACTGGCAGTGAGAAACACCTTCAATGGTGAGTCCGGGAAAACAACGGTTCCCATATCACGGCCATCGGCAACCAGGCCTGGTGCTTGCACAAAGTCACGCTGGCGCTGCAGCAATGCCTGTCGAACAGCGGGCAGCACCGCAACTTTCGATGCCAGCAGTCCAGTGGTTTCAGTACGAAGCTCACCGCTGACATCCACACCTTCTAGCATCACCCGACTCGGCTCACCGGCTTGGCCCGGCAAGAAGGCAACGTCTAAATCTGCCGCCAAAGCCGCGACCGCCTGTTCATCGGAAAAATCCACTTGATGTTTATCAGCCGCCATCCCCACCAGGCGATACAACGCACCACTGTCGAGTAAATGCCAGCCCAACTTGAGTGCCAGCATCTGACAGAGCGTGCCTTTGCCCGAACCACTGGGGCCATCAATACAAATCACGGGAAGGGTCATTTGCACACCTCAATCCGCATACCGACTTGCGTCGCCAACTCGACAAAGTTGGGGAAGGAGGTAGCGACGTTGTCGCAGTCTTCGATATGAATGGTATCGCTCGCTCGCAGCGCAGCGACAGAGAACGACATAGCAATGCGGTGATCGTGATGGCTATTCACGCGGCCACCGCCTATCGGACCGCCATCGATAATGATGCCGTCTGGCGTCGCCTGCGCATTCACCCCCAAAGAGACCAAGCCATCGGCCATGACTTGAATGCGGTCACTCTCTTTTACCCGCAACTCTTCCGCGCCACGCAGCACGGTACGCCCCTCGGCGCAGGCCGCGGCGACAAACAGCACGGGGAATTCATCGATGGCTAAAGGCACTTGCTCTTCAGGAATGTCGATGCCCTTGAGCGGTGCGTAGCGAACACGTATATCGGCAACCGGCTCACCGCCTACCTCGCGCTCATTGCTCAGGGTAATGTCGCCGCCCATTTCCCGCAGAATATTAATAATACCGACGCGGGTAGGGTTAATACCCACATGCTGCAGCGTTAAATCTGCACCGGGAGCAATACTGGCCGCCACCATAAAAAAGGCCGCAGAGGAGATATCGGCAGGCACATCTATATGTACCGCCTTCAAGCGATGCCCCCCGCTCAACGTTGCCGTGGCACCGTTGACTGCCACCGGATAACCAAAGCCTTTCAGCATACGCTCGCTGTGATCACGGGTTGGCGCAGGCTCGGTGGTGCGCGTTTCGCCCTCGGCATACATACCGGCAAGCAAGACACAGGATTTCACCTGGGCGCTGGCCATAGGCAACACATAGTCTATCGCCTTAAGCTGTTGGCCACCGCGCAGGGTTAAGGGCGGACGCCCGCCTTCTGCGGTTTCAACCACCGCACCCATTTCACGCAGCGGCGCCGCCACACGCTCCATCGGTCGTTTACTTAACGACACATCGCCGGTCATCGTCACGTCAAACGGTTGCCCCGCCAGCAGGCCCGCCAATAGGCGCATGGAGGTACCGGAATTACCCATATACAGTTCGCCCGTTGGCGCCTGAAGGCCGTCTCGGCCGACACCGTGGATCGTCACGCGACCGGCATCAGGCCCCTCTATCTCGACACCCATCGCTTGAAAGGCCTTCAACGTCGACAGCGCATCTTCACCCTCAAGAAAGCCTTCAACGGTGGTTGTGCCGTCGGCGATAGCACCGAACATAATGGAGCGATGGGAGATCGATTTATCACCAGGAACCCGAACGGTACCGTTCACCGTACCACCGGGTTGAGCTAGAAATTCCACAAGTATTGTCTCTGCTGTACGTTAAGATTTAGTTTGCTTGCGCCCGACCATGTACTGCCCGAGAAAGTGCTCATCTCGCGCCTGTTTGGCGCGACTAAAGACTTGTTTAATCGCGGGGCCATCCGAGTCCGCAATAAGCTGGCGAACCTCGGTCAAATGATCGGCAAAGGTATCCAGACCGTTAAGAATCGCTTGGCGGTTCGCCAATACAATATCGTGCCACATCGTTGGGTCGCTGGAGGCGATGCGCGTAAAGTCGCGAAACCCCCCGGCGGCGAAACGGAAGATATCGGCGGCGCTGCCACTGGCAGCCAGCGCGTCAACCAGGGTGTAGGCCAATACGTGAGGCAAATGACTGGTCGCCGCCAGCACGGCGTCGTGCTCATCAACCGCCATATCGACAACTTCTGCCCCGGCGTGTTGCCACATTTCGCGAACTGTCGCGACGGCATCAGCATCATTACTGTCCAGCGGCGTGAGAATCACCCGATGATCGACAAAGAGATCCGTCTTTGCCGCCTCCACCCCGCTTTGCTCAGACCCGGCAATCGGGTGAGCCAATACGAAACGCGCCGGCAGCTCACCGAACACTGACTCCGCCGCGCGAAGAATATTTCCCTTTACACTGGCCACATCAGTAACAATGGTGCGCTCGCTGAGCAGCGGCGCGAGGTCGGCCATCACTTGCTCGGCAACCAGCGTAGGTGTAGCAATGAGCACCACATCGGCATCGTGAACCGCCTCGGATAAATCCAGCGTCCAGTGATCAATCACACCCAAGGCCAAGCCGCGCTCTAATGAGGCAGCGCGCCGCCCCGTTGCCCAAACATGTTCGACAACGCCCTTGGCCTTCAATGCCTTGGCCAACGAGCCGCCCATTAAGCCAAGGCCAATAATGGTTAACTTGCCAATCTTCACGCCGGAGCCAACACCTCTTTCAGGGCACTAATAAAGCGCTGATTTTCTTGCTCTAGGCCGATCGACACCCGCAAGTGCCTCGGCATACCGTAAACACCAATCGGACGCACAATCACGCCCTTCTCAAGCAAGGCCTGGTAGTACGGCATAGCATCGCTGGGCATTTCCACGGTAATGAAATTACCCACCGAAGGAATATAAGGCAGGCCGAGCTCATCAAAAGCGGCAACAAGCTGCTCTCGTCCCGCGGTGTTTACCTGGCGGCTTTGCTGCAGATACTCGTGATCGCGGTAAGCAGCGGCTGCGGCTGCCATTGCCGGCACACTAACATTGAAGGGTGCGCGCACACGGTTCAGTAAATCGGCAATATCTGGGTGACTAATTGCATAACCTACCCGCAATCCGGCCAGCCCATAGGCCTTTGAAAACGTCCGAGTGACAACCAAATTTGGGTAGTCCGCCAGCATCGCAATGCTATCTGGGTACGCCGCTTCATCCACGTATTCGCAGTAGGCTTCATCCAACACCACCACAACGTTCTCGGGAACCGCTGCCATAAACCCGCGCAGGGCTTGCTCATTGAGCCAAGTGCCTGTCGGATTATTCGGATTGGCGATAAAAACCAGTCGCGTTGTGTTATCGATCAACGCCGCCATCGCGTCAAGGTCGTGCCCCCAGTCTTTGGCAGGCGCAATTCGCGCTTGGGCACCAGCCGCCTGCACCGCAATGGGGTAGACAATAAAGGCATACTGCGAAAACACAGCGCTGCTCTCGGCATCCAGAAATACTCTGCCGAGCAGGTCCAACACGTCATTTGAACCGTTGCCCAGGGTCAGCTGCGCGGACTCCACACCGAGGGACTCCGCCAGCAGCGACTTTAAGGCAAAACCGCCGGCATCCGGATAAAGGTGGAGCTGTGCTGCCGCCGCGGCATAGGCAGACAGCGCCGAGCCAGGCGCACCGAGCGGGTTTTCGTTGCTGGCCAACTTTACTACGTCGCTCAGACCGAGCTCGCGCTCCAATTCCTCTATCGGCTTGCCAGGCTGATAGGGCTGTAAACCCTGAATACCTTCGTTGGCCTGGGCAATAAAATCGCAGGTCATGCTAGTGCCTCTGTAAATCGAGTGCCAAGGCTTACAAAGCCGCCTTGGGGTATGAGCCAAGAATTTTACACATCACCGTTTGCTGGGCGATGGTATCGAGAATATCGGCCACTTTCGGGTCATTCTGATGGCCCTCAAACTCGATAAAAAAGACGTAAGTCCAGGTTTCCGTCCGCGATGGGCGGGTGTCGATGCGGGTTAGCATGACATTAGCCTGCTCGAAGGGTTCGAGCAGTTTGAACAGGGCGCCAGGGCGGTTGTGGGCAGACACCACAATCGACGTTTTATCCCGGCCGCTGGCAGACACATCTTCCTTGCCAATCACTAAGAACCGCGTGGTGTTGTCAGGCTGATCTTCAATATTCACCGCCAGCTTGCTCAGGCCGTATTGTTGCGCCGCCAGATCGCCGGCTATCGCAGCAATGCCCTTTTGCTCAGCAGCCATTCTTGCGGCTTCGCCATTACTGCTGACCGCGACCCGTTCAACATTCGGGAAATTTGCATCCAGCCAGCGGCGGCTTTGTGCCAATGCTTGTTGGTGCGCACAAATTCGCGTAATCGCTTGTTCGCTGCCACCTTCACCGACCAACAAATTGAGCCGAACCCGCAGTTCCACTTCACCACAAATCTTCAACGGCGAGTTCATGAAGGCGTCGAGGGTATGAGACACCATCCCCTCAGTGGAGTTTTCCACAGGAACAACGCCGTAATGGCACTGCCCGGATTCCACCTGAGAAAAAACACCGTCAATAGTCGCCTGGGGGACGCTAATTACCGCATGGCCGAAGTGCTTGAGCGCTGCCGCTTGGGTGAACGTGCCTTCCGGCCCCAGGTAGGCCACTTCCATGGGTTTTTCTAAGGCCAAACAGGCCGACATAATCTCCCGAAAGATATAGGCAACCGTGTCGTCTGCAAGCGGCCCCTTATTTGCTTCTTTAACTCGCGCCAACACCTGCGCCTCGCGCTCGGGCCGATAAAACAGTAGCTGCTGGGCACTGCTGCTGCCCTTGTCTGACTCAAACTGCTTCGCGGCCTCAAACTCACGCTGTTTCACTTCGGCGACCTGTTGCGCGCACCGCGCTCGTCGATTGAGTAAGGCGTGAATTTGACTGTCGATGCTATCGATGTCTTGACGCAACGAGTTCAGATCAACCGGCTTATCTTCGGGCTTCGTCATGACCTTAGCCGTTCTCTCTGGCGAAATCTTTCATGTAATCGATCAATGCATCAACTGCGGCCTCGGGCACAGCATTGTAGATGCTCGCGCGCATGCCGCCGACCGAGCGGTGGCCCTTCAGGTTCAGCAAACCAGCGTCGTCTGCACCGGCCAGGAACGCTTTATCGAGACCGCTATCCGCCAGCACAAAAGGCACGTTCATCAGCGAGCGACTCGCCACTTCAACGGGGTTACTGTAGAAGCCGCTGCCATCGATATAGCCATAGAGTTTTTCGGCCTTGCGGCGATTCACCACTTCCATTGCTTCCAAGCCTCCCTGTGCCTTCAGCCATTTAAAGACCAGGCCCGACAAGTACCACGCCAGCGTAGGCGGCGTGTTGTACATGGAGTCGTTATCGGCTGCGGTTTGGTAATCCAGCATGGTTGGCGTGATCGCACGTGACTTACCGAGTAAATCTTTGCGCACAATCACAATGGTCAGGCCTGCCGGGCCGATGTTCTTTTGCGCGCCGGCATAGATAACACCAAACTGATTCACATCAATGGGACGAGACAGGATAGTCGATGACATATCCGCAACCAGCGGTGCTTGCACCTCAGGCGTCCAGAAGAATTCGACACCACCAATGGTTTCGTTCGGGGTGTAATGCAGGTACGCCGCGTCGTCGCTGAGCTGCCAACTGTCGAATGCAGGAATGCTGGCAAAATTATCAGCCTCTGAGCTGGCAACAACATTTACGTTGGCATAACGCTTGGCTTCTTTAATGGCTTTTTTAGACCACTGCCCGGTGTTCACATAGTCAACCGTGGCACCCTCTTCGCACAGGTTCAGTGGCACTGCTGAAAACTGTGAGCTGGCGCCACCTTGCAGGAATAACACCGCATAGTCGTCGCTGATCCCCATCAATTCACGCAAATCTGCTTCTGCTTCACTGGCAATAGAAACCATTTCTTCTGAACGATGACTCATTTCCATCACCGATAAGCCGCGGCCTCTCCAATCCAGCAATTCATCCTTCGCCTGGCTCAGCACTGCCTCGGGAATTGCCGCAGGTCCTGCGCAAAAATTATAAACACGCGCCATTGTTTACTTCGCTCCAACCATGTTTAAAAAATGTGTAATCCGCTTTATTCGGCAGCCGGGCTGTTGTTGTCGGCGTCATCAGCAGCAGGGGCCTCACCAGCGGGCGCCTCAGCACTGAGCTCAACATCGTCAACGACATCGTCTACGTCTTGCTCTGCGACACGCTGTACGCCGACTAAATGCTCGTCGTCACGCAAACGAATCACCTTCACGCCCTGAGTATTACGGCTGAGCAAGGAGATCTCATCGGTGCGGGTACGCACCAAGGTTCCCTGGTCGGTGATCAGCATCAGATCATCACCATCAAATACCTGTACGGCGCCAACCAGTGCTCCGTTGCGGTCGCTCATCGTCATGGCGATAACGCCGCGATTTCCTCGGCCTTTACAGGGGAAATCCTCTACATCGGTCCGCTTACCGTAACCGTTTTCTGACACCGTCAGCACCCGCCCACCGGTCTTGGGAATGATCATCGCGATGACCTGCTGGTCCTCGTCCATACGCACGCCGCGCACACCGCGCGCGGTACGACCCATGGCCCGTACGTCGCCCTCGGCAAAGCGCGCCGCTTTACCGCCGCTGGTCAGCAACATGACATCGTTGCTGCCGTCGGTGATCTCAGTGCCAATCAGCACATCCCCTTCATCCAGCGCTAGCGCGATCAAACCAACGCTACGCGGGCGGGAAAAGGCCTCGAGAGGCGTTTTCTTTACGGTGCCGTTGGCGGTCGCCATGAAGATAAAGTAGCCCTCGGTATACTCGTGAACCGGGAGGATAGAGGTAATACGCTCATCCTCACCCAGCGGCAACAGGTTGACCATCGGGCGCCCGCGAGAATTGCGACCTGCAACCGGAATTTGGTAGACCTTCAACCAATACACTTTGCCGATATTACTGAAGCACAAGATAGTGTCGTGGGTATTGGCCACCAATAGGTGCTCGACAAAGTCCTCTTCTTTCACTGCCGTCGCCGACTTACCCATCCCGCCGCGACGCTGCGCCGCGTAGGCATCAAGCGGCTGCGACTTGGCATAACCGCCGTGGGAGATGGTCACCACGCGGTCTTCTTCAGGGATCAGATCTTCGTGGGTTAAATCGAGCTGAGAGGCAACAATTTCGGTGCGGCGCTCATCGCCAAAATCCGCAACAACTTGCTCTAACTCGCCGCGAATAACGTTCAGCAGCACCTGCGGATCGGCCAAAATACTCAAATACTCGGCAATTTCTGCCAGCTTTTCCTGGTACTCGGCCAACAGTTTTTCATGCTCAAGCCCGGTGAGTTTTTGCAGACGCAGCTCAAGGATGGCTTGAACCTGCGCCGGCGACAGCCAATAGTTGCCATCGCGAACGCCGTACTGCTCTTCCAGCTCATCGGGGCGGCAGGCATCTTCGCCGGCTCGCTCGAGCATGGCACTTACTTCACCGAGCGCCCAACCGCGGGAGATCAGGTTTTCTTTGGCTTCTTGCGTCGTCGCCGACGCCTTGATCGTGGCAATCACCTCGTCGATGTTCGAGATCGCTACCGCAAGACCTTCCAACACATGACCGCGCTCACGCGCTTTGCGCAGCAAGTACACAGTGCGCCGCGTTACCACCTCACGGCGGTGGCGAACAAAGTACTCAAGCAGCTCCTTGAGGTTGAGAATGCGCGGCTGATTGTCCACCAAGGCGACAATATTGATGCCAAAAACATTCTGCAGCTGCGTTTGTGCATACAGATTATTCAGCACCACCTCACCGCTTTCGCCGCGCTTCATTTCAATCACAACGCGCAGGCCGTCTTTGTCAGACTCGTCGCGCAGCTCGGCGATACCTTCAATTTTTTTGTCTTTTACCAGCTCGGCAATTTTCTCGATCAAGCGCGCCTTGTTAACTTGGTAGGGCAGCTCGGTAATGACGATGGTGTCTTTGTTGGTTTTTTCATTGCTGATTACTTCAGCGCGAGAGCGCACATAAATCCGACCGCGACCGGTTCGGTAGGCGTCTACAATGCCGGCTCGACCGTTAATGATCGCCGCCGTTGGGAAGTCCGGCCCTGGAATATGCTCCATCAATTCATCAATCGAGATGTCGGGATTGTCCAACAGCGCCAAACAGCCGTTAACCACTTCGGTCAGGTTGTGGGGGGGGATATTCGTCGCCATACCAACGGCGATACCCGAGGAACCATTGACCAACAGACTGGGAATTTTAGTGGGCAATACGGCAGGGATTTGTTCAGTACCGTCGTAGTTAGGCACCCAGTCGACCGTTTCTTTATCGAGGTCGGCAAGCATCTCATGGGAGATTTTCTGCATGCGAATCTCGGTATAACGCATTGCCGCCGCGTTATCACCGTCAATCGAGCCGAAGTTACCTTGACCATCCACCAGCATATACCGCATGGAAAATGGCTGCGCCATGCGGACAATCGTGTCGTAAACCGCCGAGTCGCCGTGTGGGTGGTACTTACCGATCACGTCACCAACGACACGAGCAGATTTCTTATACGCTTTGTTCCAGTCGTTGCTCAGCTCGCTCATCGCGAACAACACCCGACGGTGCACCGGTTTGAGGCCATCGCGCACATCGGGCAAGGCGCGCCCAACAATTACGCTCATTGCATAGTCGAGGTAGGACTGTTTCAGCTCATCCTCGATATTTACCGGCAGAATTTCATTTGCATTGTCAGCCATGAATAGCAAGCATCCTTATTGTCAGCGACCCTTGAGCGGCAGCAGCGCCGCCCAATGCGCGTTTTTACTGCCCTGCCGCCCAACCAATCTGGCGGTGGCCAAGCGGGAAACAAAGCGAGAATATTAGCATATTCCAAGTGTGCATAGACAGCGTATGAAGGCCGAATATCAGCGTCTTATCGTCACAACTGCACACAGGAACAGGTATACTTGCCGCTTTCACGCTAGGAATGTCTTACACCATGAGCCGTGCCGCCCTCGACCGCATTGACACCCTGATCTCCGCTCGCTGGATATTACCCATGAGTGAAGGCTGCCCTCTGCTTGAAAACCACGCACTGGCTATTACCGACGGCTGCATCAGCGGCATTCTCCCAGAGGCCGAGGCACGTGGCCTTTTCGCACATGAACACATTGCGCTCGGCGACCAGCTGCTGATGCCCGGCCTCATTAATGCTCATGGCCACACCGCCATGAGCCTGTTTCGCGGCATGGCAGATGACCAACCCCTTCAGCAGTGGCTCAACGAGCATATATGGCCGGCCGAAGGCCAATGGGTGGGCGAGGAATTTGTTCGTGACGGAACGGCACTGGCCATTGCCGAGATGCTACGCGGCGGGACAACCACGTTTAGCGACATGTACTTTTTTCCTGAAGCCGCCGCCGAAGTCGCACGGCGCGCCGGAATACGCGCGCAACTGTGCTTTCCCATCTTCGACTTCCCCAGCGCCTGGGGTAGCGGCCCCGACGAGTATTTTCGCAAGGGTTTAGCCTTGCGCGACGACTACAAGCACAGCGACCTTATCAACATTGCCTTTGGCCCCCATGCCCCCTACACCGTCGGTGATGAGGCGATGAGCAAGGTGGTGATGTTTGCCGAAGAACTCGACTGCGCTATACAGATCCACCTCCATGAAACACAGCACGAGGTTGACGACGCACTCAAACAAACCGGCCTGAGACCTATCGAAAGGCTAGCCAAATTGGGTCTATTGGGGCCGCGCAGCCAGTGTGTGCACCTCGCCTGCCTCAACGATGACGATATCGCCCTGCTAGCCGAGCACCGCAGCCACGCGATTCATTGCCCCGAGTCCAACCTCAAGTTAGCCAGTGGCTTTTCGCCGGTGGAAAAAATGCGCAATGCCGGCATTAATGTCGCCCTCGGCACCGATGGCGCGGCCAGCAACAACGACCTGGACATGTTCGGCGAATTGCGCACCGCCGCCCTGCTTGGTAAAGCGGTCGCCGCAGATGCCGCTGCAGTGCCGGACCACTACGCTCTGCAAATGGCCACTATCAACGGCGCCCGCGCACTGGGCATCGACCACATTACCGGCAGCCTGGAACTCGGCAAACACGCCGATGTGATCGTAATCGACCTGACCGACCTGCCACAGCAACCCATTTACACACCCGTTTCGCAACTGGTGTACACCAATATTAGCCATTGCGTGCGCCACAGCTGGATCAAAGGCCGACGTATGCTGGATAATGGCGAACTAACCACGCTGGACAGCCGCGAAGTTATCGAAAAAGCGCAGTACTGGCGGCAAAAAATCAGTGGAGAGTAGCATGCAAGCATCATCACAACACAGCAATGTCGATCCATCAGAAATCGCCAAGTTCGAGGAACTGGCTCATCGCTGGTGGGACCGCAACAGTGAGTTTAAGCCACTGCACGACATCAACCCGCTGCGGGTAAACTACATTGATGAACGCTCGCCGCTCGCAGAGCAGCGCGTGATAGACATCGGCTGCGGCGGCGGCATACTTTCGGAGTCAATGGCCTTGCGTGGCGCCAAAGTCACCGGTATCGATATGGGTGAGGCGCCGCTGAGCGTTGCGCGCTTACATCAACTGGAGTCGGGCGCCAAGGTTGAATACTTCCAGGCCACCGCAGAAGAAATCGCCGAAGACCAGGCCGGCCACTACGACATCGTCACCTGCCTGGAAATGCTTGAACACGTGCCGAACCCAGCATCGGTCATTCGCGCCTGCGCCAAATTATGCAAGCCCGGCGGCAACCTCTATTTTTCAACCATAAACCGCAACCCCAAAGCCTTTGCGCTCAGCATTGTCGGCGCTGAGTATATTCTCGGGCTGCTCCCCAAAGGCACCCATGAATACAGCAAGTTCATACGGCCCTCTGAACTGGCCGACTGGCTGAGAGAAAATGATCTTCAGCTACAGCACATGACCGGACTGACCTACAACCCGCTGCTCAAGCGCTATCGCCTAAATGAAAACGATGTCGATGTGAACTATATGGTTCACGTTAAGAAGCCGCTGTCATGCTAAAAGCCGTTTTATTTGACCTTGATGGAACCCTGCTCGACACCGCGGCCGACTTTACCCGCGTTCTCAACGGCCTGTTAGCCGAGCATCAGCGACCGTTGCAAGACTACAATTCAGTGCGGTGCTGCGTCTCTGAAGGCGCGCGCGCGGTGGTACGACTGGGCTTTGGGCTCGAGCCAGAAGACCCGGCTTTTGCACCACTTCTGAACGCCTTTTTAGACCGCTATGAGGCCTCGCTGTCAGAGGAAACCAGCCTTTTTCCCGGCATGGAGGGCCAGCTCCAAAAATTAGAGAGCCGCGGCATCGCCTGGGGCATTGTTACCAACAAGCCCGCGCGCTTTACCACGCCGCTACTGAAACAGCTGGCCTTGACCAGTCGCTGTGCGACCGCGGTTTGCCCGGACGATGTGAGCAACCGCAAACCTCATCCAGAGCCGATGTACCTGGCCTGTAAGCACCTCGGTATTCGCCCCTCAGAAGCCATCTATGTCGGCGACCACCGCCGCGATATTGATGCGGGACGCAATGCCGGCATGAAAACGATCGCCTGTCGCTATGGCTATGTCCCTTTGGGAGAGGATATTGGCGACTGGAAGGCCGATATTATTATCGACCACGCCCAACAACTTGATGACGCCCTTCAGCAACTGCAAGCCTAAGAGGACAATCCGTGCCACAACGCCTACCTGTAAATTTCACTGCCGATGCAGCGTGTTTGAAAGATAAAGTTATTTTGGTCACAGGTGCCGGCGACGGCATCGGGCGCGCGGCAGCACTGAGTTTTGCAAAGCACGGTGCGACGGTCATCTTGCTTGGCAGAACCATAGAAAAACTCGAAGCGGTGTACGACGAAATCGAAGCCATGTCGGCGCCACAAGCCGCCATTTACCCCATGCACCTGCGGGGCGCCGCTGCACACGACTACCAGGAGTTGGCCGACACCATAGAGCGGGAGTTCGGCCGCCTGGACGGCCTGCTTCACAATGCCAGCATTCTTGGCCAGCGGCGCTCACTTGCCCAAACCACGCTGGACAGCTGGGAAGAAGTTATGCAGGTCAACGTGAACGCGCAGTTTATGATGACGCAAACATTGCTACCCGTACTCGCAGCATCGAAAAATGGATCGCTGGTGTTTACCTCATCGAGCGTCGGGCGGAAAGGGCGCGCTTTCTGGGGCGCGTACTCGGTTTCAAAATTTGCCACCGAAGCGATGATGCAAATTCTTGCCGACGAGGAATACGACTTAAATGGTACTCGGGTGAATAGTATTAACCCAGGGGCCACGAACACCGAAATGCGCCGCAGCGCCTATCCCGGTGAAAACCCGACCGATAACCCCTCCCCCGAGGCCATTATGCCGCTCTATCTCTATTTGATGAGCGACGACAGCCGCGAGGTGAACGGGCAACAATTCGACGCCCAGCCAAAAGACTAGGCCAAGGCAGCATTAAGCCCTAAGCAGGTCCTGCATTTGCTCGATCTGCTGTTGGTAGCTCTCGTCCATCTCACCGGGATTGACCGGTAGCCCCAAGCGCTCAAAGGCGGCAACGCCCGCCCATTCAACTTGACCAAAGGGGTGCTCTGTACCGGCGTAGGTGTGCAAATTGGCAACCGTGACGAGGTCAGCGTAGTCGGGCCGCTCCAAGTGACGGCTAAAATCCAGGTGCGCCTCGGGGACAATCACCAGCTCGTAGGGAAAGCCCCACGACTCAAGAATGACCCGCCCCAATTCCGGTGTCAGCGCAATCAACACCTGGTCGAGCAACTGCGGATGGTCACGGATCACCCCCCGCCCCACGGCGTAGGAAAGAATAGGTAATGCACCAATCTGGTGGATCACACCGGCAAGCGTGGCGAGTTCCGGTTTCAGATGACGCTGTGTTTTCGCCAGGGTATGGCAAATGGCGGCAACATCTGCGCTGTGCACCCACACTGCGCGCATCCGCTTGTTCAATGCATCTTTGTTCGACAGGAAGATTTGCTGCATCGCCAGGGTCGTAACCATGGTCGAGGTATAGGCCAGACCGATTCGCGAAATCGCACCCTTCACATCGTAGGTGGGCTCAAGGCCCCTTAGCAATGAGCTATTCGCAGCCCGGATAAGACGCGCGGCGATGGAGCTGTCATGCTCGATGATCGCCGCCAGGATCGGAATCTCAACGTCTGGGTCACTGGCCGCTTCACGAATTTCCAGCGCGACCTCGGGAAGCGTAGGCAGGCTTACCGCATCGTCTTCGATGGCGCGGAGCAGATCTGCGCGAATTTGTTCGATAAATTGTCCGCTAGTGCTCAAGCGACAAACTCCTGTAGACCGATTTTTTCACCTCAAGCCTAACAGAATCTGTGTTGAGCACTATCGGCATAAACCGAGACGAATTTAGGCCTGCGCGCGTGCTGCCTCGAGCGCTGCCTGGGCGTCACAGTCGTAACCCTGGGCTTGCATGGCCTCGGCCAATGACGCCAGCAGCAGTTCGATGTTCTCCATCCGTGCGCTGTAGCCCATCAGGCCAATTCGCCATACTTTGCCTGCAAAGTCACCCAGCCCGGCGCCGATCTCCAGGTTGTGGTCGGCGAGCAATTGCTGACGCACAGCCGCATCATCCACCCCTTCTGGGATGTACACGCTGTTCAGCTGCGGCAAGCGGCTGTCGGCATCCACAACAAAACGCATACCGAGACTCTCCAAGCCCGCAGCGAGTGCATTGTGCATGCGGCGGTGGCGAGCCCACGCGTTCTCCAGCCCCTCTTCCTGCAGCATGACCAACGACTCGTGCAGGCCATACAGCGCATTGACAGGCGCCGTGTGGTGATAGGCGCGCTTACCGCCTTCTCCCCAGTAACCCAGAATCAGGTTCATATCCAGGAACCAGCTCTGCACGGGGTGCTTGCGAGCCTTGATGGCCGCAATGGCAGCGTCACTAAAACTGACTGGGGACAAACCTGGCGTACACGACAGGCACTTCTGGCTGCCGGAATAGATGGCGTCGATTCCCCAGTCGTCAACGCGCAATTCCACGCCGCCGAGAGAGGTAACCGCATCGACAATACTTAGGCAGTCATACTGACGCGCCAAGGCACACAGTGTTTTGGCATCACTCAGGGCGCCAGTAGACGTTTCCGCGTGAACAAATGCCACGACTTTTGCCTCGGGGTGCGCTTTCAGCGCTTCTTCGAGCTGGGCCGGATCAACAGGCTTCCCCCACTCGCCGTCAACGGTTACCGCCGTTGCGCCGATGCGGGTCACGTTCTCGCGCATGCGGGTACCAAATACACCGTTGATACAAACGATAACGGTATCACCTGGCTCTACCAAGTTAACAAAACATGCCTCCATACCGGCAGAACCCGGAGCGGAAATCGGCAAGGTTAATTCGTTTTCGGTGTTAAAAGCGTATTTAAGCAGGCTCTTCAGCTCGTCCATCATTCCGACGAATAATGGATCAAGATGCCCCAGGGTTGGGCGGCCAAGTGCCTCAAGAATGCGTGGGTGAACGTCTGAGGGCCCCGGCCCCATCAACGTGCGCACAGGAGGGTGGAAAGAAGAAATGCTCATAATCGGCCTTTTCAAAGTCAGTCAAAAATTCAGGGGCACCCCAGCAGGGCGACCAAGGCAAAACCATGGCGCTATTGTAGGGCATCCGCGCACGCGCTTCACGGCTTTAGCGACTGCCACGTCAAACGCTGACGAAAAGACTGCAAAATGCGGTAGTGATCGTAGTCAAAGGGCTGAGCCGCGAGCACGCGTTGTTCGCAGTCATCGCTCTCCGGGCGGCAATCGGTGAAAGTACCGAAATAACGCCAGCGATCAACCAGATGCCAGTCGACACGGCTATCATCGCTACTCGGCTCAACAATAAGTACGGGGCCGTCATAGGGCCAACTCTCCACACAACGCAGGGCGAGCTTCTTTTTAAGCAGCGCATTGTATTGCTCTGGCGATTGCTCTCCACAGCAGGCGCCAGCGCAGTGGCCCAGTTGGTATGAAAAGCAGCTGCCGCCTCGCTCCAAGCCCAGGCGTTGTGGGCACAAGCCATCACTTTTGACAAAGTCACGAAGCAACTGCTGCGCCTGCTTGCGGTGCTTAAAAAGACAGAATTCCGTCTCTGGTAATGGCTGATCTGGCGCCAAAAACTGCAGGCCGATATAACCATCCTCGTCTGGCTGCAGGCTCGCAGCACAGAGCTCGCGCTGGCGGCGCAGCTGGCGGTTGTGCAGCGGCATTGTCGTTTTTATTTCTGCACTTTCCTGAAGCAATGCCCCCAGTTCACCTGCTGTCTCGCTACACTCAATGCGGCGCAATTGCTGAGCCATGCGCATGGCCTTGCCTTGGCGGCCGCCCGCACTAAAGTGCGATAACACCCGGCTGCGCATAGCGATACTTTTCCCCACATAAAGCAGCGCGTCATTTTCGCCAAAGAAGCGGTACACACCAGGCCGATCAGGGATCTCATCCAGCATTTCAGCGGTGATATGCACAGGCAGGGACGGTATTTTTAACTGAGCGTGCACTTCCGCCGTCACCCGCTCCTCCCCCAGGTCGGCGATCGCAAATTCTAAAAATGCCTTCATGGCAAGCACATCTGCCATCGCGCGATGGCGACAGTCCCGCTCGTAGCCAATTTGGCTGCACAATGCATCCAAACCATGCTTCGGCCAATCTGGGTACAAACTGCGGGCCAGCTTCAATGAGCAAAGCACTTTGGGTTTGTAGTCAAAGCCCAAGCGTCGAAATGCCTGTTTAAGGAATGCAGCATCAAAGCGCGCGTTGTGGGCTACCAGCACAGCCCCGTCAAGGTATTCCATCAGCTGGGGCGCCAGCGACTCAAAGCTGGGCGCATCGACCAGCATCTCGGGCGTAATGCCAGTGAGTCGCTGGATAAAAGAGGGAATGTCGCGATCAACACGCAGCAGCGATTGCCAAGCATCTTGCTCTTCAGCGTCGCGAATAATCACCGCAATCTCGGTGATTTCATCACGCGAAGCAGACGCACCCGTTGTTTCCAGGTCCAGCATAGCCAGGCGCATGTTTGACAGCATAACCCTCCCCACGGTGATCGGCGGCGCCACCTTACATCGCAATTACACTAACTTCCGTACACCTCTACGTAACAACTCGCAAACCGATAGCAAAGAGGTACACAATGATTAATAGATTATGCGACTATTTTATTCGATTGTGGCAAGCGGCCCAGCCGGTTAAGCCCGCGGTTGTACCGGTGCCAATCAAGTCGCAGACTGCAGCGAAGAACTGCCATCGCAGCATCGACGAAGATGCCGAATTTTAAGGAGCGAGCAATATGCTAGCCTGCCCAGGGAGACTTCTCACTACCATCGTACTGCTGCTGGGCAGCCTAGCGGTGCAGGCCAAGCCCTCCGCAGAGGAACATTGGCAATGCCCGGCCAGTTTGAACAGCGAATTGGCAACACTCGAAGCGGGGACATTGCAACTTTGCGACACACTTCGTTCTGCGAAGGCGGTCGTCATCGTCAATACCGCCAGTTTGTGCGGCTACACACCTCAATTTAAGGGTCTGGAAGCGCTATACCAGCGCTACAAAGACCAAGGGCTACTTGTACTCGGTGTACCAACGGCGGACTTCGGTAATCAGGAGTATTCAGACAGCAAACGCACAGCGAAAGTCTGCCACGCAAATTTTGGTGTGAGTTTCCCTGTTTTCCATCGCGGTTGTATACGCTGCGATTCGCCCCACCCGCTGCTAAAGCTCGCGCAGGAAAGTAGTGGAATCTCGCCAAGCTGGAACTTCTTCAAGACCGTATTCGACCCGCGAACCGGTATTGGCCAAACCTTCCCGTCGGCCGTGACGCCGCTTTCAGAGGAACTCGTCAATACCGTCACCGCCATTTTGGGTCAATGAGGGCGGTCCTTCGCGGCCTCGTGGCCGCGACCTTTTCTATTGTCGCCGCATGCAGCAGCCACGACGACCCCCATGCCGCCGCATGGCAGCGCTATATTGACGGATTACAGCGAGTGCTTGAGCGGGAGGCTGAGGCGCTTAGCGTTAGTCGCCCTCGCTACCCTCACCCGGCATCGGTAAAGCTGCCGATCAATGGCGACGACATCAACCTGCTGGAGTTTCTGCGTTTACGCCGCTGCGCACTGTCGCAAACGCTAGCTGAACAGAATAGTATTTTGGGTCGACACCGCGATAGCGCCACCGACCTGGTGTTTAGCTTGCGATTTCTCGACGAGGTAGAACCCTGCATTGCCTATCTGAAATCGGAAGACGATAACGACCTCGCCAACACCCTGGCAGCGGTGAGAGATCACAAACAGCAGCAACTCGCCCACCGGCTTGCCAACGCACTGCTCGGCGGCGGTGAATACCGCCAACTTTGGAGCAGCTCACCAGACCAGCGCCAGGCTTACCCAGATGCGACTCAGGATCAGGCCACTCGCGCTTTGCAGCGCTGGCAGCACCTGCAACAGCAGTGGTTGAGCGGGCAAGGCTTCGACGCGCACACCGACGTTGTCGCCATACTGGAAACGCTACGCGCCGGGCTCGGCGGTGAAATGCTGCACTTCCAGGCCCAGGCACTGGCCGGCCTGCAACAGGCCAATGCACTCCTTCAGCAACGTATTGATGGGAGACCACTGTGCTTGCAAGGCTCACCGACGCCGCGCGCTCAGCGCTACGCCGCGGTGCTGCACAGGCAGTTTATCGGCTCGATTCAAGTACTCGCAGCGCAGAGCTATCGTCATCAGCAGGCGCTGCTAACGGCAACGCGGGCTATCGAGACCACGCTGGCCGAGCATCTTGGCGACACCGCCCTGCCCGCCACCTACCGTCAGTGGCAAGCCGAGCGCGACGCGCTGCTCAACGCGGTGACAGCCAGCCACCGTGAGCATGTTTCGCTAAGCTCGCAACTCCTTAAACAATGTGGGCTTTCTGCAAGCGACTAGCCGCCCGCATAACGATCAATCCCTTACAAACGCAGCGTGAAGTCCTTCCCGTTGCGCGGCCGCCCAAACATCTGGCTGAGGCTGCGATAAATATCACTCTGCGGTGGTGGCGTTAAACTAATTTGACCGCGAGGTACGCCGCGCGCATCAAGCGTTACGGTGCCACGTAGGCGGTGAGGATTAGCCTCATCGATGACGATCCGCAGTCTACCGGCATCGCAACTGACCTCGGCCCGAATCTGCCCGAGGCTTTCCAAACCGTCGATATCACCGCTTAACTGCCCTATTTCCACATTCCCGGTAAGCGACTGACACCCCTGAGCAGTCAGACTAGCCTCAGATGCCTGCGCATTGAATACGCCGTCAAAGCCCATCGCAGGTACCTGTATCGCCTCGAGCACAGGCGCCAAACGCCCTGTGGCAGTCAGCCCCGAAATCAGTAAGGCATCCCCCTTCACACCTGCCGTTAACGCCACGTTGGCGGGCTCAGCAATAGATAGAGCAAGAGGCTTGCCGGAAAAACTCTGCAGAGGAGACAGCTGCCAACTTACGCCGCGAAGCGTGACACCCTGAACACCAACATGACTGAATTCCCCTCGCCAAAGCGAGCCCTTGGCAACACCCAGCTCAACGCCAGCTAACTGCTCACCCGCTACATCGCTTAGCAGCCAAGCAGGCGCTCGCCAAACAACGCCGACGATAAAAAACAGTATGCAAACAACAATTATCGCTAAGCGCTTCAAGCCTCGCCTCCTAATACCACTCGCAGCGACACTTTACCCGGCACATCTAATCGGCTCATTGAGACGGTGTGCAAGGGCATGCCCGACGCGACCAGAGCATCGATAAAACGCACAATATTGTTGTAGTCGCTATTGCTAACCTGCACCGCATAGCGGCCGCCGCTCTGCGGCTCAATGCGGCTGATGGCAACTGTATATTGCCTGGCAGCGCTGGTGATTTGTTGCTGGGTGGAGCCAGTTACCGTTGTGACCTTACGACCACTGCGTTGCGCCGCGCGCACTTTTGCTGCCGCATCTTGCATCCATAAATACGCCTCTCGACGCTGCTCTAATCGCTCAGACGACTGCTGCTTGGCACTGATAAGAGGCTGCCAGACGGCCAGCCAAATAAGCAGTGGGACACCGACAATCAGCCCTGCCAGCAGAATCGTGCGCTCTCGCTCATTGCGGCTTTCAAACCAATTCATCAACGCGTTCATTGCGCTGCCTCCCGCAGTTCAAGCTGCCCACTAATCCCCTTATCCAACTGCCCAAAGGCGCCCCGCTCCACCTCAAAACCCTGAGAGGCGAGTGCCGCTACCCAGCGATCGACGCCGTCGTAGCTGTCTGCTTCGACGAGAATTTTGATCGCGCTATTGGCATAGGTCATTTGCTGAATACGCAGGGATACATTGCCTTTACTGGCATTGGCAATCCGCTCCAGCCAGGGAAGGAAGTCACTGTCGCTGCGCACGCCCTCCAGAGCATTCAACTGACTGCGCATTTGACTACGCGCGTTCACGACTCGAGCACCGGGGAAAACATCGCGATAAATATCCACCATGCCTTGCTCGTACAGTTCGATCTGGCGACGGTTATCACGAACGTCCAAGGCCAACTGAATAAAATGGGTGAACAGCACCGTTAATAGCAGTATCACTGGACAGCGAAATTGCTTCCATTGCGCCGCACTCTCATCGCGCAACGCGTATGCGCCGCTGAACAAGTCAATTGGCCAGGGCTGCCACAATTTGGCAATCATCGCTAAGCGATGCTCAAAGACCTGATGGTCTTGCTCATTCAAACCCTCAGGCAGCTCAGTACCCTGCAGGTGGTATATTTGCGCGGAGGTATCTTGGCCTGCCGCCAGTTGCCACCAGTAGCTGAGGTTATCTTTGGCGATGGCAATTGCCTGCTGCCCAATATGAGCAACTGCCCGCACGTCATCGATCAGCGCAACATTGGCGGGCAGCGCGGCGTAGTCGGGTACCACCGATTTAATTTTCAAACCGCTGTTGGCCAGTAGGCCGTGCCACAGATCCATGTATTGCCGGTCAACCACCAACACATCGGTGGATTCATTGGCACGGATCGCGCCACAGGCCAGGTGAACGTTTTCCAGGTCACTGCACAGCTGCTCTTCCAGCAAAAATGGTAGCGCCGATAAGCCAACACGGCCCCCTTTTGGCAGCACAACCCGTTGCCAGCTCACCCACTCGCCCGGCACCACGACAAAGCAAGGCAGCGAAGCGAAGCGCTCGGCCAGTGCGGCAAGTGCGCTGGCTTGCGCATCGACAACACCACTGTCGAGCACTTGCTCGGCCTCGGTGTCCCACTGGAGCCATTGCACCGTAGGCTCATGGGGCGCCGGCATTGATAGCAGTAATCGTTCGCTCAAAAAACTTCTCCATATTCCCGCGCATAGGCATAGGCTTTGCCATTGCGAAGTACAAAGCGACTGTATAAGCGCAGTCGGCGCTGCTCGTAAAACACATCGGCCAGCCCGAGAAAATAACTGGACTTCACCCCCAGTCCCGCCTGGAACTCCGCGGCGACCTGTTGCCCCTCTGGAAGACCCAAGCTGGCAATAAAACTCTCAACGGATGCCCACCCTTCCGCAGGACGCTCAGCAATAAGTCGCTGTATCTGCTCCACGGCCAGCAGGTTGCCAATAGCTGCCGCCAATAATGGGGCATCTTCCTCGCCCAGCGTATTAATATTCAAGCGGGTATCAAACTCGGGCAGCGCACATAAAAAGGGCCGCAGTGCCTCCTGCTCCTCCGCGTCAAAATCGGCAAATAAGCCCAGCTCACTCACCGAATCAATGGCCTGATTGGGCGGCAGGTAGGGATAATCCTCACCACTGTAGCTCAAATCTTCCGCCCCAAAAGGGCCCTCGGGCGAGAAGTCACTATCCACCCAGTCGCTTAAGCGCTGGCCGATATACTCAGCGCGCTGCACATCGACGTCCACATTCAACAGCAACAACTCAAACACTTGTTGCGCGCCGCTCTTCTGGCCACTCTGTTCGCTGCCATCAGGCCGGTGCAGGCGATTGACATTAAAGCAAGCCTGCTGATCATCGATAAGCCCTGCGATAGAGCCGCCCTCCACGGGGAAGACAACATCGCGGCGCGCCCAGTTCTGATTCAGTGCGATAACGTCCTCGCCCGCCACATCTTCCAGCGACTTCGCAGCGATGTACTCGCCGCCCAACGCATACCAATAGGCCTGATCCATGTAGCGTTGATTCAACAGCCGCTGACTGCTGTAGCGCACTGATTCCACCAGGTTTACTGACAACACCAACATAATGGCGACCATCAGCAATACCATTAGCAGCGCCGCACCGCGCTGCGTCGACGGCAGATTCATGGCACCAGCTCCGGCAGCACAACGTTCATCTCGATGCCTGGCCACGGGCCAACATCCAACTCGACGCGCAGACCCTTGGGCTGCAGGGCATTTAACTGCGTGCTGGGCGGCCAAAAATTGGTCCAGCGACTGCCGTCATAAAAACTGACAACAAAGCGATCCACCCCCTCGAGCATCACGCGTTTTTGCCAGGGGCTATTCTGTGTTGGGTCGGCAACGCCCGCGCTGTGGCGCTGCAACTGCCCGTCTTCAAGCCGGTATTGCACACGCTCCAGGGTGCTGGCTAAACGCTGCCCCGGCAATACACGGCGGCCACCGTGAACAAACTCCAACTCACTGTTTTCACCAATCTGTTCAGCGACGATTCTTGCCCCCATCGCGTCACCTTGTTCATCCCGGGGAATCCGCGGCGTAAGTTGCTCCAAATCCCGGCGCATCATCTGCAGGGCCAGTGCAAGGCGCTCCAGCTGGTATTGGCGCTTAGCGACCTGCTCTTGATTCGACAGTGCGCCATTCAGCATGGCGCTGGCCATCGCGCCCAATAAGGCCATGATGCCGATGGCAATCAGTAGCTCGACAAGGGTAAACCCGCCCTGCCTGCGCATTACTGGTCCACCTTTTTCGGCATATAGGCGCTGCGGCTGGCTAAGGTGTCTTCGTCGCCAGAGAGCTGAACACTGATATCCACTCGGCGAATAGCGGGGTCCGGTGTATCACTCAAGCGCCGACGCCAAACAAAATCGTAACCCGCAAGGCTTTTCTCCCCCAGATTACGGTTCCCGTAACCCTCCCGAAGAATGTCTATCAGCAGGTTTTGTGCGAGCAGGTCGGCAAATTGGCGCTTCTCAAACTCACCGGTGCTTAGTGTCGCTTCGCTCAGGCTCTTGCTCAAGGCCACCGCCGCCGTAGCAAAAATCATCAGCGCAACCATAATCTCAAGCAGTGTAAACCCGCGTTGATCCCTCACCGCGCCGCCTCCGGTCGCAAGCGGTCATCAACACTGATAGAGCCGCCATCGGCAGATAATAAGCGCCATTGAAATGGACTGGTCTGGCCGTCGCCCAAAAACAGTATCTGGGGTGTCAATACGCGCCGGTCATCACCCTCAGGCAGATTTAATGGCTCGCCTGCTAACAGGATTTCACTGCGCAAGTCGTCGTCTATCTCCAAAGGCTTGGCCAATGGCCCCTGAGTAATGGCTGACCAGCCGTCGGCATTGCGGCTCAGAAAGCGGCCTTTATCGCCATCCCACAACAAGCCCAAACTGCGGCCACTAAACACCGCTTCTGCCCTTGCTGTACGCAGCGCCAGCAGAATTACCGCGCGATTCTCTCGCAGCAGTTCTTCGCCACCTCTGCTGGGCAGAGTCAGCACGGCAACACCGCTCATCAGGCCAATAATAAAGATAACGACCAACAGCTCCAGCAAAGAGAAGCCGCGTTGACTACTCCTGCCAGTTGACGATGTCACGGGCTAACTCCTCACCGCCCTCTTCACCATCAGCTCCGGTGGAATACAGGTCGTAGGGGCCGTGCTCACCAGGCTGGATGTAATTATAGGGGTTACCCCAGGGGTCCTCAGGCAGGCGCTTAATATAGCCATTGCTGCGATAATTTTTTGGCGAGGGGCCCGTTTCAGGCCGTTTAACCAGCGCCATCAATCCTTGATCGGTGGTTGGGTAAACGTGGTTGTCCAGCTTGTACATATCCAGTGACTGTTCCAACACCGCTATATCTGCGCGGGCCTTCTCCACCATCGCTCGGTCCTGGTTTTGCAGTACATTCGGAGCAACAACGGCCACCAAGAGCCCCAAGATGACGATAACGACCATGATTTCCAACAGTGTGAAACCCTGTTGGCGGCGAGAACTCAATGCACGCGACTCCACGTCGACCTCCTAAAACTGAGTAAGGTTATTCAATTGCAGTATCGGCAGCAGAATTGCCAACACGATCGCTAAGACTACCAGCCCCAAAACCACGATTAACAGGGGTTCAAAAAGGCTGACAAACATTTGCACACGAGCCTGAAGCTCGCGCTCCAGGTTGGCGGCGGCGCGCTGAACCATCTGCTCCAACTCGCCACTGGATTCGCCACTGGCGATCATATACACCGCCATTGGAGGCAATTCCGCTTCATCCTGTAAACACCGGCTAAAGCTCTTGCCCTCGCGCACCTGCTCGCGCACGCGATCCATGCTTTGTTTTAAATGCTCATTGCCCAGCGTTGCACAGGCCACTTTCAGCGTTTCCAAAAACGGTACCCCCGACGACAGCAAAATCGCCAGCGTACGCAGCATGCGCGCCGCGTCCAGCTCCAGCATCAGCAATCCCCAAAGCGGCACCTTCAATACCCAGCGATGAGCTCGCAAGCGCCGTTGCGGATCGCGCATCCATAGATAAACGCCCGACGCGACGGCCGCTATCGCAAGAATCATCACATACCAGTAGCTGGCGAGGCCGTCGCTGATGCTAATCAGTGCCCGTGTTAAAAACGGCAGCGTCTGATCGTAGTGTTCAAACTGCGCGGTGACCTTTGGAACAACATAGGTCATTAGCGCGGTAATGACGCCGATGGCGACAAAACACAATACCACGGGATAGAGCGCCGCCTGCACAATCACTCCCCGCAGCTTTTGGCTGTCTTCGGTGTATTCTGCAAGCTGATTTAACACCTCTGCCAAATCACCGGATTTTTCGCCAGAGCTGACCAGTGCACGGTAAACAGAACTAAACACGTGGGGGTGATCGTTCAGTCCATCGGCGAGCGAGTGCCCCTCCAATACCCGCGAACGCAATTCCAGAATTATACGCTTGAGCGCCTCTTTGCGACTGTGCTTTGCCGTTGCCGCCAAGGCCTCTTCGACCGGTATTCCGGAATGTATCAGTGTTGCTAAGTGGCGGGTGAACAGCGCCAGATCGGCAATACCGATGCGCGGCCGCGACAACGACAGGCCACCCTTACCGGAAGATTTATCGCGCGTGGCTTTTACTTCTACCGGAAATAACTGCTGATCCCGCAGGGCTTGCCTTGCCATGCGGATCGAATCGGCTTCGACGATGCCCTTGCGACTGGCGCCGCCAGCGTCGAGTGCTCGGTACTCAAAGGCCGGCATCGGCACCCTCGCGAACGCTGCGCAACAATTCGTCGAGGCTCGTTTGGCCTTCGAGTACCAGCCGCCGCCCCTCTGACATCAGCGTTGTCATTCGGGCACTGGCATAGCGCTGAATCTCCTGCTCGCCGGCGCGATTGTGGATCATTTCCGCCAGTTCCCTGTCGATCACCAACAATTCATAGACGCCCTGGCGACCGCGATAACCAGAGTGCTGGCACGCTTCGCAGCCACCGGCATTGTAGGCTTGCTGACCCTCTAACTGGGTATCGCCCAGCAGGCGCGCTTCCGTCGCATCCAGCGTTATTGGCTGGCGGCAGGACTGACACAAACGACGCACCAGGCGCTGTGCCAATACACCTTTTAAGCTCGACGCAATCAAGTATGGTTCTACACCGATGTCGACCAGACGCGTAATGGCGCCGATGGCGGTGTTGGTGTGCAGGGTCGATAACACCATGTGCCCGGTTAACGATGCCTGTACGGCAATTTCGGCCGTCTCTTGGTCGCGTATCTCGCCGACCATCACAACATCAGGGTCCTGGCGAAGAATCGCCCGCAGGCCCCTCGCGAAGGTCATACCCACTTTGGCATGCACTTGCGTCTGACCGATTCCTTCAATGTCGTACTCTACCGGGTCTTCCACGGTGAGAATATTCCGCTTGCGGTCGTTCAAGGCCATCAACCCAGCATAAAGCGTGGTGGTTTTACCGGAGCCGGTCGGCCCGGTCACCAGGATAATACCGTTGGGCTGATGCAACAGGTCGGTCAGTTTCGCCAGCGTTCTCTCGGGCATACCCAGATGAGATAGATCGATTCGCGCAGCCTGTTTATCCAGCAGGCGCATCACCACACGCTCGCCGTAATTCGATGGAATGGTCGACACCCGCACGTCCACCGAACGACCGGCGATCCGCAGTGACACACGACCATCCTGGGGCACCCGCTTTTCCGCAATATCGAGGCGAGACATCACCTTTATGCGCGACACCAGCAAGGGCGCGAGGCGGCGGTTGGGCGTTAATACTTCTTGCAGAATGCCGTCCACTCGCAAGCGAACCGACATGGTTTTCTCGTAGGTTTCAATATGAATATCGGAAGCGTCGCGCTTTAGCGCTTCACCGAACAAGGCATTAATCAGGCGGATAACAGGGGCGTCATCCTGCGCGTCCAACAGATCCTGAGACTCGGGGATCTCCTCAGCCAAGCGGTCAAGGTCCACTTCGTCGCTGATATCGCCCATCGCCGACATCGCATCGCCCTGCTGGCGCTGAAAAGCCTCGTTAATCTTCTCTTGCAGCGCGTCCTCATCACATAGCGCCATTGAAAAAGACGTATTCAGTGCGCGCTGAACCTCTGCTAAGGCAGACGCTGGCGTGGTGCGGCAAACCAGCACCTGAGGGCCGTGCTCGCCGTCCTCCACCAACAGGCGATTAGTGCGTGCAAAAGCGTAACTTAACGGGCGCGACATCAGGCTTGGCCATCCTCAGCGCCGTCGCAGCGGCGCGGCATCTTCGAGCCAGCGCGTACCCGGCGACTGCATTCGTCCTTGCGCCACTCTATGGGCTCGGCCGTAACCGGCGCTTCCTCTGCCGGGCTGGCAGCGGCGCCCTGCTGCGCCGGTGGTTGCGGCGCTGGTGCATTCTGCGGTGCCGGTTCAGTGTCGGCGGCTGGCGATGCCTTAACCGGCGGCTCAGCCAGGGTTTCGCGGGGCAGTAAATCTACCGGCGACGGCTCCAGGCCGGACCATTCTGGTAACACCGATAGCTCGGTGAATGGGAACAAGGAAATACCGGATGCAGCTTTAGCTAACTGCTCGGTGCGAATAAAGTTGTACTTTCTGCCACTGAGTTCAGAGAGTGTTGCCTGGTCACGGACGATCGTTGGCCGGATAAACACCATCAAATTGCGCTTGGACATGCTGGTGTTGTCCGCGCGAAACAATCTGCCCAACAGGGGGATATCGCCCAACAACGGCACCTTCGCCGTCTGCTCATTGACCTGATCATCAATAAGGCCGCCCAGCACAATTGTTGCGCCGTCGTTCACCAGTACTGTCGTTTTTATGGTGCGCTTATTGGTAATAACATCGGCGGCATTGGTTGCCGGGCTGAGCGAGGAGACCTCCTGTTCGATGGTCATTTGCACAGCATCGCCATCGTTAATCTGCGGCGTCATCAGGAGCTTAGTCCCCACCTCTTGCCGCTCGATGGTCTGGAAAGGATTGGTATTTGTGGAGCTGGCAGTTGAACCAGTGATCACCGGAATTTCCTGCCCCACCAGAATAGACGCCTCTTCGTTGTCCAAGGTGAGCAGGCTGGGCGTAGAGAGAATATTTGACTCCGAGTCACTCGCCAACGCCGAGACCAGG
The DNA here is from genome assembly GCF_016906995.1 of Spongiibacter marinus. Taxonomy (GTDB): domain Bacteria; phylum Pseudomonadota; class Gammaproteobacteria; order Pseudomonadales; family Spongiibacteraceae; genus Spongiibacter; species Spongiibacter marinus. The sequence continues at coordinate 242,528 of NZ_JAFBBD010000008.1, read as the reverse complement.
GTAGCGAAGCTAAAGCCATCCGACAGTTTCCCAAGACCGATGGCAGCGCCCTTGACCGTCGATGCCGCTGCCGCCGCAGCATCGCTGCCAGCCAACAGACTAATGATTCCCGGTGTGCCGCTGGTACCGGATGCACCGCCGCCGAAATTAATGCCGCCTGCGGGTGTGCTGCCCTCTTGAGACCCTCTGAACAACCACTGCACGCCTAACTCTTTGGCCTTGCTGTCCGTCACTTCAATAATGATGGCTTCGACCAACACCTGGGCACGACGGATATCCAGGTCGCGAATGATTTTTTCCAAGTCAGAGATAATATGTGGGCTACCCGACATGACGATGGAGTTCGTCTGCTCGTGGGCTTCAATGTTAATTGACGAAGACACGCCCGGCGCCGCATTTCGGCCCGCGCTTTGCTCATCTTTAACAATGGTGTCGCTTATGCTTTTCAGAACTTTTGCCAGTTCCTCCGCTTTGGCGTACTTCAGGTACTTAACGCGGATATTTGATTGGCTGGACACCTCGCTATCCAGGTCAGCGACAAGCCGGCGCAAGTAACTACGCGCCTCGTCGTCACCAAACAGAATAAGCGTATTCGTCCGTGGGTCCGCCGCGACAACAGGTTTGGATGATCCCCGTTTGCGCGTTTGTTGCGACAGCACTTTGTTTAAAACGCGCTCCACCTCTTCCGCCGACGAATTACGCAACACCACGGTCTCCATCAACTGGGAGTCGACAGAGTTAACGGCCGAGATGATCGACATCAAACGGCGAACATTGGATTCGCGATCGGTAATCAAGATGATATTGGCATCGGAGTAACTGGTGATTACCCCGACTTTATTGTCGACAAGCGGCCGTAATGACTTCACCAGCTCGTCGGAATCCGCATTTTGCAGCTGCGCGATGCGGGTAATGATGGACTCACTGCGACCCACTGCGGCGGAGGAACGCTGAACCTCAATGCCTTCTATTTTCGCCGCTTGATTTGGAATAACTTTGAGCACACCGTCGCCGGCCTCGACCGCAGAGTAACCCTCTACCCCGAGCTGCAGCAGGAAGATTTGATACAGTTCATCGGCGTCGAGTTTTCTGTGGCTCTGAACGCTGACCTTGCCCTTCACTCGGCTGTCTACAACAATGGTTTTGCCCGTCAATTTGGCAACCGTGTCGATAAATTCACCGATATCCACATTTTGCATGTCGAGTTCGAAGCGTTCGGCATAAGCGGCTTGCAGCGGCGCGGCCAGTACCACCAGCAGTGATAGGCTCAGGAGAAAAGTTTTCATATATCCAATCTTTTACTCAAAATCGTATTGTTGCGCTGCACAAGCAGCTCGAAGGATTGCGTGGTTTCCATCAGCTTCATTAATTCGGTAGTCGGCAACTCCGACAACGACTGGCCATTCACCGATAAAACGACATCGCCTGGCTTCAAATCAAGCAGTTTAAAAAGGCGTGGATCGCGCCCCGGTTTCATCTCGTAGCCAATCAGCTGCTCGCCCTCCATTACCGGGCTCGCGGCAAAAAAGCGCGCCAAACGCAGCGGGCTATTTTGAATTGTCTGCCGCGGGTCGCCGATAAGATCGCGAATTTCAGCACGATTCAGGTCGATCACATCGCCGTTCGCCGCTGAGGGAGTGGCTGTTGCGCTAATCCCCTGGCTCACGCGGCGTTTTTGCAGTTCAATTTTTTCCTGCTTGCGGTTGTTCTCAATCACAATGTGGTCAGGCATTACCGCCAACAGTTTCACGGCCCCAGCCACTTCTATCTTTTCCCCCACACCGTAGGCTTTAGTCTTGCTGCCGTGGCGCAGAATCGCCACGCCACTGTCTTTGCTGCCGGCAACAACGCCAAGCACGGTAATTTTCAGACGGCTGCGCTTGATATCCTTCTGGATCGTCTGTTCATCCACCGCCGCCTTGGGTGGCTCGCCAAACAGGGGGACGGCTAGCAAAGACTGGACACTGTAGTCAGGGCCATTGCCTGTCGCAACATCAACCGTGGCAACGCTGGCCGGGGGCAACGTTGGCGTGCGCAAGATGCTGGCGACACTCCAAAATAGCTCGGTCAGCAACACAATCAACAACACTAAAAGCAAGGCGCTGATGGCGGAGCGCAACTGGGAGCTACGCAAAATTTTTACTACCGCCAATTTATCCACAGTTGTACATCATCCCTACCGTTGTAGCTAAGCGACGCATAGTAGAGAAACAGTGTGACATTTTTCTTACCACGAACGACGCTTTTGCAAGGTTTTAGCCGGAGTCAGCCAGGCTTGCAATGCCCTTTTCATCAAACCGTCATCAAAACCGGGCAAAGCTACCCGGCCCGGACAGGCTTATCACTATTTAAATACGCAGTGTTTGGTGTAGTCGCTTGCTTCGTTGACGCTCCAATCACCTTTGGGCTTTTCCTTCATCGCCGCGCACCATGCCTCGGAACCCACTTCGGGAGCACAGGCGGCCGCCAACAACAGTGAAGATAATAACAAGGCTTTTTTTATCATTTGCATAGTTACCTCTGGTCTTGGACAGTTGAACGACGCTTTTGCGCCAAATCCGGCCTAGTGTAACAGAGGCAATGTGCGAGGCGCACAGTGGAAGGTAATTTTTGAGGGGTGCTGCACTCTGCTGAAAATCAGCGGCAGAGTGCAGTGTCGGTGATGCAGGTGGCTAAGCCTCAACCATATCGAAGTCGAACTTACTAATACCACAATCGGGGCACTCCCAGTCCTCGGGAACATCGTCCCAGCGTGTGCCAGCGGGAATACCGTCATCGGGAATACCCTCTGCCTCATCATAAATGAAGCCACAGATAACACATTCCCATTTTTTATAGTCGCTCATCGTTCTCTCCGTACAGTGCTGCGGGGCAGCTGAGTCGCCGCTATTGTTTGGCTCAGTATACTACCCGAGAGGCCGACAAAATATTAAGGAAAGTCAATCATTTCGCAAGAAAATGCGCACTGAATTCTGCGAAGCAACTACTCGGCTGCGAGGCGAATCATTGCCTGAACGGTCGCTGGCAAGGACACTAATACTATCTTGGTGCTCTGTTGCTTCTGCGCCAAAGTAATGGTGATCGCCTCCACCTCGTCGAGACGCTCATACAAGTCGCTCAACGCCTCGCTATCGCTCAGCGCAATGCCATTGACGGCGTGCAAGCGATCGCCGCTACGAAGCGGCAGCTGGGAAAAAAGGCGTTCATCTTTGCCCGGGTAAAGGTAGTACTCCCGCTCACCGGAGTCCGACTTCTTACGCTCTACTTTCACCGCCCCGCGCAGCGACAGTGGCGAGGTATACAAGCGCTCAAGGTATTCAGCAACCAATGTGGTGACAGCATTGTTGCCACGCAGATCAACGGTCTCCACCCTCGCTGCTGGCTGGGGCCTGCCAGTCGCCAGCGGCTTATAGTGGAAGCCACCGCCGCCAATGGGCAACAATTGATACGCCCCACAACTGTCCAGCAGGAGGCTCGCGTCCAGAATTTCTGCAACGCGCAGGCAGGGCGCCGCCAAGGTATCACCCGACCGCACAAAGCGCTCCTGCCCGTCAACCGCAACCAGGGCCTGTTCGACCCCCTGCGCTTGTTGTACGGCCAAACCCACGACGACTCTGCGGGTCTCGGGCTCCTCACCAAACCACTGCGCGTCGTCGGCGTTAAAGATTTCTGACTCTTCGGCCAGCGCCTCGGCATCCGGCGCTATCGAGTAGGCCTGAACCACAGCCAGCACTACGCCAGCTATAACGGCCAGTAGCAATATCGACAATATGCCGGAACGTTTAGTCACTGCCATGGTAAATTCCCCAAAGATGCCGGCAAGCTCGCTATAATGCGCCGACATTGATCGCCTATTTTACGTTTCTCAGAGCATCCACGCCATGCAAATTCATCTTGCCCCGATGGAGGGTGTCGTCAACGCACGCATGCGCGCACTGCTGGCCAGCGCAGGCGGCATCGACCGCTGTATTACCGAATTTGTTCGCGTCACCAACCAACTGCTGCCGCCAAGGGTGTTCCATCGCCTCTGCCCTGAACTGCAACACGACGGCAAAACCCCCAGTGGCGTTCCAGTGTACGTTCAACTGCTGGGCAGCGAGCCGTTACCGATGGCCGACAACGCCGCGCGCGCGGCGGAGCTGGGCGCACTGGGCGTCGATCTAAACTTCGGCTGTCCAGCTAAATGCGTCAATCGCCATCGAGGCGGTTCTGTGCTGCTGGACGAGCCCGAGCTGATCCATAACATCGTGGGTGAAATCCGAGCGGCTTTGCCCAAGCACTGTCCTTTGACCGTAAAAATCCGCCTGGGTTACCGCGACCGCAGCCGCTTTTTGGATGTCGTCGCCGCCATTGTGGACGGTGGTGCCCAGCAGCTGACAGTACACGCTCGCACGCGCGACGACGGTTACACGCCGCCCGCCCACTGGCATGAAATCGCCCCGGCAGGCGAGCGTTTCGCAATTCCCATTGTCGCGAACGGTGAAATATGGAGCCCTACAGATGCCGAGAAATGCCTAAATGACAGTGGCTGCAACGATATTATGCTGGGTAGAGGAATTCTGTCGCGCCCAGATCTCGCCCTGTCGATTAAAGCCGCGCAGGCTGGCGATGGCTACCAAGACAAAGACTGGCAGCAGATATTTCCAATGGTGCGCGAGCTGTTTCAGGACAGCCTGATCAACTGTGCGCCGCGCCACGTTGGCGGGCCCGTGAAACAGTGGCTGGGATATTTGCGCCGCCACTACCCAGAGGCCGCAGGGCTATTCGAAGAGATCAAACGCCTGCGCGCGCCGCAGGATCTGCAGGCTGCATTACTGGATCGCCAGCAAGCAGCCTGAGAAGGACTTAGCCAAGATCTGACTTGAGGTAGTTCAACTCATCCACCGCACCGCTATCGGTCTGGGACAAGACGAATTTCTCAACTTTGCCACCAACCAGGGGGATCTTTGCCTTGCAGCGATGGCTGACGCGGTATTCACAACCACTGCCTTTTGGCTGAAGCGACATTTCTGCAGACAGCACCACCGGCTGGCCGTCTACGGTAATCTGAATGGTACCGGACCATCCGTCACCATCGGCCTGCCACTCTTCGACAAATTTGAGCGTTTGCTTCGGGTTAAAAACCTTAGCCAGTACTGACGGCAACTCCCTCGTCACTTCACGCGTCATATGCACAGTAAGCGTGTCACCGTGATCCTCAATTTCGCAATCGGCGCTGAGTTCACCCAGCGCTAAACTGCGTTCCACACGAAAATCAGGGTCTTGAAGTCGGTTCCATACCGTTTCCAGATCCTGCTCAAATTGCAAACTTACCGTCATGAGCACTCCCATCGCGCTAGGCGCTTATTTTTTAAGAGCCTGCAGTTTACACTCAATCCGGCACTTTCCACAGGCGCTATCGCGACATAAACTGCCGCTGAAGGATCATGCCGGCAAGCATTGCCAGGGCAAACACAACAAAGTGACCAATACCGCTGAGTATCGCTACCAGTGCCGGAGCGGGACAAAGACCACTCAAGCCCCATCCCATGCCAAACAGCACGGCTCCGGCCACAAGCTTGCGGTCAATATCCTTGCGTTCGGGCAAGTGAAAACGCTCAGCAAATTTCGGTTTACCCGCTTTAAAAACGAAAAAATAGGCGGGTGTTGCAACTACAAGCGCTGCGCCCATAACAAAGGCTAAACTCGGATCCCACACCCCGAAGAGGTCGAGGAAATTCTGTACCTTGGCCGGATTGGCCATTCCGGAAATCGCAATACCAGCGCCAAACAAGGCCCCCGCCAACACTATGACAATATTCTTCACAGGCCTTCTCCCAGTACATGGCGCATCACAAATACCGTAACAAAGCCGCTCAACATGAATAGGCACGTGGCGACAATCGAGCGCCAGGAAAAACGCGAGATGCCGCATACGCCGTGACCAGAGGTGCAGCCTGAGCCCATAGACGTACCGACACCAACGAGTACGCCTGCGGCAACCAGCACCGGCGTCGACACCAGGGGCTGAATATCGTCTAGTGCCCCACTTAGCGCCGCTGTTGCGCCCGCGCCAATGAATAACCCCAGCAGGAACAGCAGTCGCCAGTTACGCTCCTCACCGTGTTCCAAGGCTGCCCCGGCAACGATTCCGGATATCCCGGCAATACGGCCCACAGACCACATAAGCAAAACGGCTGACAAGCCAATTAAGGCGCCACCAAAAGCTGATATATAGGGGGTAAAGGTTGTAGGTTCGACCATACTACTCTCCGTTGTTAGGCAGGCCTGAGGAAAGCAAATAGTACGAGCAGCCCCGCTGCGGTTCAAGCTCAAGCGGGGCTTAGCGGGAGATTAATGACTTAGGCGCGACGGCTTCGCGGCATCTCTGCGCCGAGGTGGTGTTGGTGATTCTTACCCAGTCGCACCATCTCTTCATCTTCATAGCGTTCCAAAATATCTGCCAACTTCCGGCTGATCTTGGTACTGGTACGAATCATTTCAATTTTCGGCCAGGTCGCTCGCTCCCCTTCTTTGATAAAGAAGCGCAATTGATCTTCTGTCAGCTCATTGAGAAGCTTGCGCGGATCAAAAAAGCGGTAGCGCGGGATAATATTAATGTCCCCTGTGTACTCTTGACTGATGACCGCATTGGCCATATTCGCCAGCCGTCGCACCTTTGGTGAGGACTTAAAGTATTTTTGAATCAGGCCGTTGCTAACCTTGTACCACTCTTTAAGGCTACGCATTGTGAAGTGCCGCAGTGACTTAACGACACCCGCCTGATCCAACTTCGCATCGTGCAACATCCACAGCACAATGGGATTGGTCTGGCTGACAATAAAGTGGTTCACGCCGTACAGGCGGGATAAACGCTTAGCAGGCAAATCGTCACTGAAGGAACCATCGATCCAACGGCGCGTCGCCAAATAGGGCTGGGGATGTCCGTGGACGTTTTTCGCCTCTAACATCACTGGCGGAAATACGCCGGGTACTGCACACGATGCGAGAACCGCTTTGCGAATATAGACGTTGGGCGAGGCAACCGCATTGAGTAGGCGAGAAGTCTGGTGAACATCAGACGGCGAGACCGAAATGTTAATGTGGCGACCGGTTTTTTCAAAGGCCTCCTGGAAGGTCATATCCGGTACCAGCTTGGCGATCTTCTCCTTGAGCATGCGGTGATTGATGCGAGGAGTCGTGCTGGACAGGTCGTTGTTGACCAGCTCCATTTCTAAGCGCAATTCCTGCAACAAGTTATCGGTATCGAGGAAATACCCCAACTCTTCGTCAGTTTTTGTGCCGAGCACGGCAGCGATCAGCGAGCCGGCACTGGCGCCGGAAATAACGTCGGGCAAAAGGTCTTGTTCGATCAGCGCCTTAACCACACCAACGTGGAAATTGCCCAGTATCGCCCCGCCACTGAGCATCAACGCCGACTTCCCGTAACACTTATTCGCGCGACGGAAAAAGTCCAAGCGCTCCACAAAGCCGGGCTGATCACAGTCCAAATTACTCAGGTGATCCAGGGCATCGACAATGGCATCGACGTAGTCGCCAATCAGCTCCTTGGTGCCAAATTTTGCACGGGAGTACAGCACGGGCTTACCCATGCCACCCATATTGCCGTGTATCCCTTCATTGAGGGTGAACAGCAGCCCAATATTGTCGTTATTCTCGCGAAAATACCTGAGACGCTCGAGTCGAGAACGAATCGAGGCGTAATCGTACAAGCTAGTCTTGTCTATCTTCTTCCAGTGAGCCCGACCCGAGCTGCGATCGTGTTCCTGAGCCAGCGACTTCCACTCATCAAAGCTGGAGGCTTCCTGCAATTTCTTGTCGAGCTTCTTAATTGTAGAGGGCATGGTCTTCCTGTTTTAGCCGTGTACCAGGGCAATAACACATCACCGTAGCAGCTTGTGTGCGAACTGAGTATCAGCACTGATGCTTAGTTCACTAGTGCCAGTTAGTTATACAATAATAACAGAGTCGGTGAACAATAAAATGACTAGGTGTTCAACGAAAATCGCGGCATTTTACTGTTCAATATCTCCATGTTCTTGCATGGCGCGCAACGCGTGCTGATTCCGTCCACCAAGCCCAGCAAGCTCAGTATATGATTGCCCACAACGGGCTTGCCGGTATTGAGAATGGACACCGCGATATCCCGCTGGGGGTCTGCCCAACAAAGGATATTAGAAAATCCTAAGTGCCCGTAAGCGTAGGGTGTATTACGCCCGTACACGCCAATGTGACGGCCACCTAACATAGCGCCAGCACTATATCGCATGGGAATAATCAGCGAGCGATCAAATTGTGGGCGCGCCGCCTCCCGTGTAAGGCGGTTGACTGTCAGCGGCGATAACACCTGCTTACCCTGCCACTGCCCTTGTTGCACCAACATTTGGAAAAAACGACTGGCTTCTTCAGCCGTTGCGTACAGGTTGCCCGCTGGGATTTGCGCGTTTAAGAAGTCTGCGGTGTTGGACAAATGCACAACGGAATCGACATCCGTTCCCAGCACCTTCTCTAAATGCCGGCCTACCGGGCCGATATTCGCCATACCACTAATATAATTTTCAGCGACGTGGTGGTGGTCCGCTTCTTCCAGCCCGTAACGGAAAAAGCGCATGCCCATGGGCTTGCGGATCACTTCATCCAGGTAGGTATTAATGTCTTTGCCCGTGCATATCCGAATAAGCTCGGCGAGCACGAAACCACCGGTGATTGCATGGTAGGCAACGACCCTGCCGTCTTCACATAAGGCCGGTTCCGCGCAGATTTTCTCCAGCGCGGCCTGCGGATCAAAAAGAATCTCCGTTGGCGTGCCCGGTGGCACACCCGGAACGCCCGCGCGATGCGCCAATAGCTGGTAAATGGTGATATTCGCCTTCCCGCCCTGAGCAAACTCGGGAATGTAGTGACTGACCGGATTGAGGAGGTCAATCAGTCCATCTTCAGCAAGCTTGTGGATCAGTACCGCCGTTACCACCTTGGAGGCGGAAAATAAGCACACGGGGGTATTCAGCTCGGCAACCTCGGGTTCGCCGCTTTCCAAGCCGCGCGCGTAGCCAATACTGCGATTAATCAAAAGCTTACCGTTGCGACGAAGGGTCATGCTAACCATCGGGTGCATACCGCTGCGGTGTAAAGCCTCCGCTTTCTGCCATATCGCATCGACATCGCCTGCTTCCATTCCCGTCCCTTCGGGAGAAACTTCAGCGCTATCAATAATCGCTTTGCTCGTGGCGAGGTGCTCGGCACCCGGCGCACGAAAAATCTTGTTACTCAATGACTTGCATTGCTTGGAAAGCAGCATAACTACACTCTTTGGTCGACACAGCGCCCCGGAAATCAGGTTACTGCACAATAACGCATAGTTATAGCATGCCAAAAGAGTGTGAACTAGAGCCGAAATGGAGTAGAAATCCGGGCATTTGAGCAAACTGTGGCAGGAATTTCAGGCAAACCGGGCTTATCAGGAGTTCGCCTGTGCCCTGCCATCTAACAGCGGCGCTGGGCGACCGTGCAAATACCCCTGACTAAAATCGACACCTAAGTCACGCAGCTTGTCTTGCACTGACTCTCGCTCGACAAACTCCGCAATAGTCCGCTTGCCAAGCACATGACTGATGTCATTGATAGATCGAACCATGGCCTCGTGCACGGGGTTGGTGTCCATATCGTGGACAAAGAGCCCATCTATTTTGACAAAATCCACCGGCAGCTCTTGCAGATATCCGAAGGACGACATGCCCGTACCAAAGTCATCGAGTGCGAACTGCCCTCCCAATTCATGCACGCGCTCAATAAAGCGCGTCACTACTGAGTAATTGGTGATCGCAACCGTTTCAGTAATTTCGAAACAAATCAGCCCCGGATCAACATGACCACGGCGAAGTTTTCTATAGACAAACTCAAGGAAGGCTTCCTGACACAGTGACTGCCCGGAGATATTAACCGAAAACATATTTTCGCCAGGCTTTAACTGTGGATTCGCGCGAAGGTATGCAATGGCGGCATTGACAACCCATCGGTCCACCTGCGGCATAAGGCCAAAGCGCTCCGCCGCTGGCATGAATTGCCCCGGGCTGAGCAGCTCGCCTTTGTACTTCATGCGAAGCAACAACTCACTATAGCTTAGCGCTGAGGTGTCATCACCCAGCGATACGATGTGCTCGCGCACCAGACAAAAGTCGTCGTTGCTCAGGGCTTCGTTTATACGGTGCACCCAATCCATCTCGTCATGCAGGCGACTAAGGTTTTTATCTTGCACATCGTATATGTGAACGCGATCTCGGCCATTATCCTTAGCGGAGTACATCGCCAAATCGGCCTGACTCATCACGGTCTGACGTTCCAGGGAATACTGGTCAATAAGGACAACGCCAATACTTACCGATACACGGTGGCTGATATTGCCCCAGTTGAAATTGATGCGCTTAACGGCCTTAACCAAGCGCGTGGCAATAGCGCGCGCTTCAAACGCGTCAACATTGCTCAACAGCACACCAAACTCGTCGCCCCCTAAACGGTAAAGTAGGTCGCCGGTAAACAATTCATCTTGAATACACTCCCCAACCACCTTAATCAGGTTGTCACCCGCGCCATGCCCACTGGTGTCATTGACCAGCTTAAACTGGTCAATATCGATGTAGAGCAATGCATGAGTGCGGGAGCTGGTGGCAGCATCATTCACCAAGTTATCAATGCGGTGCTCGAATTCCTTTCGTCCTTCCAAAGAGGTTAATGGGTCGGCACCGGCGTTGTCGAGATTCGACAAGGTATGAGATGCAAGCATGAGACTGTAACCCACTTGCTCTCCCGCCCCATCGTGGACGGGCGACACACTCGCCGCTAGCTCGGCTTCGTGCGCGCCTCCCTCTGCCGATAAACGCAGTCTCGCCTCATGATTCTGCGCGCAAAGGTCCTTCAGCGAGGCCGCCGTTAACATGCCGCCGGCCTCATCCTTTAACCCGAGCGCTTCGCTGACCGGCTTGCCACACACATTGCTACTCTTTACCGCTAATAGCTGCTCAGCCGCGGGGTTGAGATAACAGATATTAACCTCGTCATCCGTGCACAGTATCGCCTGTGAGAGGCCCGAAACGATCCAGTCAGCACGCATCGCTCGCCCCTTACTCGCTTAGAGGGATGGTGAAGTAAAATGTCGACCCCTTGCCGACCTCAGACTCCAACCAGATTTTCCCACCGTGCCAGCGCACGATTTTTTCGCATATCGCCAGTCCCACACCAGATTCCTTGGAGACACCCTCGGTGCTATCGCGATGGAACAGGTTGAACAAGCTACTGTGCTGCTCAGGACTGATACCTCGACCGGTATCCGTCACCGAAAACAACCAGTTCCGCTCGTGAGTAACGGCATTGATATAAATGTCCGGTGCATGACCTTCTGTGAAGCGAATGGCATTGCTGATCAGGTTCTGGAATAGCTGAACCATTTGCCGGTGGCAGGCGTGAATCGTGGGCAATGTCTCACAGTGGAGATTGGCACTGCTAGCGCGAAACTCAGCATCGAGATTCACCAACACCTCGTGGATCACCGCATTGCAGTCGACGGTTTCGCGGCTCTCGTTGAAACGCCCAACCGACGTCAGGGCAACGAGCTTATTCAACGCCGATTGCATTGCATAAATATTTTCCCGCATATCCATGACATCCTCGGCAATCGCAGCAGGCAATGCCTCCTGTTTTTGCGAGGACAGGCGACGAACCGTACCGACAACTTCGTTTAACGGCACCTGCAGATCCCTTGCCGCTAAGTGAGACAACTGCTCAATTTCATTGACCAAGCCGATAAGCTGGTGACGGCTTCGCGCCAGGGAAACCAGGTCGCGATAGGATGACAACGCCGTGTAAATGACAGAGAACAAACGGTCTTGAGTGAGCTCGGTTTTCGCGCGGTAGTCATTGATATCATAGACTTTGAGTACCCGCCTTTCCGGAGCCAGACCGGGCTGCCCGGTTCGCAATACAATGCGGACAAAATGATTGCCAAGGTCCTGACGAATATATTGCGCCACATCCAAACCAGCGCTGTCCGTTTCCATCACAACGTCCAGCAAAATAATTGCCACATCGGGGTTCTCGCGAATCATTGTCTTCGCTTCAGCACCCGAGTAGGCGCTGATAAACTCCAACTGCCGGCCGCCAAAGGTGAAGTCATGCAACGCCAAACGCGTCACCACATGAATTTCTTCTTCATCGTCGACAATCAGGATCTTCCACGTTTTTGACGCCTGATTTGGTGTCTGGCTCTCACCCTGTATCGTGGTGTCTGCCGCCAGCATTAGGGGGTCATCGATAGCCACTGTTATCTCCCACTCCCGTCATCGCCCTTTCCATCTCGCAGGCTGTCTATTAATTCCACGTTATCGTGCGCGATTGCCACGTTTCTTACAAAAAGCTCGATCATCTGGATATCAGGAACCGAAAAATTATCTCGCGCGGACACGTACAATAATTGCTCGGTTCCAGCCTGTGTTTGGTAATAGCTCACCCAGTAATTGTCGCCATAGTTATTGGACTTATTTTCAAAAGCAATTCGCAAGCGCTCACCGGTTAGTTGGTCGAAGGCGTCACAACTCACTTCACCCTCGAAATTGGTAAATTTACCTGCTGAGGCCAATATCTGTAGTTTACGCTCACGGGCTTCAGCTACGATGCCCGAGGCTCGAATCAGCATCGCATCACGATTTAGGTATAACAAAGCGATCATCTGCTCAAGCACACCGTCGTAAAAGGCATGCATTTGCCTGCGCTCAAAAATTGCCGCGGAGGCTTCGATGACCCGCAACAATCCACGTCGATTATTATCTAGCGCGCTGAGATCCCGGTAGGAACGCAGCGCGGTGTAGACGGTGGAAAATAATTTCTGTCGGGTAAGTTCGGTTTTTTCCTTGTAATCATTGATGTCGTAGCGCGTAATCACCTCGTGCTCAGGCGCCTGTCCCGCCTGCCCCGTGCGCAGGATGATCCGCACTAAGTTATTGCCGAGCTCTTCACGAATATAGCGTGCCAACTCCAGCCCGGCATGATCGGTTTCCATGACCACATCCAACAAGATCACGGCGATATCGTCGTGTTGTTGAAGTAGCGTCTGCGCTTCGGCAGCCGAATACGCACTGATCATCTGCAAACCGCGCCCGCCTAGTTCAAAATCCTCCAAAGCAAGCCGCGTGACAGAGTGCACGACTTTTTCATCGTCAACCACCAGCAACTTCCAGGGGTCACTATGTCTGCTGCTAGCCGCAGGACTATCGGCCGCCAGTTGTAATTTATCGTTTTCTTGCGACACGCTTTTATCCATTTTCAGTTTGCGCTCCCGGGTGGATATTCGCGGGGAAGCGGATTTTCACCTCCACACCACAACCAGGCTCGCTGTGCAATTCAATGCTGCCTAGCAATTGCCCAGTTACCAAATTGTAGACGATATGCATGCCTAAGCCGCTTCCGCCCCTGCCTCGCCGGGTGGTAAAGAATGGTTCAAAGACCTGCCCTAAGTGCTCTGGAGCAATTCCCCGTCCATCATCGCGATAGACCAACTCGACCTCCCCGCCATCGTGGCGAACATCCAGCTGCAGGTGGCCCTCCTCCCCTCTTTCATAGCCATGGGTAATGGAGTTCATCACTAAGTTAGTCAGTACCTGAGACAAGGCGCCCGGATAATTAAACACCCGGATATCATCATTAACTGACATGTCGTAGCGCAGCGAGGTGCCCTTAAGCTGGGGGCTCAAACTGCGCCAAACCTCAGACAAATACACCCCCAAATCAAATTCACGCAGACCATCCGCACTTTGATCAACAGCAACCTGTTTAAAGCTGCTGACCAGTTCCGCCGCGCGACTGAGATTACTGAGCAGCAATTCACAGTGCTGCTGGGTATTGTCGAGAAAGTCATTCAGCTCCCGGTGTCCCAGCTCGCCAGCCTGGTATTTATTGCGCACGTCGATGATTCGGCTACTCATACTGGACACTGCCGTAACACCAACACCTACCGGCGTATTGATCTCGTGCGCAACGCCCGCAACCAGTCCACCCAGGGACGCCATTTTCTCCGTTGTTACCAGCTGCTCCTGCGCCGCCTTTAACCGCCGCAGCGTCGCCGCCAGTTCAGCATTGCTTACCGCAACCTCGCTCACCTTTAGTTCGAGCTCACGCTGCGCAGCGACAAATTTGGCTTCTCTGGAGGCCATCGCGGCAAGCATCGCACTCAGCCCCTCACCCAGCTCCTTTAACTCGCCCTTGGGGACCTCCAAGCTAGGTGCCACGCCATTTCCCTGCTCAATATTTCGCAAGGTATTGGCCAAACGCAGCAACGCAGAGAAATGGGGACGACTCAAAACGTAAAAAGTGGCGTAACCGAGAGCCAAAGAAAGAAGGGAAAAAACGGTGATTTGCGCCAGATCGACATGCTGCTTTGCTAACACGAGCAAAATCGATAGCACGGCGACAGTGACGAGCAGAGCGATTAATGCCGATGCTCTCAACGTGAGGACTGGATAGCCGCGACTCAATCCACATCCTCCCTTCCGTTAACTGGTATGACTGCCCGCAAAGCCTATCTGCTTCGGCCTTTTATGTGACGTAGTTAACAGCGGCGGCGGCGCAAAAAATATCGTGTGTACTACCTACCCGATAATAGCCTTACCGTTAGCTAGCGGCGCTAAATGTTGAACATCATATCCACGCGTTCATCGCGAAATAAATCAACACCGGGTGCCAACAACTCCATATATCGATCAAAATACAGGAACTGCTTTAATAGCATCGTGAATGAACGCGGGAAACGAATTCCGTAGTTTCTGGCGATACCACCTAAGTCACTCAACAACGCGTTCACACCATCGCCCGTGTTGTTCTCCAATACCCGCACGGGGTCCAGCGCATTCAGGTTGGTAAATAGCGCGGTAATATCCTGCGTGAGCGCCTCTACATCCACCTCGTCGCGTGTGATACCAACGGCCACCATCGCCTCGGCCATCATTCGGTAGTTCTGCGAGCTTACACCGTTAAATAGCGCAAACATCGCCTGCCATGCCTCCGGCTGGATACGGCCCACCATACCAAAATCAATGAAGCCGACACGGCCGTCGTCAAGCAGCAGTAAATTTCCACTGTGCAGATCGGCGTGGAAGAAGGAACACTGAGTCAAACTGGCAAACCAGGTATTGAGGGCATTAAATAGCCCTTCACTGGGGTCTCTCCCGCCCAGAAGGCCTTGATCGGTTAGCGCACAACCATAAAGCCGTTCCATGGTCAGCACGCGCGCAGAAGATGCCTTCGGATAGGGTTTGGGCGCAGTCACCCGGTCATTGCCTGTTTCTACTAGAAAACGCCGAAAAACGTTAAGGTTCTCCGCTTCCTTGACGAAATCGCATTCATCGATCATCGACTGGTACATCTCTGCAACCAGCCCCGCCACCGCATCGCGATCTGTATTGGGAACAATCAGTTCGAGCACCCGCGTGAGCACATATACCGTATTCATGTCAGTCGTCAGTACAGCCCGAACGCCTGGCTTTTGCACTTTAACAACGACATCTTCGCCCGTTTTCAGGGTTGCCGCATGGACCTGCGCAATGGACGCAGACGCCAGCGCTGTTTCACCAAAACGCTGATAAACCTCCTCCAGCGGGCAACCCAGCTCCTGTTCAACGATCTGCCTGATCTTCGTGAATGGGATCGCCGGGGTTTGATCCAGGCAGGCCTGGAACTCATCGACATAATCTTTCGGGAAAATGGACGGTGAACTCGCAATGAACTGACCAAACTTTATGTACGTAGCGCCCAACGCTTCGAACAGCTCGCGCAACTCCGCCGGTTTCGGCTGGCGCCACTGAAGCAACCATTTCAGCGCCTGAGGGCACACGGTGGCGACCGTTTGCGCAAACCGCAGTGATCCGCGAAGCCCCAATTCCGCGATACCGATATTGCGGCCAGCGGAAAGCTCGGGAATCAGTGGTTTAAAGCGGGGAATTGTAGCCATCAATGCATCCTCTCTACCTGCGTGAGCACAGGGATCTCAGCGTTATTATCGCCTATTGCACTCCTGCGGCATAGCGAACAGCCCATGACAAAGTGCCATTACAGCACTGTAATGTCGTAACACTCATCGACTGGCTACAATCTAGCCACCGAAATAACAATAAACTGGGCTCAGACATGCAAGACACCGCTATCCACGCAACCGAACAAGAGGTTGAGGGCAAACACACCGACGATGTATGCAAGCACATTAGCGACGGCTGCTACGACATTAACGGTAAGCAGGTCGACCTGCCTGTGCTGGTTAACGACGCCGCTATGTTGATGAACATCTATACCGTAGACAGCCAAAAAGCGCAGGCATTGATAGCAGATACCGGTTTCAAAGTGGTGGAGCTCTGGCCTGGCAAAGCACTCATGCAGCTTCTTGCCGTGGATTATCGGGAAAACGATCTGGGGGACTACAACGAGGCGGCCATTGTCTTCCCGGTGCTAACGCCAGGAGAGTCGCAGCCATTGCCGGTTTTCGGCGCAATGTGGCGCGTTATGCGCGGCAAACTCGCCAACTACGTCTACAGAATGCCGGTAAACCAAGGCTTTACCACCCATGCCGGGCGCTATATTTGGGGCTTTCCCAAATGGGTTACCGATGTTGATGTGCACTTCAATGAGCACGAGGCACGCGCCCGCTTTAACGACGACGATCAACTGGTCTTCGAAATCAGTGCAAAAGCCGGTGGAAAGAGCAAAGCGCCGGCACAAGAAGCGCCATCGCTAGCCGTGCGCAACGGCAAAGCCTGGAAGACCGTGGGCATTACCGAAGGCGAAGGCCTGCGATTCAGCATGGGGGGAAACCCGCCTAGAATTGGCGAAGAGCACTCATTGGCGAAGACTTTGCGCGCACTGGGCTTACCGAAAAAACCGCTGTGTAGTGTGTCGATGGCACGCGCCAAACTTCGCTTTGAGGGCCCCGAGGCAGTGGCGATCGGCCAGCCTTTCAGCCGCTAATCTGCTGGGGCGCTGACACGGCGCCCAACAGACCACTTTGGGCAATGCCGTCAAATAGAAACTGCATTGCCAAGGCACACAACAGAACCCCAAACACACGGCTCACCATGTGCATACCGGTGACGCCAAGCAGTGTTTGCAAACGGCTCGCCAGCAATAGCGCCGCCAGTGTCACCAGTAACACCAATAGTAGCGCAAGCGCCACCGCGCCCTGCTGGAGATAATCTCCCTCGGCGTGGGCCATAAGCAGAATCACCGCGCCAATTGCTCCAGGTCCGGCAATTAATGGTGTTGCCAGGGGGAACACGGCAATATCTGCCTTCGCTTCCGCCTCTTTCCGCTCTTCTCGCGTTGTTGTGGTGGCGCCGCTGCCATTTGCCGCCACCATATCAATACCAATCAGCAGCAATAGCACACCACCGGCAGCCCGCAGCGCGGCAAGAGATATGCCGAGAATACTCAGAATCCACTCACCGAGCAGCGCGAAAAGAAACAAAATGACCGAGGCCACTAACACGCCTCGCGTGGCCGTCAGGCGGCGTTCTTTCGCATCCAGGTCCCCAGAGAAAATGGCGAACATCGCCGCGACATCAATGGGGCCGATTGTTGCGAAGAAGGTGGTAAACGCAACACTGAATGCTTCTAACACACCACTAGGCACGAGTGATCGCTCGCTTGGCGCCGCTCACCGCATCGCGAATCAATGCGGGGCCGCGGTAAATAAACCCGGTATACACTTGCAGCAGGGACGCACCCGCCGCCACTTTTTCGGCCGCCGACGCATCGTCACTAATACCGCCTACCCCGATGATGGGCAGACGTCCGGCCAACTCGTCGCTTAATATTCTCACCACCGCGGTGGATGCCTCACGCACGGGTGCACCACTCAAACCACCCGCCTCATCACCGTGGGGCAGCCCAGCCACCCGCTCACGGGCGATCGTGGTGTTTGTGGCGATCACCGCGTCGATGCCCGCTTCAACAAACGCCTTGGCAACATCTCGAACATCACCCTCAGCCATATCCGGTGCGATCTTCACCGCGATCGGCACATAGCGACCGTGCTCTGCTGCCAGCTCAGCTTGCGCACTCTTTAGCGCCTTCAACAGCTCGCGCAGGGGTTCACCAAATTGAAGGTCTCGCAGCCCGGGTGTATTCGGGGACGACAAGTTCACCGTTACATAACTGGCCAATGGATAGACTTTGCGCAGGCAATGCAAATAGTCATCTACCGCTTGCTCGGCAGGCGTATCTTTATTTTTCCCAATATTAATACCGAGCACACCGTCGTAACGGCTTGCCTTGACGGCGTTAACCAGCGCATCGACACCGTCGTTATTAAAGCCCATACGATTGATAATGGCCTGGGCGGCGGGCAAACGAAATAACCTCGGCAAGGGGTTACCGGGCTGGGCACGCGGGGTGACCGTACCCACTTCAATAAAACCAAAGCCCAGCGCTGCCAGTGCGTCGATATGGCGAGCATTTTTATCGAGACCCGCCGCAAGGCCAACCGGGTTGGGGAAGCGAATACCCATAACCTCAACAGGACACGATTCCGGCTTAGCACTGAGTACCGCGGTAAGACCCAGGCGGTGGGCAAGGTCTAACGACTTTAGGGAAAAATTGTGGGCAGTCTCCGCTGACAGGCGGAACAACAAGGGGCGAATCAACGAATACATGTGGGGGCCCTTATAAAATTTGGCGCCAGCATAGCGAAATGCGGCGCCGGGAAAAAGCCCGAGCCTCGATCACGCCGAGGTATGCAGACCACACTCGCGGTTTTCCGCGACCTTGGTGGGGTCAAAATAATGCTTGCAGCTGGGCAGCTGGTTCTCGGCCATATAGGCCTGAACGTCGTCTTCTGTCCAATAAAAAATTGGCGCCACTTTCAAGATGCCCCGCCCGTCCCAGGATAAAACGTCCAAACTTTGACGAAACGCCGTCTCTTCTTTTCGAATTCCGGTGAGCCAAATTTTCGGTTTAATCTCTTCGAAAGCACGATTAAACGGTTCAAGCTTCACCTGTCGCGTAAATTCGCGATGTAGCTCGGGGTTATCGTCCGGGTGTGGAATGCCCCCCATCAAGGCGTTGCGACGCTCTGCCGTCATTTCAGGGATATACACCTTCAAGTTGGGCTTTAGCAGCTTGATCAATTTTTCCGCCACGCGATAGGTGTCCGGCACGTTGTAGCCACTGTCGGCCCACACAATCGGCATGCTCGGATCCACATCGGTGATCAGCTTCAGCATCACAGCGGCATTCGGCGAGAAGCTCGTAGACGACATCGCCGGCTGCCCCAGCGATACCGCCCAGCGGATAATCTCTTCCGCGGGCCGGTCGCGCAGCTCTGCATTCAATGTGTCTATATCAATGTCCATGATCGTCTTCACTGCCAATATTACGGTTGGCAACTTTACCACATGATTGCAGAAAAACAATAAAAACCTATAAAAATCAGTCAGTTATAACAAATGCGAATATTGTTATAACAAAATCAATTTTTATAGCGCACTAGTCTTTCAGGCTTTTAGACACAACCTCATAGACATCGCTGCTCAGTTCCGGCTCTGCCAGAATACGCTCCAGCTGGCCCCTCATACGTTGTTGTACCTCAGGCGTATATTTCCGCCACTTGCTCAGTGGCCCCAATAACCGCGAGGCGATCTGTGGGTTACGCCGATTGAGTTCGATGACTCTGTCGGCGAGAAAGGCATAGCCTGCGCCGTCTTCGCTGTGGAAATTCACCGCATTTTGACCACAGAACGCCCCCACCAATGCCCGCACTTTATTGGGATTGGCGGCATCGTAGGCGGGATGTGACATCAATTCGACTACCCGCTCAAGGGTGCCGGGCAGGCGGCACATCGCCTGTACCTGGAACCACTGATTAATCACCAAGGGCTCGTGCTGCCAGTCTTGATAAAAGCGCTGCAAGGCGTCTGACTTGTAGGGCATATCGCTGTTTACAATCGCATTTAATGCCGCACTTCGGTCGGTCATATTACGACTGGTTTCAAATTGCTCGCGCGCCATTTCTGGCCCATGCGAGGTATACATCAAATAGGACAGCGCCGCATTTTTCAGGCTTCGGCGAGCAATTTGCTCAGCACTTGGTCGATAGGCCTCATCACTTGCACAACGGCGATAGGCCGCCTGCAGCGGTTCAACAAGCGCGGTAGCAATACCCTTGCGCAAGGCTTCACGGGCCTGGTGGATAGCATGCACATTGACCGGCGAAATCAACTCTGCCAAGTACGCTTCCGAGGGCAACTGCAACATCAGCGCTACCATTGCGGGGTCGAGCTGTGTGTCCTCTAAAAGTTGCTGGCAGGCATCCAGGTAATCTTGCGCAACCTCAGCGGCCTCTCCAGCAGCTTGCGCCGCAAGGGCATTGCGAATTTCCGCCAACCCGAGCTGCTGGCTGGCGTCCCAACGACAAAAACCATCGCTGTCGCTCTGCATGATACGCAACAGGTCAGCACGCTGATAATTCATGCTTAACTTCACTGGTGCCGAGAAACCGCGCAATAAACTGGCAACCGGCGACTCGATGACATTCTCAAAGACAAACTGCTGTTTGGCCTCGGTAACATCGAGCACCATCTCAGTGTTGTCCGCCGTCTCAGTATCTTGTGGCTGCCCCTTAAGCTGCAGTGGAAGCTGCCCTGCTTCGCCGAGTAAGGCCACTTTAAGAGGGATATGAAAAGGCGCCTTTTCCGCCTGCCCGGGCGTGGCAGGGCAGGACTGCGTAACGCTGAGCGTGTAGCGTTGGGCCTGCGCATCATAGTCGCCCTGCACTGAAAGCTGGGGAGTACCCGCCTGAGAATACCAAAGGCGGAATTGGCTTAGGTCCACGCCACTGGCATCTTCCATTGCCTTAACAAAGTCTTCGCAAGTAACCGCCTGGCCGTCGTGGCGCGCAAAATACAAATCACTACCTGCGCGGAAGGGCTCAGGTCCCAGCAAGGTATGAATCATGCGAACGACTTCGGCACCCTTCTCGTAGACGGTGACCGTGTAGAAATTGGAGATTTCAATAAACGAGTCGGGGCGCACGGGGTGGGCCATCGGGCCCGCATCCTCGGCAAACTGGGCGGTACGCAGCAGCGTAACGTCTTCGACGCGTTTTACGGTCGGCGATCCCATGTCAGCGGAAAATTCCGCATCCCGGAAAACGGTGAAGCCTTCCTTCAAACTAAGCTGAAACCAATCCCGGCACGTCACACGATTCCCGGACCAATTGTGGAAATACTCGTGGGCAACAACCCCTTCCACACGCTGAAAGCCTGCGTCGGTCGTCGTTTCCGGCTTTGCCAACACGCAGGAGGTATTGAAGATATTCAGGCTCTTGTTTTCCATCGCGCCCATATTGAAGTCATCAACGGCGACGATATTAAACAGCTCGAGATCGTACTCCCGACCATAGACCTCCTCGTCCCAACGCATCGCATTTTTCAGCGACTGCATGGCGTGATCGCACTTATCGAGGTCTTTCTCTTCTACATAAATATGCAGGGCAACATCACGACCACTCATGGTGGTGAAACTGTCGCTGATACGCGACAGCTTTCCAGCCACCAGGGCAAATAAATAGGCGGGTTTCGGAAACGGGTCGTGCCACACGCTGCGGTGAAGGCCGTTGTCGAGTGTTTCGGTAGCGGTGCAGTTGCCGTTGGACAGCAACACCGGGTAGGCATCCGCGTCAGCAATAATTTCTACATCAAACACCGACATCACATCGGGTCGATCCAGATAATAGGTAATTTTGCGAAAGCCCTCTGCCTCGCACTGTGTGCAAAACATACCGCTGGATTTATACAGCCCCTCCAGCGAGGTATTTTTTTGGGGATATATTCGCGTTTTGCACTCCAGCTCAAAGGCCTCGGGCACACGATGGATACAAAGCAGCTCGCCCTGTTGCTCCCAGTCGCCCTCGGGTAAAACATCCCCATTAATCGCCAGTGACAATAACTCCAGCTCAGCACCGTGCAACTCCAGGCTCTGCGAAGCCGTCTCCGCGGCGGGGTTGCGCCGCATTGTCAGGCGCGATGTTACCTCGGTAGAGCGCTCACCCAGGTGAAAACTGAGGGACGTTTTGTCGATCAGATAGTCGGGAACGCGATAGTCTTTCAGGTAAATCGTACTGGGCTGCGCGTCGCGCATACTGCTCTCCTCAAAGGCGGATGATCTACAGAGCCGGACTGCTCAACTCCAGCTGGTAACCGCCGTATTTACGAATATTAATCACACCGGTATCGAAGATCAGATACTGACCTTTAATTCCCATTAAGGTGCCTTCTGCAAGGGGGACTTTGTCGAGATTAAATGACTTCACCTTGGTGGGATATTCCACCACGGGATAGCGAATATGCTGAACGTCCGCATCATCGATGGTTTGGATAGCCTGCAGACCGAAGCGCTTCTGCAGTGCGTCGATCTCGTCGCCACAGACTTCCGCGAGCTGGTCGCGGCGCGCGTACAGGTCCTGTTCAGGAGGGGTGCCCTTCAACATCGCCTGCCAGCTGGTTTTATCGGCCACATGCGCCTTGTAAGCGCTTTCGACCAGGCCGGACTGCAATCGATTGCTCACCCGAAAAATCGGCAGCGCCGCCACTGCACCTTGATCGATCCAGCGCGTCGGTAGCTGAGTACCACGGGTGATTCCCACCTTCACCCCCGACGAATTCGCCAAGTACACAATGTGGTCGATCATGCAGTGCGCTTCGCCCCACTCAGGCTCTCGGCAACTGCCTTCAAAATAGTGGCACTTTTCGGGGCTGACAATACAGCTGTCGCACTGCGCCAGGCGCTGAAAACAGGGATAGCAGTACCCCTGGCTGAAACTTTTCTTGGACAAGCGGCCGCAGTGCACACAGTGAATTTGCTGTTGGTAGGCCAGCGTCAAACGACTGCCAATAAGCGGATTCATTGGCACCGACTGCTGCCCCAGCGTCAGCGTGTACTGGGCTTCGTTATCTTCCAGAGCGGTACGCATTTTCGATGCGGCCCCGGCTACATTCGATAAAGCCATCAGGAGTCGGCCCACTTTATCGGCTTTTCAGCGCCATTATCGCCGTGTCCGTCGCAGCTATCCCCCTCGGATTTACTGCCTTTATCAATGTACCCCACCCGCTGCTCTTCGGGCTTGCGGCGGTGGTCGTAGGCGATAACCGCATCCATACAATGCGCTCGCTGCTCGTCGGTTAACACGCGGCCATCCGGCCATTTGCCAATTTCCAGCGCGCGCTTAAGCGAGGCATAAATTGCCGGATCCAAGTTATCGATGAGTTTTTCAAAATCCATAGCGCCCTCCACAGGCCGCTCGTGAAAGACGAGAATTATAACAGAGTGAGTAGTGCTAGCTTATACGCTTTTGCGCCGCAAAAACGATGCGCCAATGCCGAGCAATACGCCCATAATCAGGCCGGAAAGGTGAGCAGTGTTGGCGATTTCCCCCAGCCCGAGCAGGCGGGTAAAGCCTGCCATACACACCACAAGCCACACCAGCATGACCACGGCAACGCCCTTTACCAGTGGCAGTGACTCAGCTGGCCGCAGTCGATTCCAAACAATGATATAGCCAAGCAAGCCGTAGATAACGCCCGACATACCGCCAAATAGCGACACCGACATCATCGCCTGCGCCATGTTTGAAGCCGCTGCAATAAGTATCACTATCGCCAGCAGCGTCACACTGCCCTGCCGCTGCTCAATCATCCCGCCCAATTCCCATAGCCACAGGCCATTAAAGGCAATATGCAGCAGGCCGAAATGAAGAAACATCGGGGTTAACAGCCGCCACCACTGCCCAACTGGCCAGTCGGCGACAATCTTACCCGCGCCGAGATCCAAGGGGTAAAAGCTCAGCGAAGACACCGCACGAAAGCTGCTATCCACAACCGGTAACAGCGCCCCAAGAATACTGAGTAACAACAACACCGCCACCGCAGGCCGCTGGCGAAGTGAGCGCGACTGCACTGGCTGAGGCGCTGCCACTGAGTGGCGAGTAATGTGCAGCTCGCCACTGCGCAACTTTTGGTAGAGCTCTGCCACAACGGCAACCTGCTCCTCATCACCGACGCGAAGAATTTGACTCCCTCCCTCTTCAGCAATGTGGTGAGCAACGCCCTGTTGCCACAGCAAAGCAGAAAAGTCGGCTAAATTCTCATCGAGAGGAAGGCGTAGCGCGATATAGTACTCAGTCATCGTCATCCCCGGCAGGCAGATGCGCCCCCCAGCCCAATTTATCGCGACAACTGGCATAAAAGCTGTGATCAAGGGGATGGATGAGCTTCATACGGTGCGGCTTTTTACGCACCGTAATCACATCGCCCGGCTGACTGGTCATGCGCAACTGGCCGTCGCACGTCACCGGTGGCTTCGCGGTGTTGCAGTCGCACACCACCATGCTTATTTCGCTTTTACCATCAATGACGATAGGGCGACTGCTCAGGGTGTGCGGGAACATTGGCACGATGACGATTGCATCCAAACGCGGGTGCATAATGGGGCCACCGGCAGACAGCGAGTACGCGGTAGACCCCGTGGGTGTTGAGATAATTAAACCATCGGAGCGCTGGCGGTAGACAAACTCGCCGTCGACAAATAGCTCGAACTCCATCATATGGCCGCTGGTGCCCGAGTTGAGCACTACATCATTGAGGGCGTCGCCTTTACCTACGCGCTCACCACCGCGCATCAGTTCCACGTCCAACAGGAAGCGCTTTTCCAGGCGGTAATGGCCATCCAATACCGCGCCAACTTGGCTCTCTATTTCATCGGGTGAAATGTCGGTGAGAAACCCCAAGCGGCCGCGGTTCACGCCAAGCACAGGGGCATTGTGTCGCGCCAAGGTCCGCGCGGCGCCCAACAAGCTACCGTCGCCGCCCACCACAATGATCAAGTCGCAAATTTCACCGATCATCCGGCGACTGCAAACCCGGAGGCCATGACCAGACATTAAACCGGCGATTTGCTCGTCGAGTACGGCGCTGAGCTCTCTCTGCTGGAGATAATCCAACAGGCGTTTAAGCGTGACGGCGACACCGTTGCCTTCTCGGCCGATGACCCCTATATTGCGGAACTGTTCCATAATTACTGCTGCCATGCGCGGGGCCGCCATTATAACCAGCCCACGTGAATACAATGCAAACCTTGTGTGCGTCTGAGCAAACCAGGATACCGATCTATCAAGCCATTAGACCTACAGCACTTCGTCTCGCCCTATACTCGCGCCCTGGCATGGGCTTGTTTTTCAGCGCCGCTGGTCAACATCGGCGACCACCCAGCGCTTGCGCTCACCCCCGAGCGAATGGCATGGCTGCAGTCGCTGGACAACGACGACCAACCACTGCGAAAACACCTACAAGAGCGCTGCAAAAGCCCACGCTTAGGGCTGGTCTTCGAGTCCTTGTGGCACTTTTTTCTCGAACAGGATCGCAGCACCGAACTGATCGCTCACAACTTACCCGTCCGAAATGCCCGCGGCAGAACCCTGGGCGAGTTCGATATCCTCTATCACGACCACACCCTGCAGCAGAGCTTCCACCTGGAGCTGGCGGTTAAGTTCTTTCTCGCCATGCGCCCGGGTGACATTCCGCTATCGGCGTGGCTGGGGCCCAATAGCGCAGATCGCCTCGACCGCAAGCTCGAGAGACTGCAAACACACCAGCTACCGCTAGCTAACAGCCCGGAGGGGGCGTTAGCCATGTCAAATGTCGGTATCGAGCACTGCAAAGCGCAACTGAGGGTGGCTGGCGTCCTGTTTTATCCACAAGGGAAACGCGCAACAAGCGCCTGTCTCAATAACGACCACCCCAAGGGAACGTGGTTTTCGGTTCAGCAATTCACCACGCAGAAAACCGAAAAAGAGCAAGCAACATGGCGCCTATTAGAAAAGCCTCACTGGCTATCGGCAGACTACCAGCAAACCCAGGGCATCGAGAAAGCGCTCGCGCTGGCGACCAAGCGCCCGCAAATGTTGATAAATCAAAAGTTAGAGCGCTGCTTCGTTGTCCCCGAGCATTGGCCGCTAATCCCCAACACAGATTGATTAAAGAGTGCTGGGTGGCCACTTCTCCCCTGCAAGCCCCCCGAGTGAATAACCAGCACCCGGGACTCCCCCGCTAACTCACCGCGCTTATGCATCGCGTCGACGGCAAAGCAAAGCTTTGCGGTATAAACCGGATCAAGGGGCACGCGCTGCTGTGCTTCAAAGCGCAGAATAAACTCGCTCAGCTCATCACTGACACGACCAAAGCCCTTACCCGCAAAACGATGGTCCAGATGCCAGTTTTTTCGCGGCGAACCTAAGTCGTCAAGTATTTGCGCAATATCGCGCGCCATAAAAGCCTCGGCCTTGAGAACGGGTATACCCAATATACGTGTCGAGCCCGCAACCGCCGACGCCAATCCCGCAAGCGTTGCGCCCGTTCCACAGGCCGTAACAATCAATGAATAGTCAGCACCACAGTCTGGCAGCAGCGCCGCGATATCCGCGCAACCCGATGCGCCGAGCGCATTGGCACCGCCCTCAGGAATAAAATACGGACGATCAAAGCCGCGCAGGAGACTGGCGATATATTCAGGATCATGCCGTCGACGGTAGTCACTGCGGCTCAGATGAACCAGGCGCATACCCCAGCGCCGAAGGTCTGCCATGCAGGGCGTCACTTGAGCCTCATCCGCGCGAATGAATGCCGCCGTCGGCCAGCGATTGTGGTGCCCCCATGCCGCCAGGGCATGCAAATGATTGGAATACGCGCCACCCAGGCTCACCAAACACCGCGCACCCTGCTTTCGGGCTACGGCAATATTTTCGCGCAGCTTGAACCACTTATTCCCAGGGGCCAGCGCATCAAAGCGATCCAGACGCAGCATATCCACTTTGGGAGAGTGATAAGCATCAAGCGGTTGAATAAGGGGCTCAGCCACCGCGATGATCTTTGCAGCGGTCGCTCTCCCCTTCGCGGAATAACTTGGGGCGCATTACTTTAATCAGCGGTTGCCCACAGTATTCGCCGGCGGGATTTTGGTGGCGACAAATCGGCAGCCGGTAATGCTGCAACCAACGCTGATAGCGCTCCACACTCACCTCGCAGCGGTGGGCGGCAAATGACTGCGGGTCGCGCAAATACGATGGCATTTCTTCTCGGTCGATCACCAGGTGCTCAATACCCGGGTGATAGGCAACAAACACAACGCCTTTCTCAGCCATATCTTGCAGCATTTTGCTGTCGTCATTGAGCAACAGCTCTCGATTCTGCTCTCGCAATCGGCTCAGCTCACTGCGCAGCTCCACAATCTCCGTGGAGCGCTGATAGAGCTCATTTTCACGGCGATTCAAGCGCTCTTCAAATTCCACCGCCTGCTGCTGCAGTTTAAGCTTTAGTTCCTTCTCATAGCTCTTGCGCAATTTTTCTAATTCTTCGGAATAAGCACCCTGGCTGCCTGCCGACTCCAGTAAACCTTCATATTCGGTTTTTTGCTCATCGAGCAGCTGTTGCTGCTTATTTAGGCTGGCCTCAAGTTGACGCCGCTGCGCCACCTCGCCCGCTAGCATCTCTTTTAACGCCGCAAGCTCGTCATTTTTTTCCGCTAGTTGGCGACTGAACTCCTCTTCAGCGGTCTCAAAACGTGACTGATGCTTTTGCTGCACTGTTGCCAGGCGCAACTGCTCCGCGCTCTTTAAGGCCTTGAGTCGCTCCCGATAGCGACGATGGAAGATGGGGGTAGCCGAGTCCGCCGCCACGGAAACCGACGGCTCCGCATCCCCCCCCTGCGGGGGTACATGACGGCGAAAAAAATCCGATACCGTTGTTTGCTCGGGCCCGGTGTTCAGGACATCGCTGACAATACCCAAGCGGTTGCGCTGCACCGCGGCGACCAGAGCCGAAAAGGTCTGGTGCCCTTCCATTACTGGATCCCAGAGTTGATTGCGATACCAAGACACCGGGCAAGCGCTGTGACAAGCAACTTTCGTTACACCCCCACCAAGATCGGGGCCGAAGCTGGCATGATCAAGTAAGTGGCGAAGCGGGATGTTCCAATTTCCGGTGATACGGCCGCGCTTGTCAAAGCTGATGACAAAAAAAACCGCTCCGGTAATTTTCATTTCTGTGTTGATTTGTACGAACACCGCCTGCAATTGCTGGCCGGCAAAATCTGGCACACCGACAACGTCGTCCAGCACCGCTTCGAACTCGGCGAAGAACATCTCCTTCACAACCTCGCCGTCGCGAATAAACATAATGGCTTCGGTAAGTGCCGACACAGAACTCTCCACAACAAATCTTCACTAGCAGTAATATAGCGCTAAATCGGCGACACAAAGGGCACACGACATAGAATTGTGACACAACAGATTGCGGAGTTTACAACTTGAAAAAGAAGATAGGTATAGAAGAAAGGAGGTCTTTTACATGGCGCTAAAGAGAGGCTTTAGCGTGTTAAAGTTGGCGGACCGGACGGGACTCGAACCCGCGACCTCCGGCGTGACAGGCCGGCATTCTAACCAACTGAACTACCGGTCCGCATACTTTAAACAACCTCGATTTGGTGGGTGATGACGGGATCGAACCGCCGACCCTCTGCTTGTAAGGCAGATGCTCTCCCAGCTGAGCTAATCACCCCTCTCAATCGAGTGAGGCGCATTCTACAGTAATCGCTTTTCTTGTCAAACCTCTCCGATAAGTTTTTTTAAAATTTTATGAAAAAAACGCTATCCAACTGATTTCGCTTATTTTTCGTACAAAAAGAAGCTCATTAATTGTTCATTCTGCACAGCAAATGAACAATTGGATTTAGCGGCATGCTGTACAGCTTATACACAGCTGATTACCATAGCCGCCCCACTCGTTCAGCCAGAGATTAATCTGTGGAAATTTTCAAAGAATTTACTTTTGAAGCCGCTCACCGCCTACCCAACGTTCCCGAAGGGCACAAATGTGCACGACTGCATGGGCACAGTTTTCTACTACGCATAGTGGTCGGCGGGGAACCTGATAGCCACACTGGCTGGATTATGGACTTCGGTGATATCAAAGCTGCCGTTAAGCCGATTATCGACCAATTGGATCACTACTATCTCAACGACATCCCCGGCCTAGAGAATCCGACAAGTGAAAACCTGGCGATCTGGATTTGGCAGAAGCTCAAGCCGCAATTGCCTGCGCTACTTCGGGTCGAAATGCGTGAAACCTGCACCAGCGGTTGCAGCTATGCGGGCCCTGGCGCGCACTGAAATGCACCATCTATGAGCATTACCGTGCGCCACACTGCAACATGGTGGCGTTTGGTAACACGTTACATAAATCAACTATTGACGTAACACTTATTCACAGTTAGGGCTGCTGTAGCAAATGTGACAAGCTTAGCGCTCAAAAGTCATACAAAAAATCACAAAAACATCACAAGCTATTGTTTTTATTGACTTTTGCAATAATGGCTAAATTTTGAACAATTTGTTACAAGGCCGATTCCATCGTACCTAGCGCCACAAACTGACAACTTACCCACTAACTTATCCACAGATTATGTGGAAAACTGGTAACCTCAGTGCAAAACTTCAGGCGTTACCATAGGGAATGCGTTAGACACAATCGCGCGCCCCGAATTTATTCAACAAATTTGTTATATGGGCAGCGCATGTAAGGGTAAATACGGATAAGCCGGGGCGACGGGGGCCCCGGCGATGATAGAGGGGGATCAGGCCATCTCGAGCACGACTTTTCCGGCAATCTCACCCCGGTCAAGACGCTGATGGATCTCAATAATGTCATCCAAGCGTGCGCGCTCGGCGATTACCGGCTGCAACTCTCCCGCGGCCAGCATGGCAAACAAGGCCCTTACATCGGCGATAAAATCATCGGGCTGTTTCTCACGCCGGGTTTGAATATTGTAGAACCGCGTTTTCTTGCCATCGGGCAGCAACTTCCACAGACCCAGTAATTTGGCAAAGCCAAATATCACACTGGGCACGCTCTCCTCTCCCGTTGTCAGTTGCAGGGCACCAAAGCCCACCAGACATCCCCCTGACTTAAGGCAGCGGTATGAGCGCGACCAGTTTTTGCCGCCGATGGTGTCAAAGACCGCATCGACGCCTTCGCCACCGGTTAAACGCTTTATCTCCGCCTCAAAGTCACTGCTGCGGTAATCAATATGGGTTGCCCCAAAACGCTCAATCACCTCTTTTTTAGACGCTGAGCCCGTGCCATACATTTTTAGCCCCATATGGCGCCCCAGCTCCAATAACGCCGTGCCCACGGCACCGCCGGCAGCGTGAATAAGGCAGCTCTGCCCCTCGCGCATATTGGCCTCGCGGGTCAACATTTGGTAGGCCGTTGTATATGACAGGATCATGCACACTGCCGACGCCGCATCTAAATTAGGCGGCGCGGGCACGACCTGGCTTGCGGGAACACAGAGATACTCGGTGTAGCCGCCGATCACTGGCATATCCGCCACCGCATCGCCCACCGCAAAGTCGCTAACCCCGTCACCCACGGCATCAACAACACCGAACCAGTCGTAACCGGGTGTAAAAGGCGGCTTCTCCTTCACACCAACGTATTGCCCCTGGCGAATAATGGTGTCTGTAAAGCCGGTGCCAGCAGCCAGCACTTTCACGCGTAATTCGCCGACGCCGGGCTCAGGGAGTGCCGTTTCTCTTTTGATGACCAGTTTCTCCGGGCCACCAAAGGCTGTTAATTCCACTCGCCGGTACATACCTTTTCTCCTGTCGCTGACACTCAAACTAAAAAGAGGCCATTCGGCCTCTTCATAAGGGCTTGCTAAACGACGCTACGTCAGTAAGCCAACCAACCAGGCCAAACCAGAAAAGAACCAGGCTTTAATATCGCGCCACCACTGTGGTTGCTCACGAAGCTCTTTATTGATATTCGCCTGTTCAAGAATATACGCGTGAACGGCGTAGGCCTGCTCCTCGTTGAGTACATCGCCAAAGCCGACCATCCCGAGCTTACTCATTACCCCATCAAGCACGATGGCATTGAAATTGTCATGAAATGCACGAGGCAAGTGACGAAGATCAGGGATCGCGCCATTCGAAATAACTTCTGTGCCGTGGCACGCGCTGCAATAGGCGTAATAGAGTTCACGGCCTTCGTTTAATACGGCCTCGTCTTCGGTCAGTCTCGGCGGCGGCTCGTGAAGCTGCTTTTCAGGATTGTCGGGCAAGGCACCCGAGGCGCCCAGCTTAAACGTAAGCACCCGGCTCGGTGGCGGCGCATGCTCTCTTTCCAGGCCGGCAATCAAGCCGAAGGCACCGCCCCATCCGACCAAAATAGTTACGTACTGCTCACCGTCTATTTGGTAGCTGACCGGGGGCGCCATAACGCCGGTTTTCGCATCGAAGGTCCACAGTTTGTCACCGGTTTTAGCATCGACGGCAATCACCTCGCCCTCGGCAGTGCCCTGGAAGACAAGGCCGCCTGCGGTCGCCAACAATCCGCCGTTCCACGTCAATTTATGAGGCAGCTCCCACGCCGCACTTTGGGTCTTCGGATCCCACGCCAGCAGCGAGCCACGCGTCATTTTGGTGGTCATCAGCTGCGCCAAAATTGGGTCCGGCAACGGCGGCTGTTGCAGGGGAATACCGAGGTTCCACTGCCCCCAGCGATGCAAGTAGTCCTGCACGTCCTCGTACTGGAACAAGCTGCTGATCGCAGGAATATACACATAACCCGTCTCGGGGCTGTAGGCCATTGGCTGCCAGTTGTGCGCCCCCATTGATGAGGGACGAATCAATTCAGGGCCGTCTGGGTAGCGGGCAATGTCGGTTTCTACCGGCCGCCCTGTCGCCATATCGTAATGCGTTGCCCAATTCACATCGGCATAGGGCTCGGCAGAGAGTAATTGGCCATTCTCGCGATCAATCACGAAGAAGAAGCCATTTTTCGGCGCGTGCCAGATCACTTTACGCGTTGCGCCATCCACCTCCATATCGGCAAGCATAATGTGCTGAGTCGCCGTGTAGTCCCATGTTTCAGCAGGCGTCTCTTGGTAATGCCAGAGGTATTCACCACTGTCGGGGTCCAGGGCAACAATGGACGAGAGGTAGAGGTTGTCACCCCCTTCGGGGCTGCGAACGCGGTGATTCCAGGGGGAGCCGTTACCCACGCCAATGTAGAGCTGATCTAACTCATCGTCGTAGACAATGCTGTCCCACACGGTGCCACCACCGCCGTACTCCCACCACTTGCCCGTCCAGCTCTCGGCAGCTTTGCGCATTGCATCGTTTTCAAAGCCATCGGCCGGGTTGCCGGGAACGGTATAAAAGCGCCAGCGCAACTCACCGGTGTCGGCATCAAACGCACTGACAAATCCGCGCACGCCATATTCAGCGCCGCCGTTACCAATAAATACCAAGCCTTTCGCAACGCGAGGCGCTCCAGTAACGGTATAGGGGTAGGCCTTGATATCGGCGCTTTGCACCTCCCAAATCACCTCGCCGCTGGCAGCGTCCAAGGCGATCAAGCGCGCATCCAGACTGCCTACGAAGACTTTACCTTCGTAAACGGCAACACCTCGGTTAACGACATCGCAGCAGGCCATTTTTGCCCATTCGCGAGGCACTTTCGGGTCGTACTTCCACAGCAGCTCGCCACTGCGCGCATCGAGTGCGTAGACCACACTCCAGTTGCCTGTTACGTACATCACGCCATCAACAGTGATGGGCGTTGCTTCCAAGCCCCGGTTGTATTCTGTGTCAAACGACCAGGCGAGCCCGAGATCGCTGACATTGTCGCGGTTAATCTGCGCAAGTTCGCTGTAGCGTTGCTCTCGGTAGTCCTTGCCGTAGCTGAGCCAGTTTTCATCAGGATTACTGGCGATCTCGGCGGTACCCACCTCTTTGGCGGTAAGGGCAAATGCCGAGCTACCTACTACCATACTAGCGAAGGTCAGCAGTAACGCTGCCCAGCGATATCGATCTGTCATAGTGAGCCCCAGTGACTGTCGTTTATTATTGATTTATGTCGAGAATGGGGCCGTGACGCTCGCGTCTACTGCTTTTTAAGCCCGCGCATTCCCTTATAAAAATTGGCAATTTCTGCCAAGTCAGCATCGTAATCCCCGGTAGGGAAAAATGCCGGGCCCAAGCCCATTGTTTTTGTATTGCTATCCACATAGCCCAAGATCACCGGTACACCGGCGGCTTGCGCGATATGGTAAAAGCCGCCTTTCCACCGGTTCACCGCGCTGCGTGTGCCCTCCGGGGTAATAATCAACATCATCTCGTCGCGCTGACTGAATTCTTCAGCCATCTGCTCAACCATATTGTGGTTTTTGCGACGGTCGACAGCGATACCACCGAACCACTTCATAATGGCGCCGAGGGGGCCGCGGGGAAACAGGGTGTGTTTTCCCATCCAGTGGACATCCAGCCCCAGAACGAAGGCGATCACCATCATGGTTGGAAAGTCCCAGTTGCTGGTATGCGGCACCGCGATCAGCACACATTTTTTGTGCTCTGGCTTTTCACCCAATATTTTCCACCCCAAAAGACGCGTGGTGAGCTTGAAAAACGGCCGGAGGAAAAAGCGGATCAGCGCACTCTTGAAAATCGTATTTTTTTGCATTGATTATTATCACCGAGGCAGCATCTAAGGCGCTGCAGGTTACAGGTAGTTTACCAACAGAAGAAAGGGGAACAAGCTCGGTCGAGCAAAATCCCCCTTTCCTAAACGAATAGTAATCTTGGCTGACTAGTCTTTAAAATCTGGCGACTCGCCGTTTGCCGCGGAGATTGCCAGCATCGCGTCTTCTTGGCTGAGCATTCCCGCATTCCATGTGGCGACGTAGTTCAAGGCATCTTCGACACTGTGGTCGCGACTGTAACGGATCATTTCCTTGGTGCCCCGCACGGCCAGGGGTGACTTGCGAGCAATACTCTGCGCCAGCTCTGATACCGCCTCGATCATTTCCTCGTAGGAGTTATAGGCGGTATTGACCAGCCCGATGCGCTCCGCTTCCGCCGCACCCACGTTGCGACCGCTCAGCGCCAACTCGCTAACACGGCCAGGGGAAATGAGCTTGGGAAGACGCTGCAGGGTGCCTACATCGGCAACGATGCCGATATCGATTTCCTTGATAGAGAACTGTGCATTATCAGCACAGAAGCGCATATCACAGGCGCTGACCATGTCGATACCGCCGCCGACACAGTTTCCCTGAATCGCCGCGATTACCGGCTTTCGACACAGCTCAATGGCCGTTAAATTGGCCTGTAGGGACTTGATATGGCGCCGAAACCATTCGATGCGGCGACCCAACTCGGGCTGTTTCGCCATGACCTCAGCCAAACCGGCAAACATTCCCAGATCGATACCCGCACAGAAATTCTTGCCCTCGCCGCACAATACAACAGCCCGAACGCTACTCTCACCATCACACCACTCAAAGCACGCTTGAAGCTCACTCCACATCGCCTCATTCATGGCGTTGGCTTTGTCGGGGCGGTTTAGCGCAACCCACGCCACATGCTGCTCCATACGCAGCGCCAGGGTTTCATACACGGGGGGTTCAACAATATTCATAGTCCAGTCCACTTCTCAACAAATTCGTTCGGCGCCACTGCGGGCAAGGGTTTGGCTGCGCCATCGCGACTGCCGACGTATAAAAATCCAATGACTTCTTCGTTTTCTTGCATACCCAGACCAGCCATAACCTGGGGGTCGAAGGCGTGGTCGCCGGTGCGCCAAATAGCCGCGTAGCCCATCGCCTCGAGCGCCAACAGACTCGCATGTGCCGCGCAGCCAGCGGAAAGTAATTGCTCAATTTTGGGCACCTTTGGGTGCGCTTGCACGAGCGCCGATACCACCAGAATCATTGGTGCACGTAGGGGTTGGCGGCGAAAACGCTGCAAATCCGCTTCGCCAAGTGTCGGGTTTCGGCGTTTGGCAGCATCGGCGTAGAGCTCGCCAAGCCGTGCGCGCGCATCACCCTCTATCACTCTGAAGCGCCACGGCCGCAGGCGGGCGTGATCGGGGGCACGGGCCGCTGCGGCAAACACGTCGGCCATTTCGCTTTCACTCGGCGCCGGCTCAGCTAATTTGCTGGCAGAGTTTCGCTGTTGCAACAACTGTAACGCGTCCATCACTGCCCCTCTCCGACTGCCTGAGTCTCAGCGTGGTTAACCGGCTCGTCAGCCCGGGATTCATAATAGGCTTTCATATTGAGGCTAATGGTGCGGATGATTCCGCGAAAGGCGCCGGCCATCAGGCGACGATACAGGAGTCGCCCAAAACCTCCCCACCGCATATCAAACATGAGACTGGTCGTCAGCGCGGTTTGGCCGTGTCCGGCGTCTTCGAGGCGATAGCGAAACTGGGCTTTTTTAAAGGGCGCGGCAGGCCCTTTATTCTCGCGGTGCAAGCGGATAACAAAGCCACTACCTTCACTCCACTCGGTAACGGTTTCATCCATCCAACGGCCCATTTTTTGGTGTACCCGACGGCTAGCACCGACGCCATGCCGCTGTTCACCATGGAGCTCACAGCGCAGCACACCGGGAACATAGTGATGGGCCAGCGTCAGATCTTGCAGCAGCGCCCAGGCTCGATCTCTGGGCAGTTTAATCAGCACCCGAGAGCTCGCTTCGTGATTCATCTATTAACGTCCTCTATTCTCGCATCCCTGACGGGACGAGTATTCAATCATGAATCCCGCGTTCTGTCTTGCTCGACACAAATGTACCGACATCTTGACGACATCTGGCGATAGGAGGTTTTTTTGGGGAAATGGCGGGGAGGACGATCTCAGCCCATGGCAAAGCGTTTATCGAAATCGGCTGCAAAACGGTCTATCCACTCGGCCGCAGCCTCTTCACCAGTGAGTATGCGCCCTTCATTTTCGGCGACCTGTTGGCGATAGGCCTCTATCTGACAGACCTGTTCCACCATACGAGCCCGGTAGGCGTCGCGACCCGAGCAAAACTCAATACCCAATTGGTATTGTTGGCCACGACGGCGACACCACACCACGCGGCCCAAGCCGGTGTAGTCAAACGACAGCGACGGCACGCGAAACCGGATATCACAACCGGGCTTTACCGGCGTTTCCACCTGGCAACACAGGCCCGCAACACTGACATCGCATGCTTGAGCAGGACAAACGCCCGGCTCTTCGATAACTTCGACATCAACCGGAATATTACTTGGGTGGCGTAAATACTCTCGCATCATGCTCCCCCTTTATCTGCCGATTTCTACACCGTCAGTTGGCCAGAAAAAAACGCACAGCAGCATCCGTAGTTGCCGGAGGGTATTTAGCCGATATCCGAGGGGTAACGATTCTTACTGCGCATCCTCACTGGCCAGCCAGGATGTGTAGGGCGATGTATTGGGCAGTTCCACGCGCTTCAGCCAGCCGGCAATGCCGATACTATCGGCCTGTATATCCAGGTCGTCAGATTCAAGCACTCCCTCGCCAAACTGGTAACGCACCGACAACTCACCGCGAAGCGCCGCCTCATCATAGGCATTCGCTTGAGCGACAGACTCTTCTCGGCGCTCGCAGTAGCCTTTCCAGGCGTGGCTGCCGTGACGCCCCCGCAATAGGCGTTCAGTGAATTGCGGCGACAACAGGCACACACTGGCGTTGTTACCACCAAAGCCTTTGGCATTAAGAATTGCCGCATCCATGCTGTCTTCTTCAAGTTCGAGGTGCGACATGGGCAAGTGCAGGTTGCTGCGCTGCACATCGTCGGCAATGTGGTCAATGGTGGTGATACCCGGCAGGATATTGTCGCGCCATATCCCCAGGCTGGAGACTAACTGATCGCCGGAGGCCGCGCCGATACTGTGACCAAGGTAGGCTTTAATAGCGGCGACAGGCCAGCGCTCAATCCCGAAGGCCTTGGCGGTTTCGTTAAGGATATGCGACTCACTCACACGGTTCTGCGGCGTGCTGGTGCCATGCGCCTGAACGAATGAGCGCGTCTTAAGCGCGTGCTCGCCAATAATCGCCCCCGCCGCTGAGGTTGCCTTGGCAACAGTAAGGTAATTCCCCACGCCCGGCGATGAAATGGACTTCTTATAGCCATCGGCATTTACAAAGACCTCGGGCACCGCGGCATGCACCTGCGCGCCCAACTCAAGGGCCAGCGCGTCGTCAAACAACACGACGAACTGACTCGCCTCAGCAATGGTAAACCCGCAGTTGCTGCTGAACGGTCGACTTGCCCTGCGGTAATCCGCTTCGCTACGCCCCGAACCGGCATCCAGCTTAAGCAAGTCAGCATCCGTGGCCAAGGCCCCCATGGTGGCGTAACCATCCATCACCCGTGGATCTATTCCCGCTTCCGCTGCCCCCACCACCGCAACGCGCACGGCACCACTGCGGATGTCTTGCACGGCCTGACGCAGGTTGTAGAAAAACGTCGCACAAGCTCCCAAGCTGGGCCCAGTGCCACCGACATTCCCCAACACATAGGCACTGACAAAATCGGCGGGCATATCGGCTAAGCCCAGTGCCAGTTGCTTGGAGCTAACGCGGCCACCGTTGGCACGCGCGGCCAGCAGACCGCCAAAGCCAGCATCATCGAGCTGCGCCATTGCCGAGCTGGCGTACACAGATATTTGGTCAGGGTGGACACTGGCGCGCACCGTATCCCAATCGATCCCCATCGACTGCAAGGCATCGGACGCCCCGAATACTGATAATTGCAAGCCCCGCGGATGATTGCGGGCACTGTAGTAATTGCTGGGATCAAAGCCCGTTGGCAGTTGCCCCGCACTGGAAACATCCATTTTGCGATGCGTCGGCAACAGCATATCCAGTCCACCGTCGAGGGTAACCGCCACCTTACCGCCACCGATATCACGCAGCGCCCAGCCCTCAGGCACACACTCGGGCAATTGCTTGGCGGAGGTCACAAACTCAAACTGCCCCGCTCCCCCCTCTAGGTGCAGTCGCTTGTTCCAGGCCACCTGCTCGACATCAAACGCCGCGGACTCGATTTTGCGAATCAGGGTATGCGCCAGTATATGTTGGCGGCGTTCTGCCTCTGGCATGCGTTCATCCATTCCCATCAAGGCAGCAAGGCTTTGCAGGGTGCGCTGCTGCGCCGCCAGCGGCAGTGCATCAAGCACCAGACGGCGATAGCCGTGATGAAAAGAACTGCGCCCTGCAGGATTAACGCCGCCAAAACCAACAACCACGGGTAAATGACTCACTGACACACCACCTCAACAACACGACTCGAATTTTCAAGCCAGCAGTGTACGTAGCCAATCCCCGGCATATAGTGATAAATTGGCCATTAAATATGGCATTAACGACAACAGTGTCAACATTATGCAACGTCAACGACATATAGGCCTACTCGGCTTTAATCATGCCTTAGCCACCAGCCTCTGCCTGCCAATGGAGCTGCTGCAGTCCTGCAACCACCTATTTCTCAGCCGGCGGCAGAGCGCCCCTGCCAAACTATCGACGATTAGCCTGGAGCCCTCCCCTATTAGGGT
Source organism: Spongiibacter marinus (assembly GCF_016906995.1). GTDB lineage: Bacteria > Pseudomonadota > Gammaproteobacteria > Pseudomonadales > Spongiibacteraceae > Spongiibacter > Spongiibacter marinus. Next base: position 204,042 of record NZ_JAFBBD010000008.1, on the reverse strand, counting down.
TTCCGGGGGAATTCAGCTGGACGTCGATGAGGTATTGAGCGACGAGCGCCCGCTAAACGACTGGCCTCAGCCCGATATTTTGATTATTGCCAGTCGCTGGCGTCACCCGCTTCGCGGTGGCCCGCAGCGCCGGGATGTACAGCAATGGCTTCGCCAGCTGGCCTTGCGCGGCTGCGAAATTTGCGCCGTTGGTAACGCCAGCTACTTTCTCGCCGAGGCCGGTTTGCTCGACAACCGACCGGCGACCACACACTGGCACTATTTCGACGACTTCGAGCAACGCTACCCCAATATTCAAATGCAGCGCGACCACTTAATCACCCAGGCTGGCTCGCTGTACTGCACCGGCAGCGTGAATAGCGCCGCCGACCTAATTATCCACCTCATCGATCGACACTGGGGGCCGGAGATTGCACAGCGGGCAACACAGCAATTTTCGCCAGAAAGCCGCCAGCCCTTCGCCAATCAGGCCTACCGGGGCGAACACAGCGCACGCCACGGCGACGAAGTGATCGCCCTGGCCCAAAGCTGGATGCATCGACACCTCGCCGACACGATCAACATGAAAGAACTGGCTGAGCGCAGCGGGCTAAGTCAGCGCAGTTTTCAGCGCCGCTTTCACCACGCCTGTGGTCAGTCACCCCTGCAGTATCTGCAGCGTCTTAGGCTGGATGCCGCGCGAGAATTACTCAAGAATACCAACTTGGCTATCGAGGATATCAGCCCGCTGTGCGGCTATAGCGACGTCAGTTACTTTGGCAAACTATTCAGGCAGTACTATTCCATGACGCCGGGGCAGTTTCGCCGCAGCGTGCGACGCAAGCTCTTTGCCATCGATAGCGGCGACTGAATACTCATCAACACAGAGCAGAACAACACTGGCGACGCCCTCTATCTAGCGTCATAATCGCGATCCATTGAACCGCCGAGGAAATACCATGCCCGCTATCGGACGCATGAACACACTCACCGTCAGCCGTATTACCAGTGACGGCACCTATCTGGACGGCGGCCAACTCGGCGATATTTTTCTCAATGCCCGCCAAAGCCCGCAGGACTGCAGCGTTGGCGACGTATTGGAGGTTTTCGTGCTGCACGACAACGACGGCAGCTTAATCGCCTCCCTACAACGCCCCGAGCTGTTGTGCAATGAAGTGGGACTGCTGCGGGTTAGCGCGATCACTACTGTGGGCGCCTTCCTCGACTGGGGGCTGAATAAGGAGCTATTGCTCCCACACAGCGAACAGCTTGGCACCGTGCGAGAGGGTCAGGCGGTATTAGTCATGGTATACACTGACCTGCGCGGCAGACTGGTCGCCACGATGCGACTGGACAAACATATTGCCGACAGCCTGCACAGCCTCCCCGATAATGCAAAACAGCGGCTAAGCAGCGGCGACCGCGTTAGCATTCACGTCGCGAACAAAACCGAGTTAGGCTATAAATGTGTCGTAAACCATTGCGTCTGGGGACTGCTGTACGACAGTGAACTGAATAAGCCTCTGCGTCGCGGCGAGCGCTTATCGGGGTGGATACAGCGCGTTCGCCCGGACCAGCGCCTGGATTTGACGCTGAACAAGCCAGCCCGGGAACGCGCGCCCGATATCGCCGAACTCATATTGCGGCAGCTAGACGCCAATGACGGCTTCCTTGCGCTCGGTGACAAAAGCCCCCCCGAGGCGATCAAGCGCATTTTTGGCGTCAGTAAAAAAGCCTTTAAGCAAGGCCTGAGCCGACTATATAAAGAACGAAAAATTATTATCAGCGACCGCGGAATCACCCTTAACAAGGGTGAGTGAATCGCGATTGTATAGAGGGCACCCTTCCCATGCAGGACACCAGCTTTGTCGAGACCGCCACCATTCCCCTGCGCCTGAGCGCCATCGATAGCGATGGGTTTCCGGTGGTTTGCTCACTGTGGTTTTACTATCGCAATGGCTGCTTCTACTGCGCCAGCCATCGTTCATCGAAAATTATCCGGCTGCTGGAAGCCAACCCCAACTGCGGCTTTGAAGTCGCGGTGAACTCCATTCCTTATCGCGGCGTGAGAGGCAAGGCCGTTGCCGAGCTGACCAGCGACAGCCAGGGCGAAGTACTGTCGTCACTAATCGAGCGCTATCTCGGCGACAGCAACCGCGACCTGGCCAATTGGCTGCTAAGCCGCAAGGCCGATGAAGTGGCGATCTGTCTGCACCCCAAAACCTTCTCCAGCTGGGATTTCAGCGCGCGCATGACAGACTAAATCGCGAAGCGTTTTTATTTACCACAGCGATTACTCACCACCGCGCTTCAAGCGTTCGCCCAGGCTGGCCATCAGTACGTAAAACAACGGCACAAAAACCGTGGCCACAAAGGTGGCCATCAGCATGCCGCCGATCACACTTGTCCCCAGCGCGATACGGCTAGCGGCGCCGGCACCACTGGACAGCGCCAGCGGCAAGCAGCCCAGAGTAAAGGCCAGTGAGGTCATAACAATAGGACGAAAACGCAGGCGAACCGCTTCCATTGCGGCGTCCACAATAGCCATGCCTTTGTCGCGCTGCTGCATGGCAAACTCAACAATCAAAATGGCGTTCTTACTCGCCAAGCCTATCAAACACACCATGCCGATCTGGAAGTAAATATCGTTATCCAGGCCGCTCAGCCATGCCGCAAGTACCGCCCCAAGCAGGGCAAAGGGCACCGACATTACCACCGCGGTCGGCATCAACCAGCGTTCGTACTGCGCCGCCAAAATGAGAAAGACGATCACAATCGCCAGGATGAAGGCCTTGCTGGAATTACCGCTCGACGACTTCTCCTGGTAAGCGCTGCCCACCCAGCCAATGTTAAAGTCCCGACCCAGCACCTCCGCAGCAACGCGCTCTAGCGCCGCAATGGCCTCACCGGAGCTGTAACCGGGTGCAGCCGACCCCAGCACTTTGGCGGCATTAAAGCCGTTGAAACGGGTGACCGCATCGGGGCCCACTACCCGCTCTACAGTTAATAGCGAGCCCAATGGAATCAAGCTGCCTTCCTGCGAGCGCACAAAGACTTTCCCCAAATCGTCCGGGGACTGCCGAAATTCCTCTTCGGACTGCAAATTCACCTGAAAGCTGCGCCCAAATAGCGTGAAGTCATTCACGTACAAACTGCCAAAGGTCGCCTGCATTGTGCTGAACACATCGGCAACAGGAACACCCAGACTCATGGCTTTTTCCCGGTCTAGCGTCAGCTTGTACTGCGGTGTATCCATTTGGAATGTGCTGTATACGCGGCTCAACTCCGGCTGCTGGTTCGCCGCCGCCACCAAGCGCCAAACGGCGGCGTTTAAGTCTTGCAGGCTGCCGTCGCCCCGATTTTGCAGGTAAAACTCAAAGCCCCCTGTGCTGCTCAAGCCGATAATGGGCGGCGGGTTGAACGCCATCATTCGCCCGTCGAGCAGGTCCGCACCCAAAGCAGGTATAGCGCGGGCTTGCGAAATAGAGTCCAGGCCCGGTTGCTCGCGCTCGGACCAGTCGTCAAACATTATGAAAGACGCTGCAGCATTCGTCTTCAGCGTGGAGGCGAGAATATCGAAGCCGGAGAAGGTCATGATGGACTTGACCCCCGGCTGATCCAGAACGCGCGTAGCCATCGCGTCTGCTACCGCACTGGTGCGCGACAGGGAAGCCGCCGGAGGCGTGCTGTAGGCCATCATCACATAGCCTTGATCTTCGGCAGGCACCAAGCCCGCTGGCATACGTGAGAAGACCAACAATGTGACCGCCACAAGCAGGACAAACAGGCCAGACGCCCGCCAACGATGACGCAGAAAACTGGCGGTAATACGAATATATAGCTCACGCAGCCAGTCAAAGGCGCGCTCAAACCCGGCAAGGAAGCCGTGGCGCGGCTCCTCGCTGTGAGCGTGTTGCTTTAACATTAGCGCGCAAAGTGCCGGAGTCAGGGTGAGCGCCACGATCCCGGAGAGCACCACCGACACCGTGATCGCCACAGCAAACTGCCGGTACATTTCCCCCGTTAAACCGTCGACAAAAATCACCGGCAGGAACACCGCAGATAGCACTAACACGATGGCCACCAGGGGGCCGCTAACCTCTTCCATCGCCTGGCGCACGGCGTCCATGGCCGAGCATTTTTGCTCCGCCATAATACGCTCGACGTTTTCAATCACGATAATCGCGTCGTCGACAACAATACCGATGGCCAGGATCAAGCCGAACAGCGTTAGCAGATTGATCGAGTAGCCGAGAATATACAGCCCGGCAAAGGTTCCCACTATCGATACGGGGATCGCCAACAGCGGAATAAACGTGGCGCGCACATTTTGCAGGAACAAAAACATTACCAGGATCACCAGCAGCAATGCCTCGAAAAACGTGGCAACTACCTCCTTGATCGAATGCTCTACAAATACCGTCGCGTCAAAAGCCAGTTCTATATCCACACCATCCGGTGCGTTTTCTTTAACCTTGGCCATGACCTGTTGAGCGGCCTTGGCAGTTTCCAGAGCATTGGCGCCGGGGCGAAGATACATCGCCACGGGGACCGCCGGTTCGCCGTTGAAACTGCCGCGAAAGGAGTAATCTTTCGCGCCCAGCTCAACCCTGGCAATGTCCCCCAAATGCAGGCTGGCAGAATTTGGCTCGGCGCGAATAATGATGTTTTCAAACTCTTCTACCGTCGCCAGCCGCCCTTGCGTGCTCACGGCATAAGTAAAGGGTTGATCGCTGGACACGGGCTCGGCGCCAAAACTGCCCGCCGCAAAATTGGCATTTTGCTCGCGAATGGCTCTGGCGACATCTGCCGGTGTCAGGCCCAACTCAGCCAGTCGGTCAGGCTGAAGCCAAATACGCATGGAATAGTCGCGCGCGCCCATCAACCGTGCGCTGCCAATACCCGGCAGGCGGCGCAGCTCGTCGATAACATTGAGCAGCGCATAGTTGCTTAAATAGATGGCATCGTACTGGGGCAATTCTGACGACAGCGAAAATATCATCAGGATATCGGTCGAGCGTTTATCCACCGTAATACCCAAACGCTTTACGGCCTCGGGAAGGCGGTTTTCGGCAACCGCAACACGGTTACTCACATCAATCGCAGCCTGGTCTGGGTCGGTGCCAGTCGCGAAGGTGATATTGATACTGACCCGGCCCGCCGCAGAGGCCTGGGTATTCATGTACAACATCCCTTCAACCCCGTTCAGCTCCTGCTCCAACGGGGCGGCAACGGTCTCGGCCAGGGTTTCCGCATTCGCGCCGGGATAGGCGGCGGTAACAACGATCTGTGGCGGCAGGATTTGCGGGTATAGCGAGATCGGCAACTGACCGACCGCCGTGGCACCGGCGATCAAAATTAGCAGTGACAGAACAATCGATAATACCGGCCGTTCGATGAAAAAACGCGCGCTCATTGCACGACCTCACTGGCTGGCTGAGACAGTGCCCCCACTTTCAATCGGGCGCGTTGGTCTGCAAAGTTGGGCGTGGGGCCGTAGTTGTGGGCTAATTCTATTCGCTGAGGCGCCAGTAACGATGACGGTCGCACGCGCACCAAGCCCTCTACCACCACTTCTTCACCCGCCTTTAAGCCGGCATCGACAATGCGCCCACCGTCCACTTCCAAACCGAGTCGCACCTGTCTTACCTCGGCGCGTTGCTGCGCATTCACTACATAAACGAAGCTGCCCTTCGCATTTTGCAGCACGGCCCGTTCGGGCAACACCAGGGCATTGCGGCTGTACAACCCCTGCAATCGCACTCGTACAAATTGCCCAGGTAGCAAGCTGCCGTCTGGGTTAGCCACGGTCGCGCGAAACTGCACAGTACCCGTACGCCGATCAATGGTGCTGTCGCTAAAATCGATATGCCCCAGGTGTGGGTGCTGCTGGTTACCGGCCGTCTCTATCAGCACGGCGCGCTGGCTCTCGTCGTAACTCAACTCACCATCCTTGAGCATACGCCGCAGTAGCAGCACCATTTCATCTGGCAGCGAAATGTTTACCCACAGCGGGTCTAACTGGGTAATGGTTGTGAGCAGGCTGTTATTCGGCCCGACCAGCGAGCCCTCGGAAACCCGCTCACGACTGGTCATGCCTGATATTGGCGCCCTCACTTTGCAATAATCTACATTGATCTGCGCAGCGCGCACTTCGGCCTCTGCCAGCTGCACTGCTGCCCGGGCCTGCTCCAGCCCGGACTCGGCATCGTCCCGGTCGCGCTGGCTAATGGCGTTGCTTTGAATCAGCTCGCTGGCACGTCGCCAACGGCGCTCTGCCGACGACAAACTGGCTCGCGCGTTCGCCAGCTGAGCACGGCTGCGGCTCAGCGCAACTTCAAAAGGCGCCGCATCGATCTCGTACAGTAATTGGCCTGCCTCGACCCGCGCGCCCTCGGTATAGCGCCGGTGCAATAAGATGCCCTCTACCCGCGCGCGAACCTGAACCTCTTTCGAGCTTTCCATGCTGCCCGGGTACTGCCCTCCAACGGGAACATCTTCAGCTTTCAGAACGACCGTCTTCACGGGCTGTGCGCGCTCCTCTGGCGCTGGCGGCGGCGTTTGATCGCACGCAGCAACAAGCAACAGCGTTGTTACGGCAACCAGCACGTGGCGAAAATGGCGTGAATTTCCGATGCTGAGCAGCGGCGCATAAGCGTTCATAGGGGGGACTTCCGAGCCAATCAATCAGGCCGGGTACTTTACATACATGCGTGCACGTATGTAAAGTACCCGGCAATTACAAAACGGTTATTTTCAACGGCAAGCACACCCTATGAGACGTTCGAAAGAAGACGCGGAAGCCACCCGAGAAAGCCTGCTAGGCGCCGCCGAACAGATGTTTGCGGAACAGGGTATTCACAACACCCGGCTCAGCGATGTGGCAAAGGCAGTTGGCGTGACACGAGGGGCCATTTACTGGCACTTTAAAAATAAGGATGAATTGATCAGCGCAATCATTGATCGCCTGAGCACGCCACTGGAAACGGCGATGCAGGCACTGCTCAAGGAGGCGGCCTCGGGCACAATGACCCTGGACGCGCTGGCAGAGACCCTGGTGTTTTCTTACCAACGCTTACTGGAAGTGCCGGCGGCAGAAAAAATCACCCGTTTCACCATGCGCTACAGCCTCTGCAATGAATCGCCGGTTGTCAGCGCCCAGCTCACTCGAAATCGGGACCAAAATATCGCCCGGCTAACGCAGATTATCGGTTACGCGCAGCAGCACGAGCTTGTGCGCAAGGATCGCAGCGCCCGCCAATTGGCACTTTATATTCGCGCGCACATTATGGGCATCTATCATCAACACCTGTCCTCATCGGAGCTTTACCCCAATGGACTCGAGGATATTCGCTTGTCGATCAACCTGCTGTTCGAAGGCCTGAAAGCCGACGCGTAATGTGTCGCGCCGGGGGCTTGTTATGCCTTCCCAGGGGGCGCCGAAGCCTCCAGGCTCAATGGCAAACTGATAGTGAAAATACTGCCCTCGCCCGGGGTTGAAGAGACGGCAATTTCACCGTCGAGTTGTTGGCGAACGATACTGTAAACCAGATGCAAGCCGAGTCCAGCGCTCGCCGCATTGGAGCCGCGACGGGTAGTAAAGAACGGCTCAAAGATACGCTCACGCACCGCATCCGCCATCCCCTGACCATCATCACTGAAGCGCAAGACAACGGCTTGCTCCGCGCGCTCCACCGACAGGGTAATTCTCCCCTGCTGCCCCGCAACAAACGCGTGACTCAGCGCATTGTTCATCAAGTTGACGATAACCTGAGTCAATCCTCCCGGGACCGTTTCTATGTAAATGTCGCGGGGGCACTCGAACTTCACTTCGTGTCCTGCGCGACGATAACTCGGAGACAGGTGCAGCAACACATCGTGAAGGTAGTCATGCAGGTTAATTTTCCGGCGATCCTCGGAGGACTGGTCCACAGACACCTGCTTAAAACTGCCTATCAAATTTCCGGCGCGCTGCAGGTTATCCAGCACCATGGTTGCCGCTTCATTCATGCGCAGCAAAATGGCATTGCGGCGCTGCTTGTCCGCTTCGTCAGGCACCAGCTCTGTAAAGGCCTCAAGTCGCTCCAGGTCGGCCTTAAATGTGGACTGCGCGGTGATGGCAATACCGATGGGGGTATTCAATTCATGAGCAAAACCGGCAACCATGCCGCCCAGCGCCGCCAGTTTTTCTGCCTCGACCAGCTGCCCTTGCGCATCGCGCAACTGTTTGACGGTTTCCGCCAGCTCGCGCCCGGATTCATCAGAGTGATACTTGGCCCCGGTCAACACCAGCAGCGACATCCCCAACAATCCAACAAACAATAACCCGGTGGCCAACACCCCCCAGGGCATCACCGAACGGCTGTCGACCAAGAATTGCTGATTGCCACTGATCTCGAGACGCCAGGTTTGATCGGCGAAGCCCAGCTCCCACACACGCCGAAATATCTCGCCTTTGCCATCACTCTCTCGGCCATCTGCGGCAAAAAGCAGCTGGGGCTTGCTTTCAGCACTCAATAGCCGCAGGGAAATACCCTGCAAACTCTCGCCCTGTAGGGCCGCGGACATCAAATCCCCCAGGCGAAACACGCCGGCAACATAGCCTTCCAACGCCCCATTTTTTATCACCGGGAAATAGACAACCTCGCCCAGCTGTTGCCCCCGCTCTTGTATCAAGCGTATCGGCGCTGTCGCCGAGGGCTCACCACTGGTGGCGGCCTTCATTAAGGCATTGCGGGCAATCGGATTAGAGCTGATATCGTAGCCATAGGCACGGCGGTTGTTGCTTAGCGGTTGTATATAGCGAATCACCACATAACTTTCGCGGCGCGACGCCCGCATCCGCGTGCCATTGCGATCGACCTCCGTAAACACCACGGGCTCGCCAAGCTCCTGGCTCATTAGGCGCTCGAGCTCACCCCTTTCTGAATGAGCTATCACCCGATTCCAGGCAATACCCTGGAAGCCAGGGTTGCGCTGCAAGGCCCCCTGAACAAAACGCCTGAAGTCCTCCGGCGTCACCTCAGATGACGACACAAAGAACGCCTGCGCCGCGTACAAGCTCTCAAAATAACTGTTCAACACCGCATCGCTACGCTGATACAGCTGCCCTGCGTGTCGCTCAAAGGCCGTTTCCTGACGAGCCAGCTCCCAACGGCTGGCGAATACGTATAAAAGAACAATGACAACAGATGCCAATAACTGCACCCAAGGGAGCACACGGTTTCGACTTCGCCAAATTCCTCTGGGCTGGGCTCGGTAGACAAATATCAACGGGGCCACCAGCATCACCCCGAGGCCGTCCCCCACCCACCAGGTAAACCAGTTGTAGGGAATGTTTCCTGCCGCTAGCGCGCCAGCCTGCCACAGTGCCGCAGTCCCCACACTGGCGTTGAGCATGCTGCCACCGCCGCACACCAACACAATAAACTTCAGCACATCGCTACTGGTATCCAGGGTGATGGGGTAACCAATAAAGCGGCGCAACAAATACACCGACACCACCGCCTGCACGGCGGCACCCAGCGCAATAATAAAAGGCAGCTGGGCGGACGCTGCCCACGCCGCTATGCCTTCCCCCCACACCAGAGCCCCGTAGCTATTTACCGCGAACGAGCCCAGCGCGACGGCAGGCCAAAATCGGTAGCCGTGCAGGAGTATCACCACCAGCGCAATACCCGCCGAGGGCGAAATCGCCGTGGCATACCCAGGCGGGATCGCCAGCAACAATGCCAACCGCCCAGCTAGAAAATAGCCGAGCGCCGTGAGCACGAAGACCTGCAGCGACGCTTTAGATATCTGCATTAGATGTCTGCACGTTGAGCGCTCAGACGCATGATTGACCTTCCTCCTACCGCGCACGCGGCAATGCCGCTGCCGCCGAGCTTTCGCCCACCACAAACCGTTAATACAACCGTAGTCTAGAGAAAAGCCCCCAGCGAACTAATAGGTAAATTCGCTTAAAACACCCTCGGGGGTATCGACATCGAGGATCGACGCCATCAGCCAAATGAATTAGGCCATAATGAAAATTTATAACAAATTGAAGCAATTAGCTTAAATTAGCGCACCGCGGTTTTATCGCTTCTTGGCGCTCAATGTAATATGCTATGCCGCTTTTACAAAACGCAACACCAAACCAAAATCAACAATGGATCTTTAAAGATGCTCTTAGGAATTCCAAAAGAACTCGCCTCTGGGGAGAATCGAGTTGCGATCATTCCGAGCGACGCCAAGAAATTGGTCCGCGCGGGAGCCGCAGTTCAGATTGAAGCGGGGCTCGGCTTGGGCAGCGGTTTTAGCGATCAGGAATACGTCGATGCCGGCGCAACCGTTGTCGCAGACCGCAATGCGGTACTCTCTTCAGCAGACGTTGTCTTGCGCATTAGCAAGCCCTCTATTGAAGAAATCAAGCAACTCAAAGCCGGCTGCATTCACGTCAGCTATCTGGACCCTTTCAACGAGCACGAGCTGATTAAGGCCTTCCGCGACCAGCAAGTGACGGCGATCAGCATGGAAATGATTCCACGCAGCACGCGCTCACAAAAAATGGACGCGCTCAGCTCGCAGGCCAGCCTGGCTGGTTATGTGATGGTGCTGCTGGCAACCACTAAACTGCCACGTATCCTGCCAATGATGATGACGCCAGCCGGTACATTGAAGCCCGCTACCGTATTCATCATCGGTGCCGGTGTTGCCGGTCTGCAAGCCATTGCCACCGCAAAACGCCTGGGCGCCAAAGTCGTTGCCTTTGATACCCGCGACGTCGTTGCCGAGCAAGTTCGCTCGCTGGGCGGCAAGTTCCTCGAAATCGACCTCGGTGAAACCGGGCAAACCAAAGATGGTTATGCCGTCGAGCTCACTGAAGAGCAGCGTCAACTGCAGCTCGAAGGTCAGAAGAAACAGATTGCCGAGTCCGACATCGTTATCACCACTGCCCAGGTATTCGGTCGCAAGCCGCCTGTACTGGTCACCAAAGACATGGTTGCTGGCATGAAGCCCGGCAGCGTGATTGTCGATATGGCCGCAGAAACCGGCGGTAACGTCGAGGGCTCTGTAGCCGGCGAAACCGTTGAAGTGGACGGCGTAACAATCATTGGTAATGGCAACTGGGCTAACTACGTTAGCCGCGACGCCAGCCAAATGTACTCATCCAACCTTTTCAACTTGGTTGACGAAGGCTGGGACAAAGAAAAACAAGCGATGGTTATCGACTTCGAAAACGACATTCTGCAGGGCTGTGTGATTACTCACAGCGGCGAAATCGTTAACGACACCATCAAAAACCTGATTAAGTAGGAGACAAAGATGGAAATTGTATTTCTTGCTTTCATCTTGATGCTGTCGATATTTCTCGGCTTCGAGCTGATCAACAAAGTACCCGCAACGCTGCACACTCCGCTGATGTCGGGCTCAAACGCTATTTCCGGGATCACCCTGGTCGGTGCACTGACCTCAGCTGGTGCCGAGCACACCCAGCTGGCAACCATTCTTGGTACTGCCGCTGTCGCGTTTGCCACCATCAACGTTATCGGCGGCTATATGGTTACCGACCGTATGCTGGCCATGTTTAAGAAAAAAGAGGACGCATAAACCATGGGTACTGAATTGCTGGTCAATCTGTCCTATGTGGCAGCGGCCGTACTGTTTATTTTTGGCCTTAAAATGCTGGGCTCACCCGCCACAGCACGTAAAGGTAACCTTGTATCAGCGGTAGGTATGTTTATCGCTGTGGTCGTCACCCTGCTCGACCAAAGCATTATCGATTACAAGTGGATCGCCGTTGGTATCGCCGTTGGCGGTATTATCGGCGCCGTTGTTGCGCGCTCTGTCGCCATGACGTCTATGCCTGAGATGGTTGCGCTGTTTAACGGCTTTGGCGGTATCGCCAGTTTGCTGGTTGGCTGGGCCGCTCTGTACGGTATGGACGCCAGCACCTTCCAAATGATTACGATCGTTCTGTCGATCCTGATCGGTGGCATCACTTTCACTGGCTCTTTGATTGCCTACGGCAAGCTGAGCGAGAGAATGCCTGGGCGCCCACTGGTATTTGCTGGCCAGCGCTTTTTCAACATCGCGCTGATTATTGCCATCATTGCTTGCTCAGTATTGTTTGCCATGAATCCCGACGTAAGCCTTTACCTCTACTTGGTAATCGGCCTGTCGTGTTTGCTGGGTGTCATGCTGGTAATCCCCATCGGCGGTGCCGATATGCCAGTGGTTATCTCCCTGCTTAACAGCTACTCGGGCCTTGCGGCCTGTGCCGCGGGTTTCGCGATCAACAACATCATCTTGATCGTTGCCGGTTCGCTGGTTGGCGCAAGCGGTATCATCCTGACTCAAATCATGTGTAAAGCCATGAACCGTTCACTGAGCAATGTATTGTTCAGCGGCTTCAGTGCGGTTGCAGGTGGTGGTGGCGCTGCCAAAATTGAAGGCGAAGCCAAGGCCATGTCAGCAGACGATGCCTACTACGTTCTGGAAGCCGCTTCTAGCGTGGTGATTGTTCCCGGTTACGGTATGGCCGTTGCGCAAGCCCAACACGTGGTAAAAGAGCTTCAAGAGATTCTGGAAAAGAACGGCGCGGAAGTGGTTTACGCCATTCACCCCGTTGCCGGTCGTATGCCTGGCCACATGAACGTGCTGCTTGCCGAGGCGGATGTCTCTTACGACTTGCTTCTTGAAATGGACGCCGTTAACCCACGCATGGAAACCTTCGATGTTGCCATCGTTATCGGTGCGAACGACGTGGTTAACCCGGCTGCTCGCGAGATGGAAGGTAGCCCGATCTACGGCATGCCTGTTATCAACGTCGACATGGCGCGCAACGTATTTGTTATGAAGCGTTCCATGGCTTCCGGTTTTGCCGGCATCGATAACCCACTGTTCTTCAAAGAGAACACGCGGATGTTGTTCGGCGACGCCAAAGAAATGCTGAGCAATATCATCAAAGCGTTCAGCTAAGTTCTGCAGCAATGAAAAAAGGGCGACTGCTTAGCAGTCGCCCTTTTTTTATACCCTCATTACCGCAATCACAATAATTGCGAACCAGAGCCTGTTAACACTAATTGCCCTCTAGCGTTTGTTTTAGGTCAGGCAGAACCTCATTGAGCATTTCGCGCAGCGCAACTAGCTTCTCCAGCGATACCCCTGACGACTGCAACAGCTCCCACGGCACACAGGCGCAGCGGTCTCGCAATGCCCGTCCCGCCAGGGTAAGGTGCACCATCACCTGTCGCTCGTCCTGACCATCGCGCTGACGGCTAATATACCCCTGCTGTTCCAAACGCTTAAGTAATGGCGTCAAGGTATTGGTATTGAGTATTGCCCGGCGACTAATCGTTTTGACGGGGCACGGTGCCTCCTCCCACAGGATCATCAATACGATGTACTGGGGGTAGGTAATACCCAGCGGCTCCAGGCGGTCCTTGTACAAACGCGTCACTAAGCGCGATGCCGCATAAAGCGGGAAGCACAGCTGATTATCGAGCTTTAGCTCCTCGGGCATGCTTTCCTGAAAGCCGGCGTCGTCGGACATCTTCTACCTCGTTAGGCCTGTAGCGCAGCTTCAATATCGGCCTCTAGCTGCTCGGGCTTTGTTGTTGGGGAATAACGCTTAATGGGCTGCCCATCTTTACCCACCAAGAACTTAGTAAAGTTCCATTTTACTGCATTCGTCAAAGTGCCAGGAGCCGCCTTTTTCAAATAAGCGAATAATGGGTGCGCGCCCTTACCATTGACCTCGATTTTCTCGGTAATGGGAAAACTCACACCGTAATTGATGAGGCAGTTGCCCTGAATTGCCTCAGAATCCCCCGGCTCCTGGTTGGCAAATTGGTTACACGGCGAACCAATAATCACCAAGCCCTTATCTGCATATTTATCATAGAGCGCCTGCAAGCCTTCATATTGCGGGGTTAAACCGCACTTACTGGCGGTATTCACCACCAGGACAACCTTGCCCGCGTAATCGGCCAGGTTCATTTCTTTGCCCTGCAGGCTATTAATTGTGAAATCGTAAAGACTACTCATAATCTTACCTTCCTCGCATAAGGGGCTACGCTTATACATAGCCTAAAAATCAAACAACAACTCGATTATATCGTGCGCGACATAATTTGCCAGTAAAATTAAAGTTTCAGAATTACGCGCCGTTATCATGACTGGCGACTGCCGATAATCCCTTAACGCAACCAGGCCACGGTATGGTGATCATTAATCCTACCCACAACACTCAGCCCGCCGCCCTTCTGAGGCCTGCAGGCCCTGCCCCGGTGCTCGCGCCGGACCGAGTGATGAATGCGGTCGTGCTGGGCGAGCGCGCTCAGCACCTATACGAGCTTGCGTCGGGCAGTTTGCGGATGATGGCCGAAAGTCAGACGCCGCTGAGAAAAGGCGAGCAACTCCAGCTTCAGGTCGTCGGCCGGGACGCGCAGCAGCGCCCGGAGCTGCGAATTATGCAACGCGGCGACGTGAATATCGCGCCTATTCTTCGCGACCGCCTGCCGCAGCAACAGGGCTTGAACCAGTTAATGGCCACCCTCAGTCAGCTCAGCCAACAGCTGTCCCCGTCAGTGCAAAAGTTATTGGCGCCCGTACTGGCCAGCATTCCCCATCGCAAACAACTCAGCGACGGTGAGCGCGTTAAAACAGCGTTGCAAAATAGCGGCCAGTTTTTTGAGGCCAAGCTGCTAAAAAATGCACCGAGAAACCTCGATTTCAAAGCCGCACTATTGAAGCTCGCCGCGCAGCTCGACCAGCAGGCTGCCGCGCCGCCGAAAGCATCACTTGCCAAGAACTACCCGCTGCCAACCGCTACTGTTGCAGGCAAGGCAACTGCCGACACTGCAAGCCCCCAGCCCGGAGCAAACATCGCCCCCAAGGCAGCCCCGTCCGCCCCCCTTGCAGCGCCAGGCGCACCCATACCGCGCAATGAGGGCAACCGCGCCTACCAGGGCACGCTGAGCGCGAGCAAAATGGCCGACCTGCCCGGGCAGCTTTCCCCCCAGCCACGAACCCCACCCAGCGCCGCTAACCAGCACGAAGTCACGCAGCAGGGGCTGCTTCGCGACGTTCGCGGCGCTCTGGCCCGGCTGGATGTGCAGCAACTGGTGCAACTGCAAACCGGCCGAGAGGCCACTGGAGTGGTGGAACTGCCGATCAAGGACCACGACGGCATCGACATCTGGCAGTTTCAGTTTCAGCCCCCCAGGCAGCGAGACGCAGGCGAAACGTCCCAGCACCCGCATGCCCCCGGAGATGACAATCAACAACGCGGTTGGGCCCTGAATTTGTGCTTTGACCTTCCCGGCCTCGGGGCGATGAAAGTGGCGCTCGCAGAAGTAAACCAACAACTCGAGATACGTTTCACCGCCAGCAATGCCGAAACTCTGGCACTGTTAAACCGGCATCAGCATGTACTCCGGGAACAATTACAAAACCAGGAAGTGCCCGTTGCCGATATTGTTTGCCAGTGCGGAAACCCAAGCGCTTCAGGCAGCCGTTCGTTCGTGTCATCTCTACTGGATGACCACGCATGAGCACACAGGATAATCACGGCAGTATCGCCGTTTCCCTCCATTACGACGGCAGTAATGCCCCCACGGTCAGCGCCAAAGGCGAAGGCAGCGTCGCGGCGAAGATTCTTGCGTTAGCGGAGGAAAATGATGTTCCCATCTACCAAGACACACAGCTCTTGCAGCTGCTTAGCAGAGTGGATTTAGATAGCGAAGTGCCGCCATTTATGTACGTGGCCGTGGCGGAAATCATCGCCTTTGCCTACCGCCTGAAAGGACAAGTACCGAAGGATTACTACTACCGTCACGACAGCGGGACGGTCTATCAGGCAGCGGATGACAGCGAACGCGAGCCTTAGCGCGTACTGCGCATGGCTGCAATTAACTCGGCTTCTGAGCGGCTCACTCCGCAGCGCTCGATCAAAGCCTGAACATCGAGCCCTTGGTCCGCCATGCGAATCGCCTGTTGGTAAAAGCGCGGATCGCGCTTTTCGCTTTCGATCTGCTGCTGGCGATGCCCCACTAACTCTAAATATTCTTCCAGCGCCAATACCCGCTCACCGAGAACCGACAGTGCACTGGCCTGGTCATCGATTTTACGCTGCAGGCTGCCGATCTCCTCACGTAAAGCCAGCTCAATATGTTCGGCCTTGGAGCGCCGCCCCTGCCACAGGTAAAGCAGAATGGCCGCACCGGCCACGCTCATTAAAATGCCTAACACCGTCAGGTCATCCAGCTGACTAAACCAGGCGACCAACATTGCTTGTGGGGCTTCTTGCATTGCGACCTCCGCGTCCTATGCTGCCAGCCAGTCGCCGAGGCGGCTTTTTAATCGCACGACTGCCTGACTATGAATTTGGCAGACACGCGACTCGCTCACTTCCAGGACCTCGCCAATTTCTTTCAAGTTCAGGCCCTTGTCGTAATACAGCGCCATGACCAGCTTCTCTCGCTCTGGCAGCGCGTCAATCTGAGACGCCAAGGCGCGCTGCAAGCCTTCATCTTCAAGGTCGCGCAACGGGTTTTCATCCAGTTCGGCATCGGCGCTGAATTCCTGGCCGCCCTCCCCGGCTTGCTCCAGGCTAAACAAGCGCACGCCAGACGTATCGCGCAGTAGCTCGTGGTATTCGTTAATATCAATGCCCATCTCTGCGGCAATATCGGCGGCCTGGGCTTCGCGCCCCAATTTGGCTTCGGCGCGTGTCACCGCCGCTGACAGTTCGCGCAATTGGCGGCTTACCGAGCGCGGCGCCCAGGCGCCCTGGCGCATTTGATCGATCATGGCACCGCGAATGCGAATACTCGCGTAGGTTTCGAAACTCGCCCCCTGCCCCGCTTGAAAATGACTGGCGGCTTCAAGCAAGCCGATCATCCCCGCCTGGATCAGGTCATCGACCTCCACACTGGCTGGCAGGCGGCTGACAAGGTGATAGGCGATGCGCTTTACCAACGGCGCATGACGCGTCACTAACTCGTCGCGATTGCCCACCTGCACATCGAGGTAAGCAGCGTGACCACTCACACGGCAACTCCTCTCAGAGCTTCGGGCTGCATCATTCTATCGACGAAGAATTCCAGGTTGCCACTGGGGCCGCTTGGAATGGGCCATTTGTCGACGGTTTCCGCAAGTTTGCGAAAGGCCAGTGAGGCATCGGCACCCGGATAGAGCTCACTCACTGCCTGCTGCTTGGCATCCGCCTTCACCAGAAAACGGTCTCGGGGGATAAAGCCCGCGTAATCAAGTGTGACATCCAGAAAGCGTTGCGCCACTTCGTTGAGGCGCTCGAAGCCGTCGCGTGCCTGATCGTGGCTATCCACCATGTTACGCAGCACTTTGAAGCGCTTGATGCCCGCGTCGCGGCTCATCACTTTAATCAACGCATAGGCATCAGCCATCGACGTGAGCTCGTCAGTCACCACAACCAACACATACTGGCTGGCCTGGCTAAAGGTAATCACACTGTCGGAAATACCCGCCGCGGTATCGACAACCAATACGTCGTAGTCATCGTTCAAGCCGCTGAGCGCTCGGACAATGGCACCGTGCTGGTCGCTGCCCAGCTCAGCCATTTTCTTAATGCCCGAGGCCGCAGGAATAATGGATATGCCGCTGGGTCCCGGCATCAAAATATCCTGAATATCGCACTGGCCTTCCAGCACATGGGAAAGATTCCACTTGGGCCGCAAGCCGAGCATGATGTCTACATTCGCCAAGCCCAGGTCGGCATCCATCAGTAACACGCGGCGGTTGCGCCGTGCCAGTTGGCAAGCCAGGTTAACGGAAACATTGGTTTTTCCCACACCGCCCTTTCCGCTACTTACTGCAATTACTTTTACTGGGTTCATGTTTTGTCCTTGTTGTGTCACTGAGACCTAGGCAGCACTGAGGCAATGTCCAAAGCCTGCCCTAGCAACTATAGCTTGAACATCGGTATTTACCCGAGTCATGCCTGCACACCAATATGCTGAGCGCGACCGCTATCAGCGGCCTGGCGGCGCGCTGGCGGGGTAAAGCTCATCGCCATTTTCATGGCCATATTCACCAACTTGCCCGCGTCGGCAACACAGAGGTTTTGCGGCACTTTCGGCCCGTTGGTACACCACACCGCCGGCAGGCGGTGCTGAATCAGGTTCGACAGTAATCCGCCCAGTCGCATTGCCTCATCGATACGACTAATCACCACCCCCGCTAAATTGAAGCGACTGTAGGCATCGATAATTTCACTTTGAACATAGGCTTCCACATCGGCAGGCAGCGTCAGGTAACAATGGGCGCCACCGAGTCCTGCAAGTAATTTTTCGAGTTCGTCCAGGCCCTCGTGGTCGCGGAAGGACAGCCCAGCGGTATCAATCAATACCAGCGACTTCTTCTGCAACACCCGAAATGTTCGCGCCGCTTCTTGCGGGCTGTCTGCACTGTGAACCGGAATTTGTAAAATTCGACCGTAGGCGCGCAGCTGCTCCTGAGCGCCTACGCGACCACTGTCGGTGGTTAAAATAGCGATATCATCACGGCCGTGCTGCATCACGTGCTGAGCCGCCAACTTCGCAATCGTGGTGGTCTTGCCCGCGCCCTGGGGGCCCAACAGGCAAATGGCGCCGGTGCGCGGCGGCGCACTAATCGGCAGCTGGCGCACCAGCAGCATTTTTAGCATTTCTCGCTGCACCGCCTCGCTTTCATCGCTGGGTAATTCACGCTGCAGGCTCTCAGCAATGCTGGGGTCGATGTCCATGGCCGACAGCATTTGGTGGCTCGACTTCTGGGCCGGCTGCTTGGCGGTTAGCTGCTGCCAATTGTTGTCCTTGAGCTGGCTCATCAGCATCGATTTCATAGCAGCCAGCTCTTGTTTCAAGTCGTGCAACTCATCGTTTTGCGACCACGCCAATTGCGGCCCGGAAGCGCCGCTCACTGCCTCCTGGCGAGCGGCGGGTGCGGGGCTCTCGGCCTGTTCGCGACGTGAGCGCAAGGCATCTAACGCGGTTCGTTCTTTGTCGGCTTCAGTCGCGGTCGGCAGCGAGGGTTCACCCTCCCAGCTCACCACCAGCTCCACACCGCCGGCCACAGACTGGCAGTCGAGGATTACCGCATCGGGGCCATGTGCCGCGCGAATCATCCGCATGGCCTGTTCACTGTCTGCTGCCCGATATTTTTTAACGTTCATCTACCGCTCCCGCTGAGCTAACACCTTTTAGGTCAGTCGCGCCTGCTGTCCGATCGTCGATAGCAGGTGAACCTCTTTACTGTCTGGCACCTCGTTGTACGACAGCACGTGAAGTGCCGGTACACTGCGTCGCGTAAAGCGCGACAACCATGCCCGAATCGAGGGTGATACCAATACCACCGAGGGCTGACCGGCCAGTTCCTGACGATTGCTGAATTCCGCCAACTCGCGTTGAATCCGCTCGGCAATGCCGGGTTCCAAACCAATGGCGCCAGCGCCACCTCTCACCATATCCTGCAACATCTGTTCCAGATCTGCGTCCAGCGCCACAACGGGCAATTCTTCCTCTAAGCCATTGATTTCCTGGACAATCATCCGCCCAAGCGAGACCCGAACCCCCTCCAATAATTCGTCAGGATTTTTGCTACGCGGCGCTTGCTCCGCCAAAGATTCGGCGATCAGGCGAATACTGCGAATCGATACGTTCTCTTTCAGGAGGTTTTGCAACACCTTCACAACCACGCTGAGTGGCAGTTGCTGGGGAACCAGCGATTCAACCAATTTAGGATCGCTGCTCGCCAGGCGATCAAGCAGTTGCTGAACTTCCTCGTGCCCCAGTAGCTCGTGAGCGTGTTGCTTCACCACCTGGCTGAGGTGGGTCGCCACCACGGTGCAGGGGTCGACAACGGTGTAGCCGAGAGTCTGCGCCTGATCGCGCTGGCTGGGGTCAATCCATATTGCATCCATACCGAAGGCGGGGTCTTTGGTTGGCATGCCGGTTAATCCGGGCTGAGCACCACCGGGGTTTATCGCCAATTCCTTGCCCACTTGTATTTCGCCCTGGGCGACGCTGTCACCGAGCAATTGCACGCGGTAGCTGCCCGGCGACAGTTCCAGGTTGTCGCGAATGTGAACCGGCTGAACCAAGAAACCCAGGTCCTTAGATAGCTTTTTGCGCACCCCGGTAATACGGGTGATCAGCTCACCGCCTTGGTTTCGGTCAACCAGAGGAATAAGGCGATAGCCCACTTCCAGGCTCACCACATCCATCTGCGTGACCTCATCCCAGTTCAGCTCGCTGGGCTCCTGTGCCTCAGGCGCAGGCT
Source organism: Spongiibacter marinus (assembly GCF_016906995.1). Classification (GTDB taxonomy): domain Bacteria; phylum Pseudomonadota; class Gammaproteobacteria; order Pseudomonadales; family Spongiibacteraceae; genus Spongiibacter; species Spongiibacter marinus. The sequence goes on along the minus strand of NZ_JAFBBD010000008.1, from coordinate 183,780 downwards.
CAGTATCGGGAAGCTCCTCCACCACCGCCGGTTTTTTGGCGCGCTGGGCAATTAACCAGCCTGCGCCGCCGCAAGTACCGGCCAGCAGCAAAAACACCACATTGGGCATGCCGGGAATGATGCCGATCATGCCCAGCACCGCCGCAGACAGGTAGAGCACTTCGGGCTTGGCCGCCATTTGCCCGACGACTTGCTCACCCATATTTTGCGGCCGGGAGATACGCGTCACGATGATCGCAACGGCGGTCGACAGCAGCAGCGAGGGCAACTGCGCGACCAGACCGTCACCGATGGTCAGCAGGGTGTAGTTATGCATCGCCTGGGAAAAGCTCAGGTCGTGCTGACCAACGCCCACCCCCAAGCCGCCGATCACGTTGATAAATAGAATCAGGATCCCGGCGACCGCATCGCCGCGAACGAACTTACTGGCACCGTCCATGGAGCCGTAGAAGTCAGCTTCCGTTCGCACTTCCTCGCGGCGAATGCTGGCCTCTTCTTGGCTGAGAATACCGGCATTCAAATCGGAATCGATGGCCATTTGTTTTCCCGGCATGGCATCGAGGGTAAAGCGCGCCGTCACTTCAGACACCCGGCCGGCACCCTTGGTCACGACGACAAAGTTGATCACCACCAGAATGATAAATACCACCATCCCGACAACGTAATTGCCGCCAATAACGAACTCGCCAAAGGACTCAATCACTTTGCCAGCGGCCCCAGGCCCAGTGTGCCCCTCGAGCAATACCACGCGGGTAGATGCCACATTGAGGGCCAGTCTCAGCAGCGTTGCCAACAGCAACACCGTTGGGAACACCGAGAAATCAATCGGCCGCTCGATGTAAATGACCGCCAGAATAATGACCAGTGACAAGGCGATATTGAAGGTAAACAGCAAGTCCAGCAGGAACGGCGGCATGGGGATAACCAACATGGCCAAGCAGGCCATCATCAGTGCCAACACGCCGATTCCGCTACTTGCGATGCCCTGTGCCCAGTTGGGCATGGTCAGTTGTTGAGTCGCCATCACATACTCTCGATTATCGGTTGATCACTGCCCTAGAGCAGATCCTTTAAATACACATCATCTATTTCAGGCTCGGGCGCCGCAGGGTATTCACCACCCATGGTCTGCCAGCTGCGCAGTTGATAGACGTAGGTCAATATTTGCGCGACCGCCAAATACAGCCCGGCAGGAATTTCTGCATCCAGCTCTGTACTGGCGAATACCGCCCGGGCTAATCGCGGTGATTCCACGATGGTTACCGCATTGTCCTTGGCCAGTTCGCGAATTCGCGCGGCGACCTGATCGGCGCCTTTGGCCACCAACACCGGCGCGGAAGAGCGGGCTTCGTCGTAGCGCAGCGCCACGGCGAAGTGGGTTGGGTTGGTAATGACCACGTCGGCCGTTGGCACTTTCTCCATCATGCGCTGACGCGCCGCGGCCTGCTGCATCTCCCGAAGCTTGGCTTTCACTTCCGGGCGGCCATCTGACTCTTTGTGCTCATCGCGAACTTCCTGGCGCGTCATGCGCAGTTCCTTCTTGTAATTCCAGAGCTGCCAGGGCACATCGATCGCGGCGATAACCACCAGGGGCAAACTGACAATAAGAAAGAACCAGTCCAGCAAGGCCGCACTGTTGGCAATACTCTGCCGAGGGTCTTGCAAACCCAGGCCGAGAATATCCTCGGCCATGAATTGCAGCACTAAGAAGGCGGCCAGACCGATAAAGGCCATTTTGGCAATGGACTTCACCAGCTCGCCCAGGCTGCGCACGGAAAACAGCTTGCCCAGCCCCTTGACCGGGTCGAGGCGATCGAACTTGAAACTCAGGTTGAAGGTCCAGCCGCCCAGCACCACATTGGCGATAATGGCCGCCAACAGGGTCGCCAACATCAGCGGCCAGATCGACAGCAGCCCATGCACCAACAACCCGTAGAGTTGGCTGGGAAGGCTTTCCGTGGGGCTGAGCAAAAACGACGGTGAGAAGCTACCGCGCATAATGCCCTGCATGGACTGCGCCAGTTGCCCTCCTGTGGCAATCAGCATGAGCGCACCGGCCATGGTGACCATCATCGTGGCTAATTCCTTGGAGCGAGCAACCTGGCCTTTTTTGCGGGCATCGGCCAGTTTCTTGGCGGAGGCCTCTTCTGTGCGTTCTTGTCCGTCCTGATTCTCTGCCATGTCAGCCCCCTATAAACAGTGACAGCTGGGCCAGCGCGCGATCAAGCAACTGGCTGAGAACCGGAAGTAAATTCGGGATTAATTGATCGACAATCAGGTAGCCCATAAGCATGGCCAACGGGAAACCCACGGCAAACAAGTTGAGGGTCGGCGCTGCACGGCTGATCACGCCGACGGCAACCTGTACAACCAGCAGGGCAATGACCGCAGGGATAGACACGCGCACCGCCGCCGAAAACAACTCGCTGCCCCATTGGTAGACAACGCTTAGCGACTCCGGCGAGACCAGGCGACCGCCTGCGGGCCAGATTTCAAAGCTGCGTGCCAACAAGCTGATCAGGTCCAAGTGACCTTCCAGCGCAACAAACAACAACATGCAGATGATCAGCAAATACTGGGACAGCACCGGCACCTGAATACCGCGTTGCGGGTCGACCATCATCGCAAAACCCAGGCCCATGCCGTTGGCGGTCAATTGCCCAGCCAAAATAATGCCGTCGAAAACCAACTGCACAATAAAGCCAATGCACAGGCCAATCAGCAACTCGTTGCTCAGTATCAGCATGCCCTCAATACTGAGAATATTAATCGCTGGCATCGGCGGTAATACCGGCAGCAGCAACATGCATAGCACCACGCAGAACAGTGCCTTAGCGCGATTGGGGATGTAGGAAGCGCTAAACAGCGGCGCGGTGAGCATAACGCCACTCACCCGCGCAAATGGCAGCCACAGGCTGGCCATCCACGATAATATTTGCGCCTCGTTGACCGCAATCATCACGCGTTCATCCCACTAAGACCGGAATCATTTCAAACAGCTGGCGGGTGTAATCGAGCAAGTGCCGCAGCATCCACGGGCCGGTTATCCCCAACACCGCCACCAGCACCACCAGCTTCGGGATAAAACTCAGGGTCATATCCTGAATTTGTGTCGCCGCCTGAAACATACCGATCAACAGGCCGGCCGCCAGGGCTGCCAGCAACAATGGCGCCGCCAACAGCACGGTGATATTCATGCTCTGGCGACCCAATTCAATAACCGTATCGGGATTCATAGGCACCTCACCGGAAGAAACTGGCTGCCAGCGAACCCATAATCAGGCTCCAGCCATCGACCAGGACAAACAACATGATTTTGAAAGGCAGCGAAATCATCATCGGCGACAGCATCATCATCCCCATCGACATCAGCACACTAGCCACAACCAGGTCGATAACAACGAAGGGAATGAACACGAGGAAGCCAATTTGAAACGCCGTTTTTAGCTCGCTGGTTAAAAACGCCGCCATCAACACGGTGAAGGGTACATCTTCGGGCTGTTGATACGCCTCGTGGCCGGCAATCGCAGCAAAGCGTGCGATGTCATCTTCGCGAGTCTGGCTGAGCATGAATTCGCGAAATGGCGCAAAGCCCTGTGTGACCGCTTCCTGAAACGGCATTTCTTCGGCGATGTAGGGGCCGATCGCCTGGGTATAGGCAACTTCGCCCACCGGATACATAATGAACAGGGTAAGAAACAGCGCGAGACTTAACAGCACCTGATTCGACGGCGTTTGCCCGGTGCCCAGCGCCTGACGCAAAATCGACAACACGATCATGATGCGAGTAAAGGCCGTCATTCCCAGCAATAGCGCCGGCAGCATGGTCAGCGCCGTCATTATCGCCAGCAACTGCAGCGACACGCTGTACTCCTGCCCGCCTGCCGCATTGGGCGTGCTATTCACCGCCGACAGAGACAGGGGGTCAGACGCTAAGGCCAGCGAGGGGATTGTCAGAGCAAGGAGGAATAACAGGGGCTTAAGGCGCATGGCTGAAACCCTCGCGAAGATGGCCCGCTTTTTCTTTGAGTAGCGCGGCGAAGTCCTTGCTTTTCTCCGCATCCGGCAGCTCCGCCGTCGGCCAGCTGTGCAAGGTTTGCATTGACGAGGGCGTACACCCCACCAGCAAACTCTGATCGCCCACCTGCACAACCAACAGCTTTTCCTTTACGCCAAGGGGGATTTGCGACACCACAGCAATACCACTTAACTTGGGCGCCTGTGCGGCGCGCAAACGGCGCAAAAACCACATCCCCGCTATTAGCAGGGCCGCCATCAGCATCAGGCTGCCCAGCAACCCAATCACGTCTTCACCGCCGGCAATGGGCAAATTTACCGCGGCAGGCGCCTGGGTCTCCTCAGCCCAAACCGGCGTTGCGAGCGCGACGGGAAGCATGAGGGCGCGGATCATGACGCCGCCTCCTCCTCATCATCCTGCCCGAGCACCTCAGTCAGCATGATGCCAAATTTCTCTTTGACCACGACGATCTCACCACGCGCCACCAAGGTGCCATTTACCAGCACGTCCAAGGGGGTGCCGGCTGCCCGGTCCAGTTCGATAATCGCGCCTTGATTGAGCGCTTTGATATCCCGAATGCTCATGCGCGTCCGGCCGACTTCCACCGATACATCCACATTGACGTCGAGGATTTTGTCCAGATTCAAATCGTTTGCCATAGTCCTTTCCTACCCTTCCTGCATCGGTTTTTTGGCGCTGGCAGAACCTGTAATCTGCACGGCCAGTTGACCTTGGTGACTGCCAAAATGCCCTTTCAATAGCGCCTGCCCGGCCACGCAGAGCAGCACATCCTCGGCACTGACCAGCGGGATCACATCGCCTTTCTTAAGGTTTGCAACACGCTGGAGGCTCAGCTGCGTTTTGGGAAGCTGGGCAACCAGCTCAACCGGCACCTCCTCCACCCGCTGCGAAAGACGGCTGCGCCACTCTTCACTAGCGGGCTTCTTGCCTGTGGATGCGCCGCTGTCTGCCAGGCTGTCGCGTACGGCATCAATGGCGCTCCAGGGCACCACCGACCACAGCCCGCCGGTAAATTCGCCAATGGAAACCTCAAATCGTGTCGCGACCAGTGAGTCCGCTTCGTTAAAGCCTTCGAGTAAGCGCGGGTCGGTACACTGGCTGGACACGGCGGGGGCAGACTTCATCACCGACTTCCACGCCACCGCGATATCCGGTAGCAATGCGCCGACCAGAATTTCCATAAAGCTGATTTCGGATGTGGAAAACTGCTCCCGCGCGGCATCGGCTTCGCCGCCATGACCGCCGAAATAGCGATCCACCAGGTTAAAGACCAGCTCCGATTCAAAGGCAATCAACAAGTCGCTGCTCAGCGGCATACCCGAGATCAATGAAATGCTGCAGGGCGCGGGTAGCGTGTTTTGCAGCTCGTCGAATTTCATCACCGTAATGCGATCGGTGCGAATGCTCTCAACGCTGCTAACAAACTCTCGCACGCGCTCAACCGCCGCGTTACCAAATTGGGATTGAATGAGCGACAAGGTGGGGATCAGGCGCTGAACGGCGTAATCCTGTCGCGCGAGGTTGTATTTGCCGTCATCGCTCGCCTTTGGCTCTTCGTCCATCAGCGCTTCGAGTTCTTCGGGGTCCAGTACACCGCTCATGGCAGCGCCCTCACTGCATCACAAATTTGGTGAAATACACATCTTCAATGCCGCCCTTGCCGGTTTCCGCTTCGAGCACACTGTTGATGGTCGCCACTGTCTTGGCCTGTATTTCCTTGCGGCCTTCGAGGCTGTTAATCATTTCCTTCGTCAAACTGCTGAACATCATGATGAGTTCGTGGCGAATGCGAACTTCGTAGTCTTCAAGTTTTGAGATCACTTCTTCATCGCGGCTCATAACCTCAACGTCTACCTGCAAGAAGCGCGTAGACCGCTCATTAAAGAGATTGACCACGAATGAAGGTGACAAGCTGTGAATGATCGGCGCCTTCACGGCCGGTGCGGCAGCTTCTGCCTCTGCAGCAGGTTCATTACTGCCGCGCATCACAAACCACGTTCCCCCTGCGGTTGCCGCCAGCAGCACAACGACCAAGCCAATCAATACGAATTTGTTTTTAAACATTGCGTTTTGCCCTTCTCTCTCACCGGTGAGGTGCCAAAAAACCAACGAATACATGTCGCGTAGAGAGAAAATTGCAAAGGCTATGCCAGATATTTTTTTGCTTTTATTTCATTAGGTTAAGCAAGCTTTTGGCCCTCGCGCCAAGAATTTGGCAGGCCAGCGGCCGCCCATTGGCGGCAAGTGAAGAAAAGGCGTTCAAACAGATCGGCGCCTGTCTATACCTAAGTGGTGGAGACAGGCGCGAGAAGATTATCCAGCGCTAGCATTCACTACGCCGGAGAGAGCTAAGTCGGAATTAACTATACCGGGGTTCGCTGTACCGGTATTAGCTGGGCCGGGGTTAGCTACGCATAATCATCTACCGCCGAATCCCCTCTTGGGGCTCTTCTAGGCGCGCTGTCTTCTCGGCTGGCCTCTGGCTCACTAGCGGGTTCCGCATCGCCGGAGAAGTGCACCACGCCGCGCTGAGCGCGGTCAGAAAACTGCTGACTTTGCTGCTGTTGCTGTGCATCGGCCCAGGCGGATTGGTGACTCACCTTGACCTCTTCCAGGCGCATGCCCTGTTGTTCCATTGCCTGGCTTAACCGCGGCATCAAACGTTCGATCAACTCGCTGGTTTCGCTGTGCTGAGCTTGGAACTGCACCGACGCCTTGTCGCCCTGCATACTCAACTGCACGTGGATGCCTCCCAGCTCCTCCGGGTTCAGCTGCAGTTGTGCGGTTTGCGTTCCGGTACTGCCCATCCACTGTATGCGCGATGCCACCGCTTGGCTCCACGCGGGGTCGTCAATGGGGTTTTGACTAATGGTGAACTGTACGGCGGCCCGATCTGCTGGCGGCGCTGGTCGAATAGTTAACTGCCGCGTCAGATCCGCAAACTCCAGGCTGTCGGCACCCGCTTCGACACTCGCGACCTCAATGGCCGGTGGCGCGCTGGCGATGCGCGGCGTCACTGGCGCATTCACCAAGGGCGCCGACGCCATTGACGCTGCAGCATGTTGAGCAGCCGGGTCCGCAGCTATGACAACACTGGGTATTTGCGGTTTGGCCTGCAATGCACCGGGCGATGGGCTAACCGGCGCACTGGGCGAGATACTTGCTGCATCGACCACTTGCGCCTCTATATTCTGCGTAACAGGACGCTGGCTGCGAATTGCTTCAGCCACCGCGCCAAAAGCGGATAACTGCGGCGGCAGCACGCTGCTGCTCTGCGGCAAGGGCTGGCCGATTAGCGGCAAGGGCTGGCCGCCCTCCCCGCTGTCGGTCTTCAGTAAATCGGCCGACTGAACTCGTTCATCCTGAGGGCTCGGCAGCTCGGCCTCGTCACCCGCCAATCGCGCCAGCGCCTGGGCGGACAAATGGTCAAAACTAATTCCCTCTATCGGCGCGTCAGGAGCTTGCTGCGCGGCTAGTAAATCGCTGAAAGCCGCTAGTGGCGAGGCGTCGCCGTCGGCCAGAGGCAGGCCCTCCAGGTCCGGCGATGTTCCCGTAGCAGATGGGGTAAGTGATGCAAAAATGGCCTGTACAGTATTCATATTTTCATCCCATTTTGTCCGATAGCCCTGCGCGGAAACGTCCCGCATGGCGTCGACACAGCGATAATGGCGGCTGCCAAGTTATCGTCACTGAGTGGATTACAGCAATTGATGTGCCAATGCGGACTTTCGGCATACCGCGCACAATGGCTCCGCAAAGTGATTGGCTGGCGCGAGTATCAAAGCCCGAGCAAGGGGTAGGATAGAGGGGAATAATAGTAAGGCTGACTGGCCCGTCCAGATTAGGCGTGACGCTGGCGCCACACGAAGCGTTGCGATGACAGCTCATCACTCTCTCGCTGCTCGCGGGCATCCTGTTCTCGACGCTCGACGCGCTTATAACGCTCCAGCAGCTGCTCCATGCTCATACTGTGTTGGCGCGCAGTCATCCACTGTTGGCGTATGTCGTCGAGCTGCGCGGCACAGCGCGCCACTGTATCGCTCTGCTGACGAATGGCCTGAGCCAGGCGGGAGAGAAACAAACGGCTTTCCTGGAGATGTTTAAGGTCACAGTGACGACTTTCCGTCGAGCGACGGTAATCGTCGTAATACTGCTGTAGCTCGGTCAATTTATCTCGCTGTTGCTGATGCTGCTGTTGAACCGCGGCATAGCGCTGCGCCACTTCCTGCTCTTCGCGCTCGGCAAATTCCTGCACGGGCTTGAGGCGTTGTGACTTCTTGGCATGACTCATAGCGAACGTCCCCGGTTACCGGCGCAGTGCACTATTGAACGATAGTGTCCTGCATATTGCTGTCATCATTGAAGGTGACAATTTCAGCGAGTTTATCGAGGGATTGGTCAAAGCCCTCCGACTCATCAAAATCCTGCTGCAAAAACGCCTGTATGCGTGGCCACAGCGCTATTGCCTGATCGACTCGACTGTCGGTACCACGCTGGTAGGCACCTATGCTAATCAGGTCGCGATTTTGCTGGTACAGCGAAATCAGCTGCCGCAGCTGACGCACCATCGACTGATGAGCCTTGTCGGTGATGTCGTTCATTGCGCGGCTCACCGAACGCTCTACATCAATCGCGGGAAAATGCCCCGCATCCGCCAAACTTCGGGACAGCACAATGTGCCCATCCAAAATTGCCCGGGCAGAATCGACAATGGGGTCGTTTTGATCATCCCCTTCTGCCAACACGGTATAAAACGCCGTAATGGAGCCACCACCCTCTCGACCATTACCTGCCCGTTCTACGAGGGCAGGCAAGCGAGCAAACACCGATGGCGGGTAGCCCTTTGTAGCCGGCGGCTCTCCGGTCGCCAGGGCAATTTCCCTCTGAGCTTGCGCGAAGCGCGTTAGCGAATCCATCAGTAATAACACCTGCTTACCCTGGTCGCGAAAGTGTTCGGCCACCGCACTGGCCAGCCACGCTGCCCGCAAACGCATCAGCGGCGGGTGGTCGGCAGGTGTTGCGATCACCACCGCTTTGCGCATTTCATCGCCACCGAGAATATTGTCGATAAAATCCTTCACTTCGCGCCCGCGCTCACCGATCAGGGCAACCACCACTACATCTGCATTGGTGTAACGCGTCATCATTCCCAGCAGCACACTCTTACCCACACCACTGCCGGCAAACAGGCCCAGTCGCTGCCCCTGCCCCACGGTAAGCATGGCGTTTATCGCTCGCACGCCAACATCCAGGGGCTGGTGTATGGGGCGTCTGACCAGTGGATTGATCGGGGGAGAATTTAGCGGGCGCTGCTGTTCGCAGCGCAGCGGGCCGCGACCGTCCAGCGGTTCGCCGGCACCGTCGATCACCCTGCCCAACAGGCCATCACCGACGGCGATGTTGGAGCTTTTACGAATCGGCCTCACCCGGGCGTGGGGCATCACCCCGCGGAGTTCGCCGGTGGGCATTAGCAACAGATGATCGCTGGCAAAGCCAACCACTTCGGTTTCCAGCCACTGGCCGTCGAGGGTCTCCACCTCGCAATAGGCACCGATAGCGGCCTTGCAGCCTTCTGCCTCTAGCAAAGTGCCAACAATACGCCGCAACTGCCCTTCAGCGGCGGGTTCGGTGTCTTCAATGTGATGTAAGCGCTCGCGCAAGCCACGCAGTTGCGAGACCAGAGCGTGCTGTGTTTCGACTTTAGTTTTGACCAGATTCATCAATGAGTACCTGTTCAAGCAAGGCCTGCAAGCGCTTGTCGGTGCGCTGATCCACCTGCGAGGTTCGGCTTTTGATCACGCAGCCGCCGCGGCGAATATCAGCGTCTTCGCTAATGTCCCAAGCAGCTGCGAGTGGCTCGGCAACGGCCGCGTGGTCCCTGAGCAGCTGCGCATCCGCGGGGTGCAGTTGCAGCTGAATATGTCCCTCAGCCGAGGGCAGCATGGCAACGGCACGCTCTACCGCCAGGGTTACAATCTCGGGATCAGCGTCGATCTCTTTCGCAATCAGCGCCTGCGCCAACTCCTGGGCCAGCAATATGAGCTCTTGTTGCACCTCGCCCTCTAGCCAGGCCTGCGCCTCGCGCAGCGCCGCCATTGCCAACTGCAGTTGTTGGCTCTGTTCAGCGAGCAGCGTACGCGCTTCGGCCTCACCCTTGGCAAAGCCTTCCTGTCGCGCTTGCTCACGCAGCGCGGCCAGCTCGTCAACGACCTCATCGGCGAGCGCCGCTGGCGCGTCAGTCGCTGGGGCCGGCCGACTACGATTGCTGGCGCCACCGCGCATTTCAGGTAGCTGCCAACTGTTGGCTGGTCGCGTTGTCTGGTCGACTGGTGGCTCAGCCACCGGCGTCTCGACGTCTCTGGGAATAAATTGCTGGAAGCCCGCTGTCACCGTTCCACCTCAGCCTGTCGCTGCTTAAATGTAGTCATCACCGCCGCGACCCAAATCAATTTGGCCGCTATCGGCCAGGCTACGCGCGATCGTGAGGATCTCTTTTTGCGCCTGTTCAACCTCGCTGATTTTTATTGGCCCACGCGCTTCCATATCGTCGACTAACATCTCTCGTGCGCGCTTGGACATATTGCGCAGAATTTTTTCGCGCACCTCTTCTGAGGCGCCTTTTAAGGCAATTGGCAGCAGGTCAGAAGACACTTCACGAAGTAACTGCTGCATGCCCTTGTCACTGATGTTAATCAGGTTGCTAAAGACAAACATCAGGTCTTGAATCTTGGTCGACAGCTCCTGATTATTTTTTGCAACACTATCGAGAATGCGTGTCTCGGCGTCGCTGTCCAAGCCGTTGATAATGCCCGCCGCTGCCGCCGCGCCGTCGATATCCCGGCTCTTTAATTTGGCCGTTACTGACAGTTTTTTCTTCAATACATTTTGCAGCTGGGTCATCGCCGCATCGGGAATCGTTTTCATATTCGCGACGCGATACACCACATCGTTTTGCACCGCCTCGGGAAACTGCGCCAGTACTTTTCCTGCTTGCTCCTGCTCCAGATGAGCGAGGGTAATGGCGATCATTTGCGGGTGTTCGTCTTTGAGCATTTGCATCAGTGCTTCAGGCTCAACCCAGCGCAGTTCATCCATCTCACTGCCAGCCTCGTCGCCGAGTACGCGCTTGGCCAAACTGCCGCCTTTTTGCTCACCCAAGGCATTGGTGAACATCTTGCGAACATAGGACTGAACGCCAACCGCGAGCGAATTTTCAGACGCCGCACTCTCGTGGAAGTCCTTAACAACCTCCACCGCTCGCTGGTTATCAACACGTTTAATATTTGCCATTGCCGAACCGATACGCTCGACATCGTCGGGCGAGATATGTTGCAGCACCTTGGCCGCGTAGCTCTCGCCCATCATTAGCAATAACAACGCAGCCTTTTCACAGCCGGGAATTGCTGGCGCCGCCGTCGCGCCACTGGCGTTTGCATTAGCCATTGTCTTCAGTCACCCATCTGTTAACGACCTGCGCCACGCGGCGCGGATCTTCTTCAACCATTCCACGAACATCGCCTAACTGCTGCTCAAAGCTAATGCCTTGAGGGTAGCCCCCCGCGTTCGGCGCCCCAAGAGCAGCCACCGGCTGCTGTTGCAGCTCGCCGCTTATTCCCGGCTCGTCCGTGCTCGCCACCGGCGCGGGCGCCTTGTGTTGCAGTAAGGTTTTCACGCTGGGCCGCAGCACTGCAAACACGATGAATAGCAAGGCAACGCCAACCAACACCTGCCGCACCAAATTCGCAAACCAGGGCTGCTCCCAGATCGCAGGACCCGTCGCCTCTTCGTCGAAGGTTACGGTTTCGCGAAAATCTGCCGCCATCACCGTCACCCGATCGCCGCGCTGTTCTTCGAAGCCCACGGCGTCTTTCACCAATAACGTCATGCGCTCAAGTTCTGGGTTGGTCATGGGCTCCACGACGACTTCCCCTGCCTCGTTGACGCGGCGGTGATTGTCCACCAGCACCGCGACCGAGAGTTTCTTCAAGCTGCCGCTTGGGTTACTGCTATGGGCAAGCACCCGCTCGATTTCGTAGTTGCGAATAACCGAGCGATTACCGGCGTCAGCATTCGCCTGCTCACCGCCCTCGCCGTCTACGCCCGCCGGCGGCGGTTGATTCGACAGAGCACCCGGCACACCGCGCCCCTGGGCGGCGCCGCCATTGAGCTGTTCGTTAATCTGTTCACTGCGCACCACCTGTCGGTCGGGGTTCCAGCTTTCCCGGCTTTCCTGCTCACTGCTGAAATCCACATCCGCGGCAACCGTTACCCTAACGCGGCCGGAGCCGGCGATGGGCCGGATCAAATCGGCGATCCGCTCTTCGTACGCCTGCTCAATGCGACGGCGATAGGTGAACTGCCTATCACTCAGTTCCAGTTGGTCACCATCACTGCGGCTTTCATTGAGCTGCTGCCCCAGCTGATCCACCACGGTGACATCCTCGGCATTCAAGCCACCGATGCTGCTCGCCACCAGATTGATAATGGCCGAGACATTGCGTTTAGAGACTTCGCTGCCGGGGTACACATCCAACATAATCGATGCGCTCGGCGCTTTGCGGTCACGCACAAATACCGATTGCTTGGGGATCGCCAAATGCACCCGAGCTCTGCGCACCTGCTGCAGGCTTTCTATCGTACTGGCGAGCTCCTGCTCCAGCGCGTAGTGGTATTTTTTTGACTGCATAAATTCGCTAACGCCAAAGCCCTGCTCCTTCTCCAGCATGGCCATACCGCTGCCGTCTTTACCCAGGCCTTGTCCGGCAAGACGGATTCTCGCGTCATAAATTTGCTCCGCTGGAACCATTATTGCGCCGGTTGAATCCTGAATACGATAAGGAATTCCCGCCACATTCAGCGCATCGACAACCGACGATGCGCGCTCCGGCGGTAGTGAGGAGTACAACGCACGATAGTCACCACTTTGCGACCACAACACTGCTGCAACACCCAGCGCAACACTAGCGGCGATACCGACCAGAATCAGCAGCTGACGCAGCACGTCGTTTTTGGCGGCGCTTTGCAACACACTGTTAACAGAAATGCTTTGCGAATCAGCCATGACTCAAACCCTTTCTTACACGCAGCACGCTCGTTGTCACATTGACATCCTCATCACTTCTTTATAGGCGTCAACGACCTTATTTCGCACTTCCACCGCGGCCTTAAACGAGACTTGGGCCTTTTGCATATTCACCATCACCTCTGTGATGCTGACATTCGGGTCGCCGCGCTCAAACGCCGTTGCCAACTGGCTGGCGTTCGCCTGAGTTTGGTTAATCCCCTGAAGTGACTGCTGCAACATCTGCGAAAAATCGACCTTCGGTGCTGCATCAATGCGACCCGGATCCCGCACATCGGCGGCACCGGGCATCGCGCTTTGCTCGCGCAGCGCACGTATCTGGTTGAGGATAGAGTCAACTTTCATTCCGTCTGACATGACAACTCTCCATTAACCTTGCAGGCATTGCTGCTCGCGCAGCCGGGCTAATTTGTAGCGCAAGGTGCGCGGGCTAATACCGAGAATTTCGGCCGCTTCTTTCTTTGAGCGGCCCTGGCGCAGGGCGTCGCTAATTCTCTGGCGTTCCTGATCTCGCATAAAACCATCCAACGGCGCGCTGGCGCTGCCAGTCGTCGCCGTGGAAAACAGCTGCATACCCTGCTCAAACTGGATATCTCTGTCGCTAATACGGTGGTCTTGGCGCAAAATCAACGCCCGCTGAATAACGTTGTCGAGCTCGCGAACATTGCCCGGCCACGCGTAGCTAAGTAGTTTTTCGCGGGCATCGTGAGTGAGCACCGACTGCGCACTGTCTATAGACTCATCGCGCTCGAGAAAGTGTTCGGCCAGCGGCAAGATATCTTCCCGGCGCTCACACAGGGAGGGCAGGCAAAGGGGAAAAACATTCAAGCGGTAAAAGAGGTCCTCGCGAAACTCGCCGGCCAATACGGCCTCACGCAGATCCCTGTTAGTGGTCGCGATAACGCGCACGTCCAGGTTCATACTTCGTCGGCTACCCAGGCGCTCAATTTCCTTTTCCTGCAGCACACGTAATAACTTGGCCTGCAAGCCAATATCCATTTCAGAGATTTCATCCAGCAGCAGCGTTCCGCCCTGGGCTTGCTCAAACTTGCCCGCGTGGCTGCTTATCGCCCCGGTGAACGCGCCCTTCTCATAACCAAACAGCATGGCCTCGAGCATGTTTTCCGGAATCGCGGCGCAGTTCACCGCAACAAAGGGGCCCTCAGCACGGCGCGATTGCGCATGTATGTAGCGGGCATAAACTTCCTTGCCGACGCCGCTCTGCCCACAAATCAATACCGTGGCATCCGTCCTGGCAACGCGCGTCGCCAGATCGCGAACAGCAATTGATGCGGGGTCTTTGGCGATTAACTGTTTCATTTCGCTTCCCCCCCATCGATGCGACGATGCAGAGCACCGACAACACCGGGCAAGGTCGCATGGCAATGCTCCAGGAATACACGCGTTGACGCGAACTCGCGCATGCAGGCCTCTATCGCGAGGGACTCTGTCGCAGGAGACGCTGAGGAACCGAATGTGAGTATTTCTGCCATGTTACTGCCCTATCGTTTAACTCAGGGGGTATAATGCAACAGCCATACCAACAAATTTTAATTATATTTTTCAATAATTTAGGACATTAAAACACTGAATCGACAATATTTTGGCAGGCGAAAAACAGGCGTAGCGACAAGCTTGTGGCAGGCGAAATAAATGCGCCTACTCCGCCGCGTTAGGAAAAATATTTCGATACCGCTATTCGCAGCATTGATGTAAAGAAGGGAAGATAAAAAGTAGTGATGGGAGTTATCAAGCGACTACCTCTCATCGAGGAAACATAGGCGCTCTGTCGAGAGAATAGCCTACTGGCTAATACCCATTTTCTTCATTTTTTCTGCCAGCGTGGTGCGCTGCAATCCTAATAACTGCGCAGCGCGGGTGATCACGCCTTGCTCACGCTCAAGAGCTTGGTTAATGAAGGCCTGCTCCAATTCCTGAAGATGATGCTTTAGGTCAATACCTTCCTCAGGAAGCGTTGCGCCAGCATTAGCGGTGAGCGGATCGTCGTCTTCGCGCTGAAGCAATAGCTCCATCAGCACGTCTTGATCTTCGCGCTCGTTGACTGGCTGATCACCATCGTCGTCGACAAGCTCAAAGCGGTACTTGGCGGGCAGGTCGTTAACGCCTAAACGCTTCCCACCGTGAGTGATGGCCAAGCGCTCCACCAGGTTCTCTAATTCGCGCACATTGCCAGGCCAGTTATAACGCTGCAAGGCTCGCAATGCACTGGCTGAAAAACTGGGCGGTTTCATGCCGCGCTCAGTCAAGCGCTCAGCGAAGTTTCTGGTCAGCATTTCAATATCTTCCGGATGCTGACGCAAAGAGGGAACTTCTATAGGGAAAACATCGAGCCGGAAGAACAAATCTTGACGGAAGGTGCCCTCGTCGACCATCGACTCCAAGTTGCGGTGAGTCGCAGCGAGAATGCGTACATTGCACTTGCGCGTTTCATTGCTGCCAACACGCTCGTAACAACGCTCCTGCAAAACGCGAAGCAGCTTCACCTGCATTGGCAAGCTCATATCGCCAATTTCATCGAGGAATAAGGTGCCACCCTCTGCCATTTCAAAACGGCCCTGGCGATTGGCTACTGCGCCGGTAAAGGCACCCTTTTCGTGGCCGAAAAGTTCGCTTTCGAGCAAGTCAGCGGGGATGGCGCCGCAGTTCACAGGAATAAAGGCCTTACCCGCGCGATCTGAACACTCGTGGATCTTACGCGCGACCACTTCCTTACCGCTGCCTGATTCACCGCGAATCAACACTAAGGTGTCGAACTCAGCGACCTGTTTAATCAGAATATCCAGCGCCCGCATAATACGAGACGGCGCTGGCCCGCTACCCCCGAATTGTTCTGCTTGTGATGCCATAAGCGTCTTCACTAGAACTCGTTATTGTGGATGTAGCCGGAGGGTCTCCGAAAACGCTACCTATGGTGGCGGATTAAGCACGAACCTAAGATCGATTTGCCACCCGCGTGGTCACCATAATGCGAGAGGCCAGCGGAGCTGTTAATACGTAATAGCTCTAGGTTAGTAGAAGTACGGAGTCGCAGAGCGTGCCACTTGTGAAAGTGGCGAGAGGAGCGCTCTCGGCGCTGCCCGCTAACGGCCGTCGAGAGACGCGTGGTGGGAAGGCGCTAACAATTTGACAGGTAGCGCCCCACATTCTGGGCCTTCCGCCGATGCTCGAGCTGCTTGTGGCTCAGCGTATTGCGTTTGTTGGCCAGCGCAGTGGAGACGTTGTCATCAATCGTCAAAATATGCTGTATCACCTGCGCAACCAGCCCGGATTCTTCAGCACTGCAGGCCTGTGCAAAAAAGGCTTCCATCGCCAGCCGCCGGTCGCGCTGGCGAGACAGGGCCTCGTTCCACTCACCCTGCTCCGCCAGAGAACCAATCTCTTCGGTCATAAGCAGTAGCTCGCGAAGCTGCTGTTGACGCGGGCTTAACAGCTCCGCAGCACGAAGGGCGTCAATGTCTGCTGGCACCGCCATTTATACGACCGCCTCGCCCGCTGAGTACGCTGTGCTTTCGCGGGTAGGATCAGGAATCGCATCCCAGGCCTCTTTTAACTCGCGGAGCAAGCCTGATACCTCGTCTAAAGCCTCTGTATCGTTTTTGACGTTAGCCAATAGCAGACGACGATTCATGTAGTCGTATAGACCCTCGAGGTTTTCGCTCAATGAACTGTCTACGCTGTGGTCGAGACTTAAACGCAAGCCGTCGATAATCGACATGGTTCGGCTAATGCTATTTGCCTTAAGCGAAATTTCTCCCCGCTGTATTTGCCCCCGCGCCAGCGCAAGTCTGTCTAACGCGCCGTCCATCAATAACTGAATAAGCCGATGAGGGCTGGCCGCCTCAACCTGGCTATGTGTGCCAACACTGGCATAAGCTTGACTAACCCGACCTGCTGAATAGCTCATTTTTTATCCTCTTGCCTTGCTTGCCGATGATCTATCCAAGTTATCGGCATATCACGACGGCGCTTTAGGGTGTTTTGCTAAAAGCCGCCCTCGGAATCTACCTATGCTAGTCCTGTTTGACACTGCCCGGCAGGTTCGCCAATTGCTGTGTCAGGAAATCGCCGGTGCTGGTCAATTGCCCCAGTAGGCTATCCAGCGCCGTAAACTGTTTGAAGTAGCGCTCCTCCACCGAGGCAATGCGGCGATCAAGCGCTTCTCGCTGATCGTTAATCCGTTCAATTTGGCCACTCAGGCCCTCTGTACGAACATCTAAGATACCCCCGCCCTGGGTGTAACGCTCGAGAGTGTCATCTAAGCGATTTGCATAGCCGTCGTCGTTGGCAAAAAGATTTTGAATCGCCGAAAAATTGCTACTGATAACGTCGCCGAGCTCATCACTGTCAATCTCCAGCAGCGAGTTGTCACCCGTGGTAATGCCGATTTGTGCCAGAGAGTTGATATCGCCGCTGATACTGCCAACGTTTAAGCCGATTTCACTGCGCAGCCGCGTGGCGATCTCACGCGTCGTCGAATCACCTTGTAAAAGACCGGCGGTATTGGCCTCCGGGTCGTAAGCTGTCAGGTCATTCAGTGTGGTGTTTAGATTATTGTAGGCTTTGACAAAGCCCTCTACCGCCCGCTTGACCGCGTTGGTGTCGAGGCTGACGTCTACATTAATTTTTTCGCCGGGGCGCGCTTCGCTGAGATTGAAAGTGACCCCTTCAATCATGCCCGCAACGGTGAGATCTGAACTGGTTTGCGTAAACCCGTCAACCTCGATGATGGAATCCAGTGCGGCAACCTTTTCGATCATGGGGTTGCTGCCGGCATTGGGGTCGTAGCTCAACTGACTGAGGTCACCGGTATCAGCAAGATCGGTGGTCACGCTTACCGCAATGGCATTTTCCACGCCGCTGTTATCACTGGTTAAGACCAACTGCGCGCCATTTTCATCATTTACAATACTTGCCAATACGCCAACATTGTCCTCGGCATCATTAATCGCCGCGCGAATGGCTTCTAGCGAGTCACTGCCGCTTTCAACATCGACACTGAAACTTTCGCCGTTTACGGTAATGTTGAGCGTGCCGGTACCGACACTGGTCTGGGCGTCGGCATAAGCGGTGGATGCGATCTTATTTCTGGTAGCAAGTTGCTCGACACTTACCTCGTAGCTGCCGGCCGCAGCAGTATCATCAACGGAAACACTAAAGGGGCTATCCGAGGGGAGCGAGGAGGAACGCTGATTATAGGTGTCGACATTCTGCAGCTTGGTCAGGCTGCTTTGAAACGATTCCAGGGAGGATTTCAGTGTACCAAAGGCGGAAAGCTGCGCCTGAATGCGTGCTTCCTTTGACGCCAGGCGATTCGCTTGCGGCGCACGCTCTGCCTCTACCAATTGCGAGACAATGCTGTTGATATCTAAACCGGAGCCCGCCCCGGATACGGTGAGCGACGCCATGTCACCTCCTGCCTTGCGGCTTCGGCGATTTGCACCGAAGCTCGCGCTGTTTGTTTTGCCCTTGGCGGCGCCAATACCCCACACCACCGAGACGCGTTACTGAAGCAAAGCAAGCTTCGCGCCATAAGCCGGGCTCTAGGCTTCGTCGTTAATTAAACTTCCCGTGCCTTCTATAAACGTGCGCGTGATATTCAATAGTTCTTCCGGCGGAATCTGCCGAATCACCTCACCCGACTCTGCATGGATGACCTTTAAAATGGTTCTACCGGTCACTTCATCGATAGAGAACTCAAGGTCTCGCTCGCGATCACGCATGATCTCATTCAGCTTTTCCAGGGCCTGCTCAGTGCGCTCGATACGCTCTGCTGGGTCAAATTCTGCAACGAGTGCCTTTGCTATTCTGCTCAGCTCTTCGCCTTCTTTGCTATCCGGATTTGCCGAAGTCACCCCGCGCGGTACCGCCGAAGGCGGCAAACTTTGTCCGTTAGCAGGTAAGCCTCTGCCGCTGTCTGGGCGCTTTGCCACCCCGTCGGTAAGGGGGCTAACCACACTGCGAACACTTGCTAGATTCAGACTGGTATCCATATGCATTCACCTTTTCAGCCCGTCACCGATTTTGCGAAGCACGTAAAGGGCCTTGCGGCCCTTATTCGAAATACATCACCCGGTGCGGGGCCAAATTACCCGCTCATTCGAGCGGGCGGTTTGCGACTTACTGGAGCAGACTCAGGGCTGCCTGGGGCAGTGAGTTTGCCTGAGCAAGGATCGCAGTGCCGGCCTGCTGGAGGATCTGCGCCTTGGTCAAGTTAGCCGTCTCTGCAGCGAAGTCTGCATCCAGAATCCGGCCGCGTGACGCTGACAGGTTCTCAGAGATCGTCTGCAGGTTGGTTATGGTGGATTCAAAGCGATTCTGTACCGCACCGAAGTCACTACGCAAATTGCTGACTGACGTCAGAGCCGCATCGACGCGCTGGATAGCGTCATTCGCGCCATCAACATCGGAAACACTTGTCGAGGACAGGGTAGCCGAGCTCAAAGCAATAGAGCCTGCTGAGAAGCCGGTGGTACCTGGCGCAGAACCCGCAACAGTAATGACTTCAGAAGCAGCCAACGTGATTTCACCGTAGTTGGTCGAGTCGCCCACACCGCCAGCAGTATCTCCGCCTGTCGTTTCATCAATTTGAATGGTACGACCATCCGCTGCCGTCAGCACAATATCCGTACCGTCTACTTCAGCTGAAATACCCAGCTCGCCAGACTTGGCGTTGATTGCCGCAGCAACATCGTCGATATCAAAGGTTGCAGACACCACAGCATTGTCGAAGACATCCACGTCATTGATCTGCAAGCTGTACGTACCCGCACCACCAGCACTAGTGATATCGACAAAAGCAATTGTCGCTTCGGTGCTCGCTAGCGCGCTCAAGCCGGAAATACCCGCTGCATTGATCGCTTCAGCTTTGGCATAGGCACTGGAAGCAGCCTGACCACCTTCGGTCAGAGTTCCGTCAATACCTTTGGTACCAGCACTGGAAGCTCCTACGCTTACCGTATCGCCGTCACCAACAGTCAGTGTCAAGTCGCCAGCAGACAAAGCACCTGCAGTGACAGTATTTGTCGCGGTGGCAATTTGGCCCATTTGGCTGGTTTTCACACCGCTAGTCAGGTTAACACTGATGGTTTCACCAACATTCGCCCCTACTTGGAAAGTGGCGTTGCCAAAGCTACCATCGAGAATTTTTTGGCCATTGAAGCTGGTCTGGCTACCGATACGATCAATTTCCGCCAATCGCTGCTGAACTTCTGCATCCAGTGCCGCGCGGTCAGAAGCCGAATACGTAGAGTTGGCAGATTGAACAGCTAGCTCGCGGATGCGCTGCAGGTTGTTAGTGATTTCGTCCAGCGCCGCTTCACCAGTTTGAGCCAGTGAGATACCGTCGTTGGCGTTGCGCACAGCTTGGTCTAAACCATTGATTTGCGTAGTAAAGCGGGTGGAGATGGCCAGACCGGCAGCATCGTCCTTCGCGCTGTTGATACGCAGACCTGTAGACAAGCGCTGCAGTGAGGTGTTCAGGGTTTCCTGTGAGCGCGACAGGTTTCTCTGGGCGTTCAACGAGGCAACATTTGTATTGATGCTAAGGGCCATGATGACTCTCCTTCCACTTTATTTCGGTAAAGACGCTAGTCTTTAATCTTGCCCAGCCGCAGTGACTGCGCGTTGCTTTCAGCCTATATAACGGCTCTGGCGTAGCGAACTTTAGGTTTTTTTTGCTCTCTACGGATAATTACGTAGTAAAGGAAGGAGAAGCTAGGTAGGGCTACGTAGTCAGCCAACGGCGGGGCTTTACCGCCATTGGCATTTTCCAAAATTCTGGGGGCGCTAGGCCTTAAAGGTAGTTAAACAATGACAATCCCTGAACTTTCGCAAAGGCTTGCTGAGCCGCCTGCAAACCGAGGCGCTGTTGCTCAAACCGCGATACCGCCTCGGCGTAGTCTAGGTCATTAATCACACTCAGGTTCTGTTGAACCTGCAGGTTCACGCTTTCATTCACCTCGCGCTGCCGGTCCAGCGCCTGCATTCTGGCACCGCTGTCCGCCTGCTTGGCGATAAGATGGTCGAGGGCTTGGTCAATGTTCGCCAAGGCGCCGTTTATCGACGAAGTTTGCAGTGCGCGACTGGCGCTGCCGCTGCGGGGCTCGGCAAGCGTTTGCGCTAAATTGGCAACCATTGAGAACACGTCTTCGGCCTCACTGGCACGCAGTGAGAAGCTGTCTCCCGCCGCAGGCTCACCCTGAATACTCACCGTCATACCTGCAACATCGATACTATCACCACTGCGATAGCTGGCCGTTGCAATAACTGCAGCGGAGCTGTCACGCAACTCATATTGATCTGGCGCGATAAAAACAATATCGATGGCATCGCCGTTATACAGCTGCTGATCGCTGACAGCGCCCGCATCGATCACCGCCTGGCCGGTATTCGAAGCCCCTGCAATAGCCTGAAAACGGCCATTGCCATTGGCAATACCGGTGAATAGCTCCGAGCCCGGGCTGGTATCTGCCAGCTGGCGGTTCGCCCCAACCTGGAGTAAACGCTGGCCGTCATCGCCATTGTAACGAAAGCCGTTTACATCTCGGCTAAACGCCTGGGTGTCCTGCTGATAGCCGGAGAAGATATAGCGGCCGTCGCTGTCGCGGGTATTGGCCAGCGCCAACAAGCTGTCGACTTGTTGTTCTAATTCTCGAGCAATGGCCATTCGCGAATCATTGTCCTGGCTGGCGTTATTCGCCTGCAGGGCCAGGGTGCGCACCCGCTGCATAATTTCAACGCTCTCCGCCAGGGTGGACTCTTCCATGCGCAGCCGGTTGTCCAGGATCACTGCATTGCGCTGAAACTGCTCGCTGCGGTCCAGCGAGCGACTGAGTTCCAGGCTGCGTACGGCGCCCACTGGGTCGTCGGCGGGCGACAGGCGCTTTTCCCCGGTCGCGAGCTGGGTTTGGGTATCAAGCAGCTTGCTCTGCTGTTCGAGCATCGCACTCAAGCCGCCGGCATAAATTTGCGCTGTGGAAATTCTCACCCTACTCCCCCACTAGCGAAACGAGCTAATCAAGCTCTGGAATAATTGATTGGCGATACTCGTTGCCTGAGCAGCCGCCTGATAAGCCTGCTGATATTTCAACAAATTGGCCGCCTCCTCATCGAGATTGACGCCGGAGATGGCTTCGACATTTTCTCGGGTCTGACGAAGCAGGTTTTCCTGTGAGTCTCGGTTCAGCTCCGCGCTGCGCGTGGCCACCGCAATATCACCAACCAAGCCGCTCACCGCGTTTTGTACACTGCTGGCGCCGCCATCTAACAGTTTGCTGTCTTCCACGGCGGCCATGGCGAGCATATTTCGGTTATCGCCGCTCGCCCCGCTGTTGGCCTCAATGTAAAAACGATCACCGGCAATGGGGCTACCGGTAATCGCCACGGCATTGCCGTTGACGACAATCTCTGCGCCGGGGCTGTAACTAAAACTGCCGCTGCCATTAATTTGGTAGGTATTCGCATCCAAAAACTCAATGGCAACGCTGGCCGACAAGTTTGGATCGCTGGCATCGACAATACGCGTTTCGGTAATTTGCGCTGCGCCGGTATTGGCGCCGTCAGCGCCGCTGCGCGTTGGCGCCGCAGCCGCCAGCTGCGCCGGGTTACTCATTATCACCGATACCTGCGCGGCGGCATCGGCGGTCGGCGTCACCAAAAAGCGATCCCCCGCCGCCGCTGGGGCGTCCAAGGTCAGCGACACGCCATCAATCAGAAAGGGATCGGCCGCCGTGCCGCTGCCACTCCAGGCTGAAATTTGTTGGCCATTGGCCGCATTGCGAAACGACCAGGCAGCCCCGTCAAATTGCACCAGCAGATTTCGGCCGTCTAAGGCCGAAATGTCTTCAATCGTTGCCGAGAGCTGGGCGCTACTCGCATTACCGGTGGCCGCAATTGCCGACGGACTCAACGTATTAAAGATATCCGCGCCCAGGTTGTCATCAAGATCCAGCCCCTGACCATTTTGCTGATTGAGTGAGGTTGTTAGCGCCGTTGCAATGCGCCCAAGTTCATTTTTTGTGGTATCGAGTAGGCCGTCCCGAAAGCTCAGCGACGCGCCGAGACTGCCGCCTGAAAGCACCTCACTGATCGGCGACTGTGGGCTCGACGCCATCGCCAGCTCCAGCCGATCTGAACCAAAAGGGCTGCGAGTGGTGGTCATTGACCGGGACTCTTCGCCGAGCACCAACGATTGGCCGTTGCCAATAAACACATTGGTGGCGCCGTCATCCTGCTCCACTGTCTTGATGGAAACGAGATCATTCAGGCGCTGCAAGGCCAAATCGCGCTGGTCGAGCAGGTCATTGGGCGCAGCGCCAAACTTTCCTTGCGCTTCGACAACCAAACCGTTGATGTCGGCCAACTCCTGAGCGAGGTCATTAATATCGTTCACATCGCTCTGAATGCGCGCGTTTACCTCCTTGCTCAACCCCTCCAGTTGCGCCGAAAATTCAGCGAATCGACCACCGAGGCTCTCAGCTTCAGACAACAACAATTGCCTAGAGGGAATTGAGGCGGGGTCGTCAGCAAGATTCTGCACGCTGTCATAAAAGCGCGATAGCGCGGCGCTGATCCCCAGTTCCGGGTCGGACAGACTGTTATCCAGTTGCGTTGCCAATTGATAGAAATTATCGAGCTGGCTAAATGAGCCGCTAGCGTTGCGCATTTGCAAGTTGGCAAACTCATCGTATACGCGGCGTACATCGCTCACCTTCACACCGGAGCCAATAGACAGGTCACCCGATTGCTGGGGGATTCGCGTCGCAAAATCGACCCGCTGGCGGCTATAGCCCTCTGTGTCGGCGTTGGCGATATTGTTGCTAGTGGTCGCCAGCGCCCGCTGATATGACACCAGAGCAGATAGCGCATTACCCAACATATCTGCCATGTTAAATTCCTCGTTTCGCTGCCAAGTTATCGGCCGTTTGCGGCGACACTTGAGCGGCTTTTGTTAACAGCTGCTGACGAAGTTGCGCGCCCTGCTCCGTTAACGCGGCGCCAGGGGCGACACCACGGCCACTGAGCTGCTGTGCAATGGCGTCGGCCAAGCCAATGCCGCCCTGCTCTGAGAGCGTGACGGAAAGCTGTTTATCGTGCATTTCCTGGTAGAGCTCACCGCCATTACTGTCGAAGAGCCCACCCTCGGGCACGGCGTCGCGCATGCTTTTTAGCATCATTTGTAAAAACAGTGCTTCAAACTGGCGAGCCACTGGCGCAATTGCCTGTTCACTGTCGGCTTGCGCCTCACTGCGCAGCGCAGCCAGGCCAGAGAAGTCGTGGTAATTACCCGCCTTTGAAATATCCATTTAAATCACCAGCAACTCGGCGCGCAGCGCGCCAGCCTGATTCAGTGCTTCGAGAATCGCCACCAAGTCGCCGGGAGCCGCACCGACCTGATTGATCGCCTTAACAATTTCTTCCAGGGTGACGCCGGCATCGAGTAAAAACATTCGCGAGCCGCTTTCTGCAACATCAATACTGGAGCGCCCGGCCGCAACGGTTTGGCCATCGGCAAAGGCATTGGGCTGACTGATATCGACCCGCTCGGTCACCGACACGGTGAGTGAGCCATGCGTCACCGCCGTGGGCATCACCCGTACATTGCCACCAATCACGATGGTACCGGTGCGGGAATTAACCACCACGCGGGCACGGGCTTCGGCGGGATCGACCTCAAGCTCTTCAAGCATGGAGATAAATGTTACGCGGCGGTCAGCACTGGAGGGGCCGAGTACTTTGACCGTCGCCGAGTCCATTGCACTGGCTGTGCCGGCACCAAAAAACTCATTAATTTTTTCCGACAGGCGACGCGCAGTGGTGAAGTCCGGCGTTTTTAAATTCAGCATGACCTCACCATTGCTGGCCATTTGGCTCGGCGCAGGTCGCTCGACAATCGCGCCGTTAGGGATGCGGCCAGCGCTGGGTATGTTCACCGTCACGCGGGAGCCATCATTACCTTCAACCCCTAGCCCACTGACCAATAAGCTGCCCTGGGCGACGGCATACACCTGGCCGTCGGCGCCCATCATCGGCGCCATTAGCAAACTGCCCCCGCGCAGGCTGGCGGCGTTGCCGATCGATGACACCGTCACATCGATGGTCTGTCCCGGCTTGGCAAAGGCAGGAAGATTGGCGTGAATGGTTACCGCCGCGACATTTTTCAGCTGCGGGTTCACATTGTCGGGAACGCGAACGCCAAAGCCGGTCAACATATTGCGAATGCTTTGTATGGTAAACGGCGCCTGACTGGTCTGGTCTCCGGTGCCGCTTAATCCCACCACCAAGCCGTAGCCGACGAGTTGGTTTTCACGCACACCGGCCACATTGACCAGGTCTTTCACGCGGTCGGCTGAAGCGGGTACGGCCAGCATAAAAAGTACGACTGCCAGCAGGCGTGGAAATAGAGATGGGCGGTGGTTGTTCATCGTTCTCACCCTCAAAATGGTGACAGCACTGACTGGAACAAACGCCCCAGCCAGCCCATGGAATTCGCATCGGCCAGCGCTCCTTTGCCGCTGTAGGTAATGCGTGCGTCGGCAACTTTGAACGAAGGCACCGAATTGTCGGCGGCAATGTCTTCGGGGCGAACAATGCCCTGAATGCGGATAAACTCATCGCCTTGATTGATGGTTACCCACTTCTCACCGCGCACCCGCAGACTGCCATTGCGCAACACCTGTGACACGGTAACGGTGATACTACCGGTCAGACTGTTGCTCTGGCTGCTGCTGCCCTGCCCGGCAAAATCCTGGTCGCTGGACACACCCGTCGACAGCACTGGCGTGCCGTTATGAGTCACGCCTCTGCCGAGTAGCGTCACAGTAGGTACCGAGATATTGCTCTCTTTAGCCGTCGCCGTGTTGGACTGCTTACTCGCGTCTGTCTTCTCGGACAAAATAACGGTGATGACATCGCCTACCTGCCGGGCGCGGCGATCCAAAAACAGGCTCATGCCATAGCCCGCCTGGTAGATCGAACCGGGATTTTCGCTATTGCTGTATTGCTGCTCCGGCAACTGTGACTCCCACACCTGTTCGTCGCGCTCTGGTGCTTGGGCGCAGGCCGTGAGTAAAGCCACAGTAGCGAGCAGAAAAAGGCGGAAGTAGCGTGATAGCTTCATGGCATTACCCACTTACAGGTTGTTATTCACGTACTGCATCATTTGGTCGCTGGTGGAAATCGCTTTGGAGTTCATCTCGTAAGCGCGCTGGGTCTCGATCATATTCACCAGCTCTTCCACCACGTTCACATTGGAGCCTTCCAGCGCCCCTTGCGCCAGCGTGCCCAAACCGCTCAGGCCGGGCGTACCAGTTTGCGGCGCGCCGCTGGAGGCCGACTCCAGATACAGGTTTTCACCGCGCGCTTCTAAGCCAGCCGGATTGATAAAGTCTGCCAACTGTATGCTGCCCAATTGCACCGGCGCGGAGTCACCAGCGATCATCGCGCTGACAACCCCATCGGTGCCGACGGTAATGCTGCGCGTATTGGCAGGCACCGTAATACCCGGCTCGACGATGTAGCCGCTGTTGGTAACGATCTGCCCCTGGTCGTCCAATTGGAATGAACCATCGCGGGTGTAAGACAGGCTGCCGTCTGGCATCCGCACCTGGAAAAAGCCGTTGCCATTGACCGCTAAATCCAGGTTGTTATTGGTTTGCGTCATCGTGCCTTGGTTAAAGATTTTCTCAGTCGACACCACCCGAACCCCGGTACCTACCTGCATACCGCTGGGCAGACGAGTTTGCTGGGAAGATTGCCCGCCCACCTGACGGTAGTTTTGATAGAGCAGATCTTCAAAAGACGCGCGGTCGCGCTTGAACCCAGTGGTATTGGCGTTCGCCAGGTTGTTACTGACCACCTGCATACGCGTGTTCTGCGCATCGAGACCGGTTTTGGCTACCCACAATGATGAATTCATAAACTTATCCTCTTATTCCATTCTCATCAGGCGCGCACCGGCTTCGGATACCGTATTTGCGGTATTCATCACCTTCACCTGCATTTCAAAACGCCGGGCCAGTTCGATCATATTGACCATTGCCTCAACGGTATTCACGTTCGATCCTTCCAGTGTGCCCGGCGAAACACGCACACTGGCATCGGCGGCTGGCGTGGTGCCATCGAGCGTTCGAATCAAACCGTCTTCGCCCTTGCGCAACTGTTCAGGTTCGGCGCTGACCAAACGAATGCGGTCGACGGTCACTAACGACTCAGGGCCAAGACCCAGTGGCACTATCGATACCGTGCCGTCGCTGCCGATCGTCAAACTGTCGTGTTCAGGCACCGCCAACGGTCCGCCATCGCCCATCACGGGTTGTCCGGCGCCATTGATCAGCATGCCGTCGGCCGTCAGGTGAAGGTCTCCACGGCGGCTCAGTGCCTCCTCACCCTGGGCGTCCTGCACGACAAACCAGCCCTGACCTCGAATCGCTACATCCAGATCGCGACCGGTGGTCATCAAGGTGCCTTCACTGAAGTCGCTCAGCCGCGACTCAACCACAGAGTTGACGCGTGTTTGATGGCCCGCTCCCTCTACCGGCTTTGACATCAGCGCATGGAAGTCCGCCCGGAAACCCGCCGTGCTGGCATTTGCCAGGTTATTGGCATTGCTGGCCTGCGCCATTTCCGTGTGTTTGGCCGCGGTCATGCCTAGATAAAGTAGCCGGTCCATACCTGCCTCCTAAAGCGATGAATACCCGCCTTAGCGGATATTAATAATCGCCTGAGTAACGGCGTCAGATGTCTGGATCATCTGGGCGTTCGCCTGGAAGTTACGCTGCGCGGTGATCATTTCCACCAATTGCTCAGTAAGATCGACATTGGAGCTTTCCAATGCACCCGCCTGTAGCAGACCAAAGTTAGAGCTACCCGGCTCGCCAACACGCGGGCTACCTGAAGAAAACGTCTCTGCCCACGCTGTGTCACCCTGTTGCTGCAAGCCATTGGGGTTAGAGAAGCCCGCCAGTGCGACCTTACCCAGCTGTGATGACTGACCGTTGGTAAAGCGCGCCGACACGACGCCGTTGCTCGCCACTTCAATACCGGTCAATCGCCCTGTGGTGAAGCCGTCCTGCTGCAAGCTGTTCACGCCAAACTCATTGCCGTACTGCGTTGATGAGGTGAAATCCAGCGACAGGTCAATCGCTGCCGCGCCGTTGTTAGGGTCGTAGGAAGGCACCGTCACAATGCCCGAAGCGGGGCTTTGCAAGGTACCGGTATTATCAAATGACAGGGTATTGCCCAGGCTCACCGGGTTGTCGTCGATATAGACATTTTGCTGCCAGGTGTTCGCTGCGGGGTCTTTCACAAAGTACAGCGTTGCTGTGTGCAAGGTGCCCAGCGAGTCATACACCGTCATTGACGTGGCGTGGTTATAGCTGGACGCCACGGTCGGGTCGAATGGGGTCGAAGTGGGAATCGGCGCATCACCGGGCAGGTTCACGCCTATATCAGCGCGGCTAGAGGCCTGCGGCGCATTCTCTGTAACCTGCAGCTGCAAATCTGAGAGCGAGCCGGTGGCAAAATCGCCGTTCGAGGTTGCTGGGTAGACCTGCAAGCGGTCGTTATTGTTGTTCACCACAAAGCCTTCTCGGTCGACACTGAAAGCGCCGGCGCGCGTATAGGTCACGCCACTTGAGCCCTTCATGGTGAAGAAGCCTTCGCCACTGATAGCCAGGTCCAGGTTGTTGTCGGTGAAGTCGATGTTGCCCTGCGAGAACTGCTGGACAATGGTATTCAAACGAACACCTGCGCCGGGCGTGGTTTTTGTCACATCGTTGTTGGATGTTGCATACACATCGGCAAAGGATGTCCGGGAACTTTTAAAGCCGGTGGTGTTAACGTTGGCAATATTGTCAGCGGTGACGTCCAGCTGCGATGACGCTGCGTTCAGTCCACTCAATGCAATACGAAAGCTCATAGTTATACTCCTGCTGCGATCACTCGCGAATTGATCAATGAATGCGCCGAAGCGCCTAGCTAATTTCCTTTATTTGCGACATTGAGACCGTACCGACACCATCAATTTGCACCGTGGGGCTACCGCCGCCACTGGGCAAACTCACGCTGCGTACGGGGCTGCGAATATCCGTTTGCAAGGCCTCTACACTGTTGCCGTTCAGGTATTGCGCGCGAATTAAATAATTGCCTGCGGGCAAACGCTCGCCGTCCAGGCCGCTACCATCCCAACGAAACGACACCGGTCCCGCCGCCTGCGGTCCTAACGCCACCTTGCCCAGCACCTCACCCGAGGGCGCCAAAATCTCGACATCGACCGCTTGCGTGCTCACCGGCAGTGTTACCTGGCCGCTTACCGCGCCCTCTGATGGCAGGGCGACAACATCACTGCCAACCAGCACCTCTTTGCCGATCAGCGAGGACGCATCCAGCAATTGACCGCCGTACAGCGAACTCGTCAGTGCAGCCAGGTTGTCATTCATTTCGCTGATGCCGCTCACCGACGTTAGCTGCGCCATCTGGCTGATAAATTCCGTGTTGTCGGTGGGTTTAAACGGGTCTTGATTCTTAAGCTGCTGCAGCATCAGTTTCATGAAGTCGTCTTGCCCCAGCGAGGAGGCTTCTTTTTTTGCCGTACTCGCCGCACTCTGCTGCTGCAATTGTTCAAGCGTTCGCAATTCCATCATTCAGTTCCTACTGTTTACCGAGCTGCAAGGCCCGCAGGGTCAGGGTCTTCACCGTGGAAAACACCTCGGCGTTGTTCTGGTATGAACGGGAGGCGGACAGCATATTGGCCATTTCATCAACGGTGTTCACATTGGAGCCGTAGACATAGCCCTGCTCGTCTGCCATCGGGTGGCCCGGCTCATAACGCTTGGGAACAGGGGCATTGCTCTCGCTAATCCCCACAACCTCGACACCGGCGACGCCCTGCTGACGGTCCAGCACGGTGGCAAAAACCGGCTGTTTTGCGCGGTAGGCAGCCTGTTCACTGCCGGCCACCGTATCCGCATTTGCCATATTGCTGGCGGTGGTATTCAAACGCAGCATTTGCGCGTTCATCGCCGCAGCGGCAATATCAAGGGGATTCGCCATCGCTTATTGACCTCCCTGAAGAATCGATTTAATTCCAGAGAACTTACTACTCAGAAAACTCATGGTGGCCTGATAGCGCATGCTGTTATCGGCAAATGCCGCTTGCTCTACATGGCTCTCCACCGTATTGCCGTCGACTGAAGGCTGCTGAGGCATGCGGTACATCACCGGCGCCTGCCCCGCCGCTGGAGCGACCGCTTCGGTAATATGCGCCGCATTGCTGCGACTGAGCGATAACTGCTGGCCCTGTGCTGCCTGGCCCAGTGCTTGTTTAAAGTCGATATCGCGTGCCTTGTAGCCGGGCGTGTCAGCATTGGCTATATTGGCCGCCAACAGTTCGGTGCGCTGCTGGCGAAGCAGCAGTGCCTGCTGGTGTATACCGAGTGCCTTATCAAAATTAATCGCCATAAATCTGTCTCGCTAAAGTTATGGGCTGCGCTGCCGATACACTGGATAAGGGCGCAAAGCCTTTGGCGTTCGACATGTCCGACGCAAAGCGCGTGCCACTTTTTTATTCCTATATTTTTCAATACGTTACGAAACCGACGCCAACAAACCGTCGGTTTTTCGGCAAGCCCTTGCCGCCTGTTTGACTGACAAGCGGCAAGTCTTTGTCGCGCTCTCTAACACTCCCCCTAATTTGCAAAACTGGCATAGCAATTGCTGCTTACGTCATAAAGCCGCCGCGCTGACAAAAACTTGGCGCCGCAAACTAGTAGTGAGGAAATAAGTTGTCATGATCTGGCGCGTAGCAATCACCATCGCCCTCCTGAGCAGTGTCTGCCCGAGCGCTCTGGCGAACGCTGGGGTGGAGTCAGCGCAGCGTATTAGCGCTACTGCCAGCCAGTTCATTACCAAACGCCACCCCTGGCAAAATGAGAACACCCGTATCACCGTGGGCGAACTCGATCCGCGCACCCGTCTGGCAAAATGTAGTCAGCGACTGCGGGCCTTTTTGCCGCCCGGCGCTAGCATCCGACGGCGCACGACGGTGGGCGTGCGCTGCGAAGGTGTTAAGGCGTGGAAGGTGTACCTGCCGGTAACGATCGCGGCCTTCACTAAGGTCATGGTGAGCAAGCACCCTATCGCTGCCGGCCAGCGAGTGACTGAAGCGGATATCACTTGGACAGAGCGCGATGTGTCCAGCCTGTCATACGGATACCAAAAGGGCCTTGGTGGGCAGGGAATGCTCAGCCGACGCAGCATCCCCCAGGGCGCGGTTATCACCGTGAATATGCTGGATGCCCCAGCGATGATAAAGAAAGGACAAGAGCTCAAGCTCATTAGCAGCAGTACTGCCATTAACGTCAGCATGAAGGGCCGCGCCCTGCAGGATGCAGCCAAGGGTGCTCGAATACGGGTGGAAAATATCAGTTCAGGCAAGCAGTTAGAGGGTATTGTCATTAGCGGTAATACGGTAAGAATCGAATAAAAAAGTTAAAGTTTTATCGGTAGCTGCCGTTAACCGGAATAAGGCATACCATCAACGCCAATGTAATGAGGAATTATCATGGTCGATCGAATTAATGGCGGCCCACTTGGCCAGCCCAAAAGGCTCGACAGTAATCCGTCTCCCAATGCGACCAACGCCGCGGATACCGGCGCCAACTCGCCGCTAGAATCGGCAACCGCGTCAGCCGCTGATAGCAGCCTGGTTGATCGTGCCCGCACCGCAATTGCCGGCAGCGACGGCATCGACCGCCAAAAAGTGGAAGCGATTAAAACCGCAATTCGCAACGGTGAGTTCACTGTCGACAGCGAGCAGGTGGCAAAAGCCTTTGTCGACCTGGAACGGCTTACAGACCCCAGCGCATGATGACCGATACCGAGCAACAGTTACTGGCCCATAGCCAGCGCTTTGAATCTCTACTAAACGAAGAGCTCACAGTGCTGCGCGACCACGGCGACGCCGACCGCCTGCGCGAGCTTGCGGAACAAAAAATGGATTGCTGCCAACAACTGGAGACTCTCGAGCGCCTGCGCCAACAGCAGCAGCCGGACAGAGAAATGGCTGCGGAGGTGACTCAGAGCCTGCGCCGCTGTCGCGACCTGAATGAGCGTATCGGCAGCCTGCTTAGCCGACAGCAAGACTACAACGAGCAGGCCATGCAAATTTTAGGGCTTGGCAGCCCTGCCCTGCGCACCTATGGCGCCGATGGCCAAACAGGCGCTTCAGCCTACAGCAGACGCCTTGGCGAAGCCTGAATACGAACAACGCAATCTTATCAGCACCGCGCCGGCGCCAGCCGTCGCTAGAAAAGGCTGAGCTGCTGTTGCTCTACTGGCGCGGCGAAACGAACACCCACACCAATCAAGCGAACCGGGGAATGCAATCGCGCCCAGGCCTGTATCATCAGCAGTGGCAGGCAGGCGGGGTCTAGCTTGCCTTCCTGGCGCAATTCGATGGTAGTTACCTTAAATTCCCTGCTCTTCAACTTAACAAAAGCGCCCGCGATAGCCTGTTCAGCATGTGGCCGCAAACGCCGCTGTAGTTCGTCAATGAGTTGAGCAAGCGCTGCATCTGCGGCCTCCCCTGGCGACAGGTCCTCGGCAAACGTGCGCTCAACACTTAACGATTTGCGCTGCCTTTCGGCCTTTACCGGCCGCGAATCCACGCCGCGCGCATAACCATATAACTGCCGCCCAAAGCGACCAAAACGCTCCACTAAGGCCAGCTCACTCCACCCTTGCAGCTGCTCGCAGTTTTCGATGCCCAATGCCGTCAACTTCGTCGCCATCACTTTGCCGACGCCGTGAATCTTGGTTACCGGAAGCGCACGAACGAAGTCATCGACCTGATCGGGCCGTATCACCGTAAGCCCGTCAGGTTTTTGCCAGTCGCTGGCAATCTTCGCCAAAAATTTATTCGGTGCAACGCCCGCGGAAATAGTGATTCCCACTTCGCGGGCTACCGCTTGCCGGATCGCTTCGGCAATACGGCTGGCGCTGCCCTGAAAATGCCGCGACTCGCTGACATCCAGATAGGCCTCATCTAGGGACAGCGGCTCGATCAGCTCGCTGTAGCGACTAAATATTTCACGAATTTGCGCAGCAACATGGCGGTACTTATCCATATTCGGTGGGACCAAAATCAGCTGCGGGCAGCGCTGCAATGCGGTTGCGGTCGGCATTGCCGAGTGCACACCATAGGCGCGCGCCTCATAGTTGCAGGTAGCAATCACGCCGCGCCGACTGGCCTTGCCACCAATGGCAATCGGTCTACCGCGCAAACGCGGGTCATCACGCATCTCCACCGAAGCGTAAAAACAATCGCAGTCGCAATGAATGATCTTTCTCGTGTTGAGCACCGACACCATGGCGCAGAAAACCCGCTTAAGCAAAATACTGTACAAACATACAGACTTTACGTGAGCAGCTAGCGCTTGTCACTCATGGTAGTGAGGTATACTGTGCGCCACACCACCCACGTTGAATCAAAAAGGAATGCCGTAGCAATGAGTATTGGCAGTTGGACCCCGGACTCTGAAAAAGCCGCTATCACCATTGATCGAGACTTTCTCGAGCGCTGCATAGCACTGAGCGACGACCAGTCCCTGGCAAAACTACCCGCGCCGTTCAGTGAGGAGGAGCAGCAGCGCTATAGCGCCGTCATGCGACTCCCTAATGAGCCCTGGCAACTCGCTGTAGCAGATTTCGACAACGCCGAACTACTGGCACTCATTCGCTTCTTCACTGTTGCCGAAGAGCGAATTAGCGGCTGGGAAGCTGGCGCAGAATCCCCTGCCATTTGGATCAACAAAGTATTGCGCAAACGCGGAGAAAAGCTATCTGTTGAGACACTGCGCTGGATTCGCGCAAATAGCCGCAATCGCTTTATCCCCAACGGGGGCCTCTAGGCGCCGTCACTTCTGCTCTTTATTGAACGCTGCCAGCGCCTCGGGGCTGGCTTCCGTTTGGTATTTCGATTTCCATTGCGAATACGGCATGCCATAGATTTTTTCGCGCGCCGCGTCGTAATCCACCTCTATACCCTGCTCCTCGGCTGCGGCCGCATACCACTTCGACAAACAGTTACGGCAAAAACCCGCCAGGTTCATTAAGTCGATATTTTGCACATCTTTTCGGCTGTCTAAATGCTCGAGCAAGCGGCGAAAAACCGCAGCTTCTATCGCATCACTCTGTGACTTGTTCATAATTTGTTCACTCATTCGCTGCATTACCCTGTTCATTATCAGGAAATTTGCTATGTTAAGCCAACGAACAGACTTCCTGCTCGCGACGTACCCCAACACTTTATGACGGAGTCAGAAAGCATGGCTAAACAAAAACTAGACCCTGTAGCGCTGATCAACCGGGAGATTGAATCTCTGGAAGATAAAGTAGAAAAGCTACGCGATCGCTTAATATCCGACGCGGATAAAGCACTGGAGCGCGCTAAGGCGCAAACTGAAAAAGCGCGAGCGAAAATTCGCCAGGAGCAGGAAAAGCTGCGCGAACTGCAAAAGAAAGCCAAGGAAAATATGGATGCTCGCATACAGCGTCAGGTCGAGCGCGCTCACAAGGCCGTGGATTCTGCGCGCGAGCTTGAGGTCGATGCCAAGGCGCTGGTCATTATGGCCCGCGAACAAATGCAGGATTTAAAGGCTGACTACCAGCGTGCTAAGGCGCTGGCTAAAGCTGCCCGCAATGCTGCGCGCGACTTCGACAAGAAAAACCCACCGAAAAAAGCGGCCGTCAAAAAAGCAGCGGCAAAGAAAGCCCCAGCTAAAAAGGCCGCAGCAAAGAAGGCGCCCGCCAAAAAAGCTGCTGCTAAAAAAGCCCCTGCAAAAAAAGCACCCGCTAAAAAGGCCGCAGCCAAAAAGGCAGCCGCTAAAAAAGCGCCCACCAGCTAGTCGTGACGATCGCTGGCCGGCTCGCCGGCCAGCGTGACGACACTGTTCAAAATCAACTGAATTAACTGTGTTTGCCGCGCGACGCCGGTTTTAGAAAATACCGAGCTCAGGTGCGACTTAGCGGTATTCCGAGAAATATTTAAACTGAGCGATGCCTCATCCAGGCTTTGCCCGTTAACCAGTCGCACCGCTAACTTAGACTCAGCGGGTGTTAGACCGAATAGTTCGATTAACACATCACTGGGTGCCTGACGCGGTGCCATCGGGTCACTAATGAACACCGCAACGGCCGGACGCCGCTCACCACCGTGGTCACTGTGCGGCAGTGGTCGTATCAGCAGGCTTAAACCACTCAACGAACTGGCATCTGCGAGACGAAAGGCGCGAACACAGCCCGCCTCTCGCTGATGATGCGCCTGTATTACCTCGCCAAGCAGCATTTTGAAGTCTTGCTGCTCACGCCGATTTTCAAAACTCAGGCGCCCTCCTTGCAATGCGACACCCCGACCTTGTGCTAACAGCCGCTCGGCGACCGGGTTGCTATTTAAGCTATCGCCGTTGGCATCCAGGGTAATCACGCCCACCGACAAGCTGTCGATGGTATTGGCATAAAGCACCCGCTCGCGCTCACTTTCACGTAACCGGGAGTGGATTTGCACCGCTTGTTTAATATGCGGCAGCAGTTGCTTGCACAGGGCCTTCTCCCGCGCGCCAAAATCTTCGCGGCTCTCCGGCCGCGTAACGCGCAGCCGTGCCAACAGCTCCTCGCCGTGCCATAAATCGGCACCCAGGATATGCCGCACATTGGCTGGCTCTATATAATTTTGATAGTACTCAGACGCCTCGAACTCCTCTGCCGACATGTACTCAGCAACGGTAACAACATCGCCATCGGGGAGGTTTACAAAGGGGTCTAAGGCAAAATAAGTTTCGTTGTAGGCACGATAGATTTCCGGCGAGACCACCAGCGCATTGAGTATCACGCCGGGGTCGTGCTCATTCGGCGGTCGCAGTAGCAAGGTCGCATAGTTACCGCCCAAGGCGTCCCTGAGCTGATCCAGAAAGGCCTGCCAGGGGGGCGTTTCCAAAGTGCCACCGTAGAGCGCGCGCAGCAGAGCGTCCATACGCGGCGAGATAGAAATCTCAGACATAGAAGATCGAGGCCATTGTGATGTAATAGCCTCGATTCTAAGCGCTGACCGCGGGGAATTCATCTATCGCGCACTAAATCCTCGCAGCGGTTTAATGTGGCAAGAAATCGCCACCATTTACATCGAGCGCGGCACCGGTCAGCGCGCGGGAATACTCCGACCCCAAAAATACAGCGGCTTTGGCGCAATCGCCGTCATCGGGGATACGGCGCAGCGGGATATTGGCGGCTACAGCAGCTTTTTGCTCTTCTACACTGGGGCCGCCAGCCTCTGCATTCATTTGGAAATAGCCCTCGACCGACGGCCCCCACATCCAGCCCATATAGGCCGAATTCACACGAATATTGTCAGGCCCCAGTTCTAGCGCCAGGTGAGCGGTTGCACTGGCAAGCGCCGCCTTGGAGGCGCCGTAGCCGCCCTGAGTCGGCATGGGTTTGCGGGTTACCATGGTGTTGATCATCACGATCGCGCCGCCGCCCTGCTTCTTCATTTGCGGCACGACTTCAAGCGTCAGCCCCATGGTGCCGAAGAAGTTCACATCCATGGCGTCTCGCCAGCTGTCCAAATCTGCCTCAGCGATAGGCCCAAAGTTTCCGGGGTTGTAGGCACTGTTAAACAACACGTCGATACGGCCAAATTCGGCAATTGTCTTGGCAACCAGCTCTTTACATTGTTTGCGGTCACTAATATCGGTAGCCACCTTCAATACCGCATTGTCCAGGCCCTCACTGCGAATCAAAGCTTCAGCATCATCGAGCTTACTTGCGGTGCGGGCACACATCGCCACTTTTGCTCCCTGGCGCGCGGCTTCAAGGGCCAGCTCCTGTCCCAAGCCCGGGCCGATACCCGACACAATGACGACTTTGTCTCTAAGCAACATTTTGACTATCCTGTTTAATTATTCGAATTACTTGTCCCTGAAGCCTACCTAGGCTCGACCCGAGCAGCACCACCCGAATGGGTGGAAGCGCCAAGTCAAAATATACAGTGAGGAAACATGCACCTACGTCGATATACCACCTCAGCACTACTCTGCCTGGCGGTGAGCACGCCTGCGCTCGCCGACACATCGCTGCGCCTACAAGCTTCAACGATTGGCGGTGGCGCGGAGCTTGGGTACAGTTTTTCGCCGCAACTCGCCATTCGCGGCGGCGCCTTGTACGGCAGTTTTAAACTGGACTTCGAAGGGGATGACAACAACGGTATTGAGGGCGATGAGCTCAGCTACAAAAGCGATGTCGATCTGCGCAATGCCTATCTGCTGACGGACTGGCACCCCAGCGGCAAGTGGTTTCGGGTAAGTGCAGGCATATTGATTAACAACAGCTCCGCGAGGATCATTACTCGCTGCGAAGAAAACTCCCCCATACCCGGCACAACCAGCTGCGAATTCGGTAACAGCCGCTTTTCGCCTGCGATACTCGGCGATGTTATTACCAATATCGACTTTGAACCCGTGAGTCCCTACCTGGGTATCGGTTGGTCCAGGGCTACCGGGCAAGGCTTTCACTTCAGCGCCGACCTGGGTGTAGCCTATCTCGGGGACGCCAACGTTGAGATCCGCTCGACGGGAAGCTGCAACAGCAACCAACAATGTCGGGAGGAAGTGGCCGCCGAACAGCGTGAAGTTGAAAATGAGCTGAATGACTTGAACCTGTTGCCTATCGCGATGCTCGCGCTGAGTTATCGGTTCTAAGGCCAAGTTAGATATTTAAAGACCCGACGGGAAGCGAATACGCACTTCAGTTCCTTCCCCTACGGCAGACAAAACCTCAACCTGCCCTTTCAGCTGTTGGCTGACAAGATTAAAGACAATATGCATACCCAGACCACTCCCGCCTGCGCCGCGCTTGGTGGTGAAAAACGGTTCAAAAATCTTTTCTCGCGCCTCTTCATCCATACCGCAGCCATCATCGCTATAGCAGATTTCAATATCGCCGTCGCATTCGGTTACCACCACGCGTATGCGGCCGGCTTCACCGCCTGGAAAGGCATGCATAAGGGAATTCATCAGCAAGTTGGTAAATATCTGCGAGATCGCACCCGGCACGGAGTTGGCTTCCAGTGACGCCTCACAGTCTATTTCTACAGCGATCTGCGTATTCTTCAAGTTTGGTCGCAGACTTAGCAGAGTTTCATCAAAATAGCTTTTAAGATTAAATTTCCTGCGTTCAAAGCTGGTTTGATCCACCGCTACCTGTTTAAAGCTGTGCACTAAGTCTGCCGCTCTGCGTAGATTATTGAGAATAATCTCGGTGGATTGCATGCAGTGTTCGAAGTAATGCTT
The DNA here is from genome assembly GCF_016906995.1 of Spongiibacter marinus. GTDB lineage: Bacteria > Pseudomonadota > Gammaproteobacteria > Pseudomonadales > Spongiibacteraceae > Spongiibacter > Spongiibacter marinus. Next base: position 145,298 of record NZ_JAFBBD010000008.1, on the reverse strand, counting down.
CAGACCACTGCCGGTCAATTTCCCTTCGTTGTAGGCCTGCTCCGCTTCTATACTCTCGGCGCGCAGCGTCGACGCGGCCGTGACACTCACGCCAACAGGGGTATTCACCTCATGCGCCACACCGGCCACCAGGCCACCCAGTGAGGCCATTTTTTCAGTGGCGACCAACTGTTTCTGCGTTCGGTTCAAGTCCTCTACGGCCTTGCGAAGTTCAGTATTCGCCGCATCGGCCTGATGTATACGGAGCGTCAGCTCTTCCTTCGCTCTCGCCAAGTCGGTATCACGGGTGGCAATGTGGGAGAGCATGACATTAAAGCCATCGATTAATTCTCCGACTTCGTCGTCGCCATGCTTGTCGGCGCGCAAACTATAGTCACCCGACAGCGACACTTTTCGCGTGGTATCGAGCAACGCAAGAATCGGCCCAGCAATTAGCTTCTGCAAGGCATTGGATATAACAAAAGCAATACCCACACTGAGCAGCAGCATAAGCAGCAGCAACATAATATCGAGGCGGGTGCTTGCCCACAGGTCGGATAGCTGACGTTCAATCACCAGGCGCCCCAGGCGCTCGCTGCCGAGCCAGACATCGCGATTCACTGTAAGCACCTGCAGCTTGGAGGCCTTCACGTCTAACAGGCTTAGCGGGCAGTCCTTGGCATCACTGCCGCGCACATAACTGGCAAATAGCTGCGCTTGTTTGGTTTCCCCTTGATACAAACACGCGCGATGGATTTCCGGCATGCCACGCAGCGATGACAATATTTCCTCAGCGGCCTGGGAGTCTGAAAAACTCATTGCCGCCGTTGTATTGAGCGAAAAAACCTCTGCAACGGCCAGTAAATTCTTCTGGACGGTTTCCCGCACGCTAATCCAGTTATACAGCACGAAAACCGTTTCGATCATCACCAACACGACCGTGACCGTGCCGACAATCGACACCAGTATTTTTCGCTGTATCGGCAAATCCCTTAGCATCAGGAACTACCCTTCGCAGCAGAGCGGCGCACCGTTCTCGCCAAGCTCAAAAGCCGCGAACTCACCGACATACCGGAGCGGTGGATATTGGCCTGATTGATATCAAAGCGCAGCTTACCCGACACAATAACAAAACTGATCATGCCACCCGCGTCGATAAAGTCGCCGTTATCGGCGATGGTTAAGATGTGGTCCTGTGGTAATTTTTGCAGCCAGTAGCGCTGTAGCTCTCCGCTATTATCAGCAAGGTATAGCACCTCGCACCCCTCACTCTCTTCGGGGAGGAGTATCAATCGGCTGCGTATGCCGAGGTCATTGCTCGATTTCGACTTGATTAATGCGGAAAGCGCAATGGCAATGTCGCGGTCACCGACCACGCATATATCAATTGCCTCCTCGCCACCCCGTATCGCCGCTGGGGGCCAACTGATAAAGCGCGTGAAGTTAACCAGATACGCCGCCTTAACGCGCTGCTCCAGGCCTTGCCCAAACGTATTGCCGGCCAGGCCCAACACCAAGGCTATTGCACAGAACCGCCTGCCCCAAATCATTAGAACATCCAGCTCAATTGCGCTTGCACACTGCGCCGTATCTCTACGCCGCCACCAAACTCCGCATGGGCATCGTCATTGAGGTTACTCACACGCACAGACGCTTCGAGCTGGTCGTTGATACGCCACATCACATTCATATCAATTGCCGCGTAGGCATCAACATTTTGATCGTCCAGAGGGCCAATCCACCGTGCCGCAAGGAACAGCGACCAGCGGTCATTGATATCCCAATCCAGGCGCGTTTTCAGCTGATGACTGGGATCATTGGCATCGGCATCGGCAATAGACTGATCCAAACTGCCCGGCGGAGTGGAGGCATCCAGGTCGAAATAGCGATAGCTGGTCAGTAACTCGATGTTTGCTCTTGCTCGCCATCGCGCGGTCAGCTCAACACCATGGCTGCGCGCGCTGCCGACGTTATCGATTAATATCGGTGGCGGCATCTGAGGGTTAGTCAGGTCATCAGTGAGTCCACGCAGCTCCTCGTACTCGTTATAAAAGCCGGCGATGTCTATGGACAAACTGCCGCTCAACTGCTGACGATACCCCGCCTCCAGCGCGGTCAATTCCTCGGAGTGGAAACTGCGATCACCGCCAAAAAAGCCACCCGAAAACGAGACATCTTGATCCAGACGGTTGGGAATACGAACCGCCTGAGACCAGGCTGCCCATACGGTGCTATCGGGATTAATTTTATAGCGAGCCCGAATACTTGGTTGAAACTCATCGCCACTGTAATCGTTGTGCTCGAGTTTAGCGCCCAGAGTGAGGCGCAGGCGCTTGTTTAAAAAATTGATTTGATCCTGGATAAACAAATCATAGGTTTCGTCCTCGCGCTTGCGAGGGCTAAAGTCGGTGAGGAAGGGGTTAACATCGCCGATGTGATCGCGACTAAACCTAAAGCCACCGCCGATCACCAGCTCCTGCCGCTGCCCGATCTGGCGATTATGCTTCACTTCAAAATCCAGCAGGCGTCGCTGCTCAGAGAAATTCAGTCGATTGTTAAAAGCGCTGCGATCATAGACGAGTTGGTATTCTGAATTCGCCGTACCGGCATGTTGCTGACTTAGACGCATGATCAGATTTTCGCCGCGGTGGTATTCTTGCTTGCCCCCTGTCGGCACAGCCACGTGGCCGCGGTAGGCATCACCCTGAACGGTTAAGCGCAGCGCATCCGATAATTTATTATCAGTGCGAAATCCCGCTTGGCGGTGTACCCACTCATCACCGCTATCCCCGCCACTGGCAGCCTGCTGTTCGCTGTGCCACTGACTTTTGGCATAGACACGATAGAAACCGTCGCCAGCAAACTCATCGCCGTACCTCGCCTCGGTATAGCCTCGATAGTTTCCACCGCCGCCCGCGGCAACCCACCCTCCGAGCGTATCCTTGGCTGAGCGCGTAACGATATTCACCACGCCATTGACAGCATTCGCCCCCCATAGCGCAGCGCCGGGGCCACGTATAACCTCAATGCGCTCGATGTCGCGCATCACTGTGTCTTGGGTATACCAAAATACGCCCGAAAATAACGGCGTATATAAGCTGCGACCGTCCATTAATACTTCGAGCTTATCGGCAAGCGTGCTGTTGAAACCGCGAGCGGTTACTGCCCAGCTATGCGAATCAACCCTTGCTACCTGCAGCCCTGGCACCAAGCGCAGGGCCTCGGCAAGTGTGCGCACGCCGCTGCGGCGAATATCCTCCGCGTCCAGTACAAACACTGCCGCGGCAGTATCTTGCAACGGCTCCGCCCGCCGCGAAGCCGAGACCACCTCGATATCCATTAGGTCTTCGAGACTGAGTTCGCCAAGTGTTTCCAACGACGCTAGCTGGATTGTTGACGAGGCGGCGCTCAACGAGAAAGTGACCAGGCCGAGCGCAATACCCGTTTGCAATAAAAGGCGCATAACCATTGTCCGCGTCATTGTTGTTATTTGCTTAGTGGATGACTATTGCATCCACTTTTCAAACTAGGACAAAAGCGCCTACTGCACCATTGCAGCTTTTACCTACTCAAGCCTCCACTGCTGCGGCTTGACGGTATTTTTCTTGGAGGGGTTTTTTATACATTTTCCCGTTGTCCTTCCTCGGTAACTGCGCCTCAAAGAAAAACGCCTTCGGACACTTCAATGCCGAGACAGAGTCACGACACCAGCCTCGCAACCGGTCAGCCAGCTCTGCATTACCAGTGCACCCCTGCTCTGGCTGAACCACCGCGACCACTCGTTCGCCAAACTCCTCATCTGGAAGCCCAAACACGGCGACATCAGCGACCTCGGGGTGAGCAATCAGGGTATTCTCCACTTCTTGAGGATAGATGTTCACTCCACCTGAAATAATCATAAAGTCGCGGCGATCGGCCAGATAGAGATAACCCTCGTCATCGACATAGCCCATATCACCAACCGTAGCCCAGCCCTCGCGGTGGTGAGCACCAGCGGTCTTCTCCGGCTCATTGTGGTATTCAAAGTCGCCAAAGCCAGAGAAGTAAATCATCCCGGTTTCGCCGCAGGGCAATTCATTGCCATCGTCGTCGACGATGTGTACCTCGCCCATCAAAGACTGGCCCACTGAGCCTGGGTGTGCGAGCCACTGCGCGCTATCAATGGCGGTCATACCTATACCTTCACTGGCGGCGTAATACTCGTTGATAATCGGCCCCCACCATTCGATCATCTTGCGCTTCACATCAGCGGGGCACGGCGCCGCCGCGTGCGTCGCCGCCTTCAATGAGCTGAGATCGTATTTACTGCGCACCGCTTCAGGCAGTTTCAGCAGGCGGATAAACATAATGGGTACCCACTGACTGCAATCCACACGGTATTTTTCGATCGCTTGAAGCGACAGCTCTGGGTCAAAACCGTCCATCATTACCACCGTACCGCCCAGGGCCATTGCCGCCATAACGCTGTGCATGGGGGCCGCGTGGTAAAGCGGCGCCGGCGTCAGATACGTCGACTCACTATTAATCTCCAGGAACGCAGCAATACCCTGCATAACGGCTGGCACCTCGTCAAAGGTTTGCTCGGGTAGGCTGGGTTTAATGCCTTTTGGCTGGCCGGTCGTTCCCGAAGAGTACAGCATCGGAACCCCCGCGCATTGCTGCGCTAGCGGTACCGACGGACACTCGGCCATCGCCGCTTGCAGGGAGTCAAAATTGGGCGCCTCACCAGTGCTGATAAACCAGTGCTGTACGGCCGGCAATGCCGACCTGTCTAGTTGCTGCGCCGTTTCAAGGTAGCGAGGTGAACAGATAAACAGCTTGGCCCCTGAATTTTCCAAGATGTACGCCACTTCGGCAGGCCGCAAATGACTGTGCAGTGGCGTGAACACCAAGCCGCTGCGCTGGGCTGCCCAGGCAATTTGAAGAAAGCAGTGGCTATTTTCCATTTGATAGGCAATGTGGTCCCCGGCACGTAAACCGCGCCTGTAAAACAGTTGGGCGAGCTGGTTGGACCGGGCATCCAACTCGGCATAAGTCATTACCTCACCCGTGTTGGCAAGGATACAAGCGGCTTTTTGCGGTTGTTTCTGGGCGTGAAATTGCGGGTGCTGCACGATAGTCACTCCATAAAAATTATTATTGTTTTCGCTCACTACTTTTCTAAGTAGCTTGCTGACGATAAGCGCGCAGCGCTCTGGGATCAAGCCTTGCTCATACCAAAAACACGAGCCAAGACAAGCGGGAATGCACGGCCGTTGTTGTCAGTGAACACATTACCTATACTGGCAAGCACTATGTATTCAAACACAGGGAATCGGCAAATGAGCGCTTTTGACCAACTCATGGCAGCCGTGCGAGGCAGCGACGGCCTTTACACAGCAAATGTTGACGAAAGCTGGCTGCAGGGCCGCACCGCATTTGGGGGGCTTAGCAGTGCCCTGATCGCCCAAGCCATGCGCAGTGAGATAGAGCCAGCCCGCCGCTTGCGCTCCCTGGCGGTAAGCTTTGTTGGCCCGGCCCCCGCTGGCAATCACCAAGTGGCACTTCGCCACTTACGCGACGGCGGCTCGGTTACCCACATTCAAGGAGAGCTGCGCTGTGAGGGTGAAGTGGCTACCGCGATCAATGCGACGTATGGCAAGGATCGTCAATCTGCGGTCGTTGTCGAGGGACCGGCGATGCCGACCTCGATTCCGGCGCCGCAGGACTGCATGTTACTGCCTTTCATTGACGGCCTGACGCCCGCGTTTACGCAACACTTTGATATGGCGCTCGCCAGCGGTCACCTGCCATTATCGGGGGGAGACAGCGCTGATTTTTCACTGTGGCTGCGTTTTCGCGATACCACTGCGCTTACCGAAAGTGCGCTGATTGCCCTGGCAGATGCACCGCCAATGCCAGGCCTGAATATGATCAAACCGCCTGGGGTTGGCAGTTCGTTGAGCTGGTATTTGGAGTTTCCCAATGCGGTAAGTGCCGGCGATACAGCCGACAACTGGTGGTTTATGGACTACCGCAGCCAAGCCGGGAGTAATGGTTACTTTTGCAACTACGCAACAATTTGGTCACCGAGCGGCGTGCCCATAATGTTTAGCCGCCAAGTCGCTACAGTGTTCGAGAAGTAATGGCGTAGGCCAGTAGAGTCGTAACCAGAAGAAAAAGAGCGAGCCTGTCACACATGGCAGACTCGCATTGAGTCGTTATTTACGGCTGAGTGTTCTGAATGCTCTGTGCCGAATGGTCTTTAAAGTAAAGACGAAATGGCACGTTGCGCTGCTTGCCCAGATAGATGTAAAAACCGTAGCGGTCGTTGGCATAGTCCTGAACGAACTCATAGCGAGGGCTGATCGCTGGTGCCTCCGGGTCAACCCGAGGGGCAGTAACCAGCACTTCCTCTATCTCGGTTGGCGGTTGATCGCCCGATGCCGGTAGCGACACCAGTACACGATATTCTGTCTTGCCGGGGACATTCTCCACCGCCTCAACGCGCGCACCCGAGACCGTATCAATAAATCCTACTTGGCTTTCAATAATACCGCTTTGTCGTGAAACCGTTTGTGCCGACGGCTGCGGCTGAGCGCAGGCGGTAACTGCCACCCCCAGCAACAATAAACCGGCGCAAGACAAGCTATGACGCATAGACATGGGCGCATTCCTTTTTATACCGATAATGCGGGAATGCTAACACCTGGCCAAAGGAATAACAGCCAGCTATTTGCGTTCCCGCGCTATCGCTAGGCGCAAAAAGCCTCGCCCACGGCTATTTTGCTGCCCAGCGCGGCAAGGCTGCGTGCGGAGCTACCCAGCATCATTTCGTTGTGACGCAACCACGTACAGTAGCGCCACAGCGGGTAGTCGCGGTCAATGCCCGTGCCACCGTGCAAGTGCTGGGCGGCGTAGCTAACTCGATGACCAACATCCCCTGCCCACACTTTCGCAATCGCCACTTCGACACTCGCGTCGACGCCATCGTCGAGACGACTGATCGCCTGATAGCAATTCAAACGCAGGCATTCCACGTCGATAAAACAATTAGCCGCGCGGTGGCCCACTGCCTGAAATGTCGCAATCGGCACGCCAAACTGCTGGCGCTCGGCCGTGTAAGACGCGGTCATCCGCATCGCTTTATCACTGGCACCGAGTTGATGCGCGCACAATGCTGCCGTCGTATGTTCGGCGACCGAAGCGAGCAACTGCTGCGCCTGCTCCCCGCGGGCCAGAATATTCTCTGCGCCCACACGCACATTACTGAGCGTCAGCCGGTATTGTGGCTCGTAAGTCGTCACTTCCATCGCTTCAAGCGCAACACCCTCTGCCTGACGAGGCAGCATTACAACAACGGCCCCGTCACCGTCGGTCGCGGCCAGCAGTACATAGTCAGCTTGCGCCGCAAAGGGAACGCAGAGCTTCTCACCGCTGATCAGCACCGCCTCGCCGTCAGCCCGCGTACTGCATACACGCGGCTGAGTGGGGTCCTCATTGTTCGCTTCCATCAACGCGGCTGTGAGCAACTGTTCACCGCTCACCACTCCGGGCAGTAAGCGCTGCTTTTGCTCGGCACTGCCGAATTGCTGCACCGGCATCGCCGCCGAAATACAGTGAGAAATAAATGGCAGCGGAGCAATATTTCGCCCGACTTCTTCTGCAATCAGGGCCGCTTCAAAAAAACCGAAACCCATTCCGCCATATTGCTCTTCAATGGCAACACCCAGCAGCCCCGCCTGAGCAACCTGCTGCCATAGTTCGCGGTCAAAACGCTCTGCCGCGTAGCTGTCGTACTTGGCGAGCTTTTCCGCTGTTACCTGTTCACCGAGAATTTCGCGCGCAAGGTTTTGCACATCGCGCTGCTGTTCTGAAAGTCCGAAATCCATAACTGTTTTCTCTCTATTCGTTCACTCTTCGCCGGGGTAAACACGACGCATCTAGCGCGATGCCCGGGGCATCCACAAACCGGCGGCGGAAATGATGTCACGCTGAATTTCGTTGGTGCCGCCACCAAACGTAATAATTGATGCCGTGCGATACAGGCGCTCAATTCGCGATGCGATGGGGTCGGCACCCGGCGTGCGACGATTAATCAGTGACGCTTGACCAATGACCTCGCCCAACAGGCGATACACCTCGATGAAAAACTCAGACCCGTAGACTTTCGCCGCCGAGGCATCGGCCATATCCAGCTGGCCTTCTGTCATTGCCCACGCCTGCTTGTAGCACACCAGTTTAAGCGCCTCGACACCGGCACGGACTTTCGCCAGGTTGATCTGCACCCAGGGTTGGTCGATGATTTTTCCACCTTCGGGCAGGTCAGTTTGCTGGGCCCAGCGCACTACGTTATTAAACATTTCTGCAGTGGGTCCAAAGTTCACCAAACTGAGACGCTCGCGGTTCAGCTGGCTGGTAATCAGCTTCCAGCCCGCGTTTTCCTCGCCCACCAGCGCGTCGTCATTCACACGAATATTGTCGTAGTAGGTTGCGTTTGTGCGCACACCACCCAGGGTGACCACCGGACTGCACGACCAGCCTGGATCGTTAGTGGGCACCAAAAACATGGAAATACCTTTGTGCGGTTTCGCTGCGTCGGGATCCGTTCGGCAGGCAAGCCAAACGTAGTCGCAAAAATGCGCGAGGCTGGTCCACATTTTTTGACCGTTGATCAGCCAGCCGTCGCCGTCGCGCACCGCCGATGTTTTCAAACTCGCCAGATCGGTGCCGGCGCCCGGCTCGGAGTAGCCAATCGCGATCAAACATTCACCGGCGAGAATCTTGGGTACGATCTCTCGCTTCTGCCATTCATTGCCGTGCTCGGCCAGCTGCGGCCCGACCGACTCGGTTGTCAGGAACGGGAAGGGGTAACCCGCACGCATGACTTCTTCTACGAAAATAAACTGCTCGATGGGGCTCATACCGCGACCACCGAGCTCTTTTGGCCAGCCAACACCTATCCAGCCATCGCGCCCCATTTGCTTGAGCGCCTCGCGCCATAGCGGGCCACCGCCCTCTCCCATGCTCTCGTCGCACTCGGCCTTGAGCTCCGGCGTCATCAATGCCTCGAAATACGCGCGTAATTCTTTGCGCAGCGCATTCTGCTCTGCGCTAAACTCAACTTTCATTGTTGCCTTCCTCTGTGTCGCCGCCAGTCGTTGGCAGTTTTGGTTGACGCTTGTCACCATAATAAGCGGCCGGGTCACTGCGACAATTGCAAAAGCCGTCACCCACATGACATATGCGTTCATAACGCCTTTACGCTGCCACTCAACCATTCAGACGATAGCTCGCGCCAGCAACACTTGCGATCATTTGCGGCTGTTTACCCCTCACTCAATGGTGCCAAGGTTGCACCCTCAAGCGGAGATTCGGCATGAGTGACAAGCCTGTACAGGCGGCAATCGAAGGTTGGTATACCCTCGATACTGATACGCCCCACCTTATCGGCGCAAAGTGCGACGATTGCGGCACCTACTACTTCCCCAAAAATTTGTCCTTCTGTCGCAACCCCAACTGCGAAGGCGAGACATTTAGCGAGGTACAGCTCAGTCGCACCGGAAAAATTTGGTCGTATACCGATGCGTGCTACAAGCCACCCGAGCCCTTTGTCGCCGAAGAGCCCTTCGTTCCCTACGGCATTGCCGCAGTGGAACTGGAAAAAGAACAGATGATCATTCTGGGACAAACGGTCAAAGGCGTCGGCCCCAAAGACCTGAAAGTCGGCCAGGAAGTCGAATTGGTATTAGAACCACTGCACGAAGACGACGAGTCGGTAAAAATTACTTGGAAGTGGAAGCCACTGGGCTGAGCCGCAGACTCGATGACGGGAGAATTCAATGAGTAACGATATCGCCATCTTGGGCGTCGGCATGCACCCCTGGGGCAAATGGGGCAAGAACTTCAGCGAGTACGGCGTGCACGCTGCGCGCGCGGCACTGAAAGACGCCGGCATTCCCTGGCAGGATGTGGGCTTTGTTTCGGGCGCAGCAACCATGCGCTGCGGCTATCCCGGTTATGTTGCCGGGGCGACCTTCGCCCAGGCATTGGGCTGGCAGGGTGCGCAAGTAAATACGTCTTACGCCGCCTGTGCCTCCGGCTCTCAGGCGCTCGCCGCCGCACAAGCAAAAATTCTTGCCGGCGAATGCGAAGTTGCCTTAGTTGTCGGCGCCGACACCACCCCCAAGGGCTTCCTCGCGCCGGCCAAAGGCTACCGCCCGGAAGACCCGGATTGGCTGCGTTTTTACCTGGGAATTACCAACCCCACCTACTTTGCACTGTATGCCCGCCGTCGCATGGATTTGTTTGGCGACACAGAAGAAGACTTTGCACGGGTAAAAATTAAAAACAGCGAGCACGGTTTCACCAACCCCAATGCCCGCTACAAGAAAAAATTCACCATGGAAGATGTGATGAACTCGGCCATGGTGGCTGATCCATTGCGCTTGCTGCAAATTTGCGCCACATCGGATGGCGGCGCGGCAATGATTGTATCTAGCATGGACTACGCAAAGCGCCTGGGCAAAGCCGACGCCGTTCGCGTGGCGGCCGTATCAACCGTCACACCCACCTTTGCCAGCGCCGTGGTGGAAATGCCCGATATCGCCACCGACTCAGCGGCCGCAGCGGGCGTAGAAGCCCACCGCTTCCGCGCGGCATTGCCAGCAAAGGCCTATGAGCAAGCGGGAATCGGCCCGGAAGACGTCAACGTTGCCGAAGTCTACGACCTCTCTTCTGCACTGGAAATGGACTGGTATGAAGACTTGCAGCTTTGCCCTCGCGGTGAAGCCGCACAACTGGTGCGCAATGGCGACACCAAGCTCGGCGGCCGTCTGCCTGTTAACCCCTCGGGCGGTCTGGCATGCTTTGGCGAGGCTGTGCCCGCTCAAGCGCTGGCACAGGTCTGTGAGCTGACGTGGCAGCTGCGCGGCGAGGCGGGTGAGCGCCAGGTTGAAGGCGCCCGGGTGGGCATTACCGCCAACCAGGGCCTGTTCGGCCACGGCTCATCGGTAATTGTTAAGAAATAGCCACGACGGCAAACCATAAAAAAACGGGGCTCAGGCCCCGTTTTTTTATGCGTATTATTTCAGTCCGACAGAGCCCACTACGAACACGACACACCTGTGCCACCCAAGCCGCAATACCCCCCGGGATTCTTATCCAGATATTGCTGGTGATAGGCCTCCGCATAATAAAACGGCCCCGCTGGCACAATCTCGGTCGTGATCTCGCCATAGCCCGCTGCGGTCAGCTTTTCCTGATACGTCTCGCGGCTTTGCTCGGCAGCAGCGCGCTGCGCGTCCTGGTAGGTATAAATGCCCGAGCGGTATTGCGTGCCCACATCATTGCCCTGACGCATTCCCTGCGTCGGGTCATGGCTCTCCCAAAAGCAGCGCAGTAGGGCATCAAGACTTAATACCGCCGGATCAAATACCACCAACACCACCTCGTTGTGGCCGGTCATCCCCGAGCACACCTCTTCGTAGGTGGGATTCGGCGTATGCCCACCGCTGTAGCCCACCGCTGTGGTGTACACGCCGGGTAGTTGCCAAAACTTTCGCTCCGCCCCCCAAAAACAGCCCAGCCCCACAACCACTGACTGCAAATGGTCGGGAAACGGCCCCTTAAGCGGTGCCCCCAACACCGTGTGCCGCTCCGGCACAGGCATTTCCTCACTGCGACCGGGCAGTGCTTCGCCCGCCGCTGGAATCGCACTGGGTTTGCGCAAACGGTCGAAAATACTCATCAAAATGCTCCTGTCAGTCACTTGTGGGTAGGCCCACTATGCCCTGATTCACATGGCCCTGACTAGCCCTGAAACCCGCTAGCCCCCTGGCGCTGGGCAACATTGGCCGACATTGAAATAAACGCCTAAAATTCACCCAGTTTTTTTATTGCTATTTGCCAATAAAACGGTTTAAATCGCCGCCTCTTTCAACCCTGCGGAGGATTTATGCTAGATGAAAAGCTTGGATCTTATGCCTTCTCTGGAGGCGGGCGCTGCCACGACTAACCCGATCACTGCATCGGATGAAAATCTCGATCACTTCATCGTGCGCGATGGCGTTGCCTACGCCGGCACACACCTGATCATCGACCTCTGGGGAGCCTCCCATCTCGATGATATCCCCCGTATGGAAAAAGCCTTTCTGGACTGCGTTAAAGAATGTGGTGCAACCCTGCTGCATATTCATATGCATCATTTCACGCCCAACGGCGGCGTGTCCGGTGTTGCGGTCTTGGCGGAGTCTCATATCAGCGTACATACCTGGCCGGAGCGCGACTACGCCGCCTTCGACGTCTTTATGTGCGGTGACGCCAAACCCGAATTAGCTGTCGGCATCCTGCAAAAAGCCTTCTCCCCCTCACGCATTGAGGTCGGGGAAAACCTGCGCGGGAGAATGGACGATGTCTGAATGGTTCGACGAGACCCTTCACAGCGGATACCACCAAGGATTCCGCGTTAAAAAGGTGCTGTTCGAAAGCAAAACCGAGCACCAGCATCTCGTCATCTTCGACTCTGTCGATTTTGGCCGTGTGATGGCCTTGGACGGCGTTATTCAGACCACCGAGCGCGACGAGTTCGTCTACCATGAAATGCTCGCCCACGTGCCACTTTTGGCCCACGGTAAGGCGAAAGACGTGCTGATCATCGGCGGCGGTGACGGCGGCCTGCTTCGCGAAGTGCTTCGCCATGCCAGCGTTGAGCGCGCCGTGCAGGTCGAGATTGACCAAGCGGTTATCGATATGTGTGTCGAGTACCTGCCGCGGCACTCCAGCGGTGCCTACGATGACCCGCGCGCTGAAATCGTCATTGGCGATGGCATCGACTACGTGCAAAATTGTGGCCGCCAGTTCGATGTTATTTTGTCAGACAGCACCGACCCCATCGGGCCTGGCGAGGTGCTCTTCACCTCACCCTTCTACGAAGGGATTAAGCGCTGCTTAAAACCCGGTGGTGTATTCGCTGCGCAAAACGGTGTTGCCTTTATGCAACCCGAGGAAGTGCGCACTACCCACCAGCGCCTCTCGCCCTTATTCGCGGACTGTCACTTCTATGCTGCCGCTGTGCCCACCTACGTTGGTGGCATTATGACTTTCGCTTGGGCCAGCGATGACCCCAGCTTACGAGAGCTCGACCTGGAAACGCTGCAACAGCGTTTCGCTGACAGCGGCATCACCAGCCGCTACTACACGCCGGCCCTGCATCACGGCAGCTTTGCCCTTCCGCAATATATTCTCAATATATTGAAAGGCGACTAAAGCCCCGGCCTGTCCACTGCGTCCAGCTGGCAGGCCCAGCCAAATTTAGGCGGCCGCTGAAATATCGCGCCGCCCTCTCATTTTTTTTGCAAATCGACTAGTCTAGTGACAGCATCGCCCGTCGACGAGCACTGATATTTTAAAGAGCACCCGCTATGAAATTTCGTTTTCCCGTTGTTGTCATTGATGAAGACTTCCGCTCGGAGAATATCTCCGGCTCCGGCATTCGCGACCTCGCTGACGCTATCGGCCGCGAGGGTATGGAGGTCGTCGGCTTTACAAGCTATGGCGACCTCACGGCCTTCGCCCAACAGGCGAGCCGCGCGTCTTGTTTTATCCTTTCAATAGACGATGAGGAATTCTGCGACGGCAGCGACGAAGCAGCCAGTCACGCGCTGAGTGCAATTCAGGATTTCTTGCAGGCTGTTCGTCATCGCAACACCGATATTCCGGTTTTTTTATACGGCGAAACACGCACCTCGCGCCATTTACCCAATGAGATTCTGCGCGAGCTACATGGCTTCATCCATATGTTTGAAGATACGCCGGAGTTTGTTGCCCGGCATATCATTCGCGAGGCCAACAAGTACCTGGAATCACTGGCACCACCGTTTTTCAATGCGCTGATGAATTACGCCAGCGACAGCTCATACAGCTGGCACTGCCCGGGTCACTCGGGCGGCGTTGCCTTCCTGAAGAACCCTGTTGGGCAAATGTTTCACCAGTTTTTCGGAGAAAACTTATTGCGTGCCGATGTGTGTAACGCGGTAGAAGAGCTCGGCCAGTTACTCGACCACACCGGGCCGGTGAGCGACAGTGAGCACAACGCCGCGCGGATATTCGGCTGCGATCATCTGTTTTTTGTCACCAATGGCACCTCGACGTCGAACAAGGTTGTTTGGCATTCTGTAGTCGCGCCTGGCGATATCGTGGTGGTTGACCGCAACTGCCATAAATCGATTCTACACAGCATTATTATGACGGGTGCGATCCCGGTATTCCTCACGCCAACACGCAACCACTACGGCATCATCGGGCCAATTCCAAAAAGCGAATTTTGCCCGGATGAAATTCGTAAAAAAATTGAAAACCACCCCTTCGCCCGTGATTTTGCCGACCGCAAGCCGCGCATTTTAACCATCACACAGAGCACCTATGACGGCATTGTCTACAACGTAGAGGAAATTAAAGGCATCCTCGGCGCGACCATCGACACCCTGCATTTCGACGAGGCCTGGCTGCCTCACGCGGCCTTCCATCCGTTCTACAAGAACATGCACGCCATCGCCAATGATCGCCCTCGCGCCGATGACACACTGGTCTTCGCCACGCAATCCACGCACAAGCTATTAGCGGGTTTGTCGCAGGCTTCACAAATTCTGGTGCAAAACGCCGAACACAGAAAGCTGGACACTCACCGCTTTAATGAATCTTATTTGATGCATTCATCCACCAGCCCGCAGTACGCCATTATCGCCTCCTGCGATGTTGCTGCCGCCATGATGGAACCGCCCGGGGGCACAGCGCTGGTCGAGGAGTCCATTCTGGAAGCCATCGACTTTCGGCGCGCTATGCGCAAAGTCGATGCCGATCACGGTGACGACTGGTGGTTTAAAGTCTGGGGACCGGAGTATCTGGCTGAAGAAGGGATCGGCGAGCGCGACGACTGGGTGATTCACTCCGGCGATCGCTGGCACGGCTTCGGTGATATCGACTCGGGCTTCAACATGCTCGACCCAATCAAAGCGACAATCATCACCCCGGGATTGGATGTCGACGGCAACTTCGACGATACCGGCATACCAGCGTCGATCGTGAGTAAGTACCTGGCGGAACACGGCATCATCATAGAAAAAACCGGCCTGTACTCGTTCTTCATCATGTTCACCATCGGCATTACCAAAGGCCGCTGGAACTCCATGGTGACAGAGTTACAGCAATTCAAAGATGACTACGACGCCAACCTTCCTCTGTGGCGTGTGATGCCTGCTTTCGCTCGCAAACATCCGCAATACGACAAGGTCGGCTTACGGGACTTATGCAACGATATTCACAGCGTATACAAGGAGTACGACCTAGCTCGCATCACAACGGATATGTATACCTCGAAAATCGAGCCCGCGATGATACCTGCTGATGCGTGGGCAAAAATGGCACACCGCCAAATTGAGCGCGTCGCCATTGACGAACTGGAAGGGCGCACGACCGCCATGCTGGTAACGCCCTACCCCCCAGGCATTCCGTTGCTGATTCCCGGCGAGCGCTTCAACCGAACCATTGTTCGCTACCTGCAGTTTGTCAGGGACTTCAACTCACGCTTCCCCGGCTTTGAAACAGATTGCCACGGGCTTGTGCGAGAAAACATTGACGGTGCAGATCATTACTTCGTCGACGTCGTCATTAACGAGGATAAAACGTGATAAAGATCACACTTTATTACCTTAGATAGCCCTTATTCCTCCAGCGCCCTCACTACGTCACAAAACGCAGCGATAATCGCACTCACAGCGTATGCAGGGCGCTACCGCTTTTTTCGCGATTACGCCCTTCCACAAATACCCAAACCCCAAGCCCTGAGTTATTCTGGGCTGCGTATGACACACAATATGCGACACAAGTCGGTATTTTTCACAGGCAAGCTTTTAATTACTGCGGAAAATACTTATAAAGTAGAGAGAGAGAGCTTTAACACTTTTACTAAGCTGCGGTGATACATTACAACGCTACCCCAATGCGCCGCTGGCCAGAATCACCACGTGCCACCACCGTCAGGAAGACTTGTTGGCAGCAACGATTGCTAAATACAAATTTTTGACTGCTCGCTCCTTATTCTCAGCGGGCGCAATATCAGTTTCGTTTTACATTAAAGCGCAGCGCATGCTGCAGAATGACCAGAGAGGCAACGGATATGTTCCCCCCATCACGTTTTAAGCTACGCAAATTGCTGATCGCCACCGCGGTTTGCAGCCTTGGCGCCAGCCAGTTAGCGAACGCGCAGCTATTGGGCATCATCGGCATTGGCAACGACGGTAAAGGAGCCGTGCTTATCGACTTGCCAGCACTGCTCGGGCCCATTACCGAACCCCTCGGAGAGTCCTTAAACCCCTTAGTCGACGCACTGGATACCACGCTAGACCCGGTCACCGACACTATAGACCAGCAACTCGCACAACCCTTATTGGGCGCTCTGAGCCCGTTGACCAGCCCTCTTCTCACCGGACTCGACCCCATTGTGGCACCCGTAGACGGTATTGTTGAAGATCTCACCGGCGGTTCACTGAGAGACGCTCTCACGAATGACGACATGTTTAATCCCGGCGATGGTGATGGCCTGGTCAACGACTTACTCGGCGCCGACGAGAATCCCAATAGCGGCACTGAGGCGGGAGAACTTTCCCCTCTACCGGCAATCACTGGCCCCCTGGGTAAAGCGCTCACTCCACTGATCGACGCACTCGACAGCACTCTCGACCCGCTCACCGACGCGCTGGATGACACCCTGCTTGAGCCGGTCCTGGACGGCCTGAGCCCGGTTACAACGCCGCTGCTGGATGTACTAGAGCCCGTGACCGACCCCGTTGACGGCCTGGTTTCCGACCTCACCGGTGGCAGCCTCGAAGATGCGTTAACCAATAATGGCGACAACCCAGGCGACGGCAATGGCGTGGTAAACGACCTGCTGGGTGGCCCGCAAGATCCGAACAGCGGTACCGAAGCGGGCGAGGCGTCACCGCTTCCCTTAGTAACCGGCCCACTCGGCAAAGCATTGACACCTCTGGTTGATGCGCTGGACAAAACACTCGACCCAGTGACAGACGCCCTCGACGACACCTTGTTAGAGCCTTTGCTAGACGGTTTGAACCCTGTGACAGAACCGCTGCTTGATACCCTGGCGCCGGTGACCGACCCTGTCGATGGCCTGTTAGCAGAAGTCACCGGCGGCAGCCTGGAAGACGCCCTGACCAACAACGATGACAACACCAGCGATGGTAACGGTGTTGTTAACGACCTGTTGGGTGGCCCTGAAGATCCGAACAGCGGCACCGAAGCGGGTGAAGCCTCACCGCTACCCCTCACGGCTGGCTTGGGTGAAGCCCTTGACCCGCTGCTGGAAACTGTCGACACATTGCTTGACCCACTCACCAATGTTATCGACAACCAAATTGGTGAGCCGCTGCTGGGAGCGCTGAGCCCCGTTGTTGACCCGGTTACCGACCTGCTGGAGCCCGTTACCGACCCTGTTGACGGACTGATTGGCGATGTCACCGGCGGTAGCCTGGAAGACGCCCTGACCAACAACGATGACAACACCGCCGATGGCAACGGTTTGCTAAACGACACCCTGGGCGGCGATGTTGACGCTATCGACAATGGCAACGACCTCAACGGCAACAATAATCCCGCGCTAATTGGTTTAGCAGGTGCCGACAGCCTCAATGGCGGCCAGTGTGCTGACGCCGATGCCGACGGCGTCTGCGACAGCCGCGACAAATGTGCCGATACGCCAGCTGGCGCTGCCGTTCTGCCAAATGGCTGCCACCTCGACGACCTGCAACCGCTGCGTCTGGAAGGCGTGTTCTTCGAGTTTGATAAGGCAGTACTGACCCCAGAGTCGGTAGCAACACTCGACGCCGCGATCAAGGTCATCCAGGCTTCAGGCGCCGAGCGCCTGGAAGTTGCTGGCCACACTGACAGCAAGGGCAGCGATGACTACAACATGGACTTGTCACACCGCCGCGCCGCTGCTGTGCAGCTGTATTTCATTGAACACGGTATTGAAAGCGAGCGCTTACAGGCTCGTGGCTACGGTGAGAGTCAACCTACCAGCGACAACGACAGCGAAGAAGGTCGTGCACAAAATCGCCGCGTAGAACTCAAGGTTTTGAATTGATAGCGCGTTCATCGCGCTACCCATAATTTGCTGAATACAGTTTAGGAGAAAATCACATGGCAATCGATCTGCCACCCGTAATGCCACCGGTCAATGCCAGCGTTGCACAAGTGCAAGCGGCAAAAAGCGCGTCGGCTACCGTAGTAGAAGCTGACGTCAACGGGACCACTGTGCGTGTTTACGGCAATGAGTACCTGAGTGATAGCGATCTGCGCGAGTTGTTGGCCAGCGCAAAAACCCCAGCAGAAGCCGTTATCGGCCTTGCAAAGCGCTACTATCAAGATGGCCACCTGCTGATGAAAGTGGACTACGCACGCATGCTCGACAGCGTTGCGATCATAGTCAAGCAGCTAAAACTCAATGAAGTGACCGGCGCCGAAGAAATGCAGCCGTATTTCGCAGGCCTGAGTGGCGATGCAGACCTCAGCATTGCCGAGTTCCATCGTGCTAAAGTGCTTGCCGACCTGCGCTCTCGCCGCGCTGGCTACGACTATGACATCAGCTATGTTGAACAGGGCGACGACGCCGTCGACATTCAACTGAGCCGCAAGGCGATCGAAAATCACGATGCCACCGAAATCATCGTCGAAGCCAACAACAAAGGCAGCCGCTTCCTTGGTCGCTACTTCGGCTTGGCTGGTGTTAAGCACAAGTTTGAGTCCGGCACCCAGGCCTCGGTCTCTTACCAAACCGCCTTCACCGATTTGGGTGAATCGCGCGACGGCGAAGAGCTCAACCAAGTCAGCATCAGCGTTGACCACCCTTTTGCTAGCGGCCTCTACGGCATTGATATCAACTATGTTGACTATCTGCGCGAGCCCCAAGCGCGCGTCACAACAGCAGGCTCATGCTTGATCCCACTGCTCAACCTGGGTTGTACACCTGCCCAAAGCTCAATGATGGGTATCGAACTGGACGCAGAAATCCTGCAGGCCAGCCTGCGCGGCGAGCAGGTGCTTTACAGCACGCCTTGGCAGCAGTTCAGCCTGACTGAACGCATTGAGTTCATCGACTCAACCATCAACCAGGAGGGTCGCAGCGAGAAGCTACTCGACGAAAATTACCAAGTCGTCGAGCTGGGTGGTCGCTACACGCTCAACCGCTTCCAGAGCGAAGAGCAAAACGCCGCCAGACTGAACGCGTCGTTGAAACTGCGAGCCGGCTTTGGTGACGGCGGTACTCTTGACCGCTACGACGAATATCGCGCTGCCTACCAGCAGCAAAACCCCGGGCAGCCCGTACCCGACATCGTAGCGCCTGCGCGCACGGCAGAGTTCATTGCCCTGCTGCCATCGCTTAGCTACGAGCAGCGCATTAGCGATGGTGTAACCATGAAAACCACCGCCCGAGGCCAGTTCGCCGACGAGCAGCTGCCACAGCAACAGCAGTTTGTGTTGGGTGGCATGGACAGCATGAGCGCGTATCTGCCAGGCGTACTGATTGGTGATGAGGGTTATCACCTCAAGGTATCGCTGAACAAGGCCATTAAAGCCGCTGAAGGCCTGAAACTTACGCCTTCGCTGTTCGCTGAATACGGTGGCAGCTGGTACAACAATACCAACAGCGACTTTGGTGACGAGCAAGCGCTTGCCGATGCCGGTCTGCGTCTGAAGCTGGAATACGGCGACTTCCTTTACTCTGAGCTGGTTGCCGCCAAATCCATCTACGACGATGTGGTTAACGATGACTTTATCGAAGAACTGGAGGCCGACTTCTACTGGCGCCTTCGTCTAACCTTCTAAGATAGAGATAACGCTCGGTTCGCCGGGCGTCTTATTAAAAACCACCGCCTGCCAAGCAGCCGGTGGTTTTTTTATGGCGCATCCAAAATATAGCTCCGCAGCGGCGGAATGCCGTTAAACTCCACTGAACTATAGCTGGTGGTGTAAGCGCCCGTAGACAACCAGTACAAGCGGTCACCTTCCTGAAGGTTTACGGGTAGCTGATAGCGATGATCCTCGTAAAGAATGTCCATACTGTCGCAGGTGGGCCCGGCAAGAATGACTTCATCCTCGCCGTCACTGTCCAGTTCCCACAACACGGGATACTGTATCGCCTCACCGAGGGCCTCAATAAGGCCACCAAATAAGCCAACATCCAGATACACCCACCGGTCGAGTGAGTCGTGTGATTTATAGGACACCTGCACCACTTCGCTCACCAACACCCCCGCTTCTGCAACCAGAGAGCGACCGGGCTCAATGATCACTTGAGGGGGCGAATCACCAAAATCTTCCTCCAAGAAACGCGCAATGGCGCGACCGTAGGTCTGCAAGTCCTGCGAGCGTTGTTTGTAATTGGCTGGCATACCGCCGCCCATATTGACCATTTTTAGCGCAATCCCGGCCTCGCGGAGCTGGTCGAAAATAAAATGCACCTTCGCAATCGCTGCGTCCCAGCTACTAATATCCCGCTGCTGGCTGCCCACATGAAATGAAATGCCATAAGGCTCCAGGCCCAGCTCCCGCGCAAGTAGGATCAGTTCTATGGCCATATCACGCTGGCAGCCAAATTTTCTCGACAAGGGCCAATCAGCGGTCTCCGAGCCCTCAGTTAGCACTCGCACACACACTCGACTGCCTGGCGCAAATTTTGCTAGCTTACGAATGTCCGATTCACAGTCGCTGGCAAAGAGGCGCACGCCCTGCTCGTAAGCAAAGGCAATATCTGTGGCTTTTTTAATGGTGTTGCCGTAACTGATTCGGGCACTGTCGATATTTAAGCCGCGGAGTTTTTGCAACTCATAGATGGAGGCGATGTCAAAGTTCGCACCCAGTGCGTCCAAGCAGCGAATAATATCGGCATCGGGGTTAGCCTTGACGGCGTAGTAAATATCGGCAAACGGGAAAGCACCCTCCAGTTCGGCGTACTTTTCCCGCAAGGTGGGCAGATCGAAGATCAAACACGGCGTCGGCTTATCGCAGGAAAAACGCTGAATGCGCTGCCAAGTCGCAGCCGCCAGCAATTGTTGAGACATGGCAGGTCGCCTCTCCAGAGTACAGGGCGAAAAAACGCGCAGTCTAGCGCAAAGTGACACAAGTTGCTCGGTTGTCATAACACTGCAATGCACAGCCGCCATGATTAGTCACGCTGGAAACAGAAAGACAAAGAAAGGAAAGTAACGCAGCGAATAAGCGCTGCCAGGAGAACAAAAGTGAACAACCAGAATACTGAGATAGACGTTAAAAACCTATGCAGCCGCAAGCTTTGGGAGCTGCTTAAAAATGCCGAGTGGCAGAATTCTAGCGAAAAATTTGCCATTGAGCAGGAGCTGTCCGGCCGTCGTCACTATATTGATGAGCTGGAGACCCTTACCGCAAAAGAAACCAGGCATTAAGTACCACTAAATAGGGGATCAACCCCAACAGCAAGAAGGGCAGGCTAGACGCCCAAAAGTTTAACTGCTCTTCACAGCTCTGATGTATCGCCAGGCTTAATTGCGCCGGCACTTGCCGAGCATCCCCCGCCCCCGCTGCGGGCAATGCCACCCCCGCTAACGCGCCACTTCTCATGAGAGCGACAGAGAACTTTTCTCCCGCGCCCACCTCACTGGCAATGCGCTCATAGCGCGCTCTCACCGGGCTATCGGGCATACGGCGGGCCGCTTGCTTTAGCGCCTGCGCCAGCGGCATTCCCGCGGCGATACATTCACCCAAGTGATTCACATAATGATAACTTTGATAGCCGGCTAGCGCCCGGCCGATGCCCGGCAGCCGGTAACAAAAACGCTGCACACACGGCGACTCACGGCGATGCCAAAGCCCTGCAGCAATAGCACTCAACAGCCCCAACGGCGCCAGGCCAAACACTATTGCCACCAGCGCCTCACTCGGCTGCAGTTGACGCGATACCAACAGCAGTAAGGGCACCAGCAAAATAAAACCACCCACCAACAGAAGCGGTAGGCGTGACGCGCGACGAAAGCGCTGCTGAAACTCGGTAAGCAATCGATAATGCTCGGCCAGGCGTCGATATACATTCGCCAAATTCCCGACCGCCAAGCCCAGCTGCATAAAGCGCAGCTCCCAATCCAGGAACAGCCCGCCGCTGCGCAGCTCGTCTAATACCACCTGCTGGCCACTGGCAAACTTTTGTGCCAAGGCATCGAGCTGAGCGCGGTGCGCAGCCTGCTCGCCCTTGCTAAGCAGGGCAATTAGTTGATCCCAGTTATTGTCACCTGACTGGCTGGCTGTGTGCAGCGACTGAAACAGCATAAAACGCTGCGCCGAGGAAGAGGCTGAGCCCATAGCATCCCATAATTATTGTGTTTGCAGCTGCGACGGTAGGGTTGCGGCCGAGAAAGCCCTATACTCTACCACAGCTTGTTTTTAATCGGCCCGCCCGCTGGCCAGCACTGCGAACGGAACCACAATGATCATTCGTTTACTCATCGCCGCCGCCATCCTCTACGCCCTGTACCGCTTTGTGAAGCTAGTGCAGAGCAAACCACCACAGCAACGGCGTTCCTACTACATCACCCTGCTAGTCAGTATGGCCGCCGCCGGCTTGATATTGCTTTCCATAACCGGTCGCGTCCACTGGCTGGCTGGGCTGGTTGGTGGCGCCATGCCCTTCGTGCGACAGTATGTGCTGCAGCATATCTATCATAAAATCAGCAACAAACCGCAGGGTGAGGCAGAGCCAAACGCCACCACACCGCCACCACCCCAAATGGATATGGATGAGTCCCAAGCCCTTTCTATTTTGGGGCTGAAGGCAGGCGCTAGTGACGACGACATCATCGCCGCCCATCGCAGCCTAATGCAGAAGTTGCACCCCGACAGAGGCGGAAACGACTACCTCGCCAGCCAACTGAATGCAGCCAAAGACGTCCTGCTTAATAAAAGAACGGGCTGAGGAAAACGCTACCGAATTGTGCGACGCGGGCTCGCTCTTGCTCGTAGCGGCTACACAATCACTCACGCTCGGAAACCCCAGCCGGGCGGACGCGGCTCCCCAGCACTTGAGTCACCCCACCGCCGCGCTAAAATGGGGCCCTCCGACTTTGTATCTGTGGAACAGGCCATGACCAACGTTTTCGTTATTCAAAATCAACACGGCCACTACCTGGGCAAACAGCAACAGTGGCTGGACGGCCGAGACCGAAAACTGCTTTACCGAACCGAGCACCACGACGAGGCGATAAACACCGTCTTTGAATTAAGCAGTAAGGATATCTGGCTGCGCGCCAATGCCCTGGCATGCCCGCTTGATGAGCATCGCCAGCCGGACGTTGAACCCGGGCCAGCGATTCCCGATGACACCGAGGTGGACTCACCAGAAAGCGCGATAGTAGAGGGTGAAAACTAAACGATAATTCATCCTTATACTTGAAACCCAGAGCACTCCCCCCCATCTAAACCAAGAGTTTTTAATTCGAGGGTCCACGCAACCATGATGCGCATTTTTCTCTTTCTTGCCACCAACATCGCTATTTTGGCCGTGGCGAGTATTTCGCTGAGTTTACTCGGTGTCGACAGCTACATGGCGTCGAACAATGTCGATCTCGACCTTCGCGCACTGTTGATCTTCTGCGCGGTATTCGGCATGAGTGGCTCACTGGTATCACTGCTCATCTCTAAGTGGATGGCCAAGCGCTCAACGCGTACGCAGGTAATAACACAGCCGCGCAACAGCGAAGAGCGCTGGCTACTGGAAACCGTTGCCGAACTCTCCCAGAAAGCCGGCATCAACATGCCAGAGGTAGGCATATTCCCCTCTCCGGCTGCCAATGCGTTCGCCACCGGCTGGAATAAAAATGCCGCGCTGGTGGCGGTTTCTGAAGGTCTGGTGCGACAAATGCGCCCCAATGAGGTTCGCGCTGTGCTGGCCCATGAAATCGGTCACGTTGCCAACGGCGACATGATCACCCTGAGCCTGATACAAGGGGTCGTAAACACTTTTGTGATGTTCTTTGCGCGGATTATTGGTCACACCGTCGACCGAGTGGTATTTAAAACCGAGCGCGGTCACGGCATCGGCTTTTACGTGGTCACCTTCATTACAGAAATGGTGTTGGGTATTCTGGCATCAACCATCGTCATGTGGTTCTCTCGCTGGCGCGAGTTCCGCGCCGACGCGGCGGGCGCTCACCTGGCGGGCAGGCAAGATATGATTGCGGCCCTGCAACGCCTACAGGCGCAACAAGGCTTGCCCAACGATATGCCCGACGAACTTACCGCGTTTGGCATCCGCACGGGCGCTAAAAAAGACTTTGCCGCCCTGTTCAGCTCCCACCCGCCGCTTGAGAAGCGTATTGAAGCGCTTCGCAACGGTAGCTAACGGTGATTGCCGGCCACCGCGCCCTGTTAGATGCGCTCCATGAAATGGGTGCGGCGGGCCTGAGCCCAGGAGCATCGGGCAATATCTCTGTGCGGGTCGACGATGGGATGGTAATCAGTGCCAGCGGCGCCGTTGCCGGTAAGGCCACTGACAACGACATCGTTTTTGTTGCCGAACAAACCACCAGCCTTGTCGACTGGCCGGACGATCAGCCCCGCCCTTCCAGCGAATGGCAAATGCACCAGGCCCTGTATCGCAGCCACCCGCATATCAACGCTGTCGTGCACTGCCACTCCACCCACGCTACCGCGCTGGCCTGCATGCGCCGCCCGATTCCCGCCTTCCACTACATGGTCAGTGTTGCTGGCGGCGACGATATTCCTTGTTGCGACTACGCCTTGTTTGGCAGCGAAGCATTGTCGACAGCGGTTTGCCAAACGCTGGAGCATCGCCACGCTTGCCTGATGGCCAACCACGGGCAGATCTGTATCGCTGACGATGCCACTCGCGCCCTTGCCCTCGCCAAAGAAGTCGAGGCATTAGCAGCAAGCTATTTACTGTGCCTGCAAAGCGGTGAGCCCGTGCTGTTGAGCGACCAACAAATGGCTGAGGTCACGAACGCTTTTTCTCACTATGGCCAACGCCTGAAATAGTCGCTAGCTATTTTTAATCTGCCTTACTTTCACCCTTACATCGACTGTTGCACTGCTATAAAACAGTGGTAAGCTCAGTCTCGGACGCACTAATAGCGTGCAGGTAATGCACCGTAACAAGGCGTTCATCTTTGATCAGTATAAACACAACAAGAAATGTAACGGGCCAAACTGGTGCCGACAGTAAAACCAAAACGGGGAAAGACATGAAAAAAACGCTCTGGCTATCGCCATTTCAACTGCTGCTGCCGCAGCGAGCGCTGATTACCAAATGGAAGCGGGCGCTTTCTACGGTCAGGGTGAAGTGGGTGATGCCGTTGACTACGATGTAATGGGTGTTGCCGGCCGCTACAACTTCGAATCTGTAGACACTAGCAAAGGTCCTCACGCTGAAGCCGCGTTCCTGGATAAGAGTTCATCTGTTGGTTTTGGCTACAACAGCCTGGAGCCTGATGTCGCAGGTGCCGACGACGTAGACAGCTTCGACTTTGATGTTCGTGTCGTTACAGATACCAACCTGATTATTGAAGCGGCCTACGAAGAGTCTGAAGCCGGTGACGACGAATCTGATACATTCGGCGTGGGTGTGGGTACCTACCTGAATGACAACACCGACATCGTTGTTAGCTACCAAACTACTGACGATGACGGCGAAGATATCGACCAGCTCAATGTCGCCGTTCACGGTGTAAACCCTCTGACTCAGGGCGCAACACTGGCCTATGACGCGGCACTGTCTTACGTCGACACTGACGATGACAGCGGTCACATGATCGAACTGGGTGCAACTTACTACTTCAACAAAGACCTCGGTGTTGGCCTGTCAGCCGACCTGACGGAAGTGGGTGACTACAACACTGACACCGTGTCTCTGGACGTAAGCTACTTCCCCCAGCCAAATGTCGAGCTGATGGCTGCGTACTTTGACCAAGGCGGTGACGTTGACGCCGACGGCATTATGTTCGGCGCTGCAGTGCGTTTCTAAACGCTAGCGCAACGAAAAAGGGCTGCTCTCGCGCAGCCCTTTTTATGCCGATAAAAACCTATTCCGTTATCCGATTTGGGTAATCGATATAACCTGCGGGCCCCGGCGTATATAGCGTTTTAGGGTCAATATTGGCCAACGTCCCTCCCATCGCAAAACACCGCGGTAAATCAGGGTTGGCAATAAATGCCCGACCAAACGATACCGCTGCGATCTGCGAATCGCCACACAAGGCACCCTCGGCTTCGTCAGCGGTATAGCTGTCGTTAACGATCAATGGACCGGAGAAATTCTCTTTGGCCAACGCAATGTGATCGCCAATCTTGGGCATGCGAATCACATGCAGGTAGGCCAGACCGATCGCGTCCACCGCTTTTAACAGCGCCGCAAACGTCTGCTGGTAATCCTCGTCGTGTAAGTCGTTAAAGGGGTTCCCCGGACAGATTCGCATGCCAACCCTTGATGCTCCGCCGACCTCCGCCATCGCTTCGAGCACTTCCAGTACAAACCGCAAACGATTAGCCAAGGTGCCACCGTAGTCATCGTCACGCTGATTGGTGCCTGTGGAGAGAAACTGCGCGGGCAGATAACCGCTGGTGCAATGCAGCTCCACACCGTCAAAACCTGCCGCATAGGCGCGCCGTGTCGCCGACGCATAATCGTTAATCGTACGCCGGATATCCGCGCGACTCATCTCCTCGGGCAGAGGGAAATCCTGCATACCTTGCTCGGTATATATCTGCCCTTTTGCGGCAATGGCCGACGGCGCCACGGTACGCACACCCGGTGCTTTATTGTCCGGGTGAGCCACGCGACCACAGTGCATTAATTGCAGAACAATTTTACCGCCCTCGCCGTGCACCGCCTCACAAATTTCGGCCCACGCGGCCTGCTGCGCGTCAGTGTATATTCCCGGGGTTCGGCAGTAGCCCTTACCCTCGGCACTGGGGTGGGTACCCTCGGTGATAATCAAACCCGCTGTGGCGCGTTGGCGGTAGTATTCGCGCATCAGGTCATTGGGCATGTCACCACGCTCATCGGCGCGCGAGCGCGTCATGGGCGCCATCACAACACGGTTGCTGAGCGCTAAACCGCCCAGTTGCACCTCGCTTAATAACTTCATCATCTCACCCGAATTTTCGGTGCAGGCGCGCCGCGCCGCATGCGATTTAAAAACTCATTTACCGGCGCAGGCTCGGCCACTTCGGCCAGACCCTCAGGGCGGTTTAGCCAAAACTCCTTCCAGCTGGGAAAGAGCTCATGGAACGCCCCTTCATAGGGTTCGCGGCCGGGCCAACGCATTTTCATATCCCCAATCGGTGGTTTATTCAGATCTGTGGCATACCAGTAGCACGGCAAGCGGCGACGGAAAAACCAGCGGCCGTCTTTGCGCTCGTAATCGTCCCAGTAGAGCATTTGCATAATTACCCACTCACCGCCGCATTCGTGCTCGTTCTTGGAATACAGCACGCCGTGGGCATGGTCGGGGTCACTGAACTCGATAATGTGGTTGCCGGTATGGTGAGACGTGCCGGTAAACTGCAAACGTAGGGTATCATCAACCCACGCCTTCAAATGCGCGCGACCGCTGTGCTCGCGGCTCACACGAATATCCTCAGCAAATAGATTCACATGGGCGTCCAGGTCGCGCATATCCAGCGATAGGGCATACTTCGCCACCAGCTGGCGAATCTCATCCAGCGACTCAAGGCGGTCAATACGTTGTTCCAGAGAGTGTGTCACGCCTTGTCCTCCCAGCGCGCGCTACCGGTATTCAGTTCTGCCATGCGCCCGCCGTCGACATTCAACACGGCCCCGGTTATGTAGGACGCCTCGTCACTGGCGAGAAATAAAATCGCGTTGGCACATTCACGCGGGTCGCCAATGCGGCCCAGTGGAATCGTTTTCCCCGTGGCGCGCTGAGTCTCTTCGTCAGGGTTCACCGTTTCCAAGGCCGGTGTGAGAAACGCGCCCGGTACCACCGTGTTGACGCGGATCGCAGGCGCCCATTCAATCGATGCGCTCTTACTCAGGGCAATAACGCCCGCCTTGGCCGCGCTGTAACCAGCCGTAGCCACCGAGCCCGCCAAACCGCATACCGACGACACATTGACCACGGCCCCGCGGTGTTTCTTGAGCTCGCTGTAAGCCTCGCGCATCAGAAACATCGCGCCATCCAGGGAAACCTGAAAGTTTTGATGCCAGGCCCTAGTGCTGTGATTTGCCAACATACCGGGCACCATCAGTACCGCATTATTCACCACAATATCGATGCGGCCGAACTGCGCGAGTGTATCTGCCACCAACCGCTTTACAGCCTCTTCATCACTCACATCCACCGACAAGGGCAGGCACTCACCACCGGCCTCACGAATTTGCTGGGCAACGACTTCCAGCGGCTCCAGGCGGCGGCTGCAAATCACCACCTTCGCGCCTTCCTCGGCAAAGCGCAGCGCCGTCGCGGCACCAATGCCCTGCCCGCCGCCAGTGATAATCGCCACCTTGTTGTGCAGTCTATCCGCCATGTCTCTCTCCTTAAATAAATCGATATTTCAACGCAGGCACTGCTGCTGATCGCGCTGGTAATAACAGCGCCCACCAATCCACAACTGGTCCACATTGAAATTGAGTAATTGCTCAGGGCCTCGCAGAGGGTCGCGATCAAGCAACACCATGTCGGCCAGTTTGCCGGGCTCCAATGAGCCCAGTTGTTCTTCTTGGAAGCTCTGCCATGCGGCATCGATCGTTACCGAGCGCAGAGCCTGCATAATGGAGACTCGCTGATCGTCACCCAACACCTTGCCGCTGCGGGTTTCCCGTGTAACGGCTGACCACAACAGGCGGCCAATATCCATTGGCACTACGGGGGAGTCTAAGTGGGTGGTGAATCGCAGCTCGCGATCCAAGGCGTTTTTCAGTGGGCTGATCGCGGCGGCGCGCGCTGGCCCAAGAAATTGATCACGGTGCCGGTCGCCCCAGAAGAAGGTATGCGCCACAAAGAAACTCGGCGTCATTCCCAATGACTTCATCCGGTCTAACTGGTCGGGCCTCGCTGTTTGCGCGTGAACCACGATGGCTCTGGGGTCGGCGTTTGGGCATTTCTGCTGGGCACGCTCGAAGGCGTCCAACAGCATATCGATAGCCGCATCGCCATTGCCGTGGATGGCCAATTGATAACCGCGGCAGTGATACGCAGCCACATCGTCGTCGAGCTGCTGCTGGGTATAACGGGCGAAGCCAACAAAATCGGCATCGCTATGACGGTGATACGGCATTGCCAGATATGCGGTGTAGCCCTGAATAGAGCCATCCGCCACTAACTTAACTGCCGGTGTCGCGAATTTATTTGACTGAAAACGCTGTAGGTTTAATTCACCCGACAACAGCTGATCACCCACCTGCTGCCCCATCGGCCAGGCAATCACACGCTGGGGAACGCGGTTCAGCATCGACAAACCATAAAGTCCCTGCAACATTCGACCATCCACACCGCCGCTCTGCACCGTGGTGACACCCGCTTGCAGGTATTGTTGGGTCGCCACGTCTGCCATGGCGACAAAATCCAGCAAGGTGAAATCCATCGCCAGCGGCGCAACCAGATCCGTTGCATGCTCTAGCAATAGGCCGGTAGCGCGACCACTCTCATCGCGTTGAATTTCGCCGCCCTCGGGGTCGGGAGTCTCTGAACCAATCCCCGCCAATGCCATCCCGGCACTATTGGTCACCGCCAAGTGACCGGAGCTGTGCATCAGATAGATCGGCCGCTGCGTTGACACAGCATCTAATTCGTCGCGGGTGGGGTGGCGCGCTTCGGTCAACAGCGAATCATCGTAGCCGAAGCCAAACAACCACTGCCCCTCTTTCAAGGCCGACTCCGCGGCGCGCAACCGCGATTGAATATCGGCAATCGAATTCACGTGGCCGATTGGCGGGCTGCTTAAATCGACACCCCGCGCGGACAGTCCGGTGCCAGGAAAATGTCCGTGGGCGTCAATAAAGCCGGGAAGCAAGGTTCGGCCCTGCAAGTCGTGAACGGTGACATCGTCATTGATCAACGCGCGGATTTCCGCGTTGCTCCCTACGGCCTCAATGCGCTCGCCGTTAAGCAGCAACGCTTCGGCAATGCGATTTTCCGCATCCATCGTGAGAATGTGGCCGTTAACGAACGCTTGCTGGCTCGGTAATGGTGGTTGCGGCCCCCGCCAACTGAACCACAATGCCGCCGCCAGTAAGGCGAGTAAACCCAGCAGCAACGACAAGCTCTTTATCACTAAACGCATCAGCGCTTCTCCTTATGCCGACCTAATCTCGATCAACTAGCAATAGTTCACTCACAGAGAAACCGCCAACTCACGTGCACTGCGCACCGCGCCTTCGATGTAGCCGATCTGCGCGCTGTCGCCAATATTGTGCACATCCAGCCCGCTTGCACGCAGCGCTTCTTCAAGTGCGGTGTTCGCGTCTGCGCCCTGAGCAATAATGACGGTGTCGGCAGCGACGCACTGGCTCTCACCTTCCTGCTCAAACACCACCTCACTGGGCGTGATGGCACTCACCGTGGCATGCGCCAACAAACGCACGCCGTGCTCAGACAGGCCGTGCAACACCCGCCAGCGGCGCACTATGCTGAGCTCAGAGCCAAAGTCCCTGCTGGGCTCAAGCACGGTGACATCCCGGCCACGCTCTACCAGCAGTTCCGCCACTTCCACACCAACCAGACCGCCGCCAATGATCACCACGCGGCGGCCAATGGGCATATACAAGCGGCTGAGACGGCGCATCCGTTCAATATTGCGGTTCAGGCGAAACGCGTGCATCAACCGCAGCATCAACCGCTGCACAAGCGTCAGCTTGCCGTGGGCATCCCCTGCAAACAACATATCGCGTAGCGCCTCACCATCCAAAACGTGTGGTAGCTCCTTACCTTGCAGCGGCGGTGCCTGGCGACGTGCGCCCACCGCGAGCACAACGGAATCCGGGCGCGCCGCTCGAATATCGTCAGCACTTGCCATTTTATTCAGCACCACCTGAGCAGCAGAGGCCTCAAGCCCCCGCGCAAGATAATCGATGAGTTTGCCATTGGGCTCATAGGCGAGCGCCGCCACGCGCAAGGTGCCGCCGAGCTGGTCGTCTTTCTCCCACAGGGTCACCGTATGACCGCGCTCGGCCAGTACCCGCGCGGCCTCCATTCCTGCGGGGCCGCCGCCGACAACCAATATGCTCCTCGGCTGAGACGCCGGCACGCTGCGCATCAGGCTCGCCTCGTCACCCGTCGCGGGGTTTACTGCGCAGCACAGCGCCTTGTTGATAAAAATCTGACTGACGCAAACGTAGCAGTAAATACAGGGGCGAATATCCTGCTGACGGCCGTCGCGCAGTTTATTGGGCAGCTCTGGGTCGGCAAGCAATTTGCGTCCCATAGCCAAAAAATCAAAATCGCCTTGGGCAATGTGCCGCTCCGCAACATCTGGCTCTATGCGACCCACCGCAATAACGGGAATGGTGACCGCCGAGCGAATCGCCTTGGCAAAATCGATATAGCCACCGGGCTGGTGAACCAGCGGGCCCTCGGTAAAGCCAATGGCGCTATTGTTTGAATACGCACTCACATTTATTGCGTGGCACCCGGCTTTGTCCAACCACTGCGACACCTGCACGGCATCGTCGAGCTTTATCCCGCCCTCGGTGCGATACTCACAGGCATCGAGCCGCACCATAATGGGAAAATCATCCCCCACAGCAAGCTTGATCGCGTCCACCACCTGCAGCAGCAAACGCGCTCGGTTGGCTAGCTCACCGCCGTATTCATCCTCTCGGCGGTTGGCATAGGGTGATAAGAAAGACGACAGCAAGTAGCCGTGGCCGGCGTGAATTTCCACCGCATCAAAACCCGCCTTAGCAACACGCGTAGCGGCAGACGCGAAACATTCGATTACCCAATCGATGTCCGCCTGGTCCATTTCTTTGAAACGCGGGCCCTTGCCATCAGGCCCCGCAGCACGAACAAAATTGGCCATCTCAGCCATCGTCAGACCGTTACCCATATCGTTGGCTGCGGGCTTGGGTATAGACGGCACCAGTATTTGCCGCCCTTCGACCACATCGTAAGCAGAGACTTTTCCGCTGTGATTTAGCTGCGCGGCAATGCGGCAGTCATGACGGTGAACCCGCTCAGCGAGGGCGCGCAAGCCCGGTAGAAACTCATCTGAAGACAGGCCCAACATGCGCGGCATCGACATTCCCAACGGCCACGCCACCGAGCTGGTTTCCAGCACGATCATACCCGCGCCGCCTGCAGCCCGCGCTTCGTAGTAGTCCATCGCTCGGTCACCGAGGCTGCCATCTTCCAGAATATACTCGGTGCCCATTGCGGCTAATATGGTGCGGTTGCGCAGCCGCATACCGGCGATATCACCCTCAGACATTAAGTGTGGATGGCGGCACTCGCCCACTTCACGCACATCAATCATCGCGGGTCTCCGCTACCAGAAACTGTCCGTACCAGCGCCGAAACTTGGCAAAGGGGCCGTCGCCATCGCACAACATTGGTTTTTCCAGATAGCGTTTGCGCGCCCAGATAATGCGGTCTTCTTCCATTTGCTGGCGAATATCATCAATTATCGCCTGCCCCACGCGGCCCACTTTTTGGCCATTGCCATCGCGCTGAATAAAGGCGTACATCGCCTTGGTGTTGTGGGCATCAATCGGCGTTAGATTCGCCATTAGCACCGTTTCACAAATGCCGCTGAAGCGCACGGTGGAGATCCCCGGGCCGATACTGCTGTTCTCAATCCGGCCTTCGATACGCCCCTTGGGAGTTTCC
This sequence comes from Spongiibacter marinus, assembly GCF_016906995.1. Classification (GTDB taxonomy): domain Bacteria; phylum Pseudomonadota; class Gammaproteobacteria; order Pseudomonadales; family Spongiibacteraceae; genus Spongiibacter; species Spongiibacter marinus. The sequence continues at coordinate 112,440 of NZ_JAFBBD010000008.1, read as the reverse complement.
ATTGCCGTTTCGAGCAAACCAAAACGGCAGTGTTCTTCAAAGCGCATCACCGTCGGCTCAGGCACTTCCGGTGTGCCGTGCACAAAGCGAAAGTGGGCAGCGTCCACCGCATTTTCGCCAATCTCTTGCGGGTGAGTCGCAATATCCCATTCGTAGATTTTTAGCTCTCCCCAATCATCTGTATCGGGCATCGCTTCATCAATCTGCGGAGGATCAAACAGTGGCTCGATCCCCTCAGGGTGATACCAAACATAAATACACTGGTTTTGCTCGCGCACCTGCCAACTGGGTATCACCTGCTCACACTTGGCAACCCGCGGCGGCATTCTTTCAGCGTAGGGAATACCCGTACACTGACCGTCGCCATTAAACTGCCAACCGTGAAAGGGGCAGACAATATTGTCGCCCACCACACGCGAGCCGCCGCCCGCCTGGTCGCGTATGCCGTAGCCCAAATGCGCCCCCATGTGCGGGCAGTAGGCATCCAGCACTTTGGCTTCACCGGCTTCGGTACGAAAAATCACCAATTCTTGGCCAAAGTATTCCAGCGGCAGCGACTGCCCCACTGCCAGTTGCTGGGAGTACAACACCTGAAACCAGCCGTAGGGCATGGGCAGCTCGACGCGAGGGCGTTTTGTAGAAGCAATAATCGTCATAAACCTATCCTCGCACTGCACCGCCGCCGTCGACAGACAGCAGCTGACCGGTAATAAAAGAGGCTTTGTCGGAGAGCAAAAACGCCACGGCATTGGCAATTTCTGCAGGCTCACCCAGGCGTTGCATCGGGGCGACCTTCCGCAATTGCTCCGCCATTTTGGGCTGCTCTTCAAAATACTTTTCCAAGCCTGGAGTGCGAATAACCCCTGGCGATACGGCGTTAATGCGAATACCCTGAGTGGCGTACTCAGTGGCAGCACTTTTCGTCAGAATATTCACACCGCCCTTTGCCGACGCGTAAGCGGTATTAAACGCCTGACCACGCAGCGAGGCGTTGGACGAAATATTCACAATGCTGCCACCGCCGTTAGCGAGCATGGCGTCGATCTCATACTTCATACACAGCCAGGTATTGGTCAGGCACAGCTCCAGCGTTTGGTCGAACACCTTACGCTCAAACTGGTGAATGGGGCCGCTACCGCGACTCACCGCCGCGTTATTACATGCCAGATCGAGTCTGCCAAAGCGCGCCAGGATGGCGGCGACAACTTGCTTTACCTCGTCCTCGGCACTGACGTCACAGTGCATATATACCGCACGCTCTCCTTCCTGATTTAGCTCAGCAACACAACGCTGACCGGCTTCATCATTCACATCCAAAACCGCGACCCTGGCTCCCTGAGCGATCAATTCTTCGCAAATCGCGCGGCCAATTCCCGTTGCGCCGCCGGTAACTAATGCGACTTTATCCTGCAATGCTATAGACACTTTCTATCTCCTTAGGAAGCATGAACGCGGCGCACAGGGTGCATCGCGAATAAAACAATAAGTGGCACCACCAGCGCGGCGACCACCCCGGTATACACCGACTTCAACAAGGTAAAATCGACTCGGCTAAGCGTGTCCACGCCTGCCACGGAAAATAATGCGGCGAGCACCGGCACGCTCAACAAGGCCGCCAGTAGCGCCAGCGCTAGGGCTTTTAGCGCATCGCGATGGGGCGCCAGCCAGCCCAGGTAGCGAATAAATGCGAATGGCGGTTGCACTGCCGCCAAGCCCAGCTTGGCAACTTTGCGGCGCTGCAGAGGCAGTACGATCAAACTGAGTATAAAAACCAGAATGGCGGCCGTTGCGATAAAGTCGACGATCACGCCCTGACCGCCCCACACCGCAAGGGTGGGTTTTTCCTCGCTGAGGTACCAGGCAAAGGCACCGTTTACACAGCCATTGATCACACCGTTGGTGGAGGCTTCCTTATAAATATGGCGGCGGCTATCTGAAGTCATACCTACTCCAATTGCGTAATTGCTTTTAATTATTAGGCTCTTAGTATTGTTGGACACACGCATTTGCTAAAGCACAAAAACTTTCAGAAACGCCGACATTAAATACCAATAACGCGGCGCAAAGAGTGTCTTATGACCATGCCTCAACCGACAGCCATGCACGAAATGCCCGTGCGCAAATTTCTGCGATTGCTCGACTATTTGGACAAAGTCGGCATCGACCAGCGCGCCATCGCCAAACGCTCTGGCTTGAATATCGACGATTTAATGGCAGCCGACGACGATAAAATGCTGCCCGGCTACCGTTATTCCAGCCTCTATGAATTGGCCGCCGAAGCCATGCAACAACTCAATATTGCGGTGCCCTGGGGTTCGGGAATAGGCAGCGATGTGTTTCGCTTTATGTGCTACAGCATTATCAATTGCCAAACCCTTGAAGATGCCCTGCACCGCGCACAGCGCTACCAGGAAATGCTCTACAGCATGACCGGCTATCGCATAGAGCTGATTGTTGATGCCGGTACTGCGGAGCTTATTTATCACTTTGATGCCGACAAAATCAGTCCGGAGTTTTTGCCTGATAGCTGGGATCGCACGGAGTTTTCAGACACCGTTGCGAAAGCATCGGGTATGCGGGTATGGCACGCCTTTATGGGCTGGCTGGTCGGGCGCGACATTGAGCTAAGCGGCCTGAAAATTGCCGCGCCAGAATTCTCCTACGCCTACTCAGACAGCGTGAACAGCGTGATGGGCGTGCCGCCGCAATATGACTGTGACTACACCGCGATTTGTTTCCCTGCTGAGTGCCTGCGCTACCGCACAGTTCACACCAGCGAATCGCTGGAAGCCTTTTTGCGCAACGCGGTTTACGCCCTCATTTCACAAGACTCGCGGCCTGCAAGTACCGGCGCCGCTATCCGCTCCCTGTTGGCCAAAAGCGGCGCAGGGGCACTGCCTAGCTTTGAAGATATGGCCGAAAACCTTCACATGTCGCCATCCAGCCTGCGCCGCCGGTTAAACAGTGAGGGCACCAGTTACCAGGAACTGAAAGACCACTATCGCCGCGACATCGCCATGCGCCACCTGCGCGATGACAAACTAAAAATTCACGAAATCGGCGAGCTACTAGGCTTTCTTGAATCCAGCTCGTTTATTCGCTCATTCCGCAACTGGACCGGCCTAACGCCAAAACAATACCGTTCTGAATTTATCGACGACTGAACCGTATCCCGGACACAAAAAAGGCGAGCCGCAGCTCGCCATAGAGGGGATATTCGAGAGTCGCGCAAACCAGAGCAACACCATGTGTCGCCCTGGCGCTGAACCCTGTCGCTGAACCTTAGTAGCTGTAACTCAGCGACACAGCCCATGTGCGCGGGCTATTGTAGCCGCCGCTCACAAAGGGGCCGACCACATAGCTGTTAGTCAACACACGCTTGTCTTCAAGGTTTTTACCTTCCACCGCGACACGCCATTTGCGATCCTGGGTCTCAAAAGCGACCGAGGCATTCACAATGTGGTGCTCTTCTTGTTGCTGCACGTCGGCAAAGGCATCGCGCTTATCTATTGGAGAGTTGGTGTAGGACGATGTTCTCCACGATACATCTGCCGCCGCCGTCAAGGTACCGTAGTCACGAATGTCGACAACATACTGGCTGTTCAGCTGGGCATTCCACTCAGAAGAAAAACCGATCTCGGTAAAGGGCGCGATGTCCACGTCGTTACCGGCGCTATCTTGCGTTTTATATGACTTAACGGTGCTATTCAGATAGCCCACATTTAGTCCTAGCAACCAGCTGTCAGTGGCTGAGAAACGCATTTCCAGCTCGCCGCCTTCTGTGGTCATTTCACCGACGTTATCCACCGACTGATCAAGGCTCGCACCATTCAACACGGTTATAGCAAACTGCTTGTCCTGATAGTCGTTGTAGAACAGCTCGGCGTTCATCTGCAGTCGACCTGACAACATGGTGGTCTTCACACCAAGGGTGTAAGCCATCACCGTTTCAGGATCAAACTCTGTCACTAAGCCGCCCTGATTCTGGAAGCCACCCGCTTTAAAGCCACTTGCCACACCGCCGTATACCAGGGTGTCCTCGCTGACGAAGTGCGACAACTTCACCGTGGGTGACAGCTCGTGCCAGGATTCACTGGCCTTGGGGTTGATGTCATTTGACGTTGTAAACGAACGGGTGAACGGCGTCGCCCAACCGGCGAACGCAGGGCTTGTCTCAACAGTCGCTTCCTGCCCCGGCGCAATGGCCACGATGGCACTGGGCGGGAACCCCTGAATCAAGGCGAGAGCAAAGAAGCGCTGATCGATTGTCGAACGCTGCTCGATAGCCTTGCTGTCCTTTGTGAAGCGCAGACCGGTCGACAACTGCCAGTCGGAGGCAAAATCCCAGTCCAGCGAACCGTAGACCGATTTAGACTCAACTTCCTGCCGGTCGTAGAAGTCCTCTTTGCGGTGAGTTTGCACCGCGCGCAGGCGCTCATACTGCTCAGTAATATTGTTGTAGTCCTGCTTACCATCGAGGTAGTAAGCACCGATCACACCACTGAGCGTTTCGCTGCTGTAATTAAATTGGAATTCCTGGCTGAAATCTTCGCTCTCAACCGGGCGTAACGTGGTAATGAATTGCTGGTCGGTGCCATCGAAGTCAAACACCTGCGTGTTATCCATCGTACGACGGGCGGTCACCGACTTAAACGACCACGTATCGTTGATGTCCCACTGGTAGGTTGCCGCCAGCGTGGTCGTTTCAATTTCATAATCATCAAAGCCATCGCCAAACTCGGTATTCACCACATCGCGGCGATTAAACGAGGTATCGTTGGCGCTATTGACCAGCCCGGTTCCAGGGCCGAAGAAATTGTTTGCCCCCGAGATCACAAAGTCGATACCCGCCAGGGTAGCAGCGTCAACCGCCAAGCGCTCAGGCAGGCGCGCCGCTGAGTTGTCTTGCATAATATCGGCGGCAAGGGTGAGTTCATGGCCCTCTTTCATGCGCCACAGCAGGCTACCGCGCAACGCGGTAACGTCTTCATCCCAATAGCCTTCGCCATTACTGCGATTGCGTTGCAGCGCGTCGCGCTCACTGCGCAGGAACCCGGCGCTGCCGTATAAACCGGCATCGCTGCTAATCGGCCCAGAGACACTGCCGCTTAACTCTGCTGCGCCGAACGCTCCGTATGAGGCTTTGACATCACCCATTAACTCGTCGCCAGGCTTGCGCGTCACATACTTCACCGCACCACCAATAGTATTGCGGCCATAGAGGTTACCCTGGGGGCCTTTCAACACCTCGATACGCTCTATGTCATAGGACTTCAGCAGCGCCCCCGTTGTGCGGTTTAGGTAAATATCATCGAGATAGATTCCCACCCCCTGATCGAAGCCGGGGTCATTACCGATACCGCGAATAAACACCTGCACCGCGCCCGCAACCAAACCACTGGTTTCGTTGAGGGTCACATTGGGCGTCATGCGTTGCAGGTCAGTAATATCGTCAACCTGTGCGGTTTCTAACTGCGAACTGCTGAAAGCGCTCACCGCCATGGGCACTTCTTGCAGGCTTTCAGCGCGCTTACGGGCGGTGACTAGCACCTCTTCTATCGGCGAGTTATTCGCCAAGACGGGCAGGGCTGGTGTGGCGATACCCAGACACATGAGGCTGGAAATAAGACGTCTATGAGTCATGCTTTCTCTTCCGTTTTACCGAGTTATTATGTTTATTCACTCTCGCTACTATGCACTGTAGTCGTGCATTTACGTGTTTTCCAAGTCAGAGCTTACGCCTGCAGCCGTGAAAAACGACAACAAAATCATTCATAAAAATGCGCCGAAGCGTTCATTTTTTGTACAGCACAAAAATTGCAGTTTGAGTCATTGATGTAAGCTCGAGAACCCTTCTTCTACCGCTCGGCTCCCAGCGGGCGGCTCGTCTAAACCGGGAATATGGCAGACGCCATTCACGTCACTGCTGCTGGCCTTCGCCTGATCCACAGGCTGATAAAACTGTTTGTACCAACGCCGCCCTCGGGCAAACGGCCCATCACTTTTTAGTTGTAATACCCGCGTCGCCGCCCGCTTGTTTTGCCAAATGCCAAAATCGGATGCCAACGAATCCAAGGCCCCCGCCTGAATTTGACGGGCCTGCTCCCGCTCCGCCTCGCCCGGCGAGCTGTTGCCACTGTTCACCAACACGCCGTGCCAGAGTTTGGTCACACCGTCTTCCACCGGTGTATTGGCAATGAATTCAATGCTCTCCACCTCGGCAAATAACTGGTGAGACAGCAACAGGCCGGGGCCGGTGTACCACGTGGTGGTTTGCAGCATCGCCTGGTATTCCTTGTGAAAACCACCCTGACGCTGAATGTAGATGTGGTCGCGCCACTCATTCTCGAAGTATTCGCAGGGTGCACCGTGGGTCGGCCCTAAGTGCCGGGCATCCGCCATATTATCGATCACCTCCTGAGGCTGAACGGGCAGCTCACCGAGGTGATCCATTTGCCACTGAATCCACTGCGGCTGGTGCCACTGGTCCAACGCCGGTGCCGGGTATTGCGGCTGGCTACCGTCTTCGTCAAACCACATCCAGATACCGCCAATGCCCTCCTCCACCGGGTAGCTTGTAAGCCTTGCCGAGCGCGGCATGGGGCCGTCGTGATAGGGAATGTCATCGCAAATCCCATCCGGCCCAAAGCGCCAGCCGTGGTAGGGGCAGCGAATCGACGAACCTTCGATTTGCGCGCCTTCTTTAGCGATAACCGCGGTATCGCTGGCGGCGATGTGACACTGCATATGCGGACAATAGGCGTCGAGCAGCACCGGCTTGCCATCCTCGCCGCGATAGAGTGCAAAATCGCGGGCAAAAAAACGCAAGGCCAGCGGCGACTGTCCAAGCTCGCTCGACTCTGCAATTAAAAACCAACCTCTGGGAAAGGTGTTTGGACCCAGTCCATAGTCTGCGGCCTTCGCCATTGCTTACTCCTTTTAAATGCTATCGGGGCGGAACATGGCGTCATGACCGCCGTCCACATACAACAGAGAGCCGCTGACAAACGCCGCCTCCCCGCTCAGTAAAAATCCGATGGCGTTGGCTATATCCTTTGTCTCACCCGCGCGCCCCAGGGGGATGCTGGCCAGAAACTCTTTGATCGCCGGGCCGTATTCCGGGTGGTTTTCCGTCTCGGCTGTCATCGCGGTGCGGGTGTAACCCGGTGCCACTGCATTCAAACGCACGCCGCGGCGTGCGTAATCGGGCGCCTTATGACGCATCCACCGCGCCAATGCCTGCTTGGAACCGCTGTACGCGGCATGGCCGCTCACCGCCGATAAGCGCGCCGCCATCGCCGCATGATCACCGGCGATAAGCGCCTCGATATACGCGTCGTCGCTGGGCTGGGGCGCAGAGTTAGAGGACACCAGAACCACCGCGCCGTGGCGCTGCGCCAAGGCATCAGCCAGGCCCTCCACTAGCGCGACCGATCCAAAAAAATTCACCTCGGGGATCAGCTCTACACGCGGACTGGTTCCGCCGATGCCTGCGCAACAGACCAAGCCATCCAGACCATCGGGGAAGGCACTCAATATTTGGCTGACCGCACCGCGACGGCCCGACTCCGTCGATAAGTCAGCGACAATATCGGCATCCTGGCGGTCCAGGCCGACCACCCGCTCCCCATCGCTCACCAAGCGCTCACACACCGCCGCACCAATGCCTGATGCACTGCCTGTTACCACGTATCCGCCCATGATCTTCCCCTTTGTTATTCTGATTGCTTGGCTGAGGCAAACCTCAGCCGACTCTTGATTGGCCGCCGTCCAGCGCGATGCTCTGGCCGTTCACGTAGCGGCAGGCATCACTGCATAAGCTGGCGACAAACTCACCAATATCCTCTTTGCACTCACCGATGCGGCGCATGGGGATAGTGGCAACAAACTCAGCAGCTTCCTCTGGCCGGTTCTCCGTCCACCATTGCAATGCCGGCGACATCGCGTGGGGCAAAATGACATTCGTGCGAATACCCTCTGGCCCCCACTCGCAGGCGGCGGCCCGGCTGTAGGCGCGAATCGCTTCCTTCACTGCCGCATAAGCTCCGTACCCGGACATATCCCAACGCATCGCCGCCGACGACGCCAAATTCACAATCACGCCATCGCCTTTCAAATGGGGGTAGCACAACTTCATCAGGCGCAGTGTTGCCACCGGCCCGGACTGCCAGCCCGCCTCAATCGCGTCTTCGCTCACGTCGAGCAAATTTCCCAATGGCACTTCCTGGGCATTGTTCACAAGAATCTGAATACCCCCCAGCTCCGCCACGCAGCGTTCAACCGCGGCGGCTAACTCCTCTGCACTCTTTACATTGGCGCTAATCGCCAAGGCCTCGCCGCCCGCTGCCGCAATGCGCTCGCGTGTTGATTCGAGCTTATCGAGGCTGCGCCCGAGCAGCGCGACCGCCGCGCCGCGTTCGGCTAGCGCCAACGCAATACCCTGACCAACGCCTTGCCCGGCACCCGTTACCAGTGCCACTTTATTTTTCAAAAACTGTTCTGCCATAACTCCCCCTTGGCATTTTTTAAGGATGGTAGCCCCCTGTCTCGGCGAACCCGACGACAAAAAACACTATTTTTATGCACATTTTCGTCACCCCATCGGTGCTGAATTTTTTGGCCAACGAATCTGATTGGAAATGTGCTCAGCAAGTGTAGTGCGCCTCTCTACTATGGGCGCCACCCATCGCGGTGAGCTCGCCGTGACCCTTCGACGACTATCCCGCAACGAGTAATGAGAAGCGCAAATTATGAAGTTTTGCTACAACCCAAGTATGTGCCCGGTAGACCAATACACAGCGCTCGCACAAAGCGCCGAGCAGCTCGGCTTTAACAGCTTGGCACTGCCAGACAGCCTGAGCTTTCCCGAACACTCATCGTCGAAATACCCCTATAACGGCTCCGGCTCGCGAGATTTTCTGAAGGGTCAGCCATTTGTCGAACCCATGGTTGCTATTCCCTTTATTGCGGCACATACCAAAACACTGCGTTTTGTCACCTCGGTCTACAAGCTGGCGATTCGCCAACCATTGGTGGTGGCCAAACAGTTGTCGAGTCTGCTGTCACTGTGCGGTGACCGGCTGGACTTCGGCGTTGGCATCAGCCCCTGGCCAGAAGACTTTGAAGGCTGCCAAATTCCCTGGGAAAAACGCGGTCAGCGCCTGAACGAGCAAATCGATATTCTTCGCGGCCTGCTCAGCGGCGACTTCTTTAGCTACCAAGGGCAACAGCTGTCGATCGACAGCATGCAGCTCTGCCCCACTCCCGAATTCGCCTTGCCGATTTTGATTGGCGGCCACTCCGACGCCGCCTTAAAACGGGCCGCAAGACTTGGCGATGGCTGGATTGGCGCAGGCGCCAGCCTCGACGAATACCGCCAGCTTATCGACAAGCTTAAGGAATACCGCAAAGTCTACGAGCGCGAGCACCTGCCCTTTCGTATTCAAGTGGCCTCGGGTGATGTATTTAGCCCACGAGGACTCGACGCGCTCACTGAAATGGGCGTGGATGAGTGCCACATCGCCTTCCGCAATGCCTATGAAGATGGCGTCGACCGAGGCAGCCTTGCACAGAAACAAGACCAACTGGCGAGCTTCGCGCAGCGCTTTATTTCATAGGGCCTGTAAACCCTAGCAAGCTTCACTCTTGCACCCAGCGATGGGTGCGTCCCGCTTGCCGGCGTATGCCGGCTTTTTTTTGCTCGGCGCACTGCCAAAGCGAAAAATGGCGAAAGCAAAAACCCCTCACTCCAAATAAGACACTTGACTTATTAAGACGATCGTCTTATCTTGCCCAGCATGACAACAGACCAGCACGACAATCTCAGCTTAAGCAGCGGCGCCTTGCAGCTCGTACTCAGCGCCGAACAATTGATCGCCGACAAGGGCATAGACGGGGTATCCAGCCGCGAAGTTGCCCGCGCCGCCGGTCACAAAAACCACTCTGCGGTGAACTATAACTTCGGCTCCTTCGACGGCCTGATAGAAGCGATCATCGACTATCGGGTGCGGCCGATTAATCAACAGCGGGAAGTGCTGCTCACCGCCTTGCTGGAACAACAGCAACAGCCAACGCTTTACGCGCTGGTCGATTTAATGGCCAGACCACTGGCCAGTGAGTTGCTTCGCGGCAATGGCGAGAGCCGCTACCTGAGTTTAATTGCTCAGCTGCTATCGCGCGGTCACTGGCGCGAGCTGTTCCTGCGCAATCGCTCGCGCTCTTCGGCCTTGATCAAAATCAGTGAGCTTATGGCCGCGCAATTGGCCGATACGCTGCCGAGTGAGATCTACAACGAGCGCGTTCGCTTGCTGGGTAGTCAGATTATTTACAGCATTGCCGAGTGGGACAACTTGCAGCACAAGGGCCAGCTCGCACTGGACGAAAGCAGCTTGGAGTGGCGCCTGCAAAACCTGATCGAATACGCGATAGGCGGCCTGACCGCCAACCATAATAAGAGGAACTAAGCATGGAACTCATGCCGCACATCGAGCTCGTTATTCTCAGTATTTTCCTGATCGCCTTCCTTGTTGAGCTGGCGGGAGGCCGCCTTAAAAAATCGCCACGGCCGCTGCGCGACTTTGTGTTTATGTTATTTGGCATGTTTTCCAACCTACTTCTGGCTGGCGCGGTCATCGGTAGTGTGATCGGTTGGCTGCTAGCCAAGCAATTTCCAGACAGCGCTGGCAGCCTCGCTGGCACGGCCTTCTGGTTGGCCTTTCCGGTTATTTTCTTTATTGAGGAATTTGCCCATTACTGGCTGCACCGCGCCGCCCATGAATGGCGCTGGCTATGGAAAATTCACCGCACCCACCACAGTGCCGAGCACCTGAATATTTCCGTGGTCTACCGCTACAATTTCTTTTGGGTATTCATGTTGCCGCAAACCTGGATGGGCGCTTTTGCAGTGTATTTCGGCCTGGGAGAAGCCTTCCTGGCAGCGGTGTTTGTCACCTACATGGTGAACCTTGGCACCCATAGCAGCTATCGCTGGGACTTGTGGCTGCGCAACAAAGCCCCCGTATTGGAACCCGTATGGAAGGTGATTGAGCGCGTCGTGACCCTGCCCGACACGCATCACGCCCACCATGCCTATGGCAAGTCTGCCCACCCCAATGGCAACTATGCCGTCACCGTGTTCTTGTTTGATATGCTGTTTGGCACCGCCAAAATTCCCAATGGCCGCCAAACCCGCTACGGCTTGCCCATTTCCCCGCGCTTGCACTGGGCTGAGGAATTGCTGTGGCCAGTGGTGCGTAAACCGCTGCTGCCCAAGCCCGAGCAAGCGGCAAAAACCGACGCCTAGCGAGCCGCTCGCGCCTTGGTATAGGCGGTGGCCTGTGCCGACAGCGGATCGTCTGGCCAGGGGTGTTTGGGATAGCGCCCCTTCATTTCTTTTTTTACCGCCTCGTAACTGCTGCGCCAGAAGCCAGCCAGATCACTGGTAACCTGCAACGGTCGCTGAGCCGGTGACAATAAATGCACCAACAATGGCTGCCTGCCCTCGGCAACGCGCGGGGTATCTTCGCAGCCAAACATCTCTTGCAGCTTCACCGCCAACACCGGCGGCGAAGCACAATAATCGACGCGAATTTTCGAGCCTGACGGCACACTAATACGTTCCGGCGCGGCGCGCTGCAGGGCCTGCTGCTGCGGCCAGTCCAACTGCGCCAACAGCATGGCCTCAACATCCAGGGCCTGAATATCACGTAATTTGCTCACCCCGTTTAGATACGGTGGCAACCATTGCTCCAGCGAGTCCAACAGCGCGCTGTCGCTAAAGTCAGGCCATTGCCCGGGCACGCAGTCGTGCTCGGCCAGCAAGGCCACCCTCCCCTGAAGCTGACGCGCTGCCTCCGACCAGCGCAGCAACTCCAATCCTCTGCGACGCAACAAGGCCATCAGTGCCTGCTCGCGCAAGGACTCGTCCAACGCGGTTTCTGGTCGGCTGTCGAGCAGTAACTTGCCCAGCCAGCGCTGGCGCTCGGCAACAAAACGCTGCTGAGCATCATCCCAATCTGCCGACACCCGCTCGCTGATTAGCGGCGACAGCGCGTCTTCTAATACCGACTCAGGCAGTGGACAAGCCAGGCGAATGCGGTCATTGCTGTCGCCGACATTGGCACTGAGCTCAATGGCCACTAGGTAAGGGCTGCCGCGCAGCGGATCATCACTGGCCAGGAATGCCGAGCGGCCGTTACTTAATTGAAATTCATGGCTGCCTGCAGCGCGCTGACGGCCAATGCGGTCGGGAAAGGCCCTGGCGGTCGCGATTGCCAGCGCTCGCTCGGTGTTGCCATCAAAGACGCCGTCGCTATTCGCGCCCGCCAACAAGCGCTGATACTGTGCACTCTGTTGCAGGATACGGCGGTAGCGTTTGGGCTCGCGAGATACCTCGGCCATGCGCAAGGCAATGTCAGCCCCCGCCATGCCCGGCAGATCACGCTCACCCAACAGCGCTGCCAACAAGCACGCCGACTCGGCAACACCCAGCGCATGGCCGTGCAATAACATGTGCGCCAGTCGCGGTGGCAATGGCAGGCGCGCCATTGCCTCGCCGTGCTCGGTCAAGCTCAGCGCCGCGCCGCCCTCGTCCACCGCGCCGCAGGTTTTCAGTAATGCCAGCGCCTGCTCGCAATGCGCGGGCGGTGGCGCATCCAACCACAGAAGTGCCTCTGGAGAACTGCCCCACTGCAGGCATTGCAATACCAGGGCACTCAGGTCACTTTGCAGAATTTCCGGTTCGCTGTGGGCCTGCAAACGCTGTTGCTCGGCTTCGCTCCACAAGCGGTAAGCCACCCCCGGCGCCTGCCGACCGGCGCGACCGGCGCGCTGCGCTGCCGACGCCGCGGAAATTCGCTGAGTGTGCAAACGGCTGCTGCCGTTGCGCGCATCGAACACCATTGTCCGCTCTAGACCACTGTCGATGACAATGTTTACGCCATCGATGGTCAGACTGCTCTCGGCAATATTGGTGGCCAGTACCAACTTGCGCTGACCCGTCGGCGGTGTGGCGATGGCCCGCCGCTGCTCGGCCAGACTCAGATTGCCATACAGCGGCGCGATCAAGGTGTGCTTGTCGAGCGCTGGCGCTAATCGACTGGCCAGACGATGAATGTCTGCCTGCCCTGGCAGAAAGGCTAAGATATTGCCGGCATGCTGACTGTGAGCCGCCAGGATATAGCTCTGCATCTGCTCCAGATAATCCGGGGCACGACCGTCGCGCCGCTTTGCCAGTGCCTGGTAGTGAATATCGACCGGATATTGCCGCCCCTCACTGCGCAGCACCGGGGCGTTGTTTAAATACTCGCTCAGTGCGTCGCCATTCAGGGTGGCCGACATCAGCAGTAATTTCAGCGGCGCATCGCGCAGCTCGGAAAATAAGCGCCGTCCTTCCAGGGCGAGCGCCAAGCCCAGATCGGCATCCAGACTGCGCTCGTGAAACTCGTCAAAGATCAGCAGGCCCACCTGCTCCAGGCTCGGGTCATCCTGCAGCATGCGCTGCAGAATCCCCTCGGTGATCACTTCAATGCGCGTCTTGCCGGAGACTCGGCTCTCCAGGCGCACGCGATAACCCACGGTCTCGCCCACCGCCTCGCCCAACAGCTGCGCCATGCGCTCGGCGGCGCCCCGCGCAGCAATACGGCGCGGTTCCAGCATGAGAATTTTGCGCCCGGCCAGCCAAGGGGCATCGAGCAGCGACAGGGGTACTTGGGTTGTTTTACCCGCGCCTGGCGGCGCTTCCAGCACCAGCTCATCACGCTGCGACAGCGTGTCTTTGAGCTCGTCGAGCAAGGCAAAAATGGGCAGCACGTCGGCCATAGAAAACGGTTCAGGCAAGGCGGCGGCATGCCGCCGCAGCAAGGGTTTAGATAAAGGCTTTCAAATCGCGCAGAAAGTCTTCCAACTTATCGTGGTGTACCCAGTGGCTGGCGCCGGGGTAGCGTTTGATTATCGCATCTTTGAAGTAGGCCAAACGACCGCTTTCTTCCGGGTCCTCAACAAAGGTTTCTGTTCCCCAAGCCAGGAAAGTCGGGCATTCGATATTGGTGAAAATTTCCTTCAGCTCCTCCTCACCACTTTCCAGCCGGTTCAGCTTGCGGGTGTAGTTATCAAACTTCCAGCTGTAGGTACCGTCTTCATTCTGGCTGGCACCGTGACAGGTCAGGTGCCGAGCCTGCGCCTCGGTGAGGTGGGGGTTTTCCTCGTGCATACGCTCAAAGGCGTCGTGGAGGTTAGCGTAGCGGCGCGGCAGGCGCGATGACATGCCGTGGCGTACTTTCACCCAGTCGCGCATTTTCTGGCGATAACTCATGGTATCGCACACTTCGGTCTCATCTTTGTTCGGCAAAATGCCTTCAATGTTGACCAGCTTCTTTACGTTCTCTGGATAAATAGACGCGTAACGACTGGCGATATTGCCCCCCATCGAATGGCCAACAATGGTCGCCGGGCCTAATTTCTTTTGATTAATCAGCTGCGCGATATCACACACGTAAGCTTCAAAGCTGTAGTGACCATCGGGAGACCAGGCACTGTCGCCGTGGCCACGCAAATCGGGCGCGATAATATGCCAGTCGTGGCGCAGCTCTTCGGCGATCCAGTCCCAATTTCGGCAGTGGTCTTGGCCTCCGTGAATCAAGATCAGTGGCGGCGCGTCCGGGTTGCCCCAGTCCACGTAATGCAGCCTCAGGCGCTGGGAAATATAAATATGCGACGTCGGGCCATGTAAATCGGGAATCATCACTCTCTCCTTATCCAATGGCCCCGGGCGGGCTGCCACCCGAGGCCCTGACCATCATAGGACGCAAGACTAAATGAAACTAGGGCCTGTTAACATCCAGCCGGGCGCTTTTACCGTACACGATTTATGAACCTAAAACCCAATGGAGCGTCGCTATGCTAGATCCCATTTCACTGGCTGAGCGCGGGTTAATCCCTGACCCCCTTATTCGCCGCGGCATCCGCCGCCAACTTCAAGACCGTCTCGCGCAAGAGGGCCGCGATGACATCGATGCCAGCGAGCAGCGTCGCAGAGAATTTCGCGAAGCGCTGCGTCACTCAGAAATTGCCATCAATACCGACGATGCCAACGACCAGCACTACGAGGTGCCAGCGGCACTCTTTGAGCTGATGCTTGGTCGCCGCTTGAAATACTCAAGCTGCTGGTGGGGCGATGGTATCGACAATATTGACGATGCCGAAGAAGCCATGCTTGAGCTCTACGCAGAGCGAGCTCAACTGCGCGGTGGCCAGCGTATTTTGGAGCTCGGCTGCGGCTGGGGAAGTTTCTGTTTGTGGGCCGCCGAGCGCTACCCCGGTAGCCATATTACTGCGGTATCCAATTCCCACGGACAGCGCGAATACATCGAGGCACAGGCGCGACTGCGTGCGCTGGATAACCTGAAGGTAATCACCTGCAATGTCGCCGACCTAACGCTCGACCAGCGTTTCGACCGCGTTGTTAGCATTGAAATGCTGGAGCATGTGCGTAACTACCGCGAGCTGCTGAAAAACGTCGCAAGCTGGCTGGAGCCAGAGGGACTGATGTTTGTGCACATCTTCTGCCATGCCTACCTGCACTACCCCTTTGATGGCGGCTGGATGACCGACAACTTTTTCGCCGGTGGTCAGATGCCCGCCTTCGACACGCTTATGCACTTCTCGGAGCATATGCGTGTCGCCGATAGTTGGCGCGTGAACGGCCTGCATTACGCGCAAACGTTAGAGGCTTGGCTAGAAAAGTTAGACCAGCAGCGTCCGCGGGCAATGCAAATTCTCGCCGATGCACCCAACCCTCGCATTCAATTCCAGCGCTGGCGCATGTTTATGTTGGCCTGCGCGGAGTTGTTCGCCTATCAGGGCGGCAATGAATGGCTGGTGGGCCATTATTTGCTCACCCCTGGGCAGCAAGCCGACTGAGCCATTAGGCGCTGAGTTGAGCCTCCTGCTCAGCGCGTTGACGCAGCACGAATCGCTGAATTTTGCCACTGGAGGTTTTCGGCAGGGCGTCAACAAATTCAATTTCACGCGGGTAGGAATGCGTCGACAGGCGGCTGCGCACATGTTGTTGTAGGGCTTCCACCAGAGCGTCGTCGCCAGTGCTACCTTCAGCCAATACCACATAGGCTTTCACAATCGCGCTACGCTTGGCATCGGGCTTGCCCACAACACCGCTCTCTACCACGGCCTCGTGCTCCAGCAGACTGCTCTCCACTTCGGCAGGGCCGATGCGGTAACCCGCTGAGGCAATAATGTCATCATCGCGACCGGTGTAAGCGTGCGACCCGTCACCGTTACTGATGACCACATCACCCGTTAGGTAGTACTTGCCGTGATAGGGGCGTTTTTCATCCCAGGTGTAGCCCTGGAAGAAGTACAGCGGCGAATTTTCCATATCAATCGCCAGCTCGCCCGTCTGCCCGGGCGCCACTTCATTAAAGTTTTCGTCCAGCGCCACGAGTCGATAGCCGGGAATTTGGTAGCCCATGCTGGCCTCGCGCTGAGGGTGCGACAGCTCGTGGAAATTGGCCGACGTCATGCCCGTTTCCGTCTGGCCGTAGTGGTCACACACCGTGCAATCAAAGGCGCGTTTTACCCAGCTAATCACCTCAGGATTTAGCGGCTCGCCGGCACTGCTGGCCACTCGCAGATCGATCTCAGGGTAGTCTGCCAACAGCTTGTCGTTCGCCATCAGCAGGCGGTAGGCAGTGGGCGCCGCCGCCAAATTACTGATCTTATATTTGCGTAAAAACTCAAAGGTATTGTCGGCCGTAAAGCTGGCCTCGTTAAAGTGTGTGGTGCAGCCTAACAACAGCGGGCCCACCACCGCGTAATACAAGCCGTAAGCCCAGCCGGGGTCGGCCACATTCCAGAAATTGTCGTCCTCACGCAGGCCGACGGCGTAGCGCATATACATCCAAAATGCCGCCAGTGCGCGGGCAGGCACCGCTACGCCCTTCGACTTGCCGGTGGTTCCCGACGTAAACATCTGCAGGAAAGGCTCGTCAGCCGAAATTTTAACCGGCGCGAACTCTTCGCTCTGGCGCTCAATTTCCGGCCAGTAGAGAAAGTCTGCTTCGCTGGCCAGCGCATCACCTTCATCTGCCAATAACAGCGATGTCGGCAAGCCCTTAACCTCGCGCAATTTCGGCCACTGCTCGGTATTGGTAACAATCAGCTTGGTTTTCGCGGTTTGCAGGCGATATTCAATTGCACCGGAGCCGAAGGCGGTAAACAAAGGCTGATAAACCGCACCCGCACGCAGTGCACCCAGCACACATATCAATAGTTCAGGCGTGCGCGGCAACAAACAGGCAATGCGATCGCCACGGCCAATTCCGCGGGCCTGCAAAAAGCCGGCGAACTGCGCGGATCGGCGCTGCAACTCAGCAAAGGTCATCTCTCCAGGCTGACCATCAACGCGCTCATAGCGCAGCGCCACGCGACTCTCGTCGGCGGCATAGCGGTCACAGATCTCCTCGCAAACGTTCAGACCGTCGTTAAAATCACCGACAAAATTCTGTACTATTTGCTCCATGGAAAAGTTTTTAGCGAATTCCTGATAATTGCTCGCGTTCATGTTCCTGCCCGTTTGTTAATGCGTGTTTTATAACTATTGTGTGCTAGCGCCAACGCGCCAGACCGCGAAGAAAAAACTCAGCTTAGGCAATGCACCGCCCGAACAGAATGACATGTTCCAGCAGATAATTTGACAAGTTTTGCAGCACAGGACGGCCGCCATTTGATGAAAAATCTCACCTTTTCGTCACACTATGCCCGCGCGATCCTGTGGGGTTTAGAACAGCAGGGGCTGGATACCGACGCCCTGCTGCAACAGCGCGGCATCGACCCTCAGCTGGTGCGCCAGCCAAAAGCCCGCGTGCCTACCGACCAATTTATTCGCCTGTTTAGACTGTGCTGGAAGGTCCTTGATGACGAGTTTATGGGGCGCAGTACCCTGCCCTGCCGCGTCGGCCACTTTCACTTGATGAGCGCCCTGGTTGTTCACGCCGACAACCTTGAGGAAGTGCTCAGACAGAGCATTCGCGCCTACAGTCTATTTTCCGACGATGTCCGTATCGAGTTGCGACACAGCGGCGACGAAGTGGAACTGAGCCTCAACCACCTGCGCCCCGAACTCGACCCCGATAACTTTCTGGTTGAATGGTTACTACTGGTTTGGCACCGCTTGGTAGGCTGGATGATCGGCCGAAAAATCGTCCTCAGCCACGCCAATTTTAAACATGCCCTGCCTGCGCATTTTGACGAGTATCGCTTTATTTTCCCCTGCGAATGCCACTTTGAGCGCGAGCGAAACAGCCTGTTCTTCAGCAAAAACTACCTGAGCATGCCGGTATGCCGCAGCAAGGAAGAGGTCGATGAATTTGTTCTGAGTTCCCCCCGCGACCTGCTGATCTGGACCGACGAAGACAACAGCCTCAGCACCCGTGTGCGCCAGCTTCTCGAAGCCCAGGAAGAGTCGCGTCTACCCAACTTGGAATGGGTGTCAGAGCAGCTGCATATGACCTCCTACACCCTGTGTCGCAAGTTAAAAAGTGAGGGCAGCTCCTACCAAAAAATTAAAGACAACCTGCGCCGCGACCAGGCCATTGTGATGCTCACCCGGCAAAATCTCAGCGTTAGCGATATTTCTACAAAACTGGGTTTTGCCGAACCGGGTGCCTTTTCCCGCGCCTTCAAACACTGGACGGGGCTCAGCCCCCTCAGTTACCGCAAGCAAGACCACTAAGCCCGGGCCGCCGCTGCGCTGGCGAGTAAGCGTTGTTGCTCCCGGTCGAGCATACGACTCACCTGCTTTAGCTCGCGAATCTTGGCATCCACCGCGGCTTTTTTCTCCGCCATCAACAACGCGCCCTGCTCACAGTCGATACGGTCACTGCGCAGCGCGTCCAGCACATCGGAAATCTCGGCGAGTGAGAACCCCAGCTCCTTCAGTTGGCGAACCATCGCCACCCGCGCCACGGCTTTTTCCGGGTAGTCGCGGTAGTTGTTGCCGCGCCGTTGCACTTCTTTTAACAGGCCCGCCTTCTCGTAATAGCGCAGCGTATGACGGCTAACACCGGTGCGCTGCTCCAGCTCGGCTATTCGCATCTACCTCTCCACAACAGGGTTTGACATTAGAGTGCACTCTACACCTTAGGGTAGCTTCACCGTCTAGCAAGGAGCAATACCATGACCATACTGATTACCGGCGCCACGGGTTTTATTGGCCGCCACGTCTGCGCTGAATTATCGAAAAACCAAACCCTTATCGCGGTGCTGCGCCAACCCGAGCAACAACTGCCCTTACTTCGCCAGCAGGTCGATGCACTGGGTGGCAACGGCGCCCACATCCGGGCGGTCGCTGGCGATCTGGAGCGGCCGAAGCTGGGAATTAAAGACTCGCTGCCCACGCTAGACGCCGTCATCCATCTCGCCGCCCGCTTCGCCTGGAAGTTAGCCCCCAACACCGCCCACAACAGCAATGTAGGCGGCAGCCTGGCGGCGGCCGAACTGGCGCGGCAACATCAGTGCCGATTGGTTTTTATCAGCGGTTTTATGCTGGAAAATCACCAACACCTAAACCGTCTCGGCATCCACCCAACCGATCCCGAGCGCACCGACTGGCGCAGGGTATACCGCCGCGCCGGCGCCTACGAGGCCAGCAAGCTGGAAGCGGCGTTCCGCGTTCGCGCTTTTGCACAAGCCAACGATATGGATCTTGTCGAAGTGCAACCCGCCACTGTTGCGGGCCATAGCCAAACCGGCATGTTGGATGCTCAGCAGCCGCTGTTTAATTTGCTGGATAACCTGGCTCATGGGCGCCTGGCCATGGTGCCGGGCAGCCCCGAACATTGGCTGCCGGTGGTCGCTGTTGATGTATTGGCAACGCTGATTGCCCATGCCACGACCAGCGAAAATGCCCCCGGGCGATTGCTGGCCCTGGATGCCAATACGCCAAACCTGCGAGGCACACTGGCAATTGCCGCGCAGGCGCTCGACATGACTGCGCCTAAACGTCACTTACCCCTGCGCCTACTGGCATGGCTGCTGCGCATTCCCGGCATGCCCACGGTAATGAACACCTCACCAGAGGCACTCAATTTTATCCAGACCACCCGTTTCGATACCCGAGACACTCAGCAATTCATGCAGCAACAGGGCATTAAAACGCCGGATATCACGCAAGTGATTACTCACTCGGCGCAGTTCTATCACCACCTTCAACACGCTGCGCTGTCCCCTGCCGCGAGCTGACACGCCCTTCCCGCTACGCCGTGTTGCCGTTGACGATGCCGCTCAAGCAGCGGCTTCAACAAACTGCTTCAAGGCGAGATGCTCGGCCGCCATGCCCTCGCGCACTGCCTTACCGGTAAACATATCGGCCAGTGCGCGCAGTGGCCCTGTTATCAGCAGCTCATTTCTATAACGCACGCCTCCGCCGGGCAACGCTTCTATCGAGCGGCTGCGCTCACCGTAAGCGAACAGGGTGAACCACCCCATATCGCACCAGCGCAAACGCTTTCCGGGAACCACTTCCAGCACCTTGTGTTTCACTTTCATGGTCTTGGCGCCCAAGCGAACAGTTACATCGGCAATTTCGCCCTCGCGACACTGGCCCTGCGCCTGAATCAACCACGGATTCCAGCGGTGGTAACCATCAAAATCGGCTATCACTGCAAACACATCGTCCGCATCAGCATTAATATCAATGTGCGTGGAATAGAAAATCTTCCGAAACATAAGCAACCTCCGTAACGCCATCGCCATCACCTTCAGCACGGCAAGAGCGCAATAAGATAGTTATCGCCGTTTTACAGCCAGCGCTCCGCTTCCGCTATGACCGTTTCCGTTCGGCGGGCCAGTGCACCACGCCGTGGCACGCATAGGTATAGACTTTCGCTGACGGGCTGGGCAAGGCGGTGAATGCGAATCTTCTTCTGGTTATGGAAGGCTTCAACCGCATACGCTGGTAAAACAGTAAACCCCAGGCCCATACTCACCGGCTCTAAAATCAGGCCAATTTGATTAGAAAACCCCCTTCGCTCAAACTGACCACAGTGCTGGAACTCGGGAAAATTAGCGCCGAGCAGTAAGTTCGCGTGATGGCTTCCATCGGGGTGATCAATAAAACCGAGGGCAAGCAGCGACTGCCAATTCGGTTTCTTAAGCGAGGCTGGCGTGACCAGCAATAACGGCTCTTCAGTCACTGGTCTGGCGCTCAGTTCGGCAGTGGTCGGCCTGGCGCTCATAAGGCCGATATCAATCTTCGCCTCGGCAAGTGCTTGCTCTACTTCTGAGTTGGGCGCAAAGCGATACTCAATAATAAGCTTAGGGTGTTGGCGCTGCAGCGCCAAAAGTTTGGGGTAAAGCTTTAAGCCAACACTACCCGGCGACATCACGCGAACCCGCCCCTCGAAGGGCGGGTCTTCACTGACCGCATGCTCCAAGTTCGCCAGCGACAGTAAAATCCCCTGGGCCTCGGCATAAAGGCGCTCCCCTGCCGGCGATAACCGAAACTGCTTGCCCTCTCTCACCAGCAATTCCACTCCCAGCTGCTCTTCCAACTTGCGAATATGCTGGCTAACACCAGACTGCGTCATATGCAGCTGCTGAGCCGTGCGCGTGAAATGGCCCACGTCAACCAGCGTGCAAAAACTGCGTAACCACACTGCATTTATCATTACATTTATTAATCATTCAAATGACGAATGATAATTTTACGTTATTATTTTCACTATGTAATCTGCCCTCGTTGTTCACCACTAGGAGCAGGAAAGATGAAGCAGGTTTACCCACGCAATTTTTCGCATATTGGCATTTCCGTACCCAATCTCGATGAGGCCGTTAGCTTCTACACCGAAGTGATGGGCTGGTATTTGATTATGGCGCCGACCGAGATTGTGGAAGACGAGAGCGCCATTGGAGAAATGTGCACAGACGTATTTGGCGCAGGTTGGGGCTGCTTCCGCATTGCCCATCTGTCAACGGGCGACCGCATTGGCGTGGAGCTGTTTCAATTCAATAACCAAAGCAACCCCGACAATAACTTTGAATACTGGAAAACCGGCGTATTCCATTTTTGCGTCCAAGACCCGAACGTAGAGGAACTCGCGGAACGTATCGTCGCTGCCGGGGGCAAAAAACGTATGGAAAAACCCCGCTATTACTATCCCGGAGAAAAGCCCTACCGGATGATCTACATGGAAGACCCCTTCGGCAATATTCTAGAAATTTACAGCCACAGCTATGAATTGATTTACAGCGAAGGCGCCTATTAACACGTGCTCGCCCCCGCTATCGGGGGCTATCGGTAAGCGTCAAGCTTCATTCGCCTGCTGCCTCACCTGCCTGGCACGCAGCAGTAGATACCCGGCAAATCCCACCGCGACACCTGGCACCACGCCAACAAGCAAACACACCCAACCATGCCGAACGCCGTATTGCCTGGCCTCAAAAACCACCCAGACCGCCAACACCGCCCAACACACCAATACATCGGTTGAGTAGCCCGTTGAAAATGGGTTTACAAAACCCGCCGCGAACGCGCCGATAATATCCGGGTTTTCCAACAACGGCGGCACAACCACCGCAGAGAAGAACACGGTGAAAAATACCGCAGCCAAAACCAGCAGCCCCCTGAAAACAGACTCTGTCATCACGCCCCCTGACTATTTCTATTTTTAGCGAGCCAGTGTATTACGACGTTGCTATCGTGTCCTCGCCCGAAAAGCTGAATAGATTTGCCTTCGCCCCGCTTTGTCTCGCCTGTAAATACGGCTTGTATTCGGGGCTGTTGTAAAAGCGTTCGCTGTGTTCCCGGCTAGGGAACTCTACTAACAACACCACGTGCGGCTGCGGAGCGTCACCTTCAACAACCTCTACATTCGTTGTGCGGGCCAATATCCTCCCGTTGTACTGCTCAATGATCTTTGGCACCTCAACCTGGTAACGCTCTGTCCAGGCAAAATCCGTTAATGCTAGCGTGGCAAATGTATAGTGGCTCATAGATTCCTCCACATCGCTAATGGCCTGTAAACAGCGGACAACTGCCGCTATTTTCCTGCATCAATTCTCATTAACAGCAGCGCAATTGCGCATGCTGCCAACTCCAAAATGAGATAGCCGTACATATAAGCGTTTGCACCGCCATCAAGATATATGCCCAAAGAGCGTCCAAACGCCATGCCAAACATCAACAAAAAAACGCTAACCACAGCAACCCGCAGAGTGTTTACGTTGCTGGCCAGCAGCAACAAGATCACCCCCACTGCTGCCGACATGCCGCCGTAGGTCGCTCGCAAATCGATAACCGCAGAACTGGATGTCACCGAGCCATCAACAACAAAGCCAAAGGTCTCTAGTGGCATGGCAAAGAACAGCAGGCCGTATACAAAGAAAATCAAGGCCGTGGCAAGTACAAAGACTTTGCTCATAGTAATCAGTGCTCCTGTCGTAGTCAGGCTGCTAACAAAAAAAGGCTCTCGCCTGATAGCCGTTATCCGATATGCGCGGTGCAAGCCTTTCGAAAAATAGCGCTAGATACCTCTACGCCTCCGGCTACGCTGCCTAAAGCCGGTGCGTCGCGCAGATGGGCTCGAATCCAAAGGCAACCACGAACCGTAAAGCTCTTACCATAAATCACAATAAGAGCATCCGCCATGAAACAATTACTACTTCGCATATACGACGGTTACACCTACATTTTTGACTCAAACAGAAATCCGCTAAGACACATACCAGACCCTGTTAGCCGGTTTTATATCATGACGATCCTGGCCGCTATGTGGAGCTTCAGTTTCGCTATGTACGTAGGGAGCATCATCTACTTTGGCATCAGTTTAGCGGCTCACGTGATACTTTTACTGATGTTTTTCTTCACCATCGCCGTATTCCACGACGCAGAAAAGAACCGGTCCTCGTGGCTACTCAAGCTTCGCAGCCAAAAGCGATTCAAGGCTCGATAAAAGTCGTTACACCTTCCGGGGTTCGATGCCCCGGCCTGTAGACAGTCAGCGAAGACTCGCAAAGTCAAGCGGCCCACCCCTGCCCCAGCACCCGCTGGGCAGTGGTGACTATAAGTTATTCGTGAAGCCAAGGGGCGTAACTAAGCCCAATTAACACACCCTCAGGGCTCATAAAGCGAGCAATTGTCTGCCCCCAGGGCTCCTTGCGCGCCTCATGAATAAAAGCCTGCCCTTTCTCCTTCATTTCACACACGGCCGCCTCGACCGCCGCTGCATCGGCCAGCTCAAACTCTATGGTTGAGGTAGGCTCAGCAAACTCCGCCGGCCATTCATCCTGACCAAAGCAGGACTGCGCTGCCATCGCCAGCGGCCATACGCCAAAGTGATTCGCGCCGGGAAACCTGTCCATAAAACGATAGTCATCCATCGCTTCCAATGGCAAACCTAAAGCATCTTGATAAAGGGATGCGCTCGCTGCCGGGTCTTTCGTTATTGCCGCAAACCCTGCAATACACTTAACGTCCATTTTATCTCCTATCGCCCATAGGCGATCCGATCGAATTGCACTTAACGGAGTGGTTTGCCTATTGCCCTAGGTCGCAGCCACTGCAATATGACCGACGTTGCGAATAAATATTTGAAAACCAATTAATATACTTTTAAACGCTGCGCTCTGCAGAAATTTAGAAGCGCCAGGAGGCACCCGACGAGTATATTTTCCGCAGCGGTGGCTTACTATGGACTCTGCGCAACTGTGGTTGTATTGAAGCCTTCCTCAGGCGTAGGAGCCATAAAATACCTTGTAACCTGCTCAAACATATCTGGTGTATCTGTTGCACATCTTTCTGGCTGTTCTTTGCGCCGTTTTTCAATCTGTTTTAAGCAACCCGCATTTGTCAGGTCTATGTATATCAAATTATGTGGCGCCTCAATCTCGGAGAAAATACTCCGAAACCAATCTCTTTGTGACAGCGTATTTGCCGGAAAGTCCATCACCACATCGGTTCCCGTAGATAATATGGATTGAACAAGCTTTTTAATCTGCGGCTTAAGTAGATTTGAATATTCGATATAGTTATTTAGTGACGAAATCTTATCTGGGTAAAGTGACGCAAGCCATTCATCTTCTGAAAGCAATACCGCATTGCTTTTCTGTGCGATTTCGCTTGCTTTGGTGGACTTTCCTGCCCCCATTTTCCCACAGAAGAAGGTCAATTTTCCTTTGTTCATCATTGCTTCCTATTTTGATTATTAGCGCCTAAGCCCAGGTACGCTTGAGGCGACGTCTGCTTTTGCGGCAGCAAAAGTGGGTGGCGGGTCAACCGCTGTTTTGCATTGTTAAGCACTTTTTAGCTGTGCCTCTAGCTGTTTGATAATTGAGTTTGATTTAAACAAAGCGAACTCTGCTGCATCTTTGTCTACTTCTACGCCATGAGCTGCAGAGTTTCCTAACTTAATTATCTCGAGTACACCATCAGCCACCTCTCGAGTTAGCACACCTTCATTTGCAAGAACCTGTAGCCGAATAGATAGTGAGCTGTTTTTGTCGCCTATGTCTGTTTGATAGGAGCGAATAAGCTTTTCGATATCAATTCGTAGAGCTACAAGTGCAAGCTGAGGGTCGATATTCTGAGGTGATGAACTTTCCTCGCCGTCCGTCTCGGAGGCCACCTTTTCAAAGGCCTGCTGAACATCTTTGAGTTCAATCTTTACTCCACCGGGTAACTCGAGTGACTTCAAATACGGAAAGAGCCAAGGTAGTACAGCTAGCGTTAAAAGCGCAATGGCAATTGCATCAACTTTAAAGCTATCTACGAAGAGATGACTGAATGCCAACCCTAGAAATAGTAGAGTAACGAAACCAGCGATAATCTTCATATCTCTCCTTGACGCTTAACGCATGAGATCAAGTGCATTTGAGACGCACCCACTTTTGCGGTATCAAAAGTGGGTGGCGGATTAAACGTCACCTGCAACGATTTGTTGTACGGCAACTTTCTAGACATCCGGCAGTATTTTCGTGATCTCTGATTCTGCGGAAACCGGCAAGCCCGCGTTTTCGTAGTACTTTGTACTAGCTATGACCTGCTTAGCTTGGGCGACTTTCTGTTGTTTCCACGATGGTGCGAAAATATCTAGCTCGAGAGAGTCAAACGCGGTGTAAACCAAACTCTTGAGGTCATTACCACTCCAATACCACTGCCGCACCAAGTGTTGCTCCAATTCATACGAAGGAAACACATAACCCGCATTAGCGTTCCAATACTTCAAAACCCTTATCATCGGCTTTATGTTGTAGTCGTGCTGCTTGTTCTTTTCCGATAGTTCAGTATTGAATGTGTTCGGACTCGTTTCGATCCATTCACTGTAGTCGCTCGCTGGTGCAGAAATTTCCAGATCCCCCAACCACCCCTTCTTGCCCGGGACCAATTCAAACTTTATGTGATTGAGGTTTAGAACCAGCGTTGGACTAGACTGGAAAATTTCGGATGTCGAGTAGTACACCTCTGCAAATCGTTTCAATTTTGCGATGTACGTTTGTGGCTTGTATGAAGCATCGCTGAAGACGACCATGTAGTCGATGTCAGACTTTTGATCATAAGCCCTCGGCAAAATCGTTCCGCGGGTATATGAGCCAAATGCAAAGTGTGTATCCAGCTCCCCAGAAAACCATATTCCTAACCTGGTTTGGATCGTTGAGATCGATGTTTGAATCGAGTCCTTCTCAACGTCCCGTAGTATTGCGCCATAGGCGATGGAGTCTAAATGCGACTTAACCGACATCATCCACCCTGTACTTTGTTTGCCCTTTGGTAATACGCCGCTTTCCAATCACATATGCAACGGAAGGAATGTGGGGGGAGGAAAGATTCAAATGCTTGCGTTCTTCAGCTAGCTTTTCAAATTCGGACAAACAACCAGAATGCCCTTGCGTCAAGGACTTAACTGTTCTGATTAGCCGACAAGCCTTCTCAAGGGTGTTGTATTGATTGGCAGATGACAAATGCGACTGACGCTTAGATGCCGGGTCAAGAAATGTGAGGACGGCTGTAATTGCTGCCGCGAGCAAAGCGATAGAGCCAGCTAACTGCTCATTAGAGTTTAGCGCTTGATGGCCTGCGACAGCTGCAAGCACAGTAGCCGGGAGGCCAACAATGTAATGCGCCACTCCCCAAATTTCCGACGCTGCGTAGTGGCCTTTAGCAGAGTGTTGGCAGTCCTCTTCTAGTCGAAGCATTTCATCTTGAAGGGCCATTTGCGCTTGATCTCTCATCTACCGTTTCCTTGTCGTCTAAAATACGTATATCGCGCACAATCGTTTTGCCCATGCGCTACTCTGACGAAAAGTGCCATAAGAGTTTGAATCAACGGAAAAATCAGTGCTGCCTCTGAAAATACGCGACAGGAATAACGCGCATGCGTGTAAATCTTGAAGGCGGGATCTCATAGATATTGCCCATATTTCCTTATGTGGCTGTTTTGCGGCACGTTTTTGAAAATCGCTCAGGATTAACGCGCATTCCTTGCTGGAAAAACGAGCAAGCCTGCTCGTTGAGTCAAAATATACGGGATTATCGCGCAGCGCGGAAGGCGCAACACTCGGCTTTTTGTTGGCAATAAAAAGGCCTCATGGTAAGAGGCCTTGTGGGGGTGTACTACGTTGGTGGGGTTTGCGGTTACAGCAGTTCTATCGCGACTGCTGTGCCCTCACCACCACCGATACACAGGGAGGCGATGCCGCGCTTTAGGCCGCGCTGTTTAAGCGCGTTGATCAGGGTAACGATTATTCGTGAGCCGGAGGAGCCGATGGGGTGGCCCAGTGCACAGGCGCCGCCGTGTATGTTGACCTTGTCGGCATCTAAACCGAGCTCTTGAATAGCCAGCAGCGTGACCACGGCAAAGGCTTCGTTAATTTCAAACAGGTCCACGTCGTCGAGACGCCAACCGGCTTTATCCAACACTTTATTGATGGCGCCGATGGGAGCTAGGGTAAATTCTGCCGGTAGTTGGGCATGGCTGGCGTGGGCGACGATCCGCGCAATGGGTGTTGCACCGCCTTTTGCCGCCGCGCTTTCCGATGCCAACACCAAGGCAGAGGCACCATCGCTAATGGAGCTGGAGTTTGCCGCCGTTACGGTGCCGTCTTTCGCGAAGGCGGGTTTCAGGCTGGGGATTTTTTCAGGCTTCGCTTTGGGCGGTTGTTCGTCGGCATCGACGACCGTGTCGCCACCGCGACCGGAAACGGTGACCGGCACAATTTCATCGTTGAAGGCGCCGCTTTCCATTGCTGCCACGGCTTTGCTTAGCGAAGCGATGGCAAAGTCGTCCATGGTTTCGCGACTGATATTGTAGTCGTCAGCGCTACGCTGAGCAAACACCCCCATTAAGCCGCCCTCGTAGGCGTCTTGCAGGCCGTCGAACAACATGGAGTCGATCACTTCGCCGTGGCCCATACGCATACCGCCACGCGCTTTGGGTAACAGGTAGGGAGCCTGGCTCATGTTTTCCATACCGCCAGCAACCATAATGCCGTTGCTGCCCGCTTTGATGGAGTCGTGTGCGGCGATGACGGCTTGCATGCCGGAGCCGCACATTTTGTTAACAGTGGTACAGGGCGTGGCGTCGGGCAGGCCGGCCGCCCGCGAGGCTTGTCTGGCAGGTGCCTGGCCCAGGCCAGCGGGCAACACGCAGCCCATAATCACCTCTTCCACAGCAGATGCGTCCAGGCCTGCTCGCGACACGGCTTCGGCGATACATGCCGCGCCCAACGTCGGCGAGGCGACACTGCTCAAGCTTCCCATCAGGCCGCCCATAGCGGTGCGCGCAGCACCGAGAATAACAACGTTATCTGTCATAATTGGTTTCCTATTCGTGTGCGTTTAGCGTGGGTGGGCCACTAGCCTCTACCCAGCAGCGAGCGAGCGATCACTTCTTTCATTACCTCTGACGTACCACCGTATATTCGCTGTACGCGGGCATCGGTAAAGGCGCGGGATACCGGGTATTCCGTTGTGTAACCGTAGCCACCAAACAACTGCAAGCAACCATCGGCAACCCGGCACTGCATTTCCGTTGCGCTGTATTTGGCCATCGAGGCGGTGGCGGTATCCAGTTCACCACGCTTGTATTGCTGTATGCACTGCTCGACAAACGCCGCATTTACTTGGGCATCACTTTCCATTTCGGCAATGCGGAAACGGGTGTTTTGCAGTTGGCTGAGCGTTTGTCCGAACAGCTCGCGCTCTTTGGCGTAGTCGATGGTCAGATCCAGCACACCGCGCGCCGCCCCGCAAGCGATCACGCCGATCACCAAGCGTTCGCGCGGCAGCTCTTGCATCAGGTAGGCAAAGCCCTTGCCCTCTTCCCCCAACAGCGCCGAGGCGGGTACGCGGCAGTCTTCAAAGAACAGCTCTGAGGTATCGCCACAGTGCTGGCCGATCTTGCTGAGGTTTCGGCCGCGTTCAAAGCCCGGCAAGGAGGTATCGACCAGGAACAGGCTAATGCCTCGGGCACCGGCCGTGGGGTCAGTTTTCGCCGCCACAATGACCATGCCGGCGTGCTGGCCGTTGGTGATAAAGGTTTTGGAGCCATTGAGAATATAGTCGTCACCGTCTTTTTTGGCGGTGGTGCGCATGGCTTGCAGGTCACTACCCGCCCCCGGCTCGGTCATGGCAATGGCGCCTACCACCTCCCCGCTGACCATTTTCGGCAGCCAGTATTGCTTTTGCTCCTCGTTGGCAAGGTGGCTGATATACGGTGCAACAATATCTGAGTGCACCATCACGTTCGTGGCCAGGGCACCGTAGCCCATGCGCGCAATTTCGCTGGCAACCAGTGTTGAGTATTCAAAGGGAACGCCGCAACCGCCGCAGTCTTCCTCTACATCGACGCATAGCAGGCCAGCTTCACCCAGGGTGTTCCAGAGCTCGCGGGGTACAATGCCCGCTTCGTCCCAGCGCTCGTAATGGGGCGCTACTTCGGCTTCCAGTACTTTGCCGAGCATGTCGGCAAACATAGCCAGTTCTTCGCGATTTACCTCGTTTGTCATTGCGCTTCTCCGAATTAACGCGGGGCCATGCGCAGCGCGCAGTCCAGGCGAATGGTTTCACCGTTGAGAATGGGGTTTTTAACGATCTGCTCAACCAACATACCGTATTCCTTTGGCTGCCCAAGGCGCTGGGGGAACGGCAGTGTGGCGGCGAGGCTGTCTTGCACCTCTTGGGTGAAGCCCGCCATCATCGGCGTCATAAACAAACCCGGCGCGATGGTGTTTACACGAATGCCCTCGCGCGCCAATTCACGTGCGGCTTGCAGAGTCATGGCCACAACACCGCCCTTAGAGGCGCTGTAGGCAACCTGACCGATCTGGCCTTCAAACGCTGCCACTGAGGCGGTATTGACGATTGCGCCGCGCTCACCGTCGGCATTGGGCTCGCGACTGGCCATATCTGCCGCCGCCAAGCGCATAACATTAAAGCTGCCGACCAAATTTACTTGAATCACCTTGTCGAAATTTTCCAGCGGCATGGGGCCGCTCTTCCCCAGAATGCGTGAACCCGGCGCAATGCCCGCACAGTTCACGGCAATACCGCAGGGGCCGTGGGCCTCGCGCGCGGCGGCAAAAGCGGCCTCAGCACTTTCTGAAGACGACACATTGCAGCGCACGAAAATACCGCCAAGTTCATCGGCAACCTGGCGACCGCGCTCTTCCTGCAGGTCAAAAATGGCGACCTTACATCCCTCTGCTGCCAGGGCACGTGCGGCCCCCTCACCCAAACCCGATGTCCCGCCGGTCACTACTGCTGCAACGCCGTTAAACTCCATGATCTTCCTCTTTGCTCTCTCGTTATGCTGGCCGCATACAGCACCACCGCTGGCGGCCAATTTTCAGTGACAGCAGTGTCGCCCAGCCCCCAGCGGCAAGCCATGACATATTGCGGCAGGAAATTTGTTAAAAAATGCAGCTTAGGCCTTTCAACAAACGGGAAGCGTTAGGCAATATACTAATACCCATATATACTTTATGTGTATTAACCCGTTCGGCTCAGCATTGGCATAGCAGTAGTGGCGCCTGTTCAGCCTCGGTTTTGCTCCATTGGCAAACGGAGAGCCCGGCCACCGATGAACACCGACATCAGCATTGATGACATTATTAACGGGGTAGACAAGCACGAGTTCGAATTGCGCTTCTCTCCCCAGGTTGACCTCGGTAAGGGCGTGGTCACCGGCATGGACACCAATCTGGTTTGGGCAAAAGATGGCTACGAGACCTTAACCAAGTCAGCCATATTGGGCATTCTTGATCGCCACAATAAGCGTATCGGCTTTTTCCTCTACTATTTGCTGCGCGCGCTCAAAGCCCATGCCAAGCTGCTGCGTATGGGCCATCACTTTCCCTTGAGTATCACCCTGCGGCCCAGCGAGCTGGCCAGCGAGGGCTTTTTTAATGCTGTGACACAGATATTTCACGACAGCGGTGCCTCAGCACGGGACATCACTCTGCAATTGCCCCCCACCTTGTTCGACGACTTCTACAACCACTTGCCAACACTTGGCCGACTCATCGACTTTGGTTTTAAAATATCGATTCGGGATTTCTATCAAGACCCAAACACCCTGAGCAAAGTAAGCAGGGATGTTATTCACGAAGTGGTGACACCTCCGGGCCTCGGCCAACGGCTGACCACCAGCACCAAAGCCTCCGACAACTTACGCAAACTCGTTGACGCGGCCACAAGCCAGCAATGGCGTTGCGTGGTGGACGGTATTGGCAACCGACACTGCCTGGACGCCGCCGCCGCGCAGGGTGCCCGTATTGTACAAGGCCGCTACTTTGGCGAAGGCCTGACCCTCGAGGCCGCGCGACAACTCCTGGACTCCCAGCTCAGCAAGCGCTGACTCTGCCAGCTCGCTGGTATTCCCCCTGCATAAATACTGTCCTTAGCGTTGATTTAGCCGCCCCCACCGACACGGCCTCAGCAAATGTAAAATCATATATTCCAAATTAGAATAACCATATTCCTTGAAGTTATTACGCTAAGGCGCTACGTTAGAGACTCACTTTTCACTACCGGAGCCTATTGCGATGGAAGACACCCAACAGCCCGTGGCCGGACTACCACGGATCAACGAACCTGCTCCCGACTTTAATGCCCTGACGACCGACGGCCAAAAGCAGTTGAGCGATTACCGCGGTAAATGGCTGGTGCTGTTTTCCCACCCCGCCGACTTTACCCCGGTGTGCACAACGGAATTTATCGCCTTTGCCAAAGCGGCCCCCGACTTTGCCGCACTCAACTGTGAATTACTCGGTCTATCGATAGACAGTATTCACTCCCACATTGCCTGGATGCGTAATATTCAGCAGAACTTCGGTGTGGAAATTCCCTTCCCGATTATCGAAGACCTGAAGATGGACGTTGCCAAAGCCTACGGCATGATCCATCCGGGTGCGGGCGATACCTCGGCGGTACGCGCGACCTTTATCATCGACCCCAACGGCGTGCTGCGTGCAATGGTGTACTACCCGATGAGTAACGGCCGCTCAATTCCCGAGTTTTTGCGCCTATTGGAAGCACTGCAAACCAGTGAAGAACACGGCGTAGCCACCCCCGAAGGCTGGAAAAAAGGCGACAAGGTGATTGTTCCACCTGCCAAAACCGCCGCTGATGTAAATGCCCGCATGGCGTCCAACGACTATGACTGCACCGACTTCTACTTCTGTACCAAGTCTTTGTAAAACGCGGCCACGTGTAAGGGAGAAACCATGAAAACCGTTCACGATATGGTTGAAGAGGCAAAAGGCCACATTCAGGAAGTTAATGTCGACGAGGCCAAGCAGGCGATAGCCGATGCTGACTACCTTATAGACGTGCGTGAGGAAGATGAATTTCACGCCGGGCATATTGAGGGCGCAATCAATATTCCACGCGGTGTGCTGGAGTTTAAACTCAGCAGCGAGGAGGCCCTGGCTGACCGCATGCAGAAAGTGGTGCTCTATTGTAAAAGTAGTGGCCGCTCAGCGCTGGCAGCCGCAGCAATGAAGGAAATGGGCTATCAGCAGGTGGTCTCGCTTGCTGGCGGTATCGAAGCCTGGCAAGCGGCCGACCAAGCGGTGGTCACGCCAAACCTGCCGGATTTTGAATAAGTCGCTGATATAAAAAAACCGCTATGGCTCTCACCATAGCGGTTTTTACTTCCTGCCAGTTTTGGCTTTTTTTATAATTTCTTAGAACACTTCAAACAGCGCTGCAGCGCCCATACCGCCACCGATACACATGGTCACCACGGCGTATTTTTCACCGCGACGCTTGGCTTCCAGCAAGGCGTGGCCCACCAGACGCGCACCACTCATACCGAAGGGGTGGCCAATAGAGATACCGCCGCCATTCACGTTCAATTTGTTGTTGTCGATACCCAACTGGTCGCGGCAGTAAATTACCTGACAGGCGAAGGCTTCGTTCAGCTCCCAGATGCCGATATCGTCGACTTTCAAACCCTGACGCTTAAGCAGCTTGGGAATCGCAAACACGGGACCAATGCCCATTTCGTCGGCCTTGCAGCCGGCAACAGCCATACCGCGGTAAGCGCCCAGAGGTGCCAGGCCCAATTGCTCGGCGCGCTTGGCTTCCATCAATACGCTGGCTGAGGCGCCGTCTGACAACTGCGAGGCATTACCGGCAGTAATGAAGCGACCTTCTTTCACCCACTGGCCGTCTTTCCAAACCGGCGCCAGACCTTGCAGGCTTTCCAGTGTGGTGGAGGGGCGATTGCACTCGTCGCGATCCAGCACCACGTCTTTGTAAGTAACTTCTTTGGTTTCTTTGTTAAACACTGACATGCGCGTCGCAAAGGGCACGATCTCGTCGTTAAACAAACCGGCTTCCTGCGCCGCCGCAACACGCATCTGGCTTTGCAGCGCGTATTCATCCTGCGCTTCACGGCTGATGCCATAGCGCTCGGAAACAATCTCTGCGGTTTCGATCATCGGAATATACGCCGTGGGATCGATTTCCGTCACCGTTTTTGAAACGTTGCGGTAGGTGTTCTTGTGCTTGGTTTGCACCAGCGAAATCGACTCCAGGCCACCGGCAACGGCAACGTCCATTTCGTCACACATAATCGACTTAGCGGCCCAGGCGATGGTCATCAAACCAGAGCTGCACTGGCGGTCGATAGTCATGCCTGCCGTGGTGTCAGGCAAACCCGCAGCTACGCTACACAGACGGCCCAGGTTGTAGCCCTGTGTGCCCTGCTGTGCAGCGGCGCCCATGATCACATCTTCAACCGATGCGGGGTCGATACCCGCTTTTTCCACCGCGGCTTTTACCGCGTGACCACCCATTGCCGGGGCTTCGGTGTCGTTCAGGGCACCGCGAAAGGATTTACCCATGCCGGTACGGGCGGTAGAGACGATGACGGCTTCTTTCATGTTGAACCTCGTTCGCTTAGGCGCCGCATGTCCGTGCGACGCCGGGATTGAATTCTATTAGCTCTGTGCTGGCTGCGATAGCCTAACGCGCCTTAGGCCCGTTGCGAAGAGCAGCTGATGATTTCTCCGGTCAGGTAGCTGGAATAATCCGACGCCAAAAACATCATGACGTTAGCCACTTCCCACACCTCGGCGCCGCGCCCGAAGGCTTCGCGGCCTTCCAGTTCGGCCAGCAATTCCTCTGGCGCTGATTTCTTCAGCATCGGGTGAACCGCCAGCGACGGCGACACGGCGTTAATACGAACGCCAAAATCGGCTGCTTCCAGCGCCGCGCAACGCGTCAGCGCCATCACACCCGCCTTGGCAGCGGCATAGTGAGACTGCTCTTTTTGCGCGCGCCAGCCCAGTACCGAGGCATTGTTAACGATCACGCCAGCACCGCGAGCCTTCATGGTGCGCATCATCTGGCGAGTCATACGCATGGTGCCATTTAGGGTAACGTCGATGACCTTGTCCCACTCGGCGTCTTCCATGTCGATCAATGACTTGGTGGTGCCAAGGCCAGCATTGTTAATCAGTACGTCCACGCCACCGCAGAACTCTTCAGCAAAACCGATCAGCGCCTGAACATCATCCTCGACGGCAACATTGCAGACTTTACCAGCAACTTGCTCCAAGCCCGTTTCGCTTTTTAAACGCTCCACGGCGTCGTTCAAGCGGCCCTCGTGGATGTCGCTAATAACAATACTCCGGCAGCCCTCTTCCACGGCGCGCTTAGCCGCCGCAAAGCCAATGCCGGCACCTGCCGCGGCGGTAATCAATACCGACTTGCCCTTGAGCAGGCCGTGGCCTGCCACGTATTCTGGAATCTTCACACTCATTCTATCGCTCCATTGCGCGCCGATCAGCGCAGCGCGCTTTTAACTGTCGTTGTGGTTGTTTGTTACGGCATTACCACTTGGGTTCTTTGGGCATTCCCAAGCCGCGCTCGGCAATAATATTGCGCTGAATCTGGTTGGTGCCGCCGTAAATGGTATCTGAGCGGGTAAACAAGAATAGCGACTGCAGACGGTTCAGCTCGTAGGGCCCCTCCGGCAAAATCGTCGCCTCTGGCCCCATAATATCCACC
This sequence comes from Spongiibacter marinus, assembly GCF_016906995.1. GTDB lineage: Bacteria > Pseudomonadota > Gammaproteobacteria > Pseudomonadales > Spongiibacteraceae > Spongiibacter > Spongiibacter marinus. Next base: position 76,913 of record NZ_JAFBBD010000008.1, on the reverse strand, counting down.
GCCAGCTCACCGAGGTCGCGGTGCCAGCTCGCCCAGTACAGTTTGTAGATCAGCGCCTCTTTTTGCAGGCTGCCGTCCCCCTTGTCGCCAGACAGCATACGCATGCTGTTGTAGCGCATAATTTTCAGGCCAATGTGAGCCTGGGCAATTCGCTGGCGGATCTGAGGGTCATTAGCTGCGCCGTTTTCACGGGCCAGTTTTACCACCTCGTTGAGCTCGTTTTGGAAGGCCATTTGCTGACCGAGTGTGGATACGCCGCGCTCAAAACCGAGCAAGCCCATCGCCACTTTCCAGCCGTCGCCGGGTTCGCCAACAATGTCATCGGCATCGCACTCGGCGTCGTCAAAGAACACTTCGTTAAACTCTGACGTGCCGGTAATTTGCTCGATGGGGCGCACCGTCACCCCGGGTTGATCCATTTTTACCAGGAAGAAACCCAGCCCTTTATGCGCTTTTGAATCAGGGTCGGTGCGGGCGATAACAAAGCAGTATTCCGACTCGTGGGCCAGTGAGGTCCAGACCTTCTGGCCATTGATTACCCACTTGCCTTTCGCCTCGTCAAAGCGGGCCTTGGTTTTTACATTGGCCAGGTCTGAGCCAGCTCCCGGCTCGGAATAGCCCTGACACCAGAACTCGGTGCCCGCCAGAATACCCGGCAGATACTTGGCTTTTTGCGCCTCGCTGCCAAAGGCAATTAGTGTCGGTCCGGTAAGGCCGTCGCCGATATGCCCCATACGACCGGGCGCACCAGCGCGGGCGTATTCTTCATAAAAAATAACTTGCTGCTCGATCGACAAACCACGGCCGCCGTATTCCGTTGGCCAACCCACACAGGTCCAACCGCCTTCGGCCAGTTTTTGCTCCCAGCGTTTGCGCTCCTCGGGGAACATATGCTCGTCGCCGGGGCCACCGCGAAATTTGAGCTGGGCAAACTCACCGGTAAGATTGTCGGCCAACCAGCCCGCAATCTCTTTGCGGAAGGCTTCGTCTTTTTCGCTGAATTGTAATTTCATACTTGCTCTCGCTTAGCGTATTCGTTGCACACGCAGATCGTCGCGCGATCTATTTGCCTGCCAATGGCTGCTTATTACTTTGTGGCTATTCGCCGTCGAGCAGCAGGGAGGCAATATTTTCGCGGTGTTGATCGCTGTTACCCAGCAGGTGTTCGCTGGCTTTGGCGCGTTTGAAATACAGGTGAACGTCGTATTCCCAGGTGAAGCCCACACCGCCGTGCATCTGCATGGCTTCGCCAGCATTTTTGAAATACGCCTCGGAGCACCAGGCCTTGGCGATACTGGCGGCTTCGGGAAGTTCGGCGCTAAGCTCGCCACCAGTGAGGGCTTCGTCGGCAACACAGGCCGCGTAGTAAATGGATGAACGCGCCACTTCGTTGCGCATCATCATGTCGGCCGCTTTGTGCTTAATAGACTGGAAGCTAGCAATCGGGCGATTAAATTGCTTGCGCTCTTGGGTGTACTCCACCGCTGAAGACAGCAATTGCTGCATGCCGCCCGCTTGCTCTGCTGCCAGGGCAACAGTGGCCAGTTGCAGGGTTTTATTCAGTGCATCGGCCGCATCGTCTGACTCACACGTCAGCTTGGCACCGGCAGGCACGCGCAGGTCTTTAAGTTGTATGGCTGCCTGGCGACGCGTCTGGTCCATGGTCGGTAGTGCTTGGCGTTCAATACCGGCCGCTGTGGCATCCACAGCGAACAGCTGCACCGCATTGTTACCTTCTTCTTTAGCCGCAAGAATCAGCAATTCGGCACTGGCGCCGTCGATAACATAGCGGTAGTCACCGTTTAGCAGATAATCGTCGCCGTCCTTGCGCACGCTGGCGCTGACCGAGTCGGCCGTCCAGCCGCCAGTATTGCTCCACGCCAGCGTGGCTGTTTTGCCTTCGCAAATCGCGCCCAGGTGCTCGGCTTTTTGCTCTTCGGAACCCGCACACAGCAGTGCATTGGTGGCCAGGCACACGGTTGAGAAATACGGCGCGCACAGCAGGTAGCGGCCCATTTGTTCAACAATGGCGATCAGCTCGATATAGGAAAGCCCGAGACCACCGTAGGCCTCGGGAATATGAATGGCTTGCCAGTACATCTCACCACACAGGCGCTGCCATAGCTCGGCATCGTAACCCAGCTCAGACACCATTGCGGTGCGCACCGCTTCGCTGGTGGATGTATCTTTAAGAAAGGCCTCCGCCGTATCGCGGATCATTTGCTGTTCGTCGGTAAACGCAAAATCCATACAGACTCCAGTTCACGACGGAGACCCCGTGACCTTACAGCCGCAGCTGCAAGCGCACAAAGGGACCGTCTTCAAAGTCGAACTCACCGCCCTTCTCGGCGTCGAATTCGATGTCACCAAATCCCAGCTGAATTGCTGAGTTTTGAAAGATTGATATTTCAGCGCTAAGCGACCATTCGCTGTAGCCGTCCACGTCGCTAAAACCAGTAGCTTCAGGGCCGTAGTAAATACCGCCGCGCAAACGTAGTACGTCGTTCAGTGGCAGACTCAGATCACCGCCAAAGGCCATAACGCCACCATCGAAACCGCTGTCGTCGGCCGTCAGCGTCACGGCTTTGGCACCCACGCGGCCGGTTAAGGCGCCGCGACGGCCGTTGGCATACAGGCCGGCAGACAGCAGGTCTGCATCGTCTTCGTGGTGCAACCAGTCGAACTGCGCACTGGTTTCCGGGCCGATGTCGCCGGCAATCGATGCTCCAAAGCTCTCATCGCCAAAGCGGAAGGCAACGCCTCCCGCCAGGGCGCTATGCGCGGTGGTGGCAAGCAGTACTGCAGCGAGTAGCGGTGATTTCATGGTGTTGATTCTCCGTGGATTGATGTCCTAGAAAATCAGCTACCATACACTTTCTGCGCGGGAACTGCCTCTGCCAATAGCTTCTCGACAGCCTGGCCAACTTCCGCTGGTGCCCAGCGATCGCCTTTATCGACCTCGGGGCCTTTGCGCCAGCCATCGGCAATGGAAATTTTGCCGCCCTCGGCTTCAAACACTTTGCCACTCACTGAGGCTGCTTCTGCGCTAGCCAACCACACCAATAATGACGACACGTTTTCCGGCGCCCAATAGTCAAAGCTGCCATCGTCCGGCTTGGCCATGCGCTGCGCCATGGATTCAACGGCAGTTGTCATGCCTGTGCGGGCCGCTGGCGCGATCGCGTTGGCAGTAATACCGTAGCGCGCCAGCTCGGCGGCCTGGTTAAGCGTAAGCGCCGCAATACCGGCCTTGGCCGCTGCGTAGTTCGACTGACCAACAGAGCCTTGCAGGCCAGCACCGGAGGTGGTGTTGATAATGCGTGCATCCACGGCCTTGCCCTCTTTGGACTGACCGCGCCAGTAGTGAACCGCATGGGAGGTGATGCAGAAATGGCCCTTCAGGTGAACCGCCATAATGGCGTCCCAATCGGCTTCGGTCATTGAGGCGAACATGCGGTCGCGGTTAATACCCGCGTTGTTCAGCACCACATGCAGGTCGCCAAAGGTATCAATGGCCTGCTTTACCGCATTGAGGCTATCGTCGTAGTTGGTGATATCCGAGGTGTTAACAATCGCGGTGCCGCCAGCGGCCGTAATCTCGTCGACCACTTTTTGCGCAGCGTCTTGATTAATATCGTTAACGATCACCTTGGCGCCTTCACTGGCAAATACCTTGGCGTGTGCCGCGCCCAAACCACCACCGGCACCGGTGATAATCACTACACGATCCTGACAAATACCCATTGCAGATCCTCTCTTGTTTCTTCTCTGCGCCGATCACACGGCGCGCTTAAATTGGAATGACCACCGCTACTGAGAGCGTCAGCTGCGTGTGGCTGGCAAGGCGCCGAGACGTTTTAAGTCGGGAGTTTACAAAGCCGTAAATGACCGTCTTAAAAAGGCTTGGTAACGCCGCCAGCCGCTTGCAGATGGCGTTCCGCTATAGACGCTCGATGATGGTGACATTGGCCTGACCACCACCCTCACACATGGTCTGCAAACCATAGCGACCGCCGCTGCGCTCCAGCTCATGCAACAGCGTTGTCATCAAGCGCGTGCCGGTCGCCCCAAGTGGGTGACCCAGAGCAATGCCGCCGCCGTTGATATTGGTTTTAGCGTGGTCGTAGCCGGTTTCCTTAAGCCACGCCATGACGACTGAGGCAAAGGCTTCGTTGATTTCAACAACATCAATATCCGCCAGGCTCATGCCGGCTTTTTTCAGCGCATACTCCGTGGCAGGAATCGGCGCAGTCAGCATCCAAATTGGGTCGTCAGCGCGCACACTCATATGGTGAATACGTGCACGCGGCGTTAAGTTATAACGCTTGAGCGCCGCTTCGCTCACCACCAACACGGCGCTTGAGCCGTCACAGGTTTGGCTGGACACCGCGGCAGTGACTTTGTCGCAACCGAACAGGTAATCCAGCTCGGCCATTTTTTCCAAGCTCGTCTCGCGGGGCGTTTCATCGTGTTGAACGCCAGCCAGGGGCAGCACTTCACGGTCAAAGCGGCCTTCTTTAATCGCCTGCAATGCGCGGCGGTGCGATTCCAGCGAGTACTCTTCCAGATCGCGACGACTCAGCTCCCACTTGTCGGCAATCATCTGCGCGGAGTTGAATTGCGTTGGCGGCTTAGCGCCGTAACGGGCAACCCAGCCTTCAGAGCCGGAGAACGGGTCTTTAAAGCCCAGTGGCTCAGCGGCTGTCATGGCCGAAGAAATGGGGATCTGGGTCATGGTTTGCACGCCGCCGGCGATTACCACATCTTGCGTGCCAGACATTACCGCCTGCGCCGCGAAGTGAACCGCCTGCTGTGAGGAACCACACTGACGGTCAATAGTCGTGCCCGGCACCTCTTGCGACAGGCCCGCTGCCAGCCAAGCCGTGCGCGCGATGTCACCGGCCAAGGGGCCGATGGTATCGACGCAGCCGAAGATCACATCGTCGTATTCGTTATCGGGAATGCCGTTGCGCTCAACAATGGCTTTGAGCACGTGAGCGCCGAGGTCGGCGCCGTGGATCTGCGCCAAGCCGCCCTTGCGACGCCCGGTGGGGCTTCTCACTGCATCGACAATATAGGCTTCTGCCATGATAGTTTCCTCTTATTGCCCGCTCAGCAGGCGATAACCGTCAATTAAAAAGTTGCGCCAGCACCGAGTGCGGCGTTATCGGCCAGCAGTGCGGCGGCCACGCGATTTTTATGGAAGCCCGCCGTGCCATAACTGCTGTTAAATGCCCAGGCGCGCTTCATAAAGATGTGCAGGTCCACTTCCCAGGTGTAACCCATCGCACCGTGAACCTGGATGCTGTTTTTCGCCGCGAGGTCGGCCACTTCACAGGCGGCCAGTTTCGCGTGGCTCACCGACAATTCTGCGCGCGGCGTGTCGTTGGCAATGTCATAGGCGGCGCGATAAACCGGTGTTTTGGCGTATTCCAGTTTGTAGGCGATATTCGCCATGTGGTGCTTAACGGCCTGGAAGCTGCCAATGGCCACGCCGAACTGCTTGCGCTCGCTGGTGTATTGCACCGACAGATCAATCATTCGTTGAGCCAGACCCAGCGACTGCGCTGCCACACCCAGTGCGCCACGATTCAGCGCTTTGTTGAGCAACGCCTGGGCAGTATCGCCGTCGGCCAGACAAACCGCCGCCGCGGGGTCGAAGTCCACAGCAAACAATTTGCGACCGGGGTCGACAGATTCGTTGGCGCGCAGGCTGGCATTGGCGGCCTCTACCGCATAGATCGCGCCGTCTTTTTCGAGCAACAGCAAATCCGCGCAGTGGGCGTCTTCGACCAACTTGTTCACCGCCAGACCCACCACGGCACGCGCCTCACCCGAGGCAATTTTTGGCAACCACTGCTCTGCAATCGCGCTGTTACCACATTCACTAAGCAGCGGCGTAGCCACTAGCACGCTATTCACCAGCGGCTCAGACAGGGCGACGTATCCGGCTTCCTGAGCCAGCAGGACGAAGTCCAGTTCGTTCATGCCCAGCCCGCCGAAGTCTTCGGGAACTGTCAGCCCGGTCAGGCCCAACTCGGCCAATTGCTGCCACAGTTCATCGCTGCGACCGCTATCGGTTTCCCACAGCTGACGAATTTTGTCGGGGGTAATTTCATTCACCAGAAAGTCGCGCACTGATTCCTGAAACAAGAGCTGATCTTCGCTAAAGGTAAAGTCCATGTCAGTCTCCTTATTTGCGCGGCATGCCGAGCATACGCTCTGCAATGATGTTGCGTTGAATCTCGTTGGTGCCGGCGTAAATCGGCCCGGACTGGGCAAACAGCCAACCGTCTAACCAGCGGCCAACGTCACCGGCATCGGGCGACTCGGGCAGCAGCTCGCCGCGGATTTCAAGAATTTTCAGCGCGGTGGCGTGCATTTGCTGGTCGAGCTCAGACCAGAAAATTTTATTGGTCGAGGCCTCGGCACCGATTTTTCCACCCTGCATTAGACGGCAGGCCGTTTGGTAGGTCGTCAGGCAGTACGCCTCGGCATCCATATAGGCGCGCAGTACTGCTTCGCGAATGCTGGGGTCTTCATCGGCCGTTTCTTGGTTAGCTTTGTAGAGCTCTACCAAGCGTTTGGCCGTTTCCTGGAAACGCGCCGGTGAGCGCAGCATCAAACCGCGTTCAAAACCCGCGGTGGCCATCGCCACGCTCCAGCCCTCACCCTCACCGCCCAGGCGGCAGTCGACAGGTACTTTGACATTGTCGAAGAAGATTTCAGCAAATCCCGGCAAGCCGTCCAACTGAGGAATAGGACGAACGGTAATGCCCTCGCTGTCCAGTGGCACCAGAATAAAGGTCAGGCCGCGATGGCGCTCTGACTCTGGGTCGGTACGGAACATACCAAAACACCAATCGGCCCATACCGCGCGGGTCGACCAGGTTTTTTGACCGTTGATAATGTAGTGGCTACCGTCTTCGCTAAGGTCTGCTCGCGAGCGGATGGCAGCCATATCAGAACCGGCGTTCGGCTCAGACCAACCCTGACACCAAATATCCTTGCCGGTGGCCATACCATTGAGGAAGCGCTTTTTCTGCTCTTCGGTGCCGTACTCCATCAGGGTGGGGCCAAGCAGGAAGATGCCGTTTTGGTTTACCCGCAGTGGCGCAGACGCTGCGTAGTACTCTTCTTCAAAGATCAACCACTGCATCAGGTCGGCGCCGCGGCCACCCATTTCCTCTGGCCAGGTGATCATGCCCCAGCGGCCTTCGTACAATTTGGCCTCCCACTCGCGGTGCTGCTGGAAGCCTTCTTCGGTGTCGAAGGACTTCAAGGGCTCGGCGGGAACATTGGCCTTTAACCAGCTGCGAACTTCTTCGCGAAAGGCTTGGTGCTCTGCGGTGTATTCGAGTTTCATGGGTGATTCTCGTCTCGGTTCAGCGGCGGGCGGTGCCCGCCGTTAATCAAAATTTGGCGTCGCGCTTTTCAACAAAGGCGTCTTTGGCTTCTTGCGAGTCTGGCTCGGCATAGGCCTCTTGCGTAAAGCCCTGCTCCCAGCGGTATTTGTCTTCCAAATTGCCGTCTTCCACACCGTTGAGGGCTTCCTTGGCCAGCTCGATCATGCGCGGTGATTTCTCGGCAATTTTGTCGGCAATATCGCGGGCAGTTGCCATCAGTTGATCGCGGGGAACCACCTTTTCAATGGCGCCCAGGCGATAGGCCTCTTGCGCATCGATAGCCTCACCGGTGAAGTACATGTAGCGCACTTTCTGCACCGGGAACATGCGCTGCAAGTGAGCGCCGCCGCCCATTGCCCCGCGGTCAACTTCCGGTACGGCAAAGGTCGCACACTCCGATGCCACAATGATGTCGGCGGCACCACTGATACCAATACCACCACCAAGTACGAAGCCATGCAGCGCGACAATGACCGGCTTGCGGCAGCGGTGAATCGCTTTGAAGGTGTCGTAGTTACCCTTGTTGACGCGGGTAATCATGGCGGGGTTTGCCGCCAGCTCTTTGATATCAACACCGGCGCAAAAGCCGCGACCCTCGGCAGCGATAATCACTACGCGCACCGCGTCGTTGTCGCTCAGGGTATTGATCTCGGCAGCGATGGCCAGCCAGCCGTTACTGTCAAAGGCGTTAACTGGTGGCTTATTGAAGATTAGTTCAGCAACACCGCTGTCGCTGATGCTCAGGGTATATGGCTTGCTCATTATGCGTTCCCCATTTTTGCGAAGCGCGACTCGGCTTCGTCGACAATGCTGCGAATCAGGTCTTCACAACTCAGTAATTCATCGATAACACCTGCCACCTGGCCAGAGGGCAGCACGCCTTCGTCCGGGCGGCCATCGACCATGGCTTTTTGAATAATCATCGGTGCATTCGCCGCCATAATGGCCTGCGACTTAGTAATGTCGCCGCTGCTGGTCATGGCGAGCGCAGAGCGCAGCAGGGAGGTCATGCTGGCGCCGGTGAACTTGCGAAAGGCCAAGCCATTGCGCAAGGCGATAATCAGTTTTTTCAGTGGGCCGGCTTTCTCCAGCTCGCTGAGGAAGTCATTCAAAATCATGCGCTGCGGCAGGCCGTCGAGGGCTTCACTGCGAATGATGGCACCGGGGTCTTTGCAGGCGAGATAGCGCTGCTTGGTCGCTTCGGGAACAGGACTTTCTTTGGTCAACAAGAAGCGTGTTCCCATGGCGATGCCGTCAGCCCCATAGGCCAGTGCCGCCAGCAAACCGCGACCATCTTTAAAGCCGCCCGCACCCAGGACCGGCACTTTGTCACCCACGGCGTCCACCACTTGTGGCAGTAACAGGGTCGTGGGGATTGCACCGGTGTGACCGCCACCCTCGCCGCCTTGAACGGCGACGGCATCAGCGCCCATCTCTACTGCCTTGATGGCGTGCTTGGGCAAACCCACGGTTGGCATGCAGACCACGCCAGCCTCTTTCAGGCGAGCAACCATCTCTTTACCTGGCGAGCGCGAGTAGCTCACCGCCTTAACGCCGTGCTTGATCACCAGATCAATAATCTCAGCGGCGTTGGGCTGATACATATGGAAGTTCACGCCGAAGTTCGCATCGGTTAGCGACTTCACTTCTAGAATATTGGCTTCCATTTGCTCGGGCGGAATGGTTGCCCCAGCCAGAAAACCAAAACCACCGGCATTGCCAGTGGCCGCAACCAGTTTCGGGTCGGCAACCCAGCCCATCGCGGTTTGGATAATGGGGTATTTACAGCCCAGTAATTCGGTAATGCGGGTATCGAGTAGCGTCGACATAAATAATTAGCTCTGCGTTGAATCGACAAAGCACCGACCTGCATTACAGGCCGGTGCTTGTTGCGCCTGGCCGTATTAGCCGCGAACGCCCGGAGGGTTATCCTTCAACTGCTTGGCGCGCAGGTTGTGCGGGTCAATGCGGCGGATAATGTCCAGTTGCTCTTCGGTGGGAGCCGGCGTTGTTGGAATAGACGCAGGAACATGCACCGGGAAGCCGGTATTTTCCTGAACCTCTTCCACAGTAACGCCGGGGTGAAGGCTAACGATCTGCATTTGGCGGTTGGGACCACGGAAGTCGAACACACCCAAGTTGGTGTACACCTGACGCACATCGATCTCGTCGAAGCTGTAACCTTTAGGCAGACGATCCGGGTTGTAGCCAATGGTGCACACCACGTCGCACTCACCTTCTACAAACACGCGCTTGCTGTGCATGGGCACCAGGTAGCTGTTGGCGTGACAAATCGAGTTTCCGGGGAAACCACGCACACCCAACATTTGCACCTTGGGCTTGCTGTGATCGCCACCCAGCGCTGAGATGTTTGCCTGCGCGAAGCGGTCGATTTGGGTTGGCCCACCGGTCAGGTGACGACGGCCGCTCCATACGTTGTCAAAAATGCGGGTAAAGCCCATCCACGTTTCCGCCTTCGGCTGGAAGTCGGCATCGCGTTTGCCGACGGGATTGGGCTCCGACAGCAACCACGCTTCGGAGTCAGTCATCATGATGTCGGTATTGCTGCTCAGCATGGCGAGGCTGGCGGCGATACGCGGCAGCACACCGATGCCGGTGACCAGAACTTCGCCGTCATTGTCATAAGCGCTGGCATTGGCACAAATCATCAGCTCGGCCAGGCTGTATTCTGTTGCAGGGGTAGTCATAACTAGAATTCCTCAGACCGATCAGTAAACAGGCAGCGGCAGTTGACGGATGGCGTCGATACCACCCACAGCTTGCTGGTATTCCGCTTCACTGCGACCCTTGATGTATTTGTCGAAGTAGGCTTCAAAGCCGCCCTCTTTCGCCGAGGCGTTGTACTCTTGGAAGTGCGGCACATCGAAGCCGTATTCAGGCGTGCATGATGTGGGGTGAGCACCGCCGGCAACCGGAATAACCGCCGAGGTCATGGTGCGTTCCCAGAAGACGTAACGCGCTTCGTCGCCCTGAGCAAAGTATTCGGTGTCGACCAGCTCTTCACAGCTGACGATAGTCTTGTCAGCCGCGCGCGCCATCCACTCGTCCATATACACATCGGGGCCTTTGATCTGGCAAACGCCACGACGGTCTGCGCGGTCAACATGCAGTAGCGCCGCATCGAGTTTCAGTGCGGGCATTGCCAGCCACTCTTTCTCATCATAGGGGCTGTCGACCAGTTTGATGTCTGGGTTGAGGTTAACAACATCGGTTCCCAGACCGAGGCGAGAGGGAATATAAGGACAGCCCCACGCTGCCGCGCGCAGGCCCAGCAGCATCATGCCCTCGTCAATTTCCATCACCTCAATCTCGCCATTTTGACGAGCCTGGCGGAAATAGGGCTCCAGCGGAATAAAGTCCAGCGACACGAAGGCGAACACCACTTTTTTCACCTTACCGGCAGCACACAACATGCCGACATCTGCACCGCCATAGGCCACGATCGTCAGGTCTTTAAGATCAGACTTGAGAATCTCGCGAATCAGCGCCATTGGCTTACGACGCGGCCCCCAGCCGCCAATACCGATGGTCATGCCATCGCGTAGCTCGCCAACGAGCTCCTGCAAAGCCATTTCTTTATTCACGTCCACTCCTTAATACAAAGCGAGGTTTGCCGCTTGAGACAATCCGTCATACGCAGCTCTGCTACGCATAACATTAGAAATTACAGCTTACCAATGAAAAAAACCTAAGCCATAAGCCAAATAGATTACGCAAAAACTTATTCTGAGCCATTATCAGGCTCTGGGCCGACGATCCGGCTCATGCGGTAATCATGCTTAACAAAATTAACCCCCAACGAGCATTCGGTGCGCAGTACACCAGGCAGGCCGCTGATACGCCGGTGCAAGAAGGCCGCGAGCTCCGCGTGGTTCTGCACCAGCGTAATGGCGAGCAAGTCAAAGCGGCCCAGCATCTTGCCGACAAAGCCGATTTCCGGCACCGCCGCCAACTGCTTGGCCAGCTCGTCGCACTGTGCGCTGCGCTCTACTTCCACCCAAATGTAAGCCAGTATCGGATTTCGCAGCCGCGCGATGTTGGTCATCGCGGTGATACGCACCAAGCCCTCGGCCTCCATGCGCTTGATGCGCGAGCGCACCGTGCCCTCGGTAATCCCGAGCTCTGCAGCAATTTTGCGGTTGCTGGTGCGGGCGTCATGGGCCAGGCCATCGAGAATCTTCAGATCGAGCTCATCTAGCTGTTTCTTCTGCATGACCTAGTCCGCCTGCCCGAAGGGCACCCAATTTGACTGATTTTTGAGAACGTCCAGCGCGACGGATGGCTCCAGCTTTCTCACACCGGGCACGGCAGCCAGCTGACTGAGCAGCTTGTTGAGGTCTTCCTGATCACGCGCCACCGCCAGCGCTTCAATATCCAACGTGCCAACCACCTGGCACACGGAGAAAACCTGGGCAAAACTCGCTAAATCTTCTGCGACCTCATCGGCGGCGCGGCCTTCCACCTGAATACCGACCGCCAGCATCATGCTGTAGCCCACCGCTTCGTAGTCGGTAACAGCAACGACCCGCAGGCTGTCGGCCTCCTCCATGCGACGCACCCGCGAGCGCACAGTGGCTTCGGTTAGACCGAGATCCGCAGCAATGGCTTTGTAGGGCATGCGCCCGTCGCGGCGCAGCAAGGCAACAATGCGAAAGTCCACCTCGTCCATGCCCTGGTTGGACTCATCCCCCGCTAGCGGTGGGATGGCACCATCGCTGCCAATATTCACGCCTGGGCCTCAATATGCTGGGCGGCCTGCCCAGCCAGTTCCGTTTTCAACACCTTGCCCGAGGCGTTCATTGGTAGCGCATCGACGAATGCCACGTAGTAAGGAAGTTTGTAGCGCGCCAATTGCTCAGCACAGAAGGCTTTTACCTGTTCAGCCGACAGCTCGCTGCCCGCGCGGCGCACAATAAAGGCCATACCCACTTCACCCTGTGGGGCCTTGGGTACACCGATGACTGCAGCCTGGGCGACGCCATCCAAACCGTAGAGCAGTTTTTCAACTTCCGCGGGATAGACGTTTTCACCGTTCATGATGTACATATCTTTTAAACGGTCGGTAATGCGCAGGTAGCCGCGCTCATCCATCACGCCAATATCGCCGGTGCGCAGCCAGCCATCGCTGGTGATGGCATCGGCGGTCGCCTCGGGCATGTCGAAGTAGCCTTGCATAACGTTGTAGCCCCGCAACCACACCTCACCCTCTTCGCCGGCAGCGCGCGCCTCACCGGTTTGCGGATCGGCGCATTTAAGCTCCACACCGGGCATCGCGCGGCCGCAGGTGTTGGCGATGGTCTCGGGGTCATCATCGGGGCGGCAGATGGTCACCACCCCCGTCGACTCAGTGAGACCGTAGGCGGTCACCACCGTCTCAAAACCCAGCTCGCTGCGCATGTCTTCCACCAGCTTTACGGGTACCGTCGCGGCACCGGTTACGCCGAGGCGCAAGCTTGAGAAGTCATAATTACCCCGCTCGGGGTCGGCCAGTAGCATTTCGTAAAGCGAGGGCGCGCCGGGCAACATGCTGATGCGGTGGCGAGAAATTGCCTCCATAACCAGGCGGCGATCAAACTGCGCCATGGGGAAAATCGTGCACCCGCTAATCAAGGCTGCCAACCACCCCGCCTTGTAGCCAAAGGAGTGGAAGAAGGGATTGATAATCAGGTAGTTGTCGTCGGCGCGCAGGCCAACAGTGTCGCTCCAGGTGGCAAATACGCGAATGTTTTGTTCGTGGCTACACAGCACCCCCTTGGGCTTGCCGGTGGTACCCGAGGTAAAAAGCATATCGGCACTGTCTTCGGGATTGATCGCGCGCTCCAGCGCAATGAAGGCAGCGTCGTCGGCTTCGCTGGCCTTCGCCATAAATGCCGCCCACCCCAACTGATCCGCGCTGTCGCCGTCGCTGTCCAGTCGAACACTGTGGCGCAAGGCCGGTAGGCTTTCGCTTTTCACCACCTCGGCGGGAACCGCCCCCTCCAGCGCACCGACAGTCAGCAACACACTCACTCCGGCCCGCGCGAGAATATCGGCAGCCTCAGGGCCCTGCAGACGAGTATTAAGAGGCACCAACACGGCGCCCACTGACTGCAAGCCCAGCGCGGCAATAATCCAGCGCGCACTATTCGGCGCCCAAATAGCCACCCGGTCACCCGACTGAACCCCCAGCGCCATGAACGCGCGACCGGCGCTGCGGCGAAGGTCATTGAGTTGCCGATAACTGAGCACCTCGTCTTCTGCCTGTATTGCCGTTTTTGCACCGTACTGCTGAGCGGCCCACCCCATCAAACGGGGGACAGTCAGCGGCGGCAAGTTGAGGTCAGCAAGCTGATCAGCGCGGCCAGAAGCATTGGAAGAAGGCGATTTAGACGATGGCATGTTCAAGCCCCTAAACATCGGCGAAAACATAGAGTCTAGAAGCAGAATCGCAACACAACAAGACTTTGCGTAGCATTATCTATTAAATACTACGCATAACACTGATAACTAATCCCTTCGGATGACGTTAACCTAGGCTGTGAGTGACGCCAGATCGGCCAGCGGACGCTGCTGCGCCTCGGCCACCGCCGGGCAGTAAACGGCACCACCGGCAATATTGATACCGTCGCGTATCCCCGGCGTTGCCGCAATGCTGGGCAAGTCACTGCTGGCGATGCGCTGCACGTAGGGCAGCGTTGCCTGACTCAATGCCAGGCTCGCCGTTCGCGATACTGCACTGGGAATATTGGCGACGCAGTAATGGACAATACCCTGATCAATAAATGTGGGCTGCTGGTGACTGGTCGGACGACTGCTTTCAAAACAGCCGCCCTGATCGACCGCAACGTCGACCAATACCGCACCGGCATTCAGCAGTGGGAGATGGCTTCGCTTAAGTAGCTGCGGCGCTCGCGCGCCCGGCACCAAGGCCGCTCCAACCACCATATCGACATTGGGCAACACGGCCTCGCAATCGAGCTCGGCCAGTACCGCCAGGTGCGCGCTGTTGTAATGAGCGGCCAACTGATCCCGGCGCTGTCGCTGCTTTTCAACCACCGCGACCGTTGCGCCCATTCCCAGCGCCACGTCGATGGCCTGACTGCCCACAACGCCCCCACCGAGCACCAGCACTTTTGCCGGCGGCAGCCCGGCAACAGCACCCAGCAACACACCCCGACCACCCTGCGCAGTTTCCAAACAGTGCGCCCCGGCCTGCACTGAAAGCCGCCCCGCAATTTCACTCATGGGCTTTAGCAGGGGCAGTCGGCCCGCGTCGTCGGTAATCGTTTCATAAGCGATAGCCGTCACGCCGCTGGCAAGCAGGTCACCACATAGCGCAATGTCGGGGGCGAGGTGGAGATAACAGAACAAGTGCTGACCCGCGCGCAGCAGGTCAATTTCCCCAGGCTGGGGCTCTTTCACTTTGACGATAAGCGCCGCTTGCGCGTAGACCTCTTCAGCGCCTGACAACACGTTAGCACCGGCTTGCCGATATTCGTCATCCAGATAGCCCGATCCCTGACCTGCGCCCTCTTCAACGACGACTTGGTGACCCTGCTCAGTGAGCTGACGCACCGCGCTGGGCGTCAAACCCACACGATATTCCTGCGCTTTTTGCTCTTTTGGCACGCCGATACGCATATCGATCTCCCGTTACACCGCACAAAGGGCAGCTTTCTCACAGGAAATATGGCTGATATCTACAAGATTACCAATTTGGCGAAAGGGCAACGGCCTTATCGCGGCTTACGGATTTACACGCGCTGCCATAGACCGTCGCGCTCTATCGCTTCGCCGTCTTTTTGCAATTTCAACAGATGGGCCCACAGCGAGAGCTGGGCTATGGGGTGCAGGGCAGGGTCAACATCGTCGTAGGCGTGTACCACCAGGCCATCCAGCGCCTGGGGGCGCTGCTGGGACTCAAGTGTTTGGCGCACTTTGTGCTCTCGCCCCAGGCGGTGTTTTATCAGCGCCTCGATTTCCGCGCGGGGCTCGTCAATAAGACGGCCGTGCCCCGGCGCCAGGGCCTGGAGCGGGTATTCCAGCATGCGTTCGAGCGACGCAATGTAATCGGCCATATCGCCAGCGGGAGGGATGATCACCACCGTCGACCCCTCCATAATATGGTCGCCGGTAAACAGCAGGCCGCTGGCTTCATGGAGAAAGCAAAAGTGATTGTCGACATGCCCGGGGGTATGCACGGCGATTAAGCGCTCGCCATCGACATCAATATCATGCTCGTGCTGCAGCTCAATGTGTGGCGAAAAGCTTGTGTCCTGATGACCATCATCAGCAATGGCCCGCCCAAGCAGCGGCACATCGTAACGCTCTGCCAGCATGGCCGCCGCGGGAGAGTGGTCCGGATGGGTGTGGGTCACAACAATTTGCGTAAGCTCGCCGCCAATTTGGCGCAAAGCGGCCTCCAGAGCCTCCACATGTTCGGCCATTGGCGGCCCCGGATCGAGCAGGGTTATACGGCGGCGACCAAGTAAGTAACTATTGGTGCCGGGGCCAGTCATTACGCCGGGGTTTGGCGCGATCACTCGGTGCACCGTCGGTCGCAATTGTTCGAGAATTCCACTTTGCATTGTCTGTGCTCCGCTTTTCACGCTACAAGTGTGTCGATTTCGCAGCGGGCCGTCAAAGCAGAGGCGCCTTGTTGTGCGCCGCCTGCAGTGGACTGCGCAAGCGCCATAGCAACCGAGCACCCAGCAACAGCGCTGAGCAACTCAGCCCGGCACACAAGCCCAACCAGTAGCCGCTTGGCCCCATCGGCGACAGCTGCCACTGCCCGGTTGCCAGCACATAGCCCACCGGCAAACCCACTCCCCAATAGGCAAATAGCGTGAGTAACATCGGCACACGGGTATCTTCAAAACCGCGCAGGCAGCCATTGGCAGTCACTTGTAGAGCGTCTGAAACTTGATAGAGCGCGGCGAACAGCAGCAGATAACTGGCCAGCGCAATAACCTCTGCGTTGTCGGTGTAGATGCGGGGAATCCACTGCCGCGTCAGCACCAGCAAGCTCGCCGCCGCAAAACCGATAAACAGCGTAATGCGAAAGGCGACGTTTATCGCGGTGCGCAGCGCTTGTTCGTCCTCGCGACCGCGCGCATGGCCGATGCGCGCCGTTGCCGCCAGGGCAAAACTGAGCGGCAGCATAAAGACCAGCGAGGTGAAATTCAGGGTCAGTTGATGGCCCGCCACGATGATGGGGCCGGACTGGCTGAGCAACAAGGCTATCACCGCAAAAATGCTGACTTCAAAAAATATCGCCAAGGCCACAGGCAAGCCCAAGCCAAATAAGTACCTCAGGGTCGCCGGTTCCAGCCGCCACGGGCTCAGTTTGAAGCGGTCATCGGAGTTTGCATAACTGGGATGGCGCAATACGTAAAAAATCATCAGCGCCGCCATCAGCCACATCACCACCGCCGTGGCCCACCCGCAGCCAACGCCGCCCATTGCGGGAAAACCCAATTTGCCGTAGATCAGCACGTAGTTCACCGGGATATTGACGAGCAACCCTATCACGCTAATCCACAATACGGGCCGGGTGTCTCCCCTCGCCTCGGTGTAACTGCGCAGCGCCAATACCACGGCAATGGCCGGCAAGCCCCAACTCAGGCCCCGCAGGTACTCTCGCACCATTGGACGCATCGTCTCATCAACATCCATCCAGGCCAGCACAGGGGCCGTGTTTCGCAACAGGAAAAAGGCCAGTACCCCAAATAGCAAACCCAGCATCACCGCCTGCTGCATAATCGGGCTCACCCGGTGGTGCTGGCCTGCACCCATATGGCGGGCCAGCACCGAGGTCGTGCTCATTAGCAAGCCGGTCAGAAACAGAAATACCGGCACCCAGATACTGGCGCCAACTGCCACAGCGGCCAAGTCCAGTGCCGAGACGCGGCCGGCCATGACGGTGTCTACAAATCCGTTGGCAGACTGGGCCAACTGACCACCAAAAATAGGCAGAGCAATACGCAGCTGGCTGCGCAATTCCTGTTGCTGGGAGGACGACATTGAGACTCTCGGTGGGACAGATTCGGCCTGCACTCTAACGCAGCCAACGCGGCGCCGCAAACCGCCCGAATCAATTTTTTCTGTACAAATAAAAACGGGAGCTAATGCTCCCGTTGCACGGCTAATTCAGCGGCTTACACCATGTTTTTTATCGCCACCACGGGGTCGACATCGGCGTCGTAATCCACGCCGTCGATATCAAAGCCAAACAACTTCAAAAACTCGTGCTTGTAGCCCGCAAAATCGGTGAGGTCGTGGAGGTTTTCTGTCGTAACCTGATCCCAGGCCTCAGCCACGGCTTGCTGAATCTCTTCACGCAGCTCCAGACCATCGGCGCGCAGCCGGCCCTCGTCGTCCAGCACCGGCGCATCGCTGTAGAGGCTGTTGCGAAACAGCCCGTATACCTGCTCGATACAGCCTTCGTGACTGCCGTCGGCTTTCATCACCTTGAACAACAGCGACAAGTACAAAGGCATAATCGGAATCGCTGAGCTCGCCTGAGTCACCACCGCCTTCAACACCGAGACTCTCGCGTCGCCGCCCTTGGCCGCCAAGCGCTGGCGAATGTCGACCACGCGTTTATCCAGGTCTTTTTTCGCCTGACCGATGGTGCCATGCCAATAGATATCCCAGGTGATGCGCTCACCGAGGTAGGTGTAGGCAGTCGTCTTGGCGCCATCAGCAAGCACACCGGCCTCATCGAGGGCATCGATCCACATCTGCCAATCTTCACCGCCCATCACAGCCACCGTGTTGTCGATGTCTTCCTGTGAAGCCTCTGGCAGCGTGACTGTTTCGATAACTTCTTTATCGGTGTTCACGCCGCGCTGGCTGACCGCCTTGCCGATGGGCTTCAAGGTCGAATTATAGACCTCACCGGTTTTGGGGTGCTGACGACGCGGCGCCGCCAAGCTGTACACCACGAGGTCAACCTGCCCCAGGTCTTCCTTTATTTGCGCGATGGTTTTTTGCTTTATTTCATCGGAGAAAGCGTCGCCATTGATGCTCTTGGCATACAGCCCCTCGGCCTCGGCAAACTTGTGAAACGCCGCCGAGTTATACCAGCCTGCGGTGCCCGGCTTCTTCTCCGTGCCCTCTTTCTCGAAAAAGATACCCAGCGTGGCCGCCCCACTACCAAAGGCGGCACTGATCCGCGAGGCCAGGCCGTAGCCAGTGGAAGAACCGATCACCAGCACTTTTTTAGGGCCATTTTCGATAGCCCCCTGCGCCTTCACATAGTCAATTTGTTCGCGAACATTAGCCTCACAGCCTACGGGGTGAGTGGTTACACACATAAAGCCGCGCACACGGGGTTTAATGATCATTCGCTGTCCTGCTCCATCGTTATTAGCCCTGAATTGTGGGGCATTATACGGCCTGCTTTAGTCGGCGACTAATATGCACTGTCAACTTTGAAAGCCCCACTGGCTAAGGCGACAACGAGCACAATTTTTCTAGCCAATGACCGCGGCACATAATCGTTTCAGACTACCCAGCTACCGGGAAACGCTGTGCTATGATCCCTCTCATAAAAGTAACAATAGTGTAACTAATTGCACAAAATCTGCTTTATGCGCAATAAGAAACAACCATAATTCCGAATAATCAAGGGAAACTACGCAATCGCATTGCGTCTTACAAAAAAAGGGTGATATATGAAAGTCAGTAAGCTTAAATCCCTCGCTGCACTGGGCGGGCTGGGCTTGTCGGCGTTTGCGCCATCGCTATACGCACAAGCCGCGCTTGAGGAAGTTATTGTAACGGCTCAAAAGAAAGCTGAGTCACTGCAGGACACGCCTATCTCATTGACCGCGTTCAGCGAAGACCGCCTCGAAGTTGAAGGCATCAGCAGCCTGGGCGACATCGGCTCTAAGGTTCCAAGCCTGACCATTGAACCCTTCCCAATCAATAATGCCACACTGCGTATCTTTATTCGCGGTATTGGTATTTCAGACGCGCAAATCACCCAGGATCCACCGGTTGGTATTTATGTAGACGGCGTCTATATCGCCCGCTCAACAGGTACCGCACTGGATGTAGCAGATCTGCAACGTATCGAAATTCTGCGCGGCCCGCAGGGCACTCTTTATGGCCGCAACACCACAGGTGGCGCGATCAACCTGGTGACCAAGAAGCCCACCACTGAAGGCATCGAGTTTAAGCAGAAATTCACCGCAGGTAACCGCAACCTGTTTACATCAAAGAGCACCCTGAACCTGCCACTTAGCGATACCATCGCCGTGAAGTTGGCGGCGATGCGCACGATGCAGGATGGCCACATTGAAAACACCGGCCCCGGCGGCGACTTTGGTGACCGCGACGTAGAGGGCTACCGCGTCGATCTGCGTTGGGATATCACTGACTCATTGGCAATGGACTTTGCCTACGACAAGTCGGATTTCGACTACTACAACACGCAGTATCAGCACGTTCGTCCGCGTACACCGATCCCAGGCAGCCAGGCTGACTTAGTATCGGCAGGCCAAAAAGCGAGCTATTCGGACTCTCGTCAGAAGCGCGTCGGTACGGTAATGCCTTTCGAGCCTTCAACCACCGATATTGAAGGCTTCGCTTTCACGCTGACTAAAGACTTTGAAAACACCCAAGTGAAGTACATCGGCGCCTACCGCGAGCTGTTCGATAAGTCCTATGCCGACCTCGGTGGCGGTGTACCCCTGGAGCCAGGTGAAAGCCCACATGGCGACAATTCTGAAAGTAAAGATATCTTCCGCCTGGACTCGAACGAGTACTGCGGCGCGGCCGCAGAAGCGGTAATGGGAGCAGGCCAATGCTTGCCACTGGTCTACCCCAAGGTAAACCAGGAGCAGTACTCTCACGAATTGCAGATCAGCGGCGACCTGTTTGAAAGCCGTGTGAACTACATTGTCGGTGCGTACTATTTCAAAGAAGAAGCCACCGAAGACAATGGCCCACTTCACCACCAGCTGAGTGGCCCAATCAATATCGACATCCCGGTCATCGGCGGCCTGCTTAGCAGCACTCGCGCAGTAAACATGCTTAGCCAGGTTTACGATATTGAAAACGAAGCGGCGGCGCTGTTTGGCCAATTCACCTGGACACCGAATATTCTGGACGACCGTCTGCACTTGACCTTCGGCGCACGCCGCTCCGAGGACAAGCGCTCTACCGTTAAATTCCAGATCGACCGCACTTACGCAGAAACCCCCGTCGGCCCCATCGATGTTTCGTTTGCACAGTGTGGCGGCGACCCTACCAATGGCACATGCCGCGACTTCGACAACATCGCAGCCTCTCAAGACTTCAGTAACGACTCATTCAGCTTTGTTGCCGAGTACGATCTGACTGACGACATCAACATCTACGCCAAACGTGTAGAGGCCTACAAGTCTGGTGGTTTTAACACCCGCGACCCGCAGCAAGACGGCGACCAAGGCCCCGCGGCTGACGGCATCGATTACGGTTTTGGCTACGCTGATGGCTTCGACGCTGAGTACGTGACCTCCTACGAGCTGGGTATTAAGAGCGAGCTGATGGATCGCCGCCTGCGTATCAACGCGGATGTATTCTTCAGTGAATACGAGGACATGCAGCTGAACTTCATCCTGGCGGGCACAGTGGCAGATACTAAGGTCACTAACGCCGGTGAAGCAGAGATGTTCGGCTTTGAAGCTGACGTGACCTTCCTGGCCACAGAAAACTTGTTGATGATGTTGAACTACGCCTACCTCGACACCGAGGTTACCAAGGCCACCGACATCAATGGCAACGACGCCTCTGACCAGTTCGTGTTCTTCTCAGCACCGGAGCACAGCTTCACTGCCTCGGCTGACTACACTCTGCTGCAAGCCGACTGGGGCCGCACCAGCCTGAACGTCAGCGTGAACTACATGGACGAGCGCAACGGCGGCTCGCGTGCTGAAAACGTTAAAAACACGCAGCTGCGTCAGTACGAGCTGGTTAACGCTCGCCTTAGCCTGACCGACGTTCCCTTTGCTGGCGGCCGCCTCGCTGCGGGCCTGTGGGCGAAGAACCTGCTGGATGAAGAGTACGAGCTGACAGCGGTCGATAACCTGCCTCAGGCAGACCGCTCGGTAATTTGGGGTGAGCCCCGTACCTACGGCATCGACATCTTCTATGAGTACTAAGTAATTGGTCTTATTTGGGCTGCTTATGCAGCCCTTTTTTTTGCCTGCAACATGCAGAAAAGTCATCGCCAGCAACATTAAACCCTGGAAACGCAAGCACTAGGCAGTTGCCGAAAAAGGCGAAAAACAGTAGATTAGACGCAGTTTTTAATACAGACATATTAAAAGAGTCACCACTATGAGCGATAAAGATAAAAGCAGCCCCAGCAAACCCCTCCGCGCCAGCGATGTGAGCAACTGGGATATTGAAACAGATGTAGCCATTGTCGGCTTCGGCGGCGCAGGTGCTTGCGCGGCGATTGAAGCAGCCGATGCAGGCGCCTCGGTCGCACTGTTTGAGTTAGCCAGTGCCAGCGGTGGCTCCACGGCACTCTCAAGCGCTGAAATTTACATGGGTGGCAATGGCGGTACGCCGGTTCAGAAAGCCTGTGGCTACGAAGACGACACTGACAATATGCTCAGCTATCTGCGCGCATGCTTTGGCAATCAGGCCGATGACGCGAAATTGCAGCACTACTGTGAAAATAGCATCAAGCACTATGAATGGCTTACCGGCATGGGCGTTCCCTTCAAAATGAGCGAGCTAAAGGAGCGCGCCATTATGGCCCTGACCGATGACTGCCTGCTGTTTACCGGCAATGAAAAAGCCTACCCCTTCTACGAGCAGGCAAAGCCCGTGCCCCGCGGACACAACCTTGAAGTAGAGGGCGACAACGGCGGTCCGCTGCTGATGAGAATTCTCACTGACGCGGTGGAACAGCGCCCGGCGATTAACGTTCATTACGAAGCCCGGGCATTGACCTTGATTCAAAGCGATGAAGGCGAAGTCGTTGGCATCGTGGTGCGTATCAACCAAAAAGAGCAGTACGTGCGAGCGACTAAAGGCGTAATCCTCTGTGCCGGCGGGTTCTGCATGAATGAAGACATGCTGCGCCAATATGCTCCCCAGTTTGACTGCGGCCTGACACCAATCGGCAATCCCGGTGACACCGGCAGCGGCATCCGTATGGGCATGGGTGCAGGTGCAGCGGTCACCAATATGCACGAGTGCTTTGTCAGCCTCCCATACTACCCACCGTCGTCACTGACTTACGGCATTTTGGTCAACGATAAGGGCCAGCGCTTTATCAACGAAGACTGCTATCACGGCCGCGTTGGCTATAACGCCTTGCTTCAGCAGCAAAATTCAAAGCGTATCTACCTGATCACCGACGTTGACGGCTACGGCGACTACGAAAAGATGAGCTACCTCGGTGCCCAAGTTGCCGGCACCGGTGAAAGCATTGCCGAGCTTGAACAGGAACTGGAATTGCCCGAGGGCAGCTTGCAGCACAGCCTGGATACCTACAATCAAAATGCAGAGCGCGGAGAAGACCCCCTATTCCATAAATCAGAGGCCTGGCTGCGGCCAATTCAAGCGCCTTACGTTGCCCTGGACTGCACTCTGGGGCGCGGCCCCTTCTACCCATTCTTCACACTCGGTGGACTGGAGAGCTTACCGACCGGAGAAGTGCTGAACGGCGACAAAGAGGTCATTCCCGGCCTTTATGCTGCCGGCCGCACCACTGCGGGTATTCCACGAACAGCGGCGGGTTACGCCAGTGGCATGTCAGTGGGTGACGCAACGTTCTTTGGTCGCATGGCCGGCAAGCAAGCCGCTCTTCGTTAAATTCAGCGGCAAAACCACGAACACCTGCCTCGGAAACTACCTACGTTTTCGAGGCAGGCCTGCCACACCATTTGTGTTAGCGTAGCAACTAAACATAATTACACGTTTGCTATGTCCAGCACGACAACTGAACAACAAGAGCTAGCCGACGAACGGCGCAGTATCGAACGCTCAGGTCGCTTACACGGCGCGCACTGGAGTGTGCTGGCACTTTCGCTCGTACTCACTTTTTTTGTTTGGCAATACGCTGAGCGCCAAGCACAGGACAAGCGCGAAAGCCGCTTCCAACGCTACAGCTCCCAGGTTGTTGGCCTGATTCAGGAACGGCTCCACAAGTACGAAGATGCCCTCTGGGCTGGCGTGGCCGCTAAGCACTCCCATAGTCAAGCGGTCGACCTGGCAACGTGGCGGCGCTTCTCCTCGGCCTTACACATTAGCGATAAATACCCCGGCATTAACGGCATTGGTGTTATCGACTATGTGCCTCGGCAGCAGTTAGACGACTACCTTGCTACGCACCGACGGGACCGCCCGGCATATAAGGTGCACCCGCAGCACACACTACCCTTTTTGCTGCCCATCACCTTTATCATGCCGGAAGATAAAAATGCCGCAGCCATTGGTCTCGATGTCGCCCATGAGGCGAACCGATTGCGCGCCGCGCTTAACGCCCGAGACAGCGGCAAGGCACAAATTACCGGCCCGATCGTACTGGTACAGGACGCTAACAAAACGCCGGGGTTTCTTTTCTACGCGCCATTTTATCGCCAACACAGTGAAACATTAGAGGAGCGCCGCGCCAATTTCGCAGGCATGGTCTATGCGCCTTTTGTGGTCGCTGAACTGATGCGCGGAACACTGGAACAGCAACAACGGGATATATTTTTGCGCATTTCTGATGGCGATACCGTGCTGTACGATGAGTTCCCTGACAACCATGAGGCACAGGGCCTGTTCGCCGAATACAAGCTGAATATCTACGGCCGTGAATGGCAGATCGCGACGGCCAGCAGCCCAAGTTTCTGGCGTAATACTGACGATTCGCAGCCCAAGATCATCCTGGTCTGCGCCCTGGTTATTGATGCCATGCTCCTGCTGCTGTTTATCAGTCTGAGCCGCGCTCACCGCCGCAGTTTTAATTTTGCGCAGCGCATGTTGGCCAGCTCAGAGAAAAACGCCGCCGCCCTGACCCAGACCATTGATAAGCTGGAGCAAAGCAACCACCAGTTGGAGCGCTTTGCGTTTATTGCCTCACACGACCTGCGTGAGCCGCTGAGAAGCCTGGGAAATTACAGCGAGCTGCTCAAAAATGATGATGGCAGTATGACAGACGAGCAGCGCGGCAAGGCCATCGGCTTTATACAGGCAGCTGCTACGCGCATGGAAGAGCTTCTCACCGCCCTACTCAACTACAGCCGCATAGACTTCAGCTACCAAGTTGAAACGGTAGATTGCACTGAATTACTCGCCGAATTGCGCGATGATCTCGGCCGGCAACTAGCGGACGGTCAAGTGGATATTCGCGTTGGAGCAATGCCGACCATTCAGGTCGGGCGCAATGAGATCCGCCAGCTTTTACAAAACCTGATTACTAATGCGATAAAATTCCGCGCAAACGACAGGGCCGCACAAGTAGAGATCGAGTGCACCGAAAAAGAGAGTACATGGTTATTCAGTGTTTGCGATAACGGTATTGGTATAGACAGCGCGCATCAGAATGCTATCTTTGATGTATTCAAACGACTACACCGACACGAAGATATCCCCGGCAGCGGCATAGGCTTGGCCAGCTGCAAAAAACTTTCAAAACTGATGGGTGGCGAAATTTGGGTGGAAAGCGAGGTCGGAAAAGGTAGCTGTTTCTATTTCACCGTACCAAAGGGCGAAAAATAATGAGTCCGAGTGTGAATTCCATACTGTTGATCGATGACAGCGACGCCGACAATTACTACCACCAGTTATTACTGGAGCAGGCCGGTATAGCGACGCAGATCACCGCTTGCACCTCGGCATTAAGCGCCCTCGACTACCTGATTGCCGCCTTGGATGGCGAGCACCCCATGCCGGACATCATCTTCCTGGATATCAACATCCCCTCGGTCGACGGCTGGGAATTTCTCAATCACTACAGCCGCTGTCTGACCAAGGAGCAGCGAACAGCGGATATTTACATGCTGTCAACGTCGACCGACCCGAAAGACCGTGAGCGTGCAGAAGCGCACCCGCTGATTGAAGGCTACATCAGCAAACCGCTACAAAAAGATTGGTTGGACGGCCTCACTCAGCAGCTCGAACCGTCCTAATTACCGAGAAATCACCGAAGCGCCAGCCCTAACGCAGACTTGCCGTTGCTTGCTTAGCCATATAGCCCGCCAGTTTATTACGCTGATAGCTCAGCGCTGACGATGCCACGCGGCCAC
Organism: Spongiibacter marinus; assembly: GCF_016906995.1. GTDB lineage: Bacteria > Pseudomonadota > Gammaproteobacteria > Pseudomonadales > Spongiibacteraceae > Spongiibacter > Spongiibacter marinus. The sequence goes on along the minus strand of NZ_JAFBBD010000008.1, from coordinate 51,268 downwards.
TCTCACCACTTTCAATCCAGCGCTTGATCCGGCCTGCATCCCCCACCGGGCTACTCTTACCGAATGAATCCAGCATTACCATGACGACCGGGCGATCATCCACTTCGGTTTTCATTACCAGACAGCGTCCCGCCAGATCTAAGTAACCGGTCTTACTCACTTCGGCCTGCCAGCGCTCATAGCGCAGCAAAGGGTTCGTGTTGACGTAAGCCAGACGGTATTGCGGACGGCTAAAATTTGCCGTGTGAACGGGCGTTGTGGAATATTCTTTGATTTCGGGATACTCGGCAGCAGCAGCCACCATTTTTGCGAGATCAAGCGCCGTCGAGGTATTTTTAGGCGACAGGCCGCTACTGTCGACGAACCGTGTGTTCTTCATCCCCAATTCGGCGGCCTTAGCGTTCATCGCCGCTACGAATTGCCGCTCCCCGCCCGGATAATTATTCGCCAACGCCGCTGCAGCAAGGTTTTCGGAGGACATTAGGGCAAGCCTCAGCAGTTCACCTCTGGGGAGCTCTGAGCCAACGCGAATACGGGAGAAGTAGTAATTGATCGCCCGGCGATCTACGTCGCTGAAGCGAATTTTTTCATTTAGGGGCTGGGCACTATCAAGGATGACCATCGCCGTCATCACCTTGGTCAGCGATGCGATCGGCATGCGAAGATTAGCGTGCTTTTGGAACAAGAGCTCGCCGCTTTCCGCATCCATTGCCAATGCGCTAACGGACGCCAGCTTTAATCGTTCCTGCGTGTTCCCAGCAAAAACACTACCGCTGAATATAATAAGTATGGCGGTGATGAGAGAACTCAAACTTCTCATAGACTTTGCCCTAACGTTTTTATTTAGCCAGACATTAGCACAGCTCAGGGGCCGCAACTGTGCGCGCTGTCGCCTTTCTTAACACAAACGCTAGGTTACAACAACTTCGCCAAGTGATTTTAAACCATTGGTATAGTTATGCTTTCAAACGAAGACTGTCCAGAATCTCGTCTACGGCGCCGCGATCCATGTCTCGATCCTCCATGGCGCAGGTATAGGTGACAAGCAGCAAATGATCCTCCGCCATCAGATACCATTCACGTATAAAGTCGCCTTGGTCTTCGCCAACAAACTCCCAACCGCGCCACGCTTCACCAACCTCGACTCGCTCGCCATCACTCAGCGAGTGCCCCATTTCCGCGATCAGTCGCTCAAGCCCCTGTGGGTCGACCCTGCCGTCATCGGATTGCAGGTTGCTGAGGCAGATACAACCCAGCTCGTCTTCATCGAAGATTAAAATACTGTCGTCATCACGTTCGCTGTGCCACTGTTCAGGCAACGCAATAAACCAAAAATCACTTTCGACTTCACGCATGGGAATTATCCTGTATACAAGGGCAACGGCGTCGACATGAGGATGGCATCTTCGCGACCGTTGGCCGAGGGGTAATAGTTTTTTCGGATACCGTCTTCGGTAAAACCCAAAGCCCGATACAAGGCACGCGCCGGAACGTTGGATTCACGCACCTCCAACAAGCAGCGTTGGGCGCCTATTTGCTGCATCCACTCCAACCCGTCACAGAGGAGCTGTCGTCCTAGACCGCGACCGCGCTGTTTATCGCTAACGATAATATTGAGCAGACTGAGTTCGTCTAAAACCAGGGAAAACGCCGCAATCGCGATCAACCCGCTACCCTCGCGCAGCGCGAAGCAGTAATCGTCTCGCAGGCTGCGCCGCCAATTTTCATCTCGCCAGGGATAGGGGTCACTGTGGCGACTAAGCATTAGGCAGGCCGGCAAATCGACACTGCGTAGTTCAACGAAGTCGAGCGTCTTAGACACTTGCCTGAACAGCCCGTAATGCCGCCCATAACTCGGCTTTCGCGCCGAGGCGCGTCTGTAAAACCTCGACACTGGGTGCCTGAATCAGCTTCGCAGAATGCGCGGCCAGATAGTCGCCATCGACATAGGGGCGCAATGAATCCCCAAACACAACAACCACGTTCGCCGTGACAGTGCTGCCACGCTGCGCAATAAGGTAGGCACTCAGCGCCTCGCGCGCTTCTTCTTCGCCCGTTAGCAAGCCCGGCACTTTCACAATAGGCCAATCAAACACGGTGGCCGATAACGACAGTTGCTGCTCACGCTGCCAGTGCCGCGCCATCGCTCGGGCAATATTGGCTACAAGCCGTTTACTGGCCGGTGATAGGTCTGAATTGCTGCAGTCGGCCAAGAACCGTATACCGATGCCACTATCGACCAGGCTAGCAGTAAAACGCAGCGCGGTGCTGCGCTCCGTCTCGGCAGTCGCCGCCGTGGCGGAGCGTTTCCCAACCGGCTTCTCTGCAGGCGAATCTTTACTTCCGGTCAGCTCTCCCAGCGCACGGCGCGCAGACGCCGTATCGATATTCGGCGCCCCGGTTTCAAGTGGCTGCTCTAATTCAACTACGGCATCGCGCGGCGGCTCAGGCGCCTGCGCGTATTCAGCGCGAACACTGGGCTTGGCGCCAGGCAGGCAAAAACGCGGCACATAGAGCGGTAGCCCCATGGCCTTTAGGTAAGCATGCTGAAGCTCAGCGCTCACTACACGCCCTCGCGCTGGGGATGAGCACGGGCGCTGTCCAGCTCCAGCAGGTTCAATGCGTCCAGATACGCTTTGACCGAAGCGACAATGATATCGGTATCCGCACCATTGCCATTGACGATACGGCCATTCTTGGCGAGACGCACCTGCACCTCGCCTTGCGAGTCGGTGCCCTGAGTAATGGCATTAACTGAGTAAAGTTCCAGTTTTGCGCCGGAGTTTACCGCCGACTCAAGCGCTTTAAACGCCGCGTCGACAGGTCCGTCACCCTCTGCACTGACACTGTGAGATTCACCATCGATGCTCAATAAAATATCGGAGCGCGGCTTAAAACCACTGCGCGACACCGCCTCCAGGGTTTGCAGCTGGTAGCGCTGCGGTTTATCACCCGGCTGCACATCGCTCATTAACGCCTGCAGGTCCTCGTCGAAGATCTCGTGTTTCTTGTCCGCCAGTTCTTTAAAACGGGTGAAGGCGAGATCGAGCGCACCTTGATGAGCGACTTCTATGCCCAGCGCTTCAAGCCGCGCTTTAAAGGCAGCGCGGCCCGAATGCTTACCCAGGACCAGCTTGTTGGTGTGCCAACCCACATCCTGAGCGCGCATAATTTCATAGGTTTCGCGATGCTTCAGCACGCCATCTTGGTGAATACCCGACTCGTGGGCAAACGCATTGGCACCGACAATCGCCTTATTAGGCTGCACAGGAAAGCCCGTAATCGACGAGACTAACCGCGATGTCGGCACAATTTGCGTAGTGTCTATTCCCACATCAACCGGGAACACATCGCGCCGGGTGCGAACAGCCATAACGATTTCTTCAAGAGAGGCGTTACCCGCGCGCTCACCCAAGCCGTTGATGGTGCACTCCACCTGGCGAGCACCATTCATCACTGCCGATAATGAGTTGGCCACTGCCAGGCCCAAGTCGTTGTGGCAGTGCACAGAAAATATGGCTTTGTCGGCGTTGGGAATGGTGGTTATTAAGCGCCGAATCAGCTCGCCATATTCACCGGGCTCACCATAACCCACGGTATCCGGCAGATTGATCGTTGACGCTCCGGCGTCGATGACCTGCTCGATAATTCGGCATAAAAAATCAAACTCGGAGCGAGACGCATCCTCGCAGGAAAACTCCACATCGCCAACGAGATTGCGTGCGTGCTTAACCGCCGATACAGCGCGCTCGACCACGTCATCTGGCTGCATCCGCAACTTATACTGCATGTGGATAGGCGAGGTTGCTATGAACGTGTGGATACGACCCTGCTTGGCCGGCTTCAATGCCTCGGCAGCGCGATCAATATCCTGCGCGCCCGCCCGTGATAAGCTACATACCGTACTCTCACTCACGGCCTCTGCAACGGCTTTTACCGACTCAAAATCTCCGACACTGGCAATTGCAAAACCCGCCTCGATAACATCCACACCCATGCGCTCCAGCATCTTGGCAATGCGAACCTTCTCCTCTCGCGTCATTGACGCACCGGGACTTTGCTCGCCGTCTCGCAAGGTTGTATCAAAAATTACCAGCCTGTCTTGTGCCACTCCGTGCTCCTTCTGCCACTGCACTGATGAGAATGGCCCAATTATAGACTTTGTGGACCATTACCGCGCCCCCAATTTAACACTCGCCGCGCGCTCTGCGGAACTTGTCGGCGTATCGACATCAAACATGCACATAAGCCTGTCGTGCACTTGACCTGCGCCGCCGGGCACGGCTAAGTAGCCTTTTAAACCTCGAATCGACCGTCGGAGCTGTTCAATTATGCGTGCACTGCCATTGACGATAAGCCTCATAGCACTGCTTGCACTGCCTACTGTGACTAGCAGTGCCTTGGCTAACGAGCAACAGAGCAAGTCATTGGAAGAAGCCGCCGCCAAGCCCAGCAACGGCCTGCAAACGCCACGGCAAAAGCGCTCCGCGGCGATCATCGCTCGCGCTGAAGTACCCGAAGCCGACCCCAATATCGCCTTAAACATACTCGGCCACGATATTCTGCGCGGCAGTTTTCAACGCCTCTATTGGACCGCGGGGCAAGCCGTAGCCGGGCTCGCCATGCCCACCCCGGTTTTGGTTGCCGCTGGCGTGAACCCCGGGCCCACACTGTGCCTTACGGCGGCGGTGCACGGCGATGAACTCAACGGCGTGGAAACTATTCGCCGCGTGATGTTCAGCCTGGAAAGCGACAAGCTAAATGGCACCGTCATTGGCGTACCGATCGTCAACATGCACGGTTTTCTGCGCACCTCTCGCTACCTGCCTGATCGCCGCGATCTCAACCGCTATTTCCCCGGCGATGCACAGGGCAGCTCCGCTGGCCGCATTGCCCACAGCTTTTTCAATGAGGTGATTTCCCACTGCGACCGCCTTATCGATATTCATACCGGTTCCTTCCATCGCACCAACCTCACTCAGCTGCGCAGTGACCTGGGCAAAGAGAGCGTGCAGCAATTTAGCAAAATGTTTCACGATGTCACGGTATTAGATGGCGCCGGTGCCAAGGGCACCCTTCGCCGCGCCGCGGTCGACGCAGGCATTCCAGCCGTTACGCTCGAAGCCGGTGAGCCGTTGCGAATGCAGCTTAAAGAGGTGAAGCAGAGCGTCAACGGTATTAAAGCCGTTATGCACTACATGAAGATGATCGACGACAAACCCGTTCGCGCTCCCAAACAGAAAGTCTTTTATAAATCACTCTGGCTACGCGCCGAGCAAAGCGGCGTTTTTCTGTCGGAGAGCAAGTTGGGCGAAAACGTGAAAAAGGGCGATATCCTTGGCACCGTTACCGACCCAATCACCAACCGGTCCAGCGTGATCCGCAGCAGCGTGGACGGCCAGATCATCGGTATGGCGCTCAATCAAATGGTCATGCCGGGCTTTGCCGCCTACCATGTGGGCATCGCTGCCGACGAGAAGCGCGTCACGGCGGAAAAGGTCGCCGACTCCGTGGTAGCCGAAGCGCTGGAACCGGTTGCCGAAAATATGAAAGAAGCAGCGCGTGAGGCGGCGAAGTCTGCCGCCGAGCGCAGCGATGACCCGAAAACGGTTAGCGATGCTGCCCGCGAGGCGGTGAAAGAAGCCGCCAAGGACGCTGGCCGCCTGCTGGAGGAGAAGCCCGCCAAACCCAAAGCGGGTGACCACCTCGCTCCCGATGCGGCGTCATTGCCTGAAGACGCCCAACACCGCGAGATAGACGAGCACCCGGAATAACGCCGCGCGCTAGGCCAGCAGCGGGAGGTCGGTAAAGCCCACTTCTCGCTCTAGCTGCCCTGCCAAGCTAAACAACAACTCTTCTTCACACATACCGGCGATAAATTGCATACCAAACGGCAGCCCGGTGCTGGTTTTATGCAGCGGCACCGACATGCAAGGCAGGCCCGTAATATTGCCAAGCAGGGTGTAGGCCATTTTCCCGAGCACCGGCAAGGCCATTTTTTCCACCAATCCGCTACGCATTAACGCTCGGCCTATATTCATACGGTGAGACGCCAGCATTTGTGCAGCCTCCCAGGGTGACGGCGGTAACTGACCGTGTGGCACAGCAGCGGTGGGCGTTGTCGGGCAAAGTAGGACATCGTAATCGGCCATCAACTCACCCGCGGCACGTTGCACTTTGTGCCAGCCGTAGCGCGCCTCCACGAGGTCTGCCGCGGAAAAGGAGCGCCCCATCATTGCCAGATTTTTGGTTGAGGGTTCACAGCGGCGGATGTCACTGCCGGGGTAATCTCGTTGAATACGGCGCAGCAAACCGGCTACCTCTGCCCCGACAATAACCAGAAAGTCGCGCCACATTTGGTCTCGATCTACCGACAGCTCAGCTTCCTCCACCCGGTGTCCCAGCGCCGCCAGTTGCTCAGCGGTTTGTTCCAGCCCGGTCAGTACCTCGGGGTCAACATCGGTCGGCACCAGCGGCTCTCGGCACAGGGCAATGCGCAAAGGCTTTGGATCCCGCACAGCAGCCGCAAGGAAACTGCCCTCAGGCGGCCGAATATTGTAGGGCGCCCCCAGCTCCGGCCCGGCTGTGCAGTCTAGCATGGCGGCACTATCGCGAACGGTTCTACTCAACACATGCTCTGCCACCGCCCCCTGCCAATCCTCCCCCAGATCGGGGCCCATTGGGTTGCGGCCTCGTGACGGTTTTAAACCAAACACACCACACCAGCTCGCAGGGAAGCGAATCGAGCCGCCACCATCGCCACCGTGGGCAATGGGTACAATGCCCGCCGCCACAGCTGCTGCACTCCCCCCTGAGGAGCCACCCGTGCTGTAACCCTGCCGATGCGGGTTGTGAGACGGGCCAAAACGCTTGGGCTCGGTGGTGATAATCAGCCCAAATTCCGGCGTATTCGACTTCGCAAAAATATTCAGTCCGGCCGCTTTATAGCGCTTTACCAGCTCGCTGTCATAACGGGGGGTATAGGACAACGCGCGACTCCCCATACAAATCGGTTCACCGGCGAACATCGCCATTAGATCCTTCAGCACAAAGGGCACACCTTGAAAGGGCCCCTCTGGCAGACCATCAGTAATCTGCTGTCTGGCGCGATCGGCAAAACTGTGGATCAGCACATTTAACTGCGGGTTACAGGCGGCGGCCCTGGCCAGTGCCGCATCCAATAATTCCTGTGCCGACACCTCTCCACGGCGCGCCAGAGCCGCCAATTCCATCGCGTCGAACTGAGAGTATTCGCTGAACATGATCGTTATCCTAGTTAGTGTCGCGGCCCGAACGCCGAACAATGGAAAAGTTGCTCGATGCTGGCTACATTGATTCAGGCCTGCCAGTTTTTGTTAATTTGGAGCCTTCGCCCATGAGAATGTCGGACAGTATCTTGCAAGAAATTCGTGTGCTTTCCCAGTTCAATCCCGCCTCGGGCCTGGAGGGCATCAAGGTCCATCACGATGCCGACCCCGCGCTGATTGCCGCGACCGAACGCTTGTTTAGCAAAGGCATCATCAGCCGCATAGACGGCGGTTATCTCACCGACGCCGGCATTGAGCTTATGCGTCACCTGGATAGCCTGACAACGGTCTTGGGTACCCATATGGAAAGCGCGTCGCTGCACTAGGTGTAACAATTCACTCACTGGCGACCACACTAGCGGAAATCGCGTTACACTGAGGGCTTTGCTTCCCTGAGCCTGATATGGATCCACTCACACAAGGGTTACTTGGCGCCAGCGCCGCGCAAAACCTGTCGCCACCGCGGCGCTATGCCGTTGCCGCCGCCACGCTGGGCTTCCTGTCTGGTATGGCGGCAGATCTAGACGTACTGATTCGCTCTCCTCACGACTCGCTGCTGTTTTTGGAATTTCACCGCCAATTCACCCACTCGCTGGTCTTCATTCCCGTGGGCGCCCTACTCTGTGCCGCAGTGCTGAGGCTATTCTTCCGGCGCCGGTGGCCAATGTCCTTCGGCCGCAGCGCACTATTCTGTGGTGCCGGCTACGCCACCCATGCACTCCTCGACGCCTGCACGACCTATGGTACGCAGCTACTCTGGCCATTTAGCGACACCCGCATTGCGTGGAATATCCTGTCGATTATTGACCCCCTATACACCCTGCCCATCGCCGCGCTGGTCGCGCTGGCATGGAAGGGCAATCGCCGCTGGGCTGCGCGCCTGGCTCTGGCCTGGATACTCACCTACCCATTGCTGGGTGTTGTGCAGCGCGAACGCGCAGAGGCCGAGGGCTATCGGCTGGCAGCAAGTCGCGGCCACGAGGTCGAATCACTGGAGGCCAAACCCTCTTTCGCCAACTTAATACTGTGGAAAACGGTGTACCGCAGTCACGACCGCTTTTATGTGGATGCCGTGCGCGTGGCCCGGGATATCCGTATCTACCCCGGCGACTCGATTGCCGCGCTAAATATTCCGAGCGACCTGCCCTGGCTGCCGTCAGTCTCGCGTCAGGCGAATGACGTAAAGCGCTTCGACTGGTTTTCCAAGGGCTATACCGCCCTGCAACCCGGTAATCCAAGCAAGATCATCGATATTCGCTACTCGATACTACCCCACGAACTCGATGCCCTGTGGAGCATCCAACTCTTCCCCGATGAGCCACAACGCGGCGTTGAGTATCAGGCGCACCGAAATAGTCGAGAAAAAACCGCTCTGTTCTGGGCAATGCTTCGCGGTGAAGACCTTCCCTCTGCCCCGGGGCACTCGCTGGCAGCAAGTGGTAATGAAAACGCTGAGGAAAACAAAGCACTGTGACCAAGCTCTCCGTACTCGATCTGGCACCTGTCGCGCAAGGCAGCGATGTCGGTGAAACACTAGCGCGCAGCGTAGAACTGGCCCAGCGCTGCGAATCCCTCGGCTATCAACGCTACTGGATCGCCGAGCATCACAATATGCCCGGTATCGCCTCCGCCGCCACTGCCTTGGTCATTCAGCACGTGGCCGCAGCCACCTCGCGCATTCGGGTAGGCGCGGGCGGTATTATGCTACCCAATCACGCACCGCTTATTATCGCCGAGCAATTCGGCACGTTGGCATCACTGTATCCAGGGCGCATTGACCTCGGTGTGGGCCGCGCGCCCGGCACCGACCCCGCCACGGCTCGTGCGCTGCGACGCAACTTACATGCTGATGTTGAGCAGTTTCCGCAGGATGTTGTCGAGCTGCTTAATTACTTCGACGGCGACCCCCAAGCAATGGTGCGAGCCATTCCCGGTGTCGGGCTGGATATTCCTGTGTGGGTTCTGGGCTCTTCGCTTTTCGGCGCGCAACTCGCTGCGAAACTCGGCCTACCCTACGCCTTTGCCTCGCACTTTGCGCCTGGGCAACTGCAACAGGCTATTGCGCTGTACCGCCAGCAGTTCACACCATCAAAGTACCTCGATGCGCCCTACGCGATGGCCGGTTTCAATGTGTTTGCCGCCCCGGAGCAGTCTGAAGCAGAGTACCTTGCCAGCTCGATGCAGCAAGCCTTCGTCAACCTGCGTCGCGGTACACCTGGCCAATTGCCGCCACCAAAACCCAACTACCTGAATCAGCTCGCCGCCCCTGAGCGCGCGCTGATTCAGTCAGTGATGAATTGCTCCGCAATTGGCGATGCCCAGACTATTGCCCTGCAGACCCGGCAGTTCATTGAGGAAAATAATGTCGATGAGCTGATTATCAGCTGCCAAATGCACAACCACTACGCCAGAGTGCGCAGCTATGAAATACTGGCTAACGCACTCGCCGATTGCGTTTAGCCCCTGGGAATCGCGTAGCTGGCCGATGCATAGGCCACCGGGTGTTCGTCACCCTCAGAGAAAATTTCAACGTCGGCAACCGCAATGCTGCGCCCGCATTTAATTAGCCGACAGTGCGCCAGTAAGTCTTTTCCGGCGGCGGGCTTCTTTAAGAAGTGAATATTGAGGTTGGTCGTCACGGCCAGCGGCACAATGCCGATACGCGACAACACCGCCACATAGACAGCAAGGTCGGCCAGCGCCATCAATGTTGGCCCGGAAACCGTGCCACCCGGGCGCAACGAGCTGTGGTCAACCGCCTGCCGCACCACCGCTCGGCCGTCGCTCAGGTCTTCGATAACTGCGCTGCACTGGGGGAATTCCTGTATCAGAAACTGACTTATTGCTTCCTGACTTGCCATGAATGGACGCTCCTTGGAAATGGGGGCTTAGAGAAAAAACAGCGAGTAGACGACCACAACCCCGATCAGCGCCAGCAATGGCACTTTGCCGCTACGCAGCGCTGCGAACAGCGCAATCGCCATCCCAATGCTGGCCGCCTCTCGAGGCAACTCTAACAGTAAGGGGTCAACCCAGGCCGCGGCCAACATGCCCACCGCCACCGCATTGACGCCGGCCACAGCGGCGCGCACCCGCGGCCGGGCTGCCAGCGTATGCCAGGCCCGCGACAAACCCAGCACCAACAGGAAACCGGGCAAAAAAATTGCCGTACAGGCAGCCAATGCACCAACGAGCGGTTGCGCTGGGCTCAACATCGCCCCCAGGTATGCCGACATAGAAAACATCGGGCCCGGAACGGCCTGCGCCGCCGCATACCCCAAAATAAACTGCTCGCTACTCAACGCGTTACCCACAAAGGCGTTGAGCAGCGGTAGCGCGACGTGACCACCGCCAAAGACCATGCTGCCAACGAGATAGAATTCGCTGAACACGGCGTCGGGAATCAGCGCTGCCACGGCCAACAAGACAACAAATAACAGCAAGGGAATGCGCGCCGGCCGCGCCGAGGGTAGTGGGTCACACTCAATCTTCGGCGATCGAAAATAGGCCACCAGCGCCGCGCCAAGCATTAGCGACAACTGCAAGGCAGGGTGCATCATAAACAGCAGCGCCAGCGCACTTAGCGATGCGGTGGCCCAAAGCCAGGGCCCTGAACAAAATTGTCTGGCCATATTGATTAGCGCATCAGCGACCACCACCAATGCTAATAACTTCATCCCTGCCACAAGGCTCTGCATCCACACCGGTGTCTGCGCTAAGCTGAACACAGCAAGGCCGTACATCAATAGAAACGATGGCAGTGTAAAGCCGATGAAAGCGGCGAAAGCCGCGGGAATGCCGCCGCGCTGAAGGGCTATGGCAAAGCCGAGCTGGCTCGATGCCGGCCCCGGTAGAAATTGACACAGCGCCAGCTGGCGGGCGAAGTCTTCGTCAGTGAGCCACTGGCGCTGCTCAACAAATACTTTGCGGAAGTAGGCGATATGCGCCGTAGGCCCACCAAAGCTGACGCAGCCCAACAGAAGAAAGTGCAGAAAAATCCGCGCGCTCACAGCACACCCTCTCAAAAAAACTCGCGGAGAGTGTACGTGAGCCGGGCGGCAGGGCCTAGCCCCTAGTCTTTATTGCGGAGTTTGATCGGCCGTTTGCTAGGCGCCTTTCCCGAGGCTTTCGCCTTGGCGCCAGACTTGTCGGCTTTGCGCGGTTTTTTGCCCGACGGAGAAGGCCCCTTGCGGTGCTTGCGCACAGGGGTATCCGGCAGCTCTCCGCTGAATCGAGACATGGTCATTGGCTGCCCCGCTACGCGAGGAGACTGCAATGAGCTCAACACATCGTCCGGCATTTCCGCAGGTAGGTCGACGGTGCTGAAGTTGTCGAAGAGCTGGATACGGCCAATATAATCACTATCGATACCCGCTTCGTTCGCGATTGCGCCGACAATGTTGCCCACACCAACGCCGTGCTTGCGGCCCACTTCTATGCGGAAACGCTCCATCCCCGACTCTGGTCCGGCACCGCGAGGGCTGCGGCGCTCAGTGCGCGTGGCCTTGCCACGGGCGGGTTTATCCGCCAGTGCTTTACTGGGTTTCGGGTCGCCTTTAAGCAGCAGGTCTTTATCGCCCTGAGCCAAGCGGGCCAGTGCCGCCGCAACATCCAGGGGGTCGACACTGTGCTCTTCACAAAAACCCTGAAGCATTTCGCGATACAGGTCTTTGTCCCGCCCCGCTTCGAGTGTCGCCAACAATTTTGCCTGAAAACGCTGTATACGCAGGGCATTAATTTCGGCGGCACCGGGCAGGCCCATTTCTTCGATACGCTGACGTGTGGCACGCTCGATTGATTGCAGCATCCGGCGCTCGCGCGGCGCAACAAACAAAATAGCATCGCCGCTGCGCCCCGCCCGACCAGTACGGCCAATGCGATGCACATACGCTTCGGTGTCGTAGGGAATGTCGTAGTTAATCACGTGGCTGATGCGATCGACATCCAAGCCCCGCGCAACCACGTCGGTCGCAACCAAAATATCCAAGCGCGAACCCTTGAGCATTTCAACGGTGCGCTCACGCTGCGCCTGGGCGATATCGCCGTGCAATTCTGCCGCCGCATAACCGCGGCCCTGGAGCTTCTCTGCCAACTCAGTGGTGGCCAGTTTGGTGCGCACGAAAATAATAATGCCGTCGAAGTCTTCTGCTTCCAAGACGCGGCACAGGGCATCAAACTTGCTCGCACCACGCGCCAACCAATAGCGCTGACGAATGCTGACCGCGGTGCTTGTGGCGGTTTTGATCGTTACTTGTTCGGGGTCATTCAGGTAGGTATTGGCAATGCGTCGAACGGCGGCGGGCATTGTCGCCGAGAACAGGGCTATCTGCCGGCTTTCAGGCGTTTGCGACATGATCCATTCGACGTCGTCAATGAAGCCCATACGTAGCATTTCGTCGGCTTCATCGAGCACGAGGTGGGTCAAACCATCCAGCTTGAGCGTACCGCGACGGATATGATCCATAACCCGGCCAGGCGTTCCGACAACAACTTGCACGCCGCGTTTCAATGCATCGAGTTGTTCCCGATAGCCTTGACCACCGTAGATCGACAGCACGCGCAAGCCTTTCAAATGCTTGGCATAGCTTTGGATTGCCTCGGCAACCTGAATGGCCAATTCACGCGTCGGTGCCAAAATCAGCGCTTGTGTGGATTTGCTCTTCACATCCAGCATCGACAGCATGGGTAGTGAAAACGCCGCGGTTTTTCCCGTGCCGGTTTGCGCCTGCCCCAGGACGTCGCGCCCTTCCAGCAACAGCGGAATGGTCGCCGCCTGAATCGCCGAGGGGCGCTCGTAGCCCAGCTCTGAAACTGCCGTTTCCACGGCAGGCAGCAGGCCAAGTTCAGTAAATAAGGGAAGCTCCGCGTCTGCGGTTACAGTGTTGCTCATAATGTGGACCTGATCTGGTGGTCGAGGGTGACGCTCGGTTAAATTCGGCGTCAGACGAACACAGTACCGGCGGGGGCGCAAATTATACGCGTTAGCACCAATAAATGCCCGAGCTAATCGATGCTCATTGCGGTATTTATGCGCAGCCCCTGCCCACTACGACTCAATCGTCTTTTACTATCTCCTTAAGCGCGCTGCGGCAATGCTCAGGAATAACACCCTTCTGCTGGGCGTTATAGTCAAAGTACACGAGCACTGCCGTGCCACTTGCTGTCATTTCACCGCGCTGCCATAGCTCGTGGCTCACGGTGAATGAGGTGTTGCCAACATGACTGACCCAGCTGCGTACCTCTACCGGATACTCGTGGTAGGTTTGCGCAATAAATTCCACGTCAATCTTGCGCAGAATCAGGTTCCATTGATCAAGGCTGAGCTCGGGATTAAAGATCTTAAATATCGGCGTGCGCGCCGTTTCAAACCACTTGGGCACGACAGTGTTGTTGATATGCCCCAGGCCATCGGTTTCGTAGAAGCGAGGCAATAATTCGCAGCGCAGCATTCATGACTCCTTAGTTTATAACGGCTTGCTGTAACCAGTAAGCAAACATACAAACCCAAAGCACCACCGCCATAACTGCTGCAGGAAAGGCCTTCTCTGCTATCTCGCTGCCCTGACGGCGCTGCTCGGCGGCATACAATAGCAGACATGACAACAAAACCTGCAGGGCCAGCAGCAAAGAGGCGCTTTTCCAGGAATACTCAAGCCCCGCAAAACTCATCGGGTGCACAATTACCAGGGCCGCGCTGGCCAGACCCGACACCCCGATGCATTTTGCCACCACTACTGACATCGCCTTCATTAACACTCTCCAAACCCTGGGCCAGGCAACATCCAATACCGACCTCGCCCATCGCCGCCCATACACGCCAAACACCGCAAGAAAACTGGCCGCATTTAGCCACACACATTGCATACGATGCCCACAAAATAGGGGATTCTGCCGAAGAGTGATAGGACAAATAACAAGAAAGGCGCCAACAGCGCGCTGAGAAATGAAAAAAAGGGGGGATACGCATTCGATGGCGGTGCGATGACCACTCAGAAACCGAAGCGCTTACCCTGCGCGCCGTTGCGCTAGCTCGCCGCGCCCTTCAAAGAGCACCTCCAGGTGATGGGCACCGTTGGTAGAGATCACTTTACGAACGACAATATTGCCGAGCCGACCATCGCGCAAACGAATTCGATACTCCCCAGAGCGCAGCAAATCGCCATTCTGGCGCTTGAGGTGCAAGCAGCCGCCCCACTGTGCATAGCCGTCGTCGGCCGAAATATACATGGGCACATTACTCAGCAGCTCTTTACCGCCGTCAAGCACATCGCCGTGGGTCAAATCCATTGACAACCTCCATGCGGATAGGGACTATCTCGTATCGCTTTATAGCAACACTTTTGTTATACCACGGCGGCCCTGACCGACCTATCACTTCCTTATATCAAAGGTTTTTAACGGCCGCCGTTAATATTCACTTTGCTGATCCCAGCAGACGAGCAATTACTCTGGGAAATAGCGGCTAATGGTGTCTACCACACAGGCTGGGCGATCGCCGCCCTCAATCTCAATGGTCACCCGTACCACCGACTGTACGCCGCCCTTCAACTCTTCTGCAGAGAGCAACTCGCCCACCCCGCGCACTCGCGAGCCAACCGGCACCGGCGCCGGGAAACGAATACGCTCGCAGCCGACATTCACGCCCATTGAAATGCCCTGCACATCGATAATTTGTGGCAGGAATAAATTCACCAGTGACAAGGTCAAATAGCCATGGGCAATACACTTGCCAAAAGGCCCATCCTTCGCGCGCTCTGGGTCAGTGTGAATCCACTGATGATCGCCGGTGGCATCGGCAAAAAGGTTGATACGCTGCTGGTCAACCTCCAGCCATTCACTGGCCCCCAAATGTTCACCCACTGCGTCCAACAGGGCCGAGGGTGTGGCAAAAACTCTACTCATAATGACATTCCCATTCTGCAAAACTGTGAAAGCAACACGCACAGTCGTATTCTCATGGCAATCACTTTACCATCGGCTACGCAACACTCGGCATCGTCTATGCGGGTGAAGGCCACGGCGTCGCGACTACTTGCATGAGGGCACATGGGAATCAGTGACTTTTTTTCGAGCAGCACAGCCTGGGTAGTGGCGAACCAGTCAGGGCTGGCAGCCGCTGTGGCTGCGTTTATTGCGCTGCTCGGTATACTCTCGGCCCTGGAAGCCATTCTTAAAACCCGCACCGCTCAGGGTGCGGTGGCATGGGCCATTGTTCTAATTGTTCTCCCCCCGCTCTTTGTGCCGCTCTACTGGATATTCGGCCGGCGCAAATTTCGCGGCTACGCGATCGCCAAACGCGGCGATACACGAGCGATCGAAGACTTGATCCGCGAGCTTGCGCCGCAGCTCTCAAATATCGAGACCTATCCGAGCCGCCAAGACTCGCGGCTGCTCGGTCTCAACCGCCTCAGCACCCTGCCATTCACTCGCGGTAATCACGCTCGCCTGTTGATTGATGGTGAACAGGCCTTCGCGGATATGTTTGCGCATATCCGCGCTGCCAAACACTATGTACTGCTTGAGTTCTACATTCTGCGCAACGACCGTATCGGTAATGAACTGGCAGAGATACTGATAAAAAAAGCCGAAGAAGGCGTGTCGGTTTACTTTATTTACGACGAAATCGGCAGTCTAAAATTGCCGCGCCAATATGTGCAGAGACTTCGCGCTGCCGGCGTACAAATTGTCCCCTTCAATAGCACCAAGGGCGCAGGCAATCGCCTACAGTTGAACTTTCGCAACCACCGAAAAATTGTCATTTGCGATGGTAACTACGCCGCCATTAGCGGTATGAACATTGGCGATGAATACCGTCATCAACACCCCGTCCTTACACCTTGGCGCGATACCGGCCTGGCAATAACAGGGCCAGCGGTGCAAGCCGTACAATTGAGTTTTGTCGAAGACTGGTACTGGGCACAGGAGTCACTACCACCTCTGAACTGGACACCTACACCCTGTGACGCCGCCCCCGGTAACCATAGCGACCAACAAATGTTGATTATTGGCACCGGCCCCGCCGACAGCATTGAAAGCTGCGCATTGTTTTTTGAAACGCTCATTCACCAAGCCCGAGAGCGCCTGTGGATCGTCAGCCCCTACTTTGTTCCCGACACCCCCATTATTCACGCCTTGCAACTGGCCGCGATGCGCGGCGTGGATGTACGCATTATGCTTCCCGAGCAGCCCGACAAACTGATCATCAAATTGTCGTCTTTCTCAGCAATTCGAGAAACCTTGCCCCACGGCGTGCAGTTTTATTACTACCAATGTGGCTTCTTGCATCAAAAAGTCATGCTGGTGGATGATGAGATTTCCGTCGTGGGAACGGCAAACCTGGATAACCGCTCCTTCCGGCTGAACTTTGAAATAAGTGCACTGGTCTATGATCAGGGTTTTGCGGGGGAACTCACTCACATGCTCGAAAATGACTTCAAGCAGTGTCGACAGCTGCTGCCAAGAGAGGTTGCCAGCTGGTCGCTGATCCGCCGCCTGGCTAGCCGCTGCGCCTACTTATTCGCGCCACTGCAGTAAACGCCAGACAATGACGCAACAACCCCACCTTCACGCCTGCCCCGACTGCGATTTGTTGCAAACGCTGCCACGGCTCGAAAGTAAAAAGCGCGCCCACTGCACGCGCTGCAATGCGGTCTTAGCTGAAGCGCCGCCACGCCTGCCACAGCTCAGTTTGGCCGCCGGTTTGTGTGGCCTGATTTTATTCATTCCCGCCACCTGCCTGCCACTTTTACAATTTACCCTGGCCGGGCAAACCGGCAGCAATACCCTTGCAGAAGGCGTACTCAGGCTGTGGCAACAGGACTTCAAACTGCTGTCTCTGATTGTATTACTCTGCTCGCTGTTAGCGCCGCTAATGCACTTACTCCTCAATACCTTTATCGCCCTTTGCCAGCACCTTAACTACTGCCCGCCAAGCTTTTCTCGAAGCATCAAGCTCGGCAACTTTATGCAGGAGTGGAGCATGTTGGAGGTATATGCGATCGGAATTTTAGTGGCCTACGTGAAGATGATGGACGACGGTGAGATACACATTCTCAGCGGAAGCTACTGCCTGGCCGGTTTAATGATCAGCCTTATCCTTTGCGCGCAGAGCTTTAATGCCGAGCAAGCCTGGCAGTTTTGGCAGCGGAGGCAGACATGAACGCAGCAACGGCCAAGCAACACGGGCTCGCCCGCTGCCAGCACTGCGGCTTACTCAGCGCCATGCCTGCGCGCGACCAACATCACCTGGCACGCTGCCCGCGCTGTCATGCCCACCTCTACTTCCGCCGCCATCACAGTCTGCAGCGTTCACTGGCGCTGTGCCTCGCCGCCGCCGTGCTGCTGATACCGGCGAATGTCTTAACCATTATGACGGTTGTCAATCTAGGACAGGGCGTGCCCGACACCATTATGTCGGGGATCATTCGCCTGTGGCAGGCAGATCTGCGAGCGATCGCCGCCGTTGTCTTTATTGCCAGCATCGTTGTGCCAATTATTAAAATCGTTGCACTGCTATTACTGATGATGGTGGTGCAGTTTCGCCTTTCGCTGAGCAAGCAGCAATGCACAGCACTCTACCGTTTTGTGCACCTTATCGGCCGCTGGTCGATGCTGGACCTATTCATGATTTCGATACTGGTTACTGTTGTCAGCCTTGGTAATATCGCCACCGTCGATACCGGCCCCGCCGCCACTGCCTTTGCTGGTGCGGTGGTATTGACCATGCTTGCTGCCAACAGCTTTGACCCGAGACTGATTTGGGATTTGGAACACCATGACAAACACTGAACAAAACTATCCCCAAGCCGAATTAAAAACCAAAAAACGGCTGTCGGCAGTGTGGTTACTTCCTGTGGTGGCCGCAGCCATTGCAATGTGGCTGCTCTACGAGAACCTGAGCAGCAATGCCCTGCAGGTGACCGTACACTTTGACAATGGCAGCGGCATTACCGCTGGCAAAACGCCCGTGGTATACCAAGGAATTACCGTGGGTAGCGTCAGTCAACTTCAACTCGACGACGCACTAAAAGGGGTAAATGCCACGCTGGACCTGCAAACACAGATCGAGCCACTGATTAACGAGAACACCAAGTTCTGGCTGGTTAAACCGCAAATCTCGCTCTCTGGCGTGTCGGGGCTCGACACCCTGGTCGCCGGCAACTACATCAGCTTTCAACCCGGCGACGGTCAAGCGGCGCGCAGTTTTACCGCGCTACTCGAACCCCCGGCCACGCCTCGCAGCGACTCGGGGCTACAAATCACCTTGCACGCCAAAGAGCTGGGCTCGCTATCTGTTGGCGCCCCCGTGCTCTATCAGCAAATCGACGTCGGTGATATTGAGGGTTATACACTGCTTGACGACGGTGTGGAGATTACTGCCCACATCGACCCACGCTACACCCATCTCATTAACCATCGCAGCCGATTTTGGAACCACAGCGGCGTTAAAGTCACAGCGGGGCTGCAAGGCGTCCAGCTTGAAACCGGCTCATTGGCGAGCATTCTTGCGGGCGGTGTGGCCTTCGACAGTCCCGAAGACGGCGACGCTGTCGACAGCGGTCACCGATTTACGCTGCATCAAAACCGCGCGCACGCCGAAGGCGGCAAGCGCATTGTGGTGGCCTTCGACAGCGCCGAGGGCCTGAGCCAGGGTGCGGACCTTCGCCTGCAAGGTATTCGCATCGGCAGCGTCGAGAACTTGCGCTTTAATGAGGCTGGCCCTACCGCCGGTGCCGAGGCCGAGCTGCGCATCAACGCCCCCTATTACGACTACCTCAATGAAAATAGCCAGTTTTGGCTAGTCAGCCCCAAAGTGTCGGGTTCAGGTGTTGAGGGACTCGACACCCTGCTGGGAGGGCCGTATATCGCCGTGAATGTCGACGGCGAAGACGGCGAGCTGCCGGAACGCTATACGGCACTGCGCGACGCCCCCAGCCAGCGGATCAGTGCGCCTGGGATCAGGGTGGTGCTCGAGGCCGACGAACTGGGCTCGGTGAAAATTGGCAGCAAGGTGTATTTTCGCAAGATCGCTGTCGGACAAGTGGAAAGCGTGTCGCTACAGCGCAAAGGCGTTGAAATCGGCGTATTTATTCATCAGCGCTACGCCCACCTATTGCACCGCGAATCGCTGTTCTGGAACGCCAGCGGCATTAGTATCAGCGGTGGCCTCGGTGGCCTCGACGTAAAAACCGAGTCGCTGGCGACCATTGTCAGTGGCGGCATTGCCTTTCACACCCCTGAAGTGGCTCGCCCGCAAGCCGCCTGGGAGGGGCTGCGTTATACCCTGCACGAGGACTACGAAAGCAGCTTTGCCGATAAGGGCAGAGAAATTCGCCTGTACTTCTCCAGCGGCGCCAGTCTAAGCAAGGGAACCGAAATTAAATACGAGGGAATCAAAGTCGGCGAAGTGACCGCCGTTGAGCTGGACCAGAGCATGCAAGGCGTTGTGGTCAGTGCCCGCCTGGCGCCTTCGGCAAAAGCTATCGCCCGCGAAGGTAGCCGCTTTTGGGTGGTGAAGCCGCAACTGGGCTTAGTAGGTACGCGCAATCTCGAAACCCTGGTAACCGGCGCCTATATTAGTGTGCTACCGGGCAGCGGCGGCGTGCTCACAGAGTTTATCGGCTTGGAGCGCGCGCCACCGCTGCGGGCGCCTGCCAAAGGGCTGAATGTAATATTGAGTGCTGATCAGCGCGGCTCACTCAAAGAGGGCGTGAAGGTCTTTTATCGCGACATTCCTGTTGGTGAAGTCTACGGCTTTGAACTGTCTAGCGATGCACGCCGTACCTTAATCCATATTAATATTGAGCCCCGCTACGCCACGCTGGTGCGGCGCAACACCCGCTTTTGGAATTCCAGCGGCGTCGCCATTAATTTTGGCCTATTCAGCGGCACGACCATCCGCAGTAAGTCGGTCGAATCGCTGCTTGAAGGCGGCATCGCCTTCGCTACCCCAGAAGGGCGGGGCGAGGACGGTTTGGCACCCCCGGCAGAAGCCAGCCAGCACTTTCCGCTGCACGCCGACGTGGAACCGAGCTGGTTGCGCTGGGCGCCCGCTATCCCGCTGGGCGACGAATAGTCGCCCAAAGTGTGACAAAGACGCCGCTCTTACCAAGATTTCACACTGTTAGATGGCAGATAAGGCTAGAATAGCGCCCCAATAAACCATCGACTCGCCGGCGGCATTGCCGCCACCGACAAAAAGAGAACGTTGTTTTGCCTAATTTGCCCAAGCAGGCCATTGCCGTCGCGTCAATCATCGGCCTTTCCATTGTCGTTGCCGTGATCCTTTTCGCGCTGCGCCCAGCCCCCGAACAGCAGGACGTTGAGCAGCATTCACTGATCATTGACGTCGCCATTGCGACCAAACAGGCGCTGACGATAAACGTGAGTAGTCAGGGCACCGTGCAGCCGCGCACAGAAACCAGCCTGGTCACCGAAGTATCGGGGCAGGTCATGGACGTTTCTCCCAAGTTCGAAAATGGCGGCTTGGTAGAACAAGGCGAAGTGCTGTTGCGCATTGACGATCGCAATTACCGCGCTGAACTCAAACGCGCTGAGGCCGCCGTGGCCACCGCCCACAGCAACCTGCTCCAGGAAAAAGGGCGCGCGGCAGTCGCGAAGGAAGACCTACGCAAATACCCCCGCCGTCACGCCAGTAAAGAAGCGCGCGCGCTGGCACTTAGGCTGCCGCAGTTAAACGAAGCCAAAGCCAGACTGAACTCCGCACTCGCGGACCGCCGCCAGGCCAAGATCAACCTGGACAGGACGCAAATCAAAGCCCCTTATCGCGGCTTGATTAAAATGCGTCAGGTCGACCTCGGGCAATTTGTTAGTACCGGTACGCCGGTCGGCCAAATGTTCTCCGTTGACACTGCCGAAGTACGGCTACCTGTGCCAACGGACCGGCTCGCTTATCTGGAGCTACCTAATAATAGCCAGGACGACACCTACCCCCGAGTCATTCTGGAGAATGATATTGGCGATCGCTGGCCCGCCGAGGTCGTGCGCAGCGAAGGCGTGCTCGATGAACGCAGCCGCGTGTTATTTGTTGTCGCCCGCGTGAATGACCCCTACCGCTTGGAGAACCCGGGCAAGCCCCTACTCAATGGCAGCTTTGTAAAAGCCGATATAGAGGGCAAAAAAATAGATGGGTTGATCGCCGTTCCTCGGCATATCCTGCGCACCGGCAATCAGCTGTGGGTGGTCGACGACAAGCAGACCCTGCGCAACCGCGATATCAAAGCATTGCGCACAGAAGGCAAGCTGGTCTACGTGTATGAAGGCCTTGAGGAAGGTGATCGGATCTGCCTGTCATCGGTGCCCAGCGCCATCAGCGGCACCCCCGTTAAAGTCAACAGCAGCATGTCGACCGCCGAACTGGTTAAGCCCCAGAGCGAATCAGGCATGGCTACCTTTACCGAGCTTAGCAGCGTCCAATGACTATTCCCGAGCACCTAGACACTCGCCGCGGCATCATTCCGTGGTTCGCACGAAACAGCGTTGCCGCCAACCTGTTGATGATCGTCATCTTGTGCGTGGGGATTGGCTCGGCACTGAATATTCAGCGCACCCTGCAACCCGACTTCGAAATCAACATCATCCGCATCACGGTTCCCTACCCCGGCGCAACGCCGGAGGAAGTTGAAGACGGTGTCATTCTCAAAATTGAGGAAGCGCTGCAGGACATTGATGCGATTGAGAGCATAGAGTCCACTGCCGACGAATCACTGGCAACGATCAGCGCCGACATCTACAAAGACTATGACATCTTGGCCGTGATGGACGAGATCAAAAGCGCGGTAGATGGCATTGTCAGTTTTCCCGAACAGGCTGAGCGCCCCATCGTAAAGCGCTTGGAGTTTCAGAAGCACACCGTCAACGTTGAGCTTTACGGCGACCTGGATGAGCGCAGCCTGAAATCGCTGGGCGAGCAGGTCAAACAGGAGATGCTGCAGGACCCCGACATCGCCTTTGTTCAGATCAACGGCGCCCGCGACTTTGAGATCAGCATCGAAATTCCCGAGCACCGCTTGCTTGAGTACCAGCTGACCCTCAGCGATGTCGCCGATGCCATTCGTCGCTCGTCGCTTGACCTGCCCGGCGGCACCATTAAAACCAGCAACGGCAATATCTCCCTGCGAACCCAAGGCCAGGCGCGCCAGCAGCAGGAGTTTGAACGCCTGGTTGTAAAAAGCTTCCCCGACGGTACCCGCTTAACGCTGGCCGACATTGCGACGATTAACGACGGCTTTGAGGAAGTTGACGGCTTTGCATACTTCGACGGCAAACCCAGCCTCGGCCTGCAAGTCTTCTCAGTAGGTAGCCAGGATTTAATCCGCGTTGCCGAGGCGGTAAGCCGCTATGTCGAAAACAAGCGCGAGCAATTGCCGGAGGGCGTTGAAATTGCGCAGTTTGCCGACATCAGCTACTACCTGAAAGGCCGTATGAGCATGATGCTCGACAACCTCAGTATGGGTGCCTTACTGGTATTTGTGGTGTTGAGTCTGTTCCTGAATATCAAGCTGGCGTTCTGGGTAATGGTCGGCTTGCCGATCTGCTTCCTCGGCACCTTCGCGCTGATGCCAATGGTCGATATCAGCCTGAATATGCTCAGCCTGTTTGGCTTTATTTTGGTACTGGGTATCGTGGTTGATGACGCGATCATCATTGGTGAAAGCGCCTACGCGGAAGCAGAAAAAAGCGGCCACTCCGTCGACACCGTTATTAAAGGTGCCTTGCGCGTAGCCACCCCCGCCACCTTTGGCGTACTCACCACCATTATGGCGTTCTCGCCAACCCTGTTCGCCAGCGGTACCTTCGCGCCGTTCCCGGAGTCCGTCGGTTGGGTTGTTATCCTGTGTCTGGCATTTTCACTGGTGGAGTCGAAGTGGATTCTCCCCGCTCACCTGGCACACAGTTCGCCCGGCACTGGGCCCATTTGGCAAAAGCTCGATCGCATTCCGGCAAAGTCCAATGCAATACTCAGTAATTTTGTCGAAAACACCTACCGGCCTTTTATTAAGCGGGCCATTGCCCAGCGTTATATCACCGGCGCGAGCTTCACCGCCATGCTCATCGTCACAGTGGGGCTGGTTGCCGGCGGAGTGGTGCATTTCGTCATGATCCCCGAGGTGCCTGGCGACTTCGTTCAGGCAAATCTGGAAATGGTTGAAGGCACCCCCGAGGAAGAAACGCGCCGCGCCTTCGAACATATGGACAGCAGCCTCCGCAAGGTCAATGAGGCCTATTCCGCGGCCCATGCCAACGACGACAACCGCGCCCTAATCAGCCACGTTGCCGCCTTTGGTCGCGGCGGACGTCACGTGACGTTTATGGCCGAGCTCACCAAGAATGACATGCGCGATATCGACGGTGCGGAAATTGCGCGGCGCTGGCGCGAAGAAATTGGTGATATCCCCGGCGCCAAGGTGCTGGCAGTGAGTATTGCCGACCAACAGATGGGCCCGTCGATCTCCCTAAAGATCAGCAGCCCCCACCCGGAAGACCTTACCGCTGCCGCAGCACAAGTGGAAAATGCCCTGCGCCGCTATGAGGGCGTCTACGATATTCGCAATGGTGCCAGCGCGCTTCGCGACGAAATTGTCCTGGAAATTCTCCCCGAAGCGGAAACCCTGGGTCTCAGCTCAGCCGCACTAGGACAGCAGATTCGCGATGCCTTCTATGGCGCGGAAGCCCAGCGCGTTCAGCGTGGCAACGACGAAGTGAAGGTGATGGTTCGCTACCCGCGCGATGAGCGTGCGGCGGTGTCCGACCTGCAAAACATGTTTATTCGCTCTGCCGAGGGAGCCTTTGTGCCGCTCTCTAACGTGGCGAAAATCACCATCCAGCCCGCCTACACAACCATGACGCGTATCGACGGCGAGCGCTCGATCAGTGTGACCGCCCAAGCCGATAAGTCTCGTGTTGAGCCGGATAAAGTCACCTCCAGCATCCTTAAAAACCTGCTGCCCAGTTTGCAACAGCGCTACCCCGGTCTGGACATCAAGCTCAGTGGCGAAAGTGAGGAAGTGGGCACGCTGATGGTCAGCCTACTGATCGGCTTTGCCCTCGCCTTGTTTGGCATTTACGGTTTATTGGCGATCCCCCTGCGCTCGTATCTGCAGCCGCTAATCATTATGGGGGTAATCCCGTTTGGCATTATCGGCGCGGTGTTCGGCCACATTGTGACGGACCTGTCCTTCAGTATGATGTCGTTCTTCGGCGTTATCGCGCTATCCGGCGTTGTCGTCAACGACAGCCTGATTATGGTGGACTTCATTAACTCGGCGATCGACCGCGGCGAGCGCCTGATCGACGCCGTTGTCGACTCGGGCTGTCAGCGCTTTAGAGCCATACTGCTGACGTCGCTAACCACCTTCTTTGGTCTGTTACCCATGTTGATGGAAGACAGCTTGCAAGCCCAGTTCGTGATTCCCATGGCGGTGTCACTCGGCTTCGGCATCATCTTCGCTACGGTCATCACATTGATATTAATACCCTGCCTGTATATCGTGCTTGAAGACGTGAAAGTGCTGTTTGGCAGTAAGTCTGCTCGCGAGCTCGAACCGGCGCTGAGCGAGTAGCGCCCCGCGCTCTCGCTCCGTTATTTCACCAGTAATTTACCGACTGACCTGATAAGAACGCCTATGTCCTTTAAACGCATCTCGATCTCAGACGCCGAACAGCTGCTGCGCCAGCCCTCGACACAACTCGCCGACATTCGCGACGAGCAGTCCTACCAGCTGGGGCACATCAAGGGCGCCAGCCATTTGGACAACCACAACCTACAGCAGTTTATTGAAGACGCCGACCCGGACGCGCCGCTGATCATCTACTGCTACCACGGCAATAGCAGCCAGAGCGCCGCACAGTTTTTCGTTGAGAAAGACTTTACCGAGGTCTACAGCATGGACGGCGGGTTTGAAGAATGGCGGCAGCACTACCCCCATCAAAGTGGCGAGTAATAAGGCCTGAAGCCCACGCGGATGCCCGGGCCTTAGGCGTGCTGCCGAAGGATGCGTGTCAGCGTATCAACATGGTGGTCAATGTAGTCATTGGAATCCGGCCGCAGCCCCAACACTCGCTCAGTTATCGGTGCAACGCTGACCAAATACAGCAACGCGCCGGACAGAATGTGCAAAAGGTCCATCGCATCCACTTTTGGCAGTAAACCGTGATGCTGGCCCAGCTCTATCATTGCGCGCCCTTCAATAAAGTCCGTGCCGATAAATTCTTTGACGAGCCAATCCAAGCGCGGTCCCGGCGCAGATGCTTCCTGAAACATTATTTTTACCCACTCGGGGTGAGCAAACGTGAAGTGCAGTATTTTTCGGCACAAGTCACGAATCATTTTTTCCCTGTCGTCGGGCGCACGCTGCAAGGAAATATCTTCAATGTAGCGCGGTAAGGCATTATTTCGCTGCAACCAAACATGCGACACAGCCGCCCGCCAGAGTACGTCTTTATTTTGGAAATGGTATTGAACAAAGGTTTTCTGTTCACCCGCTTTCTCTGCCACCAACGCAAACGACGTCCCGTCAAAACCGAGTTGTCCAAATAACTGCGCGGCTGCCCGGAGTACCCGCTCCCGGCGCTCATTCGTTTTCGGCGCTCCGCTACCGGCCTTCATCGGAATTTAACTTACCCCAATTCATTAGAAAAATGCTTTCAATTTTAGGAAGTTAGCACTGCCCTTGACACAAAGCCAACACTATACGATCGTATAGCAAAAATAAGCTTGACGCCATCACCGGTAGAAGCAACACCACACATAACAATAATGAGCTGAGAAAAACGATGATCACCGACAGCGTGACGACTATTCACTGGCTAAACGATACCGATACAAGCCAAGATGCATTGCTTGCCATGGGCGGTAAAGCCAGCGGCCTCAACCAACTGATGCGCTGGGGGCTTAAGGTGCCCAATGGCTTTGTTATCGTTAATGCGCAATGTGGTAAGCACCCTGAAGCATTGGCCGACTATTACCAGAAGCTCGGTGGCGCTAAGGTCGCCGTTCGATCATCGGCAATGGGAGAAGACGGTGCGGAGAGCTCCTTCGCCGGCCAGTATGAAAGTATCCTCAACGTCGAGGGACTCGACGACCTAAAAGCCGCAATAGACCGCTGCGTCACATCGCTACACAGCCAACGGGCCAGTGCTTACCAAGGCAAGAACAATATTCATGGCGTGCAAATGAACGTTGTTGTGCAAACCATGGTAGATGCCAGCGCCGCCGGCGTGGTATTCACGGTCGACCCGGTATCGGGCCGCCACGACCGGCTTGTCGTGGACGCCGTGGAGGGGCTCGGCGAATCACTCGTCAGCGGGGAAGCGACACCCGATCACTACGAATTTAACCGCAGTGGCCAGCTAAGCTACTCTGAGCTTATCGGCGATACGCCGATACTCTCCGACGCGCTACTCGACGCCCTCGTTGCTCAGGCCAAGCACGCTAGCCAACAGGCCGGTATCCCGCTTGACCTGGAGTGGGCCGCTGACAGCCAGGGCCGCATCTTCTGGCTGCAAGCTCGGCCGATTACCACCATCGGGACTGACCTGAACGAGTTAGATACACCAATCAACGCCACTGACGTTGTCACGCGCTGCAACGTCGGCGAAATGATGCCGGGCGCCGTCTGCCCCCTAACCTTTTCAACCACGGGGCGAAGCATAGAAAATGGCATGCAACACATGCATGTGAGTTATGCCGATCGCAAAGCCGTAACCGATGACTGGACTCAAATAGCAATGAGTCACGGCAAGCTCTTCATCAACCTCAGCGGATCAATCGCTGCCGCTGCCAACGTACTCGGGGTGGACGCAAAATCGATGGGCTACAGCCTGTGCGGTGGAGTGGTGGAAGAGCTTCAAGAGCCCCCCAAGCGTCCCTGGTGGATACGCCTAATCGGCACCGTAAAAATGCTCCGATATCTGCAAAAAGCCGATGACGTCATCGCAAGATTCAGCAAAAAGGCCAACGACTTCGACCTACCAATTTCTGGCAATAGCGTGGAAATCGCTCACGCGCTGGACACGGCCTTGCCCTTCTATTCCGAGGCAATGGCCGTCCACCTCCAATCTTCCACAACCTCAGGAGTGGCCAGCAATATCCTCCAATCCATGATCTCCGGGGGGCAGGAAAGCAACGCGGCAGAACAAGCACAGGCGGCAAACTTAATGGCTGGCGCAAGCGGCGTAGAAAGCGCCATCCTCGTCGAGCAGTTAGATGCCATTGTCGAGAAGATCGCTCAACATGAGCACGACGCTCAGGCTTTCGTCGATGCCTCGCCAACTGACGCTGTCGAGTGGCTAGCCAGCAGCACAATAGTGTCTGACGACTTCAAGGCATTTTTACATCGCCACGGTCACCGTGGCTATCGGGAACTCTGCATGCGAGAAGCCTGCTGGGCAGATGCGCCCGAGACACTGGTCACCACATTGCAGGCCTCGGTAAGCGCGCGCCGTTCAGGCAAGGCGGTGAACCCAAAGCCTCAGGCAGTCGACACTAGCCAACTGAGTCGAGGCGTACGCTGGATATTGCCCAAGGCGCACGCGGCTATTCGCCGACGAGAGGCAACGAAATCACTACTGGTCGACATCGCCAACCGTTTCAAGCGCAGCTACCGGGCGCTAGGTGAGCAACTTCACCGCGAAGGAGAGCTGGACGACGCCGATCAGGTTTTCTTTTTCACCCACGATGAACTCATGAGCGTCGTCCGCTCCGCTGACACAGCGCTGGAGAAAGAAAAAGCCAGCAATCGTCGAACCGCCCTCGCCTTTCAAAATAAACTCGATTTCAATGAAATCTGCGTGGGCCCTCCACAACCACTCGACCGTCGACTGCAGAGCGCGGACAGCGGTGGCGACATTCTCGGGCGGCCGGTTTCCTCTGGCCTGGTCGAGGGCAAGGCCAGGGTGGCGTTTAGCGTTAGCGATGCCGCTGGGCTTCAGCCCGGTGAAATTCTCGTGGCGCCGATCACCGATGTAGGCTGGACCCCGTACTTCAGTTCAATAGCCGGACTCATTACCGACGTGGGAAGCTCAGTCTCCCATGGCGCGGTCATTGCCAGAGAGTACGGCCTGCCGGCAATCGTAAATACCCGCGTTGCCACCCAACGAATAAAAACCGGCGACAGTATCCGCCTCAACGCTGATACCGGCGTGGTATCACTTCTGTAAGTGCGGCCTTGCTGATTGCCACAACCAAACACTACCGAGAGCAGAGCACAATGCTAGATAATAAAACGCTGACGCAATTTGGTATTCAACTCGACGACGAGTTTCCACACCCTTTTAGCAGCGATCACCCTGACTGGAATGAATCGTATTTTTTCGATTGGTATGACGCCAATGGCCGCATTGCCGGGCACTGTCGAGTCGGTTGGCACCCCGTACAACAACGCGTGCTATTTTGGCTATATCTGCTCGATGGTGAAGAATGGTTAGCGATCGAAGAGTATCGCCTCCCCTTCTCGGCGTTGACATTACACAGCGACAAGCAGGTGTTTGCGTATGAGGGCTGGGGCTTAGCATTTAGTTATCAGGCCGGTGAGGCCCTGCAAACCGGAACGCTGAGCGTATCAGGCTTTGCAAGAGTCCTGTCGGGGCAACGCCAAGGCCTGGTGCTACCGGTCGCCGTCCAGCTAACCATGAATGCCCTAGGCCCTGCCCACTCTCGCGGCGGTGGCACCGTTGAAGATCATCAAGCGGAGGGCTTTAGCACCAATCGCTATGAACAGCCAATCGCCGGCGCCTTGACGGTGAGCATCGATAAGCACACACAGGACGTTACCGTTAGGGGCGAACGCGACCACTCATGGGGCCCCCGCCCCTGGGATATGCAGTGGCAGTTTCTGGTCATTAATACGGAGAAATTCAGTTTGCAGTCCACCGTGGTGAATATTCCGGAGTGGCCGGAAATCAAGGTTGGTTACTTCCAGGAAAACGACGGCGAGATGGAAAATCTGGAGGGCGTTGAATTCGACCTCTCTTTTGACGCGACCTCCCCACATCGCTCCGTTGCCGGGCACTTCGACCTCGCCTGCAGTAGTGGTAGGCTGATCAGCGGTCGTATTGAAACGATCTCCGGTGTGGAAATCGATATTACCCACACCTTCTCACCGCCCAAGCGCACCGAGTATCGACGCTCTTTAGTACGCTGCTATATCGACGATGAGGCGCCCGTCATCGGCTGGTTTGAATGCAATCGCGACAGCAATCCAAGTAAATAGAACAAGGTAAAAATAATGAAAATTGACGGCCCCTTTTATGCGCAAATGAGTGGCGCAGCGGCGGAAGCCAAACGCCTGGCAGCAATCGGCTATGACGGCGTGTATTCACTGGAGGGTAGCTGGGATCCGTTCTTCCCTTTAGCGCTCGCCTCAGAGCATGCCCCCGAACTCGATATTGCCACCGGCATTGCCGTGGCCTTCCCCAGAAACCCCTCTCACATTGCCTACCAGGCGTGGGACCTACAAACGTTTTCAAAGGGCAAATTCAGCCTGGGGATCGGCTCACAGATTAAAGCGCACATAGAAAAGCGCTTCGGTATAGACTTCAATCCACCCGCGGCGAGAATGCGAGAGTATATCTTAGCGGTCAAAGCGTTTTTCGACTGTTGGCAACATGGCAACAAACTCGACTTCCAGGGGAAGTATTATCGCCACACATTGATGACGCCGATGTTCAATCCCGGGCCAAATCCTTATGGAATTCCACCAATCATGCTGGGCGCACTGGGACCAAAAATGACCGAAGTCGCCGGCGAGGTTGCCGACGGTTTGATCGTCCACCCCTTCAACAGCATGCCCTTTCTGGAAGAGAAAGCCCTACCTGCCGTGAAAAAGGGCTTAGAGAAATCGGCGCGCTCACTGGATGACTTCACCTTACAGGTTAATGCCATCATCATCACCGGAGAAACCGAAGAGGAATATGTTGCGGCGGAGAATAGCGTGAAGAGCTTGTTGGGGTTCTATGCCTCGACGCCAGCCTATGCCCCGCCGATGGAGGCGGTAGGCCTGGGCGACTTACAGCCGATAATGAATCGCCTCTCCAAGGAAGGCAAATGGGATGAGCTGGGCAGCTATGTGGACGATGATTTTCTCGACGCGTTCTGCACTCGCGGCAAACCTGAAGAGATCGCCGGTTTGCTGAAAAAGAAATATGCTGGCTATGCAGACCGGTTGGCTATTTATGCTCCCTACGCCGCGCCAGATGCTATGTGGGCATCGATTATTCAGGAGCTAAAAACCAGCGCGGAGTAACGGCGTTTCGCTGTTACTCCGGCGCCAATGCAAGAGGGTGTCAATGCCTGTATTTGCGGCTACGGGCTCACACACACCGGACAGTAGGCATACATACCACGCGGGTCGTTCAGCGTGGGGAGCGCTGCGGTCGCAGGCAGCCACTGCTGAATTAACGCAGAGAGAGACTGGGGGAGCAAAGGCGCTGCGACCCCCGAGCTTAGTATCCAGCGCATCAGCTCTTCTTCCGGGCTCATCGGCAAGCGCAATTCGCGGTGTCGGCTGTCACTCAGCCCGGCTAGTTTCGCGGCCGACTGAATGGCTTGTTCTAAGGTGCCCAGCTTATCTACCAAGCCGAGTTCATGAGCATCCATACCACTCCATACTCGCCCTTCGGCAATCGGCTCGACTTGTTCTGGCAGCTTGCCGCGGCCCTCGGCAACCACATTAATAAATCGGCGATAGCCATTATCGATACTGCTTTGAATGGATCTCGCCACAATAGGGTCTAGCGGGCGGTCAACACGCAGCTTACCGGCAACTGCCGATGTGCCGACACCGTCGGTGTTTACACCCAGATCAGCCAGTAATTCCTCAACGGTGGGAAAAGCACCAAAGATGCCAATAGAGCCTGTCAACGTAGCGGGGCTCGCCCAGATCTCATCGGCACCTGCCGCTATCCAGTATCCACCTGATGCCGCCAAGCTGCTCATTGACACCACATAGGGCTTGCCCGCCTGTTGCAGGGCCTCAAGTTCGGCGCGAATAATTTCCGATGCAAAAGCGGAGCCCCCGCCGCTGTCGATGCGCAACACCAGCGCCTTAACACTCTCATCCAGCCGCGCGGTACGAACCAGACGCGCAAGGCTATCGCCGCCAATGCTGCCCGCAGGCCGCTCACCATCCACAATATTGCCGCTCGCAACGATTAACGCCACACCCGCAGTATCGTCGGGTAAGGTTATACCCCGCTTAAAGCGCAGATAGTGCTTGTAATAAACCTGGTTAAAATAGCCATCTTTATCCCAACCGACCTGCTCAGCCATCATTTCGCTGAGCCTTGGCCGACTGACAATACCGTCGACCAAGCCATAATCCAGGGCAGCTTGTGCGGCATCGCCACCACTACCAGCCAGCACGCGATCGATATGGTTCACGTAGTAATTAAAGTCTTTAACAGCAATATTGCGGCGCTCAACGACGCGGTCGCGGTATAGATCCCACAGCGGTTCCAGCCAGCCTCGGTTCGCTTCACGCGCTTCCGGCGACATATCATTGCGAATAAATGGCTCGAGCGCCGACTTGTAGCTTCCCACTTTAAATACGTGGAAGTTCACCTTTAATTTATCAATCGCCTCACTCAGGTAGTTGCGTACCACGGCAAAGCCTTCCAGGCTGACGCCACCCATATTGTGCAGCAGTATTTGGTCAGCCTCGCTCGCCAACAAATACTTGTCCTGATCGTAGTGTCCCGACATCGCGACAATTTGCTTGCCCGACTCGCGAAAACGCCGCAGTGCAGCTGACAATTCCAATGAGCGGGCCATACCGATGTGCTGCATATCATCAAGCAATAACAACAGTACCTGGATGCTGCTGTCCTCGCGGGCGTAATCCACACTATCGATCAGGTCTTGCAACAGGGTTTCTATCGGCAGACCACTGCCGCTGATTTGCGTGAATGCGTCAACGGCGGTGTATTGCTCAACCACCACCCCCTCAGGAGCCAGTACCAGAACGCCACCGTTTGGCACTTCAACACGGAAGGCATTCACAATATTGAACAGCAGCAAGCCGATAAACAACAAGAAGAACAGGTTTAAGGTCCAGCGGCGCACACCGTCCAGCACATTGCCCAAACGGCTAAAAAAACCGCGCTTATTTGCATCGCTCATACTGTATCCTTACTCCTCATACTTCTTGTGCGGCGCGCATCGCCTGCGCATGCCAGCGAATAAACGCCGTCGCGCTGCAGAACAAAATGACTACCAGCGCCAGCTCAATATAATTGATCCAAATAACAAAGGGCGACATGGCCTCGGTAACTGCCGAGGCAAAATACAACAGGCTTACAAAACACATCCAGGCAATGCCTTTGAGCTGCTGGCGAAAAACCGGCAGCACAAAAATCAGCAGTGGCAACACGCGAATCAGCCAGATGGTAACGCTGGGCTGGCGTCCTTCTTGCACCCACACCCACGTACTCAAACTCAATGAAATTAACAAACCGACGTAGGAAAACTTCATCAAAGCCGCCGTGACGGCCGCGCGCTTTTCCAAACTTGTCATACCTGAAGTTTCCTTATGTAGAATTAATCAGCCAGTCGCTGAGCCAGTAACGCAAGACGCTTGCCCAGAGCAGTCGCCAACCCCAACTCGGTGGCATCGACTTCGCGCCCGTCACTGCCGGCAACGTGGCTTGCTCCGTAGGGCGTCCCACCTGTGGTTGTTGTGCTCAGCGAGGACTCGCTGTAAGGCAAACCGGCGATCACCATACCGTGGTGCAGTAGTGGCAACATCATCGAGGTTAGCGTCGTCTCCTGACCGCCATGCAGACTGGCGCTGGATGTAAAGACCGCAGCGGGCTTCCCTATCAGAGCCCCACTCATCCACAGCGCCGAGCTACCATCTATAAAGTACTTCAGCGGCGCCGCCATATTGCCAAAGCGCGTAGGGCTGCCCATTGCCAGGCCCGCGCAATCGCGTAAATCTTCCTGACTGGCGTAGAGGTGCCCCTCATCCGGAATATCCTCTTCGACCGCCTCACACACGGTGGAAATCGCGGGCACCGTGCGCAGCCGCGCGGCCATACCCGCCTGCTCCACACCACGCGCTATCTGCTCGGCCAAGCGCCGGGTTGTGCCGTGACGGCTGTAGTACAGCACCAAAATGTAGGGGCCATCTGTCATTGAAGATTCCTTAATCGATCAAAGCCAGTACGTTCTCAGGTGGACGCCCGAGCACCGCCTGATCGCCTTTTACGACAATCGGCCGTTCAATCAGTTTCGGCGCTTCAACCATCGCCTGAATTAAGACCTCATCACTGAGACTGTCATCCGCCAAGCCGCGCTCCTTGTATTCTGCCTCGCCCTTGCGCAACAATTGCCGCGGAGAAATACCCAGCTTCGCCAGCAAGTCTCGCAGCGTATCCGCACTCGGGCTGTCTTCTAAATACAGGACGACCTCTGGTGTTATCCCATTGTCTTCAAGCAACTGCTTGGTTTGACGTGACTTGGAACAGCGAGGATTGTGGTACAGGGTGTAAACAGACATGGCTCATCCAGCGTAGTAAACGATGAGCGACATTATACACAGCGCATTGCTGGCCACCATTTGGAATAGGAAATGATACAACTGCGATCAATCTTGCTACTGCTTACCTGCTCTTTATTAATCGCCTGCAGCCGCAGCGAAACCAGCGCAGCGGGCTTGCCAGATACCGGCAACTGGGTACTGATTAATTATTGGGCGACATGGTGCGGCCCCTGTCGCGATGAAATTCCCGAACTCAATAAACTTGATGCCGAACACAGCGACATCGACGTTTACGGCGCAAACTACGACCGCCTGCAGGGCCCGGCGCTAGACGAGGCCATTACCGAGTTGGATATTCAATTTGAAAGTATGCTCGCCGACCCTGCCCAATTGCTCGGGCAAGAACGCCCCAAAGTATTACCGACCACCTATATCCTCAGCCCACAAGGTGAACTGCACAGTGTACTCACGGGGCCACAAACGGAAGCCAGTTTGCTCAAGGCTTTAGGCCGCCAGTAAACCCTAGCCGTGCGCTAAAGCCCGCTGCCAGTGGGCCAGCATTTCCGGGCTGAACGCCACCAGAGAGATCTGCCGGAGGCTGCGCGGCTCAAGCAAGGCCTCCCGTAAACTGGCCACTGCAATAGCGCAAGCCTGGTCGTGAGGGTAGCCATATACGCCGCAGCTAATGGCCGGAAAGGCCAGAGTAGCAAGCTCCAGTGCCTTGGCCTCTTCAATACAGCGGCGATAGCAACTCGCCAGTTTATCGGCCTCGCCCTGTTCACCGCCGTGCCACACCGGCCCTACCGTATGAAGAACGTATTGAGCTGGCAGTGCAAAACCGGGGCTGACTTTGGCATCGCCGGTCGCGCAACCCTGCAAGCCGCGACAGAATTCCAACAACGCCGGCCCCGCCGCCCGGTGAATGGCGCCGTCGACACCGCCCCCGCCGAGCAAGCTGTTATTGGCGGCATTAACGATGGCATCAACCTTCAGCTGGCAGATATCTGCTTCTATAGCTCGCAGTTCACAGGGCATCGTTACACCTCATCTTCGCGTTGAAGCTGAACCTGCAAACCGGAGTCGGACGCCAACGCGGGCAGCTCCTCTATCGCCTGCGCCCAGCTATCAGCGCCCAGTGGCGCGTCGCCATCGCTCACGCTGACGCGCATGGGCCGGCAACATACCTCGCAGTCTTCAACGTACGGCTCCCCTGCCAGGCTCGGGTCGATCAGCAGTTCGATACGCTCGCCGCAGTAAGGGCAATAATCTTTCCAGCTTTCCAACATGGTTCAGCGATCACAGTAAAACCACCATGCTGACATGTTATAAGCTGCAGAGGTAGGCCCGCCAGCCGCCAAAATGGCTGATGTCCGTCGCACCATGAATCCCCGACTGCTCGCAGATAAAGCCCGGGCACAGCCGTCCGTCGGCCAGCCGCACTTTGCCAATGCCCAGTGGCGCCGGAATCCCGGCCACAAAACTGCCAAGTTCGGCGAGCGGCATCGACCAGACCTCCACCTCGATCGCCTGCCCCTGGCCGGACTCGGCCAGCACCATGGCCGGACGCAACGGCGGCCCACCAGGCAAGGCATAGAGCTGGTAATCAGGGGCTGACTGCGTGCACAGCTGTAAGGTGGCTCCACGCTCACGAAGCTGCCAGTTAAGGGGCTGACCGTCCAGATGGGCACCGCAAACCACCACGTCCACCCGCTCGGCCGCTGTCGAAGCATTCTCGGAAAGCGCTTCAAAAGCACGCCTTTCCGCGCCCAGCGGCAGGGCAAAACGCTGTTGCAGACGGTTACCAATCGACAGCAGCTTGCGGTCGCCAAAGGCCTCGGCAACCAGCGTCAGGCCAAAGGGGAAACCGTCGTCGGTAAACGCCGTAGGCAGCGCCAAACCGCAGAGGTCAAACAGGTTCATATAGTTGGTGTAGTAGCCGGTATTGCTGTTCAGGGCGATGGGGTCAGCGTCCAGCTCGGCAATCGAATAGGGCCGCGGCGCGGTGGGTGTGAGCAGTGCATCCACCGAATCCAGCGCGGCCTGCGCCAGTTTGCGCAAGGCTTTTAATCGATACTGAAAAAAGAAGGCATCCCGCGCTGACGGCGCTGCACCTCCGCTGATAATCGTTCGGGTGACCGGCAGCAGTGCGTCGGGCTGCTCCTCAATCAGCGGTGAGCAGGCCAGATAGCGCTCCGCCACCCAGGGGCCTTCATAGAGGAGTTTGGCGGCATCGAGAAAGGCCGACATATCCACCTCAATCAGCTCGATCTCATCATCCTCGGCAATCGCCGCGAGGCTCTGCTGATAGGCCTGCTCGTAGCCCGCGTGACCGAAAAAGGCGAGTTGTTCCGCTGGCATCACGCCCAGGCGCAATTTGCCGGCATGTCGTCCGTAATGGCGAGAACGGTTGCCGAAGGGGTTGGCGCGGCTGTAGGCATCACTGGCGTCCTCACCCTCAGCCACCGACAGCACCGCGTGGGCGTCATCCACATTCAACGCAAACACTGTCATGCAGTCCAGCGAGCGGCAGGCGGGCACCATCCCCGTGGCCGACAACAGGCCGATACTGGGCTTGAGGCCCACCAGATTATTAAAGCAGGCTGGCACACGACCCGAGCCCGCCGTGTCAGTGCCCAGGCTGAAACAGGCCAGCCCCTTGGCCACGGCCACCGCCGAGCCAGAGCTGGAACCGCCACTGATCATGTCGGGGTCGACACTGTTTTTACAGGCGCCCCAGGGCGAGCGGGTGCCCACCAGCCCAGTGGCAAACTGGTCGAGGTTACTTTTGCCCACCGGAATCGCCCCGGCGGCAATCAGCGCTTGCACCACCGTCGCCGATTGCGAGGGGGTATAGCTGAAGGCGTCGCAGGCCGCCGTGGTCGGCACCCCCGCCAGATCGATATTGTCTTTAATGGCAAAGGGCAGACCAAACAGCGGCAGGCTGTCGGGACTGTGCCCGTCCAACGCTTGCAGATACGGCTCCAGCTCCGCCGCGCTGAGGCGATAAATCCAGATATTGTGATCGTTGAGCGCGTCGCAGCGCGCGGCAATCTCGGCCATCAGCTTGCGCGGTGTCAGGCTAGCATCGCGGTAAGCCTGATGCAGGCTGCGGCGACTCAGTGCGGGCAATGTCATTGCGCGTCCTCCCCGTCCAGAATTAACAGCGGCTGACCGGCACTAACGCGGCTACCGGCTTTCACCACCACCGTTTTCACCCGGCCCGGCTGGCTGGCAAGCACGGCCACTTCCATCTTCATCGACTCCAGCAACATCACGCACTGGCCAGCTTGCACCTCGTCGCCCTCGGCAACATTGAGCTGCCAAACGCTGCCCGCCACCGAGCTGTCCACCACAATGTCGTCGTCGCCAATCACCAGCGTATCGTCGCTGACCTCGACCTCCGGTGCCTCGTAGTGGAACTGGCCATCGGCATGCCAGCGCGCCAGCTCGTCGTCGAAAGCCTGCTCTCGGCGGCGAATATGGGTATCGATTTCCGCCGCGTGCTGGGTAGTAAACGCTTCGTACTGCGCCAGCGAAAACTCGCCCTCCTCGATGCGCAGCGGGTAGTCGCCCAGCGGGAAATCACGACGAATTTGCGTAAGTTCATCGTGGCTGACTTCGTAGAAGCGAATCTGATCAAAAAAGCGCAGCAGATAGGGCTCGGTAAACGCGGCCGTGCGGCGGTAGCGATTCCACATTTGCAGGGTGCGACCGACAAACTGGTAACCGCCCGGCCCTTCCATGCCGTACACGCAAAGATAAGAGCCGCCGATACCCACCGAGTTTTCTGCGGTCCAGGTACGCGCCGGATTGTATTTGGTGGTCACCAAGCGGTGACGCGGATCGACTGGCGTGGCGACCGGCGCGCCCAGATACACATCGCCCAGGCCCATCACCAGATAGGCGGCGTCGAAGACGATCTCCTTGACCTCGGCAATGCTGTCGAGGCCGTTGATGCGGCGGATAAATTCCAGATTACTCGGGCACCAGGGCGCATTGGCACGCACTGACTGCTGATATTTATCCACTGCCAACTGGCAGGCCTCGTCGTCCCAGCTCAGCGGTAGCCACACCGTGCGCGATGGCACGTGCAGGGAATCCAAGCGCTGCGATAAACGCCGTTCGCGGCGCGCCAGCTCGTCCAGCAGCTCACGCAGCGGTAATTGCTGCGCGTCATAATGCAGTTGCAGTGAGCGAATGCCCGGCGTGAGTTCACGCAGCCCCGGCAATGGTGTCTGCTGCAAATCCTGCATCAAAGCATGGGCGCGAAAGCGCAGGCGAATATCCAGCTCCAGCGGGCCGTATTCCACCAGTAGGAAGTGATCGCCCGCTGCGCGATAAACCACCTCATCGCCCACCTCGTCCACACTGAGGCGTTGCACGATGGGCGACGGCAGAGCCTCGACAGAGACCGGCGCCACGGATTCGGCAGCAGCGGCGCTATCGCCAAGCTCATCACCGGCGAAAAAGGCCTGCTGGCAGCGCTCAGCCGCCACCGCCGCGTCAACGCTGACCGGCACAAAGCGCAACGTGTCCCCGGCGCGCAACTGGCCGAGTTTCCACAGGTCGGCGGTAATCACCGTGGCGGGACAGACAAAGCCGCCCAGCGAGGGGCCGTCCGGGCCGAGGATCACCGGCATATCGCCGGTGAAATCCACCGTGCCAAAGGCGTAGGCGTTGTCGTGAATATTGGACGGATGCATGCCCGCTTCGCCGCCACTCTGGCGTGCCCACTGCGGCTTAGGGCCGATCAGGCGCACGCCGGTGCGGCTGGAGTTGTAATGCACTTCCCAGTCGGTGCTGAAGAACTGCTGGATATCGTCGTCGGTAAAAAAGTCTGGCGCGCCGTGGGGGCCATAAATCACCCGCAGCGACCACCGCGAGCCGATGTCCGGCAGAGCAGCCTGATCCGGGCTGAGCGCCAGCCCAGCGGATGCGCTCTGCGCCAGCGCCAATACATCGCCGGTGCGCAGCGCGCGGCCGTTATGACCGCCGAATTGGCCGAGGGTAAAGGTGGAGCGCGAGCCGAGGTACTCGGG
Source organism: Spongiibacter marinus (assembly GCF_016906995.1). Lineage (GTDB taxonomy): Bacteria > Pseudomonadota > Gammaproteobacteria > Pseudomonadales > Spongiibacteraceae > Spongiibacter > Spongiibacter marinus. The sequence goes on along the minus strand of NZ_JAFBBD010000008.1, from coordinate 12,424 downwards.
GCAATCGAGGCCACCTGCAACGGCCAGATACGCCCGCGCGCCGCGCTCGATACGCCCCATGATCAGAGTCTGCCCAGCGGCCACCTCCACCGGCGTGTGCATCGCCACGGGCTCACCATCCAGACTCAGTGGAATGGCCGCCCCCGCCACCGCAATGCGGGTCGGTGCACTGAATTGCAGGGTCGGCCCCTGCAGGGTGATTTCCAGTGCGGCCGCGTCGGGCATGTTGCGCAGCATGGCATTAGCGAGCCGGAAGGAATAATTGTCGAAGGGCCCCGAGGGCGGCACGCCGACATCCCAGTAGCCGCCGCGACCGGGGAAATCCTGAATGGTGGTCTGGGTACCGCCCTGCAGCACATCGATACGCGCAGGCTGCCAAGTTACCTGTGCAAGATAGCGAGTTGTGACGTCGCCCTTCGCCACCACGGCGTCATCCAGCAAGTAACGCAGATAGGCACAGTTGCTTTCGATGCCGTACAACTGCGTCTGATCCAGCGTCTCGCGCAGGCCTTGAATCGCGGCGTCGCGGTCCTCCCCTCGGTAGAGAATCTTCGCCAGCATCGGATCGAAGTACGGTGACACCTCAATACCGCTTTCCAGCCAGTGCTCAATACGCAGGCCCGGCAGCGCTTCATCAGGCTGGGGAAATGCCACATGACTGAGCAGCCCCGCGCAGGGCTGAAAATCCCGGTAGGGATCTTCGGCATACACTCGCAACTGAATCGCGTGCCCGCTGGCAGACAGCCCCTGACGCAGCGCATCCAGTGGCGGCAGTTCCCCCGCCGCCTGTTGCAACATCCACTGCACCAGGTCCACCGACCAGACCATCTCGGTGACGCCGTGCTCTACTTGTAAGCGGGTGTTCACTTCGAGGAAATAGCACTCCTCGGTATCGGCATCAAAAATGTACTCCACCGTCGCGGCATTGCGGTAGTTCACACTGGACAGCAGCGCCTCGGCCAGCGTGTAAAGCCGCTGACGCACTGGCTCGGGCAAATTCGGCGCCGGGCACTCTTCAATGACTTTCTGGTTGCGGCGTTGGGCGCTGCAGTCGCGCTCGCCGATGGCCAGCACACCGCCCTGACCATCGCCAAAGGCTTGCACTTCAATATGCCGGGCGCGGGCAATGTACTTCTCCAGAAACACGCCGTCGTCGGCAAAGTTGTTCTTACCCAGTTGCTTGACCTTGTTAAAGGCCTCGCGCAGCACCGCCTCTGAATCGCAAACCTGCATGCCGATACCGCCGCCCCCGGCGGTGCTTTTGAGCATGACCGGGTAGCCAATATTCGCGGCCTCGGCACAGGCAGTATCCACATCCGCCAGCAAGCCCGAGCCCGGCGGCAGGGGCACTCCCGCGGCCGCAGCAATCTCCCGCGCGCGGTGTTTCAAGCCAAAGCTTTGCATCTGCTCCGCAGTGGGGCCGATAAAGACGATCCCCGCCGCCTCGCAGGCAGTGACGAAAGCCGCGTTTTCGCTGAGGAAACCGTAGCCGGGGTGGATGGCCTCGGCGCCACAGGCGCGGGCAATTTCCAAGACTTTGTCGCTGTTGAGATAGGTGTCGGCTGCGCCGCCCTCGCCGAGGCTGTAGGCTTCGTCGGCCTGACGCACATGCAGACTGCGGGCATCGACGTCGGCGTAGACCGCCACAGAAGTGATGCCCATTTCGCGCAAGCTGCGAATAATGCGGGTGGCGATGGCACCGCGGTTGGCAATCAATACTTTCTTGAACATGCTGGTCCGTTGCGGGCCGTCCCGCTTGTGTCTACGACAGTGGCCGTCCACTGAAGTCGTTGGATCGCTTGTTAATCAGGCCGTCCAGATCAGGCACTCGACCGGGGTCGGGTTGTAGGCATTGCAGGGATTGTTGAGCTGCGGGCAATTGGAAATGAGCACAATGGTGTCGACCAGCGCTTTCAGTTCCACATATTTCCCCGCGCCGGAAATGCCGTCGGCAAAGCTCAGTTCGCCATTGGCCGTGACCGGCACATTCATAAAAAAGTTGATGTTGTGGCCGATGTCGCGCTTGCTCAGCCCGTACTCGGGGTGCTCGGCAATAGCGAGCATCCAACTGTCGCGACAGGCGTGCATGCAGCGTTTTTCCAGGTCGTAACGCACGGTATTGCTTTCGCTGGCGCAGGCACCACCCAAGGTGTCGTGACGACCACAGGTATCGGCCACTATTTCCAGCATCGGGCGGTTAAGGGTACTGCGTAGCACCGAACCGGCGCTCAGATAGACATTGCCCTGTTCGCGAATGGTGTCGGTGGCGCTGTAGCGCTCGGCGGGATCGTCGGCGCAAAAGAACAGCGTATCCGCCGCCTGATTCCCCTCTAAATCGAGGATACGCAACACTTCGCCGGCGCCCAATTTCGCAATGTAGTAATCCCCGGCGTCGATCTGCTCGCGGCGCAGCGCGGTAGCGGCGAGGCGTTCACTGTGTTTAATCATGTTTCTCTCCTCAGGCGCCCAGGTAATACAGTGCGTTGTTGGCAAAGCCACGGCGGTTTTCGTCGCAGTGATTGAGGCAGATATCGTCCTCGGTCATCGGCTCGGCCACGCTCAATTCCACACCAATGCGGCAGCGCGGGTAGTCGGCAGCAGTGTTCAGCGGGTGAGGACAGGCGTGAATCAGCACCAGGCAATCCATCTCGATGCGCAGAGTCAGCGTGCTGCCCGGCGCACTGTGGTCGGTGGCCAAGTGCAGATTGCCCTCGTTGTCAGTTTCCACCTTGCTGAAGACATTGATGTTGGCGGCCATGTCTGCGGCGCCAAGACCGTATTTCGCCAGCTCAACCAGAAAGGCGTCGTGACCGTTCTGGTGCCAGTCGTTGCGGTCGTGTTGGTAATCGCGACGGCCCCAGCGCGCATCAATATGGCTGGCGTGGCTATTGCCACACACGGTGTCGTGCCAGCCCAGATCATCGTCAACGATCGAGGCAAAAATGCGCCCCATATCCGAGTACAGACAGTTGCCACGAGTGAGTTTGAAGGTGTGCTGACACTTGAGCGTGTCCGGCGCGTTGTAGCGCTCGAGCAGGTTGCGCGGGTTATAAAACAACAGCCCGGCATTACCATTGCCGTCGATATCCTGCAGCCGCAGGATGGTGCCGCGACGCAGCTCCAGCGACCAGTGGCCGCCCGGCGCGATGGTGGTTTCATAATGATTCATGAGACTAACTCCTGGCCTGAGCTGCTCAGGCCACTGTCAATTTCTTGCAGTAATTCAGGCTCGCACTGCCCAACGGGTAGGTCGTAAGTAATACCTGCACCGAAACGATTGGGCGCTTGCGGGTCGAGACGTAACTTGTCGAACACCCACAGACGGGTGCCCAGATGAAAACCCTCAGCCAGATCGTGGGTCACCATGAACACGGTGAGCTTGTGCTGGCGCCACAGCGACAGCACCAGCGCGTGCATGTCGGCGCGAATGCCGGGATCGAGCGCTCCGAAAGGCTCATCCAGCAATAAGATCCGAGGTTTTAGAATCAAGGCCTGAGCAATCGCCAGTCGCTGGCGCATACCGCCGGAGAGTTCATCCGGGTAACGTGCCGCCATATGTGACAGCCCCACCGTTTCCAGCATTGCCATCGCTTCGTCGCGGGCAGCGCGCTTACGCTTGCCCCAGAGAAAGCCCAGGTGGGTCTTCTCAAACGCACGGGCGATAATGACGTTTTCCAACACGGTCATGTGGGGAAACACCGAGTACTGCTGAAAGACCACGCCGCGCTCGGCATCGGGCTCATCGGCAATGGTTTTGCCGTCCAGCAGAATCTCACCCTGATTGGGCACATCAGTGCCCAACAACATGCGCAGGAAGGTACTCTTGCCACAGCCCGAGGCCCCGACCAAAGTGATAAATTCGCCTTCAGCAACCGTGGCAGAAATATTTTCAAGAATGACGTTGTCGCCGTAGCGCTTCCATACATTGCGAATCTCGATCATGAGCGATTCTCCTGCCAGGGAAAGGCCCACAAACTCAGCTTGCGCAGCGCAAAGTCGATAACAAATGCCAGCAACGCGATCCAGGCAACATAGGGCAGAATCACATCCATCGACAGGTAACGACGAACAAGAAACACCCGATACCCGAGGCCATCGGTAGAGGCGATGGCTTCTGCGGCGATAAGGAACAACCACGCGCTCCCCAACGACAGTCGCAAGGAATCAATTAGCCGAGGCATCAATTGGGGGATCAGCACCCGCAAGACTATTTGCCCACTATTGGCACCCAGTGTTTGCGCTTTTACCAGCTGTTCCCGGGGAATTTCCAGACAGCGCTTTTGGATATCGCGCGCGACGAAGGGCGTTACGCCAATAGCAATAAGCGCGACCTTAGACACCTCCCCCAAACCAAAGACAATAAACAGTATCGGCAAAATCGCCATTGGCGGTATCAGTGATGCCACCGTCAGCAGTGGCGCAACACCGGAATAGGCAACAGGAAAGGCGCCGGTACTCAAACCGAGCAACATCCCCAAGCCAGCGGCAATTGCCATACCCAAACCCAGGCGCTGCAAACTGCTGAGAGTGTCCTGCCAAAACAGGTACTCCCCGGTGCGCTTACTCGGCTCAAACGCTAAGCGCTGCATCGCTTCGCCCATCTGAGAGAAACTGGGTAAAAGCTTGTCTTGGGGGTTTTCCGCCAAGCGTGCATCAGAGGCCGTGACGTAAAGCACCAGCAGGAATACAAAGGGCAGTAATGACAAGGCAATGCCCCATACCCGCGTCGGCTGCTGATTAATCAATCGTTTCATAGAAGCATCCCAGCTGAGAAAAATGGTTAGGGTGGCAGGCGCCACCCTCGGGCACGGTTTACAATTTGCCGTCAGCCGCCATTTGCATATAGCTGGGGTTAAAACGCAGTTTAATGTTTGCCGGATTGCCATAGACACCGACAGGCGTTTCGATACCGATGAAACCGGCGTCGGGAGCGCCGTCACCCAGCAAACCGTGGTTAAACGAGAATTCAGCCACACTCTGCATGGTTGACTTCAGGTCACTGCTGCGGGTGAAAGCGACCGCGTCGCTGGGCGTGTAAAACATTTTCGTACTGGCCAGCTGCGCATCGTAGCCGGCAGTGTCCGTCCCCGACGCAATTGCCATCGCCGTGCGAGCAGCGAGGCCTGCCTTTCCTGGGGCGCTCATGGTCGCCATGATTTCATACCAGGCGCCAACTAACGCCTTACCCAGAGCAGGGTTTTTCTTTAATACCTCGGTGTTCACCACGAGCAGGTCGATAATTTCGCCGGGTATTTGAGAAGAGTCGAATACCTTGTTTGCGCCGGGCATGGTGAGAATTTCACTGAGTAATGGGTTCCAGGTCACCACAGAACTTACCCCCGCTGTTGGGTAGATAGCGACCATATCGGCGTCGGAGGTATTCACAACGGTAACGTCAGATTCGCTCATGCCGACGCTATCCAGTGCGCGCGCCAGCAAATAGTGGGAAACACTCAACTCAACTAAATTCACTTGCTGTCCCTTCACAGCCTGAAGTGAGTCGGTATTTTTCAGTACCAGCCCGTCATTGCCATTAGAAAAATCGCCGACAATTAGCGCGGTACTGTCCACACCACCGGCAGCGGGAATTGTCAGCGCATCCATGTTCGTCATGGTGCAGGCGTCAAACTCGCCGGTGGTGTATTGGTTTATTGACTCGATGTAGTCGTTGATCTGAACGACATCAATCTCAATGCCGTATTTCTTCGCCCATTTATCGACGATTTTTTGCTCGTCACCATAGCCCCACGGCATCCAGCCAACATAAATTGACCAACATACTTTGAAGCTGTCTGAAGCGAGACTAAAAGAGGAACATGAGAGAGTAAGTAGTAATGCGGCTATTCGTTTCATTGCCTGCCTCCGGCATCGTTACGCGGTAAATAGAGCACTCCTGGCAACTGGCTGCCGATCGTCTCCCGGGCTTTTGTCCCGCCGTGTAACCTATCCCGTGGCGAATCCAATCGATGGGGAAGAGGTCGAAAGCTCTCGGACCAGACGTTGTGCAAGGTGCACAACCGGAACCCTAGCTCTCCATTACCAAATTGTGATGCTTTGACAGCATGTCCTGCGATACCAAGAGTGCGGACACCGTGTTCTATACAGAATCCATGCCAACACTACTTCCACCGCCAATTCACGCTACTCGCCGGCCGCGGCGATCGAATCTGCCGCCACTACCGCCCTCCAATGAAGCGTAAAATGTTCTAACGCACAAATATGTCGCACTCAGTCAGCCTGGTGGTTGTCACAAATTCGTCAACACTTCGACATGTTTTCTTTGTTAAACCGTCATAGTCCGTCCCTAGACTGGCCCCCCGTTATAACTAGACCAATCCACCTCTTTCTAGGGAACTGTTATGAACAAGAAGTTATTGAGCGCTTCCATTGCCGCTATTCTGGCTGCAACATTGTCAGCCTGCGGCGGCGATGACGGACGAAATGGTAGCGATGGCCAAGACGGCGCGGTAGGCCCACAAGGTCCTGCGGGCGTAGATGGAAGCAATGGTGCAAATGGCGCTGATGGGCAGGATGGCGCAGACGGTCAAGATGGTGCTGATGGCGTCTCTACGGTGACACCTAAAGGCCTCAAACGGTTTGCTACCGCTCCGCTCGGCGCTGAGTTTACCGGGATATTCGTTAACGAAGACGGCAAGCTGTTCTCCAATATTCAGCACCCAAGCAGCTCTAACACAACCACCGATTCGGCTGGCAAGGTCTTTAACGTAGGTACCGTTGGCTACTTTAACGCCGACGTTAACAACATGGGCGATATCGCCGCTCTGGACTTCCCGATCACCACGGCACAAAAAGAAACCGTACAAAGCGCCGCTGGCAGCTACATTGTGTTGGCACAGCAGGGTGACAACCTCGCCGATGGCAACAAAATGGGTGACATCCTCAGCGCTAACGGCAGTTTAATCAAAAGCTCTAACGACCCCGACTTTAACGGCGCCGTCTCCGATGGTGGCACCGGCTACTACCTGTATACCAACTGGGAAGACCGCCCAGGCAGCATGAGCCGTATTCGCTTAACGGATACCTACAGCCCGACCCAGGAAGGTATGCTGGACTTCTCCAGTGTCGACGGCACCTGGGTTAACTGTTTTGGCACCGTAAGCCCCTGGGGCACGCCACTGTCGGCAGAAGAACTGTACTTTGACAATACAGCCGACTGGTTCAATGCCAATGCCAATTATTTCTCCAATGCCGAAGCGATTGCTGAATACAAAGGCTACCCGCTTGATCGCAGCGGTAACTGGGGCAACCCTTACGACTACGGTTACATTGTCGAGATCGGCACTAACAACACTGCAGCAACAGCCAATGTTGCCGATGTTGAAGTGAACAAACTTGAGCTGATGGGGCGCTTCTCACACGAAAACCCCGTGGTTATGCCAGACCGCCGCACCGTCTTCCTCAGCGACGATGGCACCGGCACAGTGCTGTTTAAGTTTGTGGCCAACGCCGCTAACGATATGAGCGCGGGCAAGCTCTACGCCGCAAAAGTCACCCAGTCCAATGGCATCACTGACCCAGCGGAAGCTGCCTTTGCTGTGGAGTGGATTGAGATCGGTGCTGGCAATGAGGCCGATATCGAAAACGCCATTGCGAGCTTCGACGGCACGTTTGCCGACGCCAAGCACATTAGCGATGCGCAAATTCAGGCCTTCGCAGAATTCAAGTCAGGGCAAGACCTCGACAACAGCGGTAGCGTTGCCGCCAACCCCTTTGCCGACGAGCGTGTCGCCTTCCTTGAAAGCCGCAAACTCGCTGCCGCAATGGGCGCAACGGCTGAGTTCCGCAAAATGGAAGGCATCAACATCAACTTCGGCTTGGCCGACACATGGTGGAATAACGGCGCTGCAGATGGTGCCCAAGCCTACATGTATCTGGCCATGTCTTCGTTCGACGCCACTATGGCTGACGGCGCCGGAGACATTCAGCTAGACGGCACTCACGGCAAGTGTGGTGTGGTCTACCGCATGAAGCTCGTTGAAAAGGATGGCCTGGTGGACATCAACACCCTCACCCCAGCGCTTGTCGGCGGCCCCTACTACGGCGATCGCGCAGCAAACCGCTGTAACACAAATAACATCTCCAACCCCGACAATCTGGTGATCTTGGACGATGGACGAGTGTTGATTGGCGAAGACACTGGCAACCACGAGAACAATGTGATCTGGCTGTTTGAAGATCCTGCTCTGTAGTACGACGCGCGGCCGATCGGCCAAGCAACAGTAAACAAAAGGGGCGGATTCTTCGCCCCTTTTTTATTAGTAAACATTTTGGTATCCGCAATGAAAAAAACCTGGATGATTCTTCTCAGTGCCTTGCTGTATGCATGCAGTGGTGACAACGCCCACACAACGGCGCCCCCTGGCCAGCAAGCGCCGGAGCAATCGGGGGACAAGCTCCCGGCGGCAGACCAGGAACTGCTGAGCAGTCTTTCGTTTCCAGGCGAGATTGCCACCGCTTCACCAACACCGACCCTGCGCCAGCCCAAACCAGAAACCATTTACAATGCAGAGGCGGTTATCCCACCCCAGTGCTATACCAAGCACGAAGCCAAGTACAACCCTTGCATGACCTGCCACCAAACCTACCCCTATCGCAGCAGGCCCAACACCATGGACGATGGCAGTCAGCAGGTAGCGTACCTGTTCTCTGACATTGGCGAAGTTAACCACTGGACCAACCTTTTTGAAGATCGCCGCGAACGCATTGAAAAAATCAGCGACCAGCATGCGCTGGACTATATCCATACCGATAATTACAGCCCGCTGATTGAACAACTTAAAAATACCCGCGACTGGCAGGGCCCCATTCCCGAGCTAAAAAATTTAGCACTGGGGGCAAAGGCTTTCGATGAGCTCGGCTTTGCCAAAGATGGCAGCCACTGGGTGGCCTTCAATTACAAACCGCTGCCCAGCACATTCTGGCCAACCAATGGCGCAACCGACGATGTCATGATTCGCCTGCCCGCTAAGTTTCGCCAAGCCAGCTGTGGCGGTGACGGCCAATATTCAAAAGACGCCTATCTGGCAAACCTCTCCATACTGGAAATGGCTATTAAGGATCTACACGATATTTCGACCCCGGACATTGATGAGCGGGCCTTTTGCGTCGACCTAAACGGTGACCAAGAACTCAGCGTAGTCAACCGTATCAAACGCCCTGAGCACTACGTGGGTGACGCCGCCGATGAAGTGGTAGCAACCATGCTATACCCCCTGGGCACGGAGTTTCTGCACAGTGTGCGCTATGTCGGTATCAACGAAGGCGGCGAGATCACCGTGCCTCCTCGTATGAAAGAGCTGCGCTACATGAATAAGTTTGTGTTCTATCCACCGGAGCACCTGGTATCGATGTATGGCAATGAGCGCCAGGAGAAAGTCGATGAGTTGATCCCCAAATATATCAACCGCGGAGACAAGGGAACCGATAACAGCTTTGGCTGGATGATGCTCGGCTTTATCGAAGATGAGCAAGGCAGCCTGCGAATGCAAAGCGAGGAAGAGAACTTATTTTGCATGGGCTGCCACACAACCGTTGGCACCACCATTGACCAAACCTTCGCCTTTGCTCGCAAGGTGACTGGCAGCAAGGGTTGGTCCTATATCAACCTGAAAGGTATGCAAGACGCACCTTACGTTGGCCAACAAAAGGTCGATGGCGAAGTGATCGGAGAAATCGCTGACTACCTGGCAACAGTGGGCGGTGGCAATGAGTTCCGAGAAAACGCCGAAATTCGTCAACGCTTTCTCAATGAAGATGGCAGCTTAAATACCGCTGCGCTGGCCGGTAAAGATGTTTACCAACTTATTACGCCCTCACTGCGCCGAGCACTGGACTTGAATAAAGCCTATATGACGATTGTTGCCGACCAAGACTTTGTGTATGGGCGCGACCCCAATATTGCGCCAGCGGTGAATGTCTACCGGGAGATCGACCCTGAAACAGCCAGCGTGTTACCCGCCGACAAAGTGCGGCATTGGGACCTGCGCCTGAACTGGCAAGCGGAACCCTAGCCACTGGGATTACCCCCTAAGCAGCCCTATACTTCGGTGCTATCTACCGGCTGCTCAGGGGGCGCTATGCGCTTGTATCTTCGGTTTGGGTTACTTCTCGGCGTTATTGCGGGTGTTGGCTGCAGCAAAACACCGCCACCCCCGCACCTCTCATCACCACTGTTAGAAAATACGCTAACCAACCCCTGGTATCAGCAAGCGCAGCGCCAGCTACTCGACAAAACAACCTATGCCCAGGCTCACGGCAAAGCCAAAAATATTATCCTGTTTGTCGGCGATGGTATGGGGGTTTCCACTATTACCGCCGCCCGTATTCTCGACGGCCAACAGAAGGGAATGCCCGGGGAGGAAAACAACCTGAGCTTTGACCGTTTTCCTTTCAGCGGCCTGGTAAAAACCTACAATGTGGATGCTCAAACCCCAGATTCGGCCGGCACCATGACCGCGATAGTCTCGGGCGTTAAAACCAATATTGGTTTGCTAGGCGTTGACGAAAATACTCGCCGCGGCGATTGCAGCAGCGCCACGGGAAATGCGCTAGTTAGCCTGCTCGAACTCGCAGAAATTGCCGGCAAGACCACAGGTCTGGTGTCCACCGCACGTGTTACCCACGCCACCCCCGCGGCGACGTATGCCAAATCGGCTGATCGTAACTGGGAAGACAACAGCACCTTGCCACAACAGGCAATTTCAGCTGGCTGTGAGGATATTGCCAGTCAACTAATCGGCTTTGAAAAAAACCTGGAAGCCCGCTTTGCCAATGTGGATGTTGACGGCATTGACGTGGTTATGGGCGGCGGGCGACGGCATTTTTTACCCGCCGGTATCGATGGGGGCCAGCGCACTGACGGGCGCAATTTACTCGCTGAGTGGCAGCAGCAATACCCAGCAGCACGCTACCTCGATAGTAAAGCAGCGCTGAATGCACTCGACTTAGCGGCCACAGAAAAACTGTTCGCGCTTTTCAGTGGCTCACACATGCAGTATGAGCTAGAACGCCGCGACGAACCTGACAACGAGCCATCGCTAAGGGAAATGACCGAAGCGGCCCTCGCGTTACTCAGCAAAAATGAACAGGGCTTTTTCCTTATGGTTGAAGCGGGACGCATCGACCACGGCCACCACGCTGGCAATGCCAGTAAGGCCTTGCATGACACCATTGCTTTATCTGAGGCGGTGGCACTTGCCGTAGAGCAAACCAGCCCCGAGGACACTCTCATTGTCGTCACAGCGGATCACAGCCATGTTTTCACGATTGCAGGCTATCCTCGGCGGGGCAACCCGATACTGGGTAAGGTGGTCAGCGTGGGCAGCAATACTCCAAGCACCGCGGCAGATGGCCTGCCCTACACAACCCTGGCTTATGCCAACGGCCCCGGCTCTGAGTATTTCAGCGCCCAAGAGCAGACGGCGGCTGGCAGTCGCCGCGATCTGCACGGCGTTGACACCCAGGACAGAGGGTTTCAACAGGACGCTCTCGTTCCTCTCAGTAGTGAAACTCACGGCGGCGAGGATGTTGCTGTCTACGCCATTGGCCCCGGTGCAGCGCTGCTATCGGGCACAAATGAGCAGAATTTTCTCTTCCATGTAATGGCCTATGTCAGCGGCCTCTTGCCACAACCAGCGTACGTGGAATAGCCAGTCCCTAAGGAACCAAAGGCTCGCTGAGCCAGTCGCCATTGATCCGTCGATACAGGCGGCGCTGGTGTACCCCATCTGCTGCTGCGCACCAGGACTCCAGATAGTCCACTGCCAGAACCACTCCCCGCGCGTTACCGACAAAGGGAATATCGGCGCCAGCAAAGCGTTGTCGCAAGCCATCGAGCTCCTCTCGCAGCTGCGCAGCTGAGGTTAGCGTCGAGCTTTGCGGGAGGCGCTGGTACAGGTGATCCAACAGCTTTGCCGCATCGGGTTTGTTCTGCCAATGCTCAAGCATCTCGTCCTCACCCAGCACCTGCCATGTACCGCGCAGGCGGTATTGGCACATTTGCGAGGGCCAGAACAGCAATACCTCGCTGCCACCGGCCATCAGCACCGGCCACTTTGGCGAGCTATCGTTGATAAAAATCATTGGCCCTAAAGTGGTGATATCACGCAGTACCACCGTTCTTGTGCTCGCCTGCTGACCATCTACCGTCGCCACACTGCAATAACGTGCCGCCGTATCACTTTCAGCCAAGGCTAGGCGGTAATCGTGGATGAGTGACGCGAGGGGGCATTGCATACCAGCTCCTGATTTGTCATAGAACGACGCGTTGGCTTTATTGACTTTCCAGTCAGTTGATATACTGTATATACATAAGGGGTATCCATTTAGCTCCACCTCTCATTTATTCCTCCTTAGCCTTCCTCACAACGACGTTCTCGTAAGTCACCGGTTCAGTTGCAACAGC
>NZ_JAFBBD010000007.1 GCF_016906995.1 Spongiibacter marinus | reverse complement strand
AGGCGGGAAGTCGGTTGCTGGTGGTTTTGGTCGATTACTATCAACCGATAACCCGCCTGTTTTTGCAACCTACCCACCTGAATTTACGAAGAACCGATAAAAAGCCTCAATGCTTAATTCCGCGGTAACGCCAATATTGGCGTATAGCAGCCCCACCGGCAGCAGCGCCTCTTTGATCTCAGAGCCAGGGCGATGCAGCGCGGTCACATCGAAGGGACTAATAATATTCACGCCGTTTTGAATAAACGTGCTTTCCCCCCAGCTCAACACCATATTGCCGGCCCGCAGTTCTACGGGGGCGGAGCCAAGCTCAAAGTTGCCGTAGAGGTAGTAATCCAAAAACTCAGCACCCTGGCTTTGGGCCAGGTCATCAAAGCCCTCCGTTTCCAGGGTGCCGTCAACACGGTAATTGTTTGGCACATGGCCGTGAGCGACGTCACCCTCAGCCAAGGCATAGTCATACCAATATTTGAAACGCGTGAACAAACCGATGTTGTCCAGGCTCAACTCAAGGTCGTGCACCCCCTTGAATAACAGGGAATACATATCACCTTTGTCGTAATTTAAATTCCCATCATCGGTGGTACTCACCGACGCGCGCCCCTTACCGTTGGTGTTACCCGGACTGAGATAGTCCTCATCCGGGTCCTCCGCACGCCAACTGGCACCGAGAGAAAGGGTCGAATTGAAACTGCCTTCAATCTCCCCCCAGTTAAACGTCAACGCCTGACTCTGGATGGGAACACCCAAGGTCAACGCACTTATACACACTGCTAGATAACGACGGGAACCAACTGCTGAAGTGTTCGCCATGCTTATTCTCCTCGCTTTTTGGAGAGCAAAGTCTCTGCTTATTGCAGTCAGACTAAAGCCCAAGACGAGGTCAGCACTTGTCCTAGATCAAGGAATGCGGCATCGCGCCCGCAGAAGTGAATACACAGGCGCACTAAGACACAGGATCGCCAAATGCCTAAACAATGTCGGCTTAGCGCGAGATTACTATCAAAGACAAGTGCATGAAGAAGGGGGATTTATACATAGAAGGGATGGTCTATGACCTGTTCACACCAACGACATCGTCGCTTTAGTGTGAACAGACCACCGACACACTCAACGCAGATATTGTGCGCAAAGGAAAAGTATGACCTATTTACTGGGCAAGCAGCCCATTCACAATGCGGTCATTGGCCATATCTATCGCCTTAAGAACACCATATCGGTAATACTCAGGGGTAGCGACAACAGAGATTTCCGTTGTTTTAGCAGAACCGCCGGTGAACAGGCCCACAGCAGAACTAAAGGCATTGGCGGCTTTTTGACTGCCAGAAGTGGTGTCTTCGTTCCGCCCGTAGGCCCCTCCAACTACAATGGGGTCCTTGAGACTGACATAGCCGTTATCTGAAAAGGTCCCACCTAAGTCAACAAGGAACTGCGCGGCAGAACCCGTCGTCACCTGAATACCTTGCCCTACGGTCACCGAGGCGCTCAGCGTGGTGCTTGTGCCGCCACCAAGAGGCACATCCTTAAAGTAATTCACTTCATAGTCAGTATCACTATCAAAGTACGCGAAATGAACATTGTAGTTGATGGCAAATACTGGTGCGCCCGCAGCTTCAGCCAATTCAGCAAAGGCATAAGGCATCGGCTTAACTTGGCTAATTTGATCGGGCACCGAGTATATATTCAGTGAATTCGCGGAGAAGGTCACCTGCTCAGGAGACGATTTCTTCAAAAAAGAAGACAGCCCCGAAGGCGTATAGGGAGCCTCTAGAGGCTTTAATTTTTTCCAAGGTTTTAGCTTTTGCAAATCGCTGACCGGCCTAACATTGAAACCCTTTGCAGTTAAATCAGCGACAAAGTCAGCATATGCCTCGTCGGTAATTTTTTGGAAGGTGGTATCTGGCACGCCGGTTAAATTGGCCTTCAGGGTACTCTTTGCGTATTGCGAGCCACTGCTTTGACGAATCATGGGGCTTACAGACTTCGACGAGCTTGAGTCCTTAGTTACGAAAGAAACCGCAAACTGCGCAACATAGACATCTTTACGCGCCCCGAGCGTAGCAACATTCTTACTTTCGAGGCGATCACCACCGCCACCTCCTCCTACCGAAGCACACCCCACTATCAACGCGGCTATACCGACGACGACAATTAGCCTTTCTTTCATGCCTATCTCCTTGTCAAAATTATTTTCCAACGATAGGAGAAGCGCATAACGCTTGCACCCCCTTGTTCAGGGGGGATATGCAAAGTGTGTGATAAAAAGCTAAATCAAGGGCGTAAGCTACGGCGACGACGGTGACGAGAAATTTATGACGGTGCATTTAGTAATAACTTTTCCAACCCCGGAGGAAGTGGTTGTTGATCTTGATGCGCGAAAAAATACCTGCTCGAACCGAAGGACGAAAACCTATACTGCTGTGGCGGAGTCTCACCGCCATACTTGGTAACTCTTCATTCAGAGAGTTCGCCGTCAGCCGACTAATTATGGCCGGGCTACTGGGGGCAACACCGTAATTGTTCGTTAGCACTACTTCATCACGCGCGCTTGCACAGCAATTTTCTTCCCGCCGTCACACCGCAAATTGCCACTAAACTCCGCTTCATAGTGTTTTCGCGAGCTGTTAATCACCTTCGCCCGCTCGCTGCCATCTGGCTGTAAACGGCAGCTTGTACCGTCTGCTAAGGTAATGTCCAATTGCTTGAGCGATGAAGGCTGGCCCGGAAGTGTCATCACCTTGGCGGAGATCGCGGCGGCACCCATCGACTTCATATCCTCGCTCATACTCGCGCCGCCTACCATGGCAACCATAGATGTCCCGCCAGGAACGACAATACGGCCTCCAACGGTACCACTAAGGTCACCGGTGTAGTTTACCGTCCAGCCCCTCTCTGATTCGGCGCGGGCACTCCCAACACCCCCTATACACACTCCAAGAATGAGTGAAAAAAACGCACGTATCATCAAGTTAGGCTCAGCGCCAACATCTGGCGCCGTAGCGGTCTTGGCCTGCAGGGTGGTATGAATCATCCGTGATCTCCAATACTGTTTTAGGATGGACTTGATACCCGCTGTCCAGCGGAGTATCTACTCCTCATGAGTGGGGTTCAATGAACCCGGGTATATTCAAGGCGCATCAGCTGGTTTCCCTGAACCAAGGTATCTTTCCCCTTAATTCTCCAAGCCTCTTCACTCTCTCCCCGTTTGAAGACTAAGTAGGCGCGATCGCCCGAGTCACGAACAAATATATCATCGTATACCTGGCGGCTGCCGTTCGCTTCGACAAAGTCATGCCCAATGGTAATTTCCTGCACTCCCATTGCCGAAGCCATGGATCCAAACAGGCCATCAGCGCGGTCTGCAGCAAGTCTGTATTGCCCTTCATAGCCGTGGTCACCACAGGCATGGAGTATAAGCAGGGCGGTAAAGGAGAAAATGAAGCGTAATAGATTCATAACAACACCTTCCTTGGCTAATGTCATTACGACATAGTAAAGCGCGGAAGCACCTTTTTGGCTAGCCATGACCCTGCCTTTTTGCTGTACCGGTGAAGCGTTCACTTTCGCCAACGCAGCACTTCGTATCACGCCTCGTTCCGAACTGGAGAATCAGAAAAACAAAGACGACGGAAATATTTATTCATCTAATTCAGACACTTAAATAGCGATTTGCTTTCAACTACCGCTATAGCGTCAAATGAAATGAACACTGAATGTGGAGGTAGACATGGGAGAGTTTACGGGGCTGATTGCAGCGATCGCTTTAGTCGCGTCAGCTATCGCAATTCCTGTGGTGATGTGGCGATACGGCGACAAAATCGCTCACTGGTTCGACCGTTCTGACAAGGACAAGAATTAAGGATCTTTTTGAAACCGTCTTGCAGACGTCTAAATTTGCCGACCTTAGCCCCAACGACCGAGAAACGGGCTCACATTAAAACTTGAGAGCTACGCAGTAACTGAGAGGTGAGCTTAAGCGAGAGGTCTTCAAAATGTGGCACAGAACCTATCACGGTCGTGCCACAACACCTTTATGGGAGCATAAAAAACCCGGTGCTGCTTTCGCAATACCGGGTTCTTAAATAGTGGCGCGCTCGGGAGGATTCGAACCTCCGACCGCCTGGTTCGTAGCCAGGTACTCTATCCAGCTGAGCTACGAGCGCGTCGAGGTGGCGTACTATATTCAAGGTGGTTTTAGCTGTCAACGGGATTTTGAAAAAAAGCTTAAAAATCCTCGCGTTGAACGACTTTTAACCAACTCAACCGCGCTATTGCGCGGAATACGGCAGGCGCAGGATCCGGTCGCCAATAAAGGAGCCCACGTACACAGCATCGTCCACCCGCTGGGCAACGGTGCCTGCGCCCATAGGCGGCCCGGACACACTGACCACAACTCGGCTTTGCAGAGTGTCTGGGTCGAGCTCCACAATATCAAATGCCGCGGGACAGGCGCCCTCTTCAATACTGGGGCACACAATGAAATCCCCCAGCGTGAAGTTGTGGCTGGCGATTAGCAGCTTGCCGCGACCATCCCACTGGCTGTTGTCCGGATGGCTAATTTCCACCTCCCCAAGCAGCTTGCCTGTGCGGCGATCCAGTTTTTGCAGCGTTGAACCCGCCCAAAGGTTTACAAACAGGGTTTCGCCATCTGCCGAGATTTGAATGCCATTGGGGTAGTCACCGCTAAACCCTGGCAGTTTGCTAAATTGTTCACCGTCCCACACCCAGATGTGGCCAGGGTTAAAGCCCGCCAGAGCGGTAATCTCCTGCCAACCCAGTGTACCGACCGGCGCGTCGCCGCGGGTATACATGTGAGTGGCCATAAAGCCGCCCTCAGGCAAGGCCACAATATCATTCAAGAAGCTGCCTTCAGGGGGAATAACGCAGCCGCGCCAAAAGGGTTCAATCGCGCCGTCTTGGTCACGCAACTCGAAAAACTCCACCGACTCACGGCCACCGTGGTTGACCACCAGCAATTGCAGTGTGCCGCTCTCGTGGCGCGAGAGGTGAATGCCGTGTGGCGCGAAGACGCTTGGGTCCGGCGCGGCACAATCGGCATCCCCCCAACCATCGGAAACCGCCACCTCAGCCATCGGCCATACCTGCTTGCTGCCATCCCGGGTATCCAGCAGGGCCAAAGACCCCGCAACGCTGCCGTGACCCGCCGCCATTTGACTGACGACCAAATGGCGGCCGTCGGGCATGAGCTCCATATCTTCGGGCTTCTGCCAACCACACAATACCTCTCGCTCCGCCACGCCCTGGCAGTCACTAATTACCTGAGGGCGCTCAACGCAGCCAGCCAGCAAGAATGCTGTTATCAATAACGTTTTTTTCACCGTGTTGTCCTTATCGTTATTCACCGCAGACCACCCTGCCGCAAGCGGTGTAGAAAAACCAGTTGTGTCGCGGTCAGTGTTTTTTCTTGACCCTGTAGCAATGAATAGGCTTTAGCGTGGACAATATTGAACACTCTCGACCCCGGCACCTGGCAGCGTAATACCCTGCCTAACCAGAGCTTGTTACACTGCGGCCATGACACAACGATTGCACATTGCCGTATGGATTTTATTGGTGCTAAGCCAACCACTGCTGGCGCTGGAGAGTAGTGCTTCCAGTTTGGCCAGTGAACCCCAGACAAGCCCTACGGCAGTAGCGATGCAGCACTTGGCAAATGCCAGCTGCTGCACTCACCCCAATCAGCAAATGGATTGCGAAGGTCACCAAAATTGCCAATCCACCGAAGAAGCGTCGGCCCACCACTCTGGCGATCATACTGGACTCGATCACAGCCGTTGCTGCGAACAACACTGCGACTGCGCCAATAGTAGCTGCGGGCCAAGCCTGCTCAGCCAACTGGCATTGGCGGTTGCAACATCACGCGACAATATGATCAACAGCGCCGCCGCTGCTTCAGCAAAACGTTACAACGAGCGCCTGTTACGTCCGCCTATCGCTGCGTAATCACCCCCTGTAGCGCGGCAGAATGTACTTTGCCGCAAGTGATTATCGACTTTATAGGACGTTTCCAATGACACTTCGCACTACTATTTTGGCGGGCTTTGCAGCAGCTAGCCTAAGCATTTTAGGCAGCCCCTTACACGCGCAATCAACAAAGGCTGAGCTCACGGTTTATAAATCCCCTCAGTGCGGCTGCTGCACAAAGTGGGCTGACCACATGGATGAAAACGGCTTTGACAGCACCGCGATAAATCGTCACGACATGGCCACACTAAAGGCCAGCCTCGGCGTTCCCAGCGGGCTCCAGTCCTGCCATACCGGCCAAGTGAAGGACTATGTGTTCGAGGGGCATATACCCGCCGACGTAGTAAAACGCTTTCTTGAAAATCCCCCAGAGGATGCCTACGGCCTCGCCGTGCCCGGTATGCCAATCGGCAGCCCCGGCATGGAAATGGGCACGCGCCACCAAGACTACGATGTCATTTTGCTAAAACGCAGCGGCAAGCACGAGGTGTATACCCGCGTTAGTCAGCACAGCGCGCCGTAGGAGAATAACAATGAAACGTGAATATCCACCGGCCAACATCCCGCGCCGGCGCTTTGTCACGGGTGCAGCTAGCGTTATTGCCCTGACAGGCCTCGCAGGCTGCGCGAGTCAGGCACCCCATCAGCAGGCGGAACGACGCCCTAGCGCAGAATTACGTGGCAATCGCTTTGACCTGCACATCGACTATCTACCGGTAAACATCACGGGACTCGACAGTCTGGCAACGGCGGTCAATGGCAGTGTGCCCGCCCCTACCCTGCGCTGGAAGGAAGGTGAAGAAGTGCATATCCGCGTGCACAATCACCTGCCACATACCAGCTCAATACACTGGCATGGCTTGATTTTGCCAACGGATATGGACGGCGTTCCCGGACTGAGTTTTGCCGGTATTCCGCCCGGCGGCTACTACGATTACCGATTCCAGGTAAAGCAGAGCGGCACCTACTGGTACCACAGCCACTCTGGGTTTCAGGAACAGACGGGGCTCTATGGCGCCATTATTATTGACCCTGCAGACGACGACCCGGTCGCCTATGATCGCGAGCACGTCATTGTACTTTCCGACTGGAGTGACGAAGCCCCCGAGGCGCTCTATGCCCGCCTGAAAAAGCAGAGCCATTACTATAATCGGCGCGAACGAACGGCCGTCGATTTGTGGCAAGACATTCGCAGACAAGGCATTGCCGCCACTTGGCGAGACCGCGCCATGTGGAACCGTATGCGCATGAGCGACAGCGACATTGCGGATATCAACGGCATCGCCTACACATTTTTAGTGAATGGGCTCAGCCCAGATGCAAACTGGCTTGGCCAATTCTCCGCCGGCGAACGCCTGCGCTTACGGGTGATTAATGCCGCGGCCATGACCCTGTTCGACGTTCGTATTCCCGGCTTGACGATGACAGTGGTTGCCGCCGATGGGCAAAATATCCAGCCGGTCAGTGTTGATGAATTTCGTATCGCACCGGCAGAGACCTACGATGTGATCATTCAGCCCAGCGCCGACCGTGCTTACACACTGTTTGCGCAGAGCATTGATCGCAGCGGCTATGCGCGGGCAACGCTCAGCCCCAATAAGCAGTGGCAGGCCGACATACCTGCGATGGACCACATTGCGAGGCTCGACCACCGAGATATGGGGATGGCTCACGACAACAGCGCGCACACCTCGATGGCGGGCGACACCATGTCAGCGATGCAGCACAAACGGCCTTCCCACGAGGCGCATGCTCACCACGGCCATCACGCGATGATGTCTGAGCCGCTGCCAGATACCCCAGCACCTGCTGGCCAGGGCAGCAAGCAAACATTCCAGCATGCCGCCACTGAATTTGGTGTAGGTGTTGACATGCGCGCAGGTATGCCTGCCAACGGCCTTTCCGACCCAGGCATTGGCCTACGCGAGCACGCCCAGCGCTATGGCAGAAAGGTTCTGCGCTACAGTGACCTGTTCGGCCTTCACCCCACCCGCGACCCACGCGACCCGGAGCGAGAGCTGGCAATCCACCTTACCGGCAATATGTCTCGCTACATGTGGTCGATGAACGGCGTCATGTTCGACGACGCCGAGCCGATCATTCTGCGCCACAATGAGCGCCTGCGCTTTGTCGTCGTCAACGACACCATGATGACCCACCCCATTCACCTGCACGGCCTGTGGAGTGAGCTGGAGACCGGCGACAGTGGCCACATCCCGCGCAAACACACCGTCATTGTGCAACCAGGGTCGCGTATCAGCTACCTCGTTAGCGCCGATGCCATTGGCCGCTGGGCCTATCACTGCCACCTGATGTTTCACATGCCTGGTATGTTTCGCGAGGTTCGCGTAGTAGGAGGCAAGGTATGAAGAAACACTATGTACTGTGCGCCGCGCTACTGGCGGGCCCCGCGTTGGCCGGGGGCAAAGCCGACCCCGTGCTGGCAAAGTTTATGGTCGACGAAGTTGAGCAACGCAGCGACCATCAGCAGGCATTTAGCCTCCAGGGGTGGCTAGGGACTGACCTCAACAAACTGTGGCTAAAGGCTGAACGCGAGGCGCACGACGGCTCCACAGAGGACGCGGAACTTCAGCTTCTGTACAGTCGCGCCATCGCGCCCTATTGGGATCTTCAAGGGGGACTGCAACGAAGCTTCAGTGAGGATGGTAGCGACGACAGCGTGGTTATCGGCATACAGGGCCTTGCCCCCTACCACTTTGAAGTCGATGCCGCGGTGTTTATCAACGACCAAGCCGAGCTCTCGGCCGAGCTGGAGCTTAGCTACGAACTGAGGCTGACCCAGCGTTGGATTCTGGAACCGGAAATCACACTTGAAGCAGCCGCTCAGGGCGACTCGGAAAATGGGGCCGGCCTGCGCCGGGAGGAGCACGCCTTGCGGCTCTACTACTATCCAGAGCGGGAATGGGCACCCTATATCGGCGCAGTGTGGCAGCAGCTGTATGGCGACACCGCCGACATTGCGCAACGCCGTGGCAACCCCCGCCAGCAGGAACAGTTTGTGGTGGGAGTGCGCGCCTGGTTCTAAGTGGCGAGCGACTATTCCGTAAACCTATAGCCCATAAAAAAGGCCCGCATTACGCGGGCCAACATAACCTGGAGAGGTTATTCGGTTGCCGAAGCACGCAGCCGTGCTGGCGCTTGGCGTAAAACGCTGTGATCACTTCCTAGAAGCGCACCATTAACTCTGCACCGTAGCTGCGCGGCTCACCCGCGAGATACTGGTCGAAACCAAAGCCAGCCTGCAGGTTGATCGCATAGCTATCGTATTCCTCATCGGCCAGGTTTTTGCCCCACACAGAAATACTGTAGCTGTCGTCATTGGCATACCAACTGATGCGACCGTTGTATAACCAGTAGGCATCCTGACGAATTTCACCGTAGCCATAATCGTCGTTGTAGGCGCTGTACCACTGATCATCCTGGAAGTTGGCATTCACATTGACGCTAAGGTAGCCGTGCTGAGTGACGAGCACATCGTAGTCGGCCGAAATACTAAAGTTGAACTTGGGCGCCGAGATCAACTCATTGCCCGACAGGTCAACCGTATCGTCCTGATTGGCGATGGTCTCAGTATTTGCCAAGGTCAGTTCGGTGTACTCCGTATCTAGATAACCGGCTCCCAGTTGCAGGGTAAGACGCTCCGTCACCCGCGCCCACAGCTCGGCTTCCAAACCCTGAATAGTCGAACCACCGGCATTCTCCAAGAAGTTGGAGATGCCCACCACGTTAATGAACTGCTGATTGGTGTAGTCATAATGGAAGGCCGCGGCATTCAAGCGCATGCTGTTATCAAATAAATCGGCCTTAAAGCCCACTTCGAAGGCGTCGATATATTCTGGCGACGCATAGGCAGTTTCCAGCGGTCGCTCGATGTAATAAGCACCGCCGTTAAAGCTGCCGCTGCGATAGCCTCGGCTCGCACTGGCATAGACCATCAACTCGTCGCTGAGTCGGTAATCCAGCCCCACTTTGCCTGTCCACTCTTTCTCAGTGGTATCCAGCTCGGGTGCCGAATCCAGGGTGTAAGGGCCATGGGTATAGCCGGTCTGCGTGATCTGCAGCAATTCCAATGGGTTTTGTAACAGACTCTGAATATCACTCACGGTGAGCGGCAGAGTGATCCACGCATTATCAACACCGGTGGTGTTGCCGGGTACATAGCTACCGCGCGGCGTGCCGTCGTTGGCCAGGCGCGAGATATTCAAATAACTCAGCGTGTTTTTGTCCTGGGTGTAACGCAGACCGACATCCATGCCAAAGTTCGCACTAAAGTCGAAACGCATTTGGCTGTATACCGCGGCGCTGCTCTTTTCGGTCGCCAAACGTTGGTCCAGCTTACCGAAGTCGATCAAGTAGGGAAAAATGGGAATGGTATCTGGCTTCGCCAAGCCCACCCGCAGATCGGGGATCTGATTGAAAATATCGTAGATATTGTTCATGTACAGGTCTTCCTGACCATAGAAGACCCCGGCAATGATGTTAAACATGCCGTCAAAATTCGAGGTAAAACGCAAATCCTGGCTGTAGCTAATGGAGTCAGAGGCCCAGGTTATTTCCAGCAGGCCATTGGGGCTGCCGTCGGTGTCGGCCTTTTGATAATAATCGGCATCCAAGTAGGAGCTGACCGACGTCAGGCTGTAGTTTTCGGCGTTGTAGTTAACCGTAAGCACGGCCAGGTCCGTGTTAGTGACCAGCGCGCCGGCGTTGTTCACCTCACTCTCATGGAAGTCCAGGCCACGGCTGGGGCGTGAATAACCGGTGTAGTCAATAAAGCCGTTGGAGTCGCCTTCTAGACCCGTACCTCGCAGGTCGGTGCGTGGTTCATTGCGCGGCGGTGTGCTGATCGCATCATTATTCGAGGTGGTGTATTTCAGTACCG
Organism: Spongiibacter marinus; assembly: GCF_016906995.1. Classification (GTDB taxonomy): domain Bacteria; phylum Pseudomonadota; class Gammaproteobacteria; order Pseudomonadales; family Spongiibacteraceae; genus Spongiibacter; species Spongiibacter marinus. Next base: position 274,435 of record NZ_JAFBBD010000007.1, on the reverse strand, counting down.
CGTCCCAGGCATCACTAATGCGCCAGTTTAAGGCCAAGCGCGCGCCTTTAAAGTCGGTTTGTGCGGCATTCTCATCTTTGCCACGCACGTTAACGTAGCCGTCATTTTTCTTAATGCTGCCGGCCAAGCGGCCAGCCAACACACCGGGAATCAGCTCAGACTCGGCAGCGGCCTCAACGGTGGTGGCGTTATAACTGCCCGCGCCAAGTTTCAGGAAGCCACTCGCTGGCTCATCAAAGCCAGGTGTGCGGGTAATAATATTGATGGCACCACCAGTGGTGTTCTTCCCGTAAAGCGTGCCCTGCGGGCCGCGCAAAACCTCCAGGCGCTCAACATCAAAAAAGTTGGCCCCGTGGCTGTATACCGGGCCGAGATAGGCCTCATCAACATAGACGCCTATCGGGCTCGCCTGATTGGAGCTGTAGTCAGACATACTGACCCCGCGAATGGAGAAGATCGGCTGAACGTCACCATAGGGGCCGCTGACCTGCATATTCGGCACCTGGGCCGAGACGTCGTTGGCGTTTTCAAAGCCCAGTTTATCCAACTGATCCCCACCCAGACCGGTAACTGCCACGGGAATATCTTGTGCACTCTGAGAACGTTTTTGCGCCGTGACCAACACTTCTTCAAGTGCCGGTGCGCTGTGGGCCGTTAACGATACCGCCAGCGCGGCGGTCACTGCGCTGCGCATCGCCACTGCCGAACCACGGTGGGCGAGCCTTTTCTTCTGATCGCGGGACATGAACCACTCCTTACTCATCCGGCTGTGCGCCGGTTATTGCTTATTATCAGATGCCGTCATTGGCGATGCTTGTTAAGGACATCGCCCAACGGCAGTGACGAAAGTCTACAGCACAAATAATTGATATTTTCGGACATTTATCCCAATCCTCGGACATATTTATCAAATTGAGCACCAGGTTCTGCACCTCTGCGGGGCAATGCCGTTGCACAAACGAGAACGATTAGCGATACTCAATTTATAATTTCGGACATAACAACAGATGGGTTAAGTGATGCAAAACTGGGACTTCTGCCGCAGTGTAATGAGCGCGCAAATTCTGGTGTCGTTGGGAGAAGAGCTAGGCGCCCCCATACACGCCCTGCTTCACAATAGCGGTCTGAGCCAAACCCACCTCAACAACCCTGAAACAGTGGTTGAAGCCCAGAGTGAACTTGCCGTTATCCGCAACCTGCTTGGAGCACTGCCGCCCATCGAAGGCTTGGGCCTGACCGCTGGGCAGCGCTACCAACTGTCTGCCTACGGCATATGGGGCTTTGCCATCGCCAGCAGCCCCACGCCGAGAAAAGCCATTGAATTGGCGCGTAACTATCAGGAGCTTACCTTCGTTTTTGCAGGCTTTACCATTGCAACGCGCGGCGATAAAACGTGCATTATCTTTGACGACAGCGATGTGCCAGAAGATGTTCGCCTGTTCTGCCTGGAGCGCGAAATGGCCGCCGCCGCGGTAATTATGCGCGAGCTGCTGGGCAGTGATTTTCAACCCGACAGGGTGTGCTTCCGTCACCCGCGCCCGTCGTATGCCGAGCGCTACCACGACAGCTTCGGTGGGCCGGTTGAATTTAATGCCGAATACAATGCCCTGGAATTTCCCAACTCCTTATTGGATATCCCGCGCACCGTCGGCAATGAAAACACCGCGAATCTACTGGCAAAACAATGTGGCGAGCTGCTCGCCAGCCGCAGTGCCCGCCGCGGCCTTTCGGGAAAAGTGAGGGAATTGCTGTTGCGTCAGCGCCCCATGGAGATGGACATGGAGGCGGTGGCAAGCAGCCTGCACATGACCTCCCGCACCCTGCGCCGCAAACTCGATGCCGAAGGCAGTTCATTTCGCCAACTCAGCGACGAGATCCGTCTCACACTGGCGGAAGAGCTACTGCGCAGCACGCCCTTGAGTATTGAACAGATCGCCGAGCGATTATCCTACGCTGATGCCTCTAGCTTCTCGCAGGCTTTCAAACGTATGACCGGCAATACCCCCGGCGCCTTTCGCAAGACTCACCAACGCCGCTAGGCCAGTGAGGAGAGAAACTGCTGGTAGCACTTGGCACTGGCGGCGGGGCGCTCCAGCATCGGCAAGTGACCCGTCTGTTCCATAATGGTAACGCTCGCGTGGGGCAACATGGGTCGCATCACCTCCACGCTACTGACGTCGAGCACCCTGTCCTGACGCCCCCAGATTACCAGTGCGGGCAAAGACAAGGCAGGCAGTACAGCATCTAGCCCACCGTATATTTCCTGTTGGTACTGACGGAAAATAGCGGCTATACATTCTCGGCGCGCCATCGCCGCTCTGGCCATATAGTTGCGAACCAACCTGGGGAGAAAAGGCTGTTTCTCACACACGAGGGCTAAGAGTCGATCAAAGTCTGACTCCGACGACACCAGCAAGGGGTTTACCCCTTTCTCCAGGTCACGCTCCATATCGCAGCGTTCAGGCGCTTGAATACCGCCATTATTAAACAAGCAAATACTGCGCAACTGCTGTGGATAGCGCTGGGCATATACCGCCGTTAAGTGGCCGCCCATTGAGCTACCTGCCATGTGGCAGCGACCGACGCCGAGCGCTGACAAGAGTCCTCTCAATCGCTCTGCCTGGGCAGCCATACTGTAGTCCAAGTCCTGTCGGCAGGGGTTTTCACCAAAGCCCGGCAGGTCCACGGCAATTACGTGGTAATTTGCGCGCAGCCGACCGGCGAAACGCGTCCAGTTATCTTTGTCGGCGCCAAAGCCATGCAGCAATACAATCGTGTCGCGCTTCCCCACGCCACCTTCAAGATAGTGCCAGGGCTGTTCGCCCACCATGCAAAACTTTGCTCGCAGGCCACAGCGCCAGCGGTCAGCAGCCAGCGCTGCACGCGCCAAGTGATCACTTAACATCGCATGCTCCCCGGCTAATTGATCGATGGCGACGCATGGCTTTCTGCCATATGCGCTGCGCTGGCGGGGCTGAACTGGTAGTCATCAGGCGTAAAACGCCGGTGCATCGCCCGAAAACGAAAGGTGAAATCCGGCCACAGCTGAGTGATTTTGCCGCTGCGGTGCTTATACCAGCTGTCGCAGCCCGTGGCCCATATTGAGGTATCAAGCCGTTTGTGCAGCGCGCGGTTAAACTGCTTCTGCACCGCCTCACGCACTTCAACTTCCACACAATGGCGCTGCTCGCATTCGTCTAACAGCCGGCTGATCGCCTGTATTTGCGTTTCGATCATGTACACCATGGAGCTATGCCCCAGGGTTACGTTCGGGCCAACGATCAACATCAGGTTGGGAAAGCCGTTAACCGTTGTGCCCAAATACGCCTCTTCGCCATCGCGCCATGCCTCTGCCAGAGACTGGCCCCCGCGACCGTGAATGATCTGGGCAATGGGGTTTTCGGTGGCATAGAAGCCCGTGCCGAAAATAATACAGTCCACCTCGCGCTCGGTGCCGTTGGCATCGACGATACTGTGCTCGCGAATCTCTTGTATGCCATCGCTCAACAAGCTGACATTCGGCCGCTGCAGGGCGGGGTACCAGTCATTGGAAATCAGCACACGCTTACAACCCACCGGATAGCTTGGCGTGACTCGCTCGCGTAGCGCCGGGCTTTTTACCTGACTACGTATGTGCTGCAGTGCCATGCGCTCATACAGTTTCATTAGCGAGGGGTGCAGCACCATTCCCAGTATGCGGGTTTCGTTGTGGCAGTAAATCTTGCTGCGCAGCGCCAGGCGTACGCCGGGTAAGTAGCGAAAGGCTGCCTTTTCCAACTCACTGTATGGCCGGTCTTTGCGGGGAATAATCCAGTTCGGTGTACGTTGGTAAACATCGAGTTGCGCGGGCTGGTCGGCAATTTCAGGTACAAATTGGATGGCCGACGCGCCGGTGCCAATCACCGCCACGCGTTTACCGCGCAGGTCGTAGCTGTGATCCCAGTTGGCTGAGTGAAAGCACTTTCCGGCAAAGCGCTCCACCCCCGGAATATCCGGCAGGCGCGGCTCGGCCAATCCACCGTTGCCGCTGATCAGCATGCCGACATTGTAATTCCCGCCTGTGGTCTCCAGCTGCCAGCGCTGGCTGTGCTCACAGTAATGGGCAGCGTTGAGTTGGTGGCCAAACCGAATATGAGGCAGCAAATCCCACTTTTCCGCCACCTCCCGCAGGTAGCGCTTTAACTCTGGCTGGGTGGGATATACCCGCGACCAGTCACAGTTGGGTTCGAATGAAAAAGAGTACAGATGAGAAGGCACATCGCAGGCGGCGCCGGGGTAGTGATTATCTCGCCAGGTACCACCGACATCCTCGGCACGCTCAAGGATGATGAAGTCTTCCCGTCCCTTTTTTTTCAACTCTATCGCCATACCCAGGCCGGCAAATCCGGTGCCGACGATGGCATAACTGTGACGTGTTGCAGAGGAACCGCTCGATGGCGCGAGCGACGGTGCAGCAGATGGCATAGGCGTTACCTGTTATTTCTTTTATGAACTACCGCCAAGCTTAGGGGCCGCTAGTCCTTCACCCAATGTCTGCGAAGGACACATCATTTAGTTATTCGGACAGGCACAGACCGGGCTGCCACTACCGCAATTGCGCGATAAACCCTTCCGACTCGGCGATAGCAGCCTCCATGGTTGCAATTAATGCGGTGACATCGCGGTCGATGGTGGCCAATTCACCCTTGATGGCTGAGATCGCCGAAGCATTGAGGTTGTGCTTCAAATACAGCACATTGTCTTGCAGGTTATCCAATACGGGCGCCAAGCTTTTCTCTGAGCGCCGCAGACTTTTGCGCAGACGGTTGTAGCGATTTTTTGTGTCGCGGAGTTTGGCTGCACTGTCATCGCGCAGGCGCGCATTACTGTACAGCGAGAGCTCGTCCTCCCACTCCTCAAACAGGGCCTCAGCCACGCTTTCCACTGCGTCGATACGGTCGCGGATGTCGTCCGCTGCCGCGCGACTGTCTTCAAAGCTGGCATTGAGACGATCGTAAAGTTTTTCTAAGTCGCCGCCGTCAAAACTCACCACCGAGCGAAACTCACCCAAGGCGTCGCGGAATTGCTCCTGTGCCTCGCGCTGCGATTCCGTTGCCTCTTCCACGCGATCAACCAAAATGTCTCGCTTGTGGATCCCCACCTTTTCCATGGCGTTGTAGTAGGTGGATTCACAGGCGACAAGAACCAGTGCAGCAATGACAAGAAATAAGCGCTTAGCGACCATAGGGCATTCCAGTTAGTGGGCGGAGAACAGACCTTGTGTTGTGTGGAGTAGTGTTCTGTGCAAAAGCATAGCGCCCCGCCGCGCTGCGCACAAATCGCATTGCGCACAACTCCACAACGGCGACTATAGTTAGACGCAAAGCGATAAAGCCTTATCTTATTTATGCATTGGAGGGCGCGAATGCCAACAGAACTCGCCAAACAAGATATCACCATCCTGCGTATTCTTCAGCGCGACGCCAGCAAGACATCCAGTGAGATTGCCGAAACCCTCAACATGTCCCAGTCGCCCTGCTGGCGGCGGATCAACCGGATAGAGCAAGCCGGTATCGTGCGTAAAAAAGTCGCCATCCTCGACCGCGAAAAACTGGGTATGGAATTAGTGGTTTTTACCACCGTAAACCTGAGCATTACCGGGCGGCAGCAACTTGAAGAATTTGAATCGTCGGTGAGCGACTTTCCCGAAGTCGTCGAATGCTACACGATGACCGGCGTGTGGGATTATATGTTGAAGATTATCACCCGCGATATTCGCCACTACGAAAGTTTCGTACGCGAGCGCCTACTGAGCCTGCCAATGATCGGCGAAACGCACTCACACATCGCGGTAACCGAAATCAAAAACACGACCGAGCTCCCGCTGGAAACCCAGCTGTGAACCCCGGCCGTTTTGGCCCTCGACGTTAACGGCCGTCGTCGCGCAGGAAATCCGCCACGCAAAAGGCAAGTTCCAGCACTTGGTCGGCGTTTAAACGCGGATCACACTGAGTTTGGTAACACTTGTCCAGGTCCGACTCGGACAGCCGGTACGCCCCGCCAGTGCACTCGGTCACATGCTGGCCAGTCATCTCCAAATGAATGCCACCGGGGTGCTGCTGCTCGCTGCGCAACACGGCAAAGAAGTGGCGAATTTCTTCCAGAATGCGATCAAAAGAGCGTGTTTTGTAGCCATTACCCGCCTTCACGGTATTGCCGTGCATGGGGTCACAGGACCACACAACGCTGCGTCCCTCTTGCTGCACTCGCCGCGCCAGTGCCGGAAGGCGCTCAGCCAGCACGTCGGCGCCCATGCGGGTAATCAGGGTTAGACGACCGGGAATATTGTCTGGGTTCAAAGCATCAATTAAAGCGATCAACTCGTTGCCTGTCATCGACGGGCCAACCTTTACGCCAACCGGGTTTTTAAGGCCGCGAAAGAACTCGATATGAGCGCCATCGAGCTGACGAGTGCGCTCACCGATCCACAACATATGTGCCGAGCAATCGTAGAAGTCGCTGGTTAAATGGTCCTGGCGAGTCAGGGCCTCCTCATAATTGAGAAGCAACGCTTCATGGGAGGTATACAGCTGCGTTTCACGTAGCGTGGGGGTGTTGTCGCTATTGATGCCACACACCTCCATGAACGCCAGTGCATCTTGGATGCTGTGCGCCAAGGCCTGATAGCGCTCGCGCAGAGGGTTGCCATCCAAGAAGCTGAGGTTCCACTGGTTAACCTGGTGCAAATCAGCCAAGCCGCCGGTGGCAAAAGCCCGCAGCAAATTCAACGTGGAGGTGGACTGGTGATAGGCTTGCAACATGCGCTGCGGGTCGGGCGTGCGGGCCGCCGCATCAAACTCGGGGGAGTTGATGATGTCACCGCGATAACTGGGAAGCACCACGGCGTCGCGCTCTTCTGTTTCTGCCGAGCGCGGTTTGGCAAACTGCCCCGCCATGCGGCCAACTTTCACCACGGGTAAACGCCCCGCATAGGTAAGCACGATGGCCATCTGCATCAACACTTTGAAGGTATCGCGGATATTGTTCGCCGAAAAGTCGCCAAAACTTTCGGCGCAGTCGCCGCCCTGAAGTAAAAACGCTCGCCCCTCGGCAACCTCGGCCAACTGGCTGTGTAAGGCGCGGGCCTCAGCGGCAAACACCAATGGCGGCATTGCGGCCAGACTTTGCTCCACTGCGCTTAGCGCCGCAGCGTCGCCATACCTCGGCTGTTGCAAGGCGGTCTTATTTCTCCAGCTATCTCGGCTCCACGTTGTCACCTATTCCCTCCTTCAGTTTTCTGTTGCGGCTTGCCTACCCTGTGCCAACAATACCTCTTCAGCCATCGCTTCGGCCACCACATGGGGCGGGCACAATTGCTGGGCTGCCCGCTTGAAGATCAGCCCCAGCTTGTCGCCAATGCCCTCGACATGCTGCAACAGTGTCGACTCAGCATCGGCTGACAGCGCCCCGCCGTGCTGGCGCTGATGATAGACCGCAATAATACCCCCGGCATTAATAACAAAGTCCGGCACGTATAAGACACCGCGATCGGCAAGCTGCTGCGCCTGAGCCGGTGTAGCCAGTTGGTTATTGGCGGCACCGGCAATGATCGACGCCCTCACCTGTTGCACTGTTTCCGCATTTAGCACGGCCCCCATTGCGCAGGGCGCCAAAACATCCACCGGCTGACTCAATATGCTCGCTGGCTCGACCACCTCTGCCCCAAGTACCTGCAGGGGTGTCAGTAATGTCGGGTTCACATCGGCAACCAGTACGGTTGCACCGTCTTCGATTAACCGCCTCGCGAGGTGGCTGCCAACGGCCCCCGCTCCCTGAATTGCCACCCTCACACCATCGAGGTTATCGCTGCCGCGTTGCTGTTGCAGTGCCGCGCGCAAACCACAGTAAACACCGTAAGCGGTGTATGGCGACGGGTCACCGCCACCGTGGCTGTCGAGCCCGGAAACATAGCAGGTGTGTTTGGCTATTTGCGCCATGTCGGCCACCGTGGTGCCGGAGTCTTCAGCCGTGACATAGCGGCCGCCCAAACTATCAATAAAACCGGCCATTGCCTCAAGTAGCGCGGCATTTTTTTCGCGCGAGGGGTCACCAATAATCACCGCTTTGCCACCACCTATTGGTAGCCCGGCAAGCGCAGATTTATAGGTCATACCACGCGACAGCCGCAGCACATCGTCAAGCGCCGCCGCATCGTCCGCGTAGGGGTACATTCGCAAACCGCCCACCGCCGGCCCAAGCTGGCTGCTGTGCACAGCAATAATTGCCCGCAAGCCCGTGGAGCGGTCTTCGCAGAACGCGACAAGCTCGTGTTGATCAAAAGAGGGGGCGCTAAACACTGCCATAAACGACACCTTTTTATGTTTGGCTCGTGGCGCTAGCCAGTTCGACAAAGGGCAACGCATCGCCATTAAATTTTGCCAACAGGCTGCGGCGAGCGGCTGCATAGCGTTGAGCGTTCGCCTGCTTCACATGACCAAAGCCCCGCACCTTGTCCAGGCTGCTTACCAGCTCTAGCGCGTAGCCTCTGTTTTCGAACGTTAACTGCGCGGCGATGTCGGCGAGATCTGCGAGAAATTGCTCGCATAATTCTCGCTCCATGCGCCGCTCCGCCGTGTAGGAAAAAATATCCCAGCGACTTCCTCGCAGGCCCTTGGCCGCGGCGAGTAGTTTAAACGCCGGCAGACACCAGCCAGGCAAGCGGCGCTTTTTGTGCTCGCCGGTATTAGGGTCTACACGACTTAGCAGGGGCGGCGCCATATGAAACTGCAAAGTGAAATCCCCTTCGAACTGCTCGCGCAATTGCCGCATAAACTCCCCGTTAGTAAATAAGCGGGCAACCTCGTATTCATCTTTATATGCCATGACATGGTAGAGCGTGCGGGCCGCCGCGATGCTCAGCGACAATGCCTGGTCACCCACCACCGCGCGCTCACTATCGGCAAGCTGCGTTATTGCGTCGCGGTAACGCTGGGCATAGCGCGCGTTTTGATAATCACACAGCTGCCCGTAACGGTGCTCGACAATCTCGTCCAGGCCGGACAGTGGTTGCCAGTGCTCGGCGGCAAGGCCACTGGCCCGTCGCACAGCCAACTCATCGATTGCCGCCCTGCGCCCCCAGCGGAATGCCCGCTGATTGAATTCCACTGCAACATCGTTCAACTCTATCGCCGCGTCTACCGCCTCGCTGGAAACGGGAATTAAACCGCGTTGAAAGGCGTAGCCGAGCATAAAGAAATTACTGGCGACGGCGTCGCCCATCAGGTGAGTGGCCATGACCGTGGATTCAATAAAGTGAACCTTTCCGGCGCCGACCTCCTCTTCAATAATTTGCTTCATTTCACGGGCAGGAAAGGCCGCATCGGGGTCGAATATCGACGCCGATGTTGGCGCCTCGCTATCATTAATCACCGCATGCGAGCGCTCTATATTCACCTTCGCCATCGCCTCGTCGCTGGCACTCACTACCAAGTCGCAGCCCAACAAAAGGTCGGCGTCACCCGCGGGAATACGCACCGCATTGATGTCGTCCTGACGGCGGGCGATGCGCAAATGGCTTACGACTGGTCCAAATTTTTGCGCCAGCCCCGTCTGATTCATCGTCGCGCAGCCCTTGCCTTCAATATGCGCCGCCATCGCCAATACCGCGGTAACGGTAAGCACCCCAGTACCGCCAATGCCTGTAACGACAATATTCCAAGGTTGCTCCAGACTGTGCGCTGTTGGCTCCGGTAGCGCGGCAAAGTCATCCTCTGCTGTTGCCGTGCTCTGCCTTAAACGGCCGCCGATCACCGAGACAAAACTGGGGCAAAACCCCTTCACGCAGGAGTAGTCTTTGTTGCAGGCGCTTTGATCAATCTCGCGCTTACGACCCAGCTCCGTTTCTACCGGCACCACCGATAGGCAGTTGGACTTTTTCGCGCAGTCACCACAGCCTTCGCATACCGCCTGGTTGATGACCACGCGGCGATTGGGGTCATCCATCAACCCACGTTTACGCCGTCGGCGCTTTTCCGCCGCGCAGGTTTGCTCGTAGATCAATACGCTGCAACCTTTTACCCGGCGCAGCATTTCTTGCACCGGGAGCACGGCATCGCGATGGTGAATACTCAGCCCTTCGGTCTCGGCGAGGGTGTGCTTTTCAGGTTGGTCAGAAACGAGCGCGATGCGCTCAACGCCCTCTCCGCGCAGCTGCAAAATAATTTGTTCCACACTGAGCTGACCGTCTACCGGCTGGCCGCCGGTCATTGCCACGGCATCGTTATAGAGCAGTTTATAAGTGATATTCACGCCGGCAGCGATGGCCTGCCGGATCGCTAAAATTCCCGAGTGGAAATACGTGCCATCACCGAGGTTCTGGAAAACATGCTCAGTGTCGGTGAAGGCAGCCTGTCCGATCCATGTCACACCCTCGCCGCCCATTTGCGTAAACGTTTGCGCGGGGCGGCTTTCCATAAACGTGCTCATGTAGTGGCAGCCAATACCCCCCATGGCAATGCTGCCCTCCGGCACTTGTGTAGAGGTATTGTGGGGGCAGCCTGAGCAGTAATGGGGTTTGCGATCAATCTTGTTGCGTTTACTCGCCAGCGACTGCTCCTTCTGCTGGTAAAAACTCAGGCGTTTTTCAATGTCTTCGCTCTGATAAAAACGGCGGATCCTCGCCGCAATGGCCCTGGCCACCATTGCCGGGGTGAGTTCGGACACATTGGGCAGCAGGTCTGCGCCGTGTTCGTCAAATTCACCGATCACCCGCGGCCGCTTGTCGACGGCCCAGTTGTAGAGCTGACCAGTGAGTTGGTCTTCGATGATTGAGCGCTTCTCCTCGACGACCAGAATCTCTTCCAGGCCGCTAGCAAACTCGTGGGTAAGCACTGGCTCCAGTGGCCACGGCATCCCCACTTTGTATACACGCAAACCGATTGCGGCGGCGCTGTCGTGATCGATACCCAAATCCTCCAGCGCCTGCATAACATCGAGGTAGGCTTTGCCGCTGGTGATAATGCCCAAACGCGGCTTGGGACTATCAATAACGATGCGGTTGATATGGTTTGCCAGGGCAAAGGCGCGGGCCGCATAAATTTTGTATTTATTCAGCCGGCGCTCCTGATCCAGGGGAGTGTCGGGCCAACGCAGGTGGACACCATCAGCGGGCAAAACAAAGTCCTCGGGCAACACGATATTGATGCGATGGGGGTCTATCTCGGCTGAGATCGCCGAATCCATATTCTCGGTGATCGCTTTTAAGGCCACCCAGCTACCGCAGTAACGCGACAACTCCCAACCAAAGACGCCGAGATCTAACACTTCCTGTACATTTGCCGGGGCCAGTACCGGAATCGAGGCACCGATAAACATATGCTCTGACTGATGAGGCAGCGTAGACGACTTGGCTGCGTGATCATCCCCCGCCACCGCGAGTACGCCACCGTATTGGCTGGTGCCGGCAGCATTGGCATGTTTGATGACATCCATGCTGCGGTCGACACCCGGCCCCTTGCCGTACCACATGCCGAACACGCCATCGTACTTCGCATGGCCGTTTAACCCGAGCTGCTGGCTACCCCAAACGGCGGTTGCCGCTAAGTCCTCGTTGATGCCCGGTACAAACTTGATATGGTGGCGGTCCAGGTAATCCTGAGCCTGCCACAGCGTCTGATCCAGTGTGCCCAGTGGCGAACCACGATAGCCCGAAATGAAGCCCGCGGTATTCAGGCCTCGCTCCTGGTCGCGCTGATGCTGAAGAATGGGTAAGCGCACCAAGGCCTCTATCCCGGTGAGATAGGCCCGGGTCGTGTCCAATGCGTATTTGTCTGCCAGCGATACCTTGCGCAGTGCCATGCTGCTACCTGCCTGTTATTGTTTTGACATGGACTAATAATAGGCAGCAGATCGCGAAATTTTTATGTTATTCAGACAGACTAAACGCAGATAACGGTCTAATTTAGACCCAAAAATAAGCGATGCAAAAAAAGCCCGCTTACGCGGGCTGAGTGATTAGGGCCTGTTATTGTTTACTTCACAATATTGCCCAAGTTCAATAGCTGGGTTTCGCCACTGTTGTCATCGACGCCGTCGTTGTCATTGATGATCAGCACGTCGCCATTGGCCATCAGGGCGGCCCCCTCAATTTTTTCGGGCACCAGTCCGCCGGGCATCTGCAAGTCATCCATCAGGTCACGCACCAATGTTTTGGTCACGGTATCGCCGGTTACCAAGCCACTAAGGTCGAACTCATAAAGGCGCTTAATTGCCGCATCAGGGCCGCCTTGGTTATCGCGCTCGATGACCATAAAGCGCTCGCCACCCAGTGCGGTAATCTCAGACAAACCAACCCAACCACCGTTTTGGGAAAGCGCAGCATCCAGGGGGTAGAAGAAGAAGTTCCAGGTACTCGTGGCCGGATCGTAAACACCAATGCGCGGTTCAGTGTCACCTTGCCAGGCGCGCTGGAAAGCCACGTAGACTTTACCGCCCTGCTCCGCCACGCCTTCAAAACCGAAGCGCTGCTGCGTGGCGTTAACGCTGCCAGGCAGGGTGATTACCTGCTCGATCACCGCCTCAGCCGATAGCTTGATAAGCATATTCAAACTGTTGATCGGCCGGTTGTCATCGCCGATGGTTCCGCTGCCCTCTGAGACCAACCAAAAGCCCCCGTCGCTGGCTTGAGCCAAACCTTCCGGGTCGAGGTTGACCGTTTTATCATCGTTCACCAGCGCCGCGCGGTCTGCGACATCAAAGACGCCAACGCGACTGGGGTGGTCGTCATCAACACTACTATCCGCGAGCGCGATGGCAGGCAATGACGCGAGTACATCGTTGCTGTCGAGAATGCGCATTTCTTTATTCAAACGCGCTGGTTGCTCGGCGGTGTCGATGGTAAAGATCCGGCTGCGCTGATAGAAGCTGTCTTCAACGGCATATACCGTGGTGGCCTGGTGGCGGTCAGCGGCGAGCGCCGATATCGCCGAGAAGGGAATCGGGCTGCCATCTTCACGGTCAGTGGAGAGCACAGTGGGGTACTGCGCAGCAGCGGAGTCGTAGCGATAGATATTGAGCGCCGCGCGGAATTTGTCATCGCGGGCATCTTCTTCACTGGCCACCACCAGCAAATTTCTCGAGGGGATCGCAAGCGCTCCCTCGGGCCCCAGTGCCGTGGGTAATACCTGCTTTAATACCGGCTTGCGCAGATCCGCCACATCGTAAACGAAGGCAACACTTGAACGCTCCGAGTTCACGAACAAATAGCGCTCACTGCCAAACACAGCAAATTCCGCATTCTCTGGTTCGTTACCTTTATTGCCGGAACGCCCGTCGGGGTAATGCCCAAGTCGCGCCACCCAGTGATCGAGCTGCTCAGCACTGTCGAAATGCAGTTCGCCCTCTTTATCGAAAACGCTGAACCCGCGGCTACCGCCATTAAGGTCACCCTCGTTGGCCGTAGCGAAATACTGGCTTGACAACCACGTCACCCCATCGGGCTCACGGGGAACTGCACTGAGTGAGTCGACCTGACTGATTAACGCCAGCTCCTCTTCCTGGGTATCAACGCCGTTTAGATCGACGGCGCCAGCACTAAAATGATTAACGATGCTGCCATCTGTCAGGTCGATTAATACCAAGTGGTTGTTTTCCTGCAGGGTAACCACCGCGATGTTGTCAGCGTTGATGTCCACATACTCTGGCTCGGGGTCTTCGGGGAACAGCGTGGCAAGACCGGTCAAGGCGACATTGCGCACCGCCCACGACGCCGGATCAGCGGCGGCAATATCGACAATATCGACACTGCCCGCCGGTAATTGAGGAGGCTCGCCATTTCCAAGGTCCTCGTCGCGCTCATTCTCAATGGCCGCGGCGGCGTAGCGACCGTCGGGGCTTACTGCGACTGAATCGGGCTGCCCAGCGAGATCAAGCTGTTGAACGATGCTGCGGCTAGCGATATCCACCACCGCCAGTTTGCCGGATACGTTGACAAAATCCGCGGAGGTATTCACACCCACTAGCGCATAACCGCCCTTCACCGCCACCGAGGTTGGCTCGCCGCCAAGCGGCAGTGAACCCAGGCCGGTGGGTTGGTCTGGCGTGGTGATATCGACAAAACCAATACTGTCGCTGGGGCTGTCGGTGTAAATCAGCACATTGCCATCTTCGCTGGCGGCAACAATCTCTGCCGCCGTTTCGGTGTCGGTATCGCAGCTGGCATCCAGCTGCTGACAAACGGCGTAGGTGGCGATGCGATTGAAATTTTTGTCGCCATTGAGCTGAGTTGGATCGCACAGGGTGGTCGACTGATCAACCTCTGCGGTATCTAATACGCCGTCGCCGTTATCGTCCAAACCTGAATCAATGCGCAAACCGCCGTCGAAACACTGGAGGTCGCCCACCGGCAGCCGGTGTTGGCTAATTAGGCTGTTTATGCCGTCGCTGCCATTCTGACCGTCGCTGCCATTGCTACCATTTTGACCGTCACTGCCGGCAACACCCTGCGGACCCTGAGCACCGTTTCGGCCATCGTCACCACCACAGGCCACCAACATCAGCGATGACGCAATTAGCACCCCACTGGCGATCGCATTCTTTGTAAAACGCATTATTGTTCTCTCCAACTCGGAATAAGGTTGGGGAGCAGGCTAATAGAGCAGAACTACATTTTGACGACGGTTTTGTTGCAGGAAAGAGACAGCGGCGAGGATTGCCCTCGCCGCGGGTATTTTAGTCTTGGTAACCGCTGATGTGCTTGGCGGCCTGGTAGGCGAAGGTCATTGCAGGCCCCAATGTTGAGCCCGGGCCCGGATAGGTTGGCAGCACCGCCGCGCTACAGTTGCCCACCGCGTAAAGGCCATCGATTGCCTGGCCATCCTCTTTCATCACCTGTGCGTTGGGGTTCGTGGCCAGCCCGCCCTGTGTGCCAAAGTCACCGGCGTCGACACGAATCGCATAAAACGGCGCTTCGTCAATGGCGCCCAAACAGGGGTTGGGCTCAAAGCGCTGATCGCCATAGTAGCGGTCATAGGCCGAGTCGCCGCGCTGGAACTCAGGATCTTTACCGGTTTTCGCATAGCCGTTCATTTTTTCAACGGTCTTTTCGAGGTTGTCGGCGTTAATGCCCAGCTGCCCGGCCAACTCGCGAATACTGTCAGCCTTGCCGACCAACTTGGTGTCAAACCAATTCTTGGGAATCGTCCAGTCCGGTTTGAGTTGGGCCGTCATTAATGGGCCAACAATGTAGTCGCGGCGAAAACGCGCGTCGAACACCTGGTACATCGGTGAGCAGGGGTTCTCTTCGCTGTGCACTTGGTAGAGGTCTTTCTGGAAGGCCATATAGTTTTGCGACTCATTGGCAAAACGCTCGCCATTCATATTCACCACACAGGAGCCAGGGAAGGATTTCTCCATAATGCTCAACCGCGGTGCCGGCTCTCCTGGCACGGAGATCGTGGTACACCACCAGGCGCCATCCATCAGGCGGGTAGCCGCTCCCAGGCGCATACCCTCGTTGATCGCGTCGCCAGTGTTGCCGTCCACCCCACCGCTCCACTGAGTACTGGTGGGCGCGGGCAAATATTTTTCGCGCATGGCTTGATTCTTCTCAAAGCCGCCAGCCGCCAGCACCACGCCCTTGCGAGCCTGAATGCGCATACGCTTGCCTTGCTTGCTAACTTCGGCACCCACCACGCGACCATTCTCTTCGATCAGCGATAGCATGGGGCTTTCGGTCCACAACGGAATGTCGCGCTTCTTCAGCGAGTACCACAAGCGCGCCACTCCCGCAGCCCCGGTACACACCTTGCGGCTTGTTTTACGGCCGCGCAGCAGCCAGGCGAAATCCAGGAAATAGCTGGCCATCAGTTTCAGCGTCAGCTTTACCCAACCCGGCCCCTGAACGGTTAGCAACGCCGCCTCAACCTGAGTGAAATAAATACGATCAAACAGGCGCATCATGTGATGCGAGGGGCGCAGGCGTTTGACATCGTCGCCCAATAGCGAAGAATCAAAACGCTCCGGCTCCATTGAGCGGTGGCCCGTGCGCGAGCCTTCGACATTGGTGTAGTAATCAGGATAGTGTTCCAGAGTTTCGTAGCGCACATCGCTGCGCTGGTGCAGAAACTCGACCATCTTCGGGCCGTTCTCCAGATAGGCATCGACCATTTCTTCAGGCACCGCGCCCTCGGGCGTGGTATTCAGCAAGTATTGTTTTGCATCCGCGATGCTGTCCTGCGCGCCCGCCGCCTTGGCATAGCGATTATTGGGAATCCAAACACCGCCACCCGACGTTGCGCTGGTACCACCAACAAGCTCGGATTTTTCAAGCAATAGGACGTCGGTAACACCCATTTCGTAGCAGCTGAGAGCGGCGGTCATGGCGCCATTACCACTGCCGACCACCAAGACGTCGACGCTGTGATCCCAGTTTTGTTCTGTCATAGTTCTTATTCCGGCGTGCTGGCCCAGTTATCGCGGTCGAACTGCGTCCATCGGGCGTATTTAAAGTGTATGATCGGCCATCATGGTAGCCCCACGCCCCGCAGCACCCAATCATCCGTCTGCATGAGGCTGGCCCGTACTCGGAGAAATCACATGTCGACGCTCTATGACCGTTATTTATCGCGCGCTATTGATCAACACGGCAGCATCGCTGCCATAGAAGCGCAATTGCCCAGCCATAAGAGCCCCGCTGAACTGATCGGCACACCGGACGACCGCTACCTCGCTGAAATGGCGGCCTGTATTTTTCGTGCGGGCTTTGTGTGGCGCGTTGTCGGCCAAAAGTGGCCTGGCTTTGAGGAGGTTTTCAATCGCTTTCTGCCCATCTGGGTGGCGATGCGCTCCCCCGAGCAGATAGAGGAGATGGCCAGCGATACGCGAATTATTCGCAACCTGAGCAAGGTGCGCGCGGTACAGGAAAACGCCCATTTCGTTTTAGAGCTGCAGGAGAAGCATGGTGGCGTGGGCCAATTCCTCGCCGATTGGCCCAGTGATGACACCATCGGTCTTTGGGCATATCTGAAAAAACATGGCTGCCGACTCGGCGGAAATAGCGGCCAATACTTCCTGCGCTTTGTCGGCAAGGATACTTTCGTATTGAGCCGCGACGTGGCCACCGCCTTGATGGCCGAGGGAATTGTTGACCGCACCCAGATCACTGCCAAACGCGACCTGATCAAGGTGCAGGATGCCTTCAATACGCTGCAGGCCCAGAGCGGCCGACCACTGTGCGAGATCAGTATGATTCTCGCACTTTCTCTGGGCCCGCGCTGAACCTTCGCTTAGTGCAGGTCGGCGACCACACCGACTTGCGGCAGGTTGGCTAAGCCGATGTCCCGGGCGTGTTCCTCGAAGTCTTTGTTCTTCCAGAAGAATGCGCCGGGCATCGTGGTCGGTACAACCAATACATAAAACAGCGCCCGCCCAATTACCGCATAGGCCAACACACACAAGCTCAACGCCGCCGCGATCAAGCCTGTGGCGATGCCACCCTGCGTGAGGGTAAGGCCGAGGGCAATCACCGCGCTAAGCAACAACAGCGCATTGCGCAGCAGATAACTTTTGGCAAACACCGTTGTTTGAATGTAATGGGAAACGCTGCCCTCGTTGTTGGCAACATTCATTGCTCGGGCATGTTGCCACAGGCCCAGCCCCTCGATTAGCGCAGCGACCATAATCAGCCCGCCCCCCAGGGCAAGCATGGCGACGGTGTTTTCAGCTGCGCCGCTGGCCGGCGCGCTAAGCAACATAAACCACAAGCAAACAATACCGCCGAGAGCCAGGGCAGAGCCAACAAAGCTGCTACCTGTTTGCCAGTGATTCCAAAAGGGCCGCGCAGGAATTCGATAGCAGCGATACATGTAATACAGGCCAACGGCGCCAGACACCAGTGCGAGTGTACTCAACACAGCGGCAGCTACCGGGTAGTGCCCCCAATCGCCAAACCAACGCTGAAATACCGCATTATCGGGCAGCACGCTCAGTAAATGCAGGCCGGCAAACACCATGTATAGCAGCATGCCCAAGCCCTCGCGGCACACTGGGGAATGGCGAAGATTATTGAAGCCGCGGTAAAAGCGCAGCGGCTTGCCCAAGTGGGTTGCCGACATCAGCATACCGACACCTGCCAGGGCGACAACCAGCGCAACAAACGGCACATACAGCGCCGATGAGCGCAGCGCGAGTATCGGCTCAAGGGCGAATGCCGAACCCAGCGTACTGATAGCAAAGGCCCCCAAGGACGCCTGACTAACCAGTGTAAAAATCACCAAGGGGTTTTCGCGAGAGCTCAGCTTGTCCAGCCCCCAACGCTTTTCAACGCCTTTTTTCTGGTCCACGACCGGGCGGTACTCACCCTGCTCATCTTTGTGATATTTCACCGCCATACCATCGGTGCGCGTCACCTCATCCGGCATGCGTTTAGTTTGCTGGAAGCGAATATTCGGATGCGTAATTTCCGGGCTGGGAAAACCGGGAATACTGAGCTTCGCCTGCTCGCGATTCTCCGGCAGATCTTCCACGACACCAAAATTAAGCGCGTTACCCAGGCAGGCAGAAACACAGGCCGGCTTTAAATTTACTTCCAGGCGATCAACGCACATATTGCATTTGCTCACCTGGCCTTTTATTGGGTCTAACTGCGGCGCATTGTAGGGGCACACCCACGTGCAATAACCGCAGCCAAAACAGGTTTCCGGGTCTTGCAATACCGCGCCATACTCAACATGTTTGGTATAGGCGCGCGTTGGGCACCCCTTCAGACACACCGGATCGTCGCAGTGATTACAGGCCATTGAGATATTCATGCGCTTGAAATCGGGGTAACTGCCTCCCTCGACATAGCCCACTGACCGAAAGCTGATATGCGCTGGGTTATCATTTTTTTCACTGCACGCAGCCTCACAGGCGTGGCAGCCAATGCAGTTGTCGGCGGTAAAGTGAAAGGCGTGTTGCTTGTTGCGATTTGGGTTGCTGCCCACGCCCGGCTCTTCATTGATAAACATTTCGCGCCCGGCAGGCACAGCGCCGCCGCTGCGGGCGATCAGATCAATGGGCGCCTCATAGTAATTCACCTCAGGCGCGCCAGACTCTTTCAGGAAAGCGTACTGCGGCTCATCGTCTCGAACCTTCCACATAAACTAAGCCCTTCTTGGTGTAATGGGGGATGTCACGGCTAACACGGCCAACTAGAAAGCCCGGCGTTCAACGTTGAGTCGCGCCGCCTCCTTTTGATCAATATGTTCAATGCGCACGGCACACTGCTTGAAGGCTGGCTGGCGGGAATAGGGGTCAAGCAATCCCAGCGACAGCCGGTTAACACAATCGTGATAATGCATAGGGATAAACAGCATATTGCGGGGAACCCGCTGCGTGAGCTGCACCATAACGACAGCGTCGCCGCGACGCGACACCAAACGCACATAGCTCTGGTGGCTCACCCCGGCCGCGCGCGCGGAGTCTGGATTCATTTCCATGTAAGGCGTTGGACTGAACTTATTGAGGTTTCCAATTTTTCCGGTTTTAGTGCGGGTGTGGAAATGCTCCACGACACGGCCGCTGTTCATCCAGAAAGGATAGTGCTCATCCGGCACCTCATTGTCCTCGATGTAGTCCATGGCCAGCAGGTTGGCGCGCCCGTTTGTAGTGGGGAATACGCCGTCGCTGTACAACCGTGGGCTACCCGTTTCATCACCCTCGCGCATCGGCCATTGGATGCCGCGCTGCGCTTCAATCAGATCATGGCTCATGCCGGAGATATCCAAATTCCGGCCGCGACCTTTTGACAACTGCTTCATTTCATCGAAGATTTCAGAGGTCGTCTCGGGAAAAGCGATTTCCCTGCCCCGCTCAAAACGTTTGGCCAGCTGCGAGAAAATCCAATGATCGGGCTTGGCGTCCCCCGGCGGCGAGGTAAACTTGCGCACCAAATTTACCCGCCGTTCAGTGTTCGTTTGTACCCCTTCTTTTTCCCCCCACACGGCAGCAGGAAGATAAACATGGGCATAGTCGACCGTTTCACAGTCGCGGTAGCCGTCCTGCACCACCATAAATTCGAGCTTCTCCAAGGCCTTTTTAATTCGCGGTTGGTTCGGCATGGAGGTCAACGGGTTGGTGGCAACAATCCACAAGGCCTTAATATCGCCCGACTCTATTGCCGGAAAAATATCGGTCTGTTGCAAACCGCGCTTTGCTGGAAAGAAGGATTCATCAACCCCCCAAAACTGGGCCACCTCCTTGCGGTGCTCCGGCTTCTCAAGCATACGATAGCCCGGCAGGCCAGAGCAGGATGACCACTCCCGGGTGCCCATGGCGTTGCACTGCCCGGTAATAGACAGGCTGGTCCCGCCGGGCACGCCGATATTGCCGGTAATCAGGTTGAGGTTATTAATGCCGCACACGCCGTCGGTGCCGTGGGTACTCTGATTAATACCCATCGTCCAGATACTCATTGCCGACGGTGCCTTTGCGTAAATGCGGGCCACATGCTTGATGGTGTCTGGGTCGATACCACATATTCGCGAGGCGGTGATGGGGTCATATTTTTCTACTGTCGCGACAAGCTCATCAAAGCCGTTGCAGTGGGCGTCTATATAAGCCTGATCCTGCAAGCCCTCCTTCAAAATGACGTGAGCTAAGGCGTTTAGCAGCACCAGATCAGTACCCGGTGTTATCGGTAAGTGGATATCGGCAAATTGCGCAAGCATGGTCACTCGCGGGTCGACAACAATCAGTGGAAACTTGCGCTTCTCCAACGCCTCTTTTAGTCGCCAATAAATAATGGGGTGTTGCTCAGGGAGGTTTGAGCCAAAGGCCATCAGGCAGTGAGTATTTTCGAAGTCCTCGTAGCAGCCGGGCGGCCCATCAGCGCCGAAGGAGCGTTTATAACCGGACACTGCCGATGCCATACACAGTGTGGTGTTGCCATCGTAGTTGTTGCTACCAATTACCCCGCGAACCAATTTTCCCAGGGTGTAAAACTCTTCTGTCAGCAGTTGGCCGGTAGACACAATCGCCACGCTATCGCGACCGTACTTCTGCTGGATTCGCATAAACTCCTCAGCCGTGCGATCGAGCGCGCTATCCCAACTGGCTGGAGAAAACGCGTCGTATATCCGGTCGCGCATCAGCGGCTGCGTACCACGACCAGCGGTGCCACTCAGTTCATGCTCAAAGATACCCTTTATGCACAGCTTGCCCTGATTAACCGGCGCATTGCCCTTGCCGCGACTCGCCACCGGCTTTCCGTCGGCATTCAAACCGACCTCAATTGAGCACCCCGTGGAGCAATAACCACAGACGGCGTACTTCCAGTCCACTACCTGCTTGTCAGCAATCGTAATGGGCTTGCGTTTTCTGCGACCGAATATCATGAAATCCCTCATTGTTGCGCACTGTTTGTGTGCTAAACCGAGCCCACGGGGGCTAAAAAAGCGCACCAACTTGGTGAATTGCCAAGCAAATCACCGCATCTACTCTGGATTTAACAAGAACTATGCCAACTAACTAAATCAGGCTGAAAGCCAGTAAATACGGCGGGCTATTCGGCAACACAGAACAACTCGCCCTCAATTGGGGCATGACAAGTTGGGGAGTATTTAACAGGAGGGGGTCGAAATTCAGGCAAAAAAAAGGGGCCCTCAGGAGCCCCTTCCGGTATGCACTAGTCGCGATTTATTTAGCGACTTCTGCTTCCATTACTGCAACAACGCGGCGGTTAGCCTGACGGCCTGCCTTGGTGCTGTTGTCAGCGATAGGACGCTCTTCACCGTAACCAATCGCACTCAGGCGGCTGGCATCAATGCCGAACTCTTTAATCAGAGCACTGCGAACGGCGTCGGCGCGACGCTGAGACAGCTGCTTGTTGTAGGCCGCAGCACCAGTGCTGTCAGAGTGACCTTCAACAACGGCTTTAACACCACCGAAGCGCTTCATGAACTCAGCGACTTTCTTCAGCTCGCTGATTTGCGAAGCAGGAATCGCATCGGAGTTCAGTGGGAATTTCACGTCCATTTTGATCGACTCGGTGTGCTTGAGTACAAACTTACAACCGAATTTATCAACCTGACGGCCCGCTGGTGTGTTGGGGCACTTGTCGCGGTAGTTAGGTACACCGTCACCGTCTTTGTCCAAGGCACAGCCTTTGGCGTCAACGGCAACACCTGCTGGTGTGCCTGGGCACTGATCCGCACCATCTTCAACACCGTCAGCATCGCTGTCATTGCTTTGAACAGGCGCTGGAGCAGGAGCCGGCTTAGACTCGCCGCCGAACGCGTAGCTTAGGCCCAGAGAGACGATACCGTCGTCTGTTTCAGTATCAAAGCCGTAGTAATAACGGGCATCAGCGCGCAATGACAACGGGCCGGAAAGCGCATAGCGTAAACCACCGCCAACATTACCGGTAGTGATGCCTTGGTCATCCTGGGCTTCGAAATTATAGTAAGCGTCGCCCAAACCTATAGCCGCGTAGGGGGTCAGACGGTCGTTATTTTCGATATTGTAGTAGCGCAGGGCACTTACTGAGAGAGAGAGATATTCTGCATCGCGAGCTGCTACGTCATAGCTGTTATCTGACTCAGAATATACCGCGCCGACCTCGACACCCCAATTCTTGCTAATTTGTTTTTCAATACTTAGAAGTCCGGCAGCGGTCTCATCCAGGTCCCAAGCAGAATCGAAAACTTGATAACCTACGCCGGCATTTAAGTACCACTTGTTGCTGTGGTCATCTGCCATCGCTGGTGCGGCAATTACCGCAGCAATCGCAGCACCCATTAATTGTTTACGCATTTTGTAGCTCCCCTGATTATCACTTAGGTCTTCCGTTGCCCTACCTTAATGGTGGGTCTTGGCTCAAGAATAACACGCAAGTATGCCCTTGCACGCCTGCTTTTCAGTAATTTTACCGCGACGGCGTTGCAAAGAGTTATAGAAGCTCCGCAAGAAAGAAGCAATCACTATTCGCAACGCCACGCCCGCACCGAGAGTCTGGATTGAGTGAAAAGTTCACTCACCAAGACATTATTTCTTTTACAAACGGGATCGTCAGTCGCCGTTGCCGCGCTAGGCTGTGACGGTCTAAGTCGCTTAGTACGCCAAATAGCGCTTTTAGATCACGCTGGCAACGGCGATAGATAAACTCTGCGAGGGCCTCGTTAATATCCAGGCCCATAATTTGAGCGCGGTGACAAAGCGCGGCGATTCGCTCATCCTCGCTAAGTTCAGAGAGTCGATAAACGCTAAAGCTCTGCAGGCGAGACGCCAGGTCAGGCAGCTCAATCGCCAACTGATCAGGGACGTCGGTAGACGCAAAAAGCAGCGAGCAGCCCCCGCCAAGCGCGCGATTATAGAGACTAAACAGCGCCACTTCCCAGTCGCTGCGGCCGGCAATGGCTGACAAACCGTCAATGCACACGAGGTCTGCCAAATCGGCATCTTCCAGCACCATTTCAGCGGGATAGTCCAGCAATTCTGCAGCGGGGATATAGCGCACCGAACGCCCCTGCGCGTCGGCCAACTGGCAACAGGCCTGCAACAGGTGCCGCCGACCGCTGCGCCCAGCGAGGTAAACCAGCTTCTCGCCCTGTCCCGTTGCCACCCCCTTTAAGACTGCTACCGGAAGCTGCTGCGACGGGGCGACATAGTAATTATCAAAGGTCGCTTCCGTATCGAGGCTAAGCGCGAGGGGCAACTGCGTTGACGCCATCAGTCCTCGTCCTCGTCTTCAAGCACCAGGGGGATTTCTCCACCTTCTTGATACCACTCGCTGCGCAAATAGGCGTCGTGAAGATAGCCGGCCATCACCTTCATTACCGAGGCAACCGGCAGCGCTAATAAAATGCCAAGAAAGCCGAACAACTGGCCCCCTGCTAATATGGCAAATATCACCATTACCGGGTGCAGGCCAATTTTGTCACCCACCAGCGACGGCGTTAAATACAAACTTTCTAACAGTTGGCCAATACCAAACACCACTGCAACGCCCAGCAATTGCCAGGACAGGTCAAACTGGAAATACGCCGCCAAACCCGACGCAGCGATGCCCACGATAAACCCTAAGTAGGGAACAATACTGGCCAGGCCTGCAGCCAGGCCCAACACCAATGCCAGATCGAGCCCGAGGATAAACAAACCGACGGTGTATATCGCACCGAGCGATAACATCACCAAAAATTGCCCGCGCGCAAAGGCACCTAATATCTCGTCGCATTGGCGCGCGATATCAACATACAGCGCTTCGTGGGAACGCGGCAGCAGCTTGCGAATTGCCGCCATCATCACATCCCAATCGCGCAACAGATAGAACGTAACAACAGGGATGAGCGTGATGTTCGCCACCCACGTCATCACCGCGACACTGGAGCCACTTATTTTTTGCCACACATAGACAAAAATGCCACCTGCCGCATCCCAGTGTTTGCTGATCGCTTCTTTAGCCGTATCGATTGGCTGGGCCTGCTCAGGCAAATCCAAAAATCCACGCAACCCGGGCAACGCCGTCTCTTGCAACCATCCAACCAGCGCGTATAAACGCTGCACCAGCAGTTGCATTTGATCCAGCAACAACGGCAAGGTGATTAAAAACATCAGCAGCGAGAACAGCGACAAGCCGCTGAAGACCAACACCACCGACATGGTTCGGCCCACGCCTCTGGCCTCTAAGCGGTCGGCGAGCGGATCCCCCATATACGCCAGCACTGAGGCAATGGCGAAAGGCATTAATATTGGACTGAGGGCATTGAGCAACCACGCCAGCAGTAAAAGTCCCCCCAGCCACCATAACCAGCGAACATTCACTGTCATGGCTGCCCCTGCCAGATATAGTTGCCTTGCGTCGCCAGTGGCGACCGGCTGCGGCCTGCGCCCTCAGCGGCGCGGCGCAGGCGGCCGTCCAGCTGCAGATAGCGCTCGACTTTATCCATATCGTCTTTCAACACCAATTCCAGCACCAACTCCTCGCCAAACGCCCACGCCGCATTCGCGTGCTCTATGACCGCAAGAGATTCCAGATAACTCACCATCTGCGCGTAGTCGTCAAAGCGCGTGAGGCCACTCACATGGATCAGCGTGCGCCCACCGGCACCAGCAACACTGTTGACCGCGTAGCGACGCGCTTGAACATCGGCGACCCGATCGACCGCTGCCGCCAGAAAACCATTGTCTTGCTGACTCTGGGTATCAAAGCGTTCGCCACTCTGCTCATCGAGCAAGGCCCAGCTCGCCAACCACTGGCCAGTGGATAACTGGGAAGCCCGCCCCATAAGAATGAAAGGCGGCGCATAGCGCTGCGAGGCTTCGCGAACTCGGGCCTCGGGCATTTGCCACAAAGCCTGCGCACTCAGATTACCCGCATCAATCAAGTCGAATAGCGGCAGCTGCAATGCCAGGCCACGGCGTGCCACAGCATCCTGGAGCGCCTTTTCTAGGTCCGGGTGGCTACCGCTGCCGAGGAAACTTCGCCCCTCGGGGGTGTCGACAACCAGCCACAGTAATACCGTGGGACGATTTGCCGACCACACTGGCAAACCGGCTGATTGAAGCACCGCATTGACCTGCCGAGGAGAGAACTTCATGTCCAGCCAAAGACGCTCTTCGCCATCGGTGTTTTCACGGCGATAACTGTAGCGAGTCAAAAATGGTTCGGGGGAAGCCAGTGCTTCAGAAAGTGCGGAGGACTGTGGCAGCTGGCCCTGGCCGGACACACGCACAAAGACTTGCTCCAACGCACTGGCCGCGCCGCGGCGGAGAGTCGCAGGGGACTGTTCAGCAACGGCCTCGCGCCCCTTGTAGAGGTCATCGACACGGCCCGCGACGGCGGCCGAGCACAGGCAGGCAGCTAACAACAATAGCAGCGGCCGCTTTAGCGCATTAATCACAGTATTAAAATCCCTCTACCTGAAACTGGCGCCACAGTTTAGCAAGGCGCGCCTACCAAGTCCTGAAGCAGCGCAAAATTCCCGATTTAGCTGCTGAATTGCGCGACCAACCAAGCTAGAATAGCGCCCTCAAAGAGGACAGCCAAGCACTATGACTGATACCAACAAGCCCAGCCTGAGTTACAAAGATGCCGGTGTAGACATTGACGCCGGAGATGCACTCGTCGAGCGCATCAAAGATGTTGCCAAACGCACGCGTCGCCCAGAAGTCATGAGCGGCCTCGGTGGTTTTGGCGCCCTGTGCCAACTGCCGACCGGCTATAAAGAACCCGTCCTGGTGTCGGGCACAGACGGTGTCGGCACCAAGCTAAAACTGGCGATGGACACAGGCATTCACAACAGCATTGGAATCGACCTCGTCGCAATGTGTGTCAACGACCTGCTAGTAACAGGCGCTGAACCGCTGTTCTTCCTCGATTATTACGCTACAGGCAAGCTCAACGTCGATATTGCCAGCAGTGTCGTTACCGGCATCGGCGCCGGTTGCGAACAATCGGGCTGCGCACTGGTCGGCGGTGAAACCGCAGAAATGCCCGGCATGTATGAAGGTGAAGACTACGACCTGGCTGGCTTCTGTGTTGGCGTTGTGGAGAAGTCCAGCATTATTGACGGCAGCTCTGTTCGCATCGGCGATGCACTGGTTGGCATCGGCTCCTCTGGCCCTCACTCCAACGGCTATTCGCTGATTCGCAAAATCATCGACCACAGTGGTCAGGCGCTCGACAGCGAGTTTGGCGACAGCACACTGGGTGAAACCCTGCTCGCGCCCACGCGCATCTACGTGAAGCCCGTGCTGAATATCATCAAACAGTTCCAGGTTAATGCACTCGCCCACATCACTGGCGGTGGCTTACTGGAAAATATCCCTCGCGTACTGCCGCGCAATACCCGCGCAGTTATCGACAGCGACAGCTGGCAGCGCCCCGCCATCTTCGACTGGCTGCAAGAGCAAGGCAATGTCGAAGCACGCGAAATGTACCGCACCTTCAACTGTGGTATCGGCATGGTCATGGCCGTATCAGCAGAGCAAGCCGATAGCATTGTCGACATGCTTCACCAGCACGGTGAGACAGCCATGGTCATTGGCCGCATTGAGGCCGGCGATGACGACGCAGACCGAGTGGTTATCAGCGACCTGTAAATGATGGGCTGTCGTATTGTAGTTCTGATCTCCGGTGGCGGCTCGAACCTGCAGTCCATTATTGATGCCGCCCAAGCGCAGCAGCTGGGCGGTGGCGACGTCGTCGCCGTTATCAGCAACAAGGCTGACGCTGGCGGCCTGCAGCGGGCCGAACGCGCCGGAATAGCCACTAACTGCTTGCCACACACCGACTTCAGCAGCCGCGAGGCGTTTGATGCCGCTCTGCAGGAAACCATCGACCAACATCGGCCCGACCTCGTGATCCTCGCTGGTTTTATGCGCATTCTCACAGGCGGCTTCGTGCGCCACTACCTGGGGCGCTTGCTGAATATCCACCCCTCACTGCTGCCGAAGTACCCAGGCCTCAACACCCACCAGCGCGCGCTGGATGCCGGTGACCGCGAGGCCGGCGCCACGGTGCATTTTGTTACCGAAGAGCTGGATGGCGGCCCGGCGATAATTCAGGCAAAAATACCGATAAACGCTGGCGATGATGCTGCAACTCTTGCCGACAAGGTCTTGTCCAAAGAGCATCAAATTTATCCTTTGGCGGCTCGCTGGTTTGCCGAAGGGCGATTGTCTCTCGTGGCTTCAAAGGCGGTACTCGATGAACAGGAACTTCCTCAGCACGGCGTTATCTTTAACGAGCATTAAGGCCCTGGCGAGCGCTCTGCTGCTTGCCTGCGGTGCCGGCCTTGTCCACGCCGACGCCGATGCCCTAACCCCCTATCGCGCGCACTACCAAATCAGCCACGACGGTCTCAGCACCAAGGCTGAACGTATTCTGGAGCGCGACGGCGACCACTGGCGGCTCAGCCAGCACGCGAAATTGTTTTTCTTTAAAGTCGACGAAGAAAGCAAACTGGAAGTGCACAAGGGCACGTTGCGCCCCCTGTCTTACCGCTACGAAAACAATGTCAGCAGCAAGAAAAACCTCGAACTGACCTTCGACTGGGCCAAGCAAACCGTTTCCGACAAGCAGGCCAAAAAGCCCTGGCAGAAAGCCCTCAAGCCTCACTTCAGCGACCAACTGAGCGCCCAACTGCAGTTGCGTGAAATGTTGATCAAAGGCCAGCTGGATTCACAGCAGAATCAGACGGTGGTAAAAAGAAAGGGCAAGCTCAAAACCTATGGCATCAGCCGCATCGGTGAAGAGCGTATTGAGACGGCAATGGGCACATTGCAAACCGTGAAGCTGCGCAAGCATCGCGACGGCAGCAGCAGCGAAACGTTTATCTGGCTGGCGCCAGAATTGAACTACTTGATAGTGAAACTAGAACAACGCGAAGACGACGAGCTTTATTCGATGAACCTGCTCAGCGCCGAGTTCGACACGCCCTCGCGCTGAGCAATCACGCACTATCAGGTTTTTGGCAGCGTCACGCCGCGCTGTCCCTGATACTTGCCGCCCCGGTCGCGGTAACTCACCTCGCACACCTCATCAGATTCAAAAAACAGCATCTGCGCGACACCTTCATTGGCGTATATCTTCGCCGGCAGCGTGGTGGTATTGGAAAATTCCAAGGTCACGTGACCTTCCCACTCGGGTTCCAGTGGCGTGACATTCACGATGATGCCACAGCGCGCGTAGGTGGACTTACCCAAACACACCGTCAATACACTGCGCGGAATCCGAAAATACTCAACGGTGCGCGCCAGCGCGAACGAGTTGGGCGGAATAATGCAGGAATCGCCCGTAATGTTTACGAAACTGCGGTCGTCAAAGGCCTTGGGGTCAACCGTTGCCGAGTAAGTATTGGTAAACACCTTAAACTCATTGGCACAGCGCACATCGTAGCCGTAGCTGGAAGTACCGTAGCTGATGATTCGATTGCCATCCTGCTCGCGCACCTGCCCCGGCTCGAAGGGCTCGATCATCCCTTCTGACTCGGCCATTCGACGAATCCACTTGTCTGATTTAATCGCCATTGCTTTCCCCTGAGCCGCCGCATTGGCAGCAAATAGTATTAATCGTCGCTAATAGAAATCTGTGGTGCCGCCGCACTGCTGCGCTGGCGTCGGGCCAACTCCACCGCAGTGGCCGTGGCCATATCGCGATACAATTGTGCCGCTTCACTGTCAGGCGCCTGTGTCACCACCGGGGCGCCGCGATCCGCTTGTTCGCGAATCTGCATCGACAACGGCAAGGCGCCCAGCATCGGCACAGCATAGTCACGAGCGATATGCTCGCCACCGCCCTCACCAAATATATGTTCGGCATGACCGCACTGACTGCACACATGCACCGCCATATTCTCGACCACGCCCAGCACCGGCACCGACACTTTGGCGAACATCTCAATGCCCTTCTTGGCATCGAGCAAGGCGATGTCCTGTGGCGTCGTGACCACAACAGCACCTGCAACAGGTACCTTCTGTGACAGGGTCAACTGAATATCACCGGTTCCCGGCGGCATATCGATAATCAGGTAATCCAGGTCCTGCCAATAGGTTTGGTATAACAACTGCTGCAGCGCACCGGTTGCCATGGGACCGCGCCATACCATCGGTGTTTTCTCGGTCACCAAATACGCCATCGACATTGACTGGATACCCTGCGCCTCAATGGGCAACAGATACTGTGTACCGTATTGCTTGGGACGCACACCCGGCTCAACGCCCAGCATCATCTGTACGCTTGGGCCATATATATCGGCATCCAACAGGCCAACTCTCGCGCCTTCTGCGGCCAGTGCCAAGGCAAGATTCACCGACGTGGTCGATTTACCCACGCCTCCCTTACCCGATGCCACCGCAATAATATTACGGACATTTTCCATGTTTTTAATGCCCTGTGACGCCTGGTGAGCGGCGATTTCCCAACTCACACTCACCTCACAAGACAGCCCCTGCGCCGCCAAACTGTCGCGCAAAAATGCCTCGTGCTGCTGTTGGTGGCTGCGCGCCGGAAAGCCCACCACCACCTCGCAAACACCCTCGGCAGGCATGCGAATGTTGGCAATACTTGCCAGCGGCTGACTGAGCCCCGGCAGGGTTACGGCTGACAAGCACTCTTGAATGGCGTGTTCAGATGGCAAAACAGGCTCCTATATGGGCGGCCTCGGCGAGGCGTCACTACAGCGGCTAAGCGGGCGAGTATACGCCGCAGCAGGCGCCCTCACAACGGCCGCATAGATGCGTCGGCAACGTAAAAACGCTATAGTATCGCCCCCCGACGGCAACGCCGCCGGACAGTCTACACCGCGGTATACGCCGCTACGTCTCTGACTCATTGTTTTATGAAGGATTAGCATGTCGCGCAAGATTCTGGTTACCAGTGCCCTGCCCTACGCCAATGGCCCACTGCACCTGGGGCACCTCCTCGAATCGATACAAACCGATATCTGGGTGCGCTTTCAAAAATTGCGCGGCAACGACTGCGCCTACCTCTGCGCTGATGATGCCCACGGCACCGCGATTATGCTGACGGCGGAAAAACTCGGCATCACCCCGGAGGAGCAAATCGCTCGCGTCAAGGCTGAGCACGAGCGCGACCTCGGCGGCTTCCTGATCGAGTTCGACAACTACTACAGTACCCACTCCCCCGAGTGCCAACATTATTCGGAAGAAATATACCGCCGCCTCGAGGCCAATGGGCATATCGAAAAACGCGAAATCACCCAACTATTCGACCCCGAAAAGCAGCTCTTCTTGGCTGACCGCTATATCAAAGGCAGCTGCCCGAAGTGTAAAACCGAGGACCAATACGGCGACAATTGCGAAGCCTGCGGTGCCACCTACACCCCCGCCGAGCTGATCAATCCGCGTTCGGCCATCTCCGGTGCCACTCCCGTCGAGAAAGCCTCCACCCACTACTTCTTCAAGCTGGGCGACTTCGAGCAACTGCTCCGCGACTGGACCAGCAGCGAGGCCCTGCAACCACAGATCGCCAACAAGCTTCGCGAATGGCTCGATGCCGGCTTGCAAAGCTGGGATATTTCCCGCGATGCGCCGTACTTTGGTTTTGAAATTCCCGGCGCACCCGGCAAGTACTTCTACGTTTGGCTGGACGCGCCCATCGGCTACATGGCCAGCTGCGCCAACTGGTGCGAGCGCGAGGGCCGCAGTTTCGATGACTACTGGGCAAAAGGCTCAACGGCCGAGCTCTACCACTTCATCGGCAAAGACATCATCAATTTCCACGGCTTGTTCTGGCCAGCCATGCTCGACTCTGCGGGCTTCCGCCAGCCCACGGCCATCTATGCCCACGGCTTCCTTACCGTCAATGGCAAGAAGATGTCCAAAAGTCGCGGCACCTTTATCAGGGCAGAAACCTATCTCAAACACCTGCCCGCCGAGTACCTGCGCTACTACTTTGCCGCCAAGCTCTCCGGCGCGGTCGACGACATCGACCTGAACCTGGAGGATTTCACCAAACGGGTGAACGCCGATTTGATCGGCAAGCTGGTCAACATTGCCAGCCGCAGCGCCAAATTCGTTCACAAAGGCAATGAAGGCCGCCTGAGCAGCGAGCTTCACAAGCCGGAACTGTGGCAACAGGTAACCGGCGCCGCCGACGACATCGCCACGCACCTCGAGCGCCGCGATTACGGCAAAGCCGTGCGCGAGATTATGGCACTGGCCGACGCGACCAATGAATACTTCGACGCCTGTGAGCCCTGGAAGCTGGCAAAACAGGAAGACGGCAAGCAAGAAGCGGCGGCGGTCGCCTCGCAGTGCATCAACGTGTTCCGCGTCCTGGTTACCTACCTCGCGCCGGTGCTGCCAAAGCTTGCCGAGCAGGTTGAGCAATTCCTGAATATTCGCCTGAGCTGGTCAGAGGAATTCACCCCACTACTCGACCATAAAATTGAGAACTTCAAAGCCATGATGGCCCGCGTCGACAGCGACAAGGTGCAAGCCATGGTCGACGACAGTCGGCAATCCATCGAGGCAGCGAAGACCGTACAAAAAGCCAGCAAAAAGCCAGAGAAAAAGGCGGCGCAGATCAATGACGATGCCATTGCGGACACGATAGAGTTTCCAGACTTTGCCAAAATAGATCTGCGCCTGGCCAAGATTGTCGATGCCCAGGCCGTTGAAGGGGCAGACAAATTGCTGCAACTGACGCTGGATCTCGGCGAACACGGTCAAAAACAAGTGTTCTCGGGGATCAAAGCCGCCTATAGCCCCGAGCAACTGATCGGCAAACTCACGGTGATGGTGGCCAATCTGGCGCCGCGCAAGATGCGCTTCGGTGTGTCTGAGGGCATGGTGCTGGCCGCAGGCCCGGGGGGCGACGAACTGTGGCTGCTGGAACCCCACGAGGGCGCCAAACCCGGCATGAGAGTCCAGTAAGCATTATCGATTTTGCCGATAATGCATTGTGGATTAAAAGATTTTAAATTGAACACTTGATCGAAATAAAATAGCATCTCGATCACAATAAATAGCGGGCGGTCATTTGTAGCCGCCCTGCTCCACGGCAATAGAGGCAAGCGCTTTGCTAGCGGATTACACAATACTTTTGCTCGGCGCCATTTTAGTGAACAACTTCGTGTTGGTTCAGTTCCTTGGCCTGTGCCCCTTTATGGGCGTGTCCAGCAAGCTGGAAACCGCTATTGGCATGTCGAGTGCCACTACCTTCGTACTGACACTGGCCTCTATCTGCAGCTGGATGACCTACGAATGGCTGCTGCAGCCGCTCGGTTTGGAATACCTGCGCACCATTACCTTTATCCTGGTGATCGCCGTGGTTGTGCAATTCACCGAAATGGTCGTGCGCAAAACCAGCCCCCTGCTCTACAAAGTACTGGGCGTTTTTCTGCCGCTCATCACCACCAACTGCGCGGTGCTCGGCGTCGCCCTGCTGAACATTAATAAAGAGCACAACTTCGTCGAATCCGCGCTCTACGGTTTTGGTGCCGCGGCGGGCTTCTCCATGGTGTTAGTGCTGTTTGCCGCCATGCGCGAGCGCATCGCCGTTGCCGATGTACCGGTGCCCTTCAAAGGTGCCGCGGTTGGCATGGTAACCGCCGGGCTGATGTCTCTCGCCTTTATGGGCTTTGCCGGACTGGTATAGCGGAGCCTTTATGATCGAGCTAATTACTCAACACCCCTTCGCTGCAGCGCTACTGGCACTGGTCAGTCTGGGCCTGGTATTCGGCGCACTACTGGGTTTTGCTTCGGTAAAATTTAAGACCGAAGGCGACCCCATCGCCGACCAGGTAGAAGCGCTGCTGCCGCAAACCCAGTGTGGTCAATGCGGCTACCCTGGCTGCCGCCCCTATGCCGAAGCCATTGCCAATGGCGACGACATTAACAAATGCCCGCCCGGCGGCGAGGCGACCATCGCCGCACTAGCCGACCTGCTGGGTGTGGAGGCCAAACCCCTCGACGCCGCCGAAGAAGCCGTGCCTTCTGTGGCCTATATTCGCGAGGACGAATGCATCGGCTGTACCAAGTGCATTCAAGCCTGCCCCGTCGACGCCATACTCGGCGCCGCCAAGCATATGCACACCGTTATCGCGAGCGAGTGCACCGGCTGCGACCTCTGTGTTGAGCCCTGCCCGGTGGATTGCATAGAGATGCGGCCCATCGAGACCACATTGCAGACCTGGCACTGGGACAAGCCGCAGCCGACAGAAGACCTAATCGCCAGCGACCGCCGCGGCAACTCGCCGATTGAAGCGGCCTGAACGCACGCCCGAGGATAGTCACGAAGCATGAGAAAGATTTGGGACATTCACGGCGGCATTCATCCGCCCGAGAATAAAACACAATCACTGCAAGACAATATCCGCGCCGCCGGCATTCCGGCCCAATTGATTGTGCCCCTGTCACAGCACATCGGCGCGCCCGCCGCGCCCATTGTTAATGTCGGCGACCGCGTACTAAAAGGTCAGATGATCGGCGAGGCCAAGGGCTTTGTCAGTGCCCCCGTGCACGCGCCTAGCTCTGGCACAGTGGCCGCCATTGAACCGCGTGTCATCCCCCACCCGTCGGGCATGAGTGCGCCGTGCGTGGTAATTAACTGCGACGGCAAAGACGAATGGATCAGCCACCAGGGCATTAGCGACTACCGCAGCCTCGACAAAAACACCCTGGTCGACACCATCCGCAACGCCGGTATTGCCGGGATGGGCGGCGCCGGTTTTCCAAGCTCGGTAAAACTCAGTGGCGGTAAAGACAAACCCATCGAAACACTGATCCTCAACGGCACCGAGTGTGAGCCCTATATCACCGCCGACGATATTTTAATGCAGGAACGCGCCGCCGAAATTATCGCCGGCGCCGAAATCCTGCGGCATATTGTTGAGCCCAACGAGACCCTGATCGGCGTTGAAGACAACAAGCCCGAAGCGCTGGCAGCCATGCGCGCTGCCGCCGAAGGCACCGGCATTGAAGTAGTTAGCTTCCCCACCAAGTACCCGTCAGGCGGCGAAAAGCAGCTAATTCAAATTCTCACCGGCAAGGAAGTCCCCTCCGGCGGCCTGCCCGCCGATATCGGTATTGTCTGTCAGAATATCGGCAGCGCTCGCGCCATCTATCGCGCCGTTTGCCACGGTGAACCGCTGATCTCCCGCGTAACCACTGTCACCGGTGAGGCCTGCAGCACACCGCGCAACTACGACGTGTTGATCGGCACCCCGGTGCAATATCTACTCGACCTCAGCCACTTCGACGCCAGTCGCTGCATTCGCCTGATTATGGGTGGACCGATGATGGGCTACACCCTGCAAGATACCGCGGTGCCCATCGTCAAAACCAGCAACTGCGTGCTGGCACCCACCGTTGAGGAGCTGCCGCCACCGCCACCTGCACAAGCCTGTATTCGCTGCGGCATGTGCGCCGAAGCCTGTCCGGTATCGCTGCTGCCCCAGCAAATGTACTGGTTTTCACGCGCGCAGGAGCACGACAAACTCGAGGAACACAACCTCGCCGACTGCATTGAATGCGGCGCCTGCTCCTACGTCTGCCCCAGCAATATCCCGCTGGTGCAGTACTACCGCGCCTCCAAGGCAGAAATTCGCCAGGCCCAGCAAGACAAGATAAAGGCCGAGCGTTCAAAAGAGCGCTTCGAGGCGCGGCAGGCACGTATCGAACGCGAGGCCGCCGAGAAAGAAGCCAAGCGCAAGGCGCGCCTGGAAGCGGCTAAGGCCAAGCAACAATCTGCCACCAAAGACGGCAGTAAAGACGACATTATCCAGGCTGCGATCGCCCGCAGTAAGGCGAAAAAGTCCGGTGGCGCCGACAACCCGCCGCAAGACCCCGCCCAGGCGGCCATTGCCCGCGCCCAAGCCGCGCGAAGTGGCGACGCCGTCAGCGAAACTGCCGAAGAAAAAACCGCCCGTCTGGAAAAACAGCTGGCCAGCACTGAAAAACGCTTGGCAGCGGCCCAGCAAAAATTACAGCTAGCCATCGACAACAATGATGACAATGTTGAGGCCTTCCGCAGCGGCGTAGAAAAAACCGAGGGCAAGTTGCAAGCACTGCGCAAGGAGCTCGACGCCCACCGCGCCAGCCAGGCACCTGCGCCCGCCGAAAGTGTTAGCGACGACCCGGCAGCCGCGGCGATCGCCCGCGCCCAGGCCAAGCGTGCAGGTGGGGCTGAAACGGAAAGCCCGGATGCCGCCCGCGAGCGCCTGACGACGCAAATTGCCAGCACCGAAAAACGCCTCGACGCTGCCCAGCAAAAACACGCTGATGCGCAGGCCCAGGGCGATGTCAATGCTGCCGCCTTTGCCACCGCCGTAGAAAAAACCCAGGCGAAGCTGGACAAGCTGCGCGCTGAACTAGCGGCGCTTCCCGCCGCCGAGCCTGAACCGGCCGCCGAGGCAAGCAATGCCGACGACCCCGCCGCTCAGGCCATTGCCCGGGCACTGGCCGCACGCAACGCCAATGCCGAGTTGAGCGAGGCGGACAAGGCGCGCAACGCGGTCAGCTCGCTGGAAAAACGCATTGCCAAAACCCAGCAAAAACTCGACCAAGCCCAGGCCGATGGCGACGACAACGCCGCGATTCTGTCCGACACCCTGGCCAAATTGCAGGGCAAGCTGGACGAGGCTCGTCAGGCCTTGGACGCCCTTAGCCAGGAAGAGGGCTGATCATGGCGTTTTTGAAAGTAAGTTCCCCCCACGCCCACGGCCCGATGAGCACCGGCCGCGTCATGCGTCTGGTGTTAATGGCGACCATTCCAGGCTTGGTGGCACTCACCTGGTTTTTTGGTTTTGGCACCCTCACCAATGTGTTGTGGGCCAGCCTGAGCGCCCTCGCTTTTGAAGCATTGGCCCTGAAGCTGCGCAAACGCCCCATCGCGTTTTATTTAAACGATTGCAGTGCGCTGGTCACCGCGTTCTTACTCGGTATCGCTCTGCCACCCGGCTCGCCCCTATGGCTGATTCTGGTGGGCACCGGTTTCGCCATCTTACTGTGCAAGCACATGTACGGCGGCATGGGCTACAACCCGTTTAATCCGGCAATGGCAGCCTATGTATTGCTGCTGATCTCCTTCCCGGTTGAAATGACTAACTGGCTGGCACCGCGCGGCGCCGTGCCAGCATCCGAGCTTCTCGGCCCCATCGACGCACTGTTGCGCAGCCTCGGCATTGGCAGTGCCCCCATAGACGGTGTGAGCATGGCCACACCGCTGGATATCCTCAAGCAAAACGACGCGCTACTGGTCGACGACCTGTGGGCACAAACCCCGCAATTCGGCACCGTAGCAGGCATCGGTTGGGAATGGGTCAACCTGGCCTTTTTGCTCGGCGGCCTGTATCTACTCTATCGCCGTGTCTTCACTTGGCACGCGCCCCTGAGCATGCTGCTGGCGATTGCCATTATGGCTCTGTTGTTTAATGACGGAGGCAGCTCTGCCTCCGGCGGTGGCGCACTGTTCAATCTGTTCAGCGGCGCCACCATGTTCGGTGCGTTCTTCATTATCACCGACCCGGTAAGCTCGGCAGTGTCCAATCGCGGGCGGGTGATCTACGGCGCGTTGATCGGCGTGCTGGTCTACATTATTCGCGCATGGGGTAATTACCCTGACGCCGTCGCCTTTGCGGTGCTGTTAATGAACTTTGCCGCGCCCTTCATCGACCACTACACTCAGCCGCGCACTTACGGGCATAAAAAGCCCAACGCGCAGGAGAAAGCGTAATGCTCGGCCAATCCATTACGAAAAACGGTTTGCTGCTGGGACTGTTCGCCGTGGTGACCACCGGCGTAATCGCCGGCACCTATCTCTCTACCCGCGGCTTGGTGCAGGACAATATTCGCGCCGCCGAGGAACGCGCCCTGCTGGAAATTATCCCCCGTGATCGCCACGACAATAGCATGCTCGACGACGCCGTTGCGCTTGGCGACGATGCCCTCCTCGGCCTTCGAGAGCCGCGCAATGCCTACCGCGCCAAACAAAACGGTGAGGTAGTGGCGGTGATTCTCCCGGCGACCGCCCGCGATGGCTACACCGGCGATATCGACCTGATCATCGGCGTCAATCGCGACGGCAGCGTAGCCGGTGTGCGGGTACTGAGCCACCGCGAAACACCGGGCCTGGGCGACCAGATCGACTACAAGAAAAGCCAGTGGGTAGACGGCTTTATCGGCCGCAGCCTGCTCAACCCCAAATCAGAAAAGTGGGCAGTGAAGAAAGATGGCGGCGTCTTCGACCAGTTCACCGGCGCCACTATCACGCCGCGCGCCGTTACCGCTGCCGTGAAACGCAGCCTGGAATTCTATGCGCAGCAGCGGCCCATGTTGCTAGACGAAGTGAAGCAGGAGAAAGGCGATGAGTGATGTGAACTACCGCGAGATCTCCCTGAATGGCTTGTGGAAAAACAACCCCGCCATCGTGCAACTGCTGGGCCTGTGCCCACTGCTGGCCGTTACCGGCTCGGTGATCAACGCCATCGGCATGGGGCTGGCCACCATCTTCGTACTCACGGTGTCAAATACCTGCGTGTCGCTGATTCGCAACATCACCTCCGATGCCGTGCGACTGCCGGCCTTTGTAATGATTATTGCCGCCGCCGTAACCTGCATAGAACTGTTGATGCAGGCCTTCGCCTATGAGCTGTTTCAGATTCTCGGCATCTTCCTGCCGCTGATTACCACCAATTGCGTGATTCTCGGCCGCGCCGACGCCTTCGCCAGCAAGAACCGCCTGCTGCCGTCTATGTACGACGGTTTCATTATGGGGCTGGGCTTTTCAGCGGTGCTAATTCTGCTCGGCGCTATCCGCGAAGTGGTTGGCACGGGCCATATCTTCGCCAACATGGAGCTGTTGTTCGGCGAATCAGCAAAGGCCTGGAAGATTGTTTTGGTTGACGACTACAAGGCCTTCCTGGTGGCGATATTGCCCCCCGGCGCTTTCATCTTCACTGGCCTGATTATCGCCCTGAAAAACGTGATCGACGGCGAGATTCAAAAACGCGAGGCAGCCAAAGCGGAAAACACCGCGCCGACCAGTCGCCGCGTACGGGTCACCGGCAATATTAGCTAAGCCAACGCTAAGGCGGGCTTAGCTCCGCCTTACAGCCCAAATAACAGGTGCTGGCTGAGA
The DNA here is from genome assembly GCF_016906995.1 of Spongiibacter marinus. Lineage (GTDB taxonomy): Bacteria > Pseudomonadota > Gammaproteobacteria > Pseudomonadales > Spongiibacteraceae > Spongiibacter > Spongiibacter marinus. The sequence continues at coordinate 235,878 of NZ_JAFBBD010000007.1, read as the reverse complement.
TCGCCCACCAAATCCACATGCATTTCGCGGCGGGCAAAGCCCCACACGCCCTCCCGCTTGCACAGCTCATCCCGGTATCGACCGCTGATAATAGGCTGTAAGGCCAGTGCATCGGTGGCCTGCAGCACGGTATAGCAGGAACGCGCCGTCGCGCTGGCCGCGCCCGGCGAATGTTCGATAATCACATTACTAATCAGGTGGCGGGTTTTCGGCGTGTTGCTATCGGCATAGAGGCGCGTCGACTGCTGGTACATCGCCAGCACGGCCTCCTCGCCACTCACCACGCTGTTGTGCGCCGGCGCGACAATATCGGCGTCGCGAAACAAGGCCGCGACGCCGGCAAAGTCGCCGGCATCAATTTTTTCAGCGTAGAGATACAGTAAGTTTTCAATCTGGCGCGCGTCGTCCACGGCGACCTCACTCAAGTATTAGCGAGGGAGTACTACACGCAATTTTGCTGCACCGGTCAAGCCGCCCACCACGGCGCAGCGATTCGCGCCAGGTACTACGCAGATTGCAGCATCATCCGATAGCGGCCGGGCGCCTGACCATACCAGCGCTTAAACGCTTTTTGGAAAGCACTTTGGTCGCTAAAGCCAAGCTCTGCGGAAATCTCCAACAAGCCAAGTTCACGGCGCGATATCAGCCCCAGTGAACGCTCCTTGCGGGCATCGTCCACCAAGCTTTTGTAACTGGTTTCGGTGTTGTTTAACCGCCGCTGTAAGGTGCGCGGCGCAATGCCAAGCTGCGCGGAAATATCCTCCAGCCGGGGCACACCGTCGGCCAGCTGACTCACGATGCAGTCGCGCACATCTTTGATCAAACGGTCTTCAAATTGCAGGTTCGACAACTCAATCAGCGCCGCCTGCTCCAGCGATTTGTGAATACCGGGATGAGGGTAAAGCGTTGGCTGGTCGAGCAGTTCACGACCGAAGTGCACCGCATTTAATTTTTTACCGAAGGACACCGGCGCTTCAAACAAGGCTTCCATTTCCGCCTCACGCCCCTGGGCACCGTGAGCGAAATGAACTTCTCGGCGCGTGGCACCGCGGTCCAGCATCGGCTTGTTAACGCGATACCAATTGGCAAAGAAAAATTCGACAACGTGCACCGACGCCTGCTGCCGGGGCGGTTGTTGCCAGCTCAGGCAAGCCGTGCTGCTATTTACCTCGCTTAGCACCATATCGCCGTGGTCGATCAACAGGCGTGAAAAGCGCTGCATCGCATCCACCGCCTCGCGAGTATTGGAAGCGCTCATCCCCAGATAATTCACCATTCCCCAGGGCGTGCGTGAACAATGCGTGCCCGCTTTCGCGCCAAGGCAGGGGTCACCCAGCAAGTTCGCACCGGCGTCCAAGGTCATTTCAAACAAGCGCAGGGGAACGCGCCCTTGCTCACTAATGTGAGATAGGGGATTCAAACGCAATACCGATTGCAGCTGCCGGCTGCTGAGCCCCTGGCCCTCAAGGTACTCTAGAAGGTTGTCGAGATATTCTTTGCAGACTGTTGGTGTTCGCATTTCACCCTCCCCACAAAACGCCCAGACAAAACACTGCGGGCGAATCTGTCACTGTTATTGTTGTGGGCGGCACGCCGCCGGTATGACCTGAACTGCGTAACAGACTAGCAATTTCGCAGCGAGACTTGTCCCCCTCCGCCACTAAAAGTATTATCATTAGTGACCGTCAATTTGTATCATTTATGGCCATAGTCGATTATTCATTGTGCAATTAATAGAAATGGAGCAGCTGGGTGCCCGTTTGCTGCGGGTACTTTGGCGCCTACTGCAACAACACTATCCCGACATAGACTGCGCGGCGCTCGGTCGGCGCTGCGAGCTGGGCGAGACCTGGTGGCAGGCAACCGGCAACGATACGCTGGTAAATGTAATGGTGTTGTTAAACGCCCTGCGCGACGATGGCGCGCCTGCCATTGCACTTGAACTGGGCGACCTTGCGCAATTGAGCGACCTCGGCCTGCTCGGCTATGCCATGCTTACCGCCGCCAACTGTGAGCAAGCCACGAATATCAGTTGTCACGCCTTCAGCGAAGCGAGCTTTTTAGTGCGGGTACACCTTGAGCGCGGCGAGCAACACGCGCTCATTCGCTTTGAACTCACCGACAACGCCCTGCCCATCGAGCAGCTGTTAATGGAGCTGTGCAGCGTCGCTGCCTGGCGCTATGTGCAAGGGATACTGCCCGAGGGCCGCGCCGCCGTGCCCGACTATGTAGAACTGACCAGCAGTCCACCTGACCACGCCGAGCGCTACCGCGAATTGCTGGGCTGCGAGGTGGTGTTCGACGCCCCGCGCAACACCATCGCCCTGCCCCTGCACTGGCTGAGCCGACCTATCCCCAGCGGCAATGAACAGGCGCTGATCGCCTGCTCTCACCACGTGCAGCAAATCGTCAGCGAGAGCTATCGCACAGCCGGCATTGCCCCGCAGGTTAAACGCCTGTTGATGTCGCGCCCCCAAGACTGCGAATTCAATTTGGCAAAAACGGCAAAGCTACTGCGTTTAAGCCCGCGCAGCCTGCGCCGACATTTGGAACAGAGCGGTCACAGTTTTCGCCAAATTTGTCTGAGCGTGCGCATGGAATTAGCGCGGGAGTACCTGTTTAATACGCACATGAGTTTGAAGGAGGTGGCCTACCAACTCGGTTATAAACACCCGAGCAACTTCAACCGCGCCTTCAGCGATTACTATGGTCAGTCCCCGCAGACGATGCGACGGCAGCACTACCAAGCCTTTCAGCGCGCAGAGCCACCTGGCGCAGGCTGACAACTCTGGCGTCGAAAACCCTACTGATGTAGACCCACTGGCCCCACAATAGCGGGCTAGCTGGCAACCGCCACACTTTAACTTGCTAAGAAGAAAAAAGGTTTACCTATGATCGCAGCCGACAACACCCCGATTCTGGTCGGAGTCAGCCAGCAGACCTACCGCGACACCGGCAACCCCGAGCGCACCCCTACCGATGCGCTGCAGGAAGCCCTGCAAGGCGCCCTCGACAACACCGGCAGAGGCGATGCACTGCGCGGCGCCATTGACGCCCTGTGTACCGAGCCCAGCCTGTTGGAAGTCTCGGAAGAACTGGCCGCATTACTTAACCGCTTCCCCGGGCCGGAATTAGCCAAGCGTTTGGGCTTTGATAATGCCCAGTGCCTGAAAGCCCCCGACGGCGGCAACGGCCCGCAAATGTTGATCAACCACTTCGCCGATGAGCTCAACCGCGGCAAGCGTCGCGCCGTGGCGATCTGTGGCGGCGAACTGACCGCGAGCTTTCGCACTCTGCTCGGCGGTGGCGGTGATATCGGCCACTGGCAGCAAGGCGCCAGTGGCAATACCGAACAGCCCTGGGCAGAACGCGACGGCGCCCACGCCCAGGAACACAAACACAATTTGTGGTTGCCCACCCATATGTACGCGCTGTTTGAAAATGCGCTGCGCCACCGCTACGGCCACAGCCTTGAACAACACCAGCAGCATATCGGCAAGATCATGCAGGGTTTGAGCGACACCGCTGCCGCCAACCCCGACGCCTGGTCCTACCAACGGCCACGCAGCGCCGAGCAACTCACTGGCTTTAACGAGCGCAGCCCCTGCCTGGCACTGCCCTATAACAAATACCTATGCGCTCAGATGAATATCGACATGGCCGCCGCGGTGATTATGACCACCGTCGGCACCGCACGCGAACTCGGCATTGACGAAGACCGCTGGGTCTACCTCAATGGTTGCGCCGAAGTGAATGATGTGTGGTTTGTTGGCGAGCGCGCTGACCTTTCCCGCTCCAACGCCGTCGCCCTGGCCGGTAAAACGGCACTGGCGCGCGCCAATTGCGAGATCGACGACATCGCCCTGATGGATATTTACAGCTGCTTCCCCTGTGCGGTGGAACTGGCCTGCGATGCGCTGGGTATCGACCCCTTCGGTGAGCGGGCACTGAGCCTCACCGGCGGCCTGCCCTACTTCGGTGGCCCCGGCCACGGCTACAGCCTGCACGCTGTCGTCACCATGGCCGAGCAACTGCGCCAGCAACCCGGCGCCAATGGCATGATTACCGCCAACGGCTGGTATATGACCAAGCAGGCCATTGGTATTTACAGCACGCGCCCTGCTCACCAAGACTGGCAGCGCGGCGACGATGCGCCCCTGCAACAGCAGATCGACAGCCAAGACCACCCCCGTATTGACGACGCCCCGGAAGGCCCCGGTGTTGTGGACAGCTTCACCGTGGTCTGCGACGGCGACGGCCCGCAGCAGGGCATTATCGTTGGCAGCCTGGACAATGGCCGACGCTTCATTGCCCACACCGAGAAAGACGACGCCCTGCTCGCGCAAATGATGCATGAGGATATGATCGGGCGGCGCGGCGTGGTGTCCACCGGCGAGGAGCACAATCTGTTTAGGTTCGACTGAGTCAATCCGTACGCGCGGCGGCTGAAAACGCCGCCCATAAAAAAACCGGCAAATGCCGGTTTTTTTATGGCTTATCACCAGTGTGTGGCACGCGCTACTTACGCCATCGCGCGCGCATCACCGGTTTGCTTTAACAGGGTACGCAAAATCGCCTGACACTCTTTGCGGCTCATCAGTACCGGCACCGGATAGCCCGCCCCTTCCTTCACCGCATCCGCGGCAATGGCAGCAATATCCTCTTCACGCAGCGTATCCAGTACATCGGGCACACCCAGGCGCGTATTCAAATCCGCCACCGCATCGATAAACTTCTCTGCCGCTTGGGCATCGCCAGTGCTGGTATCGGCCACACCAATCAAGCGCCCCAACTCAGCCAGCGGTTGTTCGGATGCCTTGGCCATAAAGCGCAATACCTCAGGCATCACCAATGCGTTTGCCAAGCCGTGTGGCGTGCCGTAATGGCGCCCTAACTGGTGAGCGATCGCGTGAACATTACCCACCCCAGCATCGTTAATTGCCATGCCAGCGTAGTAGGCCGCTAACGCCATTTGCTCACGCGCCTCGGCGTCGTTGCCGTCGCGGTAGGCGCGTGGCAGGTAGTCGAAAATCATTTTTACCGCCGCATAGCCGTAGCCATTGCTGCTCTCGGTGCCCCACAGGCTGATGTAGGTTTCCACCGCGTGGGTCAGCGCATCCATCCCCGTGGCGGCGGTAATCGGTGCAGGCATCCCCAGCAGCAGATCCGCGTCCAACGCCACCGCTTTGGGCAGCATTTTCGGGTCGGCCAAAAAGCACTTTTCATGACTCGCCGGGTCGGAAACCACCGCAGCAATCGTCGCCTCTGAACCGGTGCCCGAGGTGGTGGGCAATGCAAACAGGGGCAGCGGCATAGCCTTCACTTTGAAGTAGCCTTCCAGCTTGCGACCGTCGCGGCCATTGGTCGCCGCCGAGGCAATGGTCTTGGCGCAATCAATTGACGAGCCGCCACCAATCGCCAACACCGCATCGCATTTGTGCTGCTGTTGCAGTGCCAGGCCTTCATCAACCATTGCAAAAGTGGGGTCGGGAAGAATGCCATCATAAATTACGCACTCGACACCCTCTTCCTTCAACACATCAACGGCCTTACCGACAATGCCCAGCTCCACCAAAATTTTATCGCTGACAATTAACACGCGCTGCGCGCCTTGGCGGGCGATATGTCGACACAGCTGCGCCGTGCTTCCCTGGCCGTTGAAGGCCATATACGCGAGCGACGGCATCAACTTGAAGGGAATAGCGATCAACGCCAGATACGTGCGCTGTAGCAGGGTTCTAAAAAATTTACTCATCCTTAACTCCATAGCAGGACAGTGATTCTGTAATAGCCAGTTCGGTATACGTAGTGGCTACCGACCAGTGGATCATGCCTTATCAGGCAGTTTCGCCCTGATACTTAGGCACGATACTCGCGCGCAGTTCTTTTTTCAGTATTTTGCCGCTGGGGTTACGTGGCAGCGCCGCCACATATTCGATCAGCTTCGGCGTTTTAAACCCGGCCAGTGAACTGCTACAGTGTTCAACCATCTCATCGACGGTGATCTCACCGTCCTCGCCAGCCACCAGCACGGCCAGGGGGACCTCGCCCCATTTTTCGTCCGGCACACCAATCACCGCTGCATCGGCAATTTTCGGGTGAGACATCAATACATTTTCAACTTCCGCGGGATAAATGTTTTCGCCGCCGGAAATAATCAAATCTTTCACGCGGTCTTTAATAAACAGATAGCCGTCTTCGTCCAGATACCCGGCATCGCCGGTGTGCAACCAGCCGTCCACCACGGTTTTTGCAGTGGCCTCTTCGCGTTTCCAATAGCCCTTCATCACCTGTGGGCCACGGCCGAGAATTTCGCCCACCTCGCCGGTAGGCAGCGTATTGCCCTTGTCATCGACAATACGCAACTCGGTGCCAAACACCGCGCGACCGCAGGAGCGCAGCAATTCAGGCTTGCCCTGCAGAGCACGCATATGGTCGTCGTTAGTGAGGAAGGTCAGTGCGGTGGTCGACTCCGTCTGACCATAGCCCTGATAAAACTCGCAGTCGAAGACTTCCAAACAGCGCTTTAACAGGTCCACCGAAATCGGCGACGCGCCGTAGTTAATCCAGCGCAGGTTCGGGAATTCGTATTTCTCGATATCGGGAATGCAGGCCAGTGAGAACTGCAGCATCACCGGCACCACAGAAACATAGGTGATGTTCTCATTGGCCATGGTCTCGATCATGCCAATGGGGTCGTAGTCGCGGTGCAACACCAACTCGCAGCCGTAATACACCGCCATCAAGGCACCCACCAAGCCCAGGGCATGGAAGGTAGGTGCAATAATTAAGGCGCGGTCACCGGCGCGCGGCGCGCGGCCAGTGGTCAGCGGCGCTTGAATGCTGTTACAGATCAAATTGCGGTGGGTCAGCAAAGTGCCCTTAGGCAAACCGGTGGTGCCGCTGGTGTACATTTGAAACAGCACATCATCGCCGTTCAGGGTCACCGCGTCCGGCGTCAGTGGTTCGCCCAACCACTCGTTTAAGGGCACTGCGCCATCGACGTCACCCACAATAGAAACCTGCTCAACACCAGCCAGGTAGGAGCCGATCAATGGCGCAAATTCGCCGTCGACAAACAGCATGCGTACGTCGGCGTCTTCAGCAATAAAGCCAACCTCATCTGCGGTAAGGCGGTAGTTAATGCCAACCGGCACCACACCGGCGCGCGCACAACCGAGAAAAACCAGGAAGTTGTCCAGGGAGTTTTTGCTGAGAATGGCCACTCGGTCACCCTTGGTGATACCGCGCGCCTGCAAGCGCGCCGCGACGTGACCCATTTTCTGCCAGGCCTCGGCGTAGCTTAAATGGCTGTCTGCGTCATTGCCGAAGGGCGCTTCGGGGCGCATTTTTGCCTGAAAGGCCAGGTACTCAACAAAACTATCAAACATGGATGTATTCCTTATCGTTTTTATCAGAGGGCGCGCGCCCCGCTGCGCAGCCTGCGGCCCGTAGCGCAGCGCCGCAAACCGCCGACGTTGCCAATCACTGTCACCGAACAGGGTGTCGATAACCATTAGTCGCTTTAAGTAGTCGCCAATACTCAGCTCTTCCGTCACGCCCATACCGCCGTGAAGCTGCACCGCTTCCTCGGCGACTGCGCGGCCGTGTTTGCCGACCATGGCTTTCAGCGCCGCCGTATCACTGGCTGCCTGCGCTTCGCCACCACTGTGCGAACACAGCGCACGCACCAGTAGCGAACGGCATTGCTCAGTGGCCGTGTACATATCCACCATACGGTGTTGTAGCGCCTGGAATTTGCCGATGGGCTGGCCAAACTGCTTGCGGGTATTGCTGTATTCCACCGTTTCCTTCAGCAGCTTTTCCATCGCGCCAACCGCTTGAGCCGACACCGCAATGGTCGCTTCGGCAATCACCGTTTCGACCATTGCCAGGGCGGCATCGCCATCGCAGATCACGCTATCGCCGGTGAGCTCCACCGCATCGAAATGAATATTCGCGACGCGCTGGCCGTCCATCAATTTGAAGGCATCGCGCTGTACGCCATTGCTTGTCGCGGGCACCGCAAACAGTGTGTAGGCGTCATCCAGCCACGCGGCCACAACCAGCACATCGGCGGCCGCGCCGTTGAGCACCAGCGTTTTACTGCCGCTCAGGCGATACCCGTCAGCACTGCGCTCAGCGCGGCAGTCCATGGCATCGAGCTGGTGGCGGCTACGACGCTCCTGATAGGCAAACGCGGCGTGGCAGCTGCCCGCCATAATTTCTTCCAGATAGCGGCCTTTTACTGCCGCGTTATTGCCGCGCGCAATCAACTGAGCGCCCAGCAGAATCGAACCCAGATAGGGCTCAACGGCAACGCTGCGGCCCATGGCTTCCATTAGCACAGAGGTATCCACCACCGAACCGCCAAAACCGCCTTCCGATTCAGGCAGGGGCACGGTCAGCCAACCCAGCTCGGCGTAGTCCTGCCACACCTTGCCGGAAAAGCCTGTCTCTTTAGCCAGGTACTGCCTGCGTTGGTCGGCGTCGTAACGCTCGGCCATATATTTATCGATACTGTCTTTGAGCAGTTGCTGCTCAGCATTGAGTGAAAAGTCCATAACGCCCTCCTACAGCCCCAGCCCAAATTTCGCGATGATATTTTTTTGTACTTCGTTACTGCCGCCGTAAATGGTGCAGGCCCGACCGTACATATACTCCCGTCGCGCTTGGTCGCCGTAGTCATGGCCCAGCGATGACAAATCGGCATCGGCCGGCAGCACGCTGCCGTACAGTCCCGCCACATCGAAAAACAAATTCTGCACAGCCTGTTGCAGCTCCGTACCTTTGAGCTTGAGCAAGGACGACTCCATGCCCGGTGCGCCGCCATTGGCCACGGTGGCCAGCACGCGCAGCTCGGTGTATTCCAACGCCATCAACTCCATTTCAATATCGGCCATGCGCGCCTGAAACGTGGGGTTATTCAACAGCGGCTGGCCGTCGTCGTTCTCATCGGCCGCCAGCTTGCGCACGTTGTTCAGCACTTGTTTGCAGTAAGCGATGCCAGACAGCGCAGTGCGCTCGTGGCTGAGCAGCGCCTTGGCATAGGTCCAGCCCTGATTCTCTTCACCGATGCGGTTTACCACTGGCACCCGCACGTTTTCAAAGCTGACTTCGTTTAAATGATGCTCACCGTCAATGGCAATAATCGGCGACACGGTGATGCCTGGCGTGCGCATATCAATCAGCAAGAAGCTGATGCCCTGCTGCGGCTTGCCGCTGTTGTCGGTGCGTACCAGCGCAAACATCCAATCGGCATACTGGGCGTATGTGGTCCAGATTTTAGTGCCGTTAATCACATAGTCGTCGCCATCGCGTTCGGCGCGGGTTTGCAAACCGGCCAGGTCACTGCCCGCGCCCGGCTCGGAGTAGCCCTGACACCACCATGTGTCGCCGTTGAGAATGCCAGGCAAGAATTGCTGCTTTTGTTCCTCGGTGCCAAAGGTGTAAATCACCGGCCCGACCATCTTCAAACCAAAGGGCGGCACATCCGGCGCGCCGGCTTCAGCCAGGGCGCTGTCGAAAATGTATTTTTGGGTATCGCTCCAACCACAGCCGCCATGCTCAACCGGCCAGCCCGGCGCCACCCAACCCTTGTCAAAACGCTTTTTCTGCCACTCAATGGTCGCGGCTTTAAAGGTCTTGGGGTCGCGAATTCGCGCGGCCATGTCGTCGTTAAAGTTGTCGCGCAAAAACGCCCGAACTTCCTCTTGGAAGGCGAGCTCTTCTGCAGAAAATGTCGCGTGCATAGCTTTCTCTCTATTATTGGCAGGCCACGCTGCATCCTGAATTTAGGCTATCAGCAGCGTAAAGAAAGGGGTTAGTCCCCGGGCGCCGTTTGTTGGCAGCGGCCGACCCGGGGCAAGCAGACTTACCGCGGCTGCATGCGAATGCCGCCATCCATACGGATCACTTCAGCATTGAGGTAGTCGTTGGCGATAATGTGCATCGCCAGGCTGGCAATTTCCTCGGGCTGGCCGAGGCGCTTGGGGTTAAGTACCGACTGCGCCAACGACTGGCGCGCTTCTTCAGGCAAAGACGCCAACAGGGGCGTGTCGATCAAACCCGGTGCAATGGTGTTAACGCGAATGCCATAGCTCGCCAGGTCGCGAGCGATCGGCAGGGTCATGCCGACAACACCGCCCTTACTGGCGCTGTAGGCAGCCTGGCCAATTTGGCCGTCGAAGGCGGCAACCGATGCAGTGTTGATAATCACCCCGCGGCCACCAAATTCGTCGATGGGGTCTTGCTTGGCCATGGCCTCGGCCGCCAATCGCAGCACATTGAACGAGCCCACCAGGTTAATGTCGATCACACGCTTAAACTGGTCCAGCGGGAAGGCGCCTTGCTTGCCCACTGTTTTAATAGCGTTGCCAATACCGGCGAAATTGCAGCAGATGTGAATCGCGCCGAAGGCCTCCAAACAGGCCTTCACCGCCGCTTCAACAGAGGCTTCGTCCGCCACATTCGTGGCAACAAACAGCGCTTTTTCACTGCCCAGCTGCTCAGCCAGGGCCTGACCGAGGGCTTCATTCATATCCAGAATGGCGACCTTGCCACCCGCTGCCACAATCGACTCTACCGTCGCTTTACCCAAACCCGATGCACCACCGGTGACCAGGGCAACTTTTCCGTTTACATCCATCTTTCTACTCCTAAACGTGATGAGTGAAACCGCGCTTAGGCGCGATCAACAAAGGGAACGAAGCTGTCGGCGAATACATCGCGGGCAATAATCAGCTTCATAATTTCTGAGGTACCGGCAAAAATGCGGGTAATACGCGCGTCGCAGTACATACGGGAGATCGGATACTCGTCCATGTAACCCGCACCACCGTGCAGCTGCACGCCTTCGTCAACCATGCGGCACAGCAACTCACTGGTATACAGCTTGGCTTTGGCGGCATCTTCTGCGGTTAACTGGCCACGGTTATGCACCGCAACACACTGGTCAACATAGGCCTGAGCCACGTCCAACTCGGTGCGCAGTTCAGCCATTTTGAACTGGGTGTTCTGCATTTTTGACAGCGGCTTGCCAAACACCTTGCGCTGCTCACAGAATTCACGCGTCACTTCAAACGCCTTCTGCGCTGAAGACAAAAAGCCGCAGGCGCCAATCAAACGCTCTTCAGCCAGACCTTCCATCAGGTATATAAAGCCCATAGTTGGGTCGCCCAGTACGTTCTCTTTGGGAATACGCACTTCATTGAAGAACAGTTCCGCAGTGTCCTGGGCCTTCATGCCCATCTTCTTCAAATTGCGACCGCGCTCGAAGCCTTCCATGCCGCGCTCCACCAAAAACAGGCCCATCGCGTGGGGGTTGTTTTCCGGATCGGTCTTGGCCGCTACGATCACCACATCGGAATTAATGCCGTTGGTGATATACGTTTTGTTACCACTCAGCAGCCAGTGGTCGCCCATGTCTTTAGCCACGGCGCGCATACCCGCAAGGTCGGAACCGGCGTCGGGCTCGGTCATCGCCACTGCCAGAATCACCTCACCACTCACACAGCGCGGCAAAAAGCGCGCCTTTTGTTCTTCACTGCCAAAGCGGTCGATATAGGGGCCAACCAAACGGCTGTGTAGGGTATTCGCCCAGTCACCGGCGTAAACGTTGGCGGTTTCTTCAATAATGATCTGCTCAAAACGGAAGTCGCGGTCGCCCATGCCGCCGTACTGCTCGTCGGGCCAAACCATCAAAAAGCCCTGCTCACCGGCCTTTTTAAATACCTCCCGGTCAACAATGCCCTGCTCGCGCCAGGCATCCACATTCGGGGCCACTTCCTGTTCCAGGAATTTGCGGTAGGCCGAACGAAACATTTGCTGCTCTTCTGTAAAATCTCTGGGAAGCATGGTTCTTCTCTCGTTATTCAATCGGCGCGCTGGCGCCGAGGTTTGTTTTTCCTGCCAGAGCCGAGGCTCGGCACTGCGTGTCGACGCACAGCATCGCCTCGCCGCCCCCAAAGCGGCAATGATTGACCGTGACAACCACTTGACATTTTCTTACAAAAAACGGGAATCCCCCGCCCACTGGCGCGCATCGACCACCGCCGTCGCCTGCCGACTAGACCCTAAAAAACGCCTGCCCTACTGTGTCTGCCAAGATGTGCCGCACTGCGGCTAGCCACAACGAGGAACACCATGAACAGCACCAGCGTTGACTACCAAGACTACCCGCGCCAACCCAATCGCAAGCTGACGCATATTCCCGGTGACAGCGGCCTGCCCCTGTTCGGCCAGACCTTCAGTTTTTTGAAGAACTACAAAGCGCTCACCGAAATGCGCTACCGCAAATACGGCAAAATTTCGCGCGGCAATACCCTGTTCCAACACAGCCTGACCCTGCTCGGCCCGGAAGCGAACGAACTGGTACTGAAAAACAGCGACGGCCAGTTCTCCAGCATGCTGGCCTGGAACCCATTACTGGACCGACTCTTCCCCAACGGGCTGATGCTGAAAGACGCCGAGGCCCACCGCTACGACCGTAAAATTTTGCAAGGTGCTTTTAAGAAGGCATCGATCGAAGGCTATTTGCACACCATGAGCCCGCACCTGGAGCGCGGCCTGGAAGAATGGCCCAAGGGCAAAGAGTTCCACTTTCAACACGCCGTAAAACAGCTGCTGCTGGAAGTGGCTGCCGAGGTGTTTTTAGGTGTGGAAATGGGCGAAGAAGCCAGCGGTGTGAATACCGCCTTCGTGGACACCATGCTTGCCTCAATGGCGGTATTAAAGCTCCCCATCCCCGGCACGCTTTGGCATCGCGGTCTGACCGGCCGCAAGCATTTAGAAGACTTTGTGATGGCGCATATCGACGACAAGCGCAAACACGAAGGCCGGGATATTTTCTCGCAGATCTGCCACGCCACCGATGAAGACGGCAACTACTTCTCCGACGAAGCGGTGCGCGACCATATTATTTTCCTGCTGTTCGCTGCCCACGACACCACAACCAGCACACTGTGCTCCATTGTTTACGCACTGGCCAAGAACCCCGAGTGGCAGCAGCGACTGCGCGAGGAATACGCAGCCATCGGCAAAGACCAGCTCGACTACGACGACCTGAATAAACTCGACGACAGTAAGCTGGTGTTTAAAGAAGCCCTGCGCATGTATCCCCCTGTGCCGGCCATTCCGCGCCGCACTCTGAAAGACATGGACATTTTTGGCTACCACGTACCCAAAAACACCGCGGTGGCCATCTCGCCACTACTCACCCACTACATGGAAGAGTATTGGAGCAACCCCAACGACTTCGACCCCGAGCGCTTTTCCAAAGAACGCGCCGAAGACAAAAAGCACTTCTTCCAATGGGTACCCTTTGGCGGCGGCGCTCACAAATGCCTGGGCCTGAACTTTGCCGAAGTACAAACCAAGCTGTTCCTGTTCCACATGCTGCGCCGCTACAACATAAAAGTGAAAGACGGCTATGAAATGCCCCGCAGCTGGGTGCCGCTGATCTTCCCTGCCGACGGCCTGCCCGTGAGTTTTGAGCCCATCTAAAACCGCTAGCAAAACCATCTAACGGCGGCTCGCGTACACGGGCCGTCGTTTTTATTTTCAGTGGATACTCATGCTTAGCAACGCTCCGCTATCGCGATGCGCGAACGTCCTGCGCGCCTTCACGCCAATCACCGCTGTGCGCCGTTAGACAGCACAGCGATGAATAAGTAGGCCACCGCACAACATAACTGAACGAGAAAACCACCATGCCCGCTCCTTACTTCCCCGAATGCGAAAGCTCAGACTGGCAAACCATGCCAATGGTAGAAGGCACCTCCTTCGACAGTCACCTCGGCGCATTTGAATTTCGAAAACTCGGCAATAACACCGCCCAGGCCCGCTTTGGCTGCGACGACAACAGTAAAAACATTCAGCACGGCATACACGGCGGCTACCTCGCCGCCCGCGCTGAACAAGTGTTTTACCTGCCGCTCTATACTGAGCGCTGCGTAGCACTGGGGCGCGTTGTCACCATCGATTTCAGTATGCAGTTTTTACAGGGCGGCAAGCTCGGGCAAGACATAATCGCCGATGTTGAGCTACTTCAGGAAACCGGCCGCATGGGTTTTACGCGCGGCACGCTCAGTCAGGCTGGAACGATACTGTGCAGCTTTAGCGCCACACTACGAAAGTTGCCGGCTTAAGGTTTAATCGGCAAGAGAGCGGTAGTGGAACGAAATGGTGTAAGCGGAGCAAACGCTACTTCCACCCCTGCCGCCAGTTATCCGTATTCTTCAACACCGTCCAGTCAATCGACTCGGTGCGTTTGGACATGACCGCTTCTATCACACAGTCCACCACCACACCCTCTTCATCAAACTCCACCTCCGTCACCATAAAGTGCTTTTCTTTGTTAACCGGCTGTACCGCCGTCCACTTGCTGAGGAGGAGTTTTTTGGGATTGATGGGGTTCATGGTCAAGCTTGCTCCTTTACTGCTCGTTGGTACTAAGACCACGCCGCTATATGGGCGGTGGTATTCTGGCAGGTCTACGCATCCTGAACCATACGAGGAATCGCATCAAACCGGGGTACTAAGCGAGCGCATACCGCGCCTTTTTAGGGCTTTCTACACTTTCTAATATCTCGAACTAAGAAAGAATTCCCCTGCCCTCGCTTAAGCTCGAACAGATCAATTGCTTTGAACAGACTACTCAGATTTTTGAACCCGTAGTTTCTACAATCGAACGACGTCCTGTTAGAGATGTTTGCACCAACAGGCCCTAGAGGCGCCCAACCATCGTCATCTTCAGTCGCCTCAATTGCCTGGCGTAGAAGGTTAATTAGCTTAGTATCAGATTTTATGTTCTTCGGTTTAGAACTCTTTTCAGACTCTATCTCTTCGGTATGATCCAGAAAGAGAAATTTTGAACATGCATTTACAAAAGGTGCAGGTGTCTTTCGTTCACCGAACCCCAATACCACCTTCCCCTCGGCCAATGCTCTCGTCACCATTGGAGTGAAATCACTATCCGACGAAACAAAGCACATAACATCAATGTCTTTGGTGTACATGACGTCCATCGCGTCTATGACCAAAGCTATATCAGACGCATTTTTACCCTTGGTTAGGTTATACTGCTGCACTGGCTGGATAGCATACTCATGAAGCAGGTCTTCCCAAGGCTTGAGACTTGGTGACTTCCAGTTTCCATAAGCTTTACGGATCGTCACCACTCCGTACTTTGCTACCTCGCTGAGGACATCTTCGAACCTGCTGGCCGGCGCGTTGTCAGCATCAATAAACAGGGCTATCTTTTGTTTTATCTCGTCCATTCTTAACTCGTGTATGACTTATTAGCCTTAACATTTGTATATCGCGCACGCTCGGTTTGCCCGAGCACCACTCGACCGTCCAATGGCACATAGCATTAAATCTATTACTAAACCGACGTATTCACGCAAAATCTGGAGCTGGCATAACGCGCATACGCGTTTATCTTGAAGGCGGGGTGTCATAGCTCTTGCCCGTATTTCCTTATGTGGCTGTTTTGCCGCGCGTTTTTGAAAATCGTTCAGGATTAACGCGCATTCCTTGCTGGAAATACGAGCATAAAGGCTTGGCGTGCAAAAAACTATAGGCGGTGTGTATGGCTCGTTTGCCAGCAGACAACAGCGCGAACGCTGGGCTTTATTGCCAGTGCTGGAAACAAAAAGGCCCTCGAAAGAGGGCCTGTTAGGTGGTTTACACGCGAGAGGTTTAGAAGCGCAGTACCCCTTCCACGGCGACGCTGCGCGGCGCGTCGGTAGAGGCAAAGTGAGCGCCTACAAACAGCGGAACGTCGTTACCGTGTGAGGTGGTGATTTCGTTGGTGAGGTTTTTACCCAGCAGGGCCAGCTCCCAACCCTGGGCAAAGCTCATCAGCGACAGGCGGCTGTTGATTTTATAGAAGGCGTCTTGCTTGTCTGCTTCGTCGCGGTCCTGCGTGGTGTAGTACTCCTCGGTGTAGTTCAGGTCCAACTGGAAGCGCATTTCCATGCTGTCGCCAATGGGCCGAACATATTGCCCGGTGAGGCTCGCCGTGACCTCCGGCGCGTAGTCGGTGCCCTCGCCAGAGAGGTCCTGGCGGCAGTCGGGGTTACCAGCGCGGAAGGCGGCATCGGTTTGCACAGCGGTACAGGGGCCATCTTCAAAGGAGGTGAAGTAGGAATCCAGCCACGCTGCCGACGCGCCAATGGTGAGTCGTTCACTCAGGGCCATGCGGAAGTCCGCCTCTACCCCTTGGGTGATCGACTCCGCAGCGTTGCCCACCACATAGCCGGTAAGGGTGAAGTTACTCACCTGGCGATTGGCAAACTCGGTGTAGAACGCCGCGGCATTGAAGGTAGCGGCACCGTCAAACAAGGTGGTTTTTACCCCTAGCTCGAAGGTGTCGGCTTCTTCGTCTTCATAGGTGAAGGCGTCCTGACTGGAGGTGGTGTCGCTGGCGTTAAAGCCGCCGTCTTTAAAGCCTTTGGCGTAGCGGAAGTAGCTCATCACATCTTCAGTGGCGTACCACTGCAGGTTGAAAGCCGGTGAGACGTTCTCCACGCTGCGTTCGTTTTCGATATCGTGGTTTTCGGAGTTGTTCAGTGCGCCAGCGATGACTGCATAGAGCGGGTTGATGGCCCGCTCTTTGGAGCGGAAGCGCGCAACATCCAAGTACTTAGTGGCTTCTTTTTGGTCTTCACCCCAGCGCAAACCTAATGTGGCGCTAAGTGTGTCGGTGATATTCCAGGTGGCCTGACCAAATACCGCGAGGCTGTCGGTGGTTTGTTCAAACTCGGTAAAGGTCGCTAACTGGGTGGGCAGCGATAGGCCCAAGAGCGAGCTGGGAATCCCCACGGCGTCGAAGTCCAGGTTCAGCCACAGAGTGCTGGTCAGGTCTTGGGTGTGGGCGTAAATACCGCCTATGTAGTCGATGCGCTCACCCCACAGTACCCGCGACACGAAATTCCTGACTGATTTGGGTGAAGTCTTCGGTGTTTTCGGTGCCGATAAATTCCAGGTCGGTAAAGTCGGCGTCCAAATTAAAGAAGAAGTCGAAGTGGGAGTAACCGGTAATGCTGGTTAAGGTCACGGTGTCAGTGAGTGCATACTCGAGCGTAAACACAGCAGCTTCACTGTTGTTTTGGGTGAAGGCCGGTTGCCAGTCGAACTGCTTGTCGGACTTGCGGCGGTCAAACTTGCCATCTTCACGCGGGTCGATTTCGTCTTCCAGGTTGAAGGACAACAGCGGCAGTGGCAGGTTTATCGGCAAGTTGATGGGCAGTGAAATATTCGACTGGTACAAGTTAAAGGTACCGGTGTTGTCGGTGAGCTGGAAGGTGGTGCCTTGAATACCGAAGTCGGATTTTTCCAGCTTGAGGTTTACATCCAGCTTGTCGGTGGCGTCCCAGCGCAGTGCCAGGCGCAGCGAGTCTTCGGCGCGCTGGGCTTCGTCGCGGTCGAGAATAAAGTTGTCGATATAGCCGTCTTCTTCTAGGCGCTTGTAGGCAGCACGCGCTGAGAAGTTACCCCCTAGCGGCGTATTCAGAATGGCGGTCACTTCCCGCGCACCGATCTCGGGGTTGTATTGGTAGGCAATTTCACCGCCCAACTCGTCGTTGGGGCGGCTGGTGCTGATATTCACCGCACCGGCGATGGTGTTCTTACCAAACAGGGTGCCCTGCGGGCCCTTGAGCACTTCAACCAGTGCAATATCCAGGAAAGGCGCTTGGAACTGCTGGCCGCGACCGGCGTAGATACCGTCGATAAACATCCCTACCGACTGTTCAAAGCCGCGGTTGTCACCCGAGCCAACCCCGCGAATATAGATGGCGTTACCCTGACCGGTAACGGCCATTTTAAAGTTGGGTACGTAGGCGGTGAGCTCTTCGATACGCTGCAAGCCGGCATCGCGAATTTTGGCGCCATCTACTGCGGCAACGGCAATGGGAACATCTTGCAGGCTCTGCTGTTGTTTCTGGGCGGTGACAATCACTTCTTCGAGCTGGGCGCGAGGTTTACCTTCAGCCGCGAACCCGGCGGCTGGCAGCACGGCCAAGGCCAACGCGGTAGTGCACCATCGTCTGGGGTGTACCATAGCAATTCCTTATTAGTGTTATTCGCCAGCATAGTGACGCAAACAGGCATAAGGAAGATTGTTCAACGGTGCCGGATGTGTCGCGGCGCGACACATCCGTTATCCGCTGGCGGTATCAAGAAAACCCCATCGGAATTGCGCAGCGCCCCATTGCAGGTGCGCTGAGGCGATGCCTACCCCGCTAGAAGCGCACAACGCCTTCCAGGGCCAGGCTGCGCGGGGGATCGGTGGCGGCAAAGTGGGCGCCAACAAACAGGGGAACATCGTTGCCCGCCGGGCGCGTCATTTCGTTGGTGAGGTTTTTGCCGACCAAGGCCAGCTCCCAGCCCTGATTAAAGTGTGCCAAGGACAAACGGCTGTTTATTTTGTAGTAGGCCTCCTGCATATCGGCGGCGTCCCGGTCCTGGGTGTAGAAGAATTCATCGCTGAAATTCACATCCACCTGCAGGCGCAGTTCCATGCTGTCGCCAATCGGTTGCAGATACTGACTGATGAGGCTGCCGCTGTATTCCGGCGCGTAATCGGTGCCCTGGCCGCTGAGGTCCTGGCGGCAATCCTTATTGCCCTGCTCCGACGCCGTGCGGGTTTGCTCGGCGGTACAGGGGCCGTCGGGAAAGGCGGTGAAATACGAGTCCAGCCATGCCACAGAGGCGCCAACAAGCAGCCGCTCGGTAAGCGCCCAGCGCATATCCGCTTCAAAGCCCTGGGTAATGGACTCGGCGGCATTGCCCACCACGTAGCCGGTCAGCGTAAAGTTACTGACCTGGCGTTCCATAAACTCGGTATAAAACAGCGCCGCATTCACAGTCATGGCGCCGTCGAGCAAGGTGGTTTTGATACCCAGCTCGTAGGTGTCGGCCTCTTCGTCCTCGTAGGCAAAGGCGTCCTGACTGGCGGTGGTGTCGTTGGCGTTAAAGCCGCCATCTTTAAAGCCTTTGGCGTAGCGGAAATAGCTCATGACATCTTCATTGGCATACCACTGCAGATTGAAGGCCGGTGAAATATTGTCGACTTTGCGGGCGTTTTTAATGTCGTGATTTTCCGAGTTATTGAGCGCACCAGCCAGCACCGCATAAACGGGATTGGGGGTGCGCTCCTTGCTGCGGAACTCGGCAATATCCAAATACTTGTGGGCCTGCTTCTCATCCTGCCCCCAGCGCAAACCCAAGGTGGCACTCAGCGACTCGGTAATGGCCCAGGTGGCCTGACCAAATACCGCCACGCTGTCTGTGTCTTGCTGGTATTCGGTAAACGTGGCGAGTTGGCTGGGTAGGGAAATGGTGGTGCCCGGCAGCGAAATGGAACTGGGTACCCCCAGTGCCTGGAAGTCCAGGTTTAGCCAAAGCGTGCTGGTAAGCTGCTGCTTGTGGGCGTACACGCCGCCGATAAAGTCGATGTTGTCGCCGATATTCCCCGCCAGACGAAACTCCTGGCTGAGCTGGCTGAAGTCTTCAGTGTTTTCGGTGCCGATGAACTGCAGGTCGGTGAAGTCGGCGTCGAGGTTAAATCGAAAATCAAACTGGGAATAGCCGCTGACGCTGGTGAGCGTGAGGGTTTCACTCAGGGCGTATTCCACCGTGAATACGGCGGATTCACTGTTATTTTGGGTAACTGCGGGTTGCCAGTCGAACTGACGGTCTGACTTGCGGCGGTCCAGGCGGCCGTCTTCGCGGGGATCAATTTCGTCTTCAAGGTTTACCGAGTACAGCGGCACGGGCAGTGACACTGGCGGCGTGACGGGCAAGCCGAAATTCGACTGGTACAGTGAAAAGGTGCCGGTGTTATCCACCAGCTGGTGGGTGGTGCCCACTTGGCCAAAATCCGACTGCTCCAGTTTGAGGTTGATATCGAGATCATCGCTGGCGCGCCAGCGCAGGCCCAGGCGCAGCACATCTTCGGCGCGCTCGGTTTCATCCTGGTCGAGAATAAAATTATTCACGTAGCCGTCTTCGGTTAAACGCTTATACGCTGCCCGCACTGCAAAGGCATCGCCCAGCGGCACATTAACGGTGGCGGTGACCTCTTCTGCGCCAATTTCCGGGTTGTGCTGGGCGCTGAATTCGCCGGAGAAGGCATCACTGGGTTTGGCGGTACTGATGTTGACGGCGCCGGCGATAGTGTTTTTACCGAACAAGGTGCCCTGCGGTCCTTTTAGTACTTCCACTAAGGCAATATCGAGGAACGGCGACTGGAACTGCTGACCGCGCCCGGCGTAGATGCCGTCGATAAACATGCCCACCGATTGCTCAAAGCCGCGGTTGTCACCCGAGCCCACACCGCGAATGTACACCGCATTGCCCTGCCCGGTGACCGCCATTTTAAAATTGGGCACATAGGCGGTGAGCTCTTCAATACGCTGAATACCGGCATCGCGAATTTTAGCGCCATCGACGGCGGCCACGGCTATTGGCACATCCTGCAAGCTTTGCTGCTGCTTCTGAGCGGTGACCATCACCTCTTCCAACTGCGGCCGCGATTTGCTGTCCTCGGCCAGCGCCGCAGCGGGTAATACGGCCAGCGCCAGCGCACCGATACAGCATTTGCGAACTCCCATAGTCACTCCTTATTTGTATTATTTTGGTATGGAGGATCAGTGGCCTTAATGAGTAAGGCCGTAAATTGCGTTACGACTTTTAGTTATCAGTTATTTATTTGCCAGCCACCGCCTATTCACCACTGGAGACGATAGGCAAGGCCTCGATAGGTATCACCGGCAGCACCACACTGGAGGGCCGGTCGGCATCGCTGTATACAGTCATCACCCCCGCCAGCTGGTCGACAAGGTCTAGCACTGGCGGGATGCCGCGCGGGAAGTCACTGGCACCGACGGAGATGCGCAGCGCGTGCCCGCGTTTAATCACCGCGCTGGTTGAAAATATCTCCACATTGATGGCCACCACCTCGTTCATTGCCAGGGGCTGACGGCTCTCGGCGGTATATAGGTGCCAGGGCTGAATCATATTGCCGGCAACATAGCGCGACTGGTTAGGGTCCACCGCCCGCGCCGACGCCGTAAGCAAACCACTGGTCAGTTGCCGCGATACGCCGTCGGGGGAGACATCGCTCACCCTCACCACTACGCCGGCATCCAGAGCGGTGGTGGATATCCACAAATCGGCCTGAATGGGGCCGTTAATAAAATAGTCCTCCTTCATCGGCGCACTGGTGTAGGTGACTTCCAGGGCCTCATTGATTCGGTTGTCGTCGTAGCAGGGAGAGGGAAGCAAACCGAGAATGCCCGCCGACCACTGGGCCGTGCTATCTGAGCAGATACCGGCAAAGGGTTGCTGCAAGACAATCTTGCTCCCCTCATCAGCGGCAGCGCCCTGCTGGCTTAGGCTGCCATCGCCACGCAAATACCAGCGCTCACTTTGCAACTGTGGGTGTGGCCAGTCTGGCAGCGTTACATAGCGCTCTTCGCCATAGAGATATTGGGTGACGGCGGGCATGTCTTCTGCCCCGTTGTTCATGCCCTTCAGGTAGTGGTCGAACCAGGCCAGCGCAATATCGTCGCCGTGGGGAATGCCATCGACCGGCAGCCCCTCTAACTGTGAGCCCTGCAAATGATCCCAGGGACCGATAAGCAGTTTGGCATTGGTGTTGTCCTTTAGCCCTTCATAGGCCATTGGTTCGCTGCGCTGAAAAATATCACGCAAGCCGCCAACCACGAAGGTGGGCACTTTCACTTTGTCGATATGAGTCAGAGGCGAGCGCACACGCCAGAATTCACTGTCGTAAGCGGTTTCATCACTGCCGGTAAGGCCACCGATCAAGGTTGTTGCCTGAAATTCCGTCACCGCGTTGGCGGTGTGTTCGGCAAACACACTGAGCAGTTGCTCGGGGTCCTGGAAACTTTCCTGCGCGGGAATTAACGACAAACCGGTTACCAGGCCCAGCCATGCCGGCACAAAGGCACCGTTGATCTGACCACCGGCAAAGGTGATATCGCGATAGACATCCCCCGGCGGTACGATTGCAAACAGGGCTTTGTGTGCTGGGTGATTGTGCTGCGCGGTAAGCAGCTGCGTGATGGCCATAAACGATGGCCCCCAGGTACCCACGTTGCCGTCTGACCAGGGTTGCTTGGCTACCCAGTCCATTACTTCCAGGTAGTCAGCCTGCTCAACCGGCCCCCAGGCTTCCCACACGCCTTCAGAATTTCCGGTGCCGCGCACGTCGACATACACCTGCGCGTAGCCGCGTTGAACAAAATACGGGTTGGCAGCCGTTACACCACCGGTACTGCTGTTGTATCCGGTCTGCGTGAGAATCACCGGCAGCGGTGTCTCGACGGGATTCCCCGCCTCATCGGCCGGTAAGGTGATATGGGCCGACAGGCGAACGCCGTCGCGCATTTCGATAAATTCGCGGGGCAGGGTCACCATCGCGCTGAATTCCTGCGGACGCTCGTAGGGCTGCCACCCTCGTGTTTCTGCCGAACCGGTGTCATTGGCTGTGGTGGTTTGGCCGCTGCTTGAAGAGCCGCCGCAAGCCGTTAACATTGCACCGAGACAGATCAATAGCCCGGCCACTACTTGGTCACGCAAGCCCATCATGATGATTCTCCGCGTTGAGAGCGCACCGGCCGATAATTGCCGGGCGGATTCTTATCTTGTTTATTATTGTTATTGATTCGTTGCGAGCGAGAGCTGTGCCTGAGTATCCATGCTAAAGCGAGCCGCTACACAGCGAGACAAACCTGGCGCCTCGCCAGCATTATTATGATTATGTTGATCAATACTGACCCAAAACCCTGGCTGTGGATTGTCTGCCAATGCCACGCAGTGTCCCACACCGCCAAATACACTATACGGTATATTTGCTACGTAGATATCGACGAACAAAAAAAAATGCCGGGCTTAGCCGACATTTTTAACATTAAGCGCTGAGCACTCGCCGCCAGAATTTATCTTTGAAGCGCTGCTGAGCGCGCTTGAGAAACAGCGAGGAGATCATCCCTTCAATCGTTTCAGCAACCTCGCTGCGAATCGCCATTTGCTGTGCCTTGCTGGGCACTTTGCCTTTGTATTCGCTCAGATCAACGGGGTCGCCAAACTGAATAAAACAGCGCTGGGGTTTGGGCAACAGCGTACCGAACAAGCCAACCGGAATCGGCCCCATCAGATCAGTGCGGGAGTTTTCATTTAACAAGCCAAAACGGGTGAGCAATTTACCCAGCAGCGAGTTTGGCAGGTCGCGACCTTCCATTAAGTGGCGGTAAAACTCCTCCGGGCCCACTACCGCCGTGGGAATAATGGTATAGCCATGCTTAGCGGCCATGCGCACAAAGCCGGTGCGCTCTTTCCACTGCAGAGTGTATTTCTGGTCGGCTGGTTTGGTGGCCTCGTGGGCACCGCCGGGAAATACCAGAATATCCTGGCCGCCTTCCATCAGCGCACTGCACACCTCTGGGTGGCCGATGACCGCGCCCTGGTTAAGCAAGAACTGCTCATTGACGCTGTTCCACATCCATTTATCGCTTAAGGCACGCAAAAAGCGGCCATGTTCTGCCAGCATCGGCAGGCCGAGAATCGGGCCATCGACCGCGTAGATGGAATGGTTAGCGACAAACAGGCAGGGCTTGTCTGGCAGTTTGTCGGCATCGAGAAACGTCGGGGAAAACAGGTATTTGAGCAGTTTATATACCCAGTCCCGCGCGGGGTGGGTGGGCGGTTCAACCGCGATTACGCGCTCGATGTAGCGCTGCATATCTTCGCCCTCGTAGGGCACATAATCCTTGTCGTTGATACTCATAACGCTATGTCATGCCTTTTTCGGTTGTAGTTCGCCCCGCCCTCGTGGCGGGTCGTACGCTTACGCAATAACTCCATGTCTCGTTGCGCAACGCGCCAAGAATACCGAGACAGCGCAGCTACATCGACGTTTTATTCGTCAATAAATACGCACTTGGCGAAATTCGTGTCGGAAAAGTAAGCGGCAAAAAAAAAAGCACTGCAAATGCAGTGCTTTCTTCGGAATTTGATGGTGGGCCGTGATGGATTCGAACCATCGACCAATTGGTTAAAAGCCAACTGCTCTACCACTGAGCTAACGGCCCCGAAAGAGGCGCTTATAATACGGATTTTGAGATCAAAAACAACAGCATAAGCATAAAAAAATTGTTTTTTTTACCCGATTAACGATAGCGCGTCGGATCGCTGACACCGGCCTCGATAAAGCCTTGTCGACGCAGGTGACAACTGTCGCAACGCCCGCAGGCATAGCCTTCATCATCGGCCTGATAACAGGATACGGTGAGGCTGTAATCCACACCCAGGTCAGTGCCCAAACCAATGATCTGCGCCTTGCTGAGGTCGATAAGCGGCGTGGCGATATGCATGGCCTGCCCCTCTACCCCCACTTTTGTGGCGACATTCGCCAAGTGTTCGAAGGCGTCGATAAAGGCGGGGCGACAATCGGGGTAGCCGGAATAGTCCACCGCGTTCACGCCAATGTGGATGCTGTTGGCGCCGATTACCTCGGCCCAGCCCAACGCGATGGATAAGAACACGGTGTTGCGCGCAGGCACATAGGTGATAGGTATGCCTTCGCCACCGGCATCGGGCACATCAATACTGGCGTCGGTCAGCGCCGAGCCGCCAATGCTGCTCAGGTCCAGTTTGATAATCTTAAATTCTTTCGCGCCGTGCGCATCGGCAACGCGGCGGGCGGCAATCAGTTCGGCGTGGTGGCGCTGGCCGTAGTCAAAGGCCAGGGCATAGCATTCATAACCATCGGCGCGGGCCTGAGCGAGCACGGTGGCGCTGTCGAGACCGCCTGATACCAATACAATTGCTTTCTTTGTCACTACTCTGCCTATTGCTTAATGTCCGGGGGCGTCCTGCCATAGAAGTTTGTGTAGCTGAAGCTGGAAACGCACCGGCAAGTTGTCGCCGATGATCCAGTCGGCGAGGTCGCGCGCCGGCAACTGTTCAAAACTCGGCGAAAACAGCACCTCGCCAACGCGCTCCGGCAACCGGTGCTGGTCGACCTGGAAACGCGCCCAGTCGTAGTCGTCGCGATCACAAATAACGAACTTCACCTGGTCGTTTGCGCCGAGGTGGTCGAGATTTTCCATCAAATTGCGGTGTTGTTCGCCCGAGGCAGGGGTTTTTAGATCCACGACTTTCGATACGCGTGGGTCGACATCGGCAACGGGCATGGCGCCACTGGTCTCCAGGGACACCTCGTAACCGGCATCGCACAGTGCCCGCAATAAGGTTAAGCACTCCGGCTGGGCAAGCGGCTCGCCCCCTGTTACGCAGATGTACCGCGGCGAATAACTGGCAACCTGCGCAAGAATGTCGTCGATGCTGCGACGTTCACCGCCGTGAAAGGCGTATTCGGTATCGCAGTAGGTGCAACGTAGCGGGCAACCGGTTAAGCGCACAAAGACGGTGGGCAGGCCAATGGTTCTGGACTCGCCCTGTAAAGAGTAGAAAATTTCGGTAATTCGCAGACTGGCGCTCATGCTTGTGCCGCTCCGGGTGAAACGGCCTGGCCGTTAGACGGGCTGGTAAACCCAAAGGGCGCTATTTTAAGAGCTGAGCCGCCCGAGGGCAACGCGCAGCGAATGCGGTGGCTCTTTATGAGTCACTATTGGCTATTAGCAACTCTTGGCTGTTAGTAATTCTTGCGCAGGAATTCGCGGGCTTTTATCACCGCCGAATTACCGGTGTTGCCGTAGCGGTCGATAACATGGGTGAGCATTTCACGCGCTTTGTCTTTGTCATCCTGCAGGAAGTAGACCGTTGCCAGCTTGTACATGGCGGCGGGTACTTTGCCGTTTTCGGGGTAATCGGCTAACAGCTTTTGGAAAGCGGCAGACGAAGCCTCCAGGTTTTGTGGTGAAATCGCCACATAGAGCTCTCCCAGCCAATACCAGGCATTAGGCGTGTAGCGCTCGGAGGGATAGGCTTTTACGTAGGCTTCGAAGGCGGTAATGGCGTCGGTGTATTGGCGCGCCTTCACCAGGCTGTATGCCTGTGCATAGTCGACCGAGGGTTTGCCGGTAAGGCCATTATCGGTGCTTGCCGGAGCAGGTGCCTCAGTGCTTTGTTGATCTGCCGGTGCAGTGCTTGTCGCAGGCGCCGCAGCGGGAGGAAGCGCGTCAGTAGCAGAAGGGGCAGCTGCCGCCGCGCCACCCGCCACACTACTGAGCCGTCGATCCATATCGATATAACGGTCCAGACTTTGTTGCTTCAATTGACGAAGCTGATGCCCCTGCTCTTCTACCGTTCCACGCAGCGCCATAATCTCTTGCTGGAGCTGCTGAAGCTGCTGGTAGATGCCCGCTTCCAGGCCCGCCCCGGCATTGTTGCGCCGGTTTGGGTCATTGATATCCTCCACCGGAGCCTGAGCCCATACCGAAGGGCCAGACGCCAGCAGGGCGATCATCACGGTTTTTTTCAGTTGCATCAGCTTGCCTTATTTCTATTACTTAAGTTCTACGCGACGGTTTTTAGAGTACGCAGACTCAGACTGACCGAAAGCGATAGGACGCTCTTCACCGTAGCTTACGGTTTCAATACGGTAGCGAGCAATGCCGTTGATTGCCATGTAGTCGGCAACAGAGTTGGCACGACGCTCACCCAGGGCCATATTGTACTCGCGAGTACCGCGCTCGTCAGCGTGACCTTCCAGGCGAATAGGGCCAGTGGTTTTTTGCAGACGGGCAATCTGTGCATCCAGGTTACGGCGCGCTTCAGCAGTCAGCGTGGCTTGGTCGAACTCGAAGTAGAAGATGTTTTCCAGAACCACTTCTGGCTCTTGCGCTTCGTATGCCGACACATCAGATTCCATGCTCTGAGTTGGCTCAGAGTAGGTGTTCATATCGCTGGTTTGGCCGCTGCTGTCAGTATCGTTTGACGCACAACCTGTGAGCAAAGCACCGGCTAAGGCAACACCCAGGAACAACTTAGATTGGTATTTCATTGTATTTCCCCACTTGCAAAGTTTACTTTCAGTAGCAGATAAACCATTTATCTGCAGGATTTTATCCGGCCACTACTTATACAGAAAAGGCGACCACGCCGGCTCACGCACATCTCCAAACCGGGATGGCAAGCGGTAACGCACACCGCCATCCACAGATACTGCTGCCAACACCCCTTTGCCGTTGTACGTTGTAGAATACAACAACATACTGCCATTGGGAGCGACACTGGGCGATTCATCCAAGTCGGTGGAGGTTAGTATTTCCACTCGGTTGCGCTTGAAGTCCTGCACGGCAATATGAAACCTGCCCTGCACCCTGTGTACCATAACCAGTCCCAAGCCGTCGCCCAATATTCTGGCGCGGGCATTGTAGTCACCTTCAAAGGTGACACGTTCGACACTTCCTGACGCCAATTCTACTCGGTAAATTTGCGGTTTGCCGCCTCGGTCCGACGTAAAATAGATCGACTTTCCATCCGGTGCCCAAGCGGGCTCAGTGTCGATGGCAAAGTGATTGGTCACCTTTTTCAGGCTCTGGCTTGCCAGATCCATCACGTATATATCGGGGCTACCATCTTTAGATAGCACCATGGCCAATTGTTTTCCATCCGGCGAAAATGCCGGAGCACCATTGAGACCGCGGAAATTCGTTAATTGTTTCCGTTGGCCGGTCTGCAAATTATGTAAATATATCGCAGGACGCGTCGTTCTGAATGAAACATAGGCAATATTCTTGCCATCGGGTGACCATGTCGGCGCCAAAATTGGCTCCATGCTGTCGGCCAACACCTCCTCACCCACACCGTCGATATCGCTTTTCAGCAAACGGTAGCGAAAGCGGTTGTCCCCTTCACGCACCGCCGACACATATAACAGCTGAGTACGGAAAGCCCCGCGAACATTGGTTAACTTTTCGTATATCCGGTCGCTAATGGTGTGAGCGAGAAAGCGCACTTTGTCAAAAGTCTGCGACTCTTCCCCCTGCAGGATGCTGCGCTGGGTATTAACATCAAGCAGCTCGTAGCGGGCGACCAGGTTGTTGTCGCGGCCAAAACTCAGCTCACCGACCACCACATAGTCAACACCGAGGCTTTTCCAGTCGCGGTAGTAGACTTCGTTGGCATTGGCCGGACGACTGAGCATGTCGGCGCGACTCAATGGCTCGAACAGACCGCTGCGGTGCAGGTCGCGTTCAACAATGGATGCCACATCCTCGCGCAGGGTCACGCCGGCCTTCCAACCAAATGGCACAACGGCGATGGGCACGGGGTCGTCTTTGCCCTCATTAATTTCAATGGTGAGGTCAGCGACGCTCGGCAGCGTCCACAGCAGTAGGAACAGCGTTATTATTAGCGGTTTTCGCATTATCGTCTCAAATCAGTTGGCTCAAATTTAAATTGGAAATGGCGGAATTTCCGCTCGTAGGCAGCGCGATTTTGCTGGGCGAGCTCACCCAGCTCAGCGATTTCTCCCAGACCTTTGACAGCGCGTAAGGCAGATTGATCAAACGCCTCGTTGCCGCTGCCTTTGACTACTGAGGCGCTAATAATTTCCCCTGTTGGCAATGTGCGAATGGCAACCGTCACGGACATACCATTGCGGGCGCTGGGCGGACGCGACCAGTTGTTTGTTACCAGCTGGGCGATAAGCTGCTCGTAACTGCTAACCAGCTCGGCTTCCTCCAACGCGGCATCCTCAGACGCCAGCGCCGCCGCCAATTCCTCTTGTTGCTGTTTGCGAATCTGCTCCTGCAGCGCGCGCTGTTTGGCCTCTTCCGCCGCTTTCTCAGCCGCTTTTTTCTGGCGAATTTCTTCCGCTGTTGGCCCCTTGGGCTTGGGAGCGGGCTTCGGCTTGGGTTTAGGCTTTGGCGCAGGCTTGGGCTTTACTTCCGGTTTAGGCTTCACCACCGGCTTTGGTTTAGGCGCGGGCTTGGGCTTGGCTGGCGGCGCGGGTTTAGCGCGGCTGGGCGGGACTTTGTCGATAACCAGCTTCGCCTGAATCACCACCGGCTTTGCCTTAAGCTCCTGGCTGTCGCTAATACCGGGCAGGCCAATAAGCAACACGGCAGCCACTAGGCCGTGCAGCAAAAGTGTGACCATTGCCGGAATTAAACGGAAGCCCTGCATGTTTACTTGCGCCCCGCCGCCGGCGGCTCTTCGGTAATCAAACCTACCGATGGCGCGCCAGCGCCCTGCAATACGGCCATCGCCGCCACCACCGCGCCGTACTCCACGGCGTTGTCGCCGCGTACCATCACCGGCGTTTTGGGTTTGTTGCGCAGGATTTTACTGAGCTTTTCACCGATCTCGGCCAGCGGCACCGGCTCGCCCTGTTTGTCCGGGTCGCCAAGGCTCACATAGTAGCGGCCGTTTTTATCTACCGAGACTATGATCGGGTCATCATCGGTGGGCGGTACCGGCTCGGTCGAGGCCTCGGGTAAGTCAACCTGCACCCCTTGAACCAACATCGGCGCGGTCACCATAAAGACGATCAACAGCACCAGCATTACGTCGATATAGGGGACGACGTTAATGTCCGACATGGCTTTGCGTTTATTGCGACGACTCATGTCTGTGCCCCTTAGCGCACGTGAACCTGGCGGTGCAGCAGGCTGGAGAATTCGTCGGCAAAGGTTTCATATTTGCCCATATACGAATCCAGCTTGGCGGAAAAACGGTTGTAGGACATCACCGCTGGGATCGCAGCAATCAAACCCATTGCCGTTGCCACTAGCGCCTCAGAAATACCCGGTGCTACCGTCGCCAGTGTGGCTTGCTGTACCTGCGCCAGACCGTGGAAAGACCCCATAATGCCCCACACCGTACCAAGCAGGCCGATGTAAGGGCTGGTGGAGCCGACCGTTGCCAGGAAGGGCAAGCTCTTTTCCATGTGTTCTTCTTCGCGCGAAATGGCAACGCGCATGGCCCGCTGACAGCCTTCCATCACGGCGTCGGAGTCGATATTGCGCTGGGCCATGCGGCTGAACTCTTTGAAGCCGGCGCGGAAGATGCTTTCCATGCCCACTGCCAAGCCCTGCTTGTTGCTGCCTTCTTGATAGAGGGTGTTCAAATCGCCCCCCGACCAAAACTGCGCCTCAAAGCGCTTCATTTCCCGCTCGGCCATGGAGAAATACATCACCCGCTGGGCAATTGCATACCACGACAGCAGCGATGCCAGCACCAAAATAGCCATGATCGCCTGCACAAACAGGCTGGCCTGACTAATCAGCGTAATAATGGACAGGTCTTGCTCCACAGCAGCTCCCCTCTGAATCGAATTTTTGTTACTGAGCGGCTTCGGCCTCGGCGGCCAACACCTGATAAATAGTCTTTGGCAATCGCCTTGCCCGCCCGACAAGCGGGTCGACACAAGCGATCTGTATGCATGCCTCGCACAGTAACTCTTGGTCGCGATAGACATGCTGTTCAAACATTAGTGCCGTCGGACGCAGAGATTTTATATTTGCCGTGACGCGCAGCACATCATCCAGCTTCGCCGAGGCGTGGTAGCGCGCCTGCACGTCGCGAACCACCATGAGCAAACCATCATCGGCCATAGCAGCTTTCGCAAAGCCGCGCTCGCGCATATATTCGGTTCGCGCCCGTTCCATATACTTCAGATAGTTGACATAGTAGACGATGCCACCGGCGTCGGTGTCTTCGATGTAGACCCGCAGTGGCAGCGAGAATTCCGCACTCATTGGTCGGCCCCGTCTGGCCGGCTCAATCCGAAATGCTGGTAAGCGTGGTTAGTGACCACGCGACCACGCGGTGTGCGCATAATGTAGCCCTGCTGTATCAAGTAGGGCTCGAGCACATCCTCGATGGTGCCGCGCTCCTCACTGATCGCCGCAGCCAGGCTTTCAATGCCCACGGGGCCGCCGTCAAATTTTTCGATCATGGCCAGCAGCAGGCGGCGGTCCAGATGGTCGAAACCGCGATTGTCGACATTGAGCATATTCAGCGCTGCATCGGCCACGTCGGCACTCACATTGCCATCGGCTTTGACCTCCGCGTAGTCGCGAACACGCCGCAACAGGCGATTGGCAATACGCGGTGTGCCGCGCGAGCGCATGGCGATCTCTTTGGCGCCGTCGTCGTCGATGGTCATGCCGAGAATCGCTGCCGAGCGGCTAACAATGGTCGACAGGTCGTTGACGCCGTAAAACTCCAGGCGCTGAACAATGCCAAAGCGATCGCGCAGCGGTGACGTCAGCAGTCCCGCACGGGTCGTTGCGCCCACCAGAGTAAAGGGCGGCAGGTCGAGCTTGATCGAACGCGCCGCAGGGCCTTCGCCGATCATAATATCGAGCTGGTAGTCCTCCATCGCCGGATAGAGAATTTCTTCAATATGGGGGCTGAGGCGGTGGATCTCGTCAATAAACAACACATCGCCTTCATCGAGATTGGTCATCAACGCCGCGAGGTCGCCGGCCTTTTCCAACACCGGGCCTGAGGTAGTGCGCAGCGACACGCCCATTTCATTGGCCAGAATATTGGCCAAGGTGGTTTTACCCAGCCCGGGCGGGCCAAAGATAAGGGTGTGATCAAGAGGCTCGCTGCGGCGGCGCGCGGCATTAACGAAGATATCCATCTGCTCGCGAACCGCTTGCTGGCCGATATAGTCCTCGAGACTTTTCGGGCGAATGGCGCGGTCAAAGCGCTCCTCGGCACTTTCGGCGGGCTCAGGGGCAATCAGGCGATCGACTTCTATCATAGTGTTTTCCAGCGTGATTAGCTGACCATATTCTTCAATGCGGCGCGAATCAGCGCTTCACTCGTTTGCCCTTCAGTATCCAGCGCGCTTATCGCCTTGCTGGCCTCCTGAGGTTTGTATCCCAAGGCTACCAGAGCGGCTTCAGCCTCGGCCAACACCGCCGACGCCGAGGGCTGTGCAGCCACCGCGGGCGAGGCCGCCGCAGCCGGCGCCCAGCTTTCCAGGCGGTCTTTCATTTCCATAATCAGCCGCTCTGCGGTCTTCTTGCCCACGCCGGGCAGCCGGACCAGCGATGCGGTGTCGCCCTCTTGCACACAGCGTACAAAATCGTCGCTGTCGATGCCCGACATCACCGTCAAGGCAAGCTTGGGGCCGACGCCGTTCACTTTGATCAGGTCGCGAAACAACTGCCGCGAGCGGGTGTCGCTAAAACCGAAGAGTAACTGGGCGTCCTCGCGGACAATAAACTGAGTGTAGAGCGACACCTCTTCGCCCAGCGGCGGCAGGTTATAGAGGGTGGTCATCGGCACCAGCACTTCGTAACCGAGGCCGTTGATATCCACTACAATTTCCGGGGCCTGCTTTTCCAACAGGACACCGCGCAAACGAGCAATCATGAATTTACCTTAGCGCTAAGTCGACCGCGACGCAGGCGCGCCGCGGCAAGGGGTTCTGACATACTGTGTAGGCCTTCGCGGGCATGGGCGTGGCAAATGGCTGCGGCCAGGGCATCCGCGGCATCTTCCTGGGGCGCTGCCGGCAGTTTGAGCAAGACTTGCACCATATGCTGGATCTGATCTTTATTCGCAGCGCCAGTGCCCACCACCGCTTTTTTTATTTGTCGCGCGGTGTATTCGGCAACCGGGATATCTTCAGACACGCAGGCCACCACCGCGGCGCCGCGCGCCTGCCCCAGCTTAAGTGCCGAGCCCGCACTTTTGGACATAAACACCTCTTCCACCGCGGCTTCATCGGGACGGTACTCGTCGATAATGGTCGACAGGCTGCGGTAGATAATTTTAAGACGCTCGGGCAGTGCGCCCTGTGGCAAGCGAATGACACCACTGCTGACATAGCGGTGACGACGGCCTTCAATCGAGATCAGACCAAAGCCCGTTTTCTGCGAACCGGGGTCGATGCCAAGAATAATTGTCATAGCGTATCACTGTTCGAAACTGCGCCTATTATGCACAGATCACACAGCGAAATGACAATCACACTTGCCTACTCAAGCTCGGCAAGCACGGCATCGGGGATGTCGGCATTGGTATAGACATTTTGCACATCGTCGAGGTCTTCGAGCATGTCCACCAAGCCCATTACCTTCTCAGCGCCGGCTCTGTCCAAGGTCACGGAGGTGGAAGGCTGCATGATGACATCGGCCGACTCGTGCTCCAGACCCGCCGCCTGCATCGCGTCTTTTACCGCCAGAAACTCTTCCCAAGGGGTAAGCACTTCGACGCTGCCATCGTTATGATCAATCACGTCGTCGGCACGGGCCTCCAGCGCCACCTCCATCACCCGTTCTTCATTAACGCCGGGCGGGTAGAGAATCTGCCCCAAGCGATTAAACAAATAGGCGACCGAGCCGTCGGTGCCGAGGTTGCCACCGCGCTTACTAAACGCATGGCGCACATCCGCAACCGTGCGATTGCGGTTGTCAGTCATGCACTCCACCAGTACGGCAACACCACCAACGCCGTAGCCTTCGTAGGTGACTTCGTCGTAGTTATCACCCTCGGCATTGCCGGCGCCGCGCGCAATGGCTTTGTCGATGGTGTCGCGCTTCATGTTGGCGCCAAGCGCCTTGTCGACCGCTGCGCGCAGCCGGGGATTGTCTTCAGGCTGTGGGCCGCCCGCTCGGGCGGCAACCACTAACTCGCGAATCAGCTTGGTAAATACCTTGCCGCGTTTGGCGTCCTGCGCCGCTTTGCGGTGTTTGATATTGGCCCATTTGCTGTGACCCGCCATAGCTCCCTCACTCGGCGGCCCTACCCTGCCGCCGTGTTACTTACTCTTCGTTTTTACGCAGACGAATGCTCAACTCGCTGAGTTGACGGGTTTCTACCACGCCGGGCGCGTCGGTCATCACACAGGCCGCTGTTTGCGTTTTAGGGAAGGCGATCACGTCGCGAATCGACTTCGCGTCGCTCATCAGCATTACCAAGCGGTCCAGACCGAAGGCCAAACCACCGTGCGGGGGCGCACCGTATTTCAGTGCGTCGAGCAGGAAGCCAAATTTTTCGCTGGCTTCTTCGTCGCTGATCCCCAGTACGCGGAATACCGCTTCCTGCATGTCTGAGCGATGAATACGGACCGAGCCGCCGCCCAGTTCGGTGCCGTTGAGCACCATGTCATAAGCAATAGACAGGGCGTCGCCGGGCGCATTTTCCAGCTCTTGCGGGCTGCACGACGGCGCCGTGAAAGGATGGTGGAGGCTGGTCCAACCGCCCTTGTCATCTTCTTCGAACATGGGGAAGTCAACCACCCACAGCGGCGCCCACGCGGCGGTGTAGAGGTCGAGGTCTTCACCCAGCTTGCAACGCAATGCACCCAGGGCTTCGTTAACGACTTTGGCGCTGTCGGCGCCGAAGAAGATCAAGTCGCCATTTTCTGCAGCGACACGCTCCAAGATCGCCGCGCGCACCGGCTCGGGCAGGAACTTAACAATGGGTGACTGCAAGCCGCCTTCCAGGTCCGACTTGTCGTTGACCTTGATATACGCCAAGCCCTTCGCGCCGTAGATACCAACAAACTTGGTGTATTCATCAATTTGCTTACGGCTCAGCTTATCGTTGCCGCCGGGCACTTTCAGG
Organism: Spongiibacter marinus; assembly: GCF_016906995.1. GTDB lineage: Bacteria > Pseudomonadota > Gammaproteobacteria > Pseudomonadales > Spongiibacteraceae > Spongiibacter > Spongiibacter marinus. The sequence continues at coordinate 201,342 of NZ_JAFBBD010000007.1, read as the reverse complement.
GCGGCTACGCGGCCTTTGGGGTTGGTTGCCGGGCCAGAGAATACTTTGAACTCGACTTCGGCCATCAAATCGCCAACGTCAACCAGCTCCAGCGGGATACGCAGGTCTGGCTTGTCGCTACCGTAGCGGTTCATTGCCTCGGCGTAAGGCATGTGCGGGAAGTCGCCCAGATCCAGGTCCAGCACTTCCTTAAACAGATCGCGAATCATGCCTTCGGCGACAGCCATAATCTGCTTGTCGTCCATAAAGGAGGTTTCGATATCGATCTGGGTAAATTCAGGCTGGCGATCGGCGCGCAGGTCTTCGTCGCGGAAGCACTTGGCAATCTGGTAGTAGCGGTCGAAGCCAGACACCATCAGCAGCTGCTTAAACAGCTGAGGTGATTGAGGCAGCGCGAAGAATTTACCACCGTGGGTACGGCTGGGTACCAGGTAGTCGCGCGCACCCTCGGGGGTCGCACGGGTCAGAATGGGCGTTTCAATATCCAAGAAGCCCTGCTCGTCCATGTAGCGACGCAATACCGAGGTCACCTTGGCGCGCAAACGCAATTTATCGGCGATCTGCGGGCGACGCAGGTCAAGGTAGCGGTAGCGCAGGCGAACATCTTCGCCAACTTCGGTGTGATCGTCGAGCTGAAATGGCGGCGTCTCGGATTCATTGAGAATCTCGATCTCTTTACCCAGCACTTCGATCTCGCCGGTCTTCATATTGGGGTTAACGGTGGCTGCATCGCGAGCACGTACACGGCCGCGAATTTTTAGCACGTACTCACTGCGCACCCGGTCTGCGGTAGCAAAATGCTCTTCGGTATCGGGGTCAAACACGACCTGGACTATGCCCTCACGGTCGCGCATATCCAGAAAGATAACCCCACCGTGGTCGCGGCGACGATCCACCCAACCGCAGATCGTGACGTCCTGATCGATGTGCTCGCTTCCGAGGCTCCCGCAAAAATGGCTGCGCATTGATTCTTTCCTGCTTCTGTAAAGTCATAAATGGGCCGCAATTGGCGGCCCCTGAATTAGCTATCTGATCCCGACGAGGCTCCGCCGTCGCCAGCTAGATTTTTCTTCTTTCCACCCGATTTAAAATCGGTTTCATACCAACCACTGCCTTTTAGGCGAAAACCGGCCGCTGATATTTTCTTGACCAGCTTGTCGGCATGGCACTGCGGACACTCAACTAGCGCCGGATCACTCATTTTTTGCAAGGCTTCCAGCTCGTGCTGACAGGCCTGACACTGATATTCATAAATGGGCACTGGAATCCCCTCCAATACAAATCATGAAAACGTGACCTTCTGGAAAAACCGTCGGGCACAACCACAGGTAGAAAAAGGAGCGGGATTATAACGCAAAGCAGTGCCGGCGATAAACGCAGTACAGCGGGAATATGTCGATCAGTGCAGAAGGGTTAAAAACCTACAAAAAAGCCGCACCGATACGACGGAATCGCACGTATCGGCGCGGCTTTTGACGCCTGGGCTTAGGAGGCGAAGTCCTTGAGCTTTTTCAGTGGGCGTACTTTTACCGCCACACTAGCGGGCTTGGCTTTAAACGTGGTCTCTTCACCGGTAAAGGGGTTGATACCCTTGCGCGCTTTGGTGGCAGGCTTTTTCACGGTGGTAATTTTCATCAGGCCTGGAATGGTAAATTCGCCCAACGAGCGCTTTTTAATGCTGCGTTCGATCAGCACTTCGAGCTCTTCCAGCACGCTGGCCACTTGCTTGCGGCTAAGTTCGGTGTTGGTGGCAATCTCGTTGAGAATCTGGGTTTTGGTCATCTTCTCACTGAGTGCCGTCATTTTGCGCTTGGGGGCAGCCTTCGCCGCCGGTTTTGCTTTGGCAGCGGCCTTTTTCGGAGCAGTTTTACGTGTCGCCATAGGGATCAGTCCTGTTCAGGGAAAGTTTATTATTGCTCGGTAAAAGTTGGCACTGAGCCGATACCGCTTCGCTGCTGCCCGGGGCTTCGCAAAGAAGCCTGCACGCAACAACGAGGCCGTGCCTCGCACTACTAATAGTCGATTGGCCTCGGCAAAACAAGGCTTAAATACGACATCCGCACAAAAACCCCTATTTTTTGCGTGGAATTTATCGACGAGCCAACACCTGGGCGGCGATATGCTCCCCGATTAGCAGGGCCGACGTCGCTGCCGGCGACGGCGCATTGCCCACATGAATACTGCGAGCACTCTGCAAAAAGTGGAAGTCATTGAGCAGCTCACCGCGTCGACTAACCGCTTGAGCCCTGACCCCGGCAGGGGCAGGCAGCAGGTCATGTAACTCAATCGCCGGACAGTATTGCTGCAGCCCTTTGAGGTAATGGCGCGCCGAATACGCATTATGCAGCTCGCGCAGACCGGCGCGTGGGTGACTAGCCAACAGGCGCCAAAACCCCGGAAACGATGCCATTTCTCGCAGTGAGGCAGCATCGATATCCCGGCGGCGATAGCCCTCTCTCGCCAGTGCGAGCATCGCATTGGGGCCCGCCAACACGCCACCGCCTACCCTGGGTGTTAGGTGCACACCCAAAAAAGGCAGCGTGGGGTCGGGCACCGGATAAACCAAGTGGGGCACCCAATCGTCGCAGCGCGGTGCCAAACGATAGAATTCGCCACGAAAGGGAATAATGCGAAAATCACAATCGATGCCCTGCAGTCGCGCCAAGCGGTCCGACATTAATCCCGCACAGCAAAGCAGCTGTCGCGCGTGAAACGTCTGCTCGCCGCTGCCCACGACGATCTCCGATGTGCGCTCATCAATACGATCCACCGGCAAGGCGCAGCGCAGCTCTGCCCCTGCGCGCTGCACGTCGTGTAGTAACTGGCGACAGATAGCGGCGTAATCAACAATGGCCGACTCCTTCACCGACAGCGCCGCCACGCCGGCGAGCATTGGCTGGCGCTCGCGCAGCTCGCCGTCACTCAACCACGTGGGCGCAAGACCATTTTGCCTGGCCCGCGCTTCGAGCGCTCTAAGGCCCGGCACTTGCTGGGGCGTCGCGGCGACAATCCACTTGCCACACTGACGGAACGGCAGCGCGTGACGCTGACAAAAATCCCGCGTTTGCTGTAAGCCCTCTCGGCACATGCGCGCCTTGAGGCTTCCCGCCGGGTAATAGACGCCGGCGTGCACCACACCACTGTTATGACTGGACTGATGCTGAGCCGGCGCAGATTCTTTTTCTATGATCAACAAGCGACACGCTGGCCACTGACGAAGAATCTGCCAGGCACTCGCCGCGCCGACAATGCCTGCGCCTACCACTATGACGTCGTAGCGTGCTGCCATGGCAACGATTAGGCCGCTGAAAACTCAGGGTCTGCGGCAAAAGCCTGACGCAGTTCACTCAGACGCTGGGCAAGCGCGGCCTCGCTGTACGCCTGCGGCGGCAGCTGCCCCCATACCGGTTTGGGCCAACAAGGGTCATCTGTAAAGCGGGCGATATGATGAATGTGCAGCTGCGGCACCATATTGCCGAGGGCGGCAATATTCAATTTCTCGGCATTAAATTGACGCGTCAGAATGGCGGCAGCCAGGTCGGACTCACGGCAGTACTGAGTGCGCTGCTCGGCAGAGAGTTCAAAAAGCTCTCTCAAGCCCGCCTGACGTGGCACAAGAATCAGCCACGGATACTGGCTATCATTCAATAACAGCACACGACAGAGCGGTAAATCGCCGACGACAGCGCAGTCGGCAGCCAGTTGTGGGTGCAATTCAAACATCTACTTTCTCCATTAAACGCGGCCCACCCTGTACCGGGCTGGCTATCAATCGTAAAATGCGGCGACTTCATTCGCAGCTTTAAGGCCAGATACCCACCATGCGCGCTAGCCAAACACTTATTGCCACTGTAAAGGAAACCCCTGCCGATGCCGAGGTTATTAGCCACCAGCTAATGCTGCGGGCCGGCATGATACGCAAGCTGGCGACCGGCCTCTATACCTGGCTGCCGTTGGGCCTGCGTGTATTGCGCAAGGTCGAGCGTATTATTCGCGAAGAAATGGACAATGCAGGCGCGCAAGAGGTGCTAATGCCCGTGGTGCAGCCCGCCGAACTCTGGGAAGAGTCTGGTCGCTGGGAGCAGTACGGCGCGGAACTGCTGCGTATTAATGACCGTCACCAACGCGAATTTTGCCTCGGCCCCACCCATGAGGAAGTAATTACTGACCTGATCCGCAACGAAATTCGCAGCTACAAACAACTGCCCGCCAATTTCTATCAGGTGCAAACCAAATTCCGCGATGAGATTCGGCCCCGCTTCGGCGTTATGCGCTCACGCGAATTTATTATGAAGGATGCCTACTCCTTTCATAATGACCAGGAGTCACTGCAGGCGACCTACGAGACAATGCACGCCGCCTACACGCAGATATTTACGCGCCTGGGCTTGGACTTCCGTCCGGTTATCGCCGACACCGGCTCAATAGGCGGCAGCGCCTCCCATGAATTCCACGTGCTGGCAGAGTCCGGCGAAGATGACATTGCCTTCTCAGACAGCTCTGACTACGCCGCCAATGTCGAAATGGCAGAAGCCGTGGCGCCCACTGGCGAGCGCCCCGCTGCCAGCGAAGCCATGGAAAAAGTGGCCACCCCCGAGGTGAGCAGCATCGAGGACGTTTGCCGCTTTTTCGATTGCGCGCCCGAGCGCACAGTAAAAACGCTGCTGGTATACGGCGAGGCCGATGAAGATGGCAAGCAAGCCTTGATCGCCCTGGTGGTGCGCGGCGATCACCAGCTCAACGAAATCAAAGCAGAGAAACTACCCGGCATTGCCAGCCCGCTAACCCTCGCTGAAGAGAAAGACATCAAAGCGGCGCTCAATTGCGCACCCGGCTCTATCGGCCCCGTGGGCCTGAACCTGCGCTGCATTGTGGATCGCAGCGCGGCGCACTGCAGCGACTTTATCTGCGGCGCCAACGAAGACGGTATGCACCTGCGCGGCGTCAACTGGCAGCGCGATGTCGAGCTGGGCGAAATTGCCGATCTGCGCGACGTTGTCAGCGGCGACCCCAGCCCGGACGGCAAGGGTCAGCTGCAGATCAAGCGCGGCATCGAAGTCGGCCATATCTTCCAGCTCGGCACCAAGTATTCCGAAGCCCTGAACGCCACCGTGCTCAACGAGCAAGGCAAAGAACAGGTCATGATCATGGGCTGCTACGGTATTGGGGTAACCCGTGTGGTCGCCTCAGCTATTGAGCAGAACAATGACGACAAAGGCATTATCTGGCCGGACGCAATCGCGCCCTACCAAATTGCCCTGGTGCCACTCAATATGCAGAAGTCTGAGCGTGTGCGCGACACCGCAGAACAGCTTTACAGCCAATTGAAAGCCGCCGGCTATGATGTGTTACTCGATGACCGCAATGAACGCCCAGGCGTGAAGTTCGCCGACATGGAGTTGATGGGGATTCCTCACCGCATTGTGATTGGCGACCGCGGGCTGGACAAAGGCCTGCTGGAATACAAACACCGCCGTGCTAGCGACAACGAAGACATCGCTATCGACGACTTGATGAGTGTTATTCAGCAACGTGTTGCCCTGGCCTAAGCTCGCCCTTGCCGGGTGCCTGCTACTGATAGCGGGCACCGCTTGGACTCAGCCGCAGGATCCGGCAGAGCGCGCGGCGCTAACCGCTTATTTGAAAGAAGCGCTGCACCGCGACGACAGCTTCCAAGATCGCTTTGATGCCGAAGTCTGGCTGACTGATATGTCGGCCCGTCTGGCGAGCATTATCCGTGAACCGGAGCAACGCTTGGCGTTATTGCGCAGCGTGCACCGCGAGGCCAAGGCCGCCGACCTGCCTCCCGAGCTGGTACTGGCACTCATTCAAGTGGAAAGCTACTTCGACCGCTTTGCTATCTCCAGTGTCGGCGCGCAGGGCTTAATGCAGGTGATGCCCTTCTGGAAAAACGAAATTGGCCGCCCCAGCGACAACCTCACCGACATGGACACCAACCTGCGCTACGGCTGCCAAATTCTGCAGTTTTATCTGAAGCGGGAAAAAGGCAATATGCGCCGCGCACTGGCCCGCTACAACGGCAGCCTTGGCAAAAACTGGTATCCGGATCGGGTGTTTCGCGCCTGGAAAAAACGCTGGTACAACGGCCAACTGCACTACAGTGGCATTTACTGAACCGGTGGCTGCGGCGGCTTCCTATGTTCCTTCGGCGGGCATGCCCGATCGCCTTTGCGCTTATGAGGGCGCAACATCGCCAAACGTTCCTCTGGCGGCATTGGCGGCAATACCTGCAACAGCACCTCGTGACTGAGTCGCTTCAGGGCAACATCGGCCTCACGCACCTCAGCCAAGGCGGCGGCCAGCGCCACCGTATCCAGCGGCTGCTCAGACAGCAGTGCCGCAACGCCACGGCGTTTTTCACGCAAATTGCGATAGGCCTTGCGCATAGCGCCTCGCTCCGCTTTGAGCACCTCTCGTGCCTGTTCGCTCAGTGTCTCCGGTGGACGCTTCAAAATATGTCGGCTCATCGAATGCATGATCGGGTCGCCGTGTAACCTGTGGCCCACCCACGAACCAATCAGCAAAGCGTTGATCACCAGCGAACTCACTAGCGCAATTAGCAGGCCTTTACGCTTTGTCATCACTCTCCCTCCAACCAGTCTGCAACGTCGTTGCTACCCGCAATATCCAAGCTCGCAAAGGCTTGGTAGTCGTCGCTAAATACACTGGATGACGATGTTAAATCCGTCGCCCCTATCACAATACCCAACACCATTGCCGCCGCCGTCGCCATACTTACTGGCAAAAACACTGGGCGCTGGGGAGGTGCCACTTGGCGGTGTGCACCGGGAATGGCAGATAAGCGCTGCTGCATAGCAGCGCCGGGCGCTAATGACAACCCATCGCTCTGCAACTGTCGCCGCCACGCTGCGTCTTCGGCGAGGGCGCTCCGCCTTGCTGCTCGGCCACGCCGACTCAACATACCCAGCAAGGCAATTGGCCATAAATGTGCCGGCCACTCCCGGAGGTTTGCGCCGTAACATTGCAAAGCCCGAAAATAGCTAGTCATTGTTCTCTCCTAAAAGTTGCCGCAGTCGCTTTCGCGCACGCCCCAGTAACGATTCCACTGCTTTGGGACTATTGCCGAGCACGTCGGCAATATCCCGCACTGGCATTTCCCGATAGTAGCGAAAGGCAATGGCCGCTCGTTGCTCTTCAGGCAACGCTGACAAGGCCGCCGCCAATGCCGGCAAATCGCCCGGCTCGTCGTTCAGCGGCGTTGACGCGTCGGCCAGCTGTTCGGCAAGCTCGCCGTCCACAACAAAACGCTGCTGCACACGCTGACTATGGTTAATCGCCAGGTTACTCGCTACCCGGTACAACCAGGTGCTCAGTTTTGCCTCATCCTGCCAGCTTGGCGCCTGCTTCCACAGGCGCACAAATACCTCCTGGCAAAGGTCTTCGGCATCTGCGCGCGACAACACAATGCGATAGATCACATTGAGTACCGCGCTGCTGTGGCGGTCGACAAGCTGCTGAAAGGCCTGGGCGTCACCCTCGGCCGTTCGCGCAAGCAGCGCGGCATCGCGAGACACCATCACCACCTTCCATGCCTTGGTTGCCAATCAACCACCGCCGGTATCACCTCTCAATTACTGATCGTCTGCCCAGGGCCCGGCTTGGCGTTTACCGTGTTTAAAGCCTTTGCGCATTTCCTTGCGGGACAGCTCGCCGTCGCCATTACTGTCGAGCTTGCTTAACTGGGCCTCAGCCGCTGCACGCGCCTCGGCCGCAGACACGCTACCGTTTTTGTCGGTATCGGCCCGTTCAAAGCGGTCGGCCCGAGACCCAGTGCGTTGCTCACGCATTTTCGCGCGGTACTCTGCAATCTCTTCACGGGTAACTTCGCCGTTGCCGTTCAGGTCCATCGCCATAAAGTGGGCACTGCGTTTTGCGACCATATCAGCAACGCTATGACCGCCTTCTCCACCGCGCTCGCAGCCGCCGGGCGGCTTTGCCTGAGCACTCATTGCGGCACCCATCGCCAATACTGCCAAAATTTTGCTAGACGTTTTCATTGTCGTGACTCCATAAACGAAAAAGGGTTTTAACGGCCGTTATTGATTAAACACCGGCTGCGTCAAAACCCCTCGCTATGGCAATAATTCTTTTGCGTCGTGCAGTGCAGCTCGCCTAGGAAGCCAAAAACTCGTAGCGCCAAACCCCTTTGTCTAAATAGCAGCGGTTGCGAGAACCTGCCGCGTCCGGGTCCATCTGGCAATACCCCGCGTCGCCGCCGTAGAGCATGCATACCACGCCCTGATGGTCGGTCACTTTGGGGTGAATATCGGGAACCTCACGCGCGGCATAAAACGCCTTTGCCTGCGCGACGGTTGAGCACTGTGACAGTTCCGACAGGGTCACCAAAGTCGGCGGTAACAGGGCCAACTCACCGGAGCAATGCGCCTGCACAAAATCTTCCGCGGCGCCCCACTGATGGGCATCCATTTCCTCGCCGTCCACTTCTACCTCCATCCCCTGGCCGTCAGCGAGGAAAAACGCCGTCTCGAAGCGCCGCCCCATATGTGCGGGCGTTGTCCAGTAAGAGATATGTTGCAGTGCTTCCGGCGCCAGATTGATCGCCGCTTCTTCTTCGGTTTCCCTTACCGCTGCCAAGCGAAATGCCTGCATGCGATCGCCCTGGGCGTCGGCAACATCATCAGGGTCCACGGTGCCACCGGGAAACACCCAGTGTCCGCCTCCCACTTTTAACTGCTCGTGCCGCCGCAGCAATAACACTTCAAGACCAGAGGGTGTGTCCCGCAACACCACCGCTGTTGCCGCCAGACGAATCGCTTCCTTGTCGCTCACAACCAATGTTCCTCCAGGGCCGACAGCAGACGCTTTGGCTGCGGGCCGATACGAAAATTCTCTGGCAGGTCGGCGTAGCGGATAACACCGCTTTCATCAACCACCAGCAGGGTAGGCAGCACCGTATCGCGACTACCCAAGGGCACGCCAAATGGCATGCCTGCCGCATGGACAATATGCAGCGCCTTCGCCGCATTCAATGAGGGGTCGCTATACACCTCGACACCATCAGGCAGGTCGCCAGCCAGTTTGCGACTCTCCGCAACGGTTTGAGGGCTCACCAATACCAGGCGAATACCGTGCCCCAGGAACTCGCGGCAATAGCCCATAAACTCGTGTAATTGGCTCCGGCACAGCGGACACCAACTACCCCGAAAAAATAAAAAGGCGGTTTTCCTGCCTTGAAACTGCTCAGAACCGACGCACTCCCCGCGCTCATTTTGCAGCTCAAAATGGGGTAGCGTGTGGCCGACAATCAGCTCGGGATTGTCATCCCGATCCAGATAGGAATACCAGAAAACGTAGAGGAAAACGCCGCCAAGCCCCAAACTTAAACCGTAGATAGTCGGCACGATATCCATCTCGACCACCACCAACATTGCCCCCAGCAACGCGGCAATTAGCTGGATAACAATAAAGCGCCCGACATGAACAAAGGCTACGCTGTATAACAGTGCCACGAACAACGGAACCGGGGTGACGGCCAACCAAGCACCAAACCACGACAGACTAAAACCGCCGCTCAACTGCCACGCACTGTGCAGCGATGCAGCCCCACAGAGCAGAATATAAGGAAGTACAAAGAAGCGCTTGGCCAACGCTTTAAGTGATGTCATAAATAGTCTTTGTGGCCATTATTGAATAATTATCCTACTAGCCGCCCTGTTCAGCGCCGACATTCTGCGCTAGCGTAAGGCGTAAGCATTGACCCTTTTTTACGAGGTTCGAGCAGTCACGGCAATAGCGAGATCGCCCATTAGGGCATAGACTATTTTGGTATTCAATCTTAGAGCCCACACCAGAGCGATTTAAATAAAGTTGTATTAACTCGCCTGTACAAATGTTTTACGACAACAATAGGAAGTATTGGCGGCTATGGCAAAACTCTCTCTAATGGACTTGGCTTTCTTCTTAACCGAAACCGAAGCCAGCCCCAAACACGTCGGTGGCATGATGATGTTCCGCAAGCCCGCGAAAGCAGGCAAGGACTTCGTGGAAACCGCAGTGCGTGAATACGTTGGCACCAATGCCGACATTCGCCCTCCATTTAATCAGATCGTCAAATTCAGCCGATTCGCTACGCCCAGTTGGGCGGACGCTCCCGACTTCAATATCGACGACCATATTTTTTACCACCAACTTGAGGGCGACGATTTTCGCGACGCACTCTACGAGCTGGTCGGTGAACTTCACAGCCCGAAGATGGAACGCGATCAACCGATGTGGGAGATCCATGTTATCCAGGGGATCGACGATAAACGCTTTGCCATCTACACCAAACTACACCACGCCTATGCAGACGGCGTGACCATGTCATCCATTCTCGCAAAGAGCCTGAGTCAATCTTCACGCGCGCGCAAAGCCACGCCGATGTGGTCGGTAATCCCAGAGAAGCGCTTAGAGAATGCCGCCGACAGCGTGTCGATCATGAAGGTGTTGAGCAAGCTGGGCGGCCGCTCAACCGACTACCTGCGCTCCGCGCTGGGCCTGTCAAAGCTAAGCGTCCAGCTCGCCCTGGAAGCCATGAAGCTGACTAAAAATGCCGTGGCAGTGCCCTACCAGGCCAACCCCAACACCCCCCTTAATGGTCAGGTTGTTCCCGGCCGCCAGGTGGCTACCGCAGCAGTGCCCATGGAGCGCGTGAACCACCTGCGCAGCCTGACCCGCTCCACCCTGAACCACATTGCCTTAACCTGTATCGACGGCGCCTTGCACCGCTACCTGCAAGATTGCGAGTCGGATATCGATGAACCCATCACCATTCAAATGCCGGTAAATCTGCGTCGCCAAGGCGATAACAGCATGGGTAATAAAATCGGCATTGTATTGGTTGAGCTGGCCAACAAAACCACCGACCCCTATGAGCGCTTGCGGGAAATTGGCTTTACCCTGCGCAATGTTCGCTATCAGGTCGACGGCGTTCCCCCGGCGTCGGTAATGGCCTACACCGTATTACTAGGCAGTTTGGCGCAGCTTGTTGAACTGCTAGGTATCGACGATAAGCTGCCACCACTGGGTAATACCCTGGTGTCCAATGTGCCCGGGCCAGTGAAACCCCTCTACCTGAAGGGTGCGCGGCTGGAGGAGATGTATCCAATCAGTGCGCTGCCTCCGGGTTGCCACTTAAATATCACACTATATAGTTATGATGGACGTTTGCAGTTTGGTTTGGTAGCGAGCTCCGCCCTACCCAAACTCGAGGTATTGAGTGACTATATACACGAGGCATTTGCAGATCTCGAAAACGCAGTATCACCGCAGTTACTCGAACACAATAACAAGGCGGCTGGCTAAACCGGCCGAATAAAACAACCAGAAAAACCCCCTGCTTTCACTGACGGAAGCAAAACAGCGGCGGGCCGTTTTAAGGCCCAACGCTGTGGAGAATTTTTAAAACATCTGGAGAGGCACTATGAGTTACTTCGTTACTGGCGGCACCGGCTTTATCGGTCGATTCCTTATCGAACGCCTTGCGCGCAGAAAGGGCACTATTTATGTTCTGGTTCGCCGCAGTTCTAAACAAAAATATCTCGACCTGCTGGAAAAAACCGGCCTCAGTAAAGATCGTCTGGTTCCGGTTTGGGGCGACCTCGCCAAAAACAAACTCGGCATCAGTGCCAAAGAAATGGCCAAGCTAAAAGGTGAAATCAAACACTTCTACCACCTGGCAGCCATCTACGATTTAAAAGCCGATGCCGAAAGCCAGGAAGTGACTAACATCCAAGGCACCCAAAGCGCTATCGACGCGGCAGAAGCAATGCAAGCCGGCTGCTTCCATCTCGCCAGCTCTATTGCAGCTGCTGGACTATATCGCGGCGTGTTTCGCGAAGACATGTTCGAAGAGGCTGAAGGCCTTAAGCATGCCTACTTCCGCACCAAGCATGTCTCTGAAGGCTTAGTACGCAAGGAATGCAAAATCCCCTATCGCATCTACCGCCCGGCAATGGTTGTGGGCGACTCCAAGACTGGCGAGATGGATAAGGTCGACGGCCCCTATTATTTCTTCAAACTCATTCAGAAGCTGCGTTATCGCGTCCCCCAATGGTGCCCGATTATTGGCATTGAGGGCGGCCAGATGAACATCGTGCCGGTGGACTATGTCGCCGATGCTATTGACCATATTTCCCACAAACCCAAGCTCGACGGACGCTGCTTCCACCTCGTTAACCCCGACGCGCATAAAGTGGGCGAAGTGCTCAACATCTTCTCGAAAGCTGCCCATGCACCGAAAATGGCGCTGCGCATCGACTCGCGGATGTTCGCCTTTATCCCCTCTTCCATAACCGGTTTGGTGAAAAACATGCCGCCGGTTAAGCGCCTCACCAGCGCGATACTGGCAGACTATCAAATTCCTGAAGACGGCTTGCAGTTCATGAATATGCCAACGCGCTTTGATAACCGTGAAACGGTCAAAGCACTGCGTGGCAGCGGCATAGAATTACCCGCGCTGGAAGATTACGCCTACAAGATTTGGGACTACTGGGAGCGTAACCTCGACCCTGACCTATTTAAAGACCGCAGCCTGCGCGGCAATGTTGAGGGCAAGGTCATCGTGATTACCGGTGCATCCTCAGGTATTGGTAAAGCCAGCGCGCTCAAACTGGCTGAAGCCGGTGCAGAGGTTGTATTGGTCGCCCGAACGGTTGAAAAACTCAAGGAAACCCAGCAGGAAATTGAAGAGCTTGGTGGCACCAGCTACGCCTACACATGCGATGTTTCTGACCTTGAGTCCTGCGATGAACTGGTCGCTACGCTGCTGAAAAACCACGGCCATGTTGATGTGCTGGTGAACAATGCCGGCCGGTCAATTCGTCGCTCGCTCGAGCTGACCTTTGATCGCTTCCACGATTTTGAGCGCACGATGCAGCTCAACTATTTTGGTGCGATTAGGCTGGTGATGGGGCTCGCGCCTTCAATGCTAGAGCGCAAGTCGGGGCATGTGATTAACATCTCGTCGATTGCCGTTATTGTTGGTACCTCACCCCGCTTCTCCGCCTATGCGGCGTCAAAATCGGCCCTTGATGCATGGTCTCGCAGCGCGGCGGCGGAATTCTCCGACCGCAATATCGCCTTCACTACGATCAATATGCCGCTGGTACGCACCCCAATGATCGGGCCCACCTCGATCTACAATGCTGTGCCGACACTGTCGCCAGAAGAAGCCGCGGACATGATCTGTGAAGCGATCGTGAAGCGTCCTAAGCGCATAGCGACCGGCTTGGGCATCAGCATGCAAGTACTCAACGCGGTGATGCCGAAGGCAACGGAAATTATTATGAATACCGTCTTCCGCACCTTCCCGGACTCCGCCGCTGCAAAAGGCGAAGGGGAAGAAGGCAAAACCGAAGCCTCGTCAGAACAGGTCGCCTTGGCAGCGGTACTCAAAGGTATCCACGTCTAAAATAGGTAGCGATTCGCAGCACGTAAACTCTGCGTCGTAAAACCACCAAACCGCATTGCTCAATACATGGGCCATGCGGTTTTTTTACGCCTTGCAAATGGTGCAAATGTACGCGGAATGAAGAGCGATGCCCTGCCGCGAAATAGCGCGCCTGCGGCGGCGAATAGCGGCTGTCCTCGCGCACTTAATACAACGATGTTCACATCGCAAAAAAAGCCACTGTTTCAGTTTTTCATCGGCAAGCTCAGCCCCAACAAGGCATACCAAGAAAAAATATTGAACTGTTTTTCTTAGCGCTGTCATATCCAATAACGAAGCAACTTGGAGGCAGTATGCTAGGTTGGACATTGATGTTTCTCGTTATCGCACTGATCGCCGGCGCCTTGGGCTTTAGCGGTGTAGCGGGTGCAGCGACTGGAATCGCTAAAATTCTGTTTTTTATCTTTATCGCATTATTGCTTCTCTCCCTTCTTGCACGCGCCTTGCGCGGCAAACCTCCCCAGATGTAGCGCCGCGACGCTTACATAGCGGGAGAAATCCCCCGGGCAATTCGCCCAAAACTCTTCACTGCATCACCTTGACCACATAAGGAGAACGCTATGAACCGAGATATCGCTGAAGGCAAATGGAAACAACTGAAAGGTCGCATCAAAGAGAAGTGGGCTGAATTAAGCGACGACGAACTAGAGAGCGTGGATGGCAGCAGTGAACGCCTTATCGGCGCGTTGCAAGAACGCTACGGTTTGGCCCGCGATGAAGCCAAACAGCAATTTGAAGAATTAAAGAAAAAAGTGTCGTAAATCGGCACAACCGAGTCCATTACACTTGACTCGCACCCAGTGACGATGCATGCATCGTATTTGATTAGAACCGAAATGGAGGTCAACTATGACTATCAAGAAGACGCTAATCACCAGCCTCACCTTGGGCGCTTTGGCAAGCACTCCCGTACTGGCTGACAGCTGGCAAGGCAAAACCAAAGATGCCTGGCTCGACGGGAAAGTCGAAACCGCAATTATGCTCAATGGCGAGCTCAATAACTTTGATATCGACACGGATGTAGACCAGGGCAAGGTTACTCTCTAAGGCACTGTGAGCAGTGATATCGAAAAGGACCTGGCCGGCCAGCTCGCGAGCAATGTAGACGGCGTTACATCGGTTGAAAACAACTTACATGTTGAAGGGAGCTATCGCAGCAAGCTGGAGAAAACCAGCAATGACTTTGCCCGCAAGTGGAATGACTTGAGCACCACCGCGGCCATCAATATGAAGTTTGCCGCCAACGATGATATTGCGGCAACCAAAATTAATGTCGACACTCATCGCGGTGTAGTGACCCTGCGCGGCACTGTGAAAAACGAGGCCGCACACGACTTAGCCATTGAAATAGCCAAGAGCTTCGACCACGTTTCCGAAGTGGACGATAAGCTCGACGTGACCAATAGCTAAGTCCGGCATCGAAACCCCTTATAGCAACGGGCCGGTGGATACTCCGCCGGCCCGTTTGTGTCGCACCGCCCCTCTCGCTGAGACTTATGCCACAAAGCCAGGACCGGTTATTCCGCCGACATCGCCGCCATGGCTTTGGCGAGGAATTTCTCAGTCTGCTTACTTCCCGCCTCTAGCGGCCGCTGCGCGGCTTCGCTGGTAATGGCATCCCAGTTTTCAAGGATCGCCTCAGGCGTTTGTTGTTCAACACCCAAGAATACGCCATCGGTCTCAAAGATTCGCGAGCTCGCATAACCACCCGCGCCGGCGCAAAGAATATGGCGATTCGGTGCAGATTCATGGCACAGCACCAGCGCACCCGCCGTTACCGATTCCGGCGTGAGTAGATCCAGTACTTCTTTCGGCAGCAAGTCTTCGGTCATGCGCGTTGCCGCCGTCGGTGACAGCGCATTGACCCGCACGTTCTTCTTGGCACCCTCAAGGCCCAGGGTATTCATAAAACCGAGTACCGCCATCTTGGCGGCGCCGTAATTACTCTGGCCGAAGTTACCGTACATGCCCGACGACGACGTGGTCATCACGATGCGGCCATATTCCTGCTCACGCATAATGTCCCACACGGCCTTGGTGCAATTCACCGAGCCCATCAGGTGCACATCCATCACCAGACGAAAGTCGTCCAGAGACATTTTGGCAAAGGTTTTGTCGCGCAAAATACCGGCGTTGTTTACCAGAATATCGACGCGCCCCCACTTGTCCATTGCCTGGCGGACCATATCCTCAACTTCTGCCATTACCGCAACATTGGCGCCGTGGGCCATGGCCTCTCCGCCATTGGCCTCTATGGTCGCAACCACTTCCCGCGCCGCCTCAGAGGACGCGCCGCTGCCGTCGCGGGCGCCGCCCAGGTCATTCACCACAACCTTGGCTCCGCGCGCTGCCAATGCCAGAGCGTGACTACGCCCCAAGCCATTTCCCGCGCCCGTTACAATGGCTACCTGGCCATCAAATCTCACATCCATTTTTATTTCCTTTTTATGTTTACGCCACTAATTGCATGGTCAACCACTCTGCGATGAGAGCGGGTTTATCCTGACCCTCGATCTCTATTGTCACCTGGGTGGTGAAGCGAAACTGCCCCGGCTTGGTTTCGGTGATGTCGATAAACTTGGCGCGGGCGCGAATGCGGCTATCGACGGCGACAGGCGCGATAAAACGAACCTTATCAAAACCGTAATTCAAGCCCATATGGGCACCCTCGATCATCACCATAAACTCTTCTGCGAAATGCGACAGCATCGACAAGCTTAAAAAGCCATGGGCAACCGTACCACCGAAGGGCGTTTGTTTCGCGCGCTCGGGATCAACATGAATAAACTGGTGGTCCAGCGTACAGTCGGCAAATTCATTGATGGCCGCTTGATCCACTGTGTGCCACTGGGTCGGCGGTGTCTCCCGGCCGATGTATTCCATCACCTTCGTTCTATCTACTGTTGTCGCCATTTTCTTTATCCTTATTTAGGCCTGTTAAAACCAATCATCACGCATAGCATAGGCACTGTCTTCACCTTGCATAAGCAAGGCAGACCAGCGCTCAGTGTGCGGCAACTCCACCGAAAAGAAGTAGCGCATCGCCTGTAACTTGCCACGATAAAAATTCTGCTCGTCACCGTGCTGACTTTGCGCAAGTGCTTGATGAGCAACAAGCCCCTGCTTCAGCCACAGCCAGGCCACAACCACATGGCCAAACAGCTTCAGGTACATAACCGAGTTCGCCAATACCTTGTCTATGTTGGTGTCAGCCATGGCTGCCAACAGGGTTTCGGTGGTATCAGTCAGCCGTTTAATCGCACTTTCCAGCTGTTCCGCCTGCTTTTCCAAACCGGCGACAGCGCCGGCCTGCGCGACCGTTTCGCGCATTAACGCCAGACAGTAGTGATAGCCAGCCATGCCCTGCATGGGCACCTTCCGCGCCAGCAAGTCGAGGGACTGAATGCCGGTTGTTCCCTCGTGAATGGGGTTCAGGCGATTGTCTCGGTAAAACATTTCAACGGGATGTTCATTGATATAGCCCGCGCCACCGAGTACCTGAATGGCCAAACTATTGGCCTGAGGGCCGTACTCAGACGGCCAGGTTTTGATCATGGGGATCAAGAAATCGAGCAATAATTTAGCCTGACTGCGCTGCTCTTCGGTTGGCGCGGTGTGCTGGTCGTCGGCCAGCTGTGCACCAAACAAACAGAGAGCAAACGCGCCCTCGGCATAGGCCTTCTGGGCCAATAACATGCGGCGTACGTCGGCGTGTTCAATAATATTAACCGACGGTGACAGCGGGTCTTTACATGATGGCAAGCGGCCCTGCGGGCGCTCGCGGGCATAGTTTAGTGAGTATTGAAAGCCGGTTAGCGCGATGGTTGCCGCACCCGTGCCGACCATAATGCGCGCTTCGTTCATCATGTGGAACATATAGCTCAGGCCGCGATTTTCTTCACCGACCAAATAGCCAACGGCGCCACCACGTTCACCAAAGTTAAGCGATGTGGAGGTTTGCCCACGACCGCCCATTTTATGGAACAGCCCCGCCAAGGCTACATCGTTCTGCTCACCCAGGCTGCCATCGTCGTTAACCAGAAACTTAGGCACAATGAACAGTGAGATGCCTTTGGTCCCCTTTGGCGCTCCCTTCACCCTGGCCAACACCAAGTGCACAATATTTTCATTAAGCTCGTGATCGCCGCCAGAGATATAGATCTTATTCCCGGTAATGCGGTAACTGCCATCCTCAGCCCGTTCAGCACTGGTGATCAGGTCAGCCAGGCCGGAGCCCGCTCCCGGCTCCGTCATCGCCATGGTGCCGGCAAAACGGCCACTGCGCTGGGGCACGGCCCACTTGGCAATCTGCTCCGGCGTGCCGTGCGCTTCAATCAAACTGGCGTTAGCGGTGGTTAAGCTCAAGTACCCCAGGGTCGTGCTGCCTGCGGCGGTAAGATACGCATTGGCGACCGTGGCCACGGGCAGGGGCAGTTGCATCCCGCCCACTTCGTAATCAGCCGTTGACGAGACAAACCCTGCCTCGGTAGCGGCATCGACCGCCTGTTTGATCTCGGGGAGCATTTCCACACGGCCATTTTCAAAACGTGGCTCATTGCGGTCGACCTTGCCGCGAATCGGCAGGAAGTACTTTTCCGCAACCTGCTTGGCAGTGGCAATAGCGGCATCAAAGCTTTCGCGATTGTGGTCTCGATAACGCTCGCGCGCACACATGCTCTCGCTGTCCAGAAATTCGTACAGCATGAAATCGAGATCGCGTTCGTTGAGTAGCGGAGCAGGCATGGTAGTACCTCATATCGAAAAAGAATTGTGACAGCAGTATGCCCAGCACCCCCAGAGCCAGCCACGACATCTGATGTCAGGCAGCGCCATCGCCACCTAGTAAAACAGCAGCGGGTGACTGAGGTCGGTGTCAGCGAAGGCATCCACATTCAGCTGACGATCTTCCGGGTAAAGCGCGGTAACGGTTAACTGAGGCTCGGAAACAAAGGCCGTTGGCCCCAGTGCCCCCACGGTGGTGCTCACACTAAAAAATCGCTGCATCACACCGTCTATCGCCAGCTGCACGCGAAAGCTCGCCATCGGCTCTACCGACGCGGCGCGCTGCTGCCAGTCACTCGGTACGGAGGGATAACTGCGCAGCCGATCCAGGGTTGCCTTCACCGTCGGGTCATTGCTGAATAGCGCCGACTGCTGGATCGACATAAGAATGGCCGACAGTGTGTCCTCCCAGTTGCTCACGGCATTTTCCGCAGATTGGGAGCTGAACATAAAGTCGTAAAAATTGCTGATATTGTGCAACTCATCAGCGGGCATAAGACGGGAGTAAAACCCCAGCCAGCTGCGGTTCACCATGAGAATATTAGTGGAATTATCCACCAGACATGCGGGATAGGGGTCCAGCGCCTGCAGCGTCATGGTCATGGCGCTGCGCAGCCATTTGAGCTCTGCGGAATTAAAATCGACACGCTCGTCGCGCGGCGCAAAGCCCGCCGCAATAAGCAAATGACTTTGGTCGCGCCGCCCCAATTTCAGCGCTTTGGCGATCTCCAAAACCATCGTTTCGCTGGGGCGACTGCTGCCATTTTCAAGGCGGCTGATATGGCGCGGTGAACTGCCCAACTCAAATGCCAGCTGCTCCTGACTGAGGCGGTGCACACCGCGCCAAAATTTTAAAAACCGCCCAAAGCTCGATGCACTCTCTACCACACGCCAACCCTGAAGAAATGATGCTCAAGGATACTACGCGCGATAGCGGGTGCGCTCAAACCCTTAGGGCATTAATCAAGCAGGTGTCGCGGGATTGCCACGTCCATCGACAGCAGCATTTGCGCCAGCGCTTTGCCCTGCGAATCCACCCGCAGCGAGGCACTGCCGCCTCCGCCCAACGCGTCGCGCAACAAAAAGTTAAAGGCGTGGAAACCCGGCACATCAAAGCGGTGTACATCGCCATCTAGCAGATGCTCGAAGTACTCCGCCACGGCGCTCTCCGACAGGGCTTGGGCGATGTACGGCAAATAACACTCGCGGCGCGCAATCACACCGATATTCGCGTTATTACCCTTGTCGCCGCTGCGCGCGTAAGCCAGTTGCTCGAGCGGCACGCGGCAGTCGACACCCTCGCTGACAGCCAGTGATGAGTAACGGCTACCGACCGCGGGGCTGGAACCTGGCGTTGGGTAGCTGCGCTCACTCAAGCGCTGATCGCCCATTTGTACGGTGACGGGAACACGGTCTTTGGCGAGTAGCGACGAGTGAATGCGAATCAATGGGCCGGGCTTGGCTCGGCCAGCACCAAAGCCACTCATGCCCGGTGCCGCCGAGGTCGCGAGATAGGCGAACTCGTTGGCGGCGAAGGTAAGCGCCTCGCGGCTGTTGTGGTGCAAACCGTATTTGGCCATCACCTCCCTGCTAGCCGTATCGCGCGCGTGACGGCCATAGGTGTCCTCGGCTCCAATGACTTCGATGCTGACATCGCGAAAGTCTTCCCAAGCGCGTTCTTTAAAAACACCACGACAGCGTTGTAACCAAGCGTCAAGGCTACAGCGCGCTTTTTCGGCAGCGCGCAGCCCGCCGATAAAGGCACTGCCCATCAAGCGATAACCGTCCACCCAGGTTGCGCAGACCTTGTAGCTATCGCCGGGCGCACGGCCCTTGGCATTGCTCACCCTAAGCCGGTTTTCGCCGACCTCGTCCAAGCGCACATCACTGAAGTCACAGGCAACATCCGGCAACAGGTAGTTTGCCGGATCACCAATTTCATAGAGGATCTGCTCAGCGACAGTGGCGCGGTTGACCAAACCGCCGGTCGCGGGTGGAATGGTCACAATGAAATCGCCCTCTGCCGCAACCTCAGCAATGGG
Organism: Spongiibacter marinus; assembly: GCF_016906995.1. Lineage (GTDB taxonomy): Bacteria > Pseudomonadota > Gammaproteobacteria > Pseudomonadales > Spongiibacteraceae > Spongiibacter > Spongiibacter marinus. The sequence continues at coordinate 181,026 of NZ_JAFBBD010000007.1, read as the reverse complement.
ATAGCTCATCGTGGAAAAGTCCGGCACTTGGTGCCAGTCGGTAAAGTTACCGCCGGTACACTGGGCGCCGCATTCCAGTACGTGCCCGGCCAAAGCCGCCTGCGCCAAGCGGTCGTAGTCCTGCCAGCTCCAGCCGAATTCATGCATCAGTGGCGCAATTACCACCGCACTGTCCACCACGCGACCGGTCACTACGATATCGGCGCCGGCGGCCAGCGCCTCGGCAATGGGCTGAGCCCCGAGGTAGGCATTCATACTGGCAAGCTTGTCGGGCAGCGGTGCGCCGCTCTGCATGTCGCTCAGGCCCTCGCGGGCAAATTCTTCCCTGCGTGACAGTAAGTCATCGCCATACACACCGGCAATATTGAGCTGTAGGCCCTGCTCCTGGGCTAAGGACTGTAGGGCGGCAATGCAGCCGGGCACATTTACGCCGCCGGCATTGGCAATAATCTTAATCCGTTTGGCAGCGCAGTCTGCCATCACATCGCGCATGGCAACGGTGACAAAGTCCACGGCAAAACCCAGCCGTTCATCCCGGGCTCGGGCTTTGGCAAGTATCCCCATGGTCACTTCGGCCAGGTAGTCGAAAACCAGGTAGTCCAGCTCGCCTTTGTCTACCAACTGCCGCGCCGCAAGCTGGCTGTCGCCGTAAAACGCCGAGGCACAGCCAATACGTACTGACGAACGACTCATAGCGCCTCCTCATTCAGCTCGACAAGCAATTGCCGCGACTTCACTTGATCGCCCGCTTGGCAGTGGATTGCCGCTACCGTGCCGTCCATGTCTGCCTTTAGCGGGTGCTCCATTTTCATCGCCTCCAACACGACCAGGGTTTGCCCACGGCTGACGCGCTCACCCTCTGCAACAACAACGTCCACAATGGCGCCGTCCATAGACGCTTTCAGCAAGCCGCTGCCGGCGGCCGCATCCGCTTTGGCGGCCGCGTGGCTGGTATCGTCGAAAATGAAGTGGCCGCTGCCGTCATCTAGGAACAGCTGCTTGCCATTGCGCGCAAAGTGGATGCGCCGCCGCACGCCATCCTCTTCAATAACGCAGGATTGGGCATCGCTAGCTGCCACCTGCAGGGTATGGCGCTGACCGGCAATACTGAATTCGCGTTGCCTACCCATCGCAACCAGTTCGATGCGGTATTCCTGCCCTTCCCAAGCAAGTGTGAAAACGCAGCTTGCCGGGGCGCTGCGCCGCCAGGCAGGCGCTGTTTTGGCCGCTGCGGCATTACATTCATATAGCACCGCCGCCGCCCTTGCCAGGCTGGCAGTGCCAGGCTCAGGCGGCGGTGTGCACTGCTCACCATGCTCGGCGATAAAGGCTGTGGTGGCATCACCGGCAATAAAACTCGGATGGCGCAGCACCGCCTGCAAAAACTGCAGGTTGTTATTGATGCCCAGCAATACCGTATCTTGCAACATCGACGCCAAACGCCGCAGTGCCTCTTCACGGCTCGGCGCCCAGCAAATCAGCTTGGCCAGCATGGGGTCATAATGGGCGCCGATAAGCTGCCCTTCGCTAATCCCACTATCCAGTCGCAGCCCCGGCCCCTGCGGCACTTGCCAGCGGGCAATGCGGCCGGTTTGCGGCATAAACTGCTGACGCGGCTCCTCGGCATACAGGCGCACTTCAACCGCGTGACCATTGAGGCGGAGCTGGGATTGCGCCATCGGCAGTGGCTCGCCACTGGCAATACGCAGCTGCCATTCCACCAAGTCAACACCGGTAACCATTTCCGTCACCGGGTGCTCAACCTGCAGGCGCGTGTTCATTTCTAAAAAATAGAAACTGCCCTGAGCATCGACCAAAAACTCGACCGTACCCGCACCGCGGTAATTGCAGGCCTTGGCCGCCGCAACGGCGGCATCGCCCATGCGCTGGCGCAAAGCGTCATCGACAAAGGGCGATGGCGCTTCCTCAACCACCTTTTGATGGCGGCGCTGAACCGAGCAGTCGCGCTCGGCTAAATGAATGGCATTGCCCTGGCTGTCAGCGAAAACCTGTATCTCGACATGGCGCGGCTGCTGTACCGCCTTCTCCAGAATCAGCTCGTCACTGCCGAAGGCTGACAAAGCCTCTGATCGGGCGCTGCGCAGTTGCTCCGGCAAATCAGCCGCATGATCAACCAGCCGCATACCGCGTCCGCCGCCGCCCGCCGAGGCCTTGACCATAATTGGAAAACCAATGCGCTCTGCTTCGGCCACCAAGCGCTCGTCGCTCTGATCGTCGCCTTCATACCCAGGCACACAGGGCACACCAGCGGCTATCATTGCCAACTTCGACAAGCGTTTGCTGCCCATCAATTCAATCGCGTCGCTGGATGGACCGATAAAAGTGATACCCGCCGCCTGACACGCGCGGGCAAAGTCAGCATTTTCTGAGAGAAAACCGTAGCCTGGGTGAATCGCATCTGCTGCCGTTTTTGTCGCGGCGTCAATAATGGCGTCCACGCGCAAATACGACTCCGACACAGCCGCCGGACCGATATTCACGGCCTCATCAGCAAGCTGAACATGGGGGGCATTGTCGTCGGCATCGCTAAATACGGCGACGGTGCGATAGCCCATTTGTTTAGCGCTGCGTATTACCCTCACGGCAATTTCGCCGCGGTTGGCGATCAGTATTTTGTGCAATGCGGTCATGCTGTTCCCCGTTCCGAATACCAGCTGGGTTTGCGCTTTTCGATAAATGCCTGCGTCCCCTCTTTGCCCTCTGGCCCATTCAGGCATTGGGCAAAAAGATCTGAAGCGTGGTCTAAAAGCGGTTCAAGTGCGGTAGTGCCGACATCAAGAAGTAGCGACTTGGTAAGCGCAGTTGCTGCCGGTGCACAGCGCCGCAACGCAGAGAGTTGGTTGTTTAACTGCGCGTCAACGTCGTCGTTGCTGTCCGCACAGAAATGCACCAGGCCGAGGCGCTGCGCTTCAGCGCCGTCGATGCGCTGCCCGGTTAATGCCAAGCGCCGTGCCTGCGTCAGCCCCACCCGCATCACCACAAAAGGCGCAATCTGCGCGGGCACAATGCCCAGGCCAGTTTCCGGCATGGCAAATTTGGCATCGGCTTTGGCAATCGCAATATCCGAGACACAGGCCAGACCAAAACCGCCGCCTAACACCGCGCCCTCCAAGATCGTGATAACGACCTGGGGAGCCTTATTTACCTCGGTGATAAGGTGACCGAAGCTACGGTTAAACTGCCAGGCTGCCTTATCCGGGGACAAGGGTTTGCCCGCTTCGTCTACCGCGCCGTCGTGCATGCCGGCAATATCGCCGCCCGCACAAAAATTCCCCTCTGCGCCGCGCAACACCACGGCGCGCACACTACGGTGCTCGGCGATGGCGGCGAATACTGCGCGCATTTCGTCGACAAGCCTTTTGTTCATGGCGTTGCGCTTATGGGGCCGGTTGAGGGTGATCGACAATACGCCGCCGTCCAGCGACAGCAGCAATTCTTTACATTCGGGTAACATGCTGCCTCCTACAAACGGCCAATGCCGAAGGTGTTGGCCGTGATCTGACGGGCATCGGCGTCGCGGCAAATATCGAGTACAAAACCCAGCACACTGCGTGTATCACGAGGGTCGATAATTCCGTCATCCCACATGCGTGCGGTATTGGCCAGGGCGTGCGACTTCGCCGCCATGGTATCCACGGTGTCTTTCTCCAGCGCATCGAGCATCTCTTCACTCACCTGCCCGGCGCGGCGCATTTTCGCCTCGGCAACCTGACGCATCACGCTGCCCGCCTGGGCCGGCCCCATCACCGAAACCACACTGCGTGGCCATGCGAACATAAAGCGTGGCTCCATACCGCGGCCGCACATCGCGTAGTTCCCCGCGCCGTAGGAACCGCCGACAACAATACTGATTTTGGGCACAGACGCATTGGTGACCGCCTGAATCAGTTTCGAGCCATGCTTGATGATCCCGCCCTGTTCCGCTTCGGTGCCGACAATAAAGCCGGTGGTGTTATGGAGAAAAACTATCGGCGTTTGGGACTGCTCGCAAAGCTGAATAAATTGCCCGGCCTTCGCCGCCCCCTTGGCAGTAATCGGGCCGTTATTGCCAATCACTGCACAGGCAATACCTTGAATCGCCATATGACCGCAGACCGTGCCAACATCGAAAGCACTTTTGAATTCCAGGAAGTCTGAATCGTCGGCAATGCGCGCAATAATTTCGCGCACGTCGTAGGGCGTTTTGGGGTCTTCGGGCACAATACCGAGCAGTTCCTCAGCATCAAAATGCGGCTCGGCATAGGCCACTTCCGCACTGGCCTGCAAGCGTTTGTCCCAGTCGAGCTTGCCCGCAACTTCCCGGGCAATGCGAATACCATCGGCGTCGTTTTCGGCGAGATAGTCCGCGGTACCGGCGACTTCCGCGTGCATCTCCGCGCCGCCAATCTCTTCGTCGCTGGCCTCTTCGCCGGTTGCCGCTTTAAGCAGTGCTGGGCCGGCGAGATATACGGTGGACTGACGACGTATCATAATGACGTAGTCGGACAAGCCGGGTTGATAGGCGCCGCCAGCGGTTGCACTGCCGTGCACCACGGTAATTTGCGGAATGCCCATCGCCGACAGTTTTGCCTGCACGGCAAAGCCAGCACCGGACGGCCCGAAAAAGTCACCGAGCAGCTTTAGGTTACCGCCGCCACTTTGCGCCAGGGTGAGCACCGGAAGCTTGTTCTCGATCGCGATACGCATCATCCGCTGACGCTTGGCACTGCCCAGCGGCGTAATGCTGCCGCCCTTAGTGAGATAATCATCGACCATAATCATGCAGCGAACGCCCGCCACATAACCGATACCGGTAATGCAGCTTCCGCCGGCGGCACTGCCATCGCGATCCTCTTCCTGCATATAGCCGCAGAGGGTCGACAGTTCGAGAAAGGGGGTACCCACATCAAGCAAGGCACTTAAACGCTCGCGCGGCGGCATAAGGCCGCGCTCGCGATAACGCGGTACTTTTTTCTCAGCTGCGGCAATCACTCGCTGTTCGATGTCTCGAAACTCATCAACGGCCGCCCCCATAACCTTGGCATTACGCTGAAAAGCATCGGCGTGTCGATCGATGTAAGACTCTAATATCGCCATAAACTCGTCCTTTTAGCCCCCTACTTTCTGCGGCCCGGATGGGTACCCATCAATTTACAGATAATGCCCAGCATCACCTCGTCTGCGCCGCCACCAATGGAGGTGAGCCGCGTATCGCGGTAGGCGCGAGAGATGGGGTTGTCCCACATAAAGCCCATGCCGCCCCAATACTGTAAGCAGGCATCGGTCACTTCTCTGGCGAGGCGGCCCGCTTTGAGCTTGGCCATTGACGCCTTCATGGTCACGTCGCTTCCGTGGATATATTCCTCCACCGCGCTATAGGTCAGCGCGCGCAGCGCTTCAACTTCGGACTGCAACTCTGCCATGCGAAAGTGAACCACTTGATTATTCAGCAGTGGCTCACCAAATATTTCGCGCTCGCGGGCATAGTCAATGGTTTGGTTGATGCAGGCTTCCATGGCCTTGAGTTGCCCCGCGGCGGCATACAGGCGCTCTTCCTGGAATTGCAGCATCTGGTAGATAAAGCCCTGCCCCTCTTCACCTATGCGATTGCGCTGGGGTACGCGAACATCGTCAAAGAACACCTGCGCGGTATCGGATGAGCGCATGCCCAACTTGTTCAAGCGCTCCGAAAAGGACACGCCCGGCGTGTTAGTCGGCACGACTATCAGCGATTTATTGCTGTGCGCCTTACCCTCGCTGGTATTGGCCAGCAGGCAGAGATAATCCGCCTGAGTGGAATTGGTGATCCACATTTTGCTGCCATTGACAATGTAGTCGTCGCCGTCTTTGCGGGCGGTGGTTTTAATCGCCGCCACATCGGAACCGGCATGGGGTTCACTCACCGCAATGGAGAACACCGCGTCCCCGCTTATCGCAGGCGTGAGAAATTCGCGACGCAGTTCATCGCTGCCGAACTTTGCCAGCGCCGGCGTTGCCATATCAGTTTGTACGCCGATGCCCATCGATACACCGCCGGTCGTAATCCTACCCAGCTCCTCTGAAAATACCGTTTGGTAGCTGTAATCCAGACCGAGGCCGCCGTATTCCACCGGTTTCGAAATGCCCAGCAGGCCCAGGTCGCCCATTTTTTTAAACAATTCATGGGCGGGGAAAATCCCCTCCGCTTCCCAGGCATCGGCGTGGGGGTTTATTTCTTTGTCGACAAACTGCGCCACGGTATCGCGCAACTTTTGATGCTCTTCTGTCAAAATCATAAAACGCTCCAACTACGCAAAATTATTTAAAAACAGCCTTCAAAGGGATAGGGCGTGGGGACGAAACTGTTTGGCCCCGCGCCCATCGGCTCGGCGCGTTGAAACGCCGGGCGCGCCATCAGGCGCTCGAGGTAAGCCGTAACCTGGGGCTCGTAGAACGCATCCAGCCCCAGCCCCTTGCCCAAATACAGCGCGTAGCCAACCGCGATATCGGCAATGGTGAAGCGGTCGTCGCACAGGTATTCACGGTCGAGCAAATGGCTATTCACGCGCTTTAATCGCGCCAGGTACCACTTGCTGTAATCTTCAACTGCCTGGGGCAGGCGGCGCTCCGGCGGTTCCAGCTGCGAATACCGCAGGACAATGGTCTGCGGGAAGGTCAGGGTCGCATCACTGTGAAACAGCCAGTTCAGGTAATCGCCGTAGCCGGGGTCGCTAACGCGCAGACCGAAATCAAAGCGCTGGTATTGTTCAACGAGATAGAGACAAATACCGGAGGACTCGGTCATCTCCACGTCGCCGTCCCGGAAGAAAGGCACCGTCCCCAGGGGGTTAGTCTCAAGGTACTCGCGCTGGAACATGCGCGGCGGAAAGGCCAGGTTTACCAGCTCGTAGTCGATACCCATTTCTTCCATCGCCCACAATGGCCGCAATGAACGGGACGGGTAACAGTGCCACAGCGTGGGTTTTTCACTGCTCATAACAACTCCTTACAAACGGTATTGGCGCGACGCCAGCTCACGCATGATTTCTTCGGAACCGCCGCCGATCGCGTTCACTCTCACTTCACGGTAAAAGCGTTCAACGCGGTTGCCGCGCAAGTAGCAGGCCCCGCCTAAAATTTGGCTGGCTTCACGGGCGCAAAACTCCATGGTCTCGCTGGCTTGAACCTTGGCCATTGCCAGGTCACCCGGGTCGCAGCGCCCTTCTATATAGGCTTGGGTTAAATAATTGAGGTAGCACTGGGTGGCATTTATGCGCTGCTTCATCGCAGCAATCTTGTGGCGAATCACTTGGTGGTCGGCCAGGCGTTTGCCGAAGGTCTTGCGATTGCGCGCCCACTCCACGGCATCTTCCAGGCAGGCGCGAGCGGCCGCTTCCATGGTGACAATCAGGCTTAGTCGCTCTGGGTTGAAGTTACTCATGATGACGAGAAAGCCGTGCCCTTCTTCCCCGATCAAATACTCGGCGGGCACGCGAACATCGTCAAAATAAATGGTGCCGGTATCGGCACACCACCACCCCTGCTTGCGGTCCAGGGGAGTGCGCGAAACGCCGGGCAGGTCGGTGGGAATCAGCAGCATCGAAACACCGCCAGCGCCTTCGCCACCCGTGCGTACAGCGGTACTCACCCAATCCGCTCCCATGACTCCGGAGATAAAGGTTTTACTGCCATTCACAATGTAGTGATCGCCATCGCGCTTGGCCGTCGTTTGGATGTTGGCAACATCCGAGCCACCGGAAGGCTCGGTAATTCCCAGTGAAATTCGCTTTTCACCGGCTAACACGCGCGGTGCAACCATTTCTTTCAGCGCATCACTGCCGCAGTTCGTCACGGGTGGTAAGCCAATGCCGTGCACCAGCAAATTACTGATCAAGCCCCCGGCGCTGCCCGCTCGGGTGATCTCTTCGTTGGCAATATTGATATGCCATTGGTCAATACCCTCGGAAATGCCGCCATAGGCCTCGGGGTAGCCGAGCTGGAGCAAACCGATATCCGCCGCTTTGGCCCACAATTCATCGGGAATCTTTCCCGCCTCTTCCCAGTCGTCGAGAAACGGGCTGATTTCAGCGTCGACAAATTTACGTAGTTGCACTCGCCATGCTTCGTGCTCGGCATTGAGGTAGGGGTTGTGTAGACGGGCGCCGTCAAAATCCAGTGACATGCGAACTCCTGAGTTAGTCATTATTAGCCTACTCAGTCTATAAGCTCTGTTGGGGCGCGCTTAGGATTTGGTGCCAGACTAGGAGATATTTGGTGCCAGAAGGCGTTATTTACGGCGATGTTCTCGCGGCGACTTGCCGAACCACGCTTTGAAGGCGCTGGAAAAACTGCCGTGGTCGGCATAGCCCAGCAGCAGCGCGATATCGGTAATACTCAAGCGCTCATCACTGAGATACTGCAATGCCAATTCACTGCGCAGCTCTTGCAGCACTTGGCCAAACTGGGTCCCGCTGTCGGCCAGTCGCCGCTGCAAAGTGCGCCGGGATATATTCTGCGCGGCGGCTGTTTTATCGATAGTCACCCCACCCGCTGGCAGCATTTTTATCAAGGTGTTGCGCAGCGAGCGCAATACCGGATCAGGCTCACCTTCGCCGAATAAATGCTGGGTAGATTGCCGGATCGACATACTCCATTCCGAGTCCAACTGAACAAGGCGATAGTCGAGGCTCGCCACATCGAAATACAGAGAACTACGCGGCTGGGAAAAATGCAGGTCGCAGCCAAAAATGCTTTCCAGCAAGTCGGTATTAGCGGGCTTTGGGTAACTAAAGTGGGCGCGCAACACGGGAATTGGCCGCACACACAGCGAGCGCACAATAGCTGCAGAGGTGGTCAGCAGACAGTCACTTTGATACCGCCAGCGAGCCGATGCCTCCCACAGGGGCAGCCAATCCAAGCGCAGGCGTTCATCTTCGCGGCGAATGCGAACCTCGCCGATATCACCAGCAAAATGCAGCACGCTGGGCATCAGATTCAAGTAGTCGCGGAAGGTTTCGCACACGCCACAGGTGTAGAGCTGCATATTCAGACGACTGATATAGTCCACACGGCCGGTGTAGAGGCCAATATCTTCGCCGCAGTGCTGAGCGGCAAGCTCATACAAGCGATGCATCGCCGACACAGGGTGTCGAGCCTCGGCGTCACTAAGGGCTTCCGGCAGGATACCGACCGATCTCAGCAGCGCTTCACTGTCGCCACCCAGTGCGGCAATCGCCTGGGCAATACTGCGAATACTGGTGCTGTTAACGGTCCAATTGGGGTCGATCGTATTCATCGCCACGTCTTCAAATACATGCTCGCAAAGTGTACGTGAATGCCGACGATGACGGTACCGGCCAGACTCACGGCGGGGCGGCTGCGAGGTCGCGCTTCAGGTGGCGGCTGCTCAGATAAAAGTGCAACGCCGATAAACTCACCATCAATGGCACCAGTGCCAGCATGGCATAGCGCAGCGACTCATCGCCAAATTGCGGTGCCAATAGGTCACTGAGCAGGCCGACAGACCAGGGCCCGGCACCCAAGCCCACCAAATTGAAGATAAAAAACAGGATGGCCGAGGCCATCGCCCGCATACGCAAGCCTACAAGTGAATGACTAACCGCCAGCGTATTTCCTAAAAACACATTGGACTGTATGGCGGGAATAATCATTAACAACAGCGAGGCATAGACATTGTCGACCAAGTAAACCCCGGCGGCAAAAGGCAGTGAAATCACACCGGCCAATGCCGGCAACAACACGTACCAACGCGTGTCTTTAGAGGCGAGTTTATCGGCCAGCAAACCGCCACCGAACACCCCGACCGCACCACCAATACCAATAATGAGCGCCAGCCACGTACCCAGCTCCCCGGTGCTCATGCCGTAACTACGAATAATAAAAGACGCCGACCAATTGGCGACCGAATAACCGGCAAAGGCGCTCAGGGCACCAGCCCAGGCCATATGCCGAAAACTGCGCCGCGACCACAGCAGCGCCACCACTTCTTTAACGGCAACGGGTTCGGGGTTGTCATCGCGATTCTCGGACAAACCGCGACGCGGTTCGCGCAGGGTATAGCGCACCACTACTGCCAGCAGAACACCCGGCACACCCACGACAAAAAACGCTACCCGCCAACCAAAAAATTCATTCAGCCAGCCGCCCATTAAAAAACCGAACAAGATGCCAATGCTGACGCCCGTGGAATAGAAACCCAGCGCCGAAGCGCGGCGCTCCGCCGGGAACATATCAGAAATCATCGAATGCGATGGTGGGCTGCCACCGGCCTCGCCAACGCCAACACCAATTCGCGCCATTAACAATTGCAGGTAATTCTGGACTAAGCCACTGATGGCCGTCATAAAGCTCCAGATAAACACCGCCAGGGCGACAATATTTCTGCGGTTTCCCGCATCGGCCCAGCGGGCAATGGGAATCCCTGCCGTGACATAGAACAGCGCAAAGGCAAAGCCTGTTAACAGCCCCAGCTGGGTATCGCTCAGCAGTAATTCAGCCTTGATCGACTCCTGCAAAATCGCCAGCAGCTGGCGATCAATAAAGTTGAAGCTATAAACAATGGTTAAAATAAATAGGGCGTAATAGGCGCGCCCATCGCTGCGATAGTGCTGAGAGTTCATGCCGCCATCCTTGTTATTTTTTGAGGCTGGTATGAGTGTTTATTTGTCTTCTGTACAGGCAATAAGACGCGAATCGATAAGCGCTGCTGTGCGGTGCTCGGTGATTGCCTGATAGTCCGGGTTGCGCAGCATCGTTACGAAGTGCCCTATGCTGGGGTAACGCACTAGCATTACCTTGTGCCAGTCCTCACCGGGTGGCGCTATGAGCGGCGCATGGGCCGTCGCCAACCACTGGGCTTGTCCGTCGACGGCACTGAGAAAGGGCACAATTAATTCGCTGTAGCGTTGATAAGCCTCCCGGCCGGTAAGTCCTCGGTCGCCATCGGCATACTGCGCGCGATCGTGAAAACGCAGTAAATTAAGCATAACAATCGGCTCGTCACTGGGGATTCGCGCCAGCAGCTCAGCTAATTCAGCCGCCCGTGGATCAATACTGTAACGATTATCTGACACTGGCCTGTCCCCACTGCGTCTCAAATATCTGGAAAGCTTGGTTGCCGCGCTGCTGCGCCTGCAGGTATTCCTCGGCTAAGCGATCGACAAGTTCGGCAACACCGGGGCAATTATCAATGCTGCCCGCCCCTTGCCCGGCGGACCAAATGGCCTTCCACGCTCCGCTGGCTTTTTCTGCACGCTGCTGGTCGCCATCCACCGTCAACTCAGCCCCGAAGTCGATGCCTTTTTTTGGAGCCAAATTATCGGGGTCCAGGCCAGCGGCAACGATACTGGGGCGCATAAAATTCGCGTTCACACCGGAAATATTCGGCGTATACACAATATCTTCTGCACGGCAGTCCATCACCATTTGCTTGTAATCACTGTCGACCTGACACTCCTGTGTGCAAATAAAACGGGTGCCCATATAAGCGAGATCGGCGCCCATCATCTGAGCCGCCGCGATATCCGAGCCCGACGACATGGCGCCCGCAAGCAGTAGCGTCTTATCGAAGAACTGGCGGATTTCAGCCACCAGCGCAAACGGACTCGTACTGCCCGCGTGGCCGCCGGCTCCTGCCGCAACGGCGATCAAGCCGTCGACACCAGCTGCCGCCGCTTTTCGAGCATGACGAGCGTTAATCACATCGTGAAACACCAGACCACCATAGCTGTGAACCGCGTCAATCACTTGCGCGGCAGCCCCCAGTGATGTGATGACAATCGGCACCTGGTACTGCACGCAAAGTGCCAAATCAGCCTCCAGCCGCGGATTACTGGCGTGCACAATTAAGTTCACTGCATAGGGCGCCGCCTCGCGCCCCGAACTGCGCTCGAAATCGGCAAGAGCTGACTGAATTTCTTTAAGCCAAGCCTCTAAGCCCTCGCTGCTGCGTTGGTTCAACGCTGGGAAGGAGCCAACAACCCCGGCCTTGCAGGTTTCGATTACCAGTTCTGGGCCCGAAGCGAGAAACATCGGCGCCGCCACAACGGGCAAGCGCAGGCGGGATACCAAAGAGTCAGGCAGAGACATATCAACCTCGTTTGTTATTGCTTTTAGCAGAGTCAATCAAGCTAGCGCAGCGGGCGCAGGAATACCAGCAGGAACGAAGCCGGAAAAGTCAGGGAGCAAGGCAATGGCGACAAGACAGTGGCGAAGAGGTAGTGACGGGGGATAAAAACGCTTAAGAAGTAACAGCGGGGCATTGCCAGTCGAGCTGGCACACCCCGAATTTAAGCAAAACGCTTACACGCCAATGCTGGCGAGCTTAACCATAATATCTTTTAGTAAGCCTGAGATCGTTGGGTGGTCAACCTCAAAGCTCGACACCATTTCATCAAGGCGCTCTTGCAAGCCAGTGTCTTCCAGCACTAACTCAGGGCCGCTGCCCAGCTCGCGGTCGATATCTTCAACCAGCGCGTGCAATTTAGCCCGTTCGCCGCTCTCTACCGGTAAATCATCAATCTCACTTTGCAGGCGGTTAAGCTGCTCGTGAACATGTTTTGGGTCCATGACCGTACTCCTGTATTTCAGGCTTACAGCATAGCAAGAGCCGAACGTCACGCCTAGCTAGTGGTAACAGCTGCGCAGTAGCCGACGACTCTCCCGCTGACAGTGAGCCAACTCATCCATACGCCCCCCTTCACGGTAAAAGCGTTCAAGCATTTGTAGAGAGATCTCAACATTTTTGTACAGCGGCAGGCGCCGCCCTAAACCGTTGCGCAAGGCTTGCAGCAGACGATGATGGACCGCAAGTAAACAGTGTTGCTGCAGCGAGGGATCGCCACAGCGAGCAAAACACTCCGACAGGTAATGGCCCGACAGCATATGCCGATCGACGTCCTCAAGCGCCAACTCGCGCTCGCCCGACAACATCAATTCACTCAGCTCAAAACAGCACCCCAAATACCGTAGCGCCGGTACCCAGTCTCGCTGCGCGTAGGCCTCTCTGCCGGCTTCCATCCACTCTTCCCAACGCTGGCTGGCCACCGCCTCGCTGCGCTGCAACTGCTGGCGGTGGCTCTCACATAGAAATCGTATGCTCATCATTATCTCCTGGACTAAAGCAAATCTGGCAATACCTACAAACGATAATGATTATCATTTGTAAATTCAAGTCCAAAAATACAAACCGCGGCCTGCCGCGTTTTGCCAGCGCATTGCCCATCAACCGAAGAACAGTAATGCTGTGCATAAATTTCGCCGCTAAGGCCAACAATAATAGGAACTTCAGATGTCTCTCGACGCACTATTTTCTCTTTCAGGACAAGTGGCCATTGTGACTGGCGCAGGCCGGGGTATTGGCCGCGGCATTGCCGAACACTTTGCACAGGCCGGGGCGACCGTTATTTGCGCTGCGCGCACACTGGAGGATTTGGAAAAGACCGTGGCAAGCTGCAAAGCCGCTGGCGGCAACGCCCTTGCTCAGGTATGCGATGTTGCGCAGGAAGAGCAATTACAAGCGCTTGTAAACACCGCCGTTAATGAATTTGGCCGCCTGGATATAGTTGTGAACAATGCCGGCGGCGCCTGGCCGAACGACCCGCTGAAAACCGACGCCAAAACCTTTAATCGTGATTTCGACTTCAACGTCACCAGTGCATTTAACCTCTGCCGGCTCGCCCAGCCCGCGCTTGAAACAAGCCGCGGCAATATCATCAATATCACGTCGGCATCGGCACGCTACGCCCAAAAGGGCTTTAGCAGCTACGGGACAGCAAAAGCGGCATTGACGCAACTCACGCGCTTATTGGCTGCCGATTTCGCGCCGAAAATCAGGGTAAACGGCATTTCCCCCGGCACCATAATGACCGACGCGCTGAAACAATTTCTCGACGAGAATACCCGCGAAAAAATGTCGGCGCTAACGCCAATGCAGTGCCTGGGCGAGCCTCGGGATATTGCTGCCGCTGCCGTTTACCTGGCGTCGCCAGCGGCACGCTGGGTAACAGGAAAGATCATTGAAGTTGACGGTGGCGCGGAATCGACCACCTGGCCTTTTTAGCAGCCACTGATCCAATATTCACTAGAATACGTAGGGGCTTCCCCCACTTGATGGCGGGGAGCACATCGTGTCTATAATCAGCGTTTAATTCTATTCACAACGAGGTTTTCATGGATCCACAAGCATTATTGGAACAGTACGGCCCCGAGGCAATCGATGTGGGCATTCGCGCGGCGGGCGCGCTGGCGATTGTATTGGTCGGCTACTGGATGGCGAAACTGTTCTCTGGCTTCACACGATCCGGATTAGAGAAGCGCAATTTCGACCCAACCTTGAATGCCTTCATCAGCAAATTAGTATTTTTTATCATCTTTGCTGTCGCCCTGATTCCCGCTCTGGCGCACGCTGGCATACAAACCGCATCGGTGATCGCCGCTCTGGGTGCCGCCGGCTTGGCCGTTGGCTTAGCCCTACAGGGCTCGCTGGCAAACTTTGCCGCGGGGGTGTTATTAATCGCTTTCCGCCCCTGCCGGGTGGGAGACTGGGTAGACGCCGGTGGCTGTTCTGGCACTGTGGAAGACATAAGCTTGTTTTCGACGATTTTGGTGACCGGTGATAACAAGCGCATCGTGATCCCCAACTCTCAGGTCATGTCCGGTGCAATCACCAACTACAGTGTGAAGCCCCGTCGCCGTGTCGATCTGCTGGTGGGTATTTCCTATGATGCCGACATTAAGCTCGCTAAGGAAACGCTCGAACGACTGGTCAACGCCGATGAGCGCATACTGAAAGACCCCGCTCCGCGCATCGCAGTTGCTGCCCTTGGGGCGTCGTCCGTTGACCTGATCTGTCGCCCCTGGGTAAAAACCGAGGACTACTGGCCAACATACTGGGACCTCACCGAAAAAATTAAACTCGCTTTCGACGAAGCCGGTATCGGTATTCCCTACCCGCAAATGGATGTTCACTTTCACAAGGAAGACTGAGGCAAACGGTAGGAATACCAGAGAAAGGGCAGCATTAGCTGCCCTTTTTAGTTGACCTGAACGCAGGTCTGATTACCATGCACACGCTAAATTCCCGCACGATAGACACAAGGAAAATCGATGAGAGTTCCCGTAAGCATAGTATTGAGCCTTCTCTGCGCAAATGCTGCCCAGGCAGATGAAACGCCAACATGGGAAGGGGATGTTGAGTTTGGTTACTATCAAACCGATGGCAACAGCAACGAGACCAGCCTGCTGGCCAAAGGCACAGCCAGCCGCAAAAGCGGCCTGTGGACCAATGTGGTGAAAGCCAACGCCCAAAACAGCGAAGTAGAAGGTGTACGTTCGGAAGAGCAGTACTTTATCTCCGACCGCCTGTCTTACGATATCAGTGACTTCAATTACAGCTTCGGCTACGTGTCGGTCGACAAAGATCGCTTTAGCGGCTACGTGTATCAAGCCACTGTCGCCGGTGGCTACGGTCGCCGTCTGTTGAAAAATGACCGCGTGGTATGGGACGCTGAAGTCGGCCCGGGTTTCCGTATTAGCGAATTCGACACCGGCAGTGCCGAAGGCGACGGTAAAACGGAAGAAGCCATTTTGCGCCTGTCTACCGACCTGAAAGCCAAAGTGTCCGAAACCGCGACATTCGAGCAAAGCCTGTCAGTAGAAAGCGGCGACAAAAACACGGTAAGCAAATCCGTTACCGCGCTGAAGACCAAGATTATCGGCGGCTTCGGTTTAAAAATCAGCTACACCATGGAATACAACGAAGTCGTGCCCAACAGCAACGTGCACATGGACAAGCAAACGGCAGTGACCCTGGTCTACAGCTTCTAAAAATCTCTGCGGGGCAATTATTGCCCCGCGCTCTCCGCCTGCGCCTCAGCGCGCAGGCCCTCGCGATCAAGCACTCGCAACTTACCGTAAGACAGGGCAATCAATCCGGCCTTCTCCAGGCGCTTCAATTCCCGGCTCACCGCCTGACGAGACACCGCCAGCATTTTCGCTAAGTCTTCCTGAGGAAGGTGCATATTGATATCGTCCCCCTCCTCGCTGCCGTAGTACTGCTGCAGGTCCAACAGTCGCTGCGCCAACCGGGACGACAGAGAGTACAGCGCCGCAGACTCGACATAGGACAGAGCAAGGCGCAATTTTCGGCACAGCATAAGAAGAAAATAACGGTACAACCTCGGCTGGGCATCCAGCAGCGTATCGAGCTGATGCCTGGCTACCACCAGCACCTGCGTATCGCCCAGGGCATAGGCATCCTGGCTGCGCGGCTCGCCATCAAATAACGATACTTCGCCAATCCAATCGCCGCGTTCCGCCAACATCACCAGCAATTCTCGGCCATCGGGGCTGCTATTACTCAGGCGGATTCGCCCTTCCAGAACGCCGTACATCGCCTCGCCGGCTTCGCCCTGCTCGTACAGAAACTCGCCATCCTTCAGCCGCCGGATCTTGCACTGCGACAGCAGGATTTCCACCAACTCCGCAGGCAAACCGACCATTATCGGGTTACCCCGCAGAATATCGCGCTTGTCGACCACCCTTCCTCCGCTACACTCAGGCTAATGAGAATAATTGGCCAATTGTCAATTTCGTGACAGTTGCCATGCCACCTCGTCGGGCAAACTGAGACTGAATCATAATAGTAAACAGGAGCTCAACCATGACAGCAGAGATTAAATCACAGGTGTCCGCCGAAGAGTGGCAATTGCGTGTCGACCTTGCCGCCGCCTACCGTCTGGTCGCATTATTCGGTTGGGACGACCTGGTTTTCACCCATATTTCCGCCCGCGTGCCCGGTGCCGACAACCACTTTTTGATCAACCCCTACGGCATGATGTTCGAGGAGGTCACCGCGTCCTCGTTGGTGAAAGTCGACCAGAATGGCGAGAAAGTCATGGAGTCGCCCTATCCCGTCAATCCCGCTGGTTTCACCATTCACAGCGCCGTTCACGCCGCCCGCGACGATGCCCACTGCGTGATGCATACCCACTCCATCAACGGCGTCGCCGTCTCTGCCCAAGCTGAAGGTGTGCTGCCCATTTCCCAGCAAGCAACCCTGGTACTGGCATCATTGGGCTACCACGACTACGAGGGTATCGCCTTAAACGAAGAAGAAAAGCCGCGCCTTGTCGCTGACCTCTCCGACAACACCTTTTTAATGCTGCGCAATCACGGGCTACTCACCGTGGGCATGACACCCGCCGATGCGTTTTTAGCCATGTACATCTTCGAAGCAACTTGTATGATCCAGGTACGCGCCTTGGCTGGCAGCCGCGAGCTAACGCCGGTGCAGCCAGAGATTGTCGATGGCGTTAAAGAAGCCGCGCGCATCGTTACCAAAGGCCTGTTCGGCGACCTGGCTTGGCCGGGATTGCTGCGCCGCTTGAATCGCCAAAACCCCGGCTATGACGCCTGAGGAGGACCGCATGGAAAACACCAGTGAAAAACGCCATTTCAGCAGCTTTGCAGAGTTCTATCCCTACTACTTGGCGGAGCATGAGAATCGCACTTGCCGACGCCTGCACTTGATCGGCAGCCTGTTAGTACTGGCACTGCTGGCATTTAGCGTGAGCACCGCGCAATATGCCTTGCTGTGGCTGCTGCCTGTTGTCGGCTACGGCTTTGCCTGGGTGGGGCATTTCTTCTTTGAAAAAAACAAACCGGCCACCTTTCAGCACCCGCTGTATAGCTTTATTGGCGACTGGGTCATGGCAAAAGACCTGTTAACCGGCAAGCTGGCGCTTTAAGCAAGGGAGGCCGCCATGACGCTACTTCAGTTAGAAGCCATCCTCTACTACTGTTGCTTGATCAATGGCGGCCTACTACTGATTAGCAGTGCCGTGGCACTGCAATGTCCCACCGCGATTTTGCGCCTGCAAAGTCGCGTATTGAACATCCCTGCTGCGCGCTTGCAACTGCTGTACGCACAAGGGTTAATGCTATTTAAAGTGTTCTATATCTTTTTTAATCTAAGCCCCTGGCTCGCCCTTATGCTAATGCGTTAGCGCTTCCACACTCGACATTCCTTCACACATTTCTGCTACAGTGCGGCGTTAAATTTTCCAGCGCCTGGTGCGCTGAACATTGAGTAACGCGCAATGAGCAGAATTATTATCCTTGCATCCCCGGGCAGCGGCCACGGGAAAACCCTTGTCACCGCAGGGCTAGCCAAAGCACTTGGCGGCGGTAACCGGCGTATCCGCGTCTATAAAATGGGGCCAGACTACCTGGACCCGCAATTTATCGAGGCCGCCACCGGACTTGAAGTGCGCCAGCTGGACTACTGGATGCTCGGCGAAAGAGAGATTGCCGCAGAACTTTGCCGCGCTCAAAATGAAGTGGACGACATAATTATCGAAGGCGTAATGGGGCTGTTTGATGGTGAACACAGCGTCGCACGCTTGGCGCGGGATTACCGAATTCCGGTGTGTATCGTCGCCGATGCCAGCGCCATGGCGCAGACCTTTGGCGCCCTGATGTATGGTCTGGCAAATTACGATCCTGATGTAAACGTTGCGGCGGTAATCGCCAACAAAGTAGGCAGCGACCGCCACGCCTCACTTCTGGCAGAAAGCGTACGCCCGCCGCTGACTATGCTCGGCAGTATCAAACGCGACAAAGCGCTGGCCGTCCACGAGCGCCATCTGGGCATCGGCGCAGAAGATCGCAGCGCTGCACAACATGCCGCCACAGCAATGGCCGAGCAGTTGACGGAGATCGCGCAATCGCTGCCCTGGGGAAAACTGCGCATTGAAGAAGACAGCCTGACTCAACCGGATGTTCAGCACGAGGGCCCGCGACTGCAAGGTATGCGCATCGCGGTGGCCAAAGATGCGGTATTTAGCTTTATCTACCACGCCAACATGGACTTTTTGCAGCGCGAGGGCGCCACTGTTCACTATTTTTCGCCCCTCTCAGATACCCAGTTACCGGACTGCGACGCCCTCTACCTGCCCGGCGGCTACCCCGAGCTACACCTGGAGACCCTAGCCAACAACCACGCAATGATCAGCGCCATTCGCCAGCACATTGAGGCCGACAAACCCTGTATGGCCGAGTGCGGCGGCATGCTCTATTTGCTCGAAAGTCTCAGCCACGACGAGCGATGCGCGCCACTGTGCGGGATATTTCCACTGCGCGCCAAGGTGAATGAACGGCTGGCTGGTTTAGGCTATCAGTCTCTGCCCGGCACCCGTTTGCGCGGCCACAGCTTTCATTACGCCAGTATTATCGACGAGCCCAGCAATGCTGACGAGCTGCCGCGCAGCGCCTATTCAGACGGTCGCAAAGGCGAATTGATCTTGCGTGAAAAACGCACTATCGCCAGTTTTGTACACTGGTATTTTTCCTCTGAGCCACAAAAAATTTGTGACTGGTTGTCCGGTAAGCCCGAGCTCTGATCGCACATCACTCTGATCGCACAACACATTGCCGCCCCAAAATGGGACTCGGCTTTGTGGCGCAAATGCTATAAAGTGTGCTATGCGAATTGCCCCGACGTTTAATAATTATTAGGGGGACAAATGAAACGGACAATTCCCGCAGTGCTTACCCACCTTGGACTGCTGAGCCTGTTGCTCTCGCCGCTGTGTGCGTCGGCGAGCACGGAGGGCTTTCGGAAGCGCTATAGTTCAGACGTCGACGGACAAACCTGGATGCTCCACATCGATTCGGGGCGTAGCTTCCCGTCAATGATCAGCGCCAAGTTGCAGATGGGCGATGCCCTCAACCGCTATATCCTGTTGGGCAGCGTAAACGGCACGGTCATTACCGGTAGCTATAAACCGCTGCGCGCCAGCGCGATGGCAGAAGAAAAACCCTTCAGCCTAACCCGCATCGGCCAGGACAGTGTGGCACTCACACTGGACGGCGAGCGCTATACCCTGTCGGCCAATGACCAACTGGCCGCCGTGGACGACGCGCTTATTGGTACCTGGAGCAGTGACACGAAGCTCGGCGGCAGCATCGACAACCCCTACATGGGCGAGCAGTGGAGCATTCACTTTCGCGCCGACGGCACCGCCTGTGAGGCGACGAGAATGATAGATAGCCGACGCGCCTCCAGCTACCAAGACCCTTGCAGCCACGCCGAGAGTCACCGCTGGAAGGCGGAAAATGGCAAGATTCTATTTGCCGATGACCGCGGCGAATGGCGAGAGCAGTTTACCTACCGCATTATGGGTGGGCGCATGGTAGTGAGCTACCCCGGCGGTCAACGCCGCGTAACGTCACCGGTCGAACCAACTCGAATCAGCGCGCAGTAGTGGTGGGCCGACAACTTAATCGCTGAGTAAAGCCCACAATTCCTCACCACTGTAGTCTCGGCGCCCCCCCTGCTCTGCTTTTTTTACCAAGTCGAGTACCCGGCTATTGGCCGACGCCTGCGTGCCCTGCTGCGCAGCCAGTCTCACAACCTCACCGTTGAGCCAATCAATTTCTGTGCGCCGCCCGCGCTCCAAATCTTCCCACATCGACGAGCGAGCCAGCGGGTCCATCGCCAGCATCGGCTGGGCAATTTTGGTAAACAGCCAATCGGGGGTATCCAAAACGCGTGGCAGCCAGCGCGGCGGCACCGCCGTCAGGCGTTGCATAGGAATATCTGCCTGGCGAATTGCGGCCAGCGCCTCGCGCTGCAAGCGCGCCAAACAGCGCCGGTAATGCCGCTGAGACAACTCTTCTTTTAGTGGCAAGCCCGACAGCGCATTAATCGGGTTATTGAGGTTCAGCAACAGCTTTGACCACTGCACCGAGCGCATATCGCTATGCCACTCAAAGGGGGTGGCACTGGCGGCAAACAGCGTATCGATAGGGCCAATACGCGCGCTGCGCTCAACCATAATTGCGCCATCGGTTCCCGCGTGAAAGACTCCCTGCCCGCGCTGCAGCACATTAAACGCGATCATGCCGGGCAATACCCAGCACTGGGGCAGAGCAGCTGACAAGCGCGGCGCATTATCGATGCCATTTTGCAGGCTAATCACCACCGTATCGGCGCCCACGTGGGGTGCCAGCTGCGCGGCCACGGTATCGGTATCCGCCGACTTCACCGTCACAATCAAACAGTCCAATCCCGCCATCGCCGCCACATCGGTATGCACATGCAAGCTCTGTGGGGGGCAGTGATGATGCAGGCCTCTGAAGTCGCTAATCGTTAATCCGTGCTCCTTCAGCTCATCCACCATGCGCGGGCGCGCTAACAGGTGAACCTCTGCGCCGCCCATCTGCAGCGCACCACCGACGTAACAACCGATACTGCCCGCTCCAACAATCCCGACTGTAACTGTCACAACCTCTCCCTTCGCGCCTGCATTATCCACAGTATTCATTGAGTAAAGCCCGTATTGGCACTCAACCAGGCTCTCGCCAGACTATAGCCTAGAATGACCCAATGTCATCTGTTTGTAACTGTCATTGCTTCCTGGCATTGGGTACACTGATCCGCTGAAAAAAACGCCCGTGCCATTTTGTCTTTACTTTCGTTTAACGGTGACCGCATGCCTGAAGAAATCTCCCAGACACAGCAGAACGATAGCAAACCGCCCCTGCTCTGGCTGCAAACCATTTTATTCAGCGTGACATTCCTGATCGCTGCGATCGGCGTGCCCTGGTACGGCCTGACTCACGGCTTCACGGCAGCGGGCTGGATCGGCTTTGTATTGGTATTGGGCGCGAACGGCATGTCTATTACTGCTGGCTATCACCGTCTGTGGGCGCACAACGCTTACAAAGCCCACTGGAGCCTGAAGCTGTTCTTCGCACTATTTGGCGCTGCCGCCACACAAAACAGCATTCTTATTTGGGCGAGCGGCCACCGCCGCCACCACCGCCATGTTGACGATGTAGAGCACGACCCCTACTCGGCCAAGCGCGGCCTGTGGTTCTCGCATATCGGCTGGATGCTGCGCGACTACCCCGCCAGCGCAGAAGATTTTTCCAATGCCCGCGATTTGCAGCGCGACAAAATTGTCATGTGGCAGCACCGTAACTATCTGGCGCTGGTGATCATTATGAACTTCCTGCCAGCACTGGCGCTGGGCGTTATCACAGGCAATATGCTCGAGCACATCCTGCTGGCCGGCGTGCTGCGTTTGGTGGTTAGCCATCACACTACCTTCTTCATCAACTCCCTGGCCCACTACTGGGGCCGACGCCCCTACACCGATGAAAACACCGCCCGCGACAATGACCTGCTGGCGCTCTTTACCTACGGCGAGGGCTACCACAACTACCACCACATTTTTCAGAACGACTACCGCAATGGCATTCGCTGGTGGCAGTACGACCCCACAAAGTGGCTGATCAAGTCGGCGTCGTGGGTGGGCCTGACCTGGGACCTGAGAAAAGTACCCGACTTTAAAATTCAGCGCGCCGTGCTGACTATGCAGTTCAAGCGCACCGAGCAGGCCCTGCTTAACCGCACTGCCGATGCCCCCCACCTGCGCGAATTTCTCGAGCAGGAGTATCAGCAATTCCGCAAGACACTGGCCGATTGGAATACCGTTAGCCAGCAGTGGATGGATGCCAAGCGCGCTTCACTTGCCGCGCAAAAATCAGCGCTGCAGCAAAACCTTACTGAGCACAAGGAACAGCTTCAGCACAATCTGGCGGAGGCCTGGGAGCACGCAACATTGCGCAGCCGATTTAAAGAGTTGGAATACACATTGAAAATGCAGCGCAAGCGCCTGCAAATGCTCAACACACAGATGGCATAATCGCCTCACTACTGTTGATGTAAAAAAAGCGCCTTAGGGCGCTTTTTTTATTCCTGCCCGGAGCCAGATGAGCGCGGCAAGTTAAACGGCTGCGACCAAAGCTGCGCCTGCCCGACGTCAGCATCGCTATGCCGCGCTTGGTATACCAGGCGCAGACTCGGCAGCGGCCTCTGGTGCCAGAGCGGCCGTGCCACTCCGTCATTCCCCAACACGGTCCAGCGCTCAGCCGACAAATCAATGCGCAGCAGAGCCTCTTGTCCCGCCGCAATTGCCTGTCGCGACGACACTTCCAAGGCGTCGCAAAGTGAAGGGGCAAACGCTAATGACTGCGGCTGGGGGTCGCTATACACAATATCAAAAGCACAGTGCTGAGCGTCACTGGAGAGATACGCGGTGTCGTCTGCATAGTTGCGAATACGTACCTCTAGCACTGGCGTATCGCCATTAACCACCGTAACGGCCACGCCCAAGTCGGCCCAGCGATACCCGCGAATTAGTGCTCGGCCGCGGTCGTCGACAGCTAGTTCAATATCAAGACTGCGAGGCACACCCTCCTCGCCGCCTTGCATTAGCTCCATCTCCAGAGCGCGGCCTTGCTGACGATAAAGCTGCCCCAGGCCATAGGCTATACCGAGTCTTTCACCCTGCGGCGACCACGTCAGACGTCCCTTGATGAACAGGCCTGACGACGGCGGCGCGCTATTTACCGATGTTACCGCCGCCACGCCGCCCACCGATTCCAAGGCCGTGTAAACACTGTCGCCGCGCTTCAGGCTAGACAAGGGCGCAGGCCCGCGATACAGATGACTGGGTAGATTATTCGCGGCGTAATTCAAGCGCAGATAATCGCCGCGCATCGGGTCGCGCGGGTCGACCGGCATGCTGCGAAGAAAGACGCCCTTGCCGTTTTGCAAAAGGTTTTCCCAGCCATAGGTCTGCCACGCCAACAGCGCGAATTGCGCGAGAATCGCAATGCCTAACCAACTAGCGCGCATGGCTCACCCCCAACTTCTGACGCTCTTGCTGGCGGGAGAATCGTAGCCCAGCCAAAATAAGCAGGGTGCCGAGCAGTAAAAAGAGCGAAGCCCTGGCGAGCAAGCTGTGAAACAAGTCGTTGAAACGCAGCAGCAGTAATAGCGTTAACAGCCCGCCACCTGCCGACAGGCTGCCTTTCATCAGGTATTCGCTGCCGCGATAGATAAACAATAGGGCATATGCCAGCAAGGCGATATTGGCCGAGAACTGCACCGCCACAGGCATTGGGTAAACATTATAGCTCGCGCACAGCACCAGCAGCGGCAACGCCAGGCACGCCAACTCAAGCCATTGTGGCCCGCTGCGCGGGCGCAGCGACGAACGGCCAAAGCAAAGCCCCGCAAAGACCACAATCACCAGTAGCATGCTGGCGCTGATCAACTGCGCCGGGGCGAGCCCCAACAGCGCATCGCCGCTGCGATGGCCGACCGAAAAGGCCCAGCTAACGTCTTGAATGCTCAGCAATAACAGGCAAGCCCACCACAACAACAGGCCTGTCTGATGCAGCGCGGGAACGCTCTCTCGCCATTGAAGTACCGGGGCCAAACGCTCTGCCCATAAGTAGATCGCGGCAATGAATACTGCGTGTAACAGGACGATATCGCTGTCGAAAATCCAACTATTGAACAACAGGCTAACGGGTAGCAAAACCAACACCACACGCAACAGCAATGTAGAGCGCTGCCACCAAGCCAGCGGCAACAGCCCCAGCAACAGGGCTGCCGTGCCCGGCAGGTGTGGCCGCTCAAAGGCAAACACTTGCATCGCCGTCCAGCCACAAATCAATAGGCAGGCAAGTATTCCGTGCGCCGTAGAGGGCAATACCCAAGCCATTGCCACCGCGGCAGCAGACCACAGCATAAAGCCCTCAGGGTAGTTTACGTCGACGTGGTAAATCTGAGCGATCAGCCACAATGCGCCGCCAAACAGCATGGTGCCCAACAAATGAAACACCTCTGCCAGACGAGGGTCTTGGCGCCACCACCATGCCAGCAGATGACTGATGGCAAAGCCGCCGGCCACCGCAGACAGTTTGGTATGGCGGTGCATGGCCTCCCAGTTATAGGCAAACAGCAAAATCACGCCCAAGCCAAACACCACCGCGCCAATTGCTGCAAAGATCAGCTTACCCCACGCCCGCGGCGCCTGCTGAGGCGCTAGCGGATAGCGAGCGTATAGCTGCGCTGCCTGTTGGTCGTCGATGAGGCCATCGCGCAACCACTGCGCAATTTCAGCACGCAACCAAGGTTTGTGACTGTCCATCCGTTGAAATTCGCTCCCTGCTCACTCGCCGCCGCGTGTTAGCGCGTGGCAATCTCTAACTCTTCCAATACCCGCTCGGCAAAGCCATAACCCGCCTCGGCATACAAATTGAAGCTAATGCAGCCCATCGCTTGCAGCTCCCGCTGCTGATCCGGGAAGCGAGAAATCGCCGCAATTCTCCCGGTATAGCCAAGGCTTTGCAGCATTTTCACAACCTGAACGTTTTCACTGTGGTTGCTCAAACACACTAAAATTACCTGGCGGCGCGCCAATGCGGATCGCTCCAAAAAGTCGCGATCGCTGGCATCTCCCGCGACACAGCGCAGGCCCTCACCACGCATTTGCTGGGCTTTGTCGGCACTTTCTTCCACACCCACGATCCGCCCCGGATAGTGGCGTCCCAGATAATCGTAGGCGCCGCTGCCGATACGCCCCATGCCCAGAATCAATATATCGGCGTCGCCCAAGTCAGCCGGACGCTCAGACGGCAACAAGCAGCGGCGCTCATAACGTTGCAACAATTCGCCAAAGCGGCTGTATAGGTCACCGGCGCGACGGTTTAACGACGAGGCAATAAAGAGAGACAGCGCCATCGCCATTGCCAAAATCGTCAACCACTGCGGCTCCAGCATATTCTCCTGTACCGCCAAGGCAGCAACAATCAGGCCAAACTCGCTATAGCTACTCAGCGACAGGCCGGCCAACAAGCCCGTGCGGGCTCTAAGCCGAAACAACAGTAGCAAGCCGAAATAGAGAAAGGGGCGGATCAACACCAGCGCCGCCAGCAGCATCGCGATCAGTGCCATGTCCCAAGACGGTAGCCCGTAATAGCCGATGCTGAGGAAAAACGCCGTGAGGAAAATGTCTTTAAGACTTACCAGGCTCTTATACAGCTCAACACTCTTGTCGCTATTCGCCAGCAGTATGCCAAACAGCAGCGCGCCCAAACCGGCCTTTAAATGCAGCGTCTCAAACAACCACGCCCCTGCCAGTGCCATCGACAAACCGTAGAGCACCAGCAGCTCACCGTGCCCCGCCCAGTTCAACAAACTCAGCAGAGGCCGGCGCAACAGCGGCAATGCCAGCAGCGCAAGCGCCCAAATACTGGGCGGATGGTCGGCAGAAAATAACAGGAACGCCACCGCCATCAGATCCTGAACGATCAGGATGCCCACTGCGATCTGCGCATGCAGGGCCGCGCCCTCACCGCGCTGTTCAAAAATCTTTACTGCAAAGACCGTGCTCGAAAACGACAGTGCGAAAGCAAGAATCCATGCCGTTTGACTCGGCAGTGCTGAATAATGGGGCAGCAAGTAATGCAGGCTGAGCAGCACCACAGTGGTTAACGGAACCACTAGCAGAGCGTGCAAACTGGCGCTCGCCCATATTTGCGGGGCCAATAGTTCGCGCAATTTCAGTTTCAGGCCAATGGTGAACAGCAGCAGCACCACCCCGATATCGGCCATCAGCTTTACGACATCCGGGTCTCCCAGCTCCAATGCCCCGGCGAGAAAGCCCGCAACCAGAAAGCCCAGCAACGGCGGCATATCCATCCGGCGAAAAACCAAACCAGCCAAAAATGCCAGCGCCAGTAGTAGGGGCTCAATCATTCCATCGTTCCATTGTTTACAACTCGGTGGTGCGACCCGTGCGCGGCAGCGATACGTCGCAAGACACTATCATACCGTGGTAAATCACTCCGCTCCTACCGTCCATTCTATGTCGGCTGACGTATACTCAATATGAAAGTGTGGCAATTTCGCCTCACGAGGACGACAGGAAGCGCAATATGTCCGACAAACACCGCCTGCACGATGCCAATTTTCCTTCAGCACGGGAAGAGCTTGATTACAGCGAAACGGACCATCCGCCGGCCTATAAGCTCGCGTTCACCGACCAGGATTTTCTACTCAGTGAAGAGCTGCGCGGCGTGCGCTTTCATCTCGAACTGCAAAAACCGGAAATGATTCTGCGCCAACACGGCATCGAATCCACCATTGCGGTATTTGGCAGTGCGCGCTTCCCTTCACCCGAAGACGCCAAGCAAAACCTTGCAGCCGCCGAAGCCAGTGGCGACCCCGCAGCCATTCGCGCCGCCAAGCGCAACCAACGCAACAGCCGCTATTACGAACAGGCGCAGCGCTTTGCCAAACTGGTTACCGAACATTCGCTGAATTGCCCGAGCGCGGAACAGCTGCATATCGTCACCGGTGGCGGCCCCGGCATTATGGAAGCCAGTAATCGCGGCGCCAGTGACGCTGGCGGTCGATCGCTAGGGCTGAATATCGTCCTTCCCCACGAACAGCATCCCAACGCCTACATCAGCCCCGAGTTTTGTTTCCGCTTCCACTACTTCGGCATACGCAAAATGCACTTTATGATGCGCGCCAAAGCCGTGGTGGTATTTCCCGGTGGCTTCGGTACCCTCGACGAGCTGTTCGAAGCGCTGACATTAATACAAACCGGCAAGTCCAGAGATGTACCCATTATTCTGGTGGGACACGAGTTTTGGCAGCACGCGATTAATCTGGAGTTTCTCCGCGACGAGGGGGTGATCAGCCCCGACGACGTCAATATGATCAGCGTTGTCGACAACGCCGACCAAGCCTGGCAAACCATTATTGATTTTTACGACCTCAGCCCCGGAAAATGCCCGAGCTGCTAGCGCCTTGCCGGACAGCGACTATGGTATAGTCGCTGTCCGCTGTCTGTAGTCTGAAAGTCGCTTGCTGCCCATGTCTGACAACCTTGTTTGCCTCAACAACGTCCGCTTTGCTCACCAACTCGAGCCAGTTCTGGATGACTTCAACTGGTGCTGGCCCAAGGGAAAACACCTCGCCATTCTCGGCAGCAATGGCTCTGGCAAAACCACCCTCGCGCAGCTTATTACCGATACGCTGCGCCCCAACCGCGGCCAATGCAGCTACGGCGAGCATATAGGGCCAGGGGATATTGCACATATCTCCTTCGACCAACACCGCCAGCTGATGGAGCACGACCGCCGCTTTGACGATAGTGAAACCCGCGCAGATGCCTTTGATGTTGGCACCCGCGTGCGCGACGCCATTTTGCAGGGCGGGGTTGCCGACGAGAACTTTGATCAGCTGTGCCAACGCCTGCGCATCGAGCACATCCTCGACCGGGGAATACGTTTTATTTCCACCGGCGAGAGCAGAAAAACCTTACTTGCCCGCGCCTTGCTGGCAAAGCCCGCCGCGCTGATTATCGACAACCCGCTAGAAGGGCTGGACGCTCAGGCGCAGGCGGATATTCGCCAGTTACTTGACGAGCTGGTCGCCTCACCGACCCCGGTACTGCTGCTCACCAAAAGCGCCACAGACATTCCCGACGGCATCGACGAGGTACAGACCATGTCTCAGGGCAGCATTACCGGCCACTGCTCACCCGCTGAGGCGAGAAGCAGGTTTGCACCGCGCCAACATTTCAGCCGCGCGCTGCCACTGGCAGAGATTGCGCCCTGGCCCGAAGATGAAGCGCTTTTCGAGCTGCAACATGTCGATGTGAATTTTCGCGGTACGCCGGTGCTAAGCGACATCAACTGGCGCTTTATGCCACACCACCATTGCTGGATAAGCGGCCCCAACGGCGCGGGAAAGTCGACCCTACTCGGGTTGCTCTGCGGTGAAAACGACAAGGCCTATGGCCAGAATATTCGCCTGTTTGGCAAGACCCGCGGCAGCGGCGAAAGCCTATGGGATATTAAGGCGCAATTTGGCCTGCTCAATACCAGCATGCAATTGAACTCCCTCAAACGGGTAAAGGCCAGCGATGTTATCGCTTCCGGCTTCTTCGACTCTGTCGGTCTTTACGACCAACCCAGTCCCTCGCAGCAGCAATGCTTGCGCGAGTGGCTCGCCGCACTAGAACTCAGCGACTTTGCCGAGCAGCGCTTTGAACGCCTTTCCTTTGGCCAGCAGCGCATGATTCTTTTGGCCCGGGCAATGGTTAAATCGCCCCGCATCTTGATTTTGGACGAACCCTGCATCGGCTTAGACGAAGAACAAAAAGCCCGCCTGCTTGGCGCCGTCGATTACATCGCCGAGCACAGCCAGACTCGCATCTTGTTTGTCAGCCACCGGGAAGAGGAGATTCCGGCCTGCATCAATCAACACTTGATGTTGCAAGCCGCCGAGGTGGGTGGCTACACCGCGGTTATTCGCGAACGCTGAATATCAATCAAAGATACCCTTAAACCAATTCCACATCTTCTCGCCGTCGGGTGCGCAGCCGCCACTTTGCCGTGGCTCACTGCCTTTGATGAACGGCACATAGCGGGCGTTCTCGCACCACGATTGCGTGCGCAGGCCCGACTCGGCATCCACCCATAGGTACTCCATATTGCTACGCTGAGCGAAGGGCATTTGCTCCGTGCTGGCCTCGGCCATAAATTGCCGCCACACACGCAGGGCGCCACTGGCGCCGGTCAGCCCGGTTGACGCATTGTTATCCAGCCCCATCCACACAACCGCCAGATAGTCACCGGCAAATCCGGCAAACCAGCTGTCGCGCGTGTCGTTACTCGTGCCGGTTTTGCCGGCCACGCGGTAGTCTTTGGGAAGAACCCGGTAAACCGACTTACCAGTTCCCTCTCGCACCGTTTCCAGCATGGCGTATTGCAGCAAGTGCACCGGCGCGGCGTCGATCACCTGTTGGGGCTGCTGAGGGTAGCGCGCCAGCGGTTTGCCCTTGGCATCGGACACGGCGTAGATCGTACGTAACGGCGTATAGCGTCCATCGGCGGCAATGGTTTGATACATCGCGGCCACCTCAATCGGAGCCAACTCAGCCGCGCCCAGCAGCATGGACGGCACCTCCAGCAGTGGCCGGTGTACACCCAGGCGCTGAAACATATCCATAACATCACTCAAACCCAGGTCCAGGCCCAAGTTTGCTGTTGCCAGATTGTAAGAGTGCGACAAGGCCTTGTGTAAGGGCACCATGCCGTGCGCTTTGCGACCGTAATTCGACGGTCGCCACAGCGTGCCATCGGCATTGGGAACACTCAGTGGCTCGTCGCGTAACTTGGTTAACAAGGTATATTTATCAGGCTGGTTTAACGCGGTTAAGTAGACCGCCGGCTTCGCTAGCGAGCCTATCGGTCGCAGTGCATCAAGAGCGCGATTAAACCCGGCATAGCGAGGTTGTCGGCCGCCGATCACTGCCACCACATCACCACTATCAACAGCGGTCACCACCATCGCGACTTGCAGATCTTTCTTGCGTTCAGCCAATTGCGAGAGCGCCTTGGCGGTTGCCGCTTCAGCGCGGCGCTGCAACAGCGGGTCGAAGGGCGTAAAGATCCGCAGGCCATTTTTCTGTAAATCCTGACGCGCGTAGTCACGGCTCAGCTGACGCCGAACCAAGTCGACATAGGCGGGGTACACACCGGCCAGCGCTGAACTTTTAGAGAGACTCAGCGGTTCTTTTTTCCACGCTTCAAGTTGCTCGGCGTTCAGCCAACCCTCTTCGGCCAGCTCGGCCAATACGGTGTTACGGCGCGACGTGGCGCGCTGCGGATGACGCCAGGGGTCGTAATAGGAAGGGCCTTTCACCAGCCCTACCAGCATCGAGACCTGGGCGAGATCCAGCTCTTGCAGGGGGCGGTTAAAATAATGCCTGGCCGCGAGGCCAAAACCATGAATCGCGCGATTGCCCTCTTGCCCGAGATAGACCTCATTGATGTAGGCTTCAAGAATGCGGTCCTTGCTGTAGTGCAGCTCGGTGAGCAATGACATCGCCGCTTCTTTGAATTTACGCCACAGGCTTCGCTCATTGGTGAGCAGGGTGTTTTTCACCAGCTGCTGCGTCAGGGTGCTGCCGCCCTGTACCGTGCGCCCGGCTTTAATATTCACAACCAGGGCGCGGGCAATACTGCGCGGCGACAAGCCAAAGTGGGAATAGAAATGCCGGTCTTCCACCTGTAACAGGGTTTCCACCAACATCTCCGGCACCTCGTCCAGAGACAGCATCAGGCGGTCTTCGTGACGCCCGGGATAGACGCCACCGATAACCGTTGGGTCCAGCTGTTCTTCAGCAATACGCTCGCCCAGCGCGTTGCGCACGACGCGTACCGTAGTCGCCGCCATTTCCACGGTGATTTTTTTCGCTTTGCGATGACCATCGGCAAAATCGAAAGGCCGCAGGTAAATCGTAAACATGTCGCCTTGACGCAAATAGCTGCCGGGCTCATTCACCAGGCGCAGCTGGCGGTAGCCTAAATTTCGCAGCTCTTCTTCCAGCTCGTAACTGGTAAGCACCGCGCCGGATGCCAACACCAGGGGCCGGGCATATACCTTTGCCGGCTGGTCATAGCGCTGAGGGTCGAAGGCGCCGCGCACCTTGGCGTCGCAATAGGCAAAGAAGACAAGCAGCGGAACCAGTCCGGCGATTGCCAGTTTGACAAACAGCCCTCGCCAGCTGGTGGGGCGAGGTAGCCGAAAGCGGCGCCGATGGTTATTTTTCTTGGGCATGAAAACTCTCGTTGAATTGCAAATCCCACGTGGGCGCGGATAATAGCTCGCACTTTACTGCAAGTTATTGGCAAATAAGATGAAAAAATATCACGTTTACGGCATCGGCGCGGCATTGGTCGACACGGAAATTCAAGTCCAAGACAGTGAACTCACTGAAATGGGCGTTGAAAAAGGCTTGATGACACTGGTCGATGAGGCCCGCCAACAGGAATTGTTGGACAAGCTTGAAGGCCACCTGGTTCACTCTCGCCAGGCCAGCGGTGGCTCGGGCTGCAACTCGGTTGTTGCCGCTGCCTACTTTGGTGCCAAGGGCTACTATTCCTGCAAGGTCGCCGCCGACAGTCACGGCGACTTCTTCCTAAACGATATACGCGACGCCGGCGTTGATTCAGGTTTCGACGCCGAGCGCGATGGCGGTATTACCGGAAAATGCCTGGTATTGATCAGCCCGGATGCCGAGCGCAGCATGAATACCCACTTGGGCATTAGCGCTGAGCTCTCGGTCAAAGAGCTCAACGAAGCCGCCCTTGCCGACTCTGCCTACTACTACATGGAAGGCTACCTGGTTACCTCTGACTCAGGGCGCGCGGCGGCAATTCGCGGCCGTCAGGTTGCAGAACAAAACGGCGTTAAAACGGCGCTGAGTTTCTCTGACCCGGGCATGGTGGAGTTTTTCCGCGACGGCCTCAGCGACATGCTCGGCGACGGCGTCGACCTGCTTTTCTGTAACGAAGCCGAGGCCTTGCAGTGGGCCGGTAGCGAATCACTGGATGACGCGGTCAGCGCAATCAAGCAGGTTGCCAAACAATTTGCCATCACCCTGGGTGCCAAGGGTGCATTGGTTTTTGATGGCGAGCAGCTGCACTCCATCGCGCCCTGCAAGGTCAACGCGGTAGATACCAACGGCGCCGGTGATATGTTCGCAGGCGCCTTCCTCTACGCTATCAGCCACGGCCACAGCGCTGAAGCGGCCGGTAAACTTGCCAGTCGCGCCGCAGCGGAGGTGGTGTCTGACTACGGCCCTCGCCTGCCTGGCCCCAAGCACGTTGAGCTGCGCCAAGAAGTACTTGGCCAGTAACAAAAAAGGCGCCTCGCGGCGCCTTTTTTTATTGTTTCCCGGCAATCATTTGCCAAGCAGAAAACTCTGCAACTGCGGGTCGGCAAGCATGCTTTCCAGCACATCAACCACCAGGCTGTTCACCAGTTCTTCATTGTGGGGCTCGCTGGGAGCATTGAAAAACTTCTCCTTGCGTTTTACCCGGTAACGCCCCTCGTAACGGCTGTCACTGCGCGTTGCCTCGGCCTTTACCACCGCCAACATATCCATGTCGTGCCCAACCCCTTCCTGCTCTGGGTGGTTGTAAACCAGCGACTCAAACACAATATGCAGGTCGACGGTGTCGGCACTCAGGCTATCGACTTCAAAACCCAGCGCCTTCATTCGCGCCTTTAACACCGGCTGCACAGCCAGCGACAGGCTGTTTTCCAGGGTGATCAACGCCGTCTCCCGGTAGGCACCGCCGCGGCTGCCAAGAACCTTATTGCTGCGTCCATCGCTCACGCGTACATGTACTGGCTGGCCCTGGGCAAGCTGCTGCTCCGGCGCCTGCTCAAAGCTGGGCGCAACGGTAATTTTTTGCGGACTTTGCGCACACGCGGCCAATACCAAAACGGCGAGCACCGTCGATGCGTTTACTACTGCACGAGAAAGAACCATGACTTATCCTTGAGCTAACAGATCGCGTAAATCAATAATGGCAGCGTTGGCGCGAGAAATGTACGACGCCATTACCAAAGAGTGATTCGCCAATAGGCCGAAACCACTGCCATTCAACACCATTGGGCTGAACAACAATTGTTGAGTTCCCTCCAGCTCACGAATAATTTGTCGCAAGCTGACGGTCGCATTTTTATTTTCCAGCACATCGGCAAAGTCTTGTTCGGCCGCTTTCAAAAAATGAATCAGCGCCCATGCACTGCCCCGCGACTCAAAGAACACATTGTCGATCTGCAGCCACGGCGTTTTCACCCGCTGCTCAGAGGCCGACGGCGTAGACTGGCGCGCGCTGGGATCATTTGCCAGGTCGGTGTTAACCCGCGGACGCCCGACGCTGGCGCTGAGTCGCTGTGAGAGGCTGCCCAAGCGCGACTCAACCACGGCAAGCCAGTAACGCAGGTTATCGGCGCGCGCATAGAATTGTGCCTGGGGCTGGTCGACATCACTGAGGCGGCTGCGGTAGGCCTTGAGGTAGCGAATGCCCTGGCGGTACTCCGATTCGGAAGCCGGTACCGCCCAACTGTTCGAGGAAAAATTAAAACGCGGCTCCGCCTTCGCAAGATCGGGGTCTTCCTGAGACTGGGACTGCGAACGGCTGTAACTTTCTCGCATGGCTCGACTCAGGTCGCGCACCTGCATCAACACGCCGTATTCCCATGCGGGCATATTGTCCATCAGCACGCCCGGGGGAGTAATGTCGTTGCTGAGGAAACCGCCGGGCTTGTCGAGCAATATTTCAGCAACGTCAATCAGCGCAGAGGTGGTCGCGGTGCCAACCACCGCGCGACTGCCATTGTCACGGTCGTATTGCAGGGGCGGATGATCCGGCGTCAGGCTCCAATACATACCGAAACCGGTTACCAAAAGAACATAAACGAGGCCGACAATACCGGCCAAACGCGCGACATTGCGGTTGCCAAGCCAGTCCTGCAGCGCCTCCTTGGCAGCAAAATAACCGTCGCTTAAACGCTGTTTTAACATTAGTGCGCTCCTCCATGATGATGGTGATGCCCCGATGCAGGCTCGTTCAGTACGCTGCGCACCGGCGCTTCCACCTGCACGACATCGCCATCAATCAGTAAACTGAAATGCACCCGCTCGCCATGGCGCAGCGGCTGCTTCAAATTAATCAACATTAAATGGTAACCACCGGGCACAAAGTCCAGTGTTTGCCCCGGCGCAATCGCCACACTGTCTTCTTTGCGCATCGCCATCATACCGTTACGCTGCGAGTTGCTGTGAATTTCCACGCGGCCGGCAACGTCACTGGTTCCGGCCCGCAGCGTCACTGTTTGCGACGACGGATTGGTAACCGAAAAAAACGCCGCGGTGTTTTTTTGCCCCGGTGGCAAGCCGCGCACCACCGGATCGCGCAGCTCAACAGCCGCTGCACTAAAGGGCAAAATTGCGGTGAGTAAAAGCAGCCATTTGCGGGTCATAACGTTCTCCAGGTTTCGCGGTGCAAGACAGCACCCTCGATCTGACTTACCATGGGCGCCGTCGGAGGCTTACGCCGAGAGGCAACGCCGCGTATTGCGCCCTATGATAACGCCACTTTGCAGCGATAGTATTTATGAACCGGTTTTTATTACTGTTTTGTATAGTCAGTGCCAGCTTCTTTAGCTACGCCAGCGATCCCTTCAGCCCCGCCAGCAATACCGACTTTAGTGCGAACGGCTTTGCTCAAGGCGCGCAGTTTTTACCGGTAGAACAAGCCTACAAAGCCAGTGTTAGCAGTGACGGCGGGCTTCGCATCGATTGGCGAATCGCCGAGGGCTACTATCTTTACCGCGAGCGTTTTTCCGTAAGCCTCAGTCGCCAGGGCCAGCCCGTCGATGCCACGGTAGAGTTTTCACCAGGCAAGGTCAAAGACGATCCGTATTTTGGTAAAACCGAAGTCTACTATCACGGCACAACACTGCAGCTGGACGTCGCCGACACCGCCAACCTCCAACTCACGGTGGTCTCTCAGGGCTGCGCTGACGCAGGCCTGTGCTACCCACCCCGCAGCCAAACCTTCAGCAGCGATGCCCAGGGCGTGTTCACTGAAGTTGATACAGCGGCGTCTACGCCCGCCGCCCTCACTGCACCTGCCGAGAACCGCGGCCTGCTGATCACCCTGATCCTTGCCGCTATTGGCGGCGCGATCCTCAACCTGATGCCCTGTGTATTCCCAGTACTCGGATTAAAGGTGCTCAGTTTCAGTAATGCTCACCAGGGCAGCCCGGCCAGTCACGGCCTCATCTACAGCGCCGGTGTGGTACTGAGTTTTGTACTGGTCGCCGCACTATTAATCACACTTCAAAACGCCGGACAAGCAATTGGCTGGGGCTTTCAACTGCAGTCCCCGCTATTTGTTTCGCTGCTGGCCAGCCTCTTTTTTGTGCTGTCACTCAACCTGCTCGGACTCTTTGAATTGGGCGGCAAATGGATGAATGTCGGCGCCGACATCAGCCGCGAACCCGGCTATCGCGGCAGCTTCTTCACCGGCGTGCTCGCCACACTGGTTGCCAGCCCCTGTACCGCGCCCTTTATGGGCAGCGCTATCGGCTACGCCGCCAGCCAACCACCCGGCGTCGCGCTGCTGGTGTTCGCGAGCCTGGGGGCCGGTATGGCAGCGCCAGTATTGCTATTAACCCTCTTTCCGCAATGGCTAAAGCTGCTACCCAAGCCCGGCGACTGGATGTTACATCTGCGCCAGTTCATGGCCTTTCCCTTGCTGGCCACAGCCATTTGGCTGGCGTGGGTGGTAGGCCGTCAGAACGGCGCCGATGCCATGGCAGCCACGCTGATTACCTGGCTACTGCTGGGCTTTGGTATCTGGCTGTGGCCCCTGGGTAAACGCGGGAAAGCGCTGGCAGCCATCACCGCACTGGCCATCCCACTGCTGCTTCACAGCGGCCTGCAACGCCCAGCCCCCGCAAGCAGCCAAACCGGTTTCGACCGCAGCCAAATCCAAAGCCTGCGTGAATCAGGCCGCAATGTTTTCCTCGATGTTACCGCCGACTGGTGTATCACTTGCGCGGCCAATGAGGCGTTGGTTCTCAATACCGATGACATCCGCGACGCATTCGAGCGCGCCAACGTGAGCTATGTGGTTGCCGACTGGACCCGCTACGACCCTGTGATTACCGAGCTGTTGGCCGATTTCCAACGCAATGGCATCCCGCTGTACATCTACTACCCCGCCGATCTCAGCCAGCCGCCGCAGGTCTTGCCACAGATTCTCAACAAAGACACAGTAATGGCCATTTTGCGTCCTTAAAGGCGTGTTTTCAGTGTTAGCACTGAAAACACTTACTTCGGGGAAAAACCTGCCATTGTCTGCAATCTTGCGGGAAACTTGCGGCCATCTTAAAAAATTCATCAAATTCGTTGGACTCGCATTTTCAATTGCGGCAAACTACGCGAAATTTCTCTAGCAAACCCCGGTGAAACATGGCATCGATACTCGTGCTGCACGGCCCTAACCTCAATTTACTTGGCACCAGAGAGCCCGAGGTCTACGGCCACCACAGCCTCGAGGACATCAATCAGCAGCTGCAAGACGCTGCCAGCGCCGCGGGCCATCACCTCCAATGCTTACAGAGCAATGCCGAAGTAGAGCTGATCGACCGAATTCACCAGGCTCGGCCCGAAGGCATTAATTTTATTATTTTCAATCCGGCAGCCTTCACCCACAGCAGCGTGGCCCTGCGCGACGCACTGTTAGGTGTCGACATTCCGTTTATCGAAGTGCACCTGTCGAACGTTCACGCCCGTGAACCCTTTCGCCAGCACTCCTATTTTTCAGATATTGCCCGCGGGGTGATTTG
Organism: Spongiibacter marinus; assembly: GCF_016906995.1. Classification (GTDB taxonomy): domain Bacteria; phylum Pseudomonadota; class Gammaproteobacteria; order Pseudomonadales; family Spongiibacteraceae; genus Spongiibacter; species Spongiibacter marinus. Next base: position 143,930 of record NZ_JAFBBD010000007.1, on the reverse strand, counting down.
CGGTCTGGGGCCACAGGGTTACCTGCTGGCACTGCAGGCCGCACTGTCACAACTGCAGGACTAGCCCTTCACAACACATTAAAAAAAGAGAGTGACTATGGACATCAGGAAAGTAAAAAAGCTGATTGAACTGCTCGAAGAATCCAACATCGACGAGCTGGAAATCAAGGAAGGCGAAGAATCGGTACGCATCAGCCGCAACAGTGGTAGCGTGCAGATGGCGGCGCCGCAGTACGTGAGCCAGGCGGTACCGGCAGCGGCGCCTGCCGCACCAGCCCCCGCTCCCGCAGCAGCGCCTGCACCGGCCGCCGAGGCCGAGCCAAAAATTAACGGCCACGTTATTAAGTCGCCCATGGTCGGCACTTTTTACCGCTCGCCGTCACCGGGCTCTCCCGCTTTTGTTGAAGTCGGTCAGCACGTTAAAGCCGGCGATGTCGTTTGCATTGTCGAAGCAATGAAAATGATGAACCAAATCGAAGCCGACAAATCCGGTGTGGTAGAAGCTATTTTGCTGGACGACGCGCAACCCGTGGAGTTTGACCAGCCTCTGATCACCATCGTGTAAGCACACCATTCACGCACACACGATCACTGCACAGAGGACAGCACATGCTTAAAAAAGTCGTTATCGCCAACCGTGGCGAAATCGCGCTGCGCATTTTGCGCGCCTGCAAGGAGCTGGGAATAAAAACCGTGGCCGTGCACTCCATCGCCGACCGCGACCTGATGCACGTTCGCCTCGCCGACGAGTCGGTTTGCATTGGACCAGCCCCCTCACCCGCCAGCTACTTGAATATTCCTGCCATTATCAGCGCAGCAGAAATCACCGACGCCGTCGCCATTCACCCCGGCTACGGCTTCCTTGCTGAAAATGCCGACTTTGCCGAACAGGTTGAGAACAGCGGCTTTACCTTTATCGGCCCGACTGCCGACGTCATTCGCATGATGGGCGACAAAGTGTCGGCCATTCAGGCCATGAAAAAAGCCGGCGTGCCCACGGTGCCGGGCTCCGACGGCCCCATTACGCAGGACAATGACCGCACCCTGAGCATCGCCCGCAAAATTGGCTACCCGGTAATTATCAAAGCGGCTGCCGGTGGTGGCGGGCGCGGCATGCGAGTGGTGCACAGTGAAGCCGCTCTGCTTAACGCGGTATATGTTACTCAGTCGGAAGCCAAGGCGGCCTTTGGTGACGATACCGTATACATCGAGAAATTCCTGGAGAATCCACGGCACGTGGAGATTCAGGTACTCGCCGATGGCCAGGGCAATGCCATTCACCTCGGGGATCGCGACTGCTCTTTGCAGCGCCGCCACCAGAAGGTGCTGGAAGAAGCTCCCGCCCCGGGTATTCCCGATGACGTGCGCAACGAAGTGGCAATGTCTTGTGTTGAGGCCTGCAAAACCCTCAACTATCGCGGCGCAGGCACCTTTGAGTTTCTCTACGAAGACGGCCAGTTCTTCTTCATTGAAATGAACACCCGTATTCAGGTTGAGCACCCGGTTAGCGAAATGGTCACCGGCGTCGATCTGATCAAGGAGCAACTCAAGATCGCCGGCGGTGAGCCCCTGAGCCTTCGCCAGGAAGACATCGTGGTTAGCGGCCATGCTTTCGAGTGCCGAATCAACGCCGAAGATCCAAAAACCTTTATGCCCTGCCCGGGTAACATCAAGCACTTCCACGCACCCGGCGGTCTTGGTGTGCGCGTCGACTCCCATCTCTACAGCGGCTATACCGTGCCTCCCCACTACGATTCGATGATCGCCAAGATCATCACCTGGGGCGACGACCGCGAGTCGGCGTTAAGCCGCATGCGCACCGCGCTGGACGAGCTGGTCGTAGACGGCATTCGCACCAACACCGAATTGCACCGCGATTTGGTGCGCGACAATGCCTTTGCCAAGGGCGGCGTCAGCATCCACTATCTCGAAAAGAAACTGAAAATCTGATTTACTCCGGTTTTCATTGACACCGACAAGGGGCCAACAGGCCCCTTTTTTTATTTTTTGCTACCGAGACCTGACATGAGCTGGCTACAGATTCGCCTCGACGCCAACCCCGACTCCGCCTCTGCCCTTGAGGATGCCCTACTGGACTGCGGCGCCGCATCGGTGACCCTTGAAGACAATGCCGATCAACCGCTTTTTGAGCCCCCCATCGGTCACACCCCAATCTGGCAGCACACCCGCGTCACCGGCATGTTCCAGGCCGACACAGACATGGTCACGGTCCTCGCACAGTTGAACGCTCTGGTGGGCGAGCTACCCAAGCATCGCATCGAGATTCTTGAAGACCGAGACTGGATTCGCGAGTGGATGGACAGCTACCAACCACTGCAATGCGGCAAGCAGCTTTGGATTTGCCCAAGTTGGCGCGAGCCCGTTGACCCAACGGCAGTAAATCTGCTGCTGGACCCCGGCCTGGCTTTCGGAACCGGCACCCACCCGACGACCTGGCTGTGCCTAAACTGGCTAGACAGCCAACCGCTGACCGGCAAGACCGTCATCGACTACGGCTGTGGCTCGGGCATTCTCGGGATTGCGGCCTTGCTATTGGGCGCAGAAAAACTGATTGCCGTCGACACCGACCCACAAGCGCTGCAGGCCACCAGCGAAAATGCCAAGCGCAATAATATCGACAGCGACAAGCTGGCTTGTTACCTCCCCGAGGAGGTTCCACCTGGCCTTCACGGCGACGTGTTGCTCGCCAACATTCTAGCCGGACCGCTGATGGAGTTGGCGCCGACCCTCTCCGCCTGCCTGGATCCAGGCGCGCCTATTTGCCTGTCGGGCATACTGGACAGCCAAGGCGACACGATTAAGCAGTGCTACCAACGTTGGTTTGTCGGCCTGGCTAGCGAGCAGCGGGAAGAATGGCTGCGTATCAGCGGCCAGCGCAACAGCGAGTCGGCCAAGTAGCATCGACTAAAGACAGCCCCTATACTCTGCTCCACGAATTGCAGTGAGGACTGCCCAGCCCCGGCACAACCGACATGCCAGACGCCCATAACGCAAACAACAACTTGCTCGACAGCGTGTGTTGCCCAGCCTGCGACACCCGCTTTCGCTGTCAATTTTCCGACCTTGCCATCGCCGATGGCCTGCTTCGCTGCGGCGTCTGCCAGCACGTGTTCAATGCCACCGAGCAGCTCACCCCCGCTCAGCGCGAGGCCTTTGACGCGCTAGTGGCGCCGACGACCAACACAACACCCGCACAGGATTCACCGGAACCGGACTCAAACGATTCGGAGGAAACCGGCGCCGCTGGCTGCGATAAAAAGCTCGGCCCCGAGCTGCTAGAAGGCTTGTCCACCAACGACCACGGCTTTGAATTTCATCAACCGCGAGCGCGACGTCGCTGGCCCTGGCTACTGGTAAATAGCCTGGCGCTGATAGCCCTACTGGCTCAGTGGGCGTACTGGCAGAGGGGCGACTTACTCAGCCACCCAAACCTGCCGCCAGAGATTAAAGCGTTTGCGTTATCCCAGTGCGCGCAGCTGTCGCTGACCTGCCTGCCGAATCAAGCTCCACCGGGGCCACAACCAAGTAGCGACATTATTAGCCAGAAGCTCCTAGTTCGCCCCCATCCCGACGTTGCCGATGCCCTCAAGGTAGATGCCATTTTGCTCAACAAGGCCGATGGCGCGCGCGACTTCCCCCTGCTACAACTGCGTTTCAGTAATATTCACGGTATTGAGTTAGCCAGCCGCCTGTTCTATCCAAGCGAGTACCTGGCCGGTGAGCTAAACGCCCTGTCCCAACTCGATAGCGGCCAGCCTGTGCATATCGCCTTGGAAATCGCCGCCCCGGCGGCCGATGCGGTCAACTACGAACTCCGCCTTTTCAGTCGACCTTAGCGGGGTCGTTACACTGGTTATTTTCTGAGCGCAAGACTACCGAAAGCAAAATCTAGCGAGTAGAATAGCGGCCCTGTTTTCCCACGGTCTCTCCTTTAACGGGGCATGGCGATGATCCGGATTGGTCCTCACAAGCTCCCCGCCCGCGCTGTTTTGGCGCCGATGGCGGGCATTACCGACCTCCCCTTCCGGCAACTGTGTCTGCAGTTTGGCGCTGGCTTGACCGTATCGGAAATGCTGATTAGCAATAGCGACTTGTGGCACACACGCAAAAGCCACCTGCGCCTCGCTAAGGACGACGATGCTCTGCGCTCGGTACAAATTGCCGGCGCCGAGCCGGCCATGATGGCCGACGCCGCACGTCGCTGTGCAGACGATGGCGCCCATATTATCGATATCAATATGGGTTGCCCGGCAAAGAAAGTTTGCAAACGCGCGGCGGGGTCCGCCCTGCTACGTGAACCCGAACTTGTCGAGGCGATTCTTCGCCAGGTCACCGCCGCCGTCTCGGTGCCGGTAACGTTGAAGATTCGCACTGGCTGGTCACCCGAGCAACGCAACGGCGTTGATATAGCCCGCCTGGCAGAAGACTGCGGCATTGCTGCACTGGCCGTACACGGCCGCACGCGCGCCTGCCGCTTCAATGGCAGTGCCGAGTACGACACGATAGCGGCGATCAAGCAGGCCGTATCAATGCCAGTACTGGCCAATGGCGATATCGACAGCCCTGAAAAGGCACTCGCGGTCCTGCAGCACACCGGCGCCGACGGTGTCATGCTGGGGCGCGCTGTTCAGGGTAAACCCTGGCTGTTCCGGGAGATCAATGCAGCATTGGAAGGGGGCGAATACACCCCCGTTCAAACTGCAGAAATGCGCGAGGTCATGCTCTCGCATATCAAAGCATTACATCACTTTTACGGTGAACATCAGGGCCTGCGCATCGCACGCAAACACTGCGCGTGGTATTTGCAGGACTTTAATAACGTGGATTTCAGGCGCCACTTCAACCGCTTGGAAGACGCGAGTGCACAACTAGATGCTGTACAGAGCTTTTTTGAACAGCACAGCGACAAATTACAGGATGCAGCAGCATGAACCTCAGCCCATTAAGCGCTGCCGAGAGCAGCCCAGTCAGCACCGCTCCGGCCGATGATATTTCGCAAGCCAAAACTCTGCGCGACAGTGTCGCTATCGCCCTGAACAATTACTTCTCAAACCTCGACGGCCAGGATGTCAGCGACGTCTACAACATGGTGTTGTCTGAGATTGAAGCGCCACTGCTCGAAGAGGTGATGAAGTACACCCGCAACAATCAAACCCGCGCTTCGCAAATGCTCGGTCTCAACCGCGGTACGCTGCGCAAAAAACTGAAACAATACGACCTGCTATAAACCCGCCATCGCACCCAGAGGAACACCGCCCGGATGACTACCGAGACGACTTCACGCCCCGTTAAACGCGCGCTAATCAGCGTATCCGACAAATCTGGCATCGTCGATTTTGGCCGCCAGCTTACCGAGATGGGGGTAGAACTCCTGTCCACCGGAGGCACCTACCGCCTACTGCAAGACAACGGCATTAGCGTGACGGAAGTTGCGGACTACACGGGCTTTCCTGAAATGATGGATGGCCGGGTGAAAACCCTCCACCCGAAAGTTCACGGCGGTATTCTCGGCCGCCGCGGCACCGATGATGCTGTCATGAGCGAGCACGGCATTGACGCTATCGATATGGTAGTTGTTAACCTCTACCCCTTTGAGGCCACCGTTGCCAAGCCAGATTGCAGCTTGGAAGATGCGATCGAGAATATCGATATCGGCGGCCCGACCATGGTTCGCGCAGCGGCCAAGAACCACCGCGACGTTGCCATTGTGGTAAACGCCGGCGACTACGACGCCATTATCGAGGAAATGCGTGCCAACGACGGTGCAACCCTGCACAGCACCCGTTTCGACCTCGCCATCAAAGCCTACGAGCACACGGCATCGTACGACGGCGCCATCGCCAATTACTTCGGCAGACTCGTTCCCGGCGGCAGCGACAAATTCCCGCGTACCTTTAACAGCCAATTCGTTAAAGCCCAGGAAATGCGCTACGGCGAAAACCCCCATCAAGACTCAGCGTTTTATGTTGAGCGCCACCCCAGCGAAGCCTGCATTGCCACCGCAACGCAGCTGCAGGGCAAGGAGCTGTCATACAACAATATTGCCGACACCGATGCAGCACTTGAGTGTGTGAAGAGCTTTACCAAGCCCGCCTGCGTGATTGTTAAACACGCCAATCCCTGTGGTGTCTCGGTGTCGCTCAACGGGATCGGTGAAGCCTATGACCTGGCCTTCGCCACCGACCCTGAATCGGCCTTTGGCGGTATTATCGCCTTCAACCGCGAGCTCGATGCCGCAACGGCGCAAGCCATTTGCGACCGCCAGTTTGTGGAAGTGATTATCGCCCCAAGCGTCAGCGAAGACGCGCGCGCCGTTGTAGCCGCCAAGAAAAACGTGCGCCTGCTGAGCTGCGGAGAGTGGGATAGCCCACAAGCTGCCTTTGACTATAAACGCGTCAACGGCGGCCTGCTGGTGCAAGACCGCGACCTCGGCATGATTACTGCCGGTGAGCTGAAAGTAGTGAGCAAGCGCCAGCCCAGTGAAGACGAGATCAACGATTTGATCTTCGCCTGGAAAGTCGCCAAATTCGTTAAGTCGAACGCGATTGTCTACGCCAAAAATCGCCAGACGATCGGTGTCGGCGCCGGGCAGATGAGCCGCGTGAACTCCGCGCGCATCGCCGCTATTAAGGCCGAGCACGCGGGCCTGCAAGTTGAGGGAGCCGTGATGGCATCCGACGCCTTCTTCCCCTTCCGCGATGGCATCGACAATGCGGCGAAAGTTGGCATTAGCTGCATCATTCAGCCAGGCGGTTCAATTCGTGACGAAGAAGTCATTGCCGCCGCCGACGAGCACAACATGGCAATGGTATTCACTGGCATGCGCCATTTCCGCCACTAACGCCGAAACGTCGCCGGCAGCTATCTGCCGGCGACGCCAGCACCGAATCGATAGAAAAAAGATAATTTCTTCGGCCTTGAAGCAACATGAGTCAAGGCCGTTTAGCTAAATCACGCAGCCGTGATGGCCGTAGAAATAGGACGCAGTTGAAATGAACGTATTGATTATTGGCTCCGGTGGCCGTGAGCACGCTCTGGCTTGGAAGGCGGCCCAGTCTGCCAATGTTGAAACCGTTTATGTCGCACCAGGCAACGCCGGCACTGCGCTGGATACGGGCATAGAAAATGTTGAGATAGGCGCAGGCGATTTCGAGGCACTGGCAAACTTTGCCGAGAGCAACGATATCGCGCTGACCATCGTTGGCCCCGAAGCGCCACTGGTAGACGGCGTGGTGGATTTCTTCGCCAAACGCGGCCTGCCCTGCTTTGGCCCCAGCCAGGGCGCGGCACAACTGGAAGGCTCCAAAGCCTTTACCAAGGACTTCCTTGCCCGACACAACATCCCCACTGCGGCCTATGGCAACTTCACCGAACTCGAGCCAGCGCTTGCCTACCTTCGAGAACAGGGCGCACCGATTGTCGTCAAGGCCGACGGTCTGGCAGCGGGCAAAGGCGTTATTGTTGCAGAAACACTGGAACAAGCTGAAGACGCCGTGCGCGACATGCTGTCCGGCAATGCATTCGGCGACGCCGGCTGCCGCGTAGTGATTGAAGAGTTCTTAGTCGGCGAAGAAGCCAGCTTCATCGTGATGGTCGACGGTGAAGACGTTTTGCCGATGGCAACCAGTCAGGATCACAAGCGTGTTGGCGATGGCGACACCGGCCCCAACACCGGTGGCATGGGCGCTTACTCACCCGCGCCAGTGGTAACGCCAGACGTTCATCAGCGCATTATGGAACAGGTTATTATGCCAACCGTTCGCGGCATGGCAGAAGAAGGCAACCGCTACACGGGCTTTCTGTATGCCGGCTTGATGATCAGCCCCGAGGGTGAACCAAAAGTTATTGAATACAACTGCCGCTTTGGCGACCCGGAAACACAACCCATTATGCTGCGCTTGCAGTCTGACCTAGTCGCTCTGTGTCAGGCGGCGCTTGCTGGCACGCTGGCCAACGCTGAGGCGCAATGGGACCCACGCCCTGCGGTTGGTGTTGTACTCGCCGCCGGCGGCTACCCCGGCAGCTACAACAAGGGCGATGAAATTACCGGTATCCCCGCAGAAACCGCCAGCACCAAGGTCTTCCACGCCGGCACGCAATTAGACGGCGACAAGCTGACAACCAACGGTGGGCGAGTACTGTGCGCTACCGCCATGGGCAATAGCGTAAGCGAAGCCCAGGCACTGGCCTACGACGTCGCCAAACAGATCGACTGGCAAGGTGTTTTCTTCCGCAGTGATATCGCCTATCGCGCCATCGCTAGGGAATAGCGGTCACTTGACTATGTGCAGGATGCCCATCGCGATACGCCTTGATTTGAGGCTGCTGCTCAGCAGCCTGCTACTGTTTCTTGCCACAAGCCACATTGGCCACGCCGCCGTCATCCTGGATCCGGCCGTGGCGCGGGTCGACATCAGTCAATCCGGCGAAATATACGAGGATCGCAGCGGTCAGTTGTCTATCGACGACCTGCTTCAGCCGACCTTTCAGCGCAGCTTTCGGCCACTTGAAAATGGCGATTTAATGCTCGATGGCAGCACCCAAACCTACTGGCTGCTGTTTCGCTTTCGCAACACCCACAACGAAACCCTGCGCCGCATACTGGAATTGCGCCCGGCGCATTTGGGCGAGGTAACCGTCTACGCCCATCGCAGCGGCACGCCCGCCGAAGAGCGAGCCACGGTTTTCCCTCCGCAAGATATGCTGCGACCCCAGCGAATCTACCGCTTAAACCTGCCCGCCGGCAGCGCTACCAATATTTATGTGCGCATCGACAAGCACGCCGATATCCGAGTGTCTGCCAAACTCTTTAGCGATATCGCGTTTATTTCAGAAAGCAGCCAACGCGATATTGGAAATTTCTTTCTGCTTGGCGTACTCAGTACCGTCAGCATCTACTGTCTGGTTGCCTTCCTGATATACCGGGAACCGCTATTTGCCAATCTGTGCATATTTGGCGTCTTGGTGATGGGCTCACAGCTGATGGCCTGGGGCTACCTTGGCCAACCCCGCGGTATGCTGCCCCCCTGGGACAGCCCAATTATGATCATTTCAGCGATCGGCATCTTGCTGACCGAAGTGATCTTTGCGCTAGGATTCCCCGTGTACCCCAAGCAGCGCCCAGGCCATTGGCCAAACATCTTGCGCGGAATCCTTTTCCTGCTCGTCGCAGCGCTGCCGTTCAGTATTATCACCGACGCCCATTACAGCGGCACTCTGTTGAGCATTTTGGTGCCACTCACCGCCGCGTCTACGCTGTTTGCGGGCTTGAATGGCTACTTTGTCAGCTACAGCCGGCTCCTGTTGTTTTACCTTCTGGGTAAAAGCCTCACCCTGGTCATTTATCTGTTGGCCCAGCTCAGCTACTTGCTTGGCGTTCTCGATATCTACGACATGAATGCCTTACTCTCGCTGGCCGCTGTGATCGTTGCTCTCGCTCACGCCACACTGCTGATTACCCGCAGCCGCAAGCGCTGGCGTATGCAGCACGAGGATGCTCAGCGCATCGCCGTGGTCGATGAGGTAAACCGCGCGAAAAGCGAAGTGCTGGCGCGCATCACTCACGATATCCGCACCCCCATCAGCGCAATGCTGGGCGTGACAGAACTGCTTCAAGAGACCCAACTGACCGCCAGCCAGGAAGACTATTTGCGCAGCCTGCAACGCTCCAGCCATGAGTTACTGCAGCTGCTCGAAGAGGCGGGGCAAGCCGCGCGATTTAGCGACAGCGATATCGACCTCAACAGCCAGCTCATCGCACTGCCTGAATTGGTCAGCGACGCCCTGTCCAGTTTCCGAAACATGGCTGCAGAACGCGACCTGGAGTTGATCAGCGATTTATCAAACACCCTGCCAATGCAGCTGCTTGGGGACCTGTCGCGACTGCGCCAATTGCTTATTCACAGCCTAAACAGCGCCTTCGAACACGCCGAGGGCGGCTTTATCCTGTTAAAAATTAGCCCGGCCTCCCCTCGCCCCGGCCACCTTCAGGTGGAAGTGTCCCACCGTGGCAGCAATTTCACCGGCGATGAACGGCAGGCGCTTCAACGCCCCAAGGTTGATAAAAAAGACAGCGCAATGAGCACGCGATTTGCCATTATCGCTCGTCTCGTCAGCCTCATGGGCGGGCAAATTAGCTTGCGTAGTAGCGCCAGTCGCGACGTACACACCCTGTGTATGACACTGCAACTGGGAGTGATCAGCAATAAGCTGCCAAGCCCCGAAGCAACCGACCTGCTGAACAATAAACGCCTTCTGGTGGTGGACAGCAACCGCACCTTTTGCGAGGTGGTCAATAAACAATGCTCGCCCTGGGGGATGGGTGTCTTCTCCGCCACCAATGAGCAGGCCGCGCTGGCCATCATGCGCAACCAACGCCTGATCAATGCCCCCGTCGATTTTGTATTGATCGACCACCGACAAAGCGATAACGGCCTGCTGCTGGCACGCCGGGTAAAAGAAGAATTTGCCAACGCCGACCATCAACCCAGCGTGCTGCTACTTGCCCACGCGAATATTTCGTATCGCCGGGAAGAGCTGCAAGCGGCAGGGGTGCAACGGGTACTGAGTAAACCGCTGGGCAATATTGCCCTGCGCAGCGCACTATTGGGCGAATCGCGTGTTGCCGAGCGCGGTCACGACATAGATCAATACAGCAGCGACGCCTTGAATTATCATTCTCTGCGCTGCCTGATCGCCGAGGACAACCCCAGTAACGCGCTGGTGCTGTCGCGCATGCTCAAAAGCCTGGGTATCACCGTTCAACATGCGGAAAACGGCCAGCAAGCCCTGAACTTTTTTATTCGCGACCACTACGACTTAGTTATACTCGATGTCGAAATGCCGGTGATGGACGGCATTGAAGCGGCGCGCCAAATTCGGCAATTTGAACAGGAAGAGGAGCGCGAGCGCACACCGATTTTCGGGCTGACGGCAAACGCCCTGGACGAGCAGCGCGACAGCTACCTCAACGCCGGCATGGATCTTCACTTGGTGAAACCGATCCGCCTGTGGGAGCTGGCCGAGTCGATACAGCGCTGGACGGGCTACCAGCATCAGAAAGACTGAGTTTGCCGTACAATAAGGCGAGATTGGAGGATACGATGACCAGAAGCTTTTCCGCCTTGGATCGACTGCTGATTGGCGCAGACCGCAGCCTAAAAACCCTGGTTCGCGGCAGTGCCACACCGCAACGCGAAAACCCCGCCAGCGGCCGCCGCGACAGCCAGCATCAGGACGCCCGGCACACAGCGGGCCTCATGCGCATCAACCACACCGGCGAAGTGTGCGCCCAGGCCTTGTACCAGGGGCAGGCGCTGACGGCCAAGCGCCCCGATATTAAACAAGCCATGAGCCACGCCGCCGACGAGGAAATTGATCATCTGGTGTGGTGTGAGCAACGCCTAAAGGAGCTGGGTAGCCACACCAGCCTGCTCAACCCCCTGTTCTATGCCGGCTCCTTTGCCATCGGCGCGACGGCGGGGGCGATCAGCGACAAAATCAGCCTGGGGTTTGTTGCTGCCACTGAAGATCAGGTATGCGAGCACCTGCGCAGCCACCTGGACTCCCTGCCCAACGACGATGAAAAATCGCGAGCCATTTTGGAACAAATGCTGGAGGACGAAGCGGCCCACTCCACCGCAGCGATAGAAGCCGGCGGCGCCGTTTTTCCAAAGCCGGTTAAGAAGGCCATGACCCTTCTCTCAAAAGTCATGACCCGAACGACTTACTACGTGTAGAGGCGTGCCAGCCAGCGACTAGACAGCGCTGGCGATAGGTGGGTGGTGAATGATCTGTACAAGATTGCCATCTGGATCGAGGCAATAGAAGCTACGCGCACCATCGCGGTGGGTTCTTGGTGCGGCTTTAATGCTAACGCCATTCGCAACAAGGAACTCGTGCCAGGCATCGACATCGTCGGCTTCCCTAACGATAAAACCCAAGTGGTCTAAACGCTGGCCCGCGGCCGGCCGCTCAGCACCGTGATAACGGTGAATGGCCAGGTTGTCGCAACCCGAGCAAAGGTAGTAATTATCCTCGTCGGGCTGCCACTCGACCGCCATACCCAGCAGGTCAGTATAAAACTGTACGGTCTCTTCCAGCTTTTCTACAAATAACGCCAGGTGGCGCATGCCCGCATGGGGATTGGGGCGCTGCATATATCCTACTCCGCTTCAATAATCTCGTGACTATGCTCGATCACCACGCCGGCCTTTTCCATCATAATGGACGCCGAACAGTATTTTTCAGCCGACAGCTCAACCGCGCGCTTCACGTGGCTCTCCTTCAAGGCAGTGCCGGTAACAACAAAGTGAAGGCGTATTGTTTCAAAGACGGCGGGGACCGCATCAACACGTTCGGCCACCAGCTCGCACCGGCAATCTTTCACCTGCTGGCGTGACTTCTTCAGCATACTCATCACATCGAATGAGGCGCAGCCACCCATGCCCAACAGCAACATTTCCATAGGCCGAACGCCCATATTACGGCCGCCGTGGTCTTCCGGACCATCCATAACCACGCTGTGGCCGCTTCCGGATTCACCTAAAAACATTGCACCGTCAACCCACTTTACCGTTGCTTTCATCATTACCCCGATAGAATTTGTCAATCCGCTAAGCTTATCACAGCACCTGCATCCAGGCTCGCCATTGCCGGCAAAGCGCGGCATACTAATACACACGAATGAAACAGCGCTTTGCCCATAACCAAACTAAAAAAGAGAGTGGCCCGTGTTCCAGGCACCGAAACCCGACATCCCAAATCTCGACGACTTCCTCGCGCACTGCCATCGGCGCCGACACCCTAGCAAGAGCACGCTAATCTACGCTGGAGACGACAGCGACGCGCTCTACTATATTATCGACGGCTCGGTGACGGTGATTATCGAAGACGACGACGGCCGTGAAATGATTGTCGCCTACTTAAACAAGGGCGACTTCTTTGGTGAAATGGGCGTATTCGACGAAGACATCCCGCCGACTCGTAGCGCCTGGGTAAAAAGCCGAACCGACTGTGAGATTGCCGAGATTAGCTACAGCAAGTTTCGCGAACTCCAGGACCAATACCCGGATATCCTGCTGGCCCTCGGCAAGCAAATGGCAAAACGCTTACGCCTCACCACGCGCAAAGTTGGCGACCTGGCCTTTTTAGATGTTACCGGCCGCGTCGCGCGAACACTTCTCGACCTATGCAAACAGCCAGACGCTATGACCCACCCGGATGGTATGCAGATCAAAATTACCCGTCAGGAAATCGGCAGGATTGTTGGCTGCTCCCGCGAGATGGTTGGTCGCGTACTCAAAACCCTGGAAGAACAGGGTCTGGTCCACGTAAAAGGCAAAACGATGGTGGTGTACGGCACCCGCTGAGCAGCGGCTGCCAGCACCCCGACCCGTAGCACCCTATTTAGCAAACAGCTCTGCTAATTTTTCCCCGGGCTCTGCCGCGCGCATAAAGGCCTCGCCAACGAGAAAGGCATCGACGTTGTGCTGGCGCATTGCCGCAACGTCGTCAGCGCTGTGAATACCGCTCTCGGTAACCACAATACGGTTCTCGTCAATTTGTGCCAGCAGCGAGAAGGTACTGTCCAAGCTGGTCTCAAAATTGTGTAGGTTGCGGTTATTGATGCCGACCAAGCGATTGCCGAGCGGCAAAATACGCTGAAGCTCCTCGGCGTTGTGTACCTCAATCAACACATCCATTCCCAACTCGTGGGCCAGGGCATTGAGCTGCGCTAGCTGCGCATCGTCCAATGCGGCTGCTATTAACAAAATACAATCAGCTGCAATCGCCCGCGCTTCGTAAACCTGATAAGGGTCGACAATAAAATCCTTACGGATCACCGGCAGCGAACAAGCCTCACGCGCCTGCTGTAAATATGCCTCGCTACCTTGAAAAAAATCGGCATCGGTCAGCACCGACAAACAGGCAGCGCCGCCTTGTTCATAGCTTCGAGCAATCTCCGCGGGATGGAAGTCTTCGCGGATCACGCCTTTGGAGGGCGACGCTTTTTTGATCTCTGCGATAACCGCCGATTGACCCGCCGCTAACTTAGCCTCCATGGCGGCAACAAAACCTCGTGGCTGCGATGCACTGGCTATCTCCGCTTGCAGCTGGGCGATGGGGCGCCGCGCACTGCGCTCGGCCACTTCTTCAAATTTTCGATCAATGATACGGTTCAAAACCGTTGGTGTTGTCATTGCGTCATACCCTGTGTGAAGGCCGCTAGCTCTTGCATTTTTTCCAGCGCACGACCGCCGTGAATCACATCTTCAGCGAGGGCCACTCCCGCCTTCAAATCGCCGGTAACACCGGCGACATACAGCGCCGCCCCCGCATTTAGCGCGATCATATCCGCGGCTTTTTCTGCAGCGGCAGAATCCCGCTTGCCCAGCGCATTGCGGATCAATGCCAACGACGCTTCACTGTCGTCCACATCAAGACCAATCAAGCTCTGGCTTTCAATACCCGCATCTTCCGGCTGTAGACGGTATTCGCGAATCTCACCGTTTTTCAGCTCCGCCACCTGCGTTGATGTTGCCAAACTGATCTCATCCAAGCCGTCGCCTGAGTGCACCACCATTACGTGCTCAGCACCCAAGCGCCCCATCACCTCGGCTAGCGGGCGACACAAGTCGGCACTAAACACACCCAGCAGCAGGCGCTTAACCCCAGCCGGGTTGGTCAGTGGGCCAAGAATATTAAAAATCGTGCGCTGGGCCAGTTCCTTGCGCGGGCCAATGGCGTGTCGCATCGCGCTGTGGTGGTTCACGGCAAACATAAAGCCAACACCCACCTCGCGTATGCAGCGCGCGACCTGTTCGGGTGTCAGATCAAGCACAATACCCGCTTTCTCCAGCAGGTCGGCACTGCCACTGTTTGACGACACAGAGCGGTTACCGTGCTTAGCCACATGCGCCCCGGCAGCAGCTACCACAAAACTACTGGCTGACGACACGTTGAACAAGTTGGCGCCGTCACCGCCGGTGCCAACAATATCGACCGCGTGCTCGACTCCCTCGATATCGACTGGCGTCGCCAGTTCGCGCATCACCCGCGCAGCACCTTCTATTTCGTCGAGGCTTTCGCTTTTCATTCGCAAGCCCATCAGGAAGGCGCCAATCTGCGCATCGCTGCACTGCCCGGTCATCACGGCGCGCATCACATCGGCCATCTCATCTGTGGTCAAATCAAGCTGTTTAACCACTCTCGCCAGTGCCGCCTTAATGTCCATTTTCTCACTCATGCCTTGCGCTCCAAAAAATTGTTCAAAAGTTCACGCCCCTGTGCACTCAGGATGGCCTCCGGGTGAAACTGCACCCCTTCAACATCCATACTGCGGTGCCGCAAACCCATAATTTCGTCGACATTCCCCTGCCCGTCCTCGGTCCACGCGGTCATCTCCAGACAACTGGGCAAGCTGTGCTTTTCGACCACCAAAGAGTGATATCGCGTCGCAACTAACGGCATGTTCAGGCCTGCGAAAACCCCTTCACTGCGGTGGTAAACCGCAGAGGTTTTGCCGTGCATGACTTGTCGCGCACGCACCACCTTGGCACCAAATACCTGGGCGATGCTCTGGTGCCCAAGGCAGACACCCAACACCGGACACCTGCCGGAAAAGTGTTTGATCGCCGCCATCGAAATGCCCGCCTCATTCGGCGTACACGGCCCGGGAGAAATCACCAGATGACTCGGCGACATTTCCGCCAGGCGTTCAATGCTCAACTCATCATTGCGATACACTGCCACCTCAGCTCCCAACTCGCTGAGATATTGCACCAAGTTGTAGGTGAAGGAATCGTAGTTGTCGATCATTAACACCACAACAGCAGCGCACCTCAAACAGTTCGTGATTGGCAATAGGCAGGGCCCACCGAGCAGGGCATTGTACGCAAGGCCGCTATCTAAAACACCTAGGCCGAATGCTTTGACCCACCAGCATTTTGTGATAGTGTACTAGTACATGAATACGACGCGCAAGACACAAGATGACCGTCATCGGCAGGAACTGCTGGAACACCTCTTTGCCGCAACATCCGAAAGTGAGTTAGATCAGCGCTTAAACGATCTGCTCACACCGTCGGAGTTCAGCGAGGTAAGCAAGCGGCTACAAATTTTCAAGCTGCTCGATGCCGGAATACCTCAGCGCCAAATCGCCGAGCAACTGGGTGTTGGCATTGCCACCGTCACCCGTGGCTCACGCGCCCGCAAACGACACTCCCGAGGCTAAGCACCGACATCCTATGAGCCAACTACCCCCTCGACTGCGCCTGCCCCGCAAGCCGCATTACATTACCATTAGCGCCGACTGCGATTTTTTTAAACTGTTTAAGAAAATCGAGAAGCGCTACGACAACTGCTTCTATCTGGAGTCGCTCGGCGAGGACAGCCATATGGCCCGCCACTCCATTATCGGCTTCGACCCCGAGCAGCTGCTCTACGCCAACGGCAACACGCTCACTATTGAGGAGCGCGACGGCAGCAAGGCCGATTACCACAGCGACAATCCCTATTCCCTGCTCCGGGAAATCGTCCCGCAGGACATTATTTCTCGAAAATACGCCGGAGGCCTCACTGGCTATCTCGGCTACGACGCGATGAATTACTTCGAGCCCAGCCTCAGCATCCAGAGTAGTGAGCTGTTTGATGCCTTTCGATTTGGGCTCTTTAAAGATGGCTTGATCCTCGACAAGATGACCGGGGAACTCATTTATTTTTACTACCACGACAGCCGCCTGGACGATGTTGAAGCCCTGCTCGCCGAAGACGATGTCGCAAACGGCCCCTTAAAAATATATTCCTGCGGCGAAACCATGAGCCGCGACGATCACCGCGCCGCCGTCATGAAAGTGAAGCAGGACATTATCGACGGCAAAATTTTCCAGACGGAAGTCGGTTTTAAAAAGCGCTTTCGCCTCGAAGGTGACACCATCAATATCTACGAGGAAATGCGTGAGATTAACCCCTCGCCGCAGATGTACTACGTAAAATTTGGCGAGCAAAAACTGATCGGTGCCAGTCCCGAGTTGTTGTTTAGATTGCGCCAAGGCGAGATGGAAACCTTCCCGCTGGCGGGCACCACCCGGCGCGGCGCCGACCCACAAGAAGATACCGCACTGGCCCGCGCACTGCTCAACGACCCCAAAGAAATCGCCGAGCACAATATGATTGTCGACCTGCATCGCAATGATATTGGTCGTGTGGCCCAGTTTGGCACGGTGAAGGTGCGCAGCCTGATGGACATTAAACGCTTCAGCCATGTGCAGCATATTTCCAGCGAAATTGTCGGCATTATCGCCGAGGGCGAAGACATGTTCTCGGCCCTGCCCAGCAACTTCCCGGCGGGAACGCTAACCGGCGCCCCCAAAATTGAGGCCATGCGGATCATCAACGAACTGGAAGGCGACGGACGCGGCCCCTATGGCGGCGCGGTCGGCCACTTTTCATTCAACGGGGACTGCACCTTTGCCATCCCCATTCGAACGGTATTCGCCAATGGCGAAGAAGCCTATGTGCAAACCTGCGGCGGCAATGTGTACGACTCCAACCCCGACGATGAATACGAGGAAATTCGGCGCAAGTTCGCCGGCACCAAAAAGGTCCTGGATAAGTTTATGGTCGATGACCGCGAAGGAGGCGAATCGTGAAAGTCCTCATCATTGATAACTACGACTCCTTCACCTACAACCTCTACCAATATATTGGCGAGATATTGAGCAGCGAAAAAAGCCGCGGGCGGCTCGACGACTTTCGTATTGTCGTTAAACGCAACGACGAATTAAGTTTGGATGAGATCCACCAGCTCAACGCCGACCGCATTATCGTTTCACCCGGCCCGGGCTCGCCGGATGACGAACACTACTTTGGCGTGTGTTCACAGGTGATCGCCGAGCTCGGCAAGCACACTCCGCTACTCGGCGTCTGCTTAGGCATGCAGGGCATCGTCCACGTATTCGGCGGCAATGTGGTCAAGGCGCCACTGCCCATGCATGGCAAAATCAGCCCGATCACCCACAATGACCAAGGCATGTTTGCCAATGTCCCGGACCAGCTGGAAGTCATGCGCTACCACTCGCTGATCGCCGAGGCAGAATCTCTACCCGATTGCCTGCAAGTCACTGCGCTAGCCGGCGACATCCCGCCCAATGCCTTTAGCGACCCCAGCCAGGTGCGGCGCGGCGGTGAGTTCGAAATTATGGGGGTTCAGCACCGCGAACACCCTATCCATGGCATCCAGTTTCACCCCGAATCCTTTGCGACCGAGGGCGGCAAAGAGCTGATTCGCAATTTTCTGTTTGGCGACCACTAGTCCAAGCGAGCACGGCGGCTGCAGGGTGGTATTGGCCCTTCAGCCGCCCCGTCGATAGCCCCACCCTGTCACGCCTTCTGCAAAGTACCTACGCCGTTATCTGCGACACAAACGCGCCCTCCGTGTCATTAAACTGCCACAGTTTTGCTCTACCTTTCGCGGCCTAGTGAATCTTTGCCTAAGGCCTGCTGCCCCCACGCAGACGGGCCAGTAAAAGGAGTAGACAGGTGACACAGCCACCCCTTATCAAGAGCCGCCGCGACGTGCTGCGCGCAATGTTTCTCGGTGCCGCCGCCGCTGGCCTCGCCGCATGTGGTGGCGGCTCGAGTCGCAGCACAAGCAACACCACGCCAGATAACGGCGACACACCCCAGCCACCACAACCGCCCGTTCCCCCGGCAACCGAGCTGCCGCTGTCACCCGGCCCGCTAGCCAATATCGGCGACTTATTCACCTCTGACGTTGACGGCATATTGATTCCCGAAGGCTTCTCCATACGCCGCGTGGCCCGCGCCGGCTTCTCGCCATCACTCAACTTCACGCTCTGGCACAGCAACCCCGATGGCGGGGCGGTGTTCCAAAGCGACGACGGCGGCTGGGTTTACGTATCCAACAGTGAATCCACACCTGGCGGAGTGGGTGCTCTGCGTTTTGATGCCAACGGCAGCATTACCGACAACTACCGCATTCTTAAAGATACCCGCAACAACTGCGCAGGCGGCGCTACCCCCTGGCAAACCTGGTTGTCCTGCGAGGAAGTCCGGGATGGCCTGGTGTACGAATGCGACCCCTTTGGCGATGCAGACAGCGCCGTGGCTCGGCCAGCGCTGGGAATTTTCAACCATGAGGCAGTGGCCGTAGACATGCCCACTCGCACCGTGTATCTCACCGAGGATGCCGGCGATGGTCGGCTCTACCGCTACACCGCCTTGGGAGATGCCCCATCGATGAATGGGCGGCAGGGACTCAACTTGAATAACGGCCTGCTGGAAGTGCTGGAAATCGAGGGCTTCGAAAATGGCGGTTATCAGGACGCACTCAGCGAGGCGCGACAGCTGCACAAAGTGAAATGGGTGGAAGTCCAATCGCCCGAACGCCCCCAGGCTGACGTTCGCGCCGACATTGCATCAACCGGCGCCGGTGCACCGGGAACCGTCTTCAAAGGCGGAGAGGGAATATGGATACAAAGCTTTACCGACGGCCGCACCGTCGCGGGCAGTAGCCACCCCCTGCGGGCGGTGGTGTTCTTTGCCTGTAAAGGCGACAACCGGGTATATGCCTTGGATATCGACAACGATCTTATCGAAGTGGTATTCGACAACGAACAGCTCACCGCCGTTGACGAAACCCCCTATGACGATGTCGACAACCTGGTTGTCAGCCCCGCCGGCGACGTTATCGTCGCCGAAGATGGCGATGCGATGCGCTTGATGGTAATGGTCCCCAATGCCAATGCGAAGATCTTGCTTCAAGTCCCCGGCGGTAAAAGCGAGCTGACGGGCCCGGCATTTACCGCCGACGGCAGCCGGCTGTACTTCAGCTCTCAGCGCGGCCCGGTAAATTTCGGCATACCGTGGTTTGGCACAACCTACGAGCTAACCATTCCGGAAAACTTCCGCTAGAGCCAAGCCCAAGTGGGCGTGTAAACTGGTGGCTTTGAGCACGCTATGCACGCCCTCTACTCCATTGGCTACGCAACAAAACCGCTAGAGGAATTTTTGCGCCAACTGCAGCAACACCGCATTGATGCCATTGCCGATGTTCGCTCTGTTCCCTACAGCCGCGCCTTCCATGACTACCACCGCGAACCACTGGCAAAGCGTTTGCGAGAGGCAGGCATTGCCTATGTCTATTTGGGCGAGGAGCTGGGGCCGCGCTCAAAAGACCCCGCGCACTACAACGAGCACGGTCAAGTGCAATTCAGCCGCCTGCAAACAGCGGCGCTTTTCCAGCGCGGTATCGAGCGAGTATTTAACGGCCTGAACAAGCCTATGCGCATTGCACTGATGTGTGCAGAAAAAGACCCGGCAAGCTGCCATCGCAGCCTGTTAATTGGCCATCACCTTCTCCATCAACACACTGTGGACACCCTGCACATTGGCCACGACGGCGAACTGGAGAGCGAGGATGAGTTGGAAAACAGGCTGATAGAACTCAACGGCATTCAGGCTGACATGCTCACTCCAGCGTGTGAATGCCGATCATTGGCGTGGCAGGCTCAGTGCCGACGCTATGCCTATATCAAGCCGCAGGATTAACGCAGCGACCCAAAATCATCCACCAGTAGATCGGCTCCAGCCTCGGCAATCGGGGCGCCGTGGTTATAGCCGTAGCTAACACAGGCAGCAGGCATGCCAGCGGCGTGGGCAGCGTCTATATCGTTAGAGGAATCGCCCACCATTACAGTATTGCCCGCGGCTACGCCCAACCGCTCACAGGCGTGCAGCAAAGGCGCGGGGTCGGGTTTTCGCTGGGCAAGTGTATCGCCCCCCACCACCACTGGCAGTAACGACTGCAGGCCAAATTCCGCAAGAATTGGGTGCGTAAAACGCTCGGGCTTATTCGTGACGCACGCCAGTTTGATACCGGCTTGCTGCCAGTATTCCAGCGCCGCGATTACGCCCGGAAACAGCTGACTGCGAGAGCTGCTGTCCTCGGCGTAGGCCAGATAAAATGCATCTAACAAAACACCGTGCGGCACTGGCGGCCCCGAGCGCTGGGATGTACTCTCCGCCCAATCGAGCGCGCGTTCGACCAGTTTGGCAGCGCCGTTGCCGACCCATGTTCGCACCCGCTCCTCCCCCGCGCCGGGATAGCCACAGTGAATCAAGGAGGCATCCATTGCGGCAGCGAGATCGGGCACCGAGTCCACCAAGGTGCCATCGAGGTCGAATAAAATAGCCTTCAGCGGCGCCTCGCCGAGCAACTGCTGGAGCTTCATACGCTGGCCAGCTCGCTGCGCATATTGTCGATCACTGCGGTGTAGTCGTCTGCATTAAAGATCGCCGAGCCCGCAACGAATGTATCGGCACCTGCGGCGGCAATCTCGGCAATATTCTTAGCGGAAATTCCACCGTCTACCTCAAGGCGAATGTCGCGACCACTGGCGTCGATCAGCGCCCGCACTTCGCGGACTTTATCCAGCGTAGAGCGAATAAATTTCTGCCCGCCGAACCCTGGGTTCACCGACATCAACAACACCATGTCGAGCTTGTCCATGACGTATTTCAATACGTCTGGGCCGACCGCTGGGTTCAACACCAAGCCGGCTTTACAGCCCGCATCGCGAATCATTTGCAGCGATCGGTCAACGTGGGTGGAAGCATCCGGATGGAAGGTGATAATACTGGCGCCCGCCTCGGCAAAATCACCGATCAAGCGATCCACTGGAGACACCATCAGGTGCACATCAATCGGCGCCTTAATGCCGTGATTACGCAGGGCCTTGCAGACCATCGGGCCGATAGTCAGATTGGGGACGTAGTGGTTATCCATGACATCGAAATGCACGACGTCTGCGCCAGCCTCGAGTACCGTGTCGACCTCTTCGCCCAGGCGGGCAAAATCAGCAGAGAGAATTGAAGGAGCTATCCAGTAATCGGCCATAAAAATTCCATTAGCTATAGGGAAATAACGTGTCCTAGTTTACGCAGAGCGCAGGTAGGCATCCAGTTCAGCGAGCCGTTGCGGCGTTCCAATATCCCACCAGCGCCCGCTATGCAGCCTAGCTCGCAGGCTGCCCTGTGACATAAGATTTTGCATAATCGGCTTTAGCGGCCGTCGACCCGCCGCGAGCCCGGCAAAACACGCAGGCTGCCAGACACTGATTCCCGCAAAGGTATAGCGCGGCGAGCCCGATTCACTCAGTTTGCCATCGGCACTCAGGGAAAAGTCGCCGTCGGGATGATGGGGCGGATTCTCGACCATTAGCAGCTCCGCACTCTGTGGCCGGCATGACAAAAAATCCCCAAAGTCGACATCACAGAACACGTCACCATTGATCAGCAAGAAAGGCTCCGAGCCCAACAGCGGTAAAGCGTTAATGATACCCCCGGCGGTCTCCAGCGGCTCACTTTCCACTGAGTGGCTGATCTGCAAACCGTAGCGCTCGCCGCGCCCGAGGTAGTCGCATAGTTGTTCAGACAGCCAGGCACTATTCACCACAACATCGGCAAAGCCGGCGGCGGCCAGTTTCTCTAAGTGATAGTCGATCAGCGGTTTGTCGGCGGCGGTCAGCAAGGGCTTGGGGCAGTGGTCCGTCAACGGCCGCATTCGCTCCCCCAGCCCCGCGGCCAGGATCATTGCCTTCATAAGCTAACCTCGCGGAACCACGATTGCTGGCGCGCCAGAGGCAACAGGGTGTCGCTAAACCACGCCACAAATTCGCGGCAGTCCTCGTATTGCTCCGCCACGCTAAGGGTATAAGCCATCACCAGGGGAAGATCATCCAGGTACGCCGACTTGCCGTCCCGTAATTTGAGGCGAGCAAAGATGCCCAACACCTTGATGTGGCGTTGCAAACCCATCCAGTCGGCGTCCCACAAAAAGGCGTCTTCGTCAGGCACCTCGATCCCCGCCGCCACCAATTGTTGGCGGTACGCCAGCAACCAGGTTTTTACAGAAGCCGGCGGCCAGTGCACGTAGCAGTCGCGCAGCAAGGACATGACGTCATAGGTGAGTGGACCGCGCACCGCATCTTGAAAATCAATCAGCCCTAACTCGCCATCGTTTAACAGCATAATATTGCGGCTGTGAAAGTCGCGATGGACAAAGCCCTGCGGCTGCGCCTCGGCGCGCGCGGCAAGGCGATCAAACAAGCGCGCCAGCATCTGCCATTCGGCATCGCTCAGTGAGTGGCCCAGCAATTGCTCGACAAACCAGTGGGGAAACAGTGCCATCTCTTCCAGAAGGCGCGCGCGATCGTAGTCCGGCAGATCGCCGTCGGCCAGTGGCATCAACTGCATATTTAGCAGGCAGGTAAAGGCCTCGCGATAGTAGCGATCGGCAGCATCTATGGAGTCCAGGCACGGCAACAATAGCTGGTCGCCAAAGTCTTCCTGCAAGAGAAAACCGCGCTCCAAATCCCAGCCCAGCATTCCGGGAACCCGCAAGTTGGCAGCCATCATACGTTGCTGAACCGCGATAAATGCCGGATTGTCTTCTTTCTCTGGCGGCGCGTGCACGGCAATAAAATGCATGTCGCCAGGCAAGCTCAGGCGGTAGTAACAGCGGAAGCTCGCATCCCCCGACACCACCGACAGCGTCGCGGGCTCTTCAGGGGGTAGGCCTAGCTGCTGCAGGCTCCAACGTTTCAGCTCGTCAGCTATCTGTGTCTTATCTGCTGTCATCAAGGGCGAGAATTTTCGTCAATATCGCTGTGAAACGGGCATCCTAGCAGAGAATGCTTTATTATTCGCCTTCGCCAATTCAGGCCTACAGCAATAAATATTAAAGCCAGTATCGCATGCCCGTGTTCCGCACTCTCATACTGCTGATGATCAGCAGCTACGGCGCCGCCAGCCTCGCGCAAGGCACGGCAGAACAGCGCTGTGGGCCGATCAGTAGCGAGCAACTGGACGCTGACATCTCCCAGCTGCCCGCCTACTACCAGCACTGGAACTGGCTACCTCAGGAATACCTGCCCGAATCGGTGCGCTGCAATATGGCGCCGGGCTGCGCCGGTCGCTTTGTGGAACCCGCTCGCGACTGGAGCGGTTCGCAGTTAAGCCCCACTGAGGCGCCATTAGTCGTCTCTGCCGATACCATCGAGTCGGTGGGTGACCGCGCCACCATGTCCGGCGACGTACAACTGCGCAAAGGCAATCTCAGCCTGGACGCCGGCTATGCCCGCTACCG
Organism: Spongiibacter marinus; assembly: GCF_016906995.1. Taxonomy (GTDB): domain Bacteria; phylum Pseudomonadota; class Gammaproteobacteria; order Pseudomonadales; family Spongiibacteraceae; genus Spongiibacter; species Spongiibacter marinus. Next base: position 119,740 of record NZ_JAFBBD010000007.1, on the reverse strand, counting down.
ACGCAGCGACAGCAGCGTGATGCTGCGAGACAGCGTAGTGCTGCGACAGCCCGGCTTTATGCTGCGCGGCCAAAGTGCCGAGCTAGATACCAACCAGGGCCTGGGCGAACTGCTCGAAGCAGAAATTCTCAGCTATCAAACCGGCGCACGAGGCAGCGCCGGGCGCATAGCACGTCCCGCCTTCGACCGCTTTGAACTGGAAGCGGCCAGCTATACCCAGTGCACACCCGACAACGAGACCTGGTCACTGCACGCCAAAAGCATTGAGCTGGACTACGACAGCGGCCGGGGGGTAGCGCGCGGCGCAACCGTACGCATCTATGATGTACCGGTGTTCTACACCCCGTATTTAAACTTTCCTGTTGACGACCGCCGCAGCACCGGATTTTTGTTTCCGACGCTGGGCTTCTCCAACAATAGCCTGGATATCTCGACCCCCTACTACCTCAACCTCGCGCCAAATTATGACCTCACCCTGGCACCTCGCTATATCGAGACCCGCGGCGAAGCCTTAGAGGGTGAGTTTCGCTACCTGAATAAATACTCCGAGTGGTCCATCAATGGTAGCTATTTGCCAGACGACCAAACCAAGAAAGATGATCGCTGGCTACTCGGTATTGCCGAGCAGGGCTTTATGGGTGAGAGCTGGTATAGCAAGGTCGATTACACACGGGTAAGTGACGACAGCTATTTCGACGATCTCGGGCTCGCTAACCTCGCCGTTAAGCGCAGCACCCACCTCAACCAAAAAGCGGAACTGGGCTATCTCGGTGACAACTGGAGCGGGCATTTGGAAGTGCAGCGCTACCAAACCATCGCCGCCGTTGACGACCCCTACCAAAAACTTCCACAGCTGACCCTCAACTATCAATCACCGGCGCGAAACTTCCAGCTAGAGCCCTCGCTGGAATTTGAATATTCGCGCTTTGACCACCGAGATGCCGTGAGCGATGGCGGAAATAAAATTACCGGCCAGCGCGTATACGGTGCGGCTGGGGTCAGCCTCCCCATGCGTTGGCGCTGGGGCTTTATCGAGCCGGCGCTGAAAAGCCGCCATGTCGCCTACGAACTGGAAGACGCCGACAAGATCGGCGTCAACGACAACCCCAGCGCCAGCTCTAATCAGTTGAGTGTCGACGCCGGCTTATTTTTTGAGCGCGAACTCCAGCTAGCGGACAAAGCGCTTACCCAAACGCTAGAGCCGCGCATTTACTACCGCAATGCAGAATACGAAGACCAGAGCGATCAGCCGGACTTTGACAGCGCCGCGTTAACCTTTACCTACCAGCAACTGTTTCGCGATACCCGCTTTACCGGCCGCGACCGCCTTGGTGATGCCGATCAATTGGCGATTGGCGTGAGCAGCCGCTTTATCGATAACAATCTCGGCAGAGAATTTCTCAGTTTTAGCCTCGGCCAGCTCTACTATTTTGAAGAAGGCCGCGTTCAGCTACCCGGCGACCCCGAACGCAAAAGCAGTAACTCCGACATTGCCAGCCAGTTGCGCTGGTCGCCGAGCAATCGCCATAGCGTCAATGCCGACCTGCTTTACGACGCCCGCCAAGGCACACTCAATCAAAGCAACCTGCGCTACCATCGACGCAATGACGACGGCAGCGTCATCAACCTCGGCTACAGCATTCGCCGCGAAGGCAACCAGTTTGGCGGCCTGGAAAATGATGTACGGCAGGTAGACGCCTCAATCGCCATGCCACTGAACAATCAGTGGAAGCTGTTTGCAAAAACCCAATACGATTTGGAAGATAACCGCTCTGTCGAGAACCTGATTGGCGCGGAGTATCAAAACTGCTGCTGGCTGACGCGCATTGTCTATCAGCAGGCACTGGAACCCGATGACAATAGCAGGTCTAATACCAGTGACACTGAAACAAATTCTGCCATCTTAGTTGAATTTCAGCTCAAAGGGCTGGGTGGTCTGGGCACGGCCGTTACCAGCGTACTTAAAGAAAGCATCCTTGGTTACCAATCGAATGAATAAACTGAAAACACCCCTGCTCGCTTCCCTGTGCATGCTGCTGTTTAGCGTGGCTAGCCATGCCGAAACCCAGTGGCTGGACCGCATTGTCGCTATTGTCGACGAGGATATTATTCTCGCCAGCGAAGTGGATGAGCGGCTTACCAGCGTCCAGCAAAACATTGCCCGCTCCGGCCAGCAAGGGCCACCGGAAGATCAGCTGCGCCGTGAAATTCTCGACCTGCTGATCCTGGAGAATATCCAGCTACAAATGGCCGACCGCGTCGGTCTGCGCATTGACGACGAGCAACTCACCGCTGCCGTTGGCCGCGTGGCCGCCAAAAACAATATGACGCTTGAGCAGTTCCGTCAGGCCCTGCTCGACAGCGGCGCATCGTACCGCGATGTGCGCGAGCAAATACGCCGCGAAATGCTTTTGCAACGCGTGCAGATGGGCAACGTTAACCAGCGTATTCAAATTACCGACCAGGAAGTCACCAACTACTTAAACTCAGAAGAAGGCCGCGCCCGCACCTCTCCCGAGTATCGCCTGGCACACTTATTGGTGCCGGTGGCATCTGATGCCAGCGACGCCGATCGCGAGCGCGCACGTCAACAGGCCCAGCAACTAGCGGCCAAACTGCGCAAGGGCGCTGACTACACCAGCCTCGCCCAAGGCAGTGTCAACGCCAGTGACCTCGGCTGGCGGCGTGAGACCGACCTGCCCTCGCTGTTTGCCAGCGTGGCACCCAATATGAGCGACGGCGGCGTGTCAGAGCCCCTGCAAAGTGCCAGCGGCTACCACGTCATTCAGCTGCTGGAGAGCCGTGGCCTTAACGAGACCGTCGCACAAACTCGCGCCAGCCACATCTTGTTAAAACCATCGGCGATCCGCAGCGAGGCGCAGACCCTCAGCCTGGCGAAAGAGCTGCGCCAGCGCGTGCTCAATGGCGACTCCTTCCGCGACCTCGCCAAGGAGTACTCCGAAGACATCGGCTCTGCCCAGGAAGGCGGTGACTTGGGCTGGACATCACCGGGGCAATTGGTTCCCGAGTTTCAGCAAGCCATGGAAGACACCGCCATCGGCGATATCAGTGCGCCAGTGAAAAGTGACTTTGGCTGGCACATTATTAAAGTGGTGGACAGACGCCAGCAAAACGTCAGCCAAGACCTGCGCAAGCGCATGGCTCGCAATGTCTTGCACGAGCGCAAATACCAAGACGAACTGGATATCTGGCTGCGTAAAATCCGCGCTGAAGCTTACGTCGATATCAAGCTCTAATGTTGCCGCGTATTGCCATCACGCCGGGCGAGCCTGCAGGGGTTGGCCCGGAGCTACTTATTCAAATTGCTCAGCAAGAGTGGCCAGCAGAGTTGGTGGCCTACGCCGACCCAGCGCTGCTCACTGAGCGCGCCTCGGCGCTGGGCTTGCCCATCTCGCTCAGTCCCTTCGACACCGCATCACCCCGCCCCCATCAGCCGGGACACATCAGCATTGCCCCCGTTGCGTTAGCGGCACCGGCGCAACTGGGGGTATTGAATACTGCCAACGCCGACTATGTTTTAGCCTGTCTGCGCGCGGCAACCGATGCCTGTTTGCACGGCGAGTGTCAGGCCATGATGACGGGGCCGGTGCAAAAATCGGTCATTAACGACGCCGGCATCGCCTTCAGCGGCCACACAGAGTTTCTCGCCGAACGCTGCCAGGTAGAAAAAGTGGTGATGATGCTGGCCAGCACTGCAATGCGCGTGGCACTGGTGACAACCCATCTGCCGCTGAGCGCCGTGCCAGCGGCGGTCACCCCCCGTGAACTGGAGCGCACCCTGGATATTCTTCACCGCGAGTTGCGCGAACGCTTCGGCTGCCAACAACCGAGAGTATTAGTGCTGGGCTTAAACCCCCACGCTGGCGAAGGCGGCCACATGGGACGGGAAGAAATAGAGACGATAGAGCCGGTATTGGCGAGCTATCGCGCCAAAGGCTGGCAATTGATTGGCCCGCTTCCCGCCGACACGGCCTTCACACCGCGCCACCTGGAACAGTGTGATGCGGTATTGGCGATGTATCACGACCAAGGGCTGCCGGTACTGAAATATCAGAGTTTCGGCCAAGCCGTTAATATCACCCTGGGCCTGCCCATTATTCGTACCTCTGTCGACCACGGCACGGCACTGGACCTTGCCGGCAGCGGTCGCGCAGACCCGGGCAGCATGGCAACAGCCATGCGCTATGCTATTGACATGGCCGGCCACGCAGCGAGCAACACACTATGAGCACTCATCGCGCCCGCAAGCGCTTTGGCCAAAACTTCCTGCACGACCGCGGTATTATTCAAGGGATCGTGCGTGCGGTTACACCGCGAGAAAATCAGCGCTTACTGGAGATCGGCCCCGGCCAGGGCGCCATCACCGCCGAGTTGCTCGCCAGCGGCTGCCAACTGCATGTTATTGAGCTGGACCGGGATTTGATCCCGATTCTGGAAGAGAAGTTCGCAACCCGCGACAATTTCCACCTGCACGAAGGCGACGCACTCAAGTTTGATATTGCCGCGCTGGCTGGCGATGAACCGCTACGGGTGGTCGGCAACCTCCCCTACAATATTTCAACGCCGCTGATCTTCCACCTGCTCAGCGCCCAGCACCGCATTACCGACATGCACTTCATGCTGCAAAAAGAGGTTGTTGACCGCCTGGCCGCGCAGCCGGGTAGCAAGGCCTACGGACGGCTCGGTATCATGGCGCAGTATTACTGCGAGGTAGAGGCCCTGTTTGATGTGCCCCCCGAGTCGTTTTCGCCGCGCCCCAAGGTGATGTCCTCCATTGTTCGGCTCACCCCACACAAAACCCTGCCCTGCCCGGCAGACGACGTTAACGTCTTGCAGCGGGTGCTCAGAGAGGCCTTTACCATGCGCCGCAAGACGCTGCGCAACAACCTCAAGAACACCCTCAATGACGAGCAACTGCAAGCGCTGGGTCTCAACCCCGGCGCTCGCCCCGAGACACTCCAGTTGGCAGACTTCGTCGCCATTGCCAATTACATTAGTCGCAACCCCGTTTAATCAGGACCCGCATGCCAGACAGCAACCCCGTACACATTCAGGTTGAAAGCGAGTTTCTCGCCGACCAATCCGCACCGGAAGAATCGCGCTACGCCTTCGCCTATACCATTACCATCAACAATACCGGCGACGAGGCCGTGCGCCTGCTCAACCGCCACTGGATTATCACCGATGGCGACAATCAGGTTCAGGAAGTGCAGGGCGAGGGCGTGGTCGGCAAACAACCACTCATCGAGCCAGGCGAGTCCTTCAGCTACACCTCGGGCGCGGTTATCGACACCGCTGTCGGCACGATGGAAGGCAGTTACGAGATGATCAGCGCCTCTGGTCGGCGTTTTATTGCCCCCATCGGCATCTTCTCCCTCGCCCAGCGCTCGGCGCTGCACTAAGTCCCCCGTGGCGCGCTACGCAGTTGGAGACTTGCAGGGTTGCCTACAGCCACTGCTGTGCCTGCTCGATGAAGTTGCCTTTAACCCTGCCCGCGACGAGCTTTGGCTCGTTGGCGATCTGGTCAACCGCGGCCCCGACTCGCTAGACACCCTGCGCTATCTGTACCGCATTCAAGACAGCGTAAAGGTCACCCTTGGGAATCACGACCTCCACTGCCTGGCGCTGGCCCGCGGCTTCACTCAAAAAGGGCGTCACCCCAGCCTGGAGGCCTTACTCAAGGCTCCAGAACTCGCCACGCTGATGGACTGGCTACAACAGCAGGCGCTGGTGCTGCGCAGCGATGACGGGCGCTATGTCATGAGTCATGCCGGGATACCGCCGCTATGGAGCACACAGCAGGCACTTGCGCTGTCGGCAGAGCTGGAAAGCACCTTGCGCAACCCCACTGAAGCGGCCCGGTTTTTCCACCACATGTACGGCAACGCACCCGCCCTCTGGCACGACGACCTACAGGGCCATGACAGACTGCGCTGCATTACCAATTACCTGACCCGCATGCGAATTTGTAGCGAGCAGGGTGAACTGGAACTGACATTCAAAGGCGCGAGGCAGGACATCCCGCCGCCCTACCGCCCCTGGTTTGAATGGCCGCAACCGGCGCGCACCGAAATACAACTATTCGGCCACTGGGCCGCGCTGGAAGGCCGCACCCACAACCCTAACATCATTGCCTTAGACAGCGGTTGCGTCTGGGGACGGCACATGACGCTGCTGAATATGGAGAGCGGCGAGTATCACCGCTGCGACTGCCCCAGCCATTAAGCCCCCACTTCCCAGCAGCCAAGAAATAGCGGAGTATGCCACCCTATGGACATCTATTTAGTCGGCGGCGCAGTCCGCGACGAACTGCTGGGTTACCCCTTCCATGAACGCGACTGGTTGGTGGTCGGTGCGACGCCCGAATCCTTGCTCAAACAGGGTTATGAGCAAGTTGGCAAAGACTTTCCGGTGTTTCTACACCCCGAAACCAAAGAGGAGTATGCGCTGGCGCGCCGAGAGCGCAAAACCGCCGCGGGCTATCATGGCTTTCAGTGTGAATTTGGCCCGGAAGTCTCCCTTGAAGACGACTTATTGCGCCGCGACCTGACCATTAACGCCATCGCCAAAAGCGCTGCCGGCGACATTATCGACCCCTACAATGGCCGCGAGGATATTGAGCGTCGCCTGCTTCGACATGTTTCACCGGCCTTCAAAGAAGACCCCCTGCGTATCTTTCGCGTAGCGCGCTTTACCGCCCGCTACGCCCACCTGGGCTTCACAATCGCCGATGAAACCCGCGCGCTAATGCGCGAAATGTCGACGCCGCAAGAGCTGCAGGCCTTAAGCCCGGAACGCATACTGGTAGAGATCAACAAGGCGTTAAGTGAACGCACACCCTCCGCCTTCTTTAACGCTCTACTGGACTGCCAGGCACTACCTACCTTGTACCCCCAATGGGCCTCCAGCCTGGACCGCGACCTGCTCGATGCCCTGGACACATCCGCCGGCGCCTCACTCCAGGGCCCTGAGGTCCGCTTTGCGCTGAGCTGCAGCAGGCTCGACACCACCGCCTGTACTCAATTGTGCAAACAGCTCCACGCCAGCAAAGCGGCCAGCCAATTGGCACAGCTCGGCGCGAGCTTGCTGCCACTCTCTACGGCACTGGGCAGTCAGCCCAGCGCAGAGTGTATGTTGGCGATACTGGAGAAGCTGGACTATCTGCGACGCCCACAGATATTGATGGAATTTTGCCAGCTTGCCGACCTGCGCGGCGAAAACGGTGACTACCTGAATTTACTGACTCAAGCGGCTGATAGGTTGGCGAAAATTAACGCTCAAGACTTTATCGCTAAGGGGATAACCGGCGCCGCATTGGGCAACGCCCTGAGAAACGCCCGACTGGACCAGTTGCAGCAGCTTCTCAACGAGGCTTAATCAGGCGCGATCACCGCGCTCGATCACAATGCCAACTTCCTCGGCGTAGTGCAGCGCGTCGGGCTTGGCTAACCGCAAGCGCAACCACGGCACACCAAATTCTTCGCGCACCAGCGCGGCGCAGCGCTCAGCGAGGGTTTCCACAAGTTTGAATTCACTGCCGCGAATAAACTCGCACAGACGTTCGCTTATGGCCTGATAGTCCAGCGTCAAGGCAATATCTTCGGAGGCCGCGGCAGCGCGGATGTCATAGCCCAGCTCAAGATCCAGAATCACGGTCTGACGGTGCGCGCGCTCGTAGTCGTGGATGCCGATAATGGTATCCACCTGCAACCCACGCACATACACAGTATCCATGACGACTAGCGCTCCAAACCCGGCAATTCATTCATTGGCCAACGCGGCTTAACCTGCACCGCCAGCGTTTCGCTCTGCCCCGCCAACAGGCGACAACAACCGGCATAAGCGATCATTGCACCATTATCGGTACAGTAAGCAGGGCGCGGATAATACACAGCTGCGCCAATTGTCGCCAGCCGCCCTTCTAAACGCTCACGCAACGCGGTGTTGGCACTCACTCCGCCGGCAATCACCAGGCGCTTCAAGCCCTCCTGCTTCAGTGCACGCAGGCATTTAATCGTCAGCGTGTCGACCACAGCCTCCTGAAAAGCGGCAGCAATATCGTTGCGATCGCCGTCGCTTAGCTGCCCATCGGCACAGCACTCGGCCACGGTATTTAAGGTGTAGGTTTTCAGGCCACTAAAGCTGAAATCTAAACCGGGGCGATTGACCATTGGCCGGGGAAAGGTAAAGCGGGACACATCACCTTGAGCAGCGGCCTTCGCCAACTGGGGGCCACCGGGATAGGGAAGGCCGAGCATCTTCGCGGCCTTGTCGAATGCTTCGCCGGCGGCATCGTCCAGCGACTCGCCTAACAAGCGATAGTTACCAATGCCATCCACACGAACAAGTTGCGTGTGACCACCAGACACCAATAAGGCAATAAAAGGAAACTCCGGCGCGGTGTCCTCTAGCATGGGCGCCAATAAATGCCCTTCCATATGGTGTACCGCCAATGCCGGCACGCCCCAGGCGTACGCCATTGCGCGCCCGGCGCAGGCGCCCACCATCAGTGCGCCGGCAAGCCCTGGGCCAGCGGTATACGCCACAGCATCGATATCGCTGCCACGCAAATTGGCGCTATCCAGCACCTGTCGCACCAGCGGCAGCAATTTGCGAACATGGTCTCGGGACGCCAATTCGGGGACGACACCCCCAAATTCCGCATGCAGCGTAATCTGGCTATAGAGCGCATCGGCCAACAAGCCCCGCTCACTGTCGTAAATCGCCACACCTGTTTCATCACAGGAGCTTTCTAGTCCCAGTACCCGCACAGCCTACCTATTTGCTCCACCGATTGAGCGCGCATGATACTGATTTCCACACAATGGCACCAGATAAGGCGCTTTTTACTTTGCATTTTCACAAATGAGCGTTTAGAATTCTGCGCCCTTGGAGTGCTACCTTTAGTTATTGGGTGGACCGATTAGAATTCATTGCCAAATATTATCAGGACAGGTTTAACGAATGCCTTCAGTCAAGATCAAAGAAAACGAGCCCTTTGATATCGCTCTGCGCCGCTTCAAGCGCTCTTGCGAAAAAGCCGGTGTACTCGCTGAGGTTCGCCGTCGCGAATTCTACGAGAAGCCCACAGCGGTTCGTAAGCGTCAGGCTGCGGCGGCGGTTAAACGCCACGCGAAGAAAGTCTCTCGCGAAATGAAAAAACAGCAACGCCTCTACTAAGTTGCTCAGCGGGTGCGGCAAGCACCTGCTTTCAGTGCGACAACGCGCTACCATAAATGGGCGGCTAAAAGCCGCCCGTTTTTGTGCCTGACACATTTACCTATTCCGCCCCACTGCAGAGGACTGACACCATGAGCCTTAAGCAATCGCTGACTGACGCCATGAAAGCGGCTATGCGGGCGAAAGAGAAAGAGCGCCTGGGCGCTATTCGCTTGGTACTCGCTGAATTCAAGCGTATAGAGGTGGATGAGCGCATTGAGGTCGACGACGCGCGCGGCCTGGCCGTGCTCGACAAAATGTGCAAACAGCGTCGCGACTCCATCAGCCAGTATGAAGAAGCCGGGCGCACAGAGCTTGCCGAGCAAGAGCGCTTTGAAATGGCCATCATCCAGGAATTCATGCCCGCGCCGCTCAGCGACGAAGAGCTGGACGCACTGATCGATAAGGCTATTGCCGACAGCGGCGCGGACTCCGTCAAAGCCATGGGCCAGGTGGTCGCACTGGTCAAGCCCGCCGCCCAAGGCCGCGCAGACATGGGCAGCGTGAGCCGCAAAATCAAAGAGCGGCTCAGCCAGTAATCGCCAGCTGGCTAGCCGAGCACGTGCCTGCTAGGCTAGCCATTCCGCCTTCGGAATAACGCCAGTGGCCGCAAAAGGACGCATCCCGCAATCTTTTATCGACGACCTGTTGTCGCGGGTGGATATTGTCGATGTTATTAATCGGCGCGTATCGCTAAAGAAGACAGGCCGCAACTACACTGCCCGCTGCCCGTTTCACGAAGAGAAAACCCCCTCTTTCAGCGTTAACCCCGACAAGCAGTTCTACTACTGCTTTGGCTGCGGCGCGGCCGGCAACGCCATTGGCTTTATCATGGACTACGACCGCCAGGACTTCCCCTCGGCGATCGACAGCCTCGCCCACAGTGCAGGCCTGGAAGTCCCCCGCGAAGAGCTTAGCCCCCAGCAGGCACAGCGCCAGCAGCGCCGTAAAACGATTTACGACGCCATGGAACAGCTGGCCGCGTTCTACCAAAACCAGCTGCGCCAGCACCCTCAAGCCCAACGCGCCGTCGACTACCTAAAACAACGCGGCCTCAGCGGGCAAATCGCCCGCGACTTTGGCATCGGCTTCGCACCGCCGGGCTGGGACAATGTACTAAAGAGCTTTGGCAGCAACGACGAGTCACGCCAACAACTGCTGGATGCCGGCATGCTGGTGGAAAAAGAGGACAGCGACAAAGTCTACGACCGCTTCCGCGACCGCATTATGTTCCCGATCCGCGACAACCGGGGCCGCGTCGTCGCCTTCGGTGGTCGCGTACTGGGCGACGACAAACCCAAGTACCTGAACTCTCCGGAAACCGACATCTTCCACAAAGGCCGCGAGCTCTATGGCCTCTATGAAGCCAGGCAGTACAACCGCCAGCTCGAGCGGGTGATCATTGTCGAAGGCTATATGGATGTGGTCGCCCTCGCGCAGTACGGCATTCGCTGTGGCGTGGCGACCCTGGGCACCGCCAGCAATAGCGACCATTTGCGCACCGCCTTCCGCTACTGCAGTGAAATCGTGTTTTGCTTCGACGGCGACGACGCCGGCCGCCGAGCGGCGTCGCGCGCGCTGGAAAATGCACTGCCCACTATGGAAGACGGCCGCCGCATTCGCTTTTTATTCCTCGCCGAGGGCGAAGACCCCGACGACACCGTCAGACGCGTCGGCGGCCCCGGCTTTGAAGCACTGATCGCCCGCGCCGCACCGCTGGAGGAGTACTTTTTTGACGCCTTCAACGACCGCCTCGACCCCGCCACCCTCGAGGGCAAAGCGGCACTCGCCAAGCTCGCCACACCGCTGCTGGTTCAATTGCCAGACGGCGTGTTTCGCGAGCTTATGTTCGATGAGCTGGCCAAACGCAGCGGTCTGAGCCGCGCCGCACTCGACAAATTGCGCGAGCGCAGCGAGGCAGAGGCCCAGAGCACCGCGCAACCCGGTACCGCTGACGAAACGCCCTCCCCCGAACAGCGCCAACCGAAAAACACGGACACTGAGCGCCTGCTCGGCAGCCTGCCAGACAATAAGCGCGACCCGGCGCTGTTCGCACTGGCTATGCTGCTGTACGCCCCAGGAACCATCGCCGCCTCCACCACCGCACTGAAGGCCGCGCCGCCCTCGCGCACGAGCGAGCTGCTGGAAGAAATATTATCCCTGCTGCAAAAACGCCCGGAGTCCTCCACGGCCATGCTGCTCGGCCACTGGCACGGCCAGCCGCAATATTTACTGCTGACCGAAGCACTAAAAACCATCGAACTGCTGGGCGCCACCCTGGATGACCAGCGCGCCAAAACGGCTTTTTTTGACACCCTCAACTACTTCGAGGAGCGCCAGCGCGATCGCGACCTAAAAGCCCGCCTGGAGAGCCTTCGCGAGCGCGACGAAGTCGACAAAGGCCCCGACGGCAACTACGCTGAACTCAGTGATGACACCAAAGCTCAGCTCAAACACGTACAGCAACTGCTGGCCAATAAACACCAGCGCTAAGCAACGGCGGTAGAAATAGACAGGCAATTCTGAACAGAGCCTGTTTTTGCTGGTCGTAGACCATACAGCTGAGGTATAATACGCGGCTGTTTTTTCACCTGCACCTACGAGTATTTTGCAAGAATGAATGATTCCACTCATCAATCGCGCCTCAAACAACTCATTGCCAAAGGCAAGGAGCAGGGATACCTGACCTATTCCGAGGTTAATGACCACCTTCCCGAGGACATCTCCGATCCGGATCAGGTTGAAGAAATCATCCAGATGATCAACGACATGGGCATCCAGGTCTTTGAGCATGCGCCGGATGAAGACACACTGATCATGACCGGCGGCGACTCCTCTGACGACATCGCCGCCGCCGAAGCTGCCGCCGCACTGGCCGCGGTGGAAACCGAAACGGGGCGCACCACCGACCCTGTTCGCATGTACATGCGCGAAATGGGCACCGTCGAGCTGCTGACGCGCGAAGGCGAGATCGTTATCGCCAAGCGCATCGAAGAAGGCATCCGCGATGTGATGGCCGCACTGGCCTACTACCCAGGCATCGTCCCAAGCGTACTGGCTGAGTACGACAAAGTTGCCGCCGAAGAGCGCCGCTTGGGCGATATCATGAGCGGCTACCTCGACCCCGCTGACAACGTGCCCTCGCCGCAGGCGCAGGCCGCTGCCGCAGCAGAGTCCAGCGATGACGATGAAGAAACCAGCTCTGGCCCCGACCCAGAAGAGGCTCGCGTCCGCTTCACTGCCTTGCAAAAACAGCAAGACAAAGTCGAGAAGAGCATCGCCAAACACGGTCGCTACAGCAAGCAAACCGCGAAAGAGCTGGCGGCACTGGGCGAACTGTTTAAGTTCTTCAAACTGACGCCCTCCATGTTCGACCCGCTGATTGAAGAAGTGCGCACCACGCTCAGCTCAATTCGCGCGCTCGAAAAAGAAATTATGCTGATCTGCGTGAAAAACGTCGGCATGGATCGCAAGGAGTTTATCCGCAGCTTCCAAGGCAACGAAGCCAATGCTGACTGGGTGGACGAGCACAGCAGCAAATACCCGGCACTGGCCGACTACAAGCCGACGCTGGCGCGCATCCAGTCGCGCATTGCGGCCATTGAAGAGCGCCAGGACCTGACAATTTCCGACATTAAAGAGATCAACCGTCGCATCTCTATCGGCGAGGCGCGAGCGCGTCGCGCGAAGAAAGAGATGGTTGAGGCAAACCTGCGTTTGGTTATCTCTATCGCGAAGAAATACACCAATCGCGGACTGCAATTCCTTGATCTGATTCAGGAAGGCAATATCGGCTTGATGAAGGCCGTAGATAAATTCGAATACCGCCGCGGCTATAAGTTCTCAACTTACGCCACCTGGTGGATTCGCCAGGCGATTACCCGTTCAATCGCCGACCAAGCGCGCACTATCCGTATTCCTGTGCACATGATCGAGACCATCAACAAGCTAAACCGTATTTCTCGGCAGATGCTGCAAGAGATGGGCCGTGAGCCGACCCCAGAAGAGCTGGGCGAGCGCATGGAAATGCCTGAGGATAAAGTTCGCAAAGTGCTCAAGATCGCCAAAGAGCCGATCTCCATGGAAACGCCAATTGGCGACGATGAAGACTCGCATCTGGGCGATTTCATTGAGGACACCACGATCTCCTCGCCGGTAGACTCGGCCACGGGTGAAGGCCTGCGCGAAGCAACCAAAGATGTATTGGCAGGGCTTACCGCCCGCGAAGCCAAGGTGCTGCGCATGCGTTTCGGTATCGATATGAACACCGACCACACTCTGGAAGAGGTTGGCAAACAATTCGATGTTACCCGTGAGCGGATTCGTCAGATTGAAGCCAAGGCACTGCGTAAACTGCGTCACCCTACGCGCTCAGATCATCTGCGCAGCTTCCTCGACGAGTAAAGCTCTGTAGCGGCGGCTCCTGCGAGCCGCCCTTGTCAGCCCCGAAAACAGCGGAAGAACGATGTTAGCTCGCACATTACGCCATGTTACCGTTTGCCTGACGCTCGCTATTACCGCTTGCGGATCAACGCCGGAAGAAGCACCCGCTCCGCCAGTTATGGATGAGCATGCAGTGCAAGTAAAGCAGCTGGAAGAGGCCCTGCAAACCGCAATCAACTTCGTCAACAAAGGTCATTTTTACGTGGCCGAAGACCAACTCAGCACCCTCGCACATGAGCCGCGTAACGCCACCCGCATCCGCCAGCAAGCACTGAGTTATCTAACTCTGCTTTACCTGAACAAAGACAACCCACGCGCCAGCACCTCGCGCGCCACCCGCAGCCTCGATCAGCTCAATGTGTTGCATAACGGGCGTCAGAACGAACAGACCGTGTTGTTTGAAGCACTGGGCTATGCCCTTGAAGCTCGAATTTTGCTGGAGCAGGCCCAGCGGCAGGCAGACATTTCTCAGCAGCGCCAGCAACAGCTTGAGCAAGAAATTCAAGCCCTGCAATTGGCCTTGGACAAGCTCCGCCAGCTGTCGCTGCAATAACGCCCTACTGCCCCGCGCGTCGTAAATAAAGTGCCAACTGCTGCTCGAGTACACTGGTGTCTTCTTCGGTTCGCGCAAGCATAATCGGCACAGACCGCCACTGACCGCCTCGCAGCTCTGACAAAAACTCACCAACGCCTTGCTCGTCGGCATGTGGCCCCACCACAAATAACTGCCACGGCCGCTCCGCCAGCATACTGCGAGCCTGTTCAACCGACTCGGCTTGATACACTCGCCAATATTGCGCACCTGGCGACTTGGCGATCACCTTCGCCAACACTCCGCCCTGCTCCAACAGCATAAGGTTCCCGGCCGCGCCCGCAGGAATCAGCTCGCGCACCGCCGCCGTCAGTTCGTCGCGCTCCACAGGCTTCACCAGATACTCATTGGCCCCCAGCAGCAGGCCGAGGTCGCGCTCGTTCAACATCGACTGCATGAGCACCGGCACCGAGCTCAGCTCTGCGTCGCTGCGCAGCGCATGCAGCACTTGCCAGCCATCCATAACCGGCATCATCACATCGAGTACAATCAGGTCCGGGCGCTGCTGGCGAGCCTGCGCCAAGCCATCTGCACCGGAGCTAGCGAGGCGCACACCGTAGCCCTCTCGCTGCAGGTGGCGGCGAACAATCTCCTGAGTATTACTGTCGTCATCAATAACCAGCACATCGGCCAATTCCTCACCGACCACTGCCGCCTGCATCGCGCTGCTTTGCTCACCGTTAACAGGCAGTTTAAGCAAAAAGCGACTGCCCTCCCCCTCGCGACTCTCCGCACTCAGGCTGCCGCCCAACAGCTCGGCAAATTTGCGCGAAATGGTTAAGCCCAGGCCTGAGCCGCCATATTGTTTCGTTGTCGACAAATCAGCCTGCACAAACGCGTCGAAGACTTTTTCCAACTGCTCCTGACTCATACCAATGCCGCTGTCAGAGACTTCAAAGCACAACTCGTCGGGCGCCTCTTGCTCAGCCCAGACTTTCAAGCGAATATCGCCGCCGCGGGTGAACTTGGCAGCGTTGCTCAGCAAATTCAGCAACACTTGGCGCAGGCGCGTAACGTCAGTGCGCAGCGGTGTTTCCTCGACGTGATAACTGCAGTGAAGGCGGTTATTATTTTTTGCGACCAATGGCTGAGCGGTTACCTCAACATCGCGCAGCACCGAGGTGAGTTCCACCGTCTCCCAAAACACCGCCATGCGGCCGGACTCGATCTTGGATATATCCAGTACATCGTTGATCAACGTAAGTAAGTGCTTACCGGCCAGCTGCACCTTCTCTAAATCCGCTTGAAGCTGCTCGGCCGGGAGCTGGGGGTCGTCCTCGATCTCCTCAAGCAACATCTCCGAATAGCCAATAATCGCGTTCATCGGCGTGCGAAGCTCGTGACTCATATTCGCCAGAAAACCGCTTTTCGCCTGGTTTGCAGCATCGGCGCGACGGCTGGCCTCGCGCACCCGCGCCATGGCATTGCGCAGGTTGGACGCCATCTCGTTAAAGGAGGTTGCCAACTGGCCGAATTCGTCATGCCCCATATCCGCAATGCGGTAGTTAAAGTTGCCGCTACCCCATTCAGCGGTCCCTTTCTGCAATTGGCGGATAGAGCGACGGGTATAGCGCGTCATGTAATACCCGAGCACGAAGGTCACGATCAGTGCCAGTAAAAACACCGCCAGCGCCACTTTGTTAGTGAGGCTAACAATGTCCTTCAATTTGGCATTGATCTCATCAGAGCGAATAAGGAGCAGGAGTTCGTTTTCGCTCAGCTGACGGCTGATGCGCAGGTAATACTCCGCCAACTCACTGGGGGCCTGCAGGGCCTCGGCATCGCGGTCACCGCGCTCTGTCGCCATCACATAGCGCTGCCACCCATCCAGCAGCGTATCCACGCGCAGCGGCGCAAAATCCTCAGGCCGCATAAATTCCTTCAGGTCGCGACTAAGCTGGCGCTGCAACGCGCGCAATTGCTCAAGGGCCTGCAAGATCTCGTTGCGCTCATCTTCGCTCAATTGCTGGTTGGCTGCAGACTGATTAAGCGCTTCGACCACGCGCATTTTTCGCTGCAGGCCGTAGAGCTGCTGGCTGAAGGCATTCATTTCTGCCTGGGTATTGATCACGCTTTGCAGCAGCCAGACATTACGGCGGCGGCTATCGTTGCCCCACACCTGCACGAGTACGCTGCCAAGAGACAGCAGCAAAATTGCGACGAATGAAAAGGTCAGGCGGCGTGTAAAACTCATTCGCCGGACCCGAGTAAGGCATCAATCTTCGAGAGTAAACGCGGCAGATCAACCGGCTTAGTATCGTAGTCGTCACAACCGGCCTCCATTGCCCGCATCCGGTCGTCGGCCATGGCATGAGCTGTGAGCGCTATTAATGGAATGCCCTGCAGCGCCGGATCGGCCTTCATTTCTCTGGCCACCTGCCAGCCATCCTTAACCGGCAAACTCATATCCAACAGCAACAGGTCCGGCCCATGCTCCCGGCTCATATCAATGCCTTGCTGGCCATCTACCGCAAGCAATACGTCGTAACCGCGACGCTGCAAACGCCGGCTCAGCATATCCCGGTTCATTTCATTGTCTTCTACCAACAACAGGGTGGCCATATCACATCTCTTTAATCGGCTTACTTAGCGTCGCGGCTATCCAGCGCCAACAACTGCGCGTGCAAACTGGGGTTAACGGTCATTCTTAATTCGTAGTTTCCCGCCTCTTGACCGACAATCTTGCCGTACAGAGAGAGCGTATCGTCGGGACCAAACAAACAGACATCGACCGGCAATTGCAACGCTGTATCGCAGGCCACTAACAGCGCATTATCGCGACAAGCGTGCAGGCTTACCGGGAGGCGCTCAGCCCCCAAACGCTTATCCACCAGCACGCTCATATGCATTGCTATCGGTTGCGCATACCGGTGCCAGGGCTCGTCTCTGCCCTCCAGCAACAGGTCATAAGGCAGGCCAACACCCAGCACTTCGCTGAGCTCCAACGGCTCATCGAGCCCCTTCACCGATACGCTAATGCGCTTGCCGCACAGTACTTCAACACGGCTAAATGCCAGGGTGCTGGGCGATGCGAGGATCTGGCCAGCAGCCGTGCAAGACTCAATACGCGAGGTCAGGTTCACATTGTGCCCCACCACACCGTACTTACTGCGCAACTCGGAACCGATATTGCCCGCAATAACATCGCCGGTATTCAAGCCGATGCCAATTTCAATCGCGGGCAGGCCCTCGGCCACATTGCGCGCATTCACCTTAGCCATTCCCTGCTGCATGGCCACTGCGCAGGCCAGCGCTCGGTCGGCGTCGTCATCTTCCCGCAGCGGCGCGCCGAAAACGGCCAGAATGCCATCGCCAACAAACTCATCCACCGTGCCGCGATAGGCTTGGATCACCTCAGTCATCACCGCCAGATAGTTGTTCAGCAGGCTTACACAGCGCTCCGGCTCCAACTGCAAACTAATGGTGGAAAAGTCGCGAATGTCAGCCATCAACACCGTCACACGGCGACGCTCGCCACCCAGTGTCAGCCCATCGTTGTCATCCAGCAGGCGCTGAACGATCTCATCAGATAAATAGCGGCCAAAGACTTTGCGGATAAACCGCTGGCTCTTCTCCAGCTCGGCAAGATACTCCCGCTCGCGATCCTGCCAGGCCTTGCGCTCCAGCAGTGCCGACACCCTGGCGTTCAGCAGCGTGGCATTAACGGGCTTGATCAGGTAATCACTGGCGCCAGCATCGATGCAATGAATCGCGCCAACTTCATCCTGCACACCACTGATCACCACCACCGGAATGCGTCGCAGCTCCTCATCATCGCGAATTGCCTGCAGTACCTCGTAGCCATTCAAGCCCGGCATCACCAGGTCCAGTAACACGAGGTCAGGCCTGGCGCTGCGCATAACCTCCAGGCAGCGCTCGCCACTCGCCGCCTCCACCACCAGATAATCCTGGCGCTGCAATTGCTGTGCGATAAGCTCTCGTCCACTGTCGTTATCATCAACCACCAAAATCGTCGCCGGCTCGGCGCTCCGCGGCCCTGACGACAAACCTCGGCGAAAGCTCTTAAATATTGCCGAGACCGGATCCGTATCATCGCTTTGCTGGTTGGGGCGGCGGAATTTTTCCAGCGCTACATGGAATTGTCGGGATAAGTCAGCAATTTCTCGCAATGCCACTGCCTGCGGTGCATCGTCGGCCAAGTCATCCAATACAATTTCAAGGTAGCCTTCAACCACGCCGATATGATTGCGCTGGTCGTGGCGAAGCCTCGCCAATGCAGTGTCGTCATCGTGTTCGCCAGCAGCGCTGAGGGAAGCCTCCAGCGCTTGCAGAGCACCGACCACTCGCTCCAGATCTGCCAGCACATCGGGCTGGCCCTGCAACTCAGCAACCACCGAGGACAAGCGGCTGCGCATCGCCGCCAAAGAGGCATACAAGCTTTGGCGAACATCGTCCAGGTACGCCTTCTCTATGCGTTGTTGATCTTTCAAAATAGACTCCGCGCCAGCGTGGTTAGGCCAATTATGGCAGCACCGCTGTAAAATTACACAGAGAATAACGCCAGCGCACGACTGTCGCTGGCATTGCAGACAAGGCCTCTTTATAATGCGCGCTTGGTCAAAAGCCGGCATCAAAGGCGGCTTGGCAACCACCTTCCTAGGGCCCGTAGCTCAGTTGGTTAGAGCATCCGACTCATAATCGGCAGGTCGACAGTTCAAGTCTGTCCGGGCCCACCATCCTTTCCAATCTCTTTAGGCAAGTGGTATTGAAACCATAATGTGGCCGCTTTGGCCAGGTTATGCTTCCATAGGTAAGCAGAATTGGCCGCACGCCAAATAGCAAAACCCTCTCGCAACAACCTCCTCTCAGCACCTATTCACAGCAACCTAAACCTGCGCCTGCGATAGTGCCTGTACGCATTACCACGCGACTCTTGCCTCCCACTATTCTGCCGTGAAATATAAATTACGCACGATTACGCATGGTTTGCGTAATTACGCATATGGCGCGTAACTCCGCGTAATTTGGAAATTCTTTATCCTATTTTTAAAAACCAACCCCACATAATTCAACTTCAACTCACAGAATGCTAGGCAAATATCAAAGTCATGGTATGCTCCTTTGGTATTCTGATAACTTGATTACCAGCCAGAGGCACAGCCATGATCCGCTGCCATCTCGCCCGCATGATGGGCGAGCACAAGATGCGTATTGCCGACGTTGCCAGAGAAACGGGGCTAAGCCGTGCCACGGTAACTCTGCTCTACAAAGAAACGGCCCAGAAAGTGGATCTGGAGGCGCTTGATAAGCTTTGTGTGTTGTTCAACTGTGATGTTGGCGATTTGCTTGAGCGTTCAACTAATAACCAGGCATCAGCCTAGCCAAAGGAGTGGAGATGACCAATAAAAAGAGATTGTCAGAACGCGACATCTGCACAAAGTTTATTACTCCTGCTCTAGAAAAAGCTGGCTGGGATCTACAAAAACAAGTGCGGGAAGAAGTCGGCTTCACTGACGGGCGTATTTACGTAAAGGGAAATCTGTCAGTGCGCGGAAAACGCAAACGAGCGGATTACATCCTCTATTACAGGCCAAACATTCCTGTTGCAGTGATCGAGGCCAAGGACAATACCCACTCAGTAATGTCTGGAATCCAACAAGGATTGGATTACGCCACGATTCTGGATATCCCCATGGTTTTCAGCAGCAACGGTGATGGTTTTTATGAGCATGATCGTACTGCGTCCAGTGGTAATGTCGAACGTGAACTCACCTTGCATGAATTCCCTTCGCCAGACCAACTGTGGAAGCGCTACAAGCAATACAAGGGCATTGAAACGCCTGACGCAGAGCGGATAATCGCTCAAGATTATTTTTTCGATGGTACCAGCCGCAGCCCACGCTATTACCAGCAAATCGCCATTAACCGCACGGTAGAAGCTATCGCAAAAGGACAGCAACGTATCCTGCTCACCATGGCTACCGGTACCGGTAAAACGTACACAGCTTTCCAGATCATCCACCGACTTTGGAAGTCTGGAGCAAAGAAACGCATTCTATTTCTTGCCGACCGCAACGCACTGATTGACCAGACTCGACGCGGCGATTTTCGTCATTTCAAAGACAAAATGACAGTTATCAAGCATAAGAAAATAGATAAGTCCTATGAAATTTACCTTGCCCTCTATCAAGGGCTCACTAATTACGATGAAGACAAAGACGCCTATCGAGAATTCAGCCCGGATTTTTTTGACCTCATCGTTATTGACGAATGCCACCGGGGCAGCGCCTCGGAAGATAGTGCTTGGCGCGAGATTCTCGACTACTTCAACACCGCTACCCATATCGGCCTGACTGCGACACCAAAAGAGACCGAGACAGTTTCCAGCACCGAATACTTCGGCGATCCAATATACACCTACTCACTCAAGCAAGGCATACAGGACGGCTTCCTCGCTCCCTACAAGGTGCTGCGCGTGGGGTTGAATGTCGATCTGGAAGGCTGGCGACCTGAAGCAGGAAAAACTGATAAAAATGGCCAGCTGGTGGATGACCGTATCTACAATCGCAGGGATTACGACAAAAACCTAGTGATCGACGAGCGCACCGCCGCAGTAGCCAACAAAATCACCGAATACCTGAAACGGACTAACCGTTTCGACAAAGCTATCGTGTTCTGTGTGGACATCGACCATGCCCAGCGAATGCGGGCTGCACTAGCGAACGCCAACGCCGATCTAATGGCACAAAACCCCAAGTACATCATGCAAATTACCGGTGACAACGAGGAAGGTAAACGCGAACTGGACAACTTCATCAACCCGGAAGAAACCTATCCAGTGATTGCGACCACCTCCAAATTGATGACAACTGGGGTGGATGCGCAAACTTGCAAGTTGATTGTACTCGACAGCAATATTGGCTCCATGACCGAATTCAAGCAGATCATTGGTCGTGGAACCCGTATCAATGAGGAATTCGGAAAAACCTTTTTTACTATTCTTGATTTTCGCAATGTCACCGATCTGTTTGCAGATCCTGCGTTCGACGGCGATCCAGTACGAGTAAAAGAACTCGGTGACGACGATGAGTTTGAAACTCCGGAAGAGGAACTGGGAGAAGGCGAAACCATCCGAGGTGATGAAGGGGAGGAAATCATCTTCGAGCCACCCCAAGGAGCTCCGCCCATTATTGATGGTGGCGACATCATCAACGAACCACGCCCAAAATATTACGTCAATGGTGTTAATGTCGCTGTATTGAACGAGCGGATTCAGTACATGGATGGTAATGGCAAACTGATCACTGGCAGCTTGAAAGATTACACACGCCAAAAAGTGCGTGAACAGTACCATACATTGAACGACTTTCTCAATAAATGGCATAGCTCCGATAAGAAGCAGGCAATCATTGATGAGCTCACCGAACAAGGAATTGTGCTAGAGAACCTGAAGGAAGCCATTGGCAAAGAAATGGATATATTCGACATGATCTGTCATACCGCTTTCGACCAGCCACCACTCACTCGCGCTGAACGCGCAAAACAGGTTAAAAAACGCGACGTGTTCACCCAGTACGGCGACCAAGCACGAAGAGTGTTGGAAGCCCTACTGGACAAATATGCCGACGAAGGTATCGAAAACATTGAAGATATCAAAGTGCTCAAAGTTAATCCATTTGACCAATTCGGAACCCCAACAGAAATCATCAACTTGTTTGGCGGCAAGTCTCAATATTTGCATGCATTAACCCAGTTAGAAAAAGCCCTTTATCAAGCGGCTTGATGTTTAAAAAAAGAGTAATGATTTAATGGCAAACGTATCAGGCATCGTAAAAACAGCCCGCAACATCATGCGCCAGGACACCGGCACGGGCAGCGACGAACTGCGCATTCTGCAATTGGGCTGGATGTTGTTTCTGAAAATTTTCAGCGATAAAGACAAAGAGCTGGAGCTGATGGACGACAACTACTCTTCACCCATCCCACCTGAGTTGCACTGGGATGAATGGGCAGGTGACGATGAAGGCATGACAGGCGATGAGTTGTTGCAGTTTGTAGATCGCAAATTATTCCCCACGCTGTCCGAGATTGACCTATCTACTGCAAATCGTCGTGCCGTGCTTGTTCATGAGGTTTTTGCCAACAACTACAACTACATGAAATCTGGAATCCACCTTCGCCAGGTAATCAACAAGCTGAATGAGATTGACTTCAATAACAGCAAAGACCTTCACTTGTTCGGGCAAATTTACGAAACCTTTTTGAGTGAATTGCAAAGCGCAGGCACCTTGGGCGAATTCTACACACCGCGCGCTGTTACTCAATTTATGACAGAGATGGTCAATCCCACACATAATGAAACTATACTCGACCCCGCTTGCGGAACCGGGGGATTTTTAACAGCAGCAATAGAGCATTTAAAAGCATCCGCCAGAAATGTTAAAGAGCGCGAAGCCATTGGCCATAATGTTCGTGGCTGGGAATACAAGCCGCTGCCCTACATGCTAGCCAATACAAATCTGATTTTGCATGACATTGTTACTCCCAATATTCAATTCGGCGACTCACTGCAGCGGCCTTTAAGCGAATATACGCATAAAGATAGAGTGGACGTAATCATTGCCAACCCGCCCTTTGGTGGCGTCGTCTCGAACAATAACGAAAATAATTTCCCGCAAACCTTCCGCACCAAGGAATCGGCAGACCTGTTTCTAATTTTGATAATTCAACTGCTCAAGGAGGGTGGCCGGGCCGCCATTGTATTGCCTGACGGCTCACTCACCGGTGATGGTGTTAAGCAGCGTATTCGCCAAAAGCTGCTTGATGACTGCAATGTCCACACGATTATTAGACTACCCAATTCTGTTTTCAAGCCATACGCCACAGTTGCTACAAATCTCATTTTTTTTACCAAAGGAAGCCCCACAAAAGAGATTTGGTATTACCAACATGTTTGCCCGCCAGATATAAAAGCTTATTCAAAAACAAAGCCGATTAGCAATGAAGATTTTGTTGCAATTCGGAAGTGGTGGAATAAGCGCACTGAGGGAGACTATTCATGGCGGGTATCTATCGACGAGATCAAGGAAAGACAATTTGATCTAGACATCAAAAACCCGACTCGAGTGAGATCAAATGAGGGGTCAGCGAAAGATTATATCGATACGATAAATGAAGACCTGAAAGAGATTTCTGACGAAGTTAAAGATATATTCGATTCATACTTTAAGCTAACCAACTCAACAATTGTTGAGCTAGGTCAGATATGCAAGGTGGAGAAGGGTCAAACAGGCATCACGAAGGCCATACCAGGCGACTATCCTTTAGTTACGACCGGAGAGGAAAGAAAATGGCACAATGAATATCAACTGGATTGTGAAGCTGTATGTATACCAATAGTTTCATCGACGGGTCATGGCCATGCCTCAATTAAAAGAATCCACTATCAGCATGGTAAATTTGCGTTAGGGAACATATTGGCAGCAGCAATACCGAACGATCCTTCAGTCGTATCTGCGAAGTATCTATATTTTTATCTGAACAACTTTAAAGATGATGTTGTGGTCCCTCTAATGAAAGGAATGGCCAATGTCACGCTTTCGATTGGCAGCATCAAACAGATCAAGGTCGTTTTGCCGTCAATTGAAGATCAAAATAGATTGGTCGTTCTAATGGAAAAATGCGAAAAACTGCGTAACACACTCGCCAAGTCCGTGACTGATTCAGAATCAATGATTAAAACAATTATTAGCGAAATAATAGACACTGACTGGATGGATTATGCTTAATAAAGCAGCCA
Organism: Spongiibacter marinus; assembly: GCF_016906995.1. Classification (GTDB taxonomy): domain Bacteria; phylum Pseudomonadota; class Gammaproteobacteria; order Pseudomonadales; family Spongiibacteraceae; genus Spongiibacter; species Spongiibacter marinus. Next base: position 95,705 of record NZ_JAFBBD010000007.1, on the reverse strand, counting down.
AACTAGCGTTAGTTTCCACCTCTTTAGCGCCGATTTTTCTCACTCTGTGGTTTGTTGAGCTTAGCAATGCGTGGAAATCCACGCTGCCGTGGTCAGATAATGTTGTCGCCCATTGGATGGCTGGAGGCAGCTATTTGCTTGCTGCATTGATACTGAGCGTACTGTGCTTTGCGCTGGTTTGGCTGGCAGCATCGCAACATGGCCTGGAGCGCTTACCTGTCAAAATTAAGGCCGTGAAGACCGTGGATAAAGAGATTGTCGGATTTCTTCTGGTCTACCTGCTGCCGCTAATCAACCAGAGCCAAAACACCATCAGTGTTCCGGTGCTGGTGTTTATCGCGGTGATCTTCTTTTTTATTGTGTACAACTCCCACGCCTACCATTTCAATCCCTTGCTGGGATTTTTTGGTTACCACTTTTATGAGGTAACAATTGACGGCGATATCACCTATGTGCTGATCACTCGCCAGAACATTACTGACTGCAAGAATGTTTCGCAGGTGGTGCAACTGACTGAATACATGATCCTGGATGCCAATCATGCCAAATAGCAATAACCCAACCAACCTCTTTGCAATGGTCGATGACAACAACACTCCCATCCGTCGCATCCCACTGACAGCACCACTCAGCGCCGAACTAATGCAATTGTTCGCAGGGCAACAAGCTGCGCTTTTGAGCGACAAACAGCCGATTGAGTTTACCGGCAGCTACAATGTCGATGAAGGTGAAATATTCACCATTTCTAACTACCCACTACCTCCCGAAATTGGGCAAGCCATTAGTAATCCACTGACCAGCCCTGTTTTAAACCTTGATACCGAGACGCACAGAATAAAAGCTTTGTTTAGCGGTACATGGACAGCCGTAAACAAAACTGTCAACTTTCAGGTTTTTGATGCGGGAAAACTGCTTTCTAATCGCTGGACGTTGGTTGGACTTCCCATTCATGCCGGAGATACCTACAAACGCCTTGAAGAGCCCGGCCTGATACTGCAAGACAAGCTCACTGCCAGTTTCAGTAATAGCACTTTGCATTTCACTTCCTACCACAACACCAAACGCTTTCTAGACTTGGCCGACTATTACCGTGAAGCCACCGATACTGACCTAGACGCCTTTGCCGATACCGAGCTGTTCGCCTTTGAGGACGAAGCAAGCTTTAAAGACCACGCTGATTCCATCATCCGCAAGAAGATCGCCTTACTTCAGAAAAATGAAGTTCTAAAAGATATAACCGTCACCGATATTCAAACTGTCGCCAATAACTTCAATGCAGAGCTTCCAGAAGAGCATCATATAAGTATTAAAGTAACTGACGACGGTAAGCTTCTGATACCAAGCGATAAGAAGCAATTTAAGGAGCTGATTAGGTTTCTAGACGAGGATTACGTCACTGCTCCGTTGACGAAAAGGAAGTGCCTGACAAACTCGAAACAGTATCTTTGATACTTAAGCGCAAGACGCCGACTCCTTGAGAGTTTCTGATTGGGGAAGAACAACAATGCCTTATAAAGCAGTATTCGATGGTTGGCATTCGATCGGAATTGAAGATCTGCTCGTCGCATACCGAAAAGCCAAAGCCGACTGTTTTTTCGAAAACACCTTCCCCACCGCGATTAAGTTTGCAGAATACGAACAAGACTTGCTGGCAAACCTAAATGGCCTGCTAGACCGATTGAAGAACAACTCAGGCTTTGAAGACGACGAAGAGTTGCTTGGAGATTTTCGATTACTACCAAAGAAACTATCAACTGATAGAAAGCCAGATCGCAGTGAAAATGGTCATGTACATTTCTCCAAACCTGAACGGGCAGTCGAAAGCCTATTCAAAAATTACGATGTAACGCCTGAATTCCGGATTGTGGGTGACTTTCCGGTCGATACTCATATCATTTCAGCCTTGTGGATCAACATGGTTGGCCACAAGTTTGATGCCAAGCTCGATGATAGCTGCTATGGCGCCCGGCTAAAGCGCATCCGAAACGATGAACTATTCGCAGAGAACGATGATAAGCCATTCCATATTAGCTCCATTGGCTCGTTTGTACCCTATTTTCAGCCCTATCAAAAGTGGCGAAGCGATGGATTAAAAGCCATTCGTGATGAGCTGGAAAAGGATCGCGACGTAATTGCGGTTTCTCTCGACTTGAAGAGCTACTACCACTTTATTGACCCGATGGCGATTTCTGGTACAGCGTTACTTGAAGCACTTGATCTGGAGCTGACAGTTGAAGAGAAGGCCTTTACCGAACAACTCGCAAGTTTTCTATGCGGCTGGGCTGAAGGTGCAGAAAAATTCGGCCAATCCGTTGGGGGCAAGAAAGCTAAGATAAACGGAGGATTGGTGATCGGCCTGACGTGCAGCCGTGTTATTTCCAATGCTTTACTTCACAGGTGGGACAAGCTTGTTCTGGAAAAACTAGCGCCGATTCACTATGGCCGCTATGTAGATGATATGTTCTTGGTACTGCGTGATACGGGCACGATCACCAATAGCCTAGATCTGATGAACATGGTTCAGTTCAGAATGGGCGAAAACTACATTTCACAGAACGCCAAGAGCGATAAGGTTTGGGAGATTAATCAGGGATCTGATATCCAAGGCGAGACCAGAATATCGCTTCAGTCTGACAAGCAAAAGTTATTTGTATTACAAGGGCGCGCAGGCCTTGACCTACTGGACAGCATCGAAAAGGAGATATACGAACTTTCCAGCGAGCACCGTCTAATGCCGTCGCCAGATCAATTAGAGCACTCGACGGCAGCCAAGGTGCTCTCTGCTGCGGGAAACGTGGGCGAAAATGCAGATACATTGCGTCGGGCCGATGGCTTGACTATTCGTCGGCTAGGATGGTCACTACAGCTGCGTCATGTTGAAACCCTGGCTCGGGATCTGCCACCAAATCAATGGAAGGAGCAGCGCGAGGAATTTTATCAGTTTGCCCATAACCATATATTGCGGGCAGACAATCTCTTTGCACATTTTAACTACTTACCAAGACTACTCGGCTTTGCAATCAGCATGAATGAATGGGAGCAGGCTGAGCAAATAGCAGTGAAGTCCTATCGAGCGATCGATACCTTAGCTTCTGAGGTCGGCAGAGGAAAAACGGTTCGTATTAACGGATGCGATGCTAAAGTATTAAAAGACCTTTGGGGTTATATCAAAGGTACTTTAACTTGGCTGTTTATTGATGCAGCCACTCGCTACCATGATCCCAGCAAACTATTTCTGGGAGAACGTTCAAGCAAGAAGAAGCGCTTAGCAGATCTCTTTCTGAATCAAATTGTGGCAACTCTAACTGATTTTGAGACGCTGCTGGATTTGCGCTTTGATGTGGCTGATTTCGAAAATAAAGCACCGCTTGTTGCGTCAGCAGATCTTGCGAAAGAGGCTTATAAGTACATTTTGAATAGCCAGTCTGCTGAGAAGCTGGTTGGTAAACGTGATACTAAGAAAGAGAAGCAAATTCTGAAGTTGCTCGGCAACGCCGAGCTTCTCGACGTGGAGATATTTGAACGGTTTATCAACTCTACACGCAAAACCAGATTAGGCAAGGTAACCAGAGGGCAGAAGAAAAATGACAGCTACCTGCCTTATCTTTTCCCCACTCGACCTCTATCTCCGGCTGAAATATCGGAACTAGCCCCCGAATGTGTTGGCTTGCCTTCCGCTTCAGGCAAAACTCCAGGCTTCAGCCCAGCAGTAACATGGGCTAAATATACTCAAGTTTTGCGTGGCGTTTGGATAAAACCCACTCTTCTTGCAGCGGAACAAGACGCCAACGAGAAGAAAGCAAAGCGACGCAAAAAGTATCTGAAAATTGGCACTGACAGTAAAGACAAGGTGGTGGTTGCATTAACCAACCTGCGTACCGAAGACAGCGATTGGGCGGCTACCGCATGCAATAAACCGAATTTAAGCCGCAAGCGTTACCAGAAAATATCCAAATTGGTTAACGATGTATTAAAGCTGAATCCGAGGCCGGATTACGTCCTTTTCCCAGAGCTTTCAATTCCGTTGCGCTGGCTGAATAGCATTGCCGCCAGACTTAGTGCGGCGGGTATTAGTTTAATTGCAGGAACGGAATATCGGCATAGCGGAGGAAACAAGATTTTGAGTGAGGCCGCCTTGGTTTTGGCAGATAACCGACTCGGCTATCCAACCTTTGTAAAAATATGGCAACCCAAGCTTGAGCCAGCCGTTGGCGAAGACAAAGACCTCACGGTGAAATTTGGCAAGGAGTGGGATCTTTCTAAAAAATCACCGAAGCCAATTTATATTCATAACGGCGTTAACTTTAGTGTCATGGTTTGCTCAGAACTGCAAAACAGCAAGGCACGAATTCGTTTCCAGGGTGCAGTTGATGCCCTTATGGTGCTCAGTTGGAACAGGGATCTGGATACTTTCGCATCCCTGATCGAATCCGCTGCACTGGATGTTCATGCTTACACCATATTGGTAAACAACCGAAAGTATGGCGATAGCCGCGTTCGATCACCTGCCAAAGAGAGCTTCCTGCGGGATATTGCCAGACTTAGAGGTGGGGACAATGACTTCGTGGTTGCTGCGACCTTGGATATTGCAGCACTCAGAGGATTTCAAAGTCGCGCTAAACGCTGGCCAGAAGAAGGCGACAAATTTAAACCAGTGCCCGAAGGATTTAGAATATTGGGCGACAGGCGAAAGCTGCCGCCCAAGTAGTAAGATTCTTCTGAGGCTAAGTCACCAGCTTTAAACTTGGTCGCTTATTTTGAGAGATATTACTGTGTGATCTTCCGCTCAAGACGTTCAACATCAAACCAAAAGTAAGCTCGTCCAGCTCCTCCGGCTGGATGAGCAGTTCTCTCGCAACATCGGCTTTGGAAATACCGTCCTCTCGCAAGCTAGCAAATACCTTTTTGAGCACTTGCGAAGTCTCAAAAGGTGACGGCTCCGGCTCATGATCCCGCCCTAGTTTGGCTAGATCAATACATAGCGTTCGATAGGTCCAGTCGGTTGTCAGGTTGAGAGAATGAAGCCGATAGTTAAGCGCGGCGGCAGAAACATTCCAGTATTTTTTATGAGAGACGAGACTTTTTAAAGTCGCCGATCTCGGCGCATTTGCCAGAACACTCCTGCGCGGCATTAAAAAGGCCGACGCGAAGGCATTAGCCTCTTTCTCAGCTTCTTGCCCTTGGGGAGCACCGTGACGATGCATAACTAAATGGCCGAGTTCATGTGCCGCATCAAAACGGCAACGTTCTGCTGTTTTCTTGGTGTTGAGAAACACAAAAGGAATGTCGCCATACCACATGGAAAAGGCGTCAACTTCTCTGGCATCAACAGATAGCGAGAAGACACGCACACCCTTAGCTTCAAGCAGTGCGATCATGTTTTTGATTGGAAGTTCACCTAAATCCCAGTAGCGGCGGAGCATTTCAGCGGCCGCTTCCGGGTCATTGCCATGCCCCCCGCTTGGGTATTGGTCTCCTTCAGACGATTGCTGACCTTTATCCTTTTTTGCCCTTTCATCCAAAGAGATTCTGTAATCCTCTGGAAAATCCGGCACAGGCAAATCAAACTTGTTCTCAATCCATTGGTTCAAAAGTAACGCAACAGATCCCGCAGAAAGCGCAATGTCTCTTTGGGCAGCAGTCATTTTGGTAAGCGCACGAAAGCTAGCCACCTCAACAGGTAGCTCTTCTACGTCATCAGCAAAGAAAAATTCGACCGGAAAACGAAGTGCGTTCGCGATCTTTTCAATAGTCTGGCTTTCAGGCACGGTTTGACCGCTCTCATAAGCAGTAATCGACCGATCTGTTACACCCACTTCTTTCGCCAATGCCCGCTTTGTTAGCCCTCGGCGCTTTCGCGCGAGAGCAAAACGAGTATTGTTAAACATGTTATGCCTTCTTCTTGATAGGTACTTCTATATCCGGCAAATCAGGTGCTTGAATTTCGATTGAATCATCATCCAACGGCATGCTCGGTAAAATAATGCGCTCTTTCCAGCCATTGATTTTGCCGTTGGAAATGCTGGATGGCAGGGAGAGCTCGCAACGCACTTCATCAGTAGCTAAATGCATCAGCAATACCCAGGTTGTAAGGCCTTGAACTTCTTCAATTGCAGGTAATAGCTCACTGAACATGTCCAGCTGATTGTTCGTTTCAACGGCTTCAGCCGTGTTCACACCCTTAGGGCACTTATTTGAAGGCGTCGCCCCGATCATGCCGGTTGCTTCATCGCCAGTAGTAACGACGATGGCCAAACCTGCTTTCTGGTTTACCGATAGTTCGTAGTTGCCTTTATCCTCTTTGACCCAACCATGGGGGATAAGCTGTTCTCTCAACACGGCTACGGCTTCTGCCCACATAAAGAACCCGCGGGCTATTCTTGGGTGATTACTCGTTGTGCGAGATCGTAAAAGGTAACCTTGCCATACAGACTCTGTAAGCGCTGCCATCGGGATACCCAGCTGGGATAACCGATCCAGGGCATTTTCTTCAGTGTGTAGTTGGTCGTTCATTCAGCTTTCTCCGGGATGAAGCTTAAGTCTTCTGGTTTTTATACCTCAAATGAGGAGAAAAAACAAGAAGAGCATCCATCCTCCCCTCTGAATCTACTGGTAGATTACCCGGCTCCCACCTGTATCACCCCGTATGCGGTCTGAATGGCATTCTTCAGCACCCACTTGGGTAGTCCTGTTTCCTCCTTTAGCACCCGATACGCCTCTTTGCGAGACCGGGTGTGGTCCGAATAGCGCTCCGCAATAAAGAACTGGAGTGCCGCAGCCTGGGCGCGGTAGCGCCTGGTCAACTGTTCCCGCTTTTGGTAAGCCTGCGATTTCTCAACCACTTGCCGCACCAGGCTCGGAAACCGGTATTCCATGTAACCCACCGACACGTTTGCCAACCTTGCCAGGCGCTTCAGGCTTGGTGGGATCGGCTGCGTTTCGATAATCGCTACTATCTTTTGGTATTCCTGCTTGTGATTCCTGACGACTTTCTTACGCGGTTTGATCTGAGTAGGCAGCTCTTTTAGCGTCGAAGGTTTATAGGGCAACTGTATCGCCCGGTAGTTGGAAGACAGTAAGTCATAGAGAGATACATTCAGCAGGTAAGCCAATCGCCTCACGGTGATCAGTCGCCAGAACCTATGTTGATTGCGTGCATACTCAGCCATCAAGAGCTTAAGATCAGGCGGCATGCTGTCATCTGATTTCATGCTCTCCGTGAATTCATTCAACAGGTCAGCGACAAACATCTTGCAAGAGCCAAAGCTCGTCTCGCTTTGGCCTGCCCGAGCAGCCTTCGAGAATACGTCTAGCAGGTCATGAGACATGCACGCCCATGATGGCTGTATATCATCAGCAGTCAGGGTTTTCGCCCTTTCTGCCAACGAATGTCCACACTTCCCACACCAGCCAATGCAAGTATCAACGTGCATGAAAACTTGCTCACTCCCACAATTTGGGCAAGTGCCGACTAAAGGCGTTCTGTGCAACGGGCAATGAATCACTGCGGCCATGTGCCAGAGCTGTTTGATATAGCGCGGTGCACCCACCTGTGACATCTCTGCAAAGCATTCCGGACACCAGCGGAATCCGCCAATCTCGGTACTGATCTGATAGACCTGTTTATCCAGAAAATGCAGTGGCCAGCAGAACAGATCCTGACCCATAGCCTCAGACAATTGGACCCGCAATCGCTTAGAAAAGGCATTCACTCGCGAAAGGGTTTCAATCCCTGTGCGGCCCCCAAGGCCAGGGCGGGCTGTACGCCCACTCTGGCCTGATGCCTCGAAGATACCGGACAGCAAAGTACCAGCAGAGACACCGTGTTCATATGCCAGCCGCAGGACGTAGGACGAGAGCGACTCGACGTCTGCCGTCCCTTGCCCAAGTATCGGCAGCGAGAACAGTTTAATCATTGCATCACCTCATACCCGGTTCTCGGCCTCAAACCGCTTGGCTTTGCGCTGAAACGGTTTGGCTCCTGGTTTGCGTTTTTTACCGGTTGCTATTCTTGGCGCTTCCGCTTCAACAGCCGATTTCAACGCGGAGCAAGGCGAAATACCTAGCGTGGTTTCACCGGTTAGGATTTCGTCGGCAATGGAGTACAACTGCATCGGGGATTTCATGGTCTCCTTGATCAGTGCAAGATCGACCTTTTTCTGGCGAGTCGCAGCTAAGGCTGAGGCATGGTACAGCCAGGCTCTCACCAGGCCGATACACCCGAAGGTGCCTTGATACAGCAGCTCGGCGCAGTCCACCAGGCTGGGCAGGGATTTGTCTAGCTCTAACACTGCATCATAGTTCGTTAATATCCATAGAAACTCCGCCAGATCATGTTCGGTTTGATGGTACCGGGACAGGTGGATATCGTACTTACGGCCTTCCAGGTGCGAAGAGCGGTTAATTGCCTCCAGAATCGGGTAGGTGCCCGCAATCACTAATACCACGTTGGCTTTCTTAGCCATGGACTTCAGGGCATCCATCACACCCACGGCAGCCATGGTTTGTTTGCTCACGTAGCGCATGTGTTGGGCTTCATCGATGATCAAAAATCGCGTCTTACGTTGAATCAGCGCTCTGATAAGCGCCCGGTTCAAGGTCTTCTCGCGAGCTCGTTCAATGCGGGATTCCACGGTGGCATCTCCCCAGCCATCGGCAAAGCACGATGAATAAAAGGGGTGCCGCACAATCTCCAATGCCTGCAAGATAAAGGATCGGAAGGTAAAGCGTGCATGGGCGTCATCGTTGACCAACTCTATTGAGACGATCGGTTGTTCGTCGCCCTGTCCATGCCCGACACCACAGACGGCATCTCCCAATTGCCTGAGTAGTTCGGTTTTGCCTGCTCGGGTCGGCCCTACAATAGAAATGACTTCTCCCGGCATGGCCGTGGTCATCAGCACAAAGGCTTCTGCAAAGGCCTGCTTCCAGTTTCGATGGGGAATTTTGAAGTTGAGGTTCGTAACGCGGGTAATATCGATGTTATTCAACTCATCCATGATCAAGCACTCCACTGCTGAATGTTGATGGGGCGCACTGTGGCGTTGGCTAATTGGCTGAATAGACTTTCGGTGTTATCCGGCTCACCCTCGGGAATGGGCACCTCCAGCACTGGGGTGGTTTTGGTCTGCTCCTTGAACTCATCCAGTTCACGAATCTTTCTGACCAACTCTAGGTCATGTTGCTCACTGATTTTTTCTCTGAGGCCAAACGCCTCATGCTTGATCATGCCTTCCACAAGCTGGTGAACTGCACATTTGGCCGAATATGCGTTGATACCGGAGCTATAGCAGGGCTCCCATTTATCCTCTACCCGCGCAAAAATCAGGTTGGGATTCTCCGGGTCGAGCCGCACATCCACCTTTTTCTTGCGACCATTCAGCTTGCGTAATGCCGGGGAGTAGTACCAGATGTTTTTGATGTTGATGCCGCGCTGGTAACTAAAGCTGTACTTCTTAGTTTCCACAGCAGTCACGGTGATGAACTCAGAATCGTAGTTAATGGATTTGGCATAGAAGGGATACAGCTCGGCCCCCTCCATAAAAGCGACCTCGATTGAATTGGCTCCCGTTCCCCGGCATTTGTTTTCGCGCCATTCACAAAATGCCCAAAGTTCCTGATAGAAATCCACCGGCTGGAGTATCGCGGCTTTCTTCGGTGCCTTGCTGCCATCAACGGAGCGCACTTCTTTGTAATCAGCCAGGTTGCCGGGGCGTTGGCATAGCCACTGCTTCACAAACTCACCAAAGAAGCCCTCCATTTCCCCGCCAAATTGCGGGTATCCAGACGGACGCAGGCTGAGTATCAAGCCGTAGTGGGCCATGAAGGATGCCAGGTATACCGACTTAAAGTCTGGACCTCGGTCTACGATGATTTCTCTCGGCAGTTTGCCGTGTCTGCGCACACAGTCACGCATGACCTTGGCTACAGACCGACGCGATGGGGAGCTGAACGAGATGGATAACCCCAGAATTTTGGACGTGGCAAGATCCACCATGGCCGTTACCCAAGGACGCTCTACATAGACTTCACCCGTGCGGGTAAACACCACGAGATAAATATCGGCAAGGTAGTGGTCAATTGCCGCCCTTTGCCAGGGAATACTGGCCTTTAACCCGCGCTTTTCTGGGTCAGTTGGTGCACCCATCGCATTGCGCTTGCGCTTACCACCTCTGGCTTCGCCAATCACTTCACCGGGGATCTGCTCAAGACGGGTCGTAAAGGTTTGGCGCGAGACAGGTCGAAACTGCGGGTGAGTATCCAGCGCCAGGGATTTGTAGCGCATGTACCCCCTGTATATGGATAAGCCCTGCTCGTGAATGTAAGTGCCCATTAGGAACTCCATTAAGAGCTCATCGACGACTGCGGGAATCTTGCGGTTACGGTTTCCGCGAAGATGTATCATCGGGATCAGCGATTGAAATTCAGTCAGGTTATTCTCCTGCCCGATTCTGAGTTGATGCTTCCAGCGGCGGATGCTGCGGCTGGAGCGCTCGGATTTTATTTTGTCTAACCTGGTGATAGCTTTCTCTGCGGCTTCTAAGGTCGGTATCAGCGTTAAGTCACTGTGCTCAGACAATCCATCCCAGTACACCCGTTGCTTGTTACGCAGCTCAATAGCGTGGTCAAGCAGGTCTTCATTCAAAGAAACCAGACAGTTTCTGGAATCGGCTAACCGGTGCTGCTTCAAATCGGCGGCCAACAGCCCTCGATCAATGGCGTGGATGAGCGGCGTCATATCTTTGAGCTTTAACTTTACCCTTAGATCATGAAGCGTCATCGCGAATGCATTGTGCATCAGCTTGGTTAATCGCTCCTCATCCAGAACCAACTCGGCTTCGTGCGTTCTGGAGAGGAGCAACTGATCCAAATTCTCAACCAGAAATCGATCCTCCTGGCTGTACGCATACACCACGTGCTCAAGACCCAGTTCGGCAAAGGCCTTCCGTGCCGGCTCAAACACAATTTCACCCGACTCATAGCGTTTCCAGTCTTCTGCTTTACTGACAAGAAACTCGTTCACCTCAGTAGATGCTTTTACTTCCACAACCTTCGGGCCATTCCGGGTGAGGATCAGGGCATCTGGGGTGTAACCTCCCCAGCGTTTGATCCCGTTCTTGATAGTCTGTTGTATCTGTATTGGATCGGGCTGATCCAAGGCGCAAATAACGTCATCGTCGAACTCGCACAGGGTCAAGAACGAGCGTTCCGGTGAGCGGCTCTCAGTGGAGTAGGTTTTGCCATTTAGTTTTCGGCTGGGCACAAAGGAAACTACATTGCTTTGCGCATGAGCTCCCACCATCCTTGATGGATTGATCCAGCTCTGGCGAATGTAGTCGATGGCAGCCAGCGACAGGTTGTGGCCGCTACGATAGAGGTAGTCGTGTAATTCATTTTCAGTATGCATAGGTATCCCCTCGCCGGGGCCGGATGCGCGTTTCTCTAGGCGCAACCAAGCCTCGAACATGATTTCGTGAAGTTGAGGGCTTGACGGTCGGGGACTTGAGAGAGATACTTTGGTTACCACACCGGAGTAACTACTCCCGAAGAAGCCGAAAGCAAGCCATTGTTTTCGGTTTTTTCTTTTCTAGATCATGGATTTAGCTCCTCTATTGGTTAGCGCTGTTACCGGTTCGCCCCGCCAAGGCGCAGGGCATTGGTCATAATGGCCAATTCTTCCCCACTCAAAGAACCAAGCCTCTGTCTGAGTTCCCACAAAAAGGCATACTCCTCCAGGCTGACGCTTTCCGGGACACGGAAAACGCGCTCAGATGGACCAATGGAGGATGTTAGGGAATGGGTTTCTTCAGGGGAAAGTTCTAGTGCGTCGATCAGCTTGTGCATGACGGCTTTTGAAGGTGGCCCTTTCTTGCCGCCTTCCATCGCGGAGATATAGCAAGGCTGAACGCCAATACGTTCTGCCAGCTCTCGCTGCTGGAGTTTTCGGCTACGTCGTAATTGTGAGAGGACATTACCAAATGGTGTCATCACTTCACTCGATCCAGTAATTTTTAAAAAGATTATTGGATCAAATAAAGCGAGTAAAGAATAATAGAGAAAATTTCTCTATATTTTTCAATATGTTAATAAATATTGCAGTTTCTCGGCTGGAACCGATTCAAAGTGCAATTTATATTGCACTTTCGGCGGCCAAGATATGGTTACAAAATGCGGACAAGTTATGATTGCAGAATCACAAGCGCCCTGTTAAAGCTTGCGACTCACCCAAATACGCTAGTGAATTGCTCTGGACACATGCAGACGAAAATTGTGCTGATCCGCGGCGTCTGACGCGCCCATCAAATAGCTCGCGGTAATGGAGAAGCCTGCCGCTTTAACTTTAAGAATGGGGCCTATTTGGTGGTCTTGCTCGTTGTAGGCGATCACGCCGCTGTCGTAGTTAAAATCGTTAAAGGCTTCTACGCCCACGCGCATGCCCTGCCAGGGCGCGGTAATCTGGCTGCGCGCTTCCAGCAACGTTTCATCGTCGGCATTGCTGCCAAACTCCTTACCCACCAGCAGGTTCGCTCTGAACTGCCAGCCATTGGTAAAGTCCCATTTTCCCGTTGCGGCAACGCGGAAGCGATCGGGCGCATTGCCATTGGCACCCAATTGCAGCTCATAACGCAGCGCGGCATCCCAACCGGCATGCTCGCTTTCCAGCAACTGCTGCTGTAGCTCCAGCCTGCTGTAGTCGAAGGCGAAATCTTCACCGGCATCTTTGCTTTGAGCGCTGATAAAGCGCAGCCGCCAAGTGTCGTTAAAGGCATGCTGTAGGTGTACGCGCTGGCTGAATTCACCGGCACGCGAACCGTCAGCGGGTACATGACTGGCGCGGTATTCGGCGCTGGTGTCACCGCGCTTTACATCGGGACTAAACACCGACGAGGTGTTGGCATATATCGACGTACTCGCGAGTACACTGACGAGCAAAAAACTAAGTTGGGGGAGTTTACTCTTCATCACGTCACCGGTTTCGCTACTTGAAACACCCCGCATAGCAAGTATGCGGGGTGGCCTGGGTTGCTAGCCTCTCATTAGCCGCTGTGAGGCAGCGAGGAGTGATGCACATTGATGCGCAGGTTGCCGTCTTCATCGCGAACATAGCCAAAGGTAAATTCCACCTTCACTTCGTCGCTCGCGCCCTCGGGCGTGAAGAAGTAGTTCCCCATCGCTACCGCCGAGTCGGAGTCGGTAATGATTTGCTGCTCGCCAAAGCGCACCTTCGACCACGGCTTGATAGCGAAGCCCTTGTCTTCTTCTATCTCACCGCCTACAAAGTAAGACAGTGCACCACCGAAGCTGTCGCGGAACTGCTGATCGCTGGCGAGCGTCGGCTTGAACAGCACTTCAGATTTGCCGTACGAGTACAGGCTGCTGATGTGCTCACTGGCGCGGGCAGCGTAATCACCACCTTCTTCATAAACATCGCCAATCGCTACGATGCCGTCACCCCAGGCCTTTTGCGCGGCCAGAACATCCGCTTTAGAAATTGCCGCCGAGTTTTTATAACCGGCCTCTGTCTGGCTACAGGCAGTTAATCCCAGCGCGACTGATCCAACGATCACCGCGGTAGCCGCTTTGGCAGTAAAGCGCCCTTTGCCCAGTTTGTTAGATTTCATGGTTTTCATCGTTCATCTCCAGATGGTTTAGTAACACGCTCGGCGGTCATTGCCGCGCCTCGAGATGAATATTAAGGAGAGTTCGATGAACTGCGCCTGTTCAGAAGATGAACCGAACATGAACAGCGCCGCGTATGAAAACACCAAGCCACCGGGAACGTGCTATCGTTGTGTTCATGACTTATCGATCAAAAATTGGCGTCGTCGTCGCGTTTTCAACGCTTGCGGTTTTACTGGCCGCGGTCTTGTCTATTTGGTCGGTTAAAGCCACCGACCGCCACATCCATCAAGCCAACCTCGCACAAGACTTACTGAACGAACACTTGCAGCTTTCTGTTCATACGTATCGGCTTTTCAAACAACTTACCGACGAAGTGCTATTGGGCAGCACGGCCAACCAGAGTGTGGTGCGCAACAAGCGTCAAGCGATCGCGGAATCGCTGGGCAAAATTAAAGCACTGGAGATAGAACAGCGCGACGCAATAGGCGAGGAATTTGCACCCGGTGCGGTAGAGGACACCGTAGAACTGGAACAGCTTATCGACCTAATCATTCGAGACTTTACGTCGGCACTGCAGTTACCGCCCAGCTCCGAACGCTCACAGCGCGTTGACGCGATCCTGGAGGAGCGCATTGACGTTGGATTTCGCGAACAAGTGAATGCAGCCCTGGCACGTCAGCGCTCGGTCGTTGCGCTGATGAACAACCGGATTCAAAGCGTTCACTCTCAAGCCCTAGGCGTTGCCGTTGGGCTGGTACTGATTACTACCGTGCTGGGCCTGGCAATGGCATGGGTATTGGTGCGAGGGATTGCGCGGCCGCTGGATACCCTAAACCACGCGGCCAACCTTTGGATCGACGGAAAATTTGACTACCGCATTCCATCCACCCCCGATGCGGAGTTCAATCAGATCAGCACCAATTTCAATACAATGGCTGAGCGCCTCGCCCGATTTACCGCCCAGCAGGCACGCACCGAGCGCGAGTTGCAGGAGGCCGTGGATTCCAGAACGCGAGAATTGATGGAGGCCAACCAAGCGCTGGAGCGCTCAGACAATGTGCGGCGGCAATTTTTCGCTGACGTTAGCCATGAGTTGCGAACCCCACTCACCGTCATTCGCGGTGAGGCACAGGTTGCACTGCGTGGCGACTCCAGAACCAAAGCAGACTATCAGGATGCCCTGGCCATTGTGCTCGAGCAGTCTATCGGCCTCAGCCGACTGGTTGACGACATGTTATTTATCGCCCGAACAGACGCCGAGCGAATTCGCTTAATGCGCGAAAACGTGGCGCTTAATGCGCTACTGGAAAGCGTGGTCAAAGAGTCGAGTGTGCTAACGGCCGATAATCACGTCGCGATACACACAGACCTTGACCCTGCCATTCCCGATTTACTGCTCGACCCGGCAAGAATTCGTCAGCTGTTGGTAATTCTCATCGACAATGCCCGACGCTTTAGTCCCTCACAGGGATGCATTCACCTACAAACAAAACGCGAAGATCAAGGCGTTGTAATCACCGTTGAAGATCAGGGGCCGGGCATCGACCCTCAGGAATTGCCCTATATCTTCGACCGTTTTTTCCGCGGCACCTCAGCCAATAGTCGCGACAACAGTGAAAGTGCAGGGCTCGGTTTGGGCCTGGCAGTTGCCAAAGCGATCGCACTGGCCCACGGCGGTGATATCCGGGCAGACAGCCACCCCGATAGCGGCACGACGATGACCATCACCTTACCGATACGACCATGAAGCTGTTAATTGTTGAAGACGACAAACGACTGGCGGCAATGATCTCGCGAGGCATGTCCTCGGAGGGTTATTCCTGCTCGATTGCGGAAAATGTGGCAAGTGGGCTCGCCGCCGCAACAGACGTGGACCTTATTATCCTCGACCGCATGCTGCCAGGTGGTGATGGCGTAGAACTTTGCCGTCAGCTGCGCGCCAAAGGCAACCGTGTGCCGATTATTATGCTCACTGCGCTGGCCGACGTGGATGAGCGCATCGACGGCCTGCGCGCCGGCGCCGATGACTACCTGGGAAAACCCTTCGACTTTGAGGAGCTGCTTGCGCGCGTGGAAGCACTGGTGCGACGAGCCGCCCCCCAGGTTGAAAGCCCCAATCTGCAATGCGGAGACCTGTCCATTAACACCGAGGAACATACCGCGCAGCTGCGCGGGGTGGACGTGCCCCTCACTGCCCTGGAATTCGACCTTCTTAAATTGTTAGCCCGCCACCCCAACCGTTTTTGGTCCCGTGAACGAATCATGAGCCGCGTGTGGCCCAGCACAGCGGAGCCCGAAACCAATGTTGTTGATGTGTATATCAGCCGACTGCGCCGAAAGCTCAGCGCAGCGGGCGCGACGTCCATCATTGAGACCCGGCGCGGCGTGGGCTATCGCTTGCTCAGCCCGGTAAACGACTAGGGCGTCTCCCCAACCGCTGTTCAGCCATCGCCATCTTCGCGACTCTCACGGCATTGCCGGGAACTGGCCAGAGTCGTGCCGAAACGTATCTTTGTTTACAATGCGCGCCCCGTGCGCAAATCAGCCAGGCAGGAAGTGGCCAGGCACTGATGCGAGCGCCGCGTGTTTTAATGGAGCCCCCATGAAGAAAGTTGTCGTCCTCGCGCTCATGTTCGCTGCGTATGTCGCCGCATCGCCCTACCTCACCGCATACCAACTGTTCACGTCTGCAGAAAACAAGGATGCCGAGGCGCTGGCCGAAAACATCGAATTCCCAATCCTGCGGGAAAACGTAAAAAGCCAGTTAAACGCCTCCCTTTCGCAGCAGCTCGCCAGCGCGGGCAATGACAACCCCTTTGCCGCCATGGGCGCCGCATTTGGCTCGGTGGTCGTGAATTCTATGGTGGATGCGTTCGTCACCCCTGAAGCCATTGGCCGCATGCTCGACACCAACGAGGGCCAGCAAGCCAAAAGCCGCGAGCAACAAGAGGCGCAAAAAGCAGAATTCAGAGAAAAGTTTAAAGACGCCAAATTGGCATACGCCGCCTGGGACACCTTCCATATCACGCTGCATGAAGGCACTGCAGAGCAAGGCATTTTCGTGTTAAGCCGACGCAACCTGGGCTGGAAACTGACCAATATTATTATGAATTTTTAATGCCATATAAATTGCTAAGCCTGCGTATACAAACCCGCCTTTGCTCCTGCTTTAATCCCACCCAACCTGGCTCTTGACCCCGGAGCCAGCAAACAAACGGGGCACCCTGCGTTAGCGGCTTGCCCTGGTGACAACAGGCGAACTGTCACCAAGGCGACAATTACACACCGCCCCTTTTGATATGATTCAGCCCGAGAGCGCGATTGCTGCGCCTGACTAATAACTAAAGGGTTTCATCATGCGACTGTTTAAGACTTTGCTGCTGTCATTGCTGGTGGTGGTTGCCATCGCACTGCTTCTTCTCTCCCGGCCGTTGAGCCCCGTAGGCCCGCAGCTGGCGGCAAACACGCCGGTCGACCCCGACACCACCACGCTGCGCAACGCCGTTGTTGTCGGCAGCAACTGGGATGGAACGGCCGAAGTTTTCGACCCGGAGACCTTTGACGTGCTGGCGCGTTTTAACCTAGTGCCGGATATCGACGAGCGCTTCGCCGAAATTAATGACAGCCTTTACCGCCGCATTGCCGCGCGTTTTATTCGCCACGTCATTGGTGAAGGCAACGACCAGTTGGTCGACGACTTGTTTCCATCTAAAGATGGCCGCTACCTCTATGTGTCGCGCCCCAGCCTTGCCGATGCCATCGCCCTGGATGTGCTGACCGGGAAAATTGCCTGGCGCACCAAAGTAAAAGGTGTGCGTTCCGATCACGCAGCGCTGTCGCCGGATGGCAGTATTTTCCTGATTTCCGCCTCAACCGGGGGCGTTGTACACGCCATTGATACCGCCACCGGCGAGATCGTCGACAATTTCTATCCCGGCGATCAGCCCCATGAAAGCAATTACTCCAAAGACGGCCAGCGCATTTATCACGCTTCGATTGGCCGCGTGTTCGTCCCCACCACGTCTGACTGGCTGGATTGGCTGAAGGGCGAGCGGCGCTTTGTGATAGCCGACGCCAACAGCTACGAGGTGCTCAACACCATTGATATGCGCGAAAAGCTCGAAGAGTACGGCATGGACTGGGTGGACTCAGCAGTGCGGCCGATGGCGGTGATGCCCGATGAGAGCTTTGCCTACCTGCAAATCTCTTTCTTTCATGGCTTCTTCGAGTACGACCTGAAAGCGCACCGCATCACCCGTCACATCGACCTGCCAGTGCCGCCCCAAATCGCCGCCCTGCCACTGCACAAATACCAGCTTAATTCCGCCCACCACGGGCTGGCGCTGAATCACGCTGGCACCAAGCTCTGCGTCGCGGCCACCATGTCCGGCTATGCCGCGATCGTTGATCGGGAAACCTTCGAGTACAGGACCGTTACTCTGTCAGAGCAGCCGTTGGGCTCAAAGCCGTATTGGTCAACAGAAAGCGAAGACGGCAGACACTGCTATGTATCCAGTAGCGAGCAGGACCGCGTGGTCGTCATCGACTTCGAAACCGCCGAACAGGTCGCCAGTGTGCCCGTCGGCAACCATCCCCAGCGCATTCGCACCGGCCAGCTACTACTCGCCAACCCACAATAACGCCGCTGCCGCCAATGCCCGCTCATTGGCGGCAGCTCAAGCACAGCGATTCCCTAATAGCCGGAAACCGCTCTCCGGCTTCCGCTCACCCCTTCTGGCCCCCGTTTGCAAACGGATAATTAATTCACTGGTAATTTATATTGTGAAGTAAACAGGTATCCTCTCCCCCTTGAGGAAGAGGACGAACAATGAATATAAAACCGTGGCTGCTGCTGGCAATCGTCAATTTTCTATCCGCCTGTTCCGAGCCGCCACCGCCCGTGCCCGAGCCTGCCGTTGAGCAGCTATCCGTCAACGTAAAACGCTTCCCCGCCGTCCCCTGGTCTTACCCACTGGAAACCTCCGGAGTACTGCAGTCGGCGGAAACCGTCGATATTGCTGCAGAGGCTGCCGGCGTGGTTACTAAGGTTCTCGTCAAAGAAGGCCAAGCGGTTCAGCAAGGCCAGCTGCTCATGCGCCTGGACAACGAGAAGCAAAATTTGCGTGTCGAGCGCGCCCGTGCCATTCGTGCCAGCAGTGAGGCCGACATGGATCAGGCGCAGCGGCAATGGCAAAAATTCAGCCAATTGCGAGAAACCGGCGCGGTCTCTGATGACCAGTTGGACAATGCGCGCTCCCACTACGACGCGCTGAAAGCACGGTTTCAGTCTGCGCAAGCGGAGTTAGAGCTGGCACAGCGAGAACTCGCCGACCGAGATATACGCAGCCCGATAGCGGGTGTGGTTGACGGCGAGCCCATCGAGCAGGGCGAGCGCGTACAACCGGGGCAGGCACTGATCGAGATTCAGGCCCAGGAAGCCCTGCAAGTCATCACATGGGTCAACCAGGCCGAAGTGAATCAGCTAAAGTTGGGCACCCCCGTGGAGGTGCGCAGCGATGCCAGCAATAAGGTGTACCGCGCCAGAGTAGAGGCGATTGCCCAGTCAGCCCACCCCCGCACGGGAAACTTTGAAGTAAAGTGCCGCCTGTCCGACGCCGATGTGCTGCTTAGAGAGGGCATGTCAGCCAGTGTGCGCATAGACGTTGAAAGCAACCGTAAAGTGCTCTTTATTCCTCGCACAGCCGTGGTCGACAGACAGCGTAAGGCGGTTGTTTTTGTGGTCAACCAAGGAATCGCCGAGCGCCGCGAGCCGCGCTTTGGCCTACCCAGTGGCGACGAGATTCCGGTGTTGTCTGGCCTCGATTCCGATGAAATGCTGATTCTTTCTCCCCTGGAACTGATTACCGACGGGCTAGCCGTTACTGTCGAGACTCAGCCATGAAGTCCTTTTACGCTTGGTTTATCGACCGCCCCCTGATCGTCAATCTGGTGATGATTATGGGCATTTTGCTGGGTTTTTACAGCCTGCAAACCGGCGCCATTAAAAGTGCCCCCGACCTGTCCAACGGCCGCTTTTCCATCACCACGCTGCGGCCCGGCGCCAGCGCCGAGAAAATGGAGCTCAGCGTTACTGTGCCGCTGGAGGAAGAGCTGGAGTCTGTCGACGGTATTCGCGAACTGCGCTCGAATAGCGCCGAAGGCATGTCGCTGATTCAGGTCAACGCCGACCCCGAGGCGGATAAGGCGCAGCTGGCCGAAATGGCCAGAGACCTGCAGCGCGCCATAGACCGCGCCCAATCCCGACTGCCGACAGACCTGCTGGAAAAACCCTTGCTAGTGGAAGCCAAGTCAGCAGACTTCCCTGTGGCCATAGTGATGCTGTACGGCCAAGCGCCGGAAGCCACGCTGCGCAAACTGGCGCGCTCGCTGCAAGATCAATTGCGCTCGCTTCGCAGTGTGCGCGGTGTCGACCGCCTGGGCTATCGCGACCGCGAAATCCATATTCAACTCGACCCGCTGAAACTGGACCGCCTTGGCGTGTCCTACGCAGAAATAGAACGCGCCATCAAAAGCCGCAATGTCACTGAAACGGGCGGCTCGCTGGCCTCCTTTGTCGGGGAACAAGACATCGTTGCAGTGGGCGAGTTTAGCGAACCCAAAGAAGTCGCCTCGGTGATCGTCCGCAGCGACGGCTACGGCAACCACTTGCGAATAAAAGACCTGGCAAAGGTGACCGAGGGCTTCTCCGAAGCCACCGTCTCGTATTACAAGGGCGGCTTGCAGGGCATTGTGCTCACCGTTCGCGCGCAGGCAGACAGCAACGACCTGACGCTGTCGGAAGATATTAAAAGCCTGCTCAATACATTTAGGAAAACCCTGCCCAGCACCGTGCAGTTATCGGTCGTCGACGACGGCGCCGATATTACCAAGGTGGTGATCTCGACTCTGCTGGACAACGCCATGCTGGGCGCGATCCTGATCACCTTAGTGCTGTTATTCTTCTTCCCCTGGCGCTCGACCTTCTGGGTTGTCGTCGGCATACCCGTCGCCGTGCTGCTCGGCATCGCGCTGATGCCGATCTTTGGCGTGACCTACAATACCGTCGCCTTCGTCGCCATCATTCTGATGCTCGGCCTGCTCGTGGATGACGCCATTGTCACCAGCGAGAGCATCTACAGCCACTTTGAATCAGGCATGTCGATTCGAGACGCTGCCGTGAACGGGGTAAACAGTGTTTCCAGCCCGGTTATTACCGGTGCCTTAACCACCGTGTTTGCCATGATGCCCCTGCTCCTGATCGGCGGGGAAGACGCCAAGTTTATGTGGGTGATCCCGGCAACCGTCGTGCTGATTATTCTCGCCTCGCTTTTCGAGTGTTTGATTTTACTGCCCTCCCACATCGCCGAATCGCTGAAACGCGCCGAGGCCGGGCGCGACAAGGCAAGCTGGTTTCGCCATGTGCAACACTTCTATGCCGCCACCCTGACGCCCATGCTGAGGCGACCCATGATCGCCATGTCGGGTGGGCTGACACTCTTTTTCCTGTCCATCGTCATGCTCTCACACTACCTGCAGTTTGAAAGCTACCCCGACACCGATGCCACCGACATCGTCATAGGCATTGAAATGCCCGCGGGCACGACTATCGATACCACGGCCGCCGTGATCAACCGCATTGAGCAACGCGCGCTGGAGACCATCCCCGATGGCATTATCACCGGCCACTTCTCTGTTGTTGGCGAATGGAGCGACCCAAACAGCAACGATATGATTCAAGTTAAATCTCCGTCGCTGGGTAAAGTGCAACTCACCCTGGTGTCCGGACGACACCGGGAGCTGAGCGCCGCCGAAATTCGCGACCGCCTCAAGCAACTACGACCGGAATTTACACAGGCGATTCGTTTCGTTGTGGAGATTGATAATGAGCAGCCGCCGGTGGGTACGCCGGTTGAAGCGCGGGTGATTGCCCACTCCGATGAAGTGCGCGGTGAGATTGCCGACGCGCTGATGGCCTGGCTGAGCGAACAGCGCGGTGTTACCGAGGTATGGACCAGCTACACCCCCGGCAAAAACCTGATCGAACTCAAACTGGATTATGCCGCAACCGCCAATGCCGGCATCGCAGTCGCGGATGTCACCCGCGCACTGCGCATTGCCTACGACGGTCTGCTGGTCGAAGAGTTGCAAACCGTCGAGGAGCGCATTCGCTATCGCCTGGAGCTACAGGACAAATACCGCAATGACATCAATGCATTGCGCTCACTCACTGTATTGAGCCCAAGTGGCGAGCAAGTGCCACTGCGCAATATTGCCCAATTCCAGGTGCGCCAGGGCCAAGCGGTTATCGCCCACTACGGCGGTCGCCGCGCTGAAACCATCCGCGCGGAGGTGAACCGCGACCAACTGTCGGTGGTGGGCATCAATCACCGCCTACAAGCCTGGTTAGATGAAAAACAATTTGCAGCAAAATACCCGGGAGTCCGGGTTGAGTTGGGCGGCGAACTGGTCGCGCAGGCCGAAACCGCTGAGTCGATGGGCACCGGTCTGATGATTGTACTGGTCAGCATCTTTTTCCTGATGGTGTTGCTGTTCAATTCCCTCAGTCAGCCTTTGATTATTATGGCGGTCATCCCGCTGGCCTTTGTCGCCGTGCTGATCGTGCTAACCCTGCACGGTTTCGTGCTGGGCGTTTCGGCCATTGTCGGCTTCCTTGGCTTGGCCGGCGTGCTGGTGAACAGCTCACTGGTTCTGGTGGATAAAGTGAATAAGCTCCACCACCAAAGTGGGCAGCCAGGTGCGATTGTTGAGCGCAGCGCCATTGCCGAAGCCGCCGCCGTAAGGCTGCGCCCCATCTTAATTACCGCCCTTACCACCAGTGCCGGGCTCGGCCCTGCAGCCTACGGTATCGCCGGTGCGCACCCCACCCAGACGCCGATGATCATGGTGATGTTCTGGGGCGGGATTGTCGGCGCGATCACCACCCTGTATACCGTGCCGCTGATGCTGGCCATCGACAGCGATATACGCCTCTGGTGGCAAACCCAGCGCCAGCGGCGCAGCAATGCCGCCCAGTAGCGCTACGCCAGACGCCGCGTTTGCTCGCCAGCAACGCGATGCGGCACGGCCTGATGGACAGCAAAGCCGGTAACATCCGGCCCTTCGCTTCGCGACGTATTAATACTGAACGACGAAAGGGCGACTTCCCATGGAAAAACGCAAGTTCAGGCCAGCCGAGCTGTTACGCAGCTTTGAATTGGTTCAGCAATACGGCGTGGCGAGCAGTGTTGGCTGGGGGCGGGAATACGGCCCCATCAAGGTGAGTTCAGGGATCGATGGCTACACCATTACCCTGGAAAACCGTCGCGCATCGGTTACCGTTAATTTCCACAATACCCTGTCTTTTAGCACCACCGACCGCGCCGCACTGGAAAGCCTGCACCGGGATATTGCCAACGTCAGCCGGGCGCTGAACGAGGTTGCGTAGCATCGCCGATAGCACGCTGCACGGGTAACGGCGGCCTGGCTTTTGCCCGGCTCGCCTCAAACTCACGCGCGTTAGTCTTTTACTAAGAACTGCGCCCGCGCCTTGGCAATGGGACGACCTGGGTCATCCTGCCAGGCAGTGATACTCACATTGATCATTTTGCGCCCAAAAAATACCAACTCGCACCGGCAGAAGGTTTCTTCAAATTTTCCGGCGCGCACGAAGTCCACCGCAAAATCGACGATCTTAGGCGTACTGTCGCTACCTCCCTGACTCAACACATGAATCATCGCTGACAGTTCCATAAAACCGGCGATGGCACCGCCGTGCAAGGCAGGCAGAGTCGGGTTACCAATATTGCTTTTCCGCGCTGGCAGTAAGAAGCAGCCGTCTTCGTTGATCATTTGGATGCCCAGCGTTCGCGCATAGGGCACGCGGTCGATACGCGCTTGAAAATCGTCTGTCATTTACGCCCCTCCCTCTGTCGCTTCGGCACGTCGAAACTCTCGGCGCATCTCCTCAAACAGCGCTGACTCCATTCGGAAGAAATTACCTACCGCAGAGGCAATCGGATGTTGAACATCACCGTGATGGGCAAGAGCGCGGGTAAATATCACGCTCTCACTAACGCGGTACACCTCGGCATCGGCAATCACGCTTTTGCCCGGCGTCGCCGCACGCATGTAATCGATGCGCAGGTCAATCGTGGGCGTCATGCCCAGGTCATCAAGGGCAGTGGCCGCGGCAAACCCGCAGCAGGTGTCTAACAGCGCGGTAATAGCGCCGCCGTGAAGCACTCCCGTATCGGGGTCTCCAATTAGCGATTCTCGATAGGGCATACTCATTTGCACGTGGTGGTGCTCCACGGCCTCGACAGCGATACCCAAGGTCGTGAAATGATCGCCGGGGTTCGACTGCAGTACCACATCCACAAAGCGACGTAACTCTTGAAGGTCCAGAGCCATACCAACTCCCATTACAATTCAGCGCGGCAGTTTACCGAGACTTAATCGCCAAAAACAACTCGGCCGTTGCCAAAGCATCACTGAGTGCATTGTGAGCGGGATAAGCGGGCAAATGGTAGTGTTCGCGGCAGTCAGCCAGGCGCAGCTCGCCGTTGCGAACCGGTTGATGAGCGCGCTCACGGCGGCCGTGTTCAATTTGCAGGGTGTCAACATAGGGCAGCAGTAAAGGTGCCGCCAGGTGCGTTTGGCAAAGTGCGTTGAGAAAAGCGATATCCAGCTCAGCGCAGTGAAACAGCAACACTCGGCCGGAGGCGGCTTTGAGCAGCGCTTGCAACACCTCCGCCGGGGGTTCACCGCCTACCCGGTCGCAATCGCGCAGTTGGTGGATAACGGCACTTTCGCCTACAAGCGATTCAGCGCGTAAAAGGTGGTGACGCGCCGCCGACAGGTCGATCTCGCAATGAGTAATCGGCACCCAGCCAATACTCACGACTTCCCCTGTGCTTGGGTCCAGCGAGGTCATTTCCAGATCGATTGCGAGGTAGGCGGCATCTCTGGCGGGCGACTGCCAACAGGGCGGTGACAACTGCCAGCAGTCGCGCAGCGCGCGCGCGGCACGCCGGCGATACTGATAGCGTTTAAATTGCAGGCGCAGCGCCTGACAGAACGCCGACATGTCAGTTACCCGCTCGATAGCGCAGCTTGATAATATCTTCGGCCTGATGAACCACTCTGAATGCCTGTTTTAAGTGGCTGCGCTGCAACCGGGTAAGCTGGCGGGGATCGCAGTAATTATCGGGCTCGTCGCCAGCGGCAATTTGCGCGGCCTGCTGTTGCAAACGGATGCCATTGATCAAAGTAAATGCATCCTCAAGGTTGCGACTATCTGCCAAGCTCATCTGACCGGCGCGCGCCAGTGCCTGCAAGCGCTTGTGGGTATTTACCGCGGGGATACCGTTGGCCAGCGAATGCAGCCGGGCGAGCTCTATCACTGGCAGCACGCCGCGTTTTTTCAGATCAAGGCTGTGTTGGTGTTCGCCGCTACGCTCCAGCAGAAAACGGCCAAACATGCTTAGCGGCGGCGAGCTTGCCAGAACATTCTCTGCCAGCGCGGCAAGGAAAATGGTATTGCGCTGGCTGTGGGCCAACATATGTTGCTGCAAGGCCTCAGCCAGGCTGCGGCTGCCGGCAATGGCGCGCAGGTCGAAGAAAATACTGATGTGCATCACGGCACTGGCGCTGGGGCTGGTCATCCAGCCGTCGACCATCGCCTCCCAATCGGCGGCGCGCTTGCGCCACTTTTCCGACTTGGCCATCACGTCACCCGGGCAGTAGTCATAGCCGCAGTCATTAAGCCCAGCGCAGACAAAGTCGGCGAGTTGCGCAAACCACGCCATGTCGTCGTCGGTTGCAGCATTATCAATCAGCAAACCGTTGTCCTGGTCACCACCGAGTAACTGCTCGCCCCGAGCCTGGGAGCCAAAGCCCAGCCAGCAGTAGTCGCAGGGAGCGGGGCCAAGCGATTGTTCCGCAAGGTCGATAAGCCGCCGCGTCAAGGCATCACTTACCGCGGTTGTCATTTGCGTAATCTGCGTCACCGGCGTATCGGCCTCTACCCATTGGCGGAACAGGTTCGGCAGACGCGCTAATTGCTCCTGAAGCGCTGTAAGACTGCTCAACCGCGATACCCGCTGCACAAAGTAGATCGGGTCGTCTTCCCTTGCCACGTTGACATCGGAGGTGGTCAACACACCGAGCAGCTGTTTTGCCTCGCCCAATACCGGCAGGTGGTGCACGCCGCGATTGGTCATCTCCAACACGGCATCGAAAAGTGTTGCATCACTTGCCAGGGCGCAGGGGTTCTCGGTCATGATGCTGGCCACGGTTTGATCGGGCGATAGCCTCAGGGCCAATACGCGGCTGCGCAAGTCGCGGTCGGTGACGATGCCCAGTAGGGTTTCATCGCGGGTCACAAAGGCCGAGGACACGCGGCGCTCGGTCATTGCCTGTGCGGTTTGCGCTATCGATGCCTCCGGGGCAACTTCGAGCGGCTGTTGACTCATTACTGAGGTAACCGGCTGCATTAGAAACGACGGCTGGCCGCGAAAGCGCGCGGCGCGACGCAATAGCCGCTCACTGCGCGCATGGAAAAAGCGGTCTATATGGCGATGTTGGCGCCGCAAACTGCGCAACGCATCGTCCGGCAGGCGGTATATCAAGCAATCTTCTATGGCAACGAAATAGCGCGACTGTGTGACTTCGCCGTCGCGACTGTGGCCATTCAGGGAAAAACTTTCCCCGCTCTCAAAGCGCTGCAGTAAGCCGCTCTCTTGCTGTTCATCAACAACGCCGCTACGCAGGATATACAGGCCGTCACCATCCATCGCACTAAAGCGGTGATGGCGTCGCACATATTTGATACGGAGCTGACGAGCAACGTCTTCCAGTGTCTGTGGGTCAAGGCTATCAAAGGGCAAACATTCGGCGAGAAAATCACTCACCAATGCCAGCTCTGCTTTATCACTCATTTTCGCCCCCTGGATCGAAAGTGCTACTGCTGGCCGCCGCGAAAATCTCGCTCAAAGCTGGTTTGGTAGACGGTGAATTCCAGCCCTGTTTGACCAAAGTACTGTGCGCCATCGGCGGTCGCCACGACGCGCAGCTGTGGCGCCTCGGTCGCAGGTACTGAGGTGCGAATTAACCAGACCTTGCCATCGGCAGATTCGGCTTCCATATCCATAGGTGGGTAATCCACGGCACTGTCCGGAGCAATGGAAATTTTAGCGCCCTGCAAGGGAAAGGCAGATTCTAAACGCAGCTTAATCACGTGCTCACTGCGAAACTCCGGCCGTAGCGTCAGTGCAAAGTTGCCGTTCTTGAGGGTGCATTCGCCACTCTGATATCGGCATTTAGACATCGCAGCCAACTTATATACCGCGCCTGCTTCGGCTTTATGGGGCCGCTCGCTAACCATTCTATCGACACCAAAATAAGCGATGATCGCCAAAATCGGCGTAACAATTAATGCGGTAATCGTGTGTTTGCTGGTAAGAATTGATGTCGCACTCATTGCGCAGATCCCTTGTTATTGTGTGTTCGACTTTTACTATCATCCTTGGTCGAATGAATTTCCATACTCGTCGAGGAAAAAAAAAGCAGGCCCCTGACGGTGCCTGCTTTGTATCGACCGCTAGTGTCGGCTTAGTGATCCTGCGCCGCACTAACACCAACAGGAACGCGGATGTGCTCAACAAGTTCCTGCACTTCTGCTGGCGGTGCTTTGGTCACTGCAGACACCGCAAAGGCAACCGCAAAGTTCACCACGGCACCCACTGCACCAAACGCGTTGGGTTCAATGCCAAAGAACCAGTTCGCTGGCATATCGCCCAAGAAGGCGGTGCTGGCCACGAACATAATGCCTTTGTGCTGGAACACGTAGAACAGGGTGACACCGATACCTGCTATCATCCCGGCAATAGCGCCTTCTTTGTTGATGCGGCGATTAAAGATACCCATCATCAACACGGGGAAGATCGAGGAGGCCGCCAAACCAAAGGCCAGTGCTACCGTACCCGCCGCGAAATCAGGTGGGTTGAAACCGAGGTAGCCCGCAAAGCCAATCGCACCTGCCATGGCAATTCGGCTGGCTCTAAGCTCTGCTTTTTCGGAGATATCAGGCATTAATACGCCTTTCAACAGGTCGTGGGAGATCGCCGATGCAATTGCCAGCAACAGACCCGCCGCAGTAGACAATGCTGCTGCGAGACCACCCGCTGCCACGAGTGCAATAACCCAGTTGGGTAGCTTGGCTATCTCAGGGTTTGCCAACACCATGATGTCGCGATCGACTTTGACCATTTCATTGGTCTCCGCACTCGCGGTGTATTGAATGCGGCCATCACCGTTTTTATCTTCGAACTCAAGAAGACCGGTTTTTTCCCAGTTTTTAAACCACTGTGGGCGCTCTTCGTAAGCAAGGTTTTGTTCAGCACTTGGCGGCGCAATGGTGTTGTGCAGATTCAAACGTGCCATGGCTGCCACTGCCGGCGCAGTTGTGTAGAGAATGGCAATAAACACCAGTGCCCAACCCGCTGAGGTACGCGCATCTTTTACTTTAGGCACCGTGAAGAAGCGGATAATGACGTGGGGCAAGCCCGCCGTACCGATCATCAGCGACAGGGTGTACACAAACATATTCAAGGTGCTGCCGCGAACATTGTTGGTGTAGTCGGCAAAGCCCAACTCGGTAATCACCTGGTCCAAACGGTCGAGCAAGTATACGTCGGTACCACTGATCGTGCTGCCCAAGCCAAGCTGCGGGAAGGGATTGCCGGTTAAGTTAAAGGAGATGAAAAAAGCGGGAATCGTGTAGGCCAGAATTAACACACAGTACTGCGCAATCTGCGTATAAGTAATGCCCTTCATGCCACCGACAACGGCGTAGACAAAGACAATAGCCATACCCACCAGCAGGCCGACTTCATAACTCACTTCCAGGAAGCGCGAGAAGGCAACCCCTACCCCTTTCATCTGGCCGATAACGTACGTCACCGAACAGATAATCAAGCAGACAACGGCAACGATACGCGCAGTCCTTGAGTAGAAGCGGTCGCCAATGAACTCAGGTACCGTGAACTTGCCGTATTTACGCAAGTATGGCGCCAGGAACATGGCCAGCAGCACGAAGCCGCCCGTCCAACCCATTAGGAAAACTGAGCCGCCGTAGCCCATATAGGCGATCAGACCGGCCATTGAGATAAACGACGCCGCGCTCATCCAG
This sequence comes from Spongiibacter marinus, assembly GCF_016906995.1. Classification (GTDB taxonomy): domain Bacteria; phylum Pseudomonadota; class Gammaproteobacteria; order Pseudomonadales; family Spongiibacteraceae; genus Spongiibacter; species Spongiibacter marinus. The sequence continues at coordinate 66,892 of NZ_JAFBBD010000007.1, read as the reverse complement.
TCAGCGGCAGTTGCCATGCCGTTAGCAACGGGGTGAACACCACCGCCGGCTACATAAAAGTCTTTCGTCGAACCGGCGCGCGCCCAGATGGCGATGCCGATATAAATGGCGAAGGTAAACCCCACCACAATATACGTTAATGTTTGAAGTTCCATGATGGCTGCCTCTTATTATGCGTCGTCATCTACGCCGTATTTACGGTCGAGATCGCCCATTTTTTTTGCGTAGATAAATGTCAGTGCCACAAAGGTGTAAATTGACCCCTGTTGCGCAAACCAAAAGCCCAATTTGAATCCACCCAAGCGGATGGCATTGAGCTGCTCTACAAACAGGATTCCGCATCCATAAGACACGATGAACCAGATCACTGACAGCCAGAGCATCAACGTGAGGTTTTCACGCCAGTATGCTTTCGCCATTTCTTTCGATTGAAACGCCATTGTTATTCTCCTTTATTCGTCTGAATCACGGCGACATACTCTTTATGCGCTTTGTTGTCGCCGCAAACCATTCGACTTTAGTCAAGAGCGGGACGCTCAGAACACGTACTTCACACTAAACTGCAAGCGATCCAGCTCACCGCTGTCGTCGCCGTTAATGCTGCCTTCAATGTGTTTTTCGCCGTGGATCAGCTCAGCGCCCAGGGTAAGTGCCTTAACCGGCGAATACAGCAAGTTGGCGTGAGCACTGCGGTAAGCGCTTGGCGTACCAGCGGGCGCGTTGCTGGGCTGGTCGGCTTCGCTGGCTGACAACACAAAGCTGCTGCGCCACTTGGGTGCCCAGAAGTGGCGGTAGGCGATAAAGCCACCCACGGTGTCCAGCAGATCGATATCGCCATTGCTTTCAATGTAACCATCGCGGAAGCTCTGCAAACCCAGGTAGCGGCCGAGGTTACCGGCGTTCAGCTGGAATTTGAGGTCATCCTGACCCAGCTGCCATTTACCCGAGAAACTCACCCCATAACCGATCTCGCTTTCGTCACCTTCAATGGGTTGCGCAAGGTTATTGGTAAAGTTCTCTTTGTAAGCAATCTCACGCAGCACCGTTGCCACGCTATAGCTCAGGTCGCCTGACTTACCGTTATAACGAACAACGACATCGGGCAGACTGTTGTTGTCAAAATCACCGCCGCCCGCGGCGCCACTAGTGCCGCCATAGAGCCCAGTGGACGGGTTTTCCACAGCAACCATCAACGAACTGCCATTCCCCATACCGTGGGTCCAACGCAACTGCGCCTGGCGCTCAAATACTGTGGCCACCGGGCCAACAAAGTCCAGGGTCTCCGGCAGGCTCGCCACGTTAAAGAAGGTGCCCCAGGTTTGACCGGCAAGGAAGGAGCTGTCTTTGTCGTACTGCCAACTTACAAAGGCATGGCGAATGCGCGATACCGCAGAATTACTGAGTCGCTCATCGCCGATTTGGTTAACACCGAAGTCCATCTCTACATGAGTGGAGATGGTACCGGCATCGGTCTGCGTCGCCGTTTTAAACCAAATGCGCGAGTACGTGGCTTGCATATCGAAATTGGCATCGCCTGATTCACCGCCGATGGGAATAACGGAAGGCACGAGGAAGTCATCGCCGACAGCCGCCAAGGCTCTTTCACCACCGCTGTATTGGCTCGCCATAGCATCAAGTTTTATATAGCCACCAAACTTGAAGCTGGTATTGGTCGACGCCTGCGCCGTGGATTCAGCCAGCGCTGCTTCTAAGCGCTGCACGCGCTGCTCCAGCGACTCAGCGGAAACGGAACCCGCGGCAACGGCCAGTGGCAGTGCCGCAAGAGCAGGTAGATATCGAGATGCGAAAGTGCGCTTTTTATTGCTTTGCATAAGAGTGTCTCCCGGTTGTTTTTATGTGTCACTAGAGGTTATAGGCCGACTTTGCAAAGCTGCGTATTAGCCATTAGTCAAATATCGACGAAAGTCTAAGAAGGGAGGGATCAGCCGCTCGACCAAGGTCTAATAGCGAAAAAAGCGCTCGCGGAGAATACTGTGTGACATAACAAGAACGCACACCTTGAACCGAGGGCACAGCCATGACAGAGCAACGCTACCCCATCAAAGAGTCGATTCGCGAGAATGCTTACATCTCTGCAGACGATTACCAGGCCATGTATGAACAATCGGTCAATGACCCCGATGCGTTCTGGAAGCAGGTATCGGAGCGAATCAGCTGGCACCAGGCACCGAGTAAAATAAAGAACTGCAGTTTTGATAAAAACGATCTTTATATTAAGTGGTTTGAAGATGGCGTACTCAATGCCTCTGAAAACTGTTTAGACCGACACCTCAGTGAGCGCGGCGAAAAACTCGCGCTGCAATGGGAGCCCGATGAAGAGGGCCAAGCCTCACGACAATTCACCTATAACGAACTTCATCAAGAAGTCTGCAAACTCGCCAACGGCCTGAAGAGCCTGGGCGTTAAAAAAGGTGATGTGGTTACTCTTTATATGCCAATGGTTCCGGAAGCCGTTTTCGCGATGCTCGCCTGCGCACGCATTGGCGCCATGCACTCGGTGGTTTTTGCCGGCTTCTCGCCAGAAGCGCTGGCAGGACGCATTAGCGATGGTCAATCGGCATTGGTAATCACCGCCGATGAAGGTCGTCGCGGCGGCAAAACGGTTCCCCTGAAGCAAAACGTCGACGAGGCCATAGAACTGTGCTCTCCGGCCTGCGTTGAAAAAGTTCTGGTGCTCAAGCACACCGGCGCCGATATTCACTGGCGCGCCAACCGCGACGTGGAATACCACAGCCTCGTTGAGCAGCAATCACCCGTTTGCCCTCCCGAGCCGATGAACGCCGAAGATCCGCTGTTCCTGTTGTACACCTCTGGCTCAACCGGTAAACCCAAAGGCGCGGTACACACCACCGGCGGCTATATGGTGTACACCTCTCTGAGCCACCATACGGTGTTCGACTACAAAACTGATGAAGTCTACTGGTGTATGGCCGATATCGGCTGGATCACTGGGCACAGCTACGCGGTATATGGCCCGCTCAGCAACGGCGCCAGCTGCATCATGTATGAAGGTGTTCCCAACTATCCCGATTGCGGCCGACTGGGCCGGATTATCGATAAATATCAGGTGAACACCTTGTACACCGCACCCACCGTGATCCGCGCACTGATGGCCAAGAGCGAGGAAGCCACGGCCACCAACAGCCGTGCGTCACTGCGCCTGCTCGGTACCGCCGGAGAGCCAATCAACCCAGAGGCCTGGGGCTGGTTCCACGACGTCTTTGGCGAGGGCCGCTGCCCTATCCTGGACACATGGTGGCAGACCGAAACCGGCGGCATGATGATTGCCCCGATGCCGGGCGCCACAGAATTGAAGCCCGGCTCAGCCACTCAGCCGTTCTTCGGTGTACAACCAGCACTGCTGGATAACGACGGAAACGTATTGGACGGCGCCACCGATGGCAACCTGGTCATTTGCGACAGCTGGCCCGGGCAAATGCGCACCATCTTTGGCGACCACCAGCGCTTTATCGATACCTATTTCTCCACCTTCAACGGCTACTATTTCAGCAGCGACGGTGCCCGCCGCGACGCTGATGGCGACTACTGGATCACAGGCCGCGTGGACGATGTGCTCAATGTCTCTGGTCACCGCATGGGTACTGCTGAGCTGGAAAGTGCACTGGTTGCCCACCCGAAAGTGACCGAAGCCGCCGTGGTTGGCTTCCCCCATGAGATCAAAGGCGAAGGCATTTATATCTACGTTAGCCTGCAGCAGGGCGAGCAAGGCGACGACGCCCTGTTGCAAGAGTTGAAGCAGTGGCTGCGCCGCGAAATCGGCCCGATTGCCTCTCCCGACGTGATTCAGTGGGCCGACGACTTGCCTAAAACGCGAAGCGGCAAGATCATGCGCCGAATTCTGCGCAAGATCGCGGCCAACGAGTACGACGCCCTGGGCGATATCTCCACGCTTGCCGACCCCTCAGTTGTTGCACGGCTTATTGAGGGACATCAACACATCAACGAAAACGCTGCGTAAACTGAATGTGCAGATGCGGGGTGGTGACTCTCTCCTCCACCCCGAGAAGCCGGGTCTTTACCACAGGCTTTTCCTAAGCGCTTGCCCCGCACTGCGGGGCTTTTTTATACTGGCCTAATCGAAAAACAATAACGGAACAATGAGGCCCCATGACCCAGCGATTTCTGATCGCCGACGATCACCCGCTTTTCCGCTCGGCCATGCGCGGTGCCCTGAGCGCGAGCTTTCCGACTGCACGCATTGACGAGGTCGGCGATATCGGCAGCCTTCAACAGGCCATCGACGAAGACAGCGATATCGATCTACTGCTGCTGGACTTACATATGCCCGGCGCACAGGGCTTTAGTGCCTTAGTCCACCTGGAGGCCCAGCACCCGGAAATACCGATTATGGTGGTGTCTGCCTCTGAAACCGAGGAAGTGATGTGCCGCGCCATTGATTACGGCGCCAGCGGTTTTTTGCCCAAGAGTAGTTCGCCAGAACAGATCAGCACCGCCATTGCACAAGTGCTACAAGGAGAGCGCTGGCTGCCGGAAAATGTGCGTTATCAGCAAGCCAGCAGCAGCGATGAAAAATCGATCGCCGAGGTCGTGGCAAGCTTGACGCCTCAGCAGTTTCGCGTTGCCAGTTATTTGGTGCAGGGACTGCTGAACAAGCAGATTGCCTGGGAGCTGAATGTCACCGAGGCCACGATCAAAGCCCATATTACTGAAATTTTTCGCAAACTCAGTGTGCATTCGCGAACACAGGCCGTACTGATGCTGAGCCAGTTAGACGTGAACATCCCGGCAGTGGAATAAACACTGCCAGAGGTGACTCAAAACAAAAAGCTCTGGTCATGCTTTTAGCATACGAAGATCAGTTCAGCTTATAAAATATTCGCAATGCATTAACTATGCTCCCCTCGCCATTTTACGCATTAAGCCACGCAGCGCCGCCGGCTTAACGGGCTTAGCAAGGAAGCGATAACCCGCATCGATGACCGACCGCCGAACCGCGTCACTGTTGTCGGCACTGATAACAATTGCCGGCAGCGACTTGCCCCAGTGATAGCTCAGGGTTTGCAATAACTCTAACCCCGTCTCACCGCCGTCCAAGTGATAGTCTGCCAGCACAATATCGGGCGGCGTATCCAACGGCCACTGACTCAATACATCGCTAAGCGATGCACCGGCAAATACGCGGCACTGCCACTGCGCCAGCAGGCTCTGCATTCCCGCGCGAATCGCCGCTTCATTGTCCACGCACAGCACCGTTAGCCCCGCGAGTTCTGACTGCAGGGCCTCTTCGGCGACTGTAGCAGCTTCGCTCGCGGCAACCGCATTAACGATAGGTACCGTGATAGAGAACACCGTACCGCGTCCGGGAACAGAAACCATGCTCAAGTCATGCCCTAGCAGGCTACTGATACGGCGAACAATCGATAAACCCAGTCCCAGGCCAGCTTCGGTTTCACGGTGAGCGGCGTCGTTTGCGCGCTCAAACTCGTCAAAAATACGTTGCTGATCCTGCTCTGCAATACCCGGTCCGGTATCGAGCACCTGAATACTCAGTTGCGCTCCCTGTCGCCGACAACCCAATAACACCGTACCCTGCGGGGTGTATCGCAGGGCATTACTGAGCAGGTTTTGCACTACCCGGCGCAGTAAGTGGCGGTCACTGCGAACCCAAAGCGAACAGGGTGCAACGCGCAATGTCAGGCCACTGCGCTGAGCAATCACCGAAAACTCACGGCCCATGGTGTCGAGCAATGACTGTATGGCAAAGCTTTCAAGCTGGGGCTGCATTCTCCCGGAGTCCAGGCGCGCAATTTCGCGCAGGGAGGTAATCAGGGTTTCCGCGCCGGCCAGTGCTTCGTCAATGTGTTTCACATCGCTGCTTAGCGAACTGGCGCCAGCCGCCTGCTCTTCCACTTTGCCCGACAACGCGGCGGTGAAAAGCCTGGCAGCATTGATGGGTTGCAATAGGTCGTGACTGGCCGATGCCAAAAAGCGATTTTTACTGGCGTAAACGGTATTCAATTCCCGCTCAATGCGCGCTCGCGTGGCGTTTTCCTCTTCCAAGGACTGATTCACGGTCTCTAGCTCGGAGGTTCGAGCTGCCACCCTTTCCTCCAATTGCGACTTGGCGGCTTCCAGCTCGTTAAAGATTCGCCGGTACTCGCTAATATCGGTATAGGTGGTTACATAGCCACCATTGGCCATCGGGGTGCCGCAAATTTCAATGACCAAACCATTGGGTAGCAGGCGCTCCAGGCGATAAGGTTTTGCCCCCTGCAACAGCCCCAGGCGCCGCCGAATGGCCGCATCAACATCGCTATCGGCGTCGTGCAAATAACCGCGCTCGGCATTGTATTGGTAGATCTTGGCAATTGGGCAACCGACATAAAGCAGGCGCTCAGGGAAATTAAACAGGTCGACATAGCGCTGGTTCCAGGCGACCAGGTTGAGGTTACCGTCGACCACGCTAACCCCTTGTGGGATAGTCTCTAACGTGATTTGCAGCAGATCCTGACCAAACTGAATTTGCCGCGAGGTCGTACCGATCAGCGACACAAATTCATCGATATCCAGCGGCTTGCGCTTGGCCAGCAGTTCCAGTGTTCGGTGCGCCGACACCGCGCCGACAATCGAAGCCAGCGACTCTTCGACATCTTTAATAACAAAGCGCGGCACGCGGTCACTCGGCAATAGGCGATGGCCCAGTCGCTGCTCAAAGCGCTGCCACATTCGCTCGCTGCGCCCGTCTCCGAGTAGCGGCACTAACAGGCGGTGAAGCTGCCAGGCATCGATATCAGTGAGTTCCAACTCCGCTTGTAATTGGCGGCGCTCGACCCGCACCTCGGTAAAACTGCGCGCCTGACGCATATCGATGCTGCTAAAACGACAGCGCCGGGAGATCAGCACCATTAGCAAGCTGTTGACGGCCAGACTCCAAAACACGCCGTGACTCAGCGCGTCACCAAAATCAAAGCCCATCAGCGCTTCCGGACGCAGCCATTGCCAGCCCATCGGGCCGCTGCTCACCACACTGTGGCCCTGCCCCAGCACCGCCGGCAATAGCAGCGTGTAGGCCCATAAAAAGCCACCGGCTAGCAGGCCAACCACTACCCCCTTGGCATGCCCCCGATTCCAGTACAGGGCGCCGATAATACCGGGCAACAGCTGCGCTGCGGCGGCGAACGACAACAAACCAAGTGAGGCGAGGCCGCCGTGAGCACTGAGCTGCTGCTCCAGCAGCCAGGCAGCAAACAGTACCGCCGCAATGGCAATGCGCCGCACTTGCTGCAACCATCGGGCGTTGATCTCGTGCCCCTGACGAAAGCGCTGCCAGAGCGGCACCAGCCATTCATTACAGACCATTACCGACAAAGTCACACAGGCGACAATCACCATGCCGGTAGCGGCTGACATCCCACCTAGCAGGGCGATAACCGCCAGCTGGTTGTTCCCCATATGCAATGGCAGCGAAACCACCAACATGTCGGCGGTGCCCACACTGGGCAGCAAGCTCATTCCTGCGATCGCAATGGGTGCGATCATTGCGCAAAAGGCCAGCAAATACAGCGGAAAAATCCACCGAGCCAGGCGCATATCACGGCGGCTGTGGTGCTCGACAACCATCACGTGAAACTGGCGGGGCAGGCAAACAATTGCCGCCACAGCCAACAGCATCTGCGTAAAAAAGTTGGTCAGATCCGGTAATTGCGAAAAATGCCCCCAGTGTAATGGGGCCGAGTCACTGCTCCACAGCAAGCCCAGCGCAAATACCCCTACCATGACAAATGCCGCCAGCTTAACGATGGACTCAATCGCTACCGCCGCCATTAAGCCGCGATGTCGCTGCCGCTTCTCGACAACGCGCGTACCAAATGCAACGGTAAACAGCACAAGTATTAACGCCGCGATAAAGCTGGTGCTCCCGGGGTCGACAAATGACACCGTGCCGAACATCTCGCCGGTAAAGCTCTGCGAGCCCACATCTTCGGCGCGCTGGTCCCACAAGTGCTTTACACTGGTCCACGCCTGAGTAATCGCCTTCAATTGCAGGGCGATATACGGCAGGCTCCCCAATACCGCCAGAAAGGTCACCAGCGCGGCCAACAGTTGGTTCTTGCCGTAGCGTGAGCCCATGAAGTCGGCAATCGACGTTACCCGATTGCGGGTGCTCATCACCGACAGGCGACGCAAAAATGGCCAGCCAACCACAAACAGCAAAATTGGCCCGAGGTAAATTGGCAAAAAGCCCCAGCCACTCTCCACGGCCTCGCCCACGGCACCGAAAAAGGTCCAGGAGCTGCAATATACTGCGAGAGACAAGCTGTAAATTAACGGTCGAAAACGACGCGGCCATTCGGCGCGGCGGTCAGCCCACCAAGCGATGAAAAACAACACCCCAAAATAGAGAAAGGCCAGTAGCATGACCCACTGATTTGCTGGCACTGTATGCCTCTTATTCGTTATTGCTGTCGACGGCCCAGTCTACCCCAGCGTTTAAGGCTGCGCATGCGACTAAAGTCTATGGCCGAAAAGTGGCCCTATTCCCGACTTCCCCGGGGCGCCAAGCCTTCCCCTTAGCGGCTGCGACGCGTAAGATGCCTGCCCGAAAATCGCCCGACGAGACTAGACCAAAGCCCGTTATGCCAGAGACTTTTTATCCCGGCCAACGCTGGATTAGTACCCCCGAGCCAGACCTTGGCCTCGGCATCATTCTTGAAGCAGCTAACCGCCGGGTGGTGATCGCCTTCCCCGCCGCCGAGGAAGAGCGTACCTACGCTGCGGATCGCGCGCCGCTGTCGCGCGTGCAGTTTCAGCCTGGCGATGAAATCAATGTGCCCGAACTGCCGCCAATGACGGTTGAGGACGTTCAGGAACACAATGGCTGCCTGGTATATTTTGCCGCCGACAGCAACGGCGAACTGCAGCCCATTCCGGAGCAAATCCTCAGCGCACAAATTCAACTTCACAGTGCGCGTGACCGCCTACTGGCCGGACAGCTCGACCACACCAAACGCTACGAGTTGCGCGTAAGCACGCTTGAACAACGCAATCGCGCCCGCGCCAATCACAGCCGCGGACTGCTCGGCCCGCGCGTCGAGTTACTTCCCCATCAGTTTTATATTGCCCGCAACGTCGCCCAGCGACACCAGCCACGCGTGCTGCTGGCAGATGAAGTCGGCCTGGGCAAAACCATTGAAGCTGGCCTTATTCTTCACCAACAGCTGCTGGAAGAGCGCATCCAGCGGGTATTGATTTTGGTGCCCGACAGCCTGGTTCACCAGTGGCTGGTGGAAATGCGCCGCCGCTTTAATCTGAACTTCAGTATTTTTGACGAAGCCCGCTGCCGGGAAATCGACCCGTATCGCGACGACGCCGACAGCGTGTTTTTCGACGAGGAAGAAGAAAAAGCCCGCGAGCAAAACCCCTTTGAAAGCGAGCAGCTGCTGATCGCATCAATCGACTGGCTGGCCAGCCACCCTCGTCGGGTGAGCCAACTTGAAGCCGCGGGTTGGGATACGCTGATAGTTGACGAGGCCCACCACCTGCAATGGCAGGAGACCGGCGAGCAAACACCGGGCTACGCCATGCTGGAAACCCTCTGCAGCGCCACCCCGTCTGTGCTGCTACTGACGGCAACCCCAGAGAACGCCGGTATCGACGGCCATTTCGCGCGCCTGCGCCTGCTTGACCCAGAGCGCTACAACGACCTGCAGGCCTTTCGCGACGAGCAGCGCGACTACACAGACATTAGCGAACTGATTAACCGGGTGCGCGACAAGGATGCCGACAGCGGCCTACAAGACGCGTTGCGCTCCTACCTGGATAGCGACTTACTCACCGCTTTCGCCAATGACCCGCAGAGCCATCGCCAGGCGGTCGTCGATGCACTGCTCGATCGATTCGGCACCGGCCGCAGTTTGTTTCGCAACAGCCGCGCCTCAGTGGGTGGTTTCCCCGCCCGGGCCCTGCACGAGCACCCATTGTCGGCCCCTGCACTCTATACCGCGGCGGCCGATGAGCTACCGCTGCACGATCGCCTGCACCCTGAACCGCTGCTCGGAGATGACTGGCCGGACACCGACCCTCGCGTGCAGTGGCTGGAAAAATTCCTCCTCGGCCAGCCCGACGCTCGCTGCTTGCTGATTTGCGCCGATACCAATACTGCCCGCGAGCTCGAGCTCTACATGCGGTTGCGCCGCGGTATTGCCAGTGCGGTATTCCACGAAGAAATGAGCCTGATGGAGCGCGACCGCGCGGCGGCCTACTTTGCCGATCCCGACGACGGCGCTCAGCTTTTGGTATGCAGCGAAATCGGCAGCGAGGGCCGCAACTTTCAGTTTGCCGAACACCTCGTTCTATTCGATCTCCCGCTGAACCCGGACCTGCTGGAGCAGCGTATTGGTCGTCTGGACCGCATTGGCCGCCAAGGGGATGTCAATATTCATGTGCCCTACTACAGCGGCAGTGCACAGCAAGCGCTGCTGAATTGGTATCGCGACGCCATGGCCATATTTACCGAACCATGCACCATCGGTAGCGCCATGATGCAGCGCTATGAAAGCCAGCTGGTCGCGGCGCTGGAAGATTCCACCGAAGCCGTCGATGCCCTGCTGTCAGAAGCGGCAAACACCGCAGCAAGCCTGCGCGCTGAGCTGCACTCTGGTCGCAATCAACTGCTGGAATTAAATTCCTGCCGCCGCGACCAGGCTGACGCGCTGGTAGCCCAAGTGGCTGAAGAGCAACGCAGCGAGGAGCTGGCCGCCTACCTGGAACAACTGGCTGACCAGTTTGGCCTTGAGCACGAAGACCACAGTGACCAGGCTATTATCCTTCGGCCCGGCGATCATATGCTCAGCGATGCTTTCCCACAGTTACCCGAGGAAGGCCTGACCGGCACTTTCGACCGACGTCGCGCGTTGAGCCGCGAGGACATGGCGTTTCTCACCTGGGAGCACCCGCTACTGCGCGATGCCATGGAGCTGATCGCCAACGGCGATTTCGGCAGTGCCACAATGTGCACACTCGCGGTGAAGGGCTTACCCGCCGGCAGTATGCTGCTGGAAACCTTCTTTAACCCTTCGCTGCAAGCCCCTGCGGCATTGGCACTCGATCGCTTCCTGCCCGCCCAGAGTGAGCGGATTTTGCTGGATACTCAGGGCCGGCAACTCAGTGACAAGGTCAGCCACGCCCAACTCAACAGCCTCTGCCAACACGTTAAGAAAGGCCTGGTGCCGGCGTTAATGCGGCAAATCCGCGAACCCTTAACCGCGTTGCTAAACAACGTGGAGGGCATTGCCAAACAGTTGGAAAGCGAGTGGCGCGAGCAGGCTCTAACCGCCTACGAGCAGGCGCGCAGCAGTGAACGTGCGAGACTACTGGCACTTGCCGAGCGCAATCCAGACATTGACGAGCAGGCCGTGCAGCGCTTCGATAGTGAAACCGAACAGGGCCGTACTCATCTCGGGGCCTTGCGGCTAAATACCCACGCGCTGCGACTGGCCATTATCAGCTAAGTTGCCACCGACAGGAGAGCGCCGATGTTTCTTTTTTCCATGAACGCCAGCTCACGCAAGGACCAAGGTGAGTTTAAAAAAGACGAGGAAGTGCCCTTTATTGTCTACATCGACTTTAAAGATCTGTTTGGCGCAGAGCAGCTCGCAACCCTATTTGTGATGCGCGAGGGCTTTCGTGACGTAAAGGTGCTTAAGCGCAGGCAGATCAAGGTCGACGCCGCCTTGGAGAAGGACCCGCAAGTTCAAGAGGCCATTAACAAAGGCTATTGCGTGCAGGCCTTCAGCGCCCACTGATTTACCGCGAAAAAGTCGTTGCCCACGCTACGCCGTGGGCACATGCTGGCGCAGCCACTGCTGAAATTGCACCTTCGGCAAAGCGCCTGACAGGCGAGCGATTTCTCGCCCCTGGTGAAACACGACCAACGTGGGAATGGAGCGAATTTGATAAGCTGCCGCTGCCTGTTGCTGGGCCTGTGTATCCACCTTCAGAAAGCGCGCACGCGTCGCTTCTTCTGCGGCAACGCTGCTATACACCGGCGCGAAACTTTTGCAGGGGCCGCACCACGGCGCCCAAAAATCCACAACTACCGGCTGGCTACTGTGCTGTAGGAAGCGCTGCAGGGTTGCGCTGTCCGCCGTGACGACCTGTCCATCTAATAATGGCGCACGGCATTTTCCGCATACCGGGCCGTCATCTAAACGACTGTCGGGTATACGATTGATCGCCCCGCACGCAGGGCATGGCAGTTGTTGGCTCGCCGTCACGACAATTCCTCTTTCATCCACAACAGTAGTTATCGGGACGAAAAACCGGATTTCAAGTGGCTCACGCCCCTGCCGCGAGCAAGGTTAAAAACGCGCTAATGGCGCTGTTTACTGGCTCTGGCTTTTCCAATTGGACGAAGTGACCGGCATCCGGCACCAGAACGAGTGGCTGCAAATCGGGAATACGCTGACGCATTCTCGCGACCATCTCATCATCTAACGAGGCCACCACGGGGTCGGATTCACCGGCAATAAAAAGTGCAGGTACAGTAATATTCTGCGCAGCGTAGGCCGCGCCGATGTGCCAATTTTCGTCGGCCACCCGGTAGCTTGCCAAGGCACCACTGAAGGCGTTATCGGCACCGGCGCGCAGATAATCGTCGACGATGACCGCCATATCGTTCTCACTCATCCACGGCCACGGCAGGCTCGGCGCCGGTGGCAGCACATCCAGATACGCGGTGCCCTGGGAGGGGAAGCTCGCCCAATCGCCGAGGCTGCCCTCGGCGCTTAACGCCCAGTATATGCGACGTAAAAATTCGCTGGCATTATGGCCGAGCTCGCGATCGGCCACACCGGGGCGCTGGAAATACTGCGCGTGTAAAAATTGCTGCTCTGCAATTGCAGCAAAACCCACACTGGGCGGATGTAGTGGCGATGCTACCAGCAGGGAGTCGGCATTGAGCGCCTGCAGTTGTGCGTCAGGCAAATGCCCCATACAGCTGCGGCCGTAGTAATCGTGATCAAAGGGCACGCTAATACCGACCACAGCCCGAACGCGCTCGGGCTGCCGGAGGGCGAGATTCCACACCAGTGATGCACCAAAATCCTGCCCGACAAACACCGCTTGTTGAATACCAAACGCATCCAGCAAGCCGCACATATCGCCAATTTGCTGGTTCATGTTATGGGCCGAGACGTCATCTGGGCGGCTGCTCTGACCGTAGCCGCGCATATCGGGCACCACAGCGGTATAACCAGCATCGGCCAGAACCTGCATTTGGCTGCGCCAGTTTGACCAATGACCGGGATAACCATGGCAAAGCACAACCCAGGGGCCTTCTCCCTGACACCGAATGTGTAAGTGAATCCCGTTAACCTCGACCCGTTGCTGGCGCGTGCCGGCCATGACCATCACCCTCTGGTTGCAGCGTTTAGCATCCGCCCCAACCTCAGGGAGTCAACAGCCAGACTTTCTCCTGTGCGGGGCATTGCCCCTTGAGTCCCCCAGGCACCGACTCGCAGTGCAATGGCTCAAGGGTATAGCGCTGCGCGTAGTGCCTATTTAGCTCGTCGTCACTAATGGCGAATGGCGGCCCCGGCATCGCGCTTTGCTGGTAGTCATAATTCACCAATAACTGCGGGGCCGCATCGGTCATTTGAATGAGATGCTGGGTATAGTGCTCGCGCATTTCTGTTGGCAGAGCGACCAGTGCGGCTCGATCATAAATGGCATCAACCACCCCGAGTAAAGGCGACGTTAACGCAAAGATGTCACCCAGGTAGATATCCAACCCGGGGGCAGCATAGACGCTGAGCTCGCCGAGCTCGGAGATCACCGGGGTTTCACCTAGCTCACTGAATAATTCTTCGACGGCAATGCGACTTAATTCAGCGCCAGCGACGTGCATCCCCTGCTGTCGAAGCCACGCAATATCACGTGTTTTCCCGCACAGGGGCAGAAAAATACGCGCCCCTTTGCTCAGGGCCAAGGCAGAGAAATAACGCTCCAGCATCGGGTTCGCCCCCGACGTATGAAAAGCGATATCTTTATCCGCCCATTTTTTGTGCCAAAACTCCGCGTCCATTTCCCTACCTCTTCCACACGCGCGGCGACTACCGCGCTATCAATTTGACCCCGGCACACCACCGGGATTCGCCTCGGACTTTGGTGCTTCAACACAGATCACCACCAGGCGGCGAACCAACGGTGACACCGCCGTTACCGTGGGAAAAGCCACCGTAAATGCCAACGCCCAGGCGCGCAGCCAAATACCGACAATACCGTCGACCGCGCCAATATTGATCAGGGAAATAAACAGCGACATCACCCCTGACATGATAAAAGCAAACACATAGCCAGCGTATCGTTGCGGTATCACGGCGTCCTCCTTTGCGAGCAGGTTGCTCGGCGTAGATTTTTTTGCCCAACAAGGGCATAACGCCTATGATAAGACAGCTACCATTTAAGGAACTATACGAAGTTTAATAAGCTTATATTTCATATTTGAAATTATATATGTATGACGATATCGCACTTTTTGTCCATATCGCTCAGCAGGGCGGTCTCGGCAATGCAGCCAAGCATCTGGGGCTACCGCCAGCCACGGTGACCCGTCGACTGCAAAAATTGGAATACCAGCTGGGGTATAAATTGCTGCAGCGCTCAGCCCGCCAATGCGTGCTCACCGTCGACGGCGAGGCGCTATACCACGCCTACGCCGAATTAATTGAACAATTTGACCAAACACGGCAGCAGCTGCGCAGTGACATGCAACAGCTGCGCGGAAAGTTGCGGGTCCTCGCGCCAAGCAATATTTCTCACGGCACACTGCGTCCCATGTGGCTGGGCTTTACCCGCGACTACCCCGACATTCAGCTCGAGCTGCAACTGAGCAACCAGCTACAGGATATGATTAAAACCAAGGCAGATATCGCCCTGCGCATCGGCCCTCAAGCTGACTCGTCGCTGTATCAAAAGAAGCTGGGGCAGATCGATAAGGTGGTAGTGGCGGCAGCCAGCTACCTGAACAAAGCCGGCGAGCCACAGCACCCCAGCGAATTGAAAGACCACCGCTTAGTCGGCACCACCATTTCCAGCAAATGGACACTGCGCCACGTTGAGACAGGGAGCCTTCAGGAGATCCTCCCGCGTTTTGTCGCACAGTTTAACGACACCACTTTCGCCAAATACATGGCTGTCGACGCGCAGGGGATCACATTGCTGCCGCTCAGCGAGGTGAAACCCGAGCTCGACTCCGGACAGCTGGTGCAGGTGTTGCGCCAGTGGCAGGGGGAGCCGCGGGAGCTCTTTGCGGTGTGGCCAAGCGGCCGCCTATTGAGCGCCAAGGCGAAGTGCCTGCGTGACTATATGGCTGAATATATCGCGCGCCACTTGTCCTGAAACACGCGGCACGCCATCGGCAATGCCTTGACCGTATTCGTCATTACGGTGCCGAGAGGCCATCATTATACTGGGCGAATCACTGACAGGAGCCCACTATGGAAGTCCAAGATAAACTGAATGCCGTGCAGCGCTATGTCGATGCCTTTGAAACGGCGGACATCAACATTATTAAAGAACTCTACGCCGCCGATGCGACAGTCGAAGACCCCGTGGGAAGCGACATTCACAATGGTATCGACGCGATTGTGGCATTTTATGAGGGCGCACTCAGCGCAGGGATTAAATTGCAACTGAGCGGCACGCCGCGCTGTGCAGGCAGCGAAGTGGCCTTCCCTTTTCAAGTGAAGGGGCCAGGCATGAGTATCGATGTGATTGATGTGTTCAAATTTAATGCCGAAGGCAAAGTCGTGTCTATGCGCGCCTTCTGGGGCCCGGAAAATATGGCCAGCTAATCATTCCAACCGAAAAAAAAGGCGCCTAAGGGCGCCTTTTTTACTGGCCAAGTCGCAACTACAAACTCAACACTTTCTCGCCGCGGGCAATACCCGACACACCACTGCGCACTACTTCCATAATGGCAGCTTCGCCAACGGCCTCCAGGAAGGAGTCCAGCTTGTCCGCTGCGCCAGTCACCTGAATGGTGTAGACACTGGGGCCGACGTCGACAATCTGTCCGCGGAAGATGTCAGTGCAGCGCTTGATCTCGGCGCGCTGCGCACCTGTCGCCCGCACTTTCACTAACATCAGCTCGCGCTCAATGTGCGCACCCTCTGACAAATCGACCAACTTCACCACATCAACCAAGCGATTGAGATGCTTGGTGATCTGCTCTATCTTGTGATCGTCGCCAATCGTTGTCAGCGTTAGCCGCGACATCGTTGGGTCTTCAGTCGGCGCCACATTCAGCGTTTCGATGTTGTAGCCGCGCTGAGAGAACAGCCCGACAACACGCGACAGTGCGCCGGGCTCATTTTCCATAAGTACTGAAATAATCCGCCGCATTAGGTTCGCTCCGTTTTGTTCAACCACATGTCGCGCATCGAGCCATTCGGGGCCACGTGCATGGGATACACGTGCTCGTGCGGGTCGACATGAATGTCCATGAATACCAACTCATTCTTGCGGGCGAAGACTTCTTTCATCGCCTCTTCCAGATCACTCAGCTGCGTGACCTTAACCCCCGAGTGCTGGTAGGCCTCGGCCAGCTTGATAAAGTCTGGCAATGAGTCTTCATAGACACTTTCTGAGTAGCGACCGTCGTACTGCATGTCCTGCCACTGCTTAACCATGCCCAAGTAGCCGTTGTACAAGTTCAAGATTTTCACGGGAATCTTGTACTGCGCACAGGTAGACAGCTCCTGAATATTCATCTGAATACTGCCCTCGCCGGTAACGCAGGCAACGTCCGCATCCGGGAAGGCCAACTTAACACCCATCGCGGCTGGCAGGCCAAAGCCCATGGTTCCCAAACCACCGGAGTTGATCCAGCGGCGCGGCTCGTCGAACTTGTAGTACTGCGCGGCAAACATTTGGTGCTGACCTACGTCCGAGGTCACAAAGGCCTTGCCACCGGTTACCTTGCACAACGTTTCGATAACCTGCTGAGGCTTGATATAGGGCGTTGTCGTATCGTAGCGCGGCGCCGTCCACAGGCCGTGGTGGTCACGCCACTCGTCGATCTGCTTCCACCAGTGACCCAGCGCGTCTTGATCCGGCAGCGTTGGTTCCTCGGCACGCAGCTCACGCACCAGCGCAATCAATTCAGTTAACACCGAATCGACGGGGCCAACGATGGGAACATCGGCGTTGACCGTTTTAGAGATCGCCGCCGGATCAATATCGATGTGAATGATCTTGGCACCCGGGCAGAACTTGCTCGTGGTGTTCGTCACCCGGTCATCAAAGCGCGCGCCCACCGCCAGAATCACATCGCTGTGATGCATGGCGTTATTGGCTTCATAGAAACCGTGCATCCCGAGCATGCCCAGGAACTGGCGATCACTGCCAGGATAGGCACCAAGGCCCATCAGCGTATTGGTAACAGGGAAGTTCAACTCCTGGGCCAACTCGCGCAGCTGCGGTGAGGCATTGCCTTGCACCACACCACCGCCCGCGTAAATAACCGGACGCTTGGCCGCCAGCAACAAGCTCGCCGCCTTTTTAATTTGCCCACTGTGCCCACGGCTCGCTGGCGTGTAGGAACGCAGCTTCACCTTCTTCGGGTAGTTGTACTCGTACTTGTCATGGGGGTTGGTGAGATCTTTCGGCAGATCAACCACCACCGGCCCGGGGCGACCGCTGGAGGCGATATAAAACGCCTTCTTGATCATCTCGGGGATTTCTTCGGTTTTCGTCACCTGGAAGCTGTGCTTCACAATCGGCCGCGAAATACCGAGCATGTCGGTTTCCTGGAAGGCATCCTCACCGATCAGGTGACTCATCACCTGCCCGGAAAGTACCACCATTGGAATAGAATCCATATACGCCGTGGCAATACCGGTAATGGCATTGGTGGCTCCGGGGCCGGATGTCACCAGCACCACACCGGGTTTACCCGTGGCACGGGCATAACCGTCTGCCGCATGGGTGGCCGCCTGCTCATGGCGCACCAGAATATGCGGCACCTTACAACTTTTGAAAAGCGCATCGTAAATATGTAATACCGCACCGCCGGGATAGCCGAAGATGAACTCAACACCTTCGTCTTCCAAAGCACGTGCGATCATTTCGCCGCCAGATAACAACTCCACTGAAAGACCCTCGCTTCAGTTTGAAACTTAAATTCCGTCGCCACGCCTCCGGCTGCCCACCGGAAACGCTCAATGTGAACGCCTAGATGCCGAAACACATACCTTCCGAGCACATTTGCTGGTGCTCGGGCGAATCGCCTAATGCCGCTGCTAGCGGCTATCTTTGCTTTGCGGGGTACGCAAAGCGGGCAATCTCGCAACACAGGTCATGTGTCTGCAGAGTGAATGGAACTACCTTGAGTAGCAGTGCAACAGCTTTAGTCACACTCTGTATATTGGCCGCAGGTAAGCAGCGCGGAAAACAGCCATCGCCACCCTAATTGGGAGGACGGTATATTTTTTAACCTCACCTGTTTTTTGTCAAGGCAATGGGTGCGCCAAGACCGTGTTTTTTCTGGCAATCTGGCTGTTTTGTGGTTTTGTGACAGCGCTTTTTGCGGCCCCGCTAGAATCTGCCATAATCAGCCCATCAATTATGTTGTTGTGGCCGCTGAATATGCGCAGAAATTTGCTGTTTTTATCCCTGATAAGTGTGAGCTTATTGACCAGCCACGCCGCCCTTGCGGCCAAGTCCGGTTACTACCGCTGGACCGATGCAGAGGGCGAGGTGCACTTCAGCCAAAAACCCCCGGTAGGGAAAGCCTACGAGTTTATCGAATCGCAAACCGGCAAACGCTCAGCCGCGACTGAAAGCGCTAACGATTCAACAACGCCCCCACCTGAGTCCGAGCAGGACTTAGCCCCGGACGCAAAAATGGAAGTGCTTCCGCCCAAGGACCCGGCAATTTGCCAGCAGGCGAAGAGCAATATGCAATCCCTGAATGCCGCCGGGGCGCGAATTCGCGCGACCGGGAAGAATGGCGAAGTCCGCTACCTGACGCAGGAAGAGATTGAAGTGCAAAAACTGCGTGCTCAAGACGCGATTAAAGTGCACTGCGAATAACAGCCGTGTTTTAAATGCGTTGCCACGCCCACCACAACCCTACAGCGGCGACCGTCAGTAATATAGCGGGATATCCCCAGCGGGTATAAAGGGGCTTTTTCTGGCAGTACACCAGAAGCGGTACCAGAGCCACCGTTACCGCTAATTGCGCAGCTTCCACACCAATATTGAAACTGGCTAATGCCAGAACCGCACTGCTGCCCTCATCCATTAACCCGGCCAACATGCTGGCAAAGCCAAAGCCGTGAATGAGCCCAAACACCCCCGCCAGCTGCCATTGAAACCGGTGGTGTTCGCCGAACAAGGCGACCAACGCCGCGACGCTTATTGATAGTGCGATGACTATTTCAACGGGCTGGATAGGCAACTGCCACCACCCGAGGGTTGCCGCAGTTAACGTAATACTGTGAGAAACCGTAAAAGCCGTCACAACGCCTGCGCAGCGCCATAGCAACGGTCTAAGCGACTCATCTGAGGAGGATGCCCTCACCAGAGGCAATAGCAAAGCCAA
Source organism: Spongiibacter marinus (assembly GCF_016906995.1). GTDB lineage: Bacteria > Pseudomonadota > Gammaproteobacteria > Pseudomonadales > Spongiibacteraceae > Spongiibacter > Spongiibacter marinus. Next base: position 47,283 of record NZ_JAFBBD010000007.1, on the reverse strand, counting down.
CAAGAAAAGAAGGTGGTCATAGCCCAACACCATGTGCAGGACACCTTCCTTGAAGAAGGCGGAAACGGTCGCCCAGGGCCCATGAGACTGCAAAGTCAGGGCACTTTCGGAAGGTGTCAGTACACCGAGTAGCGACTGCTCTGCCACATCATTTCGGTAGAGCAACCTGTGAAGTGGATCGACATCAAAGAGCAAGTCGTAATTCAGCGTCAGCCTGTCTGGCTCAGCAAAACAAGGTGACTTAAGCCCCCATGCTGCATAGTACTCGCCGCTGTGGCTCGCTACGCCCAGGCGCTGTAATTTGAGGGGGCAATCGCCGCCTTCCCGCGTTACACGGATACCTTTTAGAATAGATGCCTCAAGCCCCATCGCCGCACCGCGAAGCTCCTTGGCTGTCACCCGTCCATCCACTGGGTTTGTATCCAGATCGTAGATTCGCTGCAGATCTTCCACAGCAATATCTAGCCGCCATTGCTCCGAAGCTATATACAGATAACTGTCACTATTTTTATGCGCAAATAAGCTGGTACTGGCAAAGCAAAGAAAGAGAGCAAACCACCGACTCATTGTTGTACTCCCTCTGCCGAACGACTGCGCGCCAGTAACTGCTCGTCCGGCCATTCGCGCTGCTCTTGCCAATTACTGCTAGCAACACGCAAAGCCAGTTGCGGCTTGTCTACAACATCGAGCAAAAAGTGCGCATAAGCACGCTTGTGGAGCCGCTCCCCGCGCCATTGAGCATCCTCAAACTTTTCGAGGAGTTCTTCCTTGAGCTGTAAATACTGCTTTTTATGATCGCCTTCGTTGGTTGCCGCCAGACTTTTTAGCGCGACCGCGCGACAAGTGAGTACGCCATCTGAGAGCGCTCCCTCGCTGATCTCCAGTACCAACGCGTACTCACGCTGCTGCAATGCCGCAAGGCAAAAACGATCACGCACGTATTGATCACCTGGCGACAGCGCAGCGGCGGAGCGCCATAGCGAGAGCGCATCTGCACGGCGCCCCCGGTCAGCCAAGTCAGCTAGGCTGACCAATGACCAATGTAATTCGGGGCCTGTGCCTTGCAGCACTTTTGCTCTTACGAGACCTTGCAGCGCCTCGAAAGCTTGCTCAGTATCACTGGTGAGACCGCGCAAGTATTCGCGGCATGCTTGGAAATACAACGATGGACTAACGACGCCCAATTTCTCACAGTGCGATTTCGCAGCGTTGTATTCACCTCGCACAACGGCCAAATTCATGAGGGCAAGCAGCGTTTGCTCGTAGGGGCCATCGACTTCAGCCTCGCCTGCATTGCTAAGCACTTGCCATGCACTTTCGAGACCTCGCTGGGCCTCGTCAAACTTGTGAAGGCTCTCAGCAATTTGAGCCGTTAAAAAATGAAATCGCCATTTCAGAAGAGGAGAAAGAGTCGTAGGCGGCTCTAATTTGGCTAATACGCCGCTGGCCTCACCCAATCGCCGGGGGTTACCCTCACGTCGGTATCGCTGAAGATAATCTTGCACCTGAGCCAGCTGCTCTGCAGGCGGTCGATCCGCACTATCCACAGACTCAGTCTTAGCCTCAACGGTAATTAGTTCGGTACTCGGCGCGGGCCAGGACGCGGGGGGGAAGGCGTATATACTCGCGCTAAAAAAGCCGATAAAAGCGGTAAGGATGAGTCCTTTCATATTATTTACTCAATAGTAAAAGGGGCAGCCCAGCTGCCCCTGCCTGCCAGTAGACTGGCTAGCGAATAAAGCCGTCGAAAGACTGTTTATCCAGTGTTTCAGGCTTAATATCGTTGACCTCCACAGGTGCGTCATTCGGCTCCTGAGAAAAGGCCTGTGCAAAAGTGACAGCAAAGACGCCATCGCGCTTGGCTTGCGCAGGTCCATCGCCGTCGTCGTCAAGTGAGCACGCCGACACCGCTGCCGCCACAATTGCTATTACGAGTCGCTTTTTCATAGGTAAAGTCCTCGTATTATTCAGGGTGAGCCCGCAATGGGCGTAGCGAGGTAGGGGAAGCCACCGAGGTAATCAAAGCGGTCGGGCTTCGCCCCGTCATTGACGACGGCGCCAGCATTCACCACCGCTGGTGCTGCTCCTGACAAATCACATGTCTGCAAGCCATTGGGGTTGGCCGCGGTAATCGCGCCTTCAGCAACACTTAACGCAATGTCGACGACATCATCGACTGGGCGACGCCCATTTGGGAAGCCCGCTAAGTCACAATCTAAAAAGCCCAACTCCCCCTGACTCACTAACGCCGTTGGCGCAATCGCGGTATTCAGGCGAAGCATTTCGCCCGGCTGTGCGGCAGCGGCTTGGTTCAGACCGTTAACACCGGTCACGAATGCCGCTAGCAAATCGCTTCGCGGGGTGTCGGGTACGACCGTTGCACCGGGGAACAGAACATCCACCAAGACTGGTAATGTGGGATACAACACATAGGCGCCGAAGTTTTCGACATCATCTTTTGGATGGCTGGCGTTAAACTTATCTTTGTCGGTGATCCCGATGACGACTTCATTAACTAGCGGGCTACCCAGACGAGACACCTGAGTCCAGGCACCACCCTCCACACTGGGCCCCTGCCCGTCAGCCGAGGCAGTCGGCCCAACGGGCTTGGAGTTCAGCAATCGTGCCTGTGGCTTGCTTGCCGTTGTCCAGGCACCAATAACGGTTTCGCTGCCAGCGGTCACACAACTGATCGGCAGCTCAAGCGCCAGCGACGTTACGTTTTTATCAGCGATTGTATTTGAAGCGCTGTCTCGAGCACCCAGAGGGTTGAGATTCACTTGATCGAAGACTTGACCCAGGTTTACAACAAATCCTTCTTGGCGCTGGCCGACAAACATCTTGCCAGGAGACATGCACCCGGGAATATTAATATCGTATACGAACTGCGAGGCGTAGCCCTCGTAGTCAGGAATGGTCTTGTTGCCGATATTGTCCACCGGCTTTGCGAAGCTTGTAGAACCATCAGCCAGATTCGAAACCGGCGTCGCGTTACCACTGCGGCGTGGTCCGGCAACCAGCTCCACAGAGAAGCTCTCCACGACATTCAGCAATCCGGTGCTGGTGCCACTGCCACCGCCCACGGCGGCTAACGGGACCTGTACCAAAATGTCATTGCCCTGATCGTCCTCACCGGTTTTAACCTTACCCGCATCAATCAGCCCCGCCGCTGAGGCTTGGCCGTAGGCGTTGGCAAACTGGAATTGAAAGGTCAGGTCTTCAATCGCATCTCCGTCGTTGTCTATGTGAATCTCATAAAGCGCCTGCGGGTCCATCGTGAAGTAATTAGGACCGCCATAGGCATCTTGCAACGGCTGATAGTTCGCAATGAGCGTCACAAATCCCTCTCGACCTGCCTCATAACTGCGAAACATATAGAAATCTGTACCGTCGACTTTTGGAGAGCCCGCTATAAATGGCGCCTCCCGATGACTTGACGCCATCAAAGACGAAGAGAATGCTGCGCAGCCTAACATGCTGAGCATGACGGCCTTCTTGTACGCTAACCCCATAGTGTCACCTCTGTCAGATATAGTGTTTATTTTTTCTTACAAAGGAGTTCTACGACACAACTAGGTATTGCGATCACCTAGACAAAAAAAAGCCCGGTGGGAGCCGGGCAACTGATAAGGGTGGGTATGTTTTGTCGCAGGTCTACTGTAGCGTAGCCGCCTTAAATGCCAGTTGATCTCCATCAATTTCTGCGCGAATTTGCTGGCCCGGGGTAAACTCCCCCTGCAGCAGACGCTGCGCCAAGGGGTTTTCCAGCTGTTGCTGTATCGCACGCTTGAGCGGGCGGGCACCAAATACGGGGTCAAAGCCCACATCCGCCAGGCGATCCATCACCGCATCGCTGAGCACCAGTGACAATTCCCGCTCTGCCAACCGTTTATTGAGTATTCCCAGCTGGATATGCGCGATTTCACGCACTTGCTCTCTGCCCAGCGGCTCGAATACCACCAGCTCATCGACGCGGTTAACAAACTCTGGACGGAAGTGGCCGGATACCACGTCGAGCACCGCGGAACGAATCGCCGGGTAGTCGCTACCGCCGCGTGTCATTTCCTGGATCACATCGGAGCCTAAGTTCGAGGTCATCACGATCACGGTGTTGCGAAAATCCACCGTGCGGCCCTGACCATCGGTCAGGCGGCCATCGTCAAGCACCTGCAACAGGATGTTGAATACATCGGGGTGAGCCTTTTCAACCTCATCCAGCAACAACAGCGAATAGGGGCGACGACGCACCGCCTCAGTAAGGTAACCGCCCTCTTCATAGCCGACGTAGCCCGGAGGCGCACCAATTAAGCGAGCAACGGAGTGCTTCTCCATAAACTCCGACATATCGATACGTACCATCGCCTCTTCGCTGTCATACAGGAAGGTTGCCAATGCCTTACACAGCTCGGTTTTACCCACACCGGTTGGCCCCAGGAACAGGAACGAGCCATTGGGGCGATTCGGATCACTCAGGCCCGCGCGACTGCGGCGCACCGCATTGGAAACGGCGTCCACCGCTTCGCCCTGCCCGACAACGCGTTTATGCAGCGCCTCCTCCATGCGCAGCAGCTTGTCTTTTTCGCCCTCCAGCATCTTGCTGATGGGAATCCCTGTCCAGCGCGATACCACCTCGGCGACTTCCTCGTCCGAGACTTTATTACGCAGCAGCTGCATTTCGCCGTGCTCTGCGGCATCTGCCGATGCGAGACGTTTTTCCATATCGGGGATCACGCCGTACTGCAGCTCCGACATTTTTGTTAGGTCGCCACTGCGACGCGCGGCCTCCAGGTCCAGCTTAGCCTGCTCGAGATCACTCTTAATCTGCGCGCTGCCGTGCAGGGTCGCCTTCTCGGCCTTCCAAACTTCGTCGAGATCGGCGAACTCTTTTTCCACTTTATCGATATCGGCATTGAGCAAGGCGAGTTGCTTCTTCGCCGCCTCATCGTCGTCTTTCTTCACCGCTTCACGCTGAATTTTCAGTTGGATCAAGCGGCGCTCCAGCTTGTCCATCACCTCGGGCTTGGAGTCGATCTCCATGCGAATGCGGCTGGCCGCTTCGTCGATCAGGTCGATGGCTTTATCCGGCAACTGGCGGTCGGTGATGTATCGCTGCGACAGCTTGGTCGCCGCAATAATAGCGGAGTCAGTAATGTCGACACCGTGGTGCACCTCATAGCGCTCTTTCAGGCCACGCAGAATCGCGATGGTGTCCTCTTCAGAGGGTTCGTCCACCAAGACTTTTTGGAAACGACGTTCAAGCGCCGCATCTTTTTCGATGTACTGGCGGTATTCGTCCAGGGTTGTGGCGCCCACACAGTGCAGCTCACCGCGCGCCAGCGCAGGTTTGAGCATATTGCCTGCGTCCATCGCGCCGTCAGCTTTACCGGCACCGACCATGGTGTGCAGTTCATCGATAAACAGGATGACCCGCCCCTCTTCCTTGGCGAGTTCGTTAAGCACCGACTTCAGGCGCTCTTCAAAGTCACCGCGAAATTTGGCGCCGGCAAGCAGTGCCCCCAAATCCAGAGACAGCACGCGCTTGTCTTTTAAGCCCTCGGGCACCTCACCGTTAATAATGCGCTGCGCCAAGCCCTCAACGATGGCAGTTTTACCCACGCCCGGCTCGCCGATCAGCACCGGATTGTTCTTGGTACGGCGCTGCAACACTTGAATTGTGCGGCGAATTTCATCGTCACGGCCGATCACCGGATCCAGCTTGCCCGACTCAGCGCGCTCGGTCAGATCAATGGTGTATTTATCCAAGGCCTGACGATTTTCCTCGGCCGATGCGTCGTTCACCGACTGCCCTCCTCGCAATTGTTCTATCACGGATTCAAGGCGGCTTTTCTCTATGCCAGCCTCTTTCATCACTTTGCTAATCGACGTCGCCGACTCGAGCATCGCCAACACCACAAGCTCGCTGGAAATGTAGGCATCGCCGCGTTGTTGGGAAAGTTTGTCGCTGATATTAAATACCCGCGCCAAGCCCTGCGACACATGAACATCGCCAGGGTTGCCCTCGACTCGGGGTAGCTTGTCCAAGGCGTCATTAACCGCAGCGTCCAGCGCAGCGGCATTCGCCCCCGCCTGGCTGAGCATCGGTTTAACCGCGCCGCCGGACTGTTTTAGCATCGCCGCCAACAGGTGCTCGGCTTCAATATATTGGTTGTCGCGTCCCAGCGCCAAGGATTGGGCATCTTGCAGCGCGGTTTGCAGTGAGTTGGTAAATCGATCTATACGCATTCGCGGCTCTCCATCCATGCGGCCCCGCTCACGCAGAGCGATAACCGCACTATTAATAAGGTCTTTCTACTTACTAGATGGGGATGCTTCGCTGGCTTTCAAGCCTGACTGGAGAGATTTTTAGCTGTCGCGCAACAGAATAATGCTGGCCTGGCGCCCACACTGGGGCTGTCGCCGATAGGAGTAGAACAGGTCCTCGTCGGCCACCGTGCAGTACTCTCCTCCATAGATGGCGTCGACTCCGAGCGATTTCAACTGCAGCCGCGCTAATTGATACAAATCGGCGAGATATTTTCCAGAGTGACCGTCTGCCGGCACAAAGGCGGCGCGAATGGCAGCGGTATCCGGGCCGGAAAATTGGCACTGAAACGCTTGTAGCACCTCTTCGCCAACTTCAAAGTGTTGAGGGGAAATCGCCGGCCCCAACCACGCCATTAATTGCTGAGCGGGGCGATCAAACGCGGCAACGGCATTGGCGACCACACCGCTACACAGGCCGCGCCAACCTGCGTGAACAGCGGCCACCTGACGCCCTGACCGGTCACAGAGCAACACCGGCAGGCAGTCGGCGGTTAATACGGCAAGCGCCTGGCCGATGTCAGTTGTAATGGCGGCATCGGCATCGGGCAGCGCCTGCACATCGGCCTGAGATCGATACACAGCAGTACCGTGGGTTTGGTTCAGCCATTGAATACGACGCAAGCCCTGCGGCTGCAATTGGTGGAAAAGCGCCGCGCGGTTTGCGGCGACCGCCAGCGGCTTGTCGTGAACATGCTGGGCAAGATTAAAATCCGCATACGCCCCTTCACTGGCGCCGATAGTGCCCGCTGGCGCGTGCCGCGTTGTGGTCAGCGCGACCACATTGTCGGGCGCTGGCCAGGCCGCGCGAATCACAACTTTTCCTCCGCATCCAATACGGCTAGCAGAGCTTGCATGTCGTCGGGCAAAGGCACTTCCCAGCTCATGGTATCGCCACTTATGGGGTGCTCGAGTTCAAGCTTGCGGGCATGCAGCGCCTGCCGGGGAAAGCTGCGCAGCATATTCACCAGCGCATCGCTCGCGCCTTTGGGCAGGCGCGGCCGACCGGCATAAGTGGCGTCGCCCACCAAAGGGTGGCGAATATGGGCCATATGCACACGAATCTGGTGGGTGCGGCCGGTTTCAAGAAAACAGCGCACATGGCAGTGGTCGCGATAACGTTTTTGCAGGCGATAATGCGTAATCGCCTCCTTGCCGCCAAACTGCACCACCGCCATTTTCGTGCGCTGCTGGGGGTGACGCCCCATTGGCTCCTCAACCTTACCCCCACCGGTCATGCTGCCCATCACAACGGCGTCGTATTCGCGGTGAACATCGCGCGCCTGCAGCTGCGCCACCAAGTCGGCGTGGGCTCGCAGCGTTTTGGCAACCACCATGAGCCCGGTCGTATCGCGGTCGAGACGGTGAACAATACCCGCGCGCGGCACGCTATCAATACTGGGGCAGTGACTGAGCAGGGCATTCAGCAGGGTGCCGCTGGGATTACCGGCACCCGGGTGAACAACCAGGCCGGCGGGCTTATTGATCACGATAATATCGTCGTCTTCATAGACGATATCCAACGCTATCGCCTCGGCCTCAAAACGCCCCTCGGGTTGCAGCTCCGCTTGCAGGGTCAGCACGTCGCCTTTGTGAACTTTGTCCCGAGGGCGGCAGCTGCTGTGATTGGCCGTTAATTGGCCGCCTTTTATCCAGCTTTGTAGGCGCGATCGCGAATATTCGGGGAACAAGGCGCTGGCGGCCTGGTCGAAACGCGCATAGTTGAGGTCGGCGGGAACGATTTCCTGGCGATTGATGGTTTCTGTCATAGTGATTCTCCGAGGCCTTCTTTATACCACTGACACGCTGTGGTTAAATAGCAGGCCCTCGCAAATGCGGGGTTCTTCCGCCATTTGGAACGGGTAAATGAAAGCGTTTAACAAGCTCCTAGCACTCCTTCTCATCGCCACCCTCGTGGGTTGCGCCAGCGAACCTGAACGACAGGAACTGTCGGAGCGGGAGATATACGAAACCGCGCAAGGCTACCTGAACAGCAAGAACTTTTCACTGGCTATTCAGAACCTGCAGCTTTTGGAAAGCCGCTACCCCTTCGGCCCCTATGCCGAACAAGCGCAGCTGGAGATTATCTACGCCTACTATCGCGGCGGTGACAACGAGGCAGCGATCGCTGCTGCCGATCGCTTTATTCGCCTGCACCCACAGCACGAGAAAGTGGATTACGCCTACTACATGCGCGGCCTCTCGAACTACACCGAGGGCGAGGGCCTGCTGGAACGCTTCATCCCCACTGACATGACTCAGCGCGACCCGGGTTCGGCGATCCAATCCTTCGAAGATTTTCGCCAGCTGCTACAGCGCTTCCCGAACAGCGTGTATGCAGACGATGCGCGCGCCCGGATGATCTACCTGCGCAACCGTCTCGCGCGCTACGAGATCAATGTGGCGAATTACTACTTCAAGCGCAAAGCCTACTTGGCCGCGGCCAACCGCGGGCGCTATGTTATCGAAAATTTGCCGCAAACACCGGCAGTGCCCGATGCACTAGCGGTAATGGTGCAAGCCTATCTGCTGTTAGGCATGGATGATCTGGCGGAGCAGTCACTTGCCGTGTTGCGCAAGAACTATCCTGACCACCCCAACCTCGACAAAAACGGTAACTTCATCAGCGAAGTCGGTATCGAACAGGAAGGCTCATTTATCAATAAAGCCACCTTCGGCCTGTTTGACCGCTATGAGCCGCCGCGTTTTGACAACCGCAGCAAGAGTGAAGAATAGGTCGTCGCGACAGCGAGGTACAAAAAAAGGGCGCCATAGGCGCCCTTTTTTATTTCCGGTCTATCAATCGCCAATCGGCCATTTCTGAGTGATGGGATAGCGACGGTCACGCCCGAAGCCTCTCTCGGTGATGCGCGTACCGATCGGTGCTTGCCGGCGCTTGTACTCGTTTAAATCGACAAGGCGCAGTACCCTGTACACGGTGTCGCGGTCAAAGCCATCGGCGATAATCGCTTCAGCGCTTTCATCGCGCTCGATATAGCGCTCCAGGATTTCATCCAGCGTATCGTAGGGCGGCAGGTTGTCTTCATCTTTCTGATCTGGCGCCAACTCAGCCGAGGGCGGCCTGTCGATAACGCGCTGCGGGATCGCTGGAGAGCGAGTATTGCGATAGCGAGCCAGTTCAAACACCCGGGTTTTAGCGACATCTTTCAGTACGTCAAAGCCACCGGCCATATCGCCGTATAGCGTCGAGTAACCGACCGCCACTTCGCTTTTGTTGCCCGTGGTGAGGACCAAGTAGCCCTTTTTATTGGAGATTGCCATCAACAGAACACCACGACAGCGGGCCTGTAGGTTCTGCTCCGTGGTATCGACTTGGGTGCCGGCAAACTCGTCTGCCAACGTCGCCATGAAGGCGTCGTACATCGGCTCGATCGACAGACAGGAGTAGCGCACACCCAACATATTCGCCTGTTCCTCGGCATCTTCAACGCTCATGGACGCCGTGTAGCGAAAGGGCATCATCACCACCTCCACGCGCTCCGGGCCCAGTGCGTCTACGGCAATCGCCAGCGTCAAACCGGAATCAATACCGCCTGACAAACCCAACACCACGCCCTTAAAGCCATTTTTCTCAACGTAGTCGCGCACCCCCAGCACCAGCGTTTCGTAGACATCGTCAAGCACCGGCTTAAGGTCGGTCACCGCCCCTTCATCAATGCTCAGTGTGCCGTCCTGCCAATGTGCGGTAACACAGGCCAGATGCTCGACATAGGCGGGGCTTCGCGCCAGTAATTCGCCCTCTTTGGAAACCACCATTGACGCACCATCAAACACCAGTTCGTCCTGCCCTCCCACCAAATTGCAGTAGACGATGGGCATTCCGCCTTGCCAGGCCCGTTGCGCCAGCAGGGCTTCGCGCTCTATCTGCTTACCCGCATGGAAGGGCGAGGCGCTCATATTCAACATCAGCTGTGCCCCGGCGGCTCTGGCAGCCGCGGTGGGGCCATCCTGCCAAATGTCTTCGCAAATACTCAGCGCCGTGGGCACACCAAACAGGTCAAAGACGACGCTTTCACGGCCTTCTTTGAAGTAGCGCTTTTCATCAAATACGCGGTAGTTCGGCAAACATTGCTTGTGGTATTCGTGGAGCAAACGGCCGCGGTAGAACACCCCGGCCGTGTTGTACAAACCCTGCTCTTGGCTGCGCGGATAGCCGACGACGATATAGGTCTCTTTCGCGGCTTTGGCAATGCGCGCCAACGCGCGTTCTACCCGATGGCTGATGCTGCTGCGCAGCAGCAAATCTTCGGGCGGATACCCCGTTACAACAAGCTCTGGGAACAATATGAGCTGGGGGTTGTGCGCCTGTATTGCCTGTTCAACGGCATTGAGAATTTTGTCGGTGTTGCCTTCGATGTCCCCTACTACCGGGTTGATCTGAGCAGTAACAATACGAAGCGTGGTCATGAATATGTGTATCCCCGTTAATAGGCGTTGGCTTACCGCGGTGCGCAGGCATTCTATCAAAACTCGCGATGTGCATCCGCAGGAATTGCCAGATACACTTATTAGCATTATCTGAACGAGAGCATCATGCATAGCGCCAGCATCGACCACAGCCAACGCCGCGCCGTCATGCGGGTATATGCGGTGTACCGCCTGCTGTTAGCCAGCGCGCTGTTTTTCATCTTCATTTACGGCTTCAGTCAATCGGTGCTGGGAAGTACCGCCCCCGGCATCTATTCGCTGATTTCCTTTGCTTACCTGGCTTTTTCACTGCTTGCCTTGTTCCAGCACTTACTGACCAGTCGTCACTATCACGACACGGGGCTGTTCTTCGAGTTTTTCATCGACATTGGCTGCATCATGCTGATGAGCTACTGCTCGGCAAGCGCCGACTCTGGCCTCGCCTCCCTGTTGATGGTTAGTATCAGCGCAGCCAGCATGACCTTACCCGCCCGCTTGTGCCTGTCTCTGGCCTCGCTGGCGACCATCAGCGCCATCGCCGAGGTCGCAGCCAACACCCTGTACGAGCGCGTAGAGACCCAGCAATTTGTCGTCGCTGGCATGATGGGGATGGCCTATTTTTCGACAGCCATTGCCATTCGCTACCTCAGCCAACGAATTATTTCCGCTCAGCAGTTGGCAGAGCGCCGCCGCAGTGACTTAGAGCGGCTCTCGCAAATCAACCAAAGCATTGTGCAGCGAATGCAGACTGGCATTGTGGTCATGTCACGCAGTGGCCGCATCAAGCTCTGCAATGCCGCTGCCGCAGAGCTCTTGCAAGTCCCCTACCAACGTCGCCCCGATTCACTCTATGCTCCTCCGCAAATCACCGCCCTCACTGCACCGGGTAGCAGCTTGTCGAAAATCATTCAGCTGCAGCCCTCGGGCGTGGAATTACACGTCAATATCGCCCAGCTGGACCAAGACAACGACGAAGACTTCCTGCTGTATATTGAAAATATCAGCAAGATCAATCAGCGCGCGCAAAACTTGAAGCTCGCCTCGCTTGGGCGCTTCACCGCCAGCATCGCGCATGAAATACGCAACCCTCTCTCGGCAATCAGCCATGCGGCACAACTGCTCGCCGAAGGCCCGCACCTCGACGACGGCGATGCGCGCTTTGTCGGCATTATCCAAAACCATGCAAAACGCATGGACGATATTGTAAAAAATGTTCTCGAGCTGTCACGCGGCCGACTGCCCAAACCTGAAGCCTTCGCACTAATGCCCTGGCTGCAGCGCTTTTGCCGGGACTGGCACAGCATTCATCAGGGGCAAATTCAGCTGCTAACGGACGACTCACAATGCAGTAACGACACGGTGAATGTCGACCAAAGCCAGCTAAACCAGATACTGAGCAATATTACGGAAAACGGTATTCGCCATAGCCTGGCAGAGGCCGACAACGCCGTTATCCGCTACCGTTTGAGCAACGGTATTAGCGGCGGTGTGACACTGGATATCATCGATAATGGCCCCGGCATTTCACAGGACAATCAAGACAAAATCTTTGAGCCCTTTTTCACCACGGAGTCTCAGGGCAATGGGCTCGGCTTGTACCTTTGCCGCGAGCTCTGCCTGGCGAACCAAATCGCTATTAGCTACCGGCGGGAACCCAGCGGCGACAGCTGTTTTCGATTACAATTCGCCCACCCGCAGCGCAGCGCGTTCCCCGATTAAGACTGACAAGCCGATATGACACAGAAAACCGTACTCATCATTGACGACGAACCGGATATTCGCGAACTTCTGGAAATTACCATCAGTCGCATGGGCCTTCATACCGAGTCGGTCGGCTGTGTCAGTGACGCTATCGCACTCCTGCAGCAAAACACTATTCAACTTTGTCTTACCGATATCAAATTGCCAGATGGCTCGGGCTTGGACGTCGTTCACCACATCCAGCAGCACTGCAGCGAAACCGCCGTTGCGGTGTTAACCGCCTACGGCAGCACAGAGCTCGCCGTTGAAGCACTAAAGGCGGGGGCATTCGACTTCATCAACAAGCCGGTGTCTATTGAGCAGTTGCGCAACCTGATCAAAACCGCCCTGCAGCTGGAGAGTAGCAGCGCCACCGCCATCGACAGCAGCCGCAACACCCGCTTACTCGGCGAAACCGACGTTATCAGCCGACTGCGCCAGCAAATCACCAAGCTTGCCCGCAGCCAGGCTCCCGTCTACATAAGTGGCGAATCGGGCAGCGGCAAGGAAGTGGTGGCGCGCATGATCCACGCCAATGGGCCGCGCCGCAATGCTCCCTTTGTCCCAGTGAACTGTGGCGCCATCCCCGACGAGCTTGTCGAAAGTGAGTTCTTTGGTCATGTTAAGGGCAGTTTTACTGGCGCCTACGGTGATAAGGAAGGCTTATTTGAAGCTGCCAATGGCGGCACTCTCTTCCTGGACGAAGTCGCCGACCTGCCGTTGAATATGCAGGTTAAACTGCTTCGCGCCATTCAGGAAAAGGCCGTGCGGCGCATCGGTTCAAATGAGGAAATTGCCGTCGACGTTCGCATACTCAGTGCCACGCATAGAGACCTATCCCGCGAAGTCGCCTCAGAACACTTCCGCAGTGACCTGTTCTACCGTATTAACGTTATCGAGGTCGCGGTGCCCAGCCTGCGGCAACGGGTCAGCGACATCCCGTTATTGGCCAATTTTATGCTAGAGAAAATTGCTAGCGAATGGGGTATACCGGCCCCCCGTCTCAGTGAAGATGCTCTTAATGCGCTGAGCAGTTACCCTTTTCCCGGCAATGTCCGCGAGTTGGAAAACATTATTGAACGCGCCGCAACACTGTGCGACGACGAGATCATCACTGCCAAGGATCTATCGCTACCGACATCAAATAGTAGCGTTAACCCGGATAAACACGCCGACCACCTATCGGCAGCTATCGGAGACGTAGAGGGGTACCTAGCCAGTATTGAACAAAACATTATCAATGCCGCGCTAAAAGCCCAACAGGGCAATAAGACGGAGTCAGCGAAGTTGCTGGGGCTCACCTTCCGGCAATTTCGCTACAAACTAAAGAAGTACAACCTCGACTAATGAACTCACAGAACGAAAAAGGCAGCCGAGGCTGCCTTTTTCTTTATTCGTAATACCAATAGGTGCGTTTTCGCCCGCCGGACAGGTCGAGCGCGGGGGTGCTGGGATCAAAGGGTGATGGCCCCGCCCCACCAATCACAAAGGGCACGGTTTTTCCGTCAATCGTCACAAGCCCGGCAATGGGCGACGGTGGAAGTCCACCACCAGAGAATTCATTTCTCTGCCGCTCACCCGTCACAAGGTTCACGACATAGGCGCCGGCGTTACCCAAATTTGCACTGCAACTTTCAGCATCGGGCACATCCGGCTGGTTGGTACCAAAATAGACTTTCCCGGCAACCGCCAATGGTGCGTTAACGCCTTTTTCACCCACCAACAGGTCAAAGTAATACCCTGCGACACCGCTATCCAAACCACTAAAATACAGTTCGGTCGCTCCTTCGCTGCCACAGGACACAATGCCACCGCTGCCGTCGGTACACTGCAAAGTGCTTTGGTCAACGAGGTCACTTACGGTCACCGCCGAGTGAGTCGAGGGCATCGACTTACCGGTATTTTTGTCCATAATCATGAAAAACTTATTCTCGACATTGTAGGCAAGCCCGGCGGTGGTACTACTGGTATAAAGCGGGTGCTCACGGTCGCCGGAGACCGCCACCACAGCGTCGAAATTATTCGTGGGCACGACATCCGGGGCGAAGAGGAATTTGCGAGCACTGTTGCCACTGCCCCCCAGGCTTGCGAACTTATTGACTTCAATGTCGCTAAAGGCGGTTGTCGCGGGGCTGGCTGCCTCAAGGTCAACACGCCATATATTCCCGCCCACATCTGCCGCATAGAGGCGGTCGGTGAAGCCATCTAAGTCCTTATCCAGAACCGTTACATCAGCGGGAAACGATTTCGTCATCGCGGAAACGGTCTCGCAGTGTCCGCCTGTTGCCACGGTGACACCGGTACAGTCAGCCAGCGCTGCCCACAGCACTCCTCCGGTCATCGCATCCAGAATGAGAATACCCCGTCCCTGGCTATTCGTCGCAGGTGCTGGCTCTTGGTCCTCGGCAGGGTCGTAGCCCGCCCCCAAAATCAATACGGGGTTGCTGTGACCTTTGATTAAGGTCAGCTGGGCCTGCGACCATGTCTGCCCCAACTCCGGAACCTGATCATTCGTCAGCGACCACAGATAACGCGGTTCCGCGACATTGCTGACATCGAGTGCATAAAGTAAACGTCCGCCACGGCGCGCCGACATAAAGATCAAGGACTTTCCAGACGTGGGCTTACCGGTGCGCTTGTCCTGCAGAGTCGTGGTGTTTCCGTCGAAAAAGTAGTCGCGCGGCTGAGCCCGGCTGTCGAGCACATTTGGGTACTTCACCAGCGGGTCGTTATTGAATTGCCGCTTAAACTTGCCAAAGAACTCCGGCGCAATAAAGCTCCATAACTCACCACCGGGTTGTACGCCGGCGATATTACCTGCCTGATTACCATTGATGGCGTGGAAGTGGCCATCGTTGGAGCCGTAGAACACAACAACCCCGGTAGTGCCGCCGTAGTTGATAACCGCGGGGCGTGAGTGCAGGACATCTGCATGAATCGACCCACGCGCGGTGATCGGACAATCGCTCCCGCGTAGCTCGGGCGGGCATGGGCCTCGACGGCTTTCATTGCCGATAATATCTTCCCCGCGTACCCAATCGATGACGGTCTCGGCGGTTAGCGACACTGCACTGCTGCCACAACTTACATTGTTGTTTTCCGCAAGCACGTAGTCCCCAAGCCTTAGCACATAGTTGTCGGCATCGGTAACCGCGATCACACTGCCGAGCACTGTGCCGTTGAGCAAGGCGCTATTGTGTGTATTGACGGTAGAACCGACAGTACAGCCCTCTAATTCAACCTGGTCTCCCAATGACAAACCATGGGAGGTTTGCGCAACACGAGCGGCACGGCTCACTTCTACAATAACGGCACCATTGTAGGTTTGGTCATCGGGGATATTGCGAGAGGTAACGTCAAAACTTGTGGCCGTGACATTGCTGATGCTGCACGGTTCGGCAAAGGTACAGCTCTGTTTATTAGCCTTCAGCGATTCATTCCATGCGTTTAGTATTACTACCTTATCGGTTGAGGCGTTCAGCTGAGTACCGCCACTACCTTCAGGAGTGATAGTGCAGGTGATATTATTGCCATCACCTGAGCAGCTTGTTGATATCTTTTCGCCATCGTCATAGCGACCCACACTGATCGATGCAGTCCCGCCCTCTTCGGCGGCGCCCAGCTCTGCATCAAGCTGCGAAACTAGCGCGGTATTCGTCGTCTTAAATTCAGGTAAAACCGACGTGCTCGGACAACTCCCAACACTGTTACAGGTATAGACTTTGCGGCCTGATGACGTGGTCAGGTTATTCACCCGCAACAGCTGGCCCGCACCGCCTTTCTCAACTAAATCGCCGTCAGGGTGGTCAAAGGCAAAGCCCTCTCCTTCCGGGCTATTACGCCAGAAGCCATCCAGCGGCCAATCCGCCACGGCGGCGCCTGACGCATCCTTGGGCGTGTTTGTCGTCCAGAAGCTCACTGCATCATCAACAATTGCTCCGGTGATGGGGTTAGTAACAGAAGTAACCACCGACGCCACATCCTGAGTCGAATCAGTTAAAACGATATTTCCACCGGCGTCAAAGCCGAGCTGATACTGTTTAACGTTGCCGTTCCAACGTGGAGCCGCGTCGCTGTCTGGCCGAAAGCTGGCGATATAAACTTGGTTCAGAAAGGTGCCTTGCGTGTTAGCACTAACAGGCAGCGTCGCCGATGAAAATGCACTGTTAATATCCTGCACTTCATTAAATATCTGCAGGAGCACCTCCGCCAAACCAGCATGATTATCAGCTGTTACTTTAAATGCCTTGCCGCCGCCAACATTCGCCAAGTCTGCGAGGAAGTTGATTTCGCCAGCCAGCTTTGTTTCTAAGCTAGGGTCGTAAACCGCAATAGAGTAGGTACTGACATTGCGATCAGATTGTGCGCTGTCACTGGTATCTACCAGATTCATAAACTGCGCCCATTCATCCCCCCAATATTTATTATTGGATGAGTCTGAATTGGTGAGCTGGGTAACTGCGCGCGGTGTGGCAAAAAACTTGTACTGAGAAGAACCGGTGCTGTAGGAAAACTCACTTGTTAACTGGTTTTTCAATAGCGTATCGGGGCTTCCCGTGCCATCGGCAACACTGGAATTTTCCTTCGTGGCATTGCCAATATAGACGAGCACGGCGTCGCGGCATTGGGTCGCCGTTTCCGCAAGACCGGAGTAGTCAACGCCTGAACAAGAGGTTGCCAGACCATTCAACATGGCCCAACTTTCGGCAATCAGATCACCCAGCCGCGACTGGTTTGCCAAGTTGTTTTTATCAATACTTTTAAGCTTGCTAATGAAGCTGTTAATACCAGAGCTGTCCATCAATGTTGGTGGCACAAGCAAATAACCACACCGGTTATCGCCATTACCTAAACCCGTGCCATTATTGAAGCTGCTGTAACCATTTTCATTGAATACCATCAGGCCAATCTTAATTGCACCTAGCAAGTAATCATTTTCGGCGTCTAATAGAGAGAGCATGGTGTTCACCAGCGCACACTGCTCCATACCGCCCACCGTATCACCAAGCGATGGGGCCGCGCCGCTATCTCCGTAAACGCAGCCGTGGGTGACATTGGCATTGGAGTTCGCCGTACTGTGCCAACCCAGCAATACCGTTGGGGGGTTGGCACCGCCAGGGGTGATCCCAGCGAATAAATCGATATCCTCGGCCTGTGTCGGCGCAGACATCGCGATAAATAGAAGCGACAGACGGATCCAACTAATTAGCGTTTTCATGGCCTTCACTCTTTCTAACACCGGTTAAACCGGAGAATTAATTCAAACAGGGCGTCCCAATGACTTCGCGCAAATACACCCCTTGGTGCATTTCCAAGCGGCTTTCAGTCTTAGCGTCACCCACTGTTGCGGCGATATCCCAGCGCATTTTGGTACACCAGGAGTTGCCTTGGAGGGCAACGTCGTCATCCGTCAGCACACCGCTGGTATTATTTTTACCCGTTCCCAGGCACTGAGCATCTGCTGGGTCGGCGACATCAAGTTCAACCTGTTTTATTGGGTCTGTACTCAGACAGGTTGGCGGCGCGACCACAGCAACCATGTCATCACTACCATCACCATTGAAGTCGCTGCCAAACTCCGTATTCCCGTCGGGCAATGGAATTGCGAAATTAGCCGGATTACTGACAAAAGATTCTATGGCGTTACTCGCCGCATTTTTTGATTCGATGTGATACTGCTGATTACCGGCTATTTTAAAATTAATATTGCTGCCGCTCAGCATGCTGACAATGATAATGCTGAATATCCCCAGCATGACGAGCACTACGATCAATACCAAGCCTGACTGTCGCTTTACGCTTATCATTCTCTCGGCCCCGCAACATTAGGTATTAACACAACGGTCGACACAACTTGCCGTTTAAAACGGTCGTCGAAAGGCCCCACCCTGTCAGCGCGACCAAGGTCAAAGGTGTCTTCAACTGGCTCCGCTAAAATCGGTTCTTCAGAGCGAATCAATAAATGTACGCGCACAGCAACGGTATCCCGCCAGTTTTCCGTTGCCGTACCAGACCACTCTGCGGCCGGGCAGCCACCGGGCGCAACGGCGGCTCCGGGATCACTCACATAGCAATCGGGGCCACCGTCGATATCTAAATCTAATCCGTATTCGATGTGCAGGTCTTCGACGCCGGAGACCAGTGGCAGTACGCGCCGAACCCTACTGCTGTACTCCAGCATTTTAAGTGTGGGGCGACCATCACCACCGTCGGCACAATCCTCACAATCGCTTATAAAGTAGCTGCGAACGAGGTAAGGGCGAGCACTTGCTAATGACGCGCAACCCTTTGCCCGCAAGGTAAGCGCAGCAGGGTCTGTATTCAGTACATAAGGCAGAGCATCTAGCTCACAGTTGGAAACCTGCAGATACGGTGTCGTGTTTCCCGCCGCGATGCTCGCCACGTCCACCTCGGCAACGTCCACACGATGAATGTTCAGCATCGGCGAGTTCGCCACCGGACTATCTGCACCAATACATGCCGGCATTGCGGCACCGCTGGCAACACCAGACACCGCAAGCGGCAGCGCAAGCGTACTCGGATCAAAACCTAGGTCACTCGCATTGCCACTATTTACGCATGGGTCAACGAGCTGGTAATCGGCCACACCAACACCCGGATGATAGGTGCCGAGAAAACCCGCCAGTGCCAACTCTTCATTCAGTGCATGCAGAGCATACCGCCCGCTCTCTGCTTGATCTGATACCAGAGAGAGCTTGGTGCGGGTCTGACTGACGGAGGCAACTAAGGAAATAATCCCCAATAGCATAAAAGCGCCCAAACCCAGAGCAATCATGAGCTCAACCAAAGAAAGGCCACGTTGCTGCCGCCTAGACAGGTTCACGTTAAGTCTCCAATTCGCACGATCGCGGTAACAATTCTTCGCTGCTTTTCGTCACCGTATTGGTTCTTTCCACAGGTCAAGTTATCAGAGGGAGCAGAGGTTTCGTTCAGACCTTGCCAGGCGACACTCACTCGATATTGACGCGTAGCCGCGTCTAGCTGCTGTATGCAACCACGGGCACCAATCATCGCGCCGATACTCTCGTCACTTTTATTTTGTTGGGCGCTGCCAATCAATGCGGCATTCCACTGCACAAGATCCTCGTCTGCGGTCTCGCGTTGCTCGGCAGAACCTTGAGCGCAAGCGGGCGGGTTGGAGGCACCGTGCCCTAAGGCCAAGCCATTGGCTCCCGCAGAATAACAACTCACGACAAGCCGGTTTGCATTAATCCGACTCACCATATCCTGGAGTAAATTAAGCGCCTGTAAGCGCTGATAAGCCTCCACTTCCTGCTGAACAGAGCGCGCTATCAAGCCCGCTCCGCCCATTAAACCGACCAGGACAACAAGTAGGGCAACAAGAATCTCCACTAAGGTAAATCCGACTTGCCGTTTTGGCATTAGCAGCCTCCCTTCCGGCTTCGCGGGCGGCCGCTGAGGCTTATATCCACACAGTAGGCGTTTGCGGTATTCCCGGAATCGGGCACTAGACTGAACTCTGCCGCGGCATTGCTCCGTCCCGAGCCGTTAAACTGCACCGTATTGACCGCGCTGGTAATGGTCAGGCTCGGCTGAGACGGTGCGACCTGTAGTACAGTTGCACCATCGAGTACCTGCCACCCCTTGTTCCAGTTATCGCCAATTCGACTGACACTAACCACCGCGTTGCGCTTAACTGCCTCACTGCGCGCCAAGTCAATGGTAGACCGTAAGGTATCGGCGGCGCTGCGAACGCGCTGGCGCTCAATAACGTCGTTGAATGACGGCGCTGCAATGGCGGTCACGATGGCCACTACCGCCAAGGTTACTAACAGCTCAAGTAACGTAAAGCCTCTAAACCTACTTATTCCCAGCATCGCGTTGCCCCCGAGGCATAACCTTTTTCTCCCTTATTGTTCAGGGTAAGCGTCCCGCAATCATCGCGACTTGCCTGCGTCCCCTTCGGAGCAGCGCTAATCATATAGCTAGGAGGATTAGCAGTGTTGTCGGCGGTCACACTAACGACATACGCGCCGGAAATTTCTGACGGCAAAGAAGCGCCGAGGGTAGCAAGGTCGGCAGCATAACTGCGATTGTCCAAGTAAAATCGCTCTTGCATATTTGCCACCTCCATCGCGAAGTTTTGCGCTGCCGATCGATTCGTGCGCACGACATACTCCTGATAAGAGGGCAGCGCTACGGCAACCAATATGCCAATGATCGCGACGGTGATCATTGATTCAATCAGGGTAAAACCGGAAATATCTTTAGCTCGCACTCGGCCTCTTCTCCCAAGCATGGAAATTATTATCGGCCGAACAAATGGAGCATTGAGTAGGGGTGCCAGTAGCAGTTACCAGCGACTTTCCGTAGTCATTGTGATGGTTTGCAAAAGCACAAACGCTTAAATGCCAATCAGCACGGCCAGCACTTTGATTATAATTCTATAGCGACTGGGCAAGAATACGCAGATTTACCGCCATGTACAAAACAAATGACGTGTTTCGCGAGCCACTCGACACCTCTGAATAACGCGTATGGACACCCGCATATCTACGTATAACGGCACTACCTGCGCCAGCAGTCGGCCAGGGATTTAGTCGATCCAGAGGGCTTGTTTTTTAACGCCATGTCACCCGTTTCATCCAGAGTGAAATCTCCACAACTGTCGCCCGCCATCGTACCTCTGCGCACTGCGATCAAGGTAAACGTATTCGCTGTCGGTGTGCCATCCGCGGATATCGTGTAATACGTTCCGCCATTCTCCGGCACCCGAGAGGGAAACACCGCAGGCAAGTCACTCCCCCCGGCAGTGGTGGTATAACGACCATTAGCGGAGTAGTAGCGCTCTAGCGCCTGGGCGCCAATCATCAGGGCATTGGCCGCCTCGTTGCGCCGCGACTTAGCCACTTGCTCTTGATAACTCGGGTAGGCAATCGAGGCGAGTATCGCTACGATTGCCACGGTGATCATGAGCTCCATTAGGGTAAACCCACGAGATAAATGACGATGAGTCATTACTGTAATTGTCTCCAAGACTGTCGCCCTATCCTTCCGCCATCGCCACCTTTCTCGGTGATGACCCCCACTGTACCACTACTGCCTGAGGTGTATTTATATTCAAGGTCACCCTTGCTTATCACCCCTGGGGTTTTGATAATTTCATCACTGCTGCGGCCACTAATCGGGTAGTACTCACCATCCACATAAAACACAGCATCCATTTCGTTAATCAAACCGTCGTTATTGGTATCAAGCACCGGTTCTGCATACCGCCCACCCGTGTTGGCATCCAGCTCCATCAGCCAGCTCCTGCCGCCAAAACCACAGGTATTGTTGTTCGGGATTAAGCTAGTGAAAATAATCCTGCCATTACGTAGCAGAGGCCGGGACACTGCACGTTCGCCTTCCAAGGAGTCATCCGGCGGCTGTAACGGCAGGCGCCAGCCATATTGAGGCGCATCGGCAGAGTTTGACGACACCAAGCGAACTGGCACATCAGTAGTAGACCCGTCTCGGTTGGTCCCCGTATTCTCAAAGAAAATATTTTGTACCAGTAAATCGCCGCGGCTGACGACGGCACCGTTATCACGAATGCCGTAAAAATCTTGAAGTTGCGGACTCGCGCCTACAACACCGTCGACGGTCTCAAAGTACTTCCCTGTACCGAAATAAACAAAGTAGCCGCCAGCGGGGTGACGCCCTACCGTCGGTCTCATAGTGATCGGCTGGCGAACCCCGGAACCGTCTTTCGCCACAAATAGTGGCGCCGGCTTGCTGGCAGACGTATAGGCAACCTTCCAACCCGAATCCGAACTTGCCGTAAGATCGAATTTCCAGAGGTTTCCTTTGAGATCCCCTGCGTATATAAAGTCACTAATACGATCATTATCGACATCAACGGGCACAACAGAACCTAAGCCGTTGCTTACGCCACTAACTTCTGTGTCGATCGCCTTAATTAAGCTTCCCGTTGCAAGATCAACAACGAATAGCTTCAGCGTGTCGCCTGACTCATAGCCATTTCCAAATACTACCACCCAGCGATTACCCGCCTTAACACGAATTATGGTCGGCTCGCTCATCGCCACGCCAAGCTTATGCTCTGCATCAGCGGCAGTCGCAAATTCCCACATGAAGCTATTTTTATTAATGGTATCAGGACTACTGACATCCAGTGCAAACACAGACCTACCGCCAGCTCCATTGGCACCGACCACAATGGTTTTCCATGCGCTATCGATGTATGCGTCACTCGCACGCGGCGACCCGTCAACAAGATATCGGTGCTCATAATTGGGGTCGGCAAGCTGCACTAAACCGCTAAAGGATGAAACAGGAATAAACCCAAACACCTCTTTACCTGTTTCTGCATCAAAGCCATGTAACATTCCATCGTTCGCACCGACGACGATGATGGAATCCCAGGACTTTTTCGTTCTTAAAAAATCGCGGTAAGTGCTACCTTCAGACCCACTTAATGTATGGAAGCCATAATCGTCGCGATTACCAATAAATGCAGGGTCTGAATTAACGATATCACCCAAAATACTTGTGCGGCGACGCAAGCCAGCCAGCTGCTCGCCTCGCACCCACCTAACAATTCTGCGACCATCGTCATCAGTACCGCCATTTTTTAGGGTGGCTCGTTGTTGAGCACTAAGATCAGCCCACGTCGCCGTATTATAATTGATGGCGTCTGTTACTACCGTATTTCGATCACCGGTAGCCGCAAACAGGTTACGCGATGCCACAGTCGGTATAGCCGACTTATCGCTATCCCACTTTATGTCTCCCAGACTGCCATCAGACTGCACTTTGTAAGCAACGATCCTGCCTGTCCACTCTAAGCTATTAAAGCTTGCTTGATATACCAATGTTCCAGAATCAAGCCGAGTAGAGTTGGCGGCTACTGCCGATGCAGATGACTTACTTTCGTTGGCAATTGTCTGCAGAGAATCGGAAAGTCCCTGTGCGAATTCGTCAGGGTTATTTGCACTGAAAAACTGGCCACGGCTGTTGACTGCGGCATGGAGGAGGTCATCAATTTTATGCAGGTCATCCGATGTTGGCGATGGCCAATTAATTGGGGCACCCGTCGTTAATGCGGCAAACGCCGCTTCAGGGTCAATAGTGCCACTCACCCCCAGGCCAACCCCAAAGGTTGTCATATGCTGCCAGAACGCCGGGTTTTTCTTGTTAATCGTTACGGCATTAGGAAGGTCGGAGCGTAAATCATTCTTCCAATAATACATCGCGACATCCGCCAAGGTATCGGAACGATCATCCTTAAACGGGGACACCGCTTTATAAGTGTATGAGGCGCCGTTAGACGCCGTATGCGTTGGGTTGTTCTTGCCATCGTTGTTTTTAAATGGGTCGCCAGATAAATCACCATTTGACCAATACCCGTCGGTCATTAATACAGTGTAGTTCCGCCGGCACTCCAGATCATCCCCACCGCTTTCTCCTGGCGTGTCATTCCAAGGCCCTTGGTCGTCGTCACGTTGAAAATATTCACCAGCGGCACTCAATGCCTCACGTAATGGTGTACCTTTATCAGGTATATCAATACCGTAGAGCTCGTCATAAAACGCTTGGCGATCGTCGCCGCTGAAAGCGCGAACGCCCTTTCGAATCACTTTGGTGTTTGGTTCATCATCTACATTTCTACTTTCACTATTTAGGCTCCCGAAACCAACACGCAAGCCGCCGCCTTGCAGTGCAAATGCACGACCTGAGCCAGCTCGTGCCGTTAATACACGAGAGCGATAATACGTATACCAATTAGCAAAGTTTTGAATCTCCTCAGCATAGGTACAAGTCGCGTTTTCAGCATCCGCACAATCACTGCGTCGTACCCTGCCATGACCAACATATTCATTGTTGGAGGTCGCAAAATTTTTTATAACGACTTTTTCGTATTTTCCAGTGTCCCACTTATCGTCCGTACTCTGAACATTCCCGTTAAACCAATAATAAACTGCAGGCCAGAACCTTTTATTAGCGTTATTGTCGCTACTACAACCTCCTGACTTTGGACATTCCCTCCAACTTCCGCCATCTTCGCCAACAAAATACTCGCCGTCATTTTCTGCGGCTAAGTCACGGCAAAAATTTCGACCTGAACCGCTATTTATCGGGTTATGCAGTGCGCAGCGAGGGTTCGCTTGTGGAAATTCATCGCCGTCAGCGTCTAACCAAGGACGATAAGTAATTGCAGGGTTGTAGTACACCGTATTCAATTGCGGAGAGCGGCTCATCCGATTAAAAGCGGAGCTACTATTGAATGTCACTACACGGTTGTCGTAACTTCTACCTCCGTATACAGATTTTATCCGGGGGTACAAAAATCTCGCATTGTTACGAATCAGCTCACCAGGCATTAGTTCAAACTGCATCGACCCAGAGTCATCCAAGATGTACATGACATTTGGTGGAGCCGATTGCGAAAGAAATAGCGGCACCTGGGATATGCCCGACTCGGGAACAGCGTCATCACAGTCTTTTTTTCTGCCAGTAATATTAAAACTCGCTTTACACCCTCTAAATACAGTCAGTCGATTGTCTTCAAAAGAGTACGAGAATGGCGAACACTGATATTCCCGCCGGCCAAAAAAGAAGATAGGAGGCGCTACTTCATTTACCGAAACAGTGGTTATCGACTCCAGCTCATCAAAAATTTGCGATTGAGTCCTGAAGAAGGACCCTATTTCTCCAGTTTGAAGCGACACCTCACAGCTTGTAGCATTTGCAAGCTGGCCCCCAGACACAATAAGAAATAAGAAAAGACCTATTACTCTACGCATATTTATAAGCCAGGGCCGAACAGCTGTCGGCGGCATATTATTTTTCATACTAGCCCTCCTCTCGCCGGTAGGTAGTAGCGAGCACAATCATGGAGCGATCACTGGCGCCAAACCCTCGCGCTGTGATCCGGTAGTAACCCTGCATTGCAATGGTTCTGTCCGAATCTAACGATGAGCCAACGTCAATCGACGCGCTTATCTGCTCAATTATGAACTCCGGCTGGCGATTCACATCTGGCAACTGTTCGCTAACCTGTCGCCACCCAGTGGCGGAATCTGATTTCCAATCAGGTTGACTACAAGCGGTGGTCTTGACTGTTGGGTCGGGGCAAGATAAATAAAGTCCGTTTGAACCATCAAAATCAATGCTTGAAACAACGCCCATTAGCGTTTCTGCTTCTCGTAACGCGGCTTCTGCCGCTTGAAACGCGACATTGATATCTCTACTATTCCCCGCCATGCGCTCTTGGAGTGTGGCATTTTGCATGGCACCAACGCCGATGACCGTCAAAATGGCCGTAAACACCAGTGCAACAATCAGTACCGCGCCACGCTGCGCATTTGCTGTGATCATGGCAAGCGATTCCTTATTGCAAATACCGATGAAAATACCTGTCTCATGCGCCCGTCAGTGTTACTCAGCAATTGCCCAGAGGAGTCGTATACGCTCTGCGCATCAACAGAGCCGGTACGCCCCACAACCCCCTCATCATTCGCGACCAGGGTCAACTCGAGCTTGGCACTCACCACTTGCTGCCAATCTGTCACCGCTGATGCGTCGGCGTAACTATCAATCGCTCGATCGTTGTCGGTATCCAGACCATAGACGATTTGCAAATTTTCCACGCCTTCGACGAGCTCAACCGCTGCTGCCATCGAACCGCCACTACCCGTTGGTCGTTGCTGGCTGTAGAGGCTGAGTACAGGCCTACCCCCAGCGGTATCACGCCCTGTGTCTCGCACAAAGAAGTGGGTGACTTCAAAACCGAACACTTCTGCGTCACCACCGTATATTTTGCTCAGCCGATTACTGGTATTCCAATCATTACCTTTGCTGTGGGTCAAGGTGGCAGTGCCTTTGCCACTCTCCTTCGGCGTGTTAGTAACGCGGAAAATATCAGCCGATGTGCAGTCCGAAATCAATACGTAGTCGCCTTTAGCAATACTGTAGGTATTATCTTCAATTTGAACATTGGCATTATTGGGCGCCAGGTTTCCGGTCAGCCGTACTGAACCGTCACCCCCTCTGAGTATTTGTATCGTATCGGTGCCTTCAACGGCGCCTAGAGTGTGCCCAGCGCCGACATCATCCTCCCCTTTAACGGGAACAAAATCGGCCGCATAGGTCGCTGGCTTGGCGATAACATTAACGTCAATATTGCCGACGGAATTACACCCCATATACCCCGCCATTCTCACTTCACGCCCCATAAAATGCATGCCGAAACGCGCATTCTCCTGGATCATCGACAGTGATTCCTGGAGTTGATAACTTGTTCTAGAGGCAAGAAAAACCTGAATGATCGCGGTACTCAGAATCAGCCCTAAAGTGATCGCGATCATTAGTTCAATCAGACCAAAGCCTCGTTGGGCATTCACGCTTTATAGCTCCGTAACAAAATCAAAGGTTTGCAGGGAGGGCGCTGACCCTTCACGGGTCTTTTCCAAGCGACCTTCGCTCCACTGAATCCGGATGGTGAAACGCGTATCGTCGCGAATTACCGCGCCATCGCCCGCGGGAAGCCTAAGTGCAACCTCTCCCAGCCATTCACGCAGGTCGACGGCAACCGCACCCGTGCCCGTCGGAGCGTCATCATCAATCGCAATGTCGTAGTCGCCCTTTAACGCGACAACCCGGTTGGCCCGCATTCGGTCACTGATATCGTTGGCCAAAAACACAGCGTTGGAGCGGAATTTCGCCGCCTGGTTGAATTTGACAGAGTTCAGCTGAACGGCCGCCGCACCCATGACACCAATAGCCGTGATCAGCAATGCCACCAGCACTTCTATAAGCGTCGCGCCTTGTTGGTTGCGCGGAAAGCTAATCATTTACACTCCCCTAGCTAAAGGTCATTCAAGCCCTCGCCGCATAGTGATTACTTTAAAAGGTATTTTAGCCCTGAAACCCAATCTTTCGACCTTGCGACCGCCCTGACTCAACGACACCGTTGCATGCAGTAGATTTATTTTTATGAACCGAACACTGAGCGATTTTGCTGCGCTTTACCAGTATCGACTTAAAAAAAACCACTTTTTGCAAGATATATGATCACTTTCAAAGTGTTAATACGCAAATTCCGCAGTCTAGTGACATAGCGGCAAGTAGTGAGACATTGCAAAAAATGCATCCGTGAACTAAAGCTAACACTACGGACTGGAAAGGATTCCAAGATGTATGAACAGGGAAAGACACTTATCGAGTTGATGGTGACGCTCAGTATCGCCGCCGTTATCGGCGCTGGTGCGGCACCTTCACTGCAGCGCTTTGCGCGTCAGCAACAGCTGAGCCACGCCACCAACACGCTGCATTCCGCCGCCCAATTTGCGCGCGAACAAGCCATTTATCTTGAGCAGACCGTTAGCATTAACAATACTGACGGCCACTGGAGTCACGGCGCTATTATCTATATCGACACAGACAGCAATGGCAAGCACGGTGCCGATGAAGAAATCCTTCGCACTATTCCCCCGCTAGGCGGGGTCGATGCAACGGGCAACCGCCATGTGAGCCACTACATCAGCTACCGGCCAGACGGCAGCGCGCATCTAAAGAGCAATGCCTTTCAGGTGGGTACACTAACGATATGCCCTAGCACGGGCGAAGAAGGCCGGCAGCTCGTCATCAGTATTGGTGGACGAATTCGCAGGGCAGAGTCCCGCTGTGGTGAGTAGCGGCGAGCACTGGCGATGGCTCTAGGGCTTAATTGGCCTCAACCCAACGCAGTTCGCGAGGCAGGGAAAAAGTAATATTTTCTGCGCGTCCCTCAAGCTCCTCGGGGGCTGACGCGCCCAACTCACAGAGCCTGTCAATCACGGCTTTCACCAGTATTTCAGGCGCCGAGGCCCCGGCAGTGATGCCGATTCGCAAGCCCTCTTTGAGCCACTGGGGCTGTATGTCTTTCTCATTGTCGATCAGCTGTGCCTGACAGCCAAAGCGTTCGGCTAATTCACGTAAGCGATTCGAATTAGAACTGTTCGGAGACCCCACGACAAGCACCAAGTCGGCTTGCTGGGCGAGCGTTTTCACCGCATCCTGGCGGTTTTGAGTGGCGTAGCAGATGTCATCTTTGCGCGGCCCCTCGATAGTGGGGAAGCGCTGCCGCAGGGCATCAATCACCGCCGCCGTATCGTCCATGGATAGCGTCGTTTGCGTGACAAATGACAATTTTTCCGGCTGTTTAACCTCGAGCTTGAGCGCTTGCTCAACATCCTCAACAAGGTAGATATTTCCGCCTTGGCTAACGTCGTACTGCCCCATCGTTCCCTCAACTTCCGGGTGGCCCTTGTGGCCGATCAGTACACATTCGCGCCCGGCGTTGCTGTAGTTGACCACTTCCATATGAACCTTAGTCACCAGCGGGCACGTCGCGTCAAATACCTTCAAGCCACGGCGCGCTGCCTCGTTCCTAACTGCTTTGGAGACACCATGAGCGCTGAAAATCACGATTTTGTCGTCGGGCACTTCATCGAGCTCATCGACGAATATGGCACCTCGCTGCCGAAGGTTCTCAACAACAAACTTGTTGTGAACAACTTCGTGGCGCACGTAGATTGGTGAGCCAAACACATCCAGGGCGCGATTCACGATCTCGATAGCGCGATCCACACCGGCACAGAACCCACGGGGGTTAGCGAGAACAATTTTCATGGTTTACTCCGCACCGGCCTCTTCATCGCCAGCATGGACCTGCACGTCGAGAATCTCAACGCGGAAACCGAGCTGCTGCCCCGCCAAGGGGTGATTAAAGTCAATCTCGACCTGCTCATCATCAATCGCGCTTACCACGCCAGGAAGCTCAGTATTCGCTGCGTCAGCAAAATTGAGTACCAGGCCTTCACTGAGTTCAATATCCGCAAACTGGCTGCGTGGCATACGCTGGATATTTGCAGGGTTGCGCTGGCCGAATGCATCTTCGGGGGCGAGTGTCAGCGTCGCTTGCTGACCTGCCGTTAAGCCTTGCAGCTTCGCCTCCACACCGGGGAGCAAATTACCGTCTCCGAATACGAAGCTCGCCGGGCCGCGCTCGAAGGTGGAGTCCACCTCGCTACCATCCTCCATCAGTAGAGCAAAATGCAGGGTGACGGCGGTTCCCGGACCAATCGCAATAGTCATAATCGCTTCTCTGTTAGCGCTATGCCGACCTTACTTGTCGCCGGCATCTGAATGAATAAACGTATCGATGATTAACAGCACGGCACCCACCGATATCGCCGCATCGGCAATATTGAACGTGGGGAAATACGCGTTACCCCAGTGCACCGAAATAAAATCAATAACATGGCCGAGGCGAACCCTGTCCCACAGGTTTCCCAGCGCACCACCCAGCACTAAGGTCAGTGCCATCGACAACAGCCACTGCTGTCGGCGCAGCTTCATTAGCCACACAAGTAAGTAAACGCTTACCGCCGCGGAGATAACGGTAAAAAACCAACGCTGCCATCCCCCGGCATCGCTCAAAAAGCTAAAAGCGGCTCCAGGGTTGTAGTGCAGCGTAATATCCAGCACCGGCAACACGGGGTTTGGCTGCCCATACACCAAACTGGCGTCGGCCCAAACCTTGGTAATTTGATCGACCAGAACAATAACCGCGGCAAATATCCCCCACAGCAATCGCCCCCGCCGCTGCTGCGCAGCGCCGCTATTAGGCATAGTGGCGGACCTCACCATCACCATCGACGTTATCTATACAGCGGAAACACAGTTCTGGATGCGTCGTCGACTGACCAACGTCTTCGCGATAGTGCCAGCAGCGCGTACATTTCATGCCTTCACTGGCGCCAACGCGTACCTGTAAGCCCTCCAGCTCTGTCGTCTCAGCCTCGTTCGCCGCGGAAATCGGTGCGAGCATGGCTGAAGAGGTGATCAACACAAAGCGCAGCTCATCACCGAGCGCCGACAGCGTCTCGATCAATTCATCGTCACAAAACAGCGTCACTTCAGCCTGCAGGGAGCCGCCCACAATGCCCTCGTTACGGGCGTTTTCCAGCACTTTATTGACCGCCGTTTTCACGCTCTGCACACGCTGCCAAAAGGCGTCGCCCATCTCGTCATCGTCCGAGAGTTTTTGCAGGCCCTGGTACCATTCAGCGGCAAATACCGGCCCTTGATGCTCGCCGGGCAGAACCTGCCACAGCTCGTCGGCGGTAAAGCTAAGAATCGGCGCGATCCAGCGCGTCAGCGCCTCAGCAATGTGGTACAGCGCCGTTTGCGCCGAACGCCGAGACTGGCTGTTTTCCGGCGTGGTGTACTGGCGGTCTTTGATAATATCCAAATAGAAGCCGCCCAACTCCAGCACACAGAAGTTGTGCAACTTTTGGTATACCACGTGGAATTGATAAGCATCGTAGGCGGCCAGCAGTTCATCTTGCAAAACCGCAGCGCGATGGACGATCCACTTATCCAGCGCGAGCATCTCGTCGCTGGCCAGCGCATGCTCACCCGGCTCAAAACCTGCCATATTGGCAAGCAGGAAGCGCGCGGTGTTGCGGATGCGCCGGTAGGAATCGGCGGTGCGTTTAAATATCTCATCCGATACCGTCATCTCATTGCGGTAGTCGGTCGCCGCCACCCAAAGACGGAGAATGTCTGCGCCCAGCTTATTCATCACTTCCTGTGGCGCCACCACATTGCCCAAGGACTTGGACATTTTTCTCCCGTTGGCATCCACCGTGAAGCCATGTGTCAGCACTGACTTATAGGGCGCGCAGCCCTGCGCCGCCACCGAAGTGAGCATCGAGGACTGGAACCAGCCGCGGTGCTGGTCAGAGCCTTCAAGGTACAAATCTGCGGGGAAGGCCAGCTCCTCACGCTGAGCCAATACGGCGTAGTGCGTAACACCGGAGTCAAACCATACATCGAGGGTATCCGCGACCTTATCGTAGCTCTGCGCCTCGTCGCCCAGCAGCTCGGCAGCGTCTAGGTCAAACCAGGCCTGAATGCCCCCCTGCTCCACTCGCTCGGCAATCTGCTCGATCAGTTCTGGCGTTCGCGGATGCAGTTCAGCGCTTTCTTTATGAACAAACAGGGCGATGGGTGCGCCCCAGGTACGCTGACGCGAGATACACCAGTCGGGCCGCTCACCCATCATCGACTCAATACGCGCCCGGCCCCAGCCTGGCATCCAGTTCACCGCATCCACTTCGGCCATGGCTTTGTCGAGCAGGCCGCCCTGCTTCATGCTGATAAACCACTGCGGGGTCGCGCGAAAGATGATTGGCGATTTATGCCGCCAGCAATGCGGATAGCTGTGCTCGTAGGACTCGTTGTGCAACAAGCTACCGCGCTCTTGCAGTGCCGCGATCACCTGTTCGTTAGCTTTAAACACATGCTGACCGGCGAATAATTCCGTACCTTCGATGTAGGTACCATTGGCCGCAACGGGGTTGTACACATCCAAGCCATATTTCTGACCGACAACAAAGTCATCTTGGCCGTGGGCTGGCGCGGTGTGCACTGCGCCGGTACCCGCATCAGTGGTGACGTGCTCACCCAAAATCACCGGGACCTGGCGCGCATACAAGGGGTGCTGCAGAGCGAGGTTCTCCAACGCCGCTCCTTTGCACTGGCCAACCACCGCGTAATCAGTAATACCCGCACGCTTCGTCACGGACTCCTGCAGGGCCTCAGCAACCAGCAGTAACTCTGCGTTGCCGTCTCGTTGATAGGACAACCAAACGTAGTCCAGCTCGGCATGCAGGCACACAGCCATATTCGCCGGAATGGTCCACGGCGTTGTGGTCCAAATTACCAGATTCATTGCGCCGTCAGCGCTATCGGCAAGCCCGCAGCGCTGGCGAGCATCCGCGGCGTCCACCACAGGGAACAGCACATCAATCGCCGGCGACGTCTTGTCTTTGTACTCCACCTCGGCTTCGGCCAGCGCCGAGCCGCAGTCCATACACCAATGCACGGGTTTGAAACCCTTGTGCAGATGGCCGTTTTCAACAATTTTGCCAAGGGCGCGAATGATATTGGCTTCAAAGTCGAAGCTCATCGTCAGGTAGGGATTATCCCAATCACCCAGCACACCGAGCCGCTTAAAACCCTCTCGCTGGCCATCGACCTGTTTGTAGGCATAGTCGCGACACTTCTGACGAAAAGTGGCGGCGTCAACCTTGCGCCCGACCTTGCCCACTTTTTTCTCGACATTGAGCTCGATCGGCAAGCCGTGACAGTCCCAGCCCGGCACATAGGGGGCATCGAAGCCGCTTAGCGTGCGAGACTTAACGATCATATCTTTCAGGATTTTATTAACCGCATGGCCGATATGGATATCGCCGTTGGCATACGGAGGGCCATCGTGCAGTACAAACTTTTCCCGCCCGGCGCGCGCGCGGCGAATCTGGCCGTAGTAGTCCTCGTCGTACCAGCGCTTTAACGCTTGCGGCTCACGATTCGCCAAATTTGCCTTCATGGCAAAATCCGTTTTTGGCAGGTTCAGGGTGTGCTTGTAATCACTCATAAAAGCTAGTCTTAAAGGCCCGGCAATAGGGAAAAGTTAAAGGGAGAAGAATCGTCGCGCCTGCGCGATGTCGCGAGAAATTTGCTCGCTCAAGGCGTCGATACCATCAAATTTAATTTCGTTGCGCAGTTTTTCTCTAAACAACACGCGGATATTGCGGCGATACAGATCGCCTTCAAAATCCAATAAATGCACTTCGAGTATGGCCTTGCTCAAATCGCCCACCGTTGGGCGAACCCCAACGTTAGCGACCGCCGGCAGCAGAGAATCCGACACGCCTGCAACTTGCACGGCAAACACGCCTGACAGCGGCGAGCGCAGGCGGCGCAATTGGATATTCGCCGTCGGCGCACCAATGGTACGACCAAGTTGCTGACCGACAATCACCCGCCCGGCAATACTATAAGGGCGGCCCAACAGATGCTCAGCAAGGGCGAAGTCGCCCTGCCCCAGCACTTCGCGAATCCGCGTACTGCTTACTCGCTCACCTTCGTGAAGCAAGGTCGCGGTGTCCATCACGTCAAAGCCGTCGCGAGCGCCGTACTTACGCAACAGGTCGAAATCACCGCTTCGGTCGCGACCAAAGCGCAGGTCATCACCAACAACGATGTATTTCGCACCCAGATTTTTAACAAACAGGCTGGTTATAAACTCGTCTGCGCTCATATTGCGCAACGCGTTGTTAAAGCGAATGCGAACCACACGATCAATACCCAGGTCGCGAATCGCCTCAAACTTTTCACGAAATGACATCAGCCGTGGCGGCGCGGCATCCGGCGCTAGGAATTCTCGCGGCAGGGGTTCGAACAATACCACTGTTGAGGGCAGGCCGTACTCCCGACTCTTATCAATCAGCTGCCGCAGCACCGCCTGGTGACCGCGATGAACGCCGTCAAAAGCGCCAATCGTAGCAACGCAGCCGCGATGACGCGGGCGGAAATTGTGAAATCCGCGGATTAACTCCATGCCTGTGGCCGACCCCATATGCACGCCCCGCTGTCAGCACCGCGACGAAGTCGCCAGTGAATGCGCCGAGCAGTAATAAAGCGACTGATTATAACTTACTCAGCCACGTGACAAAAACGCTTAAGTCGGCGGGTTAGCGCCGCCGCGCAACTGTGCGGGCCGCAGCCCCATAAGCAGCAAACCCAGCAGGTAGGTCACGCCGCCTGCTGCACAAACGCCGCCGAGCACCGCCGCCCGCTGCCAGGCAGACCACAGCGACCAATCGCTGATTTGCGCGCGGCACAGCAGCAACAACGCCGACATTAGCACCACGGGAACACAGAGCTGTAGCGTGTATCGCAGCCAGCCTGCCGCGGGGCGATACACCTGGCGCGCCAGCAAGCCACGCAGCAGCAACATGGCATTGAGCCACGCCGACATGGCGGTGGCCAGGGCCAGCCCTACGTGGCCAATTTGAAGGTAATAATGCAAGGGAACGACTAAGGCGATATTAAACACCATATTCGCCACCATCGCGTATATGCCGATTTTTACCGGTGTTTTGGTATCCTGGCAGGCAAAAAATCCGGGCGCTAATACTTTGATCAACATAAAGGCGATGAGGCCCAATGTGTACGCGCGCAGGCTCAGCGCGGCCATGGCGACATCGCGGCTTTGCAACTCACCGTACTGAAACAGCGTAATCAGTATTGGCTCGGCGAGGATCAACAACGCCGCCGCCGCAGGAAGCGCCATCAGCAACACACCACGCAGCGCCCAATCCAGGGTCTGTGAGAATGCTAGCTCGTCGCCACCGGCTCGCTGGCGAGACAATTTGGGCAAGATCACCGTCGCGATGGCAATGGCGAACACACCGAGGGGCAGCTCTACCAAGCGATCGGAGTAATACAGCCAGGAGATACTGCCAGTGGGTAAAAAAGATGCCAGCACCGTATCGAGCAGCAGGTTTATCTGGCTGACTGATACACCGAACATTGCCGGCAGCATAAGCTGCACAATGCGCTGTACGCCCTCATCGCCCCATCGCCACTGCGGTGTTGGCAGCAGGTGCAGGCGCTGCAAGAACGGCAGCTGGAACAACAACTGCACACAACCCGCCATGAGCACACCCCAGGCCAGCGCCATCGCAGGCTCGTCAAAATATGGCGCGGCCACCACGGCAGCGGTAATCAAACAGACATTGAGCAACACCGGCGTAAACGCGGGCACCGCGAAACGCCCATAACTGTTGAGAACAGCCCCGGCAAAACCGGTCAGTGAAATCAGCATCAAATACGGAAAGGTGATGCGAATCATCTCTGTGGTCAGCTGGAACTTCAGCGGATCGTCGCGAAACCCCGGCGCAAAGATCGACGCCACCATCGGCGCGGCAACCACGGCGAGAATCGTTAGACACAACAGCACCCCACCCAATGCGCCCACCACGCGATTGAGCAGTTCTCGTACAGCGGCGTGGTCACGCTGCTCCCGATATTCTGACAGTACGGGCACAAAGGCCTGGGCAAAAGCGCCCTCGGCAAATAAGCGGCGTAGAAAATTGGGGATCTTAAAGGCGACAAAGAAAGCATCGGCGTTTGCGCTGGCGCCGAGCACCACCGCAATGACCACGTCGCGCGCCAATCCCAACACCCGCGACAACATCGTCATGGCGCCCACCACCAGACTGGAGCGCAATAGTCCGCCGCCGCGAGGAGCCTCTGCCTCACTCATTGCCAGGCCTCACGAAGGCGCTGTCGATGGCGCTGCAGCCACAGTAGGGCGATCAGGCTGTGGGCGTTATTAATCTCGCCGTCGGCGAGCATTTGCATCGCCTGGTCAAAACCGTAGACCTTGGCGCGAATGTCTTCGCCTTCGCCCGGCAAGCCGTGAAGGCCGCCGGCATCCGCCAGATTGCAGCGGCCGCAGTACAGGTAAAAATATTCGTCGCTGCCGCCGGGCGAGGAAAAATACTCCGCTATCGGTTCCAGCTCAGATACCGTTAACCCGGCTTCCTCGTGCGCTTCGCGCCGCGCGACCTGTTCGGGCGCTTCATCGGTATCAATAATTCCCGCCACGAGTTCCTGCAACCAGGGCGAATCGCCGCTGTCGAGGGCGCCAACCCGGAATTGCTCGACAAACAGCACCTCATCGCGCTCGGGGTCATAGGGGAGCATGCCGACCGCCGCACCGCGCACGAAAAGCTCGCGATTAAGCGGCTTGCCCCAGCCGCCGGCAAACAGTCGGTGGCGCAGGCGCAGCTGGCGAATTTCAAAGAAACCTTTCCAGGCGCTGCGTTTTTCCAGCACCTCGACATCGTCGCGACCAAAACGGCTCATCAGAAGCGCCTTTCGGTGTACCAATTCACATCCCGCGCCGATTTATCCACTTGATCGACGACATCCAAGATCATCGCAAACAATGCCATGCGCACCAGCACGCCATTGTCCGCCTGACGAAAGATTGCCAGGTTAGGGTTGTCATTCAGGTCGTTGTCCAGCTCGTTGGCTTCTTGACGCGAATCGCGGGGCAGCGGGTGCATAATCACCGTATTGGGTTCGCAGTAGCGAGTGTAGATTGCCTGATTCAAACGATAGCGGCCGCGATACATATCGGCTTCAGCCTTGCTTGCAAAGCGCTCTTCCTGAATGCGAGTGGAGTAAGCAATATCCACCTTGGCAAGGCTGCCCTCCATCACATCGGATTCACTCACCGTGTGGCCAGCGCTGCGCAGGGCATCAACAATTTCACCGGGCATTTTCAGTTCATCCGGCGAAATCAACACAATATGGACATTGTTATACAAGCCCAGCAATTTGCAGAGTGAGTGTACCGTTCGGCCGTATTTCAGATCGCCAATCATCGCGATCCGCAAGCCATCCAGATCACTGCGCCCTTGGTGCAGCAACTCTTTACGAATAGTGTACAGGTCCAATAGCGCCTGGCTGGGGTGCTCATTGGCGCCATCGCCGCCATTAATCACCGGCACGCGGCTGGCCGCCGCAAACTCCGATACCGAGCCCGAAGCCGGGTGACGCATGACGATCACGTCGCTGTAACCACTGAGTACCCGCGCGGTATCGTACAGCGATTCGCCTTTGGCAATGGCCGAGCTTTCAAAGCCCGTGGTTTCACGCACCTCACCGCCGAGTAAGTTAAAGGCGCAGCCAAAACTCACCCGCGTTCGTGTGGAGGGCTCAAAGAACATATTCCCCAGAATTGCCCCATCGAGCACCTTGGTAATACGCTCGCGGTGCGCATAGGGCGCCATGCGATCGGCCACCGCAAACACGCGCTCTATATCTTCGCGCTCAAACTGACTGATAGAGAGAATATGACTACCGGCAAATTTCAACACTGCTCTCCCTTTATACTGCGGCCCGGCCGCTATGATTCACTGGCAGCCGAAGCCGCCTGATTATTGGCGTCATCAAATTGCAAGCTCGCCCAACGGGCGTAGAGGGGTGACTGCACCAAAAGTTCACTGTGACGCCCACTGGCAACCAGCTCACCATTTTCGAGTACCGCAATGCGATCGACATTGATCACGGTTGCCAAGCGATGGGCAATCACCACCGTCGTGCGGCCTTCCATCAACCTTTCCAGCGCCTGCTGCACTTGATATTCACTTTCTGCGTCCAGGGCACTGGTCGCCTCGTCGAGCAACAGCAGTTTAGGGTCTGCCAATATTGCTCTGGCAATCGCGACGCGTTGACGCTGACCACCCGACAACCGCACCCCGCCTTCGCCCACAAAACTTTGATAGCCCTCGGGCAAACGCTCAATAAATTCGTGAGCAAAGGCTGCCTTAGCCGCGGACACTATCTCCGCATCGCTGGCATCTGGGCGGCCGTAGCGAATATTGTCGGCCACCGAGCCAGTGAACAGCACTGGCTGCTGCGGCACCATCGCGATATTTGCACGTAACTCGTCCGGATCGAGATTGCGAATATCGACGCCGTCAAAGCAAATGGCCCCGTCACTCACATCGTAGAAACGCAGCAACAAATCAATCAACGTTGACTTGCCAGCCCCGGAACTGCCTACCAGCGCCAAACTGCTACCTGCCGGCACCTTCAAACTAACATTGCTTATCGCCGGGTGTTCCGGCCGCGAGGCATAGGCAAAGCTCACCGACCTAAAATCGATATCGCCACGCACCGGCACCGGTAAATGCGACGGGACTGCTGGCGGCAATATACGGTTCTCTGCCGCCAACAATTCCAGCAGGCGCTCGGTCGCTCCCGCCGCTCGCTGTAAGTCACCATAGACTTCGGAAATGGCACCGACGGAGGCAGCTACCATCACCGCATAGAAAATAAATGCCGCCAGTTCACCGCCACTGATTCGGCCGGCCAGGACATCGTGTCCACCCACCCAAAGCATGCCGGTAACGGCGCCTAACACCAGCACAATCACCACCGTCGACAACCATGCGCGCTGCTTAATGCGCACGATGGCAACATCGAAGGCCACCTCTACATGGCCATCAAAGGCTTTGCGATCAAGCGTTTGATGGTTAAACGCTTGCAGAAGCTTGATATTTTTAACTGCCTCGCCCACAAAGCTGCCAACACTGGCGATCTTGTCCTGACTGCTGCGCGACAGCCGCCGTACGCGTCGACCAAACACCAGGATGGGCACAATTACCAACGGCACACTCAGCATTACCAATGCCGTGAGCTTCGGGTTGCTGATGAACAGCCAGATTAAACCGCCGATAAACATCAGCGCGTTGCGCAGGGCGATGGACACCGAGGACCCGATCACGGTTTGCAGAAGGCTGGTATCGGTGGTGATCCGGGATTGAATGTCGCCACTCAGCTGGCTTTCAAAAAAGCCGGGGTGCAGGGTGACGACATGGGCAAACACGGCTTTACGCAGGTCTGCACTAACGCGCTCGCCAATCCAGGACACCAGGTAAAAACGCACAAAGGTGCCGGTCGCCAACAGCAATACCAGTGCGAAAAACAGCACCAAGGCCTGGTTTAGCGCCGCTTCACTGGCGTTGCTGGAGAAACCATTATCCACCAGCAAACGCAGCCCCTGGCCGATGGACAGCGTGATCCCCGCCGTGCAGATCAGCGCCACGCTGGCACCGATAACCTGCCAGCGATAGGGCTTCAAAAACCCAAGCATCGCCCTTAATACACCTAGCTTTGCGGTACCGCGCTCACTGTGTTGTTGGTCAGCCATTAGCCTCTCCTTCTGGCCGCGCATTATTGCCCGTATTCCCGGCAGGTAAAAGCGCCGCATCAACCAACGCTAACTTTTGTTTACGCGGTAATTTTTTTATCGCCGCTTCACGGCGCGATGCCACTGAACGGTTTTCCGCTGGTTCGGTGTAGACAATGGCCTCGGCGGGGTCACTGCGAAAGAATCGCGCGCCCTTGCCGCCTTCGCCGCAGTGCTCGCGAAAACGCCGCGCGGTATCGGTGGTGATCCCGGTATACAAGCGGCCACTGCGGCAGCGCACCATATACACCCACCACTGACTCAAAGCCCCTCCTGCTCCAGTGCATCGGCGTAGTCGTTGAGCTCCTGCAGTACAAATTGCTGGAAGTCGTTATCGGTGGAGTCGGACAACTCCACTAACCGCTGGCGAAAGCTGTCGAACCCGTGCAGATGTTCTCCGGGTTGACGCAGACGCTGCCGACAGAACTCCAGCCAGCGCTGCCGCTCCGCCGACGATAAGGTCTCGGGGAAGTTACGCGCCCGATAGCGCCACAGCATCTCGGGAAGGCGACGGTCGCTGAATTGGAAATGCTGCCCGGCAAGATCCTCCGGCAGCATTTTTCGCAGGCGCTCCATCTGCTGGCGATCACCGTCACTAAAAAAGCCGCCGCCATAGAGCTGCGTGTCCGGGTCGGGGTTTTCACTGAATTCACGCTGGGCATACACCGATGCCAGGGTTTCATTAAGCCCCTCGGCCTTGCGCAGCATCGACCAGTGCCGTCGGCACTGATCTAAGTCGATCTGCAAACGCTGTGCACTGGCATCGTCCAATAATTTAGGGGTGGCAACAATCGGTGCGCGATTGAGGTGAATTTCCTTGAGCGGAATACGCGGCGTGTCCTCACCCAGCTCGTCACTGGAACTGAAAATTCGCCGTGCAACCTCGTCACTGTCCAGCGTAATCAGCGGGCTCGGGTCAACACTTAAGTCATAGACGATCACGCTGTTCTTGTTCACCGGGTGCGGTGCCAGCGGCATCATCAACGCCGAGCAGCCTCGCGCCGCGGGCAGGCGCCCGGAAACATGCAGCACCGGCACTTGGCTGTCGGTGTTGAGCATGGCCGCCACCGTGCGCTTGTTCCGCAGGCTCAAGGCATAGTCGTAGAGTTTGGGCTGGGCTTGACGGATCAAGCGGGCCAAGTCGATCGTTGCCAGTACATCCGAGAGTGCGTCGTGCGCCGACTCGTGACTCAGGCCATTGGCCGCGGTCAGCTCTTCGAGCCGGAAGCTCGGCGAGCCATCCTCGCGCCGGGGCCACTCAATGCCGTCGGGACGCAGCGCGTAGCACAGCCGAACGACATCGATCAGGTCCCAGCGAGAGTTACCGTTTTGCCACTCCCTGGCATAGGGGTCGTAGAAATTGCGATACAGGGCAAAGCGAGTCACCTCATCGTCGAAGCGGATGCTGTTATAACCCACCGTGCAAGTGCCAGGCTGAGACAATTCCGCGTGGATATTGGCGACAAATTCCGCCTCGCTGAGCCCCTCTTCCAAGGCTTGTTGCGGGGTAATCCCAGTAACCAGGCAGGCCTCGGGATTGGGCAGGTAATCGGGAGTTGGGCGGCAAAACTGCACCAGCGGTTCGCCGATAATGTTCAGCTCAGCATCGGTGCGCACACCAGCAAACTGCGAGGGGCGATCCAGGGCGGGGCGAGTTCCCCAGGTTTCGTAATCGTGCCAGTAAAAGGTCTCACTCATCACTCAGTTCGCCACCTGTGAAGCAGATACAAAAACGGCAGTGCCAATGCACCGGCCAGGGCGTCGCCCAAAGCCGGCACGGCGCTGCCGTCAACTTAGCTAACGTTGATATTTTCCGCTTCGATCTTCGCTTTCCAAATTTGCGGGCCTGATTTATGCACTGAGTCGCCGGCGGTGTCTACCGCGACCGTCACAGGCATATCTTCAACGGTAAACTCGTAAATGGCTTCCATACCCAATTCTGGAAAGGCCACCACTTCAGACTTTTTAATCGCTTGGGCAACCAAGTAAGCCGCGCCACCGGTGGCCATCAGGTACACCGCTTCAAACTCTTTGATGGCGTCGATCGCACCGTCGCCGCGCTCGGACTTACCGATCATGCCCATTAATCCGGTTTCGGCGAGCATGGTGCGGGTAAACTTATCCATTCGCGTTGCCGTGGTTGGGCCTGCGGGGCCAACGACTTCGTCACGCACGGGGTCAACGGGGCCAACGTAGTAGATGAAGCGGCCCTTCAGGTCGACAGGCAGGGTTTCGCCTTTGCTCAGCATATCGACCATTTTCTTATGCGCAGCGTCGCGACCGGTCAACATCTTACCGTTGAGCAAGAGCGTATCGCCGGGTTTCCAGGTTTTGATCTCATCGGCCGTTACGGTATCCAGGTTCACTCGCTTCACGTCGCCACCAGACTGACGCGTTACCTCTGGCCACTCTTCGAGTTTTGGCGGGGTCAGAGCGACGGCGCCACTTCCATCCAGGGTGAAGTGAGCGTGGCGGGTTGCCGCGCAGTTGGGGATCAAGGCAATCGCCTTGTTAGCAGCGTGGGTCGGATAATCTTTAACCTTAACATCCAAGACGGTGGTCAGACCGCCCAAGCCCTGGGCACCAATACCGAGCTGATTGACCTTTTCATGCAGCTCCAGACGCAGCTCTTCCGAGCGGTTTGACGCGCCGCGTTTTTGCAGATCGTGAATATCGATGGGGTCGAGCAGCGCTTCTTTTGCCAACAGCATCGCCTTCTCGGCAGTACCGCCAATACCAATGCCCAGCATACCCGGTGGGCACCAGCCTGCGCCCATTGTCGGCACCATTTTCAACACCCAGTCCACCACAGAATCAGAGGGATTGAGCATGGCAAATTTAGACTTGGCCTCTGAGCCGCCGCCTTTTGCTGCAACATGCACTTCAACGGTGTCACCGGGAACAATTTCGTAGTGGATCACCGCGGGGGTATTGTCTTTAGTGTTACTGCGGGCACCGTCGGGGTCGGCAAGAATGGAGGCGCGCAGCACATTATCAGGCAAGTTGTAGGCACGGCGAACGCCTTCATTAACCATGTCGGTAACCGACATCTCAGCGTCCCACTGCACATTCATGCCCACGGTCAAAAACACCGTCACAATACCTGTGTCCTGACAAATGGGACGATGCCCCTCTGCACACATCCGCGAGTTGATCAGAATCTGTGCCATCGCGTCTTTGGCGGCAGGGTTTTGCTCGCGCTGATAGGCTTCGTCTACCGCCTTGATGAAATCAACCGGGTGGTAGTAGGAGATGTATTGCAGCGCATCTGCAACACTCTGAATCAGGTCATCTTGGCGGATAACAGTCATTGGGCGAGGTCCTTGATAACGTTGTGGTGTCGGTGCCAAAGTGCGACGGTTGCCGCACCTGATCACACTGTGCTGTTGCAGCCATGTGCCGCAACAGCTGGAATCGGCGCAGAAGTATACACCAGCTGCGGCCTCGCCGTCAGCGGGCCTGGGGACTGCCGCTGTGGTATTGCGTGACCGTTTGGCGCAGCGCTTCGATATCGCGATTCACCTGTTTGCGGAAGGCGTTCACCGAATCAAGCCATTCTTCACTCTGCTGTACACGACGTTCAACCGCCTTCACCCGGGCATCCAGACTGCCGCCCGCAGTGAGTTGCTTATTCACCTCCAGCAGCGTCTTGCGATTTACCTCAGACTGGGCAATGACGCGGTCAAGTTTGCCAGACATTGAAGCCATTGCCTCGCGGTCGGCATCATAACCCTGCAATGCACTCTTGAGCTTTGCGTCTAAAGAGCGGTGGCGGCTTTCGATGGCAGCCAGTCGCTTTTCATTTTTCGCCAACTGCGCATCGTGCTCAGCCAACTCTTGTTTTTGTTTTTTCCACACGTTGTCCCACAGCTTGCGGATTTCAAAATCCAGCTCTTTTAATTTCACCGCCGTGGTCACGCTGTTCTCTTCCAGGCTTTCATCCGCGGAAGATAAGCGCTGCTCCAGCACCTCCAGGCGCTGCTGGGCCTGTTTTAAATCACCCTGAGCAATAGTCAGTTGATCAAACAGGTAGTAGGCGGCGGCCGCCAGCGCAACAATTAACAGCGTTAACATAAACAGGACGAAACCACCTCCGCCACTCGCCGCAGTGGCAGGGGGTAGCTCCTTTGAGCTTACTGCCGCACGCTGTGCGACATCTTCCTCGTCAACAGCAATTGAAAATCGTGGTTCTTGTTTATCAGTACTCACAATTCAGTATTCCAATTAATTGTAGTTAAAGCGCCACTCTACACTCGCGCGTCTGCGTGGTAAGTCAGCGCATTATGAACGTCTGCCTCGCTCGCCTCCAGCCCCAGCATGCAGTTTCGCTGTGCAGCCTCGGCGGCTTTGCTATACTTGCGCAGCCTGGGCCTCGGAGTCTGCGAGTCCCGACAAAAAAACAGACAACAAGATGAGAGAGGGGTTTTATGGACGCGTTCATTTCTGCGGATCTGGCCTTGCGCTGGCTGCACGTACTGTTCGGCATCGTTTGGATTGGCCTGCTGTACTATTTCAACTTTGTACAAACTGAATACTTCAAGGAGG
Organism: Spongiibacter marinus; assembly: GCF_016906995.1. Taxonomy (GTDB): domain Bacteria; phylum Pseudomonadota; class Gammaproteobacteria; order Pseudomonadales; family Spongiibacteraceae; genus Spongiibacter; species Spongiibacter marinus. Next base: position 3,599 of record NZ_JAFBBD010000007.1, on the reverse strand, counting down.
CAGAGCCCTCTGCCAAGGCAGACGCCGTACAAAAGCTGGCGCCTCGCGCGCTGTGGTGGTTCCGCTGGGGAGCGATGTTCACCTTCCTGACGGGTCTGGGCTTGCTGCACTTCACGATGAGCCGCGGCGGGTTGAATGGCTACATCATCATCGGTGCACTGATGGGCACCCTGATGTTTTTGAACGTCTGGCTGATTATCTGGCCCAACCAGAAGATTGTCTGCGGCATTACCCCGGGCGACGCCGCTAAAGCCGCGCCAAAAGCTGGCCTGGCTTCTCGCACCAACACCCTGTTCTCAGCACCCATGCTGATCGGCATGCTGGGCTCTTTCCACGGCAGCGGCAATGCTGCTCTCGCGCAAGTCGGTAAAACAGCAAGCGGCGACCTGAGCCTCGGCCTGTGGATTTGCCTTGGCTTAATCGCGCTCCTCGAACTGAACGCCCTGTTCGGCAAAACTGGCCCAATGACCACGGTCAAAGGCGTTGTCCATTGCAGCATCGCGCTGGCCTTGGCGATGGTTGCACTGCTTCAGTACGTGTAATACCGATGAGACCACACCATGTGGTTTAGTACTAAAAAGGGGGCTTTCGCCCCCTTTTTTTTCGCCAGCCTAAATCCCACCAGTCAGGCGCCTCTAATTAGAACTGCTTACTGCGCAACAGCACCAAGGTACAGGCGTCCTCGCAAACAATGCCGCGCGCTCTTAACTCACGGGCCAAGCCCTCGTCCTCACTCCCTGGATTGAAAATGACCCGCCGGGGAGACAAACCAATCAGCGCATCCATATGCGGAGCCAGTAGCTCGCCACGCATATACACGGTGACGGTGTCGACAGGTCCGTCGACACTGGCAATATCAGGCTGGCAGTGAATTCCCGCAACCGCGCGATGATAGGGATTCACCGGTACAACCGTATGCCCGTACTCGGTGAGCATTTGTGTTGCCTTGTAGGAATATCGCTCTGGTTTAGGGCTTGCCCCAAGTACCACAACCCGTTCAGCCATCTCTTCCCTCCAAGCGAATACTCGCTATTTCACTGACGCCAGACGTAAAAAAGCCGGGGCATGCCCCGGCGCTATCATAGCGAAATACGCTTATTTTTCCTGGGTACCCATCCAGCGGCGCAAGGTCGACGCCAGCTCTTGCGCGTTATAGGCCTCTGCGCTGTCGGGCATCGGGTCATTACCCATCTTAATTTCCAGAGACGCCTGGTAAGAGGTTCGGGTGGTTGTCGAGGCAACACCACCGCTCAAACGCCCCGGGGTTTGCGCAACCACTGTGTCACAGCTCAACAGGCCACAGCGTTGATACACCGCCGTGCCGCCACCAAACTCGTTCACGCCAGAAATTGTACTGCTGCTGCGGCTTTTGCTTTCAGTATCGCGGTTCACTAACTGAAACCAGTCATAGCCTTCCTGCAAAGTCAGCTCTGCCGCACGAAGCAGTGCGTAATCATTGACCGTTTCTTTATCCGTTACGGTATTACCGGTAAACGTCACGCGGTAGCGGTCCTTGCCCAGTGCGGTCTCGGTGTAACCGTATGCACCGCGCTTTTCAGCCGGCTGGTATGTGGTGCTACTACTGCAAGCAGCCATCAGCACTGAAAGCAACGCGACAAACATCATCTGGGTACGCATAAAATCTCCTCGTTTTTTTGAAAGCCAACTCTTTTTTCTCATCGACCCCTACTGTACTAGCCCCGCCTGAACTGAAGCTGAATAAGTAAAAACCCTTACCAGCTACTGCCGCGACCGGACCTATGGACGCCAAACACGCATGTGCGCGCGGTGGCAACTCCCCGGCGCTAGTAATAATTCATCGGCGAAAGCCATGCCTCTCTCTACGCAAATGTATTCGTTGTAGTGCTCGGCAACATCATCCATTTTCTCGGCCAATGTTGCACCCGGGTTCCACACCACAACGGTATCGCACCCCTGCCCCGCAATAGCCAGCGACCCCTTTCCCGTTGCTAATTCCTGAACACCACCCACCTGCTCAAATACGCGATCAACCTCACCATCAAAGCGCTGGACGGTGCTAAGTCGGCATTTAGCCAAGCCCTGGGTATTGTCCAAATAGTCGCCCGTGCCCAGGCCCTGAACACTCGCCGCAGCAGTCTCCGCGGCAAAGTAGCTGTGCATGGCAAAACTCAAGGGCAGGCTCTGCTGGCTGCGATTGCAAATCACTAACTCGCACGCCAACTCGCGCCCCAATCGGTACACCACCTGTGCGCTATACATCCAGGGAAAGCGTGCCTGCTCGTCAGGTGCAGACTCGATGGCAAATCGAAGGACCAAACCATCCTCGTCGCTACTCGCCTCAAGCAATTGCCACTCTCGCTGCCTGGCAAACCCGTGTTTGGGCAAGGTGGCGTCGCGACGATTCACACCAAACCACGGCAAACACAGGGGAATCCCCCCACGAATGGCCGCGCCGTCGGAAAAAACCGCCTTGGGGCTCAGCCACAGCCAGTCTTCGTCGCCCACCGGCGCAAATGACAACAACTGCGCGCCCTGCAGCGCAAACACCGCCCGACATTGTGCGGTGTCTGCAACGATTAGCGGCAAAGCCTGCTCGCTTCCATATTCGATACGGCTATCGCTGACCCTCACGCCACGGGGAAGATCAATCATCAGTATTTTCCTCGGCGGCGGACGCAGACTTCACCCACAGCATATCGTTCGCCCCCTTTTGAAATTGGTAATCCACGCGCTCCATGCCAACATCATAGCCCCGCTCCCCCAGCTCCCGCACAACGGCGGGCAGGTGCTGCGACACACGACCATCTACTGAGACCAGCGGATAAATACGCACCTCACGGGCAACACGGCACAGCTCAAGCACTGCCTCAACATGGGCCTGAAGATCGATGTGCTCGCTGTAGAGAAATAATAAGTGTGAACAAAGGGCCAGGTCGTACTCGCCATCAAAACACGGCAGCTCAGGCAAACTGGCCTCAACATAGCGACCCGCTTGCAAACCGCTTGGGTAATCTTCCAAAAATCGATTCATCGCCGACATACGCACTGAGCCCAAGTGCCCTGGGTCGCGAAAGTGGCGCCATACATATTGGTCTGCCTGCCGCGCAAATTGGCTGAGCATACCGGGGTAGACACGGCGAATACGCTGCTGGATATCGTCGGCGCTGAACTGATAGATCGGGTCGACCGACAGCACTTTACCGCCCTGCGCCGTTACTTCGGCATTAAAACTCGCCGTGCCGTCACCGCAGCCAAGGATACTGCGCTCTAGGTCTTCCTCTCGCAGCGCAAACATCGCTGCATATTCCGCCAGGGATCGCCCCCACGGCACTACTGATGATAGCTCCAAAAATAATCCACCGAATAACCAGAAAAAACCCGCGTGGCGGGCTCGAATAACGCAGTATAAATCCTGGGGCCAGCATGGCGCCAATAACTCAGCTAAAACACAACCATACAGGCACATTCCCGCAATACTGAGGGGCAACTCAGCTGCAAAGCCTGTCCTGCCACGGATGGCCAGGCAAAAAAAAGGTTCATCGTAAATCAGGGTGGAACGCCGCCCTGATCTTCATGAAGAAATAGTCGTTATCCCGATACCCGTATGCCATTCGCTT
>NZ_JAFBBD010000006.1 GCF_016906995.1 Spongiibacter marinus | reverse complement strand
GCTCTCGGCGATAAAAGATGCGGGGCAGTCGCCTGTTATCGACGGGAGATTAGAAAACGACTGAGCGCAAGAGCGGGGTTTGTTGAGCGCTTACGTATATCCGGTACGTACGCTTCTTATTAACAACTAGCCCTTCAGCTTTGAGAAGGCCATGTAGAAGCAGATAGCCATAAGCAGACTGTTCAACCGCCAATTCCTTTAGCCGTGCTCTCAGAGCTCCATCGTTACTTGGTCTCGCCTGATAGCGATAGGCCGTCCTGCTGATGCCCGCTAATCGACAGGCTGCTCGTTCACTGATGCGATGTTCAAGGATCATGTGTTTGGCTACCTGCTTGCGACCGACGGGCTTCACCACTTTTTTGACAGCACATCCTTCATCGCTTCAACTTCAAGGAGCTTGTCGGCTAATAACTTCTTAAGCTTGTTGTTCTCGCTCTCCAGTTCACGTAGCCGCTTGGCCTCGTTAACTTCCATCCCGGCGAATTTGCTACGCCAGTTGTAGAACGTGCCAGTTGAAATCCCCAGGTTGCGACAGATGTCTTCAACCTTGGCTCCAGCCTCATGCTCTTTGATGGCCTTGATGATTTGTTCGTCGCTGTATCGCTTCTTCATACTGAGATCTCCATCCCGTTAGGTTAACTGGAAATCTCATCTTGGTCATGGTTCCAAAATCGGGGGAAAGGTCAAACCCTAACTGCATTCGTTCCGCAAAAAAGAAAGGCATAAAGAAAAAATAGGATGCAGGCACACCCAGCATAATGCTTTTCGCAAAGGTAATTGAACTTTCCGCGTCGCGGTGTTCTAGATATGAAAACAGAATTGCGAGGATAGACACTAACGGCAAAGCGACTAGGAAACCGGCCAGAACCGGTTTCTTGTCAGACAGCCACGAAGCAAACCCTATAACCATGGCCGCTACGATGATTTTTGCTATGAAAAAGTATGCGGGCATGATGACGCCTCATTTCAAAGAAGTAAAATTTCCGGTTAAGTTAGCATCATAGACCTCACCGCTTTCTGATATCAGAACGTAGAGGGGTTGCCCTTCATCTTCATTAACCACTTTTACAATGTAGTAGCCTTGCCCGCGTTGAAAAATATTAGCATCAGTGGTCGAAACATTGCTCCAGCTTTCTGGCAAGGCACCAAAGCCTAATTGCGGGTCGGAACCGGCAAACTGCTTAGATATGTTCACCGCAATCGCTAACGCTTGATCTCGGGTTACCGTAGGACGGTGATTGCCATGAGCAACAGCCTGCTGTGTGATGAAGGCAGAGAATAAAAGCACTGCTAAAAATCGCATTATTACGTTCCTCTCTCGGTTATCAGTGACTGTGATAATGGCCGTCGCCATGATCATGGTATTCCTCGTAGACTTCTTCCTGCTCTGCCACAGGGGACTCCGGCTGAGAGCGCGGCGCCATTTCAGGTGCCAGATTCAGTCGGCGCGGATATGACTCCAATGCGCTTGATCGCATATCTTCATGGGCGTGACTGTGATCATCTCTGTTTAATGGAAAGTCGTCGGCATAAACGCTGTGTTGATACCCGTGCAGCTGATGCACCAGCAACAAAGCGCCAATGACAATCAGCCCGCCATTCACAATGCGGCTGAAAGGGGCGAAGGACGTATGGCTACGCCACATCGCGATGACCAGCAGCATGACTGACAGCGCCACGATCTGGCCGATTTCAACCCCGACATTGAACGCCAGAATTTTCATTACCAGACCGTGATCACCCAATGGCAACTGTTGCAGTCGTGTTGATAGGCCGAAGCCGTGGATCAGGCCAAAACCAAATACCATCCAGATCAAGCTCGGGGCTTTCACGCCGATGTAACGCTTGAAGCCATCCAGGTTTTCAAATCCCTTGTAGCAAACCGTCAGGGCGATCACTGCATCAATCAGGAAATAATTGGCCTGAATGCCATAGAGCGTCGCAAACACCAGGGTGATGGAATGCCCTACTGTGAAGGCGGTGATAAATTTAACAATGTCGCCAAAACGCTTGAGAAAGAACACCACACCGAGCAGGAACAACAGGTGGTCATAGCCACTGAGCATGTGACTGGCGCCAAGCCAGATGAACTCGTCATAACCTGCATCGAGGATACGCTGCTTATCTGCCTCAGACATACCATGGGCAAACAGGGTGCTGCTCATGACTAACCCCGTGAACAACAGGGTCAATTGAGCGGCAATTTTTTTACACTTCATTAGCTTTGTCCTTGTGAAGAAGCTGGTACAACGCGGGCAATACGAACAGGGTTAGCAGAGTCGACGAAATAATGCCGCCAATAACAACCGTCGCCAAGGGCCGCTGAACCTCCGAGCCGATTCCGGTATTCAGGGCCATGGGAACGAAGCCCAGGGAGGCCACCAAGGCCGTGGTCAAGACCGGCCGGAGGCGAGTTAAAGCCCCTTCCATGGTCGCGGAATGGAGCGTCGCGCCCTCACGCTGCAATTGACGAATAAACGACACCATTACCAGCCCATTGAGGATGGCGATACCTGACAGCGCAATAAAGCCGACCGCCGCCGAGATTGAAAATGGAATGCCCCGCAGGGTAAGTGCCAAAACGCCCCCCGTCAGCGCCAGAGGAATCCCAGTGAAGATAACCAACGAATCCTTCAGCGAACCCAGCGCCAGCAACAGCAAGCCGATGATCATTATCAGGGTAACCGGCACGACGATACTCAGTCGCTGGGACGCCGACTGCAAGCTTTGGTAGGTGCCACCATATTCCACCCAATAACCGGCGGGAATCTCAACTTCGGCTACCGCTGTCTGTACGTCCTGGACGAAGCTCCCCAAATCTCGACCACGCACGTTGGCGGTCACCACCACACGCCGTTTGCCGTTTTCTCTATTGACCTGATTGACACCCTCTTGAAGGTCAAACGCCACCAGCTCACCGAGGGGAATATAACCGCCTCCCTCCAGTTGAATCGGCAAATAAGCGAGCTTATCGACGTTGTTGCGTTCAGCCTCTGGAAGGCGCACGACGATGTCAGCAAAACGGTCGCCTTCATAGAACAGCCCGGCTTGCTTGCCACCGGTGGCTGCAGCAACCTGACGCTGCAAGGCCTCCAATGTCAGTCCATATTGTGCAAGCCGCTCTCGACGGGGCTCCAGACTCAGGAGTTGCAAACCGGTCGTCTGTTCGATCTGGATATCCACAATTCCGGGCACACTGGCGATGGCGCCCTCAATGGCTCCTCCGGTTTCTGTCAGTACCGATAGATCATCGCCAAAGACCTTAATGGCTAGCTCGGCACGGACACCCGAGAGCAGCTCGTTAAAGCGCATTTGTATCGGTTGCAGAAACTCATAGCGACTGCCGGGAATTGGTTCAACGAGGGTCGCTAAGTCCTCGACCACTTGCGCTTTTGGTTTGCCGGGATCGGGCCATTCGTCACGCGGTTTAAGGATGATAAAGTTGTCAGCCACGCTGGGCGGGACGGCATCGGTTGCCACATCGGCGGTACCGATTTTGGCGAAGACACGCTCAACCTCTGGCAGCTTTTTGATCTCGGCCTCCAGCGCTTGCTGCATGGATACCGCTTGTGTCAACGATGTGCCGGGAATACGAAGCGCGTGCATGGCGATGTCGCCTTCATCAAGATTCGGCACAAATTCACTGCCCAGACGGGTGGCCTGCCAGCCACAAAGCAAGACCGCGATCGCGGCAACGATAACCACTGGCCCACGATGAGACAGGGTGAATTCCAGGCCCTGTCGATACAGCCGCTGGGTGGCGTCAAAACCGCGATGGGGCTTTTCTTCCACCGGCGCCTTGAACAGGAAAGCCACACCGGCGGGAACAAAGGTGATCGACAACAACATCGCCGCTGATAAGGCCATCGCCACCGTGATCGCCATCGGATGAAACATTTTCCCTTCAACACCCTCTAGCGCAAAGATGGGCAGATAAACGGCGGTGATGATAAAGACACCAAACAACGCGGGCCGTATGACTTCGCGGGTGGCATCAAAAACCAGCTCTAGGCGTTCACTAAGTGGCAGGGTTTTACCGGCTCCGGCTCGACTGGCCTCTGACAATCGACGCAGACAATTCTCGACAATAATAATGGCGCCATCCACCAGCAAACCGAAATCCAGCGCCCCCAAACTCATCAGGTTTGCCGATACCCGGGTTTGCACCATGCCAGTAATGGTCATCAACATAGCGACGGGAATAACGGCGGCGGTGAGCAGTGCCGCCCGCAGATTACCCAGCAAAAGAAATAGAATTACGATAACGAGCAAGGCACCTTCGACCAGATTGGTACGCACTGTCGCCAGGGTTTTATCCACCAATTTGGTTCGGTCGTAGACTGCGCTGGCGGTAATGCCGTCGGGCAAACTGGCATTGATCTCTTTGAGCTTCTCCGCCACGCCTTTTGCGACGGTTCGACTATTTTCACCAACCAGCATGAAGACTGTGCTCATCACCACTTCGCGGCCATTCTGGGTCGCGGCCCCGGTACGCAGCTCCTGCCCCTCGCCGACCGTAGCGATGTCGCCAACCTTCACTGCCACACCATCACGGGATTTAACAACAATATTGGCAATATCCTCAATGGATTCCGCCTGACCCGGAACCCGTAACAGCCACTGGGCACCCCGCTGCTCGACAAAACCAGCACCGCGATTCTGATTATTGTCCGCCACGGCGTTCACCAACTCCTGCTGGCTAATACCAAAGGCGAGCATTTTTTCCGGCAGCAGCCCGATCAGAATTTCGCGCTTGTAACCACCAATCGGATTCACCTCGACCACGCCAGGTACGCGAAGCAGTTGGGGACGAATAATCCAGTCGTGGGCACTGCGTAAATCGGTAGGGGTAATCGCTTCACCATCGGGGCCAGTCGCACCGGGCTCAGCGTCCACAGTAAACATGAAGATTTCACCCAGGCCGGTGGCAATGGGCCCCAGCTCTGGCTCCAAGCCGTCGGGCAAGCGCGCCCTCGCAGCGGCAAGGCGCTCATTCACCAGCTGCCTGGCAAAGTAAATATCGGTATTTTCGGCAAACACCACGGTGACCTGTGAAAGTCCGTAGCGAGACACTGACCGGGTGTATTCGAGGGAAGGCAGCCCCGCCATGGCGGTTTCGATGGCAAAGGTGACCCGCTGCTCCACTTCCAAGGGGGTGTAGCCCGGCGCCTCGGTATTGATCATCACCTGTACATTGGTGATGTCCGGCACGGCGTCAATCGGCAGTCGCTGAAAATTCCAAATACCAACGCCACACAGGGCCAAGACCAACACCATGATCAGTGTGCGGCGGGCGAGGGAAAATCGCAGTATCGCATCTAACATGATGAGTCCTTAGTGGTCGTGGGAGGCGCCGGATTTTTCAATATCGGCTTTGATGACATAGCTGTTGTCGGTCACGTATTCCGTGCCGGGCTCCAGCCCCCCGAGAATCTCGACCCATTCACCCGCTTCACGCCCCAGCTCAAGCATGCGTACCTCGTACTGCTGCCCGACTTTGGCATAGACCACGGTGAAGTCACGGAAGCCCTGCAAGCCACTTCGTTTCACCGCAAGGGGTACCTCAAACCGATCCACCTCCAGTTCACCTTTGATGAACTGCCCTGCCCGCAGCGAGGCGGTATCACCATTGATGGCCACCCGTACTGAGGCCGCCTGCATGACATTGAGTGTTCGAGGAATATGTGCAATCACGCCCTTAATGGTTTCGCCTTCGGCGTTGAGCAACACTGTCTTACCGGGCTTGAGGCGTTTAAGATCGGTAGGAAAAACCTCCAGCTCAGCAAGCAGTGCCTCCGGATTCAACAGCGTTAGCAAGCTTCGTCCAGCCGTGACCTCACCCACGTTGGCGGGTAACGCCACCACCTCACCTGACAGGCTTGCTCTGAGCGTGTAGGGCTTGAGGCTTTCATTACTTTCGATGGTGACCAGCGCGTCCCCTTTATTGACGACTTGCCCCAAGCCAACATGAATGCGGGTTATGACACCGTCAAAGCGAGCGAAGACCCGTTGCTCTGCATTAGTGTCCGCAATAATGCGACCAAAGGCGGGCACCCGTTGTACCAGGGTCGCGCCTCCGGCCTTTGCCGTACCAATACCCATGGCATCGGCGACATCATCAGCGATACGGGTACGTCCCTCAAAATTATCGTATTCCCAGCTATGGGTGTTGCCAGCGTATCGGGCCACGACGGTAACAACGAAGGAATGAGGTTCGTAAATTTCCATGTCACCGCGTAAAAAATCATCCTGCGGGCGAAATTGAATCACATCTTTTTTGTCACCCAGTCGGGTCAGCGTGACGCTAAGATCCACCGCCTCCGGTGCAATCGGCTTACCCCCGTCCGTTAACCAGACGCGAAACTCCGGTGGCACGCCGGTTTCAAAAATCGACAATTCCAGAGCAAAATCGCCGTCCCGAAGCATTCTTCCCCGGTGCGGGCCTTTTTCCGGCTCGGCCACGGCCTCAGCTTCATTGCCCCCTGCAGCCCAGGTGAGTTGCAGGGGGGCTATCATGCCGATGGCGACGCACGACACCAGCAGTGCACGTCCAGTTAAGCGCTTCATGGAGTTACCTCATTTATTAAAAGAGTGGGTGCGCCGGTCAGGCGTTCAATTTCCAGATAGGTGAGTTGGGCGGAGAGTTGGCTATCCAGCAGGTCTTCACGGGCTGTCAGCCATTCTCGCTGTACTGCCGCCCACTCCTGATAAGTATGGCGACCCAGTTGGTAGCCTCGTTCTGCCTCACTCAGCGCCAACTTTAGACTTGGAAGGATGTCCTGCCGCAGAGACTCAGCGACGTGACGTGCGTGTTGATACTCCTGAACCAGCACATACAGACGCGCCTCCAATTCAAGGCGCAGGGCCTTGGCGTTCGCAGCTTGTAAATCAGCCTCTGCCTGCAAGCTATCAAATCGACCCTGTGACCTACTCTGGCCACCGAGAGGGATGCTCAGCCAGGCAACCAGCGCCACGTCATCAGTGGCTTCAAAGCGGCGCACACCTGCAGAGATACGCCAACGAGACTTCGCTTCAGCTTTGGCCAAGGCCAACTCAGACTGACTGATCCTCTTCTGGGTCAGCAATCGCTCAACGTAGGGATTGCGGTTAAGGGCGGTACTTAAAGCAGTGAAATCAATATCCACTCGCGGTGCGGCTAAATCGCCAAGTAAGGCTTCGCTCATGCCGCGCCGCTGCCACAACGCCGCTAACTCTCGGCGTTGGCTGCGCATTTCATGTTCCAAATCTTCGACCGCCAATGCGTAACGGGCCATGGCAGCTTTCGCGCGGAGTGAATCCACCGCCGAGGTCTTACCTGCCTGTTCACGCTGCCGCAACTCTTTCACGGTTCGCTGCGCCATCGCCAACGCCTGCTCGGCCAACGCGCTTTGTTGCTGCAATGCCAACAGGGCCATGAATCGCCGCCCCGTTTCCGCCGCCACATCGAGCCGGGTAATCTGGTAGTCAATATCCAGTAAGGTACTGCCTTGGCGAGCGCTGTGCTGACGCTGATCCAGTAGCTCACCTTCCAATACCCAGCTGATACCCAGGGTCGTTTGCAGGTTTTCGGCATCGGCATATTGGCCGGAGCCGAAGCCGTCCTCAATTTGTAAGTCCAGCGTTGGCTTCGTCCCAACACCGGCCTGCATCACGTTCCCCTCGGCTATCTTCCTGCGATATTGAAACGCCCCCAGCTCAGGGTGAGCCTGAAAACTCCGTTCAATCGCCGAGGCTAAGGTCAAGCCTGGCTCATTGGCCTGAGCCGCCAACGGCAACATCAAACCGGATAGCAGCAGGACAAAAAACCGACCGATGATCGGAGTTTTGGCTATGTTTTGACGTAGTTGATACATGAAAAACCCTAGAAATTAGTGGCGGAAAAGTTGTTCGAAGCTGTGGTGGTAGCTGTCTACCCCCAGCAAGCTGAGCGCGAATAAAGCGGAAAACAAAAGTATCGCCAAGGCGAAATGGGAGCGGCGATTGCTTGCAGGCGTCATCAAATAATGAACGCGGTCTTTCAGGTCACTACTGGAAAATGCGCAATAGCCACTTGCGGGTTTCTCACGAGTCAGTCGATATACCTTGAGTAGAGTCTTTGCGACCAGCGCGCGGTCTCCGCCTGTCTTTACAGCCCAGGCATCGGCTCCTTGCTCCAGGCTTAAAGAAAATTCCGCCTTGAGTTGACTCCCAACCCACTGAGGAAAGGCTGCAGCGAAGCAGGAAAACAAAAGCTTCTTTAGTGGATCTCGACGGTTAACGTGGCACTGCTCATGGCTAGTCACCACGTGTTGCTCGGCCTGTGTCAGCTGCGCCCTCAAGCCTTGACTGATAAACACCCGAGGCATAAGCAGCCCATAGGTAAAAGCAGTCGCGGGAAAGGTTGCAGCCACATCGTCTTGTTGCGCCTCATCACGCCATTGGTCGAACAAGGCGAGACTGTTGATGTGCTTAGTTATTGCGCGTAATGTCCTTACCAGCAGCCAGAGCGAAAAGACTGCAGCCACCGTCAGAGGTACGCTGTGCCAGCTGCTGAAATCAAATACTTCGGCATGATGCCAGTGGGTAAGATTGAGTAACCATGACGGTTTGACGTCAGCAAAGCTCGGGGACATCACCAGTACACTGATAGCCAATGCCGCGAACCACGGAAACGCAATAAACACCCAGAGAAATGCTTCCCGAAAGGACGCCGTACAGCGTTTAAGGCTTGATTGACTCAGTAAAAAAACAACTGATAGACAGGCGATGCAGAACAGCAACGTTGACGCCGCGATAAAGCCGCCATTCAACCAACGCGCCCACTCCCCAAGGATCAAGTCTCACCTCCGGCTTGATTCTCACTGCGGCGACGCTCAATCAGCTGTTCCAGCTCATCCAACTGGGCGCTGTCCAGCTCATCGGTTAAAGAACTGAATGCTGCCAAGTAATCCTGTTCACTGCTGATAAAATCTGAGGCCACGGCGCGCATCAGCTTGGCCACAAAAGCGTCACGGGATTGCGCACTGCGATAGACAAAAGCATGGCCAATCTTTTCGCGTTTGAGTAAGCCCTTCTTGAACAGTCGATCCATCGCACTCTGAACAGTGTTCATTGAACGTTGAGCGGAGGGATCAATCTCCCGATGCACTTGCTTTACATCTGCGGCATCGTTGCCCCAGAAGTATTGTAAGACTGCTTTTTCAAGATCACCTAATCGCACGCTATTACCTCAGATACTTGTGCGACAAGACTGCACTACATAACTCCGATCGGCAATCGGTTTTTTATTCGAAAGGAAAATTAGAGGTTCGGCCGGTAAAAGCGTTGAATTTAGCCACAAAACCTATAACGCATTGATAATAAAAAGGAATATCAATATTCTTCTTCCGCCTGACGTTTGTCGAATCGATGCTTCTCCTTGGCCTGCCTACTTGGGGTCTTGTGGAAGAACCGACAAATTTGACAAGTTTGCTCGTTTAAAGGCTGGCAACGATTCCTTCATTAAACAGCCAGATGGTCAAAATGCAACCAGTCGACTACAGCGAGCCCTGGAGCTGTTTAAACTGCCCTAGAATCACTGCTTTTTCCTGAAGAATCACCTTATTCTCGTCGGTCAGAAATGCCACTTTATCCTGGGCGGTTTTCAGTTCGGCTTTGGTGGTCTCCAATGCGTGGGATAACACGGCCACTTGTTTATCGGTATCTGCTTTCTGAGTAGTGAGCACGGCCACGTTTTCCGCCAATTGATCATTTCTATGCTGATATTCCCGGCACTTCGTCACGATTTCTTCAAGCTCGTGTTTCAGGTTCTGGATATCTTCTATCTTTCCCTTCAAGTCGCTATTTAGCGCCGCATTGGCCTGTTTTAATTCATCGGCATGTCGTTGTAACTGCGCGTTGACGTCGAATAGCTCGGACGCTCTCAACTCAGCCTGGGCGAGCCGGTGTTGCAGATCCTGAATCTGATCATTCAACCCCTGGTTAACTATACGGAACTGGTCGCGCTCCTGCTGGCGGTCTTCGGCAGTTCGCTGCTGATAATGTTCGAAATGATCGCGGATATCCCGGTTTTCCTGCTTGAGTTCGCCAGCGCTTTCTTTCAATTCAGTGGTCCGTGCAAGAGCTTCATCCCGCTGGGACTCGGCTTTGGCCAGGCCGACACGGGCGTCTTCCAGGGACTTGTCTTGCTGGCTTTTTTTCTCAATAACACGTGATAGTTGGTTGTTCAGATCCTGTTGGCGAGCGGTAAGCTGCGCGATAGTGTTGCGGGCCTCGGTCAGTTCTTTTCGGAGTTCATCATTCGAAGCCTTGAATTCGTCGCGAGCTTGTTCGATCCGATGGTCGCCCATCTGCTGCACCCGCTCATACAGGGACTTTACCACTTCGACAAGGTCGTTTGGCAGTCCACTGACATCGGCCGCCTCCCCATTGTCTGACCGCCAACGCTTGAGCAATGGCGCGATGGTGCTTTTGCTGCCGGTACCGAGCTGTTCTCGCACCCGATCCACCGTGGGTTCTTGGCGCTGGTTTTTAATGACTTCGGCGGCTTTGGCAACATCGTGGTAAGTGACTCCAGCGCGGGCCATGGCGATTCCTCTCAGATTATTTAGTAACGTATTACATATTACGTAATATAACATTATATTTATGTTTTCCAAGCTTTCTTGAATTCCTATTATTAACCACCGATAATGACCATTATCACAGGTTAGAACCGTTACTTGAAACTTTTCCAGTTGTAACGCCGGTACATAGCCGCCTTTTGAGCGACATCGAAGGAAATCCTATTCATGAACAACAAACCGCCAATACAGGCTAGCAACTTGTCGTTACGTAATAAGGATGCGACTCTGGTTGAACGCCAGGAGTCCGAATCATTGCGGCACTACCTCCAGGCAGCGACGTCCGACAACACACGTAAAGCCTACCGTTCGGCCATTCGGCAATTTGAGAAATGGGGTGGTCGCCTGCCCTCGGACCGGGATACTGTCGTGCACTATCTGCTGGCCAGAGCCAAATCACTCAATCCCCGAACCCTGGATCTGCACCTGACCGCCATTAGCCAATGGCACCATTACCAAGGGCTCATCGATCCGGTAAGTGATCCACTGGTCCGCAAAACCATGGAAGGCGTTCGTCGTACCCAAGGCCAACCCAAACGCAAAGCCAAGGCATTACGTTTGGAGCACATTGCCCAGATGGTGAATCACTTGCGGCAACTGCCTGACACCAAAAAGAAGCAGCGGGATATCGCGCTGGTGTTGACCGGCTTTTTTGGCGCCTTTCGTCGTAGCGAATTGGTGGCCATTCAAATCGGTGATCTCGTGTGGGAGCCTGAAGGGCTTCTCATTAAGTTGCCACGATCCAAGACCGATCAGCAAGCAACAGGTTTGGTACGGGCCTTGCCCTTCGGGGCACCAGGCTGCTGTCCTGCTACGGCCATGAGGAACTGGATAGAATCGGTTGAAATCAATGAAGGTCCGATTTTTCGCCCCATTAACCGCTGGGATAAGGTTCAACCCAAAGCGTTGAATTCCGGTGCCATTAATGAATTACTCAAGACGCTGGGTAATGCCTGTCAGTTCGATTTCGTATCGGACTTGAGCAGCCATAGCTTCCGGCGTGGTCTTTCCACATCGGCTGCAAGAGAGCGAGTCGATTTTGAACTGATTAAAAAGCAAGGAGGCTGGAAAAGCGATGCGACGGTTTGGGAATACATTGAGGAAGGACAGCAGTTCAACAACAATGCCGCGCTGGTTCTGATGGAAAAATTGGAGGCACTTGTTGGTAATGTCTGAAGAATATGGAGCGGCGAGCAAGGGAAAGGGCTGGAGAATATAACGTGGGGCAGAGTGCCCGGCTGACACCGAGCACTCTGCCCACAGATAAAGCCCTATTTCTCGAAGGTGGTTCGCATATAACCAAGTACGGCTTTCAGGTCGGCGTCGGTCAGACTGACATTGCCGCCCCGCGGTGGCATGGCCATGGGCGAGCCTGGACTCTGAAATCCATTGATCATGTTGCTCAGTAACTCTGCATCATTTTTGCTCAATGGGCCTTTCGACTTGGTGAAGTCCGGAGTGCCAGGAAAGGCACCCTTGCCGTCGCCGCCATGGCATGCGATACAGGTGCTTTTGTAGACTGCCTCACCGGATAGACCGGAGTTGGCCAGATCCACCGATACAGACTTTACTGTTACCTTTTTGGCTGGTGTGTTTGATGCCTGCAGGAACGCTAGAATATCACGTTCGTCCACCCCCCACAGTCCAGCACGGAGGCGCATGTGCATAACAGTGGTGTCCCAGTAAGCATCTGAAAACTCCTTAGGGTCGCGCATGTTGTGACAACGGGCGCAGTTATTGGCCCATTTCTGAGCACCCTTTGCTGCATCGCCTTTTGCTTCGGCCAGAGCCGGTGTGAGGAAGGTTGCAGACAGTAACAAAGCCATACTACTTACACCGAAAAGCTTGCTAGTAATAAATTTGCTGATTTTCATATCAATTCTCGCCTAAAAACCGTAAGCCAGTTGCACTCGCACAGCGTTATCATCATCTGCGCCTGATGAGTCGTAGTCTTTTATCTCATAATTGAGCTTAACGACAACATGGGGTGCAAACAGGTAATTCAACCCCAGCGTGCGCTGAGAGTAGTTTTCTCCAGAGTGAGGCGTCTGTAATTCACTGGTGCGAACGACGACTTCAAATGATGTCGAGGGGATTTTATAGGCTGCCTGCAGATACCAGGCTTTCCATTGACCTACCTCAACATCGTCAAACTCCGCGGGGCCTGTATAATCTGCTGGAAGATCATCGCTGTGAAATTCGACTCCGGAACTACCTTCGCCAATCTCGGTTTTGAGGTATTCCCCTCTGAGTTCCAGGTTGTTCCAGCCATAGCGAAAATCAGCACCGATGACGTCATAATCAAATTCGCCTGTGGATTCAATATCGAGCTCAGGCCCATCGTGTCCACCAGCAAAAGCCTCCGTTACGGTGGCTTTACCTTTGGCGGCGGAAATCCCTATTTCCAAACCTGGAAACGGCAGTAGCCCAAGGCGGCCACCAAATGACTTCTTCCCGTCAGGGTCACTGGTACGGCCTTCGGTCTCCACCTCCTCGATGGCCAATTCGTAATCCCCTCCTTGTCTCTCTACTGCGGCGGCCAGGGTGGGCCCGTTACCAACATAAACAGCATAATTGGCGCGCATCTCGCCGAGTGGAAACCCGCCGCGCAATTGCAAGCCGGTCTCAGTTAGGGGCGCAGCTCCGCCATGCCCGAAGCCAGCGGGTGCCGAGACAGCTTTGTTGATCCAGCTAGGGTGCAAATTCTGCCGGAATTGACCTATGGGACTTAAAAATTTTCCCACGCCAAGCGCAACATAGTCATTCAGGAACAGGTTGATAGAGGCATATTCCAACGCCAGCTCAGTGCCCCCATCAGCTGTGTTCGACAGCTCAAATTCTGTTTCGAACATTAGCCAGTCTTGGTAATTGTAGTGGATGATGGGGGCGACCAATACCTTGTTAAAAGCGGCGTTGCCTGAATCCGGGTCGGCGTACTCGACCGATCCATAACCTGCCATATGAAATGACGAATCTGTATTACGTTCCGCTGCCGTGTTTTCCAAGCGATCAACTTGACTTTGAAGATCGTCGACTTGCTGCCTGAGATTGTCGGTCTGATTGTCTGCGTAAACAGCGGCAGGAACTATTGCCGCTGTAACACTTAAAGCCAGAAGGCAGCATTTGAGTTTTGACTTCTTCATGTTCATGGTTTTCCCCTATCGTTGACTTGCCCAACTTCTACACCGGTAGCTGTCAAGCTAGTTGTCGCCTAAGGTGTGTTTTATTAAGCTTCTTTGTTTATTGTCATGGGGTGATGATTACGGATGGATGACTCCAACATGACATGACTGTAATGTTTAGGTGTTTTGATTGATTCAGATCAACCAAATAGCATTAACCTATTTGTGCATTTGGTGCTTTATTGGTTTAAACCACAGAGCTCCGGCAGGGGCAGACAAGTCTGCCCCATTTAGTTTGGCAATATTATGCTTTCAGCGAGCGGGTGCGCCATAGGTAATACACGACGGGTAATACCAACAACGTTAAAATCACAGCACTCACCATTCCGCCCACCATAGGCGCCGCAATCCGGCTAACAACTTCCGCACCTGTTCCGGAACTGAACATAATGGGCAGCAATCCAGCGATAGTGGAGACCGTAGTCATCATTACGGGTCTTACACGAAGTCCCGCGCCCTGTGTCACGGCTTCGAGCAAATCTTCTTTTAATGGTTGCACTCCACGCTCACGACAGGTATCTATCAATTGGTGATATGCTTGGTTAAGATAAGTTAACATGATGATACCTATTTCCACCGTAACCCCCGCCAGTGCAATAAAACCAACCGCAACCGCGACAGAAAAATTATAGCCAAGCAGGTACATCAGCCAGATTGAACCAATTACCGCCAGTGGTAGTGTTCCCAGAATAATGGCTATTTCAGTGAAGTTACGAAAATTCATGTATAACAGAATGATAATGATGGCAAGCGTCAAAGGAACCACATAGGTCAGTTTCTCTTTGGCGCGCAGCATGTATTCGTACTGACCGGACCAGGCCACCGAGTAACCGGCCGGTAAATCCAACTGCTGCTCGACCGTTGCCATGGCCGCTTGTACATAGCTGCCCACGTCCACCCCATCGATATCTACAAAGGTCCAGCCATTCAGCCTGGCGTTCTCGCTCTTGATCGCTGGCGGGCCGTCCTCCACATAGACATTGGCCACATCGGCGAGCGCAATGCGTTGGCCGCTGGGCGTAACGATGGGCAGCAGCGCCAGCTGTTCTGGCGAGTCTCGATAGTCCTGCGGGTAGCGCAGATTGATCGGATAACGCTCCAGCCCCTCAATGGTCTGCGCCACATTCATTCCCCCAATGGCCGTGGCTATTACCTGCTGCACATCAGCAATATTGAGGCCATAGCGCGCCGCCTGTGCACGCTGAATATCCACCTTGATGTAACGCCCACCGGCCACCCTTTCGGAATACACCGAGGCTGTGCCGGGTACATCCTTGAGGATCTGCTCTAGTCGCTGCCCAATCTTCTGAATTTCTCGCAGATCCTCGCCCGCCACCTTGATGCCTACCGGCGTCTTGATACCGGTGGCCAGCATGTCGATGCGAGTCTTGATCGGCATCACCCAAGCGTTGGTTAGACCGGGGAATTTCACTAGCGCATCCAGCTCCTTCTTGAGCTTCTCCGTGGTCATGCCCTCGCGCCATTCCTCTTTGGGCTTGAGCTGAATAAAGGTCTCGATCATGGTCAGCGGAGCGGGATCCGTGGCTGTCTCGGCACGGCCGATTTTGCCGAAAACAGTCTTCACCTCGGGGACAGTCGCAATCAGCTTGTCGGTCTGTTGAAGCAATTCCCTGGCCTTACCAATAGATAGCCCCGGATAAGTGGTGGGCATGTACATGAGATCACCTTCATCCAGATCGGGGATGAATTCACTACCAATCTTGTTAACCGGCCAGATCCCAACGAGGAAAATCACAACCGCCATGGCAAGTGTGATTTTCGGAAAACGCAATACGGTTTTCAGCAGGGGCATGTACCCGGCAATCAGTAATCGATTAACGGGATTCTTGTTTTCCGCTACCACCTTGCCTCTGATGAAATATCCCATCAAAACCGGCACCACCGTGATAGCAAGCGCCGCACTGGCTGCCATGGCATAGGTTTTGGTAAAGGCCAACGGGCTGAACATCCGGCCCTCCTGGGCTTCCAGGGTGAATACTGGTACAAAGCTCACAGTGATAATAAGCAAACTGAAAAACAGCGCCGGACCGACTTCACTGGCTGACGCCGCCACGATTTTCCAACGGTTCTCTGGCGTCAAGGGCGTACGTTCCATATGCTTATGCATGTTTTCGATCATGACAATCGCGCCATCAATCATGGCGCCTATCGCAATCGCTATACCGCCTAATGACATGATATTGGCATTGAGACCTTGCCAATACATCACGGTAAAAGCCGTGAGTATACCTAGCGGCAGACTGAAGACCGCCACCAGTGAGGACCTGACATGAAACAGGAAAATGGCACAGATCAACGCCACAATAGCGAGTTCTTCGGCCAGACTTTTCCACAAACTGTCAATGGCGCGAGATATCAGCCCTGAACGATCATAAACGGTTACGATCTCCACGCCCTCGGGCAAACCCGCCTTGAGTTTTTCCAGCTTGGCCTTGACCCCATCAATGGTTTTCTGGGCGTTCTCACCGAAACGCATCACCACAATACCGCCCACCACTTCACCTTCGCCGTTCAACTCGGCGATGCCACGGCGCATTTGCGGCCCCAATTCGATATCCGCCACATCCTTGAGCAACAGCGGCGTACCGTTAACATCCAACCCTAACGGAATGTTGGCCAGATCATCGATACTCTGGATGTAACCGCTGGCGCGCACCATGTACTCGGCTTCGGCCATTTCCACCACCGAGGCGCCCACTTCCTGGTTGCCGCGCTGGATAGCCATCTGGATAAGAGACAGGGGAATACCGAAGGCGCGCAGTTTCTCCGGGTTTACCTTCACTTGATACTGCTTGACCATGCCACCGAGCGCCGAGACTTCGGAAACACCCGGCACGGTTTGCAGCTCGTATTTCAGGAACCAGTCCTGCAGGCTGCGCAGCTGACTGATGTCATGCTGACCGCTGCGATCCACCAAGGCATAGAGGTAGACCCAGCCGACACCGGTGGCGTCCGGTCCCAGTTGCGGCCGGGCGCTGGGCGGTAATGTGGGCGCGACCTGAGACAGGTACTCCAGCACCCGGGAACGTGCCCAGTAGGCATCGGTATCCTCGTCGAAAATGACATACACAAAGGAATCGCCAAAAAAGGAATAACCGCGCACGGTAACCGCACCGGGTACCGACAACATGGCAGTAGTCAGTGGATACGTGACCTGGTCCTCCACCACCTGCGGTGCCTGCCCAGGAAAACTGGTCTTAATAATGACCTGTACATCGGACAGATCGGGAATGGCGTCCACCGGGGTGTTTTTCAGCGAATAGAGACCCATCCCCACCAGCATCAAAGTAGCCAGCAGCACGAAGAAACGGTTACCGATGGACCAACGGGTTATCGATTCAATCATGATTGTGCTCCTTTTGATCGTGACCGCCGTGGTTCATGCCCTGGTGTTCGCTGTGCTCCGGCATCGACATATCACCGTGATCCATACCCTCGTGCTGACCGTGATCCATTCCTGCAGGCATGGCATCATTGCCTTGCTCATTGGGAATATGCACTTGGGTAATCTGGTATCCACCACTGTTGTTATTGGTGATCTGCACATGCAGGCGCATTCCCTGTTTGAGCGCATCCATGTCCACAGCCTCAGCGACGGTGAAATCCATGGTCATGGTGGGCCATTGCCAGTCCGGGATGGCCTCGTGCTCCAGGGTCACCATGCGGTGATCCGGCATCAGGCTGTCGATACGTGCGGCCACCCAGACTGAGCGGGAATCAGCGTCTGCCTTTACATCCATTGATTCGCCTTGCTGATCGCGCTTGGCCATGCGCTTGAAGTCCGACGTCTTGCTGGATTCCGAGTCGATCAGGAACTGAGCAGAGGTCACAATGCGTTCCCCTTCTTTGAGTCCCGACTGAATTTCCACCTGCCGTTCGCCCACACGCCCGACCTCAACGGCCACCGATTTGAATTTGCCATCACCCAGCGCCAACACCACGCGCGCCTGGCTGCCGGTACGGATCAGCGCTTCTCGCGGGATTAACAGTGCTTCAGCCCCCGCCTGGGTCTCAATGACCATCTGCGCGAACATGCCCGGCTTGAGGAAGTCGTCCGGGTTGTCGAAATGCACCCGGATTTGCGCGGTACGTGTCTTGGCATTCAAAGACGGATAGACATAGTCCACCTGGCCCAACCAATCCCGACCGGGCAGGTAATCGAGCCGCATCCGCACCTGGTCGCCGGTCTTGACCAGGCTTGCCTGTCGTTCGAACACCTCACCGATCACCCAGATATGTTCTAGCTGGCCGATGCTCATCAGACTCAAGCCAGGCTTGACGAACATGCCCTCACGCACCGCGAGATTGTCCAGTACCCCGGACTGCGGCGCGGCAACGGTGATGGTCTGGCTGACCTTGCGGGTTTTAAGCAGCCGGTCGATATCTGCCTGAGGTACTTGCAGCGCCAACAAGCGTTCCACGGCAGCACCGATCAACACCGGATTGTCGCGTTTCAACGCCAACAACAATTCCTCCTGGGCGTTGACCAGGGTGGGTGAATAGAGGGCGTACAGGGGGTCGCCCTGTCTGACCGGATCCCCGGCGGCCTTGACATGGAGCTTCTCGATCCAGCCTTCCACGCGCGGGCTGATATGCACCAGCCGGTTCTCATCGTATTGCACGTAACCGACGGTTTTGACATCCAGATTCAGAGACCCGGACCTAACCGTGGCGGTGCGCACGCCGAGATTGTTGACGACCTCGGGCGATATCTTGACGGTGCCGGCTTCATCCTCTCCGGCGGATTTCTCGTACACAGGGATCAGATCCATGCCCATGGGCGATTTGCCAGGCTTGTCGCGCTTGTAGTTGGGATCCATGGGCGCCACCCAGTAAAGTGGCTTGCGTTCACCGCCGGTTGCTGTCATATCCCCCTCATCGGGGTTGCCGAGTAGCCAGACGCCGGATGCGCCGAGCAGCGCGCCGACGGCCGTGCCCAGCAAGGTTTTGGTGAATGTATTCATGTTGAACTCCTTTAAAACGGTTCCGCCGGCCGTGCATCGTCGAACGACGCCTCGGCGAGCAGGTAATTGATTTGGGCGATGGTCTTCTGCCGATCCACGGCAATGGCGAGCGCGTCGATCTTGGCATTCAATTCGGCAATGCGGGCACGCACGGCTTCGGCGAAGTCGCCGTCGTCGTTGTTGTAGGCCGAAAGTGAAGCCTCTGCCTGCTCGGCCATTTGCGGCAACAGCTGATCGGTGTATAACGCCTGGCGTTCATCGAGACGTGCCAGTTGTACGCTCGCGGTTTCCAGTTCCGCCATTAGCCGACGACCAAGCAAGTGCTTTTCGGTTTTGATGGCCTCGGTTCGATTGACGGCGGCGCTGACTTCCTTGTCCTGCCGGTTACCGGTGAAAATGGGCAGGTCGAAGTTCACGCCTATGGAGAGCAGATCCGCCCGGTCGCGCCCCATGGGATCGTTGTCGCGATAGCCGTATTGGGCGGTCAGGCCCCATTCGGGCTTGTATTTCTGCTTGGCCAGATCAACACCGGTTTGCGTGGCATCGATACGCTGATCCAGCGCCCGCAACGCGGGATGATGACGGATCCATTCGTAGCGCGTATGCTCGTTGGCGTACTCAATGGTCGGTGCCGACAGTGGCCTGGAAAGAGACTGTGTCGGTAGTACCGGAGCCAGAGGGACAGTGGCAGGCGCACCGATCCATTCGGTCAGACGCTTTTGTGCGGCTTGCTGTTGCTGCCTGAGCATCGTCAGTCTGTCTTCAAGACGAATCAGCTCCAACTGCGCGCGAATTACGTCCTGCTGGCGCGCCCGGCCCAATGCCGAAGAATAACTGGCCTCGGCGACATCCACCAGTTGCTCAAACAGTGCGCGATCCTGTTCGATCAGCCGGATACTCTCCTGCGCCTTGAAGACCTCCAGCCACAACTGGCTGACCGTAGCGCCTACCTTGGCCCGACGATCCAGCCTTAGTAAGGGATGCTGCTCGGCTAGCTGCTGCTTTTGTCGGCGGGTGAGCGACAGACTGTCACCCCGGGGAAACATTTGGCTGATCCCCACCGACAACTGAGTCATGCCTTCCTGATTGATGTCAAAAGAATCAACAGGGAAATTGCCGGCCATCAGGCTCATTCGGGGATCCGGCAAAGTCGCCGCGGCAGTCGCTTCGTCGGTAAGGGCCTGCTGAGTGTACTGGCTACCGGTGAGCCAGGGATCGGTATCTATGGCGAGGGTTATCGCCTCGTCCAGCGTCAGGGTCTCGGGAAGGGATTGCGCAAAGGCTATGACACTGCCTATACCGAGCGGCAGGATAAAAAGCATGGTGACGAATATTTTCATGGCTGCGCTTCCGGTTGTTGGAGTGGCTGAACCTGTTGAGCCGCGCTCTCGACACTGGCAAACACTTCAGTGCTGCCGTCTTTTTTCATCAGCAGAACCCGGTATGGCATGAACTTGTCACCCACCTCCATACCCGGACTGCCAACGGGCATGGCGGGCACTGTCAGCCCAATCCCGTCGGCTGGCGGATTAGCCAGAAACTGATGAATATAGCGGGCCGGGATGTGCCCCTCAAAGGCATAGCCTTGTGACGACACCGCTGTGTGGCAGGAACGCAGGTTGTTTGCGATTCGATAGCGATCCTTGATGGCGTCCAGATTAGCCGGGTGTTCGACACTGGCCTCAAAGCCCTCGGCTTCAAGGTGACCTATCCATTTTTTACAGCAGCCACAGGTAGGGCTTTTGTAGACGGTAAGCGTTTCAACTGCACCAGCGGATGGGTCAGATGTTTTTGGGTTTTTAGGCCCATCATTACAGGCCGCGATCAAGGGCAGCGTCAACAGCCCCAACACCAAGCCCGTTAATTTAACTCGATACATAGTTGCCTCCGAAGACAATTGAATAGAACATTAAGTAATGGATGACAAGGTAACGAGCAGACTTCAGTCGTGCAGGCGAAGCGCCTTGTATCTTTCCTTTTCCTGCGACTGCACGCCGTGATGACCATGGCCGTGATGCATGAATAGGTGCATGAAAGGACAGGCAAGCAGGATTGCATAGGGCAAAAACGCCAACAGGTGCTCACGATGTTCGACCAGCAGGAAATAACTCGCCGCCGCGATCAGCCCGAGTGCCGCCAAGCCCCTGGTGCTGAGCCAGAAGCTTCCGCTGGGCTTGTTCATGCTTCACCTCCTATAGTCCTGGTGAGACGCAGCCGCAGCGCGTTGCCTACCACCGACACCGAACTCAGGCTCATGGCCAGCGCGGCGATCAGCGGTGACAGCAGCCACCCCGTCAGTGGATACAAAACGCCGGCGGCGATGGGCACGCCCATGGCGTTGTAGAGGAAAGCGAACAACAGGTTCTGGCGCATGTTGCCTACCGTATCGACCGAGATTTGCCGGGCAATGGCGATGCCACGCAGGTCGCCTTTCACCAGGGTTAACTGCGCCGTACTCATGGCAACATCAGTGCCCGTGCCCATGGCGATCCCGACATCGGCGCGGGCCAGGGCCGGAGCGTCATTGATGCCGTCGCCAGCCATGGCCACCTTGTGACCCTTGGCTTGCAGGCGAGCCACAAGGTCATCCTTATCCTTGGGGCGTACCTCACCGTATACCTCGTCGATGCCCAGTTCGCGCGCGACAGATTTCGCCGTGGTCAAGCCATCGCCCGTGGCCATCACCAGGCGCAAGCCGCTGGCCCTGAGTTCGCTGATGGCTTGTGGCGTGGAGGCTTTGATGGGGTCGGCGACCGCGAGCAAGCCAGCCAGCAGGCCGTCAACGGCCAGATAGATCACGCTGGCGCCTCTGCTGCGCAGTATTTCCGCCTCATCGGCCACGACGCGCCACTCGACCTGCTGTTCCTCCATCAAGGCGGTATTGCCCAGGGCGACAGGGTGGTTTTCCACCTTGCCACGCACGCCAATCCCGGAAGCCGACTCAAAATCAACCGCAGGACTCAAATTCAGTCCCCGCTTGTGCGCCTCGGCCACAATCGCCTGCGCCAACGGGTGCTCACTGCCCTGGTCCAGGCTGGCCGCCAAGCGTAAAACCTCATTGGGTGCGAGTCTGCCCGCCGAGATCACCGCATGGAAAGCGGGACGCCCCTCGGTCAGCGTGCCGGTTTTGTCGACGATCAGGGTATCCACCTGGCGCAAATGTTCGATGGCAGCCGCGTCTTTGAACAGCACACCTCGGGTAGCGGCGTTGCCAGTGGCCACCATGACCGACATGGGCGTCGCCAGGCCCAGCGCGCAAGGACAGGCGATGATCAACACCGCTACCGCGTTGATCAACCCGAACGCCCAGCTCGGCTCGGGTCCGAACAGCCCCCAAAGCACCAGCGTGGCGAGCGCGATCACCATCACTACCAGCACGAAATACCCCGCGACCACGTCCGCCATGCGTTGCATGGGAGCACGGGAACGCTGGGCATTGGAGACTAATTGCACGATCTGGGCGAGCACGGTGGCCGAGCCAACCTTTTCGGCCCGCATGATCAGCGCGCCGCTGGTATTGATCGAGGCGCCGATCAGCGCATCTCCGGGTCGTTTGCTCACCGGCATGGGCTCGCCGGTGAGCATGGATTCATCGATGGCACTTTCACCTTCCAGCACCTGACCGTCCACGGGAACCTTCTCGCCGGGCCTGACACGCAAGCGATCACCAGGATGGACATGGGTCAGTGGAATATCTTCCTCGGTGCCATCGTCGCGGATATGCCGCGCGGTCTTGGGCGCCAGACCCAACAGAGCGCGAATGGCGGCACCGGTCTCCGAGCGGGCCTTCAGCTCCAGCACCTGACCGAGCAAGGTCAGCGAAATGATCACGGCCGCGGCCTCGAAATACACCGCCACTTGGCCATCGAGACGGAACGAAGCCGGGAAAATGCCGGGGGCGACGGTTGCAATAACGCTGTACAGATAAGCCGCGCCGGTACCGGTACCGATCAAAGTCCACATATTGGGCGAACGCCGCTTGAGTGACTGGAACCAGCGGACAAAGAAAGGCCAGCCGGACCAGAGCACCACCGGAGTGGCCAGCGCCAGCTCCACCCAGGGTCGCGCCGCTCCCGGAAAGTGGTCAAAAGCCCCGCCCGACATGGCGATCAGGGTTACCATCAGGGTCAATGGCAAGGTGTACCAAAAACGACGCCTGAAATCCGCGAGTTCCGGATTGTCTCCGGCGTCGGCGCTGGGCATCACCGGTTCCAGCGCCATGCCGCACTTCGGGCAGGTGCCCGGACCCAATTGCCTCACTTCCGGGTGCATAGGACAACTGTACTCGGTGTTGGCATCGCCCTCGGGGGGTTCGGACCCTGTAAGATAGCGCTGTGGGTTATCCATGAATTTGCTTCGGCAATGCGTGCTGCAAAAGGAGTACAGCCGGCCCTGAAACTCGACCTTGTGGAAGGATGTCTTCTTGACCGCCATGCCGCACACGGGGTCGGTCAATTCAGTGCTGTTGGACTCGCCGCGCTGACGGGCTTGGTGTCTGTGATTGGCATGCGACATGGGTATCCTCCTGAAGCCAGCCTTAATGGTGCCCGGCGTCATCCGCGCCGCGCGCGGTCAGGATCTGGTATTGCTGCGGCGACAGCTCGGGTAGGCGCTGCAGGAACGCCACCATGTTCCAGATGCGCTGATCGTCATGACCCGGCCCCCAGGCCGGCATCCCGGAAGCCTTGATGCCATGTTTAATAATCCAGAATTGTCGCTTAATGGCCTCGTCATCATTATCAGTGTCACCGGCATGCTCATGCCCATGCCTATCACCCGTCAGTGTTAGATTGGGCGGCGCGGGATACAGCCCCAGGGTAAAATCACTTTCGGTCTTGCCCGGTTTGAGATGGCAGCCGGTGCACATGTCGTTGTAGTCGGCGCCGCCTGCCAGCAAGCGCTCGGACGAATTCAGGTCGGTCGGCACCTCGATGTCGTTTGATGCGCGGGCGATGGATCGCTCGCGCAGGGTTTCCAGCGCCCAATAAGTCAAGTCGTTGTGATGGTCATCGGCTCCCATCGGATAGAGACCCGAATAGAGGAACCCCACACCGGTCACAGCCGCCACGCCTGCCGCAACGGCGAGGCATTTAAAGCAGGATAAAAACTTAAAGGACGTCATGTTATCTCCTCAGGAATGGCTACCCGTTATTTTTAGTGTTGGTGTTTGGCCGGCTTTTTTTCATCGGCTTTCTCGTCATGGTTACCGTGACCGGTTTGGCCTTTGTCC
Organism: Spongiibacter marinus; assembly: GCF_016906995.1. Lineage (GTDB taxonomy): Bacteria > Pseudomonadota > Gammaproteobacteria > Pseudomonadales > Spongiibacteraceae > Spongiibacter > Spongiibacter marinus. Next base: position 262,439 of record NZ_JAFBBD010000006.1, on the reverse strand, counting down.
CCATGCGCTTCATGCGATCCTTCTTCATCCTTGTGCATGGCCTTCATGCATTTTTTCATCATGGCCTGCATGACCGGATCTTTCATGTCCATTTTGGAATGATCCATGTCTTTCATGGCCGCACAGTCCGGCGCCTGCGCCTCCTTCATGTGCTCCTTGGGATCGTGGGCCTGGGCTGACAGGGCAAGCAATAATGCCGGCAGGGCGACGAAATAGCTGAGTGATTGGCGTTTCATAATGTGACTCCTAGGTTGTGTTAAAAACATAAGTCGTTTGATTAAAACCAGAACCGGATCCCGGCGACGTACCGGGTATCCTTGGTGGCATCGCCGTTGGCCCGCGCCTGATCGGCGGTGGCGCCAAAGGTGCCGTTCCACTCGATACCGACATAGGGCGCGAACTGGCGTGAAAACTCGTAGCGCAATCGCAGTCCCAGGGCGACATCGGACAAACCGCTACCCAGTCCGTTAACCGCATCGTCTTTGCCATAGGCGGTCAGTTCAGCCCGAGGCTGTAAAATCAGGCGCTGGGTGAGTAGCAATTCGTATTCCGCTTCCAACGACAGAGCTGTACGTCCGCCCTCGCCCAGGTAGGCGGTCAGATCCAGTTCAAACCAGTAGGGGGCAAGGCCCTGAATACCGAACGCGAGCCACTCGCGGCCCGTGCCTTCATCGTATTGATCAAGACGAACGCCCAGCTGGGTGTCGAAATAGGCATTGAGTGCGTGGCCCCAGAGCAGATCAGTCTGACTTTCCGCCAGGCGCCCGTCCACGGCATCGCCTTCGAGCTTGATCACCAAGCGGTCATAGGTGGTGCCATACCAGCCCTGCAGGTCAAAGGTCGTGACGTCATTATCGGCGTCGTATTCGAGGCGATTGCCCAGCAGCGACCAGAATCGATGCTCATCGGCCAGTTTCAGTTGCCGTGGACCCGGCAGCGCATAGGGGCCTTCCGTCAGCGTGTAGCCATCGGAATATGCGTGAGGATCGCGACCATCGACCGTTGTGGCACTTGCCTCCATTTGCATAGCGCTGTGATCCATCTGCGCCAAGGCTGTAGATGCCTGAAATGCGCTGACAGCTAAAACTAGGTTGGTTAAGGGTTTCATTAAAATCCGTTTCATGACACCACCACCTCGCGGAACATGCCCGCGTCCATATGAAACAGCAAATGGCAATGCCAGGCCCAGCGGCCCAGATCGTGAGGTGTTGTCAAAAAACTGATGCGTTGTGCAGGCTGCACGGGAATTGTATGGCGCCGAACCCGCAATTCGCCCTGATCTGTTTCCAGTTCGCTCCACATGCCGTGCAAGTGCATGGGGTGCGTCATCATGGTGTCGTTTTGTAAAATGATTCTCACGCGTTCGTTATGACGTAAGGAGACTGGAGTGCTTTTGCCGAATTCAAGCCCGTCGAAAGACCAGCTATAGCGTTCCATATTGCCGGTGAGGTGTAGTTCCAGCTCTCTCGCTGGCGGGCGGCGGTCATCCAGTACACCATCGATGGATTTCAGGTCGGCCAGCGTCAGCACGCGGTGTCCCTGTGGGCGCAGTCCACGCTGGCTTAAGTTTCGCAGGCCAATACCGGGGTCGTCGAGATTGGTACTTGGCGTATCCACCCGTTGGTCAACCGAAGCCCCGTATTCGGTTCGGGCGTGGCGTATGGTAGATGAAGGTTTGGCAAGCGGGTTGTCAGAACCCTGCTGCATGCCGTGCATACTGTGGTCCATGGCCATACCGCCGGACATTTGGGAATGATCCATCTTGGTTTGGCCCATGGAGTCCATTTTCATCATGTCGTGGCCCATGGCGCCACCACCCATTGCTCCCATCATATCCTTCATGGTTAACCACTCGGGCGAATCGGGTTCTGGCACAGGCGCTGTTAAACCTTGCCGCACACTCAGGGTGCCGCGAGCGTAACCGCTGCGTTCCATGCTCTGGGCGAAGATCGTATAAGCGTCGTCCTGAGGCTCGACCATGACATCGTAGGTTTCGCCGGGGCCAAATCGGAATTCATCCACAGTGACCGGCTCGACATCCTGGCCATCTGCTTGGATTACCGTTAACTTCAAACCAGGAATGCGAACATCATAAAAGCTGTTGCTGGCGGCATTGATAAACCGCAGCCGTACGCGATCACCGCGCTGGAACAAGCCGTTCCAGTTGCCTGCCGGGGTGGTACCGTTCATCAGGAAGGTAAAGGTGGCTGCCGATAAATCGGCTAAATCGGTCGGACTCATCCGCATCTGATTCCACATCTGGCGTTTTTCCAGCGCCGCCTGTAATCCCATCTTTGAGACATCGTCAGTGAAATCGAAAAAGGTGGACTGATTGAAGTTATAGACATCGCTTTGAACTTTCAGTTTGCTGAGGGCGCGCATCGGGTCTTCATCGGTCCAGTCAGAAAGCTCCACCACATAATCCTGGTCAGCACGATGTTTTTCTTCACGTGGTTCAATGATCAAGGCGCCGTACATCCCCGTCATTTCCTGAAAGGCAGAGTGGCTATGGTACCAATAGGTGCCGCTCTGTTGTAACTTGAAACGGTAAACAAAGGTTTCTCCCGGCGCGATGCCTTTGAAACTGATGCCCGGTACACCATCCATTTGATAGGGCAGCAGTATTCCGTGCCAATGAATAGAAGTGTCGACAGGTAAACGATTAGTGACGCGAATGGTGACGTCATCGCCTTCACGCAATCGTAGCGTTGGTGCCGGGATGGAACCGTTGATGGTGGTGGCCATGCGCGTGACGCCAGTGAAATTGACGGGAGTTTCGGCGATCACTAGATCGATTTCTCGGCCGCTGAGTACTGGTGCTGAGCCCAGCGCGGTCGCACCTTTTACAGCCGCCTGCAACCAGGCCGGTGTGGCGGCCAGCACGCCACCGGCTGCAAGGCCCTGTACGAAGCGACGGCGTGTCGCACTATACGTTTTCATAAATACTCCAATTCAACGATATCGTTTTTCATAACCTTGCCTTCGATCACATCAACCGTGGCGAAGTGCTTGTTGATGATACTGTCGTTTTCGAGTCACGCCCGATCTGACAGGCCGGCAACAGCGACCGGAATGCCGACTGCATCAACATAAGTAATGCCTAGTGTAATCAAGTTAACTGGCCCCCCCTGTCAGCCAGATGACCCAAACATTACATTAATGTAATCTGTGTGTAATCTTGCTATGGGGAATAACCCGTTAGGTTGAAACAAAATGTGGAGGGCGAGACATAGATGCGACTACTCGTGGTCGAGGACGAAATCAAAACAGGCGACTATTTGCGCCAAGGACTGGCTGAAGCTGGATTTCAGGTTAGTCTGGTGCGCAATGGTCTCGATGGCCACCATCTGGCGATGACCGAGTCCTTCGACTTGATCGTGCTGGATGTCATGCTGCCCGACGTGGATGGCTGGCGCATTGTGCAGTCGCTGCGTGAAGCGGGACGTCAGACACCGGTATTGTTCCTTACCGCGCGCGACCGCGTGGATGACCGAGTCAAGGGGCTGGAGCTGGGCGCCGATGATTACCTGGTAAAACCCTTCGCCTTTGCCGAGTTGCTGGCACGGGTGCGCACCCTGTTGCGAAGGGGCTCGGCACCGCCTCTGTCGGATCAGCTCAAGGTGGCCGATCTCGTTCTGGATCTACCCAGGCACCGGGTCACGCGCGCCGGCCGAAAAATCAATCTCAGCCACAAGGAATTCTGCCTGCTGGAACTGCTGGTGCGCCGTCAGGGTGAGGTGTTGCCGCGTTCGCTGATCGCCTCGCAGGTCTGGGACATGAATTTTGATTCCGACACCAACGTGATCGACGTGGCCATCCGTCGATTGCGCGCCAAAATCGACGACGACTTCGAGCCCAGGCTGATCCACACGGTGCGTGGTATGGGTTACAAGCTCGATGTGGAAGCTGAAGATGATGGCGACTGAGCGGCGTCCGCTTTCGCTAACCGCCAGGGTCATGGTCTTTGTCGCGTTGGCCATCGGCATCAGCCTGGTATTGATCGGCAATCTGGTGCTCGGTGCCGTCGAGCGCCATTTCGCCGAGCAGGACGCGGACGAGTTGGTCGTGATCAACCAGGCGGTAGCGCAGACCCTGCAAAGGGTGGATGATCCGCTCCGGTTACCGGTGGCGTTGTCGCAGGCGGTGTCGGGACACCACGGTGTTTATTTTCAGGTGTGGAATGGCCGTGGCCAGTTGGTGTTCGCTACACCGGGGGCTGACTTCGCGCAGGCTATAGTAGCTTTTTCCCCCGTTAAGCGGATCCATGCCGATAACCTGGCTACTTGGCACTTTGACGGAAATGCCTATCGGGGTGTCGTCACACGGTTTGTCAGCGACAGCCGGGAATATCGCATTGCCACGGCGATCGGCATGGACTTCCACCTGCATTTTCTGCAAGGGTTTCGCCGCAGTCTCTGGATTATCATGTTGCTTACTGGCGGTGTGACTTTGCTAGCGGCGTGGTTTGGGGTACACCAGGGACACGCGCCTTTACGCGGTCTCTCGGACGAGATGCGCAGTATTCAGGCCGACCGATTGCATATGCGACTTGATTTTCGCAGCATGCCCCTGGAGCTACGGGACCTGGCCTCCGCCTTTAATCAGATGATTGAGCGACTGGAAGACAGCTTCACGCGGCTGTCGCATTTCTCGGCGGATATTGCCCACGAACTACGAACCCCGCTGACCAATCTCATCACCCAGACTCAAGTGGCGTTGGGCAGGGCCAGAACACTGGACGAATATCGTGAGCTCCTGTACTCCAATCTGGAAGAGCAAGAACGCCTGGCCAAGATGGTTAACGACATGCTCTGGCTGGCCAAGAGCGACCACGGCCTGCTCAAACCGGTGCAGGTAACGCTGGATCTGGCCACCGAGGTCAGGGAGCTGTTCGACTTCTTCGGGGCGCTGGCGGAGGAAAAACATATCACCCTGTCTTTGGAGGGTCAGGCACCGGGGGTAATGGGTGATCGCGCCATGCTACGCAGGGCCATCTCCAACCTGCTGTCGAACGCCATTCGGCACACCCCGGCGGGCAAATGGATAAAGGTTCGATTGAGTAAAGCGGAGAATGACTCAGTATCGCTGAGTGTGATCAACCCCGACTCCGAAATTCCTGCACAGCACCTGCCAAGCGTGTTTGATCGCTTTTACCGCGCCGATCCTTCCAGATCGCGCCAGAGTGAGGGTGCCGGACTCGGATTGGCCATCGTTCGTTCCATTGTTGAGGCCCATGGTGGTCGTGTCGAGGCAAGCTCCGACCGGCACGCCACCAGCTTCACCCTGTTTCTGCCCGTCCCGGAAGAGCGAAGCGCCTGAGCATGAGCGTGTCCAGCAAAACACGCCAGGCCCAATCGTGGCGAGGTGAGGTGGCCATGGTGCCGGGGCTCATCGCCTTTCGGGGTGAAGCTGGCGATAACAAGCCCCACAAACATTGGGCGCATCAGATTGTTGTGGGTCTGGGCAACCCGGTTGAGGTGCGCGTTGGCCATGCGAGTTATACCGGGGCGAGTCTATTGATCCCTGCGGGTACAATCCATCAGTTACAAACTGCCAGGGTGTTGTGCCTCTATGCCGATCCGACCCACAATGCCTGTAAAACCCTGCTCCCCCAGACGATGGCACAAAACATTTCCATTATTGAGATTGACGGCACGCGGCAACTCATCCAGTTAAGCAGCGCAGACGATCTGCAAGCTGCGCTTGAGGATTTTCGGAAAGCCTGCACCTGTGGCGACGTATCTGGCCTGGATAATCGGTTCCAACAGGTGGTGGAAGCGTTGCGATCCGAGTTAATGCTTGGACGGGAACCTTCCCGTACCGGCTTGGCTGAACTTGCCCACCTCTCATCGAGCCGATTCTCTCGCTGGTTCAGCGAGCAAGCCGGCTTGCCGTTCAGGAGCTACAAGAAGTGGCTGAAGCTACTGCTGGCATTCGAACTCACCCAAAGCAGGTCGCTCACGGATGCCGCAATAACGGCAGGTTTTTCCGATCAAGCCCACTTTTGCCGTGCCGCGATGGAAGCGTTTGGCGTCAACCCTGCAACAATTAAACAGCTACTTTCGGAAAAATAGCTCTTTCGTTCAATTGTGCATTGCCTATTCATTGCAAAATGAGCGTTCTATGATGTTTGAGAGGTTTCCGGAATGAGTGCAATTCGATGGTTAATCAAGCTATTTTATCTGCCGGTTTTTCTGTTGGCCGGTAATGGCATTGCTATATACCTTGTAGGGTCAGGATACGCTGATGCCTGGTTGGCTTTATTACTATCCGGATTTGTGGGTCTGTCGTTCATTTGCGAAAAGGTTGTTCCCTATGACCCCACGTTCAATCTATCCCAACAGGATCAAGGCACAGACTTTATTCATGCCATCGTCAACGAATCACTCAATATACTTGGGCTTTTCATGCTTCCACTGGTTGGTCAGGCGTTTTCGCTGATAGACCTTTGGCCATCCAGCCTGCCGCTACCGTTACAACTGGTCGTGGCGATCTTGATTGCCGATATGGGTATTACCCTGGCTCATTTCGCCAGTCACCGATTCCATAACCTGTGGAAACTGCACGCCGTCCATCACAGCGCAAAGCGCTTGTATGGTTTTAATGGTCTGATGAAGCATCCACTGCACCAGTTAATCGAAACCGTAGCGGGAACCATGCCGCTGCTTTTGATGGGTGTGCCGCACGACATCATGCTGTTGCTGGTGGTGGCGGTAGTGCTCCAGCTACTTTTGCAACACTCCAACGTGGCGTATTTTTCAGGGCCGCTAAAGTACATTCTGGCGATCAACAGTGTGCACCGATTTCATCATCTGAACACTGCCAAGGAAGGCGATGTGAACTTTGGGCTGTTTACCACTTTGACGGACAGGATACTGGGAACAGCCTATTTTGACTCTTCCCGAAAAATTGCCATAAAAGATCTTGGCATTTCCTCGGAGCCCGATTATCCAAAGCATTATGCGAGTCAGTTGCTCCATCCTTTTAAGTGACAGAGCAGTATCATCCGGTTCGATTAAGTCAGTCCGATCCATTCATCGGGCTACCACAGCAGCGAGTCATCGTTTTGGTATCGGCCTGAATCGGTGGGCAAGGAACTGAACCGTAAGAGCAGTAAACGCAGCAGTCACCCGCTTTGGGTTTCAACAAGGTATGACACTGTTCGCACTCGTAGAACCATTGGCAGACGTCGGTCGGCATAGTTTCCGTTTTTTTATTGCCACATTCCGGACAGGTCAATTCCGACTGTAAAATAACATTTGAAGTCATGGCTTTCCCGTTTCCACTAGGGTTGATGAATATCCGGCGTTGGTTGTCGCTTCAATTAGTTTCTCTGCGCTGGTCTGGGTATCCTCGAAAGTCACCACAGCCTGCTTGTGTTCATAGCTGACCTCGGCTTTGGCCACGCCATCAACCCGTTTAAGGGCTTTCTTGACCGTGATCGGACACATGGCGCAGTTCATGGTTGGCAGATCAAGGGTGATGGTCTGAGGTTTGGCCCAGCTGGACAGACTGGTGATGGCGAGTACAAGGGCTATTGTGATTTTGTGCATGATTTACTCTGGTGCTATTCAATGTCTGAGGCAATCAATGGGATCCAGTAGGTACTGGTAACAAGGACCAGCGCAATGATGCCTGTGATCCAGAAAATGATCTGTCGCCGCTTGCGCGTTTGCGGTATGGCGCAAGCGGTACCCGGTTCGCACGCTTCTATCGGGCGATGGACTTTCCAGCCCGCCCAACCAAAAAACAACAACACAATGGCAATAAAGATCGGACGATAAGGCTCCAGCAATGTCAGGTTACCGATCCAGGCACCGCTGATCCCCAGCGTCAGTAACACAAATGGACCGACACAGCAGAGGCCAGCGCCGATGGCCGCCATTACTCCACCGATAAGGGGCAGATTTGGATGGGTGAGTTTGTCATTTGCCGGCATGGCTGCTCCAAGCGATCATATCTATAGAGCTAGTATAAATGCCGTACTCAGGTACGGAGTCAATTCCAATTGATGATTACCCTGAATTGGGTTGCAAAGACTCCACTATCGGACAAGCTACGTTTTCGGGATTGATACGGCACTGGGTCACCATCTCCGCCAGCATTTGCTCCAGACGGCGAAGATCGTTGATTTTTGCCCGCACACTGGCCAGTTTACCTTCGGCCAATTCCTGGACTTCCGTGCAATGCGAGTCACCCAGTAATAGCAGGTTGTCGATTTCTTCCAGGGTAAAGCCCAGTTCCTGAGCGCGTTTGATGAATAAAATCCGGGAGAGAGTTGCCTTAGGGTAGGTCCGATATCCCTGCACCGGTTTGGCAGGTTGTGCGATCAACCCACGGCGTTCGTAGTAGCGGATGGTTTCGACGTTGACTTCAGCCGCTTTGGCTAACTGGCCAATGGTGTAGTCCGTCATGACCAGAGCGCTCCCAGCGGGACAGCAAAGAGATTGTCACCAAAAGCCGTCGTATGGTCGCCATCGTAGAGCAGGACACCGATTTTGAAGCGCTCGCCAGCCACACTTTGAAAACGCTTCAAGCCGGTAAAATCTTTGGCACTCAAGGTCGCAGCTGCTTTGACTTCGATCGCGAAACAGTCGCCTATGGCATTCTCGATGATCACATCGACCTCCACCTTGTCCTTGTCCCGGTAGTGGTAGAAATTCAATGGCTCCTCGATCCAAACGGCCTGCTTACGCAATTCGTTATAAACGAAGGATTCCAACAGCAAGCCGAAATCACCGGGCTGCTTCAGCAGACGTTCCCGGTTCAGGCCACGAACCGCACACATCATACCGGTATCAATGGAGTGCAGTTTGGGCGTTTTCACCAACCGTTTATATTCCTTGGAATGCCAGGCCGGTAATTGTTCCACCAGAAACAACTGCTCCAGCAACGCCATGTATTTTTTAATGGTCAGTCGATCCAGCCCAAGTTTAGCGCCCAGTTCGGTCAGGTTAACCAGTTTCCCCGCATAAAAGGCGGTGAGTTTGAGTAACTTGGCCATTAGCTCCGGATGATCGATGTGGGTTAGATCACGAATATCCCGCTGGATCAATGTACTGACGTACTGTTGATACCAAGCGGTGCTACGCCGCTCATTGGCACGTTGCAGAGGGTCGGGGAAACACCCCGTAATCAACCGTTGCAGTAGATGATCCCGCACACGAATGTCCTGAGCCGAAGGCGCTTCCTGGTTCAGTAGTTTGCTTAAAAAGCTGGGGGGTCGTCCATGGATCTCGCATTCGGAAAGCGTTGTCAGGCGAACCGACTCCATTCGGCCGGCCAGGGAATCTGATAGCCGGGGCAATAACAAGGCATTGGCGGAACCCGTCAGAAGAAAGCGACCTGCCGTGCGTTGTTCATCCACAGCCTGCTTAATGGAGACGAACAGTTCAGGCAGGCGCTGAACTTCATCGAGCGCAATTCGTTTCGGTGGCAGATTAGTGGAAATCCACCCCGTCCAAAAAATGCCCGCCATCGGCGGTGAGCACATTGGTGTAGATTTCCGTGCTTTCAATCGATTTGTGCCCCAGAAGCTGACTCACGATCTTCAGCGGCCGTCCATGCAGTAGCAAGTGAATCGCAAAACTGTGCCGAAAGGTCTTACAACTAATGTTTATAGGTGCGCCCCCTACTCTCTCCACCAGATCATGGATATGTCGGTTCACCGTCTGGCGCGCCATCGTGAAAATGCGTTCGTCTTTCCGAAAATGCCCCGCGTACAAGTAGCTCTGCACCCGGTCAATCAACATCGGATCCACGATGGGAATGGCCCGCTTGGGGCTGCGGGCGAGCTGAGTGTTGGTCGGCCGCCCCGGCCGTTGCTTTAAGGTGCGCAGCACCACCATGAAATCGTAGCCGTCATCCACAAAATGACTGGGCGTGAGGGCCAAGACTTCGGAGATGCGGGCCCCCGTCGTCCACATCAGGTCGAGGATCAGGCGATAGGTTGGGTGTTTTTCGGCGTCGAGCAGGCCGAGGATTTCGGGTTTGAGGAGATAGGCGGGCATGGCCTCGACGGTGTCGAGCACCATCTCGCGCTTGGCGATAAGGCGCTTCCAGTCGATCTGGACATGCTGGATGGGGAACGTATCGAGGCGTGGCTCGTTCGGGTAGAAGAGCCGTTTGGGCCGGGGCGCCGGAAATGCCCCGCCGCTGTCCTGAATCCGTACCATTTCACCAATATTCCTGGTGCACATTCGTCCCTGTTATACGCCCCGTTTTTGGCCTGTGCAAGCCCGAATATTCGGCAAAGAAAGGGAAAACCAGGAGGGTTCCAGAATAGGGGGAACGGGTGCAAAACACGAAAAATCAGCCGAAAACGCAAAACACCGGGCAAGCGCCCCCCGGCCCGAACGTAGCGATTGTGACAAGGGGAATTAGCGGCGCCGCTGGTGCGCGCGAATAAGGATCTCAAGCCCTTCATGGGGATCGAACCCCAGACCCAGGCAATAGTCGACGAATTCGGCGACATCGATGCGCCGGCGGTTTTGTTCAAGCTTACCGATCACACTGTGGTGACGCCCGACACGCTCCCCCGCCTGACGCAGCGTCAAGCCTTTGGCCTCGCGCTGGGCTTTGAGCCAGACGCGCAGCGCGTTGTAGTCTTGTGTGTACGGAGAGTGTCTCATTGTCGCGATAGTAGAGACGCGCTACAATGTCGCGAAATTCGAGACAAGCTGTTGTTATATGACGTCCTCCCCGCGCATTGAGCCCACCCTCCTCCGCCTGCTGACCGCCCGTGACGGCACGCCCTTTACCCGCGACACCTTGCTGGCCGAGTACCGGGCGCTCAGCCACGAGCACGGTCGCACCGGCCGCGCATCCTGGCAGTTCATCGACCGCAATATCCGGCGCCTGGCACGTGCCGGTGTGCTGACGGCCCTGCCGGGCGCCCCCGACCAGCCGCCGCGGTACCGCCTGGCGGCGTCGCTGCCGGAAACGCCAGCGTCGGACACCTTGACCGTCCTCCGCCAGAAGCTGCAACGCCAACGGGTAGAGCTGCTGTCCACGATCGGGGAAACTGAGGCCTACGATGAAATCTGCACGGATCTGCCCACGCTGCAGCCGAGCGTGCAAGCCCAATACAACGAGGCCAAGGATCGGAGCCTGAAATTGCTGGGGCGTATCCGCGCCCTGGAGACGCTGATCGCCACGCAAAGCAGCAGTGCGGCATGAGACTGCGCGACTGGCAACGGGCGTGCCTGCATCAGGCCGAAGCGCAGTACCGTCAAGGACAGCGCCATTTTCTGTGTCTGGCCACCCCGGGTGCCGGCAAAACCCATTTCGCCGCCACGTTGGCCGCGACCTTGCTGGAAGCCGATCTCGTGGATTTGGTCATCGGCTTTGCGCCGTCGGTGATTGTGGCGGACGACATTCAGGCCGCGCTCGCCGCACAAACCGGCGCCCGCTTTGACGGCCGTCTCGGTGCCCGCGGCTTGACCCTGACCTACCAGTCGATGCTGACGCAGCCGAAGTCGTTCTGGTCGCTGTTTCAGACCGAGCGGGTGTTCGCCATCTTCGACGAAATCCATCACTGCGCCGGTCAAGAGCTCGCGGATGCGAATGCCTGGGGTGCCCCGCTGATCGCCAATCTCCAGGAACAGGCAGCGTATACCTTGGCCCTGACCGGCACCCCTTGGCGCTCCGACCAGCGGCCCATTGCGCTGGCCCGCTACGGGACCGGCAGCGTAACCTGCGACTACCGCTATGGCCTGGATCGGGCGATTGCCGATGGTGTGTGCCGCGTCCCCCAACTGACCCTGATCGACAATGACACTATCCGGGTGCAGCGCGATGGCCATACGGCGCACTTTGACGGCCTCAAAGCGCTGGTCGACAGCGACGCCTGCCGTTATGAGGATATCCTGCGCTCCGAGGCACTCATCACCTACAGTCTGCGCCAGGCCACCCGCAAGCTTGACAACCTGCGCCGACACGATCCTCGCGCTGGCGGCCTGGTCGTCGCGAGCAGTGTCGATCATGCACAGCAGATTGCAGGGATTCTATTGCGGGAATTCGGTGTGCAGGCCGCGGTGGCTACCTACCAGGAACGTGACCCGCTGACGACGATTCGCCAGTTCAAGGACAGCGAGACGCCCTGGATTGTCAGCGTCGGTATGATCAGCGAGGGCACGAACGTGCCCCGGCTCCGGGTGTGCTGCCACCTGACCCGGGTGAAAACCGAGCTGTACTTCCGCCAGGTGCTGGGCCGCATTCTCCGCGCCAACGGGATACGCCGCGAGAAAGCCTATTTCTATATGCCGGCCGAACCGACCCTGGTCGAGTATGCCGAGCGGCTCATCGAGGACATCCCCGGCAATCCACCCGTAATTCGCGACCGCCTGCCGGCCCAGGTGACCGTCCGAGCCCGGGATACCGCTGTGAGCTCCTCAACCGACCAGGGCGCGGACCTGCCCGAGGTTACGGTGGACCTCGATGCCAGCGGGTATGAGAGTCGCACTTCAGCGCCGTCTAATCTGTCGGTCGCGTACGACACCTGTGTTCACTGGTCGACGCGTTTTCACAGCCAGATTCTGGCGATTCACGGCCTGTCCCACTCCTGAAGCCGCTCCTCAATGGTTCGTTCCGGCGGTTTTACCTCCAGTTTCTGAATGCGCTTCAGCGGAAACCGTTTGGTGATTTTGGGCGGTCGACGAAAATCGTATTTACCCTGAAAGTCGACGTGGCGCCACGTCAGTACTGACCCTCGGCCAATTTCTTCGACCATGGCCTCGTAGGCGCCGGGATCCTCTTTTTGAAGGGCAACCAGCTGGGTGGACAGGGTCAGATAGTTCCAGAGAATGATCGCGTTCTGGATCACCGATCGTGCCAGCGTGTACTTTTCCTGTTCTTCCTTAGCGCCCACCTGGAACTCGCTCTTACGATCCCAAAATACGGCATCGTGGAACTTGTTCGACAGTTCAACGAGATTCAACTGCTTCTGGACGCGCTGACGAAGCCGCAAGTCATCATAATAGGTTACGAGGTATTGGCTTTTGGGAATGCGCCCGAAAGCCTTCAGGCACTTATACAACGGGTGGTCACTGCTGTATGAATTGAGACGGGCGAATAGCTGGGAGGCGGTGCTCACCCCGAGGCGGATGGTGCAGACAAAACGAAGCATGTCATCCCAGTGCTCGCGAATCGTTGTGACATCGACTTTGTTGCGCGGCAACAGTCGGTAGCCTCGCTGTTCGTAATATGCTTTGCCCTGAAAGTCGTAGAGCCCCTGCTCTTCGATACGCTTAATGCGCGGAGCAAAGGAAATACCCAGAAAATGGGTTAGTCCAAACAGGGCTTCGGTATAGCCGTGCGTGTCGGTGGCGTGGACACGATTTAAGGCGGCCGTGTTGTGCACCAGGCCATCGAGTACATAGGCGGCTTCGCGTTCGGTCGCGCTGAATACCGTTGAGTGAAACAGGCTCTGCTTCTCATCCACAAAACTGTAGACCGCCACGCCACTTTCTTTGCCGAAATACTTGAATGAATACTTGGCATGTAACGATTCGGGCGCGACCGTCACCTTTTTGCCGTCACTGCTGGAATACAATCGGTCGTCCTCCACCTTATAGACCCGGCTCAGCGCAACCTCATCGATGACATCAGTCAGAGATTTATTGGCCTTGCGAAGGTTGTCGGTCGACATCCGCCAGTTGACGAATTCAAGCAACTCGTTGGCATTGATACCCAGTGATAGCCGGCCCATTTTGTGCGGACCAATATTGCAGCCCAAGGCCATCAGCGCCGCATAGGCAGTTTGCGGGTTCGCTGCTTGCGTGACATGACGCTGACTGTGATGGGTTAACTGTCCAAGGAAGGGATAATGGTGTTCGACCTCACGCAGAATCTGCAAGATCGAAACGTTTCCCGACTCTCTCAGGCGTTCGGCAATATATTTGTGTGTCGGCGTTTCCAGTGCCGGCGTTTGAACACCAAAACGGCCTCCAGGTTTTGGTCGTAAATACCCGTTGTTCCCCAAGGCAATGCGCTCATTCACAGCGATATAAGTCTTGTTCAACTTGGTTTTCAGGCGCGCAAGATGTGTCTCACAATCCGCATACTCCAGCAGTCCAGCCTGCCTGAGCAGATCCATACGCTGACTCTGCCAGCGTTGAGCATCAATCAAATAACTATGCAGACTGCGGAAGTTAAACCCATACGCCAGATTGAGTTTCCCTCCCTTGATGGCTTTCATCATGTGAACAAAGAGCAAGGCCACCACAAGGTGCTCGCGCAAGCCGTCCGTGGTGGTGACCGCTGCCTGCTCCTTTCGGGTTAAAAATGTGAGCGGAACCGGTTTGTGTTGCTGATAAGCCTGGACCGCCGCCAACAAACGAGATTCGCTGTGCTCTTCTTCGAAGGTCAACAACTTCACCGTACGCCGGAGCTTACGATCCAGCGCCAAGGCGCCCTCTTCCAAGGTGTCATAGTATTGGTATTGCTCCTGGGCTCGACGTAAATACTCCGAGGCCAAATTCGCCTTGCCGCTGACTTCATCATCCTCAAAATCGAGGGTCGTCAGGGCGAGATTTCGGACCAGCTCATTCTTCTGTATCGGTGTCATACTCTCGTCTTCCATAATACGGAGGATCTCACTGGCGAAGTCCATCAAGCGTTGCTGTGAACTCACAATATCGCTGAGAATCGGGGCGTGTTTGGCCTGCTCATCAAAGACACGCTCCCTGGCCATTTTGAGTGCCTTGTTATGGGCGGTTTTGACCACCGCCAGGAAAGATTTCATGGCATGATCCTGGCGCTGAAAAAACTGGAATTTGACAAAGGCTAATAGGTATAAGCAGGTTTTATTTGGATTGCGGAACTGCCCCAATTGGCTCGTTCTGGCTTTGATGACCCATTTGGCGTAATGGGTTAAGGCCTGGTCGGTAAGGCCCAGCGCTTCGATCACCGATAAATTCCCGAGGTATAACTCTTGAAGATCCTCAAGGCGCTGAGCATTTTTGCTCAGTGATTTCGCTTTCACGGCCTGATCAATCGATTTGGATTCACTGAGCAACGTCGCTCGGTGACTACCCGCCTCCAGTAAATCAAGCAACGCAGATTTGCGTTGTGGGTTCAGGTGCGTCGCGACCACGGCAATGAGCCGGTCTTCCTCCTGCTGAAAGGTACTACCAATCAACCCCTCCAGTGTCTGCATGGGAGGCAAGACAATTCCCCGCTCAATACAGAAAGTTACCAGTGCACCTAGGGCGTCCGTTTTACTCATCTGCCGGTTGGCATAGATCTGAGCCTGTTCGCGCAACCTTTCTTCAGCCTCTAGGTCGAAGGCGATATACCCTTCCAAACGCATAATTTCCTGTCGGTGGCGAGTCGAGGTCGCCCCCACCATTGCATCGCGCAGGGATTGGAGGTCTTCTTTTGAGTTGCCCTTTAGGTCATGGAAGCGGTGATGACCGATAAGAAAGTGGACGTCTTTCGCCGGATAGGCATCCGGTTCATAAAAACGGAAACGCGCGCGGAAATAGCCGTATTGGAGAAGGAAGTTGAGCCGGCTAATAGACGTCCGTAACTTTCTGTAATACGGCCTTGCGTTAGGTGGTATCTCAAAAAAAGAACGACGGTCGGGTGCAGTTATTTTGGGGGGGCGATCATACTCCCTTATTTCTTTGGCGGGTGCGATCGATAGCAAGGTGGACATCGATTTGGCTTCCTTGTAAGTTCATCACCAGTACTCGCCCTAAGTGCATTAACTGGTCAAGAAATAACCAAAAACTGTATCGTACGATACAGTTTTTGGTTATTTTATGATCACTTATGATTTAATATCCGTCAGGGCATTTAGTTCATAAATCGCGCTCATATTACTGATTTATAACGCATAAACAGGATATATCGCACCATTCCGAAATCGCTGGGTTTTGTGGGATAATCGTACTATGAACGAAATAAACGTCAGTCGTACGCCACCCTCCCAAGCGCTGTATCAGGCTCTCTTGACGGCGTATAACCACTTCAATGACACCCTTTTTAGCGGGGCTTTACCTCCCGTTATTTTTACGGTTCAGCGCCAAAAGGACCTGCTCGGTTATTTTGCCCCTGAGCGCTGGGCCTCTCCGGATGGCGAGCGTTGCCACGAAATCGCGATTAATCCCACCCACATGGGGCAATCCCGCGTTATCGAGGTGCTCCAGACCTTGGTCCACGAAATGGTCCATTGCTGGCAACATTGCCATGGGTCGCCTGGGCGCGGCAGTTACCACAACAAAGAATGGGCCTATAAAATGATCGAAGTTGGCTTGCACCCCTCCTCAACAGGCGAACCCGGCGGTGACATTGTGGGGCAGCATATGAGCGATTATCCGATTGAGAACGGACTGTTTATGCTGGCATGTCACTCACTCGTGAGAGAACAGTCCTTCACTCTCCCCTGGATCTACCGCTTAAAGGCGCGCAACGCGGAATCGACCAATACTGATGACGGTGAACTCACCACGCCTGGGGAAGCGCTCCCCGCGCCGGCCCTGACAGCGGCGCACTCCCCCGGAAAAGGCGAGGATTTCCAACTTAGGCAACTAGAAGCGCGTGAGCCCGAATCCTACCTCTATGCGACCTATAGTGAGCTTCTGCCTAACGACACTTTTTATAGTCCCCCGCTTTCAAAAACCAAACGGAAAACGACCTATCAGTGCCCAAGCTGCTTGACAAAAGTATGGGGGAAGCCCGAGCTCAACATAGCCTGTCAGGACTGCAACTGCCTGTTTACATCCGCATGAAAACGCCGGAATTGCAAACCTAAGTCACCACTTCTCATGTTGCGATTCCATCGTGCTACAGCACATTGTTGCTCGTCCCATTGGTAACTTCCCTCGAATTTATTTCTGCTCTCCTAAAGCGTCATGGAGTCGACGCGGCTCCCTACCCTGTGTGACCTACAGATTAATTCAGCTACGATGAATACCGTTAGTAGTCTTTACGAAGCATTTGGTACACAGTTACCTTGAACATAGTTCTTATAAATCAATCTGTTAAAGATTTTCAATCGCGTTTCGCAGAACTCTGTGAAACATCGAAAATAGTGAGCATTAAAATATGGGGAACCAGAGGGAAACAGCACGCTCTATTGCAAGCAGGCTCTATGCACAGACCATCAAACACCGGATGGGCGACATCTCATTCGGGAAAATCGAGCGGGAGCTCTTAAGTACTCAGGAATATTCCGATCCAGAATTCTGGGTGCACTACCCACGCAAGTTCTACCGGTACGCAAAAGGGGCGCCAATAAGCCTCAAGCGCAGTAAGAAAATGGTGGAGACCATTGAAGCGATATTGCCTGGCACAAGGCGCATCCTTGAGCATCCGCTTTGGCTGGTCTTGGCCAACCCGGAAGCCTCACTGGGAGAACTGGATTCGTACACAGGGACATTGGATCCGGCATTGATCGAGCGTCTAAAAGAGACCGATAAAGTCACGGGCAATCGGACATGGCGAAAATGGACGGACCGTAGTCAGCTTTATCGAATCAGCATGTTGAATAATATGGACGCCCTGGCAGCATTATTAATCCTTATCCGGGTCTGCGAAATCAAAAATTGGATTCATCCGTACATTGAGGCCAAATGGACCGTCATGTATTTGATATCCAGACTCGCCAGCTTCCGTCCCTTTATGTTCATAGCGGAAGAATTTTACCACCATATATATGAAGGATTTATCCTGAAAAATTCACCTTTGCCCGAAAAACTTACAATACCTGCAGTTCAATATTTCCCCGCATACTTTTCGTCACCGCCAAATTTCCATACCATTTTCGGGGAAATACAGGTGAACACCGGAATCGTTTGGCATGCTGCCCAACTCGGCCTTGTCGAAGAGAACGAACGGGAGCAAATGATGTTTCTATTTTGGGTGCTGCACTTTTTTGATCGCACAACTATCGACAATCAGTTGAAAGAACTAACACAGGCACCAGCTTCATTTGATGAACTTCCTGAGCCGCTAAGCACTTTGATGGAAAATTTTAGGGGTGACAGCCGACGATATCTTCCGCGTCAAACCTTCTTAGGCTAAACGAGACTAAACAGCCAGCGTTCACCAAACACAGAAGAATTAGCAGAACTGTTCGGAGCAGGTATATTGCCGCTAGAAAACCTGTGCTCAAGTGCACCAGGATACTCAATAGGCCGATCCATCCAAGGATCGACGGTTGTCCGAAAGCACCATGTGCAACATCGCCGCCGCGGCGATGAGCCTGTCCTCGGTGTCGGTGATCAGCAACGCGCTGCGGTTGGCGTGCGGAGTTATAGGCCAGGGTCCTACCTCCGGGTATTGACTCGACAACAGCCGGTATTGAAGTTCGGGATGCGAGCGGCTATCGTAAACCCGTGAAATTGCAAATTGCCAAATTGTTATTGATAGCATTCGTATCCGGCGGCCTGGTGGCAGGCCCGACCGCGATGGCGTGGTCCATGCCGTCGGTCAATCAAGCTGGCGATTGCGCTCTTTGCCGGACTGATTCATCCCACCAGCAAGACTCAACAGCCGTTACGGCGCCCTGCTCTATGCCGGCTTGTGGCGCTGTCGCGGCCATCAACAGTGCTGACCCTGCGAGTACACTCCGCACTCGCGACGTACCCGATTTTCTGTTGGGCGTACTTCACGGCCGACTCCTGCCCGGGCCCGATCCCTTCCCTCCACGTCACGCACAGGCCTGATCGATGGGCGCTGATCGCGCCTAAGACATCCGGAATTCCCGCAGTCGCGTGCGTTGTATCGCTGCGGGAACGATCTAACCGGATAATCATCGAAACCACGTGGAGTTACATTCTGATGACAAAGCATCTGCACCACGCCATGGCGCTACTGTCGCTGATGGCCTTTGCCATGGCTGTAGTCATTTACACGCTGCGAAGCGACGTTTATGCCAGGCCCTGAGCGGTCTTATGCCGAAATAAGGACACCGAATCAATACGCGCTTTCAAAGCGACAGATTCCTTGTCCCGATCGATCCGGCAATGGTGCCGATTTTCTTTTCTTTTCCCAAACGTACGTATGGAGGGTTCTATCATGAGCTTACATCTAGGCGATACCGCCCCCGACTTCGAGGCGGATACCACTGAAGGCCGGATCAACTTCCACGACTGGATCGGCGACGGGTGGGCCGTACTGTTCTCCCACCCGGCCGATTTCACGCCGGTATGCACCACCGAACTGGGCGAGACCGCCAGGCTGAAGGACGAATTCGCCAAACGCCAGTGCAAGGTGATCGCCGTTTCGGTGGATTCGGTGGAGGATCACAAAGCCTGGTCCGGCGATATCGAGGAGACCCAGGGCCACGCGGTCAACTTCCCCATTATCGGGGATGAGAACAGGAAGGTCGCACAGCTTTACGACATGCTGCATCCCGGTGAGGATGACAGTTCGACCGTGCGTTCGGTGTTTCTGATCGATCCGAACAAGAAGGTTCGGATGACGCTGACCTATCCGAAGAGCGCGGGCCGCAATTTCGACGAGATCCTGCGGGTGATCGACTCGATTCAATTGACCGACGCCTACAAGGTCGCCACACCGGTGAGCTGGCGCGACGGGGACGACGTGATCATCCTGCCGTCGCTGTCCGATGATGAGGCCAAGGTGCACTTTCCGGAAGGCTGGAAGACCCTCAAGCCTTACCTTCGGGTGACCAAACAGCCGAACCGTTGATGCGTGTCTGTAACCAGCCTTTCGTGGGCGCGGGTAACCGCGCCCATTTTTGGCCAGAGCCCCCTTATCAGGCAACTTTAGCAACCATGAAAAACATGCGGAGAGTCGTTTCTGCGGTACCTTTCCTTTTCGCCGTAACCTGCATCACCTTGAACAGGCGGGGAATGGAGTACCCGCCATGAGCCTCTGGCAGTACCTGTTGCTGGCGACGGCCGCCGGCGTGCTGCTCAATCTCACGCCCTGCGTATTGCCGGCACTGCCGATCAAGCTGCGCAGCATCGGCCGAGTGGTCGGCGATGGTGCCGGCCGGCGTCTGCTCGCCGGCAGCGCGCTACTGGGCGGAACGCTGACGTTTTTCGGGGCGCTGGCGGTGGCCACTGCCTGGTTGAACTGGACCTGGGGCGCCCTGTTTCACTCGGCTTCATTCCGGTTGACGCTCGCCGCCGTGCTCGCCGGCCTCGGTGTTTGGAGCCTGGCCGGGCGCGGGTTTCAGCCACCGCAGTGGGCCTACCGGGTGCGGGGGTCGGGCTACGCCGAGCCCTACTTCGCCGGTCTGTTGGCGGCGGTGCTCTCCACCCCCTGCACCGGGCCATTTCTGGGTGGTGTACTGGCCTTCGCCCTGACCCAGTCGCCGGCTGCCATCGTGGCGATTTTTCTGGCAGTCGGTGTGGGCCTGGCGCTGCCCTATCTGATCCTGCTGGTCCGCCCCGGCCTGATCGCGCGAATACCCCGCGGCGGCGCCTGGCTGCTTCGCATCCAGCAATTTCTGGGCCTGGTCCTGCTGGCCGGTGCGGTGTTCTTCGCGGCTACCGTGCTCCCGGGCAATCTGGGGCCGCTGCTATGGACGGCCTGGGCCACCGTGCTTACCTTCTGGCTGCTGCGCACGCTATGGGACGGCCCCGATCTCCGGGCGCGCCTGGTACCGGCGTTGGTCCTGGCCGGCACGGTGGCCACGGCGCTCGCGCTCTGGCCGCAACCGGATCGCGCCGGGACCGATACCCTGGCCTGGCGGCCGCTGACCATGCAGGCGCTGGCCGATGCACGCGCTGCACGGCAGCCGGTGCTGATTGAATTCACCGCCGACTGGTGCATCAACTGCAAAGTGCTCGAGCAGACCGTTTACCGCGACCGGCGTGTGGTCGAGGCTGCTCGCGCGGCAAACGCGCTCACTCTGCGCGCCGATCTGACACGGCCCGATGAACGCCTGCAACGTTATCTGCGCGAGTTCGGCGGCGCCGGTCTGCCGTTTGCAGTGGTACTCGACGGTAACGGACAGCCGGTCAAGCGGCTGCCCGACTTGTTTATGGCCGACACGCTTGCGTCAACGCTGCACAACGCTACGGAGGAATGAATCGTATGCGCATGAACAAATCCTGGGTCTTCGGCTGGTTGGTGCCCGGCCTCGGCGCTTTGGCGGTGGCGGGCGGGTTGCTGGTCTGGCAATGGCCGTCCGGCGAGCCCGAAACGACGCACGCCGAGAGTGACACAGCGCGCATCGATGAGGTACGCACGACAGCCGACCTTGTCGACATCCGCGCCGTGCGCGACGGCGCAGGTGGGCTGCAGGTCACTCTGCACATTGCCGAAGGCTGGCACGTCAACGCCAACCCCGCTTCCCTCGACTTCCTCATTCCCACGGAAATCACCGCCAGCGCAGACAATCCCCTGCCACTGCAGATCGACTACCCGCCCGGACGCTGGATCGACAGCGGCCTCGGCGAACCCTGGGCCGTTTATGACGACGGCACGAGCCTACGGGCCGCGTTGCCTGGCAATATCCCTGACCAACCCCTGAACGTCGCGGTTCGTGTGCAGGCCTGCCACGACGAGGGACGCTGTTTGCCACCGGATACGCTACAGGCACGATTCAACGTCAGGGGAAGTCCGTGATCTCTCGATTACGGCTTCCACAAGAAAGATTTCCATAGGCAAAGCTGTCACCAACCATGAGGAATAGAGTTGAACCTAACGGCAACGTGGGCGGGAACGATACCGAAACGATGTCTCCGCCAACCAGGTCTTCATCCTGGCGGATTTGCTGGTCGCCCCGACGCCATCACCCCACCCCGGCCTGGTCATTGGGCTTGTGATAATCTTGATCGTGATTAACGGAGCGCTGATGGCAGCACACTGTACAGGCAAAGCCGTAAAACAACTGCGGCGCAAACCCTTAACAACACGATTGGAGCGCAATGCGCGAAAAACTTGAGAAGCAGCAGGTCTGGCTCTATCTTGCCTGCATCCTGGCTGGCATGACCATCGGCTGGATTCACCGGGACTGACCGGGCATTGAGAGGTGTTGTTGTGGCCCGTTCTGGGTGTGCTCCTGTATACCACCTTCACGCAGGTGCCGCTGACACATCTGGCGCCGGCGTTTCGCGACCGCCGTTTTCTGATCGCGCTACTCACGGGCAACTTTATTCTGGTGCCGCTGATCGTTGGCGCCCTGGTGCTACTGCTACCGGATGATCCCGCCATCCGCCTCGGTGTGCTGCTGGTTCTGCTGGTGCCGTGTACGGACTGGTTTATCAGCTTTACCTATCTGGGCGGTGGGAATGGTGCCCGAGCCATTGCGGCCGCACCCGTGCTTTTGATCTTCCAGTTCGTTCTACTACCCGTGTATATCTGGCTGTTTATGGGTGATCTGGCTATCGAGCTGGCCGTCGGCAGCTATTTGCTGCCCGTTTTTTTGGATTGATTATCGTGCCCCTGATTCTGGCATGGTTGACCGAGCGATTGGCTGAAAGACACCAGCCGACCCTGAACCTTGTCGATCAGCTCGGTTGGCTGCCCGTACCGTTGGTGGCACTGGTGGTCTTCCTGATTGCCGGATCGCAGGTTAGCCTCGTGGTCGCAAAAGGCACCCTGTTGTGGCCGGTGCTGGTGGTCTTCATCCTGTACCTGGCGGCAGCTGCTGTCGTCGGCAAACTTCTCAGCCGGATATTCCGTCTTGCGCCACCGGTTGGCCGCACGCTGACGTTCAGTCTTGGTACCCGCAATTCCTTCGTCATGCTGCCGCTGGCACTTTCTCTACCGGACGCCTGGCGGGCCGCCGCTGTCGTTATTGTTTTCCAGTCCCTGATCGAATTGTTCGGCATGGTGATATATCTGCGCTGGGTACCCCGGCGCTTGATCAGAGAGTATGGTTAGCAATGCAAGCAAGGATCTTATCAACGTATCAATCGGCACACCTGAATCGTCAGCTTCCATTTTCGCTATTCGCGATTGACTGGACTTGACCATCCAGGCTAACTCAACCTGGCTCAAGCTTCTTGACTGAAATCACTGCGGACTTCAGCGTTATCCTCCACGCTCGTAAGCCGCCACAAGGATGATCAGGAGGTAAAACGATGAGCAGCGGCTGCTGTGACGACGAAACCGCGAATAACCTGGCGGCTGGCGAGCGGCGAAAAACCCTGTACGCCGTTCTGTGGATCAATGCCCTGATGTTCGCCGGGGAACTGACGGCCGGGATATTGGTGGACTCCAAGGCGCTGATCGCAGACTCCGCCGACAATCTCGGCGATACGTTGGTGTACGTCATAAGCCTGTTTGTTGTCGCCCGCAGCCTACGCTGGAGGGCCGGCGCCGCGTTCGCGAAGGGACTGATTCAGCTGGCCTTCGGCATCGGCATTGTGGCCTCCATCGTCGCCAGCCTGATGGGGGAACCGCAGCCCATCGGCCCGGCGATGATGGCGGTCGCCGGCGTGGCTCTGATCGGCAACCTGATCTGTCTCGCCCTGCTGATGAAGCACCGGGGCGAAGATGTGAATATGCGCTCGGTCTGGCTGTGCTCACGCAACGATGTGATCGGCAACCTGGGGGTCATAGTCGCCGGGGGACTGGTCATCGCGCTCGATTCCTTCTGGCCGGATATCGTCGTCGCCTGCGCCGTGGCTGCCGTGTTCCTGTACACCGCCTACCAGGTACTGCGCGATGCCGTCGGGGCGTGGCGGCACGAGCCGCGACTCGAAGGCAGCTCCGGTGAAAACAGGTAGCATTGCCAAAACGCGCCCGCGCGATATCAAGAGCGTGTTACTCGAGCTGATATGTACCGTTCACCAGCCCTGCAACCGCGCCTTGCCTCGATTTGCAATGTCATGTGCTAGCCCGAAAATTTCACCAGTCGGCAGAAGTTTTGGGTTAGCTTATAAAGTGGGCTCGGATTGCCTGACGGTCTCCGAACAAGAACGAGGGGGCGACTCCAAAGGTATCGCGGAATGTTCGGGTCAGGTGGGCCGAATCCGAGAAACCGGCGGCATGCGCGGCGTCTGTCAGCGAGGCGCCACCCAAGGCCGCCTCAATGGCCAGGCGCAATCGGCGCCAGAGCACATAGCGGCGAATGGGCACGCCGACCCGATCTCCGAAATGGTGTGACAGCCAGCTTTCGGATACACCGGCAGCGTGAGCCACCGCGCGATTTCCCAGCTCGTCGTCGAGATGTTCGTCCAGCCACGTCAGCGCGCGCTGCAGGCGCGGGTCCAGGTTGCGCCGCAGCGTGGATACCCCCTGACCCAGCAGCTCGCGGCAGGCCTGTTCGGCATCGGGAGAATTGCCATCACCGCTGGCAAGGCGTTGCAGCGTCGCAAGGGGTAGCTCGTGATTGTCGAGCAGCCGGATTCGGCCACCGCCGAATCGGTGGCATGCGTCCTCGCACTCCCGGCCTTCTGGGTCCAGGTACAGCAGCGCGCAGGGCGTATCGCCGGCGTCGAACTCGTGCGGTACATCCGGCGGCACATAAAAAGCCGCCGCCTCCTGCCACGGCTGGTCCTGCCCGCCACGGACCCGCAAGCGGTCGTGCAGGCCCAGGGCGAGTTGCGCCGCGTGATGGCGATGGGGTTGGGCATCGAAGGCCGGGCCCAGGAAAAGCAGCCGATGGGGCCAGAGGAACAGATGAAAGGTCGGTGAGTACATGGCTGCCAGTTTATTCAAGCTTCGGGAGCCCGCCAAGCGCATTCTATCCGTGTCTTCACAAAGGCTGTCATTACGGAAAGGAGAATGCGCTGCCATGAGTTTCACAAAAGTACTGTTTCGCTACGGGACGTGGCCCGTGCTGTTTTTTGGCTTCGGCGGCGTAGTCGTCTGGCTGGCGTCAGCGAACGTCGGAGTCTGGCCGATGTTCGCCGTGCTTGCCGGCGCCGTTGCTTTTTCCTTCCTCGCCGAGCGGGTGATTCCCTACCAGCCCGACTGGAACCGCACCCACGACGATGTGGCGCGCGACTGGCTTCACGCCCTGATCAACACGAGCCTCAATCGGGCGGCACTGTGGTTACTGCCGTGGCTCACCTGGACGGCGCTCGGTGGGGACTTCTGGCCGCACACCTGGCCATTCGCCTTGCAGGTCGTGTTCGCCGCGCTGATCCTCGACCTCGGTATCGCAATGGCACATCACGCAAGTCATCGCTTCGCTCCCTTGTGGCGCTTTCACGCGGTGCACCACAGTCCCAGGCGTCTGTATGGCTTCAATGGTTTGATGAAGCACCCCGTCCACCAGGCGATTGAGACTGGCTCGGGCGTGCTGCCGCTCCTGTTACTGGGCATCCCCTTCGAGGTAGCCATCACTCTGCCGTTCCTGGTGGTCATTGCGCTGTTGTGCCAGCACAGCAACGCCGATTACCGCACGGGCGGGTTTAAGTACGTCTTCGCCAATGCCGAGGTGCATCGCTTCCACCATGCCAACTCGGCGGACGGCGACGTCAACTTCGGGCTGTTCACAGTCCTGTACGACCGTTTGATGGGAACCTTCCGGTATGAGCCCGACGCGGCGCCCCGGGAGAGTCGGCAGATCGGCATCGCGGGCGAACAGCCTTACCCTGTAAACTATTGGGCCCAGCTGGCCGAGCCGTTCCGCCCCAGCCAGTGAGAGGCGGCCGGCTTTGCGCATAGCGTAGCCCCCAGCATTATCAAGCCGATGATTCAGCCTGCTGCGGGTGCATGCTTCCTTCGCTGATGCCGGCAAGAACCCCGCAAGCCGCAACTTCACGGTCATCGTTGCAGCTCGCTCTCAATGAAACGAGCTGTTTTTCAAGCGCCTGTAGAGCGGCTATCTGCGAGCGCACATGAGAGATGTGATCATCGAGCAAGGCATTGACGACGGCACAGGACTGATGAGGGTCGTCCTGATAGCGCTGCAGTTCGTGAATCTCTGCGAGCGACAGGTCCAGGATCCGGCAGCGACGAATAAAAGCCAGCCGCTCACCATGCTTCTCGTTATAAATACGGTAACCGTTCTCCTGCCGATCAGGGGGCGGCAACAAGCCCTGCCGTTCATAGAAACGGATCGTCTGTGTATC
This sequence comes from Spongiibacter marinus, assembly GCF_016906995.1. Taxonomy (GTDB): domain Bacteria; phylum Pseudomonadota; class Gammaproteobacteria; order Pseudomonadales; family Spongiibacteraceae; genus Spongiibacter; species Spongiibacter marinus. The sequence continues at coordinate 236,487 of NZ_JAFBBD010000006.1, read as the reverse complement.
GACCCCTACCGACTGTGCCAATTGACCAATACGCATCGGGTTCCTCCGCAACGGATTCTCTACTCTATTGACCTTATAGCAGATATATAGTTTTAAATGATAGCCCGATCACATTCAAGTGGAGTCATATCATGAGCAAAAACTGCGGAGGCCCCTGTGGCGACGATGTAAAGCCCGCGGCGGATACCGATATGCAGGCCTCCTCCGACGCGTCGGGGGAATGGGTCAGCGTTTATGCCGTGCCGAAGATGGACTGCCCATCAGAAGAGCGCATGATTCGCCTGGCCCTGAACGGCGTTGAGGGGATTCGGGCGCTGTCCTTCGACTTGTCGAACCGCCGGTTGAAGGTCGTGCATGACGGCGCGGTCGAGCCCGTCACCGCGAAACTGAAGACCTTGGAGCTAGGTGCCTCGCTTCAGGAAAGCGTCGCTGCCGACCCCGAGACCATCAAGGGCGCCGAGTTCTCGGCAGCCTCTGCTAAGCAAGAATCCGGGGCCCTGCGCTGGTTGCTCGGCATCAATGCAGTCCTGTTCGTGGTGGAAATGACAGCCGGCCTGATCGCCCAGTCTACCGGCCTGATTGGAGAGTCCCTGGATAATTTTGCCGATGCGGCCGTGTACGGGCTCGCCCTTTATGCGGTTGGCCACAGCGTGAAAATGCAGCTACGTGCCGCGCATCTTGCGGGTGTGCTGCAACTGATATTGGCTGTTGGCGTACTCATAGAGGTGGTGAGACGCTTTGTGTTCGGTAGTGAGCCTGAATCGCTGGTGATGATGGCTATCGCATTCGTCGCGTTGATTGCCAATACCAGTTGTCTGCTGCTGATAGCCAAACATCGGGAGGGCGGAGCGCACATGAAGGCCAGCTGGATATTCTCGGCCAACGACGTGGTGATCAACCTGGGGGTCATCACCGCCGGCGCTCTGGTCGCGTGGACCGGCTCCAATTATCCGGATCTGATTATCGGTACCATCGCGGGGCTCGTCGTGCTTAACGGTGCCAGGCGCATTCTGGCGCTCAAGGGTTAAAGCATGCCCATTATTGGCAACAACCTCTCGCCGTACGTCCTGTTTTCCATATCCGGCCTGATAGCAGCATCGGACCAAACTGTAAAATGGCTGGTTCAACAAACAATGGCTTATGGCGAGTCGATCGCGGTGACCCCGTTCTTTAACTGGGTGCACCTATGGAACACCGGTGCCGCATTCAGTCTGTTCGCAAATGCTGGAGGCTGGCAGCGCTATTTTTTTATCGGAATCGCGGTGGTGGTCTCAATCGTGCTGATCAAGCTGATCCGTGAAAAAGGTCATAAGGCAGACGCCATCGCTTACAGTCTTATCCTCGGTGGCGCCATGGGCAATCTGATTGACCGGATCTTTCGCGGCTATGTTGTAGATGCCTTCGATTTCTATTGGCGAGACTGGCACTGGCCAGCCTTCAACCTTGCCGATATTGCAATTGTCCTCGGTGCATTGCTTCTCGTTTTCGCAAGCTTGCTGCGAAAAGAAAATCCCAATGCCGAGTTGGATGGGTCTTCCTGAAACCTACGCGGAAAAAGCCTTAAAAATGCGCTCGGTTTGACCGTGCTTGCCAGTCGGTAAGGCTGCATTTCCTGGCCGGTAATCAAAGCCGAAATTTGTTTCCCGAAAACGACCCGCTCCCGGCCAAATGGCGGCCAAGAGCGGGCTACCCGCATGCAATTACACCTTTTCATCCTGGCGGTGCAGCAATGTGTACAGAATTGGCAGTACAAACAGCGTCAGTAGCGTCGATGAGATAATCCCGCCTATCACCACTGTGGCCAGCGGCCTTTGAACCTCAGCGCCGGTACCCGTATTGAGGGCCATGGGCACGAAGCCGAGGCTGGCGACCAGTGCCGTCATCAGGACCGGACGCAAACGAATCAGAGCACCTTCCACCACGGCGGAAACCAGATCACCCTGGTTGTGCCAAAGATCACGAATAAACGCCACCATCACCAGACCATTGAGTACCGCCACCCCCGACAGGGCGATAAAGCCCACACCGGCGGAGATCGATAGCGGCATGTCCCGCAGCCACAGCAGCAGCACGCCACCGGTTAGGGCCAGGGGGACGCCGCTGAAGATGATCAGCGCATCTTTCAGCGATCCGAATGCCATTACCAGCAGAGCAATGATGATCGCCAGGGTCACGGGCACAACAATGGCAAGGCGTTGGCTGGCGGATTCCAGTTGCTCGAAGGTGCCGCCGTAATCCAACCAGTAGCCGGCGGGCAGATCCACTTCCTGTCGCACTCTGTTTTTGATTTCCTGCACAAAACCGCCCAGGTCGCGATCCCGGACATTGGCGGTGACCACCACCCGCCGCTTGCCGTTCTCCCGGCTGATCTGGTTGGGGGCCGGGGCCAGCTCCAGTCCCGCGACTTCTGACAGGGGCACATAATCGCCTCCCGGCAGGGGCACCGGCAGATCCGCCAGGCTGTCCACATCCCGGCGGATGACCTCGGGCAGGCGCACCACCAGCTGGAAGCGCCGGTCCCCTTCATAGATCAGGCCGGCATTTTCGCCACCCACACCCGCCGCCACCAGATCCTGCAGATTATCCACGGTCAGGCCATAGCGTGATAGCGCCATACGCTTGGGGTGTACCGACAGCATGGGCAGCCCCGTGACCTGCTCCACCCGGGCGTCGGCGGCACCGTCCACAGACTCGACCACCTTGAGCACGGCGTTGGCCGCGGTCAACAACTGATCCAGGTCATCCCCGAACACTTTAATGCCGAGATCCGCCCGGACGCCGGAGATCAGCTCGTTGAAGCGCATTTCAATGGGCTGAGTAAACTCGTAGTTGTTGCCGGGCAATTGCTCGACCGCCGCCTGAATCTCGGCAATCAGCTCATCCCGCGGTTTGTTCGGGTTCGGCCATTGCGACCGCGGCTTGAGAATCACGAAGCTATCCGCGATATTGGGCGGCATGGGGTCGGTGGCCACCGCCGCCGTGCCGATGCGCGCGAACACCTTTTCCACTTCGGGAAAGGCTTTGATGCGCTGCTCCAACGGCTCCTGCATGGCGACCGACTGCTCCAGGCCTGTCCCGGGAATGCGCAGGGCCTGCACGGCCATATCGCCCTCATTGAGCTGTGGAATGAACTCCGACCCCAGAGTTGTTGCCAGCCAGAGACAGGTCAGCAGCAAGGCACTGGCTCCTCCCAGTACCACCCAGCGAAACTTCAGAGCCAGCTCCAGCGCGGGCCGATAGAATCGCTTGGTAACACTGATAGCGACGCTTTCCTTTTCACGGATTCGTCCGGTCAGGAACACGGCAATGGCGGCAGGGACGATGGTGAGCGAAAACACCATGGCTGACAGCAGAGCCATGATTACGGTGGCAGCCATGGGATGGAACATCTTGCCCTCCACTCCGGTGAGGGAGAAGATGGGGATGTAAACCACGGTAATGATCGCCACCCCGAACAGGCTGGGCCGGATCACCTCGGTGGTGGCTTCGTACACCAGTTGCAGACGCGCCTTCAGCGGCAGGCGCGCACCCGTAACCTGCTGAGACTCGGCCAATCGCCGGATGCAGTTCTCGACGATGATCACCGCGCCATCGACAATCAGACCGAAGTCGAGCGCTCCAAGACTCATCAGGTTAGCGGATACGCCGGTTCTGACCATGCCGCTAATGGTCGCCAGCATTGACAGGGGAATCACCGCCGCAGTGATGAAAGCAGCGCGCAGGTTGCCCAGGAGAAGGAACAACACAACGATGACCAGCAGCGCTCCCTCGAGCAGATTCTTCTCCACCGTGGCGACGGCCTTGTCCACCAGGGTGGTCCGGTTGTAAGCGGTTTCAAGGAGAACACCCTCGGGCAGGGAGGGACGGATTTCCTCCAGCCGCTCGGCAACAGCCTGAGACACACTGCGTGAGTTTTCCCCCATCAACATCATGACGGTGGCGACGATGGTTTCCTTACCGTTGAGGGTGGCGGCGCCGGTGCGCAGCTCCTTGCCTATGGCTACCTCGGCGACGTCCTTGACCGTGACGGGTGCGCCATCGCGATTGGCGATCACCACCTGTTCCATGTCGCTGATGGTCTTCAACTGGCCGGGTGAGCGCACCAGCAGCTGCTGGCCGTTGCGTTCGATATAGCCGGCACCACGGTTGGCGTTGTTAGCCCGTAGCGCCGCGACGAGTTCCTCGAGGCTGACGCCGACTTCCAGCAGCTTTTTAGGGGACGGAGTGACGTGGTATTGCTTCTCGTAACCGCCGATGGTGTTGATCTCGATCACCCCGGGCACCTGAGCCAGTTGCGGCCTGATGATCCAGTCCTGCACTTCACGCAGGGCGGTGGCATCCCAGGGCTCGCCGTTTTCCCGTGTTGCACCGGGAATCGCGTCCACCGTATACATGAAGATTTCGCCCAATCCGGTGGCGATAGGCCCCATTTCAGGCTCCATTCCGGGCGGCAGAACGCTTTTAATGGAACCGAGGCGTTCATTGATCAGGTTGCGGGCGAAGTAGATATCCGTACCTTCCTCGAACACCACGGTAACCTGCGACAGGCCATAACGGGACAGTGATCGCGTGTAGGACAGCTTGGGCAGGCCATACAGCGCCGTTTCAACCGGGAAGGTGATACGCTGCTCCGCTTCCAGCGGTGAATAACCCGGTGCTTCAGTGTTGATCTGCACCTGAACATTGGTGATGTCCGGTACCGCATCGATGGGCAGGCGCTGGAAGCTCCAGACCCCGACACCGATCAGCACCAGAATCATTGATAACATGAGATAGCGCCGCTCTACAGAGAGGCGCACGATAGCGTCGATCATAGTGGCCTCCTGTTAATCGTCGTCTGACACGCTGGATTTTTCGATATCCGCCTTGATGAGATAGCTGTTCTCCACCACGTAGCGTTCGCCGGGTTTCAGGCCGGAAAGTATTTCGGTGAACTGGCCATCCGTGCGGCCCAACTCGACAGGCCGGGGCTCAAAGCTATTGCCTTCTTGCACAAACACGACCTGGGATTCGTCGAGCAACTGCAGGGCCCGATTTTCTATCACCAGCGGCGCTTCGATACGCTCTACCACGATGCTCGCCGAAACCAGCCGACCCGGTGAAAGCAGTTCCTCTGCGTTGGCAATTTCTGCCCGGGCAATGACGTAGGGCGAGCCGCTGTTCTGCGGCACGATATGACTGATCCTGGACTCGTGCTGGGCATCTCCGGTGTCAATTCGCACCAGCTGTCCTGGTGCGATTTCGCGGCGCTGCCCCGGGAAGATTTTCAATTCCACCCATAGCGGGTCGAGCTTGGCGATGGTGAACAGTGCCTGTTCCCCGGCCAGCTCGCCGACGTTGATGTTGCGCTGGATAACGGTACCGGCGAAAGGCGCACGCAAAGTGTAGGGTTGGAGGCTGTCGTTGGATTCGATGCTGGCCAGTAGGTCGCCAGCCTTGACTGAGTCACCGAGACTGGCATTGATTTTCGTAACCTGACCCGGGAAGCGTGCCCTGATCAGGGCAATCCCGTCTGGATTGGGAGCAAGGCGGCCATAACTGCTGATGGTGCGCTCCAGGATGCCGGCGCCTGCGGCCTTGCTTCGGATACCGGCTTGCTCCGCCATCTCGGCGGAGATTTCCACGTGAGTGCTTTCCGACTCCTCGTGCTCCCCGCGCTCTTCGTCGATGTCACCGTGCGCATGCGAATCATCACTGTGATCATCTTCCGCGGCATGAGTCGGTCCGGCCGTCAGCACATAGACGCTGGCGAGTATGAGTAAATAGTTAACGACTTTCATGGTAGTAATCCTTGTTCAGCGGCCAGCCAGAGGCTGCGCCGTCAGTTGTTCGATCAGCGACTGGTTGAGCAGCGCCATGGTGGCGGCGTCGACCAGCGCCTGCCGGGCGGAGAGCAATTCCCGCTGCGCGGCGGTCCACTCCACATAGCTGTAGCGACCTTTCTGGTAGGCCTCGCGGGTCTGGCTGAGGGCATCACTCAGATCGGGAAGCACTTGGCCGCGAATCTGCTCAACCGCCTCGATGTTTTGCTGCCACTGTCGGTAAGCCTCGAACAGGCGCGAGTGGAGGCGAAGCAGGGTGTCCTCCCGGCGGTACCGGACTTCATCCCGCGCCGCCAGAGCGGCTTGCACTTCGCCGCGATTGCGCCGTCCGGAAAACAGCGGTACGGAAAACCCGCCGACCAGCGCCGAGTCATCCGTCTCCTCGAACTGCCGGACACCCACCTGCCAGCGGATATCGCTCTCGGACTGGCTCCGTGCCAATTGGACTTCCGCCTCACGGACGCGCCGCTCGCTGGCATAGATTTGAATGGCCGGGCTCTCACTGACCCGCTGGTACAGGATCTCGAAACTGTCGGAGGACCCGAACTGGAACAGGTCGCCCTCCAGACTCTGGAAGTCCGGACGGGTATCACCCCAGAGCGAAGCCAGAGCTATTTTCCGGCTCTCGTATTCGCTTAACACGCGGGACTGCTCGATACGACTCCGGGTGAGCGCGGCCCTGGCGCGCATGACTTCGGCCTGGGGCGCCGCGCCCCGGTCGGCGCGACGGGTGACGATCTCGTGGGTGGCCTCGGTCAGCGCCACAGCGTCAGCGGCCAGTTCAAGTTTTTCCTGCAGGGCCAGGGTGGCGACAAAACGCTGGGCCACCTGTCCCAGCACATCCAGGGTTTCGGCCCGGCGCTCGGCCTCGACCAGAGCGTATCGCGAGTCGACGACGCTGACGCGGGCCTCACGCTTGCCGCCAAGTTCGAGAACCGATGACAAGGACAGGGTGTACTCTGCCGCGTCGCTCCCCTGCCGGTTGCCGCTGCCGAGGACGTTTTCCACCTCCAGGCCGGCTTCCAGGGCAGGATTTTGATCCGCCGTGAAACGACGGCCTTCAAGGCCCTGAAGGCGAAAATCGAAAACCTGCAGGGTGGGGTTCTGCGCCACGGTCCGCGAGAGGGCATTGGCAAGCGTGAGAGGTACCTGCTCGGCGTACGCAACAGTGCCCGCCAGGGTTAGCACGAGAAGACACAGCAAGGTGTTAAAAAATTGACGCGGTATTGCCCGCAGCCCATTTTTAATGGGCATTCCAAAAAACATGAAACTACTCCTACGCAAGTCTAAATGACAGTAATTCCCCGGGTTGGGGAAAGTGCTCGCAGGATCAAACGATAGGAGGGCGGAAAGGAGAGGATTGATCGACAGAGGAAAAGCGGGCCCGGTAACCCGTCAGGCTTTTCTCCGGCATATTGCCCAAAGCGTCAGGCAGGTAACCCATCGATAGCATATGGCAGTGCCCATGGCATAGATCACATTGCACGAATGAGTCGCCGGAATCGTCCGGCGCGGCGGGAGACTGATTGCCGATCGTGTCGGCTGGCTCAATATCCGAGGACTCAGTTAAAAGCTCAGCATCATGGTGAACCACTCCCGGATTGTAAAACTGACCCATATCAGCAACAGACACCACCGACTGCAAAGCCATCAGGAGCATCATTGCCATTATGAATCTGCGTCTAACCACGCCAGTTATGCCCAAACAAAAAGGAAGGGAAGTCTAGCGGCACAGCAATTGCCTGTAAAGTCCTCTACGCATTCGGGGGCTACGTTCAGCGCCAAGACATTTACCAAGACCATGAAACGGTTGTCCGTGAGTGCTGGATAAGCTCTATTCATTGGAGTTTTTCCTTTGATTAGCGACTAATATCCAGATTCATTTATTATAGATCGTCAAGTCCCAGCGGTCGGTTGGATGGTTTTTTACCGGGTCAATTTGCAAATCGGCCGCCTGCCACCAGTATTTTCCCAGCCATTGTGATGCGGGCAGAGCGCCTGACTAGACAGCAAATTGAACGGATCGTGATATCCGCGACCATTTCGAACATTACCAGCAGCGTACAGCAGAAGACCGCCAGCAGGAGCGCGAACAATCCCGTTCAGTTAACCAGGGGCTGAAGGATCAGATTCAGGATCTGCAACACCGGCTCGCTCAGGCAGAGTCGAGAACGACAGAGCTATTTGACGCTAATGCGCAGTTACAACGCAATGCTGATGAATTAAAACAGGCCAATGCGGTGCTACGCAGCGACTTGAACGGCAAGATAGAAGATATCCAGAAGCTGAAACACGAGCATGAAGAAGCCGTGACGAAGTGCCGGGAATACCAGTATAAAAATGACCAATTGACGGAAAATATGGCAGTGCTCACCGCTCAGAAAGCAGATGTCGATAAGCAAGTGGCCGTGTTGTCCCAAGCTATGGAGACCGTCAAAGCCGAATTGAAAACTGCCCAAGACAAAGTGATGTTTCTGACGGACGAGAACAAGGTGATTCTTCAGGAAAAGGCGGTGATCCAGGGCCGGTTTAAACAACTTCAGGAATCGCTATAGTTTCATATCAGATAGGATAGAAGTGGCTAATAGCAACGCTTTTACCGCCCTAGCCTACCCCTCATCGCGGAAATCCCCCTGGTGAGCCAAGTTGGAATCTGCCTTACTTGGAATTAATACGGAATTGCTGACAGTAACCATGATTTCATTGACAAGCTTTGTTGGATCGATAGCTACTGGCCGTACAGTGGAATAGAAACGTTACATAACAGAGGCCGCTGCCTGAGTTTATCTGTTATATTCATTATAATTATCAATAAGTTGTGATGCTATGGAAGTTTTATGCTCTATATGTCGAAACACCCAAATTAAGGCTGGATTCTCTCTGGAGCGGTTAACACCGCTCCAGCAATATTGCCGTTCCTGTGCCTGCGGCGCCGCTTGCCGCAACAATACCGCGTTTCAGGCCGCGGCGCTCAAGCTCGTCAATTAAGGTGCCCGCCATGATGGCGCCGGTTGCGCCCATGGGATGACCGAGTGCGATCACTCCGCCATTGACGTTGAGCTTGTCTTCGCTGATACCGAGGTCGCGCTGGCATTTGATCACCGTGGCGGCAAAGGCTTCATGCAGTTCGAACAGGTCGATGTCGTCGGCGGTTAACGCCTGCTCCTGCATAAGCTTTTGCGTGGCGGCGCAGCAGCCTGAGATGACGGTTAATGGATCGTCGCAAACACTGGCGACGGCGCAGATACGCGCGCGTGGCGCTTTACCCAGCGTTTCGCCCAATGCTTCGTCGCCCACCAACACCAAGGCAGCGCCATCGGCCATCGCTGGCGAATTACCAGCGGTGTGAATATGCTGGATCTCGGTGAGTTTGGCATGCCCCTGAAGTTGCAAGGCATCGATGCCTTTTGCGCCAAGCTCAGCAAAGGCCGGCGGCATTTGCGCCAGGGACTCCATGTTTGCGTTGTCGCGGATGCATTCATCGTGAACCACATTTACACCTGTCTCTGGATTTACGACCGGAACGACCGAGCGGAACCAGCCATTGTCACGCGCGCGGGCGGCGCGCTGCTGACTGGTTACGGCGACCTGGTCGGCGTCTTCGCGATTGATTTGATACTGGGAAGCAATCAGGTCCGCGCCGTTGCCCATCATTAACATTTGGCAGCGAGCCGCCATCTTTGGGTCGGTAAAAACGGTGGCTTTGTCGGACAACATCGGCACGCGGGACATCATTTCCACGCCGCCAGCAATGACCATACCGGCTTGCCCGCCTTGCACTTTCAGTGCGGCAAAATTGATGGCGTCCAAACCGGAGGAACAAAAACGGTTTACAGTAATACCGGGAACATGGCTGGGCCAGCCAGCATATAACAGGGAGGTTTTGGCGATATTTGCCGCCTGATCACCCGCCTGTGTTACACAGCCTAGAATCACATCATCAACCTGGCTTTTGTCCAGTGGATTGCGCTCAGCCAGGGCATCGTAAAGGGTTTTTAGCAGCGCCAGTGGCGACAATGCATGCAGACTACCCGTTTCTTTGGCGCGGCCGCGCGGTGTGCGAATAGCGTCGTAAATATAAGCGTGTGTCATTCGTTAATTCCTACTATAAAGCTGGCACAGGTTGTGGCGCTGCCGCCAAGGTTGAAGGTGGCCATGTTTTTGGCATTGGTGATTTGCGTCTCCCCTGCTTGGCCGCTGACCTGCTTGTAGCAGTCCAACAGCATGCGTACGCCGGTCGCGCCCACGGGATGGCCCAGGCCGATCAAGCCGCCGCTGGCATTAATGGGAAAGTCGCCGTCTTTGCATATGCGCCCCTCCTCTATTGCTTTCCAGCTTTCGCCGGGCGCCGTTAAACCGCAGTGATCGATCACCATGTACTCGGTAATGGAAAAACAGTCGTGCACTTCAAGGCCGTCGAGTTGCAGCAAGTCAGTCATGTCTGCGCGTTTTAGGGCGTCGCGAATCAGCTGATTTACATGAGGGAAAAGCAGTGGCTGACCGTCGCTAAGGCGCAGCTTGCTACGGAGGTCGATGGCAGACGAGCGATGCCCCCAGCCTTTGATGCGGGGAATGTCACTCAGCGAAATGCCCTGCTGCGCGGCATAGCGTTTGGCGGCCGATTCACTTGCCAGGAAGACGCAGGCGGCGCCATCGGTGATTTGGCCGCAGTCTGATTTACGAACGCGCCCTTCTATCGGTGGATTGTGTGCATCGCTTGAGCTGAAAAACGCTGGCTCGAAGTTCCAGTGGCGACTTTGCGCCAAGGGGTTGTGCTTAGCGTTGCCGTAGTTGATGCGCGATATCGTATGCAGGTGATCAGTGTTAATGCCGTGGCGGCGGTCATATTCATCGATAATATCGCTAAACATGTAAGGCCAGGGGTAGTTAGCCTCTTGCGCCTCGTAGCCCTTCCATGTGGCGGCGCCCAAATATTCAGCGCCGGTTTGCCCCGGCACATTGCGCATGATCTCCATGCCCAATACACAGGCTACATCGTAGTGGCCGCATTCTATGTCTTTCATTGCCCCCAGTATTGCCATCGACCCCGAGGCACACGCGGCTTCGTGGCGACTGGTGGGTATGCCGTTTAACTCGGGGTACGCTTGCGCGAAAAAGCCGCCCAGCAGGCCCTGGCCGGTGAATAAATCGCCGACGAAATTTCCTACGTGCCCTACCTCGATTTGCTCCGGCGACAAGCCCGTGGCCGCCAGCGCATCGTCGAGAACCGCCTTGAACATATCAAAGCTGTCCAGGTCTTCTCGCGCCCAGTTACGCGCGAAATCTGTTTGGCTGCCGCCCAGTATGTATACCGTCATCATGGACTCCTTTTTGCTGAATGGCCGATGCCGTTATTCGGCGGATATCTGTTCTTGCAGGGCAAAACGCTGCACTTTTCCGAGGGCGTTTCGCGGCAGCGTTTCTAATAACTCCAGGCGCTCGGGCAATTTGATTTTGGCAACGCCCTTGGCCTGAAGAAAGGCGACAACATCCTGCAGGCTAGGCGGCGCCTCGGCGGCATTGGGCACGACACAGGCGCAGATACGTTCGCCTAAGATGCTGTCTGGATAGGCGCACACGGCGGCCTCCTGTGCGCCGGGCAACCCCTCGAGCAACACGTCGATCTCCGAGGGAGACAGCTTCATACCGCCGCGATTAATAATGTCTTTACAGCGCCCGGCAATGCGATAGAACTGCTGCTGGTCGCCGCAAATTTCCACCAAATCACCGGTTAGAAAGTAGCCGTCGTCGGTGAAAACATCGCTGTTATCCGTTTGCCAGTAACCGTCGAAAACCGTCGGGCCTTTCACCGCAAGCTCGCCGGCCACACCTGACGCCGTAATTTCTTCGCCAGTATCCGGGTTGAGCACTTTAGTCCAGATGGTTTTGCTCGCGGACGACGGCCACTCCAGCCCGGCACTGCCAAAGCGAGGAAACATAAAGGCGCGCACCGCCGGGTCGGCAACATCTTTCGGCTTAGAAAGGAGGTTAATACCCTCATTAGAGCCGTAGTAATTGACAATGCATTTCCCGTAGTCGCGCTCAAACTTCTCCATCATCCACGGTGCCAACGGCGCCGAACCCGAGCCGATAGAGCGCAATGCCGAGAAGTCGAACTGCTGCCACATGGCCTCGTTTTTCGCGAGCTGATTGAGCACCGCAGGCGGGATAATGGTGAAGTTCACCTTCTCGTCCTGCATCTGCTGAAGAAAGACGCCGGGATCAAAGGGATGGTGCAGTACCAAACTGCAACGCTTCAGCAGCCATGCATACAGGAACGCACTGATAGAGGCCATATTGACCATTGGAAAGGCATTTAACAGCACATCGCCGCTTTGGTAATCCCCGGCTTCAATACAGTTGCGGCCAACGGTTACCCACATATTGTGCGAGCGAGGCACCCCTTTAGGCATGCCAGTGGTACCAGAGGTCCAGCAGACAGTGGTAATGCGGTTGGCATCGCTGGAAACGGCCTCAAGCGCGCGAAGCTTTGCCGCGGCACGCTCATCCGCTCGCGTCTGCAAATGCAGGTCTTTACCAAACAACAATACGCTGAGGTTTGTGGGTAAATTGGCGCCCCGCTCGCTGCCCAGCGGCTCGCCTTTAAACTGCGCGATACTGATTAGTGCGCGAGCGTTTAGCGATTCGGCAAAGTGCTTGAGTTCGTAGTCGCCGTATTGCACCGGCACCGGTGAAATGATCGCACCAATACGACTCAGCGCCAGATAACACACCACCAGTTCGACAATATTCGGCAGTTGTACGATCACCGTATCGTCTTCGCCGATACCGCGTTCCACCAAGGCTAGCGCGAGGTTGTAGCTGGCATGTTGCAGGGATTCATAGCTTAAACGCAGCGGCTCAGAACCGACCAGGTCCTGCCGGTTCGGTGCATCGGCCACGGCCATTTGTTGCGGCACGTTGGCACTGTGCTCGTCGAGTAATTGATGCAATACGCGGCCTTCCCAAAGCCCGCTGGCTTGATACGTATCGATGGTATGTTGTGGTGATGTAATCATGGCTTACCGTTCGTTTTATTATTGAATTGGAAAAGACGAGCCGCCCTCAGGCGCTATTGGCTCGACGCCTGGCGATATTCTTCTTCCAGCTGGTCGACCACCTCGCTGATCGACTGCTGGGCGCGAATCGCGCCAACGCCCTGCCCCGCTGCCCATATATCGCGCCAGCGTTTGGCATCGCCAGCGGCTTTCATAAAATCAATATCTGCAGCGGCGGGCATATTGGCGGGATCGTAGCCGCCCTGCTCCAGGCTCTTGCGTAGCCAATTGGCTTTCACCCCGGTGATCGCATCACTGGTGATGATGTCGGCCCCGGAGGACTCAACCACCATTTGTTTATAGGCGTCTTGCGCCCGGCTTTCGTGGGTGGGAATGAAGCGAGTGCCCATGTACACGTAATCGGCCCCCATTACTTCGGCCGCCCGCAGGGCTCGGCCACTGCTAATCGCGCCAGAGAGAATGATCTCGCCGTCAAAAAAGCTACGCACCTCTTCAACAAAGGCAAAAGGCGATAATTGACCGGTGTGGCCGCCCGCCCCGGCACAAACCAGCGCCAAACCATCCACACCCGATGCCGCTGCCTTGCGGGCAAACTCCAGCGAAACGACATCTGCGTAAATTTTTCCGCCGTAGCTGTGTACCTGCTCCACGGCATCCTTCGGGCTACCCAAGGCGGTAATCACAATCGGTGCGCGGTATTTAACGGCTAATGCTAAGTCCTCGTAACAGCGCGGATTGGTGCGATGCATCACCAGGTTCATTGCCCAGGGAGCGGCATCAGGGCTGTCGGCCAGCGCCTGTGTGATTTCTGCCAACCAGGCGTCCAGGTCTTCAACGGTGCGCGCATTCGGCGACGGGAACGAACCAACGATGCCCGCTCGGCAACTGGCAATCACCATTTCTGGCCCTGACAACAAAAACATGGGGGCCTGAATGATCGGCAGACGCAAATTACCGGCGCTGCGGTGGCGTGGATGCGCCCCCTCAGAAAGAGGCTTCGATGCGGGGTGTTGTGACATTTACTGGTCGCTCCAAATCAACAATATTACTTTTCTTATTGAACCAACATGCTATACCAAATCCTTTTGAAACGACAATAGAACTCCAGCAATTAAAATTTTTAATACAATAACTATATGTTTTTCAATATCTTTTGTCGATTACGACACATCGGCTTATCGACATCGCAAAAAAAGGCTTGCGCTATTAGACCATAAATTTATAGACTCCTGATCAAACGCTGAGCGATACCGCCGTAGCGACCGCCGGATAACGTTAATAAAAACAAGGGAGAGGACTATGACCCGCCAAACCAACCCACAGAGTGACTTCCCCATTACTGAGGCCTCTCTGGGAGCGGCGCCACAACTCAACGATGCCCCGTCTTGGATCTATGAGATTGATAACCCCTACTTGCATGGTGTTTACGCGCCGACGGAAAACATCAATATCAGTGCAGATCAGTTAACCGTCGAAGGTGAGATACCCACTGATATGCATGGCGCCTACCTGCGCAATGGGCCAAATCCGCGTCAAAAGCCGAAGAACCAGTACCACTCTTTCGATGGCGACGGCTTAGTTCACGGCGTCTACTTTGCCGATGGCAAGGTGAGTTATCGCAATAGCCAAATTCTGACGGCAGCGTTATTGCGCGAACAGCAAGAGCAGCAAGCCGTATGGCCCGGTGTGATGGGCCCGTTTGATTTTTCGCTGCCAGACTTTCCCATTAAAGACACCTCCAACACAGATATCATTTGGCACAACGGCCGCCTGATTACGCTGTGGTACAACTCTGGCATCCCCTACACCATGGACCCGATAACACTTGAGAATCTTGGGCCACTGGACTCCCCCAGCGCCCTGACGCGCAAAATGTCTGCGCATTCGCGGGTGGACTGGCAAACCGGAGAGATGTTCTTTTTCGACTACGGCGATACGCCGCCTTATATGACCTACGGCGTATTGAATCCGGACGGCACACTCAAGCACGAATGCGCGATCGACCTACCCGCACCACGGCTGCCGCACGAGATCACCTTCACAGAAAATTACGCGATCCTGCACGACCACCCCCTGTTCCATGACATCGATGTGCTTAAACGGCACAACATGCGCGTTATTCGCTTTCATCGCGACATGCCGTCGCGGTTTGGTCTCATTCCGCGCCTGGGCACCCAGGTTCGCTGGTTTGAGTGCGAGCCCTGCTATGTATTGCATACGTCAAACGCGTGGGAAGATGGCGACTGGGTCACCATTGATGGCTGTCGCTCGACCAACCCGATGCCCGATGCCGACCCCAGCGAAGGCGCACTCTCGCACATGCTGGCCTACATGCGCCTGGAGGCAAACAACTATCGCTGGCGCTTTAATATACGCACCGGCGAGGTTCGCGAAGGGCCTATTTGTGACCTGAACTCAGAGTTCAATAAATCCAATCAGATCTTTCACGGCGTGAAGACTCGCTACGCCTATCACCAAAAAATCCCCCTGCGCGCCGAAGGCGGCCATACCCTGCGCTTCACTGGCCTAATCAAATACGACAATGATACCGGCCACCGCCAGGAGTGGGATTACGGCCCCGGCGTGTTCGGTAGCGAGGCAGTCTTCGTGCCCAAACGCGGTGCCGATCGCAGCAGTGAAGAGGACGATGGCTACGTCACCAATATCGTGACCGACACCAAAGACTGGACGTCTTATTGCCTGGTGTTCAACGCCAAAGATGTCAGCCTCGGCCCCATTGCCAAAATAAAACTGCCTCACCGCGTGCCCTATGGCTTTCATGGATGGTGGGCGCGGGGCCAGGACATCTACTGATAATTGCCCCGCCTGCGGTTACACACATAACAATAAGGCTTTACCTATGACCGTCGTTACTCGCCTCGTGCTGCTGCTTGCCAGTATCGTGATCAGCAGCTCAGCGCTTGCACAACGCGCTGACCCCGAACCCGCGCTGGCAAAACGCTGCCCGAGCTTGGCCGCTCCCGCCGGCACGATATTGGCCCAGCCTCCCTCGTGGCACAGCAGCGAGCCGCTGCCTGCGCACTGCCGAGTGCGCGGGCAGATACAGGGTCGTACCTATTTCGAATTACGGCTCCCCGAGTCGTGGAATGGCCGTTTTGTGATGGCGGGCTGCGGTGGTTTTTGCGGCAGTTTGCTGCCCGACAAACCGGGGTTTTCCAACAGCATTAACGAAGCACTGAAAAAAGGCTATGCGGCGATCAGTCACGACGGCGGGCACAACGGCCAAAGCTGGGAGACCCAATGGGCCTATAACGACGCCGAAGCGCTGGAACTTTACGCCCACAAAGTACTGCCAGTGGTTACCGACGTCGGCGTAGCGCTCACCACAGCGTTCTACGGCAAAGCGCCCCACCACCGCTACTTTTCCGGCTGCTCCAACGGTGGCCGACTGGGCATGATAGCCGCCCAACGCTACCCGGAGTTGTTTGACGGTATCGCCGCCGGCGGCAGTATTTTCAGCCTGAGCGAAATTGCCGGTAAATGGGGCAATTGGATGACCCGCCAAACCACCCATCACGGCAAGCCGGTGATTCCGCGCAGCAACAACGAATTGCTAAAAGAAGCCGTCATGGCGCAGTGCGACGGCATAGACGGCCAGCGCGACGGTATTATTTCTGCACCACAGCAGTGTCGGCCTAGCTTCGCCGCGCTCGCGTGCAAATCGGGCGACGCGTCTGAGCGATGCTTTACCAAAAACGCCATCGCACGCCTTGAGCGCCTGTACAGCGGCCAACCCGTTCCCGGAGCACCGCCAGTCACCCAGACCCTCGCACCTGGCGCTGAGCACTACACCGACATCTGGTTATTTGGCGATGACGAGAACGCGGCATGGGGTCTGGCCGCGTCAACGGGCTACCGCAACCTACTTTCACAGGAACTCTTTCAGCGCGATCACAACGCCGCGCTGGACCACAACACCCTAGCGGCGTGGCTGGACAAATCGGCCCTACCCGCCCTGATCGACGCCGACAATCCCGACCTGTCTGCACTGGCTCAGGCGGGCGGCAAATTATTCCTCTACCACGGCTGGGCGGACCCGCTGATTATTCCGGGACCAATCGTGGATTACTACCGCGCGGCGGCCGCACATAGCGGCGGCGTGGACAAACTGAAGAATCACGCGCGGCTATTTATGCTGCCGGGCTGGGGCCACTGCTGGGAGCGCCCCGCCGATGCCCCCGATCAATTTGACCCGCTTGAGCTCGTGGCGAACTGGGTAGAAACCGGTGTTGCACCAGAGCAATTTACCGCGAGTCAGCACGATGATCAGCAGCATGTCGTGCGAACGCGCCCCATTTGCGCCTACCCGAATGTCGCGACGTTAAGCAAGCCCGATTCCCCCGATCACGCCGCCAGCTATACCTGCTCGCCGCCGTGATCCCACTAATGATTTCAATTTGGAATAACAATAAAACAGCGGAGAAATAGCGATGTTTACGACCCGTAATTTTAAACTCAAACGGTTACCAGCGGCCCTACTGGCCACTACAGTGTGCAGCGGCGCGGCCGCCGCGACGCAACTGGAAGAGGTATTAGTCACCGCCGAGAAAAAATCGGCCAGTATCCAAGATGTCCCCATGTCTGTGGCGGCGATTTCCGGTGATGACGTTGGTATGGGAAAAGTCACCGAAATGAATGACGTGGCGATGCAAACACCGGGTATGTCCTTCACGCAGTTCAACCTGGGCGAGCCACGGGTGTACATTCGCGGCATCGGCAATAGCTCAGACTCAGCGGCCAGCGATTCTGCGGTGGGTATTTTTATTGACGAAATTTATATTGGTCGCGCTGGCGGCTCCGGATTCGATCTGTTCGACCTTGAGCGCATTGAAATTCTAAAGGGCCCACAAGGCACGCTATACGGTAAAAACACCAATGGCGGTGCCATTAACTTCATCACCAGTCGCCCCGATTACGACCCCATGACCAAGCTGAGCGTAACGGCAGGCAACAAGGGCCTGTTCCATGCGCAGGCGCTGGTGACAGGCGGATTAACCGACACCATCGCCGGTAAGATTAGTGTGGCGAGCAAGCAGCGCGACGGTTTTCAAAAAAATGTTATTCGTCCCTCCGACGTTACCGTTGATACCAATCTGATCAACAGCCCAATCATTGGCAACTCAAAGGGAGCATCCGGCCAGGGTGACGAGCTGGGCGACATCGAGAGTATTAACCTACGCGGCCAGCTGCTGTTCGACCTGAGCGACACCACCCTGCTGTTGCTCAGCGCCGATTACTCCAAGGACGAAACCAATGGCAGTTGCAGTCATTTAATGGACTTGTCGGCCGGTGTAATGGGAACCGGCGCGCTCTGGCAAGCCGGTGTGGACAGCTTGTCCGCGGGCTATCGCAGCAATATTCGCAGCTGTGCATCGCAATTTGATACCTCACAGGAACGCGAGATTCAGGGCTTCAGTGCGCGTGTTGAGCACGGTTTGGAATGGGCTGATCTCTTGTCCATCACCGCTTGGCGCGCCAGCGATGTGTTCCATGTAGACGATCTGACCGGCCTGCCCCTCACCGACATCACGGTTGCCAATTCAGTACCGGAAAACGTGATCAATGGCGCCGAGGAAAGTGCCTCGCAATTCTCCCAGGAATTTCGCCTCAGCGGCAGCCTGGAAAATATCGACTGGATTGCCGGTGTGTTTTATATGCAGGAAGACGTCGAGCGCGATGAGCAATTTTACACGCGCTATAACGCCGCACTCAGCGGCGGTCTGGGCCTGGCGCCGGAAGGCAATGTGCTGTTTCTGCAGGATAACACCACTACCAGCATTGCAACCTATGCCCAGGCTGACTGGCATATCGATAACTGGACCCTGACCTACGGCGTGCGCTGGAGTCAGGACGAAAAAGAAATCAGCCAAGACGCCAAAGACCTGCTGGGCACAGGCGCGCCCACGGGGGTACCACTCATACTTCCTGAATTCCCGACTGCGGTGAAGGGCAAGGAAGACTGGGAAGAGATTACCCATAAAGCCTCGGTAAACTATCGCTTTGGTGAGGACGCCATGGTCTACCTGACCTACTCGGAAGGTTTTAAAAGTGGCGCCTTCCCCTCTCAAACCAACTTGCCGGAGAACGCGACGAAGACCGTTGACCCCGAGTTTGTGGAAAACATCGAAGTGGGGCTTAAGTCCACCTGGTTCGATAACCGTTTGCAATTCAACATTGCTTACTACGACATCGACTACGACAATTTGCAGGTGTTTGAGCTTACCCCAACCCTGCTTTTGGTACTCAACAGCGCCCAAGCTGAGTCCACGGGCTTTGAAACCAGCGTCGCCCTAGCTGCCTCAGATCGGCTGGTGATCAGTGCCAATTACAACCACGGGAAAGCGCGCTACGAAGACTTTGTCACCTCAGGTGGGAATGACTACAGCGGCAATCAATTACAGTGGTCGCCAGACCGCTCGGGCAGCATTGATGCCGACTACACCATCCCCCTGGAGGGCGGTTCAATCGTCGAATTCAATGTGAGCTACTCCTGGAAGGATGACTATTACACGGCGGCCAGCAACGCAGCGGTCACCAAACAAAAGTCGCTGTCTAATCTGGGCGTTTCCGCGGGCTGGACTAGCGCTGATCAGTCGCTGTCGGTGAGGCTCTGGGGGAAAAACCTGGGTGATAAAGACCAAACCACCAATGTGGTCGTGGACCCAACTGGGGTAACGTCAAACAAGTTTGCCGACCCCACTACATTTGGGGTAACGGTAAGCAAAACCTTCTAAACCCTTCCCCGCGCTCATGCCGAGTGCGGGGGCACTACCCAGATTTTTTACTGGCTCCAAGTTTACTGAAAGCGTACTTCATCAGTTCGGGGAACGGTGTGGCAACTGTCGCAAATGACGTCGGTTGCCAGCTCTTTACCGCAGGGACGATGTACCAGGGTTAAGGGGTGCTTCACTTTGGGTAACCACTCAAGCACCCACTGGCGCAGCGCCATGGTGAGTGGGTAAAGCGCCTTGCCCTTTTCAGTCAGGTGGTACTCGTAGCGCGGTGGATTACTACTGTATGCATCTTTGGAAAAAATACCGGTGTACACCAACAACTTTAAGCGGTCGGCTAGCACATTGGTCGCCACACCGAGATGTTGGCGAAAGTCGTCGTAGCGAGTCAAGCCAACAAAGGCCATTGCCATTAACAACAGTGTCCAACGGTCGCCAATGATATCGGTGACGTGACCCAGCATTTGCTGATTGCCACCGCGGGTACGTCGTTGGCTGCCAATTTCAGTCAATGCGCCGGCAGTAGCCCCTTCGGGAGAGGCTTTTACCACGCGCTCTACATCATCGTAATGGAGAGGCTCACCGCAATGTCGACACACCGCCAGTGGCGTGAGGCGATGCCCGTCTCCCTCGCCATAGGAATGCCACAACTGAGTAGGCAATTCCGCGTCGGAGGCATCGGCCCATTCGCTCTCCCACTGCCAGATCAACAGTGCCCAGGGGTAAAGCGCCAAACCTTTTCCGGTCAGCCGGTACTCGTAGCGCAGTGGCGACGTTTGATAGGGGTTTTTATAGAGAATGCCATTGGCAACCAAATTCTCTAAACGAGAGCTCAATGTGCCACGTGACGCGCCGGTGCGGCGCCGGAATTCATCAAAGCGATGTTGCCCGAGAAAGGTTTCCCTAAGAATCAGGATCGTCCAACGGTCACCGAGGATATTCAGCCCGCGGGCCACTGGGTTGGAAAGTAATTGCTGGGCGGCTTGCATGCAGCGAACACTACAACAAAAGTGACAAACGATAAATAAAAAATAGGTAAAAACGCGCTTGTTTACCCTCCCGACAGACTGTTAGTCTAATAAAGAAAGTAACAAGCCAGCCCAAACAGATTTGGCCATACCAACATTAACAAAGCGCTAATCAAGCGCCGTTTACGATTCACCAACAATAACGAGACTAGCCATGAGTAATTGGTTCACCCGCCATAAATCAATGTTAGAGAAAGCCCTGGACGCCTGCGAAAAGCGCTATTCCTGGACCGCGTTCAGCGAGAGTCCCAGCAGTAAAATACATGGGGTTGAGCTTCCAGCGGCTGGGAAAGCACGCTTTGAGGCACTGCTCGGCAAGGACTACCCGCTGCATCAGGCCGGTAACAACGGTTGGGTAGGCGCTGAAATTTCCCCCTATACTGGCGAGCGTCTTGGGGTTCTTTACCCCAAGGTGGATGTCGACACGCTGTTTCAAGCCATTTCCAAAGCTCAGCCCGCATGGCGAGATGCCGGCGTGGAAACACGCATGGGGGTGTGTCTTGAAATACTTGAGCGCTGTTCACAGCAATTGTTTGAAAACGCTCACGCCACCATGCATACCGCCGGGCAAAGCTACATTATGGCCTTTGCTGGCAGTGGTGCGAATGCACTGGATCGCGGCCTGGAAGCGCTTGCCTACGCGTATAAAGCAATGCGTGATGTACCGGAACAGGCGGAGTGGCAACGTCAGTTTGGCAGCGATGGCGCAGCGAAACTGACCAAGTTCTATCGACTAATGCCCCGCGGCGTTGCCGTTAATATCTGCTGTGCGACGTTTCCGCTGTGGAATGGCTACCCGGCACTATTTGCCAGCCTGGCGACCGGCAATCCGGTGGTATTTAAACCCCACCCCAGCGCCATTTTGCCCGTTGCCCTGGTCGTCTCGGTTTGTCAGGCGGTGTTAATGGAGGCAGGCTTCGATAGCAACCTGGTGACGATGGTGGCGGATACGCGCGATGAACCCGCCACCATGGCGCTATTAGAGCACCCCGATACCGCCATCATCGATTTCACCGGCAGCCCAACGTTTGGCAGCTGGATTGAGCAGCACTGTCGCAATGCCCTGGTATTCACCGAAACGGCTGGCTGCAACTCTGTGGTCATTGAATCCACCGACGACTTCGAGGGTATGTGCAGTGCCATTGCCCACTCGCTGTGTCAGGCCTCTGCGCAGATGTGCACCAGCGTTCAAAACATTCACATTCCCGCCGAGGGCATTCTGGTCAATGGTGAGCGAAGAAGTTTTGACGATGTTGCGCAAGGCCTGGTGGACGCCGTAGAGACGCACCTGAGCAATCCGAAAAAAGCCGCTTTTCTCTGCGGCACACTGGTGAGCGACGATATCTATCTAACACTGGAGAAAATGCGCGAGCTCGGCGTTCAGCACGGCCGCGTATTGCGCGATTCCGCGCCCTACTCCCACCCTGAGTTTCCAAAGGCGCGCACCGCAACACCGCTAATGATTCAGGTAAGCGACGCGCAGCGTGAACTGTATCGAGATGAATTTTTTGGTCCTATCTCGTTTTTGATCAAAGGCGCGAGCATTGATAGCTGCTTGCACGATGCCACCACAAATGCCCGGGATTGTGGCGCAATAACCTCACATGTCTATTCGGTGAACAGTGAGTTCCTGGAGCGAGCCCAAGATGCCTACAACCATGCAGGCGCCTCTGTTGCCTGTAATTTAATGGGAATGCCCATCAATTTTGCCGCCGCCTATAGCGATTACCACGTTACCGGCCTAAACCCCGCAGGCAATGCTTGTCTTACCGACCTCGCCTTTGTTGCCAGTCGTTTTCGTATTGTACAGCGCAAGATTATGCGTTCCGACGTGTGAGGCAGGGGTGATGACGGAGGTATTTATTTTAGGAATTGGCATGACCGCGCTGGGCAAGTTTACCGAGCGAAGCGTTAAAGACCTGAGCCGCGAGGCGGTTGCCAGAGCGCTCGCGGATGCCGATATTCACCAGGACGACATCGAGGCCGCCTGGTTTTCCAATACACGCCAAGGCCTGCTTGAAGGTCAAAATGGTATTCGCGGCCAGTGTGCCCTTAGACCCTTAGGGTTTTCGGGTATCCCCATCGCCAATATCGAGAATGCGTGCGCCTCGGGCTCTACCGCCCTGCTTCAAGCCATCGCCCACATTAAAGCTGGAATGTGCGACGTCGCGTTGGTGGTGGGCGCTGAAAAGATGTTTTTCCCGGAAAAACGCGAGGCGATGTTCAATGCGTTTAAAGGCGGCACGGATATCCATCGCCTGGAGGAATTTCATCAGCAGGTAAGCGCCCAGGGCGCCGCCCTGATCCCAGATGAGTACCGGCAAGACAACGGCAAACAACGCAGTTTCTTTATGGACAGCTATGCCGCACAGGCCCGCTTGCACATGCAAAAATACGGCACCACACAGCGCCAATTTGCCGCAGCGGCGGCAAAGAACCACTGGCATTCCACCATGAATCCACTCGCGCAGTACCAGCACGATATGACGGTCGACGAGGTGCTCGCCGGGCGCGTTATCACCTGGCCTTTTACGTTGCCGATGTGCGCACCAATTTCCGACGGCGCTGCGGCGGCGGTTGTCTGCTCTGCAGACGTATTACGACGCCTTGGCAAACGGCGCGCTATACGCATTCGCGCCCTGGCGCTGCGCAGCGGCATTCAACGTGACGCCGACGATTTTGCCAACCACATTGGCCGCCTGACAGCGCAACAGGCCTATGAACAAGCTGGTATTGCTCCCTGCGATGTCGATGTCGCCGAAGTGCATGACGCAAGCGCCTACGCGGAAATTCAGCAAATAGAAAATCTGGGCTTGTGCGAGCTTGGCGAAGGCGGCGTCTACACCGAGCAAGGGCACACAGCGTTGGGAGGCGCCACCCCTGTTAACCCTTCGGGGGGGCTGGTCTCCAAGGGTCACCCAGTGGGAGCGACTGGTATTATGCAACTGCATGAGTTGGTCACTCAGCTACGCGGCGAAGCCGGCAAGCGCCAAGTTAATGGTGCGCGCATCGCTGTAGCTGAAAACGGCGGCGGCTTCTATGAAACCGAAGAAGCGGCAACCACCGTCACCGTGCTGGAGGGGCCAAGCCGATGAAACGACCGATTGAATACCTATACCAGGGCTTGGATATCAACCCTCGTGGTATCGCCGCCACCGACCAGCGCGAGCAGGTCAGCTACAGTGAACTCGTCACGCGAGTTGAGGCGCTGGCACAAGCACTCCGGCAACGCCTACCCGACGGCGCCCACGTTGCGTTGTGCGCGCAAAACCACATCGATCACCTCGTGACACACCTCGCCATTATCGCGGCGAATCAGGTGTGGGTGCCAATCAACCCCAAAAATGGTCAGCAACTCAATAGCCAATTGATCGAAGTCAGTCAGCCGCAACTCATTTTGGTGGATCGCGCCAGCCTGGACAGCCTGCCGGAAACTCTCACGGAAACCCGCAGCCCTGTGGTAAGCATTGATACGCCAAATGAGGGGACAAGGCAGTGGATTGAGCAATTTCGCGGCCGGTCATTTACGCTTGAGCTGCCTTCTTTTGATCGCACAATGGCGATTAAATTTACCGGCGGCACCACGGGCCAACCGAAAGGCGTTATCCAAACTCACGGCAATGTATCGGCGGTAGTCGCAAATATGCAGGCGCAGTTTGACTTTACTCGCGATGACGTCAATCTTGCCGTGGCGCCACTGACGCATGGTGGCTCGCACTATATCCTGCCGATACTCGGCGCTGGCGGTAGCCACTGCTTGCTCACCACCCCGGATATCGCAAAGATCGCTCAGGCATTGCCACATAGCAGCGTTAGCTTTATGCCGCCGACCTTGATTTACAAATTGCTTGAATACCCCGGCCTCGACCGCGATTCAGCACCTAGGCTGCGCCACCTTACTTACAGTGCTGCGCCAATGCCACCGCAGAAAATCAGCGAGGTAATCACCCGTTTTGGCCCATGTTTGTCTACCGTCTACGGGCAAACTGAAGCCCCCATGACCATTACCGCAATGAGCGCCGAGGACATGCAAAATCCTGCGCGGCAGCGATCAGTGGGTCGCCCTTGCCTGCACTCCGAGCTGTGTATACTGGGCCCAGATGGCGCCGCTCTTCCCGCTGGCGAGACCGGCGAGGTCGCGGTGCGTGGCGGCATCGTGATGCCCGGCTATTTCGACTCACCAGAACAATCGGCCGGCGCGTTCAAAGACGGCTGGTTATTGACCGGAGATTTGGGCTACGTCGATGCGGATGGCTATTTGTTCCTACAGGGGCGCAGCAAGGAATTGATTATTTCAGGCGGCTTTAATGTGTACCCCGCCGAAGTGGAAAATGCCTTGATAAAACTCCCCGATGTTCAAGAGTGCGCCGTGTTTGGCGTTGCGGATGAGTACTGGGGAGAGCGCGTGGAAGCTGCCGTGTGCTTGGTCGATGGCAGCACCGCCAACAGTGACACCCTGCGGGCGCAACTAAAGCCACTATTGGGCGACGTAAAAACCCCCAAGCGTATACACCTGCTTTCGGCACTGCCCCGCAATCCCGTTGGCAAAGTCGTCAGGCGGGAAGTTAAAGCCCTGTGCCACTCGCACGAGAACCCTATTGAACACAACGCGGAGGCCCGTTCCCGATGACACAATGGACCAGCGATACCACACTTACCGGCATGGAGCGAGTAAAGCAGTTTGAGGCTCAGACCGAGCGCAGCGGTATGGCGGCGAACTTGGGCTACGACATTGTTTCCATCAATGATGGTGAGGTGGTGTACCGCTACACACCAAAAGCGCGCCACCAAAATTTAATAGGCTCCCTGCACGGCGGCATCTTGGCATCACTGCTGGACACGGCGATGGGTGCCGCGGTGATGACGAAGTTAGCGGCGGGTGAATTTCACACCATGACGGACTTGTCGATCAAATTTATCGGCGCCGTTCGCGACCCCGACGAAGAACTGCTCATTGAAGCGCGGGTCGATCACCCCGGCAAACGCTTGCTGGCAACAGAAGGGGTGATTAAAAATACCCAGGGGCGCATTATTGCCAGGGCGATCGCCAGCGCGATAAGGCTTTAAGAAACCGCGGTGCAACGCGCCACCGGCCAGTGACGGCTTCGTCAGGCGCCGAGCTCAGTAGTCGCTGTCACTCTCAAAAACAACGAGCAAATCCCGGTTCTCACCACTGCCACCTTCCACGCCATCCGCACCGAAGGTTTTCACGCTGAAGGATGGCGGTGCGTCGGAGCTGTGATAGATATAATCGCGCTTCCACGGGTCGCGAATCAGACTGCTACGACTTAAATAGGGGCCGGCCCAACGCGGGCTGAGAGGCTCCAAGACGGGGCTTTCCAACAGCGCGTATAGCCCTTGGTCAGGGCTTGGGTAACGCAAATTATCAAGCTTATATTGATGCAGAGCCCGGGTAATTCGCTCCAGATCAATCACTGCTTGTTCATGCAAAGCCTCATCGACACGCTGCTTAACAAGGCTGCTTACATATATCGTTAGTGCTGAGGCGATCAGCAAGACAAAGAGAATTTCTCGACGGGTAATACCCCGGCTAGCGCCGGGGCCTGAGTTTGCCATACGGAGGCGAAGGTGCATTTATAGCTTTACTCTAATTCTCCCGCTGACTGATACCTCAAGGAAGCGCGCCAAATAGTCAGGCACCTCGTCGAGGGTTATTTCAGTTAGCAGAGCAGACCACGCCGCGTCATCGAGCTTCCACTGCTCGGCAAAACGCTGCCATATATCAGCTTTCCGTTGCTGACTAATTTCTACTGAATCGACACCCAGTAAGCATACACCGCGCAGAATAAATGGGAAAACGCTGCTGTTGATATTCACCCCGGCAGCCAGTCCACAACAGGCGACGGCGCCCTCGGGCTGAATAATTTTTAACAGGTTTGCCAGTGGATCGCCGCCGAGCGTGTCAATTGCCGCATCAAACAGCGGCTTCGACATTGGTTTTTTATCGAACTCAGCGAGCATCGATGGCGCCACACAATGTTGAGCGCCAATACTCTGCAAAAAATCATACTGTTGCGCCTTGCCACTGATCGCGGTGACCTCCGCACCCAGTTGATTAAGCAATGCAATGGCAACACTACCAACACCACCACTGGCACCCGTTACGGCAATTTTAAGACCGCTCAGCTCGCCCAATTGACGCTGGAGCTTCTCCACACATAGGCCGGCCGTCAATCCAGCGGTGCCGAGTGCCATCGCCTCTGCACTGTCCAAGCCATCCGGGGCGGCCAGTAACCATGCACCGGGCACTTGAATTTGTTCTGCCAGGCCACCGTCGGTGTTCATTCCCAGGTCATAGCCCGTCACGATAACGCGGTCACCCGCCTTCCAATTATCGCTGGACGAGGCCAGCACTGTGCCCGCGGCATCGATGCCAGGTGTGTGCGGATAGTTTCGGGTTACACCTTTGTTGCCCGCGGCCGACAGTGCATCTTTATAGTTGAGCGACGAGTATTCTACCGCTACGCGCACTTCGCCATTCCCGGGCTGGGCAAAGTCGTCTTTGTCGACAACGCTGCACTGATAGGCGCCCTGCTCTTCTCTGACCTGTACGGCTTTAAATGTCATTATTTCCCCCGATTTAGCCGACAAAGCGGCTGTTGCGAATTTTTTCAACGACTCCCCAAAAACCTCGATCTATCGCTGTTTCAGCAGCGAAGCCAAGGCGCTCGGGTAGGCTGCGCTTTTGCTTAAAGTGCACCGCATAAATATCGGTGTCTTCGCGTTTGCTCAGCAGATAGTCATCGCTGGTGGAAATGCCGTCAATTAGACCTTTGTCCAGTGCGCGGCGGCCATACCACACCTCGCCGGTGGCGATGGATTCAATATCCAGTGACGGCCGATTTTCACTGACAAACTCTTTGAACAACTGGTGAGTTTCCTCGAGCTCTTCAATAAATTTTTTCCGCCCTTCATCCGTATTCTCGCCAACCATAGTGAGGGTGCGCTTGAACTCGCCAGCAGTGTGCAATTCGACATCGACATCGTGCTTTTTCAGCAAGCGATGGAAGTTGGGCATTTGCGCCACGACGCCGATTGAACCAATGATTGCAAAGGGTGCCGCAAGCAATTGATTGCCGATACACGCCATCATATAGCCACCACTGGCGGCAACCCTGTCGATAGCGATAGTGAGGGGAATACCCTTGTCGCGCAGTCGCTGCAGTTGCGATGAGGCTAAGCCGTAGCTATGCACCATGCCGCCAGGGCTTTCCAGGCGCAGCAGCACTTCGTCCTGGTCATTGGCAACGGTGAGTATTGCGCTGATTTCGTGGCGTAATGACTCCACCGCCGAGGCGCGAATATCGCCGTCGAAGTCGAGGACAAATAGCCGCTTTTTCGTCTTTTCATGCTTGGCTTTGCGCTCGGCCTTGTGTTGTTTTTTCTTGTCCTTGCGCAGTTTTTTGTACTTTTCTTCGCTCAGCAAGCCGTAGTTCATGGTGTCTTGCCAGTCTTCAAAACGCTCGTGCAGACGACTGACTTCAACGTGACCGTCTTCGCCCTCGCGTTTGCTGCGCTGGCTAAACGAGGTAATAACGGTGAGCAATAAAACAATAAATACCAATGCCGTAACCGCTTTCGCGAGAAACAGACTGTAATCCACTAGAAAGTCCAAAAACGGGCTCCAAGTCAGTTAGAAAAGGTTCGTCATAGTGGTACGGGGCTGACCAACAGTCAAGTTGACCAGTTACGCAACGCGTTGATAGCAATTGGGTTTTTGGGCCGAATAAACATACCGCTGCGGCCTAGGTAAACATCGAATACTGCGCCGTCCTGCAAGGGTGCATAAACCCCGTTGCCGTAGTCGACATCTACCCAACGCCAAATAAACGCGTAGTTACTGAGCATTGGCCAACTGTCGAGCCATTCGCCACTGGGTAGCGGGTGAACCGTTCGCTGACTATTGGCTTCGCGCTCGGGGTGTTGATAGCGACCGCTAAGGCGCTCAAGGCGAACCAGGTTATTCAACCCCAGCTTTGCCAGCGCAGCATCCCAACGCAGCACCCTACCTTCAAGCCGCCATTCATCGCCGCGCACGGGAAAGTGAAATGGCATGGGGTTTCCGTCGATATCCAGGCGCAGCGCAAAATCATTCTCACCGGACTGGGCAACGAATACGGTGGCTATGCGCTGTTCCACCGCCAAATTGCGATAACTGATTAGGTCCTGGCTGACCAGGACGGTCGTGGCTGTCATCGGCGCAAATGCCAGAAGTAAAAGTCCGCAAGACAGCGGACGGCGGCGCAGCGACAGCAGCAGAACGACGCAAATAAGAACACTGCCGGCGCACATCAGCAGTAACAGCGTAGCGAGCTCAGGAAGCGGCATTTCCCGTGTCCTGCGCCATCTCTACCGGAAAGCCCAATTGTTTTAATGAGTCTTCCGCAATAAGTAAAATTTTCTCATCGGGGATGTGGCGCGACTCCAGCTCGCCGAGGTAATACTCGACGCTGATCATCGCATCGGCGAGCGTCTCTAGCGCCTGCGCATCGCGCTGAGCGTCGCTGCGTTCGCGTCCCATAAAGGTTTTAACGAAGCGGGTTGCTGAACCCGTGACCGCCGCCAAACGGCGCATTTTCAAAATATCGAAAGCACCCCGCACCGAGCTCAAACTGCTCGGGACGTTTGCAATATGAGTGCTGTCAAAGCCAGAGTCGATATAGGAGGCGATGGCGCGCTTAATCATGCCAATGGCGCTTTTCGCTTCTTCGATAACGATTGCCGTGGCCTCACTCACTTGATTGTCGGCGCTGATGCTATCGCGTTTATCAATGCTGAGCGCATTGAGCTCATCGTAGTTGAGCTTGCGTCGGTCGATCTGTGCCAGGCTACTTTCGATAAACAGCAGAGTTTCCGCCAACTCTTCAAGTACCGCTCTGGCGTTGCTGAGATCAGTACCGATTAGATCGAGCAACACGCCGGCATAGCGCCCCAATACTTCAGAGAGTGATGGCAGGTTGAGCACCAACAGCACATCAGCGCCCTGCTGCAGCAATTCGCTGAGCGGGCGAATTTCTTCGTCGTCGCTGCGGCCGTGTTGCGCAAGTAGCTCCAGAATATCTTTGGCATGACGCAGCTCCGCCCGCAGCTCGTTGAGCACGGAGGAGACCGTGTCGTAGCTTAAACCCAGCATCTGCGTGCGCAGGCGTTGGATTTCTGCATCATTAATATCAAAGGGACGAGTGCCAATTGCCTGCAGTAACTTGCCGTTAAACCCCTCCTGCCAGGAAGACAATCGAAGTAGGAATAACAGCTCTTGTTCGAGAATTTCGTCCCCGGGCTTATCTGAACCCAGTCGCCGCAGAGCGCCATCCAAACCGGTGAGCAGGCGTTTGCGCCGAGGGTTCAGCTCCAACCCGCCCTGAGCAAAGGCTTCAATGACGGCGCTGGCCAGCAGCCAAAAACGCTGGTTCCGTCCCGCCGGCAGTGCCCCACACAGGCGACGTAGCGCTCGCGACATTAGGGTGAATTGCATCGCCGGTTGCGCGTCGCGCAGCAGCCCCAATAAGGCACGCTGGTAACTTTGCCGAACACGCTTAAGCAATTCTGCTAGCGCGTTCGGGGCCATTGCCTGGCTGCGCAACTTCAGCTCCGAGTCGCGGCTAAAAACATAGGCGTCGTTCTTGCAGAAATAGCTATCGGGCAGCAGTAATTGACGGTGAGCCTCTCGCAGCTCGTTGGCGTGTGTAATCGCCATCAACGGGATTTCGTTACCGCGACTTTGCACAAATTCCAGGTAGCGCGGCAGAACAAAAAAAGCCGTGCTCAAGGCATTTAACTGGGCGTCTGGCAAGGCTGCGGTATTACTGACAATCGCTTGGCAAAGTGAGCGCATTTCATCGGCGATAAGCGCAGCCCCGCGCACTTCGATAAGCCGCAGGGTTCCCCCTATCTGACGAAGGGCCATCTCGCACTCATCCAGCAAGCGCAAATCGTGGCGCTCCGCCAAGAAGGTTTCAAAGATATTGGTGGCTTGCTGCAGGGTATTACTCAGCTCCTCCCCCACCAATGCGTAGGAGCTACTATTAATATCATTCTGCAATGCGGCTTGCTTGAACACTGGTAATGCCCCGTTGTCACGAGCCTGGCGCGGCTCAAACAAAGCTCAACCCACTTGTAAAATTGACAGTTAAGCTGCGGTATTTATTCGTCTTTTTATCAGTTATTTTTGCTTATGCACAGCGTCAAACAGCATAAAGCGCTACTGCGCCACGAAATCAGTTGCCGTCACTCGCCTCTGTGCTGCGCCAAAGGCAATTGCCGCCACTGGCTTTATCAATGATCTGCAATTGCTCTAAGTGAGCGGCCAGCTCATCCTCACTGGCGCGCACCACCGTCAAAGCAGGTCGGTCCGCCGGCAGGCGCCGAATGCCCTTGCTTCCGCCTTCCCCGCCCTCGTTACTATCCTCACCGGCAAGCGCCAGATTGGTCTGGCCACCGGTCATGATTAGATACACATCGGCCAGAATTTCAGCATCGAGCAATGCGCCGTGAAGGTCGCGCTGAGAGTTATCTACATAGTAACGCTGGCACAATGCATCCAGGCTATTCCGCTGCCCGGGGTGCTTCTGGCGCGCCATGACCAAGGTGTCGACCACACCGCAGATTTCTGCAAGCTTTGGCTGCCGGCCCGGTAGCCTAGCCAGCTCCATATCGAGGAAGCCGACGTCGAACGGGGCATTGTGAATGACGAGTTCAGCGCCGCGAACAAAGTCGAGAAATTCCTCAGCCACTGCTGAAAACAAGGGCTTATCGGCAAGCATTTCATTGGTAATGCCGTGGACCTCTATGGCCCCCGCTTCAACTTCGCGCTCGGGGTTGATATAGCGGTGAAAGTGCCGCCCTGTCAGCTTTCGGCCAACGAGTTCCACACAACCTATTTCGATAATCCGGTGGCCGTCATTAGGGTCAATACCGGTGGTTTCTGTATCGAGGACAATCTGGCGCATCGTTATCGTCTCAACTCATCTATGCCGCGATTAGCCAAGCTATCGGCAATTTCATTTTCCCGGTGACCCGAGTGCCCTTTTACCCAGTGCCATTCAATGTCGTGCTGGCTATTCAACGCATCCAGCTCGCGCCACAGATCCGCGTTTTTCACCGGTGCTTTGCCAGCCGTCTTCCAGTTGCGCTTTTTCCAGTTGGCCATCCACTCGGTGATGCCTTTTCTGACGTACTGGGAATCAGTGGTTAGTGCCACCTGACAGGGCCGCTTTAGGGCCCGAAGCGCTTCGATAGCGGCGGTCAGTTCCATGCGGTTATTTGTTGTATCGGCTTCCCCGCCGTACAGCGTTTTTTCTTGCCCGCGGCTGCGCAGCAATGCACCCCAACCACCGGGGCCGGGGTTGCCCTTGCAGGCACCATCGGTAAAAATTTCAACTTTACTGTCACCGCTAGTCATTCAGTTACTCATGTTTAATATCACGTGTTGCCCCGAGCATACTTGGATGCCGGAGAATTTTAGCGCGCTTACGGACCTCTGCTGCCGGAGTGAGCGGCGCGCGGTATTTTGTCGCGCTCAGTACAAAAACACCACCCATTGGCATGGACGGGGAAAATGGCCGATGGTTCATAAAGAAACTGGGAGAACTGATCGGCAGGCGGTGAAAGCCATAGCTCACGTCTGCGGTTTCAAAGCCGAGCAATGACAGCCAGTCATTAATGCGATTAATACTCAAACTGTGGTTCTGCCACATTGCGCTGCGTTTAAGCCTGCCCATTAGCCCACGCAGGGCCAATGGAGACCATGGGTTGATACTGCATATGACCAGTTTGCCGTGGGGCACGATCAGCCGCTCGACCTCGCGCAATACGGTATGGGGGTTTTCTACAAACTCCAGTAGGTGGTGCAATACCACCATATCCACAGATTCATTAGCCAGCGGCAATTGGTCGAAATCACAAACGGCATCCAGTATCTGACTATAGCCATATTGCCCCAGCCCGCCGAGGTGCAATTGGCGCTGGCATAACTGTGGATCAACATTAAAACGCTCGGGAATCACGCTTAAATTCAACAGTTGACGGCCGGAGGTACTCCGGTCGCTGAGCGCGTGGTGCACCAAACGCTGCTCTTCGTGTAACACGGTGCCACCGACCGGCCCGCGAAACCATTGCCGCAGTGCGGGCAACAATACTTCAGGCGAATGCTGAGCGCGCCATCTAGCCATGATTTCACCCCTGTGTTGACCCTGTCACCACGAGCTAATACCTTGTCTGACAAGGGAAAACTGTATACCCTGACGCTAAATGAGGGTTTATTTATGGGCAAGCTGTCGGTCACGCCAATAGCGGCATTCAGCGACAATTACATCTGGTGCATCTCATCTGGCGAAGACGCTGTTGTCGTCGACCCAGGCGATGCAGCGCCCGTCATCGACTTCCTTAAGCATGCCCAGTTAAAGCTTACCGCAATTCTAATTACCCATCACCACTGGGACCATACTGGCGGTGTTGAGGCCCTACTGGCGCAATACCCCAACGTGGACGTCTGTGGCCCGGAAACATCCTGCGAGCACATCACCCGCCCTTTGGCAGACCACGACACCATTGGCGTGCTGGGCGAAACATTTCGCGTATTGGCCGTTCCCGGCCACACCCTGGATCATCTGGCCTTCTATAATGAAGAGTCTGCCCTGCTTTTTTGCGGCGATACGCTGTTTGCCGGCGGATGCGGCAGGCTTTTTGAGGGTAGCCCGGCGCAAATGTTGAACTCGCTGAGTAAACTTCAGTCTTTACCTGGCGCTACTCGGGTTTACTGCGCTCATGAATACACAGCAAGTAATTTGCAGTTCGCCTTGAAGGCAGAGCCCAATAACGCCACACTGCGCAATCGTTATGAGCAGGTGCTGGCTTTGCGTGAACGCGGAGAGATAACGCTTCCCTCCACCATTGAGGAAGAGTCGGCAACCAACCCATTCCTTCGCACCGCACAAGACGGTGTTCGCCAGGCCATTTGCCTGCGTGAAGGCAACGATAACTTAAACCAGCAAGAGGTGTTCGCCGCGCTTCGAAGCTGGAAAGACAACAGCTAATTTTGCATGAAAAACACGACCTACCAGCTCTTGTTGAGGCTAACTCTCGCCACCGCGCTTATCAGCGTGGGCGCTTGTGCAACTAATCGCAGCCAGCCCACGCAAGCCAAGAACGACGCACCCGCTTGTACAGAGGGTTGCAGTGAGCATATCGCTAAACTTGAGAATCAATTACTGCCGCCACCGATTCCTGCCAGTGAGCGCCGCTACAGCGATGTTTGGGGGCGCTTGAGTGCACAACTGAGTTTCTTGCCGCTAACCGAGCGCCGCGAAGTCGATAAACTGGAAGACTGGTATAGCAAGCACGGCCACTACATGGCCAAGATGAGCGCCCGCGCCGGGAATTATATCTATCACGTCGTGAAAGAGCTTGAAGCCCGCGATATGCCGATAGACCTGGCGCTGCTGCCTTTTGTCGAGAGCGCCTACGACCCTTTCGCCTACTCCCATGGCCGCGCTGCGGGTCTCTGGCAATTTATTCCGAATACCGCCAAATACGTCGGCATTCAACAAAACTGGTGGTATGACGGTCGCCGCGATGTTCTGGTCGCCACCGACGCCGCGCTGGATTACCTCACCACCTTAAACAAGCGCTTCGACGGTGACTGGATGCTGACCCTGGCGGCATACAATGCCGGCGCGGGCACGGTGAATCGCGCCATTCGCCGCAACCGCAAGGCGGGCAAGCCGACAGATTTTTGGTCGTTAAAACTCCCCAAGGAAACCAAGCGCTACGTGCCAAAACTGCTGGCGCTGGTCAAAATTTACCAAAACCCCGCACGCTACAATATCAGCTTGCCAGCCGTTGCCGACGCGCCGCGCTTTGAAAAGGTGGCCATAGACAGCCAGATAGACCTCGCCAAAGCCGCTGCCCTGGCGGATATCAGCGTCGAGGAGCTATATCGCTACAACCCAGGCTTCAACCGCTGGGTGACAGCGCCGGAGGGCCCTCACCACCTTCTGATTCCCAGTAAGCAGGCCGAAAAATTTAAAACACGCTTGGCCGCCCTGCCCAGAGAGCAGCGCATTGCCTGGCAGCGCTATCGAGTTTCACCGGGTGACAACTTGATTAGCATTGCCAAGCGCCACCACATCGATATTGCCAGCATTAAGCGTTTCAACAAGCTCAATGGCGATATGTTGCGCGTCGGCCAAGAGCTCCTGATACCCGCCAGCAGCCAGGCGACCACCTCCCCCAACTTAGACCGTGGTATTGCTGAGCGCGGCCGCCACCAGTCGCAGCATATTGTTCGCCGCGGCGACACGCTCAGCGGCATTGCTCAACGGCACAAGGTGTCCGTCAAGCAACTCATTCGCTGGAATCGCCTAGATCAAGGTGCCCTCATCAAACCGGGGCAAAAACTAGCGATCTGGAAAAAAGGCCCATCGTCAGGCAATGGTATCGTGCGTAAGGTGGGCTATAAGGTTCGCAGCGGCGACTCGCTGTCGCGTATCGCGAGCCGCTTCAAGCTGAAAATTGCCGATATTCTGGAGTGGAATTCAATTGGCCGCAGCAGTTATTTGCAACCCGGCCAATCGCTGACCCTCTACGTCGACGTTACGCGGGCCGACCTGTAGTTGACAGCCACCTGACTGGAAGTACCTATGCTTGGCTATTTCGTTCGTCGCGGCCTGTTGATTATCCCTACATTCATTGGCATCACCCTGCTGGTGTTCAGTATCACCCGTGTTGTTCCCGGCGGGCCGATAGAGCGAATGATGACCCAAGCCCAGCTCGGTGGCGAGGCAGGCAGCCTGCACCGCAGCGAGGGCGGTGGCACGCTATCTGACGAACAGCTCGAAGAGCTCAAACGCTACTACGGCTTCGACAAACCCTTGCTAAGCAGTTATGCCATCTGGCTAAAACAGGTGCTGCGCTTTGACCTGGGCCTCTCCACCCGCTATCAGGACCCCGTTTGGGACATCATCAAGGAGCGCTTTCCTGTCTCCGTATTCTACGGCGTGACAACACTCGTGCTCACCTACCTCGTCTGCATCCCGCTGGGCCTGCTCAAGGGCATGTTCCACGGCAGCCGCTTTGACAATCTGTCGTCAGCAGTGGTGTTTCTGGGTTACGCACTACCCAGCTATGTCATCGGTATTGCGTTGATTTCGGTGTTTGCCGGTTACTACGACTGGTTTCCTCTCGGCGGCTTTGTCTCCGACAACTTCGAGGAACTCTCGCCGCTGGCCAAGGCCAAAGACGTTTTTCACCACGCTGCACTGCCGCTTATTGCCTATTTAGCGGGAAGTTTTGCGGTGACAACCCTGATGATGAAAAACGCCTTGATGGATAATTTATCAGCTGACTACATGCGCACAGCGGCGGCAAAGGGCCTGAGTTTAGGAAAAAGCGTTCGCCGGCACGCGCTGCGCAATAGTCTTATTCCCGTCGCCACCTCCTTTGGCAACAATATTTCCCTGCTGATTGGCGGCTCTTTTTTGATCGAGACCATTTTCAACATCGACGGTATTGGACTACTCGGCTACGAGGCCATTATTGAGCGAGACTACCCCATTGTGATGGGCATCTTGGTGATCTCTTCCCTGCTCTACCTAATCGGCAATATTCTTTCCGATATCTGTGTCGCCATTGTTGACCCGCGCATTCGCTTTGGTGGAGGGAGCCGTTAATGAATCTGCTGCGAAACCCCGTCGCCCAAAAGCGCTGGCAGCGTTTCAAGCAATCCCGTCGAGGCTATATCTCCGCTTGGTTGTTGCTGGTATTGACCACGCTCAGCTTTGGTGCGGAGCTGCTTGCCAACCACCGGCCACTGCTGGTGAGTTACCAGGGCGAGCTGTATTTCCCCACCTTTGGGGCGCAGCACAGCGGCAAGGATTTTGGCCTGGACATCGACTACGAGCCTAATTACCGCGAACTACAGGCGCAGTTTCGCGACGCCGACGAGGGCAACTGGGTGCTCATGCCCCCGATTCCCTACGGCCCGTTGGAAAATGACCTGATAGCCGGGGATTTCCCACCTCACGCACCCTCGCTCACCACACGGCATTATCTGGGCACCGACACCAGCGGGCGCGACGTCCTTGCCAGGCTGATCTACGGCTTTCGTACTGCGATGCTATTCTCGCTTGTGCTATTGGTATTTAACTACGCTATTGGCGTCGCCATTGGCTGCATGATGGGATATTTGGGTGGCGCCTTTGACTTATTTTTCCAGCGCATTATCGAAATTTGGTCCAATGTCCCCTTCCTGTACGTGATCATGATTGTCGCCTCCATCATCACCCCGGGGTTCTGGACCCTGCTGTTCATTATGGCGTTCTTCGGCTGGACCGCCATGACCTGGTATATGCGTACCGCAACGTACAAGGAGGCCTCTCGGGATTACGTGATGGCGGCGCGCGCGCTCGGCGCCTCGGGTAGCCGCATTGTTTTTCGGCATATCCTGCCGAATAGCGTATCGACACTGATCACCTTTGTTCCCTTCTCCGTGGCGTCGGGTATCACCGCACTTACCGCCTTGGACTACTTAGGCTTTGGCCTTCCGGCGCCAACACCCAGCTGGGGAGAACTGCTCAAGCAGGGCACAGAAAACATGGAATCGCTGTGGCTGGTTGGCTCGGTAGTGGTGGCCATGACCCTAATATTGATGCTTGTTGCCTATGTCGGCGAGGCGATTCGCGATGCCTACGATCCACGAAAATTCAGTTTCTATGAATAAACGCCTCTCACAACTGCTGTTGTTATTCGTCGCGGCTTTCCCCTTATGGATTTACGCCGCCGAAGACGCCAAGCTACCCGAACAGTTGCCCGAGAATCTGTCCTGGCAAACCAACCTGAGCGACCCCATATTCGCCAGCCCTGAAGCCAAACGCGGCGGCCGCTTTCGCAGCTTTATTACCACCTTTCC
The DNA here is from genome assembly GCF_016906995.1 of Spongiibacter marinus. Lineage (GTDB taxonomy): Bacteria > Pseudomonadota > Gammaproteobacteria > Pseudomonadales > Spongiibacteraceae > Spongiibacter > Spongiibacter marinus. The sequence goes on along the minus strand of NZ_JAFBBD010000006.1, from coordinate 198,939 downwards.
GCTCACGCTGCGTTTGGTAGGCCCCGACTCCAATGGCAGCTTTGCAAGCTATATGCGCGCCAACCATCTGGGACTGGTCGGCATACACCCGAACACGCTCAACCCCATACCGGAACTTGCCACGCACTGGGCGTTTGGCGACGACGGACACAGCCTCTACTACCGCTTAGACCCGGACGCTCGATGGTCCGACGGCAAACCCGTTACCGCCGATGACTATCTGTTTGCGCTGCAATTTATGCGCTCTAAATTCATATTGGCACCGTGGTATAACAACCATTACAACACCGTGATCCTCGATGTCGTAAAGTATGACGACCACACGATCGGCATCCTCGGCAGTGTTGCCAAACCCCGCGATGAAATGCTGTTTGAATACAGCATTTCGCCGGTACCCGCCCACTTCCACAAACTGGATGAAAACTGGGTACGCGACTACAACTGGAAAATAGCGCCGAACACCGGCCCTTACGTCATCGACACCATTCGCAAGGGCAAATATATTGAGTTCCGCCGAAAGCAGGACTGGTGGGGGAATGACAAGCGTTACTTCCAGCACCGCTTCAACCCCGATTTTTTGCGTATAAAACTCATACGGGACATCAATATCGCGTATCAGTACTTTCGCAAAGGCGAGCTGGATAGCTTCCCCCTGCTCATGCCGCGGCTGTGGCATAAAAAAGCCCAGGGGCGCATTTTTGAGCAGGGCTATGCGGGTAAAATCAAATTTTATAACAGCGTTCCCAGGCCGATTTCCGGGTTGTTTCTCAACGAGGATGTCCCTCTGCTCAGCGACCGCAATGTTCGCTATGCCATTGCTCATGCCCTTAATATCGACAAAGTGATTAACACCGTGCTGCACGGTGACTACGAACGCCTCCAGACCGCCCACGAAGGCTATGGCGATTACAGCAACCCCGATATTCGTGCCCGCGAATTCGACTTAGACAAAGCCAACCGCCTGCTAAATGCCGCCGGTTGGGACACCCGTGGTCCCGACGGTATACGGCAAAAAGACGGGCAGCGCCTGAGCATTCGCGTAACGTACTACAGCAGCGGCCACAACGACCGCTTGGTGATCTTGGCACAGGAGGCGCGCAAAGCGGGTATAGAGCTGTCACTGCAACTGCTCGACCCCTCTGCCGCCTTCAAACAAATTCTGGAAAACAAACATCAAGCGGCTTGGATGGCGTGGTCAGGCGGCGGCTTGTCGCCACGCTATTGGCAGTTCTACCACTCGGACAACGCCCACAAGCCCCAAACAAACAATGTGACCAACACCGACAACCCGGAAATCGACGCAAAAATCGATGCCTATCGCGCAGCCACAGACAAGGCCAGCCGGGTCAAATTAGCACGCGAATTGGAACAACTGGTGTTCGAGCAGGGCTCATTTATCCCGACTTTTAAAGTGCCTTACACCCGCGAAGCATTCTGGCGCTGGCTAAAACTGCCGGACTTTCACGGTACTCGCAGCACCGACAGTCTATTCGATCCGCTGGGCAGCACAGGCGGCCTTTTCTGGATAGACAGTGATGAACAGCAGCGGGTTAACGAGGCCAAATCCCGCAATAAGGCCCTGGATCCAGTCATGATTGTGAATAAACGCTGGGCAACTGGCGATGAATGAGTCAGCCGTTATCCGCGCAGATAAGCTCTGCATCAGCATTACCGACGATGCCGGTCGGCAGCATCAACTGGTTAATCAACTGAGCTTGCAGATTTTCCCAGGCGAAACACTCGGGCTGGTCGGCGAATCAGGCTGCGGCAAGAGCCTTACCGCCATGTCGCTGATGGGCCTGCTACCCCGGCCCCAGGCGGAGATCTCCGGTGGGCGAATTCACTACCGCGGCAGCGAAATCGACTGCCGCGATGCACAGGCCTTCCGGTCACTACGCAGTCGCGATATCGCGGTTATTTTCCAGGACCCGATGACCGCCCTGAACCCGGTACACACGATCGCACAACAAATTGGCGAAACACTGCGCTTGCACTGCCCTGAACTCAGCCGAAAACAGCGACGCGAACGCTGTATTGCGCTGTTGCAAGACGTTGGGATGCCCGCCGCCGAGCAGCGGCTTTCCAGCTACCCCCATCAACTCTCTGGCGGCATGCGCCAGCGCGTGATGATTGCCATGGCACTGGCCGGCGAACCCAAACTGCTTATCGCCGATGAGCCGACCACCGCGCTGGATGTCACCATTCAGGCGCAAATACTCCAGCTCCTAAAAACCCTGCAACATAAACGCGATATGGCAATGCTGTTTATCACCCATGACCTCGCGCTGGTTTCTCAGCTGGCCGACCGCGTGGCAGTGATGTACGCCGGGGAAATTGTTGAGCAAAATCGTGCCGCAGCGCTCTTTGCCAACCCCAAACACCCCTATACAAAAGGCCTGTTAGCCGCACTGCCTGCGAAAGCCGCAGCGCCGAAGAGCCGCTTAAACGCGCTGGGTGGTCAGGTGCCCAGCATTGACGCCATGCCGCCAGGCTGCCGCTTCGCCAATCGCTGCGACCATGCAACGCCGCAGTGCCAACAAAGCGCGCCCGCTATTACGCCGCGAGACAATGGCGCAGAGATTGCCTGTCACCACTGGAGGGTAATTGATGACTGACGCACTGCTACGGGCCGAAAACCTATCACTGCACTTCCCTCAGTCTCAGGGCTTCCTAAAACCAAAACTGCTACTGCGCGCAGTGGACGGCGTTAGCTTCGCTTTGCAGCAGGGCGAGACGCTGGGTTTGGTTGGGGAGTCCGGCTGTGGCAAAAGCAGTCTGGGTAAAGCACTTCTCAACCTGCACCACCCTACCTCCGGCACAGTAGCGTTCGAGGGAAGAGATATAACCGGCCTCAGCGCTGCGCAAATGCGCCCGCTGCGGCGCGATATGCAGATGGTGTTCCAAGACCCGTTCGAGTCCTTGAACAGCCGTCACACAGTGGCAACAATTCTTGAAGAGCCGCTGATCATCCACCGCTTGGGCGGCAGCAGTTGGCGTCGTCGCCGCGTCAACGAATTACTCGAACTCGTTGGCCTTCCGGCCTCTGCACTCGGTAAATACCCCCACGAATTTAGCGGCGGTCAGCGCCAGCGCATTGGTATTGCGCGCGCCATTGCCCTGGAGCCCAAACTGCTTATCTGCGACGAAGCCGTTTCTGCGCTCGACGTCTCAGTGCAGGCGCAAATCTTGAATCTGCTATTGGACATACAGCAACGGCTGTCACTGGCGATGCTGTTCATTTCTCACGACATCTCCGTTGTCAAACACATGAGCGACCGCATCGCGGTGATGTACCTGGGAGAGTTAGTAGAAATCGGTGATGCCCGGTCGCTGTGCGAGCGCCCCGCCCATCCCTACACCCGCGCCCTGCTTTCTGCAGTACCACAACTGGCCAGCCCGACGCTGCCCCAAGCTGCCCTAAGCGGCGATATGCCATCCCCTATGGCAATGCCCGAGGGCTGCCGCTTTGCCGGGCGCTGCCCCCACCAACGCGCCGAGTGTCTTACGCAGCCGCCGCGTTTGGAAAAGCGTCACGACGGCCGGGAAATTGCGTGCCACTTCTGGCGGGAAATTCCCGATGATTTACCGTAAACTAGCCAGCAAAACTGATCTCGGATAATCGTCGTGCGCAGCAACCCCCACGCTAAAAGAGACCCCGTGCCGCTGAAATATGCCCGCAGCATGCTGCAGGTTGCCGAAGCGCAGGGCTACAACGGTGCCGAACTCCTCAGGTCTCTACAGTTGCCGATAGACCCGCTGTCTCCCAGCGCGGACCTAGACTCGCCCATTGACGCCCAGTATTACTCGCAGATTTATCGCCGCGTTATGTGGCTGCTGCAAGATGAGTCCTTTGGATTGGGCCTTCGTCAGCGAACGCCGGCCGGCAGTTTTCGCATGCTGTCACTGTTTATCATCCACTGTGAAACACTGGAACAAGCACTGCGTCGCGCCGCCGAATTTATCGTGTTTTGCAGAACCTTGAGCGACGTTCCCAGCGCGGCGCGCCGGCCAGTGGAGCGCCTCGGCGACGGTACCGCCTTTTACCGCTTCCCCAGCGACGTGGAACTGGCAGAAAGTGATGACACCATTGACCAGCGCTACACCATGGCACACACCATGGCGATCTGGCGCCGCTTCTGCCAGTGGCTTATCGGTAAACCGCTCGAGTTGATTGCCGTGCACATGCAGGCCAGCGCACCCGACAACCCCGAGTACTTTGAGCACTTGTTTAACTGCGAAATTCACTACGGCCGTGAACACAACGCCTTCTTATTGGCCGAACACTGCCTGGACTGCCCGTTGATTCACACGGAGGAATCACTGCGCAAATTCCTTCGCGATGCCCCCTACCATCTGCTGGTATCGCAAGACGATGACGACAGCTCTCTGCTGTCACAAATGAAGCGCATCGTCGGCAACGATCTCAGCCACGAATTCCCCAGTGTGGTGACAATGGCAGAGAACCTGAATATGTCGGTGCGCACCCTGCGCCGCCGTCTCAAAGATTTGGGAACCACCTACCAGCAATTCAAGGACGAGCTACGCAAGGAGCACGCTCTGCGTTGGCTCAATCAGCCCGAGCTGAAAATCAATGCCGTGTCAGCACTATTGGGCTTCGATGAACCCAGTGCTTTTCACCGCTCCTTTAAAAAATGGACCGGCATGACACCCGGCGAATATCGCGCCAGCCGGCAGTCACCCCACTCCGCCGAGAAATCCGCCTAATGAGCCAGTACGACGAGATTGCAAAGAGCCTTCACTTGGCCTCCCAACACCGTGGTTTGACTGCGGCGCAGCGGCCAATTCCCAGCCAGTTGCCCCATCATGAACGCCACAGCCTTCGCAAACTGCCCTTTGAACAGGCGCATAATTTTCGCGACCTCGGCGGCTATAAAAATCGCGATGGTCAGCAACTTAAATGGGGCATGATTTATCGCACCGACAAGCTGTCATCACTCAGCGAGGAAGACCAGCGTTACTTGCAGAGGCTGGAGGTAAAGCGGATCGTCGACTTTAGATCAGATGAAGAACGCCTGTCAGCACCCCATGCACTGGCCAGCGGTTACGCGGTTCGGGTCGATGCCATGCCCATTACCGTCGATGCGGCACAAATTGAACTGGTCACCGCGCGCCTGCAACAGGAAGATGTCAGCGCCGATGATATGGCGGCTTTTCTGGTAGACGCCAATCGCGAGATGGTGGTGCGCTACACACCCGTTTATCGTCAGTGGATGCACTCCCTTTTAGAACAGGACCACTACCCCCAGCTCTTCCACTGCACCGCAGGAAAAGATCGAACCGGCCTTGCCGCCGCGCTACTGCTTCACGCCCTGAACGTCCCCGACGATACGATAATGGAGGACTACCTGGCGACCAATCACTACACGGCGGAGCGCATCGACCAGGTGATCGAGCAGATTGCCCAAATGGACATGTTAACCGCCGACGAAGCGGTAATTCGCACCTTATTTCATGTTCAGCCACAGTTTATTAACGCCGCCTTTGAGGCGATCGATGAGCACTACGGCAGCTTGGCGGATTACTTTGAGCATGGCCTAAAACTCGACGCGCTGGCACGTCAGCAGCTTCGCGAGCTTTTACTCGAAGACGGCTAAACCTTTGAACACCACCACTCTGGAAAGTCCTTTCGGCAAACTCACCCTGCAGCGCCGGCCCCGCCGTCGCAACGAAGTACTTCAGGCCTGGGATGCGGCCGACCGCTACCTGCTCAATTACCTTGCCGAAAACCCTCCGCCACAGGGCAGTCGCCTACTGCTCGTGAACGATGCCTTTGGCTGTCTCGCTGCCGCGCTGTCGGACTACGAGTGTATTTCCTGGTCAGACTCGGCGGTCGCCCACCGCGCATGCCTTGAAAATTGCGCGGCAAACCAACGCCGTGCTCCCGCGCTGCTGAGCAGCTGCGAGGCACCCACAGGCAGCTTCGATCGCGTTATCTATCGCTTGCCACGCAACCACAGTTACCTGCGTTATCAGCTCCAGCACATCGCTCAGCTGCTGCGCTCACCCGACGTATTTATTGGCGCCTGCATGGCCAAGTACTTGGACAGCTCAAGCATGGCGGTGTTTTCAGAAAGCATTGGCGAGGCCGCAGCGAGCCTGGCATGGAAAAAAGCCCGCCTGATACACCTGCAATCACTAAGCCCCGGCGCGGCCGTCGATGACGACTCGCTGGCTCTAGACAGTAGCGAACTGGGCATTTCACTCAGCAATCGCGCCAATGTTTTTTCACGGGGCAAGTTAGACAGGGGTAGCCGCTTGTTGCTCGACGCATTGGGCGACCTTCACACGCCAGACTCACTGGCGGACTTAGGTTGTGGCAACGGCCTGTTGGGCATTATGGCGGGAAAGCGTTGGCCCGAGGCGGCGCTGCACTTTTTCGATGAGTCCTACATGGCAATAGACAGTGCCAGGCACAATGTGCGCGATAACCTGCCGGGCGCCGCTGCCCAGTTTTATGCCCGCGATTGCATGCACGGTTACGACGGCGCCCTATTTGACACCATCGTTTGTAACCCGCCGTTCCACCAAGAGCAGCAGCTGGGGGATCACATCGCGCGCCAGATGTTCTCAGACAGCCATGCGCATTTGGCACCGGGCGGCCAATTCTGCGTTGTGGGGAACCGTCATCTCGACTACCACAAATTATTAAAGAAGCGCTTTGGCAACTGTGAGGTGCTGCGCTCGGACGCGAAGTTTGTCGTCTTGCTAGCGCAGAAATAGCGGCCCACCAAATGGGTGATGCTGCGCTCCGGTGCAGCATGCTACTTTGACGGCTCTGTTATTTATTGAGCTGTTTATGTCTATTCACGTAGTGTTTGTTTGCCTGGGGAATATCTGCCGTTCGCCTGCGGCCCAGGGTATTCTCGAATATAAAGTCGCCGAGGCCGGGCTTAGCGAGCATATTTCAGTGGACTCCTGTGGCACCGCAGCCTTTAACATTGGCAAGGCGCCTGACCCACGCTCCATTCAGGCCGCTGAAAAAGCGGGCTACGATATTTCCCAACAGATCGCGCGGCAAATATGCGATGACGACTACCATCGCAGTCACTACGTCATTGTGATGGACCGCAAAAATCTCAGTAATGTTGAGGCCTGGGCACCCGCGGACTTTAACGGGGAGATCAACCTACTGCTTCACTATCAGAGCAACGGCGGTAATAGCCAGATTCCCGACCCCTTTTATGACGACGCCGAACAGTTCGACCATGTCATACGTACGCTGGAAAACGCCATAGACGCCTTACTGAGTCACATTCGTCAGCAGCACCAACTTTAGCGCGTCACGCCCCAAATAATAATCAAATACGGCAGGAACCTACTGTGAAATTCGTTCTCTCTTCGTCTTTTTGCCCCTTGAAAGAACTCCGTGAACTCGCCATCGCCGCCGATGAAAGCGGCTGGGAAGCCATGTCGTTTTCCGACCACGTGGTCAATCCCGAAACATTGAGTCACGACTATCCCTATACAGAAGATGGCGAGCGCCGCTGGCAGCCTTTCACCGATTGGCCAGACCCTTGGGTAATGATTGCCGCTCTGGCGGCGGTGACCGAAAACCTTAAATTCACCAACAATATTTTTGTGCTGCCGATGCGCAACCCGTTTCTCGTTGCCAAGGCGATTAGCACCGCGGCTATCGTTTCAGATAATCGCGTCATTCCCGCGATCGGTGTCGGCTGGTCTAAGGATGAGTTCGGGCTGTTGCAACAGGACTTTCATACTCGCGGAAAACGCGCCGATGAAATGCTGGAAATATTGCCGCTGCTATGGAGCGGTGAGATGGTGAGTTACGAGGGACAGTTCTACCAATTTCCCCGTTTAGAAATGAACCCGGCGCCCACTGAGCTGCCGCCGATCTGGGTGGGCGGCATCAGTAAGGCGGCCATGCGTCGCGCGGCCCGCCACGACGGTTGGGTGAGCGATTTACAAACCAGCGACGAAATCATCGACTCCGTCAAACTGATTCGCCGCTACCGTGAAGAGCAGGGATTCGACCCCGAGCAGTTCTCAGTGATGGCGACCCCGTCAGACGCCTTTACCCCCGATGCCTACCGCAAACTCGAAGACAATGGCATTACCCATATCCTGACTCAACCCTGGCCGTTCTACCATGGCAACACCGACGACCCGGCGAAAAAACGCGACGGCGTGCTGCGCTATGCTCAGGACATTATTGCAAAAATGGCCTAGCGCTCCAGCAAAATCAGCGACTCCATATGGTGGGTATGCGGGAACATATCTACCATCGCCGCTTTTTTGATCTCGAAGCCCGCCTCACACAAAATTGCGAGATCGCGGGCCAAGGTCGCGGGGTCACACGACACATACACCACCCTGCGCATCGATGGTGAGCCAGCAATGGCTTCGCACACTGCCCTGGCGCCCGCCCTTGGAGGATCCAATAAGGCGGCGCTGGCCTGGCGAAGCGGAATCTGCGCCGAGTCAAACAGGTCGGCGCAGGCAAACTCAATGGCTAATGCCTGCTCCTGCGCACGCTGCCGCGCCTGCGCCAACATCTCCTCGCCGGCGTCGACCGCGAGCACGGAGGCGCCCGACTGGGCAAGGGGGAAGCTGAAATTACCCAGCCCGCAGAAATAATCAATGACGAATTCCCCGGCCTGCGCGTCCAACCACGCTACACTGCGCTCGACCAGCTGCGTATTCAGCTCGCGATTAGCCTGGGTGAAGTCAGTCGGCGTAAAGTGCAAGGCATGGGAAACCGAGCTGCTGTAGCGAAGCGGCTCGCATTCATTTACCCAGATTCCGTCCGAACTACGTACCTGATACAGCTGCACCGCTGGCAATAAGGCGTTTGCTAACGATTCGCTCCACTCTCTTCTTCTGCGGCGACTGTCCTCAACGGCCAGGCCGACTCTGCCGCCCTCTCCCAGGCTAAAAAGCAATTCGGCCTGGTGGCTCTGTTTTAACGCGTGCAACAAAGGCTCGCGAACGGCAGCTATTGCCGCATTCAGCGCTGGCTCTAACACTGAACAGGCTGCCGTATTGACAATATGGTGGGTTGCCGCTGCCTTGAACCCCAGGTGTCCCGCGCGGTATGACAAGCGCGCTCGGTGGCGGTAAGCCTCTGGCGGCCCAGCCATTACCTCTACATCAACGCACTCATCAATGATCGCTGACAGGCGTGAACGCTTATGCTCAACTTGCTCGGGATATGCCAAATGCTGGAGCTGACACCCCCCGCACTGCCCGTACTGCGAACACGGCGGTGCGACTCGATACCCGGACGCTGCCAGCAGCTGGACACTCTCTGCTTCATCGAAGCGCTTGTGGCGCTTGAGCAAGCGCGCCTGCACACGCTCGCCAGGCAGTGCGCCCAGGACGAACACCACCTTGTTGTTATGATGGGCGATGCCCCTGCCGTCGTCTGCGAGACGTTCAATCTGCAACTCAAACACGCCCTTATCGGCAGGCGTTGCGCGTTTAGCGCGAGCATTGCGCTTCGAAGGTTTGAAAATCGTCGCCATCTAGCGCAGCCCCGTCGCTGGAATAAATTGCTGGTAGCGTTGCAAGCATTGCTTTTTCCGCTCTCGCAATTGCCGCTGCTGTTTATCACTCACAACGGTCACCTCGCTGAGACGGTCGCAGGGCCACTGTGCGATCGCAGGCTCAGACGCAGGGCGCACCGCTGGCAACCAACGCTCTATGGGCGGCTGTGCTGTCGGCGTCTCAGCCGCCACAGGCGCTGACACCGCGAGCATGAAAAGCAATGGAAAAGCGGTTGGCATAGGGCACTCTTGCAATTATTCGTCGAAAAGCCGCTATTTTAGCCCTGTTCACCGCCAGTTGATATTTTATTGGCACGCTTTTCAGTTAGAATATCAGGCTCTATAACGTTTTGATTCGGGACAGAATCCGGTAAGCCATGTCAGAAACCATCATCGAAAACCTTAATGTCGAAGCACAGGAAGTGCTGATTACTCCCGCGCGCCTGAAGGCGGCCCTGCCAATGAGCGACAGCGCCAAAGCCGTTGTCTCTGCCGGTCGCGAAACCGTGCGCAATATCCTGGACGGCAAAGACCACCGCATGTTTATTGTGGTTGGCCCCTGCTCCATTCACGATGTCGAACTGGCCATGGATTATGCTCAGCGCTTGAAAACGCTGGCTGACGAGCTTCAAGACACGCTAGTGATCGTTATGCGCGTGTATTTTGAAAAACCGCGTACTACCGTGGGTTGGAAGGGTTTGATCAACGACCCCTACCTTAACGACACCTTTAAAATTGAAGAGGGTTTGCATATCGGGCGCAAATTGCTGCTGGATATTGCCGAGCTGGGCTTGCCGACCTCAACCGAAGCTCTGGACCCTATTTCGCCTCAGTACTTGCAGGATTGCATTTCCTGGTCGGCGATTGGTGCGAGAACAACCGAGTCGCAGACTCACCGCGAAATGGCCAGCGGCCTGTCTTCTGCCGTCGGCTTTAAGAACGGCACCGACGGCGGCTTAGACGTTGCCATGAACGCTATTGGCTCAGCGGTAAAACCCCACCGTTTTCTCGGTATTAACGGCGAAGGCCAGGTGGCAGTGATCCACACGCGCGGCAACCGTTACGCCCATGTGGTATTGCGCGGCGGTAGCGCCGGGCCTAACTATGACTCTGTTCATATTAAATTGTGTGAGGCCGCCCTGGATAAAGCCGGATACCCACTCAATATTATGGTGGACTGCAGCCACGCAAACTCCAACAAGCAACCGAGCCTCCAGCCTCTGGTTATGGAGAATGTCACTAACCAGATCATCGAAGGTAACACCTCGATTATCGGTTTGATGATCGAAAGTAACCTCAAGCCCGGCAACCAAAAAATCCCGGCTGACCTTTCTGAGCTCGAATACGGCGTATCAGTCACTGATGGCTGCATCGGTTGGGAGGAAACTGAGGCTGCACTGCGCGATATGCGCGATAAACTTCGCGATGTGCTCCCCGGCCGCAAGCGCGGTTAAAAGCCCCACCGGAAAGATGAAAAGGCGCCAATTGGCGCCTTTTTTATTATTTATTGATCCACCCGAATATTTTTGGCGTAAAGCTAAGTGCTTCTACACCATCTATGGCTTTGCCCCGGTTTATCCGGGGCTTTTTTTTAGCAATTAGGTAAAGCAAATTCAGCATAAAGGGCGCAGTGATCAGACAGCGACCGCCACGGCTCTCCGCGAAGCACCTTCGCCTCACGCAATACCAAGCCCTTGTAGTAAATGCGATCCAGCGGCAACAGTGGATACGGTGCGGGGAAGCTCTTTGCGGGGCGCCCCTGTATTTCCGTCATCGCTTCCCGAACATCCAGTTCACGATAGAAATGCTTGTGCAGACGCAACTGCCAGTCGTTAAAATCTCCGGCGATAATCAAGCCCTCAGCAGCGCTATCTCGCTCCATAAGCTGATGCTTCAATTGCTTGAATTGGCGGCGTCGTTCCCAGGCCAACAAGCCCATATGCGCACAGACAAGCTGAACACCGGGAGTAATTTGCGCGAACAGTAAGCCGCGCTGGGAGCGCTTCATCACTGACACATCGACATTGTCGCTGTTAACAATGGGATATTTGCTGAGGATGGCATTGCCGTGATGACCGTGCTGATAGATCGCATTGCGGCCGTAGGCAAAATGCGGCCACACGCTGTCAGCCAGGTACTCAAACTGGCCGGCATCCACCCAATTTTCCCAGCGTTTAGCGTGGTCGCGGTTTTCGCCAACAACTTCCTGTAGAAAGACAATGTCGGCATTTACACTGCGAATGCCCTCGCGAATTTCATCGAGCAAATAGCGCCGGTTGCGGGCGCTGAACCCTTTGTGCACGTTATAGGAAAGTATTCGCAGCGACTTCACAAGTTAGCATTCCGCATGGCAGTGTTTCTGTTTACGGCCACTGCCACAACAGCAGCGGTCGTTGCGCGCAAGCTTGATAGCTGGCAGTTGATCACCTTCGGTGTAGTACCACCTGCCGTCCATACGAATAAACCGAGAGCGCTCATGCAACTGCGCTACGCGCCCTTGCTGACGATAAAATGCCACAAATTCGACGGTCGCCGCGTCCGCCTGTGGGGCTGGCGCAGCCAATATACGCAGGCCTAGCCAGGGCGTGTCATCGCTAATAAGTGGGTCTTGCGGGCGAAAATCGGGGTGCCAGCTATCGCGAAGGTAGCGATTGTCGCCCACCACGAATGCACAGTAGCGCGAGCGCATCAATTGCTCGGCCGTGCTCGCGGTGGCCTGATGAGTGTGATAGCGCTGACAGCAATCCCCGTAGTTGCCACCACTGCCGCAGGGGCACGCCGCGTCCATTAGGCCGGTTTTGCAGGAATTAAACCGGGATCAGTGACTTGCCAGCCACTTGGCAGCGCAATGGCGCTGCGCGTCTCGCGATCAAAACCGACAATCACACTGCTCGAGGTGGTGGCACATTCGCCATTGGCATAGATGTGGTGTTCGATGGTCATGCTTTTGTTGCCAACGTGCGAGCACCAGGTATCGACAACAACCTCGTGGTCGAAGCGAATTTCCCGCAGCATATCCATTTTCACACTCGCCACCACGTTATGAGGCGCTTTGGAGACTTTATCCAACTCGCGAAAAAAATCGATGCGCGCCAAGTCAAAATATTGCGCGTAGACGCTGTTGGACACGTGGCCGAGAAAGTCTAAGTCGGAAAAGCGCACCTGTATGCAGGTGCGCGTATAGGGAAGCGAAATCATGGCAAATCCTTCTGGCGCCGCCAGGCGGCGCGGAATGCGAGGAAGCAGGCTTATTTAAAGTAGGCGTTATCCGTGTTGCTGTGGTCGGTCATATCCCGCACGCCGTTCAATTCGGGCACCTGCTCAACCAGGGTTTTCTCAACCCCCTCTTTGAGGGTGACATCGACCATGCCGCAACCCTGGCAACCGCCGCCAAATTTCAAAATGGCAATATGGTCTTCGGTAATTTCAACGAGCGACACTTCACCGCCGTGGGCAGCGAGTGAGGGGTTAACCTCGTTGTACAACACATAATTGATGCGATCTTCCAGGGGGCTGTCGGCACTGACCTTTGGCAGACGAGCGTTGGGCGCCTTGATTGTTAGCTGACCACCCATGCGATCTTTCGAATAGTCGATCAGCGCATCTTCCAAAAATGGCACGCTGCGACCCTCGAAATAGGCCTTGAAACCGCTGTAATCAATGACGATATCGTCATCTTTCGCGTCGTCATCACGACAATAAGCAATGCAGGTTTCCGCCTTGGGCGTGCCCGGTTGCGTAATAAACACACGAACACCGATCACGTCGTCTTGTTTGGAAAGCAGTTCAGCCAGGTAGCCCTGCGCGGACTCGGTGATGGTTAATTTGACCTCGGCTTGCTCTGTCGTCATATGTACCTCGTATGGACTCCGGACGGATCGTAAGCGGCAGTGAGATGAAATTTCTATGCCAAGCTGACAATCTGATAGAATTGCGCAGTTTAGCACGAAGGCCATTCCGGCCACAGCCTATGAACGGCTACTTGCCCCACGTAAAACAGCATCAGGACCTACATGACTCACTCTACTGCCCGCGCCGATCTACTAAAAGCTGCCATCAAAGACCGCATACTGGTAATAGATGGGGCCATGGGCAGCATGATTCAACAGTACAAACTGGAAGAATCTGCTTACCGAGGCGAACGCTTTGCCGATTACCACAAGGACGTGCGTGGCAATAATGATCTACTAACACTGACCCAGCCTCAGCTGATTCGCGATATTCATCAGGCGTTTTTGGATGTTGGTGCCGATATCATCGAGACCAATACCTTTAACTCCACCATGGTCGCGCAGGATGACTATGAACTGGGCGAGATCGCCGAAGAGCTCAATGTTGTAGGCGCCCAGCTTGCCCGAGAAGTGGCTGATGCCGAAACGGCCCGCAACCCGGATAAACCCCGGTTTGTGGCCGGTGTTATCGGCCCCACCCCGCGGACCGCGTCTATTTCTCCCGATGTAAATGACCCGGGCGCGCGCAATATCAATTTCGACAAGCTGGTCAGCGACTACTATGCCGCCACCCGAGGCCTGGTGACCGGTGGCGCGGATCTGCTGCTAATCGAGACCATCTTCGACAGCCTGAACGCCAAGGCCGCTGTATACGCGGTGCTGCAGTATTTTGAAGACCACAATATTGAGCTACCGATCATGATATCGGTAACGTTTCCCGACACCAGTGGGCGCACCCTTTCCGGCCAAACCCCGACGGCGTTCTGGAATAGTATTGCCCACGCTAAGCCGCTGATTGTTGGCACCAACTGTGGCCGTCGATTCAGCGAAATTCGCCCCTTTGTTGAAGAGCTCGCCGACGCGGCAGACTGCTATTTTAGCGGCCACTTTAATGCTGGCTTGCCTAATGAATTCGGCGAGTACGACGAAACCCCCGATGATATGCACGGCGAGCTGCGCGAATTTGCACAGCGCGGCTACCTGAATCTAGTGGGCGGTTGCTGCGGCACGACCCCAGCCCATATCGAAGCAATCGCACGCGCCGTGGAAGGTGTCGCTCCCCGAGCGCTGCCCGAGCGAGCGCCCGCATGTCGCCTATCTGGCCTGGAGCCCTTCAACATCACCGCCGACAGCCTGTTCGTCAACGTCGGTGAACGCTGCAATGTAACGGGTTCGGCGATCTTCAAGCGGCTGATTTTGGAAGGTAATTACGACGAAGCGCTATCTGTTGCTCGCCAGCAAGTGGAAAATGGCGCGCAGATCATCGACATCAATATGGATGAAGGCATGCTCGACGCCCAGTCGGCAATGGTGACCTTCCTCAACTTGATTGCCTCTGAACCCGATATCTCGCGCGTGCCCATCATGGTGGACTCGTCTAAGTGGGAGATTATCGAGGCTGGCCTGAAGTGCATTCAGGGAAAACCCGTGGTCAATTCGATCTCACTAAAAGAAGGTGAAGAGGAATTTCGCGATCGCGCTCGCCAGTGCATGAAGTTTGGCGCCGCCGTGGTGGTGATGGCCTTTGACGAAGACGGCCAGGCAGATACCTTTAAGCGCAAAGCAGAAATCTGTAAGCGCTCCTACGACATCTTGGTAGATGAGATCGGTTTCCCCGCGGAAGATATTATTTTCGACCCCAATATTTTTGCGGTAGCCACCGGTATCGACGAGCACAACAACTACGCCGTCGACTTTATTGAAGCCACCGCCTATATCAAAGCCGAACTCCCCGGCGCCATGGTCTCCGGCGGCGTTTCCAATGTGTCGTTTTCGTTCCGCGGCAACAATCCGGTGCGCGAGGCGATTCACTCAGTGTTTCTCTACCACGCGATCAAAGCCGGCATGGACATGGGTATCGTTAACGCGGGTCAGCTCGCCATCTACGACGACCTGCCGGACGAACTGCGCGACGCGGTGGAAGACGTCATCTTGAATCGCCGCGACGACAGCACCGAACGGCTGCTCGATATCGCCGAGAAATACCGCGGTGACGGCAAGGGCATGGCCCAGCAGGAAGACCTTAGCTGGCGTGAATGGCCGGTCGCCAAGCGTATTGAGCACTCCCTGGTAAAAGGAATCACCACGTTTATCGAAGAGGATGCCGAGGCCGCAAGACAAGAAGCGGCAAAACCCATCGACGTGATTGAAGGCCCATTGATGGACGGCATGAACGTTGTTGGTGATCTATTCGGCGACGGCAAGATGTTCCTGCCCCAGGTTGTAAAATCTGCCCGGGTAATGAAACAGGCCGTTGCCTACCTAAACCCCTTTATTGAAGCTGGCAAAGAGGTCGGCGCCAAGGCCAACGGCAAAGTGCTAATGGCGACGGTGAAAGGCGATGTTCACGACATTGGCAAAAACATTGTTGGCGTTGTTCTACAGTGTAATAACTTTGAGGTAATCGACCTGGGCGTTATGGTCTCGGCCGATAAGATCTTGGAAACGGCGAAAGCCGAAGAGGTAGACATTATCGGCCTTAGCGGGCTGATCACACCCTCACTTGACGAGATGGTCCACGTGGCGAGTGAGATGCAACGTTTGGATTACCAAGTGCCACTGATGATCGGCGGTGCCACAACATCGAAAGCGCATACCGCGGTAAAAATTGAGCCGAAGTATCAAAATGATGTCACTGTCTACGTGCCAGATGCCTCCCGCAGCGTCGCCGTTGCCACTCAGCTGATAAGCCAGGACCTGAAGGCGCAGTTCGTCGCTGACCGCCGCGATGAATACGAGCGCATTCGCGCACGCCGCGCAGGCAATGCTCAGAAAACCCGACTGCTGGACTATTCAGCGGCCTGCGAGCGCGCCCTGCCTTTCGATTGGAGTGACTATCAGCCGCCCAAACCCAGCTTTACCGGCACCAAAGTCTTTGAAGACTACCCGTTGGAAGCCTTGCGCGAGACCATCGACTGGACGCCGTTTTTCATCTCCTGGGGACTGGCGGGCAAGTATCCAAAAATTCTCAACGACGAGAAAGTCGGCGAGGCTGCGCAAAATCTATACAACGACGCGCAGAAAATGCTCGATAAATTAATTAACGAGAAGCACATCAAGGCCAACGCCGTGATTGGTTTTTGGCCCGCCAAGCGTCGCGGCAGCGATGATATTGCCGTGTTTAACGAGCAGGGCGAAGAAATCGCCCTGCTCCATCACCTGCGCCAACAGGCCCAAAAAGCGGACAATAAACCGCAAATGAGCCTTGCCGACTACATTGCCCCCGAGGGTAGCGATGTCGAAGACTACGTGGGCGGCTTTGCGGTGACCACAGGAATCGGCGCGGAAGAGCTAGCGAAGCGTTACGAGGAGGCCAATGACGATTACAGCGCCATTATGGTGAAAGCGCTGGCTGATCGCCTGGCAGAATCGTTTGCCGAACACATGCATCTGCGTGTTCGCAAAGAGTTTTGGCCTTACGCCCCAGAGGAAGACCTGGACAACGAGGCGCTGATTAAGGAAGCCTACCGTGGCATACGCCCTGCTCCCGGCTATCCGGCTTGCCCCGACCATACAGAAAAGGAAACACTGTTTACATTACTCGATGCCACCGAGAACACGGGCATTAGTTTGACAGAACACTTGGCGATGTTCCCTGCGGCCGCCGTGAGTGGTTTCTACTACTCCCACCCGGAGTCACGCTACTTTGCCGTGGGGCGCGTGGGCAAGGACCAGGTGGCCGACATCGCGAAGCGAAAAGGGATGGAAATGGCGACAATGGAACGCTGGCTGTCACCGATTTTGGACTACGATCCCTAACAGTGGCGAAACAAAAAAGGCTGCCAATTGGCAGCCTTTTTTGTTGCTGACGGGTGATGGCTTTAAGAAGGCATACCTGACAACCAGTATACGACGGTTGCAATAACAATCGTCAGGATCGCTACAGACGCACAGGCGTCAGCAAAATTATCTTCACGGGCTTCTTGGTTTTGGTCAGACATGACAACCTCAATGGAATGATGACGTTAACACCCGGCGAACCGGCTTGGAAAAGCCGCCAGTATAGCAAGATTATGAAAAAGACTGCTATTTGCTGAGATAGAGAGTGAAGTAATCGGTCAAACGCATAAGGCTTATCCGCAAAAAGCGTTAGTGGCAGAACCGATTAAAATTTATCATTCGCTCCGATTTATAATTAAGCGCCCCGCCGTCACACGCCGGGACCGCATGACACTTAACGCGAGAGATTACACGTTATATGTACGCATACGACCAGTACGATCGGCAGATCATCAGCCAACGCGTCGCTCAGTATCGGGATCAAACCGAGCGCTATCTGGCTGGCAAAATCACTGAGGAACAGTTTTTGCCGCTGCGCCTTCAAAATGGCCTGTATGTTCAGCGCCTTGCTCCCATGCTGCGCATTGCGGTGCCCTATGGCACGCTGAACAGCCAGCAGCTGCGCAAGCTAGCCTTTATTACCCGCGAGTACGACAAGGGCTATGCACACATTAGTACCCGCCAAAATGTTCAGTTGAATTGGCCGAAACTGGAAGAAGTTCCCGATATTCTGGAGCATCTGGCTGAGGTGGAAATGCACTCCATCCAGACCAGTGGTAACTGCATTCGCAATGTCACCGCAGACCAGTTCTCTGGCGTTGCCGCCGATGAAGTTGAAGATGCCCGGCCGTGGTGTGAAATCATTCGTCAGTGGTCCACTTTTCACCCGGAATTTGCCTTCCTTCCCCGTAAATTCAAAATCGCTGTGTGCGGCTCTGAGCAAGACCGGGCGGCGGTATTGGTTCACGACATCGGCGTGCAGATCGTCAAAGACGACAACGGCAATACCGCGTTCAAAGTAATTGTAGGCGGCGGTTTGGGTCGTACGCCGGTTATCGGCAGTGTTATCCACGAGGCCTTGCCACCGCGCCACTTGCTCAGCTATCTGGAGGCCATCGTTCGGGTTTACAACCAGTTGGGCCGCCGTGACAACAAATTCAAAGCGCGTATTAAAATTTTGGTTCGCGCCATGGGCGCAGACGCCTTCAAAGCTAAAGTGGAAGAAGAATGGGCCTTTATTAAAGATGGCAATTTAGACCTTCCCGACGAGGAAATTGCCCGCGCTCAGTCATTTTTCACTCGCCCGGATTACGAGGCGCTGGAAAATGAAGATCTCCAGGCCCTCGCCCTCGAGAATGTCGATTTCGCCCGCTGGCTCAACCACAATGTGCACGCCCATAAGCAACGTGGCTATGCTATCGCGACCCTATCGCTGAAAACCACCGGCGTCGCACCGGGCGATATCACTGCAGAACAGTTTGAAGCAGTCGCGGACCTCGCCGAGGAGTTTGGCTTTGGTGAAATTCGCTCAACCCATCAACAGAACCTGGTACTACCTGATATTCAGCAGCGCCAGCTTTTTGCTCTATGGCAAAAACTTGTCAGCCTGGAGCTTGCCAGCCCGACGGTAGGCACGATGAACGATATCATCTGCTGCCCCGGCGGTGATTTCTGCTCGCTGGCCAACGCCAAGTCGATCCCCATTGCAGAAGCCATTCAGCGCCGCTTCGACGATCTTGACTACCTTTACGACCTGGGCGACATAGAGCTGAATATCTCCGGCTGTATGAATGCTTGTGGCCACCACCACATTGGTAATATCGGTATCCTCGGCGTCGATAAAAAAGGTCAGGAGTTCTATCAAGTGTCGCTCGGCGGTCAGCAGGGGCTGAATGCATCGCTGGGTAAGATCCTTGGCCCTTCTTTTGCGCAAGACGAAATTCCCGACGTCGTTGAGAAAATACTCAACTGCTACCTTGAAAAGCGCCACCCCGAAGAGCGCTTTATCGATACCTACGAACGCATAGGCCTGGCGCCGTTTAAGGAGCGTGTATATGCCTAAGATTATTAAGAATGGTCAGGTTGTTGACGACAACTGGCAAGTTTGGCGCGACGCCGAGACCTTACCGAGTGCCGACCACGTTATCGTTCCGTTGGCGCTCTGGCAGCAGCAGCGCGACGCCCTGCTCGCCTTGGGCGAAATAGCCGTTTATCTGGCCAGTGACGAGTCACCTAAATCACTGAGCGACGAAGACTTGTCAACGCTCAGCTTTGTGGCGGTAGACTTTCCGAAGTTTATGGACGGCCGCGGCTTCAGTTATGCCCGCGAGCTACGCGAGCAACGCCGATATCAGGGCGAAATTCGTGCCGTTGGTGATTTTATTCGCGACCAGCTATTCTATATGAAGCGCTGCGGGTTTTCCAGCTATGCCCTGCCCAGCGACGAGCTGGAAGCCGCGCTGGCCAGCCTGAACGACTTCAGCGAAAGCTATCAGTCCAGCGTGGACCAGCCACTCCCCCTGTTCCGGCGTCGCCAAGCGTAATTGCACACTAAACCCGCTATGCGGGTTTTTTTACGCCTCTCATTCGCTCCGCTATGCTGAGTAGTGCCGGATCATTGTGATACGGCGCAAGTAGAGCAGCAGGAGCGCGTGTGGAAACCAGCCTGACCTTCTCATTTTTTCTTATTTTTAGCGGCGCCGCCTTGCTGGCCTCGCTCGCCTTAATCAGCCGTCAGCCGCTACTCATTGCCTATATTGCACTGGGCGCAATCATTGGCCCCTACGGTGGCGGCTGGGTTACCGATTTAGGCTTATTGGCAGAGATCGCCGAGTTTGGCATCGTGTTTTTGCTTTTTCTGCTCGGTCTGGATATGCAGCCCCAAGCGCTGCTGCACAGCCTGAAAAAAACCACAGGCATGGCGCTAATTAGCTCCACAATATTCCTGGCCATTGGTTACAGTGTTGGCGTGGCGTTTGGCTTTACTCAGGCCGAGGCGTGGATAATCGGGGCCGCGATGATGTTTTCCAGCACGATTATCGGCATTAAATTACTGCCAACCACCGTTTTGCACCACCGCGAAAACGGCGAACTAATGGTCGGGATTTTATTGCTGCAAGATATGATCGCCATACTCGTACTACTGTTAATTTCCAGCGTTAGCCAAGGCGAATTATCGCCAATCAGCCTCGGTAAAACCCTTGTCGCGCTCCCCTTGCTCTGCGCCCTGGCGTTTGTCGCTGTACGCTACTTATTACTGCCACTTATTCAGCGCTTTGACCGCTTTCAGGAATACATTTTTTTGCTGGCGATAGGTTGGTGCTTAGGGCTTGCCGAGGCGGCCCATGCGATGGGGCTTTCTGCGGAAATGGGCGCCTTTCTCGCCGGCATAAGCCTCGCTACCAGCCCGATATCCCAGTACATCGCAATTAGCCTTAAGCCGTTAAGAGATTTCTTTCTGATATTGTTTTTTTTCTCGTTGGGGGCACGCTTCAATCTGGCGCTGATCACAGAAATAGCCGCCCCAGCCCTCCTTCTCGCCGCGATACTACTCACGATAAAACCACTGAGTTTTCGCTTTCTTCTGCGGCGAACATTAGCGTCTAAGCGGCTATGCTGGGATCTGGGGCTTCGCTTGGGGCAGATCAGCGAATTCTCGCTGTTGATCGCCTATCTGGCTTTTGAGCAAGGCGTCATTGGCAGTAGCGCGTCTCATCTCATTCAAGCTACCGCCATTCTGAGCTTTGTTGTGTCATCGTATATTGTTGTGCTCAACTGCCCGACGCCCATCGCTATTCGCGATGAGCTACGCCGGGATTAAGCGCTTTATTGAAACAGCACCGAAAAGGTGACGGGCACCGCCAGCGTAATGGAATTCAGCCCAGCAAGTTGTCGCAGTTTGTCTATGCCCTGCTCCAAGCCCAAAGCGGCGATATCGATAAACGCCGGCGACGTGGTTACCACACGAATATCACCATTTTCCAGCCGGCTTACCAGCGTATTAAAACGCAATGCCTGGCGCTTGCCGCCCAGCATCAGTTCGCCCTCAACGGTCATCGCTTGCGGCGAAGATACCTCAATAGCAGCAAGGGCATCCGTATCAATTGTGGCGTTGAACGTGGCCAATGGCTGGTTATCGACATCAAAAAGGTATTTTTTGATTCGCTTGTCGCGAATATCAATCCCAGAGTCAATGCTTGCCAGCTCGATATTGATAAGTGCTTTGCCGGTGGTGGTATTAAGCTGCCCGGTAACAGCATCAAAGCTAAACAACTCGGCAACGCGATTGTTTTTCACGCTCACCACATTGAGCATCGACGATTCGCTAGCCAGTTCCAAGGCCTGAGTCGCCATCGCTGCGGCATACAAGCAAAGCCCAAATACGATTTTTTTCATTACCTGTCTCCCACCGTGAACAGACGCCGGAGTACCCGACCTCCAATTGTCTTTATCTGACTCTATTTACTACGCTAAATTCCCGATATTGCGAGCACAAAAAACCCGGCCTAAGCCGGGTTTTTTGTGCTCACTAGCTGAAGGGCTATTAGATAGCGCTTTCCAGCTCAGGCAAGGCGTCAAACAAGTCTGCAACCAGACCGTAATCAGCAACCTGGAAGATAGGAGCATCTTCGTCTTTGTTGATAGCAACAATGACTTTTGAGTCCTTCATACCAGCCAAATGCTGGATAGCACCAGAAATGCCGACAGCGATGTACAGCCCCGGTGCGACGATTTTACCCGTCTGACCTACTTGCATATCGTTAGGTACGAAGCCCGCGTCAACAGCCGCGCGCGATGCGCCAACTGCGGCACCAAGCTTGTCTGCTAGGGAGTACAGCATGCTGAAGTTGTCGCCATTTTGCATACCGCGGCCACCAGAGACAACGATGTCTGCGGCAGTCAGGTCTGGACGATCGCTCTTAGCCAGCTCTTCTTTCTCGAAGCTGGACTTACCCGCATCGTGTGCGCTAGCAACCGCTTCTACGGCAGCAGAACCACCTTCTGCGGCAGCAGCATCGAACGCCGTTGCGCGAACAGTGATGACTTTGATCGCGTCAGAAGACTGAACAGTGGCGATAACGTTACCGGCATAGATGGGGCGCTTGAAGGTATCCGCGCTCTCTACCGAAATGATCTCTGAAATTTGCGCAACATCCAGCAACGCGGCAGCACGCGGAAGCGTGTTCTTACCGTTAGTGGTCGCAGGAGCCAGAATGTAACCGTAGTCTTTGCCCAGTTCTGCGACCAACAGCGCCACATTCTCAGCCAGCTGGTGGCCGTAGGCAGCGTTGTCTGCAACCAGCACCTTGCTAACGCCGTCGATTTTAGCCGCCGCTTCAGCCGCTGCACCACAGCCTTCACCCGCAACGAGTACGGCGATATCACCACCGATAGCTTTCGCTGCGCTGACTGTGTTCAGGGTTGCCCCATTGATAGAGGCGTTATCGTGTTCTGCAATAACTAGAATACTCATTAGATTACCTTCGCCTCGTTCTTCAGTTTCTCAACCAGTTCGGCAACGTCCGCAACCTTGATACCCGCTTGACGCTCTGCAGGCGGCTCAACCTTCAAGGTTTTCACACGTGGTGTAACATCGATACCCAACTCGTCTGGCGTCAGTGTATCGAGAGGCTTCTTCTTCGCCTTCATGATGTTAGGCAGTGACGCGTAACGAGGCTCGTTCAAGCGCAGGTCAGTCGTTACAACTGCGGGCAATGCCAGCTTAACGGTTTGCAGGCCGCCGTCAATTTCGCGAGTCACTGCAACACTGTCGCCGTCAACGGCAACTTCTGATGCGAAAGTACCCTGAGCCATTCCGGTCAGTGCCGCCAGCATTTGGCCGGTTTGGTTGTTGTCGCCGTCGATCGCCTGCTTACCCATGATCACGAGTTGCGGCTGCTCTTTGTCAACAACGGCTTTGAGTACTTTAGCGATACCCAGTGGCTGAACGTCTTCTTCCGTTTCTACCAGGATGCCGCGGTCAGCGCCCAGGGCCAACGCAGTACGGATCTGCTCTTGAGCCACTTTAGGACCGATTGAGACAGCGATGATTTCAGTAGCAACACCTTTCTCTTTCAGGCGTACCGCTTCTTCAACAGCGATTTCACAGAATGGATTGATCGCCATTTTGACATTATTCAGATCAACGTCTGTACCGTCCGACTTCGGACGCACTTTGACGTTGTAGTCAACAACTCGTTTGACAGCAACAAGAACCTTCATGGATTCCCCAGTAAACGCGTAAATGAAATGAAACAGCTAGTCGTCTTTACGCTGCGGATCAATAATTCGATCCGTCCAGACGTTTAGCCCCGTTAAAAAAAGCGCCGTTATATTGACGGCATTGGCCGTCAAGGTCAACATGAGTGCGCTATTCAGCCGCTGAATAACAGGCATAGCGCAGTTCTATTTCGCTGAATATCGCCGAAAATACGATCTGCGCGGTCATTCCTGCCATATAAAAAAGAACAACCCCGGGTAATACTGACGTTAAGTTTGACAGCCGAGCGGTGCTTATGTGGCGTTTTTACGTGCTGACACTTATACTTGCGCCTTCAAAAATGGTGTCAAAACGCCCAGCCAATAAGGGCTACACCTGTGCTTAATCTTAGAGGAGAGAGTCTGTGGAACGCGAATCAATGGAATTTGACGTCCTGATCGTCGGTGCTGGGCCTGCAGGTTTGGCAGCAGCTTGCAAAATTCGCCAGTTAAGTGAAACCAGCGGAAAAGACATCAGCGTTTGTGTTGTAGAAAAAGGTTCTGAGGTCGGCGCCCACATTCTATCTGGCGCAGTATTTGAACCCACCGCGCTGGACGAGCTATTCCCAGACTGGAAAGAAAAAGGCGCGCCGCTGCACACGCCAGTGACTGGTGATGACATCTACTTCATGACCAGCGGTGAAAAAGCCATCAAAGTTCCCGACTTCGCTGTGCCCAAAACGATGCACAACGAAGGTAACTACATTATTAGCCTGGGCAACCTGTGCCGCTGGCTGGCCGAGCAGGCCGAAGGCATGGGTGCAGAGATCTACCCCGGCTTTGCCGCTGCTGATGTTCTGTACAATGACGACGGTAGTGTAAAAGGTATCGTCACTGGCGATATGGGCATTGCCGAAGATGGCAGCCAAAAAGACAGCTACATGCCCGGCATGGAGCTGCATGCAAAATACACCCTATTTGCAGAAGGCTGCCGCGGTCACCTCGGCAAGCGATTGATGGAAAAATTCGACCTGAATGCGGGCAAAGAGCCCCAGCATTACGGCATCGGCATTAAAGAACTTTGGAAAATCGATCCCGCCAAGCACGAACAAGGTAAGGTCGTTCATACTGCCGGCTGGCCACTCTCTGAAAATGGCGCCCTCGGTGGCTCTTTCCTCTACCACCTGGAAGACAACCAAGTCGCAATCGGCCTGATTACCGACCTCTGCTACGATAACCCGTGGCTGTCTCCCTTCGAGGAATTCCAACGCTATAAGCAACACCCCGTCGTCAAGCAGTACCTTGATGGCGGTGAGCGCGTGTCCTACGGCGCTCGGGCTATCGCAAAAGGCGGCCTGCAGTCTCTACCAAAAATGACCTTCCCAGGTGGTCTGCTGATTGGCTGTGACGCGGGCACGCTGAACTTTGCCAAGATCAAAGGTAGCCACACCGCGATGAAGTCCGGTTTGCTGGCCGCGGAAGTTGTCCACAAGGCGCTGACTGAAGACAATAAATCCGGTGAAGAACTCACCGAATACACCACTGCTTTTGAAGGCTCCTGGCTGTATAAAGAGCTGTACGCTCAGCGCAACTTTGGCCCAGCTCAGCACAAGTTCGGCAACTTCTTCGGCTCAGCCTATGCCTTTATCGATCAGAATATCTTTGGCGGCAACCTGCCTTGGACGCTGAGCGATACCAAGCCTGATTACGCGCAAATGAAGCCTGCAGACAGCTGCAAAAAGATTGAGTACCCCAAGCCTGATAACAAGCTGAGCTTTGACCGCTTGTCGTCAGTATTCCTCTCTAACACTAACCACGAAGAAGATCAGCCCTGCCACCTGACGCTGAAGGACGCCGAGCTGCCTATTCGTGACAACCTGCCCAAGTACGCCGAGCCCGCTCAGCGTTACTGCCCAGCAGGGGTGTATGAGGTGGTCGAAGACGAAGGTGGCCAAGCGCGCTTCCAAATCAACGGGCAAAACTGCGTGCACTGCAAGACCTGTGACATTAAGGACCCCGCCCAGAATATTGTGTGGGTGACTCCTGAAGGTTTGGGCGGACCGAACTATCCCAACATGTAGTTGAGACGCTTCAACAAAAAAGGCAGCCAGATGGCTGCCTTTTTTGGTTTTCATCTCCCCAAAATGTCTGGGGTTACTTATACACGCCCTAGCTCAAATTGTTCACCGGCGCTGCGAACAATGAGTCGATCGCCATGCTGCTCAGCCAGATCTACCAGGCGGTAAAAACAGGCGCGATTCACTCTTGCTGACAAGCCGTGCTCGAGAGAAACGGCCGGCCTCGGCTCCCCCGAATCAGGTGACTCGGTCACACTGAGCCGATGCTGAGGACCGAGCTCATGCCATGTATCGACGTTAGTTTTAACGGCAATTCTACGCCCTTCCGACGTTGATTCGCCTACTTCCATGTCAACGATCAGCAGCGGGAGGTCTTCAACCTGTAAGCGCCATTTCTCGACCGGAGTGACTAAATAATAGTGACCATCCGCTTCGCACCGCAAAATAGAGGCAAATAGCTTAACCAACTCATGGCGCTTGATTTCGCCACCTTCGTGAACCCAACGCCCGTCAGCCAAAATCTGAATGTCGATTTCGCCACTCAGCGCCGGCTGCCACTTTTCAATCGGTGGTCTGCCGGCCTGGTCTTTCAATAAGCGTTCAATGGTTTCAAGGCTACTCATGGGGCTCTCCCTAGGGTCGCCAAGTGAGCTGCACTCAGCGAATGACTCGCACGTTAACCACACCGTCTAGGTCAGCAATTTTTGCAAGCAATGCGTCGTCGACATTGCCGTTTAAGTCGATAAGGTTATAGGCAATTTCATCGCGGCTTTTGTTAAGCATATCAATGATATTTACGTTTGCATCGGATAACAGCGCCAAGATGCTGCCAAGAATTTTCGGCACATTGCGATTGGCCACGGCCAGGCGCACATCACCACTGCGCTCAAGCTGCAGATTCGGAAAGTTTACCGAGTTCTTGATGTTCCCGTTACGCAGGAAATCATCTAACTGATCAGCCGCCATGATCGCGCAATTTTCTTCGGCCTCATCGGTGCTGGCACCGATATGCGGCATCAGCACCACATCCTCATCACGCGCAATCAATTCCGGCGTTGGAAAGTCCGTGATGAAGCGACGTAGCTGCCCGGCATCCAGGGCATCGATCACCGCAGCAACATCGACAATCTCTTCACGTGCGAAATTCAGCAAGCACGTGCCTGGGCGACAATTACTCAGAAGCTCGGCGTTCACCAGCCCTCGCGTTGCATCGAGTACCGGGAGATGGAGGGTGATGTAATCGGCACGGGCAAACAAGCTGCCCAGGTTCTCCATTTTTTTCACCGCGCTTGGCAAACGCCATGCGGCATCGACTGACAGCGCGGGGTCGTAACCAATGACCTTCATGCCCAGGTCAAGCGCGGCTCTGGCGATCATCGAGCCAATAGCCCCCAGGCCAACAATACCCAGAGTGCGGCCCGCCAGCTCATTTCCCTTAAAGCGTTTCTTTTCCTTTTCTAACAATTTGGCAAGAGCGGCGCCATCTTTCATGTCCCCTAGCGTATTCACGTAGGCAATTCCCTCGAGAATACCGCGCGAACCCAACGTCAAGCCCGCTATGACCAGCTCCTTTACCGCGTTGGCATTAGCACCCGGGCTATTAAATACCGGGATACCCCGGTCTGTGCACTCTGCGACGGGCACGTTGTTAGTGCCAGCCCCTGCGCGAGCGATGGCTTTGACCGATTGCGGAATATCCGTGCCCTGCAATTTGTGGCTGCGCAGCAAAATGGCGTCGGGTGAGCTAAATTCGCTGGCGATCTCATATTGTTCGCGAGGCAGGCGCTCGAGGCCTTTCACAGAGATTTGGTTCAGGGTAAGAATTTTGTACACACATCCTCCTTGGCAGGGACTGCAGCAGAAACCAAGCCTATGATTTAGCCGCAGGTAGTAATTCAGCGAGTTGACCGAGCTCGGACATTTCAACGAGAGGCAAGCAATGGAACGCTTTGATATCAGCTATTTTTCCGGCCACAGCGATAGCAGCCGTAAAATCTTCATCTTGAGCAAGTAAGCGCAATTCCCAACGCTCGGCGTCATCGGCGTCGAAGCGGCTTACGTCCAAACCATCGAGTAGTACCGAAAAATCGTGCAGCGGAATCGACAAGCCTTTGCCGCGCGCTTTCAAATACGCCTCTTTCAATGTCCAGGAGCGAAAGAAAACACTTAGCCGCCCTTCTTCCTCAACTTCGCGCAATGCAAGCATTTCCGCGGGAGAAAGATAATCATCAGCAGCGTCCAGCATTCCCTGGCTATCGGTTTGGAATTCGACGTCCACGCCAATATCACAGCCACTGGTCACTGCACAAAGCGTTAAGCCGTGGGTGTGGGCGGCATTAAAGCTTACGCTATCGCTGTACGCTGGTAGAAAAGGTTTACCGAAGTCGTTGCTGTCGAATGTCAGCTGCTCCGGCTCCTGCCCCGTGTACTGCGCAAGTACTGTGCGCAAAAACGCTCTACTGGCCAGGTATTCTTCTGCTTGTCCAGCATGCTGACGCTGCTCGTATTCCTGCTTCTCTTCATCAGAGAGCATATTCAAATAGCGGTCCATCTTCGCTAATAGTCGCGGGTCGTCAGTCGCACAACACCAAACGTCCACTTGACCCGCCGACAGGCGCCGTTGTTCGCTCGCCTTATTCATTATTCTATCCTTACCAGGGCATTCGCCACGGTAGTGTATGGGGTACTTCGTCGCTTACTTGATATCAACCTGTTAGTTGATGGTGATATCTGCGTTATTCCACAAATTGTTAAAATAGTTAGCAAACGCTTGAGATGACGCATTCTGAGCAACGCTTCGACGCAAATTTAACAATGCTTCGGCCTCGAGAGCGGCGCGTTGACCAGGCTCGCTCGCAAGAAGTTGAACGACCGTGTAATCACCGCTCTGTTGATGCAATGTCGCCGCAACGGCCTTATCTTGCGCCGGTGCCGCCAATTCAAAAACGAAACGTCGCAGTGCCGGCTCTACGCTGATGTCACTGCGGCGGATATCCTGCATCGCCTGCCAGTCCAGACCGTGCTGCTTGGCAACTGCCTCTGCACGCTGACCGGCAGCTAATTGTTGTTCTATCTCCTGGGCGTCAGCTTTTGCCTGCTGCGCCGCTTTCTCTGTTTGCAAGCTCACTTCAATTTCTGCTCGCACATCTTCAAAGGGCCGCAGCTGGGGCGCTTGATATTGATCGACGTGCAACACCAAGAAGTGATCAGGACTGAGCTCAAACACATCGCTGTTTAACTCTTGTTCTCTCAACTCGCTATCAAACGCGGCTTGTTTGACTCTCTGGTCAGCAAACAAGCCGTCATTATCCTCAGAAGAAAGCCAGTCGCTGCGCTTAACTTCCAGTTTCAGCTCGGCAGCCGGCATAGCGAGGCTTTCTGCGTTAAAGACGAGATCGCGTAGCGACTCAACCGCCGCCAATAACTTCGGACGCGCCTTTTGGCGACGAAGTCTTTCAGTAATTGCCAAGCGCTCCGACTCCAAACTGGGCACCTCTGGCTGCTTGACGCTCAGCAACTTAATTAAGTGGACACCTGCTTCAGTTTCAACAGGGTCGGAGACTTGCCCCGCCTCCAGCGCTGCCAGGGCATCTTCAAATTCTGCTGGAAAGCTGTCGCCTGCAGTAAAGCCCAGGTTTCCGCCATTGGACGCTGAGCCTGGGTCCTCGGACAACGACTTAGCTAATTCGGCGAACGATTCGCCGGATAGCAGGCGCTGTTTAACTTCATTGAGCTTGGCTACCGCCTGGTCGCGATTAAGCTCATCGTCAATTTCTAACAGTATATGAGCTGCTTCACGCTCTGTATCCTGCGCCATCCCCTCGATAAGGCGCTCGTACTCGGCGACCACTTGCTGTTCAGACACAGGCTCGTAGAACTGCTCTTCTTTCAGCTCCAGATATGACACTTTTACCTTGGGTTCGCTCTGGAAGCGCGCGCCATTTTCTTCGTAGTAGCTTTTGAGCTCTTCATCAGTCAGCGTGATTGACTTGCGATATTTTTCGAGCGGCACGGTGACGGTTTGAAAATCGCGGCTTTCGTGGATATAGGCGATGGCTTCGTCCAACTCTCTTTCAGTAACGAAAGCCGATGCCGCCACAGATGCCGACAGCTGCTGAATAAGTAAGTCAGAGCGTAGTAATTGTTTGAACAACGCGCTGTTGTAGCCCTGCAGGCGCAATACTTGCTGGTAGCGCTCTTGTGAAAAACGACCATCTTCCTGGAACTGAGGCATGGAGGCGATGGTGATATTTAGCTGCTGGTCTGTAATCTCAATTCCCGCGTCTTCTGCCGCTTGCAAAAGCAACTGCTGTTTAATCAGCGAGTCTAAAGCCGGCTTGCGCAACACGGCATCGTCAAGCATCGAGGGCTCGAGTTTGTCGCCCATCATGTTGATCAAGCGGCGTTTCTGCATGGCAAGTGCCTGCTGCAACTCCGCCTGAGAAATTTTTTCACCATTTACTACCGCGGCCGGTGTCTGTGAGCCACCACTGAAAAGGCTGTCGATACCAAAGAACGCAAATGGCACCACGATAATGGCGATAATGACCTTGGCAGCGGTACCTTGGATATTGTTGCGGATATTTTGCAGCATTTACCTTTGAACCCATTCAAATATAAAAAAAGCGCATCTTTCGATGCGCCTTTCGACAGAGGCGGTACCTCTTCGCGACGACTCTGTCTAACGCTATGACTGTCGCAACTGAACTTAGTTGCAGGCGTCTTTCAGCGCTTTACCAGCCTTGAAGCTAGGAATCTTCGCAGCAGCAATTTCAATTGGCGCACCAGTCTGGGGGTTACGGCCAGTGCGAGCAGCGCGCTCTTTAACACTGAAAGTACCAAAACCGACCAGCGACACAGAGTCGTCAGACTTCAGCGCGTTAGTAATGGCTTCAACTGCTGCGTCCAGTGCACGACCGGCCGACGCTTTAGAGAGATCTGCTGACTCGGCAATGGCGTCGATTAGCTCAGATTTATTCACTTATCCTTCCCCTTCGAATTGTTATGAAAAACTGTATTGCAAAGCTGGTGGCGACGTTAGCATGTAAACACGATGACAGTAGCCGCCGACTCAGAGAGAAGGATTTATACCAACTGCTTCTGGGGCGGTCAAGGAAACTCTGCATCACTGGCCGCATTATCGTAAAACTGCGAAGCATAGAGCACATGCGGCTTGCAGCCTGATCACTGGATGACCAGAACAGCAAGCTCTACCGCCTGCACTCAGCCGACTCAGTGGGCACTGATTCGGCTGTCTTTTTCTCCTTCCGGATTGTTTTCCAGCGCTTTCTGCTCATCACTCAAACCCGCGAGGTATTCCTCCTCCGAAATCTCCTCGGGCACGCGCTCAAGCGCTATATTAAGCACTTCGTCAATCCACTTGACCGGTTTAATATCGAGATCGGCTTTAATATTTTCCGGAATTTCTTTAAGGTCGCGCTCATTTTCGGCCGGGATCAGCACTGTGGTAATACCGCCGCGGTGCGCGGCCAGAAGCTTCTCTTTCAAGCCGCCAATCGCCAATACCTGACCGCGCAAAGTGATCTCACCGGTCATCGCCACGTCGCTGCGGACCGGAATTCCGGTGATAACAGAAACCAGCGCGGTACACATACCTATACCAGCGGACGGTCCGTCTTTCGGCGTTGCCCCTTCAGGCATGTGAATATGAATGTCGTGGCGGTCGTGATACTTCGCCGGCACGCCCAAACGCTTAGACCGACTCCGCACTACCGTCATAGCAGCTTGAATCGACTCCTGCATAACGTCGCCCAGCGATCCGGTTTGGATGTGACGCCCCTTGCCGACCACTGACACCGCCTCAATGGTTAGCAGCTCGCCACCCACTTGCGTCCATGCCAGCCCTGTTACTTGACCAACCTTGTTTTCTTCCTCCGCTTTACCGAAGGTAAATTTGCGAACACCCAGATACTCTTCCAAGTTTTGCGAGGTGACCTCTATAGGCGACTTATCGTCGCTAAGCGCCACATTCTTAACAATTTTACGGCAAACCTTGGCGATCTCTCTTTCCAGTCCCCTGACACCTGCCTCGCGAGTGTAGTACCTGACAATGTCTTGAATCACTTCATCGCCGATAGACGCTTCTTTTTCCTTCAAGCCGTTATTCTTCAGCTGTTTAGGAATGAGGTAGCGCCGCGCTATGTTGATCTTCTCATCTTCGGTGTATCCGGGTATGCGGATGACTTCCATCCGGTCCAGCAATGCCGGGGGAATATTCAACGAATTCGACGTGCAAATAAACATGACGTCGGATAAATCGTAGTCCACCTCGAGGTAATGATCGTTAAAGGCGTGGTTTTGCTCCGGATCCAACACTTCAAGCAGCGCCGATGCCGGGTCGCCGCGATGATCCATCCCCATCTTGTCAATTTCATCTAACAAGAACAGCGGGTTACGCACGCCTGTCTTAGACATTTTCTGAATAACTTTACCCGGCATGGAGCCAATGTATGTGCGGCGATGACCGCGAATCTCTGCCTCATCGCGAACCCCGCCAAGCGCCATCCGAACAAACTTCCGATTCGTTGAACGTGCGATCGACTCACCCAGCGATGTTTTACCTACCCCTGGCGGCCCCACCAAGCACAGCACGGGCCCTTTCACTTTCTTAACGCGTTTTTGTACAGCCAAATACTCGAGGATACGCTCCTTAACCTCTTCAAGACCGTAGTGATCGCTGTTAAGGATTTCTTGCGCGCGTTTGAGGTCATGTTTTACACGCGAGCGCTTCTGCCAGGGGATATTTACCAGCCAATCGATATAGCCGCGTACAACTGAGGCCTCGGCAGACATTGGCGACATCATTTTTAGCTTAGAAAGCTCAGCCTTGGCTTTTTCGAGCGCCTCTTTGCTCATACCAGATTCAGCGACGCGCTTCTCAAGCTCTTCAAGCTCGTTGGCACCCTCTTCTGATTCGCCCAACTCGCGCTGAATCGCTTTCATCTGTTCATTGAGGTAGTACTCACGCTGGCTCTTTTCCATCTGTTTCTTAACGCGCCCGCGAATGCGTTTTTCTACTTGAAACAGGTCGATTTCCGACTCCATCAGCGCCATTAAGTGCTCTAAGCGCTCGCGCTCATCACTCATTTCCAATACCGCCTGCTTCTGCTCGAGCTCCATGCTCATGTGAGCGGCAACGGTGTCTGCCAGACGACCAGGCTCATCAATACCGGATAGAGAGGTCAGTACTTCAGAGGGGATCTTCTTGCTTAAATTAATGTATTTCTCAAACTGGGAGATAGCAGAGCGCAGCATCACCTCGGACTCTTCATCCGGGATTTTCCGCTCAACAATTGGCGAGGCCTCTGCTCTGAAATACTCGTCCTCAGCGGCGATAGCGTCTATCTGTGCGCGATAATCACCTTCAACAAGCACCTTGACGGTGCCATCAGGCAATTTCAACAACTGAAGAATATTGGCGACGGTGCCAATGTCATACAGGTCTTCTGTGGAGGGTTCATCCACATCTGGATTTTTTTGTGCTGCGAGAATAATTTCTTTGTTGTCAGCCATGGCCAGCTCGAGAGCCCGAATCGACTTATCTCGGCCTACGAACAAAGGGATAACCATGTGGGGGTAGACAACTACATCTCGCAGGGGAAGCAGCGGCAACTCTAGAGTTTCACGCTTGTCAGCCATTAGCTCGCCTCTTTTTGAATCATTTTGGGCCCGCACAGCAGGTATACCGTTTTACGATATGCGGGCGGTTATGGTTCTAAGATGGGGATTTGAAGGCAGAAATACAAGACTTGACTGTAAACAAACTGACAAAAAAGCCGCCTGGGAATCAGGCGGCTTTACGTGGATTTATTCCTCTGGAGCGACCTTTCTTTGGTCGCTGTAGACCAGAATAGGTGGCGATTCACCATTGATCACCGATGCATCCACCACAACCTTGCTGACATTATCCGTGGACGGCAGGTCATACATGGTATCCAGGAGTACAGACTCCAGGATCGAGCGCAGCCCCCGCGCACCTGTCTTACGAACCATGGCCTTCTCAGCAACGGCCCGAAGCCCGTCTTCACGGAAATCAACCTCAACACCTTCCATGTCGAAGAGCTTGGCGTACTGCTTGGTTAGCGCATTACGCGGCTGAGTCAGGATGCTGACAAGCGCCTCCGCATCGAGCTCTTCGAGCGTAGCAATCACCGGCAGTCGGCCGACAAACTCGGGGATCAAGCCGTAACGCACCAGATCCTCTGGTTCGACGTCAGCCAGTACTTCACCCACATTGCGGGATTCGTCCTTACTTTTGACCTCCGCACCAAAGCCGATGCCACCTTTCTCAGAGCGGTCACGGATGACCCGATCAAGGCCCGCAAAGGCACCGCCACAGATAAACAGGATATTCGAGGTATCTACCTGTAAAAACTCCTGCTGTGGGTGCTTCCGACCGCCCTGCGGGGGAACCGAAGCTACCGTGCCCTCAATTAACTTCAACAGCGCTTGCTGAACGCCCTCACCGGAGACATCCCGGGTAATTGATGGGTTATCTGACTTGCGAGAGATTTTGTCGATCTCATCGATGTAGACAATACCCATTTGGGCTTTTTCAACATCGTAGTCGCACTTCTGCAACAGCTTCTGAATGATGTTCTCAACGTCTTCGCCGACGTAGCCAGCTTCCGTCAGCGTTGTTGCATCAGCAATTGTGAACGGGACATCCAACAAACGAGCGAGCGTCTCGGCCAGCAACGTCTTACCACTGCCGGTTGGCCCCACCAACAAGATATTACTCTTGCCCAGCTCTACTTCGTCCTTGCTTTTATCGCCGTGGCGGAGTCGCTTGTAGTGGTTGTATACCGCAACCGCCAACACCTTCTTGGCGCGCGCCTGACCAATAACGTACTGATCCAGGGTCGCGTTAATCTCCTGCGGCGACGGCAGCTTGTCACTGCCCGCCTCGCTGGCGGCTTCCTGAACCTCTTCCCGGATAATATCGTTACAGAGGTCCACGCATTCATCACAGATAAATACCGAAGGCCCCGCAATCAGCTTGCGTACTTCATGCTGACTTTTGCCGCAAAACGAACAATACAGCAGCTTGCCGTTGTCATCTGCGCCGTCTTTACTACTCATTAACAATCACCTTGTCGACGTATTGGGCATCTTTTTCTGATCTTAAGATGACCCCTTTTGCCCTGTTTTGCAAGTGAACGGCCGCGCCCGCGAGGGCGCGCCCCCTTAGCTACGTGACGTAATAACCTGATCAACAAGCCCGTAATCGCACGACTGCTGAGCATTCATAAAGTTGTCGCGCTCGGTGTCGCGAGCAATGGTTTCGTAATCCTGGCCGGTATGCTCAGCCATTAATTGATTCAGACGTTCGCGAATGATCAAAATTTCGCGCGCATGGATATCGATATCTGTCGCCTGGCCCTGTGCACCGCCGCTGGGCTGGTGAATCATCGTCCGCGCGTTAGGCAGAATAAAACGCTTGCCCTTGGCACCACCACTCAACAGGAAGGCACCCATACTGGCCGCTTGGCCAATACACATCGTAGTTACGTCGGGTTTGATAAAGCTCATGGTGTCGTAAATCGACAAACCCGCGGTTACCGACCCGCCGGGCGAATTGATATACAAATGGATATCTTTATCGGGGTTCTCGGACTCCAAAAACAGCATCTGCGCCACAATCAGGTTAGCCATGTGGTCTTCAACAGGGCCCACACAGAAGATCACGCGCTCTTTGAGCAGGCGGGAGTAAATATCGTAAGACCGTTCACCGCGTGCCGTTTGCTCAACAACCATGGGCACGAGCCCTAAGTTGTTAATTGTATTGTTATTGATTCCATCAAAGGAGTTTCGGGACATACGCAATTCTCTTCTGTGTCGTGAATTGACTGTTACGTTATGGCATGCCAGAAAAAAATCAAGCGGCGGAACCGAAGTTCAGCCGCTTGACGAAGAGCACTAGTGAACTAGTGTGATCAATCTTCTTCGTCTTCCTGAGCTGGCGGAGACATAACTTCTTCGTAGCTTAAAGTTTCTTCGCTAACCTTCGCTTTTTCAAGAAGTTTTTCAACTACTTCCTCTTCAATAACCATGCCCTCAATCTGCTGCAATTGCTGCGGCTGGCTCATGTAGTAGTTGATAACTTCTTCTTTATCTTCATAGCTTGCTGCCATTTCCTCTAAAGTGGCACGCACTTTATCGGCATCAGCTTTAATCTCTTCCGCAGCAATCAGTTCGTTCAATACCAGGCCCAGCTTAACGCGGCGCTCTGCATTCTCGCGGAACAGGTCGTCTGGCAGGATATCCGCGGGGTTCAACTTTTCCGCCAATGCACCAAATTGCTGCATTTGCTGGTTGCGCAAGGCATCAATTTCCTGAGCGACCAGTGCCTTGGGCACTTGCAACTCAGCGTGCACGTCAAGAACACCGTCCATCACTTGAGTTTTAATGCGGGTCTTTGTCGCATTTTTCAACTCGCGTTCCATATTCTTTTTAACTTCAGCACGAAAAGCGTCTTCGCCGCCCTCTTCCACACCGAACATTTTAAAGAACTCATCATTCAGTTCGGGCAGCGCTTGCTCTTTCACCGCGTTCACGGTGATCGCAAATTCTACCGCGGCACCTTTTAGCTCTTCACTGTGATAATCCTCAGGGAAGCTCAGCGCTACCACTTTCTCTTCGCCAGCCTTCATGCCGACAATACCGTCTTCGAAACCTGGAATCATACGACCTGAACCCAATTCCAGATCGGTCCCTTCGCCTTTTCCACCCTCGAATTCTTCACCGTCCTTTGTGCCAACAAAGTCGATATTCACTTGGTCGCCCGTCGCTGCCTCACGCTCTACCGCTTCCCAGCTAGCGCGCTGCTTACGAAGGTTTTCGATCATTTTATCCAAGTCGGCGTCGGTGATTTCAGATACCGGCTTCTTGACCTCGATGCTGCTGTAATCCAGCAACTCAATCTCGGGGAACACCTCAAATGTGGCAACGAATTCGATATCTTTGCCTTCATCCATGCTTTTGGGCTCAATTTCAGGGCGACCTGCAGGCTTGAGACCCTGCTCCTGAATTGCCTCGTAAAATGAGTCATTCATTACCTGACCCAACACTTCCATACGCACAGATTGACCGAAGCGCTGACGAACCACCTTCATCGGCACCTTACCGGGGCGGAAACCGTTCAGCTTGACGGTTTTCGCAGCTTCTTGCAGGCGGCTGTCTACGGCACTGTCAACACGAGCGGCAGGTACACCTACGATTAAGCGACGCTCAAGACCTGACGTCGTTTCAACTGAGACTTGCATGGAAGTTCCTCAAAAGCGATCAATCACACGACCTGGCTCTTTCAATGCCAGCCCGCTTAAAGAATTCTATGAAATGGTGCGGATGGAGAGACTCGAACTCTCACGCCTTGCGGCACCAGAACCTAAATCTGGCGTGTATACCAATTTCACCACATCCGCACACTTGTAAATCGTTGAAAACTAACGACTTAACGTGACTTCGTTTGACTGCTGCCAAACGAGGGTCGGAATTGTGCCACAGGGTCTGCCCGCAATCAAGCAAAGCCCTGCGACAAGGCCCCACAAAGGGGCCGGAGGGGCTGAACGCTTATACGCGCTCAATAATCGTGCTGATACCCTGGCCCATGCCGATACACATGGTAGCAAGACCCACACTGGTATCTTTTTGCTCCATAACGTTAAGCAGCGTGCCGATGATACGGGTACCGGAACAGCCGAAGGGGTGACCCAACGCGATTGCGCCACCATTCAGGTTCACTTTCTCGTCCATCTTGTCCAGCAGACCCAGGTCCTTCAATACTGGCAGAGCTTGCGCGGCAAAGGCCTCGTTCAGCTCAACAGTATCGATATCATCCATCGTCAAACCAACACGCTTCAGTGCTTTTTGGGTTGATGGCACAGGACCGTAGCCCATGATTGAGGGATCAACCCCTGCCACTGCCATGCTGCGCACTTTCGCGCGCGGCGTGAGACCGAGGTCCATCGCCCGCTGACCAGACATAACGATCATTGCTGATGCGCCGTCGGCAATCTGCGAGCTGGTACCCGCAGTTACAGTACCATTTATAGGATCAAAAGCAGGCCGCAACTGAGCCAGGCTTTCCAGCGTGGTTTCAGGGCGAACGGTCGTATCGGCTTTCACCAGGATCTTGCGACCTTCTTCGTCGTGACCTTCGATGGCAACGATTTCGTTGTCGAATAAACCCTGCTCCTGCGCGGCAGCGGCACGCAGGTGGGAGCGCAGACCAAATTCGTCCTGCTGCTCACGGCTAATGCCGTGCAACATACCCAGCGCTTCGGCGGTCATACCCATCATGCCCGCGGCGCGCGCCACGTACTTGCTCGCCTGAGGGTTGGGGTCAACACCGTGGTTCATCGCCAAGTGACCCATGTGCTCAACACCACCCACCAGGAAGGTATCGCCGAGGCCTGCAGTAATTGACGCCGCTGCAGTATGCAGGGCTGACATCGAGGAACCACACAAGCGGCTAACCGTCTGACCAGCCACTTCGTGGGGCAGCTTAGTCATCACCGACATCATACGGGCAATATTCCAGCCCTGCTCGTTAGTTTGGTTTACACAGCCCCAGATCACGTCTTCGAAGGAAGCGGGATCAACACCGGGATTGCGCGCCAGCAACGCGTCTACCAGCGCCGCCGACATATTTTCTGCGCGCACATTGCGAAATACGCCGTTCTTAGAGCGGCCCATCGCAGTACGGGCGCAATCTACAATGACTACATCATTTGCTTTGAAGTTCATGTTTCAGTCTCCGCCCGATTATTTAAAGAAAGATTCGCCTTTGGCCGCCATCTCACGCAGGCTGTCAGTAACCTGGTAAAGCTTGCCAAGATCAGCGTAGCGATCAGCCATTTCTACAAATGCCTTCACGCCCATTTGGTCGATGTAGCGCAGTGCGCCACCGCGGAATACCGGGAAACCGATACCCATCACCAAGCCCATATCGGCATCGGCAGGGTCGCGAACAATCCCCTCGTCCAAACAGCGAACCGTTTCAACACACATTGGGATCATCATGCGAGCGAGAATGTCCTCATCGCTGATTTCCACTTTGCTTTGCTGCGCTTGTGCCGCCATAGACAGAGCCGTTTCGTCCTCGGCCTTCTTGGGCTTACCGCGCTTGTCTTCCTCGTATTTGTAGAAACCCAGGCCATTTTTCTGGCCGTAGCGGTTTGCTTCAAACATCATTTGAGAGATGCCTTTGAAGTCGTGGCGCATGCGATCCGGGAAGCCTTCTGCCATTACCTCTGCAGCGTGGAAGCCGGTATCGATACCCACCACGTCCATCAGGTAAGCCGGGCCCATTGGCATACCGAAGCTTTCCATTACTTTGTCTACGTGGCGGAAATCCGCACCGTCGCGAACCAGCATGTCGAAGCCAGCGAAGTATGGGAACAGCACGCGGTTTACAAAGAAGCCTGGGCAGTCGTTAACGACGATAGGCGTTTTACCCATTTGCAGGGCATATTTAACGGTGCGCGCAACGGTGGCGTCGCTGGTTTTTTCGCCGCGAATAACCTCTACCAAAGGCATAGCATGCACAGGGTTAAAGAAGTGCATACCACAGAAATTCTCAGGTCTTTCAAGAGCTTCGGCAAGATAGCTAATAGAGATTGTAGAAGTATTAGAGGCCAAAACCGCATCTTCACGGATGTGCTTTTCGGTCTCAGCAAGTACAGCATGCTTCACTTTGGGGTTCTCAACAACCGCTTCGACAATCACGTCGGCAGCGTCAAACCCATCGTAATTCAAGGTGGGACGAATGCTGCTCAGTACTGAGGCCATTTTATCCGGGGTCATACGACCGCGAGCAACGCGCTTGGAAAGCAGCTTGCCAGCTTCTTTCAAACCCAGCTCAAGACCGGCTTCAGCGATATCTTTCATCAAAATGGGCGTGCCTTTGTAGGCAGATTGGTAAGCGATACCGCCACC
Source organism: Spongiibacter marinus (assembly GCF_016906995.1). GTDB lineage: Bacteria > Pseudomonadota > Gammaproteobacteria > Pseudomonadales > Spongiibacteraceae > Spongiibacter > Spongiibacter marinus. Next base: position 159,450 of record NZ_JAFBBD010000006.1, on the reverse strand, counting down.
CATGATACCGGCGCCCAAAACTGCGCCTTGTTTTACGTCGCCACCGGCTTTCGCTGCGGCTTTGGCTGCTTTACTAACGCTCTGCTCGTTCAGGAACAAGCCGACCAATGCGTTAGACTGCGGGGTGCGTACCAGCTTGATGAAATGGTCAATTTCAACTTCGATAGCTTCATCGCGGCTCAACGTCGCGTTGCGCTCCATCGATTTTACGGCAGTCACAGGCGCGGGCATGTTCTTACCTGCTTGCTGTGCAACCATGGCTTTACCAGTAGTAAAGGCCATCATGCGCTCAATATCGTTCAGCTTGACGGGCGATTTTTTCTCTTCGCGGCGCGCTTGGTAATCAAACTCACCGGCAATGGTTTTCTTCAGCAAATCAACGGCGGCATCTTTCAATAACTCAGGTGCAACCACCGCATCTACGCCGCCATCTTTCAAGGCAGCATCAGGCTTTTGCTGGTTACCAGTAGCCACCCACAGGTTCGCGTTGTCGCAACCAATAACACGTGGCAGGCGTACGGTGCCGCCAAAACCTGGGTTGATACCCAGTTTCACTTCGGGCAGACCAACCACAGCGCTGCTAGACATCACGCGGAAGTCACAGGCCAAACACATCTCATAACCACCGCCCAGTGCAACGCCATTAATGGCAGCGACAGTGGGTACCGGCAGGTCTTCAAAAGCGTTGAACACATCATTAGCTTGCGAGCACCATTGACGCAGCTCGTCATCTGGCAACTTGAACAGCTCGGTGAATTCGGTGATGTCAGCGCCGACGATAAATACCGCCTTACCACTGGTAACCACAACACCTTTCAATCCGGATTCGGCAGCCAAAGCTTTGGTCGCCTCGCCCAACTCTTCGAGAGTGATGCGGTTAAATTTGTTGACGGAGTCGCCCTGGAGGTCGAAGCAGAGCTCCGCGATGCCATCTTCCAGAAAGCTTGCGCTTAACGCCTTGCCTTGATAAATCATTGTTTTCCCTCTATTCGAGTTCTCTAGTCGAGATGTTGGCGGCGGCATTTGCCTGAAGCAACATGTTTACCATGTAAACATTCGGGTGCTAAAACTACCGGAAAGCGTAATTTATGGCAAGCCGCCACGTAAAATCCCCGCTCACCCGACCTACTCGGTCAGGCAATCCGGGTCAAACCTGTACTCCTCTCGCAGCCAAGCAGCCAACTCCCCTGCAGCGGGATGCGCTATGCGGTCACACCTGGATGCAATTGCCGCTTTTAATGCCGCCGGCATACCATCCAAACCCTCATTCTGGAACATTGGCGCATACTCCGCCAATAATTGCGCCAAGTCTTCGGGCAAACTCCCCAGCGCGGCCTTGAAAATGCTGTCTTGCGCGATAATTTCGCCTGCATATACCGAAGCGAGCCCCATCAGCGGTAGTAACGATAGGTGAAACTGATTCATCGGGTTCACAAAATGCCCGCTCGCCAGCGTTTTTAGTGACGACGGGCGCCCGGAAAATGGCAGGATATTGAGAAAGCGGCTGCTCTTTTTGCCATCATTGACTGGGTAGTTATCCCACAACAATGGCCTTCGGCCAAGGATCGACGCGGCTCGATGCATGTCGTCAGCGTCGTAGGCAGTAGTGATAACCCGCGGTCCCGTCCACAGGATATCGACATCCTCAGACAAGCCCTCATTGAGGGTCGCAAAATAATCCTTCGGGCAATCGCCAAACAGGCTTTCCAGTATCGGGTCTTCGCTGTAATAGCTCGGGCAAATCGCCAGCGGGGTATCGGGCAACACCTGCCGAACTGCATCCACCACTCGTAATTGGCTCACTGCTAATTCAGGCACCCCCGCAGGCAGGTCATCAAACAAAATCCATAGCTGGGACGGCCACAGCGCTTTAATTTGTTGCAGCTTTCGCCTCAGGTCAGCGCCATCCGCTTCCGTGAAGTGAGCTTGCAGACCGGCGGGAGACAGACCAACACCCCAGCCAATACCGGCTTCGCGCGCGGATTCTGAGAGGCTGCGCAATCGCGCAAAGTGCCCAGCGTCGAAGTCTTCTCGCCAACGACTACGCAGACTGCTGTCGCCTTTCGGGGCGTAGATATACGCCGAATACCCCCAATCAGAGAGCATCTTCGGCAGAGATTGACGCTGGGGCCAACTCCACTGGCGGCCGTAAAAACCCTCTATGACACCCAGCTGAAACGGAAGCATTAGCCGCGATAGTAACGCTGGGGAACAAAACTGCCGCTGCGAACGGCCACGGGAATTTTCTTGCCTCTCAGCTCGGCAAACAGCGTTTGCTGCTCCATCGCCGAACACGCGATGTAGGCCATCGCCAGCGGTCCACCCGTCGACGGGCCAAAGCCCCCACTGCAGACCTCACCGACACGTTCGCCGTCAGCATTGACAATGGCGCTGTGCTCACGAACCGGCGCCCGCCCTTCCACATCTAACAGCACCCGCTTCTCAGCAACGCCATCTTGAAGTTGCTGAGCAATCACGCTTGCGCCGATGTACCCGCCCTCTCTCTCGCCGCCTGGACGCCGGCATTTTTGAATTGCCCACAACAAGCCCGCTTCAATTGGGCTGCGAGATTGGTCCATATCGTGCCCGTACAAGCACAGCCCGGCCTCGAGACGCAGCGAGTCGCGAGCCCCCAGACCTATAGCCTCCACTTCAGGTTCAGCTAAAAGCGCTTTTGCTAATTTTTCGGCATCGGCACTGGCCACGGAAATTTCATAGCCATCCTCGCCAGTGTAACCGGAGCAGCTCAGCCAGCAATCAATGCCCGCCACGCTGATAAAACCCGTATCCATAAAGCGCATGGCAGCCGTTGTCGGCGCCAACTTACTTAGCACGGCGCGAGCTTTTGGCCCCTGCAATGCCAGTAGTGCGCGATCATTTTGCAGCTCAACCTGTATTGATGAAGGCAGGTGCTCACGCAGCCAGGCGGCATCGTCGTTTTTACATGCGGCATTGACCACTAGTAGAAAATCATCGCCGCGATTGGCAAACATCAGATCGTCACGAATGCCGCCTTGCTCATTTAGCATTAAGCCGTAGCGTTGACGCCCCTCTGCCAGACCGAGCACATCTTGAGGCAGTATTTTCTCCAGTTCCCGAGCTATATTTTCACCTTGAAGGCGAATTTGCCCCATGTGCGATACATCGAACAACCCTGCCGCTTCCCTGGTATGAAGGTGCTCTTTCTTTACACCCAGAGGATATTGCACAGGCATTTCATAACCGGCGAAGGGCACCATTTTTGCGCCAAGGTCGATATGAAGCTGGTAGAGCGCGGTGCGCTGGAGATTGGAATCACTCAAAATTTGTCCCCACGGTAAGATGCGGTGAAGTAGCTCACACTAAATTGAAAAGTCGGTCGAAATTCCTGCTGCTCTGCTCAGCAACCTGCTCAAAACTCAGCCCTTTTAGTTCGGCAACACACTCGGCGACCTCGCGAACGTATTTGGGCTCATTTTTCTTGCCGCGATAAGGCACCGGCGCAAGATAGGGAGAATCGGTTTCCACCAGCAAGCGCTCCATCGGTACTTTTTTTACCACGTCGCGCAGCTCGGCGGCATTCTTGAAGGTGATAATGCCCGAAAAGGAAATGTAGTAGCCCATCTCCATGGCTGCGCTGGCCATTTCCCACGATTCGGTGAAGCAGTGCAGCACACCAGCAACCTTTGGGTCGCCGTGCTGCTGTATCAACGACAGGGTATCTTCACGGGCGTCACGCGTGTGCACGATGACGGGCTTTCCCGTTTTTACTGACGCCTTCAAGTGATTGGCGAAGCTGCCTTGCTGCAGCACTTTCTTCTCAGCGCTGTAGTAATAGTCGAGCCCGGTTTCGCCGATCGCAATCACTTTCTCCTGGTCTGAGAGTTCAACCAGGGCATCGACTTCACAAATATCTTCACTGATATCCAAGGGGTGAATCCCCACAGATGCATAGATATTGTCGAACTGCTGTGCGATCTCTACGACTTTGGGGGCATTATTTAAGTCGATGCCAATACACAACATTCTATCTACCCCACGCTCCTGCGCGGCGCGAACGGCAGCAGCAAGCTCGCCGTCGTATGGACTGAGGTCAATGCGATCCAGGTGACAGTGGCTGTCTACCAACATAGTAAAAGGGTTTCCAAATTTGCTATCGAGGAGGGGCTTCAATTACATGGTATGGGTCGGTTTTTCCGACTCCAGTATTCCGGCTAACTGCTGCTCTATTTTTTGGTTGGCGGTTTTGTCTTCACCAATGAACTGAACACCAATACCCGCCGCGCGATTACTTTGCGCACCACGCGGGGTAATCCACACCACTTTTCCGGCAACGGGAATTTTTTCCACTTCGTCCATCAGCGTCAGCAGCATGAAGACTTCATCGCCAACCTTGTAGGACTTGGTCGTTGGCACAAATAGACCACCATCGCGAATAAACGGCATGTATGCCGCATACAACACTGCTTTATCACGGATTGTCAGGGACAAAATACCGTTGCGCGCGCCCTGCTGTGCTCCACTCATGAACCCTTCCCCATTTGTGCCCACCGCCTGCATCGGGTGTTCGGCGAGTTATGTTTCTACTATATCAATAAGCCCGCGACGGCGCACGGCCATAAAAGGCATCAAACCAGTCCAGTAGCAGCTTCTCCAATACCAGGCGTTTATTGAGCGCCGCACCGCGAAGCAAGGTCGCCCGCAATCCCAAGGCTTGCTCGTATTGCAGATAAACCGACGGCAAGGCCATAGACGTGTAAGCCTGCCAACGCGCGTTCAACGGCTGACCGGCCGACAAGTGTTTGATCAGTGCCGCCAAGCGATTCAGCCACCACTCAAGCACCTCTGGAACTTCCCGGTCTTGCCAGCTATCGGCCAGTTGCAGCACGGTCTTTTTGCCCTCGACCACCTCAGCCAGCGCGGCGTCCTGTGCTCGCCATTGGCTCAGGCCATCGCTCTCATAAAGCTGTTGAGCGGCCAGAGGACGCCCGCCAGACTCCCGCAACAGGGCCTCGGCATCCTCAGTCTGCCCTAACTGATTCTGCAACCATTTCAGGGCACTGTTGTGTTCGGGCAGGGGGAAGGTAAGCTGCACGCAGCGCGAGCGAATAGTCGCCAACAACTGACTCGGCGAGTGACTCAGCAAAACCAGTACGGTGTCGCCCGCCGGCTCCTCCAGGGTTTTCAGTAAGGCATTTGCGGTGTAGGGGTTCATCGCCTCAGCGGGGTGAATCAATACCAGCTTACGGCCACCCTCTCGGTAAGCACTTTGCGAAGTAAATTGCTGAAGAGCGCGGACCTGATCAACGCCAATCTGGCGCTTGCCCTCTTCCGGGCAAAGCTCGCGGATATCCGGGTGACTACCGCTTTGGTAAAGCTGGCACGAATGGCATTCACCACAAGCCAAAAAATTTTTAGGGTGCTCACACAACAGGCTGCAAAGCAGCGCCCGACCAAACTGCAGCTTGCCGATACCCGAGGGTCCACCCAGTAACAGCGCATGGGGAAACCGCTGCCCTTCATGTAAGCCTGCCAGCTGCTGCCATTGTGGCATTTGCCAGGGATAACTCAGCGGCATACTACTCATGCCCCAGCCCCCTGCAATACCTCTTGCAGCACCTGGTGAATATCCTGCTGCACTGCTTCCAGCGCTTGCGAGGCATCAATCACCCGGTATCGCTCCGGCTCAGCGTGCGCCTGATCCAAATAGCCCTGGCGCACGCGCTGAAAGAAATCTGCCTGCTCGCGCTCGAAGCGATCGAGCTCCCCGCGACGACTCGCGCGCCCCATACCGACATCAATAGGGGCATCGAGCAACAGCGTAAGATCCGGTTGCAACTCAGCCTGCACCAATTGGCGCAACTGCTGAATAACTGCCACAGATAGGCCTCTCCCAGCTCCCTGGTATGCCATGGTGGCATCCGTAAAGCGATCACAAATCACCCAGGTGCCGGCGTTTAACGCAGGGATTATTTTCTGTTGTAAATGCTGCGCTCTCGCCGCGAACACCAGCAATAACTCCGTCAGCTCTGCCATCGGCTCATCGCGAGGCTCGAGCAACAATTCGCGAATACTCTCCGCTAAAGCGGTACCGCCCGGCTCGCGGGTTTGGATATAGGGGATGCCCGCCGCCGCCAGCGTATCGACGATAAACGCCATATTGCTGGACTTTCCGACGCCCTCCCCACCTTCCAGGGTAATAAATCGCGCAGTCGTCGGCATTAGCGTTTCTCCGTAGCCACAGGGCTGGATCGATAATCACTGCGTCGACGCAGCTGGTAGCGTTTCACCGCAGCCTCATGCTCGGCCAAGGTGGCCGAAAACTGATGGCTGCCATCACCCTTCGCCACAAAGAACAAGCTATCACCTGCCACTGGGTGAAGGGCTGCGTGAATGGCTTCTCGCCCAGCCAATGCTATCGGCGTTGGCGGCAAGCCGTTGATTCTGTATGTGTTGTAAGGGTTACTGGCGTCACGCAAATCTCGCCCACGGATGTTGCCGCGGTAGGCCTCCCCCATTCCATAAATGACAGTTGGGTCTGTCTGCAAACGCATACCACGCTGAAGGCGTCGAACAAATACGCCGGCGATCTCGCCGCGCTCATGGGGCACGCCGGTCTCTTTCTCGATGATCGACGCCATAATCAGCGCTTCATAGGCGGTTTTATATGGCAAGCCGTCCGCTCGCGCCGCCCACTCTTCATTTAACACTCGCTGTAATCGCTGGTAGGCGCGGCGCAGCAACATCTCGGCTGAATCACCGCGATGAAAGTCATAGGTATCAGGGAAAAACAAACCTTCCGGGTTTTCTGCCAGCGGCTGTTCAATACCAAGACTGGACCAAAACTGCTCATCTGTCGGGGGGTTCATACCCTCAGCATCAATCAATGCGTGGGACGACAATTGCTGTATTACCTGGCCAAGCGTAGAGCCCTCGACAAAGGTCAATTGGTGGCTCAGCACCTCGCCATCGCGGAGCATTTGCAGCCATTCTCCCACGGTGATGCCGGGCTCTAGGCGATATTCCCCCGCGCGAATTTCTGCCTGTGATGGAAATAAGCGGCCGTAGATCTTCAGTACATCGGGTTGTGTGAGCCACCCCTGTGAGGCGGCCTGATTAATGGCAGCAGAAAAGCCGGTTCCCCGGTTCAGTACAAACGTTTGGGCAGTCTCGCCCAGATTCAGAGCCCGGTCAAAGTAGCGATCGACATATGCCAGCAAGAGCAGGCAGAGGATTACAACGGGAAAAATAAGCGCTATCGCAGCGCGAAATAATTTACGCATGAAATTGAGATTCAAAATGTGCCTGCGCGGCTCGGCTCATCGGACCGATAGATTTCTGTAGACAGCCGATAGACAGCGCCGGCCACAGCCCAAAAACACTGTTGCATACAAAGATTTCGTCAGCACGTTGGAGCATTGACGGGCCCATATTTACTTGAAGAGTCGGTATTCCCTGCGCTTTCGCCCAGTGCAGTATTTTCTCCCGCATGATACCTGCAACACCACTCTCGTTCAGCGACGGTGTATACAGTTTTCCGGAACTTACGGCAAACAGGTTACTTCGCGTTCCTTCTATTACGCGGCCACTGGTATCCAGCATCAAGCCTTCATCGCAAGTACTGCCTTGCAACTCCTCGGCGGCCATTACCTGCTCCAACCGGTTGCAATGTTTAATGCCGGCAAACTGGGCATTCATTGCCATGCGCGTTTGACACAACATAAGCCGGGCGCCGTGGTGCCACAACTCGCCACCAGGTTCTGGCCAAAGGGATAATAAGCGCTCTGCAGTGCGCGATTGAGGCTGGTAGCCGCGCCCGCCACTGCGGCGAAAACACAGAATCTTAAGGACTCGCCTACCTTTTACCGGCGCGCAGATTGCGCGAACGTCCTCGCACAAGGCTACGCTATCGATGTCTAACCGCAAGCGCGTCGCACCGGATAACAGTCTCGCCAGGTGCTCGTCCAGCCATAACGGCTTACCCTCATTCACCAATAGGGTTTCGTACAGCCCGTCGCCATAGGCCATACCTCGATTCGCCGCTAAAGATCGATCACAGGGCTTGCCGTTAAAAATGGCCTGTTTATCTACCATCCGAGAGCGCCAACTCAGCCTTGATAGCGACTGAAAAGCAAGCTGCCGTTAGTGCCACCAAAACCGAACGAATTCGACATGGCGTGCTCAATCCGGCGCTGCTGGGCAGCGTTGGGAACGTAATTCAGGGTACAGCCCTCATCCGGCGTCTGTAGATTTATGGTCGGCGGCGCCACCTGATCGCGAATGGCGAGCACCGAGAATATCGCCTCAACAGCGCCAGCCGCGCCCAGTAGATGCCCAACCATTGATTTGGTGGAGCTTACCGCCACCGCATCAGCCGCCGGCCCCATTAAACGCTCTATCGCCCGGCTTTCTGCAACATCGCCCGCCACCGTGGAGGTGCCGTGGGCATTGATATAATCCAGTACCGCGGCATCTTTTTGGGCATCGTTCAATGCCGCTTGCATTGCCGCAAGGGCACCGCGGCCGTCTTCTGGTGGAGAGGTCATATGAAAGGCGTCGCAGCTCATACCAAAACCGCTCAACTCAGCGTAAATTGTCGCGCCGCGCTGCCTTGCAGATTCAAGTTCTTCCAGTACTAGCATGCCTGCGCCATCGCCCAATACGAAGCCATCGCGCTCTTTGTCCCAGGGGCGGCTTGCGCCCTGGGGGTCATCGTTGCGCGTCGACATTGCCCGCGCCGCGGCAAAGCCGCCCAAGCCAACCTGCGTGGTTGCCATCTCGGCACCACCAACGAGCATCGCATCGGCATCGCCGTAGGCGATCATGCGCGCCGCCATACCAATATTGTGGGTACCCGTGGTGCACGCAGTGGTGATCGCGATGCTTGGCCCCTGAAGGTTGTGGCGGATCGCCATCAGGCCCGCCACCATATTGATGATCGCGCCTGGTACTGTGAACGGCGACAGCTTTCTCGGGCCACTCTTCTCGATAGTCATCCGGCTTTTTTCAATCAAGCCGATACCGCCAATACCAGAACCAATTGCGGTTCCTACGCGATGCGCATTGCTGTCTTGTATCGCCAGCCCAGAATCACTCAGGGCCTGCTCTGCTGCCGCAATGCCATAGTGGATAAACGGATCAAAGCGCTTGGCTTCTTTCGCCGACATATACTCGTCGACAGAAAAATCCTTTATCGAGGCCCCAATGCGCGTTGCATACGCCGAGGTGTCAAAGCTATTTATTTCGGCAACGCCGCTGCGCCCTTCGAGAATCTGCTGCCAGCTTTCTGCAACGGAATTACCGAGTGGGCTCACCATCCCCAATCCAGTTACCACCACTCTGCGCTTTGACATGAATACCTCCAGCTACCTATTTTCTATGCTCGCTAACCCTACAGAAACTGGCTATCTGATACCGAGCTACCGCCTTTACCGGCAGAATACTATCGCAATCTGCGCGCAAACTTTATCTTCAGACATAAAAAAAGCCGCTCTATGTTCATAGAAACGGCTTTTTCCTTGCGGGAATTCCCGCCTGTGCAGAAAACTTACTGCAGATTTTCTTTGATGTAATCGATGGCCAGCTTCACAGTTGTGATCTTCTCGGCTTCTTCATCGGGAATTTCAGTTTCAAATTCCTCTTCAAGGGCCATTACTAGCTCAACGGTATCCAGAGAATCTGCGCCCAGATCTTCTACAAAAGAGGCAGACTCCTGCACGTCGTCTTCCTTAACACCGAGTTGCTCTGCCACAATTTTCTTGACGCGTTCTTCAATGCTACTCATGGTCCTAAATGACTCCTAATTAATTTTTAAAGTTTGGAGCGCCTGACTCACCCTAGGGCAACTCAGTCGTTCACCGAAAATAGTGATGCGTACGGCCCAGCACTTGGACGCTAATTCTACATCGACTACCGACGCTTGTGCATAGCTAAAACAGAAAAATTCGACATTTCTAGAAAGAAAGCCCTATTTTTCAAATGTTTACGCCATATACATGCCGCCATTTACATGAATTGTCTCACCCGTAATGTAAGCCCCGGCATCACTCGCCAAAAACGCGACAACGGCCGCAATTTCCTCGGGCTGCCCCAGGCGCTGCAGAGGAATTTGCCCCGCGAGGGATTCACGCTGCTCCTCGGGCAATTTCTTCGTCATGTCCGTATCAATAAACCCCGGCGCTACGCTGTTCACCGTGATTCCACGAGAACCAATCTCCCGGGCAAGCGCTCGAGTAAAGCCGTCCATTCCGGCCTTTGCCGCGGCATAATTGGCCTGACCAGCATTGCCCATTGAGCCCACAACAGAGCTGATATTGATAATTCGCCCCCAGCGCGCTTTAGTCATGCCGCGCAGGCTGGCTTTTGCAATGCGATAAAGAGAGTTGAGGTTAGTGTCGATGACATCGAACCACTCCTCTTCTTTCATTCGCATCATAATATTGTCTTTGGTAATACCGGCGTTATTCACCAGTACGGTAGGCGCACCGTATTGCTCACCAATGGCCTTAAGCACGGCGTCCACTGACTGTGATGACGCAACATCCAATACCATTCCGCAGCCCGTCACGCCCTGCTCAGCGAAGCCTGCAGATATTGACTCTGCACCTGACTCCGATGTAGCCGTGCCAACGACGGTGTAACCTGCCTCGCCTAGTGCCAGAGCGATTGCCCGCCCAATACCGCGACTTGCTCCGGTCACCAATGCAACTTTATCACTCATACAACGACTTCCTTATTATTCGGCGACCGCAGCCAATGCGGCCTCTAGGGTTTCTGGACTCTCCAGGTTCAAGCACTGCAGCGATTTCTGAATTCGCTTATTCAAGCCACTCAGCACCTTGCCCGGCCCGCACTCTACCGTCATTTCGATCCCAGAGTCGGTCATTGTCTGCACACAGGACACCCATTTGACCGCACTGTATATCTGCTGAGTCAGCAATTCCTTGATCTGAGCCGGGTTTGCTTCAGTTTGTGCGTGAACATTGTGCACCACGGGAATGACAGGCGCGTTAATCGTCAATTCTGCCAAGGCTTGGGCTAGCTTTTCACCCGCTGGGCGCATCAATGAGGTATGGAAAGGAGCGCTCACCGGCAGCAACATCGCGCGCTTGGCACCGGCGTCTTTCAGCGCACCCAGCGCCGCTTCCACAGCCTGGGTATGTCCCGCCACAACCACCTGTCCAGGCGAGTTGTAATTCACGGCCTCAACAACGCCGTCAGTTGCCGCACAAATCTCTTCAATTTTCGCGTCATCCAACCCCAGCACAGCCGCCATAGCGCCCTCACCCACCGGCACGGCAGTCTGCATATATTGACCACGCGCACGAACCAGTCGCACGGCGTCAGCAAAGTCGATTGCACCGGCACAGACCAGCGCAGAGAACTCACCCAGGCTGTGCCCGGCCATCATCGCCGGGCGCAGGCCACCCTGTGCTAACCACAGGCGCCACACCGCCACACTAGCGGTAAGCAACACGGGCTGTGTCGTCTCGGTCAGATTCAGCTGAGCTTGCTCACCTTCTTGAACCAACGCCCACATATCGTAATCCAGGGCGTCAGAGGCCTCGGCAAAGGTGTTCTTCACCTCGGGAAAGGCTGCCGCTAAATCGGCAAGCATGCCGACTTTCTGCGAACCTTGTCCGGGAAAAACGAATGCTAACTTCTTTGCTTCCATCAGTTGTACATCCTTTGTTATCTATTCACTTATTGATTTTTAAATGGCGCATCGCACTACAAATGCTCGGCGATGCGCGCTGGTAGATCCTGGCCGACTGCCCTAGCGGCTTGCTGGATTGCCGCTAGAAAACCTTTTTCATCAGAGCTGCCATGACTTTTCACAACCACCCCCTTCAGCCCGAGCAGTACAGCGCCGTTGTAATGACGCGGGTCGTGCCGCTTTTGAAAACGCTTTAGCACAGGCAACAACAATAAACCGACCAAGCGCCCGAGAAGGGTTTCGCGCAGCTGAGCACGCAGTGTTCGATTGATAAATGACGCCGTACCTTCACTCACCTTCAAGGCGATATTGCCAACAAAGCCATCGCAAACCACCACATCGACCTCACTGCCAAAAATATCCCCGCCTTCAACGAAGCCCACGTAGTTAAGCCGTGGTTCCGCGTTCAACAGCGCCGCCGTGTCTTGCATCAGTGCGGTCCCCTTTATCAGCTCCTCACCAATGTTCAATAAACCAACGCGCGGCTGGGCATTGCCATCCACAACGCTGCACAAAGCACTCCCCATCACTGCGTACTGGCGAAGTTCTTCAGCACTGCACTCGACATTTGCGCCGAGATCCAACATGAAGGTGTGATGGTGGTCGGAGGGGATTGGGGCGCAGATCGCGGGCCGGCGAATGCCGTCCATGCGCTGGACAATAATGCAGCTCATTGCCACGAGTGCGCCGGTGTTTCCGGCGCTAAGCACCGCGGACACCTGACCATCACGAAGCAGCTCTAAAGCGATCGCCATGGACGACTGGCGTTTTGTTCGAAGTGCTGACGCAGGTTTATCATCCATCAGCACCACATCCGGCGCATGGATTATTGATAAGCGGTCGAGGGGCGCTCTGGAATCAGCCAGGGCAGCACGAATAGCGGGCTCGTCGCCTACTAGCGTGATATGAAGTTCTGAATTCTCGTTCAGTGCGAGAACGGAGGCGGGAATCGTAGAGCGGAGACCGAAGTCTCCGCCCATTGCATCAACGGCTAGCCGCAGTGATGCCACGCAAATGTTAGTCGTCTTTACCAGCGACTACTTTACGGCCACGGAAGAAACCGTCAGCGGTAACGTTATGGCGCAGATGCTTTTCACCGCTAGTCTGGTCTACTGACAGCGCTGCGCTAGACAGTGCATCGTGTGAACGACGCATGCCGCGACGAGAACGGGTCTTCTTGCTTTTCTGAACAGCCATGGCTCAACAATTCCTCTTCACTTAATCTTGGGGTTTTAATGACCCCAGTACAGAAAAAGGCGACTCGCCCTTCTCTTCAATTCCGGCGCCTTCCGGCGCGGGATAGTCAGTTGGCGCGGTGGTTTTGCACTCGTCTATATCGTGGTAGCTAACGAAAGGCGTGCTGATAATCAGCTCGTCTTGCAATAACTCATCGAGCGCCAGTAGCTCTTCACCCAAAATCACCGGATCCAATGACTTCGGCAAAGCTTTGGCCTGCTCCTCGGTCCACACTAGAGCGAGAGCGAATTCCGCCGCAATTTCAATGGGCATGGCCTGTAAACAGCGCTCGCAGCTCACTTCGACTGCAGCACGAGCCTTCCCATCCACTCGGTAAAACCCCTGTTCATCTCGATACAGCTTGATATCGGCCAGTACTTCGCCGTTATCAGAAGCCAGTCCCGCCGCAAAACGGGGTAACTCGCTTACGCTGATCTTCGCGCAAATTTCCGCAGCGCTGATGCAGAGTTTCCTCGCATCCAGCTGCTTAGGCAGGGGCTGTCTTTGCATAAGCGCGCAATCATAGGGATTTGACCGGGCGATGTCAAAGCAAAAAGCCGTATTTTTAGGCGCTTACGCCGCCTTTTCGCCCACACAAGAACCGCGGGCAAGCCACTGCCCTCAAGCCCCTGCAAATTGGCGGCAGGGATTCTGCTAAACTGCCTGAAACTTCTGACCGGACCCCGCATTAAATGGCCAGCCCCACCAGGATCGTACTCGCCTCTAGCTCGCGCTACCGCCAGCAATTAATCAGCCAACTCGGCATACAAGCCGAGTGTCACGCTCCGAATATCGACGAAACACCATTAAATACGGAAAAGCCCGCAGAGACCGCACTGCGCCTAGCGCGGCAGAAAGCCGCCCACGTGGCCACTCAGCACAAAGACGCCCTAGTTATTGGCAGTGATCAAGTTGCAGACCTCGACGGCATCGCGCTGGGCAAGCCCGGCGACCGGGACCGAACCATTGAGCAGCTTCAAGCGTGCTCCGGCAAAACGCTGCACTTCCACACCGGCCTATGCCTGATTAACAGTCAAAGCGGCCGCCAGCAGAACTGCGTAGAAACATTTACCGTCTATTTTCGCCCCTTGACCACCGACCAGATCACTCGCTACGTGGACAAAGAGCCCGCGTTCGACTGCGCCGGCGGCTTCAAAATGGAGGGCTTGGGCATTAGTTTATTTGAGCGCCTGAGCGGCGACGACCCCAATACCCTGATTGGCTTACCGCTCATACGCTTGGTGGATTTTCTGACCAAAGAGGGCTACGACCTCCCCTAGGCAACCCTGCCGCGCGAGCATAACTTAGCGCGGCAGCGCCGCATCCAGATGATCGAAATGGTCAATAATGGCGCGAGGCCCCCACCGCTTTAGGCGATCAGGATGATGCACGCCGTAACTAACACCTATCGACGGCATACCAAAGCGATGAGCCATCTCCAGGTCGTACTCCGTATCGCCGACCATGACCGCGTCATGCGGCGCGACACTCAGGGCCTCACACAATTCACGCAACATCAACGGATCTGGCTTTGACGCCGTTTCATCGGCGCAGCGACTGGCAGTAAACAGCGCGGCCTCCGGCAAGTGCGAGAATACCCGGTTCAAGCCCTTGCGACTTTTGCCCGTTGCCACGCACAACTGATGGCCCGCCGCGTGCAAGCGCCGCAAACCACGCTCAACCCCGTCAAAATACGAGCATGGCTGGCAATCAGCCTCCACAAAACGCCGTGCGTAGGCATCGCGAATCTCGGTGACACCCTCTGGAGACTTCGAAGGAAAAAGAATTGCAATCGCGCGACTCAATTCCAAGCCAATAATATCGCGCACCTCCGCCGGGCTCGGCGGCGCCACGCCACAGTCGGCAGCGGCCTGGCGCATGCACGCCACGATCTTGTCAGATGAATCGAGCAGCGTCCCATCCCAGTCAAAAATAATAAGCATGACGGCTAGTTACCCTCGCTTTCTAGAACTTTTTGTAGGTCACTTGGCAGAGGCGCTTCCACCGAGACCTTCCTTTCACCCAAAGTGAAAGACAACGAATGGGCATGCAGAAATAAACGCTTTAAGCCCTTTTCCCGAAAACGCTGATTCGCGGCGTCGTCCCCATATTTATCGTCGCCAAGGATCGGGTGGCCGGCGTACTGGCAGTGAACGCGAATTTGATGGGTGCGCCCGGTAATTGGTCTGGCCTCCACCAAGCTTGCACCCTCAATACGCTTGAGCAGCCGATATTCGGTGAGCGAGGCCTTTCCCTCAATACCTGCACGAACCATCCTTTCACCGGACTGCAGCACATTTTTCTGCAGTCGTACATTCACCTGGTTTTTGCGCACAGGCCAACTCCCGCCCACCAGCGCAAGATAACGCTTATCGACTGCATGTTTTTTCTGAAGAAGTTGATGCAATTCCTTAAGAACACTTCTTTTTTTCGAAACCATGACACAGCCTGAGGTGTCGCGATCAAGGCGGTGAACCAACTCCAAATGCCGACACTCCGGGTATATTTGGCGCAGAGATTCAATCAGGCCCATCGACACTCCACTGCCGCCATGCACCGCCAATCCCGAGGGTTTATTGACTATCATCAAGCCCTCATCTTCGTAGATCACCGCATCGCGGATCCGCGTCGCCAGCGAAGTCGACACAGGCACCGTCTCGCGTTGCGCCAACCGAACAGGCGGAATGCGTAACACATCCCCCGCCATGAGCTTGTATGCCGGCTTAACCCGCGATTTATTCACTCGCACTTCGCCACGGCGCAAAATGTTATAAATCTTAGACTTAGGAACACCTTTTAACTCTCTCATTAAAAAGTTATCCAGCCTCTGCCCGGCAAAATCGTCAGTCACGGTGACAAACCGCACTGCGGGATTAACTAATCCGTCTGAACTCACTCAAAACCTCGGTAAATCATTGAGACAACTACTGAATACTGCTATATTCCAACGCGTAGCCGTTGGGCCCGGTTCCCGCCACAGCAGGGCTGTGTTGCAAGGGAAAACCGCCAACCGTCTACAGAGGCAGATATCGCCATAGGGAATTTGGCAGCGCCTCACCACGTGAACAAACAGTGTACCGGCGGCATTTTAGCGTAGTGCCGGTACATAAAACATTGTGCTGCCGAGATTTGCCGGCACCGTAGATGTGATAGAACTCTGTAAAAGCGACGTACGAATAGACGTTACCGATATTTGGCGCGTATACCCTGCGCCTACCGTATTAGACGAACGACGACCAGCGCGTGAACAATCGCGCCGAGAAAAGCGCGGCAACAAACGACCATGCCGCACACAATGAGAACGCTGGCCGAAAACGGCCCCGGCGCCCATAAGGCCCAATCGACTCATTGCAACGCTTATAGATGCTCAATCACGTGAGCGGCCCGACAGATCCCGGCTTTTGGGATTTGATAGCTCATGAAAAGAATGCTTATTAACGCAACTCAGCCAGAAGAGTTGCGTGTTGCCCTCGTAGACGGGCAACGCCTTTACGACCTGGATATCGAGAACCGTACCCGCGTCCAGAAAAAAGCCAACGTATACAAGGGTAAAATTACCCGCGTTGAACCCAGCCTGGAAGCCGCTTTTGTCGACTTCGGCGCCGAACGCCACGGTTTTCTTCCCCTTAAAGAAATCTCCAAAGAATATTTCTACCGCAACCCCTCTGACGTTTCCGGCCGTGCGAAAATCAAGGACCTTGTAAAAGAAGGCACCGAAGTTATCGTTCAGGTTGAAAAAGAGGAGCGCGGCAACAAAGGCGCTGCACTCACAACCTTTATTAGTCTCGCCGGCCGCTACATGGTACTGATGCCTAACAATCCCCGTGCCGGCGGCATTTCTCGTCGCATTGAGGGAGAGGAGCGCGCCGCTTTGCGCGATGCGCTGAACAGCATCAACATCCCAGACAGCATGGGCGTCATTGTTCGCACAGCGGGCATCGGCCGCAGCTCGGAAGAACTGCAGTGGGATTTAGACTACCTTCTTCACCTGTGGTCAGCGATTCAGCAAGCCGGTGAAGAGCGCAAGGCTCCGGTGCTTATCCTTCAGGAAAGCAACGTTATTATCCGCGCAATTCGCGACTATTTGCGCGACGATATCGACCAGGTCTTGATCGATTCCGAGGAATCCTACAACGAAGCGATGCACTTCGTTGAACAGGTGATGCCGCACTTTAAAAACAAGGTGCGCTACTACCAAGACCAGGTTCCCCTATTCAACCGCTACCAGATAGAGTCCCAGATTGAATCGGCCTTCCAGCGCGAGGTTCAACTCCCCAGCGGCGGCTCTATCGTTATCGACCCAACAGAGGCACTCGTCTCCATCGATATCAACTCTGCCAGAGCAACCAAGGGCGGCGATATCGAGGAAACAGCACTGCAAACCAACCTTGAAGCTGCTGATGAGATTGCCCGCCAGTTACGGCTGCGTGATATCGGTGGTCTGATCGTTGTCGATTTTATCGACATGATGGCAGCCAAAAACCAACGCGAAGTGGAAAACCGGGTTCGGGATGCCATGGCAACCGACCGCGCCCGCATCCAAACCGGGCGAATCTCGCGCTTTGGCCTGCTTGAAATGTCTCGCCAACGCCTCCGCCCCTCTCTGGGCGAGACCAGCGCCAAAGTCTGCCCCCGCTGTAGCGGCCAGGGCACTATTCGCGACACCAAATCCCTCGCCCTGTCGATTCTTCGCCTCGTTGAAGAGGAAGCGAATAAAGAGAAAAGCGCCGAAATTCGCGCCATTGTTCCCGTCAATGTTGGCTCATATCTGCTGAACGAAAAGCGCACGGCAATACACGACATCGAACAGCGCAGTAACGTGCGTGTGGTAGTGATCCCCGCCCCACACCTGGACACGCCACATTTCGAGGTAGCCCGCCTGCGCGAGAGCGACATCGACGGCGATGCCGAGGTCAGCTACAAAATTGCCGCTGAAGCGGAAAGTGAAGACGAGCAAATCAAGGCCCCACAAGCGCCGGCCGCCGCACCCGCTGCTGTGGTTCGCACCCTGGCGCCCAAAACACCGGCACCAGCACCCTCGCCGGCAAGCGACAAACCCGCCGACAATAAGCCTGCTGAGCAAAAGGCGGATGAGGAAGGCTTTTTCAGCAAGCTGGGTAAAAGTATCGCCGCCTTCTTTAAAGGCGAAGAGCCTGAACCCGAGCCCACTCCTGAACCACGCCGCGCCAACAATCGCAACCGCAACAACAACCGCGGCGGTCAGAACCGCAACAACAACCGCGGTGGCCAGAACCGCAACCGCAATCGTCGCCCCAACGACCAGCGCAATCGCAACAACCAAGGTGGTGACAGCGACACAGCGAAAGCGAACAGCGAACGCGGCGGCAACAAGCAAAACCGCGATAAGCGCAATGACGAGCGCGGTGACAATCGCAGCGATAGCCGCAACAACAACCGCAATCGCAACCGTAATCGCAATGATCGCGACAATACGGCGGCGAACAAAGGCAATGACAAGCCCAGCAACGACACGCGCAAGCCGGAAAACGATCAGGCCGACAGCGATAACAAGGGCAATGAGTCAAACAATCGCCCGCGTCGCCGCGGCAACCGCCGCCCTCGCGGCCCCCAGGAACGTAAACGCAGTGCCGCACCCGTAGATGCTTTGCCGGAAGAAGCACGCAACAGTATTGTTGCTGAGGAGACTGCAGAGGATGCGAAGGTAAACACTGAAGCGGCTCCGACGACAGAGGCGCCCATCACAGCGACTGAGGCTCCCGCACCCCGCAGCGAGGAAACGCCGAACCAAGCTACTGCGCCCACTGCCCCGGCTGCAGACGTGAAGGACACCGTCAGCAACGACTCAATGGAGGTAGAGGCAACTGAAAACGCCGTTACTGAAAACGAGCCGGCGCCAGCCAAGCGTAATGAAGAGGCCGAATCGACAGCGACGGAAGACAGCGCAACCGAAGCCGTGGTAGCGGACACTGAAGCGACACCACCGTCCGATACGCCGGCGCAGGACGTCGAACCAGCCGCTGAGGCACCGGCTGAGCCGTCAGCACCGGATACGGCGGCTGAAACAACATCAGAGCCCGAAGCGCCGATTGCAGCGAGCGAGCCTAATGCCGCGCCGTCACCCGCCGCTCCCAGCAGCGTTGCCAAGCCGCAAGGTAGAGCCGCCAACGATCCGCGCGTTGCACCCAGCCCAGTTGGCACTGTGGATATCACCACGGCGCAACCGCAAGCGCCAGTGCTAGACGCCAGTGTTATGGCGCAACCTAACCCGGATCGTCCGAAGCTGCCAAGAGCGGCCAACGACCCCCGGAACTAAGTTTGACAATATCTCACCTAAGCCCGGCAAATGCCGGGCTTTTTTTGCCTAATTTTTAGCCACACCCATCTGATTTATAAGTCTTTTTTAGAAATACGCTTGTTTCAGAAACAAACCTAGGTATAATCTCGGGCTTCTCCGGAGGGGTGGCTGAGTGGTCGAAAGCACCGGTCTTGAAAACCGGCGACGGGCGACCGTCCCAGGGTTCGAATCCCTGCCCCTCCGCCATTTAAACCCGCGTCATACGGGGCTTTCCGAGACTGGCAGTTTGGAATGGGACGATTTTGGGACCGTTCTGGGACTGACGAAGTGGGAAGGCAGGCCGAATTACCGGCCTTTTCTGCTTGTGAATCCGGGGCTTTGTTATTCTTCTTGCCCAGTAAACCCCAACTTGGCGTTGGCCAGTTGCGAGAAGTTGATCGGCTGGTCTTCCTGAATGAATTTGCCGTAGTGCTTCCGGATCATGGCTTCGGATGTGTGGCCTACCTGCGCAATAATCCAGTTGATGGGCATGCCCACCGTTAGCATCTGGCTAATGAAGGTGTGGCGGCACTGGCTTGGCCCCCGGTAGCGAACCCCTGCCGCCTCCAGGTGATTGGTCCACCAATATTCCCGATAACTCTTAATGTGGATGAACGGCTCGCCGGTACCGGTGCTTACCCATACCGGCCGGAATTTCACTTTGCGGATAGTGCGGTTATCCCTGTCGGTCATCTCAACCGTGATCGGCTCCAGGTCGCCGGTAATCGCCTTCTGCCGGCGCAACGCGTCAACAGCCGGCTTCAACAGTTCCACCGTGCGCTTTGAACGCCGCGTCTTGGTCGCCTTGTACTGCCCTTCAACCACGCCCATTTCATACCGGGCAATACCGGCGTCGAGGTCGATATAATCCCAGCTCATCGCAATCAGCTCTGCGGTGCGCGGGCCGGACCACAGCCAAAACTCCGTCATGTTGCGCTCAGATTCACGCTCAGTGGGCGTATTGAGAATCAGGTTAATTTCCCGGCGCGTGAACACATCCGGATCTTCAGAGTCAGGCAACGCCACCCGGATTGGCTTTGTGGGATTGTAGTGAACGCGGTGGCGGGTGCCGTAAAGGTCAAACACCTGAGACATTATCTGCAGAATCTCTTTGATGCTTTTGCTGGCAAGCGAGTCAAGGGACGCGCTGATCCACTTCTCGATGTCGATGGTGTCGATATCCTCCACCAGCCTATGGCCCCATTGCGGGCGAATATAGCCTCTTCCCCAGCGCTGGTAATTCTCCAGCGTCAGCGCCGCCACCTTGCGCGCTTTGATCTCATAGAAAATATCCAGGTAGTGGCCGAAGGTGTTTTGCTTCAACCGCGGCGAATTGGGAAATCGGCTGGCATAGTCAAAAATGCCCTGCCGAATCTCATGCTTAATGGTGGCCACCAGGCCCTCAGCATACGCCTTGTTTTGATCCGTGGGCGGCAGGTTCAATGGCTCCCGGCACTTATCCCCCTTGTAGTAAAAATAGACCCGCAGCATCCCACCGTGGACTTCCCAACCCTTAGCCATTTACTATCGCCCTACTTTCAAAAAGGTCTGCAGGCTCTTCCAGACGGCTATGGGGGGTCAAGAAACTTAAATCACAAAAGGAATTTGACGATGAAAAAGCTATTGATTGCCATACTGATCTGGCTCCCCGCCTACTCACAAGCGGATGAAAACGCTGACCTCGTGGAGAATTTTTGCTATGCCCTGCAAGCGATGGCCCTATGCGATGGCATCTCCATGAGAGTTGATACAGAGAAAAAGCTAGAAGCCAAAGTAGGCGGTCCTCTCCGAGGGCGGGATTCAAAATACAACGGTGTTTGTATGGCAGGAATCTCGAATGCCTTTGATGATGAACAAAAAGGCTTATGTGAAAAGGCATGGAATCAGTTCGGCTGCTTCGGATCGGTTGAACCAAAACTGCTGCAAAAAAGCAGTTACGGTAGAAGCGACCATGTTCTCTGTGAATATGAATAGCAAGGCTTAAAAAGAGCGCGGCAAACCGCCGCGCCCACCCTCCTGTTACGCTGTCACCCAACTGAAGCAAGTCGCACCTCTGGATGCGGCGACCTCGCCACCGACAATGCCCTCACCGCCGTTATCTGACAAACCCACTGGAAATAGCACCGTGGGCTATTACAAACCAACGACACCTCGGTATTGCAGCGCGTCTGCTTTTTAAAGCGGGTGATAACCGCCGGTGAGGTGCACTGTGGGCAAGTGAACACATCCCGATTGATGCTGATATTGGCCTTGCTCATGGCAGCACCTCCAGCACCATCTGCTGAGGTTCTTTGCCCAGCAACGGCAGCTCTGGCATTGGCCAGGCAGCCAGGCGGCAATAGTGCTGCAGGGTAATCCAGGTCTGCTTGTACACCATCGCATCCCGGCAGACAGCCAGTTTATCGGTCAGCCGCTCAATCTCCCGGATGTAGCCATTCCTCTCCTTGTCGCTGATGTTAACTGGCCCGGCGAAATGCCACACAAACTCGGCCACCGCCACCTTCATCGCCTGGGCTTTTGGCTGACCGGACTCCATCACCAACAGCAAAAACCCAATGGGGTGATACACCTTGGTGTCGTAATTTTTGCCGTCAGTTGACATCAACTTGATGTCAACTGAGTAATGATTGATGTGCAAATTTCGGTCTAAGATATTGTTGATGCACCTGCGCGGCTCGGCATATTCCAGCCACTCACCGATCGCGGTTTTGGTGGCATGAGGAATGCCATCGATAAATACGGCCTGAGTCAGTTCGATCTGGCCCCAGTGAAAGGGCATGGGGGTATGTTGAGTCATTATGCCGCCTCCCCTACTACCGCGCTTTGCTGGGTTTTGGCTTCCCAGCGCCACACATTCATTTGCACCCGGTGCAGGTTGGTGACCATGGCCTTTTTGTCCAGCTCGCCCTCCGGCATGAGGTCGGCCTGGCGGCCCAGGCACCACAGCAGCGCTTTCAGTTGCTTGCTCAGGTAACAGTAAGGCGTCAGTTGCAGAACGGCGCGCACCTCGTCGATATGGTGGGCCATCACATTGGGAAGATCGCTGTTGTCGATCAGGCGCTCATTGACCGAGTCAATAGCGCTGTCCAGGGCTACATGCAGGTAGAGAAAAGCCGATGCCAAACAGCTTACGCTCAGGCCGGGAATGGAAAGTAAGGATGGTTCGCGCTCAGTCGATACCAAACTGGTATCAGTTGGGGTCAATTTGACCCCAACTGAATCCTCGGTGAGGTCAGTCGCAGAAGGTTCAACCGATATCAGATTGATATCGACTGAATGGTCAACCGCCGTCAAATTGACGGCAGTTGACCTCAGGCTGAGGTCAACTGAAGCGGGTTCAAGCGGAGTCAGATTGACTTCAGTTGACGTCAGATTGACGGCAACTGAGCCTTGCTCGCGGACAGTATCCAGGTGATCTGCGTTGAATCCGGACGGATTTTGGGTAGGGTTTTTCATGGCAGTAGCCTCTTGCTGAGTCAGAGAACCGCCACCATTAACGCCAATTAATAGGGTGGCGGGCGTCACAGGGTTGGCGTTACCGGGCAAGAGAACCGGCGCGACCGAAGTCGCCCCCATGACACCCGCCATAAACTGCGGGCACAAAAAAAGCGCTTCGGATGAGCGCCATTGCGCTCTTGCTCGAATCGGGACGCCAATCCCGGCTGCGGATTTTGCCGCAACGGGGATAGTGTATGGATAATTATTTAGAATTGTCAAATTGCATGCTGTTGAACCAATGTTTGACAATCGTATCCAAACGGATACACTAGCCGCATGTACACAATAAAGCGCCTGGATGAATTCGACGACTGGCTTAACGGCCTGAAAGACAGTACAACTCGACTGCGTTTGTCTCGTCGCTTGGAAAAAGCCTCTAGGGGCTTGTTGGGTGACACCAGCTCCGTGGGCGACGGCGTTTTTGAAATGCGCGAGTTCTTTGGCCCCGGTTGGCGAATGTACTTTGTAGAGCGCGGCGAAACACTGATTGTAATGCTCGGCGGTGGAGATAAATCGAGCCAACAGGCCGATATCGACGCCGCTAAAAAACTGGCTGAACAGCTGGAGGATTGAACCATGAATGACAAAATTAAAGTAAGCGACCTGACTGAATTTGATATGGCCGAACAGCTTCGCAGCGAAGAGGATATTGCAGAATACCTTTCGATGGTTCTGGAAGACGGGGATACCAACGAGCTGATCCGAGCTGTCGGCTATGTTGCCAAAGCTCGTGGAATGACTCAGATCGCCCAGGCCAGCGGCCTCGGACGTGAAAGTTTGTATAAAGCATTGCGAGTCGGCGCTAAACCACAATTTGAAACCATCAGTAAGGTATTGGGGGCGATGGGCGTTGGCCTTAAAGTCGTTGCCACACCTATAGCAAAGCAGGACAACCACGCTGTAGCGCATTGACGCCCCCCTCCCTGCTTCGAGTGATAGTCTCACCCAAAGCAGGGACCACTGACCTTCTCGCATACGCACCAAGCACCTACTCCCCGAACCCGAGCTGGGTTACCACAGGAATATCCAGGCCATAGGCCGCGTTGGCTTTCTCAATAGCGACCTGCCTGAGCTTGGGATTTTTAATACCATCGATTTTGGCGAGCACGTTAACAATGCTGGAACCATTTCCGGCTTTTACGGCGATGCCCTGAGTTTCATAGGCATGGAGCGCGCCGTCCCATTCCTCATGTTTAGATTTAAGCCACTCTGCAGATTCCAGATTGCCCTGAGCATTGATATTTCGGGGACTTAATGTGTTCAAAAACGAAGTGACACGGTCTAATCGGATAAGATATTGCTCTCTTTCAACAGGTTTCTCGTCCATTTGGGGGTACCGGGGTACCCCCAAAGTCATCCCAAACCGCTCGGTCAGATATGAGTCGTTAAGCAATTTTGTCTTTTCCACTGGATACCGATCTGATCGCATATCGGTTTAAGGGGCACTCGGTCATGCCCATCTTCGCATTTCACCACCGGCAATATTGCATCGCCGAAGCCGATTGAAATATGGATACGTTCGTTTTTCATGGTTCACCTCGCTTGATAACGGGAATAGCTTTTACAAATCTTCTGAAACATCGCCGCCGCCTCGGGTTTGTGGTCCAGTTCGGCGCGGCTTTCTATGCCGCAGGCATCCAGAAAGAAGTCGCGGGCGTCTTCTTCGGTGTGGGTGCCGTCGGGAATGTCGATCGGGTATTTGGCGTTGCGCATACGGTCCAGCCAAAGCCGAAACTCCGGCGCCTGGCACAGCATGGCCGCACGGCGCGACAGTGCCCCGCCCTTCTTTCCGTTCTGACCTCCCGTTTTGTGCATGGTCATGCCCCTGTTGTGGTCAGTAGGCACCGGGGAGTTGCCGCTCTCCGGTGCCACCTTCGTTAAATGGCGGAGAGGTGCTTGCGCCGGTCGGTCATGATGTCAGGTGCTTGTTTCTGGGCCTGCTTGCGCTGGTAAATCTCCTCGCGGTCCACGCCCACATCCTTTTCAGCAACAATGCCAAGCCGCACCTGGTTGCCCTTCACGCCCAGCACAGTCACTTCGACCAGCTTGCCGTTGTCGTCGCAAATCAGGGTCTCGCCTATCCGTCGGGTTAATATCAACATGGTGGTTCTCCTTCCTTAGTTTTGGGCCACTAAAACGTGACCACGTAGGTGAGCCCTGCGGCAAACAGCCAATAGAGCCCTTTTCTCCAGTCGCCCCCCATCAGGTAGGGCGCGGCAGCGCCCAGTTGCAACACCATCATGGCGGCGGGTAGCATTTTCTCAGCGGTCATGGGTGGCACCTGCCGGCAGGTGCGGACGTTTGGCAAAGCCGGTGCGGTCATAGATCGCTTTCCATTCGCTGAGCGGCTTGGCAGCGCGCACAATCAGCTTGTTAGACTCATCTTCACGGTGCACTTGTAGCAACACATCCAGCAGCGCCATGGCCAGTGCATTACCACCGGCCACCAGCTCCTCATAGCTGGCCATGCCGGGGTCTTCGGTAAATTCACTCACGCGGGTCTCTCCTTGTTTTCAAAAATCCAGCAGCGCACCGACTTTCCCTCGGTGCCGTTCAGGTGAATGCCAGAATTAACCACCTTGGTATCGAGGTATTTGTGACGGCGGCTGCCTTTAAGCAGGCGCTTCAGATCGGTCATGGGCGGCACCTGCTGGCGGTGCTCCACGGCGCGCTCCACAAAGTGGTTGAGGTTGATGGCGATTCGATCTTTATTTTTGCTGTGGTTGAGCTTGGGATCGTTGTCGTCACCATTCAGAAATTCGTATTGTTCCCAAAACTCCTGCACCACCGGATGATCAGCACTAATCGCCTTCTGGCGCTCCACCGCCATGTTCAGCAGCTCCCGCTGGGTCGCCTTCACCTGCTCTTTACTGAGGGGCAACACCAGCGCCAAGGCACTTACCAGGGCACACAGTTGCCCGTGGTTCTTCGCAATCCGCACGTTCTTAATGCCGGGCTGGGCCATCAGGCGCTGCTCAAATTCGGGGGTTTTTTCGGTAATCAGGGCCATAATCTCGGCCTCTTTTTTTACCGACTCGAGCACAAAGCTGCTCACATGCTCCAAGGGCATGTGCTCCAGCTCATGGGCCATCCGCTTGCTGTCGTCGTTGTGCGCGGCGCGGGTAAAGCGTAGGTGCACAATCCGCTGCAGCACCGCCTCACTGGCCTGTACAGCAGCGTTCTGGCTGATGGCAACCGCGCCACGAAACGGCGGCTCGTAGGTCTCGTTGCCACTGTTCTTCATTCCCCGGCTGCGCACCGACCGCCCGTTGTAGGCCGTTTTCAGCTCGTCCCAGTCAAACTTTTTGCCGTGGGCGGTATCTTCGTCGCGGTCGCCCTCAATCAGCACCACCGGCATATTGGACACCTGCCCCATATTCCGCGCACGGGCGGCTGCCGTAGACTTGCTGGGGTCAAAGCCTTCGTAATCGCGCCGACCAAAGGTCTTCCACAAAAACTCAATGAGGGTGGTTTTACCCGCGCCGGGCTCGCCGATGATTTCGCAGAATGGGTAGCTTTTTTGGGTATCGCGGATCTGCTCGGCAAATAAAGCACCAAACCAGAAGGCCAGCGCCACCAGGCCCTTTTCGCCAAAACACACATGAATGTGGTGTACCCAGTCGGTGCGGTAGTTATCGGCGTTTTTCGCAATCGCCAGGTGAACGGATTGGTTCAGGCTCTTGATCGCCAGTTTGCCCGCGTCGAAATAGTCCTCATCGTTGATACCGATCAGGCGCCCATCTTTCACCGCCACATCGTTATAAACGTAAATGCCAAACTCTTTGCTGTAGCCCAAAAAGTCGATGGTATTGACGGTTTTAATATTGAAAAGCTGGTCCTTGGCAATCGTGTCCAGCTGCTGACTGGTGCCGGTAAACACACTGCCCGCCGCGACCGATAGCAGGCGTTTTTTAAACTCACTGGCACTGGAAAGCTGGCCCCCGGTAAAGGTGTTTTTAACGGCTGGCCCACCGTGGGGAAAGGTAATGCGGGCGTAATACCAGCTCTCATCGGTGATGGTATTGGCCTGAAAATACAAAAACTGAAAGTGGCAGTTGGCGATCTCGCAAATCGTGTTGCTCAGCTCCAGCGCCTTGTCGCGCATTTCCCGCTCAGTCATCCCCTCATCGGCATCGCTCAGGCTGTTATAGGCCTTGTTGAACTTGTCCAGGTTGAGCGCAAACCAGTACACCCGGCTGCGAAACTCAAAATTAAACTCCTGCCGCTGGTGGTGGTTGTACATCAGCAGGGCTTTTTCGCTGGCACTGGCGGCAACCAGCAGGCTGCCGTGGTAGCGATACCGCGCCATATCCTTCTCAGTAAGGCGGGCCTGCATGTGCAGGTCGTTCCAGTCGTCTTTGCCCTTGCTGTTTTGGGGGATGGTCACGGCGGTAGACCGCTCGTTGGTTTCAGCCAGGCGAGTATGGTGGCGCAGGGTCCACTTACGGCCTGCCACGTCGCCATCCAGCGCCCACACCCAGCGCACGTCTTTATGCTTGTGCTCGTCGAAAAACGCCGAGGGGAAATTGGTGCAACCGAGTATGGCGCAGGCCTTGTAACCGTTCAGGTAAAGGGCAATCGCATCCAGAATACCCTCAACAATAAACACCTCGTTGCCGTGGGCGATTTCCTGCCCCGGAGGGAACCAGGCCAGGCCCTTATAATCGCCCTTGAATGAGGCCTTGCGCTTCTTCTTCTCGCCGTTGTCGTTAACCCACAGTTCTTCAACGAAGCGGTCAAAGTAGATGCCATCGGCAATCATAAAGCGCACCGTGGCCGTGCCCGACTGCTTGCCGATCACGTTGGGGCTCCACCAGCGGTCCTGCTCATACCAGCCCGCAATGCGGGTAATATCAAAGCCCCTGGCCTGCATTAAGTACGCGTCGGCGGTGGCTCGGGGGTTATCGTCCGTGGGCTGGTAGCGCTCGTTGAATTTCTCAAACGCATCGGGGTACAGCTCTTTAATGTGGCCGGACCAGGCGCAGTTATTTTCCCGGCCGCAGCGAATCACCCAAGGGCTTTCCGCTTTGGTGTACAGCTCCTTCTTGCCGCAGCTGGGGCAAACACCGGAGCGCAGCCAGCCGCTGCGCTCCTTGAACTGATAATCCCGCAGCAGGCGCTGGGTGATATCGTTATGTACCGCTGGGATCATGGTGGCCCCTTAAAATCGCAGGCTGTGCTTAATCGCGTCTATATTCGCGCTGAGCTTTTCTGTGTCGTCGAATACGTCGCCAAGCTGATCACGGATAGAGATAGAGATACTTTCCAGCGCCTTGGCGATGTTGTTCGCGTCTGCTTTCATTCCCGTAAGGCTGTTAACCGCTTGCTCATGCCGGGTGTCCGGTAAATCCAGCGCATCGAGTTTCATGCAAACCGCGATATGGGCCGGGCTATCCTGCTCAGTCACGCGTAGGTGGCATTCCAATTCATCCAGGGTCAGGTTTCTCAACATCGCGTCATTCATGATGCTTTCTCCGTTTTGGTAGTTGATTCGGTGAGGACGACTAAACACGCATCGGCATGATGATGTGGACCACATCCTGATTGCCGGTCCACATAAATTGCGTTTCGTGAGCACCAGAGTTCTGCCAGGTAAACTCACCTTTAATGGTATTCATGGCATCGTTCAGGTAACTCAGATTCAGGTGCACCTTCGGCCAGCTTCCGCTGCATTGCGCCTCAGCTTCGTCCTTGGTGTCGCTCTCTGTGCCCGCCGTCAGCGACAGCAGGTTTTCATTGATTTCGCAGCCAAGCATCTGGGTGCCTACCGGCACAAAGCTGCGCAGACGGCTCAACGCAGGTGCGATATGCGCCGCGTCCAGGGTGGCGGTCACGCCGTTTGCAGGAATGCGCATCACTCGTTTGTAATCCACGTATTTGGCATCAAGCAGCTGCGACCGGTAGCGGCCGCAGGCGTGGACTACTTCAATGGCACTATCGCTATAGCGGAGCTCTGCGCCCTCTTCCATCAGCGCCGCAATCAGGTTTTTGAGGCTATCGCGGGGAATCGTAATAGGCCGAAAATCGGCATCGATCAACGCGCAAGCGGCCCGGTGACCATCCGTTGCAACCACGTCATGCTCATTCAGGTGAACCCCCAGCAGCGCGGGGCGCGCGTCATGAACTGCCACCGCGTACTGCACCGTCGCAATGGCTTTGGCTAATTCCTGGGGGTCTAACGCAGGCGATTTCGCCTGGCCCATCTCCTTCCCTTTGGGGAAAATATCTGCCGGCATCGACAAAATCTGAAAGCGCCGACGGCCTTGCTGCAACACGGTTTTAAACTGTTCGCTGCCGGGGCTGCCCGTGGTGCTCAAGGTGGCAGGCCCAGCCAGCCCCGTGACAGCCGCCTGCAACTTCTCGGCATGACAAGTAACACTCCCCGCCTGCTCAACACGCTCAGCGGCAATCACCACCTCGATCTCTTGAGAGAAATCCCGGCTGATCACCCGCAGCTCAGCGGGCGATTCCGTAGCGATCAACAGCACATGCTCAAGGATGTTCAAGGTGCTTCGCTTTTGCGCCAGATTGTTTTTCAGGGCGGCAGCCAGTCCCTGTGCGTTCACAGTCACGTTCATGTGGGGGCCTCGTTATTGGAGAGAAAAGAAGTCGGTAATCGCGTGCAGAATCTGGTCTGCACTCACAATAATCTGGCGGCCATCCTTGGTGCGCAGCGTGGTGTAAAACGCACAGGTGGCGTCCACATCAATCCACACCTCACCACTGTGGCTGGCCTCTGCCA
The DNA here is from genome assembly GCF_016906995.1 of Spongiibacter marinus. Lineage (GTDB taxonomy): Bacteria > Pseudomonadota > Gammaproteobacteria > Pseudomonadales > Spongiibacteraceae > Spongiibacter > Spongiibacter marinus. The sequence goes on along the minus strand of NZ_JAFBBD010000006.1, from coordinate 129,963 downwards.
GCGCCAATGCCGCTTCTTTCTGGGCGCGGTCGGCGGTGATATCAAACGTCATCATCAGGTGCGCCTGGCAGCGCGACAGCAGCGCCTCGTTGCCTTGGCGGCTGGTCAGATGCTGGCTGCGGTGTTTCAACATGTAGCTCAGGGCAGCGTTGCTGATGGTGTTATCAGGGTTAAACGGCAATACATTGCTCATGGTCGCACCTGTGTTAGTTTTTGGAGAAAAGGCCCTTGGTCACCGGGAGGTGAATGGAGGGGTCTGGCGTGGCCGACTCAGACAGCGTCCGGGTGGCCGTTAAATGGGCCACCCAAGTGTGGCCGCAAACAGGGTTCTTACAGATCAGCGTCAGCTCACGAGTGAGCCGGGTCATTTGCTCGCTGTCACGAATGTAAGAGTCAGAAAGGCAATGGGGGCATGGCACAAGGCGGCTCATTCTGCACCCCCTGCGCGCAGCGCTTTAACGTAGTTGATGGCGCTAACGGTGGCCGACAGGGCTTCGTGCAGCTCTTTATCTGCTTTATCCAACTCGCCGGGGTCGACGCCATCCATAAGGGACACCAGTGAGCAGGCAGCATCCGCCTGCTCTTTAATCAAGTGATCCAGCGTCAATGCAGCTGCATTACTCTCGAATTGGTGAGAAACGGAAATACCAGAGGCCGCGTACACATGCCGCAAGTACTGAAGACGAAGATCCTGCGGCATTGCTGCCACAATGGCCTGCTCTAAATACCAAAGCTTATCCGGGGCAGGCTTGGCCTCCTCATAGGCTCCCAGCCAGCGCCACAGCTTTTGGGCGTGAGCGCGCATATCCCCAACCGCATCATCGCCGTGCGAAAACTCCACACCAGTGCCCGCCAGTTGCTCTTTCAAGCCAAGCTGGTCGAACTTCTCCACCACGATCTCTGCCACTAACTGGCGGTTATGGCGTGGGCTTGAAGCCCACCTATCCAGATAACGACGAATCAGTGCGAGGCGATTTTGCGTGTGATTAATTTCCATGCTTACTTCCTTCCGTGTTGATGTTTGCAACACCAACGTCTCATAGGTTTCAGAACCAGCAACTCGGAGTGCATGGGCGGATTCTTCAACCGGGTCTTAAGACCCCCGGCGAGAACAAAAACGGCGGTTTTAGTGGGGGATATCCCCCCCTTGGAGTGCAAAAACAGGCAGTTACGCAAGAGAATTGCGGCCCCAAGGGGTGATATCACCCCCTTGGGCTTAGCTTTTGAACAGGCAAAAACACCCACTGGCAGCCCCTCTACTTGTCTTCTTTATTGGAAAAAAGGGTGAGCTGCCCGGATTGGCCAAGGGTTATATCAAGGATGTTGTCTAGGTATTCCCCGATCTTCTGTTGAAGCGGTTGCGGCACCTTGCCAAACTTTGCTGCGATGTTAACCACGCGCTCGGCTTGCTTTAAACGAGCTTCATTGGCTTTTGCGGCATCCATCGCGCCACCTGCAATCCGACCGGCGCGCTCCATCTTTAATAGATAGGCGAAAACCTTGCGGGCAGCTTCGCTATCGCCCCGCGCGCCCGCCAGAAGAAAGCCATCCCAAGAAAGGAAGATGGTTTTACCGTCTCGGCTATGGAGACCAAGGTTTTCCTGAGCCCACATTCGCACTTCAGGTGCGAATGTGGCTATAGATACGCCCTCGACATCATACTTTTCGCATAACATGCGAAGACCTGATTCACCCGAGTACCCAAAAACCGAGGCCAATTCACGCCTCATTGCATAGCATTTACCCCGATGTTCCAGCAGATCGAACCCAAACTGTCGAGCAGCTTCACGGTAGCGGTCACGCTCTGTTCTGCGGTCGATGTCTAAAAGCAGGGAATGGACTTCATTGGTGTCATCGCCTAAAACGGCAATCTGAAAATCGGTAAGGTTCATGGGTTTTCGCCTCGCTGGGTGGTCTGTGATCGGATATTCAAGACGCTCTAACTCTTTGGATTTAGGATTCAGTTTCCACAGGAGAGGGAGGACCAAAAATGTCAGGCCTCAGGTCATGAACTGAAATAGCACCATCCGTAGCATCAGCTATGGCGCGACAACGGTGTGGAGGAACAACACCTGTCCGTTTCCATTTCGAAACGGCGCTCTCTGTCACCCCTAGAAAATCGGCTAGGGACTTTTGGCTATCGAGGAGTTCGATTGCGCGTTGAATTGCGGACATAAACTTTCCCAAAGGTTCATATTTCAAAAGAATACTGAACCAACTGGACAGTAAATGTCAACGATTTTTCGTATAAACTTGACCTATGGGAAAGATGCGTAACAGAGACGACAACATACTCGCCGAGAATTCGGAGTGGCTTGTAACCTTTTTCAATGAGGCGGGCGTGTCTCAGGTCCAAGTTGCCACAGCACTGGGGGTAACTGAGAGCGCCGTTTCGAAATGGAAAAGGACAGGGAATATTACGGCAGAGAACATAGTTCTCATTTGCGAGTTGTTTGAGTTTAACCCACCTGTTTGGCTTAGAGATAAGCGCCTGGAAGATTCTGAGCCACATAGAACGGAAGAGACGTTGTTAAGAATTCAATCACTCTATGAAGATGGCCACCTGACCCTAGACGACCTCCTCCACCTCGAACGTATGGCCCTACACATCGCAGGCTTGCGCCAGGCGCTAGAAAAAAAAGGGTAAGAAACCGAGCATGCACGGACTGCACTTGAGTTATGTTAAATAGACTGCTTTTAGTTTCTCTCCTGATTTTTGCACCCAGCGCCTTTCCCCACGGTGGCGGCTTGGATAGCAACGGAGGTCACACCAATCGCCAGACCGGCGAATACCACTGCCACCGCGCTCCCTGCACATCCGCGAAGACACAAGTTGAAAAGGCACAAACAGAGGCCGTCAGCGAAGGCCGCGAATTTTCTACTCTCTACAACCGGAAAGATTGGCCCCACTGGATCGATGCAGATAATGACTGCCAAGACACCCGTTCTGAGGTTCTGATTCGTGATAGCCAGGTGCCGGTCAAGTTCAAACGCAACAAAGGCTGCTCAGTTAGCCACGGATCGTGGCTAGACCCCTACACTGGCCAGCGTTTTGATAAAGCCTCTGATCTGGATATTGATCACATCGTGCCACTGGCCTGGGCGCATGGCCATGGAGCCAGCGGTTGGACAAGGGCAAAGAAGCGTGCCTTTGCCAATGACATGGATAATTTGCTGGCTGTGGATGCTGAAGCCAACCGGGAGAAAGGCGCTAAGGGGCCTGATGATTGGATGCCGCCCGCGGCGGGATTTCGGTGTGAATACACGAGACGCTTTAAATCATTGGCGATCAACTATGGACTCAGAATTTATCCTACTGAAGCAAAAGCTATCAGCAAAATAATGGCTCTCTGCTACAAAAAATAGAAAGAGCTATACTCCGATCTATGTTGATCTAGCATCTTGGTCAGCACGTATCGACAACGGGGTCTAGCTCACGCTTAAAAACATGTAGTAAAATTTCACCTTTTGCCAGCAAAGGACTGACAAGGGTATGAACGCAATAGATCAACACGCTAATAAAATAAGTGAGCTGGCCGACGAGTTATGGGAAAAAACTGTTCTTTTTTGTAACAAAGTCCTTCATCACTCCCGAACGTATGGATTTACCCTGATGGACATACCGGACCCGGATGTTCATAAAATATGTGACTCATTGGAAACTGTTGTGCTTCCTGTGCTGTCAAAAATAGTAGATAGGCCTGAGCTAGCTGATGAAGACCACATTAAGATAGCGAACGTGAGGCAGTACATTTTGCACATTCAAAATATAGTGCAGGCGATCCACCAAGATGATGAAGCCGCATTTATAGATGCCGTAAACGCTCTAGAAAATGAGTCATTTTTACACGTTGCGAAAAATTGAAATTTAAGCAGAAATAGTGCAAGATAGTCCTTACTAAAAAGTTATGCACAGTTTATCCACAAGCATGTGGTTGATAGGAAGCATAACACTGTCGTCAACTGGGAAATGCCAAGGAGGCAAAATATGGGTAACTATGCTGAAACCATAGAGCTTCTTAACCAAGCCATTAAGGCTATTGAAGAGCTAGACAACATGTGGAACGAGGCTGTTTCCACTGTCGCCGCCGAAGAAGAGTTACTTGCGGCATAAAAGGCTCTCAAAGAAATAGAATATTCACGAAAGCTCCCAACATAGGGGGCTTTTTTTTGGTCAAGATCCTGACAAAAACTACCTCTTCGTGACCAACTCCACCGCCGTGACCAACCCGCCGTCGCTGACGGTGTGGTTTAAGTCCTCGATCACCCAATTGTGGGCGTCGATATCCCCCTTCCAGCCGCTCAGCGCCACTGGTTGGCCGTTTACCAGCTCGGGGAGGCCTGGCTCCACGGTAATGCTCATGGTGGCGTCGCCGCGCTGAATACGTGCCCACTCGGCTTTTGCCGCCTCACCCGCTTGCTGCCCATCTGGCAATGGGTCGCGAATTTGTTTGGTGTAGCCCGCCTCACCCACGGTCACGGTCTCGGTCTGGGCGGTGTCGTTGTTGTACCAGCGAGCGGTCACGCCGGTGAAGCGGCTGTTGCGGTCGGCGGTTTTGTAGCGATGGTCTGTGGTCTGGTTTTTGGTAATGGTGGCCATTGGCAAGGCCGCGCCGCTGGCAGTGGCGCCCTGCCCCTTGGGGAAAAACAACAGGTAGCCATTTTTGCTGGTGGCCACGGCGTCAAACTGTTTGCCAATGCGGTTGAGAAAGGCGCTGTCTGATTCAGCGGTTTGGTTGAGTTGCGCCAGCGCGACATCGGCCAGATCGGGGGCCACCTTCGGCGCCAGGTTGTAGCGCTCGGCAATGGTTGCCACCAGCGCACCCAAGGTAGTGCCAGGCTCCCAATGGGTAGAGCGCAGGGACTTGAACTCTTCGCGGAAGTTCGCGCTGCGGGCGGTAATAATCAGCTTGTCTGGCGGCCCCGCGTGCTCCACATCGTCAACGGTAAATGTGCCCTTGTTGTGCAGGGCCTTGTCCCGGAAACCCAACTGCAGGCTGAGTACCGCGCCCTTTGGGGGAATGTTCAGGGTACCGTCACTGTCGTCCAGCTCCAGCACCAACTGGTCAGCGGTGGTGCCGCTGGCGTCGTGGTAACTCACGCTGATAATGCGCTTTTGCACTTCGCTCGCCAGCGCGACGCCGTTGGCAGTAATTGCAGCAATGGGTGTCATGCTGTACGGGCCGTTTCAGGGTTGCCGGTGCCATTCATGGCCAGGGTGCCAATGGTGTCGGTTTCGCCGTCGTTGTTGCGATTGAGCACCACGGTAAATTCAATTTTGCGCGGGGTGCCGTCGGGGAAAAAATAGCTGGCGTTTTCCTCCACCGAGTCGATAAACCAGAAGCCCTTGTGCTCACCGTCGCCCTGCATAAGCACCCAGGCTTTACCGCTGTCGCCCAGATCGCGCAGATCCTGCAGGCGCTGGCCGTCGCCGGTAATGTCGTGGGCCAGCGTGCCACTAAGCGTAATGCGGTCTTCACCGGGGCCGGTAAATTGGTGGGCCGGACGCTCACCCAGCCGGTTATTGGCCGCCCAGCGCCATTGGGTGCTGCGTTGCAGCCGGTCATAGGCCAGCGAGTCTATGGAGAATACAAACAAGCCCAGCGACATCAGCATGGCTTAGCCCTCACGAGTGGTCCGCGTATGCCCCGCCCCGGCGGCGGGCTTTGCGGCGGTCAATTTCATCAATAGTCTTTTTCACCAGGGCATCGGCGTTTTCGCCGGGCTGCTGGTGCACGTTGATGGTGTACTGGCTGGCATCGGTGTAGTTCTGGCCCCCGGCAGCCCCAGCGGCTACCACCGGGGCCCCGCTGCTGACCGGCACACTGGCTTTGGCGACATCAGCGCCCTTGTTACCAAACACCCAGTCGCCCACCTTGTTGCCAAACCACTCGCCGCCCATGCCACCGGCAATGGCGCCCACCAGGCCGCCAATGGCGGTACCGACAATGGGCACAACTGAGCCCAGTGCGGCACCGGCCGCACCGCCAGCCAGTGCGCCGCCCATGCCGCCGAGATCTTTGGAGACCTCCAGCCCTTTGTTGATATTGGGATCGTCACTCATTAATGTGCTGCCAATGGACAGGGCGCTTAATCCGGCGCCAATTATCCCGGCCTTCGAGCCTAGCCCCTTCAGCAGGCTTTTAATTTTGCCGCCTTTGGTGCCGCCTGCCACGACAGCAGCGGGACCAGTGAGCCCCCCGGCCGCATTCTGCAGGGCTGCCCGTTTAGCGCTCACGCCCAGCCCGGAAATGGCCACCCGAAGGGCGGCAATGGCCACTAATACCGGCGCGACAGCTAAGGCCAGCGCCCCAAGGCCGCCCACCAAAATCATGGCCACCTTGCTGGCGCCGGGGAATTTATCGGTTAGCCAGTCGAGGGCATCTATCAGTCGCGTAGCCGCACCAGCAACCCAATCGATTACTGGTAACAGCTCATTACCCAGCTTGGTCTGAAATTCATCCCAGCGATTTTGCAGAAGGATTAATTGGCTCTCTCGAGTCGCAGCGCGGTTTTCCGCCTCTCTGGACATGCTGCCAGCAAAATCTGCGCTGTTGGCTACTTTATCCAATGCCTTTTTGTACACCTGCAGATTGCCCGCCAGCAGGGAAATATCATCGGAATATTCAAGGCCAAACAGGTCGGTCAGCACCCCGGCGCGAGCCTGTTTGTCGATTTGTGAGAGTGCCGCCAGAAACTCGTCCAGCGCGCCCTGCCCGTTCTGGGCAATCATGGATTCCATGGTGTCAGCAGAGATGCCGATTTCGTCCAGCGCGCCTTGGAACTTGGCCCCCTGCTTGGTGGCGGTTTGCAGCTTGTTGAGCATGGCGTTAATGGCAGTGCCAGCCACCTCGGGCTTTTTGCCCAGAGCCACAAAGGCGTCACCCAGCGCAGCGGTTTGCACTGTGGTGAGACCAAACTGGGTGGCGGTGCCGCCTACCCGCAGCAGCACGTCGACAATCTCTTTGGCTTTAGCCGCGGTATTGTCAGATAGGTGATTTACTGCGTCTCCGAGGTGCCCCATTTCAGCGATCGGCACCTGGTACACATTGCTCAGTTTGGCCATGGACTCACCGGCCTGATCGGGCAACATATCGAAGGCCGTGGACATTTTGGCAGCGGTTTCAACAAAGCCCGGCAACGCGCTGCGCTCCACGCCCAGCTGCCCACCCTGAGCAGCAATGGCGGCCAGCCCCTCTTTGGCAATCGGGATACTGCGGGTCATCTGCAGGAGGGTGGCGGCAAAATCTTTAAACTGGGCGGGGTTATCAAACTCCACGACTTTTTTCACATCGGCCATGGCCGATTCAAACGCGATGGCCTGATCAGTGGGGCCACGCAGAAAATTCAGCGCGCCCCGGCCAACACGGTCCATCCCTGCCGCCACGATGGTGGTATTCGCGGCTTTCTGCAGGGTTTCGTTGTGTTTGGCTTCTGCCGCTGCCAATTGGCCGTGGGCTTGAGATACGGCTTTTATTCGCGATTGGGTGCGGGCATAGGCATCGCCCAAGCGATTCTGGGCGGCGGTTAAATCACGGGTTTCTATGCCCTCAGCTTTCAGCTTGCTGCGCAGTTGGGCGGCACGCTCCACCGCCAGGCGGCGCTGTTTGGTGGTTTGCTCCAGCGCCTTTTCTGCGCGCTCATGCTCGCGGATCAGGGTTTTATTTTCTTTGGCCTGTTGCTTGAGGTTATTGATGGTTTTGGCATCAACTTTCACGCCACTGGCTTTGAGTTCCTGCAATTTTCGCAGATTGGCCTGGGTGATTTTCAGCTGATCGGCTTCTTTCTCCCGCGCCAGCCGCAGCTGCTTGACCTTCTCCGCCGCCTGGGCAGAGGCCTCTTTGGCCTTGCTGGATGCCAATTCATATTCTTTGAGGCGGGCCACCGCTTTGCGCTGGTTGCCAATGTTTTTGAGCTCGTTACCGGTGGCAGAGAGTTTTTGGGCCAGCTCGCTGTTGATGCCAGCCAGCTTTTTAGCGGGGCCGCTCCATTGGTCGACCAGTTTGAGGGTTAGCGCGGTGTCCAGATTGCTCATGTGCGTTACCGGGTTCAGTTGGGTTTAGTGTTGCCGGATCGGTCCCGCGCTTTTTGCTCCCACATGACCAGATCGGCCAGGGGCATTGCCGCCATTTCTGAGGGCGGCCAGTGGAAGACGGTAGCGATATTTGCCATTGGGTCTTCCACCTGGTCGGGCAGTGGCATTCCTGCCGACCGCCCAATCAGTTCAAAAAACCAATCACCTCTTCTGCGCAGCTCACCAGGTCTTTTACATCCATGTCGGTAATTTCCATTTCTGTCAGTGCGGGATCAGTAATGCGCGGTAACACCGTGATCAGGCTGTCGACGTCGGCGTTCAGCAGCAGTGAAAGACGGCAGCCACGCAGTGCGCCGGTATTGGGCTTGCGCAGAGTGAGTTTGGTAATTTCCTGATCGCCTCGTTTTATCGGCTTTTTGAGCTGGATCTCGCCGGGATTAAGCGTCTGCTTTTGCTCTGCTTCAGGCGCTTGCTCTACGCCTGCCGGTACTACTTCTTGCGTTTTCATAAGTCGCCCCTTGTTACGCGTTTATAGACCCAGCGCATTGCGCTGGCTTGCCAGGCGGTCGGTGCCGCCCACGTTTTCGATCATGTTGATCACGTCGATTTCGATCAGCGTTTCGCCGTTTACCACATATTTGAAGTAGCTGAGGCTGGCGGTGCAGTTGAGCATGCCGGACTCCCCGGCTTTGTAGCCGCTGGGCAGCTCCAGGCCGCTGTAGCGCCCGCGCATAACCACTTCAATGGCATCGGTGCGGCTGGCGTCGCCGTCGCTCACAGCGGCGCCCAGAAAGCGCAGGGCCACGCCGTCTACGGTGGTTACACCGAACTGGCGAAGCACACTGGCGGCCATTTCGTGCAGGCGGAAAGACGACGTGAGTTTGTTCATACCCATGTCGCTGTCGACCGGGGCGTTAAAGCCGCCGGGGCGCATTTCTTCCATCTTGCGCTCAAGGTTGGGCAGGGTAATTTCGTCCACCTTGCCAACAAAGTTTTCACCGTCGGCAAACAGGTTAAAGTTCTTCAGTTTCTTGGGCAGCATGGTTGCTCTCCGGTGATTGAGTGGATGGCGTCAGGCGCGCTTAGGCGACCAGTTGCACCAGGTAACGGTCGGTAATGGTCTGGATAAACGTGAGGTCTTCCAGCGGCGGCACGGGAGTGTAGTCGTAACTGATGGTGAGCTTGCCCGCTGCCAGCTGCTCGGTGGTGTTCAGATCGGTATCCACGTAGGCATAGGCGTCCACGATGTAGCCGCTGGCCTTGAGGCTGCGGAATTTGGCGTTAATGCCCTCCACAATCTCTTTGATCAGCACCTTGCTCATGGGCTTATCCATTGCCCACATGTGCGCCTCGGCAATGGTGTCAGCCAGAATGTCGCCAGTGCGGGCAGCCGACTCAAAAGCAAACACCGGGTCGTTGGAGCAAGTGCGCGAACCCCAGAAGCGGAAGCCGCTGCTGCGAATGAGCGTGGTGATTTCGTTGCCGTTGAGGTAGTTGGCGTCGGTGTTGACGTTGGTTAGATCAAAGTGGACCGATTTGGAAATGCCCGTTACGCCATTCACCTCGATGTTGGAAAGGGTTTTGTGCCAGCCCACCTCGTTGTCGGCACGGGCACGCACACCCAATGCGCGGGCGGTTGAGGTAAGCGCGACCTCGGCATTCAGTGCGGTGTTCCAGCCGGTGAACTCAGGCCACAGCAGCATAAGCCGTTTGGAGCCGTAGCTATCGCGGGCGGTAACAGCGGCCTCCATGGTGTCGGCGCTCACGTAGGCATAGGCAAAGGCGCGCAGGCCGTCGGCCACGCTCACCATGGCCGCAATCACGCCGGTGAGGTGATCCAGCCCCGGCACACCCAGAATGCGCGGCTTAACACCCAGCTGGGCCTGGGCATCTTTCAGCGCCAGCAGGCCGGTGGCTTTACCGTCTACCACCGAGCCAATCACATTGGTGGTGGTGGCGGCATCATCAATGCCCTCTGCCACCCGCACTACTACAACCATGGCGCCGATCTGATCAAAGATGGCGGTCATGGCGGCAGGCAAGGTGCCGAGGCCTTTGCCGGTGCTATCGAGCAAGGCGGCTTTGGCCCGGTTGCCCAGTACCAAAACTGGAGTATTGAGTGGGAAAGGTTCATTCACGCCACCGGTAAGGGTGACTTTCGCTTCGGCAATCATTACGCCAGTTCCGTCTGAGCCGGTGGCATTGACGGCGGTGACCAGGGCGGACGCCTCGCTGGTGAGCTCGTTAATCACATCGGCGGCGGTGCTGGTGACATCGCCGGTGCCGTCGGTAGCCAGGGTAACGGTAATGTCGTTGCCGTCTACGGCGACGGCCAGCGCTTCGTCCACTTCGCCGGTATCAATCACGGTAATGGTAACGCTGTTGCCCGCCTGGCCGATCAGTGCTGAGGTGAGCGCGATGGCGGTGTCTGAAGCGACAACACCAATTTGGCCGGTGGCGGCCACCGCTGGGGTGGCGTCTGGCGCGGTACCCACCAGACCAATCACCGCCGTATTCACGGTGCGGATTGGGCGCGCCCCTTCGGATTTTTCGATAATGCGGACGCCGTGGTGATATTGGTCAGACATGGTGGTCTCCAGCGATTAATGATTGCGTTACCCGCATTTTTCGCTGGTTGCCATGCGCGTTAAAGCAGTGGCAGGAGTAAACCCCCGCTATACAGCGGGGTAAGATGGTGGGCTATTGGGAAATGAGCTGCGCCACGTCGGGGTTTTGCTGCAAAAAGGCCTGCAGCTTGGCCACCGGGTCTTCGGGTTCTGACTGGGCGGGCCGGTTGACCAGATCCCAGCTGTGACCATTCCAGCGCGGCCATTTGCCCTCGGGCACCTCGGGCGGCGGCGGTGTTTCGGTGCATCGAGCGGGCAATAAAAACTTGCCGGTTTCCAGCGGTGATTCGTCGGCTTCGGTCTCGCCCTGATACAGCCCTGCGGCGTCGTGTTGATAAACGATCATGCGCAGCTCCTTTAATACTTGATGCAGGCCAGCATGGCAATATTGCGCGGGCGCGCCTCAGTGCCGCCCGATGACGATGTGAGCCCCACCGATGGCGTGGCCGCTTTACCGGCAATATGGGCGTTGGCCTCCCCCCCGGTCGCACTCTTTGGCACTGGGCTGTTGCTGGCGGTAATGGGGCTGCTTTGGGGGTTGACTGAGCCGGTGTCTGACGTAAACGAAAAGTGGGTGTGGGCCTTGTTATCTGAGCCTTGGGCTGAGCCAAAAGCCCGGCCGGAATCAATGCCGCGGCTGTCATCCCAGCCGCGCATAAACTCCCCGCGCAGATCCGGCAGCGCGAAGGTGTTAAAGCCATCGCCATTGCCAAAGGTGGTGCCGATTGCAGCAAAGAGATTGGCATAGGCTGTGCGACTCACCAGCGCGCCGTTGGCCTTGAGCCAGCCCGTGGGTGCAGAGTTGCGGGCAAACATGCCTACCAGCCCCGGGGGTGCCTTCTGGTCTGCCTCAGCCTTGCTGTATACGCTGAGGTTTGCCCGGGCGGTTGCCACGTTGGCCACATCAGACAGATTTTTGCTCTTTTCCAGTGGCGCAGGCGCGCTGCCGGTGGGCTCGTTCTGGGCGCAGATGATCTTTGTGCCGGCGGTGTAGCTTTGGCCCAGGATGATCCGGGTTTCATCATTGGGCGCCGCCGCTTTCTGCCACTGGTCGGCCCCTGCCCCGGGGTAAAGGCGCTGGCCATCAATGTACACCGCCAGCCCCCGGGTGCTGACCACAGCCAAATCCACCTGGGTTTGGCTGTCGGCCAGGGTCTGTTCTTCCTCAATAGTGTCCACGGTGATATTGGCCACGTCAGGGTCTTCCCAGTCCACATCGCCGTCGGTGTTGGACTGCTTGCGCAGCACCTGGCCGGTGGTGCCGCCCGGTGTGAGCGTAGCCATTTTGATGTTATTGATGATCCACGTTTGCGTAGCCACCGCCACGTTGGGGTCGACCTGCAGGGTGATCACCGCCGCATTGCTTACGGCAAATTCAACGCGGACCACGGTGTCTGAAAACGCCCCATCGGCGTCGGTGGGCTTGTAGGTTTCCGGCAGATTTCCGACCACAAACAGCCCGCCCTGGTCGTCAAAAACCCCAATTTCCCGCAGGGTAAACCCGCCCTCCGTGGCGGGAATAATCAGCTCAGCGGTGTAGCGGGTGTTGTCTTCCGGGTGTTGATATACCCGGTTGACCACATCACGGAAACGCTCCCGAACCAGCGTCGATTGGCCTTCGTCGGGGTAGACATCAACGCCGTTGCCATCGCCCACGGCGATTTCCACCAGGTTGATGGGCTCGCCGCTGATTTCAGCGGCGGCAAGGCGCTCTAGGGCGTAGGCGGTGTGGATGGTTTTGAAGTTTGGCATGGACGGCCACCTAGATCTCAATGCTTTTTGAAGAGAAAAGACCTTTAAGATAGTCATACATCGCAGAAAACTCGGCATCACTCAGCGCGCGCTTATAAATTGCAACAAACGCGACTTCAACGTCATCCGGGAATGTTGACAGGTTGTATCCCCTGCCGATCCGGAACTGCTCGCCGTAATCTGGATCTAGCGAGCCGTTGACGACATTCTGCGCGGCTGTGCTCAGGTTTTTTACTGTGCGGGCCTTTGTCGATGCCTTGCGGCTGGCCGCCAAGCAGCAAAACTGATCCTCAGTAACTCCGCCAATCAACGACGCGATGACGCCAGATGAGGTCGATCCATCCGTTTGCGCGCTGTTAAATCGCGCAGCCAGCGCGCCGTCACCAGCGGTCTCCTGCGTAAAATACAGCGCGGTGCCCTGTGTCGTGCCCGCGTGCACTTGGCTAGCCGATGACGTGTTGCCGACAACGATTGCACCGCCAACATCTTCTAACGCCCGCACAACGGTGATAATTGACACCTCGGAGTCGTCATCCACTTGCGTTTGTATGTAGCCATAGCCACCGCCCAACACGACACTGTTATCATTTACCTGCGGTGCACCACTCACGATTGACAGCTCGCCGTTTGGTGCCAGATTACGCACCAAATTGGCCTCGTTGCCGCCAAAAAAATTGCAATACGCAAGGTCGTCCATGACCGGCATAACGACTGCAACCGCGCTAGCAGAAAAATCCGCATTCTTTACTCGCAGAACTAAACCCATAATTGCGCCCTCAAATAGCTAGATGAAATGCCACACACCAGTTGTGTAGCGGATACGGTTTGTCGACCAATGCCGGGATGTTGGCCCCGGCGTACTGGCCATTACCTGCTGAATACTCGTAGTTTTCCGACGCGATCGTCGGATCGCTGTCACGCAAATTGCCATTGCCGCCGTGGCCCGCCTGCGGCGCATATTGCACAGCAACGGTTGCGCCCTCTGGCACGTCGTTAACCAGCTCTATCTGCACCATCGTGTCATGCAGCAGAGACACCGACAGAATTGATGCAGATACATTATTGACCAGCACCCGAAACCCCTTTGTTGCATAGTTAGTCGCCGACAACACGACATAGGGCGCATCAAAAACAAGCGGCGGCTCAGGCACGTGAAAATCAATGACAATTACGCGACCGTCTCTTGTGAGCCCGTTCGGAGACAGTGGCCGCCAGCCTTGACGCAGGGTGCAGACGCGATGGATGACTTTGCCCAGCTGCATTGCAACCCAGCGATAGCCGTTTGGGTCCAGATGCCCACCTTTGTCGGTGTATGGATACACCGGTGTCGCCAGGTACCAGTTATCCTGCTCCTCTGACAACTCCAGTTGCGCCATCCCGATCGCAAGATTTTGATCATCTTTCGTATAACCCGCACCGGTTTGATAAGTGATAAACGCGGGCGGCCTGGACTGCCCCGCAATACCACTGCACAGATCGTCGATCATGTCATTTCTAAGCGCAACCAAATCTGATTTGTAAGTCGCTTGCGGGGTATCAAATATGTAATCGTACTCACCCTGCATCCAAATAATGGCTGGGATTTGATACGCGGCAGACTCGCTGTCTGCGATAGATTTGACTGCGGTGCATGCATCGACCGTGCGGTTATAGATTTCGGGATCAGCCCCCTTGCTTAGCTCCGCAATTGTCCGGCCCGCCACCCCGCAGTTAGTGACAACAAAACGCCGCTCTCCGTCCTGTGACAATGAGTGATAATCCAAAAACTGGCGGCGGGAGAAATTAATTGCCCCAACATCCGGGGATTCGCCCTCGTTGCCGGCGCCAGGCGTCAGCGCAGCCACGGCAGCATCAGACAATATTGTTGATCCATCATTACTCTGCACGACCGCTTTGAGCGGCTGCAGTGTTGATACGCCAACGGGCGTAAAATCCGCGCTAAATTTGTCGTCCGGTCGCGTCGAATTGCCGAGCATTAGATTGCCCAAATCGCTATAAGCGGTTTTTGATAGCGCAGGCCAACCCTCAAACCCCGTACAGAGAGACTGCCCGTAATACACAAAATGGTTGTATTTTGCGCTGAGCGACGCAGTCGATGCGTTGTACGATCGCGCAACGGCAGCGCTCAGTGCTAAATTACGCGCGTTCCGAGCCTCATAGTTTTCCGCTGGCTGGCTGGGGTCGCTCGGTGGCGCAGAAAATCCGGATGGCGTAAACAGTACAAAGCCAAAACCATCGAGCACTGCAAAATCAACATGGCGCGACGACTCAATGTCAAAATCGAGCCCCGAAAACTTTGGAGCAACTGCGCCAAAAGTTGGTGAAAATTCAAACCCGACGAATCCGAATTTGTCGGCAAATACCACACCCGCACCACCATCATCGGACTCGATATTGTAACTCGGCGACAATATTGACCCGTTCTGTCGCACTAAAAACCCGACGAGACCGGCAAAATCGCTGATCGATAGCAGACTGTCAACATCGTCTCGATCGTTGATCGTGGCGACAATATCGTCGATTAAGTCCTGCGCCGGCAGCGTCTTTTCGAGCACTGCCACCGGGCCGGCATTCACTTTGTATCGATCATAAAACCCGGTAGCGCTAGCACTGGGAATGTAAAACCGCTGACCAACACCCCGGTTCGCGGCCAAAGTCAGCGACACTTCTGCCCCGGCGGTCCCCGCTGCAGTATCAATATCCGCGCTCAACGGTCCAGTGTAGTTCGTGCCTCGCGTAAGAACGTAAGCCTCCGCCAACGCATTCCCCGACACCACAACCAATAGCTGGCCACCGCTCCCTGTGGTGCCCGTAACGGGCACAATGTATTGCCCGTCTGTACCACCAGAGCCCGGCGCTGTGATTACCACCGTTTTTACCCCGTTGCTCAAAGCATCGGCCGTAGAGTCATAAATCTGGTTTGCATCAAGGGCTATTTCTTCTGACCGCTTGGCTGATGCCGCGCTCTCTACCGCTTGGCTGCCCGCCTCGGCCGCCGTTGCTGCTGCCGCCAGAAGCGCTGGCGTATCAACAATACTCACCCGTATCCGATAGTCCCGCAGGCTGCTTTTAAACCGCAGGTCATACACGCCATTAGGGCCTGCAAACTGCACCAATCCATCTTTATCCGCCTGAAAGGGATTGTCGATGGGGTTGCCGTTTTTATCGGTCAGCCCGGTTACCAGGTTGCTGGTGCCCGCTTCGTAGAGGTAAGCCGTGCAGAACCGGATGGGCTTATTTTCAGCGGTGAAGGCGAAGTAGTTTTTAACTTCCATTTCAGGCCTCGGTGACGGGCACAACCAGCTCGTTGATGACAACGATGGGGTCGGCGTATTGATTAACGGTGACTTCATGGCCGCTGTTGCTGACGGTGGCGAACGCAGGCTGGTTGCGGCTGATCACAATGGGGATGATTTCGTTCAGGTGTGAGCGCAGGCTTTTGGCGCTGTTGACCACGGCCAGAATTTTGTCGATATCTTCAAAGCGTATGCCGGTCTGGTCGGTTTCAAAAATCAGGTTGAATGTATAAGGGTCGCCGGGTGGGTCTTGGTTGAACCACTCCTGCACTTTCACCCCAAGGCCAATGGCATTGAGGGCGCGCTTGACGGCGCCAATGCTGCCTTTGCGGCGGTGCACGGCCAGTGAGGCCTTGATAGCGGCGCGCTTTTGGGCGTCGGTCCAGTTGGCATCCCAGGCATCTACCGAGGCGGCGCTGGCCAGCCAGGGCAAGAGCGCATAGGGGCAGGTATCGGGGTTCCAGACTTCCCGCATGACCACCGGCACTTCACCGATCCGGGCGGTGACGGCTTCCAGCGCCAGCTCATAGTCGCTGGCGTTTTTGGGCAGCAGGCTGGTATCAGACACCGGCTTCGCCCTCCACGGTGATATCAAAGGCGGTGCAATACGCGGCCTCGCCGGTGTCGATGGCGACATCGGCGGCGGGCTGGACCAGATCAACTGACTGCACTCCAGGTTGATGCAAGGCGGCATACACGGCGGACAATTTAATGTCGTAGCCCAGCTTATGGATGCTGTCGGCGTAGGCCTGGGCGGCGGCAATGGCGTTGGCCTGCACTACCATGGCATCGGGGCCGGGGTAGATGGTGAGCACGGCCTCGATGGCGTAGGTGGCGATGGTGGCCGACAACACAGTGACGTTATCGGTCATGGGCCGCTTGTCTTCGTCATTCAGCGCCCCTTCTACCGTCTCAATCAAGCCGCTGTCGGCAGTGCCGTCACCCGTGCGGCTGAGCACATACACGGTCACCTCGCCGGGGGTTGGGCTTTCGGCGTCGGCGTCTTTAACACTGGCGTCGGCGTTCAGTGTGAGCGCCACGTAGCTGCCGCGACTGCCGGCCGTGGTCAGAGCTTCGTCAGCCAGTTGCACCCGGCGGCGGAGGTCGGCGTCAGACTCGTAGGTGGGCGGCACAGGGGGGATGGCGTTGGGGTTGCCGGGGTCGAGCACAAAACGGGTGAGTTCTTTGTTGGCGGCGAGCTGGTCCAGATCTGAGCCGGTGGCATAGGCCAGCATAATCGCCCGGGCGCCGTCGTTAACCCGCTGGCGGATGTTCAGCTCACGGGCAGCGGCCACCTCCAGAATTTTATAGGCCGGGTCTGATTCCACATTGGCGTCAAAGTCCGGGTGGCGGGCGCGCATGTCGGCAATCATTTCTGCCAGGATGGTTTCGTAGTCCAGGGGCTGGACCACATTGGGCGGTGGCAACTGCGACAGGTCGATGGCGGAAAATGTGGTGGTCATTACAGCGGCACTCCCGTCAGCACTTGCTGGCCCGATTCATCAATGCCCTCAACGTGCAGCTCAAATTTGCCGGTATCGGCCTGGCCAAAGCGGGTCTTGGTGAGCGTAAAGCGCGGTTCCCACTTGGCAATGGCGTGGGCCGTGGCGGCAAACAGCCGCAGCTTGGTCGCGGGGTTGAGGGGCTGGTCGATCAACAACGGGACCAGGCTGCCGTAGTCCCGCCGCATTACCCGGGAGCCCACCGGGGTGGTGAGAATGTCGGCAATGGATTGGCGCAGGTGCTCTGCCCCGCTCAGCGCTTTGCCGGTTTTTGCGTTTACGCCGTTCATTGCTGCTGGCTCGGCGCTTCGGTGTTCATTACGCCATTGGGGTGAGTGTGGGTGTTGTAAATATCGCGGTCGGCGCCCATTGAGCGGGTGCCGTCGGACACGTCGCCGTCGGCATGGACGCTGCCAGCGGCGGCCATGTCGTCGTCGGTGGTGATAGCGCCGGTGCTGTGGGTGGTGCCGTTAATGGTCACGTTACCGTCGATTTCGGTGTCGCCCACAATGTGCAGGCCGCCGTCGGTAATCAGTTCGGTGGTCGCACCTTCTGGCAGCGTGACGGATAAATGCTGGTTGCCGTGGTGGTAGCTGAACACGGCGCCATCGGGCAGCACACTCACGGTTTCATCAGGGTCAGTGCTGGGGGCAGGCCTGGCGGCGCTGTAAAGCCCGGGCAGCGCCACGGCGTTGCCGGGGTCGCCCGAGGGGCACAGCAGCATGACCTGCTCTCCTACGTCGAGCTGGGACCAGCTCTTTTCATCACCAGCACGGTTTGCCAGCCACTTGATGGGCGGGGTGAGGTTGTTGGCATCACCGCCAATCGCTACCCGGCAAAAGATGCCGTCCACCGAGTGCACAATGCCCAGGGTGATCAAATTGGCGATGCGGCGCTGCAGGTCGCTGATGAGCTCGAGTTCGGTCATGGCTGTGATTGTTGATGATTTATGCGCGCGCGTAGTGGCTGCGGCGGTGTAACGGGCGGGTTTACGGCTTGGCGGGGTATTTTATGGGGTGGCTTTTACCGCCCAGAAAGGTGCTTGCTAACCAGGGTGTCGATGTGGCTCATGTCGGTGTCTGATAGACCCAGCAGCTCCCGCTGGGCGTATTTCACCAGCGGCCCGCCCTGCTCTACCTCGGCAATAAGGCCGTGTTGGTGCACCTCGGCAATGGCCGCCACCCGGCCCCGGAAGCCCACGGCGGCCTCATCGGCGCTGGCCCGGTAGCGCAGGTGCTTGCGGGTGCGGATGCGGGCAAACATGGCACGGCGACGAATGCCGGGCTTCTGCAGACGGCTTTTGCGGGGCTCAAAGGCGGTGCCATCGGGGTTTTGCTGGGCGGCAATGCGCTGGCTTTGGGACTGGCGTAAATACAGGGCGATATCGCGCATAAGCTGGCGGCGGCTGGCCGGTGACAATGGCGCCAGGGTGGCGCTGAGCCAGTCGTTGAGGGTGGCGTCGGTATATTCGGCGGCCACTATTCGCCCTGGGCAATCCAGTCGGCCACGGGGTCAGGATCTGGCGGGATGTAAAGCTCCCACTCCCCCGCACTAAGGGGCACAACATCAATGGGCGCAACGCCGTTATGTACCAGCTGGATACCGCCCTCGACTTCGTTGGCGCCCACCAGCTCCTCGAGCTGGACGATGATTTCTACATCGGTTTTTTTGTGGTCGATGATATCGGCATTAAATCGGATGGCGTTGGCCTGGTGGTTGGCATTGTTGGCCTTTAGCCAGTTGAGCACAATGTAAAACAGCATGTCAGGGGCTTTGCCGTAGTCCACCACAATGATGTTGGCGTCGTAGCGGATGGCAAAATGTTGGTTGGTGTCGCCCTGGTGGCTAACGATTTCGCCGTCTTTAGCAAAGGTGACCAGGTTGTCGGCCTTGATATCAAGCGGACTGGTGAGGATGTGCTTGCGCAGCGCGGCGAGTAATTCCATAGGGTTGCCTAGTTCTTCATGACCGCGACCACGGCCACCACAATGGGTGTTATCGCCAAGATCAGACCGACGATATAACCGGCCGCCCTAATGGCGCCGGATTTCTGATTCTGGTTGGCAATGACCGTATCCAGTTTATGCGCTGTGGCATCGTTAGACGCCTTAGACTCACTCATAAAGCTGGCCACCTGCGCGGCCAGTCCGTCGATTTTTGCATTCATGTTGGTGTTCATGTCAGCAATCCGGGTGTCGTGGCGCACGTCGTTTTTTTCCAGGTCGCTAATGGCTTGCCGGTGTTCATCTAAGCGCTTCCAAACGACGTGCAGTGATTCGTCAGCCATTCTTAATCCTTGACTGTTTCTGGTGGCAATAATTCAACCGCAACGCCGCAGCGTCAGGCCCCGGACTTCAGTAAACGGGTTTTTTCGGCGCTGGAGCGCGTGGTGCCTACCCAATACGTAACGGATGCAGCCCATAAGCCCAGCAGCTGCCCAAACAGCATATAGGCCACATCGCGGTTGGCTGCCGGGATCTCAACGTGGAACAGCAGCCAGCCCGCCACTGCAACCATGGCCGTTAGCGCACCGGTAACAATGGCCGGCATGGGCGAATGCTTGTGAATCTCCCGGGCATGCTCCTGGTTTTTGAGTTCAGCCAATGTGACATTGGCGGCTATCTGCTCAAGTTCGGCGCGATGATCCGACTCAATCTGCTTGAGCTTAACCACCGCTTCAGGGGACGCCATAGCAGCCGCCACAGCATCAGGCTGATTATCCACGCCGAGAGCGCCAGCAACGACAGCGCCAAAAGCACCGCCAGCAGGTCCTCCCAGTACGGTTCCCAGCAGGGGCGCGGCTTTGGCAACACGCTGGCCTACGCTCTTCCAGTCCATCACACCTGCCCCGCTACGTATCGCTGGTAGTTGTCGATAAATTCCTGCGGGTGGCCCTTGCCCTGGTGGGTGTTGTAATGGTCTTTCCAATAATGGGCCTGGCCCTCCAGTGACAGCGGGATGGCCTCTTTTACCCGGCGATAGTGCAAGCGGGCAAAGGCGCAGGCGTAGGCCAAATTGATCAGTAAATAGCGGCTGTGAAATTCGGTTACGCCTGCCAGCTCCAGCACCTTGTTGGCCAATTCCGGCCGGTAACGCAGGTAGTTTTCGACAATATCGTCATGGGTGGCGGGCTCCATTTGCCACAGCCCCAGGGCGGGTCCGCTGCCCAATTGGCGAATAAAATTAAAACCCCCGCTCTCTTGGGCCGCAGTCCCGAGCAGCAGCAGAAACGCCTCGCCGCTGAACATGCCCAGGGCCATGAGTACCGGTTTAACAATATGCTCAGACAGCTGCTTTACGTTCATGGTTAGTCCCACACGTTGAGGGTTTTGGATTTTTCCTGCACGGGCTTATCTGGCAGGTTCACCAGCAGCCCGGCGGGCAGTATGTGGCCGTAGTCGGCCAGCCGTGGGTTGAGCTCAAGCAGCTGCTCGGTAACCCCAGCGGTGCGGCCCAGCTCCCGGTAGCAAATCAGGTCGGCGGTGTCGCCCTGCAAGGTGCGGATCTGGCGCATCAGATCAGCTCCACCACGGTGCCAGGCTGGCCCATAATCGCCCGCACATTGCGGCGAGCCTCGCGTTTGAAGTCGTCAATGGGTTGGCTGAGCTCATCGGCTTTGTTGTGACCGGCGGCGGTGCTGTCAAAGTCGCGCATGTGCTCTACCACCCTGGCTTTGGCCAGGTGGAACACGGCAGACTGGTAGAGCTTTTCCTGATGGTTAACAGCCGCTTCGCCCTCGCCATAGACGGTGTCTTTGGTGGCGGCCAAGGTGGCATTGCCCAGTTCTATTTGCGCGGCAGACCACACGGCCAGGCTGTTATTGACTTCCATGAGGGAGAGCTGCAGCGCCATGCTGATGCGCTCGGTAGACACGGTGGTGTCTACGTCCATGGCATCGCGGAACAGCGTTGGGCTAACCGGTGGAAAAAAGGGGATGTTGGGCAGGTCGGGCTCGTTGCTGGGGGATGCTTGGCCACTGGGGATAAAACTGCCCATTATCTCACCTATGTTGATGTGCCCTTTGCGTTAAGAAGCGCCCGGCTTTCAGCTTTGACCAATTTCAAAACCTCCAGCCGGGTCTTCCGTCGGCGGGGCGACCCTCTTATTGACTGGCAGCGGCTTTAATTTCCCGCTCCAGTTTTTCAATGTCTTTTTTCACGCCAGCGGCGGTATTCAGCTCAAGGGCGCGTTGCAACTCGATCAAGGCAGCGGGTTTGTCTGTCTCCCGCAGCAAGTAGCCGATGGCCTTGTGCAGCTTGGCGCGCACCTGGTCGGGCATGTCTTGCTCTTTGGTCAACTCCTGAACTTGCTGCAGCATGTTCAGCGTGATGCCCTCTGCCCCTTTCAGGCTGTAGTCGGCAAACTCTTCAGCGATCACGGTGCCCATGGTGCGCTGGTGAGCGTCTGGCGTGGGCAGGTTGTGACGCAGGCAGTATTCAGCCAGCTCCAACGCACCGTCGTAATAGCCGGCGTCGATGCACCAGAGCAAAAGCGTGGTGACCACTTCATTTGCGCCACCGGCATCAGCTTCCAGAACCCCAGCAATGTAGGCTGCGTACTCAGGAATAAGCTGCTTTTTAAGCTCGATTTTCTTCTCGATGCTTTGAATGCTTTTGAGCTGACGCTTGTGCTCAGCCAGCAAAACCAACTGCCGCTCGTAGGCGGTGTGGCTTTGGGTGTTGGCTGGGTCGGCGTTCTTCTCGGCCTCGACTTTGGCCGCCATGCGCTGGCGGTGCCGCTCTGCTGGTGTCATGTTCGCCCCGTTTGTTGCTGGTTGGTGGTTTAGCTAATCGACAGCTGCCCACGCTTACGCGTAGGCAGTGCCGTTCCAAAGTTTGATATTCTCGACCGCAGCGAAGGCACCGGTGTCTTCCACCACGTAGTCTTCGTTGATGGACTGGTAGTCTTCCACGCGGTCGCGCTTGGCGTTGTCCACCACGGTGCGGCGGCGGGTGCCTTCTTGCCAGTAGATGGAAAGGTTATCCAGGGTGGTCACCACGATGCTGCGCGCCGGGAAGAAAGGCACCCGTACCGCTGGCAGACCACCAACACGCTTACTGGAAATAATAATGTCGCTGGCAATTTTCTCGGTGGGCACGTTGTTGCCGTCGATCAGCGGGAAATATTTATCCGCCAGCAGTTGGCGACCCATGATCGCCACCAGGCCAGTGTCTTCGGCATGCCATTCGTCCAGCAGGTTTTCGACGACATCGAACACCAGTGAGTCCAGGTTCTGGTAGTCGTAACCGGCGTTGGTGCCGACGTTAACAGCGGAAGAGGCGGCTTCGACCTCGCTCATAATGCGGGCGGCGTCATTGTCGCGCACATACTGAATCCAGCCCTTATTCACGTCTTGCAACAGCGGGTTGGTGCCACGGTTAGAGGTGGCAGCGCGGCTGGTACCGTTCCACCCGATCATCAGGCGGTCGCGGGCGATCTGGCGAAGAATGGCATCGCGGATGCGGGTTTGAAAATCGGGGAATTTTGCCCACATATCCAGCTTGGAATATTTCAGGTGGGTATCAAAGTTGGTTTGCTCGCAACGGTAACCAAACGCGTTCAGCCCGGTGGGGTCAGTGGTGGCGCGATCATTTGAATCCGTATCAGTAGTCCCGGCGATGGTAGAGCTGGTGCCCAAGCCAAGGGTCTCGCCCTCTTGCTCTGTGACCGGCACCACGTTGATGCTTTGCAGGAAGGCAGAGGATTCCTGAATACGGTCTTCCAAGGTTTGGGAAATTGAGGGCTCAACACTGAATTTGGTTCCCCCCTTGATATCTTCAAGCGCAATGGCATTCAGCGTGGCTTGCTGGGCCAAATAGCCGTTGTATTTTTCGCGGGTTTCTTTACGCATGCCAGTTGCTCCTAATCAAAGTCTTTGTGCTATCGGCCTGTTGCTTTCGGGGTTGTTGGGTTAACAATCTGCCAGGACTTCGCCGTCACCACCGGTGGCGGGCGGGCGCTGACTGTGTTGGTGTTCTTTGCCAAGCTGAGTTTTGAGCGTGGTCAGCTCTTCCTGCAGGGCGGTGAATTGGGTTTGCAGTTCGCTGGTGTCGCCACCGGCCTTCACGATATCGGCTAAATCGGCCAGGCTGCTGGACAGCTTGACTACCTCTTCCGCTACCAGGGTGATGGCGTCGTTTTGGGTATCGATGGCAGTGCTGAACTCTTCGCGTGTGTCACGAGACTGCTTTTTGAACATGTCTTTGATCTTGGCAAAGAGCCCGCTTTCGTCGGTTTTTGAGTCCGGCTTACTTTCGGTTTCAAACACAATGTCGACTTCCATCGCTGCGCTGAACAGGTTCTCGGGGCGGGCTTTGCGGCTGGCCAACAGCTTTTCTTCTGCCGGTTTCTCCGCCGAGAATTTCAGGGCCTCAGTGCCCAGACTGGCGGGGCTGTCGGTAATGCCCAGCCCGTACATATAGGCCTGGCCGCTGCCAGCAAAGTCGGGGTCCAACTCGATAGAGGTGTAGATTTTCTGGCGCTTTTCGTTAATCGCAATAAGCTCTTTGGTCGGATCGATGGCGGCGTACAGGGCCATTTTTCCTTTCAACTCGCCCTCTTTGATTTCTTCTGCTTTGACTTCTACCACGTCACCCAAGGCGGGGAATGGACCTTCGGCGAATAGGCCCCGCAAGTGTTCCAGCCAAATACGGGCGCCGTATTTTTCAGGGTTGTAGGTGCTGCCCATGTCCACAATCTGTTCGCGGGTAATGGCGCGGCCATCGGTGGTCTGGCCTTCAACGGCAACTCGGAAAAATTTCGATTTCATGTTCTGCATCCGCTTTGGTGGCTGTTGGGCTGTGAAATCAGCTGTTGAGCGGTAGCGTTGCGGAATTGTTTTGGCACGCCAAGGCGGTGCGGGAGTAAACGAGGGCTTTACACCTTGGCTACATAAGGAGGTGGCAGGTTTGCCCGTAATCTGAGCGCATGAAAACGGCCTCAGATGACAGAACAGAAGCGCGGTTGCTCTATTGGCAGGGCTACCGCATTCCCGAGATTACTCGGCGTTTATCTGTGCCTGGCGCCACCCTGCACAGCTGGAAGCGCCGGGACGATTGGGACAGTGCGCCCGTGGTGCAGCGGGTTGAGCAATCTATCGATGCCCGGCTGTGCCAGCTGCTGAAGAAAGATGAAAAAACGGATCAGGACCTGAAAGAAATTGAGGTGCTGACCAAAAGCCTTGAGCGCACAGCCCGCATTCGTCGCTATGACGATGGCGGCAACGAGGCAGATTTAAACCCAAACGTTCGCAATCGCAACAGGGGAAAGCGACGCAGCAATAAAAAAATCAAGAATGATATCTCGCCGGAAGCACTGGACCGCATTAAAGAGGGGTTCATGGATGAGATATTCGGCTACCAAAAGGAATGGCTGCACAAAAAGACCCTCCACCGCATTCGCAATATTCTTAAGAGCCGACAAATCGGTGCCACTTACTATTTTTCTAATGAGGCTCTGGTAGATGCGGCCACTACCGGCGACAACCAGATTTTTATCTCGGCCTCAAAAGCTCAGGCTCATGTGTTCAGGAATTACGTTGTGCAGGCGGCAAAGAAATGGGCCGATGTTGAGCTGACCGGCGACCCGATTGTGTTGCCCAATGGCGCGGAGCTGATATTCCTTTCGACCAATAGCAACACGGCCCAGAGTTACCACGGCCACTTGTATGTGGATGAGTATTTCTGGATTCAGCGGTTTCAGAATCTGCGCAAAGTGGCCTCGGGCATGGCCGCTCACAAGAAATGGCGCCAGACCTATTTTTCTACGCCATCCAGTGTCAATCACGAGGCCTACCCATTCTGGACCGGCGCACTGTTTAACCGCGGTCGCAAAAAAGAAGACCAAATCCAGTTGGATGTTTCCCACAAAAAGCTGGCGCCCGGCCGCATGTGTGAGGACGGCCAATGGCGGCAGATCGTTACCTTGCTGGATGCCGAGGCCAAAGGCTGCGACCTGTTTGATATTGAGCAGCTGCGGCTGGAGTACAGCCCAGAGGAAATGGAAAACCTCTTTATGTGCCAGTTCGTGGACGACACCTTCTCGGTGTTTTCCTTTACCGAGCTGACCGCCTGCATGGTGGACAGCTGGGTGGCGTGGGATGACTTCAAGCCACTGGCACCCCGCCCGATCGGCAACCGCGACGTGTGGATAGGCTACGACCCGTCGCGCACCAGTGACAACGCCAGTTGCGTAGTGGTGGCGCCCTCGCCGGTACCGGGCGGTAAGCACCGCATTTTGGATAAGCTCAACTGGGTGGGCATGGACTTTGTCGACCAGGCTGAGCGCATCAAGCGGCTGACCGAAATCTATAACGTTACCCATATCGGCATCGATAAAACCGCGATTGGCACCGGTGTGTTTGATATGGTGCGCCGCTTTTTCCCGCGCGCCGTGGGTTACGACTACAACCCTGCCATCAAGGCCCAAATGGTGCTCAAGACCAAGGACATTATTTCCCATGGTCGCCTTGAGTTTGATAACGGCTGGACGGATATGGTGCACGCCATGCTGATGATCAAGCGGACCATGACCGCCGGCGGCGGACAGATGACCTACCAAGCCAGCCGCACCAACGAAAGCGGCCACGCCGATTTGGCTTGGGCGCTAATGCACGCACTCGACAACGCCCCGCTTCATGAGAGCGCGGGCAATAACAGCATATTGGAGTTGTTCTAATGGCCACCGCGAAATCCAAACCCGCCAAAAAGCAAAAAACCGAGGTGTTCACCTTTGGCGATGCCGAGCCAGTGCTGGCCGCACGGGATATCTTGGGCTACACCGAATCGTGGTTTAGCGGCAAATGGTATGAGCCGCCGGTATCAGTCAACGGCCTGGCCAAAACCTACCGGGCCAACCCTCACCACTCCAGTGCTATCCAGGTGAAAAAAAATGTGTTGGTGAAAACCTTCCGCCCTCACCCGCTGCTGAGTCGTCAGGAGTTTGAAAAGTTCGTCCTCGATGACCTGGTGTTCGGCAATGCCTACTTGGAGCGTGAAACCAGCCGCTTGGGCACGCCAATTCGACTGCGACATAGTTTGAGTAAGTACACCCGTCGTGGCAAAGACGACACCTACTGGTTTATCCATGACGCTGGCAACCCGCACGAGTTTTTGGCGGGATCGGTATTCCACCTACTGCAGCCGGATATCAACCAGGAGATTTACGGCGTGCCGGAATACATGTCCAGCCTGCAGAGCGCCTGGCTGAACGAAAGCGCCACTATCTTCCGCCGCCGGTATTACGACAACGGCAGCCACGCAGGCTTCATTCTCTACATGACCGACGCGAGCCAGAATGGCGAGGATGTGGACGCGATCCGCAAAGCGATGAAGGAAAGCAAAGGCCCCGGCAACTTCAAGAACCTGTTCATGTACGCGCCCAACGGCAAAAAAGACGGCATGCAGATCATCCCCATCAGCGAAGTCAGCGCCAAGGATGAGTTCTTCAACATCAAAAACGTCACCCGCGACGACCTGATGGCTGGCCACCGCGTACCACCTCAGCTCATGGGTGTAATTCCCACCAACACCAGCGGCCTGAGCGACCCCGCTGTTGCCGCCAGAGTGTTCGCCGCTAATGAAATAGAGCCCTCGCAGGAACGCTACCGACAGCTAAATGACTGGCTCGGTGAAGAGGTGATCACCTTCAACCCCTACACCATAGAAGGCATCAGCCAAGTCTGAGTCGCCAGCATCAGATAGCTCCACCCCACCACCCAGTTGCCGCGCCTAGCGCGGCTTTTTTTTGCCCCCGCGTCGCACGTAGCGCTTCCACGTTTTCCTTCACAACAAGCCTGCATCTCTGCGAGGCGGCGCCTATACCAAAAGGCTTTAAAATTATACCACAAATACGCGAAAATAATTTTCCAACACATTGTTTTTTATGATTTTTTTCACTGCTCGCACCCTTGATCACTGGGCCTACTCACCTATCAACAGCAATCACCCTGCGCAGCTCAGCCCGCCTGTCTATAGACAGCGGCCACCCACCCCACCCAGCGGCTGATCCCCCGAGCTCACCCGACGATCGGCGCGGAAATTCTTCGCAGCATCCCGACGACCCTGCCCCGGGGGCCACCCCCAGGGGGGCATGCCACCCGGCGCGCGCAGTTCGCCCCCCGCCGCGCCTTCGCGCTTTATGTCCTAGTTTTTTTGCAGATGCATAAGTAGGCGGGAACTAGCTGCCGCGCAGCTTTGCGGAAATTTCGTAACTCACTGATTTATTGCAGATTTATCTAGCTATGCAGAAATCCATAACAGCAGGCAGCCTCTGAGGAGCAGGGGGGGTGTCGGAAAAGTGTAACTTCTATGAATACCCCCCGCAATCATGCGTAACCCATTGTTTTAAAAGGGTTTTAAAATTACAAAAGGGTGTAATTTATCGTAACTCAAAACGTAATTAATTTATAACTTATTGATTTTTATAGATATTATTTATTGGAAATATTACTACAAATACTGTAACTAAATTACGTTTTTTAACACAATAATTACATTCATTAAGTCAAGTTTTCCATTTAAAAACAACGAGATAAAGCGGCCTCGCGCTCAAATTACAGAAATTACGCTTTTCCGAACCCCCCACACATTCTGAGCGAACCCCTTACGCAGGGAGGCTTTTGCTCCCACGCTGAATACTGTCACCAGCATGCTGGGACCGCTCCGGGACTAAACCGGCACCTTGAATCTGCTATTTGCA
This sequence comes from Spongiibacter marinus, assembly GCF_016906995.1. GTDB lineage: Bacteria > Pseudomonadota > Gammaproteobacteria > Pseudomonadales > Spongiibacteraceae > Spongiibacter > Spongiibacter marinus. The sequence goes on along the minus strand of NZ_JAFBBD010000006.1, from coordinate 102,053 downwards.
GTCGTAACCCATTGATTTATATAGAGCAGGCCGCATCGCGACAGGGTTCGAATCCCTGCCCCTCCGCCATTTCTTTCTCAGTATTCACCGCCCTCTTCTGCTCCCGTACCTGCACTGAAAGCCCGACCTGGAATGTCATCCCAGCGCAACTGGGTGCTTTTCATTTTCACTTAGCTCGGCACTAACACCCTCTGCGGATATACTTTATTCGCTCATTGAGCGATTAAAGCGCGCCATCGACGCGAAAATCACATTGGGCAAGTAGACTGATCAAAACTGGCCGCATTAGGGCCTGTTAACACTAATTAAGTTACGCCTGTTGCGGCTAAAAATTCACCAATCAAGGAGTGAGAAGAGAAGTTTGCTTATTCCAAATAAGCAACGAATGGCGATGAGTGGTGGATTTTTAGCTACAACCCGGAGGGCTGGAGCCATTTTTTCCCCCAGCGTTGTTGTCGGTCGCTTGTTTGGGCCCACCAAACTTCACTTCCTCCGCCGAGCTGGAGGCAAAAATGACTTCCAGCAGGTGCATCTTAATTAGTGTTAACAGGCCCTAGGAAACACGGTGCAAGAACGTTCAACGTTGAGGCAGCTGGAACTATGACAATCGCCCTATCGCTTGCTCAGTCGCGTTGGATCGCACTCAGCGTCACATCATTCGGTTTTGCACTTTTCTCCTCCCTCTGTTTGGGGTTTTCGCTACCACCAGATAGCGAGCCGTCGCACAGCGTCAATGTCACGCCAAACTTCACGACACCGCCTGTGAAGCTACCTCTGGCGCACGGCAAGGCCGTGTCTTTTGGCATAAAAGACTGCAAGGTATGCCGGCTGACAGACGCCGAGGGCGCAGCACCGCACTGGACTCTGCTATTCAAACCCGCCCCGTATTTTTTGCCGCAACAATGCGTGAGAGAACAACTCGCGTTTGACGGCAAGTACATTCAAATTGAAATCGGCACGCAGGCCTTGGGTGCAGGAGGCTGCTGCACCACTTACGCGGCCTACCGCAGTCAGGATGGGGAAAACTGGCAGGTTCGACGCGCTACATCGACGGAGAAATGGCAGGTACTCGACACGCCAAAATAAGGCTGCCCGACATCACCCTATTATCACTGTACTTCGTAGAGCTCCTGCAGCTGGCGCACCCGCGCGTTAGTGAGGTCTGTCAGGCAACTAAGTTCGTCCACGTGCCGGGAGCTACCCCCACTCATTAACCGAAAGACCGCTGCACAATGTTGGTCCCGATAATTCTGCCAGGCAGCTTGGCCCTGAATTAGGCTGTGCTTGATCTCATCTCGTTCGACTAAAAAATCCTCAAAGCCATTATCGTCAATTTTCGCCTGAATCAACGTCAGGGTACCGGCTAGACTCGACTCCGCATCATCAAACGCCGCCTGGGACACACAATACTCTTTCGGGAAATCACAAATAGGCTCGGCATAACACGCCATTCCTAGCATCAATACGACCGCGATTACACAATATTTCATCCACCAACCTCTCCCCTTTACGCAGCCCAGACCGAGCGACTTCCGGCCAACCGCCTTTTCGACTATTCGGGCGGCCTCTCGCGACAGACGACCGACAGCGACGCGAGCAATGTTTGACGCTACCATAGCAAACGAATGTAGTGTCGAGCATCACTGCCATTGCCGGCGATTAGGCAGAGCAGTTAACGCTGGGCCTCGACACGCTAACGAAGGGAATCAACGATGATTTCGAGTGAAGGACAAAGGCCCGTCGGCCTGACGGCATCATACCTTCATCAACTCTTCCCTGCGGCCATGGCTACGGCGGTGTTCGCGGCGTTTGCCCATGCGGGTCTCGTAGCCATCGCCGCACGATCGATCGGGCTGGAGCTGCTCTATATAGCCGGGCTCAGTTTTGTGGTTGCACTAGTCCCGGCCTTGGCTGGCGGGGCCATTTTACTGCTGATTTGCGGCATATTCGCCCTGCGGCTACCGGCATCGCTATTATTGTTTTTTGTCGTCATTCAAGCCGTGGCCATCGAGCTAGAAATGTTATTTTTTGAAGGCGGGTTTAACGACATTTCCTGGCAGTATGGGCTTATCACCGCTCCCGCCTCAATAGTCGCTTGGTACCGCTCGGTCTACTACGCTCACAAAAACACATGAAAAGTGGCTTTTACCAACAGCCCAGCACCAATGGCCTGATATTTATACCCTCGCGGCAGCGGGCTAGCTGGAGAATAAAAACATTCAGTAATATCCTATTCCACGACGTTTAAACAGGCTTTTCAATGGCTTACCAAGCCAATAAGCCAGTCCCGCCGTAGACGTTGCACGGATTTCCTCCCTCCTCGCCTCGAATCACTATCAAGTACAAAAATAGCTGCGTTTCGAGTTTCCAAAGTCGTGTCTAGTGCGTATCATTTGATGAGATGATGCTTTTAACAACGGAGTTAATCATGCAAGAAAAAGCGGTTTTTCAGTCCACTACCACGGCCCCCGCCGTTGAGGTTAGTAAGGTTCTGCGCAACACCTATATGTTGCTGGGGCTAACCCTGCTCAATAGTGCGCTGTTTTCCGGTTTGGCAATGGCTATGGAACTTGGGCGCGGTGCAGCCCTGGGCCTGTCACTTGGCGGTCTGGTAATGCTGTTTGTTGTCAATGCCACAGCAAACTCCGGCAAGGGCTTGATTGCAACCTTTGTGTTTACTGCGCTTATGGGTGCGGCACTGGGCCCTATGCTCAGCGCCTATCTGTCACTTCCCAATGGCCCTGAGCTGGTAATGCAAGCCCTAGGCGGCACAGCGCTGGTGTTTTTCGGCCTGTCAGCCTATGCACTGACCACCCGCAAGGACTTCTCCTTCCTTGGCGGATTCCTGATGGTCGGCCTGCTTGTTATTGTCGTGGCGAGTATAGCCAACATCTTCTTTCAGGTGCCGGCGGCGTCTTTGGCGATATCGGCAGCAGCCGTCTTCATTATGTCTGGCCTGATCCTGTTTGATACCAGCCGTATTATCCACGGCGGTGAAACAAACTATATCCGCGCCACCGTTGCGTTGTACCTGGATATCTACAACCTATTCGTACACCTGCTGCACCTACTGGGTGTATTCAGCGGCGACGATTAAGCCCCGTTTCGGCCCCACTTTCAGGTGGGGCCTTATCTCTATTCAGTAACTGACCATTCTTTACTATGCGCTTTGCCATTATGCTCAACGGTGTCAACGCAAAGGGCAATACCCCACACGCTATTGGCTTCTGCGAAGCGCTGCTTGCCGCGGGGCATGAGTTAGGCTGTATTTTTTTCAGTGGCGAGAGTGTTGCACTGGCAATCTCCGACCCTGACTCGGCCTCAGAACTAGAACAGTGGCAAGCCATCGCTGAGCGATCAGGTACCGAGCTCAGCCTTTGCAGCAATAGCGCGAGCGCACGAGGATTGACGCCCGAGAAGCTGCCCGAACACTGTGCGATAGCCGGGCTGGCCTACTGGCTCGAGCAAGACAACCGAGCACAACGCAGTCTGCGATTTTCGGGGTAGACCATGCTGCTGCTAGTGAGCCAAAACCACGCACTTCAACACGCCTGCGACTTGGCACTCACCGCCCTCGTGTTTGGCCAAGACGTTCAGTTTGTGTTGTGGCCTGATGCTTTCGCTTCGCTCTGCGCAAATCCGCTGCTTTGCTCGCAACTCGAGGAATTCGGCCTCACCCGCATCTACACCACAGGCGCCACGACCACCGCAACTCACGCGACTGGCATTGAGGTAACCGCACTGAGCGATTCGGCGCTGCAAACCCTTATTGCCAGTGAAGAAAAGGCACTCAGCTTTTGACCACGCTACACCTATTACAGGCTAACGACAGCCTGGAACGCGCCCTACCCTGCATTGCCTGCGGTGATGTCGTGGTTTACCTGAATACTCTCGCGGCGCAACATGCGCAATCTATCGGGCTTGAACGCGCGCAAGAACATTATCAACTCGGCGATCAAGGCCACCCAGAGGCGGTAAGCATCAACTATTCACAACTCGTTACACTGTGCACCCGGTACAGACACTGCCTCAGCTGGTAAAATTCCCCCTCTGTGCAACCATCATCTGGGCGGCTCCCACACCATGAGCGCACGCCCTGGAAACAAAGGCCTGTTATGACTGAACACCCCTTCGCACAATATGTGCGAATTCTTGGGAAGGGTAAATCCGGCTCCCGCTCGTTGACGCTGGAAGAAGCGCGTAGCGCCATGACCATGCTTCTGAATGGTGAGGTGGAAGACGTCCAGCTCGGCGCGTTTTTGATGCTGCTGCGAGTGAAAGAAGAAAGCCCAGAGGAACTTGCAGGTTTCGTCCACGCGGTGCGCGACAGTCTATCTTTGCCGGGACTTTCCGTGGACCTGGACTGGGCAAGTTATGCCGGCAAACGGCGCCAGCAAGCCTGGTATCTGTTGGCGGCGCTGGCGCTGGCCGATAGCGGCGTTCGCACGGTGATGCACGGTGCAGCTGGCCACACAGCAGGCCGCGCCTACAGCGAACAACTTTTGCGGGAACTTGGCGAGCCTGTGGTAGAAGACCTCTCAGAATGTGCGACGGCACTTGAACAAGGTAATTTCTGCTACCTGCCGTTGCGTTTATTCTGCCCGGGCCTGCAACGGATGATGGAGATGCGCCAGTTGTTTGGACTGCGCTCCCCGGTTCATAGCCTCGCCAGGCTAATCAACCCCTTCGCCGCGCCCCACTCTCTGCAAAGTATTTTCCACCCCGCCTATAGCGACAGTCACCAACAGGCCGCTGCGCTGCTTCAGCAACCCCATGCTGCAGTATTTAAAGGCGAGGCCGGCGAGGCCGAGCGCAAGCCGGAGGCTATCTGCAAGGTGAAAACGGTACACAACGGCGTACTGGGCGAACAAGAGTGGCCAAAACTGCTCGACGGCCGCCAAACCTGGCAAACCGAGCTCAGCAGCCTGTGCCTTCGCGAGGCGTGGTGTGACGACAACATCAGTGAATACGGCAAGTACGCCGTATTAGGCAGCATTGCCATTGCCGTGCAACTTCGCACTCCCCAACTTGACATCGATGCAGCCTACGCAAAAGCCACCGAGATCTGGTCTGCGCGCAATCGTAGCCGTTTAGGATAACCACCAATATGACCAGCCAGTTCATTCAGCCCGAGCAATACCAACACTTATTAGACGAAAAAGTAAGTGCTTGTCGCAGCCTGTTTGGCGATCTCGGCCTGCCCTCTCCTCAGGTTTTTCCGTCTTCCCCCAAGCACTATCGTATGCGTGCTGAATTTCGTGTGTGGCATGACAATGATGACCTGTTCTATGCCATGTTCGACCCTAACGACCCCAAAGTACCGCTGCGTGTCGACGACTTCCCCGTAGCCAGCGAGGCGATCTGTAAGCTGATGCCCGTGCTGCGCTCCGAACTCATAAACGCACCCGTGCTGCGCCACCGCCTGTTTCAGATCGAATTTCTAAGCACCCTCAGCGGCGACATGCTAGTCAGCCTAATTTACCACCGACCGCTTGACGACGCCTGGCAGACGGCCGCCACGGCCTTAACGGAGCAACTTGGCATCAGCATTATCGGCCGCAGCCGAAAACAGAAGTGTGTTATCGGCCAAGACTATGTGGAAGAGACCCTCCCAATCGGCAACAGCCAATACCACTATCGCCAATACGAGGGCGGCTTTACGCAACCTAATGCTCAGGTAAACTGCAAAATGATCGAGTGGGCCATCGCACATGCCGAAGGCGACGAAAAGCGCGATCTGTTGGAGCTTTACTGCGGCAACGGTAACTTCACTGCCCCGCTTTCACGCAGCTTTCGCAAAGTTTTGGCCACAGAAATATCCAAAACCTCAGTAAAAGCCGCTAGGGAAAACTTCGCTCACAACGGCCTGGATAATATCGATATTCTGCGCATGTCGAGTGAGGAATTTACCAGCGCACTCAATGGTGAACGGCAGTTTCGGCGAATGGAAGGAAAAGACCTCGCTGACTACGATATTGGCTGCGTACTTGTCGACCCTCCCAGAGCGGGGCTCGACGCCGGTACGCGCGAGCTCATTGCCCGCTTTGAGCGCATCATCTACATTTCATGCAATCCGCAGACATTGCGCAGAGACCTAGAGCAATTACGCGGCACACATCACACAATCGCCTTCGCGCTGTTTGACCAGTTCCCCTACACTGACCACATGGAATGCGGCGTGATTCTGCAAAGACAGTAAAGCCGCCAATAATAGCAACAAGGATTCTGACAATTATGACCGTCAAACTGACAGATAAAGAAATCGCCGATGCATTGAAACAGCTGCCTCATTGGCAATTAGAAGGCGATAAACTCACTCGCCAGCTGGAGTTCAATCATTTTGTCGACGCCTTCGCCTTTATGACGCGCGTCGCCCTGCGAGCAGAAAAAATTGATCATCACCCCGACTGGAGCAATAGCTACAACCGCGTCGATATTGCCCTGACCAGTCACGACGCTGGCGGCCTTACCGCCCGCGACCTTGCCTTAGCGGCCGCTATCGATAAGGAAGTCTAGGTTTACAGCACATGAACGCCGGCCTCGATAAGACGGCGGCTTAAATATTCATCCAGCGCATCGAGGTCTTCTGGGTGAATATCGATGACGGTCATGCCTCGTTGCGCGCAAATCTCGGCACGCGCCATTCTGGCAGACAGCACATCGGGGTGCTCAGTCCCCCCCCACACCTCTAGGCAAAGCTGGTATTCCGGTAGAAAAAAGTCGACATCGCCTGCCGTTGGCGCGGCCAGTGGCTGCCCACTGGCGTAGCGCAAACCGGCAAAGTACAGCCAGTTGGCAACCTGGCGGTGGGCATCGCTACTGCACTGACGGCCATCAGCACTGCGACATTCACTCAGCAAATCATCACCGCGCTGACTGCGCCGGTGGAGCTCACGTAACGGTGGATGCGCCAGCATGTCCTCAGGCCACATCACATAACTTTGGCCGCTTTGCGGGCTATCACAGGTTTGCCCGCCCAATGCCTGACCACTGCCACTTGCCTCCCAGCCACGGCGACCTGAGACGATATAGCCGAGCGCACACAACAGCCGGTTTGTCTGCCTGGCGGAAATACCCAGCGGTTTGCCAAGCTCTGCCGCCGACAGCAAACGCTGACTCTCCATCGCTTGAAACAGGCGGTGTTCGATAATTGCCGGCGGCCAAACAATATAACGCCCATAACGCTTACTGTTTACGTAACGCCCACCTTCAAATTCACCCTTTGCGGTCAGTGCCCAACCATCGTCAATTTTCCGTATCCAGCCATAGTCCTTTAACGTGGCAAACAGCTGCTGCACGGGCAGCTCCAGCTGACGCGCCAGGGCCGAAGTCGACAAGCCGTCCTGACTCACGATCTACGCCCCCGGGTAACGCGATGCCAGCGCCGCATAGACCTGGTCGGCAAAATCCGCCGCGTCGCTATCTAACTCAGTCAGCACTTCCACGAGGTGGACATTATCTTCCTTGCCCGCCCAGGTTTTTATGTAGCTACCGTCTTTGTAGCCGTGGTCTTGGCGGAAGAAATTCAAGACATTCTTGCCAACATATTGGCGATAGAGGGTGACAAAATCCAAGCCGACGGCCAGCAGTAGATCCCTGAATAGGGCCACCGAAAATGAACGACTAACCAAGCTGTGACTGGCCAGCGCCTCTGTTGCGGTTAACACATCAGTCGACTTTTGCTCGCTATTCTCAAGCTCTGCAAGCATCTCTGCGGCAATAGCCTCGTGCGATTTTCCGGCGGCGAATAAGGCGCTCATACCGAAGTGCCAAATATCAACAACTTCCAGCTGAACCTGCTCGAGATCCGTGTCCTGTTTCTTCCACCACTTATATCCTTGGTGATCCATCAACTCACCACACTCGATCCAAACAGCGCGGTACCACTCGTACTGCTGGTCGATCCACTGCGGATGCACGCGCTGGTTCATCCGGTCTTGCATCGCAAGCATGGTACAAAAAGCCTGTTGTTGAGCGTGAGTAGACACCAGCATTTCCCCGTAATTAAAAAACGGGATCATCATAAACAATTGATGGGAAAAGAGCACTTACGAAGCGGCTATGCAGCGCTCTCGAAATGTCTCTGAGGCATTGAGCAGGCGCCGCATCGTCGCACTGTCGAGGCTGGCGCGCTCGTCGCTCTCTACCAGAGGAAGGATGACAGCAGGGATCTGTGCGGCAAAATTTGCGGCATACACCAAGCGCCGCGGCTCTGACCAGATCATCACCGACGAACTGGGGCCATGCATGGTGTAGCGCTTACTGCGCACACGGTTAGGCTTCCACATGAGGCCTCCTAGGCACAGTCGCGCTTGTGTTGTGTGGGCTTGGACGAATCGAGCACGACGCGCACATTGCGCCCGCAGGCAAAATCAACCACCGGCAGGGGAATGTCGTGAAGCAGCACTGCCACGGCCGCTTCTGGGAGATCCGGCAGGCAGAGCATGTCCTTGGGCTCTTCGCCCTGAGGGAAGAAGATCAGCAGGTCGTAAATGCTCACCCGCCCATCCTCAACGATTTTGTGCAACTCAAAGCAGGCACCATCAATTACGCGAGGAAAAACATGATCCACACCCAGGTGGTTCACGTTTCCTTTGTCGTCGTAACCAAGGAGATAACTGGCAATGAGCATTTGACCTCCTGACAAGGCCTGTGGCGATGACACGATTGTCGCTATTAGCGGCTAAAACCACTATCCGGTCATTTACTTACCGGCCTAAGATCACTGCCTAAACGCCCGCGGATTAAGCGGCTCAGCCGGTTCGCTACTACCCCGCCAAGGGTTGATATCCAGACCACCACGCCGCAAGTAGCGCGCGAAGACCGTTAGTGTTTCTGTTTGGCATGCTCGCTGAATGTCGCAAAAAATCTGCTCGACACACTGCTCGTGAAAATCGTTCTGCTGGCGAAAGGAAACCAAATACCGCAGCAAACTTGCTTCATCGATTTTGGGGCCTCGGCAGCGAATGCTCACGGAGGCCCAATCCGGCTGTCCCGTCACCGGGCAGCGCGATCGCAACAGGTGGCTGTAGTATTGCTGATCGACGACCTCACCTTCTTCACAGCGCAGCAATTGTGCGCTTGGCTGATAATCGCTGATGTCGATATCCAGCGAATCCAGGCACTGCCCTTCCATCGACTCAGGACATAAGGTTTTATCCCAGTGCTCCGGTCGGTGCAAAATGACCTTTACCTCGGCGCCACAGGCCTGACTGAGATCCTCCGTCAATGCCGACAACACCGCTTGCTCTGAATCAAAGGCGGTTTGGTTGAAGGAGTTCAAGTACAGCTTGAACGACTTTGACTCGACAATAAACGGTGACGCCGCCGGAAAATGAAACTCTCCCACTGCAACATGGGGCTTTCCACGGTGGTCTAGCCACGACAGCTCAAAGGCGTTCCAAACGTCTACCCCGTAGAAATGAGTCGCGCCGTCAATGCCGAGGCGCTGGCGCCCCTCGCTGCGCGCAATGGGATGCAGCACAGAGGGATCATAGTGCTCCGGGTAGTCTACCTGCGCGCCCAGCGGCCCGTGAATGCCCATAATGCCTCCACTACTGGCGCAAGCGCTTACCGGTGTTAAGCAGATACATGCAGTAGCCATAGGCCAACAGCGTAAATACCCCCACCATCAAGAAAGCGGTGCCCACATTCACATCCGAAACCCCTAACACCCCATAGCGAAAGGCATTCACGATGTAGAGCATGGGATTTAAACGCGACACATCCGCCCAAAATTCTGGCAGCAAATCTATCGAGTAAAAAACACCACCCAAGTAGGTCAGCGGCGTTAACACGAACACCGGCACAATCGACACATCATCAAAGTTATTGGCGTACACCGCATTGATAAAGCCAGCCAACGAAAACATGATGGACGTCATCAGCACAATGCCAACCGTAACGCCAATATGCTGTATATGCAGGCGAGTAAAAAACAGTGACAGCAAGGTGACGATCAGGCCGACCAACAAGCCCCGGGCCACGCCGCCCAACACATAGCCCCATAACACCGTGTTGTTGGACATCGGGGATACCAGAATCTCTTCAACAAAGCGCTGAAACTTCGCCCCGAAAAACGACGACACCACATTGGAGTAGGCATTGGTGATTACCGACATCATAATCAGGCCAGGCACGACAAATTCCATGTAAGTAAAGCCGCCCATCTCGCCAATGCGGGAGCCGATCAAGGCACCAAAAATTATAAAATACAGCGACATGGTAATGGCTGGCGGCAACAGCGTTTGCATCCATATTCTCAAAAACCGCCGGATCTCCTTGCGCACAATTGTGATAAAGGCGATCCACTGTTCACGCGTTGTCATGTTTTATAACCTCGTAGTGAGCCGCGCTAGCTCTTCGCTAGCAACGACACAAATAATTCTTCAAGACGATTCGCCTTGTTACGCATACTGGTAACTTCAACGCCCTGCTCACTCAGGGCCGCAAACACCGCATTGAGGGAACCGCCCTTCTCCAGCGCGACTTCCAGCATTTGCTCATCCGTTTTGTGGGTTTCAAAGCCCGCAATTGAAATGGTATCGGGCAGCGGCTCTTTGGTATCGAGCACGAAGGTCTCTCTGTGAAGCTGCTTAAGCAGTGTCTTCATCGCCGTGTTTTCAGCAATTTCGCCGCTGTCGATAATAGCAATGTTCCGGCACAGGCTTTCCGCTTCTTCGAGGTAGTGCGTCGTTAAAATGATGGTCGTGCCGCGCTGGTTGATTTCCTTCAGAAAGGCCCACATCGAACGGCGCAGCTCAATGTCCACCCCAGCGGTGGGCTCGTCGAGGATCAATAGGCGCGGCTCATGTACCAGCGCACGAGCAATCATCAAGCGGCGCTTCATACCACCCGACAGCATGCGTGAGGCAGTGTTGCGCTTTTCCCATAAATCCAGCTGCCGAAGGTAGGTCTCGGCGCGCTGCTCGGCCAACTCTCTGGTCAAGCCGTAGTAACCTGCCTGATTAACGACAATATCCCAAACGCTTTCAAAATTCGAAAAATTGAATTCCTGAGGGACAATGCCAATCTCTTTCTTAGCGAGCGCTAATTCGCTATCGATCGAGTGGCCAAACACACTCACCGAGCCCGCCGTCTTCTTTACCAACGAGCAAATAATGCCAATGGTCGTCGACTTTCCTGCGCCATTGGGGCCAAGCAGAGCAAAGAAGTCGCCCTCCTCAACACATAAATCGATCCCTTTCAGTGCTTCAAAGCCATTGTCGTAGACCTTGCGTAACCCTCGTATTTCTAGGGCTTTGCTCATAGTGATTTCCCATCGTTTAGATAGTGAGAAGGGCCGGTATTTTGCCACGGTGCAGAGATCGAATACACTGGCGCGCCGAATTCATTGCTACGGAGCCACTGTGAATAGTCGATCGCTGTATTTCCACCAACTCTTCGACCAACTCTTTCAAACCTGCAAAAACGGCCTGGAGGGCCACGGTGCCTACACACAAGACGCTGTCGACGACTTACTAAATGGCTTTGAGTCACTGCAAAAGCAACTCAGCGGCGACGATGCCCTGGCGCGAGGCCAGGCCCTGCTGTGCCAAATCATTGCGCACTTCCCCGACATCACCCCGATGATGCACCGCGACCTGCTGTGGTATTTCGGTGGTGATTGCCTGCACTACCTCAGCGACGCTGAACTTGAGCAATATCAGCAGCTCGAGGAACGCTACCACGCCGCTACGGCGTATGAGGATGGCGCAGACAGCGGTCAATACCGGGACTTGCGTGCCAAGGTATTCGGCATGCATTAACCCTTTAGTCCCTCACTGCCCACCGCGCGTGGGCAAAAAGTACAGACGAAAAAAAAGCGAAACATGTGTTTCGCTTTTAATTTTTTGGAGCGGGAAACCGGGTTCGAACCGGCGACCTCAACCTTGGCAAGGTTGCGCTCTACCAACTGAGCTATTCCCGCAAATCTGTTTTGCGCTTACTGCGCAGCGGAGAAATAATATTTCTCCCTTTTTCTTTTGTCAACAGCGACTTAGAGCAATCTCTTTAAGTCATTTTGCCGACACCGCACCGGTATTTCACAACCGATGAAGCAGAATAAATGGCGTCCCCTAGGGGACTCGAACCCCTGTTACTGCCGTGAAAGGGCAGTGTCCTAGGCCACTAGACGAAGGGGACGCCGCAAACCTCTCACTAGAGCTGCTACCCTTAGCGAGAGCGGCGGCAATTTTAAGAGTTGCCCTTGAGCGCGTCAAGGTGACAAGTCTCTGTCATTACCGCATTCTGGCGAAAGAAAAAACGGCCGGTCTTTTCTTCCCTGCTCTGCAGTGCAAGCACTACAGGGCGAAATAAATGGCGTCCCCTAGGGGACTCGAACCCCTGTTACTGCCGTGAAAGGGCAGTGTCCTAGGCCACTAGACGAAGGGGACGCCGCAAACCTTCCAGGCTGCGAGTCACTGTTGCCTGAAAGTGGCGCGAATTTTAGGGAGCCTGCTCGCTGCCGTCAAGCCTGAATTTACCGCAAACGCAAAATAATGCGTTTTTTCAGTAATTCTGTCGATTTTTTATTCAAGCTGCGCAGAAATCGGTCAAGCTTCTGATTTATCTAGAGTTAGCGACACCGAGTTGATGCAATACCGCAGCCCTGTGGGCGCCGGCCCGTCACTAAACACATGCCCCAGGTGAGCATCGCAGCGAGCGCAAACGACCTCTTCGCGGATCATGCCATGACTGGTATCGCGATTGATTCCGAGAGCGCCTTCGTCGGCTGGCTGGTAGAAGCTCGGCCAACCTGAGCCGGAGTCGTATTTCGTTGTTGACGAGAACAGCGCCTCACCACAGCAACGGCATCGGTATACGCCTTCGGCAGACTCTTTATAGTATTTACCGGTGAACGCGCGCTCCGTGCCCTTCTCGCGACATACATGGTATTCCTCCGGGCTGAGAAGTTCCCGCCACTGCGCCGCGGATTTTACGACTTTTTCCATCAATATCACTCCACTTGCAAGCCTTTGAAGACGTATACTGTTGCTAACTGTTGATCGCGAGGCAATTCCGCCAGCACCAATCACTTACCATTAGAAGATCGCCATGAGCCATTATTACAAATCCAGCAAACTTCAGAACGTCTGTTATGACATTCGCGGCCCGGTTTTGCACCGCGCCAATGAATTGGAAGAGGAGGGCTATCGCATCCTCAAGCTCAATATAGGCAACCCGGCGGCATTTGGATTCAACGCGCCAGAAGAGATCATTCAAGACGTGATTCGGCTGCTGCCGGAGAGTGAGGGCTACAGCGATTCTAAAGGCTTGTACTCAGCCCGGAAAGCCATCATGCAGGAATGCCAAAAAATCGGTATTCCCGGTGTTGAGGTTAATGACATCTACCTGGGCAACGGCTGTAGTGAGCTAATTACCATGGCAACCCAGGCGCTGTTAAATATCGGCGACGAGGTGCTTATCCCCTCCCCCGATTATCCTCTGTGGACAGCGGTGGTATCTCTGAGTGGTGCCAAGCCGGTTCACTACCTCTGCGACGAAGAGAATGACTGGCAGCCGTCACTTGACGATATTCGCGCAAAAATCACCGATAAAACCCGCGCCATCGTTATCATCAACCCGAACAACCCCACCGGTGCGGTGTATAGCCGGGAGATGCTCGAAGCGCTGGTCGATATTGCAGAAGAACACAATCTGGTGGTTTTTGCCGACGAGATCTACAGCAAAATTCTCTACGATGATGCCGTGCACATTCCTCTGGGTAGCATTAGCCGCGACGTGCTATGCCTGACCTTCAATGGCTTGTCCAAAGCCTATCGACTGGCGGGTTTCCGCAGCGGCTGGATGGTGGTGTCCGGCGCAAAAGACCGCGCCGCCGATTACATCGAAGGTTTAGATATGTTGTCGTCAATGCGGCTGTGTGCCAACGTACCGGCTCAGCACGCCATACAAACGGCATTGGGCGGTTATCAGAGTATTAACGAGTTGATCCTTCCCGGTGGGCGCCTGCTTGAACAGCGCGACCTCGCATGGCAGATGCTCAACGATATTCCCGGCGTCAGTTGCACCAAGCCCGCCGGCACTATCTACATGTTCCCCAAGCTGGACCCCGAGGTTTACCCGGTGGCCAATGACGAGCAACTGGTGCTCGACCTGCTGAATCAGGAAAAAATACTGCTGGTGCAGGGTACCGGTTTCAACTGGCACACCACGGACCACCTGCGTATCGTCTTCCTGCCGAATAAGCTTGATCTGGCAGACGCCATTGAGCGCTTTGGCCGATTCCTCCAGGGGTACCGCAAAAAACTCCGCGCCGTTAGCTAGGCGCGCGATAGTGAAGCACCTTGAGGGCGGCATCCGTGTCGCGCTCAGGGAAATCTGCTCGCCCTGCCAAACGCTCACAAAACTGTGCCTCCGGCCAATATTCTGCAACGCGGTCGTGAAGAAAAGCCTCACCCAGCAGCGGCGAATTCAAACAGATCAGCACATCCGCCCCCGGCGCGCAGAGACTGCCCATCCTCGACAGCAGACGCCCGTAATCTCGCGCCGCATCAAAACTGCCGGCCTGCCGCGATGGCGGATCACAGATCACCACATCATAGGGGCCGAGTTTTTTTAGCTTTCCCCAGCTCTTAAAAATATCGTGACCGAGAAACACCGGCGCGCCGCTGTCGGCGTCGTTCAGGCGATGGTTCTCCCGCCCGGTGCGCAACGACGATTTACTCATATCGATATTGACGATCTGGCTCGCTCCGGCCTTGCTGGCCGCGACCGAAAAAGCACAGGTGTAGGAAAATAAGTTCAGTACCCGACGGCCATCTGCCCGCGCCGTCAGCCAGCGCCGCGCCGGCTGCATATCCATAAAGTAACCAATGTTCTGCCGTCCGCCCAATTGCAGCGCGAATCGTAAACCATCCTCCACGGCATACATTGGGCTCGGCACGTCGCCCCAGAGAGTTTGCAGATCAGCATCGCGCTGATAGCGATGTTGCACTATCGCCGCGGTAAAATGTGGCGCCAGCGTCTCCGCAAGAGCCGTGCAGAAACCAGCCCAAAAATTCCCAGGTGGCTCGCGATACAGCACGATCCACAGCAGTGGAGAGAAGTAATCCACCGTCAACCACTCGTAGCCGGGATAGCATTGCCCGCGACCGTGAAACAAACGCCGGCTTTCACCGTCTGCGCAGCGCTGCGGCCATTGCTCAAGTTTTGCCAGGCTCAATAAGCCCTCAACATTTACCTCTACCCGCTCGGCCATCACGCTACGCCTCACCGGCACTAACGCGGTACATCACCTGATCGCGATAGCCCGTGGTTACCGCAATAAAGCCCTGCCACTGCGCATCTAGCGCGGCGTCGTTGCTGTCAACCAGCAGCGGACGCCCCGCCAATCCGCTCAGCTTGCCCTTGCTCGCCAACACCTGAAAATTGTCTCGACCAATCCGGCGAATAAGCGCAGGAGTGAGCTGCTGATTGCCCCGCCCTAAGATATGCCCTTGGCCACCTATCGCGGTAATCAGCACGGTTATCGGCCCCTGGTGATGATCCATCACCTCACTAATTTGCTGAGCATTGGCATCGGCCTGCAGCAATTCACCGCCGCGCACCAGGTCAAAACCGAGCAAGGTATAGGGTAGACCCAGTGCCTCCATAAACCCGGTTGTGGTACTGCCCGGGCCGACGATGTAAAGGCAGTCCTCATCATAGTTTTCCATTAATTCATCTGCGATATCGGCGATTACCAATTCTTCAACTTCCCGGCCGCCCTGTTTCACTTGCTGCAGAAAACCACCCAAGCGCGGCACCATCAGTTCGCCGTAGTGACGTGAACGTACTCGCCCCTGGGCGAAGGCGGCCTCGTCGATATCCCTGACCTCCTGCAGCCCGATATCCACCAAATCACCATCGATCAGCGCCCGCAATATCGCCGCCGCTGCCTGAGGGTTAACGGCATAGACCGCCGAATGCATTTTCACTCCTGCTGGCAAGCCCAATACCGGCAGGCTCTCCCCCACGGCACTGTAAATATCTCTGGCGGTGCCATCGCCGCCAACAAACAGCACAATATCGACCTGTTCGCTTCGTAAACACTGGGCGGCGCGGCGCGTGTCTTCCGCTGAGCTCAGCGCCTCGGCGCGGCCAACCGACGTAAATGTAAGACCCGCTTCGCGGCACGCCTGCTCAGCCATGGCACCATCAAAGCCATACACCGCAAGCTGTTCCGCCACGGGTGCTAGCGCAGCCAAGCAGCGCACAGCTCTTGGCAGCGAACGGCTATTCGCCATTTCTTCAGCCACCGACTGGCGCAGCCCGTCGGGCAGTGTATCGCTGCCTTTTAAGCCCTCAGGGCCTCCTAATCCAGCGTAGGGGTTAACGATCAAGCCCAGCTTAAACATCTAATACCTCAACTTCTGCCGCGATCTGCGGCCAATACTTAGAGACAGCCAATACGGCAGCGCCATAGCATAGCGGTCATAATTTGCATTTACCCTCGGTAGAACTAACCTTGGAATAAACGTTTAGGATTTTCGATATGTCCAGACACAACCCAACAGCAAGCTCGCCAAGCCACGCCGCTCAGGAGCGCTTTGAAAAACGCTACGGCGCGTGGTTGATCGATGATAACGGCCGGGAAATCCCCATCGACGCTCACAAAGTTGAATCCTGCCTCGATGCACTCAGCGGCAGCGACGACGAATTTATTTGCTACCTTGCAAAGCAGCGAGCAAGTTAAGCTGCGCTGCGCTCAGCGCTTTACCCACTCCCTGGTAATCGCAATACGCAAACTCCCGGCGCTCCGGGTAGTGTTTGCGTAACGCATCAAATTGCTTGGCGGGGTTCTCCGTCAGTAGACTCTCTCGAAATCGTTTGTCGTCGGCGCAAACGTCGTACACCGCCGCAACTGCTTCGCGCAGCAGCGCGTTGTCACCCTCGGCCTTCAAACCAATACTCGGGCGCGGTAGCGCTACCCCAGGCAGGGCAAGTTCCCCACTGCCACTATCTGCCACATAGTCTGCTAAGCGCTCGGCAATCATACGCGTGCCAGCCACTTTACCGTCGAGACTGTAACCCGCGATATGCGGCGTTGCGATCAAGCATAAATCCGCCAAGCGCTTATCGACGCTGGGCTCGCCCTCCCAGACATCCATTGCCAAATGAATATCCGGGCGCTGCTGCTTAAGGGCCAACAAATCGTGAGTTGCAATCACTCCGCCGCGACCAGCGCTGATCAATAACGCCCCGTTCGGCAAACCGCTCAGCTGCTTTGCCGTAAGCATATGATAACTCGGGTAGTTACCGCCGGAAGTCAGTGGCGCGTGCACGCTCATCACCTCGCACCGCAGTACCTCGTCGAGTGTACTCAGGCGTGGATCGCTGTCTTGGACCAGCAGGGGGTCGTAAGCCACGCTATCGATGCTCAGGCGCGCCAAACGCTCAGCAACCGTTCGCCCCACATTCCCAAACCCAACAAGGCCGACTCGTCCGCCGTGTCGCAATACCTCCAGGCGATCACCGCAGGCACAAATAACGCTGATGACATAGTCCGCCACCGAATTGGCATTGCAACCGGGGGCGGTATAAGCGGCAATGCCGCTACGCGCCAGATAGTCCATATCCAGGTGATCTGCGCCAATGGTGCAGGAGCCAACAAACTTAATTTGACTGCCGGCAAGCAAAGCGCGGTCAACCCTGGTGACTGACCGCACAATCAACGCTTGGGCGTCTCCGAGCTCCGCCGCAGAGAGCGTGCGCCCTGCAAAACGGTGAATCTCGCCAAAGGGCGCGAACATGGAGTCAGCGTAAGGCACATTCTCGTCGACCAATATCTTGAGTGGCAGCACAACTATCCCCAAATTAAAGCGCGTGAATACCGCGCCAGTAAACGTTCGATAAGCGCCTCGGGCAAACCGCCGCTGGCCGCGCCAATTGCGGATACCTCTGCCGGATGACGCAGCCCCTGCAGACAGCGCTCGTCCAGTGGCACATCGCGGCGCAGCCGCGTGAGCTGACGGTAGAGAAACAGCGCGTCCCGATGTTGCGAAAATCGCTGAGCAAGGCCTTTGGCACCACGCACGGGCAAGCTGGCCAGCGCATCCAGGTTGTTAAAAATCGCCTCGAGTGAGCTGAAATGCCGGAATATCACCTTCGCGGTTCCCTCCCCCACCCCTGGCAAACCGGGAATACCATCGACACGATCGCCCGCCACCGCCAGATAATCGGCTAAGGCCTCGCAATTCACGCCTTTTTCCGCTTGCCACCCCAGGCGAGTCTTCGCATCGCGACCAATATCCTGCAGGCGATCAGCATCGCTGCGAAGAATTTGCGCCAGGTCTTTATCGCGACTTAACACCGTTACCGCGTCGCCCCGCTGCTGCGCGGCGCTCGCCGCAGTCGCTAGCAGGTCATCTGCCTCGAATTGCTCATCAGCACAGCAGGCAAGACCCAGCGCCTCCGAAACGGCGCGACAACAGCGCAGTTGAAACGCCAGCTCGTCGTCCGGCAGTGCCCGCTGCGACTTATAACCACTATACAAGGCCTCACGAAAGCCCTGCCCCAGGCTTTCATCAAAGGCCACCAGCACCCGACTCGGCTGCTCGGCATGCAAAAACCGCAGCAAACACGTCAAATAGCCCTGCACCGCATGCAACGAGTAACCCTGCTCGCTATAAAATTGCGCTGGTTGAGAGAAGTAAGCGCGAAAGATATAGATCGATGCATCCAGGCAGTAGAGACGCGCCGTCATCGCCACAGTGCCGCCAAGGGTAAATCGCGCTCAGACGGCGCCCCGATCCCGCCAAACTCAATGGCTAACGCCTGCTGAAAGCTTGCCGCTCGACCGGGCAAACCCTCGCGCAAATACCTACGCGCTTGCTGCCACACGGCCAGGGCAAAGGAAAAATTATCACCCGGCGCTGCATCTAAATTATCAATACTCAACGCAAAAGGCAGGCCAGAGGCCAAGCAAAAGAACCACTCTAACGCTTGGGGTTTGCGCTCTACTAACTCAAACTGCTGTTGCTGCTCAGCGCTTCGGCCATCGGGCTCATACCAATAACCATAGTCCAGCAGTTTTCGGCGCTGCTCGCCGGCAATGCACCAGTGCGCGACTTCATGGAGGGCACTGCGAGCAAAATCGTCGCGGTAAAAAATCGTGTTGGCCTGCTCCCCGCTCGCTGGCTGGTATAGGGGCTCATCCGCGCCGCCGCACAGCAGGCAGTTTTCGCCGCGAGCAAAGCACCTGGCAAACACCTCGGCGATACGCTGATCTGCTGCGGGTGCAACGGCAGCCGCGTGTATGGCCCGCTCAGTCATTATATTGCAAGCCGCGCTGTGGGCAGCCGTCCTCTACTTGATGGCAAGGCTGTTGCTGTAGCCACTCCAGGTAGCCTTCGCTCAAAAACTCAGCGCCGGCAAGCAGGTGTTGAATATAGCGGCTCTGCGGCAGCAAGCCGCGAGTGATGTAAGCCGGATTCGCCATATACACCCACGCGTTTTGCGTTGTCTCAATGGTCTGCACGCTCAGCACCTCGCGGCTATACCGTACAGGCGTCCCCTCGTAGTGATCCATCAGGGCAATATCGTCCTGGCCCCGTAAACGGTACAGCACCCCTTCAACGTGTTGGTCGTGGGCAGGCACCACATTGGCGTACGCAACACCGGGGTTATTGTGCGCTTCCTTGTTAAAACACAGCACAAAATTCGTCAGGCGCGCCGCCTCAGCAGTAAGGAAATCAAGCCCCCTGGCTCGCATTCGAGCCGGGTTCATATTTGAGCCATAGGCGAAGTAGTAACAACTGCTCACTGCAAGACTATCCAGAAAAACTTGGCAAAAGGGGAAACTACAGGTAATTTTATCAGAAAGGGATAGCACCGCGCTTGGCGCGTCAGCCGCTAAGTGATCGCCCCCGCTACGTGAGGATGCATCATGGCTACACGTAACCTAGGCAATACCCCCTCGGCGCAGATCTTGCCCTTCCCTACCAACGCCGCCCGCACCGAGCCGAGCATCGTCGCGGTATCACCGGAATTTCAAGGCTATTGCCTGTTATACGCTCATCACGCACTGTCCACAGACAAACTCTATGCCCTGCGCATCTTATGCTGGGCACGGCTTGATAACGGCGACGACGTGGCCTTGGTGCCCTGGCTCGACCGTGTTGCTCGCTGCAGCGAGCTCAACGATGCCCAAACGGGTTTATCTCAGGGTTACTTTGACCCTATTGCAGAGCAGCGCTTTGATGTGATGCCCGCCCACCACAGCGCCATACTGGACAGCCTGTGCCCCAAACAGGCGTCTAGCGATAATTGCGTGATTCAAGAAATTCCCGACCTGATAGGCAGTCATGCCGCTCTGCTGAACGAAGGCCACGAATTCCAATTAGAGCCGGTAGTGAGTTGGCAGTTGCTCGCTGGCGGTCGTCTGCAGGCGATGATCGCTGACCCTGAAAAAATCACCCAACACCCGGTGCTGCCCGGCGACCCCTGCCTGTACCCGGCAACCGAAGCCGAAGGCCTGCGCTACTACTTCCAATACCATATCGCCAATCAAATAAAACGCGGCGGCGAAATGACGGCGCGCGCGTTACACAGCCTGATCAAGCACTAGGAGCGGCTTTGCGCACCCAATAGCGGTAGTGCTCGCCTTCCTGTTGCTGGTCGATAAGCTCGTGACCGAGAAAGGCGCAGAATTTTGGAATATCGCGGGTCGTGGCCGGATCTGTTGCCAGAATTTCCAGCACCTCACCAGCCGCGATATCACGAATTTTATTGTGCAGCATCATTACCGGCTCGGGGCAGGTTAAACCACTGGTATCCAGATTGTGATCGACCTTCGTCATGACTTACTCAACTCTGTATGCGGGCAAACGGGCGAGGTATTGTGGCGGCGTGGCCCTAAAAATCAACACGCGGCTTAGGGGCGGCGCGGCAAAATAGACCAGCTCTCGGTCTCGGCGCAGAAGGCGATAAACGCCTGGCCACTTTTTAATGCCGCCCGCAGTTGGGCGATTTTTTCTTCCTGGCTCAGCTCGCGCTCGCCATAGTCAGTGCCGTCGCGGCTAACCAGCTCCTCCAGCATGCCCTGAAAGGCATCCTCGCTCAGTTTCTGCCAGGGAATTTCCAAATAATCTGCCATTCCAACCTCGTTAAGTCTGCTCAGCACTCACTGCCCTGAAAGCCGGCAACACTGTCAATTTTATCTTGTAGGTTCTGCTCTCTGTCTACCCGCGTGCCAATTTTTAACTGGCTGTGGATACGCGGCGCCCCCATCTCGTGAATGCGCATATGGCACAGCTTCACCGCCGCCATGACTGCCTCCCACTCACCTTCGACATTGGTGCCAAAGGCATGCAGCTGGTAAGTCAGGCCGCTGTCATCAAAAATTCGCTGACACTCGGCAATATACGGTGACAGCGACTCGCCGACATTGAGCGGTATTACACAGAGTTCCACATGTACATGCATTTCTTAACCCACCGGCCTACTCAGCAGCCATCGCTGATGATATGTTCAAGCAGATATCGTATCGTTACTGCTATAACGTGTCTCTATACTTACAGGATTTACCATTGAATACGTCTGTTGTTTTTACCTTTATCAGCAAGGACCGACCCGGGTTGGTTGAATTGGTTTCCAGCGCCATTGCCAGTGTCGGTGGAAGTTGGCAGGAAAGCCGAATGACACAATTGGCGGGCCAGTTTGCCGGCATCGGCCGCGTAAATGTGGCAGGCGATCAGCGCGATGCCCTGATCAGCGCCCTGCGCGCGCTCAGCACCGATGGCATTCAAGTCACCATTGATGACAGCGCCAATACCAGCGACGGCAGCGCCGAACAACACGGCTGCCAACTGCATATTTTGGGCAACGACCGGCCGGGAATCGTGCGGGAAGTGAGCCGCGCCTTGAAAGATCGCCAGATCAATGTGACTGAACTCAGCTCGAATATCACCAGTGCGCCGATGAGTGGCGAGGCGCTGTTCGACGCCCACGTGAAAGCGGACTTACCCGCCGGTTGCGACCTGGACGAATTGAACGACGCCCTGGAAGAGATTGCCGAACAGCTGAGCGTCGATATCGATATTGAGCGCGCCTAGAAACGGCCGCTCAACGCAATTTTTTCATCACAAACACCGTCGCGGTCGCCGCCGCGACGATCACCACAACACCGAGCATGCACATCAGCAAATAGCCGAGCACTTCCCGCCACGGTACATCAAAACTCCACACCGCTGAACACACCAGCATCACTGTTGCCAGCACCGCCAGCACCGGCGTACGGTAGCGTTTAAACAGCACAAACCACTCAGCCACCTTCGGCAAACCCTCTTCGCTTAAGCAAAACTGTCCTCTCGCAGCCACTCACAACGCAAGCGACCGGAGTCATCTCCGGGGGCATGGTAATCCCCTTCGGCTTGCCATACAAAGGTATGTGTACCGTTATAGGCCGTTTGCAGGTGCACCGTTGCCGACACCCAATACATTTTGCTGAGCATTTTCTCAAATAAACGCAGCCATGCATCCCACTCGTGCTCTATCGCCTTGTAGGAACTGCCAAAGTGAATGACATCGGTTTGGCAGTCGCCGAACTCCACGGCGCGGCGCGGCACGGAAAACATTTCCCGACACAGCAAAGGCCAGTCTTCGGCCGAGGGTAAGGTATCAGTAATTTGCTGATTCACCTCGCGGCGTTCCTGCAAATCGACACCGTCTCGCACAAACAACATATCCGTAATGCAGCCGTAAACGACGGATTCTTGAGCCATAGTTGATCTTCCGACTTTTTCTTTCAGTCTACCGCTGCAATGACGCCGACGCGACGACACACTTAACGAGGCGTGTCCGGCGTCTCAAAATAGCGCCAGGCAATTATCGCCGCCAGTGCTGCGGCGCCGCTGGCCACCCAGAAACACTGGGCCGGGCTGATGTCCCAGGCGTAACCACTCAGCACCGCGCCCAACGCACCACCGGCGCCAAAGCTCAAGCCACTGTACAGCGCCATACCCTGGCCGTGGTGAGCGGTAAAAAACCGCCGTATCGTTTCGACGGCGGCAGCGTGAGCACTGCCAAAACTGGCCGCGTGCAAACACTGGGCAAACACCAAAATGGCCACTGACTCGACAAATTCAGCAATTAACCACCAGCGCAACGCCGTTAGCGCCAGGCTGGCGATCAAAATCTGGCGCAGACTAAAGCGCTCCAGCAGCCGGTGCATACCCATAAACAGCAACATTTCAGCGAACACCCCTAGCGACCACAACATCCCCGTTGCCGACTTGCTATAGCCCTGCGCTTCCAAATGAATACTGAAAAAGGTGTAGTACGGCCCGTGGGAGAATTGCAGCAGAAAACTGGTGGCAAAGAAGGCAATCACCGCTGGCTGCTTTAATATTCGCATCAGCGAACCGGGGCTGCGATCACCCCGCGTTAAGCCCTCGGGGTTTTCTGCCACCAGCAAGCTACCCAGCCAGATAGCCGACAACAATGCAGTAATGATGTACAGCAGATGCACAATGGGGTGGTGGTCCAGCCACGCACCCACCGCCAATACCGCGGCGATAAAACCAATCGAGCCCCACAAACGGATCAATGAATAGCGGCCATGCTGACCGCTCAAATGGCTGAGCGTTAGCACGTCGAACTGCGAGAGTACCGCATTCCAAAAGAAGCTGTAGCCCACCACCACGGCGGCGAGCCAGTAGAAGTCCTGCCGGAAGTACACTCCACCAAAGGCGATAACCGCCAGCAGCGCCCCCAGGCGAATAATTCGCGTGCGGCAGTCATAGCGGTCAGCCAGGTAGCCCCATAAGTTGGGCGCCAGTACCTTGGTGACCATCACCAGCGCCGAGAGAATCCCGATCTCGCCAGAGGAATATCCCAGCGACTTCAGGTACAGCGACCAATATGGCAACCACGTGCCCAGCAGGGCAAAGTAGAAGAAATAAAAGGCGGAAAGCCGCCAATACGGCACTGCCTGCGCCATAGCCGCCTAACCTAGCGGCGCGCCGGAATCACCGGTGTTTGGCACTGAACATCGGCATTTTGGCCACGGTTACGCAACAGGTGGTCCATCAGCACAATCGCCAGCATCGCCTCGGCGATAGGTACCGCGCGAATGCCCACGCAGGGGTCGTGGCGGCCAGTGGTTATCACGTCCACAGCCTCGCCCTGCTGGTTAATGGTTTGGCCAGGAATCAAAATGCTCGATGTCGGCTTCAGCGCCATATGGGCGACAATATCCTGCCCACTGGAAATTCCGCCCAGCACGCCACCGGCATTATTTGAGGTAAAGCCTTCAGGAGTGAGCTCGTCTCGGTGTTCGCTGCCGC
Organism: Spongiibacter marinus; assembly: GCF_016906995.1. Classification (GTDB taxonomy): domain Bacteria; phylum Pseudomonadota; class Gammaproteobacteria; order Pseudomonadales; family Spongiibacteraceae; genus Spongiibacter; species Spongiibacter marinus. Next base: position 77,763 of record NZ_JAFBBD010000006.1, on the reverse strand, counting down.
GGGCATCTACGCAGTCAAAGCCTGCGCCAATCTCAACCCCCTTCACCGCGTTAATCCCCATCAGGGCATGGGCGATATCGGCATCCAAGCGATCGAAAACTGGCTCGCCCAGGCCTACTGGCACTCCGCTGGCCACCACCGAAATTTTGGCCCCTACAGAATCGCCGGATTTACGCAGCGCCTGCATATAGGTTTCCATTTCGGAAATTTTATCAGCGTCCGGGCAAAAGAAAGGATTCTCTTCAACAATGTCCCAATCGAGCTTATCTGCCTTAATCGGCCCCAGCTGCGACAAGTATCCCCTCACCTGCACGCCGTGATGCTCTGCCAGGTACTTTTTGGCGATTGCCCCGGCAGCGACTCGCATCGCGGTTTCGCGCGCCGACGAACGGCCACCACCGCGGTAGTCACGCTGACCGTATTTTTGCTCGTAGCTGTAGTCGGCATGCATAGGGCGGAAACGGTCTTTGATCTTGCTGTAATCCTTCGAACGCTGATCCTGGTTCTCAATCAACAGCCCAATAGAGGTACCGGTGGTCTCCCCCTCGAAAACTCCAGACAGAATTTTCACTTCATCGTTTTCACGGCGCTGGGTGGTATAGCGCGAGGTGCCAGGCTTGCGGCGGTCTAAATCGCGCTGCAAATCACTCTCGGAAATTGCCAGCCCCGGCGGGCAGCCATCGATAATTGCGCCCAAGGCAAGGCCGTGGCTTTCGCCAAAGGTGGTGACGGTGAACAACTTACCGATGGTGTTACCTGACATGAAACAATCCTGCGTTGGGACAATAGGGCTGGCAAAACTGCCTGGCCGTAAATCATTACTCTACAAAGCGCGAAAAACAGTGCCGAACAAACAGCGCCTGAATTATACGTGAAAGCGGCGTCTGAGTCAGAGGCTATCCGCGGCCTCTACCAACTGCTCTCGGGTCAGCGCAAACACGCCGTGACCGCCGCGCTCGAACTCCAGCCAGGTAAATGGCAATGTCGGGTAGGCCTGCTCAAGTGCCACCCAGCTATTGCCTACCTCGACTACCAGCAAACCACCCTCTTCCAAATGGTCGGCCGCGTCGCGCAGGATGCGGCGAGTCAGGTCCAGGCCGTCCTCCCCCGACGCCAACCCCAGCGCGGGCTCGCGATGATATTCCGCGGGCATTTCCGCGAGGTCTCTGGCGTCTACGTAGGGCGGGTTGCTAACGATCAGGGAATAGCGCTGCCCCTTCAAGCCGCTAAACACATCGGAGTGAATAGCCTTCACCCTGTGGCCGAGTTCGTGGCGGGCAATATTGATGCCGGCGACATCCAGCGCATCGTCGGAAATATCCGCAACATCTATTTCGGCATCGTCAAAGGCGTAGGCGCAGGCAATACCAATACAAGCGCTGCCGGTGCAGAGGTCCAATATGCGCTGGGGTTCGCTCGCTAACCACGGTTCAAAACCGTTTTCGATCAGTTCTGCAATGGGCGAGCGCGGCACCAATACTCGCTCATCCACATAAAATGACAGCCCGGCAAACCACGCCTCATGGGTTAAGTAAGCGGCGGGTAAACGCTCTTCCACTCTGCGCTGTAGCAGCTGCACAATATGCTCGCGCTCACTGGGCAGTATGGTGGCATCCAGGAACGCGTCCGAGCTATCGAAGGGTAACTCTAGGGCGTGAAGCACCAGCAGCCGGGCCTCGTCCAGGGCATTATCGGTGCCGTGACCGAAAAACAATCCAGCGCGGCTGAATTCACTCAGGCCCCAGCGAATGTAGTCCCGAACCGTGGTCAGGTGTTGGCAAATCTCATTGTTGTGTGCCACCGCAGCGCCCTTCTATAAACCCGTTTTTAGCAAGCAATAATAACCAGCGCGAAGTTTACACTGCCCCCAAAGCGCTGCCCAGCATGCTTGGGAAAGCGTAAGGGCTCTGATACCATTGCGGCTCGTTTATAGGACATAAAAGAGAAGCTGGTGGAAAAAGCATTCGAAGAGATCATCAAACAAATTGGTGAAGACCTTGAGCGTGACGGCTTACTCGACACGCCAAAACGCGCGGCAAAAGCCTTTGAGTTCCTTACCGAGGGTTACCGTCGCAGTGTTGACGAAGTCGTGAACGACGCACTGTTTGAATCCGACGCCAACGAAATGGTCGTGGTCTCCGACATCGAACTCTACTCGCTCTGCGAGCACCACCTGCTACCCTTCATCGGCAAATGCCACGTTGCCTACATTCCCAACGGCAAAGTTTTGGGCCTGTCTAAGGTGGCTCGCATTGTCGACCTCTACGCTCGCCGCCTGCAAATTCAAGAAGGCCTGACCACGCAGATCGCCAACACCGTGCAACAAGTGACTGGCGCCGAAGGCGTTGCCGTGATCATTGAAGCCCGCCATATGTGCATGATGATGCGCGGCGTGCAAAAGCAAAACTCCGTTATGCGCACCAGCGCCATGTTGGGCGTGTTTAAAGACAACGCCGCCACGCGGGCAGAGTTTATGTCGCTGATCAAATAAAGCGTTGCTTTGGCCCGCTGGGCAACAAGGAAAATCAAAGGGCCGAAATAGCCCTTTTTTATTGCCACATCATTGACCAAATTACGGTATGCGTCGCCGCGACGGAGCCAAACAGCTATCCTCTGTCTTGTATACCACCCCAGAACGAGACATAAATGACGTGACCAGGACAAGGCCCTTGTTCGACAGCTACCCGCAACTGAGCGGCGCCCTACCCTGGCTCCCCCTCGCTGACCTACCCACGCCAGTTGAACCAGTATCCGGAATTGGCAGCAATGCCTGGATTAAACGCGACGACCTTTCCCACGCGGTGTATGGCGGCAACAAACTCCGCAAGCTGGAATTTATTTTGGCCGATGTTCTGGCGCGTGGCAAAACGCATGTAATCACCTTCGGCGCCACGGGCACCAACCACGGCGTTGCCACCGCCATGCTGTGCCAACAATTGGGCCTGCGCTGCACGGTGCTGCTATTTGAACAACCGCCCTCTACCACCGTGCGCGACAACCTCGCGCGAATGCGACACTTTGGCGCCGAGCTACAATATTGTGGCTCACTCGCCAATACCGTGCGGCATTACTACCTTCACCCCAAGCGCCTGTCACGCCGGCACTACTTTCTGTTTGCTGGCGGCTCCAATGTTGCCGGAACCATGGGCTTTATCAACGCAGCATTTGAGTTAAGGCAGCAAATCGACACCGGCCAGTGCCCATTGCCCAGCCAGATATTCGTGCCCGTTGGCTCCTCTGCTACCCTTGCCGGCTTAAGCATTGGCGCTGCGCTAGCAGGCTTAGAAAGCGATATTATTGGCATAAGGGTCGCCCCTTCCCACTTGGGCATCATTCCCACCTGCACCCCTGCCACAGTGAATCAACTCATCAGGCAAACATGCGCCGCGCTGACAAAAGCAGGCCTCTCACCGCCAACAATACCCACCGCCAAACTGGTCGACAGTTACTATGGCGATGGCTACGGCGTGGCCACCAAAGCGGGAAGCAGCGCCACGGAAAAATTCGCCGAGTGCGGTATTACCCTGGATCAAACCTATACCGCCAAAGCCGCGGCCGCGTTTTTAGACGCCGCAAGGCAAAGCACTGATGTGCAGCTTTACTGGCACACGTTTAATTCGCGGCCGGTTGACGGGGTACTTGAACGAAGCCGGGATTAGGGGGCCGAGGACTCGCTGATTTTTAATCAACAGCGCGACCGCGGTGATTTCTGACACTACTGAGCAAAAACCAAATAGCCTAGCGCCAAACATTCAATCGCTAACGGTGAGACAAAAGCCATGGCAACAGCGCGTTTGCCTTTTGAAACGTAGAAAACGCTGATCCAGTTTGTAATCAGGACCAGCAGTAATAATAGTGAAAAAGGGAAAACATACATACTTACATACAGGCAGAAGCCCGTAGCTGACATTGCGCCAATTGTACTAATTGAAACTCTGCCGGATACCGCACCAGCAGTCAGAGCACAAAGCCCAAGTACTGCGCTTGGCCAACCTAGAAATATCTCGTAGAGCAAATCTTCCATGATAAGTGCCCCTAATTATTGAGCTGGACAGCAGCCAGACCACGCTAAAGATCAAATACGTGGGCGCACTCTCCCCTGCTATTGGAGCCAACCCCGCTAATAGGAAAGACGATGGTTAAACCTGCGACAGAAAATGCTCCACAACCGCCTCAGCGACTTCCTCAACGCAGCTATCCATATGGCAGTGATGGTCGCCATCAACATCCAGTGTGCTAAAGGCCTTCGGTCTGGCGTCGCTTAGTGCGAGTATTTCCTGGCCAAAGCCCTGTTTGGCGGCAATAAACAGCAGCGGCGCGTGAATGCCTTGCAGCACGGCCCGCCATTGCTCTGCGGTCAGTTTATGCGGGGAGGCGAGTGCAAGGCGGCGATCGCTGCGCCAATAAAATTTGCCGTCGTCACCCTGATAGGTACCGCGCTCGGCAATGGCACGAGCCGAGCGCTTGCTCATGGGCATTACTTTAATACGCGCGGCGGCGGCGTCTTCCAGGGTATCAAACGCGCGTGGCGGTCGCCCTTGGTTGGAAAATCCGTTTAGATAGCGCTGCAGCTGTTTGGGGAATTCTTCACCCGCTTGCGGGTCGGCCAGCAAACCGTCGATGCAGACGACCGCGCGAATATTGTCTGGCATAGCCGACGCCAGCAGCGCCGCGATCATCGCGCCGCGTGAGTGGGCCAACAGGCTGTATTGGGACCAGCCGAGTTGTTCGGCCACACCGCAGATAATTCGCAGATCGTCCCAAATGGCGTAGTTACCCGACGGCGGTTTGTGATCGCTATTCCCGTGGCCGGGCAGATCGAGCGCAACAATGCGCAGCGGGTTGCCCTGCTGCTGGAGATACTCGGCTATAGCGGCAAAACTGGCGGCATTGTCCAGCCAACCATGCAGGGCAAGCACTGGAATACCATCGGCCTGGCCCCAGGCTTGCGCGGCTATGTGCAGACCTTCCACCTCAAAGCTGAGCGATTCTGCAGAGACAGTCGTCATAGTACTAGCGGCCATTGTGAGCGTAGTTCGGAAAGTGACGCAGCCATTGCAAGTTGCCACAGCCCGGGGCGAACACCTCGGCGTCAACACGAGCCATACTGGCAGTTTGCAGCCCCCAATAGGATTGTGACTCGCCCTGCCAGTGAGCCAGCGCATTACTGAGTAGTGGGTTGTGCCCCACTAGCAGCAGGCGCTGACCGCGAAACGTCGACAGCATGGTATCGAGGTCTTCGAGTCGGTTATCCGGGGTCAGACAGGCTTTATTGCGCTGGGGTAGCTGCCAATCGGCATTGATAATGGCGGCGCTTTGCTGGGCGCGGCGGTAAGGGCTTACCCAGATTTCCTCGGGGCGCCAATCTTGCTGGCCAAGCCACTGCGCCGCGGCTTCAACTTCGGCAATACCGCGCTCGGTGAGTTCGCGCTCCATATCGGTAGCGGCATCCCACGATGCCGCGCCATGGCGAATTAAGACTATTTCCATCAGCTTTTCTGCACTGCAAATTCAACGTCGCGGTTTTGCTCCGCCCACATCATATCGCCAATCACTTCTTGCACGGTTTTGCCCTCGTAAATGATGGCGTACAAACCATTGACCAACGGCATGTAAATATCCAGCTGCTGAGATTGCTGCTTGAGCAGCTTGAGGGTATTCACCCCTTCCGCCACCTGCCCAAGCTCAGCGACGACCTCGTTCAGATCCCGCCCCTGCCCCAGCGCATAACCCACGCGGTAGTTGCGGCTCAGTGGCGAGGTACAGGTTACGAATAAATCGCCCACACCGGCCAGGCCCAAAAAGGTTAAGGGGTCGGCGCCCTTTTGCACGGCGTAGCGACTCATTTCCGCCAGACTGCGGGTAACCAGCATGCTGATCGTGTTGTGCCCCACGCCCAGTGCCGCCGCCAAACCCGCGACGATGGCGTAGACGTTTTTCAGGGCACCGGCCAGCTCCACCCCGTAGATATCGCTTCCGGCGTATACACGAAAATACGAGCACTGCAGCAGGTCTTGAATACACTGGGTTAGCCGCTCATCAGCACTGGCGATAACCGTGCCGGTAATTTCCCGCGCTGCCAGCTCTTTGGCAAGGTTTGGCCCACTCATCACGCCGATGCTGACGTTGCCCAGCTCTTCTCGCAAAACTTCGCTCATCAGTTCATTGCTGTCGACCTCGATACCCTTGGTCGTGCTGACCACCATAGTGCCGTCGGCTAATAACGGCGCCAGTTGGCGAGCCACATCGCGGCAAGACTTGCTGGGCACGGCAACGAAGACCACATCGCAGCCCGTTACGGTTTCGGCCAGATCGGTACTGGCGCGCAGGGCGGGGTTCAGGGAAATATCGGGCAGGTAGGCGCTGTTACTGTGCTGCTCGTTCACCTCGGCGACGCGCTCGGCGTTACGCATCCACAGGCACACATCATGGCCGTTATCGGCAACAATATTGGCGATTGCCGTACCGAAACTGCCCCCACCCACTATGGCTACTTTATGCTTGTCCGTCATTGCGGCTCCGCTTGTTGTTTTTCATGCAGTTTATCATTGCGCTGCGGCGATGAAGAACGGCGTCGAAAAAAAAGCGGCGCCGAAGCGCCGCTCTATTCACTGTGGTTCTTGCGCTTACGCTAGGCGCTGAGTTCCAGCAGCAGTTTATTCAGCTTGTTAACGTAGTCCGCAGGGTCTTCCAGCTGCGCGCCCTCGGCCAAATGCGCCTGATTAAAGAGAATGTCGACAAGGTCGGCAAAACGGTCTTCATCGGGCTCTTTGTCCAGTTTTTGCACCAGCGGGTGCTCTGGATTCAGCTCGAAAATCGGCTTGGACTCGGGCAGCGCCTGGCCAGCGGCTTCAAGAATACGCCGCATCTGCGCGCCCATATCGTGGTCACCCACTACCAGACACGCCGGCGAACTGGTCAGTCGGCTCGTCGCGCGCACCTCTTCAACCTTTTCACCCAGCGCCTTGGCAACGCGCTCAATCAGGTCTTTGTGCTCTTCAGCCAGTTCTTCCTGCGCTTTTTTCTCCTCTTCGTTTTCCAGCTCACCAAGGTCCAGCTGGCCGCGGCCAACATCCTGGAAGGCTTTGCCATCGAACTCAGCGAGGTGATTCATCAGCCAGTCGTCGACGCGGTCAGAAAGCAGCAAGACTTCAATACCTTTCTTGCGGAACACTTCCAGGTGAGGGCTGCTGGACGCAGTGCGATGGTTTTCAGCCACCACGTAGTAGATTTTCTCCTGCCCCTCTTTCATGCGTGCTACGTAATCTTCCAGCGAGTGCAGCTGTTCGGCCTTGTCATCGTGGGTGGTGGCAAAGCGCAGCAGCTTGGCAATCTTTTCGCGGTTGCTGAAGTCCTCAGCCGGGCCTTCTTTCAATACCTGACCAAAGGCCTTCCAGAACGTTTGGTATTTCTCAGTATCGTTCTTCGCCAGCTTGCCCAACATGTCCAGCACACGCTTGGTCAGTGCCGTTTTCATTGCATCCACAGCGGGGTCTTGCTGAAGAATTTCGCGCGATACATTGAGCGACAGGTCGTTAGAGTCCACCACACCTTTTACAAAGCGCAGGTACAGCGGCAGGAATTGCTCGGCGTCGTCCATAATGAAAGTGCGCTGCACATAGAGCTTAACGCCCCGCGCCGCGTCGCGGTTCCACATATCCATCGGTGGCTGCGATGGCAGGTATAGCAGGCTGGTGTATTCCAGCTTGCCTTCAACCTTGTTGTGACTCCAGGTGAGCGGCTCAGCAAAGTCGTGGCTCACGTGCTTATAGAAGGCCTGGTATTCGTCGTCCTTCACTTCGTTGCGCGGGCGCGTCCACAGCGCGGTGGCGGAGTTGATGCTTTCAAACTCCGGCTCGGGGGCCTCTTCACCCTCTTCCGCGGTAACCGTTTTTAGCATTTCTACGGGAATGCTGATGTGATCAGAGTATTTCTTGATGATGGAACGCAGTCGCCAATCATCGGCAAATTCTTTGTCTTCTTCGCGCAGGTGCAGTACCACCTTGGTACCACGCTCAGTGCGCTCACAGCTTTCAATGGAGAAGTCGGCTTCGCCAGTCGACTCCCAGTGCACACCTTCCGAGGCATCGGCGCCGGCGCGACGGGTGAATACTTCCACGCGCTCGGCAACGATAAAGGCCGAGTAAAAACCCACACCAAACTGACCGATGAGCTGCGAGTCTTTCTTGTTGTCGCCGCTGAGGTTTTTCAAAAATTCTGCGGTGCCTGAACGGGCGATAGTGCCGAGGTTGGCCACCACTTCCTCGCGGCTCATACCAATGCCGTTATCGCTAATGCTAACCGTGCCGGCCTCTTTGTCGGCCTCTACACGCACACGAAGATTGGGGTCGTTTTCAAACAGGCTGTCATTGGAAAGCGCTTCAAAGCGCAGCTTGTCAGCCGCATCGGAAGCATTAGAAACCAGCTCGCGAAGGAAAATTTCCTTGTTGCTGTACATGGAGTGGATCATCAGCTGAAGCATTTGCTTCGCTTCGGTTTGAAATCCCAGAGTTTCTTTTTCTGCTGTGGACATGCCTATCACCTGTAAAGCTAATTTATCGTTCGCCCAGCGGGACGTGTAAGCTTTATGGGGACAGGCTGTCCAATTTCAAGACCTTTACAGACGTTCGGGTAAAATACGCCGAACAATATGTGCCATATCCACGCCTTTGGGCAGGCAACCATACACGCCGTGGGGCTGCTGCAAACGCGAGGCGATAAAGGCCTCGGCCACCACAGGGTCGCCATTTTTTAGCAATAGCGCCGCTTGCAGACACAGCGCCATTTGCTCAACCAAGCGACGGGCGGCGTATTCAACGCCATCGCGATCCGCCAGCGACTGCCGCAACGCATCGATACCCTGGTCCAGCACTGCCGATTGACCGCGAACCTGTTCCAATTCAGCAAACCAACGCTGCTGAACCTCGGGCGATTTGTTAAAGGCGCGCAGCACATCCAGCGCCTGAATATTCCCCGAGCCTTCCCATATCGCATTAATCGGCGCCTCGCGGTACAAACGCGGCATAATGCAATTCTCGATGACGCCGTTGCCGCCGAGGCACTCCATGGCCTCGTAGGCATGGCCGGGTGTGCGTTTGCAGATCCAAAATTTGCCTACCGCGCAACCCAAGCGGAGCAGCAGCTTTTCGTCGTCGGTCTTAGCGTCCAGCGCGGCAGCCATGCGCAGGGTCATGGCCAACGATCCCTCCACCTCCAACTGCAGGTCTGCCAGCACGTTTTGCATGAGGGGCTGCTCGATTAAGCGCTTGCCAAAGGCTTCACGCTGGCTGGCGTGGTGCGCGGCCTGGGCAACGGCTTGGCGCTGGCCCGCGGTAGAGCCCACCATGCAGTCGAAGCGGGTCAAGGCGACCATTTCTATGATGGCGGGAACGCCCCGGCCTTCCTCCCCGACCATCCAACCTTGAGCAGCGCGCATTTCGACCTCTGAGGAGGCGTTTGAAACGTTGCCCATCTTGTTTTTTAGGCGCTGTACAAACAACGAGTTCTTCTCGCCATCCGATCGCCAGCGCGGCACCAGAAAGCAGCTCAAGCCGCCCGCCGACTGCGCCAGCATTAAAAAGGCATCGCACATCGGTGCGGATAAAAACCACTTGTGGCCGGTAATTTCGTAGAGTTCACCCGGGCCCTGAGCGCCAACAGCGCGAGCGACCGAGGTGTTGGCACGCACATCACTGCCACCCTGTTTCTCGGTCATACCCATGCCAATGGTGACGGCCTGCTTTTCAAAATAGGGCTTGTTCTCGGGCTCATAGCCCTGCGCCAGCACTTTGGGCAACCATTGCTTGGCGATACTCGGCGTGAGATTCAAGGTGGGTACTGAGGCAAAGGTCATGGTCAACGGGCAGCCGTGTCCGGCTTCAACCTGACTTTGCATATAACTATACGCAGCGCGCTGTGTGTGGGCCTGAGCAATGTCGCCCTGCCAGGGCATCGCGTGAATGCCCTGCTCCAAGGCCATTTTCATCAGTTTGTGATACGAGGGGTGAAAACGCACCTCATCCACGCGATGACCAAAGCGGTCATGGCTGTCGAACTGGGGCTTTTGCTCATTGGCGTCAAAGCCCCAGGCAATCACCTCAGCGCTGCCACAGCGCTGACCATAGTCGCGTAGCGCATCGAGAGCAGCGCCTGGCGCATAGCTGGTCAACGCCTGCTGCAGGGCGATGTCGTCGTCGAAGAGGTTGGTGTTTTCCAGCGCTTGAGATTGGTTGAACACCGAATGGGTATTCACTGTGTTATTGGCGTCATCGCTACTGGGATTTTGATTCTTCAACGGCTCCATAAGCCCTCCTAGTCTTTCGCCCCCACCGCTCGTAAGCAGAACAGGCAAAGTTCATCAATCATGTCGCTACTGCGCTCGGACTCTGCCAACGGCCCGAGCAAACTTTCTGCCAGTGCACCAACCAGTGCGGGTGCCACCAGCGCCGCTGGTTGTTGGCAAAACTCTCCGCTCTCAACCCCGCGTTTGACCACTTTCTCGAACAGCGCAGTGTAGTCGCGGCGAAAATTAATACGTGCCTCATCCACGGCTGGGTCGACCGGCTCGGCGATCAACGCCCAGGCAAACTGGGGCGCCATAAACGCGCGCTCGGCAAAACAACGCGTGCCGGCGACGATCTGTCCCCTTGCATCGCCAACGCCCTCCAGGGCGTCGGCAACGGCCCGCACTTCGCGGCGGCTGGCATGGGAGAAGACTTCCGTCGCCAGTTGGTCCTTGTTTTTGAAATACCGATAGACCGACCCCACACTAACCTGCGCATCGGCGGCGAGGGCTTGAATGGTCAGCGCTTTAAAGCCCCCTTCCCTTACCAATGATTCGGCGCTTTTCAGCAGCCGCTCACGCAATTCGGCCTTACGTTTGGCGATAGGTGGCGTTTCTCTGTAAGCCATAACACTGTCTCACCACAAGAAGTGAATCATAGTTCACTTTTTAACACAAGCACGACTTGAAGACGATGCGTCGGATTCAAGCCGCAAAATAAGCAGACACAAAAAAGGCGGCCGAAGCCGCCCTCTTAGCGTTACGGCCGAACTTACCAGCCAGTAACTTCTTTCAGTGCATCACCGATTTGCGCCAGTGAGCGCACGGTTTTAACGCCTGCATCTTCAAGTGCAGCAAACTTCTCATCGGCAGTACCTTTACCGCCCGAGATGATGGCGCCAGCGTGGCCCATACGTTTGCCTGGAGGTGCAGTCACACCGGCAATGTAAGAAACCACTGGCTTGCTTACGTTTGCTTTGATGTAGGCTGCCGCCTCTTCTTCTGCAGTGCCGCCGATTTCACCGATCATAACGATCGCTTCAGTGCCGGGGTCTTTCTCGAACATTTCCAGAATGTCGATGAAGTTAGAGCCCGGGATCGGGTCACCACCGATACCTACGCACGTAGATTGGCCGAAACCGTAATCAGTGGTTTGCTTAACCGCTTCATAGGTCAGTGTACCGGAGCGCGATACGATGCCTACTTTACCCGGCAAGTGAATGTGGCCAGGCATGATGCCGATTTTGCACTCGCCCGGAGTGATAACACCTGGGCAGTTAGGGCCAACCAGGCGAACGCCCAGCTCGTCACACTTCACTTTACACTCGAGCATGTCCAGTACGGGGATGTGCTCGGTGATACATACGATCAGCTTGATACCTGCGTTTGCCGCTTCCAGGATGGAGTCTTTGCAGAATGGCGCAGGTACGTAGATAACAGACGCTTCTGCGCCAGTCGCTTCTACGGCTTCTTTAACGGTATTGAACACGGGCAGGCCCAGGTGCTCAGTGCCGCCTTTGCCTGGCGTAACACCGCCAACCATTTTCGTGCCGTAGGCAATCGCTTGCTCAGAGTGGAAGGTACCCTGACCACCGGTGAAACCCTGGCAGATAACCTTGGTGTCTTTATTGATCAGAATAGCCATTATTTACCCTCCGCTGCTTTAACAGCCTGCTGAGCCGCGTCGGTCAGGCTGGTTGCCGCGATGATGTCCAAGCCAGACTCTGACAACAACTTAGAGCCCAGGTCGGCATTGTTACCTTCGAGACGCACAACTACAGGTACGCTCACACCCACTTCTTTCACTGCGCCGATAATACCTTCGGCGATCAGGTCACAGCGTACGATACCGCCAAAGATGTTAACCAATACGGCTTTAACGTTGCTGTCTTCGAGGATGATTTTGAAGGCTTCGGTAACGCGCTCTTTGGTCGCGCCGCCACCTACGTCGAGGAAGTTAGCAGGGAAACCGCCGTGCAGAGATACGATGTCCATAGTGCCCATCGCCAGGCCGGCACCGTTTACCATGCAACCAATGTTACCGGTCAGGGCAACGTAGTTCAGGTCCCACTCTGCTGCACGTGCTTCACGCTCGTCTTCCTGTGAAGGATCGTGCATGGCTTGCAGGTCTTTGTGGCGGTATACCGCGTTGCCGTCGATAACCACTTTGGCGTCCAGGCAGTGCAGGTTGCCTTCAGTGGTGATAACCAGCGGGTTAATTTCCAGCAGCGCCAGATCTTTTTCCTGGAACAGCTTAGCCAGACCCAGGAAGATGTTTACAAACTGCTTAACCTGAGTGGGGTTCAGACCCAGTTGGAAAGCCAGTTCACGGCCCTGGTAAGGCTGAGCGCCAGTCAGGGGATCGATGATTGCTTTGAGAATCTTCTCTGGAGTCTCTTCGGCAACTTTCTCGATTTCAACACCGCCTTCGGTAGAGGCCATGAAGACGATACGGCGAGTACCGCGGTCAAGCACGGCGCCCAGGTACAATTCCTGGTCGATATCGGTGCAAGACTCAACCAGAATTTTAGAAACTGGCTGACCATTTTCGTCTGTTTGGTAGGTAACCAGGTTCTTGCCCAGCCACTGCTCTGCAAACGCCTTAATTTCGTCGGTGCTGCTGACCAGCTTTACGCCACCAGCTTTACCACGGCCACCAGCGTGGACTTGAGCTTTTACAACCCACTTGTCTCCGCCGATTTTTTCAGCCGCAGCAGCGGCCTCTTCCGGGGTATCACAGGCGCAGCCTTTAGACACAGGCAGCCCGTATTCAGCAAACAGTTGTTTGCCTTGGTACTCGTGAAGGTTCATGTTGGATTTACCATCTCGGTCTGTGGAAGTGTTAAGCGGGCAATACGCTGTCAGTGAATGGCCCGCTCCCTCTGCACATTGCGGCACGCCGCAAAATTCGGGTCAGTATTTTCCCGAATTTTGCGAACTACCGCAAATCTATTTGCGCTTCTTGCGATTCGGCATGTGTATGGCGCGGCCGTCGACGGCCAATGCCGCCTCGTGAACCGCTTCCGACAAGGTCGGGTGGCCAAACACTGTCAGGGCGATATCTTCGGCTGAGGAACCGAATTCCATCGCAATAACGATTTGTTGAACAAGGTCGGCGGCGCTCGGGCCAATGATGTGACAGCCCAAAATGCGGTCCGTCTCTTCGTGGGCGAGAATCTTCACCATCCCTGTGGTGTCGTTGGCTGCCAGAGCGCGGCCACTGGCAACGAAGGGGAAACTGCCTGATTTGTAGGGTACACCGTCAGCTTTCAACTGCTCTTCGGTGGCGCCGACCATAGCAATTTCCGGGTGCGTGTAAATGATGGAAGGAATGCAGTCGTAGTTCATGCTGACTTTGTGGCCAGCGATGCGCTCGGCGACCATCACGCCCTCTTCCGAGCCTTTGTGAGCGAGCATCGGGCCGCGCACAATATCGCCCACCGCGTAGATGCCAGGTGCATCGGTTTCGCAGTGGTCGTTGACGAAGATAAAGCCGCGCTCGTCGAGGTTCACGCCGCTGTCGGCGGCCAACAGACCATTGCTCAGCGGACGGCGACCCACGCACACGATCAGCTTGTCGAAGGTTTCATCCTTCTCTTCGTCGTTCAGTGTGTAAGACACTTTAACTTTTTTGCGGCTGATCTCGGTGTCGGTAACCCGTGCACCCAAACGAATATCCAGACCCTGCTTTTTGAAGACTTTGGCAGCTTCTTTGGCAATTTGCTGGTCCATGGCCGGCAAGAAGCTATCCAGCGCTTCCAACACCACAACCTCGCTGCCCAAGCGGGCCCATACACTGCCCAATTCCAGGCCGATAACACCCGCGCCGATAACGCCAAGGCGTTTGGGCACAGATTGGAATTCCAGCGCGCCCGTGGAGTCGACAATTACCTCTTGGTCGATAGGCGCCGGTGGAATTTCAACCGGCACTGAACCAGCCGCGATAATGATGTTTTCTGCTTCCAGCGTTGACGTCGAACCATCTTCCGCGGTGACTTCAACCTTCTTACCCGCCAGCACTTTGCCGTAACCTTCGATGGTGGTTACGCCGTTGGCCTTAAACAGGCCGCCGACACCGCCAGTTAGCTGATCGACGATCGCGTCTTTGCGCTTGATCATCTCGGGCACATCGATGCTCACTTTACCGGTAGAAATACCGTGTACATCAAAGGCGTCTTTCGCTTCGTGATACTTGTAGCTGCTATCGAGCAGCGCTTTAGAGGGGATACAGCCAACATTCAGGCAGGTGCCACCCAGGGCAACCTTATCCGCCTTGTTGCGGTTTTTCTCAACGCAGGCCGTTTTCAAACCCAGCTGCGCAGCGCGAATAGCGGCTACGTAGCCTGCCGGTCCTGACCCGATTACGACAACATCGTACTTAGACATATCTGTTTCCTGTAATACCTAAACCATGGATTCCATTGACGCTAGCAGCGGTCTTATACCTCAAGCAGAATGCGCGCAGGATCTTCGATAAGGTCCTTAATGGTGACCAGGAACTGCACGGCGTCTTTGCCGTCGATCAAGCGGTGATCGTAAGACAGCGCCAAGTACATCATGGGAAGCACTTCAACCTGACCATTCACAGCCATCGGGCGCTCCTGGATTTTGTGCATACCCAAAATGGCCGTTTGCGGCGGATTCAGAATGGGCGTCGACAACAGCGAACCAAACACACCACCGTTGGTAATGGTGAAGGTTCCACCAGTCATGTCTTCGATACCCAGCTTGCCATCGCGAGCGCGCAAGCCGAAGTCGCGTACTTTGTCTTCGATCTTGGCCAGGCTCATGTGGTCGGCATCACGCAATACCGGCACTACCAGACCTTTATCGGTCGAAACCGCCACACCAACATCCTGGTAACCATGGTAAACGATATCGTCGCCGTCGATCGAAGCATTCACCGCGGGGAAGCGTTTCAGTGCTTCGCAAGCTGCCTTAACGAAGAAACCCATAAAGCCCAAGCGCGTGCCATTGTGGCTCTTTTCAAACAGGTCTTTGTACTGTTTGCGCAGCTCCATCACTGGCTTCATATTGACCTCGTTAAAGGTCGTGAGCATCGCTGTGGTCTGGCTGGCTTCAAGCAGACGCTCGGCAATGCGCTTACGCAGGCGGGTCATCGCCACACGTTTTTCTACGCGCTCACCGGCAGGCACATCTACCTCGGCTGCGGGTGCAGGTGCTGCAGCGGCCGGTTTGGCAGCTGGCGCCTGGTAATTCATCACATCTTCTTTCGTGATCAGGCCACCTTTGCCGGTGCCTTTTACGGCGCTGGCATCAATGCCCTTTTCTTCCAGCGCTTTGCGCGCCGCCGGGCTGATCTTCAGATCTTCACTGGCGGCAGGTGCTTGCGCTGCTTCGGGCGCGCTTTCCGCTTTGGGGGCTTCCCCTGCGGCGCCCTCTTCAAACACGGCCACGACTTCGTCGCTCAATACCGTGTCGCCTTCATTTTTGATAATTTCCTTCAACACACCGTCGGCTGGTGCAACCACCTCGAGCACGACTTTGTCGGTTTCGATGTCTACCAGCGGCTCGTCGCGGCTTACCGCCTCACCGACTTGTTTATGCCATGTTGCAATAGAGCCATCAGCAACAGATTCTGGAAACGTTGGCGCTTTGATTTCAGTACTCATTTTTCATCCTGTCGTTAGTTCGCTGCACGCGTCTATGGTTATGCGCTGGTCCGGCCTAGAGTTTCAAAGCCTGACTGATGAATTTTTCTTGCTGTTCAATGTGCAAGGCCATGTAGCCCGCAGCCGGCGACGCTGACGGTTCGCGACCGACGTAGCCCAACAGCAAATTCTTCTCGGGTTTAAAGCTGCGAATTACCCTCGCCATACGGTGGCGGCTGTTGTACCACGCCCCTTGGTTGCGCGGCTCTTCCTGACACCAAACCACTTTCTTCAGGTTTGGATACTGCGCAATAACTTCACGCAGATCGTCGTAGGGGAAGGGATAAAGCTGCTCTAAACGAACAATAGCGATAGAGTCTTTGCCATGCTCACGGCGAGCGTCGCGCAGGTCGTAATAGACCTTGCCGCTACACAACACCATGCGCGTCACTTTTGACTTATCGATATCGTCGGTTTCATCAATCACATTCTGGAACTGGCCATCCGTCAGCTCTTCCAGCGTTGATACCGCTTCCTTGTGGCGCAGCAGACTCTTCGGTGACATAACCACCAGTGGGCGGCGCAGCGGGCGGATAACCTGGCGGCGTAACATATGGAACACCTGCGCCGGCGTAGAGGGCACACACACTTGAATGTTGTGCTCGGCACACAATTGCAGGAAGCGTTCTAAGCGAGCAGATGAATGCTCAGGCCCCTGGCCTTCATAGCCGTGGGGTAACAACATGGTGAGACCGCATAAACGGCCCCATTTCAGCTCACCACTGCTGATGAACTGGTCGATTACCACCTGCGCGCCGTTGGCGAAGTCACCAAACTGCGCTTCCCAGATCACCAAGGCATTGGGCTGGGTGGTCGCGTAACCGTATTCAAACGCCAGTACCGCCTCTTCGGACAACAGCGAGTCGTAAATATCAAACGACGGCTGATCATCACTCACGTGTTGCAGTGGCACATAACGGCTGGCGTCTGTTTGGTTGTGCAATACCGCGTGGCGGTGCGAGAAGGTTCCGCGTCCCACGTCTTGCCCGGTAAGGCGAACCTGGTGGCCAGCATTGAGCAGGGAACCGTAGGCCAGCGTTTCGGCAAAGCCCCAGTTGATTGGCATGGCGCCGACAGCCATTTTGCGGCGATCTTCGTAGATCTTCGCCACTTGGCGCTGCACGCTAAAGGCCTCTGGCACGGCGTTAACCGCCTCTGCCACTTCTTTGAGTTCTTTGGCGTCGATGCGGGTATCACCCGAGACATCCCACGCATGTCCCAGATACGGCGTCCAATCGACAAACAGCTCGGTATTCGGCTCTTTCACCAAACTCTTGGCAACGTGCTGACCGTCGTCCAGGGCCTGACGGTATTCAGAGGCCATTTTGTCGGCGAGCGCTTTGTCGATAGTGCCATCGTCAAGCAGCTTGTTGACGTAGAGCTCGCGCGTACTCTTTTGCTTGCTGATTTGCTTGTACATCAGCGGCTGGGTGCCTGACGGCTCGTCCGCTTCGTTGTGACCGCGACGGCGGTAGCAGATCAAATCGACTACCACGTCTTTCTTGAATTCCTGGCGGAAGTCGGCGGCCAACTGCGACACGAACAACACCGCTTCGGGATCGTCACCGTTAACATGGAAAATCGGCGCCTGTACCATTTTTGCAACGTCGGTACAGTATTCCGTGGAGCGCGCGTCTTCCTGCAAGCTGGTGGTGAAACCCACTTGGTTGTTGATGACGACGTGGATCGTGCCACCGGTTTTGTAAGCGCGGGTTTGGGACATCTGAAATGTCTCCATGACCACACCCTGACCGGCAAAGGCCGCATCGCCGTGGAGTACTATCGGCACGACCTTTTCACCGACGGGATCAAAACGACGATCCTGCCGTGCACGCACAGAGCCCTCGACCACTGGCGATACAATTTCCAAGTGAGACGGGTTGAAGGCCAGTGCCAAATGCACTTCCCCGCCCGGGGTCATCACGTTGGAAGAAAAGCCCTGGTGGTATTTAACGTCGGCCGAGCCCTGGTATTGAACCTTGCCCTCGAACTCGTCGAAAAGTTCAGCGGGGTTCTTGCCCAGAATATTGACCAATACATTGAGTCGACCGCGGTGGGCCATACCAATGACAATTTCTTTGGCGCCGTATTCGCCGCCGCGCTGGATCATGGCGTCGATCATTGGGATCAGGCTCTCGCCGCCTTCCAGACCAAAACGCTTGGTACCGGGGTATTTTGAACCCAGCGACTTCTCAAGCCCTTCTGCAGCGGTCAAGCGCTCCAGCAGATGGCTGCGCGCCTCAAAACCGTATTCCGGCTTTGAACGTACACTCTCCATACGCTGCTGAATCCATGCACGCTCGCGGGTATCCACAATGTGCATGAACTCGGCGCCGACTGAGCGACAGTAGGTTTCACGCAGCGAGTCGTAGATCTCGCGAAGCGTCGCTTGGTCTTTACCGATGTACAGACTACCCGTCTGGAATACGGTATCGAAGTCCGCTTCGCTGAGCTGGTGATATTGCAGCTCCAAATCGGGTACGCCCGGGCGCTGCCACAGGTTCAGCGGATCGAGCTGCGCTTCCTGATGGCCCCGCTGACGATACGCGCTGACCAGCTGGATAACCCGTACCTGCTTGCGCTCATGCTCGCTGACCTCACTACTGGCCGAGGCAGCGGCGCGAACCGGCTGTTTGGCTAACTGAGCGAAGTGATCTCGGATCGGAGAATGAGGGATATCGCGGATAGCGGATTCGCTGACGCGGGGGAGCTGTTGAAAATAGTTTCGCCATTCCTCGGGAACAGCATTGGGATCAGTGAGGTAGGTTTCGTACAGGTCTTCGACGTAACCCGCATTTCCACCAGATATGTGGGAGCTCTTCCAAAGAAGCTCCATTGACGCTTTCTGCATTCCTGTCCACCTAATAACGAGAGGCGTGGCTGCCGGATGCTGCATCGCCCGATAAGGCGTTTTGCATCGTCTTACGCCCGCAGCGCTCAGTGTACGCCGCGAGGCCGGCTTAAACCACAGGCCTTAGCCAATCCCTCTCAATACGTTTTTTATCTCGCTAGTGCCGGTAAGCACCGAGTTGTATTTTGTTCCGGTGTCACGTTGTGACACCAAAGGACACAATACGCGCAGATTTTAGCCCTATCTTCGCAGGGTCTAATAAGTGGGGCTCTCTCGAGCCCCTCAGCGATTAGCTCGCCCGATTCAGCAACATGTTGCGAATATGGCCGATAGCCCGGGTTGGGTTCAAGCCTTTAGGGCAAACATTGACACAGTTTTGAATGCCGTGGCAACGGAAGACGCTAAAAGGATCGTCCAGTTCGCTCAAACGCTGTTCAGTTGCCGTGTCGCGGCTATCCGCAAGGAAGCGGTAAGCTTGCAACAGGCCGCTGGGGCCGATGAAGCGGTCCGGGTTCCACCAGAAAGACGGACAAGCCGTTGAACAACATGCACAAAGAATACACTCGTACAGGCCGTCGAGCTTGGCGCGCTCTTCAGGTGATTGCAGACGCTCGATCGCGGGCGCTGGCGTGTTGTTAATCAGGTAAGGCTTGATCTTCTCATATTGCTTGTAGAACAAGCTCATATCAATGATCAAGTCACGGATTACGGGCAAGCCGGGCAGCGGGCGCAGCACTAAGGTGTTACCACCCTTGCCGTTTTTCAAGGCTTCCGAAATCGGCGTAATACACGCCAAACCGTTTTTACCATTGATGTTCATACCATCGGAACCGCAGACACCTTCGCGGCAAGAGCGGCGGTAGGTCAGCGAAGGGTCCTTCGCTTTCAGCAGTTCCAATACGTCGAGTACCATCAGGTCTTTGCCGCCGGTGTCGAGCTCGACATCCTGCATGTACGGCTCCTGATCGACTTCAGGATTGTAGCGATAGAGACTGACTTTCAACATTTTCTCTTCTCCCCTGATCAGTAGGTGCGTACTTTAGGCGCGAAAGCTTCGCGGGTTTTCGGCGCGAAGTTAACCGCACGCTTACCAACACGCTTCTCGCCAGGGAAGTACATGGAATGACACAGCCAATTCTCATCGTCGCGATCTTGGAAATCTTCGCGAGCATGAGCACCGCGGCTTTCCTTGCGCTCCTCAGCGGCGATAGCCGTTGCTTCGGCCACCTCAAAGAGGTTTTGCAGTTCAAGCGCTTCGATACGCGCTGTGTTATACGCGTTGCTCTTGTCTTCCAGATGCGCGTTTTCAATGCGACCACGAAGATCTGCCAATTTCTTCACGCCTTCTTGCATGAAGTCACCGCGGCGGAATACACCGAAGTGGTTCTGCATGACGTTTTGCAGCTCGGTACGCAGATCGGCAACTTTCTCGCCGCCTTTGCTGTTGTTAACGCGGTTCAAACGCTCGTTGGCCTGCTCGAGATCGCTCTCTGAGGCGTCGCGCATATCGATACCTTCGCGCAGCGCTTTCTCAATAAACAGACCTGAAGCGCGACCAAATACCACCAGATCAAGCAGCGAGTTACCACCCAAACGGTTCGCGCCGTGTACCGATACACAGGCCACTTCACCACAGGCGTACAAGCCGGGAATCACTTGGTCGTTGCCGCTGGCGTCAACCGTCAATGCCTGGCCGTGAATATTGGTGGGAATACCGCCCATCATGTAGTGACAGGTTGGTACCACAGGCACTGGTTCTTTAACTGGGTCAGCGTGGGCGAAGGTGCGGCTCAGCTCACAAATACCCGGCAGGCGGCTTTCCAGCACTTCCTCGCCAAGGTGGTCGAGCTTGAGGAAAACGTGGTCGCCATTGGGGCCACAGCCACGGCCTTCGAGAATTTCCAGTGTCATTGAGCGAGCAACGACGTCGCGGCCTGCCAAGTCTTTGGCATTCGGCGCGTAACGCTCCATAAAGCGCTCGCCATCTTTATTGATCAGATAGCCACCTTCACCACGGCAGCCTTCTGTTACTAGAACCCCTGCGCCGGCAATACCGGTGGGGTGGAACTGCCACATCTCAATGTCTTGTACAGGGAAGCCAGCACGCAGGGCCATGCCAACGCCGTCGCCCGTATTGATGTGAGCGTTAGTGGTAGATGCGTAGATACGCCCTGCACCACCGGTCGCGAATACGGTTGCTTTCGCCTTCACGTAGACAACCTCACCGGTTTCGATGCAGATCGCCATCACACCGACAACGGCGCCGTCTTGGTTCTTTACAATGTCAGTGGCGAACCACTCATTAAAGAACACGGTGTTGTTCTTCAGGTTGCCCTGATAAAGGGTGTGCAGCAGAGCGTGACCGGTACGGTCAGCTGCTGCGCATGTCCGCGCCGCCTGACCGCCTTCACCGAAATTTTTAGATTGGCCGCCGAAGGGACGCTGATAGATACGACCTTCTTCTGTACGCGAGAACGGCAAACCCATGTGATCCAGCTCGAAAACCGCTTCTGGGCCAACGCTGGTCATGTATTCGATAGCGTCTTGGTCACCGATGTAGTCAGACCCTTTAACGGTATCGTACATGTGCCACTGCCACTGATCCTGAGGGTCGGCACTCGCGATCGCGCAAGTGATACCACCCTGGGCTGATACTGTGTGAGAGCGCGTAGGGAATACTTTAGAAATTACCGCAGTTTTGTAGCCTGACTGGGCCAACTGCAGTGCAGCGCGCATACCTGCGCCACCACCGCCGACGATAACGCCGTCAAAGGTAATAGTACGAACATTAGCCATTACTTAACTCCACAGAATCTGGATGCCCCAAACGAGGTAGGTGAACAGAACAACTGCTGATGCAGCCTGAAACGCCAGGCGCAAGACAAGACCCTTGCCACCCATCATACGCTCGGTCAGGTAGTCAGTAGAGACCGCCCACAAACCTATCCACGCGTGAGCAATTACCGACAGCACCGCTGCAGTACTAAATACACGCATAAATGTCGAAGCAAAGAACGCGCTCCACTGGGCGTAATCCATCGTGCTGCCTTCGCAAACCAAGTAGCCACCTACGACTAAGAAGTAAGCCAGCAGAACAACACCGGATACTCGCTGAACCAGCCAGTCTGAAAGACCGCTGCGACCAAAACTTGTTACTGATTTAACTACCATACCCATAACCCCGTCAGTACAACCAGAACCGCTGTAGTCAGCAGCACCAGCTTGGACCCTCTCTCGCCACCTTCCATAGACTCACCGATACCGGCGTCCATGACCAAATGCTTCACTCCCGCAGCAGCGTGGTAACTAATGCCCACTAATACTGCCCAGACGATCAGCTTG
Organism: Spongiibacter marinus; assembly: GCF_016906995.1. GTDB lineage: Bacteria > Pseudomonadota > Gammaproteobacteria > Pseudomonadales > Spongiibacteraceae > Spongiibacter > Spongiibacter marinus. Next base: position 55,616 of record NZ_JAFBBD010000006.1, on the reverse strand, counting down.
CCCCAGAACGATGACAAACACTCTTTGGCTTGAGCGAAACCTTCTGGACCACTGAGGCTAGTGCCCAGCAACCAGAATAAGACGGCCATACCGGCCACTAGGAAAACACCACTGACGCGGTGCATGATTGAGGTATATGCGGTAATCGGCAGTGCGATTGTCCCGATATCCAGGTTCACAGGTCGTTTATCGTTCACGGTTTTCCACACTTTATTTCAGGCCCTTTTACTACGGGCGGTTCAACGGAAGTGGATCTATCAAGTTTGCCGGGCTCTCCTTCCCGGGCTTCTTCCTAAGAGGTGCAAGCACTGGGGCTCGAGAAGAAACGCCGCGCATTATAGGGCTATACATACGCAATTACAAACACGCCTTTAGTCGAAATTGCCCTCCAAAAAAGCGCTATATCAAGGGTTTGCGGGACTATTTCGCGCCATTATGGCGCCATAAGATTTGCGGCGCACCAAAACCGCGCACGCATCGACGGGGGCAGCATAAAGTACAGAAAACATCAAACATTCCCACGGCCGCAATCACAGGGTAAAATGTGGTCAGCGTTGACAAAACGTTTTAGCTCTCTATATTTGTGACTCCCTAATTTTGCAGGGAGCCTTTCTGCCTGTTGCGCTCAGCATCACCACGCCGATTGTCAGACAGCAGAAACCACCGCCACAAGCTATGAAAAGAAAGTAACAGGAGCCCGTCAAATGAGCGATAAGAAAGCCACTCTGAGTATCGATGGCAAAACGCTGGAGTTGAATGTCCATTCCGGCACCATTGGCCCGGACGTGATTGAAGTTAGCCCCCTGACGGGTAACGGATATTTCACCTACGACCCCGGTTTTGTTTCCACCGCAGCCTGCGAATCAAAAATCACCTATATCGATGGTAATGCAGGTGTTCTGCTTCACGGCGGTTACCCCATCGAACAACTGGCAGAACAGTCAGATTACCTGGAAACCTGTTACCTCCTGCTCTACGGCAAGCTCCCCAACCAAACTGAAAAAGAAACCTTCGTCAACAAAGTGCGCATGCACACCATGGTCAACGACCAGATGAGCACGTTCTTCAAAGGCTTCCGCCGCGACGCTCACCCAATGGCAATTATGTGTGGCGTAGTTGGCGCCCTGTCAGCGTTCTACCACGACTCTCTGGACATTGCTGACGAACACCATCGCGAAATTTCTGCAATTCGACTCATTGCAAAAATGCCAACACTGGCTGCCATGACCTACAAGTACACCATCGGCCAGCCCTTCATGTACCCGCAGAATCACCTGAGCTACTCAGAAAACTTCCTGCACATGATGTTCGGCAATCCCTGCGAGCCCAGCAATGTTAATCCTGTACTGGCTAAGGCCATGGACAAGATTTTCCTGCTGCACGCTGATCACGAGCAGAATGCTTCTACCTCTACTGTGCGTTTGGCTGGCTCGACTGGCGCCAACCCCTTCGCCTGTATTTCTGCTGGCATCGCTGCCCTGTGGGGACCTTCTCACGGTGGCGCGAACGAAGCTGTTCTGGATATGCTGGAAGAAATCGGCGATGCCTCACGCATCGACGAGTTTGTTGCCCGCGCTAAAGACAAGAACGACCCATTCCGCCTGATGGGCTTTGGTCACCGTGTTTACAAAAACTTTGACCCACGCGCCAAGGTAATGAAGCAAGCAGCTGATGAAGTACTGGCTGAGCTTGGTTTGGAAAATGACCCTCTGCTGAAGATTGCCAAGCGCCTTGAGCAAATCGCCCTGGAAGATGAATACTTCGTTGAGAAGAAGCTCTACCCCAACGTAGATTTCTATTCAGGCATCATCCTCAAAGCGATCGGCATCCCAACCAGCATGTTCACCGTTATCTTTGCACTGGGTCGTACCCCAGGCTGGATCGCGCACTGGAACGAGATGATCAGCGGCGCCTACCGCATCGGTCGCCCACGTCAGTTGTATACTGGCCCGGAAAAACGCGATTTCGTCCCACTGGACAAGCGCTAAAAACAAAAAACCCTGCCTCGGCAGGGTTTTTTTTGCTCAACGTTTCTGACTTTGCCAGCGTGCCTACGGCGTTTTGTACTCAAAGCCCACTTCCACACCATCGACCTTTTCATCGTAAGCGTTGAAACTTTTATCCAGCGTTGCATCTTCTTTAAGGTAGATTTTACTTTTCAGCTTTAATTTTGATTCCGGCTTATCGCCCTCTTCAAACCAACGCTCAACACCATAGCGACTCGTTTGAGGCTCAAATGGCGTCGCGTCCTCTGTGTAGTCAGCCGGCAAACGCAAATCCAGTGGCGGCGCCGAATCCAGTGGTGGCGCAGTTGGCACACCGTCTGCTGTTTTTGTTGCCTGTTTTTGCGATGGCGGATTAGCAGTCACCTCGGGGGAGTATTTGCCCTCTGTCATAGGCAGCGGTTCAAGGGGCGCAACGCAACACGCTTGTTGTTGGTAATAAAACCACATTAGACCTGCCGCCAGCAGCAACAGCGCGATGCCGATTGTACTTTTCATCTACCCTCCCTTAACGGCGGCGCACCTATATTGAATAACACCTACGCCCTACTCCTATTGGACAATTGACCGCACAGTTTGTCACCGATTAAATGCGCAGAGAATTTAACAAAATAACAGGAGAAATCGATGGCTAGGCTCGCGGGAAAAGTCGCAATTATCACCGGTGCTGCGCGCGGAATGGGCGCGCTCACCGCCAAACGTTTTGTAGAAGAAGGCGCCAAAGTGGTAATCGCCGACCTACTGGATGAGCCCGGGCAGGCACTGGCCCAACAACTAGGCGAGAATGCTCGCTACGTGCATGCCGATGTATCGCGCGAACAGGATTGGCAAACACTGATTGCCGAAGCCGAGGCCTTTGGGCCGCTCAATATATTGGTAAATAATGCGGCGATACTCCACGCAGCCGCCATTGCCGATTCGGACGGCGATGACTACATGCGCGTTATCAAGGTTAATCAGCTCGGCCCCTACCTCGGCATACGCGCTGCCATCGAGCCAATGAAGCGCAGCGGCGGCGGTTCAATTATTAATATTTCGTCTATCGACGGCCTGCAAGCAAAAAACGGCTTGAGCGCCTATGTATCGTCGAAGTGGGCGGTTCGCGGCCTAAGCAAGTCGGCCGCCATTGAATTAGGCCCCTACAATATTCGCGTGAACACGGTTCACCCAGGCGGCATTTACACCGACATGCACGGCGCGGGAGAAGGTGCCCAGCCCAGCGACGAGGACAATGCCTTCTACGTCAATCACCCCCTACCGCGGGTCGGCCTTCCCGCCGAAGTGGCCAATATGTCGCTGTTTCTGGCCTCCGACGAAAGCAGCTACTCAACAGGCTCTGAGTTTATTGTCGACGGCGGGTGGAATGCTGGGTTGAGGCTGGATTTACTGCCGACCTCCTAATCGTTTAGGCTGACAGCTGACTCACCATGAATAACGGAGGGTAATATGGAAGCAGAATTTCACAGCATGTCAGCACTGTTTCAGCAACTCGGCCTGCCAGCAACGCCCAGCGACATTGAAGCATTCATTGGGCGTCACCGGCCACTCCCCAAAGACCTGGCCCTGCACCAGGCTCACTTCTGGTCGCCGAGCCAGGCCACCTTTTTGAAGCAGGCCCTGGACGACGACGCTGAGTGGGCTGAGCTCGTAGACGAGTTGGACGCGCAATTGCGCCACTGACACGTTCGCGACTCAGAGCGCCCCGGGACCGTAGTGGCTCTGCGGCGTCTCGGGAGGCGCTTCTGATTTCTGCTTTTTACTTTCTTCGATCTGCTGTTGCGCGCGTTGCAATTCGCGCTCAACCGCATCGACCATCACCGACCAACCATCAACCAACGCTTTGTTGGCTTCCTCGAGAAGATTCCCCAGCGAACTGGCAGTGTCCTCTTCCTTGGCACTGTTTAGCTGCAGGCTCAGGGCGTCCACGCTTTGCTGTAAGGCAACGAGTTGCTGCTCCAAACGCTGCGTTTCCGCTTGATTATGGCGGTACTGCCAATATTCAAAGCCAATCAACGCAACAATCGCTACGGCAAATATCGCGTTTAACGATGATTTCATACTATGCTCTCTCCGAGCTTTTTCGACACAGGCATTGTATGCCCGTTTTAGGTGATAATCGCCAGTAAACTTGAAAAACCGGAACACTATGAAGCTGAATTTACTGTTAACCGGCAATGAACTTATGGCCGGCGATATTATTGATTCAAACTCCGCGATGGTTGCCCAGCAACTGGCGCCACAAGGTTGGAGAATACATAAAAAGGTCACGGTAGGCGACGACAGCGCACTACTGCAAAAGGAAATTGATCAGCTGTGTGAAGAGGGCGATGTACTAATTATTAATGGCGGTCTCGGCCCCACCGTCGATGACTTAACCGCCGCCGTGCTGGCCCAGCTCTGCGACCGGCCACTTACCGAACACCCTGAGGCATTGGCGCACTTATCACATTGGTGCGAGCAACGCGGTTTCAGCATGAACGCCTCTAACCGCAAGCAAGCCATTCTCCCCGAGGGCTGCGATATTATCGCTAACGCCCGAGGCAGCGCCGTGGGAATACGGCTTATGTATCGCAACTGCCTGGTATTGGCGACGCCGGGGGTACCCAGCGAATTGCGTCAGATGCTGACCGACGAACTCCTCCCTCTCCTCAAGCAACGCTTTGAGTCGGACTATATTCACACCCTTCGTCTTGGCGTTTTTGGCTTAGGTGAGTCCGGCATACAGGAGCTGTTTGACCGCGAGTTACCCAATTGGCCCGACAATATCGAACTGGGTTTTCGCGCTTCGATGCCCGTGCTGGAAGTAAAGTTAACTGCGCGCGGTGAACATGCAAACACGACCTTGGCCGAGTGGCGCACGCCCGTTGAAACCCTGCTCGGCGAACATTTACTCGGCGAGCTGCCGCTCAGTTTGCCCTCAGTATTGGTCGACGAGCTCAGCAAGCGAAACCAAACCCTGTGCACGGCAGAGTCCTGCACAGGTGGCCTGATCGCCTCCCAAATCACCAGCATCGCTGGCGCATCGAAAGTCTTTCCCGGTGGCATCGTCAGTTATTCAAATGCGATGAAAAGCAGCCAGTTGGGTGTGAGTGAGGCGCTGCTGCAACAGCACGGCGCGGTAAGCAGAGACGTTGCCCTGGCCATGGCGCAGGGCGCCCTACGCGTTGGCCACGCCGATGTGGCCTTGGCCGTCACAGGCATTGCCGGGCCCGATGGTGGCTCTGAAGACAAGCCGGTCGGCACCGTATGGATAGCCTGGGGCAGCGCAGATCACCTAAAAGCGGAATGTTTGGCGCTGCCTTTTGACCGACAGGCCTTTCAAATGTGGGTGTCGGCACTGGGTATGGAGCTGGTGCGCCGCCACTTACTGGGCATTGCCACAATGCCCAGCTTGATACAGCGCTACTGCAAAAAAGCGCATTAAGCGCGCGATTTCAGGTGCTCGTCCACCCATTGCAAAAGCATTTCATAGGCACCGCGAATCATCGCGGCCGCCTCTTCGTCTGATGCGCCCTGTGGTGTTGCGCGGCCGTACCAGTCTACATGGCAGCGGCCGTCATCAATGGCCGTCACCTTGGCATTGGCCGAATAATCGGTTACCGGCATGGGAATACCGCGAGGGATCGTATAGCCAAAACTCATGGTACTGGCGTCCATACTTTCGAGCTGCTCATCAATCGGCTCCATGCCCGCCAGGTGCAAACGGCGAATCATGCCAATGCCCTCACCGATTACCTCAATTTTGTCGATACCCGGCGCCCAGTTAATGTCGCCAAAATCTTCCAATAAGGCCCAAACCGTTGCGGCGGGAAAATCTAAATCGCGCTCTACGTGTACTTCAACCATCTGACTCTCCGAAGTTTTTTTATTCAGCGGCGATCTTGCCGCATAATAGGTGGATCAACCTCACCCGAACGGCTTAGTTAACCCTCGGCTTACTCATGAGCAAATGGCGGCGCAAGATGCGACAATAGCGCCATAATCACAACAAGGCATTCCACCCACATGAGCTCAGCGCACTCCCCTCGCCCCGTTTGTTTATTCAGCATGGACTCGGACGGCTTTTGGGCTGTTCCCACCACAACGGGCGGCTTGAAAGCGTACTACCAGCATTACGGCAATAACCCAGCGGGCAACGACATACGCCTGATACATTTTCGCGACAGCGACGCGGCTGACGCCTGGAAAGCCACATGGCCCGAGCTTAGAGAGGAATTCATCGCCTGCATCGCACGTGGCGGTGTACCGGTGGTGGGCTTCAGTATGTACACCTGGAATGCAGCGGAATTTCTCGAGTTGATCGCGCTAATCAAGTCTGACTGCCCGCAAGTCCTTTGCATTGCCGGCGGGCCCCACGTTCAACAAGCTGAGGATTATCTGTACGACGACCCGATTGATGTTATTGCTCTGGGCGAGGCAGAAACCACCTTCGCCCAGTGGCTGGACTGCGAAAGCCGAGAGCAGTGGCAAGACGTGGATGGCCTCGCGTATTTGCGCGATGGCGAACTGGTAAAAACTGCCGAGCGCAAGCGCCGCCAGGATCTCGACGCCCTCCCCTCGGCCCTCGATGTAGTGCCGCTGTGTGACGATGCGGGCAAGCCACTCTACGACTCCGTTTCCTATGAAAGCAGCCGTGGCTGCCCCTTTAAATGCGCGTTTTGCGAATGGGGCACCGGCGCTATCGGCTCGAAAATGTACCAGTTTTCCATGGAGAGGATTGAGCGGGACTGGCGCAAAATTGTGGCCGCTGGCATCAAGGATATCTGGCTTGCCGATTCCAATTTTGGTGCATTGAGAGAAGACTTAGACAAAGCCAAACTCATTTGCGAACTGAAAAACACCACAGGCCTACCCAGCAGCTTCGCTACCTCGTGGTCAAAGAAACACAGCCCGCGGGTGCAGGAAATTGTCTTGCTGCTTAACCAGCACGGGCTACTGCCGCACTATCAACTCGCCCTGCAAACCCTAACGCCGAAGGCCCTTGAGCTTAGCAATCGCAAAAACATGGCCGCCAATAAGTACGAGCCCATTGCCAAAGATATGGCCAGTAAAGGGGTGCCTATTGCCGCCGAGCTCATTTGGGGCCTACCCGGCGATAATCTCCCGGATTTTGAGCGCAACCTCGATGAACTGCTGCAGGTTTTCCCCAACCTCAATATTTTTGCCTACACCCTGCTGCCAGGCACCGAGTTTTACGAAAAACGCCAGGAATATCAGATCGAAACCATTCCGGTGGCCGGCTACGGCAAGGCGAAGGGCGAATACGTGGTCGCCTGTCACAGCTTCAGCCGCGAACAGGGCCTGCAGGGCTACCTGTTAATTACCGCGCATATGTTATTTGCTCACGGCCATATTCTGCCCTACAGCATTCGCTACATCGCCCAGCAAGAGGGTATTACGACCGCAACACTGATGCGCGAGCTACTACTGGCGGTGTGCCGGGAATTTCAGGACGCTTTGCCTAGCGTCGATGTTGACGATGCCCTTACGGTTTACGAGTCACGCAACGCCATCTTCACCGAGTGCCTGCGCGATCCGCAGCGCCTGTATCAGTGCGTGCAAAGGGTAATGAACCACTATGTGAGTGATTACGCCGGCGCCAGTACCACACTGCCGATCAAGGCGCGCTTGCACAGGCTGCTCGAGCTTGACCAAGCACTTTCACCTCGCTGGGGAGAAGCCAGCGAACGCGACGTTACCTTTAGCTTCGACGCGCTGGGCTGCAAACGGGCGCTGGACGAGATGTCATCGCCTGACGAAAGCTGCTTTCAGTCCGGCCCGAGCTCAGCGCGAATACGCACCCCGGGTGGCGTCGGTAGCATTCTCCACGAACCCGACGGCGGCGCCTGGCTACGCGGCGAAATTCAGTACGACACTGAAGAGCAAGTGGTACGCGTGATCCACCCCGGGCAGGAAGCGCTCGCGCACTCTTAAAGCACCTCTGATTAATTCGGTGATAACTCAGGCTTTGCCTTATTTCGTTTGGCAAGGCGCGCTCAGGCAGTAAGGCTGGTTGCCTTTCAAATGAGCGCAACGCCGCCAGGCGAAATAAGGCAAAACCCCGAAGGGCGGGTCTCTCGCGCCCCCTGGCCGTCGTTGCAACACTCGTCAAGGAGAACCACCCTTGACCTTCGCGCTGCGCCTCGCCAGTGCACGCGAGAGGCTCCGCTGAGCCATTACCGAATTAATCAGAGGTGCCTTAACCTACCGCGAGTGCTTCACGTATTTTTTCTGCCTCAGCCGCCAGCGACGCGGCGTCGGCCATTTCAGCCCCGGCAAAGTCGATGTCACGCATCTCGTCAATTGGCACGAGATGCAGGTGGGTATGTGGCACCTCCAGCCCGACGATCTGCAAGCTCACGCGACGGCATTGATACACCCGCTTCTGGGCCTTCGCCAGCTTTCTGGACACCGCCAGTAAGTGAGCACTGAGCGCCTCAGGCAAATCGTCCCAGTGATCAATTTCCTCTTTGGGAATGACCAAAATATGGCCCGGCTTAATCGGCTGAATGGTCATAATCGCCACACAGTCATCGTCCTGCCAAACAAAATGTCCGGGCAATTCACCTGCAATAATTTTGCTGAAAATACTCGCCATGATTACTCCTGTTGATCATCGCCAGTGTCAACACCGGCAAAATACTGTTTTATTTGTCGCTCGCAATCCGCTCGCCCTGTTAGGCGGTACGCGGCTACCAAAGCAGGCCAATCGCGGCTTTGGTACAAGCGTTCTACAACCAGCGCGGACGGCGATGGTGTAGCGCCAATGCAGGCGCGCTTTAAATGCACTGCCGCCTGTTCAAAGGGCAGCTCACCCGCTACATAGCGCCGTTGTTGCTGTCTGTCGTATTCAGTCCCCTGCACCGGCAGCGCCGCCAATAAAGCGGCCAGCGCTGGTGCTGGCATGTCCCGGCGCAGTAGCTCTGTACAGCTCAGCAACTCATCGCAAAGCACCTCACGCAGGGCATCAAGGTGGGGCAAGTTATCACCGAGGGGGCGAACCACCATCAGTGAATAGCTGCCGCTACTGGTGTCTCGCCGACTGGCCAGATGGACAGCAGCAAAACCCTGCCACAGCCAAAATGCCAATAATTCCGGCTCGCACGAGAAGCTGCTACTCAGGAACGCGCAGCCCCTCCCGCGAGCATTGTGCAGAAGCTCCCGGAGCAATGCGCTAGCAATCCCCCTTCGTCGCTGCCCTTCGCTCACCGCGATACGATTGATACGCAAGCTCGGCGCCACTAACCACTGTGTCTGCCCGCTCCGCTGTGCCAGGGCCTGAGCCAGCAAGTGGCCCTTTATGCGCCGCTGGCCGCGGCTAACCCGTTCACATTGTTCATCAGCCAGCCCCCCTTCCGGAAGCGCCTGACAAACCCCAACGATCGTTGTACCGATACGCGCGATCATCAGCTGAGAAGGAAGATCGAGCAAGTATTGAAGATCCTGCGGCGTCGTTTGGTAATGCGCTTCCATCAGTAACTGAAACACCTGCGCCAACGCCAAGTCGTCGTTCACCAGTGTCGCCACACTAACGCTATCGACGCGCAAGCCTCCTTTAACAGTGCCGGGTGCGGCGTCGGCAGTGCCCAGCAAAAAAATGGCGTTTAACGTGGCCTCAAGGGGGTCGTCGTCAGCCCAGCGCAGCGGCGTCGCTAAGAACTGTCGGCGCCACTGCGGCCGTAACTGGTCTAGACAGCGCCGGAAACGAATATCGAACCCTCTTCCTGTGCCTTCGTATCCTGACACGGTTGTGGAAAATACCAGCCTCGGTAAGCGCCCTAGCAGCGTTTCCAAGACTGGCAGCGGCAAGTGAGCCGCCTCGTCAACCATCACCAGCTCAGCTTGAAAGTCGTCGCAGGCACTGGCAGACAGCAAGTCAGCCGGCGTGAGATATTCCAGCGCCGCGCCCTGCCACACCAGCTTATCACCATCGCGCTCCGCACCCGGCAGCACCTCCATCGCGCGGCGAAAGGCGATCTCAACCATGTCGGCTCTGGCCGCGGATATCACCACTTTTTGGCTTCCGCTGCGCAGCAGCTCTGCAGCGGCTATGCCGAGCGCTGATGTTTTCCCCCGACCACGGTCGGCGCGAATAACAAGGGGGCGCCCCGACCGACCTCGCGCCGCGCGAACAATGGCAGTAACGGTGGATAATTGATCTGCACTGGGTACCTCGGCTGGCCAGGCCTGCGCCTTGTCGCCGTTGAGTGACGTCGAGTGGCTCACCTGGGCAGACACGCTGCCTTGCTGGATCAAGCAGACTGCGGGCTGCAGGGGAAGCAACGTCGTGAGCCTGGAAATGAAGGCCGAATGCTCAACCGCGAAGCCCGCCTCCCGCATTGCCAGGGCGTAGGCCTGTGGCCAATCCGCTAAAGGCGGCGTTAGTAACACCAGGGAGCCGCCGCCTCGCAATGTGCCGGCTGCTGCCAACCAGTGATTAACCGAACTGTAGCGATGGCCATCGATAATGACCCAATCACTTTCGATGCCTAAGCTGGCGGCTTTACCGCTCGGCTGAAACCCCGCCAGCGCATCGTGTGCAACAAGTAAGACGCCATCGCCGCCGTTGATCGCTGCGGATAATAATGCCTCTGCCCAACGCTGTTCACCGCTTAATACAATAAGCTGGCGGTGACCGCGGCGGACATTGCACGCGCGCCGAGACGTGCACCACTGAGAAAAGGCGTCGGCCTGCACTATTGGCTACCGCCACTGGGATAAACCGGGGCCTCGTGCATGTGTAGATGCAACAGCAGTTGCCGGTCGTTTCGGTAAATGTCCTGCAAATTTTCGTCCAGGAATTCTTCAGCGAGATGAAGCAAATCGCCACGCAGCTCCGCCTCGGACACTAGCCCCAATTGAACCGCTGAGGCCATCGCGCCTTCCAAACGGTACAGGGTCGCAGGTGGCACATCCCAGCCCTGTGCCTGTTCAGTGAAGAACGCACGCAAACGCTTGCGCAAGTCGTCGATAAAAGCCTGAGAGTCCACTGGGCTTATCGCCTTAATCTAGATCGCGATGGGTTTGCACCAGCACCCAAGGCGCGACCACCACGGCCCATAACGATGCCTGCTCTTGCGTCCACTTCTGCGCCGACTCGGTGTCGACACGGCCAAGCTGACCGGAGGTGAGCAAAGGGCTAATGGTCTGGGTATCGTCGTTTGCCATGCCTGCGGCCACGGCAACAAGATCGAGCTTGGGTGAAACCTCCAGTACGGCGCCCTGGGCGTAGAAACGTTGCAATTCCTCCCAGGGTATTTTGGCGGTCTCGCGATTCAGCTTAGTCAGCAGCTCGTCACTTTCTTGCGGGTCAGTCATGAAAAGGTAGGTCTCAAAATCGGTGTATTAAGCTCCCCAGGGGAGCTGCCAAGGTGGCGACCATTCTACCAGCGCCGCCTCAACAGCTCTATCGCCAAAGGCCTCACCACTGCTTGGCTCACAAGTGAATGACATTGGCACGCCTCGGTAGTCAAAACGCAGCCCCCAGGCATGCAAGTAACAGCGATCCGCCGGCGACTTACCATACCGCTCATCGCCGAGAATCGGCACGCCCAAACTCGCCATCACCACGCGCAATTGATGCGTTTTACCGGTGGCAGGTTTCAGTAGATAGCAGCGCTTGCCCGGCGCAATACTGGTGCTGATAAAGCGGGTCCGCGAGGGATTATTGCAACTGCGGCTAAGCCGGTAACTTCCCCCGCGTGCTTTAATGATATCCCCCACCACTGCCCCCTGTTTTTTTCGAGGCTTGCCGAGTGCAATGGCGATATAAAACTTATCGATACGCCGCTCACTAAAGCTGCGCCCCAGCTCGGCTGCGGCCTCCGCATTGCGGGCGATAAGGAGTAAACCCGAGGTCGCATCGTCAAGGCGATGGACAAGGTGCAAGCCGGTTTCCCCTCGCTCAGTGCTGAGGCGGTCTAACAGGCTTTCAGGGTGATGGTTGCGGTGCAAATTAGCACCGGCAGTTTTATTGAGCACAAAAAAATCACTGTGCTCATACACGAGTTCATACACGGGTGGATCGACTACTGCCCTTGCTGCTGAGTGCGGTGTTGCTGCGCGCCATTGAGCTCACGCCGCAGGATATCGATCTCTCTTAGGGATTCTTCCTCTACGCCGGCAAACTCCATCTGTAAGGCCAGTGCCTCAAAGTCCGTGGCCTGCCCCTGGCGCGCGTATAGATCGAGCAGTAGCATTTGTAAGGCCAGAGACTCGTCCTCACGCAGGGCCTGTTCAACGATCTGCTGAGCACCGCGGTAGTCCCCCAACTCAATGCACGCCGCCGCGGCCGCCTGCGGCGAGTTATCCTCCTCAACCACACGAGCAGTCACTGCGGCAATATCTGCGCTGCCAGACTGTTCTTGAGGGGCATCACCCAATTCTGCGAAAACGTCTTCAAAATGTGTGGCCGACGCCTTCGGAGCAGCCTTGGCTGCGCCTGCATAATGAAACGCTTGCAAGCGGCGTTTTGCGGCGGCTTTACGGCGCCGATAAAACAATAGCCCGCCCACCGCTGCAACACCCAGCAGCAATAACGCCCAAGGACTGCCGCGCCACTCAGCATTTTCAGGCAGCGCCCCGGTGGTTTCGCCAATGGGCGCCGTGTCAGTCGCCGTAACGCCAGCTTGAATCACCTCAGACGGCGAAGCCGACGCCACATCAGCACCACGTACAAATGTGCTTGATACGGCTTGCTCCTCTGCCTGAGATGCCTCAGCCAAAGGCTCCGCGACACTCACCTCCGGCACCGGCGCGCTTTCACCAGTCTGGATCGCTGCGGTCTGGCCCTTCAGCGCAGTATATTCATCCTGCAAGCTCAGCAGGCGCGTCTGTAGCGTCTGCAAGCGGCTATTCATTGCCTCAATATTGGCGCGTACAGCTGACACTTCCTCGGTCACCGCCGCCAACGAAGCCGTCAATCGCTGCTCTTCGGTCATCGACGGAGCGGCGTTGGAGCTTAAAACGACACGTTCTGTCGTCGCTTCTGGCGCCGTTTCCACTTCATTATTTACCGTGCCATTAGGCGCCCGCGATATTTGTTTGCCCGAACCGCCAGGGCCCCCGCCCGGCAACAACACCTCGGCAAGTGCTGCCGCCTCAACATTTAGCGAGACAGATTCCTTTAGCATGTCCTTTTCGCCGCGCACAAAGGCCTGGGGGTTAAGGCGATAGACCGCCTCCATCAGGGGCAGTTGCTCACCGCCTCGGGCACGCCGAATGCGCGACGCCACTCGCCAAAGGCTGTCCCCTCGCACGGTGGTATACGTCGATGCATCAGCGCTAATAGGCCTCGCCGGTGACGATTTCGCGGGGCGATTACTCTGCGCTGGTTTTCCCGATGCCAGCCGGGTGCTCGCTGCGCCCGCTTGGGCCGCACTTGCCAACGCCGGTGCCTGCGCAGGCAAGTCGAGCAGCAATGTGTATTCGCGCTCAATCGTACCGGTCGGCCAGCGCACCGATAAAACGAAATTCAAAAAGGGTTCAACAATTGGCGTGGTGCTACGTAAATAAATTACGCCACTGCCAGAGGGACTTAATTCGCTGCGTACCGTCAGGGTTCGGGTATCGAGCCCGCCCATCGCACTATCGCTCTGCGCATCCCACACCGGCTTCACATCAATCAGAATTTGTTCGGGATCCAAGCCCTCGGCACCACTGATGACGACACGTGCGGCCAATGGCTTGCCTAACACCGAATCCAGCTCCGCACGACCTAAACCCATGGCTGTCGCATCGGGGCTGACGGCGACCGCTAGTAGCAGTGGAATAAAAGCAGGGGCTCGCAGTTTCTTCATTGCCGCATTCTCATTTATTGTTGTGAGTCACTTCACATTTATCAATACCCTACAGCTTACAACATTTTGAGTAAAAGTCGCGCGGCAAACGCGGGTTAGTGGCCTAAGCGACGCTGAATAACAGACTGCTGGCAAGCAAAATGCAAAGCCGGCGACATGCCGTGAAAGAAAAGCGTCAGCGTCACAGCACTGTCACGTGACTGCGCTAGGATCACCGCTTATCCACAACAAGTTTTCCCCAGATACAGTGAATAAGCTTGTGGATAAGGCTGTTCAATTCTCCGCTGAGCGGCGTCTCATCAACGCTGCCGTCGCGCGCGTAGTTTTTGATCAACCTTTGGCGATCTGGCGGCGACGTGACACCATTACCACAATAATCAACGCCATTACGGCAGCCGCGCAAAAGTACGGGTAGCTCGGCGCGATTCGGTATAAGAAGCCCCCCACGAGCGGCCCAGCGACAAACCCAAGTCCCGCCACCGAGCCAAGCAGGCCGGCCAAACCGCCCTGCTCATGGGGCTCGACAACCAAGCTGGCACTGGCACCGTAGGCTGGGCCGGTCAAACCCATACCAAAACCGAACAAGCCCATCGCCGACAACAACATCGGCAACGTGTCTGACAATGCTAATAGCAAATACCCGGCGCAACTGAACGGCAGCCCCATAAACAACAGGTTCATTGGCGACCCGTTGTAGCGCTGCACCACCACAAATTGCGCGAACAGCATGGCACCTGACGACACGATCATCGCAGCGGAAAACCACTGTGCCGCCGCCACACCGTCGAGTGACAGTAAATCCTGAAAATAAAACCCCAGCGTCTGCTGAACCATGCCCAGTAGGCTGTAAAGCGCAAAACCGATGAAGATAAACAGACGGTACCTGGGGTCGAAATACGCCATTCGCTTCGGCCGCTTGCCGCCGCTGCTATGCGCTGGAATGGCGGGCAAATAACGCCAGACCAAAATCGCAACCAATGCGGCCAGCGCCGCTTGCAAATATAGCGGCGTTAAATAACTGAAGGCGACAAACCACGCCAGCGCGGGCCCCAGCATCACCCCCAGTTGATTGAAGGCCTGCAATTTCGCCATCCCCTGCGCGCGCCGGGAAATATCGGTGACATCGACCATATAGGCAGCCGATGCCGGGTGGGTCGCCGACATCAAAGCGGCGTGAATACCGCGGCTGACCATCAGCAGCACGTATAGGAGGCCGCCACCGAGTATGCTAACAAGCCCCATCCACGCGACCGCGTTGAACAGCATGGTACCAATGGTGTAGCCGAACAAGCCGATAATAATGACCGGCTTTCGCCCCCATACATCGCTCTTTCTTCCCCAATAGGGCGAGGTCATGAAAAAAACGAGCGCGGTAAGCGCCGACAGCGAGGTGATTACCATTTCTTTGGGCGCGATCGTTAGTTCGGTAAAGGGGAGTTGCCAGAGCATTTCATGCAGGGCCAGCTCACGCCCCAACATTGGCAGCACCGCAAACACCACGCTCTGGCCCATCCCCACCGCCATCATGGCGGCGTAAAGCGAAATCATCGCCCGCCAGTCAGACCTCGGTGCACTGCCTGTTTCCGTCACTCAGCTATCCTCTTGCCATCGGTTTTTATCTGCCACGCCATCTGGCACACTTTGATACAGCCTGATAGCGGCTGGCTATCGTCCGTTCGCGGAGCATGCATTTTACACAGCCACTCCTTTTGCCAACACAAACCAAGCGGGAAACATGTCAAAGGTTCAGCAAGACGTACCATTGAGCCAGCGTTGGCTGGACCGAATTGAACGCGCCGGCAATCGCCTGCCACACCCGGTCGTGCTGTTCATTTACTTCTGCGCAATCGTCGTTTTGCTGTCGGCATGGCTCACGGCAACAGGCGCTAATGTTCAGAACCCCAGCAGTGGCGAATGGCTTTACACGCGCTCGTTGCTGTCCCGCGACGGACTGCTGTGGATGCTACACAATGCGGTGGGTAACTTTGTGAGCTTCGCGCCTGTCGGCTCTGTGATCGTCGCGATTATGGGTATTGCCGTCGCGGAACACTCCGGCTTGCTCGGCCATGTGTTGACACAATTCGCACGACGGGCGCCACCAAAGGCATTGAGTGCGGTGATTGTATTCACCGGCGTATTATCCAGTATTGGTTTTGACTCAGGCTATGTTGTTTTAATCCCATTGGCGGCGATCGTTTTTCGCGCCGCCGGACGCTCGCCGCTAGCGGGCATTGCCGCCGCATTCGCCGGGGTATCTGGCGGGTTTAGCGCAAACATTCTCCTCGGCCCGGTCGATGCAATTTTGGCGGGGATCTCCACCGAGTCACTACAGCTGATTGACCCGCAGGCCTCGGTGAGCGTCAGCGCAAATTATTATTTCACCGCCTTTTCTACCCTGCTTATTACCCTCGTTGGCGCATGGGTGACGGAAACCTTGGTAGAGCCTCGACTGCAGCGCCCTGGGCAGACAGAGAGCACAAGCACGCCCCCGGAAGCCTCGGCCAGCGAGACAAAAGCGCTGCGCCGCGTGCTGATTTTTAGCGTATTTTATGTCGCGGCGCTCATCGCGGCGGTCGTCCACCCACAGGGGCCATTGCGCAACCCTGACCCCAGCGGTATGGCAGCCCTGCCCCTGCTGCAGGGAATTGTGGTGTTTATTGCTGCATATGGCGCACTCGCCGGGATTATTTTCGGCTACAGCAGTGGCCGCTTTACGCGCAGCAAAGACTGGGTAGACGCCATGGAGTCAGGCATGAGCACCCTGGCCGGCTATCTGGTGCTAATGTTCTTTGCCGCCCAGTTTGTCAATTATTTTTCCTGGACGGGCATTGGCGCATTAACAGCAATTAAAGGCGCACAATGGCTTGCCGGACTCGAGCTTTCCACTACCAGCCTGCTGATTAGCTTTGTGCTGTGCAGCGCGGCCATCAACCTATTGATCGGCAGCGCGTCGGCAAAATGGGCATTGATGGCGCCGATATTCGTCCCCATGCTGGCGATGCTCGATGTGGCGCCCGAGGCCGTGCAAATGGCTTACCGAATTGGCGACTCCAGCACCAACATCATCACGCCGTTAATGCCTTATTTTGGCGTTGTGGTGGCCTTTATGCAGCGCCACGATAGCAAAGCCGGTATGGGCACGCTGTTGGCATTGATGCTGCCCTACTCCCTGTGTTTTATCGTGAGCTGGTCCGTGTTACTGGCGGCCTGGGTCGGATTGGGGATTCCACTAGGGCCGAAATAAAAAGGACCGAAATAAAAAAGGGCCACAAAAAAGCCGCCCTCAGCCAAGCTGGGGCGGCTTTCGATTACTGGCGTCACGCCTTATTTTTTCTCTTGGACAGCCGCACTCATCTCATCGATATTCACGTGGCGAACATCCGCGCCCTTGGCCAAATAAATAACGTGCTCGGCAATGTTGCGCGCGTGGTCGCCAATACGCTCCAGGGAACGCAGAGCCCACAGTACCTGCAACACCGAAGAAATGGTGCGCGGATCTTCCATCATATAGGTCACCAAGCTGCGCATAGCGGTGCCGTATTCCATATCGACGGAGTGATCTTCTTCCGCCACATCCAGAGCCATATCACTGTCTACACGGGCAAACGCGTCCAACGCGTTGCGCACCATGCTCAAGACATGGTCACCAATGTGGCGAATCTCTAACACGCTGCGCGGCAGGCCACCCAGTTCACCCAGCTTAATTGCGGCTTCGGCAACTTTGGTGGCCTCATCGCCCATACGTTCCAGATCACTGATGATTCGGCTGATCGACAACACCAGGCGGAGGTCGGTCGCCGCGGGCTGGCGGCGCGCCAGGATAATGGTGCACTCCTCGTCGATGGACACCTCCAGCGCATTGACGATACGGTCGCCACGCTTCACTTCATCAGCCAGACCACTGTCCTGACTCATAAACGCGGTGGTCGCATCGGCAACCTGTTTCTCGACGACCCCACCCATTTCCAGCATACGGGTTTTAATATCGTCCAGCTCAGAGTTGAACTGCTGAGAGATATGGTGAGCGTGTAAGTCTTTATCTTTCATTCCCGCATCCTATTGGCGCCGGGCTAATGGCCTAGCCTTAGCCGTAACGACCTGTTATGTAATCTTCAGTTTGTTTATTGGTCGGATTGGTAAACAAGGTATCCGTATTATCAAACTCGATCAGTTTGCCCATATACATAAATGCAGTGTAGTCAGAGACTCGCGCTGCCTGCTGCATATTATGCGTAACGATGACAATCGTGTACTTGTCTTTCAGCTCATTGATCAGTTCTTCGATCTTGAGCGTTGATATGGGATCCAACGCCGATGCTGGCTCATCCAGCAGCAGGACTTCCGGCTCAACCGCAATGGTGCGCGCAATGACCAAACGCTGCTGCTGGCCGCCAGACATGCCTAGCGCGTTATCGTGCAGACGGTCTTTCACTTCGTCCCATAAGGCGGCACCGCGCAACGAGCGCTCGACCACTTCATCCAGCACCCGCTTTTTGTTCACACCCTGAATACGCAGCCCGTAAGCGACATTCTCATAGATCGACTTGGGAAAGGGATTCGGCTTTTGAAATACCATTCCCACGCGGCGACGCAGCGTTGCCACATCGACACTTCGGTCGTAGATATCATTGCCGTCCAGGCGAATGGCACCCTCAACCCGGCAAGTATCGACCAGGTCATTCATGCGATTGAAGCAGCGCAGAAGGGTCGACTTACCGCAACCGCTGGGGCCGATAAACGCCGTAACCTTTTGACGAGGAATCTCCATATTGACGTCAAACAACGCTTGTTTGTCGCCGTAGTACAGATCCAAACCGTCGACATTCAGAGTAATGTCCTCGTCGGTAATAGAGCCTTCATTGCGTACCCGGCCGAGCGATTCCATATCGATTGCGTGACCAGCTGTAGCAGTTTTGTTGGTATCCATAAATTTTACCGTCATGGCTGTGCCAATTACATTTCCAGAGATTTGTATTTTTCGCGCAGATGATTCCGCAGTGCCACGGCACTGAGGTTCAGCAGCGCAATGATAATCACCAACAGCAATGCCGTAGCGTACACCAGTGGCCGCGCTGCTTCGACATTCGGGCTTTGAAAACCAACATCATAGATGTGGAAGCCCAAGTGCATAAACTTCTGATCGAGGTGGAAGTATGGGAAGTTGCCATCCACCGGTAGCGACGGTGCCAACTTGACCACCCCGACGAGCATCAACGGCGCAACCTCCCCGGCGGCACGAGCAACAGCCAGAATCAGGCCAGTCATCATCGCCGGGCTGGTCATGGGCAACACCACCCGCCACAGGGTCTCTGCCTTCGTAGCACCCAGGGCCAGACTGCCCTCTCGCAGATTGCGGGGAATACGCGCCAAGCCCTCTTCGGTTGCCACAATAACCACCGGCAGCGTCAGCAGCGCCAGCGTCACAGACGCCCACAGAAGCCCCGGCGTACCAAAAGTTGGCGACGGCAGTGCTTCGGGGAATAAGGCCTGGTCGATTTCTGCCCCAACAAAATAGATAAAGAAGCCGAGCCCGAACACCCCGTATACAATCGAGGGCACACCCGCCAGGTTATTCACCGCGATGCGCACGATTCGCGTCATCAGCCCCTGCTTGGCGTATTCGCGCAGATACACCGCCGCGATCACACCGAAGGGCGTTACCAGTACTGACATAATCAGCACCATGATCACTGTGCCGAAGATCGCGGGGAAGATGCCACCCTCGGTATTCGCTTCGCGGGGCTCATCGGTGAGAAACTCCGCAAACTTGCCGAAGTAAAAACCGACCTTGTTGGCAAAGTTCATGGTATTGGGCTTGTAGGCGTGGACCACCGTCGACACGCGTTGCTCGCGCTGCTGGCCCTGCGCGGTCTCGACAATAAAACTGTCTCGGTTCCACTCGGCATACAGTGCATTCAGCTCTTTTTGCAATACCGCATAGGCGGCATCCAGCTCAGCGCGTTCGCTGTCTATTTCCAGCTGCTTTTGGGCGCGCTCAGCGGCGGGCAAGGCTTCATCGAGTTCCAAGCCGCGCTGGCGCAGACGCAGTTTTTCCAAGCGGTAGTTGATCGCGCCAATCTCTTTCTTTTCAACGCGCTCGATATCATGGTGAATGGTTTCAGCACGTTCGATACTCTGCTGAAACGCCTGCCACAGTGCTTCGTCATCGGCGGCGGCGATCGCCTGGCCATCGCGCTTCAAACCGCGCAAAAAGCCGTAAAAGTTGCCCCACTCACGGCGCTCGAGAACAATCGCTTGTTCTGGGTAATACGTGTTCTGCAGGTAGCGACTTAACACCCATTTAAAATCCGCACCGCTAACATCGCGGTTGCCGACTTTCACCAGCTCTCGCTGGATAAACGGCTCGTCGGTATCGAGTGTAAAGCCAGCGCTGAGCAGCTGCTCGATCGCCACATCCTCGCTTTCAACCCGCTCAGCCATCACCACCGCTGGGGTTTCATCCGGCAACTGATACTCTGCGACAAAAACATCGGCAGGCCAAAAGTGGCTGAAACCCCGCACTGCCAACAGTATTAACAAACCGATAACGGCCAGTGTGCTGACGGTCACCGCAGCGGCGTTCATCCAAATCAAGGGTTCGCCGCCCTTGAACCAGGCCGTCAGCCCCTGCTTTTCTTTATCCTGTAAATACATGATGTATCCCGAATCAATCAGAGGTTGCCGTAGCGCTGACGCAGACGCTGTCTGACCGTCTCCGCAACAGTGTTAACAACAAACGTAAACATAAATAGTACAAAGGCCGCCAAGAACAACACCCGATAGTGACTGCTGTCGACTTCCGTTTCACCAATTTCTACCGCGATATTTGCCGCCAGCGTCCTCATACCCTCGAAGATATTGGCGTCCATAATCGGGGTATTACCAGTGGCCATCAGAACGATCATTGTCTCGCCGACCGCGCGACCCATGCCGATCATCAGGGCTGAGAAGATACCCGGGCTGGCGGTGGGCATAACGACACCAACAAGGCTTTGCCAAGGCGTTGCGCCGAGCGCCAGTGATCCGTAACTAAGGTGCTTGGGTACCGAGAAAATGGCATCTTCGGCAATTGAAAAGATCGTGGGGATAACGGCAAAACCCATTGCCACACCCACCACCAGAGCATTGCGCTGGTCGAAGGATATGCCCAGATCATTGGTCAACCAGGCGCGCATATCGCCCGCAAAGAATGCCCTCTCCATTGGCGCGCTCAGCTCAACGCATGCGATTACCAGACCAATTACAACGGGCACCAACAGCAAGGGATGCCAGCCTTCGGGAACGCGGCGACTCACGCTCACGGGTAGCCGCGACCACAGCCAAGCGAAAATGAGAATACCCACTGGCAGAGCAATAAAGATACTGAATACCGCGGGCAAATTGCGCTCGATAAAAGGCGCCAGCCACAGGCCGGCCAAGAAACCGAGAATAACGGTAGGCAAGGCCTCCATTAACTCGATGAGTGGTTTAACCTTGCGGCGCAGCGAGGGCGCCATGAAATACGCGGTGTAAATCGCACCACAAATCGCCAATGGCGCCGCAATTAACATGGCATAAAAAGCGGCTTTCAGGGTGCCGAAAGCCAACGGTGCAAAGCTGTACTTCGGCTCAAAATCATTGTCTGCAGCCGAGGACTGCCAAACATAATCGGGCTCAGGGTAGCTTTCGTACCACACCTTGCTCCACAGCACAGACCAAGAGACCTCGGGGTGCTCATTTTCCACGGCGAAGCTACGGATCTCCCCTCCCTGCAACTCGACAAGGAGGCGATCCGCCCGCGGCGAAATTGCCATGCCAAGCACATTTTTTAATTCCAGCTCTTCACTCAGCAAACGGCGTTGCGACGTGCTGTAGAAGATATCGAGGTGGCCGTCATCGGTAATGCTGACAAAGCCTTTGCGGCGGTGTTCGGTCAGCAGCATCGCGGAGGGGCCACCTGCCGTAAACTGGCGCACAAACTGCAAACCGTATTGCCCGCCCTGCTGAGCATTGCGAACCACGAACCACTGGGACACGCTGCCATCCTCGTCGGCGGTGAGCAAAGAAATACCGCCTAACAAAAAGCGTACATCACTCAGTGCCGCGCCATCAGTCACTTCGCCGCGATCAACGATCTCCAGGCTGCGCAGGCTAATCAACCGGTAGCCACCTTGCTGGCTCAACACGTACAGCCACTGCTGGCGAGGCCCGATCAATAGATAGTCGGCGGAGATATCCAGCGTTGGCAATGCCAGGTTTTCTTCGACCAGGGTGATTTCTTCACTGAGGAAGTCTTCTTCTTTGGTCCAGCGGCGTCCGACCAAATGGCCGTCACTCACGGCGACCACCACCAGGGCTTCCTCACTGTCGCGCACGGCTAGTCGGCTTAGGGCCGCGTCGCTAATTTCCATGCCGGCTTCGCCATAGGGAAAGCGCAGAGACGGCGTAATCAGGCGTTGATCCTCGGGGTAGCTCACGCGATAGTCATGTTTGGCCAGCAGAGCTCGACCGTCTTCCATACCCACCGCGAATACGCGGGTTTCTTCTGACTCCAGTGCAAAGCTGCTAATCGCTGCAGTCGTTGGCAGCGACCGCTTGAGAACCTGTTGACCATTCTCGGTATTAAAAAATACGGCATCCCCGTTTTCGGCAAGGCGAAATCCCACCTCGGCCTGTTCTTCCATTGCCAGATACAATGGCGCGGCGGCCACTGGCAGTTGGTACTGTTCCTCTGACTCGATGCCAGCCGAATTAAACAGCGGCAGAATTTCATACAGCAGATAGAAAAAGATCAGCAGAATGGACAGCAATACCCCAACACCACCGCCGGTGATAGTTGCTGTGGTCATGCCATCTTTGACTTGGCGCCATCTGCGTTGGGCCGATGCAGTTGCGCGCACCTCTGATTGCTTCATAAGTCTCGGGCTCTTTGAGGAACTGGCGGGGATTTTATGACGATAATGTTTCAGTTTTGTTACAGATAAAAAATGTGCCACAAACTCACGTTTGCAGCACATTTTACAGCGACATCATGTCGGCATTTTTACAGATCTAGCTTTTTGCGAATTTTCTCTACAACGCTTGCTGGCAGCGGGATGTAGCCATCTTTGGCAACGATTTCCTGACCCTGCTTTGACAGCACCAGCTTAACGAATTCGCGCTCTAGCGGCGTAAACGGCTTATTGGGTGCTTTATTCATGTAAACGTAGAGGAAGCGTGACAGCGGGTAGCTACCATTGATCGCATTTTCCGGCGTGGCGTCAACAAAACTGCCCTTCTCATTCTTGGACAGCGGAATAGCGCGAACGCTTGAGGTCTGGTAGCCGATGCCAGAATAACCGATGCCGTTAATAGAGGTAGACACAGACTGAACCACTGATGCCGAGCCTGGCTGCTCGTTTACACCATTTTTGAAGTCGCCTTTACAAAGTGCCTTGCCTTTAAAGTAGCCGTAGGTGCCCGATACCGAGTTGCGACCGAACATTTGAATATCGCGCGCTGACCACGATCCATCCATGCCGAGCTGACCCCAGCGCTGGATATTTTCCGGGTGGCCACACTTGCGAGTGCTTGAGAAAACCGCATCGACTTCGGCGATGGTCATCCCCTCAATGGGGTTGTCCTTGTGGACAAACACCGCCAGGGCGTCAATAGCCACCGGAACCGCAACGGGTTTGTAGCCATATTTCGCTTCGAAGGCTTCGATCTCTTTGTCCTTCATCTTGCGGCTCATTGGCCCCATGTTTGAAGTGCCTTCTGTCAACGCCGGGGGCGCAGTAGAGGAACCGGCTGCTTGAATCTGGACGTTAACGTTTGGGTAAGCGCGTTTGAAGTCTTCGCTCCAAAGCGTCATCAGGTTTGCCAGGGTATCTGAGCCAACGCTGGAAAAAGTGCCCGATACACCCGCCGCTTTTTCGTACACAGGCAGCGCCGGATCAACTTCAGTGGCTGCCGCCACCCACATAGAGGAAAGGCCAAATGCGGCCGCCATCAGACATTGCTTCAGTTTCACAGGTATCTCCCGATCAATAAAATTGGTAACACGGCTGTCATTTTAGCGGCGCTAGATGACGGATTTATTACAATGAGAAATCAGTTTACCCGAGTGATTAATGAACGTGGAAATAAACAACTGAACGTACTGCCATGCCCCGGCTGGCTGGAGATTTTCATCTCGGCCCGGTGGCGCAACAAAACATGTTTCACGATCGCCAAACCCAAGCCTGTACCGCCGGTATCGAGGGAGCGACTTTGATCAACCCGGTAGAAGCGCTCGGTTAGACGGGGAATGTATTGCGGCTCGATACCAATCCCGCTGTCCTGCACTTCCAACACACCGTGGCTGTCATCCTGATACCAACGCAGCACAATTCGGTCATCCTCGGCGGTGTAGCGCGCGGCGTTTACCGCCAAGTTAGACAGCGCGCTGCGTATTTCCGTCGCCTGCCCTTTCAGGGCAATGGCATCGTCACATTCGATGTCGATCTGGCGATTGCCCTTGGCGGCCGCGAGGGCTTCTTCGCGCACCATTTCCATCAGCGGGCGGATACGTATCACTTCATGCTCGCTGGCTTGAGGGACGGATTCCAGTCGCGACAAGAGCATTAAATCTTGAATGAGGTGGTGCATGCGGCGAGACTGCCGCAGCATTTGATCGATGGCGCGATCCCAGCGCGGGTTGTCGCCACCGTGCTCAGAAAACGTCTCCAGGTAACCATTGATCACCGTCAGTGGCGTGCGCAATTCGTGTGACACATTCGCGACAAAATCTTTGCGCATTTTTTCGAGACGGTGGGTTCGAGTGACATCGCGGGCAAACAGTAAACGATTACCCTCCGCGAAAAAGCTGATGCTTAAACTGAGCTGTATCTCGCTGTTTACCGGCGACGCCATTTCAAAGGGCATGGCGTATTTTTCAGCTTCGTAGTAGGCAACAAAATTCGGGTTGCGCACTAAATTCAGCAACTGCAAGCCGACATCTTCATCCCGGCGCAGCCCAAGTAGATCCATCGCCGCATCGTTGCACCATTCGATGCTGCCGTGACGATCCAGCATCACCACGGCATCTGACATCGATGCAAACGATGAATGTAAGTAATCAATAATTGCTTGTAACTGATCACGATCTCCCGACGCATGCTTCTGCATATCGTAAATCGTGTCGAAAATTTGACCCCACATGCCAATTGCCTCTGGCGGCTCGGTACCCAAGCCTCTATATAACCAGTCGCTCAGTCGTTGAAGTTGCCATAGCAGCCAGGTGCATATCACCGCTGCAACGATAAAAACGGGCCACACTCCAAGGTCGAACGCTGTTGCAAACACTGCCGCCGCTGCCAATGGCAGCACTACGCGAACAAGCTCCGTCTTCCAGCCGTAATACCGCATAGAGCAGCGCTAGGCGCTCACCCCCGTTGCGGAAAAACGGTAGCCAGTACCGCGAACGGTTTGAATCAGCTGCCCGAAGTCTCGCTCGTCGGTCAGCAGCGCTTTGCGAAGCCGGCGAATATGAACATCTACCGTGCGCTCTTCAACATAGACATTGGTGCCCCATACCTGGTCAAGCAGTTGACCACGGCTATAGGCACGCTCTTGGTGGGTCATAAAAAATTTCAGTAATTTAAACTCAGTGGGCCCCATATCCAAAGGCTCACCATTGGCAAACACGCGGTGACTGGCGGGGTCGAGTTTGAGGCCATCCACCTCAATGGTCTCTTCCTGCTCAGGCGAGCTGCCGCGGCGCAACACCGCCTTGATGCGCGCCATTAGCTCTCGGGAAGAAAACGGCTTGGTAATATAGTCGTCGGCACCGACATCCAGGCCCTGAACACGGTTGTCTTCATCGTCTTTAGCGGTGAGCATGATGACCAGCATATCCCGGGTTAAATCTTCCCGGCGCAAGCGGCGCAGCAGCTCAATACCACTGGTGACTGGCATCATCCAGTCCAGCAGTACCAGATCCGGGCGCTGATCAACAATAATTCCGTGCGCTTCCTGCGCATTGCTCGCTTCGATGCAGTCGTAACCGGCAAGCTCTAGCCCTACGCGGATCATCTCGCGAATGGCGGCTTCGTCATCGACGATGAGGATGGTCTTTGTGCTCATGCTCTTCCCTTGTAGCCTGTGGATGCTTGAGCCTGCATTAAAACGGCCTTTAATGACAATTATATGACAACGACTCGATCAAGGCGCCAGCCGTTGCCCCCAAGCTTAGTCGAAAACGACAGTTTTATTACCGTGCACTAACACCCTGTCCTCAAGGTGATTGCGAAGCGCGCGGGCCAGTACGCTCTTTTCGACATCCTTACCCAGACGCACCAGGTCATCCTTGCTATGGCGATGCGACACTCGAATGACGTCCTGCTCGATAATCGGCCCCTCATCCAGCTGCTCAGTAACGTAGTGGCTGGTGGCGCCGATCAATTTTACGCCGCGATCATAGGCCTTCTGGTAGGGGTTCGCGCCAATGAAAGAAGGCAAAAAGCTGTGGTGAATATTGATCATTCTGCCGCTGTACGCACGGCAAAATTCCGGAGGAATAATCTGCATATAGCGCGCCAGCACGACACAATCAGCGGCGTAGTTCTCTGTTAACTCTTGAATACGGGCGTGGGCCGGTGCCTTGTTTTGAGGGTCGACCGGCACATACTCAAACGGAATTCCATGCCACTCGACCATGCTGCGCAAGTTCTCGTGATTTGAGATCACACAGGGAATATCACAGTACAGCTCGCCGCTATGCCAGCGGTGCAATAAATCTGCAATACAGTGTGAGGCATGGCTTGCCAGAATCACCACCTTGCGCCGCCGCGCTGAGTCGACCAGCTCCCACTCCATGTCATATTCCTGCGCCAAGGGCGTAAATGCCTCGCGCACTGCCTCGGCACCGATACTCAGTGAATCGGCTTTAATCTCGTTGCGCATGAAAAACCAATTGCTGTCGGCATCGGCGTGATGATTGGCCTCGGTTAGCCAGCCCCCTTGATCGGCGACAAATTGGCTCACTTTGGCGACGATGCCAACGCGGTCCGGACAACTGGTGATCAAACGGTAGGTATGTTCCATCTTTACAACAACATCCTTGCAAAAAAATCTTAACCCTTGTTCAGTATCGCCCGCACCGCCTGAGGCAGGTCTGCGGGAAGCACAACGGTCTTGGCATTGTCGGACGCCGACAGCTCACGCAGCGAGTCAGCGTATTTTTCACCCAGCAGATACAGCACGGGCAATTCATCACCTTTAACGGCCTCCGAAACTAACTCAATCGCTGCACCGCTGGCCTTAGCCAACACCACTTCCGCCTGGGCGTCGCGACGCGATGCTTCCAGACGCCCCTCAGCTTCGAGGATCGCAGCCTGCTTCTCACCTTCGGCCTTGGTCACCGCCGCGCGGCGTTGACGCTCTGCCGCGGCCTGCTCTTCCATGGCACTTTGCATGGTGGGAGATGGATTAATGTCTTGGATTTCCACCGTTTTAAGAGTGATCCCCCAGTCGGAAATATCGTCTGAAATCCCCGCCTTGAGCTTGGCCTTGATTTGCTCCCGCGACGACAGGGCCGAGTCCAACGACATCTCGCCTACAATTGAACGCAGTGCGGTCTGTACCAGGTTTTGGATGGCAATGGTGTAATTCTCAACACCGTAAACAGCTTTCTCAGGAGAGACGATATTTATATAGGCCACCGCGTTGGCGATAATCACCGCATTGTCTTCAGTGATAACCTCCTGGGAAGGGATATCCAACACAATGTCCTTGGTTGTTAAGCGGTAGGCCACTTGATCAACATAGGGAATAATAAAGTTCAAACCGGGGTTCAAGGTGCCGTGGTATTTACCCAGGCGTTGCACAATGTGTTTATAGCCTTGGGGAACGGTCTTCACCCCCATCGACAGCGTGACGACGACCAATACAAACAACGCCCCTGTAATTGCTAAACCATCCATATTCTTCCCCTAAAACCTCGTGAAATGAGCCCGCCAGTAACGGTATTATTCGGCAGCTTTGGCGCCGCGTTGGCGGCGTACTATCAATGAATTACCTGAGATATCTTCAACAATGACCCGGTCTCCAACGATCAAGGGCTCGCGACAAATATAACTCCATTCGTCATTACCCAGCACCGGTATACTGAAGCGCACTTGCCCCTCGCGGTGGTCCCCAACGCGCGTAACCATACCCTCCTGACCCACAACCTGCTCGCGCGACATGCCCGATAAACTTTTATCTTTCATACGCGGATGCACAAATTTAAACCAGAGGAACAAGTCGACCGCCGACAGCCCCGCCCAGATCAACACTTGAACACTAAAGGGCAAATCCACGACGGCGGTGATCAGCCCTACCGCAATGGCACTGGCACCAAACCAAAGCATGACAAAGCTGGGAACAAAGACCTCGCTGGCAACCAGTAAAAGCCCCAAAACCATCCAGTGCCAGTACTCTATCGAGCTATTCAGCCAATCCATTTGTGCGCTCCTGCTGCCACGCGATAAGTGAGAGGCAATATTTAGCCACGATCTCACTTAATAGCAAGCGCCAAAGCTGCAAATTCACACTTGATTGGGGCTGCACCCCCACAGCAAACAGCTGGGATTTCCGGTACAATGGCCGATCATTCGAGAGTAGCTACGCCATGTCTTTACCACCGGCCATTTTTAGCCACCACCCCTACTGGGCGGAGTGCTTCGGCACCGCACCATACTTGCCAACCAGCCGCGAGGAAATGGACGCCTTGGGTTGGGACAGCTGCGACATCATTATTGTCACCGGCGATGCCTATGTGGATCACCCTAGCTTTGGCATGGCCGTTATTGGGCGCGTGTTGGAAGCGCAGGGCTTTCGCGTTGGCATTATTTCCCAGCCGGACTGGCAGTCGGCAGAGCCCTTCACCGCGCTGGGCAAACCTAACCTGTTCTTCGGCGTGGCCGCCGGAAACATGGACTCGATGATTAATCGCTACACAGCAGACCGCCGACTGCGTCACGACGATGCCTACTCACCGGATAACGTCGGTGGCAAGCGCCCTGATCGCGCGGTTATCGTCTATGCCCAGCGCTGCCGCGAAGCCTATAAAGACTGCCCCATTGTTATCGGCTCCATCGAAGCAAGCCTGCGACGCATCGCGCACTACGATTACTGGAGCGACAAAGTCCGGCGCTCAATTCTTATGGACTCGCGGGCGGATATTCTGCTGTATGGCAATGCCGAACGCGCCATTGTCGACCTCGCACACCGGCTGTCTCGCGGCGAGCCGGTGGAGCAAATTCGCGACCTTCGCGGCACCGCATTTATTCGCGACGCAGTGCCTAACGGCTGGACGGTTGTGGACTCCAGCGATATTGACCGACCCGGCAAGGTGGATCCGATCACCAGCCCCTATGTGGACACCGGCGCTGACCCCAGTTGCAAAACCGAACAGGCAAAGGCAGCAAGCGAGCCAGACGCTGCGCAGACCATCACTATTATCGACCCCAGGCAGGCCCGTAAAAGTGACGCACCGGCAGAACGAACAGTTATTCGCCTACCCGCTTATGAAACGGTAAAAAAAGACCCCGTCAGTTACGCCCACGCAGCGAGGGTGCTTCACCTGGAAACCAATCCAGGCAACGCACGCGCGCTGGTTCAGCGCCATGGCGACAAGGAAATCTGGCTCAACCCGCCACCCATTCCACTCACGACAGAAGAGCTCGACTGGGTCTTTGAGTTGCCCTACCAGCGCCGCCCTCACCCCCGGTACGGCGAGGCGCGGATTCCCGCGTATGAAATGATTCGCAACTCGGTGAATATCATGCGCGGCTGTTTTGGCGGCTGCAGTTTCTGTTCTATCACCGAACACGAAGGGCGGATTATTCAAAGCCGCTCAAAAGACTCGATTGTCAGAGAAGTGCAAAAAATTCGCGACAAAACGCCGGGCTTCACCGGTGTTGTGTCGGACCTCGGCGGCCCCACCGCCAATATGTGGCAACTGACCTGCAAAAGCGAAGCGATTGAAAAAAGCTGTCGTCGCCTATCCTGCGTCTACCCCGGGATTTGCAAAAACTTAAACACCGACCAAACACCGCTTATCGAGCTGTACCGTGAAGTTCGCAACCTGAAAGGTGTTAAAAAAGTCCTTATCGCCTCCGGCCTGCGCTATGACTTGGCCGTGGAAACACCCGAGTACGTCAAGGAACTGGTCTCTCACCATGTTGGCGGCTATTTAAAAATCGCACCCGAGCACTCAGAAGACTCACCACTGAGCAAAATGATGAAACCGGGCATGGGCAGCTACGACCGTTTCAAAGCCATGTTCGACAAATACTCCAAGCAAGCGGGCAAAGAACAGTACCTCATTCCCTACTTTATTGCGGCGCACCCAGGCACCCGCGATGAAGACATGATGAACCTGGCGCTGTGGCTGAAAAGCAACGGCTTTCGCGCCGACCAGGTGCAGGCCTTCTACCCCTCTCCAATGGCCAATGCGACGGCAATGTATTACTCGGGTAAAAACCCGTTACGCAAGGTAAGCCGTCGCAGTGAAAATGTATTCAGCGCTAAAGGATTGAAACAGCGACGTTTACATAAAGCCTACCTGCGTTACCACGACCCTGAAGGCTGGCCTGCGCTGCGCGAATCGCTGCTGAAAATGGGACGCAAGGATTTGATTGGCTATGGCAAAAAGCATCTCGTGCCGCCGCGCCAACCGGCAAACTGGAAAAGTAAAAACCCGAAGCGCGGCCGCATGCTAACGCAGCACACGGGACTTCCCCCTAGAAAAACGACATAAAAAATTCATTTTATGGCTGGCAAAAGGCTTTCTATACCTATTCAGACTGTGTATATAATGAGCTTGCTGGCTATAGATGCAGCTTGGTTTTATGTAAAAGCACCACGAAGTCGTTTTTAGTACCTCGTTCTGTTTCATAACTACCCTGCCTATCTCAGCTCAAGCCATACAAGGCAAACTTATAGACAACGAGGTTTTAAGACATGTCCAGAAGCACTGGTAAAGTAAAATGGTTCAACGAGACTAAAGGCTTTGGTTTCATTGAGCAGGATTCCGGCCCAGACGTTTTTGTTCACTTCAGCGCCATCTCTGGCTCTGGCTTCAAAACGCTGGCAGAAGGTCAAGCTGTTGAGTTTGACGTGCAGAGCGGTCAAAAAGGCCCTCAGGCAGCGAACGTAACCGTTATCTAATCATAGAGCGCGGTGACAAGAAGGCGGCGAAAGCCGCCTTTTTTGTGTCTGCGTTTTATTCACGACCTATTCGCACTGCGTAAAACATCACCGAAATATTTTTCACTTCTACAGGGATATACGCTTTAATCAGCGCAAACAACAAAAAGGACCCCGCATGAAAGCCGCAATAAAAGCTACAGCACTGGCTCTTGGCCTAATGGTCAGCCCCGTCATCCAAGCCGGTGAACACGAATGGCGTTTTGGCGTACTGGCCCACAATAAAGGCCCCATTGCCAGTGAAACGGAAGACGGCCCCGACGTCACGCTGGCGTACTACCACCACTTGAAACAATACAACTGGGGCGGCTTATTTGCTCACGGCGGCGCCGTTATTAACACAGCCGATGGCACCAGCTATCTCTACAGCGGACTCAACCCCAAATGGAACTTCGGTGAATCGCCAGTCTATTTTGAGCTGGGCTTTGGGCTTGCTGTTCACGATGGTGACCTTGAGAAAAAGTCAGCCGAGCGCCGTGAAATGGGCTCTCGAGTGCTGTTTCACACCGAATTTAACCTCGGCTACCAAATTAACCCGCTGTACAGTGTTGGCCTTTACTTAGACCACATTTCCAACGGTGGCATCCTCAACGACGACAACAACCGTGGGCTAGACACCTACGGCATTCGTCTCGGTCGTCGGTTTTAATTAAGGTCAGGCAGACGCGCCCCGGCGGTGAGTAATGTACCAGCAATAATGTATGGGCTTACTGCGCCGCTTAAAATCCTCGTCTAGCGACCAAGCACAGCGGTCCGCAATCTCAAAACGCTCAGCCAGCGCCTCATCCAGTATGAAGTCGCGCTTATTGGTAGAAAAAATCAACAAGCCATCTTTGGCCAAACAGCGCATCGCCTGAGCAATCAATTCGGCGTGATCACGCTGGGTATCAAGCACATCGTCCATTCTCTTTGAATTAGAGAAGGTCGGTGGATCGAGAAGAATCAGGTCAAACTCCTCCTCACAACCTGCCAACCACTGTCTAGCATCCCCCTGCTCGGTGCGGTGGCGCGCCTCGCTCAAGCCATTGAGTGACAGGTTCTGTCGCGCCCATTTCAGGTAAGTGTGCGACATATCAACCGACGTTGTGTGGCGCGCGCCCCCCAGCCCCGCGTGCACTGAGGCAACGGCGGTATAACAGAAGAGATTCAGAAACCGCTTACCACGCGCTCGCTCGGCAATGTCCAAACGCACGGGGCGGTGATCGAGAAACAACCCGGTATCGAGGTAATCGTATAGATTCACCAGTACTGTGGCCTGGCCTTCGCGCACTTCTAGCACCTTGCCCTGCGGGGCTTGGCGTTCGTACTGAGACTTACCGCGCTGACGCCGTCGTTCCTTTAACGCAATATCTGTTACCGGCAGTGAAAACACCTCAGCACAAGCCTGCATTACCTCGCCCAGACGGCGACGGGCATCGTCGTCATTGACCGATGAGGGTGCGGCATATTCGCTGACATGCACGGCGTCGCCGTAGCAATCCACAGCCACGGCATATTCAGGCATATCCGCATCGTAAACACGAAAGCAGCTTATCTCGTTGCGACGACGCCACTTATCCAGGCGCTTTAGGTTTTTTCGCAAGCGATTGGCAAACATTTGCGCTCCGGCACTCAGCGCTGGTGCAACCGCTGCCTGTTGCTGCTCAGGTTTGCGCTCGGTTACGAAATATCGTTGTTCAACCTCAAACAACAGCAGTTTGCTCGGTATGGTGCCGTTGAAAAGTTGATATTGCTTGCAAGCGCGAATGCCCATTCGCTTCCCGAGGTCCGGGTTACCGGTAAACACTCCCGCCTGCCAACCTTGAAAGTCCTCGCGAAGGCTCTGCCCCAAGCGCCTGTACAAGTGCAGCAACTCCGCTTCTTCGCCAAGGCGCTCGCCATAGGGGGGGTTACAAATCAGCAGTCCAGGCAAGGCGTCGTTACGGGGTGGCGACAGCTCAGACAACTCGCCGCGCGCAACCTTCACGAATTGAGCAAGGCCCGCACGCCGGATATTGTCCTGCGCTTGCGCAATGACTTTACCGTTCGCATCGTAGCCCCAAATTTGCGGCCAGTTTCGGCGGTGAGCCTGTCGCTGCAAGTCCATTGCTTCATCGTGAAGTTGCCGCCACAAGGCCTGCTGATGCCCAGACCAGGCTGCAAATCCCCAGTGCTTGCGCTGCAGTCCAGGCGCAATATTCATTGCCATCATCGCCGCTTCGATCAACAAGGTACCGCTGCCGCACATGGGGTCGATCAAGCCACCACCGCGGCTGGCAACCCCAGGCCAGTCTGCCCGCAGCAACAACGCAGCCGCTAAATTTTCTTTCAATGGCGCCAGCGCGCCACTTTGCCGGTAGCCACGCCGGTGCAGGCTATCACCCGACAAGTCGATAGCAACGAGTATCTTGCCCTTGCGCAACCGCACATGAACACGAATATCAGGTTGCGATTTGGCGATATTTGGCCGCTCTTGCCCGGCCTCAATAAAGCGATCAACGATGGCATCCTTGCAACGCAGTGCGCCGAAGTGACTGTTGCGGATCTCGCGGCTGCGCCCGGCAAAGTCTACGAGAAGGCTGCTTCCCTCACGCATATGTGCAGGCCAGTCGATGGCATGCAGGCCATCGTATAATTGCTGGGCGCTGTCACCAGGGAACTCGGCCAGTGGCAAAAGCACTCTATTGGCAAGACGCGACCACAGGCATAGCCGGTAGATCGCATCGGGCGTCGCGTCGACCGTCACCGCCCCGACCGTTTCGCCCCGCTTCTGTGCTCCCAGGCGTTCGGCTTCATCTCCCAGTAAACCTTCGAGCCCCTTCGGGCAACTGAGGATTAGTGACTGCATTTGACTCATAAACACCCACCCGGGACATTGTGATTCAGGTAATTCATATTGCTTCTCAATAGCTTAGCGACTTTATACATGAACTCTATAAAACGCCCTAGCCTTATGCGAAATCGATCTTCGCGAGATTTATGAAAGTTTGGTTACATGGTAATTCGGTTGACGCACACTGCGCCAACTTTGGTTCGCTATGGCCCGCTCTGGGCGTAGTGAGTACACGTTGAACAATGGAGGCTTATGCCCTATGAGAAGACAGAAACGCGACATGACTGAGCGCGCCTACCAACGTGGTTATCAGGCAGGAATCGCCGGAAAAAACAAAGAAAATTGCCCTCACACTCAGCAACAACTCAAGCAGGAATGGATCTCTGGATGGCGCGAAGGCCGCGTCGACCACTGGGACGGTATCGACACCGCCACCGCACTCCAAAAGCAAGCGTTTCACTAATTCCGTGTCACTAGCCCCATAGCAATGGCCAGCGTGCTGGCTGTTGAGCCCCAGATAAAAGCCCGCCTTGAGCGGGCTTTTTTGTGCTTGCTAACTAGCGACGGCTACGCCTTCCCGGCTTGGCCTCCGCGGGGCTTTGCTCCGGCGGCGTCAATCCCGCCATCACATACACATCATCGACTTCGCGCTCGGGGAGCTCCGTCCACATGCCCACTTTCACTTTTGAAGGGATGAAAACATTGCCATAGCGCACACGCTTCAGGCGATTGACCTGCAAACCCTGCGACTCCCATAAACGCCGCACTTCGCGATTGCGCCCCTCCATGATAACCACGTAGTACCAGTGGTTAATGCCCTCGCCACCACCGTCTACGATATCGGTGAACCGGGCAACGCCGTCATCCAGCTGCACGCCATCTACTAAGGCCTGCAGGTTATGCTCACTGGCATTGCCCATAACGCGGCACAGGTACTCTCGCTCTATGGTTGTCGAAGGGTGCATGAGTTTATTGGCGAGATCACCATCGGTGGTGAACAGCAATAAACCGGTGGTGTTGTAATCAAGCCGCCCTACGCAGATCCAGCGCTCGCCGGATAATCGCGGCAACCGATCAAACACTGAGCGCCGCCCCTCTGGGTCTTTGCGGCTACAAATTTCCCCTTCGGGCTTGTTGTACAGCAGCACACGCGGCCGCTTACTACCCGTATCTGATTTGAGCGGGCGCCCATCGAACACGATGCGGGCAGTTTTATCTACGCGATCGCCCAGTGTCGCGAGCTCACCATTCACTTGCACCCGACCATCGCTGATCGCGCGCTCCATTTCACGGCGTGAACCCAAGCCTGCACGAGCAAGCACCTTTTGTAACTTTTCGTCTTCGGCACTCATCAGTGCTTTATCTCTGTCATTGTGTCGTCCTCATCGACGAGTTTGGCTTCGGCTTCGGCTTCGGCTTCGGCTTCGGCTTCGGCTTCGGCTTCGGCTTCGGCTTCGGCTTCGGCTTCGGCTTCGGCTTCGGCAGTATTTGACTCGGCGTTGGCCTCGGCAAGATTGTCTTTGTCGAACTGCAGCTCTGAGTTCAAAGAATCTAAATCGGCAATCTCAGCCAGACTGGGCAGTTCGTCGAGATTACTGAGATTAAAATAGTCCAAAAACTGACGCGTGGTCGCGTACATAGCCGGTCGGCCCGGCACATCTTTGTGGCCAACAACGCGCACCCACTCTCGCTCCAACAGTGTTTTAACAATGTGAGAGCTGACCGCAACACCCCGTATTTCTTCTATATCACCGCGAGTGATCGGCTGGCGGTAAGCGATCAGCGCTAGGGTCTCTAGCAGCGCGCGTGAATAGCGCTGGGGCTTTTCGTCCCACAAGCGACCTACCCAGGGCGCGAACTCTTCTCGCACTTGAAAGCGATAACCACTGGCCACCACTTTGAGCTCGTAACCACGACCCTCACAATCCCGCTCTATTTGCGCCAGAGCATCGCGAATTTCATTGGCCGCAGGCCGTTGTTGTTCGTCAAAGAGTTCAGCCAGCTGAGCGAGTGTCAGCGGCTTTCCCGCTGCCATCAGCGCTCCTTCGAGTATTCTTTGTAAATGCTGCGCGTCAATCATCAGGTGTTCTTAGCTTTAACGTGAATGGGGGCAAAAGGCGCTGACTGAACAATTTCAACCAGAGACTCCTTAATGAGCTCCATAATAGCCAAAAAGGTCACAACAACCCCGAGACGCCCTTCCTCGGGTTTGAACAGTGAGACAAAAGGCACAAAGGTATCGCCGCTCAGCCTCGCTAATACTTCCGACATTCTCTCACGAGTGGACAGCTTTTCCCGCTCGACCTGGTGGCTAATGTACAGATCTGCGCGCTGCAAGACTTCACTGAGCACAAGCATCAATTCTTTCAGATCAACATCGGGCTCTTGCTTAACCTTTTTCATTGGCGGCGGTGCCACCTCGCTAAGGTAAGTTTCACGCCCTACTCGCGGCAGCTGATCGATATTCTCTGCGGCCTGCTTGAAGCGCTCGTATTCCTGCAGCCTTCTTATTAACTGCGCGCGGGGGTCTTCGTCGTCTTCCAGCTCTTCGCTGGAGCGCGGCAGTAGCATCCGGGATTTAATTTCCGCCAACATCGCCGCCATCAACAGATACTCAGACGCCAGCTCGAACTGCATGGCGTTCATCATATTGACGTACTGCATGTATTGCTCAGTGATCTGAGCAACGTTGATCTCCAAAATATCGATGTTCTGTCGCTTGATCAGGTAAAGCAGAAGGTCAAGCGGCCCCTCAAAGGCTTCCAGGAAGACTTCTAAGGCTTCAGGGGGGATATACAAATCCTTTGGCAACTCGGTAAGCGGCTTACCCTGGACGATCGCAAACGGCATTTCACCCTGCTGGGGCCGACTGCGCAGCGCCTTAAGGCTAACAATGTCCATGGCACGCTGCATGGGTGCACGGCGGGGCGCACCGGGCAGATTTTCTGCTACCGGCTGTTCGTTATCCTGACCGTTGCCCTGCTGCACGAGCGCCCCCTATTTTCACTAAGCCGGCGATTATACGGCTATCTGCTCGAGCGTCACAGCGCTTGTTCAAATTGACTGACATCGCCAAGTCCGCGGCGAAGCACTACTGGCACGTCATCCACGAGATCGACCACAGACGTTGCCTCCATGCCACAGTAACCGCCGTCTATCACCAAATCGACGTGGTTCGCCAGCGTATCGCGAATGTCATAGGGGTCCGTCATCGGCAAGTCTTCGCCTGGCAGAATCAGGCTCACGCTCATTAGTGGCTCATTCAGCTCTGCTAATAGGTCCAGGCAAATTTGGTTGTCGGGTACGCGCAGGCCCACGCTCTTGCGCTTGGGGTGGTGAAGGCGCTTAGGGACCTCGGGTGTGGCACGCAAGATGAAGGTGTAAGGCCCGGGAATTAGGTTTTTGAGCAGGCGAAAGCTGCTGTTATCAACCCGGGCATAATTACCCAGCTCAGAAAGATCGCGGCACATTAGCGTGAAATTGTGCTTGTCGTCCAAACGACGAATCGTTCGGATGCGCTCCAATGCACTTTTATCCCCGAGGTGGCAGCCCAGCGCATAGGCCGAATCAGTGGGGTAAGCGATCACGCCGCCACTGCGGACGATATCGGCCGCCTGTTTGATTAACCGTGCCTGTGGGTTTTCGGGGTGGATCTGAAAAAATTGACTCATAATTATCCTTAAATGCGGTCAGCTGGCCCTTAGCCAACGCTGCCATACCGGCTGACAATTTCCCACTACCTCGGCATCACAGCCAAGGTCACACCACTGGCTTAAGTGGTGAAAATCACTGCCAGCCGACGCTTCAAATTCAAAGTGCCTGCACAGCTCACGCAGGTAACGTAACTCTTGGTCCGCAGGCCGGCCATTACACACCTCCAGCGCCTCGCCGCCCAGATCTTTAAACTCTACGAGCAAGCGACGCAGCTTTGCATTGGTCATTTTGTAGTGCATAGGGTGGGCAATCGCAGCCACACCACCGCCGGCGTGTATCCATGACAACACAGACGCCAACGATGGCCACATCGCCTTTACATCGCCAATTTTGCCAGCGCCCAAAAAGCGGTCAAAGGCCTCATTCATCGACCCCACATAGCCCTTTTCAACCATATAACGGGCGAAGTCTGGTCTACCCAGCGGCCGGTCAGCGACACTGCTCCGCAATGCCTCAACATCAATATCGATGCCCTTCTTGCTTAAACGGGCGGCAATTGTCTCGCTGCGCTGCTCCCGCGCCACTTTCTGCCCCGCGATGGCATCGCACAGCAGCGGCTCAGATACGTCCAGCCCCAAACCCAATACGTGAATGTTGACGCCATTCCAGTTGCATGAAAACTCCGCACCACACACCAGCTGCAGATCGCCGGGAAGGTCTTCTAGCGCCTGGTAAGCATCGACCGTATCGTGATCAGTAATTGCCAACAGATCAACGCCACGATCAACCGCGCGCGCCACCAACTCCTGGGGGGTCAAACCGCCATCGGAGGCGGTGCTATGGGTGTGTAAATCGATTATCAAGCTTTAATACTCCAGCACCTCTGTGGCGCTCACCCCCTGCGCTAGTGATAACGCGGGAAAATGGTTATAGTGAGCCGCGCATTCGCGCAGACAATCCCGACCACAGGACGAACCATGCCCCCAAACAATCAGGGCAAGCCACGGCACAGTGCCGTGACCAACCTCTTATTCAATATTGTGATACCGACGCTGATACTCACCAAGTTCAGCGGCGAAGAAGACTTGGGGCCTAGCCTGAGCATCATTATCGCACTGGCTTTTCCCGTGAGCTTCGGCGCATGGGATTATATTAAAACCCGCCGCACCAACATTTTTTCCATACTCGGTTTCGTCAGCATCTTACTGACCGGCGGGATCAGCCTGTTGGAGCTGGACCCTCAATATATCGCCATTAAAGAGGCGGCGATCCCCGGCCTGATAGGCCTTGCTACGTTGCTGTCACTATACACGCCCTATCCGCTGATCAAAACGCTGTTGTTCAACGATGAGGTTGTCGACACCGCGCGTATCGAGAAGGCGCTTAGTGAGCACAATGCCCACAACGCCTTCAACGTAGCCCTTCGCCGAGCAACCTACTTACTGGCTTTCTCTTTTTTCCTGTCCTCGACCCTGAATTACCTGCTCGCCAAGTTTATTTTGGTCAGCCCTCCAGGCACCCCGGAGTACAGTGCCGAGCTGGGAAAAATGACCGGACTCAGCTTTCCCGTCATCGCACTGCCCTGCACAATCGTGATGATGGGCGCCCTGTTCTACCTAATGAACAGAGTTAAGAGCCTCACAGCACTGGAGCTCGAACAGATTTTTAGATTACACCAGGATCAAAACTAATCATGTTTTACGCCATTCTCAGTGAAGACGTCAGCAACAGCTTAGAAAAGCGCCTGACCGCGCGTCCTGCCCACCTCGCGCGCCTAGAGGAACTAAAAGCCGATGGCAGGCTCTTAGTTGCTGGCCCTCACCCCGCCATTGACAGCAACGACCCGGGAGACGCGGGTTTCACCGGAAGTCTGGTGATCGCCGAATTTCCCAGCCTGGAAGATGCTCAGCGCTGGGCCGATGCAGACCCTTACATTGCGGCCGGCGTGTACAGCAAAGTTAGTGTAAAACCGTTTAAAAAAGTACTGCCCTAGAACAGGGCGCCAAATTGCAGTCTGCAACCATGTACATTACTCTTATTCATTAATACCTTACCGCAATTTTTTAAAGTGGAATTAACAGTGAAGAAACTCACCCTTCTCGGCCTTGTGACCGTCCTGCTCACCCTTTCTGGCCAACTGTTCGCCGAAACCCGCTATATCAGCGACAAGGTTTATGTACCACTTCGTGTAGGGGATGGCAGCAAATACCGAATCGTTCATCGCGGTCTGCCCAGTGGCACTAAGCTTGAACTCATTACCACCAACGAGAGCACGGGCTACTCCAAAGTCAAAACGACAAGCGGTACCGAAGGCTGGCTGCCCAGCCACTACCTTGTCGAGGCGCCCGTTGCACGCACACGCTTAAAAGAAGCGGAAGCCAAACTCAGCAGACTCAGTGAGGCAAACAAAGCCCTCCGCGAGCAACTCAAAAACACCACGCAAAGCAGTGAGCAAACCGCCTCCATTGTGGAACAACTAGAACGCGAGAACACCGCCCTCAGCGAAGAGCTGGACGCGATCAAACGCATCTCTGCCAACGCCATTAAACTCGACAGCGACAACCGCCGCCTGCTTGAGAGCAACCAGATGCTGAGCAGTGAGGTCGATGTGCTCAAGACCGATAACGCTCGCCTGCGTGAAAACAAAGAAAACGAATTTTTCCTTAACGGCGCCTTCGCGGTGCTTATCGGCGTAATGATCGCTCTAATCGTCCCACGCATGATGCCTAAGCGGCGTTCCGAATGGGGCTAAGACGATGCGTATAACCGCTTTTTTATGCCTTTTACTCTCACTCAGCATCGCACCTGCCCACGCTGGCGATAAGCCCGTTGTCACCCTGCACACCAGCAAGGGAGATATCCGCATTGAGCTGCTGCCAGACCGCGCGCCCATTACCGTGGAAAATTTCCTGAATTACGCGAAAAGCGGTTTTTACGACGGAACCATTTTTCATCGCGTCATTCGCCGCTTTGTCGTTCAAGGCGGCGGCTTTACAGCGGATATGGTTGAAAAACCCAACGGCGAACCGATTGTTAACGAGTCCAAAGCAAGCCGGTTGAGCAATCAGCGCTGGACGGTTGCCATGGCAAGAGCCGACGACCCGAATAGTGCCCGCTCGCAGTTTTTTATTAACCTGCGAATGAACCTGTCGCTCGACGCACGCATGGGCCGCGACGGCTACGCGGTGTTCGGCCATGTCATTGATGGGCAGCATGTCGTAAGAGACATTAGCAATGTGCGCACCCAGCGCGTCGGCGACTTTGAGGACGTGCCCATGGAGCCGATTATTCTGGAGCGAATCAGCATCAGCAAGGCAAGCCCCGCCACTAAATAGCCAGAGGCCGCGATGACCGCACTCAGCATCAACCTGAACAAAATTGCCTTAATCAGAAACTCGCGCGACACCGAGTACCCAAGTGTCATCGAACACGCGAAGCGCTGTATTGCTGCAGGCGCACACGGTATTACCGTCCACCCTCGCCCCGACCAGCGCCACATACGGGCAGACGACTGCTACGCCTTAGCAGACGTGCTGGACGTGGAGTTTAATATTGAAGGCAACCCGCTGGCCGCTCCCATGAAAAGCGATCGGACTGGCGTCAGCGACTACCCCGGCTTCATGGAGATCATTCGCCGGACTCGCCCCGCTCAGTGCACCCTGGTGCCGGATAACAACAGCCAGCTAACCTCCGACCACGGTTTCGACCTCAAGCGCGACGGAGAAAAAATTGCGCCTATTATCGAAGAGCTTCGTGCAATGGGTGTGCGGG
This sequence comes from Spongiibacter marinus, assembly GCF_016906995.1. GTDB lineage: Bacteria > Pseudomonadota > Gammaproteobacteria > Pseudomonadales > Spongiibacteraceae > Spongiibacter > Spongiibacter marinus. The sequence continues at coordinate 14,385 of NZ_JAFBBD010000006.1, read as the reverse complement.
TCAGCCTGTTTATGGACCCCGATGCCGAACAAATACGCCTAGCCAAAACCTTCGGCGCCGACCGCATCGAGCTGTATACCGGCCCCTATGCCCAAGCCTATGGGAGCCCTCAGCAGGAGAACTGCCTCGCCCGTTTCGTCAACGCCAGCCGCGTTGCCGCCGAAAGCGGCTTGGGCCTGAATGCAGGCCACGACCTTAACCTGCACAACTTAGCGCTCTTCAAGCGCAGCGTGGATCAACTGCTGGAAGTGTCGATCGGCCACGCCTTCACCGTGGACGCTATTGAACTTGGCCTGGATCGAGCGATTGCCGCCTACCTGGACTGCCTTCGCTAGAACTGCTCCGCGAGGCGGCGTTATTAGCAGCGCGCAAACACAGGCCGCTGGAACGCCGTCGGGATGTCCATCCAAACGCTATACAAAACATAAAACATAACGCACGAAGACACGACGACAGTCGCGATGCTGTACGGCAAATAATTCGAGGAGAAAATTAAGACAATAAGATGGGGTGGCCGACGGGGCTCGAACCCGCGACAACAGGAATCACAATCCTGGACTCTACCAACTGAGCTACGGCCACCATAACGTATGACTTGACCTGTAATGGCACGCCCGACAGGATTCGAACCTGTGACCGACGGCTTAGAAGGCCGTTGCTCTATCCAGCTGAGCTACGGGCGCAAAAAGCGTCAAGAGTTGACGAAATGGTCGGGGTAGAGAGATTCGAACTCCCGACATCCTGCTCCCAAAGCAGGCGCGCTACCAGACTGCGCTATACCCCGAAACATGTGTAACTCATGCCCCCTTACAGGAGCTGCGCATGATACGCAGACACCTCTGAGGCGTCAACAATTTTAGAAAAAAAACTTACGACTTTATTGGCCAGTGCATTTTCGGCGTGCGACAATAACAGCTTATTTTCAATCATCTTTTTCGGAGACAACCGGGATGGCGGCACAAATTCTGGACGGCAAGGCACTGGCGGCAAGCTGGGAACAACAGCTTTCAACTCGAGTGGCAGCACTCAAAGAAAAGTCCGGTGGCAAAACCCCCATTCTGGCGACGATTTTGGTTGGCGACGACCCCGCCTCTGCGACGTACGTAAAGATGAAAGGTAACGCCTGCAGACGCGTCGGCATGGATTCTATGGCCGTTGAGCTGCCCTCCTCCACGACCACCGAGCAGTTGCTGGCAAAGATCGACGAACTGAATAACGACAGCAATGTGCACGGCATCCTCCTTCAACACCCCGTGCCCGCCCAAATTGATGAGCGCGCCTGTTTTGACGCTATCGCCTTGCATAAAGATGTCGACGGCGTCACCTGCCTGGGCTTCGGCCGCATGGCAATGGGCGAAGACGCCTACGGCTGCGCCACCCCCAAAGGCATCATGCGCCTGTTGGAGCACTATAAGATTGATATCGAAGGCAAGCACGCTGTTGTCGTTGGCCGCAGCGCGATTCTTGGCAAGCCCATGGCAATGATGTTGCTGGAAGCCAATGCCACAGTCACCATTTGCCACTCCCGAACGCAAAATTTGCCCGCGCTGATCAAGCAGGCCGATATTCTCGTCGGCGCCGTGGGCAAACCAGAGTTTATTAAAGCTGAGTGGGTGAAAGATGGCGCCGTTGTCGTCGATGCCGGTTACCACCCAGGCGGCGTTGGCGATATTGAACTCGCCCCGCTGCACGAGCGAGCAAGTGCCATTACTCCGGTACCGGGCGGTGTTGGCCCCATGACCATTAACACCCTCATATTCCAAAGCGTCGATTCAGGCGAGAAAGCACTGGCCTAAGGCGACTCCGTGGCAAAACGACAACGCAAGCCCAAGGTTATTGGCCCGGGGCAGAAGGCAGCACGCGGTATTTTAATCGGCTTTATGCACGGTTTATTTTTGCTGACGCGCAGCGTGCGCTTTCGCAATAAACCCAGCATTGAAACGCCGTGCGTAATCGCGGTGTTTCACGACGAGCTACTGCCGCTGTGCAAGTACTTTGCGCACAGCAACGCCAGCACGATCGCGTCACAGAATCACTTTGGTTACGCCATCGGTAAAGCCCTAGAGCGCTACGGTTACCAAGTGGCACTTGGCTCACCGAGCCGCGGCGGCCGCGATGCGTTTTTCCAGCTGTTGCGACGAAGTAAAACGGCATCGGTAACGGTATTCACGGTAGACGGCTCTCGCGGCCCACGCCACGAAATGAAAGCCGGCGCGGTAGCACTCGCGAGAAAGACCGGACTCCCGCTCTACTTAATGCGTGTGGACTACAAAGGCTGGCGGATTCAATCAACCTGGGACAAATTCAAGGTTCCACTGCCCTTTACTTCGGTGACATTCCATAACGAGCGCTTCCCGCTTGAAGATTATTCAGCAGACACCGATGTGGACGCGATAACGAAGGTCGCCGAGCGCCGACTGCAAGGACTGCTGGCTGACGACTACCGGCAAGAGAAGGTATAGCCATGTGGCTTAAGCGCTGGCAGCAATGGCTGCTGCTGTCCGTGTACGCCGCTGTAATCACCGCCCTATCACTAACGCCCGCCAGCACCATGCCGGACATCACGCTCTGGGACAAAGCCCAACACTTCATTGCCTACGCGGTGTTTATGGGCTTCGCTTATCCGGTTGCCAACACCCTGCGTGGCCGCCTGCTATTCGCCATCGCGATTATTCTCTACAGCGCCGCCATGGAATACGGCCAATCCTGGATGCCCGGCCGCGCGCCTTCAGGCGGCGACCTGCTTGCCAATAGCCTCGGAGTGATTATTGCCTTTGCAATAATGAGCGCGGTTGGCGCAATAATTAAACGCCGACGTCGGCGAGCCTAGGCCCGCCGCCAGGTCGTGCCCTCGCGACTGTCTTCTAGCACCACGCCACCTTCAAGCAGTTGAGCACGAATACCGTCGGCGCGAGCAAAATCCCGGTCTTTCTTGGCCTGTACCCGCTCGGCGATCAAGGATTCAATCTCCTCGGCGCTCAATTCACCCGCACTACCTGCCTGCAGGAAGGCCTCTGCCTCGCAACCCAGAATACCCAGAAGCGCACCAAGCGAACGCAGCAGCGCCGCCTGTTCCGTCACTGCTGCGTCCTCGCCAGCTGCGCGAGCGTTATTGAGCTCGCGCACCAGGTCAAATAGCACAGCCAGCGCTTCCGGCGCTGCAAAGTCATCACTCATGGCCGCGTCAAAGCGCTGCACATAGCGATTGTCTGCTGGCAATTCGTTGTATGGCGTTACCGGCTCGACGGGAAGCCCTTTCAGCGCGTGGTAGAAACGCTCGAGGTTTTGCCTGGCGATTTGCAGATTATCCTCGGAGTAGTTGATGGCACTGCGGTAGTGACTGGAGATCAGAAAATAGCGCACCACCTCCGGGTGATATTTGTCGAGAATTTCTCTAATAGTGAAGAAGTTACCCAGTGACTTGGACATCTTTTCGTTGTCCACACGCACGGCCCCGGCATGCATCCAGGTGTTCGCATAGGGCTTACCGGTAGCCGCCTCAGACTGCGCGATTTCGTTTTCATGGTGAGGGAAAACCAAATCCGGGCCACCACCATGAATGTCAAAATTATCGCCCAGGCAGCAGGTGGACATCGCCGAGCACTCGATGTGCCAACCGGGACGCCCCTCTCCCCAGGGTGACGGCCAGCTGACTTCGCCACTTTTTGCGGCCTTCCACAGCGCAAAATCGCGCGGGTCTTCTTTGGCCTCGTCAACCGCTATTCGCGCTCCCGATAGCAATTCGTCTGGCTTCTTACCGGATAGCTTGCCGTAGCCCTCGAAGCGACTCACACGATAGTAAACATCGCCGTTGTCTGCCGCGTAGGCAAAGCCGCGCTCGATCAACCGTGCGATCATTGCCAGAATATCTTCTATATGCCCAGTCGCTCGCGGCTCGGCATCCGGAGGCGCTATCCCCAAACGCTCCGCATCTTCATGCATGGCCGTAATGAAGCGCTCGGTCAACGCGGTGTAATCCTCGCCGTTTTCGTCTGCACGGCGCAGGATCTTGTCATCGATGTCGGTGATATTGCGCACATAGTTCAGCTCGTAACCCTTGGCGCGCAAATAGCGGCTGATCACATCAAAGGCCACCAACACCCGCGCGTGCCCCAAGTGGCAGTAGTCGTAGACGGTCATGCCGCAAACGTACATCTTCACTTTGCCAGCTTCGATCGGTGTAAAGGCTTCTTTCTTGCGACTCAGGGTGTTGTATATCTGCATACTGATGCTTTCGCTTATTCCGTCGGCGCGTAGAGAAGCGCCGAGTATCTATTTAAGGGTAGTGACTATTTATGTGTCGTGCCTATGTGGTGGCCTCAGGCCTCCGCCTTACCCCAACTATCGCGCAGCGCAATTGTGCGGTTGAATACGGGCTGCTCCGCCGAGTGCTCGTAACGGTCAGCAACGAAATAGCCGGTGCGCTCAAATTGGAAACGGCTCTCCGGTGCGCAATTGGCCAAGCCCGGCTCTATCCAGCAGTCTTCCACAACACTCAATGAGTCGGGGTTAACATGCTCCAAGAAATCTTCACCGCCGCGATCCGGTGAGGCGTGGTTAAAGAGCCGGTCATAAATGCGAACCGTCGCCCGACGACCTTCACTGGCAGAAACCCAGTGAATCACCCCCTTGGGCTTTACGCCATCGCTGGGGTCTGCACCGAGAGTATCGGGGTCATAGCTGCAGTGAACCTCAACAATATTGCCCTGCTCATCTTTGACCACCTGCTCAGCGAGCAGCACATAGGCATTGCGCAACCGCACTTTTTTACCCAGCACCAGCCGTTTGAACTTCTTGTTCGCCTCTTCACGGAAATCATCACGCTCGATATAAACCTCGCGCGTGAACGGTAGCTGGCGCTCACCCAGGTCATCGCGATTGGGGTGGCCCGGTGCGCCAAGCTGCTCCACCTGGCCCTGCGGGTAATTGTGAATAACCAGCTTTAGCGGATCCATCACGCACATTGCGCGCGGCGCATTTTTATCGAGGTCATCGCGGATCGCGTGCTCAAGCATCGCCATGTCGACAATCCCCTCACTGCGGGCCACACCCACCATCTCGCAAAAATGGCGCAGCGCTGCGGGCGTGAAGCCACGGCGACGCATCCCGGCAATAGTCGGCATGCGCGGGTCATCCCAGCCAGCGACAATATTCTCGTCAACCAGTGCTTTCAACTTGCGCTTGCTGGTAACGGTGTAATTGATATTCAGGCGCGCAAATTCATACTGCTTGGGCTCGGCTGGCACCGGCAGGTTTTCTATAAACCATTCGTACAGCGGGCGATGATCTTCAAACTCCAAGGTGCAGATCGAGTGCGTAATCCCCTCAATGGCATCGGACTGACCGTGAGTGAAGTCATAGGTGGGATAAATACACCACTTATCACCCGTTTGGTGATGGGTCTGCTTGCGTATGCGGTAAATGATCGGGTCGCGCAAATTAATATTCGGCGCTGACATATCGATTTTGGCGCGCAGCACTTTCGCACCCTCTTCGTATTCACCGTTGCGCATCGCCTCAAACTCAGCGAGGTTCTCTTCAGGACTGCGCTCGCGAAAGGGACTGTTTCGGCCCGGCTCAGTTAACGTGCCGCGATACTCTCGCGCCTGCTCTGCGCTAAGTTCGCACACGTATGCCTTACCGGCGTTGATCAACGCCACCGCGTAATCATAAAGCGTGTCAAAATAATCAGAGGCATAGCGCACCGGGCCCGCCCACTGATAGCCCAGCCACTGGATATCTTCCTGAATAGCATCGATATAGGCCTGCTCTTCCTTGGCAGGGTTGGTGTCGTCGAAACGCAAATGACACTGGCCGCCAAAGTGCTCAGCCAGACCAAAGTTCAGGCAAATCGACTTGGCGTGACCAATATGCAAAAAGCCATTGGGCTCCGGAGGAAATCGGGTGACCAGTGAACCACTCAGGCGGCCTTCCTCGATATCCTTGCGGATGATGCCGCGCAAAAAGTTATTACCAGTGACGTCTTGTTCACTCATTGAATCGCAAATCTCTTGGTTTATTGCGCCAGTGACAGGCGCACGATGCATAAAGGTTGTCGACGGCAAACGTAGGCCCGGTTTCGCCGCCAATGCAAAAACCGTATTATAGCGGCTTTAATTTCGGCTTATAAGCGAGAATCAACGCAAATGGTTATCTTTAAAACAAATTTTGGTGACATCAAGATCGAACTCGACTTCGAAAACGCGCCCAAGACCGCAGAAAATTTTAAGCAGTACGTTGAGGAAGGCTTTTACGACGGCACCATCTTCCACCGCGTTATCGACGGCTTTATGATTCAAGGCGGCGGTTTCGAGCCCGGCATGAAACAAAAAGCAACCCGCGAGCCCATTGAAAACGAAGCAGATAATGGCCTCAAAAACACTGTTGGCACCCTGGCAATGGCACGCACCATGGACCCACACTCTGCCAGCGCGCAATTCTTTATCAATGTGAAAGACAACGACTTCCTGAACCACAGCGGCAAAAACATGCAGGGCTGGGGCTACGCGGTATTTGGCAAAGTCAGCGAAGGTATGGACGTTGTTGAAAAAATTAAAGCGGTACGCACTACCAGCGCCGCGGGTCATCAAGACGTTCCCGCCGACGATGTGATCATCGAAAAAGCGGAGTGGCAAGGCTAGGCTATGCGCAGTCTGTTTATTTCAGACTTGCACCTTGACGAGCAGCGCCCGGATATCACCCGGGCGTTCTGCCAGTTTCTGCAAGACGACGCCTCCAAGGCGAACGCGCTCTACATTCTTGGCGACTTCTTTGAGAGCTGGCTGGGCGACGATGACAGTAGTCCCCTGATTGAGCAGGTCAAAACCGCCCTCCTCGAACTCAGCAATACCGGCTGCCAAGTGTATTTTATGCACGGCAATCGCGACTTCTTAGTCGGTGATGCATTTTGCCAAGCGGTCTCGGCAACACGCCTCGACGACCCCTGCGTGATCGACTTACTCGGCGAGCCCACGCTGTTGATGCATGGCGATAGCCTATGCACCGGCGACGCCGAATATATGCAGTATCGGGCAATGGCTCGCTCTCCAGAGTGGCAGGCACAGGTGTTAAGCAAAAGTCTTAGCGAGCGCCGCGCCCTCGCCAAACAGCTGCGCGCCGCCAGCAGTGAAGCCAATAGCAACAAGGCCGAAGATATCATGGACGTCACGCCCTCAGAGGTAGAACGCATCATGACCCAGCATCATTGCCAGCGACTGATTCACGGCCACACTCATCGTCCCGCGCGACATGCTTTTACCCTTAACAACAAGCCAGCCGAACGCATCGTACTCGGCGACTGGCACCGCCAAGGCTGGGTGCTCGATTGCAAGGATAGCGAGATCGTACTCCGCGCCTTCGATATCTAAATTGCGCACCACTTTTGGGCGTTTGCGAAAGGCCGCCCCAAACTCGCGCACTTTCTTTTTCACTGGGGCGGTATGGCATGCTCGTCATTAGCGCCCACACTGCACAACGCACCCCGAAAGCCCCCAAGAAGACTGGCATAAGTATTGCTGAGTTACCCCGTATATAACGACCAATACGGTAATATCAGGAACTCTTGGCATGCCCCACCCCACAACGGCAACACCGCCAGAAAAGCCGCGCCTGCGGCTGGGCTTCATCCCTCTCACGGATTGCGCACCCTTGGTCATTGCCTTTGAGAAAGGCTACTTCGCAGCAGAAGGCCTTGACGTTGAGCTTTGCCGGGAAACCTCATGGGCCGCCATTCGCGACAAAGTAGGCTTGGGAATTCTGGATGGGGCGCAGATGCTCGCCTCCATGCCACTGGCCAGCCGACTCGGCATTGGCGGTCCACGTTTCGATTTTGTCAGCGGCATGGTTCTGGATCTCAACGGCAATGCCATTACGCTCAGCAATGAGCTGTTCCAACACCTGGCCGCTATTGACCCCCACTCCGCTCGCTGCCCCAGCGCCGCCGCAGGGGCACTAAAACAGCACCTTCAAGTGCGCGAGGCGTCAGCGGCGCCCTTGCGCTTGGGCATCGTTTACCCCTGCTCAACCCAAAGTTTTGAGCTGCGTTATTGGCTGGCGAGCGCTGGCATCGACCCCGAGCGCGATGTCGAGCTGGTCGTGGTACCACCACCGAAGATGGTTACCGCGTTGAGCGAGGGTAATATCGACGGCTTTTGTGTTGGCGAACCGTGGAATACGCTGGCCGTTCAACAACGACTCGGGCATGTCGTGGCGACCAAATACCAATTGTGGAACAACAGCCCGGAGAAAGTCTTCGCCGTCACTGAGCAATGGAGCCACCATCATCCCAACAGCCACCGAGCAGTGCTTCGTGCACTGCTTCGGGCCTGCCAATGGCTGGATAAAAAAGAGAACCGTCGTCGCGCCGCCAAGATCATTAGTCAAGCTGCCTATATCGCGCTACCCGAGGACACTGTTGCGCTATCACTTCGCGGCTTCTCTCAGCGCCATCACGGGGAAGCCCCGGAAGAGGTGGCCGACTTCCATGTTTTCCACCGCTACTGCGCCAACTTTCCCTGGCTGAGCCACATTGATTGGTACATCTCACAAATGTACCGCTGGCAACTGTTAAAAATGCCCATCAAGCTCGACGACACGGCAAGGGCCATTTTCAAACCCGACTTATATCGCCAGGTCGCCGCCTCCCTGGGAATCGACAGCCCCCAGATCGACCGCAAAACGGAGGGCAATCTGCCTCAGAAAATGCTGTTTTCAGACTCCCAGCAGCTGGGACCCAACCAGTTTATAGATGGAAAAATCATTGGGGTTGGCGGGACCTTAAAGTATCTCGAAGCGCTGCCGCTACCAGAGCCCGAATTGTCGGCACTGCGACTTATGAACCCCCAACAGGCATCGGCACGCGGATGAGAGCACTACTTATCGACCTAGCACCTGAGGACGCCAAGCACTTGGCAACAGCACTCGCTCGCGCCGGCATCGAATGCAGAAGCACGGAAAAGGACAGCGACCTGTACGATGAGCTGGAGCGCTGGCCACCGGAGCTCATTTTCGCCCGCACTGGCTCGCCACGGCGCGATGTGCTCGAACATGTCGCCCACACCCGGCGCGACAGCCCCCAAACCATTATCAGTCTCTTCGGCAGAGCATCTGAGGGGATCGCTCGGCTAGCCGCCGAACTCGATATCAGCCTGTACGCCATCAGCAGCCTTCGCGACAGTTTGCTGCAAGCGTTAATTGATATTGCGATTAGCGAGCTTCACAGCCATCAGCAGTTGCAAACTGAAGTCGCTGCTGCGCAATTTTCATCCAAACAGCGGCTGAAAACCCATGAAGCTATCACCTTCATCGTGGACAACTTCTCACTTGCCCCTCACCAGGCCGAGGCCCTGCTAAAGAAAAATGCACAGCGACAAAACCGCAGTGTTGAAGACTTAGCGGATCAACTGCTCAGCACCGGCTCCATGGGCTAGACCAGCTCAGCCGGCACCTTAGGCTGCGAGCAGCGGCCCGCTATGGAACCGGAACACCTCATCAGGCGTGAGAATCAACTCTTTCTCTCGCTCACAAAACAGCGCGACACGCGGCGCAATGGGCTCGTCTGAATAGCGCTGTGCGAGGCTTAAATAGTCTTTGAAATGCCGGGACTCAGACTTGAGCAGAGAGAGGTAGAATGCACCCAGTTCGTCATCGAGTTCCGGCGCGATCCGCGCAAAACGCTCACAACTGCGGGCCTCTATCAACGCCCCACAGACCAAGATATCCACTAATTTACCGGGATCGCTGCTGCGGCACAGCTCCCGCAAACCATTTGCGTAGCGCGCCGACGAAATATGCCGGTAGGCAACCCCGCGTTTTTTCATTATCGCCAGCACCTGCTCAAAGTGTCGCAACTCTTCGCGAGCAAGCCGGGACATCTTGTTGAGAAGATCCAGCTTATCCACATAGCGAAACATTAAGTTCAGCGCAGTGCCCGCGGCCTTTTTTTCGCAGTTGGCGTGATCAATGAGCAGCTCTTCGGGGTGGGCTAAGGCCGCATCAACCCATTCATTGGGCGTCTCACAAGGGAGAAAATCCAGAATTTCAGAAATGTCGACGGCCATACTCACTGCCCTGAAAAAACGCGGAAGTATATCAGCACGATGGGCCGGCCTCAGCCCTCTTTTTGCATATAGCGGCCGATGTAGCGCTCGTAGTGAGCCTGCGAAAGCAGATAGAACTCGCGGTCAATGGCCTCCCGCAATTCCAGCAGGCTACTGTCGCGCCAGACACTATCGACAACAAAGCCATACTTTCGCGGCTCTGTTATTTGCCCGGCACCGGCGCGCAGCAATTGAAACAACCATATATAAGGGTCTTTCTGCGCGGGATAGCGCACACGTTGCACGCCCAACTGCCAGGCCAGCAGCTCGGCATTAATAATATGAAGTTTGTCCTGCATCACCTGCACCAGGAACTGGTCCAGGCGTTCGTCAATGATGCGCTTCTGCTCCTGGTTGTAGCTATTCCAGTGAATCACCTCGTGACAAAAACGCTTGCAGCCACGGCAAACATCGTCACCGATACCAGTAGAGCAAACACCAATACAAGGTGTCGCCACACGGCGTAGCAAATCAGACAAAACAACTCCCGAGAACGTTTTTAAACGAGGCAAAAGAGTAAGCGAGCGCGTCCCCTGAAACAAGGGTCAGCCCACCGCGAAAAATAGGTGAATGCCATTGCCCCCGCGCCGACCTTTCCAGGCGGGGCGGCAAACTCACCGCTTGCGGCACCAACGCCGCTATCGTCATTAAGGTAGCCAAATCACTGCATTATTCACGCTTATGTTACGTCGGCGGTGGCTTTTTGGAGGAAAACCGCAGCAGTGGTAATAATCCTGTCGATATCCGCGCCCTATTCTTAACAAACCTTAACCTGGGTAGGGTTTTTCAGTATACTTGCCACCCCATTTCGCATCGATGACGGGCATCGATAGCCCCGGCCTCCGGCGATCCCGGACTACGGGTACCGAAACTGATAGAGAGAGGAGTTAACAGTGCTAGAAGCATATCGCAAGCATGTCGAGGAGCGCGCGGCGCAGGGCATCGTCCCCAAGCCCCTGAACGCAGAGCAAGTAGCCGGCTTAGTTGAGCTACTCAAGAATCCGCCAGCCGGTGAAGAAGAGACGCTGGTAGATCTGATCTCGAACCGCGTGCCACCGGGCGTAGATGAAGCAGCCTACGTAAAAGCAGGCTTCCTGTCTGCCATCGTTAAAGGCGAGGCTAGCAGCCCTCTCATCACCAAAGAAGAAGCCGTTAAACTGCTGGGCAACATGCACGGCGGCTACAACATCGCAACACTGGTTGAACTCCTCGACGACGCAGCACTGGCTCCTCTGGCTGCCGAAGAGCTCAAGCACACCTTGCTGATGTTTGATGCTTTCCACGACGTGGAAGAAAAAGCCAAAGCCGGTAACGAGCTGGCTAAAGCGGTTATGCAAAGCTGGGCAGATGGCGAATGGTTCACCAGCCGCGATGACGTGCCCGAAAGCATTGTTAAAACTGTCTTCAAGGTGACTGGCGAAACCAACACCGATGACCTGTCACCCGCGCCAGACGCGTGGTCGCGCCCTGATATCCCGCTGCACGCACTGGCCATGTACAAAATGGAGCGCGACGGCATCAAGCCCGACGAGCAAGGCAAAATTGGTCCCTTGGCCCAAATTGCTGAGCTGGAGAAGAAAGGCCACCCAATCGCAATGGTTGGCGACGTTGTTGGCACGGGCTCTTCACGTAAATCTGCTACCAACTCGGTACTGTGGTTCTTCGGTGACGACATCCCCGGCGTGCCCAACAAGCGCGGTGGCGGTGTGTGTATTGGCGGCAAGGTTGCCCCTATCTTCTACAACACCATGGAAGATGCTGGCGCCCTGGTTTTTGAAGCCGACGTTGAAAAACTCAACATGGGCGATGTGATTGAAATTCGCCCCTATGACGGCGTGATCAAGAACGTTGAAACTGGCGAAACTCTCAGCGAATTCAGCCTGAAATCCGACGTCCTGCTGGATGAAGTGCGCGCTGGTGGCCGTATCAACCTGATCATCGGCCGTGGCCTGACCACAAAAGCACGCGAATCATTAGGCCTGGAGCCCTCGACTCTGTTCCGCGTGCCTTCGCAGCCCGCCGACACTGGCAAAGGCTTCACATTGGCCCAGAAAATGGTCGGACGCGCTTGCGGCCTGCCCGAAGGCCAAGGCGTACGCCCCGGCACTTACTGCGAGCCCAAAATGACTACCGTCGGCTCTCAGGACACCACTGGCCCGATGACCCGCGACGAGCTGAAAGATCTGGCCTGCCTCGGTTTCTCTGCCGACCTGACCATGCAGTCTTTCTGCCACACCGCGGCTTACCCCAAGCCCGTTGACATCGACACCCAGCACAGCCTGCCTGACTTCATTATGACGCGCGGCGGTGTCTCTCTGCGCCCCGGCGACGGCATCATCCACAGCTGGCTGAACCGCATGCTGCTTCCTGACACAGTCGGTACTGGCGGCGACTCTCACACCCGCTTCCCAATGGGTATCTCCTTCCCTGCAGGTTCTGGTCTGGTCGCTTTTGCTGCAGCCACTGGCGTTATGCCACTGGATATGCCCGAGTCTGTGCTGGTGCGCTTTAAAGGCGAAATGCAGCCCGGTATTACCCTGCGCGATCTGGTTCACGCGATTCCCTACCAAGCCATCAAAGATGGTCACCTGACGGTTGAGAAAAAAGGCAAGAAGAACATCTTCTCTGGCCGCATTCTTGAGATCGAAGGTTTGGAAGGCCTGACGGTAGAACAAGCCTTTGAATTGTCTGACGCCTCTGCTGAGCGCTCTGCTGCGGGCTGTACCATCAAGCAAGGTATCGAGGAAATTTCAGAATACCTGCGTTCAAACATCACCCTGCTGCGCTGGATGATCAGCGAAGGCTACGGCGATGCACGCACACTTGAGCGTCGCGCTCGCAAAATGGAAGAGTGGCTGGCCAACCCAAGCCTGCTCGAAGGCGATGCAGATGCGGAATACGCAGCAGTTATCGAAATCGATCTGGACCAGCTGACCGAGCCCGTGGTTTGCTGCCCGAACGACCCAGACGATGCCAAGCTGTTGTCTGAAGTTGCCGGCGACAAAGTTGATGAAGTCTTTATCGGTAGCTGCATGACCAATATCGGTCACTTCCGCGCAGCCGGTAAACTGCTGGACGCCCACAAAGGCAGCCTCTCTACCCGTCTGTGGTTGTCGCCACCAACCAAGATGGACCAGCACACGCTGATGGAAGAAGGTTACTACAACATCTTCGGTGCCGCTGGCGCGCGTATGGAAATGCCAGGATGCTCGCTGTGTATGGGTAACCAAGCACGTGTTGCCGATGGTGCCACGGTGCTGTCTACGTCTACACGTAACTTCCCCAACCGCTTGGGTACTGGCGCCAACGTTTACCTGACCTCTGCCGAGCTGGCAGCGGTTGGCGCAATTGTTGGTCGCCTGCCTACGCCTGCAGAGTACCTGGAATACACTCAAAACCTGAAGAGCATGTCAGCGGACATTTACCGCTACATGAACTTCGATCAAATTGAGTCCTTCCAGAAAGGCGCTGAAGAAGGTGCGCGCATTGCCTCAGTAGAGATTACTGAAGTTTCTGCCTAAGCCATTGCGTTAAAATCAAGCCGCCTCCGGGCGGCTTTTTTTATGCCTGCAATACGCGAAAGTCTGTTAGCGCTAATCGTCATTGCATGGGTTGCGGCGATAACCTCGCCAATCAACTGGGCGCGGCACGGAGAAAAAAGAAGTTAGCTACAAGGCATAGCGTAGTGGCGGTTTTGTCACAACTCAAAGGGCTGGAAGCGACACTCGCCTCCAGCGGCACGTATTAACCCGGTCTAGAAAGACTTAGGGGAAAAGCCTGTCACCTCATCAAGCCCCATCTCGCGCCCCAGTGCGGTAAGCGGGTGCACAACAACCAAGCCTTTTACCGATTTTTTCAATTTACCCATGTCAGCTTGCTCGGCCTTGCTTAGAGCCCGCTTGAACTTCATTGCCTGCAGCATTTCAGCCTTGCTGTTGTTACTGCGTGACTGCTGCCCTTTAATACTGGCACGTCGTTTTTCCAATGCCGCAATTTCACGGTCAAATTGAGCGATCAAGATATCATCACCCCGACTCACCGCCGCTTGACGCTTTCGGCGCTGTAAATCGAGCTTGTTATTAATTTGCTGAATTTCTTTATTGAGGTTCACTACCCGGTCCTTTTACCCACGGCTACGGCGCGCAGTGTAACAAAAGCGACGCCTTATTCCCCTTGAAACAATAACTGTATACATATAAGGGGTATCCATTTAGCTCCACATAGCGTATAACTACTGGATGGATATCCATACTTTATCCCCGATTGCCGGCAAAGACTACCCCCAAAA
>NZ_JAFBBD010000005.1 GCF_016906995.1 Spongiibacter marinus | reverse complement strand
TTTTGGGGGTAGTCTTTGCCGGCAATCGGGGATAAAGTATGGATATCCATCCAGTAGTTATACGCTATGTGGAGCTAAATGGATACCCCTTATATACATACAGATTAAAGACAGGGATTGTCATTATGAGCGCTTCACCATTCCTTCGGTCATTGCGGGAGCACATGCTAGTGCGTCGCTACAGCCTACGTACGATAAAGTCGTATAGCTACTGGATCAAGTCTTTCATTATTTTTAATGGCAAGGTCCACCCGGCAGAGTTGGCTGGCGCAGAAGTGGAGGCTTTTCTTAATTATCTCGCCTGTGAACGTCGCGTTTCCGGGGCAACGCAAGCCATTGCGCTCAACGCCTTGGCGTTTCTCTATAACCAATACCTCGAACAACCCTTAGGGAGTATTGGCCAATTTCGACGCGCTCAGCCACAACGCAAACTGCCGGTGGTATTGACCAGAAAGGAGGTCGCCTGCCTGCTCAATACACTGGAGGGCACACCGAAACTGATGGTGTCTATGCTGTACGCTTCTGGCCTTCGCCGTATGGAGCTATTGCGCCTACGCGTTAAGGATATCGACTTCGATAATTTGCAACTGCAGATATGGCAGGGCAAAGGGGGCAAGCATCGTCTGGTGACGTTAGCGCCTGAACTCATACCCGCGCTACGCCGACAGATAATCGTTGTTGAGCGCTACTTAATAGCGGATATAGCCGACACGCGTTTTGCTGGCGTATGGATGCCAGATGCCTTGGCAAGAAAGTACCCCAACGCCAACAAGAGCCTTGCGTGGCAGTATCTCTTCCCCGCCAGCAGACTCAGCATCGACCCCTATGAAAAACTGATTCGGCGCCATCATTTCGACGAATCGGCCCTTAACAAATATATTCGCGCCGCCGCGTTGCGAGCCAAACTGCGTAAGAATGTGACGTCGCACACTCTGCGCCACTGTTTCGCCACCCATTTACTGCAGGCAGGCGCGGATATTCGCACGGTTCAGCAGCAACTAGGCCACAGCGATGTTAAGACAACGGAGATTTATACCCACGTACTCAAGCAGGGCGCGCACGGCGTGCGCAGCCCCCTGAGCGGTTTGCTTGCTGAGGGCTGAGTTACTTCAGCAGACTAAGATCGACTTGTTTGTCGGCGTGGTAAGAGGAGCGCACCATCGGGCCGCTGGCAACGCTTTTAAAGCCGAGTTCTTCGGCGATGCGGCCGAATTCGTCGAATTCTTCGGGGGTAACAAAGCGGTCTACGGGGAGGTGGTCACGGCTGGGTTGCAGGTACTGCCCGAGGGTGATCATGTCGATGTTGTGGGCGCGCATGTCTTTCATTACCTGAATCAGCTCGTCGGCGGTTTCACCGAGGCCAAGCATCAGGCCGGACTTGGTAAGCACGTCGGGGCGGCGCTCTTTGTATTTTTTGAGCAGGTCGAGCGACCATTGGTAGTCGGAACCCGGACGGATTTTTTTGTAGAGGCTGGGTACCGATTCCAGGTTGTGGTTGAACACGTCGGGGGCTTCTTGCTCGAGTATATCCAGCGCCACATCCATGCGGCCACGGAAGTCGGGTACGAGCACTTCAATGCGAATGCCTTCGCTGCGCTGACGGGTTTCACGAATGCAGTCGGCAAAGTGCTGGGCACCGCCGTCGCGCAGATCGTCGCGGTCCACCGAGGTGATAACCACGTACTTAAGCTGCATTTCAGCAATGGCTTCAGCCAGCTCGCGAGGCTCGTTTTCGTCCAGGGCATTGGGGCGGCCGTGGGCAACGTCGCAGAAGGGGCAGCGACGGGTACAGATTTCGCCCATGATCATAAAGGTGGCGGTGCCGCCACTGAAGCACTCGCCCAGGTTGGGGCAAGCGGCCTCTTCACATACCGAGGCGAGTTTGTGCTTACGCAGAATTTGCTTAATACGGCTGATTTCCGGGCTGGCGGGCAGCTTGGCGCGAATCCAGCTCGGTTTAACCGGCAGTTCGACCGAGGGAATGACCTTGACCGGAATACGGGCGACTTTTTCGGCGCCGCGCAATTTTTCGCCCTGCACCACTTTTTTGGCGGCGGGGCGTTTTTGGCCTTGGCTTGTCTCGCTCATTGCTATTACCTCTGCCGGGCTGTGACTACAGCTCGGGTAGTTGATTGTCGTCCAGCACGGGGCTACTGCTGTAGCCCAGACGCGTGGCTAGTTGACGCGACAGGCTGTCCATCAGCCTTGCCATGTCTCTGTTTTGCTGCGGTGCCTGGCGAAGAATGTCGGTAACTTCCATACCGACATGGCCGCAGGGGTTGATGCGCTGAAACACCGACAGGTCCATATCGACATTCAGGCTCAAGCCGTGAAAGCTACAACCGCGCCGTACGCGCAGGCCCAATTGGGCAATTTTAGCGCCGCTCTGCACATAAACGCCGGGGGCGTCGGCACGCGGGTGAGCGGCAATGGACAGCTCGGCAAGGGCGTCGACAATGCTCTGCTCAATGGCGGTAACCAGGTCGCGTACGCCAATGCCGAGTCGCCGCAGATCAATGAGTACGTAGCCCACCAACTGGCCGGGGCCGTGGTAGGTAACCTGGCCGCCGCGATCCACTTGCACCACGGGAATGTCGCCGGGCATTAAAATATGTTCGGCCTTGCCAGCCTGCCCCTGTGTAAATACCGCCTGGTGTTCTAAAAACCACAGTTCATCGGGACTGTCGGCATCGCGCTGATCGGTATAGGCCTGCATGGCCTGCCACACTGGCTGGTAGTCTTGCAGCCCGGCCAAGCGGCGCTGATAGAGGATTTTCTCGCTCACTACATTACCATTTTAACGACGCCGGTCGCCTTCAGGTCTACGTGGATGCGCTCAAGCTGGTCTTTGCCGGTGGCCACAATGGTCACGGTGAGCGACATAAAGCGCCCTTCGCGGCTCAGCCGCTCGGTAACACAGCCTTCGGCCAGTGGCGCGGCATGTTGTTCCATCACCGCCAGTACCTTGCCCCGCGCTTCCTCGTGATTGTCGGCAATCACCTTGATGGGATAGTCGCAGGGGAATTCAATTTTCGGTGGTTCTTGCTGCGTCATGCTTTTACCCTCACGACACCAGGCTCAGGAAGAACAGCACGATGCTGTCCCACAGGCGTTTGAAGATACTGCCCTCTTCCACCGACTCCAGTGCCACCAGCGGTACGCTCACTTCCAACTTGCCGTCCAGGCTCACTTGCAGCTCACCGTATTCACTGTCGGCAGCGATGGGCGCAGTAAGCACTTCGTTAACAATTAACTGCGCATCCAGGTCGTCGGCCTTGCCGCGGGGAATGGTCAGGTAGACATCGTCTTGCACGCCCAGCGCCACATCGGCACTGCCGCCCTTCCACACCTTGGCCTTGGTCAGCTCAGTGCCGGCAGAATACAGGTGGTGGGTTTCAAAATAACGGAAGCCGTAAGACAGCAGCTTTTGCGTTTCGCGCTCGCGAACCCGCTCACTGGAGGCGCCCATTACCACGGAGATCAGGCGCATGCCTTCGCGCTTGGCGGAGGTCACCAAGCAGTAACCCGCTTCATTGGTATGGCCGGTTTTTAGGCCGTCGACGCTGGGGTCCGTCCACAACAGGCCGTTGCGATTGTTCTGGCGGATGTTGTTGTAGACAAACTCTTTTTCGCTGTACAGCGCGTACTCATTGGGGAAGTCGATGATCGCCCGCGCCAGAATGGCCAGGTCACGCGCCGAAGTGTAGTGCTCGGGGTGGGGCAAGCCGTGGGAGTTCACAAAGTGGGTGTTTTCCAAACCCAGCATTTGCGCGTGTTGATTCATAATGCCTGCGAAGGCATCTTCGCTGCCGGCGAGGTATTCGGCCACAGCAACACTGGCGTCGTTACCCGAACTGATCACCACACCTTTATGCAGATCGCCAAGGGTGACTTGCTTGCCAACTTCTATCCACATCAGCGACGAGCCAGTGAAGATGGGGTTTTGCGCCCAGGCATTTTTGCTGATGGTAACCAGGTCGCTGTTGCTCACCTGGCCTTGCTCCAGCTCGTATGACAGCACATAGCTGGTCATCAGTTTGGTGAGGCTGGCGGGCGGCAGGCGCTCATCGGCATTGTGTTCAATCAATACCTCTCCGCTGTCGGCGTCCATTAGCAAGTAGCCAGACGCGGAGATAGCCGGTGGCGCTGGCACCAGGCTTTGCTGGGCGGCAGCGTGACTGGCAAAGACCAGGGCGGAGACAATCAACAACACTAAGCGTTTCAAAACAAAACCTTTTTCGATGAGTTTTCGTTAGCTAATTTATCGCGACGGCGCCCTATTGACGCTCGTCGACCAGTAACTGCGGTTCACCAGACCAGCGACTGCGCAACGCTTTGCGCGCCGCCTGTGCCGTTGCGTAGTCCGGTAGCGGGCCAATGCGCACGCGGTGAATCACCGGCTCCGACGATGCCTGGCTCGCGATGGATACCGGGTAGGCCAACCCGGCGCCGAGTGCATCTTTCAGGGCCTGGGCGGAGTCCAGTTGCGAGAAAGCGGCCACCTGCAAATAGTAATCGGCAGCGGCTTTTTCTGCGCCGTCGATATTATCCGTGTCAATCACCTCAATTTCCACTGCGGCCGTGCCTTTGCGCGCAAAGCCGAGCTTAACCGCGGCAGCATAGGAGAGGTCGATAATGCGGTCTGAATGGAATGGCCCGCGATCATTCACGCGAACAATTGTTGCGCGGCCATTTTCCAAATTTTTCACCCGCACATACACCGGAATGGGCAGTGTTTTATGCGCCGCCGACATTTGGTAGAGGCTGTAGGTCTCGCCATTGGCGGTGGCTTTGCCGTGAAACTTGGTGCCGTACCACGAGGCGATGCCGCGCTGTTTGAAGCCGCGGTGGTCATCCACCAAGTGGTAGGTTTTTCCCAGCACTTTGTAGGGGTTGCTGTTGCCGGCCATACGAATGATTTCCGGGCGCGGCGTGGCATCGGCGAGGCTATTTGGGTCGACGTCGTGCAGCGGGGCGCCGTCGTTCTCGGTGGGTGTTACCGGTGGTTCAACGGGCCCGCTTTGACGAATTGCCGGCTGGCTACAGGCCTGCAGCAGCAGTAACAACAACAGGCCATAAGATAAGCGTCGCGTCATTTCTGCGCGACTTCACTGCGGTAGGCCTCGGCCACTTTTTGGCTGAGCTGGTGCGCAGCCAATGCGTACATAGAGCTGTGGTTGTAGCGCGTAATCACGTAGAAGTTTTTCAGCCCTACCCAGTACTCGTCGCCCTTGGCACCGTCGAACTTCATTGCCGTGGCCTTCATGCTTTCGTCCAGCGCTTGGTTGCTGCTGATACCGCCCAGCTTCAATTCGGCAAGGGTTTTTACCGGCTTCAGGCCCGCATTAAACAGGGTTTCATCTACCGGCTCACTCAATACCGCTGGCGTGACCACGGTTTCACCTTTGCGCCAGCCGTGTTCGGCAAAGTAGTTGGCAACGCTGCCGATGGCATCAACGGGGTTGTTCACAATATCTGCCTGGCCGTCGTCGTCAAAGTCGACGGCGTAGGCGCGATAGCTGCTGGGAATAAACTGACCATAACCCATTGCACCGGCGTAGCTGCCTTTGAAGCTAAGCGGATCAAAGTCCTGCTCGCGTACCATTAACAGGTACTGCTCCAGCTGACCGAGGAAGAAGGTGCTGCGGCGGGGGAAGTCAAAACCCAGAGTCGCCAGCGCATCCACCACGCGGTAGCTGCCTTTATTGCGGCCGTAGCGGGTTTCCACACCGATAATGCCGACGATCATTTCAGCGGGAACACCAAATTCTTTTTCCGCCCGCGCCAGCGTGTCGGCGTGTTCCTGCCAGAATTTCACGCCCTGTTTGATGCGCGAGTCCTGAATAAAAATTTTGCGGTAGCGCGCCCAGGTCATTACCGACTCGGCCGGCCGCTCCATGGCGTCGATAATGGACTGTTTCTTTTCTGCCTGCTGCAGAATATTGACCACCCAGTCGCGGTCAAAGCTGTGTTTTTCGACCACTTTGTCGACAAATTCAGCGGCCTTGTCGTGCTGGCTGTAATCGGCCGACGCCAGCAGCGGCGTCGACATAGCCACGGCGGCAGCAAGGCAGCGCAGCGGCGAAGAAATCAATTTGCGTAAAATCACTGTGTATTCTCTCTTTTATTGAAGGCCCGTGAACAGCGGCCGATAGCGCGTTTACTGATGCACCAATCGCTCGTCGGCATAAATCCCCATCAAGATGCCAAAACCCACCAGCAATGTCACCAATGATGTACCGCCCTGACTGACCAGCGGCAGGGGCACACCCACCACTGGCAGCAGCCCGGAGACCATGCCCATATTTACAAATACGTAGACAAAGAAAGTTAGGATAATACTCCCGCCTAATAAGCGACCGAAGCAATGTTTTGCCTGGGTGGAGATCCAGATGCCGCGACCGATGATCAAGGCGTACAACAGCAACAGCAGCAACACCCCGCGCAGGCCGTATTCTTCGGCGAGTACCGCGATAATAAAGTCGGTGTGACTCTCCGGCAGGAAGTCCAGATGAGACTGGGTGCCCATCAGCCAGCCCTTGCCCTCGAAGCCGCCGGAACCGATGGCGGTTTTGGACTGAATAATATTCCAACCCGCGCCCAGTTTGTCGCTCTCTGGGTTTAGCAGCGTCAGGATTCGGCGGCGCTGGTAGTCGTGCAGCACAAACTCCCACATCGGCCACGCGGCGGCCAACAGCAGGCCAAAGGCGGAGAAGATAAAGGTCCAGCTAATGCCCCCCAAAAACAGCACGAACATGCCCGAGGCGGCGATCAGGATGGAGGTTCCCAGGTCGGGCTGGGTGGCAACCAGCACGGTGGGCACAAAAATAATCACCAAACTCGCCGCCGTATAGCGCCAGCTCGGCGGCAGTGGATGCGACGACAAGTACCAGGCCACGGTCATCGGCATAATCAGTTTTGCCAACTCCGAGGGCTGAAAGCGAAAGCCGCCAAGCGACAACCAGCGCTGCGCGCCCTTCGCGCCAACCCCCATAAAATGCACGGCAATCAGCAGTAAAATGCAGCCGATAAAGGCAAACGGCGCCCAGCGCTGCAACTGCTCCGGGTGAAGCTGGGCCACCAGCACCATCACTACAAAAGCAACGGAGAGGAAGCGCCCCTGCCGCAACACCACCGCAGCATTTTCATCGCTGGCGCTGTACAGCACCATTAAACCCACGCCGCTTAACAACAACAGCAGAAACAACATTACCGGGTCGATACGCAGGCGCTGGGACAGTGTGCGCTGGCTGTACATAGGGCCTGCACCACTGGGCAACTGGCGCAGAAAATCGGACTGGCTCATTGCTGCTCTCCGCTCGCCACATCCGGCGAGTTCAATAAATACGCGTCCATCACCGCGCGCGCAACCGGCCCGGCCACACCGCCGCCACTCTCGCCGTTTTCAATAATCACGGCGACGGCAATTTGCGGGTCTTCCGACGGGGCGTAGGCAACAAACAAGGCGTGGTCACGCTTGCGCTTTTCCAGGGATTCCGAGTCGTACTCTTCCCCAGCGGCAATACTAATCACCTGAGCGGTACCGGTTTTACCCGCCATGCGATATTGCAGACCTTTGCGCAGCGAGCGACCGGTGCCGCGCACGTCGTAAATCACTTCTTCCATGGAATGCTGGATCGCATCCCACTGACTTTCGGGGACATCTTCCATTTTGCCAAGCAGCGGCGCCTCAACCGGCTCGCCACCGACGGCGGCTAACAGCCGCGGTGCACGCAGTTCGCCGCGCGACGCCAGCACCGAGGTGGCCACGGCGATCTGCAGCGGCGTTGCCAACATAAAGCCCTGCCCAATGCCCACGTTGATGGTTTCGCCGGGGTACCAGTGGCTGCCGCGGGTGTCGCGCTTCCACTGCCGCGACGGCAACAGCCCACCGCGCTCGTTGGTGTTATCGATGCCAGTGACATCCCCCAAGCCAAAGCGCGTGCCAAAGTCATGCAGGCGATCAATACCCAGCTTGTAGGCCAGCTCGTAGAAGTACACATCGCAGCTTTCGGCAATGGCCTGACCCATATTCACCGAGGCGCCGTGACCGCCGCGCTTCCAGTCGCGGTAGCGCCGAGTGTCGTTGGGCAGACTGAAGAACCCGGGGTCAGCGTAGCGCGTGGCCGGCGTTACCACGCCGTAATACATGCCCGCCAGCGCCCACAGGGGTTTTACGGTAGAGGCCGGCGGGTACTGGCCCTGTAAGGCGCGGTTGTACAGCGGCAGGTCGTTGTCGTTTTGCAGGGCGCGGTAGTCTTTGCCGCTAATGCCGCCAACAAATAAATTGGCGTCGTAGCTCGGCGTGCTGAGCATGGCGATCACGCCCCCGGTTTTGGGGTCGATGGCCACCACGGCGCCGCGTCGTCCGGCCATGGCGTCGTAGGCAACTTTCTGCACCTGCGCATCAATATGCAGCTGAATATCGCCGCCCGGCAGCGGGTCGTGGCGCTCTAACACGCGCAGAATTCGGCCGTGGGCATTGCTCTCCACATTTTGGTAGCCGACCGTGCCGTGCAGCAGGTCTTCGTAGTATTTTTCCAGACCAATTTTGCCGATGTGGTGGGTGCCGCTGTAGTTAACAGGGTCGATGGTATCTTGCTCGCGCTCACTGATTCGGCCAACGTAGCCCAGCACATGGGCAAATAATTCACCCTGAGGATAGTGGCGCACCAGCTGGGCGTCGACATCGACACCGGGAATGCGGTGCCGGTTGACGGCAATAATGGCGATCTCTTTTTCACTGAGGCGGAACTTAAGCGGCACTTCCTCGTAGGGCCGACGCCGACGCAGGCGTTTTTTAAATTGCTCGATATCGTCGTCGCTGAGTTCGATAAGCTCGCCAATAATGGCCAGTGTTTCATCCAGCTGGTCAACGCGCTCGCGAATCACCGTAAGTGTATAGCTGGGAATATTCTCCGCGAGCAGTATGCCATTGCGGTCAAAGATCAGGCCGCGCTTGGGCGCTATCGGCATAAGCTGAATGCGGTTGCGGTCAGACTGTGTTTTGTAAATGTCGTAGTCGAGGATTTGCAGCTGGGTGTAGCGCGACACCAACACCCCGGTCATCACCATCAATAACACAATGCACACAAACATTCGGCGCCGGTAAACATAGCGCTCGCGGTAGGTGTTTTTTAGGGTCTGGCGTCGGGGTATGGTGGCCATGACTCAACGGTGATAGGGATGATTAGCTAGGATAGTCCAGGCGCGATAGAGCTGCTCGGCAAACATAACCCGCACCAGTGGGTGCGGCAAGGTCATTGCCGACATCGACCATTTCTCACTGGACACCGCCAGACAGGGCGCAGCCAGACCGTCGGGACCGCCGACCAGTATGCTGACGTTATCGCCCTCCATGCGCCACGCCGCCAAGGATTTTGACAGCGACTCGGTACTGACAGAGCGGCCTTTTACATCCAGGGCGATGATCTTGTCACCACGGGGAATGGCCGCCAGCATCGCCTCGCCCTCTTGAGCAATAGCGCGGCGAATATCGGTGTTTTTGCCACGCTTGGCCAGCGGCAACTCGCGAATATCCAACTGGATTTCCTGAGGCAGGCGCTTGCGGTATTCCGCCACACCGGCCTCAACCCAGTCGGGCATTTTGCCGCCGATACAGAGCAGGCTAACTCTCATCGCCGCCGTCGCTTGATTCGCCACCTGCCGCCGGTACTTGCCAGAGCCGCTCAAGGTCGTAGAACAGACGCGCTTCGGGAAGCATCACGTGTACAACCACATCGCCAAAATCAACCAGCACCCATTCGGCGGTCTGCTGACCTTCCATGCCCATTGGGGTAAAACCTGCTTTCTTGGCTTCTACCCAGACATTGTCTGCCAGCGACTTAACGTGGCGATTCGAGGTGCCACTGCACACCACCATGTAGTCGGTTACGCCGCTGATTCCGCGTACGTCCAGCGTCGTAATATCGCGCCCTTTTACTTCTTCCAGTGCGTCGATCACCAGCGTTTTCAATTGCTCAACGGCCATTAACTTTGTGTTCCTGTTTGCATGTTCTGATAAAGCCCCCAATGGGCGATACGCTCTGCCACAGCATCGGGCAGCAGGTAGCGAATAGAGCGCCCGGCAGCAACGCGGGCGCGAATATCGGTGGCGGAAATAGGTAATTGGATCAGGCGGCTGCTGAAAAAACCACCGGCAGCGCGCGTGCGCAATTGCTCAACGCTGGCGAGCCGGCGGGCGTCCATTGCGGCAGCAACTTCGCCATCGGCCTGCAGTGGATGTTCGGCGCGCTCGATCACCCAGACATTGGCGTAATCAAGCAGGCACTGCCAACGGTGCCAGCGGTGCAGCTTAGCGTAGGCATCGCTGCCCATCACCATCGTTAAACCAACACCGTCGCCCAGTTCAGCGCGCAGCTCTTGCAAGCTGTCAACGGTGTAGGACGCGCCATCGCGGCTGAGCTCGCGGTCGTCAACAATAAACCCCGGTTCATTGGCGGCGGCCAATTGCACCATTTCCAATCGCTGCTGGGCCGTGCCACTGGGGCGACCGCGCAGCGGCGGTTGGTGGCTGGGCATCAGCCTGAGTTCGTCGGCCTGCAGCAGCTCGCGCAGCTCAATCGCTGAGCGCAAGTGGCCGTGGTGAATGGGGTCAAAGGTGCCACCAAATACCAAACAATGCTTGCGCAGAGGTGCCGTCAAGAGTGTTTAGCTCCGCACATGGCCGTCGCCGAACACCACCCATTTTTGCGATGTCAGTCCTTCCAGACCGACCGGGCCACGGGCGTGAATTTTGTCGGTGGAAATACCAATCTCGGCGCCCAAGCCGTATTCGAAGCCGTCGGCAAAACGCGTGGAGGCATTGATCATCACCGAGCTGGAATCGACTTCGCGCAGGAAGCGACGCGCCAGGGTGTAGTTCTCAGTAACAATGGATTCGGTGTGGCCCGAGCTGTACTGGGCGATATGGTCCATCGCCTCATCGATACCGGCCACCACCTTCACCGACAAGATCGGCGCCAGATATTCTGTCGCCCAGTCTTCTTCGCTGGCCTCAACGGCACCCATCAATACCTGGCGGGTGCGCGGGCAGCCGCGCAGCTCGACACCAGCGGCTTGTAAATCTTCGGCGATGCCGGGCAGTAATTCTTCGGCGCGGCTCTCGGCAACCAGCAGTGTTTCCATGGTATTGCAGGTGCCAAACCGCTGGGCCTTGGCATTCAGGGCAATGGCGCGCGCTTTGTCGGCATCGGCAGCATCGTCGATATAAACATGACAGATGCCATCGAGATGTTTGATAACGGTTACCTGAGCATCGCGCGAAATACGCTCGATTAAGCCTTTGCCGCCACGGGGAACGATCACATCCACGTATTCGGGCATGGTAATCAGCTCGCCTACGGCGGCGCGGTCAGTGGTTTCCAGCACTTGCACCGCCGTTTCAGGTAGCCCGGCCACCGCCAGGCCCTGACGAATACACGCCGCCAAAGCCTGATTGGAATGAATGGCTTCGGAGCCGCCACGCAGAATTGCCGCATTGCCCGACTTCAAGCACAGGCTTGCTGCCTCAGCGGTAACATTGGGGCGCGACTCATAAATAATGCCGACCACACCGAGGGGCACGCGCATTTTACCCACTTGGATACCACTGGGGCGGTAGTTCATGTCGCTGATGGCACCAACGGGGTCGGGCAGCGCCGCCACCTGTTGAAGGCCTTCGATCACGCCGTCGATACGCGCCGGCGTGAGTGCCAAGCGGTCCAATAATGCGGCATCCAGGCCCGCCGCTTCACCGGCCTGTAGATCTTTTTTGTTAGCGTCAGCAATGGTTTGCCGGGCAGCATCTACCGCCTCGGCAATGGCCAGCAACGCGCGGTTTTTTGCCCCGCTATCGGCCGCGGCCAACACCCGCGAAGCCGCGCGCGCTCGCTGTCCGAGTTGCTGCATATACTGTTTGACTTCCATCGACGCGAATCCCCTTGAATACTGCGCGAACTGCCCGCCCGTGCTGGGGCGGAAAAAACGCACAGTATACCGGAATGCGGCGGCACTCACTATCGGTGGCGATGCACAGGCTGGCTATTGTGAAAGGCTCTCGAGCAGGTCGTGCAGGGCGTCTAGCCGGTGCAGCGGTTCGTCTATCTCCAGCAGCGGATACACATCCTCTGGACTGAGCGGCAATAACTGAGCGAGGCGGTTGACCAGCTCACCGGTGCCGCTGACCTCGGCACTGAAACCCATGCGCTGCACATGGGGGTGCTCCAACAACTGCGCCAACAAGGCTGACAACTCTTCAGCCTCTTCTGGCAAAGGAATATCCGCCTGTTCGCTGAGCCATTCAACGCGGCCGCGATTCAGCCCGGCGTCGTCGCGGTAGCTGTGCAGCAGGTGAAAACGCGGGCCGCCCTCAACCACCACCGACAACAAACCGTCTTCGGTTTGATCCCAGTCCACTACCCGGGCCTGGCAGCCCACGGCGGCGATACGCGGCTCATCGCCCTTACCGTCCACCTCACTGCCGGCGTGCAGGTGAACAATACCGAAGTGGCCGTCGTCGCGCAGGGTATTGCGCAGCAAATCCAAATAGCGGCGCTCGAAGATACGCAGCGCCATGCGGCCACCGGGAAATAACACACCACCCAGCGGAAACAGTGGGTAGTGGTCTTGTTGCTCAGCGTGCATTGCCTTCCGGCCCCAGTGGCTGAATCATCAGGATCAATTTCGGCAACAGCAACATCGCGCCCATGAGCGCAGCGATCATTGCCAGACCGGTGAGCAAGCCGAAGTAGATGCTCGGGGTAAAGTTCGACAGCGCCAGAATGGAGAAGCCAAAGACGATAATCACCGAGGTGTAGTACATCGCCTTGCCGATACTGCCGTGGCAGCGATACATGGTTTGCAGATAGTTGCGGTCGCGGGGGAATTCATCCCGGAAGCGGTGCACATAGTGAATGGTGTCGTCGACGCCAATACCCACTGTGATCGCCGCAATGGTAATGGTCATCATATCCAGCGGAATGCCGGCCAGCCCCATCCCACCAAGCACCGCACCGGCGGCCAGCAGGTTGGGTGTCAGCGCGATCATCGCCAGACTAAAGGAGCGGAACAGCACCATAAACATTGCCAGGATGGCTACGAACACCGCCGCCAAGGTCAAAATTTGCGAGGTAAACAGGCTCTGCAACATATTGTTGTAGAGCACCAGTAAGCCCGTCAGGCGCACCTGCTCTTCCTCAAAACCCAGCTCGTCGATCAGGTGTCTGCGCACTTCCTTAAGAAAGGCATCGCGCTCCAGGCTGCGGCTGGTTTCCTTCACCCGCAGGCTAATCCGCGCCTGATCAACCTCGGCAGACAAGTAGGGGTCGAGCAGAATGCTGCTGATCGACGTCGGCAGTGAGCGCTGAGCGAGCGCCAATTGCAGGTCGTCGACATTCCCCATAATCATCTGCATCAGCTCGTAGAAGGTGGCCAGGGACAGCACTTTGCCTGTCTCGGGCAAGCTGTCCAGATAGTTGTGCACCTCTTGAATACGGCGCATGCCCGCCACCGTAAACCACTCGCTCTGGGGACTGGCAGCACTGCCGCCAAAATCGTCGCCGGCACTGAAATCGTCAAAGCCCGCATCGAAGTCGCCAGCGAAATCATCGGCAAAGTCGCCGCCCTGCTCCGCGGCAAAGTTGTCGTCAGCCTCGTCGAATTCGGCGTCACCAAACAGGGCATCGAATTCCTCGCCCGCTTGCTCGGCGGCGGCATTATCGACAGGGGCATCATTGGCGGCAGGCGCACCGTCGGCAACCGTCGGCGCGGACGACTCACTCGGGCGATTGAGAATAATATCCAGCCCGATGGTGCCGCCCAGCTCGGCATCGATGGTTTCCATGCCCTGATAAATTTCGGTGTCTTCGTGGAAGTAGTCGATGAAGCGGTTTTCCACTTTAAGCTGTGAAATACCCCAGGCACTCACCGCCAGCAAGGCTACCGACACCACCACAATGGTGCCGCCAAAACGCTCGGTAGCAACGGCAAAATAGCGGGTAAAAGCGCCCTCGCCACCGGCGCCGTTTTTCTCTTCGCGGACGGGCAAAAGCATCAGTACACAGGGCAGAATCAGGAAGCTGAGTATCAGCGCCGCCATCACCCCCATGGTCATCATCCAACCGAAATCAATGACCGGACGAATACCGCTGACCACCAGTGACGCAAAGGCCACCAGCGTGGTGAGGGCGGTGTAGATACAGGGCCGCGCCATCAGACGAACGGTGTCGCTCACTCGCTGGAGCTGGCTGCTTTGCGGCGACAGCGCCGAAATTTCCCGGTAGCGCACCACCAAGTGGATGGTAATAGCCAGCGTAATAATCAGCAGCAGCGCGACAAAGTTGGCGGAAATAACCGTGAGTCGCCAGTCCATAAAGGCCAGCAGCCCCAGCATGAAGGTGACCGTGGCCACGCAGTTCAGCAGCGGAATCAGCACCCAGCGCGGACTGCCGAAAATCACCACCAGCAAGACCACAATGAACACCAATATCCCGGTACCGAACACTTTCAGATCGCTTTTTACAAAGTCGATCATATCCACGGTGATCATTGGCACACCGCCGAGGAACAATTTGGCACCGTCGCGGTAGTTGTCGAGCACACTTCGCGCCTGCGCAACCAGCGCTTCCTGACGGCCGTGAATCTCGGTGACGTAGTCATCAAAGGCCTGCTCGGCCGCCTCGAGCTTGGCCTGCTCGTCCAGGGTCAGGGGGCGCTGCGCCGCGTCGGCGCGCAGCACATCGCGGGCGTCCAGCAGCTCATAGAATTTTTGGTCGCGCTCCAGGTTCACCTGCAGCGCGGTGGTCGTACCATCGGGGCTGGTCAGCAGCGAACGATAAATAGGGCTGTTGGCAAATTCCTCGCGCGCCATGTCGACATTGGCAGTACCGTCGCCCAGGGTGGGAATCTCACCCGCGGTGACATCACCCAGGCTCACTGGCGGGCTCTGCAACAAGGGCACATCGAGAATAGAATTAATGCTCGACACCCGCGGCAGCTTCGCCAGGTCATCGCGCAGCTTGGCGATGGTTTTCAGCTGCTGGGGCGCGAACAGGTCGCCCTCGGGTTGGTAGGTGACCAGCAGGAAGTCCTCGGTCTGGTAGCGCTTGCTGATTTCGCGGAAATACTCCAGCGAGGTATCCCCTTCCAGCACCAAGGCCTCGGAGGAAGCATCGAGCTTCATCGCGGGTATATGACTCCCCAGGAATCCGGTCACCGCTATCAACAGCAGCAACACCCAGGTAGCATTGCGGAGAATCAGTGTCTGGTATGCGTTGGCAAGCCGCCCAGTCATGGTGTTTCCTTATTGTCATTCGGGCGCAGGGTCTCTGCGTCCGGGCCGGTAAAGGCCGTTATTCACCCCAGCGCGGCAGCAGCGTTTGCGCTACGTCGAGGTGGTCCAATATTCTCGCGACGACAAAATCGACGATCTCATCCACGCTTGTCGGGCGCCGATAAAAGCCTGGCGACGCCGGCATAATGGTCGCGCCCATTTGGCTGAGGCTGAGCATATGCTGCAGATGAATGCTCGACAAGGGCATCTCTCGCGTCACCAAAATTAACTGACGCCGCTCTTTGAGCACAACATCGGCCGCGCGTTCAATTAAATTATTACTGGCGCCACAGGCAATGGCTGACAAGGTGCCGGTACTTGCCGGGCAGACCACCATACGGGTTGGCGCGCCACTGCCCGAGGCCACGGCGGCCATCCAGTCTTCCGGCCCGTGCACTTGCAACTGATCGGGCGGGCAACCAAAGCGCTCCACCAGATGTTTATGCAGGGCCTGGGGTTTGGCTGGCAGGGGCTCCTCGGTTTCTGTTGCCACGACTAACAGCGCCGCCTTGGAGATCATAAAGTGAACCGGGCAGCCCGCGGCCAGCAGGCATTCGAGCAGGCGCAAACCGTATTGCGCGCCCGATGCGCCGGTCATTGCCAAGGTTACCGCTTTCATAATTAGGCCCTGTTATTAAGCGCCGTCATCAGGCGCTGATGAATACCACCGAAGCCGCCGTTACTCATGATGACCACGTGGTCACCGCTGCGCAGCATGGCGACAAGCTGCTGGAGACAGGCATCGAGGTCGCGACTTAACTCGGCGGGCACAGGACTGTTGGCGATCACGCCGTCAAGCGACCAATCCAGTCCGGGTGGCTGATACCAAATAACGCGATCTGCCGAGGCCGTCGAGGCTGCCAGGCGGTCTTTGTAGATGCCCATACGCATGGTATTCGAGCGCGGTTCTATCAGGGCAATAATTCGCCCGTTTTTCTGCACACGACCGCGCAGGCCTTGCAAGGTGGTTTCAATGGCGGTGGGGTGGTGGGCAAAGTCATCGTAGACCGACACCCCGTCTATGCAGCCGAGCAGCTCCATTCTGCGCTTCACGCCCTGAAACTGACTGAGCGCATCGATACTGTCAGCCGGCAGGACACCGACATGCCGCGCCGCCGCGATGGCAGCCAATGCGTTGGCCACATTGTGCTCGCCGGTGTGCTGCCAGCACACTTGCCCCTGATCCTGCCCTTGATGCAGCACGCGAAACTGCGAGTAGTCCTCACTGCATTCACCGCGCTGCCACTCGGCAGTATCGCCGCTAACGCTCAGCTGCTCGCGCTCACTCCAGCAACCCATTGCCAGGGTTTCTTCAATAGCGGGCACGCTCGCCGGGGTGATAATGCGGCCGCTGCCGGGTACGGTGCGCACCACGTGGTGAAACTGACGCTGAATGGCGTGCAGGTCATCAAAAATATCGGCGTGATCGAATTCCAGGTTGTTGATGATCAAGGTGCGCGGACGGTAGTGGATAAACTTGGAGCGCTTATCAAAGAAAGCGCTGTCGTACTCATCGGCTTCGATCACAAAGAAATCCGACTTGCCGATGCGCGCAGACAGTCCGAAGTCGGCGGGCACACCGCCGATCAAAAAGCCCGGCTCATAGCCGCAACTCTCTAATATCCACGCCAACATACTGCTGGTGGTGGTTTTGCCGTGTGTGCCGGAACAAGCCAGCACCCAGCGCCCCTGCAACACATGTTCGCTTAGCCACTGCGGCCCCGAGGTATAGGGCAAACCTCTTTCTAAAACATATTCCACGGCCGGGTTGCCCCGCGACATGGCATTGCCCACCACCACAAGGTCCGGCGCGGGGTCGAGGTGCGCCGGGTCGTAGCCTTCCATCAGCGCAATACCCTGGGCTTCGAGCTGGGTGCTCATCGGCGGATACACATTGGCATCAGAGCCGGTAACGCGGTGCCCCTGCTCGCGCGCAAGAATGGCCAACCCGCCCATAAAGGTTCCGCAGATACCAAGGATATGAATATGCATTGCTCGTGCTTCGACCGTCGAATTTAGCTGGGCATGGTATCACTGCACCCGAGTAAGCTCTACGGCTGGCTTGCGCCTACCATTAATACGCTCAAGCAATAAAAAACCGGCCAGAGGCCGGCTATGACATTGCGCAAAAGCGAGCGCAACAGGGTTAAAACGCCGCGCCCAACCAAAACCATAACTTATCGGTATCGGCTGCCAGCTCATCGGCTGAGTAGGCGGCGTACTTCACTCCTACCGAATAGTGTTTGGCAAATTTTCGGCTGTACACCGCGTTAACTTCACTGCCGTAGGCATCGGCACCCGCGGCGTCTTCGTCCGCGCGGTAGTCGTGATAAATCAGCGCCCACTTCCCACCGGCAAGACTGCCGCCCAGCGAGGCGTAACGGTCAACTAAACCCCCGGCCGGTGTTTTGAGAAAAATATCGGCCCAGCCGTTGAATTTATGCAGCGTCGCCAGGGGCGTGGCAAAACCGTAGCTGCCGTCGTCACTGCCCAGTACTTCGTAGCCAACTTTCGCGGTTAAACCAGCGGCGGCGACCCCGGCTTCAAGCAGCATATACTCCGCATCGGCATCGAGCAGCGGCGTGTCCGCCCGCTGGCGAGCGAACTCAGCGTGGTATAGCAGCTTTGCCTCAGCCAGGGGCTTCGCCCCCTTCACGCTCACACCAGTGGTATCGAGACGATCTTCGCCCGCCTCATTCAGTTCCAACAAATAGGAATAGGCCGTCACCGTGCCCACCGCACTGTTGAAACGCAGGTTTAACAGGTGATCTTTGGCCTGTTTATCCGCCTGTTCGGCAAAGATGCCATTGCGCTGCCCGAGGTAGGCGTAGCTCAGCGACAATGCATCGTTGGCTTGATAGTTGAGTGAGATGCCATCAAAGGTCTGGCGATCCTGACGCCAACCCACGTGCCCGACAAATCGATGGCCATCGTAGGTGATGACCTGTCGCCCTAATTTGGCCGTTAGCCCACCGTGTTGGTAGCGCAGAAAGGCCTGATCCAGCTCGGTGGTTTCCGGGTCGGCAATCACCGAGTACTGCCCGGCTTTATACCCGGCTGGCGGCGCACTGAACTCGCCCTCTCCCGCGACGATGCGGCTATCCTCAAACTCCAGTTGCGCGGAAAAACCCTGATAGGCGGCGGTCTGATATCCCAGCCGGCTACGCAGGGTAAGGGCACTGGCATCACCCAGGGCATTGTCCTGGCTCACCGTTTCATAACGCAGCCTAAAGTCACCGTACACCTTGCCGTTTGCCAACGCGTCGGCAAGGGAATCGGCAAATGAGGTGACTGGCAAGGTTGCCGCCACGGCTCCTAGCAGTACGGCGTTTGCAATAACTCTCATGCAGTTCTCTCCTACACTATTTTTTATCGGCCGACACAAGGCCGGCAGCAACACGACCATCAGGCCGAATTGAGAACGCCGTTTATCTCTAACACCTATTATTGTGGGCATTCGGTTTGGGCGACGTCGCCCATCGCAGGGATATTTAGCAAGCGGTATGCCAGCCGCGAAGAGATCAAAACAATTAATTTATTTCTATAATTTTCAATACGTTAGCGAAAAACAATTCGCTCAAAAAACCTCAAAAGCCAGAGCCGCCCCAAAACACGACGACGCACCTTTAGCGGCGCCTCATAACAAGACGACTGCGCCCAAAAATATTGCATGTAGAAGTGTGCAATCGGCAGTTTTGGCGCACCACAATACTGCATGCCGCCACGCTGCCCAGGAAAAGCCCTCCGCTATCGGCTCAAGCTCCATAGCAGCGCCACGAGCAAGACAGCGCTGACGCCCTGCCAAAACCGCAGGGGGTTGCGGTGAACCAAGGGCTGAAATTCCCTGGCCTGATAGCTGGGGTTGGGGTGATGAAGATCGTGCATAAACTCTGCGATGTCGTGATACCGCAGGTCGGGGTTAATACTCAACGCACGCTTTAGCGCGCGATCCATCCAATACGGAATATGCGGGTTGTAATCACTGGCAGAGACGTACTGCAGGCGCGAGTAATCACCGGCGCTGCGGCACTGCTCCAGCTTGCCCTCATAGGGCAGGGTTCCACTGAGCATTTCAAAGGCCACGACGGCCAGGGAAAACTGGTCAGCCCGCGCACTCGGCGGTTTGCGCAATACGTGCTCCGGCGCTGAATACTGCGCGGTACCCAAAATATGATCACGCTCTAACGGCACCGCGAT
This sequence comes from Spongiibacter marinus, assembly GCF_016906995.1. GTDB lineage: Bacteria > Pseudomonadota > Gammaproteobacteria > Pseudomonadales > Spongiibacteraceae > Spongiibacter > Spongiibacter marinus. The sequence goes on along the minus strand of NZ_JAFBBD010000005.1, from coordinate 305,695 downwards.
CTCAGCTAAGCCAGCCACATGACAGCTGCCAAAGTCGATAATGCGCACCCTGCCGTCACCGTCCATCATTACATTGTCGGGCTTAATATCCTGGTGGAGGGTATCGTGCCGATGCATCGCCTGCAGGCCCTTGGCCAACTGACTAAGCACCGCCACTGCCTCGCTCACTGCCGATCGGTCGCGCACGGCCATCCACTGCGCCAGCGACTGACCGGGAATATATTCGGCAAGGTAGTACAAGCAGCTTGGCCGCTGGGGCGGCTCAACCACCGACACGACAGCCGGATGCTCCAGTCGCTTGGCGATCCAACTCTCCAGCACAAAGCGCTCGATGTAGGCCGGATCATCCAAGTACAGCAATGACGGCGTTTTCATTACTAACTGGCGCTGGTTGCGAGTGTCCACAACCCGATACAACTGGCTGCGCGGGCTGGCGTGAAGCTCTTCTTCAATACGCAAACCGTCGACCACCGCACCCGGCGGCAGCGGCGGCGGGAATGGCAAGGCGCTCAGCTGCTGATAAACATCGTCGGCATCGGCCAGCGGCAGCGCCTCTACACGCAGCAGCTGACAACTGAGATTATCCTTGCTGCCCGCGGCCAATGCATCGTCAATCAACTGCTCGCAGGCGGGCTCCAGCGCACCGGACGCCCCGGTAAGGCGCTGGCGAATCTGCTCGTCAGGCAGCACGTCGTGAATACCGTCGGTAGAAAGTAAAAACAGGTCCCCACAGCAGATATCGACTGAGCGATAGTCGACATCGAGATTGACATCCAGCCCCATTGCGCGGGTCAAATACGCGTGCTCAGGAGAGATACGCCGAGCGTGGTCGCGCGTCAGCTGTTCCAGCACGCCGTCGCGAAGCCGGTATATGCGGCTATCGCCCACATGGAACAAGTGGGCGAGCTGGGACTTAAATACCGCCACACTCAGGGTAGACACATAGCCCTTTTCCGCCTGCGCATAGCCTTGACCCTGAGCAAACAGCCAGCGATTCAATGCGTTTAATACCTGTTGCGCGGAGCGCTTCACCGACCATGACTCGGGCGTTGAAAAGTAGTCATTCAGAAAGCCGGTAATGCAACTTTCCGCTGCCTCTTTGCCCGCCTCGGCCGCCGACACACCATCGGCAATAGCCGCGACGGCGCCCTTGGTCGTCAGCAGCGACCCCTCGGGCACTCGCGCGCCGAGACTGTCCTCATTAAACGGCTTAAGCCCAGCGCTACTGCGCTGGGCTATGCTCAATTTCAGTCCACCATCCAGGTGCAAAACACCACTCCTTTTCGAGTTGAGATTGCAGACTAGCTCACTTCAATCAGCGCCACACTGCCATCGTCGTTGTATTCGGCAATGTGTCCCTGTGGCTCTTCCATAAATTGCACCGCAACAAACACAAAGGCAGCGCAAGCGGCGATCACCATAAAGAAGCTGGAAGCATCGACAAAGCTGAGGACGGTCAGGAAGATAACCGCACCCACATTACCGTAAGCGCCGGTCATACCCGCAATCTGCCCGGTCATACTACGCTTGACCAACGGCACGATGGCAAACACTGCGCCTTCGCCCGCCTGTACGAAGAAGGAGCAACACATGGTCGCCAATACCGCCAGCAGCAGCGGCCACGTTGACGTGATCTGACTGAGTAGCATATAGCCCACCGCCAAGCCGCAGATCAAAATGCTCAGCGAGCGACGACGGCCAAAACGGTCAGACAGGTAGCCACCACTGGGGCGGGCGACCAGATTCATGAATGCAAAGCCGGAGGCCAACATGCCCGCTTTAACGGCGGTCAGCTCAAAGGTTTCCATAAAGAACAGCGGCAACATCGACACCACCGCGAGCTCAGAGCCAAAGGTAACCAGGTAGGCAACATTCAGAATAGCCACTTGCTTGAAGGGGTATTTCTGCATTGCGGGGATTTCTACGTTGATCAATACATCGTGGTTAACGCGCAGAATCTGGCTCACCTGCACAATGAACAGCACCACCAGCACACCGTAAAGCGCCATTGCTGCCACGCCATTTAACATACCCAGATTCGATGGTGACAGCTTCCAAGTCAGTACTGCCAAGGCCAGGTACATGGGGATACACATGGCAATGTAAAACACCAAATCGCGCTTGCTGGTTACCACCAAGCCGCCACTTTTCTTTGGCTTGAAGTAGGTAGAACCCTTGGGCGTGTTGCGCGCACGTGAGTAAAAGAACACGCCGTAGATCATTGCCATCACACCTGTGCTGGCAATGGCGTAGCGCCAGCCATCGTCGCCACCGAACATCAGCGCCAGGGTTGGCAGGGTCATCGCGGCTGCCGCCGAACCAAAGTTACCCCAGCCACCGTAAACGCCCTCGGCCAAGCCGACCTGGCGCGCGGGAAACCACTCACCTACAAGGCGAATACCAATCACAAAGCCCGCGCCAATAAAACCCATTAAAAAACGCAGCAGCGCGATGGCTTCATAGCTGTCGGCAAACGCAAACGCGATACACATGGCACCGCCACTAACGAGGAGTGCCGAGTAGATAATGCGCGGACCGTAGCGATCCACCAGCATACCAACCACCACCCGGGCGGGAATCGTCAGCGCCACATTGAGAATCATCAGGGCTTTCACTTGCTGCCCTGTAAGATCGAAGGCCTCTTTAATAGAGGCCAGCATCGGTGCGTGGCTAAACCACACGACAAAAGTCAGGAAGAAGGCAAACCAGCTCAGATGCAGCAAGCGGATTTTATCCTGCTTGAGATCGAGCAAATTTAATGTAGAGGACGACATAGTAGCTCCATTCAGCCAACGAGGAATTTGCTTGCTGCTGAGCAAACGCCGTGCCAAACATCAACACCAGCCCACTAAGCAATTGATATTGTTAGCAATAAATATGACTTAGCGACGACTTAACGCGACCAGGCAAGTGCCAGCCACCACCGCCAACCGCCTGCGGCCTGAATTTTCGCCCCCCGATGAAGCAGCGCGCCCCAGAAACAATCAGCCGCGCCACACCACAAAGCACCAAAATGCGCCCTAAGTTCGACCACAAAAATACAAAAACCATATAAATCAAACACATAATACACACAAAATTCACTGGCACGTCTTTTGCTTAATGCCTGTTACACGCCCCAGGGCACATTAATAATGCAGCACTCCCCGGTGCTGCCAATGGTAGAAAGAAGCAAAGGACGTCACTATGAGCCATAAACAGCGCTTGCTTGTTGTGGGCAACGGCCCCGTTGGACATCAATTCCTAGAGTCAATCGTCGAAAGTGGCTGCGCGACGGATTACCAGATCACCGTAATCGGCGAAGAGCCCCGCCCCGCCTACGACCGCGTACACCTGACGGCCTGGTTTGAAACGCGACAAGCCGACGCGCTAAACATGGTTGCCGATGGCTTCTACGCGACAAACAATATCGACGTTAGATGCGGTGAAAAAGTTGTCGCCATTGATCGCAATGCAAAAACCGCAACAACGGATTCAGGGCGCCACTACGACTATGACCAGCTGGTGCTGGCAACCGGCTCCTACCCCTTTGTTCCCCCTGTTCCCGGCCACGAGCGCGAAAACTGCTTTGTTTACCGCACCATCGAAGACCTTGAAGCGATCACCGCGGCGGCAAAAAATGCCTCTGTGGGCGCCGTGGTGGGCGGCGGCCTACTCGGCCTGGAGGCCGCTAAAGCCATTAAAGACCTGGGCCTGAAAACCCATGTCATTGAATTCGCGCCACGCTTGATGGCGGTGCAAGTGGACGACGGTGGCGGCGCACTGCTGCGACGTAAGATCGAAGACCTTGGCGTTGAAGTGCACACCCAGAAAAACACGCAAAACATCGGCGACGGCGAGCACTGCGTGCACAAGCTGTCCTTCGCTGACGGCGCAGAACTGGAAACCGACATTCTGGTTTTCTCTGCAGGTATTCGCCCGCAAGATGCGCTGGCTCGCCAGTGCGAACTGGAGATCGGCGAACGCGGCGGCATCGCCATTAACAATTACTGCCAGACCTCTGACCCCGCCATCTATGCCATTGGCGAATGCGCGCTGTGGAACCAACGCATCTTTGGCCTGATTGCGCCGGGCAATGAAATGGCCCGCGTCGCCGCTGCGCATATCCTTGGCAACGGTGACGACAAGCAGTTCACCGGCGCAGACATGAGTACCAAGCTCAAGCTAATGGGCGTCGACGTTGCCTCGATTGGAGACGCCCACGGCAACACCCCCGGTGCCAAGTCCTATACCTTTATCGATGAACAAGCCGAGATTTATAAAAAGATAGTGGTTAGCGAAAGCGGCAAGCACTTGCTCGGCGCGGTATTGGTGGGCGATGCCGACGACTACGGCAATTTGCTGCAATTTGCGCTCAATGGCATCGAGCTTCCCGAACACCCGGAAGCGATGATTCTCCCCAATATTGACGGCAGTGCGAGCGTTGGCCTGGGGGTTGACGCCCTCCCCGACAGCGCGCAAATTTGCAGCTGTAACAACGTCAGCAAGGGCGATATCTGCGCGGCGGTGCAGGGCGGCGCACTGACCGTTGGCGATGTAAAAAGCTGCACCAAGGCCGCCAGCACCTGCGGCGGCTGTACCGCCCTGGTGGGCCAGGTGGTCAACGCTGAGCTCACCAAACTTGGTGTTGAAGTGAATACCGACCTCTGTGAACACTTCCCTTACACTCGCCAGGAGCTGTTCCACTTAATACGCGTAGGCGGCATAAAATCCTTTGACGAGTTATTGGAGAAGCACGGCTCCGGCAAAGGCTGCGCCATCTGTAAACCGACGGCAGCATCCATCTTCGCCTCCTGCTGGAACGAGTACATTCTGGAAAATCAGCACGCCGGCCTGCAAGACACCAATGACCGCTTCCTGGCGAATATGCAGAACAACGGCACCTTCTCTGTTGTGCCGCGCATGGCAGGCGGTGAGGTCACTCCGGACGGCTTGATCACCGTGGGTAGCATCGCCAAAAAGTACAAGCTTTACACCAAAATCACCGGCGGCCAGCGGGTGGATTTATTCGGCGCCACCCTCGACCAACTACCGGTGATATGGAAGGAGCTGATCGATGCCGGTTTTGAAAGTGGCCACGCCTACGGCAAGTCGCTGCGCACGGTGAAGTCATGCGTGGGCTCCAGCTGGTGTCGCTACGGCGTGCAAGACAGCGTTGGCCAGGCCATCGACCTGGAGAACCGCTACAAAGGCCTGCGCTCACCCCACAAGATAAAAATGGCGGTGTCTGGCTGTACCCGCGAGTGCGCCGAAGCGCAGAGTAAGGACGTTGGCGTGATCGCCACGGAAAAAGGCTGGAACCTCTACGTGTGCGGCAACGGTGGCATGAAACCCCGCCACGCCGACCTCTTTGCCTCCGACATCGATACCGAAACCCTGGTGAAGTACGTCGACCGCCTATTGATGTTCTACGTGCGCACCGCCGACCGCCTGCAACGCACCTCTGTGTGGATGGAAAACCTTGAGGGCGGTTTGGACTATCTGCGTCAGGTCATCATCGACGACTCACTGGGTATCTGCGACGAACTGGAGCGCGACATGCAAAGCGTGGTCGACAGCTACCAATGCGAGTGGAAGACCACCATCGAAGACGAGCAAAAACTCAAACAATTCCGCTCCTTCGTGAATGCCGATGACGGCGACAAAGACATTGTTTTCGTGGAAGAGCGCGGTCAAATCAGGCCCGCCAACGAAGAAGAAAAACAACTCAACAACAACTTAATTGCTGTTGCCTGAAGGTCTCACTGACAGGAGCCACACAGAGCAACACAGCGAGAAACCTCGCACAAGTATGGAGATTAGCTATGAGCTGGACCACCGTCTGCACACTCGACGACATTTTACCCAATGCTGGCGCCGCCGCCTTAGTCGGCGACACGCAGCTTGCCGTCTTTCGCGTCGATGACCGCATCTTCGCACTGGACAACCACTGCCCGTTCAGCCGCGCCAATGTGCTGGCGCGGGGAATTGTTGGTAGCGTCGGCGACACGCTAGTGGTTGCCTCACCACTGTACAAACAGCATTTCAGTCTGGAGGCGGGACACTGCCTTGAAGACGACAGTATCTCTGTGCGTCGCTTCCCCGCGCGCAACGAGAACGGCCTGGTGCAGGTCCAACTATAAAACGCACCTTCCAAGGATTAGTCTCCCCCTTGCCGGCTGCAACTCCCCGTGCAGCCGGCCCTTTCACCACTCCCTTTCCCCGCCGCAATTCGCTTACGCGCCCTGGCAACCGTTAGCCCGTGGCCTCAAAGTCAGGCCGAAGCGGGCGAAAAGCCGGCCAGCAAGGCTGTGAATCAAATTAGTGTTAACCCGCCCTAGCGGGTATAATCAGCGCGATTTTTTCACCTTGCACACAGCTGATAACGGAAACGACTCATGAGCTATAACTCGATCCCAGCCGGCAAAGAACTGCCGCACGATATTTTCGTCGCCATCGAAATCCCTGCAAACAGCAGCCCTATCAAGTACGAGATTGAAAAAGAGTACGATGCGCTGATGGTTGACCGTTTCATGGCCACCCCAATGTTCTACCCAGCCAACTACGGCTACATCCCCAACACCCTGTCTGAAGACGGTGACCCACTGGACGTACTGGTTGTGACGCCTTACCCCGTTGTTCCCGGCTCAGTGATTCGTGCCCGCCCCATCGGCATTCTGAACATGAGCGACGAAGCGGGTAAAGACGCCAAACTGCTGGCCGTTCCCCACGACAAACTGAGCGTGCTCTACAAAGACGTAAAAGAGCCCTCTGACCTGCCCGAGCTGCTTATCCAGCAGATCGAACACTTCTTCGAGAACTACAAAGACCTCGAAAAAGGCAAGTGGGTGAAGGTTGACGGTTGGGCAGGCAGCAAAGAAGCCCTGGCCGAAGTTGAAAAAGCCGCTGCTGCTTACAAAGGCTAAGTAGCCACGCTAAAAAAAGCCCGGCCTCTGAAAAGACGCCGGGCTTTTTTGTGCCCACCTTATCGCCATTTTTAACAAACCTACTGCCAAGCCTTGACCCTGTAGTAACCTACAAGCTCTATTCTGATCTCAGTAGCAACGGAATCAGGGGAATCACCATGGCTCAACTAAGGATTGGAGAACTCGCTAAAAAGCTCGATTGCACAGTGGAAACGCTGCGCTTTTACGAGCGCGAGGGCTTACTGGCCGCCACCGGGCGCAGCGCCAATGGCTATCGTTTTTACAACACCGCCTCTATTAAGCAGCTAGAGTTTATCCTGCGCGCCAAGAGCATGGGCTTCAGTCTCGACGATATTCGCGAATTACTGGCCATTCGCGTCGACCCGGAAGCCAAGTCCTGTGGTGAAGTAAAGGGCATTGCCCAAGAGAAACTCGCTCAGGTCGAACGAAAACTGAGGGAGCTGAAAAGCATCCGTGACGCCCTGAGCAAGGTAGTCGAGGCCTGCTGCGGCGGCGATGTTCCCGCCAATCACTGCAGCATCCTGCAAGCGCTCGATGACGAACTCAGTGCCCAACAGGAGCATCACGCATGAATTTCCTCAACAACCTCTACTTACTCAGTTTGGACGCCGCCCCCCTACTCGTTATGGGTTTGGTACTTGCCGGCTTGATGAAAGCCTGGATTCCCAATGCCCTGCTGGAACGGCAGCTGGGCAAACCCGGTATTGGCTCGGTGATCAAAGCGGCGCTATTTGGCGCCCCCATGCCCCTGTGCTCGTGCGGCGTTCTGCCGGTGGCAATGGGGCTGCGACGCGCCGGCGCGTCGAAGGGCGCAACAGTATCGTTTTTGATTTCCACGCCTGAGACCGGCGTCGACTCCATTGCCCTGAGTTACGGCCTACTGGGGCCGGTGATGACCATTGCGCGACCCATTGTGGCCATCGCCAATGCCATTGCCGCGGGCTTGTTAACCGGCTGGAACGATGGCAAACCCGCATCACAAGCCGAGGCCGCAACAACGTCTTGTTGCTCAAAGCGCTCTGCCGCGCCGACGAAAACCAGCTGGAGAGAGGGCCTTCACTACACCTTCGGGCGACTGCTTGAGGACATGCTGCCCTGGCTGTTGGTGGGCATGCTGTTTGCGGCGGCGGTGCAGACCTTTGTGCCAGCGGCCTGGCTGGCCGAATGGGGCCGGGGCCCCCTTGCCATGGTCGTAATGGTGTTGGTAGGTATTCCCATGTATATCTGTGCCAGCGCGTCCACGCCCATCGCCGCAGGACTGCTAATGGCGGGCGTATCACCTGGCGCGGTGCTGGTCTTTATGCTCGCGGGCCCGGCCAGCAATATCGCGGCGGTGGGAATGGTGCACAAGGAACTGGGACGCCGCGCGCTCGTTGCCTATCTGGGTACGGTAAGCACCATTAGTATCGCTGCGGGTCTGTTGCTAGACCAATTGGTGAGTCTGTTTAACTGGGAGATTAGCGGCGGGCAGGCACACCAGCACAGCATGCTGCCCGAGTGGTTGGCAGTGGCCGCGCTGGTCGTGCTGGCAGTAGCGGCCATTAAACCGCTGCGCCAACAGACCTTCGGCCGCTTGCTTAACGCTTAAGACGCCACCTTGGGCTTGGCGCTTAACAGGCGCTGATAGAGTTTAGAGTTTTTGTGAATCGTTTTATGTTTCGCATAGGCTTCCACCGCGCGATGCCAAGCCTCATCACTGCCGTGAGCATTGAGTGAAAAACTCGTGCACACGGTCTTTTTCTCGACCTTTGACGCCACACCCACCTGAAAGATCGGCGTCAAATTGCCACTCTTCTCGGTCTTCAACAGATAGCTGATACCGCGCACGCTGCCGTCTGGCTTGAAGCAGCGTTCTTCCTTGGTTTCCTCCAGAAAGCGCTTTTGCTGCGCTTCTAATTCTTGATCGCGTTCCATCGCTTGCTTCTCTATGGCCTTTTGCGCCCGTCCCTCTAGGCGCTTACCGTCTTTCTTCAGGGAGAAATACTCCTGATAGAGCTCACCCGCCACTGTCCGGCGGACCCGGTAGCCATAAAAAGCTTTGTTATCCAGCAACTTAACGCTCACACGCACCCCTTATCTATGCTTCTTTTTTGTTTTCTTATGTCATCGTCACTGCCGCCGCGGCGGCAATGTCACTATTGGCAGACATTGTAATCTAAACATTCTGACGAAATTATCAAGCTGCTGCGACAAAAACCGTGAAACAGACGCACAAAAATCGCGCCCGGGCCTGCGGCTCAGAGGAGCATGGGCGCTAGCTGTCGCCGTTAATGTTCTGATCCATATTCAGGGCGGGGATTTCTCGCGACAGGCGCCCGACCGGCTTCGCGGGTACGCCCGCCACGGTGGTATGGGCGGCAACAGGGTTGAGCACCACACTACCCGCGGCGATCTTTGCGCCTTCACCAACGGTGATATTACCCAGCACCTTGGCACCGGCGGCGATCAACACACCGTCTTCAATGTGTGGGTGCCGTGGGCCGCGACCACTGCCGCAGCCGCCGAGGGTCACGGAGTGCAGCATGGAAACATTATTGCCCACCACTGCGGTTTCACCAATCACGACGCCGGTGGCGTGATCGACCATAATACCGCGGCCAATGCGCGCGGCCGGGTGAATATCAACATCGAATACGGTGGCGATGCGATTTTGCAAAAACAGCGATAAGGACTCGCGCCCCTGCTGCCACAGCCAATGGGCGATACGGTGGGCCTGAATCGCCTGAAAGCCTTTAAAGTACAGAAAGGGCATACCGTAGTGATCACAGGCGGGGTCGCGGTCGTAGTGGGCGCAAATATCAGCCACGGCTGCGGCGAGCACCTCCGGGTCAGCGGCATACGCCTCGCTTGCGACATCGCGTATCAGCATCGCGGGCACCGAATCGCAGCCCAGGCGCGAGGCAATATGAAAACTCAATGCGGCAGAAAAGCTACCGTGATTGAGAATACTGGCGTGATAAAAGCTGGCCAGTACGGGTTCATTGCGACCAAAGGCCTTGGCCTCCTCCTGCATAGCGGCCCACAGCTGCGCGACGCTTAAATTCAATATTCTTCTCCTACTGCCAACAGCGGTGCATGCGCTGAAGGGTACGCCTCTTTAGGCACAGCAACATAGCGACGATATAACTCGTCTAAGTGCGTCAGTATCGGCTCTTTAAGTTCGATATCCGCCTCGGCGAGTACCTGGCGCAATCGCCCTGGCGTGAGGGCGGATTCGCAGCGTGCCGACAGCGGCGCATAGCTTAAATGCCAACGCTCCGGAGCGATACCCCCGCGGTCTTCAGCATAGGGTCGGAAGAAACCGTAACTGGCACCGTTGGCAAGTTGGTGGTCCAGCCAGTCGTGCAACGGAGCAAAGGGGCCGCCGTCGTTCACCTCCTGCGGGCTGAGCTGTACCGAATAATCACTGGCCACCGCCGCGGCGTCATACACGTCGATGTCGCTGCCCCAATGGTGACGGGAGGCGCCGGGCAGGGCTGACCAACGCAAGATAGCGTCGAGCAACTGCTCACAGCTTAATTCGTTAAAACACAGGGCCTGGCCGTCGCTATCGAGCAGCGGGCGGCGACCACTGGCCTTCGCATTCCAGATCGCCAACTGTCGGTCAAAGCCGCGGAACCCGCTGACAATTTTCAACTCAAAGCCTGCGCGCGCGGCATCTGATCGCAGCGCTTCGAAGGGCGCAACAATCGCGGGATGAACGGGACAGCCCAGCACATCCACCATCAGCGATTCGTCTTGCCCACACAGGAGCGCTTCTGTCATTCGGTAATCGTCCATGTCGTCGCGGGTTCTGATAGTGTCCACCTTTCAAGTCATGGCATCATAGTAACGCCATCAACTCAGTGGCGAAACCAGGAGCAAAAATACTGTGGAAGCTCACACCGCCGACCACAAAAAAATCGCGTTAGCACTGGGCAGCGGCTCTGCCCGAGGCATGGCACATATTGGCGTTATTCAACGCCTGGGAGAACTGGGCATCAAGCCCGATATTATTGTCGGCACTTCCATTGGCTCGGTGATTGCCGCCTGCTATCTCACTGAACACCTGGACGATTTTTCAGCCTGGATTCAAACACTGAGCAGCGCCCAGGTTTTTCACTACATGAGTGTTAGCCTGACAGCCACAGGCGGTGTGGCTCACGCGACACGACTGATCGACTACTTCATCAGTGAATACGGCAACCCCAATATCGAAGACTTATCGCTGCCCTTTGCCGCCGTCGCAACAGACCTCCAGCGCGGCCGAGAAGTGTGGCTGCAGCGCGGCCCGCTGTGGGAGGCCGTACGTGCATCAATGGCGGTGCCCGGTGTATTAACGCCGGTGGCTCACCGCGACTCCTGGCTTGTGGACGGCGGCTTGGTAAACCCCGTTCCGGTGTCGGTGTGCCGCGCCCTCGGTGCCGACATCACCATTGGCGTTGACCTGAACAGCGACTTGGTTGGCCGCCGCAAAATTGAGCGAGACGCTCGCGCGCCCGACAACGAGCAGCAGCGCAAAGAGGAGATCGCCGAAGAGGAGGAGGCCGAGGAGGATCACCCCGCTATCGGCTCGGGTAATGACGGAGAGGGCGACGAAGAATCGCAACTCGCCGCCGCGTTCAGCCGCTTTGCCAGCAGCGTAAAAGAAGCGGCCAGCAACTGGCGCAGCCCCAGCGAGAAAAAGCCAGAAGCGCCCGGCACCCTCAATGTGATGATGAGCTCGATCAATATTATGCAGGACCGCATTACCCGCTCTCGCCTGGCCGGCGAACCGGCGGATATTATGCTGTGGCCGCGCCTGGGACACATCGGCTTGCTGGACTTTGGCGATGCTGCCGAGGCCATTGCCGAGGGCCGCGACGCCGTGGATCGCATGCTGCCCGCGATACGCCACGCCTTTAATAGCGAAGGTGATGACCGACTTGTCCAGACCGCCCCCGCCGGAGACCAGGAACTGTGACCGTACTTTGCCGCCTTGACGAGATCCCCGAGCCCGGCTCCAAAGGCCTGAACTATCAAGGTCACTCACTGTTTGCGGTCCGCAGTAATGGCGGGGTTTACCTGTACCGCAATCGCTGCCCCCACCTCGGCATTGAGCTGCACTGGCAGGAAGACCAATTCCTCGACGTGGAAGAAACGCTGATCCAATGCGCGACCCACGGCGCGCTGTTTATTATCGAGTCTGGTGAATGCGTCTCCGGTCCCTGCTTGGGTCAATCGTTGCAGGCACTGCGCTGCCGGGTAGAAAATGGCGAGCTATTACTCGACGAATTACTCGCCGAGCAGGCGCCCTAAGCCGTCACTGGCAGCGATGATTGCAGGCGCATCCCCTGCTCATCAATCTGCGCGCGATATGCCAGCAGTTGCACGCCTTCGCGCTGGGCTTCAGCCAATTCGCGCGCATAGGCAGGGTCGATATCCGCCGCAGCTGCCACCGCGTTAATTCCCTCATGCAAAACCGCAAAAAGCAGCGCCGCTTGCCCGCCCGCCGCTACGTGTTCACGCAAGCCGCGAATGTGGCGACGCGCACGCGTGCTCACCGCATCGGGAAAACGGCCACCCCCGTCCTCGCTTAATAGGGTTACCGATTTAACCTCCACATTACAGGGGCCATTTGCCGTCTCCAGGACAAAGTCGATGCGACTGCCGTCGGGCAAGCGCTGCTCAGCCTGATAGCCTGAACACCCAGCAAGCTCAGTTATCACTTGCTCATCCAAGGCCTCGGCCACCAGCTTATTGGCCAAGGCCGAGTGGATACACACCTTGTTCCCGTCTACCTCTACCATCTGCCAGGTGTAGGCATACTTACGCTTGGGGTTGTCGCTGTAACTCAACCACACGCGACTACCGGGCGTATCGCAACCGGTCATGGCACCGGTATTGGGGCAGTGTACGGTCAACTCGGTGCCACACTCCAAGCGCACATCGGCGAGAAATCGCTTATAGCGACGAAGCAGTACAGCGGGAGTCAGTGGAGACGGCCATTGCATAAACGGGCACCCTTTTCATTTTGTTTTCTCAGCGACGTGATCAACGTTGCACATCTACCCTGAAGCTCTCACACTACCCACTAAGATTGTTAATCAGGGGCAGCCCAGCGCACAATGTTAAAAAAATTGTTGCTTAGCGTCAGTGTTTTACTGCTACTCATCATCATTGGCATCACCGCCATTGTTATTCAGCCACAACTTCTGCAGGGCGCAATCTCGACAGGCGGCCAGCGTTTTGCCGGCCTCGATATCACCTTCGAGTCGCTCAGTTCCCACCGCAGCCCCCTCCGGCTGGAGCTGAAGGGACTGGAGCTTCGCAACCCCGACTGGCCCGAGCCAACGCTGTTACGCCTAGACACCTTGTCGCTGAAACTTATCGCCTCCCCCTTTAACGACGGCGCCTTCTGGTCGCTGCACAGTGAAGGGCTCACCGTTAATCTGGAGCACAACCGCGAGGGCGAACTCAACTGGCTGACCAGCAAACTGCGTGGCAACGGCGAAACCCCTCCGCCAGATGCTGAGCCTTCTTCCCCTGCCCCCGTGCAATTACCGGGCGATTTTAATTTTCAGGAAATTGTCCTGCTCGACAGTCATATTCATATTCTGCGCGCCGACGGCGAGCGCTATCACATCGACCTGCCCGAGGTGAGAGGTGAGCGCAGTGAAACGGCTAACGGTCACCTCTCATTGGAGCTGGCCTATGCCCAGCACCATTTTTTGGTGAGCGGGGATATCGTGTTGTTTGATCCCGGTGCCGGTGTGCTGGACTATCAACTCGCCATCGAACATGAAGACGCCCAACTGAAAAGCCAGGGCCGTCTATCACTAAGCCCCGACCTATCCGGCAGCCGCATAGATCTATCCCTCGCCTTGCAGCGCCTGGAGGCACTGGCAACCATGGCAGGTTTGGAGCATGCACCAGCGCTACCCGAAAGCCGCCTGGCCACAACCTTAGTCATCGACAATGGCTACCAGCTCAGCGACACCACTCTGGCCCTTGGCGACAACACCCTGTCTGGCACACTGACCATCGCCACTGATTTTTCGCAGGTCGACGCCACGCTGAGCAGCCCCGCATTGAATGTCGATGCACTGCAGGAAATTTTCGCGCCCGCCCCGCAGGAGTCAACACAGACCGATACGACAGCAGAACCAGCTGAGACCGCGATGGACTGGCAGTGGTTGAGCAAACCAGAAGTGAAAGCGACACTCGCGATTGAGCGACTGCTCGCCAGCGGCTGGCAACTGGATGCACTGAAGGTCACCGCCACAACGGGCGAGCAGCTGTCCGCGGACTTTAGTATTGCCACGGTAAGTGAGGCGGCCAGCCAACGCCAGCTAAACGAGGTAACGGGGGAATTGCGCCTGACGCCATTGGCACCGCAGAGCGAAGGCGCTGATGCCCGCTTAAAACTGGCACTAAGCGAGCGCGGCGTAAACATCGATATAGAAGGTGACGTTAACCTCAACGGCAAGGCTGGCAACGCGCTAAAGGTCCGCGCGCAAGCGCCACAAAGCGCACACCTTTGGGCACTGGCACAGCTGCCCTGGCAAGAAGCCGGCGCGCTGGAACTAACCGGGGAGTTCGCCAGTGAGGCGCAAGGCTACACGGTAAACAGTTCCGCCTCACTGGGTGAGCAACAGGCAGATATAACGCTGGAATACAAAACGCCTGAGGCCTTGGAGTACGGCCACCTAGACGGCCAATTAACCCTTAAAAACCTCTCGATGGCCTTCACTTCGCCCGCTAATGAAAGCGCTTCTACGCAAACCAGCACGCCGCGTCCGCGCGGCAAAAAATTGCTGAGTAAAGACCCCATCGCCTTTGATGCTCTGCATAAATTCGAAGGCCAGCTAAACATTGATCTTCAAGATGTCGATACCGGCTATACCTACATTAAGCGAGCCTCTCTCGCGCCCAGCGTGAAGAAAGGTGTGCTGACTCTCAGCGACAGTCGCATTCTTACCAACGGCGGTGACGCCCAGCTTTCCGCGCGGTTGGACGCCAACGGCGAGCGCCCGCAACTGCGCAGTGAAATCCGTGTTGACGGTAGCGACTACGGCAAGCTCGGCTTGGAAAAAGCGGCGGGCATCCGCGGTGGTACTGGCGATATACGCCTTAATCTGCGCGCCAGCGGAAACAGCCCTGCCGACCTGGCCGCCTCCCTCAACGGCCAGGTCGATATCAAAATTACCGACCTGGAGGCCAAGGGCAATGCGCTGAACCTGATCGGTAGCGACGTGCTCACCGAAACGTTTAACAAGCTCAATCCCTTTCGGGAAAAACGCAGCACCACACAGATCGAGTGCTTGGCCGTGCACTTTAAAGGCAATGACGGCAAATTCATTAGCAACGACGGCATCGCTCTGGAAACCGAAGCCAGTAAGATTATCGGTACAGGTCATATCGATTTTGCTAACGAAGAGTTGCGGTTCGGTATTTCGCCCATCGCTCGCAAGGGCGTTGGCATTAATGTTGGCGCCGCCGCCGGGTTGGTGCGACTGGGAGGCAGCTTCAGCAAACCGCGCGTGGAGGCCGACCCCGGCGGTATGTTTACCTCGGGTCTCTCTACTGGTGCAGCCATTTACACAGGCGGTCTGTCGCTGGTCGCGCAGGGTTTAATGAAGCGCGCGCTGTATTCGGGGAGTGCCTGTGATGGCGCCTTGGAAGAAATTCCCAGCGCTGACGAACTACCTCCGGAGTTACTGCAACCTGCTGACAATCCCGCCGCACCGGCCAGCACAGAACAAGTGACTCAGCCCAAAACCTAAGAGAGCCCGAGCCCTGGGCGGGTTAGTCAGCCATTTTCTTTAAGCGGTACACCCGAAAGCCATCCTGTTCGCAGAGCAGCTCATGTTCAGCGAACAACGCGGCGGCATAGCGCGGCAGGGGAATAAACTGGTTGACCACAAACAGCGCTTCGCCATTACGCTTGAGCAAGCGCGCGGCGGCCTTTAGGAATCGCTCAATCAGGCCGCCTTCAATAGCAAAGCCCTGATGAAACGGCGGGTTACACAGCACTAAATCCACCGGCCCACTGAGGCCATCGGCACAATCGGCCAGTTGGATGTCTGCAGTCAGACCGTGCACTTTCGCATTTTTCTCGCTGGCGAGTAGCGCTGTGGCATTGTTGTCGGTCATCAACCATTGGCAGTCAGGAAGTTGTTGGGCGGCCATAATACTGAGATAGCCATAGCCGCAACCAAGGTCAGCCAGCCGTTTGGGGGCACGCGCCATTGACGCCAACACGTCGGATAGTTGCTCAATTAGCAGAGCGCTGCCGCGATCGATTTTCTGCCAGCCGTAGATACCCGGCTTGCTGTACATAGCGGGCGACTCGTGGATCAGCCGCAGTTGCCGGTAGTCTTTATCTGGCAACCTCGCATCGCTGTCACCCTGTTTGGTCAGGGTGGCAACATAGGCACCGGCGTAGCACTTTTCGATGTGGCGCGAGGCATCGAATACCTTGGCAGCTTTGTCAGCGTAGCCTTTCACACCATCATTCTTGTAGCCGCTAAGCAGCAGGCGTCCCCCAACCGGGAGCGCTGACATCGCGGCGTTGATTAACATGTTGACCAGCGGCCTTTCTTTCGACACGCGGTACACAATAGTCTGCGGCGGTGCCTCAAGCGTTGCGGGCACGTCAAAGTCGCCCAACGACACGGAAAATCCCTCGGCAGAGAGCGCCTGAGCGGTATCGCAGCGATTACTAAATACGTGGCAGTCACTCCGCGCGGCCGGCAGCTCTCCCGAGACCTGTTCGTCGGCAAACCACCAAACCGGGCCCGCGAGTTCGGGCAGGCGGTCATAGAGCTGTTGCAGCGGCCCATCATTCATGTGGTGTCATCACGCTTGCGCGCTCCTCAGCGGTTAGCGGGCGGTACTCGCCCTCTTCCAGGGTTTCATCGAGCTCAATACCCCCAATCGCCTCGCGATGCAGCTCGATAACGGCATTTCCCAGCGCGCCAAACATACGCTTAACCTGGTGGTAACGCCCCTCGCAAATACGCAGGCGCGCTTCGCAGCTGGCGAGAATTTCCAGCTCGGCAGGTAAGGTACGCTGCTTGTCGTCTTTCAGGAAAATACCTTTCGCGAACTTTGCTATCGCCGCCTCGGCTATGGGCTCGGCCGTGCGCAGCCAGTATCGCTTCCAACACCGCTGCTTGGGCGAAGTAACGGCGTGAGACCAATTGCCATCGTCAGTCAGCAACACCAGACCGGTGGTATCGATATCCAAGCGGCCGGCAACGTGCAGCTTCTCGGGATTATCTTCATCGAGCAAATCCAGCACCGTTAAATGCCTGCGATCGCGGGCTGCGCAAACATAGTCCTGCGGTTTATTGAGCATAAAATAACGTGGCTGAGCACTGCGCAGTGGCTGCCCGCGCAGACGGATATCGGCATCCTCGGCGACCGCTGCTCGCGGATCGGTCAATAGCGAGCCGTCGAGACTGACCTCACCGGCTTTAATTAGGCGCTTGGCATCACTGCGAGAATAGTCAGTCACCGTTGCTAAAAAGCGATCTAGGCGGATGGTTTTACTGGAAGACACCCAATATATCCTGTTCAGGCACAAAAAAGGGGCTTGCGCCCCTTTCGTATTTTACATGCTTAAACGCGATATGCAGCGTCTAGTTTAGACGCCCGCCGCTACTTACTCGGCGCCCGCCTCTACATTGGCGTTCACACGAATATTACCTAAGCCCTTAATCGCTTTCTTGGCATCATCCGCTTTCGCCTTTGCATCGGCTTTTGCTTCAGCTCGGGCTTCAGCACGCGCCTGGGCTTCTTGCTCAGCTTTGGCATCACGCTCGGCGCGCTTGGCTTCCATCTTAGCTTTCTTTGCTTCCATTTCTGCGCGCTTTGCCTCGCGCTTGGCTTCCATTTCCGCACGCTTCTCGTCAGCTTTCGCCTTCATTTCAGCGCTTTTTTCTTTGCCGTACTGATTCGCTTCTTCTGCTGAAGCGCTGGCATTTACTTCGGCATTTGCCTCAACACTCGCTTCGCTAGAGCCGCCAAACAAGCGCCCAAAGAAACCGCGATCGTCGTCAGCCAAAGCCACAGTGCTGCTAAACATCACGGTGGCAGCAATAACACAGTGTTTAATCGACATAATGTATCCCCAGATATTGGTATTTGATTTTTCGTATTGTTACGCACCACGACCCTAGGGTCGTTTTCAGCGCTCACCCAAGTCGATGGGTGATCTAGCACTTTCACAGTCTAGATTTGGCGGCAAAGAACTCAAGCGCCCTGAGCAGCAATATTCACCGCAACTAAATCCAAGCTGTATTGTCCGGCAGCGCAAAACGCCACCGCAAACGCAGCTTACAACACCTAGCTGAATGGAATATGAACACTGACTCACAGAAAACAAACCGGGCGATGCGAGTATTGCGCGGCAAGTGCAATTGCCAAATTTTGGGAATACCCCTATCTTACTAGGGTGATTGCAAATGAAGACAAGAACACCAAGGAAGGAGTTCTCGATGCAACTAGCCAGACCTTACCTATTAGCGCTTGGCGTTAACCTTTCACTCTTGGCCTGCTCGGGCGGTAATTCAGCCGATACTAATGACGAGCCACTTACCGGCAAGCGATTCTTCGACTCTGCCGCCAGCAAATTTATTTCAGCCTCCCCCGGTATGACTCGCCGCCAAGCCAATTGCATTGTTTCAGCGATGACAGAGAGCGGAGAGATTGGCCTGGGAGAAATCAACGCCATGCGCAGCACCGAGAACGGCTTAAGCGGCCGCCAGTCGCTGATGGCGGCCTACCAAAAGGCCGCCGACGCCTGTCGCTAGTGTTCCCTGGTCGAGCGGAAGCGGACTTTCGGGTGGCGCTCTTCGGTCAATGACAGGTTTACCCTTGTCGGGGCAAGGTAGGTGAGGTGGCCACCACCATCAATGGCGAGGTTCTCGGCGCATTTGCGCTTGAACTCGTCAAAGGCTTTGGGATCGTCGCAATCTACCCAGCGAGCGGTATACACGTTGATCGGCTCGTAGATCGCCTCAACTTTATATTCGTCCTTGAGTCGGTAGGCGACCACATCAAACTGCAGCACCCCAACTGCCCCGACGATCAAGTCACTGTTGCGCTGAGGCATGAACACCTGGGTAGAGCCTTCCTCAGACAATTGTTGAAGGCCCTTTTGCAGCTGCTTGGACTTCATCGGATCACGCAGCCGGATGCGGCGAAACAGCTCAGGCGCAAAGTGGGGAATGCCGGTAAATTTCAGCTCTTCACCGCCGGTAAACGTATCGCCGATCTGAATAGTGCCGTGGTTGTGCAGGCCGATGATATCGCCAGAAACCGCCTCCTGCACCAGGGAGCGGTCGCCGGCAAGAAAGCTCACCGCATCGGCGATTTTTACGTCTTTACCGAGGCGCACATGGCGCATCTTCATACCTTTACTGTATGTGCCTGAGCAGATGCGCATAAAGGCAATGCGGTCGCGGTGTTTCGGGTCCATATTGGCCTGAATTTTAAAAACAAAGCCACTAAAGTCCTTTTCACCGGCATCGACTTCGCGCTGGTCGGTCTTGCGATTCAATGGCTCAGGCGCCCACTCCACAAATCCATCCAGCATTTCCCGCACACCAAAATTCGACAGCGCGGTACCGAAATACACCGGCGTCAACTTACCCGCCAGATAGGCGTCGTGGTCAAACTCGTGGCTGGCGCCGCGCACCAGCTCGATTTCGTCGAGGTAATCCTCATACTCATCGCCCAACAGTTCTCGGGCGGCGTCGCTCTCAAGCCCGTCGATACGAATATCTTCAGCAATAACACTGCCCTTGCCAGGCTGAAAAACATGGATGGTATCGGTGTAGAGGTTGTATACCCCCTTGAACTCACTTCCCATGCCGATGGGCCAGTTGATTGGCGCAGCCTCGATCCCCAGTACGCTTTCGATTTCATCGAGCAGCTCTATTGGGTCGCGAATATCGCGGTCCATCTTGTTAACAAAGCTGAGGATGGGCGTGTCTCGCAGGCGACACACGTTCATCAACTTAATGGTGCGGTCCTCGACTCCCTTGGCACCATCGATCACCATCAGCGCCGAATCCACCGCCGTCAACGTGCGGTAGGTATCCTCTGAGAAATCCTCGTGTCCCGGGGTATCCAGCAGATTGACGATGCGGTCCCGATAAGGGAATTGCATCACTGATGAAGTTACGGAAATGCCGCGCTCCTTTTCCAAGCTCATCCAGTCAGAGGTGGCCGATTTGTCGTTCTTTTTACCTTTAACCGTACCGGCGACCTGGATCAGTTGGCCGAGCAGAATCAACTTCTCAGTGATGGTGGTTTTACCGGCATCGGGGTGGGAAATAATCGCAAAGGTGCGACGCTTGGCGATTTGCTGATCTAGCGACTGCTCTGACATGGGCTATCTTCTGCTGTGTGAAAAGAACCGGCACGCTCACCGGAAAAAGATCGGCGATTCTACGCCATCGCCGCACCATTTTCAGCAATTGCCCGGCCAAACTGTTCAAATATTAGGCATTTATCTGGTGCTGCCCCGCGTTATCGCGTAAGCTAGCCCGCCGCCAAAATCGGCGGTTTTGAATACAGGAAGCCCTCGCGATTGGCATCGGCCACTCGCCCTTGCGCCTTCCACATTGAGACGATCTATGCAGTTTACTTCCCTGGGCCTGTCGGCCCCGATTCTAGAAGCCGTTGCCGATAGCGGTTACAGCACACCTTCACCTATTCAAGCGAAAGCGATTCCCGCCGTACTCGACGGCCGCGATGTCATGGCTGCCGCGCAAACCGGCACCGGCAAAACCGCTGGTTTTACCCTGCCGATATTGGAAATACTCTCGAAAGGAAAGCGCGCGTCCTCCAACCAGGCGCGCACATTGATTCTAACGCCGACTCGCGAACTCGCCGCCCAGATCGGCGACAATGTTCACAAGTACGGTAAGAACCTGCCGCTGCGTTCAACGGTGGTTTTTGGTGGCGTAAAAATCAACCCGCAGATGATGAAGCTGCGCAAAGGCGTTGATATTTTGGTGGCGACCCCTGGCCGCCTGCTCGACTTGTACCAACAAAATGCTGTTCGCTTTGACGAACTGGAAGTACTGGTGCTGGATGAAGCCGACCGCATGTTGGACATGGGCTTTATTCACGACATTCGCAAAATTCTGGCACTGCTGCCCGCCAAGCGACAGAACTTGATGTTTTCTGCGACTTTCTCTGATGATATTCGCAAGCTTGCCAAGGGCATTGTTAACAATCCGGTCGAAGTGTCGGTAACGCCGCCAAACAGCACCGCCGAACGCGTTGAACAATGGATATGCCCGGTCGATAAAAAACGCAAACCGGCACTGCTGGCAAAATTAATCGAAGAGAATGGCTGGCATCAGGTACTGGTGTTTTCACGCACTAAACACGGCGCCAATAAACTCAGCCGTTTTCTCGACGAACGCGGCATTCCCTCGGCACCGATTCACGGCAACAAGAGCCAGAATGCCCGCACCAAAGCGCTGGCAGAGTTTAAAAGCGGTAAGATTCAAGCGCTGGTGGCCACCGATATCGCCGCGCGCGGTTTGGACATTAGTCACTTGCCCTACGTTGTGAATGTCGACCTGCCGAATGTGCCGGAAGATTATGTGCACCGCATTGGTCGCACGGGGCGCGCCGGCGCCGCCGGGCAGGCCGTTTCACTGGTGAGCGCCGACGAATTTGACCAACTCAGCGACATTGAGCGCCTGATCAAACAACTGCTGCGCCGCGAAGAAATTGAAGGCTTTGAGCCAAGTCACGTATTGCCGGAATCGCGCCTGAACGCGCGCCCCGGACGCAGCCGTAAGCCACAGCAAAACCGCAAACCCCGCCCGGAGCACCGGGACGGACAGCGTCCACCGCAAGCGAGACGGCGCCGACGCCGCCCCGCCGCTGACGGCAACCGCAGTGCGCGGCCAGCAAATGGAAACCGCTAATCCCGACCGAGCGCGGCGCGGGTAGAGACGCCTGCCGCTGCGCGCTGCTTACTGCGGCGCTTATGTCTGGCGCGGCGTCGTTTGGCGCGTCGCGTCAACCACAGATAGCCGCCGGTGAAAGCCAACAGTAGCGGCGCCAACCCCAGCACACTCCATATAACGCGACTGGTCAGCCCGGCGAAGTTCCCAAAGTGCAGGCGCCGAAAGCTGTCCAATACCTTTGCCCCCACCCCAGCAGTTCGAATGTCACTCGCCGCTAATGCCTCCCCCGTATCGGCATTGAAACCGACGCTGCTCGCGTATTCACTCAGCAGAGGATTGGCCGAGCCAACGTCACCCCAGAAACGGATCGCCCGACCGGGCTCCCAGGGCAGGGACACGTAGCGGGCCGTAAAGCCGGGCAACTGTGCCTGACTCTTGGCAAGCAAGGCATCCAGCGACAGGTCGCGACTGTACATCGGCCCTTCAACTATCGGATGCTCGTGGCCATCGGCATGCTCTTGGTATTCCTCGATACTGTGCGCGATATTCCAATAGCCTCCGGTAATACCGAGCACCAACAACACCGGCGATGCCAGCGCACCACTCAATTTGTGCAGGTCGCTGTAGTAGACGATGCGCCGACCGTGGCGACGCAAGGTGAACAGATTTTTCCAAAACCTGCGATGCAGAATCAGGCCGCTAATGCCAAGCAGGCACAGCACGACCGCCACCACCGCACTCACAATAATGCCGGCATCGTCCAACAACAGGGTGTAGTGCAACTCCAGCAACCAGTCACTGAGATAGTGATCGGTGGCCACCGCTGGCGCCAATATTTCACCGCGATAGGGGTCTACCAAGGTATACAGCCAGTCTCGACTGCCGTGCGCAATCACATACACCTGATCGGCACGCTGCGGATCATCAAACAGCGTCCAGCCGACGATTTCATGATTCGGCAAACCTTGGTGCAGCACCGTTTGCAATGCATCCAGGGACTGCCGCGGCCCGGCCACCTCAACCCGTACCTTTTCGGGCATCAGCAGGCGGTCAATTTCGTGCTTGAACACGAGGACACTGCCGGTCGCACAGATAACGACCAAGGGTAGGCAAGCGGCCAGCGCCAACCAGCTGTGCCATTTGAACAGCCACTTATTCATGTCAGTAGTTCCAGCGCACCGTCAGCGACGCGTTGCGAGGCGCGGCATAAAACGCCTGGTCCCAATAGAGGCTGTTCAGGTATTTTTCATCACCTAGGTTATTGCCATTGATGGCGATGCTCAGCGTTTCATCATACTGATAGCTGACAAAGGCATTCACAACGGAATACGCCTCCTGCTCCACACGCATTCCATCTTTGGTATCCCGGCGGGTATCATCCTGCCATCGCACGGAACTACCCACCTTCCATTTCGACGCCCAGGGCAATTGATAGCTCAGCGCCGCAGCAAGAATACGCTTAGGCACAAAGCGCCGGGCCGTATCGCCCTCTTCATCCTCTATACGCAGTTGGGTAAGGCTGACATTCGCCGACAGGCCCTCAGTGATCTGGCCGTAGACATCCAGTTCCAGACCTTCGCTTTGATAGTCGCGACCAACATAGACGTTCCGCCCCAGCGTTGTGTCAAAACCATCCGACTCGGCAACGTGCTGGTGCTTGGCTTGGAATAGCGCCACAGCAACGGTTAGGCGCTGGTCAAAGAAGGCCGACTTTAAGCCCAGTTCCGTATTGCTCCCTTCGGCGGGGTCTAAACGGTCATCATTGCGATCCAGGTCGCGCTGGGGCATGAACGTTTCGGTATAGCTCAGGTAGGCACTGTGATTATCGGCATATTCATACACCACACCGCTGTAGGGCAGTATCTTGCCGCTGGCCCGCGTCGCCTTCGACTTCCCGTAACTGTCGCCCTTGCTGCGCCAGTCCAACACCCGGGCGCCACCAATAAAGCTTAACTGCTCGCTCAGTCGAATACGGCTCGCCGCGTATGCCGCCTGCTGAACATCCTGCCAGTCGCTGCCCGTGCGGCCATCGACAAAATTCGGCGTCGGCGCGCGTCCCCGCCACTGCGAAAAATCGTCTATCGCGGGGAAGCCATTGGTGTAGTCATACAGGGAAACGTCTTCAATGTTGCTCTGCGCATAGTTAACGCCGAAAACAGCGTCGTGTTCACGCCCCCACAGCGTGTAACGCCCTTGCAAGTAGGCATCGAGCTGTTGGCGGCGATCATCCAGCGTGTATTCGCTGGCATACCCGATCATGCCTGACTCAGACGCCCGGTCCGGCAAGTTATACATATAAAACAGGTGGCTATCGCTATCGGTGTCGTCGTATTGATACACCGCTTTAAACTGCCAGTCTTCAGCAACCGGCACCGACCATTCGACAAAGGCACTGCGGTTGCGATTATCCCAGTACGCCCAATCTGCCGAGGTACTTGTCGACACGTCGTAGTCTGTCTGGCTGCCATCGCTGTAGTTCATCGGCAGCGCCCCCCAAAGCGGACTGTCTGCCTGGCGGTCTTCAATGGTGAGCCCCGCGGTTAAGCGACCGGCACTGGCGAGGTCCTGTTCAATCACCCCGTAGATAACGCGATTGTAAGTTTCGTAGCGATCTAAATGCGACTCGCCTTTTTCAATGGCCGCCACTAAACGGCCTCGGGTATTGCCCGCCAGTGCCCCACCAGCATCCAACTCTAAACGCCGTGTGTTCCATGAACCCAGCGTCGCGGCCACCGAGAGCGCGAGGTCATCACTCGGGCGCTTGCGAATTAAGTTGATCGTGGCCGAGGGATTACCGGCCCCCGACATCAAGCCATTGGCACCGCGCAGCACGTCGATACGTTCGAAGAGCGCCGAGTCGACACTGCCATACACACTACCCGAGCTGAGCGGCAAGCCAATGCCGTCGCGCTGAAAATTGGTGATATCGAAGCCGCGAGCCGTGTAGTAGGTACGATCGGTCTCAATACTTTGTACCTGAACCGTCGCCTGATTGGCCAGCGCGTCATTGAGATTGTGCAGAGCGAAATCATCGAGTTGCGAACGGCTGATCGCACTTAGCGATTGAGGGGTTTCCAATACCGACAACCCCAGGCGGGTAGCCGTTTCGCCATCACTAAGGCCGTACTGCGCGGCATCGCGCTGGCCGTATACCTCGACGGTTTCCAAGTGGTCATTGGCAAAAATAGGGGGGCTAAAAGCAAGGCTCAGGGCCAGTGGCCCGGTGTAAATCCGCCAAGACGACATACTGCACGCTCCATGATCTAACGAAAGAGCGCAGCATGCTATTGCAAATGATATTGATTATCAACTCTATTATTGATTGCGACCGTCTTCCTCCAACCAGCGCTTGCGTCGCACCTGGGCGCGCAACAGACTGACCACCTCATCAAGCGCGGGGCCGAAATCTCGCGGTCTGGCGCGGCGCTCATCGACGAGGTCATCGATAACACTGCGCACCAAGCTCTCCAGTAGTTCTCCACCCAGTGCCGCGTTGTTGTCGCCGTAGCCAAATAACTCATCAATGGTGTCGCAACTGGCGCTGACCAGAATACTCTCCAGTGCCTCGATAATGGCATCGCCGACGCCCGGCAACCGATCCAGGCGCTGCGCCGCCGCATTGTGCGCAAGAGTGCGCTGCACAAGTTCGGTAACGTAACGATGAATATCCTGGCGGCGCTGCCCGTAGACGGTATTTGCCGTTGTACCGATGCGCTCGGCCAGCGCCGATGACAACGGCTCCCGACGCGGCGCAATGACCTTCTGCAAAATTTGGTCAGGTAGCTCCGACGCGCCACTGCGCAGTTCAGACTGGACGCCGGAGAGCACATTGTCGACAATGCGGTCCGAGAGTTCTTCAATCAAAATGCGGTAGTAACGCATCACAATGCCGTAGGCGGGCCACTGCTGAACATGGATCAGGCCCAGACGCTGCAGGCGGAACAATATCGAAAACACCCGCAATATTCTCAGCCAGCGGAAGCCCGCCAGGGGTATGCAACCCAGCACGTCGTACCAGTGAACGAAGGGATAAAACCACCAGCGCTCATAGCGGCGCTCCCACGCTGCCAAGCCCCAGCCCAAAACGACGTCGAAGACAAACACCGCCACAAAAAGTAAGTCGATAGTTTGGAAATTTGCATGCACCTGATCGGTATAGCGCTGATGAAAAGCAGGCAACACCTCAGCTAAAAACTGGTTAAACGGTGCGAAAATAAACAGGCTATCAAAGACAATAAGCAGCAGGTTGGCCGACACTAACAATATCACCAGCAGATCCCACAACAGCAGCAACTGCTCTTCCAGGCGGCTACTCTGTTGGCGGCTGTGACGGCTCTTCGCGGATTCTTCTGGCTCACTCATCGCGGCATCCTTTTTGGCGAGATCAATACTGTGACCGACCAAGGCCGCCAGGATTCAACCCGATTTGGCGGCGTGCTCTAGTTGGCTGCGCTGGCGAACCCGCTCAGCAGGAATACTGAGCTGGGCGAGCAAATATTCTTTGAACTCCGGCGGGTAGTCCTGCCGATCCAGTGCGCGCTGCATGCACCACAGCCATTGGTCTCGCTCTTCTGACCCGATTCGCAAATGCTTGTGGATATCGGGAATACTGATCGCACCGAAGTGCTCACGATACAGGCGCGGCCCGCCCAACCAGCCCGACAGAAAATAACTCAAGCGCTGGCGCGAAGAGGACAGGTCGTCAGGGTGCATGGCGCGGATTACCGCCGCATGGGGTTCGGTGTCCATAACGGCGTAAAAATCATCGACCAGCGCAGTAATGCCCGCCAGCTCCCCCGCCGCTTTGTAGGACGCATCGCCCTCGCCAAATGCCAATTTAAGACTCACACTCGCTCCTCAATATCATCGCCGCCACGCGCGCTCAGTCACCGTTATCGTCACAGTCGCTCTATGATGACAGCGGCGCCAATACCCGAGGCTCCGGTTGCAACGACCATTCCCAGGCGGCCATCGCGCTGTTCCAACGCATCCACCAAACACGACAATAGTACCGCACCGGTGGCGCCCATTGGGTGCCCTTTTGCCAGGTGGCCGCCAGCAATATTTACTTTACTGGGGTCAACGCGATAGCGCTGTTCAAACAGCGCCGGCACAACGGCAAAGGCCTCCATCATCTCGATAACATCGATATCGTCCAGCGATAAACCCGCGCGACTCAGCACCTGCTCCATCGCCGCAAAGCCGCCCGTCAGGGACTCCTCAGGACTGCCGCAGTGCTCTGACAGTGCAATGAAGCGGGCCCGCGGCGCGCTTTCCAGCGGCAAATTCGCAGGGCCGATCAACGCCACCGCAGCACCATCCACCATGGGCGGCATATGCGCAAAACTGTGTCGCGCGTCCAATGCGCGGCCATGCAGCGTCTCAGCATAGGGCTTGGCAAAGTCGGCAAAGGCCGGCGGCATTGCCGCCAGGCTTTCAGCAGAAAGCTGCGCCTGAATCGCTTCGTCGCGATCTGCCAGCACACTGCCGTCGGCCGACGTCATCGCCACCAGCGACGCATTGAACGCCGGCTGTTGCTGCGCAGCCGCCGCTCGCTGGTGGGAGCGCAATGCCTGTGCATTGAGTTGTTCAACCGTCACATCAAACTGACTGGCCAACAGGTCGGCGGCCACCGGAACAGGAATGAATCGCCCCTTGCGCGGCAGACTAGCGTCACTGTAATAGCTGGCGCGGTCGGCCATAAAAGGTACCTGGCTTAAATTCTCGACGCCGCCCGCCAGGCTCATATGACTCATGCCAGCCTGCACTGCCAACACCGCCTGGCTAATGGCCGTGAGACCCGATACGCAGTAGTTATTCAGCGTGTAAGCGGC
The DNA here is from genome assembly GCF_016906995.1 of Spongiibacter marinus. Taxonomy (GTDB): domain Bacteria; phylum Pseudomonadota; class Gammaproteobacteria; order Pseudomonadales; family Spongiibacteraceae; genus Spongiibacter; species Spongiibacter marinus. Next base: position 278,035 of record NZ_JAFBBD010000005.1, on the reverse strand, counting down.
TGCACTGTCGCTAAGCCCTGCGGCCATTTTGCTGACCAGGGCAATATTGCCCCCCTGACTGGACACTTGACCGACACAGCCCAGCAGCAGCTGAGCCGACTCTCGCACGCCCGGGTGACGCCCTTCCATGGCCGACAACAACTGCCTAACCATCTCGTGCGGCGGCATCGTCGCCAAACTCCCCTGTTCGGCTTTGGCCTTGGCTCGCGGGCTGCGCAAACAGTCGTATAGGTACGCGTCCATTTCTGCTCCTTATTCCTCTCGGTTCACGGCTCACGGGCGGGCAGGAAAAAGGTATCACAATGCAAGTAATAAATCTTACACAGGCAAACGAAGAAAGAAGACCGCAGCCATCACCAACCCCACCACCACAATACCGCCGCGTAACCACGACGCTGGAATACGATAGGCCAACGCAGCACCCGCATACCCGCCAACAATAGCAGCCACCGCCATCGGCAGGAACGACGCCCACACCACCATGTCACCCGCGGCATACACCAACACCGCAATAGCAGTCAGCACCGCGGATAACACATTTTTCACCCCGTTCATGCTGTGCAGATTGCGCTGCCCGAGTAAGCCCAGGGCCGCCAACAAAATAATGCCCAAACCACCATTGAAGTAGCCGCCATAGAGACACACCACAAACACACTGCTAAGGGCCAGAGGCCGCCTAACCTCGCGGACGGAAGCCAGTAATGACGGGGCCAGCGCGAACAGCATGGTTGCCAGCAGTATCAACCAGGGCGCCAGGCGCGCAAACCACTGCGGGTCGCCGACCGTTAACAGCGCCGCGCCAAGGCTGCCACCCAGTAGGCTAATCCCCAACAGACGTGACCAAGACAGGCCTGCAGGCGCATGAATATCGCGACGAAAGCGCCAGGCGCTCATGATATAGCCGGGCAGCAACGCCGCTGTACCCGTGGCATTCGCCATTACCGGCGGCAATCCGGCAAACACCAGTGCCGGTAAGGTGACAAAACTGCCGCCGCCCGCCAGTGCATTCATCGCCCCACCAACAAATCCAGCGGTGACAATTAGCAGTAGCTCCACGCAAAACCTCCCGTACCGCTCGGTGAAATCTGAAGATGCAAATCAGCCAGCGATCGGCGCCCGGTAATCGCGGCTGTAATACCCCGGCGGTTATTGACGACTCTGCGGCGCCCTAAGCGAATAGACCACCAGCCAAGCACCCAGGGTAAGATCCACCGCTGCGCAAAAGGCTGGCCACCAGATCGGTACACCGGGGTTGTCGATAAGGCCGTCGTGGAGGATATCGAATACGGCGTGCAACGCAATGCCAACGCCCACCCCCAGCGGCCAGTAAAACGCGGCAAGCAAGGCCGCTGCGGTAAACGCCAGCGCGACAAGCGCCTCCTCAAAAACAGCTTGCCCAGCCATACAGGCAAACAAAAGGTAGTAACTGGCGATCACAATTAACACGGTGGGGTAAAAGCTTCTATCCCGGTCAAACTGCATCCAGCGTGCAGATGCCGCAATCACCACCGCAAGCGCGATCCCCAGCATAATGGGCATCATGTTTTCTCTCCACAAGCACTAATCGCAGGCTGCTCAGTCATTGAAATACGCGCTGTGATCAGCCTCGTAAAATAAGCGATCATTGGGACGGGGAATGGCCGAGGGCAAGCCCGAGCCACGCCGCGTGCGCGCAGCGGTGTACTTAAAACCGGGGCCGGAGGTTTTTTCGTCACACCACAAGCAGGCATTGAGCTTACCGGTTTTTTCATTCTCCAGCGGGCAGCCATTGGCCTGAAGGATGGCCCGCAAGGCGGGGTCGTCGCTTTCCACATCCGCGGGGCAGGCACTAAATTCGCCTTTCACCATGGTATTGAAAACGCCGCGCAACAGCGGCGACAACCAGGCATCGCGCCCGTAACTGCGCATACAGTCCAGAGCACATTCGGCGCCTGTATGTATGCCGTTGTACGCCCAGCTCTCCGCGCACATTTCTGTGAAGCCCACTTCCTCGATAATGCACTGCTTAACGTCGTCCAGCTTACCGACCTGCCCTCGCCCCTTCTTGGTACAGGCGCGCACGGGTGTCGTTTGATCGGGAATGCCCATATATGCCGCTAGATCTTGTAGCGTCGAGCACGTGCCGCAGTGGTACTGATGCGTAATGGTCCAGCCCGCTTGTTTAGCTGCCTCGCCATTGGCGAAGGTTTTCAGCTCATAGCGCTGCTGGGCTGCATCGGTAAACTTTACCGCACACACCTCCTGCGCCACAGCCTTGCCGTGACTCACGTCGCTGAACCACTGGCTGACGCGCTGTTGCTGAAAGTAATTGGGACGGCCATTTTCCAGCTCGTAGCCTTCCGCACTGTCGGTGTAACCCTCCGGGTTGTGAACCGTTTTGCCGTCGCGAACGACACTGCGCGGTTTGGGCAACGCTATCGAGGCCTCCTCCGCGCGAGGATAATAGGGATTGGCGCTGGCAAAGCCCTCGCCACGATTCACATCACTCTGCAGGGCGAGCTGCTCAACGATATCAGCGTGATTCACCGCCCGGGTGTTATACAGGCGGATGACCAGCTCCCGCGTCTCGCTCTGGCCTAGTGCCACCCCGGTATTCGGATTGCGGTAGTGAATATCGGCGTCGAGGATATTGTAGCGGCCAATATGGGTCTGCGGCGCAGGCTCTGCCACCGCAAACTCAGCAGCCACCAGCACGCCAAGGCAGAGAAGAAGGGCTTTCATTCGCACAGTCTCTTGTCGATAAAAGCGTGATTAAAGCAGACGCTGCGCGCTGGCGCCCTCGTCTTTTTGGCGCTTGTGAGCGATCACATAGACATGGGATTGCGGGTGCTGATCGCGCTCGCAGTGGAGGATGGTCAGCCCCTCGCTCATTAGCACGCGGAGATTTTCCGAAATACCGATAGAGCTGTAGTGAAAATCGCGACCATGCCACTGGTCGATGTGGCTACCCTCGGCGTCGCCGAAGCTGTATATCAGCACGCCGTTGTCATCGAGTAGTCGACACAGCTTTCTCAGCACTGGCTCGTGCTCGTTGAGCGGGAGGTGAAAAAGGCTGTCCCAGGCCAGAATCAGTGCGAAGCGCCGCTGGCTCTGCCATTGGCAAATGTCGGCGCGACAGAACCCCAGCCCCGGATGCGCCTGTTGCGCCAGACTCAACATCCCCGCCGAAACATCGATGCCCTCAGGCGTAAAGCCCGCTTGCTGAAGGGCGTCAATCATCCGCCCTCCCACGCCGCAACCGACATCCAGTGCGTCGCCCACAATCGGGCAATAACGTATCGCGCGCCGCAGGGCACTCAGTCCGTAGTCGGAATGCAGCATATCGCGCTGATAAAGCGGGGCAATGTAGTCGTAGGTTGCGCCAAGTTCCTGCGGCGTCATGGATTCGTCCTTGCTGTGGGCCGGTATCAACAGGCAGTGAAGCTCACCTTAACGTAGAGGCCCAGCATAAAATAAAGTTCCGCTTTAATATCTGCGCCACTTTGCAAAAATCCCATTCAGTCCGCTAACGCGCCCTACGCTCTCGGTGTGGGTACATCGTCAACACCCACATCTTGCTGGGCAATCAAGGCATCGACCTCGCTGTCGGTATCCGCGTCGGCGTCCAAACCGGCATCTGCGCGATGCTGCTCAGCCACCAATACCAGCTCGGTGTACAAGGCGAAGTGGTCGGAGCCAAAGGCCGGCAGTCGGTCAATCTCGGCAACAGCAAAGTGGCTGCTGTGAAACACGTGATCCAAGGGCCAGCGCATGCCCGGATATTTTGCGTGGAAGGTATTGAACATCCCGCGCCCAACCCGGGGGTCCAGCAGGCCGCTTTTCTTGCGGAACAAGCGCGTTGTTCGCGACCAGGCCACATCATTCAGGTCGCCGCACACCACCACTGGCTCACGGCAGGCATCCAGCTTCTTGGCAACCACCATCAGCTCCGCATCGCGCTCCGCCGATTCGTCATTTTCTGTCGGGCTCGGTGGTGCAGGGTGCAGGCAGTGTAAGCGCAGCCGCGGTCCGTCCGGCATTTGCAGCAACACATGTATCGACGGCACATCCTCTTCGACCAAAAATTCAACGTGGCTATCGAGCAGCGGCCAGCGCGAATACAAGTGCATACCGTATAAATTATCCTGAGGACATTTAACGCTGTGGGGATAGTCGGCATCCAGCTCCGCCAGCGCGTTTTGCCACCACGCATCACTTTCCAGGGTCACGAGCACATCGGGGCGCGTCTCTCGCACCAGCGACAAAAATGCCTCAGCGTTGCGATTGGGGGTAAGCACATTCGCCGTTAACAGACGCAGTGTGGGTAGCCGTGTTTGAGCCGGCGCATCTGGCACCTCCTTGGGATAAAACGGCGTGTAGGGAATGATCCACCACCACTGATAGACGGCGCAGGCTGCGGTCACCCCCACCATCGCCTGCACCCACTCCTGATTGCTATCTAACAGCAGATATTGCGCTGCCACCAAGGCGCTGGCCAGCAGAGCAATTTGCATGCGCGGGAAATCAAACGCGCGTACCCACCACTGCTGCTTGGGCAGGGCCGGCAATAGCGAGGCCACCACGCAAACCAAGCTCAATACCACAATTACTGCGCCCATTACGATTCCTCGGCCATGCGAATATCGGCACTGACAATGCGGCCCTCTCGCAGGCGATAGCGCGCGTGCAACAACAATTCCAGGCTCTCACCCTCGGCAAATGAGTGACCCATAAAGTCTGCCACCGCCACCTTGGCAGTGAAGCGGTCGCGAATATCAACGCCGTATTCGTCGCCGTGGCAGGCAATATGTTCAGGCGTCATGTGGTCGTAGAACTGGGCAATAATGTGTTTGTACACCGCTAGAATCGCGTCCGGCCCACGCAGTGCCCCGTCGGCGGTATGCAACACAATATCAGGGTGATAAAAATCCCTCAGTGCATCGGGGGATTCTGAATTATAGGTGCGAAAATAGTCTTCAATAATCGCTTTACTCATCCCGCGTCGCCTCGGTGCCTATAGGGGTACTCGCCGCACGCAACCGCGTTATACGGTAGGCCAGCGCCAGCAAAAAACATAGCACAGCGGGTATTGTCAAAGCGAAGAAGCCAAGCCCGGCATAGAGCCAGGCCCCGGCACTGCCGCCGCCGGTAAAACCCAAAATGATCAGCATAAACAGGCTGGCTTTGCGGCGGTCAAAGTGCTCGCCCCGCAGCGCGGCGCCGATCATTATCCCGAGGTCAGTGAACAAGCCGGTCACATGGGTGGTGCGAACCACAGCCCCGCTGTACCGGGTCGCCATGGCATTTTGTAGGCCACAGGCCGCCGACGCAAAGTAGTGCCCGGCGCCCTGCTCACGCTGAAGAAACGCGATCGCTATCAACAACAGTGCCCCCTCTATCACGAGCAACGTGTCGTAATGGCGTCCCAGGCTCAGGGTTTCGCTGCGGTTCAAATACCCGGAAATTGCGGCGCCCAATAGAAAGCTCAGCAGAATTGCCAATAAATGCCAGGCCCCGGTATCGCTCAGTAGGCCAGCGCCCAGCAGCGTAGCGGTGCCGGACAGGTGAGAAACCGACTGGTGGGCAAAACCTAGCAGGCCCACCGCATTAACGATGCCGGCCAGCAGCGCCAAGGTAAAGGCGCCCAGCTCCAACCAACGCGGCAGTGAATGAATCAACGCTAGCTCCCTTTGTCTGTCGGACAAACCCGTGGAACCGTTGCAGGACGGTTTGCGAAATTGACGCTACGCCAGTGGAAACGCACGTTGCCATTCGCTACCGGCACCCGTGCTATAACTCAGCCCACTGCCACCGGGCGCTCGGCAAGGCCTCGCTTGCCAAACCGCAGCCAGTGCCTCGCAACCGGGCGAAAAATACACCAGTACCTCACAGTGCAAGCGCCCCTCTGACTCGTGCCTGGTTATCAAAACCCGCGGCGTGGCAGACGCCGAGTAGCGGCGCTGAAAGTCAGCTACCAGAGCGGCGTGCTGCGGCTCCGCCAGCAGCGCATCGCCTAAATTCAAGCAGTGCCACCCAGCGGCCATCAGCGAATCTTGCGCACCCGTACACTGCGGCCTTTCAGCTTACCGGCCGTCAGCGTGCGCAATGCTTGGTCGGCGACATGTCTGCGCACGGCAACGTAGGCACAGTTATCAAAGATATGAATTTTACCCACTTCTTTGCCGGCAACACCGTCTTCACGAGTGAGTGCTCCAAGGATGTCACCCGGGCGAATTTTCTGCTTTTTGCCGGAGTCCAATTGTAGGCAAACCATCGCCGGTTTGTAGCCCGGGGCGCTCAATACGGCGGCACTGGGCAAGGGCTCGGGGCGGATCGCCGCCTGACTCTGCGCTTCGAGCCGCTCAATTTTCTGGCGCTCGCGATCGCCAAACAAGCTACAGGCGCGCCCCTTTGCACCGGCCCGACCTGTTCGACCAATCCTGTGAGTGTGAACCTCGGGATCGCGGGCGATGTGGTAATTGATCACCATATCCAGCTCTTCAATATCCAGGCCTCGCGCGGCCACGTCGGTGGCCACCAACACCGACACGCTTTTGTTGGCGAAACACACCAAGGCCTGGTCACGGGCGCGTTGGTCCAACTCGCCGTGCAGTGCAATGACCTTCAGATTGGCCTCGCGCAGTCGCGCCGCCACCTCTTCGGTATCGCGCCGCGTGTTGCAAAACACCACGGCGGAGTCGGGGCGGTGTTCAAGCAGTAAGCGAAGCACTGCCTCTACTCGCTCGGCATTGTCATTGACGTAATAAAAACTCTGCGCGATTGTCGTTGCGCTGTGCTGCTCTTTAATTTGCAGCAATTCAGGCTGGTTCATCACCCGCTTGGAAATTGCGCGGATCTCATCCGGGTATGTTGCACTGAACAACAGGGTCTGACGCTGCTTAGGCATTTTTTCCACGATGGCGTCCAGCGTCGCCTGAAAGCCCATTTCCAGCATGCGATCGGCCTCGTCCAGAACCAGCATGGAGAGCGCGTCGAGCTTCAGATTGCCCTTGCGCAGGTGCTCCTCTACCCTTCCCGGCGTCCCCACAATAATATGCGCGCCGTGCTCCAGCGAGCCGACCTGCGGCCCAAAGGGCATGCCACCACACAGGGTCAGCACCTTCACATTGTGCACGCCCCTCGCCAACTTGCGCAGCTCTCTCGCCACCTGATCGGCCAACTCACGGGTTGGACACAGCACCAATGACTGCACCGCAAAGCGTTTGACCTCCAGCTTCTGCAACACCCCCAAACCAAAGGCCACCGTTTTGCCTGAGCCGGTTTTGGCCTGTGCGATCAGGTCCACGCCGTCGAGAATGCGCGGCAGGGCGCCAGCCTGTACCGCAGTCATTTGCTGATAGCCCAAAGAGGAAAGGTTATTGCGCAGCCCACTTTTGAGCGACAGGCTGGCGAAATCGTAGTGATTCAAGGTGGTACCTATGTATATTGAGCTGGCGGGTATAGGGCTATGATGCCAGTTCAGCCGTGTTTTAAAAGCCCAAAAGCAAAAGGGCAGAACCTCGCGGTTCTGCCCCTTCTCGTTATTCGGCCGTAGCCGAGTAATGCTGATCCGACTAGCGGATCACATCATTACAGTACAACGATGTTGTCAGCCTGTGGGCCTTTTTGGCCTTGGCTTACAGAGAATTCTACACGCTGGCCTTCAACCAGAGTTTTGAAGCCGCTGCCAGAGATAGCGCTGAAGTGTGCGAACACGTCTGGGCCATTTTCTTGCTCGATGAAGCCGAAGCCTTTAGTTTCGTTGAACCATTTTACTGTGCCAGTAACTGTAGACATATTTCTATCCTGAGTTTTCAAAAATAAGTTTTGCCTCACACGAGGCGGTTGTGCTGGAAGTGTTTCTATTACTTATGAGATCAGGACGAGAACTAAAGGTAGAACATCGAAATGGCGTGCATAAATATTAGGAGCTACTTTCTAGCTGGTGCCCACTATATAGGTAAAGTGAATAGAGGTATAGCTTTTTTTAGGCCGTAAAAACCGCAGCCAAACCCGACTATTCACCACGCTGAGCAATAACAGATTGCGCGCGGCAACTGACGATTGCCGGCGCCTTGTGCAGCAAACTGTCGTCGCGAAGCGCCGCGACCATAAAGCCAGCAAAATCCACCCGCCGCGTTTTATTGCTGGCCAAAATCGGGTCGCCGGCGGGCTCAGCATAATCCAGCACCGCCTGCGCCGTACCATAGGCATACTGCTGGACACCCCAGGGCACCAGCACAACTACGGCACCATCGCAGCCTTGAAGGGCGCGACGCAGCACTGCCCGATCATTGGTTTTACCGGGAAAGATCTCAATGCCGCCGGCAAATTCGTCCAGCTTTTTCACGCTCTCGGGGCGACAGACAGCGGCGACCTCGTCACCCGCCTCCAACAACTGCCGAACCATGTATTGCCCCCAACTTGCCCGAAGCGCCCACCACACAAATTCGCATTTCTTATCCCTCGCCTGTCAGCCTGAGCTCAGCCCTGCAAGCCCTCGCGGGCCATAAATTCTGCAACCCGTTGTCGCGCTTGCGCATCGCGATGTTCGTCGCCGCGCCGGCTGTCCATTTGGTCAATATAATGCAGCAGCCCCACCTCGTTAAACGCGTACATCGGGGTATCGCTGCAAACATCGGCGGCCTGCTGCGCCGACAGCAGGCTGGTTCGCGCATGGTACAAGCGATTATGGTGACTATTATCGAGTATCAATAAACCCGGCTGACGATTCAGCAGCAGACCACTGCCCTCATCAAGACTGCGAGCCACCCACTGCTCGTGTAAGGCATCAACAGAAAGCTGTGGCTGCTGGCCCTGCAACTGGTAAAAGCGCTCAGCCATCGTATGGCCCATCACCCAGGTAGCGAAATAACGGCGCGGTGCAGCCAGCCAAAAGGCCGTCGGATACGGCGGTGTGTCCTGGTGAGGGCTCTGACAAAAGTCAGTGAGATAGGGATTGCTGCTGTATGCATGCTGCTGAGGCGCGCGTTGCGCCAGGGTGTAATTGGTGGGGTTCAGCGGCAAACCGGGGAATTCGATAATGCCCCATTCAAAAATTTCCTTGCGCAGCTGCTGCAAGAAGTCGTAGGCCGAGGCATTAAAAGGGTGGCAGCCGTGCAGCGCTTCAGGCACCGCTATGCGAAGCCCTAACAAACGGCCATCCAGGCGATAGCATCCCGTAGTAACCGTGCATTCTGCAGCGATGTCATCAAAGCTAAAGGCGGGGCGGGACATACACACTCGGAACTATTCGCGACCGTAGGCCCACCACATTATAATCAGCCTCCCCTAATTACCAGCCCTGGAATGCCCGCAATGAACACAGCAATGGCGCGCCACATTCTTGTCGCGACGGAGGCCGAAGCCTTGGATATCAAACGCCGCCTTTCGAAAGGGCAGGCCTTTGATGTGCTGGCACGCAAGTATTCCAAATGCCCCTCAGCGAAGAAAGGCGGCGACCTCGGCGAGGTTCGCCGCCGACAAATGGTACCCAGCATCGACAAGGTCATTTTCAATAACGCCCTGCGCCAGACCCACGGCCCGATCAAGAGTAAGTTCGGCTATCACTTGGTGCAGGTGTATTTTCGCGGTTAAGCGCGGCGCCTGCTGGGCCGCGCCTGAAGGCGTTTCGCCGCGATGATTATCGCGGTTATCGAAAAGCCAGCCCCCAGAACCATCATCGTAATCACCAATACATCCCAGAGAGGGCGACGGTTAAGCAGCGGCAAAAAGTCCCAGCTATGCAAGCCGTTGTATAGCCAGCGCCGCAATCGCTCGCGCTGGTTAAGCCTGCCACGCAGCTCACCCGTGAGCGGGTCAATGTGGAACCACGTTGCCTGTGGGTCGTCAAAACGCAGCCGCATCACCGGCAGCGGACGATAACGCTGGTGATGGCTGTAGTAGTACACATCGTGCCCGGCCAGCACCTCAACCCGGTAGCCGTGGTCGGGCAGCAGCTGCGCTGCGGCCTCGGCGATCTTCGCCGCCATCACCGGCTCACGCTGCCAGGACAGCGGCCGCAATAGGTCTGTGTGGCGAGGGGAGCGCGAGCCAAGCAGGTAATATTCGCCGCCCAATCGTCGCCAATGCAATTCTCGGTATTCCCCGCTACGGAGAACCTGTTGAAGCGCGGGCAGTGACGCCACCTCGTCCGCGATTTCGCCGCCGCCGTAATAGCGCTGCGCCTGCCGAGAGTAGGGCTCGCCTGACGAAAAAATTCCCCACGGGCTCATCGACATCAAACCGCTGAACATATAGGTGGCGAAGAATAATACGCAGATCAGCCCCATTACGTGGTGCCATTTCATCACCCCACGATAGGGGCTATAACGACGCCCCTTGTAGGGTTTGCGCAGACGCAAACGCCAAATACCTACAACGGCCCCACTGGCAATAGACAGCAACCCCAATAGCGATAAAGCAATTACCAACTGCGCCCACAGTTCTGAGTGGCGACGCAGCGCCGCCGGATAGAGCCAATGCAGGTTGGCCCCCAGCCAATTCCAACTGCGCTCGAAGCGCGTGGTATCACGCAGCACCTGGCCCGTTTGCGACGACACATAAAGCTGAAGCCCATCCTCGGTGCCAAGGTCCACCCGAAAGAGCGGGCGATGCTCACGCAAGCTCGACGATAAGCTCCACTGGTCGTAGTCGATACTCGCCACCGATACCACCCCGGCGACACTGGCAGCCAGGCGACCACTGCGCCGGGCAAAGGCCTGCGCAAGCCCGACGGCCTCCTCCGCAGAAATGGCGGCGACGGGCTCGGCCGTATCTGCGTAATACCGCTCTGTTCGGCCATCGCTGAAACCAACAACATAGGCAGCGCGATCGCCAATGGCGCGCAGACTTAGCTGAGTAACGCCCACCTCGCTCAACAACTGCCGCGGGGAAACGGCAACGGCAGAGGCCCGCAGCGGCGGCAAGCCCGCCAGTCGTTCCTCCTCGCTCAAGCCAGGATAGGGCACATACATCAGCACAATGCCGCTGATAAACCACATGGCAAACAGCACGCACATGGCCACACCCAGCCAGCGATGCCCCAGATATAAATACCGTTTTAGTTTCATCGCGGCGCGCCTCAGAAGCGATAATTCACACTGAGGTCAGCAGCCCGTCCATCTGCCAGGATCCACTGATCACCATAGGGTGCCAACACATAGTCGCGGGTGTCCGACAGGTTTTTACCGCGCAAACTTATTTGCAGGGCATCACTAACCTGCCAGTGAAGGGCCGCGTCGACAACGCGGTAGGACGGCAATACCGAGGTGTTACTGTCATTGGCATAGCGCTCACCCACATAGCGCAGGCCCGCACCCAGCTGCCAGTGAGGATGCCACTGCCAACGCAACCACAGGTTGGCGGTTTTCTCGGCGACATTGCGCGGGGTGTTTCCGGAAAGATCATCGCTGCCTTTCACGAACTCCTCGTAACGCGCCCGCGCCAATGCCAGATTAAAATCAAGGCTGACCGACTCGCTTACCTGTGTATACACCTCCCACTCGATACCTCGGGAAGATTGCTCACCAATTTGCCGCTGCACACCGCCGGGGTCAGCGCTCAACAGGTCGCGTTTGACGATATCGTATACCGCTAAACTGGTTTGCAAACGCCCCTGCCAGTACTGCTGTTTTACGCCGAGCTCTACTTGCTCACCCTTGGCCAGCGCCACGTCATCGTTCACCGATGTCAGTACCGATCCAATGGGATCGAGTGCACGGCTGTATTGCGCATAGACAGAGGATTCCTCTGACGGCTGGTAAACCACACCAACACGCCAACTGCCACCACTGGGCGACGAGGTACTGCGCGACGCGCTCTGGCCGTTGCTGCGCGCAACGTCGTTGCGCTCGATCTCAAGTCGGTCGTAGCGCAAGCCCAACACGGCACTCCACTGTGGCGTGATTTGCAGATGATCGTCGAGAAACAAGGCGACTTGCTGTGTATCACTGCTGAAGTCATCGCTGGTGGCACTCTGCACACCGTCGCGCCAACGGCCCGGCGCAGGCTGCTCCAAGTCGACGCTACTGCTGCCTTGGTAAGGGGAGTTATTGCGGTGGCTGAAGTCAATATCGTTCACTTCCAGACCGATGTTGAATCGGTTGTCACGCCCCAGTAGGGGTTGCACTAAGGTGACATCCGCGCGATAGCCCAACTGCTCCTGGTCGTGCAGTATTTCCAGATAGAAACTCCGATCCACCTCGCCAGAGGCCGAGTTGTAGGCGTAACTCTCAACATTGCGCCAGTGGCGATCGGCACGCATGTAGTAAAGTTCACTGCGCAGTACCGCCGCCTCGCTGATCTGCCAAGTGGCAGAGAGCCGCGGCCACAAATCCTGGTAAGACACGATGGCATCGCTAACATTGTAATTATTGCGGCGTGTCGACGGATGCACCCGACCATCGACCAGTGGCGTTCCCCAGTAGGGCGCGGCATCAGTGTCGGCAATATCGACGGCAAGCTGCCACGACAACTGCGCCGTCTGCTGAAACAAGACACCAACCGCCAGCGCCTGCCGATGCTCATCGGCGCGGTCCACGTAACCATCGCTGCGGTGATCCACCGCATCAATGCGGTAGGCGAGCTGGTCGGATACCGCATCCCCCAGGCCCAGCGCAAAACGTCGCAAACCAAAACTGCCTGCACTGATATCAAGCTCATTCGGCGCCTTCTCGAAGGACGGCTTTTTCGGCACGTAATTCACCGTGGCGCCAATGGCGCCCACACCATTGATCACCGAACCAGGGCCACGCAGCACCTCAATGCGCGCCATTGTCCAGGTGTCGGCAGGGAAGCTGACCGTGCCACTGCCTACATACAAGCGCTTGCCATCATAGGTGCTAACCACCGAACTGTGCCCGGCAAACCCGCGAACGGACGTGGCACTGCCGCCATTTCCCGGCGAGGCATTGGCGGCGAAGCCCGCCGCCCGCGTTAGCGCAGACAAGCCCGAGAAGTCGCCCTTTTCAGCAATGTCTTCTCCGGTGATGACCGCCACGCTGGCGGGAATTTCCATCACGGTTAAGCCCAGCCGAGACCCGGCCCGGTGTTGCTCATACAACGATAAGCCCGCCGACGTGTCGGCTTCGGCGGTCACCGCCATTTCTTCAAGTTGAAGATGCTCCGCAAAATTTGGCGCGCACCACACCAGCCCGCTGCACAGCAGCAAACATCGCGTATTGTTCATTGTGAAACCTCAAACGTAAGTTAAAAAACGCATGAGGGAGGGGACGAGGGAATTCGACAGCGAGCCGCCAGGGCCAGAGGAAGTCCAACGCATGAAGCCCTCCGCTTCATTGCTGTTAACGTCTAAAGGCCGGTATCGGGCTCTCATCGAAATGATCACCGTTGCGGGGGCAGCGTTGGATTCACCTTGGCGGTTTACCAAACTTCCCGTTTAACCTGCCAGACCGATTGCTCGTGTCGACAGGCACCTTCAGAACGCGGGGGAGCATACCACAGCTCACCCGCGGCACAAGTTTATCAGGCTAGCAAGGCAAGAATCAGAAATAGCGCTGTGCCGGACAAGCTCAGCTGCATGGTTCGTGTTTTCAGCCCTTTTGAGGCCAAACCCAAATACAAACCACTGAGCATAATCACGACCAGTGCCATTGAGAACGCAATTTCAAACTGCTTATACAGCGTTGGACCATGCCCCTTGTGCAGCTCGATTAAAGCGGCAATCAAATCGGGCTTGGCAGCGACAATATGCAGGCCATCATCGCGTTGCAACAACTGGTAGAACTGACGGTTGGTCGGACGAGTATCCAGGTTTTCGCCGCGGTGCTTCAAATATTGGAAGTTGCTGTTAAGGCCCTGCTCTTGGAGTAAGTCGCGCACCTGCTGCTCCAGGTCGGGGCTTTGGGTATCGATCTTTACCGGCACAACGGCTACGGTCTCTTTTTCGACACTGCCCTTTACACCCAACAGGTAGAGCCCACCTGAGAGCGCCATGATCACCACCATCGGCGCAAAGAACGCGGCTAAATACAGGTGGATATTGATAACTAGCTTTCTGGACATTACTGCACTCCCTTACAACCAAAAATGGCATGCCAGAATAGCATGCCATTGATGTCGGAGTTTGACGCAGCTCTATGACAGGCGCATTAAAATGCGTATTGCCAGCCTGCGGTTAGCGTCGAGTCCAGTTCCATTTGCGGGCCGTCCAAGTGCTGGTAAACCGGCTCGCCATATTCCAGCGCCAGCCGGTGCCCCTTCGCGCCCCCTTTCAGGAACAGGTAATTGAGGCCCAATGAGAGCTCGCTGCGCTCGCCACCCTGCGCATCGGGGTCCGCCGTTGGCACCATCATCGGATTCAGATCGTCTCGCGCTCCGTCGATATTTCCCCAGGCGCTGTGAGTTACGCGCAGCGAAGCGCTCAACGCCGGAGAGAAGCTGTGCGCCAACCACGCACTTACTTGGGCGCGATTGCCAAGACGGTAGTCGTTGTCGTTGTAATCACTGCGAATGGTCAACGCCAGCTGGGCGCCCCAGCTTAGTGACGCGTCCTGACCGCTGTAGGTCACACCCGGCAGCAGGTCGACGCTGCCACTACCCAGTTGCATGCGGTAGGGCAACTTGGCATTTTTCATTGCTGGCGTGTCATCGCGCTCATCAATGCTACCAGTTGGCAAGCTAAGCCCAAGGTTGGCGTGCACTCGATGGGCATTATCGGCAGAGGCATAAAGTGTAACCAACGCCGAGGCCTTCACGTCGCCCCAACCACTGCTCTCTGTCGTAAAGCGGCCACCCATGCGCGTTTGGTGATCCATTTCGTTACTCAGGTAGGGCAGCATAAACATCAGCGTAACGTCATCGCTGGGTGCATACATGGCACCAAACATATGCATTTCCATATCCATGCTTAGCGGCGCAACCATATAGGGGCCAGGGTTCATCATCGTGCCGGTAATCTCTCGGGCAGAGAGCGAGTCACCACCGTCGAGATTGCCTTCCATCTCCATTGCCATATAGCGGTAGGAGAACATCCACTCACCCGCTTTGTGAGTGTGGTCACCCATTACCCCAATGGGGCCGTGGGCGGCCGCGCCCATCGACGCCACCTGCACAATGTCGTCGTGCGCAAATACAGGGGTTGAGCTTAAAACCGCAGCCGACAGCAGCGCCGTGCAAAGAGTAGAGCGGGACATAGAAATTGCCTGTTGTTATGACTAAGCCTAAAGTTGGCTACATGGTAGCAAAATCGCCGCCACCCTCTCTGCGACAAAATGTCGCAGCCATTCGCCTACATGGCGACAAGCGCTATACTCGCCTCTTTATCTGGAGCGGCCTGTGAATTCAGACATCGCCAATATGCGCCGACTCTGCGCGATTCGTAGCGTTGTTATCGCCGGGCAATTCGGTGCCTTACAGTTCGCCAAATACCAGCTTGGCTGGCTCCTGCCCTACGTAACACTCGAGCTGCTGCTTGGCGTCATCGCTATTTTTGCCGCCTTTTGCTGGTGGCGCAGCTATCAGCGCTGGCCCGTTACCGACTTAGAATTTTTCGTTCAGCTGTGCATTGATGTCGCCGGCTTTACCGCCGTTCTGTACCTCTCCGGTGGCAGTAGCAACCCCTTTATCTCTTACCTGTTAGTGCCCCTGTGCATATCAGCCACAACACTGCCGCTGCGCTACACCTGGGGCCTGGTCATCGTATCGCTGCTGGCATATGGGCTACTGCTGTTTTACTTCATCCCGCTGGCGCCCCTTTCGCCCCACGCCCAGCATATGCACAACGCCCCGGCCATCAATATGCATATGGTCGGCATGTGGATGAACTTCGTGGTCAGCGCCCTGCTTATCAGCTACTTCGTATCCGCCATGGCGTCCAGCCTGCGCCAAAAAGAAAACGAGCTCGCCCAGGTGCGTGAACGCCAGCTACAAGACGAACAACTGCTCGCCGTCGCCACACTCGCGGCCGGTACGGCGCACGAACTCGGCACGCCGCTAGCCACAATTAAGGTAATTAGCGAAGACTTGCTGGACGAAATAGACGACAACTATGCCGACGATGTGGAGGCACTTAGCGAGCAAGTCGACCACTGCAAACAGATTCTCGATAAATTGGTGAGCACCGCTCGCGACCTGAGTACCCAGCAAGCAGAAGCCACAGCACTGGTTAGCTATATCGACGGTGTTATCGACCGCTGGCAGCTTATGCGCCCCGCTTGCGCTGTCGCCGTGTCCATTGCCGACGACTGCAAGAGCCTGTCCATCAACTTAGACGGCACCGTCTCGCAGAGCATTCTCAACCTGCTAAACAATGCCGCCGACGCCAGCCCCGACGATGTTGCGCTGGCGGTTCATCGCGACGACATTCATTTATACATAACGATTTGTGACCGCGGCCCGGGCCTGCCCGGCGCGGAGGGGCGTATTCACCGCGCCTATGTCAGCACCAAAGGAAAGGGCCTCGGGCTGGGCCTATTGCTCAGCCACGCCACGGCCGAACGCTACGGCGGCCAGCTACAGTGGCAGCGCCGCCCGGAAGGCGGCAGTCGCCTGGAGCTAAGCCTGCCGCTGGCCGCGATTACTCAGCGAAGCTATTGAGGGGATACGCCATGACCGCTAAACGCTTTTTAGTCATTGATGATGACGACGCCTTTTGCACCGCCTTGCAACGTTCGCTAACGCGCAAGGGCTATGAGGTAAAGCTGGCGAATAATCTCGATGAGGCCCGCGAATGCTGTCAGCAGTACGTTCCGAACTATGCGGTGGTGGACCTGAAAATTGACCAGGAGTCGGGCCTGAACATTATTCCCTATTTGCGCAACCGCTTCCCCGACATACGCATGCTGATGCTGACCGGCTATTCCAGCATCGCGACCGCAGTGGATGCCATAAAACTGGGTGCAGATAATTATTTGCAGAAGCCCGCTGGCACCGCCGCGATTCTCGCCGCGCTGGAGGAGAGCTCAAAGCCTGAGCCGGGGCAAGCCCTTCCCCCCAGTAACGCACCGTCGCTGGAGCGCATGACCTGGGAGCATATTCAACAGGCTCTGAAGGATAACGATGGCAATATTTCTGCCACGGCGCGGCAGCTGGGAATGCACCGGCGCACCTTGCAGCGAAAACTACAGAAGCGGCCGGTTAAGTCTTAAAAGCGGCTATATAAGTCAGCAACCCCGGGCAACACCCGGGGCAGAGATGCAAGGCCCCGCAGGGCCCAGAATTAATCGCTAACGCTGTTTCCGGCATCGAGTTCGAAGATGCGTACATTGCCGCTCACCTCGTTGCCGACAACAATGTAACCCACGCCCTCTTTCAGGAAGCCGGTCAGCCCTTCTGGACCCACATCGCCCGTTTCGTTTTGCAGGTCAGCCGCAAAATTGCGATTGTTCACATACTGCACAAACTGCACGCCGTAGGGCGAGGTCACGTCGTACACCGCAATGCCGCCGGTGCGCTCCAAACCAATAAAGGCATAGACACGCCCCAGGCTGGCGATCAGCGTCAAGCCTTCAGGCTCGGCGCCTTTGTCGTCGCTGCGGGTGTCGCGGTCGTTGGCATTATTGCCCAGCAAAGCGTGGGTCACGCGCAGCAAATCCGCGCCGGAGTCGAAGACTAAGTTGCCCTCTTCATCCCAGATCGCAAAGGACCGAGCACCGAAGGCACTGATTTCTTCAATGTCGTTGTCAGCATCGGTGTTACCCGCCTCGCTGCTCACCTTCAAGCGGCCAAGTTGGTTGTCGTCAGCGGCTGCATTGGCACTGGGGTTTGCCGGGTCGATATCCGGGCCACTCACACCATCGAGGTCACTGGCGCGCAGCTCCTCGGAAAAACCGCTGTAATCGCGGGCATCACCTTCGTTGGCGGTAACAAAGAAATTCTTACCTGCAAACTGATAGGCCGCGATCGCATCCGGCTGGTACATACCCACCACGCCCGGCCACAGCCCAAAATTAATGCTGCCGTCGTCGTTAACATCCAGCTCATTGCCCTTCACACCAAAGTCTTTGGTGCCCAGCGCGAAAATCTCGCTGACGGATTTGCTGTCGAAATCGATCACCGCTACGGCGTTGTTTTCCTGCAAGCTGACGAAGGCTTTGCTGTTGTTCAGCGCTACGCCTATGTACTCCGGCTCCAAATCCTGGGCGACGCTGGCACCCGGCCCGAACACCCGCACACCGGCGGGCAATTCGCTGGCGCGCGCACCGCCCGCATTAAATTCGCTGAAACCAATCTGTGTAACTTCCGCGGCATCAACACCGTCAGTCAGGTCGATGAGGGTTACGCTGCCTTCGGGGTCGATGCTGTAGTCATCATTGGGCTCGCCTTCATTGGCAACCAGCAAGCGCTGCGCCAGCAGGTCAAAGGTCAGCATATCCGGCCCGGCACCCACCTCGAACGTGGCCGCCAGGGTAAGGTCTTCAAGGTTGTATAGCGCGGCAATACCGTTTTGCTGACGGTCGCTGTTTTCAATAGCAACGGCAACGTGTTGTGTGCCCACAGCCACGCTATTGATTGCACCGAGGGTCACACCGCTATCGGTGGCCGCCGCCGCAATATCGAGCTGCCCTAACAGCGTAGGCTGCAGTGGCGTTTCAATATCTAACACTTCGACAATGCCAAGCTGGGCATTGACCACAAACAGCTGGTCATTGGTGGTATCCACGGCAACAATCTCTGCCGCGCCAGTATCGGGTTGGGCATCGGCACGTTGATAGCTGGCCGACTCGGCATAATCCAGGCTTGGGCGATAGGGCGGCGTGCTGCTGATAATGAAGCTACCCAGCGGCAGAATGCTGATACGGCTGCGCGCGCCGGCACTGCTTTGGTCATACACGCCATAGCGGTTATCCGACACCACGGCAACAAACGCCGAGCTGAGCAGTGCCAGGCCTTCAATATTTTCGCCGAGCGCATCAATACCCGCCGGCAGCGGCATGCTCAAACTGTCAAAGCCCAATTGCTTCACGACAAAGGGCGCGTCGCTAACCAGGAACTGCTCTTCCAGACTGGGCGAGGTACTCTCCTGGTCCCACTGACTGCCCAGAATACTGGTCGCCTTAGCGAGGTTGATTCGGTAGTACTTACTCACGTCGCGAGCCTGCTCAACCACCACCAGGCTGTCCACATCCACGGCGGCCGCTTCGGTTACGCGCACCTCGCTTTGGCTGACAAACTCACCGTTGTCCAGCGCGCCTTTACCATCGTGTTTGGTCGCAAACTGTGAGGGCGTATCCAGGCGATACAGGTATTCACCATCAACACTGGCAATGCTGCCGTCGTCATTCAACGCCAGTTTAACGATACGCACCACGCGCGAATCGGCTACCGCTGCCACGCTGGGGTTAGCCAGCGGCGCTTCCATCACAAAGTATAAGAATTCGTTGTCTGGCGTCACGGCCAAGGCTGAAATCCCGCGGTCGACTTGGCGACGAGCAAGAATACCGGGCAGGAAGCCTTCACTCACGGTGTACCCGGCAGCAACGTAGTCGACGCCACGCCCCTGAGGAACTTCACGGCGCACAATGCGGCCGTCACTTTCCAACAACACCAGGCTGGGGCCGTATTCATCGGCCACCCAGAAGCGGCCATTATTCAGGCGCACCAGCGCCTCGGGGTCGAAGCCATTGGCGCTGGTGCCCAGCTCATTGCCATTGGGGTCGTAACCCACTTCGCCTGAGCCCTCATTGGGCAGGCCGTTTACATCCGAACCGTTTTGCGTGGAAATACGAATGGTCTCAAGCTTTTCAATGCTGAGCTTGGTGCCCACACCGCTGAGTTTCCACTTTTGAATTTGCGGCGCAAACTGTGGCAGAGCGAAAACCGTACCCGCATTTCCGCCACACAAATTCGCTACACCGATAATTGCCTGGCTCTCCGAACAGTCAAAGGTCGGACCGCGATCGCTTAAGGTGTAGAAAAAATTATTCCCCTCATCGGTCGAGCGAAATGCGCTACTGCCGATCGACAGGCTGAGATCCAAGCTGGCGCCACCTTGGAATTGCACGCTGCCGAGTGACTCCTCAACAAAAAACTGTCGCGAATTGAGTTCATAGGACAAGCTGCGGCTGCTGGAGCTACTGTCGCCACTACAGGCAGCCAGGCCGAGTGCGGCCGCGGCAAGCACCGATAGAGTTTTTGCAAAAGCCTTGGTGGTTCCCATCATCAATACGCCTTAAATCAGAGGAAGGCGCCGCAGCGCCATTTATTCATTACTATTGTTGTTAAGTCACTGCCACGCACAGCAAAAGGGGGCCTGCGCAGCCCCCTTACTCATCCTCGCCCTGCCTTACAGTTGCGAGCGGCCTTTGTTCGCCGCGATGCGCAAGCGCAGTGCATTGAGCTTGATAAAGCCTTCGGCGTCTTTTTGATCATAGGCGCCAGCATCATCTTCAAAGGTGGCAATCGCTTCGTCGAACAAGGAGTTGTCTGACTTGCGACCTACTACGACCACATTGCCTTTGTAGAGTTTCAGACGCACGGTGCCATTCACAAAGCCCTGCGACTCATCAATGGCGGTTTGCAGCATCCGGCGCTCGGGGCTAAACCAGTACCCGTTGTAAACCAGCTTGGCGTAGCGCGGCATCAGCTCATCTTTCAGGTGGGCCGCTTCGCGGTCCAGCGTGATTGATTCGATAGCGCGGTGGGCCTTGAGCATGATGGTGCCACCCGGTGTTTCGTAACAGCCGCGCGACTTCATACCCACGTAGCGGTTTTCAACCAAGTCCAGACGACCAATACCGTTGGCGCCGCCAAGCTTGTTCAAGGTCTCAAGCATGGTCGCAGGGCTCAGTGCTTCGCCGTTCAGCGTAACCGGGTCGCCGTTTTGGTAGCCGATCTCGATATAGGTTGGCTTGTCGGGCGCCGCCTCTGGGCTAACGCTCCAGCGCCACATGTCTTCTTCAGGCTCCCAGTAAGGGTCTTCCAGCTTGCCGCCTTCGTAGGAGATATGCAGCAGGTTGGCGTCCATAGAATAGGGCGACTTCTTCTTTTTGCTGGAGAAATCCACCGGGATATTGTGGGTCTCGCAATAGGCCATCAGCGTTTCGCGAGAGGTCAGATCCCACTCGCGCCAGGGAGCAATCACCTGAATACCCGGCTTCAGTGAGTACGCCCCCAGCTCGAAGCGTACCTGGTCATTCCCCTTACCTGTGGCACCGTGCGAAATGGCATCGGCGCCGGTTTCATTAGCGATCTCGATCAGGCGCTTGGCGATCAGCGGGCGGGCAATGGAGGTGCCCAGCAGGTACTCGCCTTCATAAATGGCATTGGCGCGGAACATCGGAAACACAAAGTCGCGCACGTATTCTTCGCGCAGATCATCGATGTAGATTTCTTTCACACCCAGCGCCTCAGCCTTGGCGCGGGCTGGCTCAACCTCTTCGCCCTGACCGATGTCAGCAGTAAAAGTCACCACTTCGCAGTCATAGGTTTCCTGAAGCCATCTAACAATGACCGAGGTGTCCAGGCCGCCAGAATAGGCCAGTACCACCTTGTTGATATCCGACATAACACACTCCGAAAAACGCCTGCAGGCACCTGGGCCGCAGGGTGGGAAAAAGGCCGCCATTTTAACGCTCTTTGGCCGCTGGTGCCATGCCGCAGGCCCGCTGGGGCAGGAATCATCGCAATAAATGCCCCCGCCTCAGCGCCGCGAACCGAAATTTAACGAAAGCCGCACCGCCTTCTACTGGCGCTAGTCTTCCGCTGACACCGTGGCCAGGAAGTTTTTGTACGCCGTCAGCACCTCATTGGGGGCTTCCACCTGCGGGTAGTGGCCGATGCGCGGCAGGCGCGCAAGAAAGTCCAGGCGGCACTCAAGCTGCTGGTAGCGCTGCACCATGTGGTCGCCGGAAACCGGATCAACCGAGCCATTAATCAGCGCCAGCGGCAGCTCCGCGCGCTGCAATGGCTCCAGCCAACGCTGCCGGTGTTGCTTTCGGTCTCGCATATAGGTGATCAGGTTATGGAAGATATGCTTGCCATCATTTTCGTTGATCAACGACCAAAAGGCGTTTAACTCCGTGTCGCTGGGCTGAGTATCCGGGCCGAATACCCGGCTGAAATTCTTGCGAAATTGGGCAAAGCCCGACAGGCGATTCAGCAGCGGCCCAATCGGCGACAGCAATAATTTCTGCGTTAACAAGGCGCGGTGGGTTTCCGGGAACAAGCCGCCGTTTAAAAAACAGCCTGACAACCACTGCCCGACGCCGCCCTCCTGCTGACGGGCTAGTAGCTCCTGCGCGACGGTGTCACCGTAATCGTGGGCCAGCACGTGATAGCGCTGCACACCCAACTCGCTGAGCACGGCCTCCACCAGATCAGCCTGCAAATGGATGCTGTAGTCGCGGCGCTTGGGCTTATCCGAAAAGCCAAACCCGAGCATATCCAAAGTAATCAGGCGGTAGTCCGGGCGCAGCCCTTCCCATAAACCCTGCCAGTCCCAACTGGATGTGGGAAAGCCGTGAATCAGAAGTATTGTCGGTTGATCTGCCGCGCCGTCATCGCGCACGAACAGACGGTGGCCCAGCACGGTCAGCATCCGCCCTTGTTCTCGCCAAAGCTGTTTGTTGGCCTCATTCCACAGTGTTTTATCGTTAGCGGCAGCCATTATTTCGCCCCTTTTTATTGTTGTTGCAATCACCGTAGCTAAATCCGAACTTGACGTCTAGTTCAATTTACACTGAACTGCCTTTAGCCACCACAACAACACAAGGCTCACTAACCACTCATGAAAGCCCTGCCCACACAACAGCGCGCACTCGCCAAACGCAATGCACTGATTAGCGCCGCTGAGCACTGCTTTGCCAAACTGGGTTACGAGGGTTGTACGGCAAAAATTGTTGCTGAGCATGCCGAGGTTGCGACGGGAACCTTCTATCAGTATTTCGACAACAAAGACGACATGCTGCACACGCTGGCGGAGCAGTGGTTTTTCGAGCTCGAGCACACCCTCGATGATCACCAGAGCAGCCCGCCCACGACAGACATCGAGGCGCGCCTGGAAAACAGCCTGCGCTTTATCTACGACTTCCACGAACAGAAGCCCGAGCTCCACCAGATCTTCGAGCACCGCCGCAACGTCGACGGCACGCTCGCCGACATTCTCAACCGCGGCGAAGCCAAACTGCAGCAGCACGTGGTGCAGTTTGTCCACGCGCTCAAGCTGCCCAATGCCGACCTCGTGGCCTACAACCTCTTTGCAATGGCCGAAGGCGTGGTTCATCGCCATGTATTTCACAGCGAAATAAAACAGGACAAAGACGCGGTTATTCAGCAGGCAGCCCGAATGCTCGCCAGCTATTTACACCACCCAAGCTAAACCAAAACGGGAATAACAATAATGACAAACCAACACAGCAGCATCGCCCCAACCGACATAGATACCCTGATTAAACAGGCCAAGGTGTTTAACCGTGGCCATGACCCGGTTATCGAAGACATTGCCATCGGCAACGGCCGCATTGTCGCCCGCGGCCCCGCGCTTGTACCCGGGCCAAACACCGAAGTCATCGACGCTAAGGGCCTGTGGGCCATGCCCGGACTCTTTGATATTCACACCCACTATGACCTGGAATTGGAGGTCGCACCGGGACTGCCCGAGTCCACCCGCCACGGCACTACCACAGTGGTGATCGCCAACTGCAGCCTGGGGCTGGCTTTCGGCGCGCAACGCGAAAACGGCGCCGACCCCATCGTTGACTGCTATGCCCGCGTCGAGAATATTCCCAAGGGCGTACTGCGAGACTGCGCCGAGAAAGTCTCCTGGCAGACACCGGCCGAATACCTGAACCATCTCGATGGCCTCGCACTAGGCCCGAATGTGGTCACCCTGCTGCCCCACTCCATGCTGCGCATTGATGCGATGGGCTTTAATGACAGCATTAGTCGCGACCCCAGCCAGGCCGAGCTCAGTGCCATGCAACGTACACTGAAAGGCGCACTCGCCGACGGCTACGTCGGCCTTTCCACCGACGCCCTGCCCTTTCACTATCTGGCGAACCAACCCAACTGCCACAAAACCATCCCCACACAATTTGCCAAATATGGCGAGCTAAAAGCGCTCACCCAAGTGGTGCGTGACGCCGGCGGCATCTGGCAGGCAACACCGCCTAAAGACAGTGCTCTAGGCACACTGAAAACGTTTCTGCTCACCAGCGGCCGCTTACACGGCCGCCCTCTCACCACCACCGTGGTCGCCGCACTGGATATCGCCAACAACAAGAAGATCGTTCGCCTGGCCCTGTTTTTGGCTCGAATGCTCAACAGCCGCTGGCTGAAAGGCAACTTCCACATGCAGGCCCTCGGCGCCGCGTTCAAAACCTGGGCCGACGGCGTCATTACGCCACTATCAGAGGAAATTCCCGAACTGCGCGCGCTCAATGAAACCGACTTAGAAGACCGCGCTGCGCGCCTCGCCATCCTCAATGACCCGGACTATATTCGCGCCTTTAAGCGCATGTGGATGAGCGGTAAACAGGGCTGGGGGCTGGCGCGCCTGAAGCGCAAACTCAAGCTCGAAGACTACGCCTTCAATCGCACCCTTGCCGATATGACCGTCGAGCGCTGCCCCATCGAAAACTGGCAGGGCAAAGACCTGCAAACCGTGTATGAGCGCGTACTGGCAATATTGCAGCAGCGGCCACCGCAAGACCTCGGCGAAGAAGAGCGGCAGCTCGTCGAACGCGACTTCACCGTAATCAACGACGAAGCCGACTTTATGCTGCAATTGCTGCGCAGCTTTGACACCGCGCTATCGTGGAGCACGATCACCGCAAATAGAAACCCGCAAAAGGTCCGCGAGCTGATTATGAACCCGCTTCTGTTGCCCGGTTTTAACGACAGCGGCGCCCACCTCACCAACATGGCCTTTTACGATGTAAACCTACGCTGTTTAAAGCTGGCGGCCGAAGGCGGCGACAAGGACGTGAGCTACATGGTGAAACGCCTGACCTGCGACGCTGCGAACGTATTCGGCGTCGACGGTGGCAGCATTGATGTTGGCGATACCGCCGACCTAATTTTGGTTGACCCAAAGCAACTTGCCAATTACGAGGGCCAAGCCAATGTAGAGCGGCGCTACCGCGAGGAATTCAGGCACGAGCAATTGGTCAATCGCTCCGACGGCGTGGTAACACAGGTGTTTATTGGCGGCCAAAGTGCATGGCGCGACCAGCAGTTTTCGCCGCAGCTGGGCAAGCAAAAGTTTGGCCGGCTACTGCGTCGCCGGGCGCATTAAGCCCTTCTGGCACAGCATGTTAGCACCGGGCAAGCGCGCCTAAGATGCTGTGCTACACTCAAATTGTGCATGGACCGCACACCTCTATTTCATCAACAAGAAGGATTTGGATGATGAGCTATTCACTGCCGCAACTCGCTACACTTATCAGTATGTTCTTTGTACTGGCGCTGACCTTTTCGGCCCCAGCCAGCGCACTGAATATCAACACAGCCACGGCTGCCGAGCTCACGGAGCTAAAGGGCGTGGGCCCAAAACGCGCACAAGCCATTGTGCGTTACCGGGAAAAACACGGCCCATTCCAAGACCGCGAAGCCCTGCTGGACGTGCCCGGTGTTGGCAAAAAAGTGTTGAAGGATAACCTCGCAATCATTGAACTGGAGGCGCGAAACACCACCGCAAGCAAGTAAGGCCGTTGGCACTGGCAGCGCTGCCAGTGCCCTGCTCCTTTGCCCTCTCCCCTCTGCAAAGCCACTCCCCTCTGCAAAGCCATCCCCCTCACAAACTGATCAGAGCCAGTTTGTGAAAAGCGCTTGATCCAGGTCAGCGCAGCCTCGGCTGCGGCCCCGTAGTGTTAGTTTTTGATTGACTTCAATGGGTAGCACCATGCACTACAAAAAAATGGCTGGCACGGCCGCCGTATTCGTTCTCGCCGACCAACATGCCAACAAGCCCGTTGAGCGGCAGGGCGAAATATGGAGCGCGCAGGAACTTCACCTCGACACCACCCCCGCTGCCCTCACCAGCAAACCCAGCATGGCCAGTAGCCTCGCCCTGGAAGGCCTGGAAAGCTACGACCCACCCCGCCACGGCGATGTGCGCGAGGTCAGCGCATTGAATGCGAGTTTTGTGTACATCGAGGCCATCAGGGGCTGGGTGGAGCTAGCGTTGGATACGGAAAGCCACTAAAACAGGGCAGCGGCCCTATTCAGGCTTTACTTAGCGCGAGCCTGCGGCTTTTTTCTGATGTAAATCACCTTGCGCACCCGCGACACAAGTTGCTCGGAGGCATCAACAATGTCTACGGTGAAATGGGCAAAGTACTTGTCGCCGTTTGCAGTGTTATCGCGAATATTCTGGATATCTTCATCTGAAATGGTCATCACCGCCGTGACTTTGGACTGCCCCGGTTTGATAAATTCGATATCTGCAGATTTATCCCATATCAAATAGTCTTTGCCGAAAATCTGCATGAGCAGCAGCATAATGTGGGGGTCAACCATCGAATACAGGCTGCCGCCAAAATGCGTGCCCACCGCGTTGCGGTTATACCAACGCAACGGCATAGAGACCTGCAACTGCTGCCAATCCTGACTGACGTAGTCCACCTTTACCCCAGCGCCGATGTAGGGCGGATAACAATTAAGCATCAATTTAAATAGCCGCGGGGACAACTTCATATCGTCTACCTTACTGTCTGTAAAAAACGGCAGAGGTGTGTATTACCCGCCAGCCGCGTACCGAGCAACGCACACTAACCGATTTATTAATGGCGTGATAGCGCCGCCGGCCGTTTACGCATTTAGCGTCAGGGCGGGGAAAAGGCATTCATCGTATCCAGGGGCGCAGGGCAGTTTCCGACATAAAATCCATAAAACAGCGTACCCGGCGTGAGTCACGCAAATCAGTATGAGTTAGCAACCACAGCTCGGTGGTCACCAATGGCTCATCGCAGGCGGGCAGAAGCTCAGGGTAGCGCGCGGCGATGGGCGCCGTCATTAAGCCGAGCAAAACACCCTGCCGAACCATCGCCACCAACTGGCTGTTGCTATTGGTACGCAAGGTGATTTGCGGGTCGTCGACCATATTGCGGAAGTAGCGATCGCCGTGATTGCTGTCAAAGGCCGCCTGCCAAATGCCCCAAGAAGCCTCATTCAACTCACCGTCGATGCTCTCCAGATACTCCCGTGTGCCATAGGCAAACAGGGAAATATCCGTCAGTTTTCGCCCAACCAACAACTCCGGCGGGTGGTCGGTGATGCGGATAAGAATATCTGCCTGAGACTGGTTCAGGTTGTGTTGCGCAGAAGTGGCAAACACAGTGAGCTCGATATCAGGGTATCGCCGCATAAAATCAGCTAACGGCGCCGACAGATCGATCAATGTGGTCTCGGGAATCGACAGCGTTAAGGGACCGGCCAGCACATCGGATTGGCCGCGCATTTTCCGCTCGAAATTAATACAGCGCTCTTCCACCGCTTCGGCGTCGCTCATCAGGCGTTCGCCGGCAATAGTCAGGCGGTAACCACTCTGGCGGCGGTCAAAGAGCTTTACCTTGCGCCGCGTTTCCAAGCGGTCGATGCGGCGAGCCACGGTGACATGGGTCACACCCAGTTTGCGCGCCGCACTGCTGAGCGAGCCGCTGCGCGCGAGCACGGTGAAGTAGCGAATATCATCCCAGTCCATCTGTACATTTTCTCACAATAATTGTTATTTCATTGAACTAACTATAACAGCGCAGTCTTTCGTAGACTGTAGCGATTCCATCAATTCTGGAGGTTGATGTATGCACAGCGTGCAAGATGCTCAGGCCCTGGCGCTTCGCTATGCGCAGATTGTCGACAACCGAACGTTCGACGCCATGCGCGAGCTACTCGTCGACGACTTTACCCAGCGCGGCCCAGAGTGGCTTTGTGAGAGTGCCGATGCCTTTGTCGGCATGCTGAATCTACTCGCCGATAACTATAGTGCGACCTTTCATTTGGTTGGCAATCAGCTGGGCGAGTGGCAAGGCGACTGCTACGAAGGCGAAACCTACTGCATTGCCTCCCATATCTACGAAAAGGCCGGTCAGGGACGAAAACTGGACATGGGGATTCGCTACCAGGAACAGGTGGTCTACGCCGAAGGGGCTTACCGATACGCCCGCCGGGACGTGACCGTGGTGTGGACCAGCGATCACCCGCTCGATAGCTAAATTCCATTTACACGCACAATAACGAGAGCATAACTATGAACGTACTTGTTGTCGGTGGCTCCGGCTTGATTGGCGGCGACGCGGCCCTCTATCTGAAATCACACGGTCATAACGCAACTATTATGGCGCGCAACAAGCCAACAGCACCGGCGCTGGCGGCCCTGCCTTTTTTGCAGGGAGACTATGTCAACGACGACATGGGCGACGGTCGCCTAAAAGGCTTTGATGCGTTGGTTTTCGCGGCCGCAGCTGATATCCGACAACTGCCGATGGATGGCAGCGTCACGCCGGAAGACTTCTACCGGGAAGTGAACGACAGCGCGGTACCGCGTTTTTTTGCCGCCGCTCGCGAGGCCGGTGTGCGCCGCGCGGTATACATTGGCACCTTCTACCCGCAGGTAGCGGCGCATCGTATTGGCGAGTGCCCCTATGTGACGTCGCGCAGCAATACCGATGAGGCGGTGCGCGCAATGAGCAGCGACAGCTTCACCGTATGCAGCCTGAATTTACCCTTTGTTATGGGCCACATACCGGGGCTGGATATCCCCCATATTGGTGCGCTGGTGGCCTACGCCAGCGGCGCCTTAGAGCTGCCGGTGTTTGCCCCCAAGGGCGGCACAAACCACATTAGCTCTCACTCGGTGGCCCAGGCGACGCTGGCGGCCTTGGATCACGGCGAATCGGGCCGGGCCTATTTACTGGGCGATGAAAATTACAGTTGGAAGGAGTACCTCGAGCTCTGGTTCGAAGCCGCGGGCAACCCGCAAACACTCGAGGTCAGGGAGGACGACCACCCCCTTCTGCCAAATGTGATTATGTTTGCCGGCGCCGGTGCGACGGTTAGCTATGAGCCGGAAGCCGTTGACGAGCTGGGCTACGACCGCCATCAGATCAAAGCGACGATCAACACGCTGATAAACGCCTACGGCGGGAAGTGATCGCTATTACGCAATAGGCCGTCAGCGAGCGTGGCTGGCGGCCTGCTCACTGTGTCACCAATGGCGTTTGGTAAGCGGGCGGCGCCTTCCGCGCCATGCATCACAACCAGTACCGACCGGCCACCGTAGAAGGAAGACACGTCTACAAGGACCACACCATGTTTTCGCTCTTCAAAAAAGACCCCGTCGCCAAGCTCAACAAGGCGTATCTGGCCAAACTGGAAAAAGCGATGCAGGCGCAGCGCAATGGCGATATTAAAGCGTATTCGATGATCACCGCCGAAGCCGAGCAGCTGGCAGACGAGATGCAAAAACTGAAGGAAGCTAAGGAGCCCTCACGCTGATTGAGGCGCTCTGCCAACATCCAATGTCAGGGCGGAGCCCCCACAGTTGAATCGGCTAATTACCCGGCAACTGTCGCATCGAAATGGCCTCGTGTATCGGTAGCGGATGAGAGAGGTGGTAACCTTGCGCCTTGTCCACGCCTAACGCCCTTAACACCTCTAAATCCTCAGACGACTCAATACCCTCGGCAATAATTGAGCAACCAACCGAGCTTGCAAATGCGCAGAGCGCCTTGGCCAAGGCCAGCTTTCTGGGCTTGCAGTGAATATCATGCGTCAGACTGATGTCGAGCTTTATAATATCGGCACCTAGCTCCAGAACATGCTGAAAACTGGCATATCCTGCACCCGCGTCGTCGATAGCGACACGAACGCCCATCTCGCGCAATACTTCTGTGGCGGCCGCAAGCTCCGTGTAGTCGCTGACAGGCGCGTGCTCGGTAACCTCCAAAACAACGCGCCGCGCATCAACTCCCAACAGCGCCTTGCGGACCGCACCGCTCGACACGTGATCAGGTGATGCATTGATGGAGATATAAATATCTTCTCTGAAACGACTTAGCGCGCTTACCGCTTTTCGAATCGCCATCATTTCGAGCTCTTCGCCCAAATCGACCTGTGATGCCTCCGCAAACCAAATATCGGGCGGCCGGTACGGCAACGGCGAAAATCTAGACAGCGACTCGAAACCGACAACGCAATTTTCCTGCAAATTAATAATCGGCTGATAATAGATATCCAACTGCTCCTCGGCCAATACCGACTGAACCCGTCGCATCGCTTCAGTCTTGTTATTTTCAGCCGTAATATTCCGCTCAATGAGGTCACCGGCAATCTCGGAAATGGCACTTAAAAACCGCAGGTCTCGGCGATTCAAGGTCTCATCGGCGACGTTTTTGTAACAGCAGAAGGTTCCGTAAACATCACCTGTCGACAATACAATTGGCACCCCCATATAGGAGCCAATAGACAGCGCCTCGGTCACGGCCAGCTCTCGGGTCACCGTATTACAGGACGTGTCGTGAATGATATTTTCAAGCTTGTTGTCAGCAATTCGTTTGCAATAGGTATCTTCTAAGGGATCTGAGCCACCAACGGACAGTGGAGGTTCACTGCCCTTAGCGTCAACAAACCGGAAAACGCGCTGCTCATCGATAAACTCCGAGATAAAGGCCACATCCATATCGAGGTGCCTCCGGAGGATTGAGAGTAGTTGTTGCAGCCTGTCGTAAAGCCCCTCATCGCATTGTTCTGTTAGAAGAACTGACTCTAAACCCGCATCTTCTTTATTCACCTAACGTGCCCTGCGCGTCGAATACATCAATAAGGTAAAAGAGTAGACGCCCCCGTCGAGACTCACAACTCCGGGCAGCAGATAAATTCAAACGCTAACGGACTCCCCTCAGCGGAAGCGCGGCACCGGAAAACGCGTTGATCGCGGCCGCCTCGCGGGCGAGTCAAACCCCATATAGCGCCAATGTCATTCGCAAGAAAATGGACAAGCGAGGCTGCGCCGCACCCGCTTACACAATATGACCAAAATTCCGGATGTTCGGCCAAATTCACGGCCGCCCCCTGCGCCAAGATAACGCCATGTTTCAGGGAGGCCCCGCCGATGAATACCGACAGTACTCAAACCAGACTTTCGCTCTATCACTACCCGGCATGTCCCTTTTGTGCCTATACCCGCGCGGCGATCAAAAGCTTGAAGCTAGACGTGGCGCAACGGGATATTGCCATTAACCCAGGTTATCGCCGAGAGCTTCGTCAGGGCGGCGGCAAAACGCAGGTTCCCTGCCTGAAAATCGAGACGGGTGGCCAAGTGAAATGGCTGTATGAGTCTCAAGACATCGTCAATTTTCTCAGCCGTCACGCCACCGCTCACAGAGCAAAGAAAGGGGGAAAACGATGAGCCTCTCCACGCCGCAAACACAGCACGCCCCGCATAACTGGCAGCACGACCGGGCCCTTGCCGAGCGCCTAAAGCGCGGCGACAGAAAGGCCTATGCCAGTGCCTACCGCGACTACCACCCCACCATGGTCGGCATCGCCCGCCAATATGTGGAGCACAGCCTTGCCGAGGATGCCGCCCAGAGTGCATGGGTTGCCGCGCTAGAGCGAATGCATCAGTTCGAGGGTCGCTCAACGCTGAAAACCTGGCTGTGTCGAATTACCATTAACGTGGCCCTCACCGCACGCCGAAAACACCGGAGAGAAATTACCGTGTCGGCGGTCCGCTGGTCGGCCTTGGTCGACCAGAGTCATCACAGTCACCCTGACGATGCGCTGAGCGACCCTGAACTCGCCCTGGATACCGCCCGCACATTGCACAAGGTGGATACAAAAATGCGGCGCATGAACCGCGCCCAGGCTAACGCGCTTTACCTCCGCGCCACCAGCGCGATCGATGGCAAACAAATCTCAGAGATCCTGGCACTCTCTCACGCCAATATGCGCGTGATGCTTCACCGAGCGCGAAACCAACTCTCGCCCTGCCGCTAGCGGCGCGCTCATCACCACGTCGCACAAATCCAGCGACCCTAATTCCACTACCCTCTGGTTCACAACGCTATGAAACACTTGCTCAAGCGCCTATCCATTCCCCTTGGCAGCGCGCTACTGCTCACATCACACATCACCCTTGCTGGAGAGTACCCGCAAATCATTCAGCACATACTGGATCGTGGCCTAAGCGTAGTTGCCGACTTCGACGCCACGCCCGACATGCGCGGCTACATTCTGGAATCGCAAGGCAAGCCGATCACCGTCTATGTGAGCAAAGGTCAGCAGCACGCCTTTGTCGGCACCCATATCGACCAAAACGGCAACAATCTCTCCGCTGAGAAAATCGATGCCTTGTACTACCCCGCTATGGCTAGCCAAACCTGGGCCGAGCTTGCATCGAGCCACTGGGTCGCCGACGGCGATAACAGCGCAGCGACGATTATCTACGCCTTTTACGACCCCAACTGCCCCTACTGCCAAGCCTTCCGCGAAGCCGCTAGCCCCTGGGTTCAGTGGGGACAGGTTCAACTCAGGCACATTCTGGTCGGCGTGCTCACGCCCAGCAGCCTGCCCAAAGCCGCGACAATTCTGGGCGCTGCCAATCCGCACACCGCGTATATGCAAAACGTGGCGCAACATAAACACGGCGGCATTGCCGTGCAGGAAAGCGCTCGCATACGCGGCGAACCACAGGTGCGGGCCAACAACCAACTAATGCAAAAACTTGGCGTACCGGCAACGCCAGCCATCTACTACAAAGATGCCGAGGGTCGGCTACGAAAGCACTTGGGCATGCCGCCAGCGCACACGCTAAACCTGATGATGGAGGGGATAACCCAGCCTTAACGTTTTATGGGTTGCTAGAGGGGATAGCGCGCGGCCTACCCATTCAACAGCGCGTCCACCCACTCCAAAAAGCGCACGGCGCCGCGCGTTTCAAAGCTGTTTTTATTCGGCACGTAGTAACACAGGCTCGATGCCACCTCTCGCGTGTCACAGCTTTGCAGCAGCTTGGCATCCACCAAGCGCTTAGCGAGCGTTGTCGAACAGAACACCAGCCCGCGCCCGGCCATTGCCTGCTGAATCCCGAATAACTCCTGGTCAAAGGGAACGCAGTTAAGTTTTGCACCCTGCAGCCTATTCTCCTCCAGCCAAGCGGTGAGTGGCGGCTCCGGCAAGGCAGTGTTTTTCCACTGCGTGGTAAACAGGGTAATTCCCTCGTTCCAGCTGCCAGGAGCCGCCATTCCGGGAGCGCCAAAGACATTGAATGACTCGTGTCGAATGATATCCGAGGGCTCAACTCTCGCGGCATCGCCATAGCGAACAGGTAAAATGTAAGATTGGCTATCCACTGATTCGCCTGTCGATATTTCCAGAGAGATACCCGGGTTCGCCTGTTCAAATTCGTGCTGAGCGGGAATCAGCGCCATCGCCGCCAACGACGAGGTCGTGGACACCCGCACCGCTGTGCCCGCCCTCATCACCTCATCCAGGGCGTTATCAATTTTACGGAACCCCTCCGAGGTTGCCTTTGCCAGGCGCGCCCCTGTTCCGGTTAACGCAATCCGCCTGCCATGGCGATGAAATAAACTGACCGACAAGCGCCCCTCCAAATTACTGATGTGGTGGGAGATCGCCGTTGGCGTTAGCGACAGCTCCTCAGCGGCCAACTTAAAACTGCCCAAACGGGCAGCAGATTCAAACGCTTTAAGTGCCTGCAACGATACTTGCAACGTCCACCTCCCCAACAGTAAGCACTGAGACTTTAGATGAGTTTAGCTCATCTGCAAGTGTGTTTTTATCGTTTGTTCGCCCGTGCACAGCGACACAAAATATCCCTGTCACTAACTGAGCGAGAGAACGGCCATGACAACAATACTCCACATCGATTCAAGCGTAAGAGCAGTAAGCAACCCGAACCCCGAGCATGACTCCCTGTCGAAAAATATCGCGCGGCGATTTATCGAGACATGGAAAAAGCACCGACCTCTAGATGAATATATCTACCGCGATGTTGGCATAAACCCACCGGCATTTATCAACCAAGACTGGATTGGCGCGGTATTTACCCCCGAGCACAACCGCAGCCCGGCACAACAGCAAACACTGGCCCTCTCCGACGAACTGATCGCAGAGGTCGCAGCGGCCGACGTCATCGTCATTTCCTCACCAATGTACAACCACGGTATGCCCGCCCAACTTAAAGCCTGGTTCGACCAAATTGTGCGGATCAATGAAACCTTCGACTTTGACCTATCGCGCGGCGACTACCCCTTGCAGCCACTGCTATCTGGCAAAACCCTAATCATCGTGACGTCCACGGGTGAATTCGGCTTTGAAAAGGGCGGTATCCGCGAGCACTCTGCCCATCTGGTTCCCCACCTGAAAACACTCAGCAAATATTTAGGCGTGGAAACCAGCTATGAAATCGCCTCTGAATACCAGGAATTTGGCGACGACCGGCACCGCCACTCACTCGACCAGGCAAAGGCCCGTGCCGAGCACCTTGCAACCGAACTATGCGGCGCGATGCCGACGCAATCTCCCACAACGGAGGCAGAAAGTGCATAACGCTCTCGAAAGCCGCCTGCCAGAGCACGCAGAAAGCACCATCGAGCTGGCGATTCAGCACGCCAATGCCGGTGGCTTGCCCTTCTCCGCACTGATTATCAATGCACAAGGGGAAATCATCGGCGAAGGCGTCAATCAGGTCGCGCAACAGCTCGACTGCACCGCCCACGCCGAAGTGCAGGCAATACGAAACGCCTCACGCAATACGCGCCGCGTTGCGTTACACGGCGCGACACTCATTGCCTCCGGCGAGCCCTGCTCGCTCTGTTTTATGGCCATCCATATGGCCGGTATCAAAAACGTGATCTGCCTTTCGAGCCGGCATGATGCCGCCGACCACGGCTTCGACTACCGATGGACCTACCGACACATAAACACCAGCCTACTTAATGCGCTTAACGTGGTGATGTTGGAGAACGACAGGAAACTGCTGCCATTTCAGGTGGCAAAACAGCAATTACGTAACAGTAATTAAGCCAACAGCACTAAGGGGTGAAGAGAAACGGCTAATTAAAACCGAAAGCTGAAGCGACTGAAACGCTACCAAAGCCCAGGGTCATTGAGCGCCTCAACACACCGCGTGGGGCCAATCATCGCCTGAACCGCGCTGCCATCGAGTGATTGCGCCAACCAGCCAATCGGCTGACTCAAGGGCCACGGGGCTTTTACAATCGCTTCGGTGATCTGCTTAAAGCCCACTTTGGAATAATAGCCGGGGTCGCCATAGGTAAACACCAACTCAACTCCAAGCGATTTCAGATGATCCAAACCGTATCGAATAAGCGCCTGGCCAACCCCTTTGCCCTGCACATCCGTCGACACCGCAACTGGCGACAAAATAAAGGCACGCTGCCCGCTCGGCACAATAAGCTGACTAAAGAAAATACCGCCAACAACAGCATCGCCTTCCCATGCAGTAAAGCCAATAACCTCAGACGGGGGTGTTGTTGAAATCAGCTCCTTAACGAAATCCGCAATAATCTGCCCTTCTGCCTCTCCTTCAGCATCTGAGAAAACCCGCTGAAACAGCGCGACAACGGGGTTCACATCGGAATCATTGAATAATGCAAGTCTCATCTAACTAGTTGCTCTCAGTGCGAACGACTGCTTGAAACATGTAACGCATTCCGGTTTCTCTCACACTGTCGAGTCAGGCTCGGCATGATTATTCTGCGTTAGCTACCAGAAAGCGCACATCAAATTGGGGGAACGACAGCCCGCCAGTCTTAACTCGTTAATCGCCCCAATCATCGCGATCTTCGAGTAAGAAATTTCGCAGCTCACGTTCGCTGCGCAGAACATATAAGATGAAAATCTTCTTCTCGGCGTGGCGATAAAAAATTCGACAGGGATTGCATACAACTTCACGATAGCGGCTATCTGTCAGTTCCCCGGGAACCTTGCCAGAGCTCGGGTGTTCTTTGAGGCGCTCTACAGCAGAGAACACCCGCTGTACCAGTTCACGCGCTGCTGTAAGATTTTCTATCGCTATGTATTCCGCGATTTCGTTCAGGTCAGATAGGGCCGGCTCAGTCCAGATTAACTCAGCCATTTTTTCATTTTGGCTTTGGCTTCATTATGAGTCAGCGCCCTGCCTTCTTGAACAGCGGACTCTCCTCGAGCGATACCTTCCAAAATTATCATTCTACGCTGAAGGGCTTCAAAGTCTTCGACATCAACAAGATAGGCAGATGGCTTGCCATGCTCTGTGATTAGCACAGGCTCTTTGGATTTATGAAGTTCAGACAATATTTTGGTTGCCTGGCGCTTCAATGTAGTCACTAATTCAGTCTTCATAAAAAGTGACACTACTCTATCACTTCATGCTTTACAAGGGCATTTATGCTCGGCACAAGAGCGGCTTGCCCATAGTAAACAGGCGGATAAGCCGCGCAGTTTAGCGTAGCGATAGGTCGCCACTTGTCAGGCGCGCTTTGGGCGGTTCACTACATGGATTTTCACGCACGCACGACACAAAAACCCATTACGGAAGCTCTCTCCAGAGCCAAGAAGCTACAAACTCAGAGATTTCGCCATACTTGCCTACCTCCAGGTTGAAATAGGCGTCTACTAACTAGCGGGAGGTTCCGCCACGTACTGCTGCGACTGGTTATGTGTTTAGCGCCTTGGCGCAGTAGCCCGAGGCATTTTTATAATCCGGATCGGCGTAGAGGACTGTATCTTTGCCAGCAGCATAGGGCGAATGAACCGTTATCGATTTAGGGTGCTGCTCTTTCAATATCAGTTTGGTGCCGTCCTGAATCTGGATCTTGCCCCCTGAAAATTTTACTTTCTGCAGAACGTCAGCGATGCCGTAGGAATAGCAGAACAAACCA
The DNA here is from genome assembly GCF_016906995.1 of Spongiibacter marinus. Taxonomy (GTDB): domain Bacteria; phylum Pseudomonadota; class Gammaproteobacteria; order Pseudomonadales; family Spongiibacteraceae; genus Spongiibacter; species Spongiibacter marinus. The sequence goes on along the minus strand of NZ_JAFBBD010000005.1, from coordinate 241,250 downwards.
TATCCGTCGGACTGCCATTTCATAGTGACAAGGTAAGGCCCCATATTCCCCGTCCATGAACCAGCAAGACCTTCAGGCACTGGCTCAGGTGTGACCGCCACGAAGTTATTATTCATCATGTCACTCATGGGCGACTGGCAACCCGCGAGAATGATTACAAAACCAGCAACTAAGCCCTGCTTAAAAACTTTCATGAAACTCCCTTTTCTCAGGCTCAGAACACATAACATTGGTATACCGCGCACGCTCGATTTTCCCAACGTCAGCTAGCGTAAAAATCTCGTGACGCTCTGATTTTTAATATACATGAGCGTTAACGCGGGAATCGCTTATCGGGATAAACGGGCATGCGCTTAAATCTTCTTGGTGGGGTCTCATAGATATTGCCCATATTTCCTTATGTGGCTGATTTGCTGCGCGCTAAACGAATGCTTTGAACGGCGCGCTTTCCTTGCTGGAGGGTTCAGCATAAAACCTGAACACCCAAAACACTAGCCAAGACAGCACATCAATTATTATATGCGGCGCTTGCAGAAGGCTGTATTCGCGGGTCTGAAGACATAGAAGGGAAAATAGCGGCGCCTGGGCTTTAAGGCGGGGAGGATGCTTGGCGCGAAACAGCGCCAAGCGGGTAAGCGCGGGTGCTAGCTCTGCATCATTTCAATAATGGCAGAGAAGTCTCGCTGGGCGTTGCCGTCTTTGCCGGCAAAGCTGGCATAGAGGCTGCGCGCCAATGCACCCATGGGCACCGCGCTTTGGGTTTTCAGGCTGTTTTCCATCGCCAGCCCCAGGTCTTTGAGCATCAGCTGGGCCATAAAGCCGGGCTGGTAGTCGTTGCTGGCCGGGGTGGCGGGCATAACGCCGGGTACCGGGTTGTAGTTTTGCAGTGACCAGTTGTCGCCGGAGCTGTTCTTCATAATCTCTGACAATACGCTGGCATCCAGGCCGTTATTTAAGCCCAGCTGCAGCGCTTCGGCGGTGCCTACCATATGAACGGCCAGCAGCATGTTGTTGCACATCTTGGCGATTTGGCCAGCGCCGTGGTCGCCAGCGTGGAAGATTTTTTTACCCATCCCCGCCAGGATTTTTTCTGCGCGAGCAAAGCCGGCCTCGCTGCCGCCGCACATAAAGGCGAGTGTTCCCGCCTGAGCGGCTTTTACGCCACCGGATACCGGCGCGTCTAACATATCCAGCCCTGCGGCCTCGGCCGCCGCGCCAACTTCGCGGGCGGTTTCGGCATCAATGGTGCTGCAGTCGAGGATGAGCGTGCCTTTTTGCGCCTTGGCAATCAGGCCCGCCTCGCCAAGGTATAAACCGGCCACGTGCTTACCGGCGGGCAGCATACTAAGAATCACTTCGGCGCCATCAATGGCCGCTTCAGCGGTGCTGGCACACTGCGCGCCCTGCTCGGCTAGCGCTTGCATGGCGGACTGAGACAGGTCAAAAACGGTCAGGCTGTGGCCTGCCTTGAGTAGATTGGCCGCCATTGGGCCACCCATATTTCCCAAGCCGATAAATGCAATGCTGCTCATGGTGTTCTCCTTATTGCGGCCCCTGGAAGGCGCGGCGGTATGGTTATAAATCGTGCAGTGGATGTTCTGACCAAGGGGCGTCGAAGTAAGCGCCTACTTCGACGCTGTCTATCGCTTCGTAGCTGCTGTGGCGCCACTGGGGATTTTTATCTTTGTCGATTAACAAGGCGCGCACACCCTCGGCGAAGTCGCTGTTACGCACCACATTGGTGGACAGTACTAGCTCAGCGCGAAATACCTCGCGCAGGCTCAGGCCGTCGGCGCGGCGCAATTGCTCCAAGATTAGGCGTGCACTCAATGGCGAACCCGCAGACAAGGTTGCCGCCGCTTTTTGCAGCCAGGGGTTGTCGCTGGATAGCTCAGTGATGGCCTTGATGGCGGCAATATCATCGCCCTCGCAGAGCTGATTAATTACTGGCGCCGCAGGCTCGACATTGGCCTCGGGAAGCGCCGCTTGCGAGGCTTCTATATGGCTGGCCATCAGGCTGTACAGGCGCTCGTGATTGTCGCTGACATCGTCGGACCACAGCTCGTTGGCCATCGCTGCCAACACTTCGTCGCGGCGGCGGTTTTCAATAAAGCCCTCGGCCAAGCCGAGGTACAGGGCGTCGCGGCCATTGAAGGACGCGCCGGTTAGCGCCAGGAAACGCCCACAGTGGCCAGGCATACGATTTAGGAAATAACTGCCACCCACGTCGGGGTAGAGGCCGATGGTAATTTCCGGCATCGCCAGACGGGATTTTTCGGTGACAACGCGATAACTGCCCGCCGCGAAGATACCCAAACCGCCGCCCATAACAATGCCGTGGCCCCACACCACAACGGGTTTGGCGAACTGGTGCAGCGCGTAGTCGAGGCGATATTCCCGCTCGAAGAAGCGCTCGGCGTATTCGCAGGGGCCGCCCGGTGTTTCGGTTGCGGAGCGATACAGAGCCTGCACGTCGCCACCTGCACAGAAGGCTTTTTCACCGGCAGCGGTAATAAACAGGCAGGCGATATCGCGGCGATCACGCCACTCAGCCAGCTGCGTTAGCATGGCCTCGACCATGCCGAGGTTAAGGGAGTTCAGCGTTTTTTCTACATTGAGGGTGACAATGCCCAGCTTCTGACCGCTGGCGGTGTCGCGCTCTTCAAATAGTACGTCCTGGCTTGTGCTCATTAGGCGTTTTTCCACTCCGGTTGCCGTTTTTCCAAAAAGGCATTCACGCCTTCTTTTTGGTCGACGGTATCAAACAGTTGCACAAAACGCTCGCGCTCCAGAATCAGCCCTTTTGGCATGACGGCATCGCGCGCTTCGTGGATTAACGCTTTGCAGAAGCTGACGGCCACTGGGCTTTGCTGGGCAACAGCGCTTGCCATATTCAGCGCCGCCTGCAGCGACTCGCCACGGGGCACTAGCTCTTCCACCAAGCCGATGCGGTGCGCCGTTTCGGCATTCACTCGCTCGCCACACAGAATCATGCGCTTGGCCCAGCCCGCACCCACCAGGGCAGTGAGGCGCTGGGTGCCACCCGCGCAGGGCAACAGGCCAACCTTGGCCTCGGGCAGCGCCAGTTGTGCCTGCTCTTCCGCAATACGGATGTCGCAGGCCAGCGCACATTCCAAACCACCGCCCATCGCGAAGCCGTTAATGGCGGCAATGCTCACGCCGCGAAAATCGGCTAAGGCTTCAAACGCCTGACCAAACTTCAGGCCGATATCTTGCGCCACGGCTTTGTCGCCGCTGGCAAACATTTTCAGATCGGCCCCGGCGGAGAAGAACTTTTCGCCGCTGCCGGTGATCACCAAGGCGTAGATATTTTTGTCGGCGTTGAGCGCAGCAATCAGCGTTTTCAAGCCACTCAGGGATTCAGCGTCCCAGGTGTTGGCGGCGGGGTTATTGATGGTTACCACTGCTGTGTGGCCCTGCACGTCAAGCTGTAATTTTTCAGTTGGACTCATGCTCATTTAATCACCTCCAGTGCGCCTTCCATTAAGATTCGACGGGCGATAATCACCCGCATAATTTCGTTGGTACCCTCCAGAATTTGATGTACGCGACTGTCGCGCAGGTGCCGCTCCAAGGGGTACTCACGTATGTAGCCATAGCCGCCGTGCAGCTGCAGCGCGGCATTGCACACGTCAAAGCCCACGTCGGTGGCAAAGCGCTTGGCCATGGCGCAGTAGCTGCTGGCCTCTGGGTGGCCGGTGTCGAGTTTAAACGCCGCCAGCCGGACCATTTGCCGCGCGGCAACAAGCTGGGTGGCCATATCGGCCAGGGTAAATTGGGTGTTTTGAAAATCGGCAATGGCCTGGCCAAATTGCTCACGCTCTTTCACGTAGGCGGTTGCCGTTTCCAGTGCGGCTTGCGCGGTGCCAATAGAGCAGGTGGCAATATTAATGCGGCCGCCGTCCAGGCCTTGCATTGCAATGCGAAAGCCCTGCCCCTCGTCGCCGAGGCGGTTGGCAGCGGGCACCCGCACATTGTCAAAGGTAACCGTAGCGGTCGGCTGGCTGTTCCAGCCCATTTTTTCTTCCGGCTTACCGTAGCTGATGCCCGCACTATCGGCGGGAATGGCAAAGGCGCTAATACCTTTGGGGCCAGGCTCGCCGGTGCGCAGCATGGCAACCAACATGTCGGTGGCGCCGGCGCCAGAGATAAACATTTTGCTGCCATTCACAATGTAGTGCTCACCGCCGCGGCGAGCAGTGCTGCGCAGGTTGCCCGCATCGGAGCCGGCACCGGGCTCGGTAAGGCAGTACGAGGCCAACGCCTCGCCAGTCACCAAAGCTGGGCACAGCGCTTCAACCAACTCAGGCTGGCCGTAGTGGCCGATCATGCTGGTGGCCATATTATGGATGGTTAAAAACGCCGCCGTAGAGGTGCAGCCGCGGGCCAACTCTTCAACAATCAGACTGGTATCCAAACGACTCATGCCCAAGCCCCCGGCAGATTCCGGGGTATACATGCCCATGAACCCCAGCTCTCCGGCTTGACGCAGTGCGTCTTTAGGGAAGATGTGTTCGGCGTCCCACTTTGCGGCGTTGGGCATGAACACACCCTCGGCAAACTGGCGCGCGCTCAGGGCATAGGCCTGCTGGTCGTCGTTTAATTCAAAATCCATAACTGCGTTACCTTAACCACAACTCACTTATGCGCCAGGCGCCAAACCCGCGGCATGCTCGGCAGCGATCGCTGAGGCAAATAGCTGCTCATCGGCGGGAAGCTGTTTGGTTTGAGCCAACGGCCGCGACACCCAGGTAATGTTTACCAGGTCTAGCCAGCTAATATTATTGTTAGTGCCATTGCCGCCCCAACTGCCACAACCGAGCGAAAAGGTCTGGCGCATACCATTCCAAACATTACCACTATTCGACGGCGCTTGCGGCTGATTTACCATCACCCGCGAGGTAAACGTTTGCTCGGCATAGCGCTGGATATTGTCATCGCTGCGCGAGTAGATGCCGCAGCTATGCCCCTGCCCCTGATACGCCTGAATGGCATTGGTGGTGGCAATGGCCTCGCCCAGGTCGGCCACCCGATAGAAGGCCATTACCACCGACATTTTTTCCCCTGAGAAAGGATGCTCGGCGCCCGCGCCGGTTTCCGGCACGATGAAAAACTGTTTGCCCTCAGGCAGATCGATACCCGCCATTGCTGCCAATACCGATGCCGGCTGGGCAACAATTTTGCTATTGATGTGGCCATCTTCCCAGATCAACGCCTGCAAGCGCTGCTTTTCTTCGCTGTTGCAAATATAGCCGCCCTCGGCCCGAAGCTTGTCGAGCAGGCTGTCGGCAATAGTCTCAAACGCCACCACCGAGTTATCGGAGGAACACGACGCTGCCAGATCCAGGGTTTTTGAAATACGAATTTTCTCCGCCGCCATCTCCAGGTCGGCGGTGTCATCAACCACAATCACCGCATTGCCCGCGCCAACGCCCAGTGCAGGCGTGCCGCTGGCATAGGCCGATTTCACCATTGCCGCGCCACCGGTGGCCAGAATGCGGTCGCACTGCTTCATTAATTCGTTGGTGCTTTCCAATGAGGGCTGCTCAATCGCGATGACCAAGTCCTCGGGGGCGCCCATCGCGGCGATGGCGGCGCGCATGCGATCGCAGATCATTTTATTGGTGAGCTTGGAGCGCGGGTGCGGCGCAATAATGATGGCATTGCGCCCTTTTACGGCAAAAATAGACTTAATCACCGGCGTCGCTTCGGGGTTAGTGCAGGGTGCCAAGGCGCCTATCACGCCGACGGGCTTCGCGATTTTAACAATATTGCGCTCGCGATCTTCTTCGATCACACCCACGGATTTGTCGTGCAAAATATCGAACAGGGTTGCCCGCGTTTTCTTGGCGATTTTTAAATACTTGCCCTCGTAGTTACCCAGCTGGGTTTCCTCTACGGTAAAGCGCGCCACGTCTTCGGCAACGCCGGGTTTGGCAACCGCCCACACCATGGCGGTGATCAATTCATCAACCTGCTGCTGGCTGTAGTGCGCAATTTGCTGCTGAGCAGCTCGCGACCGCGCCATCAAACCTGCAATATAGTCGGCGGCGTTGGCCTCTGGCTGTTGGGTATTTTCCATGGTGTTTACCTGCTGATCTCTGTGCCCCAGCACCGCGCATAGGACGGAATTGTTAACAGGTCGCTATAAAACCACAGCCAAGCTGGCTTCTGGATTGACTATATTGGGCTATTGATGGACTATATTGCTACGCCAAAGAACCACTCCGGCTAGGCAATAATTATGAGCATCACCTCTGACTGGCCCCTTCCCCCCAATGGCGTGCGCTTCCTTACGCCGCAGCGCGTCGCCCAACAACTGGCCGCCCACCCACTGAGCGAAGCCCTGTATCCACTGGCCATGGGCTACTACCCTTATGCCCACGGCCACCGTATGGAGCGGGATCAGCACGACAGTTTTCTGCTGATCTACTGCATTGATGGCAGCGGTGTTCTGCGCAGTGGTGAGCGCCAGTTCAGCATTGCCAGCGGGGATTTAATTTTGTTGCCCAAGGGCATGGCGCACCAGTACGCTGCGGACGACGACACACCGTGGACCATTTACTGGCTACACTTTGACGGCCGATTGGCCGACGACTTTTATCGCCACTGTCAGCTACACACTCCGCATATCCATATTGGCGTTCAACCCCGCGTGGTACGCATATTTGACGGCCTGTCAGAGTTGCGACGCAGTGCCTATCAACTCGCCGAGTTTATTCAGGGCTGTCATCAGTTGCAGGCCCTGTTGAGCTACATCGCCCTGCTGGTTCGCCAGCAACCCTCACGTGGCGGCAAACGCCTGGACTGGGAACATATTCGCGCGGTAATGCAGGAGCATATTCACGGCCAGCTGAACTTAGAGACACTCGCAGCCAGCGCCAATATGTCGAAGTATCACTTTATTAAAAAGTTTAAGGCCTGGAGCGGGCAGTCGCCGATTCAGTACTTTATTCATATGAAAATACAGCGCGCCTGCTACCTGCTGGACAGCACGGCAATGTCGGTAAAGGAAGTGGCAGCCACGTTGGGTTATGACGACATGTATTATTTTTCACGGCTTTTTAAAAAAGTGCTGGGCATTGCGCCCAGCGACTACCGGCGCCATCGAGGCGCTATTCCGTCACGCCCTTAGACCAGCAGCTCCCCGGCCAATACGGTGCGGGCACTACCCGATAAAACGACCCGATCGCCATGTATGGCAATACTAACGTTGCCACCGCGCGCGGAAATTTGCCGCGCCTGGAACGTATCGCGACCGAGCTTTTGCTGCCAGTAATGCGCCAACGCGCAGTGCGCCGAACCCGTTACAGGGTCCTCTTCAATACCGACAGCCGGTGCGAAGAAGCGAGATACGAAGTCATGCTTCTCGCCGCGAGCGGTAACGATTAAGCCCCTTACATTCAGGGCGGAGATAGCTGCGCTGTCAGCCATAAAATTCTCCACCGCATGCTGATCCGTCAGCTCTAGCAACAGGTCTTCCCCTGCCGTTGCCGCCGCTGCGGCGCCACTGGTTAGGCTGGCCGGCCAGCTGTCAAAGCTACAGCTTTGCGTCACACACAGGGGAAAGTCCATCGACATACCATCGCCACGACGCTGCACACGCAACTCACCGCTCAGGGTGTCAAAGCGCAAGGTGTCGGCGCCGATCTGACACTGCTCCCATAGGGCGTGCGCACAAGCCAGCGTTGCATGACCGCAGAGGGACACCTCCGCTTTCGGGGTAAACCAGCGCAGACTCCAGCATTCTCCTTGGCTGTCCAGTGGCTGAAGAAATGCGGTTTCAGAGAGGTTAAATTCCGCAGCGATCTTTTGCAGACTTTCGTCATCGAGTTGACGGTTTTGTAAAACGACCGCGGCCGGGTTACCGGAGAACGGCTGGTCACTGAAGGCATCGACAATAAAACTTTTCATGTGTTGTTTTCCTTGTAGCGCATTAGCCGTAAGCGCCCTTGAGTATGTCTTCACAAAGTTGTGGCAACACTACACTGGCAGGGCCCTGGCGATGCTCAGCAAATTCGCTGGCGGGGCTCGCCGGCTCGATATTAACCTCAATACTGTGCGCACCGGCACGGCGCGCCTCATGAACGAAGCCAGCGGCGGGATACACCTGCCCGGAGGTGCCTATGGCAATAAATAACTGACACTGAGACAACGCCTGCTGAATATCGTCCATATACAGCGGCATCTCGCCAAACCATACCACGTGGGGACGCAGTGTCTGCGGCAAATTACAGCATTCACAATGCTGTGATGGCAGCAGATCCTGCTGGATCTCAAAACACTGGCCGCTAGTGGCGCAGCGCATCTTCAACAGCTCGCCGTGCATGTGCAGCAGCTTATTCGAACCGGCCCGCTCGTGAAGGTTGTCGATATTTTGGGTAACCAGTAGCAGGTCACCGGCAAAGTGTTCCTCCAACTCCGCCAGCGCAATATGCGCGGGATTGGGCGCAATATCCGCTGACAATAATTGCTGACGGCGACGGTTGTAAAAGTCATGAACTCGCTCGGGGTTACGCGCGAACCCCTCCGGGGTCGCCACCTCTTCAATGCGGTGCTCTTCCCAAAGGCCATCGGCCGCGCGAAAGGTCTGTATGCCCGACTCGGCGGAAATACCCGCGCCCGTTAACACAACAATGCGTGACAGGGTTTGGCTACTCATCTACGACGCCCTCCAAAGGCTTCTCCATAAAGCGCGCGCTGCCGTACTCCGGCCGCAGTTGGTAGTCGACGAAGCCAAAGCGTTGATAGCTGTGCCGGGCAGCGGTATTGCCCTCTAATACCTCCAACGTCAGCTTGCAGTAACCGCGCCTCTGCGCCAGTGTTTGAATATGCTCCAGCATGGCCGAACACACGCCGCGTTGGCGCCAGGCGGGGCGTACGATAATGTCGTGGACATTCAACAGCGGTTTGGCTTTGAAGGTGGAAAATCCCACAAAGGCGTTGATCAGGCCAATGGCTTGCCCGCCGTCCCAGGCGATGACACTGATCGCCCCCGGCTGCTCGGCCAGCGCATCACACAAACTTGATACCACTTCTGGAGCCAGCGCTTCTGCACCACCCATTGGGTCTTTGGCGTAGCACTCCATCAGCGACACGATCGCCTCACAATCACTCTCACAGGCATAGTCCGCCAGGCGACACTGCCAGTCTTTCATTTGTTTCTCCCAACTTGCCAAACGCGCTTACGGCCCGCGGCGCACCACTTACCTGGCGCGTCATATTCACACTTCTAGCGGCCGCGCGCGTTACGTATACTCTGTGTCATAAACACCAATAAAGAGAACCGTTATGTCCCAGAAACTCTTGCCTGTACTCGGCATCAGCGCCGCGCTATTGCTTAGCGGCTGCGGTAGCAGCTCATCCTCGTCAACGACCAATAACGGCTCGCCAAGTGGTAACGGCGGTGTTGCTGAGGCAAAAACCTTCAGCGACCAGGCCATTACCGCCGATGACGGCGAAACCATCGCCTTCACCGCTTACACACCGGAGAACCCGAACGGCAAGGCCGTACCGCTGATTCTGCACGGTCACGGCTTTGGTCTTTCCCGCGCAAAAAATCTGGAAAACCCCAATCCACTGGAAGCGTTTACAACCAAAGATGTTTCCGGAGATGTGGCTCGCCAAGCGTGGCTGGACAAGGGCTACTATGTGATCAGCTTCGACCAGCGCGGCTTTGGTGACAGCACCGGGAAAATTAGTGTGATGGACCCCGATGTGGATTGCAAAAGCATTTCCTCCATCATCGACTGGGCTGAAATCAATCTACCGAATTTAAAGCGCGACAATGGCGACCCGCTGATTGGTTCGGTGGGACTCTCTTACGGCGGCGGCTTCCAGACCGTGTGCTCGAGCGTCGACAAACGCTTCGACGCTATTGTACCGCTGGCCACCTGGAGCCACCTGCCCTATAGCTTGTACGCCGACAGCAGCCCCAAAACCAGCTGGCTGGATGTACTGGGCATTGCCTCGATGGGCAACCTGGAAGACTACCTGTGGCCGGCATTTCTGCAGGCCAACTCCACCGGTAATATCGACCAGTCAATCATCGATAAACTCGCAGGGCACGGCCCGCTGTCCTACTGCCTGGGTGAGCGCAGCGACGGCGGCACCCTATCCGAAGCAGACGCGCTGTTTATTCAGGGCGCGAACGATATCTTATTCAATACCAACGAGGCTGTTGAAAATTACGAATGCTGGACCGGCCAAGGGCGGGACACCCACTTGTTTGTGCAGCGCGAGGGGCATATTTTGCCGCTGCTGCAAAATGCCGGTGAAATGATCCTGTTTGGCACCGACGAGACCCTGTACTGCGACGACCAACAGTTCGACACCACCACCATCGCGCTGGGTTTCCTCGCCAATAAACTGATGGGTGAACCGCAACAAGACCTGCCCGACGTGTGCTTCAGCCACGCGGCGTCTCAGCAGGGTCGCAGTTTCAGCAGCGTGGTTCGCGGTGGTACCACAACCCTACTGCCGGCCAGCCAGGTAATTCCCGGCGGTGCCGCCTACGTCATCAACCTCTTACAGGCCTTGCCACTGGGCACCTTGCTAGAGGTGTTAGCAGGCCTACCCGGCGAAACCGCTGGCGTATTGCAGGCCGTATTGGGCGGCCTGCAGGACCCGGCCTCCATCGCCGATTCCCTGGATGACATCCTGAATCTGATTCCCGCTGAAGTGATCAATAAAACCCTCGCGGCGGGTCAGTTTATTCCGCTAATTACAGTAGACAAGGACGGCTTACTGGCCGGCATTCCCACCGCCAACCTGCTATTGGAAGGCGGCAACGGTGACGGCAATCTGCTGTATGTTGGCCTGGGTAAACGCCGGGGCGGTGACGCGGCGCTGGTTAACGACCAGGTACGGCCGGTGCGCGGTATCGGTGCCAAGCAATTGGAGCTGGTGGGTGTGAACGAGGACTTACAGGCGGGCGATGAGTTGGGACTGATGGTCTATGGCATTCATCCCTACTACTTGTATCCTGCGGGCCTGGTGCAACCGCCTCTGCCGGTTAGCGTGAATGGCACGGTACAGCTCCCCATTCACACTCAGTAAGGATTCAGCCGGGGGCATTGCGCCTCCGGCTTGTTGTTGAGCAGCGTTTAGCCAATACCCACAAAGGTTGCCAGCCAAAGGCTCAGCACGGTCATCGAGGTGACCGAGGCAGCCAGAATCAGCAGCAATTTAAACGGCTTAAAGGGCTTTCGCTCGACGTCGTTATAACCCTTCTTTAGAAATTCATCGACTTTGAGCTGATCTTCGGGATACAGCTTATTGTGTTCGTTTTCCATCAATTACCGCCCCAATATAAATACATCGCCATAAAAAAAGGCGGCCCCATTATCACAGGATGCCGCCTTCAACTCCAGCCGTCGCCGTGCAGGGCACGGCAGGCTGTGGGATATACGCGTTTACGCGAACGCTTCTTCCGCAATATCCATCAACGTGCTGCTGCCGTTGCGGATTGATGCGCTCAGGGCGCTGGCCTGTGGCAACAGGCGCTGAACGAAGAAGCGAGCGGTTTGCAGCTTGGCTTTGTCGAACTCTTCACCCTGCTGGCTCTCACCGCTGAGCACAGTGCGACACATCATTGCCCACATGTAGCTGAACAGTGTGAAGCCCATTACGTGCAGGTATTCGTTCGCGGCTGCGCCAATCGCGTTGGCATCGCTGCCCGCTTGCTCAAGTACAAACTTGGTCAGCGACTCGAGATTGTCTACGGCGTCGTTCAGCGGGTTAAGGAATTCATCCATGCCCGCTACCGATGCTGAGTCGGCGCTGAAGGCCCGCATTTCAGCGATCAGTGCCTGAAGGTTTTTCGCGCCATTGGCGGCAACCTTACGACCCATCAGGTCCATCGCCTGGATGCCGTTGGTGCCTTCGTAGATTTGCGCAATGCGCACGTCACGCACCAGCTGCTCCATGCCCCACTCACGCACGTAGCCGTGGCCGCCGTAACACTGCTGACCCAGTACGGTACCCTCGAAGCCCTTGTCGGTCAGGAAGGCTTTCGCAACAGGCGTCAACAGCTCAACCATACCGGCAGCTGCCGCTTTGGCATCGCCGTCGCCAAATTTAGACACATCCAACTGCTTGCCCACGTACACAGCAAATGCGCGACCCGCTTCAACCAGTGCTTTCTGGGTGAGCAGCATGCGGCGAACATCGGGGTGTACAACGATTGGGTCGGCTGGGCCGGCTTGGTTAACAGGGCCAGTCGGTGCGCGGCTTTGCAGACGCTCACGCGCGTATTCGCAAGACCACTGGTAGGCAGTTTGCGCGGCGCTCAGGCCCTGAATACCTACTGACAGGCGCTCGTAGTTCATCATGGTGAACATGCCTTGCAGGCCGCGGTTGATTTCACCAACGAGGTAGCCTTCGGCACCGTCGAAGTTCATCACACAGGTGGCCGACGCATTGATACCCATTTTGTGCTCGATGCTGCCGCAGTTCACGCCGTTGCGCTCGCCAAGGCTGCCGTCGTCATTCACTTTTACCTTGGGTACCAGGAACAGTGAAATACCTTTAGAACCTGCTGGAGCATCGGGCAGTTTTGCCAGCACCAGGTGGATAACGTTTTCGGTCAGATCGTGGTCACCACCAGTGATGAAGATCTTGGTACCGGTGATTTTGTAAGTGCCATCAGCTTGTGGCTCGGCCTTGGTACGGATCATACCCAGGTCAGTACCCGCGTGGCTCTCTGTCAAACACATGGCACCGGCCCACTGACCGGAGTACATGTTAGGCAGATATTTTTCCTTCAGCTCATCGGAGGCGTGGTTGTCGATGGCCAGCGCCGCGCCTGAGGTCAGGGTCAGGTAGAGGCCCATCGCGATGTTGGAGGAGTACAGCATTTCCTCGAACAACAGTACCAGCATCTTGGGCATGTTCTGGCCGCCGTAATTCGGCTCACCCGCCAGACCACCCCAGCCGCCCTCGGCCAGTTGCTTAAACGCTTCCGGATAGCCTTTGGGTGTGGTGACAACACCGTCGTCCCACTTCACACCCTCTTCATGGCCAGACTGGCTCAAAGGGGCGATCAGGTTTTCATTGATCTTGGCGCTTTCTTCAAGGATCGCATCCGCCAGCTCGCGGTTAACTTCCTCGGTTCCCGGCATGTTTTGCCAAAGCTGCTCGGCCTTAAATACCTCGTGCAGGACAAACTGCATATCACGCAGCGGCGCTTTATATTCGGGCATATCTGATTCTCCACATTCTTTCGCGACGATCTGTCGCTATCCATAACGCAATGCACAAACGCCCACCGAAGGGTGGGCGTTGCTCGTTTGGGACCTTGCTAATTTAGAACGCAAATGCCTCTTCGGGCATCTCCATCAAACTGTCAGCGCCGTTGAGCATGGACAGTTTGTGCGATTCAGTACGCGGCAGCAGGCGATCGTAATAGAACTTCGCAGTCTGCAGCTTGGCTTTCAGGAACTCGTCGTCGGCAGCGCCGTCTACGGCGGCAGCGGCCATGCGTGCCCACATGTAAGCCAACGAGATGTAGCCAGAATACATCAGGTAATCCACCGATGCAGCACCGACTTCGTCGGGGTTCTGCATGGCTTTTTCACCCAGCTTCATGGTGACTTCGCCCCACTCTTTGTTCAGTTCAGCCAGCTTGCTGATGAACGGCTCCAGCTCTGGGCGCGACGCTTGCTCTTCACAGAACTTGTGAATGATCTTGGTGAAGACCATCAACTGCTTGCCGCCTGTGCCCATTACCTTGCGACCCAGCAGGTCGAGGGCTTGTATGCCGGTTGTGCCTTCGTACAGTGTGGCGATGCGCAGGTCACGAACGATCTGCTCCATACCCCACTCTGAAATGTAGCCGTGACCACCGTATACCTGCATACCGTAGTTGGCAGACTCCAAGCCCGTTTCAGTAACGAACGCCTTGGCGATCGGTGTCAGCAGTTCAGACAGTTCTTCTGCATCTTTACGCTCTTGCTCGTCGCCACTGAAGTAGAAGGTGTCGACCAGTTGCGCTACCCAGTAGATAAACGCACGGCTACCTTCAGCCAGTGCTTTTTGAGTCAGCAGCATACGGCGCACGTCAGGGTGCACGATCAGCGGATCAGCGGGACCTTCTGGGTTTTTCGGGCCGCTCAATGAACGCATTTGCAGACGCTCGCGAGCGTACTCCAATGCGCCCTGGAATGAGGCTTCACCCGCAGACAAGCCCTGCAGAGCAGTACCCAGACGGGCAGAGTTCATCATGTGGAACATCGCCTGCAGACCGCGGTTCTCTTCGCCGACCAGGAAGCCCTTGGCTCCGTCAAAGTTCATCACGCAGGTTGCAGAGGCTTTGATGCCCATTTTGTGCTCGATGCTGCCACAGCTCACGCCATTGCGCTCGCCGACGTTGTTGTCTGCATCGGGCAGGAATTTAGGTACCAGGAACAGGGAGATACCTTTGGTTCCCGCTGGCGCACCTTCAATGCGAGCCAGTACCAGGTGAATGATATTTTCCATCATGTCGTGCTCGCCACCCGAGATGAAGATCTTGGTGCCGGTCACGTTGTAGCTACCATCAGCATTGGCTTCGGCCTTGGTGCGCAGAATGCCCAGATCTGAACCGCAATGTGGCTCGGTCAGGCACATTGTGCCGCCCCAGGTGCCGTCGGTCATTTTAGGCAGGTATTCGTTTTGCAGCTCTTCACTGGCGTAGTTTTCCAGCAGGCGCGCAGCCGACTGAGACAAGCCGGTGTACATACCCCACGCCCAGCACGCTGAGCTAACCATTTCGGTCACAACCAGGCCGAGTGAGTTAGGCAGGCCCTGGCCGCCAAAGCGGGCGTCGGCGGTCATTGATGGCCAACCACCTTCAGCAAATTGTTGGTAGGCTTCTTTAAAGCCGGTTGGCGTTTTTACGCCGTCTTCCGACCATACACAGCCTTCTTGGTCACCCACTTGGTTCAGCGGTGACAGTACGTTTTCAGAAAACTTGGCGCCTTCAGAAAGGATGGCGTCCAGCAGATCCTCGCTCACTTCTTCACGGCCGGCCAGGCTCGCAAAATGCTCGTTTGCGTTGAGCACATTTTTGAGTACGAAATTGATATCGCGTAGTGGCGCTTTATATTGCGGCATGATGAAACCTCACGTTAGTTACTGCGAGCGATGAATCGCTGCAATGTTGACGGTGACAACTATATCGATTTATCTACGTTGCGCAAGGCCGAAAAGATCAAGTATTTTGTCATCTCGGCCAATAAAATCAGCACTAAACCCAGCAAAAACATAAACTTACATAATTATGACGCTTTGCTAGGGAATTCTACGGATTTAGCCAAAAAGATGGATGACGCTAATCTTGGCCCCAGATACTAAGAACCATAGACGAAAACCTATGAATTACCGCCCCCCACGGTGAGCACAAACTCCACTGCGACGATGACATTATCACCGCTGAGCTATTGGGTACCTGGAACGCCGAAGCCGCCGAGCACTATGGCCGCGATTTACGCGCGCACATTCGCCGTTTAAATGGCCGCCCCTGGGCGCGGATTATCGACCTGCGCGGTTATGAGCTACACACCCCCGAGGTCATAGAAATGGGTAGGCAGTTTGCCGCGTGGGCGGCAGAAAACGGCTGCGTCTTTCACTGCTACATCTATTCCAATGTTATGCAGCGAGATACGGTGAAAGCCATGTTTGATGACAGTAGCCAAGCCCGCGATGAAGCCACCACGATGGAAGAAGCCGTAGAGAAATGCTGACGCGCACTGGCGCGCGCCGCCAAAGCATCAGGGGATTTGCAGCGCCGCTAGGTCGATAAACGGTGCCACATCCACACCACTTGCCCCCTTGCCCAGGTGCGGCACCACCCCGAGACAAGGTGCGGGAAGCATCGCCTTCAAGGTTTCAAGGTTCTCGTCAAAACGGGCCATTTCCGGGTCTACTCGGTTTGCCACCCAGCCCGCCAGTGGCAAGCCGTCGCTACGAATTGCCTCCGCGCTTAACAGTGCATGATTAATACAACCGAGCTTCATTCCCACCACCAGAACCACCGGCAAATTTAACTCTATAACCAAGTCCGCCAGGGTCTCGCGCTGGTTTAACGGTACTCGCCAGCCACCGGCCCCCTCTACCAATAACAGGTCAGCGGGGCGCATCATCGCGCCGCGGCAATAGCCCGCCAATTGGGCAGCGCTCAAGCGCCGTCCAGCCCGCTCGGCAGCGATATGCGGGGCAATCGGCTCTGCAAAAACCACCGGATTTACCTGTTCGTAGCTCATCGACTCGGACATCGCCGACATCAACGCCAGCGCATCGTCGTTACGCAACTCGCCATCAACCAGTTCCGCCCCCGCCGCTACCGGTTTCAGCGCCAGGGTGCGCAAGCCCTGCTGCCTGGCGGCTTCAAGCACGCCGCAGGCGATCAGGGTTTTACCCGCATCGGTATCGGTACCAGCGATAAACAGCTTTTGGCGGCGCGTCATCAGGGTGCTCCTCTAAGGTTGTTTATCCAGCTCCAGGTACCACACCTGATAACTGGCGGGCAGCCCGGCCGGTTGGCGAAATGCTTCGTAGGCCTGCTGCAGTGCTTGCAAGCGTTTGCGACTAGCCAGCCCCTGAGGGCGGTCGCGATTCACATTGCTCACGCCCAGCTGTTTGAGCTCTCGGGTCAGGGCGGTCACCGTCGGGTAATACAGCACCTCGGTAGCCTCCTGCCACTGCACCCGCAGCCCCGACGCGGCAATGGCCGTGTCCAGCGCCTGCCGGGGGATAAAGCGGTTCACATGGGCATAGCCATCAACGTTTTGCCACGCCTCGCGAAGCTCGAACAATGTCTCGGGGCCAAGGGTTGCGATGAAGGCTTTGCCGCCCGGGGCCAACACCCGGTCAATCTCTGAAAACAGCGCCGATACATTTTCGCACCACTGTAAAGACAGGCTGGAAAACAGCAGATCGACACGGGCATCGGCCAGCGGCAGGTCTTCAGCATCGCCGCAGACCCACTGCCGGCAGTCTTCAGAGTGATGCTCGCTCGCATAGGCAAGCATTCCCTCAGCCAGGTCGACACCAACAAGCTGGGCATCGTTAAAGCGCTGACGCAACGCTGGCAAGCTGTAGCCAGTGCCGCAGCCCAGATCGACCAGCGTTTGTGGTGCACGCTGGTGGGCAAGCAAGCGAAATAGTTCGTCCGCGACCCGGCGCTGCAAGGTCGCGGCACGGTCGTAACTGTTTGCCGCCCGGGAGAAGGATCGCGCGACATCGCGCTTTTTAAAATGGCGCTCAATGCCAGGTGGCATCGCCTCGGCAATACAGTCTTTTTCAAAGGAGATAATGTCGCTAACAAACTGCTCTGGCTGCGACAAAAAAGGGATATGCCCTGCTCCGGCGTAACACAGGCTGCGGGCAGCGGGCACCGTTTCTGCCAGGGCAGCGGGCACCAGCGCATCGTCACTACCGTAGATATTCATCACCGGGCACGACAAGCCCGCGTAGGTCTCGCGCTGATCCAGTTCGCGCAGACAATCCAGCCCCCAGCGCAGCGCCTCCGGCTCCGCGTGGCACAACGGCAACAGTCGACGCAGCGCGCGTGCGCTGACATCGCCCTGCAACTGCAGGGTATTGAAACGCTTCCGTGTTTTTTCCGGCTGCTCCAGCAAGCCAGTGTAGAACGCGGCAAAATCTTCTCCGGGCATGGCCTGCGACCACTGCTCATTGGCAACAAAACGCAAATTGCTGGCAAGGCGAACCAAGCCGCTCACGCGACCCGGTGCAGCGAGCGCCAGCTCGCCTGCCAGCAGCCCTCCCAGCGACCAGCCCACATATAAAGCGCGGGTGGGCAGTTGCGTCAGCAGCGCCTGCACAACAGATTCAACCGACATATCGGCCAGTAGCGGGCTTCGACCGCAGCCAGGCAGGTCAATAATAGTTACCGAGAAATTCGCTCGCAGTGCTGGCAACAGCGGCCGCCAAATTTCACTGCAGCTACCCCAGCCGTGCAGCAGCACCAGCTCAGCAGAGGCATCCGAGCTTGACGGCAGGCGCTCTCGGTAGAGTGCACTCACGAATGAAATTCCAGCAATTGCGGCGCCACATCCCAACATGCTGATTCGAGCGTCGTTAACAGCTGTTCAATATCTTCCCGGCTGTGCGCGGCACTCAAGGTGATGCGCAGCCGCGCGGTACCGAGCGGCACGGTGGGGGGGCGGATAGCGGAAACCAGTACGCCGCGAGCTTCCAACTCACGACTCAGCGCCAATGCCAGGGCATCGTCATTCACCATCAGCGGCTGAATCGCGGTTTGCGATGCCATTAGCGGCAGCCCCAGGCGCTTCGCTTCCGCCCGAAAAAAGCCGATGTGCTCAGCCAAACGCTGCCGACGCCAGCCCTCACTGTGCAGGAGGTCCAGCGATGCCAGCGTTGCCGCTGCGACTGCCGGAGGCATGGCGGTGGTGTAAATATAGGGGCGCGCAAACTGGATCAGGCTTTCGATCAGCGTCGCGCTTCCGGCGATGAAGGCGCCAAAGCTGCCCAGCGCCTTGCCGAGTGTGGCCATAAGTACTGGCAATTGCCGGGTATCCAGGCCGAGCATTTCAGCCGTTCCTGCACCGCGCTCGCCCAGCACGCCAAAGCCGTGCGCGTCGTCGGCCATCAGCCAGGCATTGTGCCCGCGAGCCAGGTCGGCCATCTCAGCCAGAGGGGCCAGATCGCCGTCCATGCTGTAAACCGCGTCTACCGCAATCAAGCGCTGGCCAGTGTGGGGGAGTTTTTTCAGTCGGCGCTCGAGATCCGCTGTGTCGCTGTGTTGAAAGCGCTGCATTTTTGCGCCGCTTAGCAAGCCGCCATCCAGCAGCGAGGCGTGGTTCAAGCGATCTTCTAGCAGGTGGTCGCCGCGCTGCATCAAGCCAGCAATAAGCCCCAAATTCGCCATGTAGCCAGTGGAGAAAAGCAGCGCGCGCTCCCTGCCGGTAAATTCGGCGAGGCGCTCCTCCAGCTCGTGATGCAGACTGGAATGGCCGCAGATCAGGTGCGATGCGCCACCGCCCACACCATAGTCTTTGGCGGCAGCCTGCATGGCTTCAATGAGTTTGGGATGGCCGGCGTGTCCGAGATAGTCATTACTGCAGAACTGCAGCACGGTGCGGCCGTTGAGCTGGATGCGCGCACCTTGTGCACTCCCCAGCTCTCGGCGGTGTCGATATAACGACTGCTCGCGACGCTCCGCCAGCCGCTGCTGTAGGTGCAGCTCCATGGTTGGCGTTGTCACGGCGTTTATGCTGTTGCGTCGTAGAAAAATTTGTCGTTGCGCGCTTTTTCCATCTCACCCAGCAGAGCCGCTTCCGTCGCCTCATCATCGGCCTCAGCGCAGCGCTGCTCGGGTTTGATACCGAGGCGCTCGAACAACTGCAGATCCTTGTTGGCTTCAGGGTTTGGCGTGGTAAGCAGCTTTTCGCCGTAGAAGATCGAGTTGGCACCGGCAAAATACGCCAGGGCATGCATTTGCTCGTTCATCTCTTCACGCCCCGCCGACAGGCGCACGTGGGATTTAGGCATCAGGATACGCGCCACCGCGATGGTGCGAATAAAGTCGAAGGGGTCGAGGTCAACTTCTTCAGCCAGGGGCGTCCCTTCCACACGCACCAACATATTGATGGGCACGCTCTCGGGGTGCTCCGGCAGGTTGGCCAACTGGATAAGCAGGCCGGCGCGGTCTTTCACGGACTCGCCCATGCCAACGATTCCTCCGCTGCACACCTTAATACCCGCATCGCGCACATTCGCCAGCGTGTTCAGGCGGTCGCCGTAGGTGCGTGTAGTGATAATTTCACCGTAGTACTCCGGCGAGGTATCGAGGTTGTGGTTGTAGTAATCCAGCCCCGCCTCAGCCAGCTCCGCAGCCTGCTCACCGCTGAGCATCCCGAGGGTCATGCAGGTTTCCATCCCCATCTCTTTCACACCCTTCACCATGGCGGTCACGTAGGGCATATCCTTCTTCTTGGGTGA
Organism: Spongiibacter marinus; assembly: GCF_016906995.1. Classification (GTDB taxonomy): domain Bacteria; phylum Pseudomonadota; class Gammaproteobacteria; order Pseudomonadales; family Spongiibacteraceae; genus Spongiibacter; species Spongiibacter marinus. The sequence continues at coordinate 221,267 of NZ_JAFBBD010000005.1, read as the reverse complement.
GCGCCACGCCGCCCCCATGCAGAACCGGGTCGAACCCTGCGCCTTGGCAGCACGTGCCTCTTGCAGCACTTTTTCCACTTCCATTAGCTTTTCTTTTTCCAAGCCAGTGTCGTAGCGGTTGCTCTGCGGGCAGTATTTGCAGTCCTCCGGGCAAGCGCCCGTTTTGATCGACAGCAGCGTGCTTACCTGAACGCTATTGGCATCGAAATTCGCGCGGTGAACGCTTTGTGCTTGAAACAGCAGGTCATTAAAAGGTTGTTCAAACAGGGCTTGAACTTCCTCAGGGCTCCAGTCGTGACGAATTGAAGACGCTTCCATACTGCTCATATCTGACAATCTCTAGGGGCTGATCGAAAGGCTATAATGATACAGGCAGCCCCTTCGCTGTCAACCAACGCAGGACGCCATGGTTTACAAGTCGATTCGCGCCTCATTGCAACGCCTCTTCCCACTCCAATGCCTGCTGTGCCTGGATCACAGCGGCGCCACCACGGAGATCTGCCCCGCCTGTCGTGACACGCTGCCCTGGCTGGGCCACCATTGCCGACGCTGCGCGCTGCCGCTAGCCACGGCGAATGCCGAGCTATGCGGCCGCTGCCTACAACGGCCGCCGCGCTTTCATCAATGCCTGTGTGCACTGAATTACCGCTTCCCGGTGGACAGCCTGCTCGCCGACTTTAAACATCACGCCAAGCCGCCCAGCGGCCGCCTATTGGCACAACTTTGGTTAGAGCGCTGCTCGGCGGCGGCTGCCGAACCGCTTCCCGATGCGCTCGTGCCCGTACCCCTGCATTGGCGGCGTCGCTGGCAACGCGGCTACAACCAGTCGCTGCTTGTCAGTCAATTTTGGGGGAACGCCCTAGCGATCCCGGTCGCGGATCTACTTCGCCGCCAGCATGCGACACCGCCACAACAGGGGCTGACGGCGGCAGAGCGCCGCCGCAATATGAAAAATGCCTTCCACCTGGCAAATCCCGACCGCATTCGCGGCAAGCACCTGGCACTGGTCGACGATGTGCTCACCACAGGCACGACAGCCAATGCGGCGGCCGCTATACTGCTGCGCGCCGGCGCAACGCGAGTAGACGTCTGGTGCCTGGCCCGGACTCCCGCGCCCGGCCAATGACTCGCCAATGGGAATACCATGAAGGCCACCGACAATACCGACCAGCAAAACTTTGCCGCCCTCGACCCCGATCGCGTTATTGACGCTGTCGAGTCTCTGGGGTTTGTCAGCGACCTGCGCGTGTTCCCACTGAACAGTTACGAGAACCGAGTTTATCAGTTCGGCATCGAAGACGCCGAGCCTCTCGTGGTTAAGTTTTATCGCCCGCAGCGCTGGAGCAACGCCCAGATCAGCGAGGAACATCGCTTTACACAGCAGCTGTGTGATGCAGACATCCCAGTGATCCCGCCCTGGCAAAACGACGATGGGCAGAGCCTGTTCGAACACGAAGGGTATCGCTTCGCGCTTTACCCCCGGCGCGGCGGTCACGCCCCGGCGCTGGATGACATGGAAAACCTGTTTCAATTGGGGCGCCTGTTCGGCCGCCTTCACCTGGTGGGCGAAACGGAAGATTTCCAGCACCGTCCGACCCTCACCCCGCAAACCTTTGGCGAGCACAGCAGCCACTATCTGCTGGAAAATGACTTTATTCCGGACAGCCTGCGCCAGGCCTACGAGAGCCTGGCCCGCGACTTATTGGCGTTAATTGAACAACGTTTTAGCGACTGCCAAGCGCGCAATATTCGCTGCCACGGCGACGGCCACATTGGCAATATATTGTGGCGCGACGGCGACACCCAGCTGGTCGATTTTGACGACAGCCGCATGGCGCCGGCTATCCAAGACCTGTGGATGTTTCTCTCCGGCGATTCTGATGCTCGCCAAAAAGCACTGATGGAGCTGGTCGAGGGCTACGAGGAGTTTCGCAGCTTCGACAGCCGCGAATTGATGCTGGTGGAGGCCCTGCGCGGGCTGCGCATCATGCACCACGCGGCGTGGCTAGCGCAGCGCTGGAGCGACCCCGCCTTTCCCCGCGCCTTCCCCTGGTTTAACACCGAGCGCTATTGGGGCGAGCACATACTGATGCTGCGCGAGCAACTGGCATTGGTCCAGGAGCCCGCCCTCAAGCTGAGCGTGTAAATTTTCACCGCGTGATCCAAAGCAGATTAACGTTCGTAAAGATAGGGTTTACACTATCGCGGCAACGTTGCTGGACTGTGCGCTAGGTGCAAGCGCAGCGCGATCAAACACTCTACAATTGCCAAAGCACTCCACCGTTCCACACATAATAAGAGTGCAGGAGAAGTCATGTTTACAATCCGAGTAAATGGTGAAGACCACACCGTTGACGTACCCGAAGATAAACCCCTGCTGTGGGTTTTGCGCGAAGATTTAAAGCTCACGGGCAGCAAATACGGCTGCGGACAAGCCCTGTGTGGCGCCTGTACGGTGCATGTTGACGACCAGCCCACCCGCTCCTGCGTCATGCCAATTAGCGCCGCTGAGGGCCACAACATCACCACCGTGGAAGCGATTGACCAACAGCAGATCGGCCGGCTGGTTCAGCAGGCCTGGCAAGAGCTAAACGTTCCCCAGTGCGGGTACTGCCAGTCCGGGCAGGTGATGGCGGCCACGGCCTTACTGACGGAAAACCGCTCGCCCAGCGACCGCGATATTGATGAAGCCATGTCTGGCAATATCTGCCGCTGCGGCACCTATGCCCGCATCCGCAAGGCCATTCACAAGATCGCAGACGAACAACTGTAAGGGGGCGCGCATGAGCACATCAGGATATACCCGCAGACAGTTTTTACGCGTCAGCGCTCTCGCAGGTGGCGGCTTACTCGTTGCCTGTGGAGGCGGTGGTGGCGGTGGCGGCTCCAACCCGAATAACCCCCAGCCCCCTGGCAATGGCGGCCCCAGTGATGCAGAGCAGTTCACCGTTAGTGAGTTTATGCGCATTGGCAGCGACGGCCGCATACACATTTTGGTGGGCGCCTCAGAAATTGGCCAGGGCGCACTGACATCGATGCCGATGATCGTCGCCGAAGAGCTCGACGCCGACTGGGACCTTGTTACCGCCGAACACTCACCCGTTGCCGCGCGCTTTAACAACCCCTACTTTGGCGGCCTGCTGCAATTCACGGTGGCCAGTGCCACCACTCGGGGCTATTTCGACAATCAGCGCCAAGTCGGCGCCGCAGTCAGGCAAATGCTGGTCAACGCTGCTGCCGAGCGCTGGGAGGTGCCCGCAGACAGCCTGCGCACAGAGCGCGGTGTCGTCTACGACGACCTCAATGGCCGCAGCGCCAGCTACGGCGAACTCGCCGAGTCGGCGGCCAACCAGCCGGTACCGAGTAATCCGCCGCTAAAAGACCCGGCAAGCTACCGCATTATTGGCCAGTCCAAACAGCGCAAAGACGCTGCGGAGAAGGTCAACGGCTCGCATATTTATGGTATCGACGTCGATATTCCCGACATGCTCACGGCCGTAATTGCCCGCCCGCCGCGCTTTTTTGGTCAGGCACTGAGCGTCGACAGCAATGCCGCTATGGCGGTGCCCGGTGTGCGCGAAGTACACACCATTCCCTCTGGCGTCGCCGTGGTTGCCGATGATTATTGGTCGGCAGAGAAAGGGCGCCAAGCCCTTGAAGTCAGCTGGAATGAACTGTTGGCCGGACGCACAGATTCCAATGACACGCGCGGCGAGTATAGTTTCAAGCTCAACTTACCCGGCCTGCCGATTCGTGTTGACGGTTTGGTTCCGGTGGCTCAACTCGCCGCAGCGGAAAATCGCAGCGCCGATTACTTCTTCCCCTTCCAAGCCCACGCGGCAATGGAGCCACTAAACGTTACCGTGGACTACACCGGCAGCAAAGCCGACATCTGGACGGGCAGCCAATCACCAACGCTTGATAAAACCTTCGCGTCGCTGATTCTCGGCTTACTGCCCAACCAGATCACCTTCCACACCATGTCCTCTGGCGGCGGTTTTGGCCGCCGCGGCAACCCGCTGGCTGACTACGTGCGCGACGCCTGCCACGTGGCGAAGGCAACCCAAAAACCCGTGAAGGTCATGTGGACCCGCGAAGACGACATGAAGGGGGGCTACTACCGGCCCGCCGCGGCCGTGCGCGTCGGCGCCTCCATGGACAATCAGGGCAATATCACTGCCTGGACGCACCGCGCGGTCACCCAGGATGTCACGGCGGCGCTGTACGCCGAAGAGCTACTCGACACCCTGGCCGAGGGCCAGTTGCCGCCCCTTAAGGAATTAACAGACCTTGAGACCGGCATGCCCTACGACATCGACAATGTGTTGATGGACGCCCACCTGACACTCAAGCCGCAGATGCCCTCACTGTGGATGCGCTCGGTAAACAAATTCACCGATGTATTTGCCCAGGAAACCTTTATCGACGATATAGCCGTCAGCTACAGCCGCGACCCCTACCAATATCGACGCGGCATGCTCGCCGGCAAGCCCCGCCTGTTAGCGGTATTGGACGCCGCCGCGCAAGCATCGAACTGGGGCAGCACAGGGGGCGGTCGCAGTCAGGGGATCGCCGTGCTGAACCACTGGATGAGCTACGTCGCTCAAGTTGTGGAGCTCAGCGTGTCCGACGATAAAGTCATTACCCTTCACCGAATTGTCAGCGCGATTGATGTCGGCACAGCCATCAACCCTGACTTGGTGGTGGCCCAGGTTGAGTCCGCGGTAATCTTTGCGCTGACCAGCGTCTTTTACGGCGAGATCGAATTGCAGGACGGCGTGGTTCAGCAGAGCAATTTCGATGACTACAAAATGCTGCGCATGTTCCAAGTGCCGCAAATTGATACCGTTGTATTGCCGAGCAATGAGTCGCCAGGCGGTGTCGGCGAACTGGGCGTACCGGCGCTGGGCCCAGCCCTAGCAAATGCTATTTTTGCGGCAACCGGCGAGAAAATTCGCGAATTACCGCTTAAAAACCTCGGCTATACCCTAGCCGAACAACACCCCGCCTAACAGGAGCCGGAGCATGCTATTACTACGCAACTATTGGCTCGGCTTGAGCGCGGCGCTGGCCCTATTGGTCAGCGGCGGCGCTCTGGCACAGTCGCCGCTATTTACACCGATCTACGAGGTGCTTACCCACCCACGGTGTTTGAACTGCCACACCTTGACCGACTTCCCGCGTCAGGGCGATGAACGCCGCCGCCACGACCAGCTGGTTATGCGCGGTGAAGATAATCACGGCGCGCCGACCCTGCAGTGTTCAGCCTGCCACCAGGAACAAAACGTGGCAGAAGACAAAGTGCCAGGCGCGCCGCACTGGGGCCTGGCACCACTGAGCATGGGCTGGGAAGGTATGGGGCCGAGAGAACTCTGCACGGTGCTGAAAGACCAAAGCAAAAACGGTGGCAAAGACCTGCAAGCCCTGCTCAAACACATGGAGGAGGACCCGCTGGTGCTGTGGGGCTTTGATCCCGGCGAGGGCCGAACGCTCCCGCCCGTGGATCACACCCGCTTTGTTGAACTATTGGAGCAATGGGTGAACGCAGGCGGCCCCTGTTAAGCCACTCACCTGATGGTGTGACTACCGTATTTGCCGCGGCAGTCACACCGTCATTGCTTAAGCCGATAACCGCTGCGAAACATCCAGGTAATCAAGGCCAGGCACAGCAGCAAAAAGAATACGGTCATCCCCAGACTGACACCGACGTTCACGTCGGCAACGTCGTAAAAACTCCAGCGAAAACCACTAATCAGGTAGACCACCGGATTCGCCAAGGTAATGGTCTGCCACAGCGGTGGCAACATGCTGATTGAGTAAAAGCTGCCGCCCAAAAACGCCAGCGGCGTCACGATCAGCATCGGCACTATCTGCAATTTCTCAAAGCCGTCGGCCCAGACGCCAATAATGAAACCGAATAAACTGAAGGTCACCGCAGTTAACACCAAGAAGCCGAGCATCCAAAAGGGATGCGCGATGCTGTAGTCGACAAAAAGCCGAGCGGTCGCCAGCATAATCAACCCGATGATAATCGACTTGCTCGCCGCCGCCCCGACATAGCCCAGTAGAATCTCTGGCAGGGCAACAGGTGCTGACAGCAGCTCGTAGATGGTGCCGTTGTATTTAGGGAAGAAAATACCAAACGCGGCATTGGAGATACTCTCGGTCAGCAGCGCCAACATCACCAACCCGGGGATAATAAACGCGCCGTAGCTGATGCCGTCGATAGCGACCATTTTCGAGCCGATTGCCGAGCCAAATACCACGAAATATAACGAGGTCGAAATCACTGGCGACGCGATACTTTGCAGCAGCGTCCGCCAGGCTCGGTTCATTTCAAACAAATAGATTGCGCGCACTGCGTGAAAATTCACTGTTCCACCTCCACCGCTGCTGACGACTGATCGCTGTCGGCAACCAGGCTGACAAAAATTTCCTCCAGCGAGCGCTGGGTTGAATGCAGGTCTTTGTAATCGATGCCGTGCATTTCCAAGTGACGAAACAACTCGGCAATGCCGGTGTGTTCGCTTTGGCTGTCGTAGTGGTATACCAGCTCGTGGCCATCGTCAGTCAGGCTCAGCGGATAGCCCCCGAGATCGGCGGGCAACTCGCTAAGCGGTTGCTGCAATTGCAGGCGCAGCTGCTTTTGCCCCAGCTTTTCCATCAAGCGGTTCTTTTCTTCAACCAGCACAATTTCGCCGCGGCGAATAACACCGATGCGATCGGCCATTTCCTCGGCCTCTTCAATGTAATGCGTGGTTAAAATGATCGTCACACCGCGCTCGCGCAGGCCGTGAACCATCTGCCACATATCGCGCCGCAGTTCGACATCCACCCCCGCCGTAGGCTCGTCAAGAAACAAAATTTCAGGCTCATGAGACAGGGCCTTAGCAATCATTACGCGCCGCTTCATGCCGCCAGATAACGCCATAATCCGCTCGTCTTTTTTATCCCACAGCGATAGCTGGCGAAGTATTTGCTCCAGATAAGCATCATTTTTCGGCTTGCCGAACAAGCCCCGGCTAAAGGTCACCGTGGCCCATACGCTTTCAAAACCGTCGGTCGACAGCTCTTGAGGAACAAGGCCAATAAGCTGCCTGGCTCGCCGATAATCGGAAACGATGTTGAAGGCGCCGGCGTGAATCTGCCCGGCCGTGGCATTCACAATGCCGCAGATAATGCTGATCAAGGTGGTTTTACCGGCCCCGTTAGGGCCGAGTAACGCGAAGATCTCGCCGCGCCGAATATCCAAATTGACGCCGCGCAGCGCTTGAAAGCCTGAGTCATAGACTTTGCTAACGTCTTTCACACTAATAACCGAGGACACAAATGCTCCTAATTTACCCGCAATGCGACGAACCGTGCTCGACGCGAGGTCAAAACCCTCCTTTCACAGCACACTCGATACGCACCTCGCGCCCAGCATATAACAGTGGGAGCGGATGGCAGGCGCAGAGGCAAAGCCGGAATGATTCGGGGTTATCATTGAGGTTTTCACACACTGAGCGAGAGTGTCGCCCAGCTGAGCGGCGCGTTCAACCGCTAGTGTTCAGCGGCCGACACTGTCGCCAAAACATAGCGGCAGCCGTGTTACACATTTCTTCTACGGTTGAGCTGTCCAGATAGATACCATCGATCAGCAAGCGGCTCATACCGTGCAGGGTCGACCAGCTTAATTGCGCGTAACGCAGTGGGTCGAAATTCGCGGCGAAAATACCGCCCGCCTGCAGTTGGCGAAAGTGGTCAACATACTCGCGAAACGCCGTGTAGGCCTCCGCTTTGAGGCTCGCCGTGAGCGCCGCCGACTTCCACAGCTTGCCGCCAAACATTAGGTCGTAATACTCGGCATTGCTTACCGCGAAATTGACGTAGCGACGAACAAAGGCCTGCAAACTCGCCTCGCTGAAGGTGTCGACATTCCAAAGTTCGGCGTCCGCATTGACTTGCCGAAAACGACGAAAGCCCTCTTCGGCAATCCCGCAGAGCAAACTGTGCTTATCGCTGAAGTGATGATAGGGGGCGGTGCGAGAAACCCCCAACTCCTGCGCCAGACGCCGCATCGACAGTCCTTCCTCACCTTCCTCACGCAGCAGACGCGCGGCAACATCCAGAAGCTGCGCACGCAGATCACCGTGATGGTAGGCGCCGGATGGCTTGTTGGCAGGGGCTTGGGACATGGCGGCAATATAGCAGCCACCGGCGATAGCGTCCATCTTGACAGCGTCAACATTTGCCTCTAGCCTTGGCATCTGGACAGCGTCAAGTTACGTCAATGAGAGGACACCACCATGAGCGCCTACCCCACATTAATGCAGCCCCTGGACCTGGGCTTCACTCAGCTGAAAAACCGAGTCCTGATGGGCTCCATGCACACCGGCCTGGAAGAAGCTGAAAACGGCTTCGAACGCATGGCGGCGTTCTTTGCTGAGCGCGCTCGCGGCGGTGTCGCGCTGATCGTGACCGGCGGCTTTGGCCCCAACAAGCGCGCCTCGACCCACGAACACACCAAAATGCTGGAAACCGAAGCAGACTGCGAAGGCCACCGTATTGTGACCGACGCCGTCCACGCCGAGGGCGGTAAGATCTGCATGCAGATCCTGCACACTGGCCGCTACGCGTTTAACGAAAACCCCATCGCGCCGTCAGCGATCCGTGCCCCCATCAATGTTTTCACTCCTAAGGCGGCGACTGAAGACGATATCGAACAGGAAATCCAAGACTTTATTCGCAGCGCCACATTGGCCCAAAAGGCCGGCTACGACGGCGTTGAAATTATGGGCTCCGAGGGTTACTTCATTAACCAATTCTTGGCCGCTCGCACCAACCAGCGCGACGACCAGTGGGGTGGCAGCTACGAGAATCGTATGCGCCTGGCCGTTGAAGTGGTACGCCGCGTACGGGAAGCGGTGGGCGAAGAATTCATCATCATTTACCGCCTGTCGATGCTGGACCTGGTAGAGGGCGGCAGCAGTTATGACGAGGCTGTACAACTGGGTAAAGCCATTGAGAAAGCCGGCGCTACGCTTATCAATACCGGCATCGGCTGGCACGAAGCGCGCATCCCAACGATCGCCACCAAGGTGCCTCGCGCTGCCTTCACCTGGGTAACCAAGCGTTTCCGCGAAGCGCTCAGCATTCCGGTAATTACTTCTAACCGCATCAACACTCCTGACGTTGCTGAGCGCGTCCTCGCCGAAGGCGACGCCGACATGGTGTCGATGGCCCGCCCCTTCCTTGCCGACCCCGAGTTTATCGTCAAGGCCGCCGAAGGCCGCAGTGACGAAATCAACACTTGCATCGGCTGCAACCAGGCTTGTCTCGATCACGTGTTCACCGGCCGCATGACCAGCTGCTTGGTTAACCCACGCGCCTGTCACGAAACCGAACTGAACATCGCCGCAACAAACTCACCCAAGCGTCTGGCAGTGGTCGGCGCCGGCCCTGCGGGCCTGGCCTTTGCCTGCACCGCCGCGGAGCGCGGCCATAATGTGACGCTGTTCGATGCTGACCCGGTTATCGGTGGGCAGTTCAATATAGCCCGCAAAGTGCCGGGTAAAGAGGAATTTGCGGAGACCCTGCGCTACTTCGGCCGCCGCCTGGAACTGGCTGGCGTAACGCTGCAACTCGGCCAACGCGTGGACGCCAATATGCTAAATGACGGCGATTTCGATGAAGTCATACTGGCAACAGGCATTGTGCCGCGTACCCCCGCCATTCCCGGCATCGACCACCCCATGGTAATGAGCTACCTGGACGTCCTGCGCGACGACAAACCCGTTGGCAAGAACGTCGCCATTATCGGCGCGGGCGGCATCGGTTTTGATGTTGCCGAAGCGCTGACACACAGCAGCGATGCCAGCCAGAACATTGAAACCTTCATGAAAGAATGGGGTGTTGATATGACGCTGCAAGCGCGCGGCGGCATTGAGGGTGTAGCCGCTCAGCCTTCGCCCTCACCGCGCCAGGTTCACCTGCTGCAGCGTAAAACCAGCAAAGTGGGCAACGGCCTGGGCAAAACGACCGGCTGGATTCACCGCGCTGGCTTGCAGCATAAAGGCGTGAATATGGTCGCCGGCTGTGAGTACCTCGGTATTGATGACCAGGGCCTGCGTATTCGCGTCGGTGACGAGGAGAAAACCTTAGCCGTCGACAACGTGATTGTCTGCGCCGGCCAGGAGCCTCGCCGCGAACTCTGCGACGGCTTGAACAAGCCCGTTCACCTGATCGGGGGCGCCGATGTCGCCGCCGAGCTGGATGCAAAACGCGCCATCGACCAGGGCACTCGCCTCGCCGCCAGCCTGTAATCATCGCCTCGCCCCCCTTCCTGCGTATACTGCGCAGGAAGGGGGAAGCACGATGCTCATACAAAACCACACAGCGGGGCGCCATCAGCGCTGCGCCGTTTTGCTACTTATCAGCCTGACATTGGCAATCGTAACCCCCCTGCATGCCGAGACGGCAAAGCCGGCCCATCATGGCGAGAGCGAGTTCCGCAATCCTTATTGGCCAACGTTCAACAAGAGCCTCTGGGAATTACTCCGGCTGCGCTTTTTCTCTGACTTAACCATTGCCGACCAAGCCTCTCAACGCCAGCGCATTCGCGTTGTCACTGAGGTCGCCGATCTTCATATTTCCCCGTCAGCCCCCCTGCAAGTAACGTGGCTGGGGCACTCCAGCTTTCTGCTGCAATACCGGGGATTAGCCATTCTAACCGACCCCATTTTTTCTCGGCGCGCGTCGCCGGTACAATGGCTCGGCCCGGAGCGTTTGGTTGCCCAGCCCATTGGCCCACCCCAGTTGCCACCGATTGATGTGGTGATTATCTCCCACGATCACTACGACCACTTAGATGAGCGCAGCATTCGCGCACTTGGCAACCAGCCGGTGTATCTGGTGCCGCTGAAACTCGGTGACACCCTGCAAGACTTTGGCATCGCCGCGACAAGAATCGTCGAGCGCGACTGGTGGCAAACCTTCCAACTCGACTCCCTCACCGCCACCGCCACACCGTCGCAACACTGGTCTGGCAGGGGCATCACCGATCGCTTCAAGTCGCTGTGGGCCTCCTGGCATCTGCGCATAGACGATATGCAGCTGTGGTTTGGCGGCGACACCGGGTACAACACCGAGCAATTCAAAAGCATTGGCGAGCGCTTCCCCGGTATCGACTTGGCCCTGATTCCCATCGGCGCCTATAAGCCAAGAAGCTTCCTGAAAGAACAACACGTCGACCCCGCTGAGGCAGTGCAGATACATCGAGATATTGGTGCAGCACAGAGTATCGGTATACATTGGGCGACGTTTCAGCTGTCGGCAGAAGATATCGATGCGCCGCAGCACGATTTGCGCAGGGCGGTTGAAGACGCTGGTTTGCCACCCAGCAGCTTCGACACCATGCAAATTGGCGAAACTCGACAGCTTATGCCGTCACAAATTATTCATCCATAATCGGCACACTGACACTTTTACCCAGGTCATTCTATGTCTCGTTTCCTGCCGGTTTTACTGACCCTGCCACTCTTGCTGGCAACACTTTCCAGCAGCGCAACCGAACGCCACTGGCAAACCCAAGAATACACGCTGAATCAGCGCCCCTTGTCGGAGTTGAGCGGGCTCGCGGCGAGCGGTGCCCACCCCGGTTACTATTGGGCCCACAATGACAGCGGCGACCGCCCCACCTTGTATCTGATTAAGCCCGGCGAGGACAAGCTGAAGTCGGTGAGCGTGCGCGGCGCCAGCGCCGCCGACTGGGAAGACATGGCGAGCTTTAGTGAGGGCGACGCCCACTATCTTCTCGTTGGAGACATCGGAGATAACCTGGCGATTCGACCGATGATCGACATTTACCTGCTGAGAGAGGGCGGGGCCCCAAAGGCACCATCACTAACCCTGCTGCGGCGCTATACCCTGGTTTTCGATGGCGGCCCCCGCGATGTGGAAGGGCTTGCCGTGGACCCTGAGCAACGTATGGTCTACCTGCTGAGCAAGAGAGAGCGCCACCCGAAACTGTACCGTTTTTCGCTGGACAGCCTGCCCGACGAACCCGTGTTACTCAGCGCACTGGGCGAGATCAAAAGCCTGCCCACCACTGACTCACACACCCCGCAAAGAAAGGGCGGCATTACCCAGCACTCCCCCACCGGCTTGGATTTCGCCGCCAATGGTAGCGCGGCGGTAATCAGTACCCTCGGCGAGAGTTACTATTTCGTGCGGCAGAATCGGCAAAGCTGGCTAAGTGTGTTGAACACGTCTCCCCAAGCACTGGGGGCACCGCCATTGCGGCAAGCGGAATCGATCGCCATTAGCCGCGATGGCAACATAATATTACTGGGTAGCGAAGGCCTTCCGACAAAGCTGCTAAGCTTTCAGCCTACATCGCATTGAGCCCCGCAGGGCTCGCACAGTAAAAGGACCTCTGCCTATGCACCCCACAATAAAAAGTTGGCACCAACTGCTAAGCCGCCGCGATACAACCGGCTTGGAAAATTTACTCGCCGATGACGCAGTATTTCACTCACCCATCGTCCACACCCCGCAGCGCGGCAAGGACGTGACGGCACAGTATTTATCCGCGGCGTTTCAAGTGTTAGTTAATGACAGTTTTCACTACGTACGCGAGGTGGAGGGCGCCAATGACGCAGTGCTGGAATTCGCGGTCGTCATCGACGGCGTTCAGGTCAACGGTGTGGATATGATTCGCTGGAATGCAGAGGGAAAAATCACTGACTTTAAAGTGATGCTGCGACCACTCAAAGCGATTAATTTGATACACCAAAAAATGGCAGAGATGCTGGAGGCGCTAGCTTCGTAAACGGCGATTAACAGGCGCTGGCAGCAAGGCCCCAGCGCCTCGGCCCGTTAGGGGATAATGCAGAACATGGTGATGACGACGCCAGCGCCGGCAAACCATACCAAGCTGCGCAGCGCACCCCAGTTAAGCAAATAACAAGCGGTGTAAAGCACACGAATCGCCACATAGGCCATGGCCAGTAAATTCAGGGTATCCGCAGGCGCCTTGGAAAAATGCGCAATAATCACCGCCGCCGCAAACAGCGGAAAACTCTCAAAGCTGTTGTTCATTGCCGCAACGGCTCGCGCGGGGCGCCCTTCCAGTTGCGCTAACCACTGGCGCGGGTGATTGTTGTCGTAGGACTTGCCACCAACCTTGCCCCCTTTGGCCAGCAGGCCGGTCAGCGGTGACATCATTCCCGCAATCAGTACACACCATAGTGCTATTGTCATTGTTTTCCCCTTAGCGATTGATTAAGTGATTTATCGTTATTGAGGTGCCCTAATCATTGGGCCCCGGTTTCAGTAAACAGCGCAGCCAATTCAAGGTGCCGTTTTTACCGAGCACCATTTTGTCCACACCATCAAAGAATTTTTGCAGCCCCTGTGGATCGGCAAAGTAATCGGCACGGGTTTTCATCGGGCGCTCGGGATCGAGCTGCTTGACCACTTTGGCAGGATTCCCCGCCACCACCACATTGGCCGGCACGTCGCGAGTAACCACCGCCCCGGCGGCAACCACGCTGTTATCACCAATCGTCACGCCCTTCAGAACGGTGCTGTGGTCACCCAGCCAAACATTGTTGCCAATATGCACCGGCTTGACCTCCTCACTGCGCGCAGTGCGGTCGTAGATGTCGTGCCAATCGCTGTCGGTAATGTAGACGCCATTCGCCATCATCACGCTGTCGCCGATCACGATTTCATCGCTGGCAGAGATCCGCCCGCCGGGGCTGATTAATACATAGTCGCCAATGCTGATGCGCCCCTTGTCGGGTTCGCGCCCCCACACGCCGATCTTCACCCGCGCCTCTGGCTCTGCGATCACGGTGGCGCAGCGGCCAATAGACACGTTGGGCCCAGATATGGAGATATACCAGGGTTTCATAAACGTGGGATAATCACCCAACGCGTCACAGGCGGGCCGCAGAAAATGCAGGGTGTACCAATGCCTGAAACGCAGATAATTTTTCTTCACCCAGTAGGGGCGCCGATCCTGACGCATAGCGAACTCGCACTGTTGTTATTGCCGCACAGTGTCGCAGGGCTTGATGAGGGTAGCAATTCCAACAAGGTTACCAATTCATGAAAAAAACCAGCGATGGCCGGCAGTCACGGCGCATCGAAAGCAGCCAGACCGCCATTCACGAGCGCTTGGAAGAGGTCGTGCGCAAACACCTTCACCACGCCTTTTTAAAGCCCTATGCAAAGCACAATCAGCAGGCGTTTGACGAAGCGAATACGTGGCTGCAACAACAGCGCAGTCCTCTTATTATCGATTCGTTCTGCGGTGTCGGTGAAAGCACCTGGCGACTGGCTGAGCGCTATCCTGATTGCGCCGTTATCGGTATCGATAAATCCGCAGCCCGCCTCGACAAGCATAATTCGCACTGCCAGCACGCCAGAGACAACTACCTGTTAGTGCGCGCGGATGTGGACGACTTCTGGCGGCTGGCCTGCGAGGCCGGTTGGCAGGCCGACGCCCACTATTTGTTGTATCCCAACCCCTGGCCCAAACCCGGGCAGCTTAGTTACCGGGTGCATGGCTCGCCCTTATTTCCCAGCGTGTTAACCCTGGGTGGACAAATTGAGCTGCGCAGCAACTGGCCGGTATACGTACAAGAGTTTGCCCACGCGCTGAAAATAGCGGGCAGAACCGCAAAACTCGGTACCTTTGTTGCTGAACACCCGCTCACGCCTTTTGAAAGAAAATACCAGCTCGCTGGCCAAACGCTGTGGCGATGCACCAGCGCCAATTAAGCGCAAAACAATGCTGAATGCAGACGTAGGCGTTATACTCGGCGAGCGATGAATACAGATGACAACACCATGAGCAGCTCCGCCCACGACGACAAGGTTTGGCAAAGTATCCGAGAGGAAACCGCCGCAGAAGTTGAACGCGAGCCTGTGCTCGCCAGTTTCCTGCACGCCACCATACTCAATCACGACCGCCTTGAAGATGCCCTGAGCTATCACTTGGCACATATGCTGGACAGCCCCGCAGCGTCGAGCCTGTTGGTCCGAGAAGTGATCGATCAGGCATTTGCCGCTGAGCCCTGCATTCGCAAAGCATTGCGCGCCGACCTGTGCGCCGTGCTGGAGCGCGATTCAGCCTGCAGCTTGTTGTCAGTGCCCTTCCTGTATTTTAAGGGTTATCACGCTCTGCAGTCCTACCGCGTTGCCCACTGGCTGTGGCGCCAGGGGCGCAGCTCATTGGCGCTGTTTTTTCAGAACCGCATAAGCTGTGAGTTCGGTGTCGATATTCACCCTGCCGCAAAGGTGGGACACGGGGTATTGATGGATCACGCCACCGGTATCGTGATCGGCGAGACCGCCGTTGTCGGCAACAATGTTTCACTTATGCAGTCGGTGACACTGGGAGGAACGGGCAAGGAACATGGCGACCGCCACCCCAAAGTGGCAGACGGCGTGTTGATCAGCGCGGGAGCAAAAATCCTCGGCAATATTCGCATTGGCGAAGGCTCCCATGTAGCGGCCGGCAGTGTGGTGTTAAAAGCCGTACCGCCGCACAGCCTCGTCGCTGGCGTGCCCGCCAAGGTGATTGGCAAACCCGATACCGAGGCACCGGCCTTATCCATGAATCACAGCGCCTGCTGCGACGATTAAGGCTTGTACGCGAAAACAAATGTCTGCTGCGACAACGACTGCTCAACCACAGTTAGGGCGAATGCCCTGAGCGCGCGCCTGCTGATACAGCGGCGCCGCTTTTTTCTGTTGGCGCTGCAAGTCGTTAATCCGGGTTTGGTGAGAGGGGTGGGTCGACATAAACTCGGGCGGCTGGCCATTGCCCGCGGCGCTCATGTTTTTCCATAAATCGATACTGGCTGCCGGGTTAAAGCCGGCTCGCGCCATCAGGTCTACTCCCAATACATCGGCTTCAGACTCCTGGGCGCGGCCGTAGGGCAGCACCAAGCCATATTGCGCACCGAGACCCAGCATACCCATCACCGTGGCTTTCTGTGGACTGTCGCCCAGCAACACCGCCAGCAGCTGAGCACCAGTGCCGGTAACGCTTTGCAACGACATTCTCTCTGCACTGTGGTGAGCCAAGACGTGGGCAACTTCATGTCCGAGCACGGTTGCCAGCTGGTCGGCATTTTTCGCGACACTAAAGATGCCAGTATGCACGCCAATTTTCTTACCGGGCAGCGCAAAGGCATTGGCAGACTTTTCCTCAAACACCACCACTTCCCAACTGCCGCGCCACTGTGCAGGTAAACGCGCCGTGATTGCATCGGCAACACAGGTGACATAGCCGTTGACCTTGCCGTCGCGATTGACCGTCATCTTCTGCTTCATTTCATCGAAGGCCGCGACACCCATCTGCGACATTTCGCCGTTAGAAAACAACATCATTTGTCGCCGCCCAGTGGGAGACTCAACGCAGGCAAGCAGGGTAAGTACGGCGGCAGCAAGGGCGACGATCCGTATTGTTTTCATTCCTTCTCTCCAAAAAGCGGCAATCTATGAGTACGTTTGATACGTTGTACATTATGGCACAGGCTCCAGCCTGGCTGGCAATCACCTTAACTGAGGACGCCCCGTGAGCGAAGTGTGTGACTGGTGTGGCAGTGACGAACAATATCGACGCTACCATGACGACGAGTGGGGAAGACCCTGCAGAGACGACCACAAATTATTCGAGTTTTTGATTCTCGAGTCCGCTCAGGCCGGACTCAACTGGCTAACGATACTGCGTAAGCGCGAAGGCTATCGCAGGCTGTTCGCCAATTTCTCCGCGCCGCATGTGGCGGCATTTACGCAGGCCGATATTGAACGCTTATTGGCCGACCCCTCGATTATTAGAAACCGCATGAAGATAGAAAGCGCGATCAATAACGCCCAGCGCTTTCTTGAAGTACAGCAGGAATATGGCAGTTTCGCCCACTACCTGTGGGGCTTTGTTGAACACCGACCGATTCAAAATCAATGGCAAAGCCTGGCCGATGTCCCAGCCACTACGTCGCTTTCAGATGGCATTAGCAAAGATATGAAGAAGCGCGGCTTCCGCTTTTTTGGCAGCACGATCTGTTACGCCTATTTACAGGCGATGGGCTTGGTTAATGACCATATAGTCAGCTGCCCGGCTCACCAACAATGTGCCGCCCTGGCCTGATGCTGGCTCGGGCACTAATGGCCTCCAGCGTGGACTAATTACCGTATACTCTATTTAGGCGCGGCACAGCGCGACAAGGGGCTTCCACATGACAACCACACGAATTGCACTCAGCCTGCTCACTGCCTTGCTAGTCAGTGCCTGCAGCAGCACGGATGTACGCACCGACTACAATCCTCGCGCGAACTTCGCTAGCTATCAGCAGTACAGCTGGTCTGAAGACAGCGGCGCCGACAAAAGTGTCTCACCGTTTATCGCCGAACAAGTCAAAAGCGCGCTGAAAACCCGACTGGATGCCGGCCTGTATAAGCTGCGTCCTGACGGCGCAGATTTCCTGGTGCGCTACTACATTGCCCAGGCGGCCAACACCATTGACCGCAGCCCGCGACTGGGGATTGGGCTGGGCAGCTTCTCCGGAAATTTCGGCCTTAGCACCTCCGTCGGCGTGCCGCTCGGCAAGGACAAGGTCAATCGCAATGTGCAAATTCTTATCGATTTATTAGACGGGCCCAGCAAAGCATTGAGCTGGCGCGGTTCACTGGTCATTGAACTGGACGACCAAGACCCCAAGGTTAACCAAGCTCGAATAGACAGTGCCGTTGGCGAAATTTGGTCGCAATTTCCGCCGCGCTAACGCTGCGGCGCTAGCGATTGCGCCAGGGAAACAAGCCTGCCAGCGCCTCTGCTGACATTTCCCGCAGCAGGGCCATATTGCGCTCGGGGATGCCGTGGATGTCAGGGTGACTGGCCACCGCCGCGGCTACGCTGTCCTCGCGCAAGAGGTGGAGAATTGGCCACGGCGCCCGGTTGCTGTAATTTGCCGGATCGCTTGCCTCGCAACCCTCGAAACAGTACTCGGGGTGAAAACTGGCCACTTGAAACTGCCCGCGCCAAGGGCTGCTCTCCAGCAGGTCCTCAACAATGCCAACAAACTCCCAGTAATCGTCAAAACTCTCTTGCAGTGCTGGCACCACCAGCAGGCTGGTTTCCAGTGTGCCGGGGTCGGTGTCGGCCAATTTCATCAGCTCTGCATAACACCGTTCGAGCAGCGCCTGCGGATCTTGCTCATCGGCAACAGCAATGCGAATGCTTCCCTGCTGCCTGGGCCTCGCCGCAAAGGGGCACAACTGCTGAGCAATCACTACTGAGTCCAGCCAATCACTCACTTCAGCCACTATTTGCGCCTTACCCGCCGCGACGTCCGACATGTTCTTTTCTCCAATTGTTCAGGCCGCCAGTATACCTTCCAGCCCGTCGTAATATAACTGATCGAAATTTGGCCAGCCCGCGCTAGACGGATTCGCCATAAGCAGAGCCAGCTGCGCGCCAAGCGCGTAATGTAGGTACTGCTACACTTACATTGAGCACAACCGAGGTGTCAGCGGTTTAACACATTCGGCGTTCTCGCCGCGAATAAGATTGGGAGCAGTCAATGAAAAGATATTTCTTTCTGGCGGACAATCTCGACAAGTTAGCCGCCATTGAACACGACCTGGAAGAGAACGGCCTGTCCCGTCCTCAAATTCATGTACTCAGCCACGATGATAGTGGTGTCGCCCAGCGTAAACTCAACGAGGTGGAGGCGGTACTGCGCAAAGATGTTGTGTTTGCCATGCAGCGCGGAGCACTCATCGGCCTAGGTGGCTTCGCCCTAGTGTTAGCGAGCGCTCACTATTCTGGGGTAACGCAGATTGCCGGCTGGACACCCTTTGTTTTTCTGGCAATCGTGGTTCTGGGCTTTTTCACCTGGGAAGGCGGCTTATTCGGTATTCAGGAGCCTCACCACGACTTCAAGCGCTTTGAACAAGCACTGAGTAGCGGGCGACACCTGCTAATGATCGATGCGGGCAGTCGTGAGCAAAGCGCCCTGAACCGCGTGACCGCACACTACCCCGAGCTGGAATTCTCCGGCACCGGGGAAGGTGCTCCGGCATGGGTAATCGGCTTGCAGAACCGCTGGCGGCACTTTGTTGAGGTTATGCCCTGAGCCGGCACAAGGCAGCCATAAAAAAACCACGCTTAGCGTGGTTTTTTTATGCGTTGTTTAGCGGTGGTATTCCGGCGACAACTCTCTCACCGCGTTGATAAAGGCCCCCGCATGCTCGGGGTCGACCTCCGGCGTGATACCGTGGCCCAGGTTGAAAACATGACCCACACCACTGCCATACTCGGCGAGAATGGTCGCCACTTCTTCACGAATCCGCTTGGGTGAGGCGCGCAGCATAGCGGGGTCCATATTGCCCTGCAGCGCCACTTTGTCGCCAACCCGTTTGCGCGCCGCGCCAATATCCGTCGTCCAGTCCAGGCCCAGTGCATTAGCGCCGGTATCGGCCATACTCTCCAGCCACTGGCCACCATTTTTCGTGAACAGAATTGCGGGTACGGCACGGCCGTCGTGCTCTTTGATCAAGCCATCGACGATCTGCTTCATATAGCGCAGGCTAAACTCTTGGTAGGCACGGTGCCCCAACGCACCGCCCCAGGTATCAAATATCTGCACCGCTTGCGCACCGGCGCGAATCTGGTCATTCAAATAAGCGGTAACGCTCTGCGCCAGCTTGTCCAGAAGGGCGTGCATGGTTTCCGGCTCATCGAACGCCAACGCCTTGCAGCGCCCGTGATCTTTAGAGCCGCCGCCTTCTACCATATAGGTGGCCAGTGTCCACGGGCTGCCAGAAAAGCCGATAAGCGGCACGCGACCATTGAGAGCGCTGCGAATCGCTCGCACGGCGTCACAGACATAGGTCAGGTCGTTTTCACCATCGACAACCGGCAGCGCCTCTACGTCAGCCATGCTGCGCACCGTTTTGCGAAAGCGCGGCCCCTCTCCGGTTTCAAAATACAGCCCCAGGCCCATGGCGTCGGGAATCGTCAATATATCCGAGAACAGGATAGCGGCATCGAGCGGGTAGCGCTCCAGCGGCTGTAGGGTCACTTCACAAGCCAGCTCTGTGTTTTTGCAAAGCGACAGAAAATCGCCCGCTTTACCGCGTGTCGCCCGATACTCAGGCAAATACCTGCCAGCCTGACGCATCATCCATACCGGCGTGTAATCCACCGGCTGGCGCATTAACGCCCGTAAAAACGTATCGTTTTTCAATTCACTCATGGCACCATCACCTTGCTTCAAACACGACGACGCCGAGCACGGTCGGCACAGCAATGCTGCTACAACCGGGCTCGGCGTCCGTCGTTGGCTATACTTTCAGGTAGTCGAGAATACCTTCTGCAGCTTGACGACCTTCCCAGACTGCAGTTACCACCAAATCGGAACCGCGTACCATATCACCCCCAGCAAACACTTTGGGGTTTGTGGTCTGGAATTTAAACAATTGTTGCTCGGGCGCCTTAACGCCGCCCCAAGACTCCAGCTCAACCTGCTGATCCTTTAACCACTCTGGCGGGTTCGGCTGGAAACCAAAGGCAACCAAGACCACATCGGCAGGGATAATTTCTTCACTACCGGGAATCGCTTCCGGGCGGCGGCGGCCATTCTCATCGGGCTCACCAAGCTGAGTGGTTACCACTTTTACGCCTTCAACTTTGCCGTTGCCAACAATGGCAACAGGTTGGCGATTGAACAAGAACTCCACGCCCTCTTCACGCGCATTTTGCACCTCGCGACGCGAGCCGGGCATGTTTTCTTCGTCGCGGCGGTAGGCACAGGTTACGCTTTGCGCACCTTGGCGGATCGACGTGCGGTTGCAGTCCATTGCGGTATCACCGCCACCAAGCACAACCACGCGCTTACCATTGACGCTAATGAAGTCGCCGGCATCCTTTTCCCAACCCATGTTGCGATTGACGTTAGACACCAAGAACGGCAGTGCGTCGTACACGCCGTCGAGGTCTTCGCCCGGGAAACCGCCCTTCATGTACTTATAGGTACCCATTCCCATGAACACGGCATCGTAATCGGCCAGCAGTTGCTCCATGGTGATGTCGGTGCCGATGTCGGTATTCAGGCGGAACTCCACGCCCATTTCTTCCAGCACGCGACGACGACGCTGCACCACGGACTTTTCGAGCTTGAACTCGGGAATACCAAAGGTCAGCAAGCCGCCGATCTCAGGGTAACGATCAAACACCACAGGCTTCACGCCGGCACGCACCAGAACGTCGGCACAACCAATGCCCGCAGGCCCCGCACCAATGACGGCAACTTTTTTGTCGGTCCATACACGCTTGGACATGTCCGGGCGCCAGCCCAGCTCCAACGCGGTGTCGGTAATGTATTTTTCCGTTGAGCCGATGGTTACCGCGCCGAAGCCGTCGTTCAGGGTACAGGCACCCTCGCACAGGCGGTCTTGCGGACACACACGCCCACACACTTCCGGCAAGCTGTTTGTCTGATGGCTTAATTCTGCCGCCTCAAACAAATTGCCCTCACTCACCAACTTTAACCAGTTGGGAATAAAGTTATGTACCGGGCACTTCCACTCACAGTAGGGGTTGCCGCAGCCCAGGCAGCGGTGCGCCTGATGCTGAACTTCCTCTTCTTTGTAAGGCTCGTAAATTTCTACAAAAGCCTCGCGGCGCTGCACCATATCTTTCTTGCTGGGGTCTTGGCGACCCACATCAAGAAACTGAAATGTATTCTGCAAACGTTCAGCCATATCTTCTACCTCTTCGCTACGCGGCTACTTATTCCGGACGCCGTCTGGTGGTTTCCAGCAGGCGGCTGAGGCTTGCTGCTTTTGGCTTGATCATCCAGAACTTGCCGATGTAGTCGTCGAAATTATCGAGAATATGCTGCCCCCAGGCACTGCCTGTTTCCTCAACAAACTCTTCGATATTGCCGCGCAAATGAGCGCGGTAAGCTTCCAGTGACTCAGAGGTGATCCGGCAGATCTCCACCAGTTCACTGTTATAGCGATCTACGAAGGTGTTCTCTTCGTCGAGTACGTAGGCGAAACCACCCGTCATACCCGCACCAAAGTTCACCCCGGTGTTGCCCAACACGGTGACGTTGCCACCGGTCATGTATTCACAGCAGTGGTCACCGGCACCCTCAATCACGGCATGAGACCCGGAGTTGCGCACTGCGAAACGCTCACCCGCAGTACCTGCCGCAAACAACTTACCGCCGGTCGCGCCGTAAAGGCAGGTGTTGCCGACAATAGAGGTTTCCTGGCTGGCAAAGGCACTGCCACGCGGGGGATATATCACCAGCTTACCGCCCGCCATACCTTTACCCACGTAGTCGTTGGCATCGCCTTCGAGGTACATATGCAGGCCGCCCGCGTTCCACACACCAAAGCTCTGGCCGGCAGTACCTTCCAAGCGCAACACAATCGGTGCATCTTCCATATCCAGATTGCCGTGACGCTTGGCAATTTCACCGGATATCCGCGCACCAATTGAACGGTCACAGTTATTGACGTGGAAGCTATACTCGCCGCCCGATTTTGCTTCGATGGCCGACAATACAGCCGCCACCATTGCTTCGGCTTTTTCGCCTTTATCGAAGGGCTCGTTGAGGGCAACCTGGCAAAACTCTGGCTGACCTTCAGCATCGGCATCTTTGTGAAGAATGGGCGACAGGTCCAACAGTCCCTGCTTTTCCGTCTCGCCTGCTTTTTGAACAAGCAAGTCGGTGCGGCCGATCAGCTCATCCATGCTGCGTACGCCAATCTGCGCCATCCACTCACGCGTTTCTTCTGCGACGAACTTGAAGAAGTTCATCACCATTTCAACAGTGCCGATAAAGTGGTCGTCACGCAGGCGTTCGTCCTGAGTCGCAACCCCGGTAGCACAGTTATTCAAGTGACAGATACGCAGGTACTTACAGCCCAGAGCTACCATCGGCGTGGTACCAAAGCCGAAACTCTCTGCGCCGAGGATAGCCGCTTTCACGACATCCAGGCCGGTCTTCAGGCCACCGTCGGTTTGCACCCGCACTTTACCGCGCAGGCCATTGCCACGCAGCGTTTGCTGGGCTTCTGCCAGACCGAGCTCCCAAGGTGAGCCAGCATAACGGATGGACGTGATCGGGCTCGCCGCCGTACCACCGTCGTAACCGGAAATAGTGATCAAGTCCGCATAGGCCTTCGCCACACCAGCGGCGATGGTGCCCACACCGGGCTCAGATACCAGCTTCACCGACACCAGCGCCTGCGGGTTCACCTGCTTGAGGTCGAAAATCAGCTGAGCCAAATCCTCGATAGAGTAAATATCGTGGTGAGGCGGCGGTGAAATCAGCGTTACACCCGGTACTGAATGGCGCAAGCGCGCGATCAAGGCATTGACCTTGCCACCCGGCAGCTGACCACCTTCACCGGGCTTGGCGCCCTGAGCGACTTTAATTTGCAGTACTTCGGCATTCACCAGGTAGTGAGGCGTAACACCAAAGCGGCCCGATGCGATCTGCTTAATTTTTGAAACGCGCTCGGTACCGAAGCGGGCAGGGTCTTCACCACCTTCACCGGAGTTTGAACGCGCACCCAGGCGATTCATCGCCGCCGCTAGTGCTTCATGAGCCTCGGGGCTCAATGCACCCAGCGACATACCGGCGGAGTCAAAGCGGCTGAGAATTTTCTCTGCAGGCTCAACTTCCTCAAGCGGGATGGGGGTGACGTCACCGCTGAAATCCAACAGGTCGCGCAGGGTAGCAACCGGACGTGTGTTCACCAGCTCTGCGTACTTTTTCCAGTCAGCGTAGTTACCACTCTTAACCGCTTCTTGCAGACGCATCACAACGTCTGGGTTAAAGGCGTGGTATTCCTTGCCGTGAACGTACTTGAGCAAGCCACCCTGATCGATTGGCTTGCGCGGCAACCAGGCGATGGTCGCCAGGGCTTCCTGATCTTGCTGAAGCTGAGCAAAGTTAACGCCGGCGATGCGGCTAGCCACACCTTTAAAGCAGCTATTGATCACATCATCGTCGAGGCCAACGGCTTCAAAGAGCTGGGCACCACGGTATGAGGAGATCGATGAAATCCCCATTTTCGACATGATCTTCAGCAGGCCTTTGTTAATGCCTTTAACGTAATTTTCGTAGGTTGTTTGCTCGTCACCGAGAATTTCTCCGCTGCTCAGCATGTCGCTCAGTACAGCAAAAGACATATAAGGGTAGACGGCGGTGGCGCCAAAACCGAACAGACAGGCCATTTGGTGAGAGTCGCGAGCGCTACCACTTTCAATTACCAGGTTGGCATCACAGCGAAGACCTTGCTTGATCAAGTGGTGGTGAACCGCACCGGTGGCCAGCAAGCTGTGCACGGTCAACAGGCCGGGCTCCACAGCACGGTCGCTCAACACAAGAATCACATCGCCACCGCGCACGGCGTCTTCTGCCGCCGCCGCCACATCGCGAACGGCTTGCTGCAGGTTCTTCTCTGCAGGGTCGTAGCAAAGGTCGATGGTTACCCGCGGATAACGTGGCGAATCTACCGCCATCAATCGGTCAAACTTGTCTGGCGACAAAACCGGGCTGCTTAGAATCAAGCGATCAGCGTGATCGGCCGTTTGCTCGAAGACATTTTGCTCGGCGCCCAGCAACGTCTCCAGACTCATCACGATGGACTCACGAAGTGGGTCAATGGGCGGATTGGTAACTTGAGCGAATTTTTGTCGGAAGTAGTCGTACAGCGACCGCTCGCTGCGCGACAGCACAGCCATTGGCGTGTCATCACCCATCGAACCAACGGCTTCGTTGCCGCTATCGGCCAGAGGCGACAGCACTTGCTCGCGCTCTTCAAAGCTTACCTGGAAATATTTTTGCAGGCTTTCCAAGTGATCCGCTTCGGGCAACGCCGGGCGATTGCCCTGGCCGAGCTGATCCTGCAGGCGATTCGCGTTATCACGCAACCACTGTTTGTAGGGGTGGGCGCTTTTCAGCCGCTCATCGACATCTTTCGTGTGCAGGACTTCGCCGGTCTCGGTATCGACAACCAGAATCTGCCCTGGCCCAACGCGCCCCTTGGCAACGACGTCATCTGGCTGGTAGCCGTAGGTGCCGATTTCCGAGGCAACGGTGATGAAACCATTTTTGGTGATGACCCAGCGTGACGGACGCAAACCGTTGCGGTCCAACATACATACCGCGTAGCGGCCGTCGGTCATTACCAAACCCGCAGGGCCATCCCAGGGTTCCATGTGCATGGAGTTATATTCGTAGAATGCCTTCAAGTCAGCATCCATGTGTTCGATATTTTGCCAAGCAGGTGGCACCAGCATGCGAACGGCACGGAACAGATCCATACCACCGGCCACCAACAGCTCAAGCATATTATCCAGGCTTGACGAGTCAGAGCCCGTGCGATTCACCAGCGGCGCCAGAGCCTCTACATCGGGGATGCGGGGGCTGCTGAAATTCTTGGTGCGCGCGTCCGCCCAGTTGCGGTTGCCCTCAACGGTATTGATTTCACCATTGTGAGCCAGCATGCGGAATGGCTGAGCCAAGGGCCAGCGCGGCATGGTGTTGGTAGAGAAGCGTTGGTGGAAAACACAAATCGCCGTTTCCAACTCGGGGTTGGCAAGGTCGAGGTAGAAATGGGGCAAATCCACCGGCATGACCAAGCCTTTGTATGACACGACATCGGCGGACAGGCTACAAATGTAAAACTCACTGTCATCAGCGAGCGCCATTTCGACTTGACGACGCACAATAAACAGGCGCGTGGTCAGCTCTTGGGCAGTCAGGCCTTCAACGTTGATAAACAGCTGCTCAATGCGTGGCAGGCTTGCCAAGGCGATATCACCACACACCGATGCATCGACCGGCACAGGGCGCCAGCCCGCTTGCTGCAGGCCGTTTTCACCAAGAATCTTTTCAAGAGTCGCGCGCGCAGCCGCCGCCTTGCCTTCGTCCTGGCTTAAAAAGATCTGGCCGATACCATATAACTCGGTCAGCTCGCCGCCAAAGGCGTCGCGGGCCGCTTGGCGCAGAAAGCTGTCCGGCTTCTTCAACAGCAAACCACAGCCATCACCGGTTTTGCCATCTGCCGCGATACCACCGCGGTGAGTCATGCAGGTCAGTGATTCGATGGCAGTCTTCAACAATTCGTGGCTAGCAGTGCCCTGCATGTGGGCAATTAGCCCAAAACCACAGTTGTCGCGCACATCTTCAGGTCTGTACAGGCCTGTACTCATAAAACGACTCTCACAAAATATATAAGAAAAACAAGCAGATAGTCGAAATGACAGCTCGGCGCACGCTTGCGTACCCGAAAAAAGGAGGGACATTCTACACGTATGCAGCAAGCCGGACAAACGCCGGCCAAAAATTGCTCAAATTTCAGCCAAAAATCTTATGGCTGGACACCTGCATCGACCAATATCTGCGCGATTTGCTCCGGGCTCGCCGCCTCGGTAACCACCGCCTCACCCAGGCCCTGTAAAAGCACCAGGCGCAAGCGCCCATCTATCACTTTCTTGTCGCGGCCCATGAGTTGCAGGAACTGCGCCACATTCATCGCTGGCGGGGGCGATATTGGCAGACCGGCTTTCACCATTAGCGCATTGCCACGGCGCAATACCTCTGCATCCAACCACCCCAGCGATACTGACAAGGCCATTGCCAGCGACATTCCCGCGGCAACCGCCTCGCCGTGCAGCCAGCTTCCGTAGCCTTCGGCGGTTTCTATTGCGTGGCCAAAAGTGTGCCCGAGATTCAAGATAGCGCGACGCCCGCCTTCTCTCTCGTCTTCAGCGACCACTTTGGCTTTGTTTTCACAGCTGCGAAACACCGCCTCAGCCAGGGCCTCGCCATCGCGAGCCATCAGTGCATCGATATTTTGCTCTAACCACTCAAAGAAAGGCGCGTCGCAGATGAGCCCGTACTTGATCACCTCAGCGATACCCGCCGCGTATTCGCGCTCTGGCAAGCTGTCCAACAAACTCAGATCGGCCACCACACACTCAGGCTGGTGAAAGGCACCAATCATGTTTTTACCGAGCGGATGGTTAACGCCCGTCTTCCCTCCAACAGAGGAGTCAACCATCGCTAACAGCGTAGTTGGCAGCTGAATAAAAGCGACGCCTCGCTGGTAACTCGCTGCTGCGAAACCGCACATATCTCCTACGACACCGCCACCCAGGGCGATCAGCGTAGTGCTGCGGTTGTGGTTATCGGTGAGCAGGCGATCAAAAACGGTGGCCATAACATCCAGCGTCTTATTCGCTTCGCCGTCGGGCAGAACCACCGTGGAGAGTTGCTTGCCTTCAAGCTGCCTAGCAACTGCATCGAGGTAGAGGGGAGCCACGCGATCATTGCTAACAACACAGGCCTGCTTGCCGCCTATGTAACGCTGCCAGTCCAGGCCTTCGCCGGCCAGTAAATCGCGACCAATGAAAATAGGGTAGCTGCGCTCACCCAGCGACACCTGAAGCTGCTTCATGGAATTGCCCGATATTGTTAGTGGAAAGAGGTAGGCGGGAAATTATATCAGCATCACGACGACAGGTCGCCGCTGCGAATTTTTTCAACCAACTCTTGCACGACTGTGCGTGGGCTTCGCTGATCAGTGGTAATACTGTAGTCAGCCAACTGCAAATAGAGGGGCTCTCGTTCGGCCATTAAGCGCCTAAGCGTCTCCTCTGGATTACCCTGCTGAAGCAAGGGCCGCTTGCGGTCTTTCGCTGTGCGCCGAATTTGTTCGTCAACCGAGGTGCGAAGATAAACGACCGTACCCCGCGTCATCATCAATGCGCGATTATCATCGCGCAGCACCGCACCACCACCGGTAGAAACTACCGCTCCGGGACTGTCACTGAGGTCGCTAAGCATCTGCGCCTCACGCTCGCGAAAGCCTTCCTCGCCTTCCATGTCGAATATCCAGGGTATGTCTACCCCGGCTCGCTCTTCAATCTCTCGATCGACGTCGTAGAATTCCATGTTCAGGCTGTCAGCCAGCAGCTTACCAATGGTGCTCTTCCCTGCCCCCATTGGCCCGACTAAATATATAACTTCCGTTTTCCGCATTGCTCCATCAATCTATCAAACTGTCCGCGAGTATCCGTGGAGTAATAAAAATAAGTGTTTCCTGCTTCTCGCGAGTCACACTGGTAGATTTAAACAGACGCCCCAGGAAGGGGATATCGCCCAGGAAGGGTACCTTCGTTACGGTTTCAACATCCAGCTGATCGTAGACGCCGCCCAAAACAACGGTTTCACCATTGCTGACCAAAACGCGCGTCTGCAATTCGGTAGTGTCAATGGTCGGCACCTGACCACCAAGACCGGTCGCGATCACCAGATCCCCTACCGTATCCTGATTAATGATCAAATCCATAATAATTCGGTCGTCAGGCGTAATAATTGGCGTGACATCCAGCTTCAGCACCGCTTCTTTGAAGGCAATCGTTGTTTCACCGCTGGCTGAACTTTCTGGGTAGGGAATTTCGGTACCCGCTTTGATAATGGCGGGCTCCTTATCGCCGGTGACGATGCGCGGCTGGGAGACAACTTCACCGCGGCCCTTCGACTCCAGTGCAGAAAGCTCCAAGTTCAGCAACACATCAGAGCCGATATAACCCAGGGCAAAGGAGCCCGCTGCACCGGCAACACCCAGATCTGTCACCAGACCGGGGACGGCGTCAAAGCTATTTGAGCCGCTCACCAAGGCGTCGACAAAATTATTTCGTGTGGCCTGATCACTCTCCAAATCACCATTTGCAGAATAAATTTCATTGCCTTTCTGCTTCACGTAGGCGCCGCCCCAACGCACACCCAGAGCGCGATCGAAGTCGGATGAAGCGCGAACAATACGCGCCTCAATTTGTACTTGGCGCACCGGCACATCAATCAGCGCCACCAAACGGCGAAACTCTTCAAGTCGATCCGCGGTCTCCGTAATCAACAGAGAATTGGTGCGTTCATCGACAATAACATTCCCGCGCGGCGACAAAATGCTCTTGGCAGAACCCTCGCCGCTACCACCGTCGCCATCACCTTTTTTTTTAAATAGCTTGAAGAGTTCTGAGGCATCCGCATAGCGAATACGAATAAATTCACTCTGTAGCGGGGCCAGCTCCTCGACCTGTTTCTGCGCCTCAATCTCCTGACGCTCACGCTCGGCGATCTCCGCAGCAGGCGCCACCATCAGCACGTTGCCAACTTGGCGCTTGTCTAAGCCCTTTGTTTTCAGCACTAACTCCAGCGCTTGGTCCCAAGGCACATTCTGCAAGCGCAGGGTGATATTCCCCTTTACGGTGTCACTGGCCACCAGGTTGAGTTCTGTGAAGTCGGCAATCAACTGCAGAACCGAGCGCACCTCAATGTCCTGGAAGTTGAGCGACAGCTTTTCGCCGACAAAGGCAAATTCTTTGCGACGCTCTTCCACCTCTGCCTTTGTCAGCGGCTTGACGCTAACCACATACTCATTGTCGGTTTGGTAGGCGAGATAGTCATACTCTCCACGCGCATCCAGCGATAACTTCGCGCCCTTCTCCCCCATGCGCGCGTCTATCAACTTAACCGGCGTGGCGAAATCAGCCACGTCGAAACGTCGCTGAAGGCTCTCTGGGAGTGCAACGCCACTAAAGTCAATTTTGATTCGCGGCCCTTCGACAAAGACATTAATGTCCGCCTTGTCGTCAGCCAGCTTAATGACTAAACGGCCCTCACCGGCATCGCCGCGGCGAAAATCCAGGTCAGTGATGCGATTGCCGCTCGCTTCAGGAGCGGCTTCAGCCATCGACAAAACAGGGTTGTTATACTTTTCCTTGAGGTAGGCCTTGCTGCCGCCGCCACCTACCGCGACGACCAACTCGTTCCCTTCCACTCGCGTTTCGTAGGGCGCCAGGCTGACTAAGTTCAGTACCACGCGGGTGCGATCCCGCCCCTCCAGCACAATGGCACTGCTGGCATTGTCATACGCCAGCGGAAATTTTTTCTGGTCGAGCTGATTCTTTGCACCAATCAAGTCCAATGCAATGCGCGCAGGCTTTTCAATGGTGTAGCCCTTCACTTCGGGCGCAGCGCCATCAAACTGGAAGCGCGCCTCAAAGCGGCCACCCTCCAGGGCATTGAATTCCACATCAGTCAGATTCGATGCCGACACAGCGGCCGACGCGAGCAGGGATATCAGCAGTAAACACTGGCCCATAAGTGCGCGATGGCCTCGCGCCATGTACTGCACGGCGAGGTGCTTCTGCGTTCGGGTTTTCATGAATCTCTCCGCCTCTCGAATTCTCACTTACCGCTACTCAGCTCTAAAGAGCGCGGCCGTTCCACCCAGCCTTCTCCGCCGGTGGAAACAATTTCAACAACCGAAATAAAGTTGTCGCCAACTTTCATAATCTTGCCGTGGTTGCGGCCCAAATAATTATTCTCTTTGACTCGGTGCACACCGCCATCGGGGGTTTTCATCAGCGCCCACAACACCTTGTTCAAGCGCACCGTGCCAACCATTTTCAACGCATCGATAGAGAAGCTTTCTAAATATTCGCGCTCACGCTCTAGATTGGGCTTCACATTGGAGGATGCTTCCAGTCGCGCAATTTCTTTTACGTCCACGGGCTGCGTGAAGGGGCCACGCAAGCCAGATGCGGTGTAGGTAAAGGCACGATAAGCCTGCAGGGCGGGAATCGGCTCAATAACACCACTGGGCGCTGCACGCTTTTCGGCGACAAAGGCATCAATATCGGCGTATTGCCCACTGTTGCTGCATGCCAGTAGCATCGTGGACAGCAAAGGTATGGCGAGCCGTAAATATCTCATTACGATCCCCCGTCAATTTCTTTGTAGCGATACGTTTTCGCGGTGATCGACATGCTTTGGGTGCCAAGCTGCTTGTTCGTTTTGATTTTGTAATCGTGGAGCGTCACGATTCTCGGCAAGCTCGCAATACCGCTCACAAAGGCCGCCAAATCGTGGTAGGTGCCCTCCACTTCGATGGCGATGGGTAGCTCAATATAAAATTCTTGCGTACGCTCCGGCTGCAGCTTAATGCTGTCAATTTCCAAGCCGTTATCCACGGCTTTTTCGGTCATATCCTCAAGCAGGCCTGGCACTTCGGTATCGGCCGGCAGCTGACCCAGCAAAATACCAAATGACTCTTCCATTTCCGCCATTTGTTTTTTAAGCGGTTCAAGCTTCGCCGCTTTAAATGCTTTTTTCTCAAACTCTGTTTTTAGCTTCGCTTCCTTAGCAACCGCATTGTCCAGCTCCACCCGCAAGTCGGCAATCACGTAAAAATAGCCGCCTACCAATACCAGCACAAAGGCCAGCACCCAGAGCGCAGCGCGAACCAGTACCGGCCACGCACCAATATTGCCCTCGTTGATATCGTTGATATCAAACTGTTTGACCTCGTCAACCCACTCCTGCCACTGCACGGCCATCTCTTATTTCTCCTTCTCAGGGGAAGGGGCGCTGATACGGAAGGAAAGCTTGAAGTTGCTCGCCTGATCACCGTATTCCTCTGCTGCCTTCACCGCCGTAAGGTTTGGCTCGGAAAACCAGCTGGAAGCGTCTAATTTACGCATCAGGCTCGACACCCGGTTATTCGACTCTGCAATGCCTTCAACATCGATGCGATTGCCGGAGCGAACCACAGAGGTAAAGAAAAGGCCGTCAGGTAGCGTGCGAACCATCTCATCAAAAACCCGCACAATTAACGGGCGTGTGCCCTGAAGGTTTTGGATAATATTCATTCTGTCGAGCAGCTGTTGTCTGCGCAGCTCCAGATCACGAATTTCAGCCACCTCTTTGTTTATGCGTTTTATGTGGCTTTGCAAATACTGATTACGGCCTTCCTGGCCGCTAATGGCGCTGTTAAAAATACTCATCGTCAGCATGATCAGCAGTGCGGCAACCGCCACCGAGGCACCCAGAATAATAAGAAACTGCTTCTTGATTAGCTGGCGGCGCTCTTCACGCCAGGGCAAAAGGTTAATATTCGCCATCAGTCGAAGCTCCTCAGCGCCAAACCGCAAGCCACCAGCATGGCAGGAGCATCATTGCTCAAGCGCATGGCATCGACTCCTGAGGCAATCGCCATATTGGCAAAGGGGTTCGCAACCACCGTATTTACGCCCAGGCGCTCTTCGACCATTTCAGCCAAACCCTGCATCGCGGCAACGCCGCCGGCGAGTAAAATAGTATCAACAGCACTGTATTGACTCGCCGAAAAGAAAAATTGCAAAGACCTCGAAACCTGCTGAATGGCGGCTTCTTTAAAGGGCGCCAGCACCTCACTGTCGTAGTCATCCGACAGGCCGCCCTGTTTCTTCGCCAATCCCGCCTCTTCCGCACTCAAGCCGTAGCGACGCTGAATTTCCTCGGTGAGCTGGCGACCGCCGAACACTTGGTCGCGCGTGTATACCGTCTCACCATCGACGATCACACTTAGCGAGGTCATGCTCGCGCCGATGTCGACGATCGCGACAACGGTATTTTCATCCACGCCAATCTGCGGCGCCATCAGCTCAAAGCTGCGCTCCACCGCGTAGGCCTCGACGTCCATCACCTTCGGCTCCAAACCACCGATCTCCAGCGCTTCAACGCGACTATCGACGTTGTCCCGGCGGCAGGCCACCAGCATGACTTCAACTTGATCCGGCTCGTCCTCGGCAACATCGACAACCTCGAAGTCCAGCGCCACCTCATCGAGCGGATAGGGGATGTATTGATCAGCTTCCAGGGAGATCTGCGCCTCCATGGCGTTATCATTCATATCAGCGGGCATTCGCAGCATTTTGGTAATCACCGCAGACCCGGGCACAGCGGCCGCGGCCTTGGTCACCTTGCTCCGAGAGCGGTTGTATACGGCCTTAATGATTTCACCGACGGCTTCGACCTCAACCACATTTTTTTCAACCACGGACTGAGGCGGCAGCGACATTACGGCGTAGCTTTCAACGCGAAGTTTTTCCCCGCTACGACTCAACTCCAGCACTTTTACCGCACTGGAACTGATATCTACACCGAGCAAATTGCGAGATTTTTGACCGCCTAACAAGCCATCTAGCACTGTTATTTTCCTATTTACATCGTGGACTTAGGGCGAATTCTTATATGCAAGATTAAATACCAGTGTATACCATTGCGCAAATAGTTATGAAAAAAATACCCGGATAGTGTCACAGATTTGGGTATCCTATTGTCCGCGTTTTAAAAGCCCATTGGCATAACTGGAAAAATATGGCTCGCACTACTTCGCTGTTACGTTCTTTTAGCCTTCTGGCACTCCTTGGTGCCTGTGGCGCTGTCATGGTGTTCTGCGCCGCCTTCCTGTACATAGCGCCACGGCTCCCCGAGGCGGAAAAATTACGCGATGTCGAGCTGCAAACACCTCTGCGAATATATAGCAGAGACGGCCAGGTTATCGGTGAATTCGGCGAAAAACGTCGCTCACCGGTCAGCATTCAAGAAGTCCCCGACACATTCATCAAGGCGTTTCTGGCCGCCGAGGACGACCGCTTCTACCAACACCGCGGCGTCGACCTCACCAGTTTGCTGCGCGCGGCATCGCAGTTGATCACCAGCGGCAGCATTCAAACCGGCGGCTCGACCATTACCATGCAAGTCGCAAAGAACTACTTTTTGAGCCAAGAGCGCACCTTCACACGTAAATTCACCGAAATTTTTCTCGCCATCGAAATAGAGCGCAAACTCAGCAAAGGCGACATCCTCGAGCTCTACCTCAACAAAATCTTTCTCGGCAACCACTCCTATGGCATCGAGGCCGCCGCGCAAACTTATTACGGCA
Organism: Spongiibacter marinus; assembly: GCF_016906995.1. GTDB lineage: Bacteria > Pseudomonadota > Gammaproteobacteria > Pseudomonadales > Spongiibacteraceae > Spongiibacter > Spongiibacter marinus. The sequence goes on along the minus strand of NZ_JAFBBD010000005.1, from coordinate 187,466 downwards.
AGTCCATTAAGGAACTCAGCCTTGCCCAAATGGCAATGATCGCCGGACTACCCAAAGCCCCATCGGCCTACAACCCTGTTGCCAACCCAGAGCGAGCCCGGATTCGCCGAAACTGGATACTCGGCCGAATGTTTGCGCTGGGCTATATCAACCAAGCCGATTACCAAGCGGCTAAACAGCAAAACATCACCGCCCGCCGACACGGTACACAACTCGACGTCAGTGCCGCCTACGCCGCCGAAATGGTCCGCGTCGAAATGCTGAAACGCTATGGCCGCGATGCCTATGAAAACGGCTACAGCGTTATCACCAGCGTCGACAGCACCCTACAAACTGCCGCAAACCAGGCCGTTATAAACGGCGTTATCGAATACGATCGTCGCCACGGTTATCGAGGCCCTGAACAACAATGGCCGCTCCCCGCCGATTTCAACGAGCAACAGCGCGAGCACTTTAGCGACAAGCTTCGCGACATTGGCGCCATCGGCCCCTGGCACCCAGCCCTTGTTCTCCACATAGAGAGCCAGAGCGCAACATTCTTACTCGCCACCGGCGAGCAAACCACCCTCGACTGGGAACAGGGTTTTGCCGGCAGCGTTCGGTATATTAATGAAGACCGAAATAGCTACGAAGTGGAATCCGTAGATGAACTTATCGCCCCTGGCGACGTTGTCAGGCTGCGCATGAGCTCATCACTCCCCAAGCGCTGGATTTTTTCACAGCTACCCGCCATTCAGGGAGCGTTGGTTTCACTGGACGCAGACACCGGCGCCATTCTCAGTTTGGTCGGCGGCTATAGCTATCAGCGAAGCTCATTCAACCGCGTCACTCAGGCTGCCCGGCAACCAGGCTCAGCGTTTAAACCCTTTATTTACACCGCCGCACTGGCCAATGGCTTTACACCAGCGAGCATCATCAATGATGCCCCCATCGTATTCGATGACGCCTCACTGGGGGGAACGTGGCGCCCGAGCAACTCCAACGGCAAATTTAACGGCCCAATGCGACTGCGCAAAGCCTTGTACCTGTCTAGGAACCTGGTATCGATTCGACTTTTACGAGAGCTGGGAATCAATACCGCCATCGACTACGTCTCCCGCTTTGGCTTCGACGGCCGCACCCTCCCAAGAGACCTTTCTCTTGCGCTGGGCAGCCACTCACTGACGCCTCTCGACGTGGTTACCGGCTACGCCACGTTTGCCAACGGCGGCTATAAGGTGTCGCCGTGGCTGATAGAACAAATCATCGACCGCGATGGCAACACCCTTTACCGCGCTGAACCGAAAGTCGCCTGCCGCAACTGCGAAGCCGGCCTGGACAGGCTCGACGACATCGATAGCATGGTGGAAGCAGATTCTTTGGATGACCTCCATGCCGACACCGCTGCCGGCCAGCAGGACTTGGCAGAGAGAGTGATCGACGAGGAAGTTGTCTTCCTTATCGACAGCATTCTCAAGGACGTTATATCACGCGGCACCGGGCGCAAAGCCCGAGTCCTAAAACGCGGCGATGCTGCCGGCAAGACGGGAACCACAAACGGGCCAACCGACGCCTGGTTCTCTGGCTACAGCAGCGGCGTGGTCACCTCCACATGGGTCGGCTTCGACCAAAACCAGAAGCTGGGCCGCCGCGAGTACGGTGGCTCTGTTGCCCTGCCAATCTGGATCGACTATATGAAAGTCGCACTGCAGGGCCGCCAGGAGCGCTACCTAAAACAGCCCGAGGGTATCGTGTCGGTGCGTATTGACCCGGAAACCGGCACCCTGGCCGCGCCGGGGCAGAGCAATGCAATCTTTGAATACTTCCGGGCAGAGAATGCGCCCACTACCGTGAACACAAGCAGCGGTGGCAGCAGCCCTTATGGAGAAGACAGCGGCGAGCCGATAGAGCTGTTCTAAAGGCGCCACAGCGAGGCAGCGTTACATTGCCTCGATAGCCTCGGCAAGCGTGCTGACCGCGACGACATCCATTGCGATATCGCCGCGGGGAGCATTCGCCTTAGGCACGATAGCGCGGCTAAAGCCGTGCTTTTTCGCTTCTTGAAGGCGCTCTTGCCCACTGGGCACAGGGCGAATTTCCCCCGACAAGCCCACCTCGCCAAAAACGACCAAGTCTTCGGGCAAGGCGCGGTCGCGAAAACTCGATACGATGGCGAACAACAGCGCCAAGTCAGCCCCGGTTTCCAGCACCTTGACGCCACCAACCACATTGACGAATACGTCCTGATCGCCGAGCTGCAATCCTCCATGGCGGTGGAGCACCGCCAGCAACATCGCCAAGCGGTTCTGCTCTAACCCCACCGCAACACGACGGGGATTGCCGTAATTACTTTCATCAACCAGCGCCTGGATCTCTACCAACAGAGGGCGAGTGCCCTCCCACACCACCATCACCACGCTGCCCGCCGCCTGCACATCACCGCGATTCAGGAAAATCGCCGACGGGTTCTTAACCTCTTTCAGGCCCTGCTCGGTCATGGCAAACACGCCCAGCTCATTCACCGCGCCAAAGCGGTTTTTATGGCCGCGCAGGGTGCGATAACGGCTGTCACTGCCGCCCTCAAACATAATCGAGCAATCAATGATGTGCTCCAACACCTTCGGGCCAGCCAGCGCACCGTCTTTGGTCACATGGCCGACCATAATCAACACCGTATTGGTCTGCTTGGCAAAGCGCGTTAACGCCGCGGCGCACTCTCGAACCTGGGAAACACTGCCGGGCGCCGAACTCACCTGCTCGCTATGTAATACCTGAATCGAGTCGACCACCAACACCGACGGCCGGTGCTGATTCGCCTGCGCCAATACCGCCTCCAGACTGGTTTCGGAGTACAGCTGCAACTCCTCTGCCGACAAACCAAGGCGGCGTGCACGTAAGGCCACTTGCTGCAGTGACTCCTCCCCGGTGACGTACAAACAGCGGCTGCGCGTCGCCAAGCGGCACAGCACCTGTAACAACATGGTGCTCTTCCCCGCCCCAGGGTGACCGCCAAGCAGCACCGCCGAACCCGGTACAAAACCACCGCCGAGCACCCGGTCCAGCTCTTCAAAACCGCTGGCAATTCGCGGTAAATCCTCTATTTGAACGCTCGACAGACTTTGCAGTTCGCCAACAGCGCCGGCATAGCCCTGGCGCCCAGCAGGCGCCGAGGCGGCACCTGCCGCAGCCAAGCGCACCTCGGTAAGCGTATTCCAGGCGCCACAGTCCTGACACTGCCCTTGCCACTTGCGATGGTCGGAACCGCAATCACTACAAACATAGGCTGTTTTGGCCTTCGCCATACTTTGTGCTCCGCTGCTGTGCTGACAGAACAGGCGACTAGCCCGTACAATACTCTGCCAAGCGAGGATAATGATTCATGTCGGCGCCACTACTGGAAAGACCCCTACTGGTATCGCCCACTCTGGCAGCAACCATTGGCCTGGAGTGCGCTCTGCTATACCAGTTGCTCGCCGACTGGCAGCCCCTGCTGGAAGTCCGCCCACGCCAGGGTCAAGACTGGTTGCTTATTGACCGCCAGCGGCTCGAAGAACAACTGCCATTCTGGCAAAGCGCCGATATTGACCGCCTGCTTCAACAACTCCACGACCAGGGACTCATTATTATCGGCGGCGCGCTGATCAGCAATGCCCGCAACATTCGCTTTGCCATGCCCGCTCAGCAAACCGGCGCGCCCCAAAACGCCCCAGCTCGGCCGGCATCAACACAGCCCGAACCGGCAGTGCGCAGCAGCGCACCCACCCAGGCCGTTCCCGGACGCCAGCTTATTAGTGCCGATTGGCGCCCCGACCCCGCCGCCGTGGAATACCTCACCCGCTTCAACCGGGTGAGCAACCACTTTATCGAAGCGTGTATACCCGAGTTCATCGCCCACTACCGCGAAAGCGGCGAAGCAAGAAGCTCCTGGAGCAGCACATTTAGCCAGTACGTCAGCCGCCGCTGGAAAAAACAGCAATACGCTGAAATAGAGCAAGCCCGGCACCAAGTCATCGACAATCACTGGCGCCCCAGCCGAGACGCTCTCGACATCCTGCTGCGCGACGGCATCAGTGAGCACTTCATTGAAGACGCCATTCCCGAGTTCATTCTTTACTGGCGCGAGCGCGGCACGCAAGATAGCAACTGGAACTCTCGATTCCTACAACATATTCGATTGCAGTGGGCGCGATACACGAATGCCGTCAGCCACGAACAAGCCCATGTGCCGATTCGCAACGACTGGCAGCCCAGCCCGGAAGTCTTTGAAATTTTGCGCATGGCGAGGATCGATGCCGACTTTGCCCGCGAGCAGATTCCCGAGTTTATACTGTTCTGGCGTGACAGCGGCCAGACCCAACGCTCCTGGAATACAAAGTTTCTACAGCATGTAAAATATCGCTGGGCACACAGTCACCAACTGGACAAATACGATGCACGACAGCAAAAAGCTTCTGGATCAAGCCAAGCGGCAACTGGCTTCATCGACAAACACACCGACCGAAGCTGGGCCGACGGCCTCTAAGCCACTGCCGGATAAGAGCGCTGTTATCGACGCCATCAACCGCATGTTTGCGGAGTTTGAGCTCGTCTATCACAACCAATACAACAAAGCCTTCGCAAACGCCGAAAAGCTCTCTTATGCCAAGAAGCTTTGGTTCAGCAACCTTTGCCATATTCCACCAGAGCAAATTACCGCAGCCTGTCATCGCGCCATTCGCGAGTCTGAATTCCTGCCGACGATCAAAGGCATTTTGAAATACTGCGAACCCGACGACCAAGCACTGGGCCTGCCAGACCCCCACAGCGCCTATGTAGAGGCTTGCAGAGCGCCCTCACCCAAAAATGAATACCGCTGGTCCCACCCTGCGGTTTACCACGCTGGACGCAAAAGCGATTGGTATTTTCTGGCAAACAATACCGAGCAGCAGGCCTTCCCGGTCTACAAGCGCCACTACCACGCGCTGTGCGAGCAGGTGCGCAGCGGTCACACACTAGAACCCCCGCATCCAGAGGCGCTCCCCGCACCGGAGGCAAAGCCTCTGGAACCGGAAGAACAGCGCCGTCGTATGCGGGAAATGCGCAGTAAATTGAATATCTAACAACGGCCGTGCAGGCCGCCGTCGCAGCGGATACAATATCGCCGCACGCGCGCGATCAGCGCCCCACGCCCCTCGGGACAAAGACTATGGCAGACGACAAAACAACCCACTTCGGTTTTAAAACCGTCAACCGCGGTGAAAAAGTAAACATGGTAGCCGGTGTCTTTCACTCGGTAGCCGGCAAATACGACTTAATGAACGACCTCATGTCCGGGGGCATTCACCGACTTTGGAAGCGTTTCACCATTGAACTTTCCGGCGTCCGACGCGGCAATAGCGTGCTCGACATCGCGGGCGGCACCGGCGACTTGGCGGCCAAATTCAGCCGTTTAGTTGGCAGTGAAGGCAAGGTTGTGCTTGCCGATATCAACGACTCAATGCTCCAGGTGGGCCGTGAAAAACTAACCAATCGCGGCATTGTCGGTAATATTGAGTATGTGCAGGCCAACGCCGAGTGCCTGCCCTTCCCGGACAATAGCTTCGACTGCATTACCATCGCCTTTGGCCTGCGTAATGTCACCGACAAAGACGCCGCGCTGCGCTCTATGCTGCGCGTACTGAAGCCAGGCGGGCGCTTGCTGGTGTTGGAATTCTCCAAGCCGACCAATGAATTAATGAGCAAGGTCTACGACCGCTACTCCTTCGACATTCTGCCTCGCATGGGCAAGCTCATCACCAATGACGAAGACAGCTACCGCTATCTCGCCGAGAGCATTCGCATGCACCCGGACCAGGAAACCCTTAAGGAAATGATGGCCGAAGCCGGTTTTGCCGAGGTCCGCTACCACAATATGACGGCCGGCGTGGTTGCCGTTCACCGGGGCGTCAAGCCGTGATTCCCCCCATGATCAGCACTGCAGCCCTCTCAGGGCTGGAGGACGCGGTCAACCGAGCACTGCAGCTCGACCCGAGTAGCGCCGCCAAACTCGCCGAGCTCGATGGCGAAAGCTTTGCCCTGGAGCTGCGCGAGCCCGACTTGAATATCGGGCTCAGCATTAACGGCAAGCGACTAAAACTGGGGCTGCACGCACCACAATCACCGAGCACCGCACTGAGAGGGCACTGGCGAGACTTCGCCGCCGTCGCCTCCGCTGACGATCCGGCAGCAGCGTTGATTAACGGCAATATTCAAGTCAGCGGCGACACCGCCCCCCTGCTGGCATTGCGCAAGCTACTGGCCGAATTGCAACTAGACTGGGAACACCCACTGGCCGAGGCCTTTGGCGACGTTGCCGCACACCAAATTGGCCGGGGCTTGCGCGCCGGGCATCGCTGGCTGAGCGGGACCGGGAAAAACCTGCGCCGCCAGCTTGAAGACTTTTTACTAGAAGAGAGTCGACTCTTGCCCCACCCCCTGCAGGCAGAAGCGATGTTCAAAGATATCGACGACCTGAACGCCCGCAGTGAGCGTCTCGAAGCGAAACTTCGTCGCCTACAGCAGCGCCTGAAAACTCAGTAACAAAGGAATACCGAATGGGCCTGCGCCGGTTGCTTGCCATACTCATTATCGTCTGTCGCTATCGCATCGACTTGCTGCTTCCCCAGGACAAACTGCCACTGCGATTGCGCCTACTTCTGCGCTGTGGCCCCTGGCGCCTGTGCCCGGCACCGGCGTTGAGCCGAGGGCAGCGACTGCGCTTAGCCCTTGAGTCGCTGGGGCCGATTTTTATCAAATTCGGCCAACTGCTCTCTACCCGGCGGGACCTGCTGCCCGACGACATCGCCGAAGAACTCGCATTACTGCAAGACCGCGTACCGCCTTTTCCCAGCGACCAGGCGGTCGCCGTAATTGAAAAAGCGCTGGGCCAGAGCGTCGATGACGTGTTTGCCTCTTTCGATCGCAACGCGCTGGCCTCGGCCTCCATTGCCCAGGTGCACTGCGCAACGCTGAAGACGGGCGAGCAGGTCGTCGTTAAAGTCGTTCGCCCCGGCATTGAAACCACGATTGGCAAAGACATCCAGTTAATGCAGAGCATTGCTCGCATTGTCCGCCGCCACCTCCCCGATGGCCGCCGCCTTCGCCCCGAGGAGGTCGTTGAAGACTATCGTCACACCATCTACGACGAGCTGGACCTACAGCGCGAAGGCGCCAATACCTCGCAGCTGCGCCGCAATTTCGCCGCCTCAGATATTCTTTATGTGCCCGAGGTCTACTGGGACTATACCCGCCGCAACGTGCTGGTCATTGAGCGCATTCACGGCATCCCCGTTACCGATGTGGAGACCCTGAACGCACAGGGCACGGATATGAAGAAGCTCGCCGAGCGCGGCGTGGAAATTTTCTTCACCCAGGTTTTTCGCGACAGCTTTTTCCACGCGGACATGCACCCCGGCAATATTTTCGTTGCCGAAGGCCGCCCCCAGTCACCGCAGTACATCGCTATTGATTGCGCAATTATCGGCAGCCTGAGCGACTTCGATCAGTACTATTTAGCGCGCAACCTACTGGCGATCTTCCAGCGCAACTACCGCGAAGTCGCAGAGCTCCATGTCGAGTGCGGCTGGGTGCCTCCGCACACCAAAGTTCACGAATTTGAAGCAGCCATCCGCAGCGTCAGCGAACCGATTTTTGAAAAACCGTTGTCAGAAATTTCCTTCGGCCAGTTGCTAGTATACCTGTTTCAAACTGCTCGCCGCTTCGATATGGAAGTACAACCCTCGCTGGTGCTGTTGCAAAAGACCTTGCTGAATGTAGAGGGCCTGGGGCGCCAGCTGTATCCGCAGCTCGACCTGTGGGCAACCGCCATGCCTTTTTTGGAGCGCTGGATCCGCGACCGCTATTCGCCCCAGAGTATGCTGAAGCGCGTCGGCCACCGACTGCCCGGCTGGCTGGAGCAACTTCCGCAATTACCCGAGACGCTGCTTGAGCGCGGCCAACCGCCGCAGCAAGCGCAAAACGACGCACTGCGCCTGCAATTACAACAGGCGGAAAAACAGGCTGAGCAACGCGATAGGCGCGCGCGAAACCAACGACTGGGTATCGTCGCCCTGCTGGCCGCCGCATTGATCGCCAATCCGGAAATCAGCCTTGGCTTGCAGTCACTACCCACCGCGAGCCTCGCCTTGCTAGGCGCCGGTTTATATTTCTTAATTCGCTCGCGCTAATGTAAAGTAGGCGCACGCAGAAAACGAAGGCAGTATGTTTATGCAGCGGCAAGACAGTAAACAGTGGTTAGACCAGGTCAAATGGAATGACGCTGGCTTGGTCGCTGCCATTGCACAAGACGTGCACAGCGGTCGCGTGCTGATGATGGCATGGATGAATCGCGAAGCGCTTGAACTGACCGTGAGCGAGCAACGCGCCGTTTATTGGTCGCGCTCGCGCAACGCTTTGTGGCGCAAGGGTGAGAGTTCCGGCCATACACAAACGCTTCATGACATCGCGCTAGACTGCGACGGCGACGCAATTCTTATGCAGGTTGAACAAATAGGCGGCATCGCTTGCCATACAGGGCGCCAGAGCTGCTTCTATCGCAGCCTGAAAGAGGCGCAGTGGCAAACCCAGGAAGCGGTACTAAAGAACCCGGAAGAGATCTATGACAAGTAATTCTGATGCCGCGGATACATCGATACTCAGTGAGTTAGATGCGGTGCTCGCCGAGCGCAAAAACGCTGACGCCGACAGCTCGTATGTAGCCAGCCTGTACCACAAGGGGCTCAATAAAATTCTGGAAAAGGTCGGCGAAGAATCCGTGGAAACGATCATCGCCGCCAAGGATGCCGAGCACAGTGGCAACCATCAAGACGTAATCTATGAGACCGCAGACCTGTGGTTCCACACGATGGTTATGCTTCAACACTTGGGCATCGACCACAGCGATGTTTTACATGAACTTGCGCGGCGCTTTGGGCTTTCCGGCCATGATGAAAAAGCACAGCGCGGCAACAACAAACAATAAGTGAGGTAAGTAGCAATGGGACTTGGTGGTATTAGTATCTGGCAACTGTTGATCATTCTGGCAATTGTGGTGCTGTTGTTTGGTACCAAGAAGCTTAAAAATATCGGCAGCGACCTCGGCGGCGCCGTAAAAGGCTTTAAAGACAGCCTTGATGGCGAAGACGACAAGGCCAAAAACATTGAGCAAAAAGAGGCCGACGGCGAAGCAAACAGTGCTCAAGCCGAGCAAAGCGAACAAAAAAGCGAGTCAAAATAAACCATGTTTGACATCGGCTTTGCCGAACTGCTGCTGATCGCTGTACTCGGTCTGCTGGTATTAGGGCCCGAGCGCCTGCCAACCGCAGTGAGAACAATCAGCTTATGGCTAGGACGGCTGCGCAGAAGCTTTACCAGCATTCGCCAGGAAATCGAACGAGAGGTCGGCGCCGATGAAATCCGCCGGCAGCTCCACAATGAGTCGATAATGGCTTCGCTGGAAGACAGCAAACAATCCCTGCGAGACGGCCTTGAAAGTGCCGCCGACGACATCCGCTCTGTTGAGCGCTCGCTAAGCCGCGCCAATGCGAAGCAGGACGCCGAGGACGACACGCCCGAGCCCGCGCTGGACGAGCACTCCATTGCCCCGGAAGCGATAGAAGCCGGCCCCGTAGCAGCCCCCGACGCCAGTAATAACACCCCCACTAAAGAAAAAGGCAGCGACCCCGCGCCATGAGTATCGACGCTGACCAAGATCAAGGCCAACCCCTGATTGCCCACCTCACTGAACTGCGCGACCGCTTATTGCGAATCGTATTGGCAGTACTGATTTGCGCACTGGGGCTTATGCCCTTTTCCTCAGAGATCTATGCCTTCGTCTCGCAGCCATTGCAACAGTACCTGCCAGAAGGCAGCGGCATGATCGCCACCGAGGTTGCCTCCACCTTCCTCGCCCCATTTAAACTGGTACTTGTGTCGGCTGTCTGTCTGGCCATCCCGGTGATTCTTCACCAGATATGGGCCTTTATCTCCCCCGGCATGTATCGCCACGAAAAGCGTATTGCCGCGCCGCTGTTGTTTTCCAGCGTGCTGCTCTTCTATCTCGGGCTGGCCTTTGCCTATGTTGTGGTATTCCCACTGGTGTTTGGCTTTTTCAGCAGTATCACACCGGAGGGCGTGTCCTATACACCCGATATTTCTCGCTTTCTCGACACCGCGCTGAAGCTCTTTATGGCCTTCGGCATTGCCTTTGAAATCCCCATCGCCACGGTCTTACTGATTAGCGCCGGCGTAACCAGCGCTGAAAAGCTCGCAGCCAAGCGTGCGTACGTGGTGGTGGCCTGTTTTGTCGTGGGTATGCTGCTAACACCGCCAGACGTTATCTCGCAGATGCTACTGGCGCTGCCAATGTGGCTACTGTTTGAAGTGGGAATATTCTTTGGCCGTTTCATTCAGTCGCGGCCTGCGGCGAACGAGGAAGACCAGCGCCCGTCTCTATGAACGGAGACCGGCGCTGGCTCCGTGTCATCTGATATTAGTAACCGGGGTCGTCGTAATCGCCAAAGGCGAGATTTTCGAAGCGCGTAAATTTACCAATAAAGCTCAATCTCGCGGTTCCGATGGGGCCGTTACGCTGCTTGCCGATAATAATTTCCGCAACGCCTTTATCTTGCGTTTCTTCGTTGTAGACCTCATCACGATAGATAAACATGATGACGTCGGCATCCTGCTCGATCGCACCGGATTCCCGCAAGTCGGAATTCACCGGGCGCTTATTGGGCCGCTGCTCCAGTGCCCGGTTAAGCTGTGACAGCGCGATGACCGGGCAGTCGAATTCTTTTGCTATCCCCTTGAGCGAGCGTGATATTTCGGAGATTTCCGCAGTTCGCCCCTCGCTTCCCTTGCCAGCCACCTGCATCAGCTGCAGGTAATCAAGCATGATCATGCCGATACTGCCATGCTCGCGGAGCACTTTGCGCGCCCGTGAGCGCACCTCGGTGGGGGTCAATGCGGCGGTATCATCGATAAACAGCGGCCGATCTTTCAACTTACTTACCGCTGCGCTCAGCTTCGGCCAATCTTCCTCTTCCAGTTTGCCGCTGCGCACCCGACCCTGGTCGATCTTACCCACTGACGACAACATCCTCATCATTAGCTGGCTGGCTGGCATTTCCATACTGAACACCAGTACCGGTTGCTCGTATCGCAACAGGACGTTTTCCACCAGGTTCATGGCGAACGTCGTCTTACCCATCGATGGTCGCGCAGCGACGATGACCAGGTCCGACTTCTGCAAGCCAGAGGTCATCTCATCGAGTTTTTCAAAGCCTGTGCTTAAACCGGTAATGGCATCGTCGTTGTTGAACAGCTCGTCAATTTTATCAACGGCTTCCTTCAACAGCGGATTGATCGGCTCCAGACCGCCCGCTTTCGGGCGCTCCTCAGCGATCTGCATAATGCGACGCTCGGCCTCGTCCAGCACCTCGTCGCTGCTTCGCCCCTCAGGGTTAAAGCTCGTATCGGCAATGGAGTTGGCCGCAGAGATCAGCGAGCGAAAGATCGAACGCTCGCGCACGGCTTGCGCGTAGGCACGAATATTCGCAACCGACGGCGTTCCGGTGGCGATTTCGGCAAGGTAGGCGGTGCCACCCACCTCTTTGAGCTGCCCGTTGCGCGCCAGGGTTTCCGCCAAGGTGACAACATCAATCGGCTGCTCTTGCTCGACCAGCTGACTCATACAGGCGTAAATCAGACGGTGCTCGGGGCGAAAGAAATCGCCCTCGCCAACCATATCGGCAACCGAGTCCCAAGCTTCACCGGCAATCATTAAGCCGCCCAGCACCGATTGCTCCGCTTCCAGAGAGTGCGGAGGCAATTTCAATTTCGCGAAGTCACCGTCATCAAATTCCGGCGGCGATTCAGATTCTGGATAGGCGTCAGCTTGCACAGCCACACTCACTGCTCAGGTTGGTTGGCCATTGTGGCAAAAAAAAAACGCGCCGACCAGCAAGGCCACGCGCGCTTTTTTCACCGCACCCCATTAACAGGACACAGCATTGCGGGCAGTGCTCACCGCCCGCTGCTACCATTGATTGGCGAGTTATTACTCAGCAACAACCGTTACGGCAACGTTTTGAATCACATCACTGTGAACCTGGATAGCGATTTCGTAGCTACCAATCTCACGGATGGGACCTTCAGGCATACGCACTTCACTTTTGCTTACTTCAACGCCAGCAGCAGTGATCGCCTCAGCCAAATCGCGAGTACCGATAGAGCCGAACAGTTTGCCGCCCTCGCCCGCATTCGCTTCGATGTTAACAGCCACTTCAGCCAGTTTCGCTGCGCGTGCTTCAGCTTCTGCACGCTTTTCAGCAGCAGCGGCTTCCAGCTCGGCGCGGCGCGCTTCGAATGTCGCTACATTGTCTTCGGTGGCAGGAACTGCTTTACCGAAGGGAATCAGGAAATTACGGCCGTAACCGGATTTCACATTTACCTGGTCGCCCAGGTCACCCAACTTGCCAATTTTCTCAAGCAGAATCACTTGCATGGTTCTAACCCTCTTCTGCGCGTCTGTCTCGAGGCCTATTAGGCCGTCGGCAAACGCCGTCTGATATCAATCCAACTATCTACAATCGCTGCCAAAATCAGCACCGCCCACAGCGGGCCTAACAACAACAGCGCGATATAAAACACCACTAGCCATACACGCCCTAAGGCAAGACGACCCACCACCCCGTGCACCAGTGACAGCCCCGCAGCAATCAGTGGCAGCAAACACATAACGCCCCAGAAGCGGTACACTTCGCCCAGTTGGCTCACCAGTAGCATCACTGCCACGAACACAACGGTCAGTACCGCTGGCAGGCGCAAAGACCACATCTCTTCGCGAAACCCACCCGGGTTGTACAAAAGTGCTTGCCACCAGCGCGCCAGCATAAGCGCTAACACGCTCCACAACACTGTGCTGCCGCCAATCACTGCCGCAATATCGCCGGTCAGTATCTGGGGCAACGCATTGCTGGACTGCGCTTGAAGCTGATCCAACATCGGCTGCACGGTAGCCAAAATTCCCGCCAGGTATTCCTGTGCCCCGTGATACAGGGCAAAGGCGCTGAGCATTCCACCCAGCACAGCACTGGCAAGTGCTAAAGGCCAGGATCGACTGCTACGCAGTACTTCGGCTGCTGCGGCTGTAGTTAACAGCATGCAAAGCGGGCCGACATCCTGGCCGTATAACGCAACGGCGATGGCCGGTAAAAGCGCCCAAAATACAACAAAGGCGCCCTCGGTCATTCCCTTTCTCAGGGTAACCAAGGCAGCGGCTGAGGCCCCTACCCAGGCAAACATCAAACTGCCTATCCCCAGACCGGCAACTGCCACCGCCTGGAGGCGCCCTTTCATAATAAATTCTGCAAGGGGGCGCATGACTATCCGCTCAGCTTATTTATGGCTGTCGGTGTAAGGCAGCAGAGCCAGAAAACGCGCGCGTTTAATCGCGGTAGACAGCTGGCGCTGGTACTTGGCGTTGGTTCCAGTAATACGGCTGGGAACAATCTTGCCAGTTTCTGAAACATAGGCTTTCAAAGTGTCCAGATCTTTGTAGTCGATCTGCTTAACACCTTCCGCGGTGAAGCGGCAAAACTTACGACGACGGAAAAAACGTGCCATCTTTTAAATCCTCACTCTGTCCGCAATTATTCAGCGTTCTGCTCAGCAGCCGGAGCGGCTTCTGATGCTTCTTCACGCTTCTCGGTAGGCTGCTCGCTGTCACGGCGCTCGCTGCGCTGTTCACTGCGGCTGCGACGCTCACGGCTTTCTTTTTCCGCCTTCATGATCGGAGATTCTTCAGTAACCGCTTCATCCTGACGGATGATGAGGTTACGCAGAACAGCGTCGTTGTAGCGGAAGTTTGTGGTCAGCTCGTCGATCGCATCAGCGCTTGCTTCAGCATTGATCAGCACGTAGTGAGCCTTGTGGATTTTGTTGATGGGGTAAGCCAGTTGACGGCGGCCCCAGTCTTCCAAGCGGTGAACTTTACCGCCGTCTTTTTCGATAGCCTGGGTATAACGCTCGACCATACCAGGTACCTGCTCGCTCTGATCCGGGTGGACCAGGAACACGATTTCGTAGTGACGCATTGTATGCTCCTTACGGGTTAAGCCACCCTTTATGGTGTGGCAAGGAGGGCAAACCAGCCGCTATGGGCGAGCTTACCGTTAAAACAAGAGCGCGAATTCTAGGCAAGCACCCTGACAGATGCAAGCAATTCGTGCATTTTTTAATCAAATTCGGGTATTAAAGACGCTGGCGCACCGCTTCAAACAAGCACACCCCGGTGGCAACCGATACATTGAGACTGCTGACCTCCCCGGCCATTGGCAGGTGCGCTAAGTAATCACACTGCTCTCGGGTTAGGCGCCGCATACCTGCCCCTTCGGCGCCCATCACCAGCGCAACAGGCCCCGCCAGGTCACATTCATACAGCGACTGCGACGCCTCTCCCGCCAAGCCAATAATCCACACCCCCGCCTCTTGGAGTTGGCGCAGGCTGCGCGCCAGGTTGGTTACCTGCACAAATGGCACTGCTTCGGCAGCCCCGCAGGCCACCTTGCGTACGGTCGCGTTTAAGCTCGCAGAATTATCCTTGGGCGCGATCACTACCGTGGCCCCCGCCGCATCGGCGCTGCGCAAGCAAGCGCCGAGATTATGGGGGTCAGTCACGCCGTCAAGGACCAATACCAAAGCGCGCTTGCCCGCTTCAGCAACCAGCTCGGGCAAGCGCTTTTCATGGGTTTGCGTCGGCGCTTTGGCACTGGCAACCACCCCCTGATGCCGTCCGTCGACGAGCTCATCCAGCACCTTTCGAGAACATTCATGCAGAGTAATGCCATGTCGCTGCGCCAGCTCAAGCACGGTATGTAGTCGCTTGTCTCGACGCCCCTCCAGCACCCACATTTCACGAATACTTTCCGGGCGGCGTTGCAGCGCAGTGGTAACGGCGTGCAAGCCAAAAATCTGCTCTTTCACTCTTTAACCTTTTGTAAGCATCCCGTATTCCTCACGGGCGGGGTTCATCACTGCGTTAGCGGCGGCGCTTCTTACTGGCCACTCCCTTTTTGGCAGAGCTGTTCTTTGCGCCCGACTTCTTGCCAGCAGCACCGCGCTTTGCCTTAGGGGCTTTACCGGGCTTGGACTTTGGCACCTGTCCCTTGGCAAGCGCTTCGCGCAGCGACGGTTTACGGCGGCGCTTGGTCTCGCCTTGCACCAAGCCGAGATCGACCTTGCGCTCGTCTAGGTCGACACTGAGCACCTGCACTTTTAGCGAATCACCCAACTGGTATACCCGGCGACTGCGCTCACCCACCAAGCGCTGATGGGCCGGGTCAAACTGATAGTAGTCCTGTGGCAGCGCTGAAATATGCACCAGCCCTTCTATGTAGAGGTCCTGCAGCTCAACAAACAAACCAAAGCCCGTCACCGCAGCGATCATGCCGTCGAATTCACTGCCCACATGCTCCTGCAGGAATTCGCATTTCAAAAACGCCATTACATCGCGGCTGGCATCATCGGCGCGACGCTCGGCCATCGAGCAGTGCTCACCCAGACCCAGCAGCGCCGCCATATCATAGGGATAGATCTTTTCGCGCGGCAGATCAGGTGCGCCTTTCACAGGCCGGAAGCATTTGGGGGCTTTCCCGCCACCGTTGCGCAACAAATACCGCAGCGCCCGATGAACCATCAAATCCGGGTAGCGCCGTATCGGCGAGGTAAAGTGGGTGTAGCCGGTGTAGTTCAAGCCAAAGTGGCCATCGTTGTCCGGCTGATACACGGCTTGGCTCAGCGAGCGCAACATCATCGTTTGAATCATCTGGCCGTCGGGCCGGTCTTTCAAACTCGCCAATAATTTTTGGTAATCGGTGGGCGAGGGGTCGTCGCCACCTTTTAACCCCAGCCCGATCTCCGCCAAAAACTCTCGCAAGTTACTCAGCTTTTGCTCGGATGGGCCATTGTGCACGCGGAACAGCGCTTCAAGCCCTGACTTTTCCAGCGTTTTTGCCGTCGCCACATTGGCGATCAGCATGCACTCCTCAATCATTCGGTGAGCATCGTGGCGGTGTACGGGCACGATCGCATCGATACGTTTCTCGTCGTCAAAGACGATGCGTGTCTCAACCGTTTCAAAGTCGATAGCACCACGCTTAGAGCGCGCCTCACGCAGCGCTGTGTACAAATTGTGAAGCTCGCTTAACTGAGGAAGCAGGTCGCGGTGTTTGCCGGTGTCTTTAGCGGGGTCAGCGCCTTCCACGCCGAGCATGGCGCCCACTTCGTTGTATGTGAGGCGGGCATGTGAACGCATTACCGCCTCATAAAACTGGTAACCACTCAGCCGCCCCCGCGCACTGATGGTCATTTCACACACCATGCACAGGCGGTCGACATCCGGGTTTAGCGAGCACAGGCCATTGGACAGTGCCTCCGGCAGCATCGGCACCACTCGATCGGGAAAATACACTGAGGTCCCGCGGCGCTGGGCCTCTTCATCCAGCGCGGAGCCCAGCGTCACATAGTGCGAGACATCGGCAATGGCCACCCACAGCCGCCAACCACCGAAACGCTTTTTCTCACAGTAGACGGCATCGTCGAAATCCCGCGCGTCTTCGCCATCAATCGTCACTAGCGGCAGCTTGCGCAAGTCGACGCGGCGCGTCTTATCCACCTCCGCGGGCGCAGTACCAAACTGCCGAGCCTGCTCCTCTACCGCCTCGGGCCACTCGAAGGGGATTTCATGGCTGCGCAGTGCCAGCTCGGTGGCAACGCCCACTGTCGCTCGGTCACCCAGCACGTCTACTATTTTGCCCCGCGCCTGCTGGCGCAGCCCGGGCTGACGTGTGATCGACACCATCACAAAGTCATTTTCGCTGGCACCCGCCGTATCATCATCCTCAAGCGCGACCCAATTTTGGATTCGACTATTATCCGGCACCACAACCCAGCGGCCGCGGTGATCAACCAGCTTACCCACTAATTGCTGGGTATTGCGCTCAAGCACATCGACAATAATGCCTTCCCGCCGCCCACGGTGATCACTGCCCGTAACCTCTACTGCAACCGTGTCACCGTCAAAGACCTGCTGCATCTGCCGGCTGTGCAGGTATACATCCTCTTCATCGTCGACCAGTACAAAACCGTAGCCGTCGCGATGCCCCTGCACGCGCCCTTTAATCGCGTCACCCACAACAGGTGCCATCAGCTTACCGCGGCGGCCCTCAATCAACTGGCCGTCACGCAACATCGCCTTGATGCGGCGTCGCAAGCCCTCCTCCAGCTCCTCCCCGACAACATCAAGACGCTTGCGCAGCGCCGCTGCCGTCATACCCTGCTCTGAAGACCTCAACTGGTCGAGGATGTACTCGCGGCTAGGTACAGGATTTTCATAGCGCTCGGCTTCACGAGCGGCATGGGGGTCGTTATGTTGCTTGCGGCCTTTAGGCATGCAGTGGCAGTTCCTCTTGAATAGCTAGAAAATTTGCGCCTAGTGTAACGCAAAGCGTTGACAAAAAAGCGCGATATCAGTAAATTGCGCGCCTCGGCAGCAATTGCCTCGTTTTACCCCCTGCCCAGGTGGTGAAATTGGTAGACACGCTAGCTTCAGGTGCTAGTGGCCTCACGGCCGTGGAGGTTCAAGTCCTCTCCTGGGCACCATATTCTGAAAAGGCCCTAACTTTCAAAGAGTTAGGGCCTTTTTTATTTTCTGATGTATAGCACTGAATTGCATAAACTGTGTAGCAGTTTTCAAGTCTGAAAACTCACTAACCTTGGCACATCAAGCCCCTTAAATCCTACCCCCAGCACGCAGCGTAAGCGTCAGCCCAGGCAACCCAACACTCCTATAGTTAATGTAGGGCTAACATCCTGAATACTGGCCCCCTCAATGCCAGACACCCTTCCCACAGCCATCTATTGAGATGCTGCATCCCTAAGCACAAGAGCCTAGCAGCAGTATAGATACATAAAAACACACAAAATACAGAAAAAATATCTTATTAATCGTAAAAGCATATCTAAAAATATAAAAAATATGCTTTAATGAATAAATATTAGAAAAACCCCAAAAATGACACACAAAAATGAACTTATCAGAAAGCAAGACCGACATCGACGAACTGCTCAACACCTTGCACCAGCAGGTAACGGAGCTGCAGAGAACCGCATCTATAGCCAAACAAACTCAAAACCTTTCTCCTATAGAAAAAGCCGGTCAGCGCATTCGTGCTGAGCGAAAAAAGCAGGGGCTCACCCTGAATGAGCTTTGCGATTTGTCGAACATCGCCTATGTCACCCTAGTGAAAATTGAAAAGGGCACAGCCAATATTCGGCTGGAAAGCCTAATGAGCGTCGCCAATGCACTGGGCATGAAACTATGGATAGGCTAATCACATCAGGTGAACAATGATGAGCAAGCGCGTAGCGCAGGTTTTCTACAACGGGCGACTGGCGGGCACCCTGTCTGAGACCGAGCCGGGCTTTCGCTTCCAGTACGACCACAATTATCTGGCAGGCGGCACCCCCATCAGCTTTAACCTTCCGTTACAGGAGGACGCCTTTGACAGCTCTCAGCTACATGGTTTTTTTGAAAACCTGGTCTCTGAGGGCTGGCTGCGAAAGCTGCAGACACAGGAACAGAGAATTGATGAGTCCGACCGGTTTGGCTTGCTGCTGGCTAACGGGCGCGACTTAGTTGGTGCCGTTACAATACAGCCAGCTGCTCAGACACAAAGCAAAGCCAGAGAGTGAAGGAACAGCATGACCCAATATTGCAAAATCAGTTTGAAACCCTTGAGCGCGAGGGAGACTGAAGCAGGTTACAAGGCTGCTGCGCTGAGAAACCTCCTGGGCAGCACCAAGGTAAGCCCTCACTTACCATTTAGCCGAAGCGAGTTCTTCCAAAACAGCCGCCAACACAGCCGAGGCATCTCCATTTCTGGGGTACAGCAAAAGCTGTCCCTCAAGATCAATGAAGAACGGCAGCTGGCACCCACATCCGGGGGTGGCGAATACATCCTCAAACCCAGCCCGGAAACCTACCCCAACGCCGCCGAGAACGAACATGCGGCCATGCGCCTCAGTGAGCTACTGGGCATCGAAACTGCTCAGTGCGGATTGGTGGACTTTGCAGACGGCGAACTGGCCTACATTACCAAGCGTTTTGACCGCATTACCGAAAAAAAGGGCGGGGGTGGCAAAGTCCACCAGGAAGACCTGTTGCAGTGCTTCAATATGCCTAGCGAGGGCAAATACAGTAAAACCTACGAAGAAGCAGGCAAACTGATTCAGGAAGTCAGCGGGGGCAAGCAGGCTGTCGTATTGGATTTCGTGCGCCGGGTAATCTTTGCCTACTTGATAGGAAACGACGACCTGCACCTCAAAAACTTCAGTGTGCAGCGTCTGCCCGACAATACCGGGCTCTACTACAACAAACTCACCCCTAACTACGACTGCCTGTTTTGCGAAGCCTTCAATACTGACGGCAATGAGAGAGGACTGGGACAACTGGCACTGGGTTTACTGCTTGATCCAGAGGAAGGCGACGAGCAATTTTCAGATGCCCAGCAACACTACGGCTACTACACCGGCATTGATTTCATTGAATTGGCTGCCCGACTGGGAATCCCCGAAAAGCCTATACAGAAATTCATCGACCAACTGCATCGTAACCAAAGCAATATGCTGAACTTGATTCAACACAGCTTCATGCCCGAACAGATGAAAAAACGAGCATCAAAACTACTAGAGAGCCGACTTAGAGCGCTAAGCATCATTTCTTTCAAATAGCCTGAGCCACAAATGTGGACTACCCCGGGTTTTCATGGCACGCCTGACCCTCATTTTGAGACTGCTTCAAAGGCCTCGGGGCAGTCCACCCCACCATTTCACTTACGCCCTCCCCCCCAAACAGGCAAACAATAAGACGCGCTCCCGGTAATTATAGAAATATTGCCGATTTCCGCCGCTACCCAGTAACGCATACCCAATTTGGGAGATGAGCTGTACCTGGCTCTATGGTCCTCTAGCGACTTTAGACATTCGGTACAAAAATCGGAGATACCATGAAATCAGCTCATTGGGGGCCGCTCGCCCTAGCCTTTACACTCACCGCCTGTGGTGGCGGTGGCTCCTCGTCTGGCGGAAGCAATAGTTCCGAGCCGGAGGTCCAGCGAGGCATTTTTACCGACAGCGCCGTTGCCGGCATCCGCTACCAAAGCGCGCCCAGCGGCCAATCAGGCAGCACGACTGAGCTGGGTGAGTACGAATTTGTTGAGGGCGATAGCGTCACCTTCAGTATTGGTGGAATCACACTGCCAGAGGTTCCCGCCAGCGGCCGAGTCACCCCAGCCGACATGGACGGCGGCACGCCCAACCAGGTCACCAATATTCTGCGCTTACTGCAGTCACTGGACGATGACGGCAATCCTGACAATGGCATTACCATTGACGGCGAGATTCACGGCCTTCTTGCCGATGCACAGCTCAATCTCGGCTTGCCGCAACCAGAGTTTGAAACGCAATTCGATACCGAAATTGCGACCCCCACCGGCAAAAGCTTAGTCAGCGCGGACAAGGCCGAAGCCCATTTTGGCCGTTCACAACAGGCCGACCTGCGCGGCAGCTGGTTATTTGTCGAGCCGGCGGGCGAGAGCAGTAACGGTAAAGGGCCAAATGGCGAAGAAGTCAGCGTACTGACTTTCCTGAGCGGGAATCGCTACATTGTCAGCCACAAATACGGCAACGATGATCAGGGTACCGCCACCGCAGAATGGGGCTACTACGAGTGGAACCCTAGCGATGGCGTAATCACGTTCAGCGCCCAGGCTCAGTCCAACACCGATGGCGGTTTCTGTGAAACGCTGGGCGAAGGCTGCGGCCAGGAAACGGTTCGCTTAGTTAACGATGAGCTACATTTTGGTAGCGAGGCCGATGCCGCCGCAGCATTTAAAAGCGTCAAAAGCAGCAGCAATGCTTTTGTAGGTAGCTGGCTGATTGAAGATCAGGCTGACGAATTCCACGTTCTTACGGTACTTGAGGATGGCAGCTACAACGTAGCCCACAGCTATCGCGACGAGGGTGACGCCTCCCTCCCCGCTGACGCACCTACCTCAGAATGGGGAAATTACAGCATTGATGGCAAACAGTTCAGCGTGACTGACATCGTTTCAGAAACCGACGGAGACGGCGGCTTATCCGACGGTGACGATGTATGCACCACCACTAAATGGGGCGATTTCAACTGCGAAAGCGACGCCGAGGATGCATTCAGCTTCATGCGCGTGGGCCGCTTCACGGTAAAATTGCGGGTAGAAGATGACAACGGCAGCGCCATCTATAGAAAAACCGCTACCGTTGAACGCAGCGCAGAGCGCCTGTTTGTCGAGAACCAGAGCAAAGCCTTTACATACGCCTTCCCAGATGAGGCCGATAAAATTTCGGTCAGGCTCTACGAAAACGGCTCAGGCAGGGTGGATTTTGGCCCCGATGAGTCAAGCACGATCGAACACAGCTGGAAGGTCAATGCGGCGGGCAGCCTCGATTACTACGAAACCATGGACGACGACTCAACAGGCTATTGGCTCTTTGCGCCGATCAAAGACAGCCGCGGACGTGACATGGCGCTGATTAGCTTTTCGCATAAGGACGGCACCACCTCCCATGAAAGTGCCTTTTTTATCAGCGAGCTGGTCGGAGAGGTCGTTGCAAAATAAGCTCAATCTCCTGCGGGCATAAACTGCCCGCAGACACCCATTGCAACAGGCGCTATCGCAATAGCGCCGCCAAAATACTGCTCACCAACTCTCCCTGCCGGGTGCATGCCGTCTTCTGAAAAACCTGCTTTAACTGGTAACGCACAGTGCTTATCTTGCGCCCCAAGTGGTCGGCAATCGCCTGCAAATCCATGCCCGCTACCAAGTGCTCGCACACCTGTGACTCCGCCACCGTAAGTTCAAAATAGCCGGCAATTTGCTCGGCATTTGGCAACTGCCGGTGACCGGGCTCATAAATGGTAAGCAGCGCTCCGCCCGCCAATAACTCGCTGCTCTCTATCGGCCGCAATACAAATATCAGCGGCTGGCGACCGGCACGTTTTAAGAATAAGGTCTCGGTGTAATGCCCCTCGCGACCAATACTGGCGCGCACAACCTGTGTCGAGGCGAGAAAAAACGCGGACTGCAGCGCCGTCTCTGAAAAACTCAGGCGCTCATCGCGTATCGCCAGACTGCGCTCGCGATCAAGCAATGCTCGCGCGGCCTTATTGGAGTGCAACACCGTGGAATAGCTGTCCAGCACTAACGTCGCATCGGGCAATACATCGATAACCGCAGCCAGCGATGACGACGCGTCGCTACGCGATGCTAACTGCCGATTGAGGCCCACAGCCTGACGAATATAAGGAGCAAGTCGGTTCAGAGCGCCAATTTCATGCGGCTGAAATGCACCCTGTCCCACAGTTCTTTGAATTGTCAGCAGCACACATTCATCCGCCGAGCTTTCAACAACCAGCCAAGCGGCATCGAGCATGCCCTGCTCTTCTTCCCAGCGCACAGAGCCCTCATCGGGGTTGGTCTCTTCGACATAGGTAAGCGCGGTCTGAAAAGCGCCTGGCGCCTGACGAATTGCCGTATTGATGACGATATCCACGGCAATCATGTCGCTGCCTATGTACCACTGCAACAACTCCTCAGAAAGACCGTAGTACCAAACATTCTCCACCCGCAGAGGGGTGCGGCGGATCACCAAAAGCTCAGCGGCTTCACCACCAATAGACAGCGTCAACGTCTCGAGAAAGTGATGAAAACCCGCCGGATCAATCAGGGCACCGTAAAGGTGCTGAATCAACGCTGGCTCGTTGCTTAATGGTAGTGATTGCATCCCAAGTACTTACGTAATGCCTGCTATAGCGTCCCGTCATCAGACCTGCCAGCTCATCCATGACGCTTGGGTCGATACCATATTGAACAGTTGCTGCCCCCACTCATCCACCGTGGGCAACGGCAACATGCCGCC
The DNA here is from genome assembly GCF_016906995.1 of Spongiibacter marinus. Taxonomy (GTDB): domain Bacteria; phylum Pseudomonadota; class Gammaproteobacteria; order Pseudomonadales; family Spongiibacteraceae; genus Spongiibacter; species Spongiibacter marinus. The sequence goes on along the minus strand of NZ_JAFBBD010000005.1, from coordinate 164,453 downwards.
GGATTATAGGCATGTGCCACTATGCTTGTCGCTGGCTTAGCGAGCCAACCGTAGGAAAGTGGGATTTTTCACCGCGAAAAGCCCCACTTACCAGAGTGCTCGCCATTAAGCGGCAACTTGAGCTTTGCTTTAATACACCACCGCCGGATTGGGTTTCGGCGGCTCGCCTAAAGTCTCCCGGTAGGAGGGGCGGACGTTGCCCTCGTCGGTTACGCCAAGTTCCCGCGCCAACTCTGCTCCGATCACGGTATGGCCACTCAAGGCCTCTGCTTGGTTGCTGGTGGCCAAGGCATAGAGAATGTGACCGGTAAACTCCGGGCTCTCGGCAGTTTTGCTGAAGGCTTCGTATTGCGCTGGATTGACCTTGCTGGCAACAGCGGCGCGCTCAGTTTTGAGCGGCCCCATCCACACCGACAGGGTATTCACTCCCGAACCCCGCAAGTCTACGGCCATATCGTGGGCAAACTTATCCAGCCCGGCTTTCTGCGCGCCATAGGCGGGGCCGTGCATATAACAGGAGGCACCAAATGATGAGCCAAAAACGATAAGGCCTCGCCCCTGCTCCACCATCATCTGCGCTGCATGCCAGCTGGCGATATAGGCCGAGCGCAATCCTACGTTGAGTATCTCGCAGGCCGAGATGTCTTTTTGCCAAAAGGGTTTCTGCTCAATGAGCTGCGGGTGCATATAGGTCGCGTTATTGACCAGTAGGTCAAGCCGACCTTGCTCACGGCGAATTTGTTCAAACACCGCGGCCACGCGTTCGTCGTCACTGTGATCGCATAACACAGCAATACCTTTGCCACCCGCAGCCGTTACCGCAGCAGCAGTTTCCGCAACGGTGCCGGGCAATACCGAACCATCCCAGGCTTTCGCATCGCCGGGCTCAACGGTGCGACCGGTAACATAAACCGTCATACCGTGAGCACCCAGCGCACGAGCGATGCCCGCACCAGCACCGCGACTCGCCCCCGTGACCAGCGCTACTTTTATCTCACTCACCTCGGGCCTCCTCATACTCTGTTAGTCGTTTCGCCGAGAAAATTCGGTGCCTTACCCGCCAACCCTGTGCGGTTTTCACCAGCCAGTCATAATAAGAGCCGAAGTGCATACAGTAGCCATCGCGACTTTTATCCTCGCGCGGCACCGGCGCAATAATGCGAAAAAATAGCCGCGCGCCATCACCGTCTTCCCGTGCATGGATGTTACACATCAAGTGGGCGAGTGGGTGCTGCCCCTCCTCCGCCATATAACGCTTTATCTCTGCAACACCTCGCAACGTCACCAGGCCGCGCACTTCAAAAACCGCGTCTTCGGTGAAGATGGAATCCATTTGCGCCCAATCCCGATCGTCCACTGCGTCGCCGTACCGCCCTGGCAGTTCATGTAGCGCCAGTCGGTCAGCCAGGCTTAGCTCGTGTTTGTCTGTAGTCACCGTATTTCCCCACTCCCAGCTCATGCAACAGGCAATATAGCCATGCTGCAAGCGACACACATCGCCCAATAGCATCACAATTGACAACATTTCCATTCAAGACTGGCATCGCCCCTTCTAGAGGGTAAAATTGCGCCACCTGCACCCAGCAGCAGACGACACAAATAACCCACTGGAGCATTTTATGCCGCTAATCACTTTTATCTCTCACAACGGCGAGGCCCGCGAAGTCGAGGCCGAGAGCGGTCACAGCCTGATGCAAGCCGCACTCGACGGCGGTATCGATGACATTCTGGCCGAGTGCGGCGGCTCGTGCAGCTGCGCAACCTGCCACTGTTACATTGACGAACCCTGGCGCAGCAAACTGCCCGCAGCCGATGATATGGAACAAGGCATTCTCGACGGGGTACTCGAGCCCGAAGAGGGCAGCCGCTTAAGCTGCCAAATTGAGGTGCGCGACGACCTAGAAGGGATGGAAGTACGCCTGCCCGCCTCGCAATACTAAGCGCCTTGCTGACTGCCGCGATCGGCGTTACTGTGAAACGTAACAGCCGCCGACGCGGCCTTTAGTGGTATAGGCAAGCCCCTGGAATGAAGCACCCGGCAAAAACAATAATACTGAGCGCCACATTGCTCTTGAGCAGCGCCTGCAGCACACAGCCCACGCAACTCGAGCAATTTATCGCTGCCCCGGATAGCGATGCGGTTGCACAACTGCTGCACCAGGAGGCGCTGTTCAACCGGCAACCCGCGCCCCTCAACACCCCGGACCAACACATTCTCGCGGTGACCGCAGAGATGCGTTACTTCGTCAACGAGCATGTGCCGCCGGTACTCACCCCGCGCGCCAGACTCCGCTACTTAGTCGATGCCATGGTGCGGCCCCGGCAATTGGGCATTCGCTACCAACCGGGTATTACCCAAAGTGCCGCGGACACCTTTGAAGACCCACAAGGCGACTGCTTGTCGCTGAGTTTATTGTTTATAGCGCTGGCGCGAGAAGCAAAGCTGGATGTCTATTTTAATGAAGTCAGCGTGCCGCCTAGCTGGGAAATGCTGAGCAACAGCAGTTCAGCGATTTATAAACACATCAATGCCGTTGTCGACCTCGGCAATGGCCAACGCGAAGTTATCGACTTCAGCGTAGATATTTACGACTATCGCTATCCGCAAAAACGAGTCAGCGACGATATCGCCGCCGCGCAGTATTACAGCAACCTGGGCGTTGGCGCACTGAACAGCAAAAATTACGGCGATGCCTATCTCTACCTGCGCCGGGCGCTGTACCTCGGCCCTGACGAAGCCTATATTTGGGGTAACTTAGGCGTTCTGTTCCGCCGAGAAGGGCACAACGACGAAGCCGAGCTTGCCTTTCTAAAGGCGCTGAGTCTGGACCCGGAGGAGTCCGCATCACTCTCCAACTTGGCCCGGCTGTACCGCAGCAGTGGCCGCAAAGATCGCGCTAAGCAACTTGAGCAAGTCATTGAATCTCGACAGCGCGACAACCCTTTCTGGCACTACAGCCGCTCCCGCGCAGCCTTTGAAAGAGGCGACTATCCCCAAGCCTTGAATTCCATCAAACGCGCCATTCGACTGGACAAAAACGAGTATCGTTTTTATCAGTTTGCGGCCGTTATTTTTCGCAGCCAGGGCAATACCGACAAGTACCACGAATACGGCCTAAAGGCTGCTCACGCCAAACTCAAGCAGGGCAAATAGTCGGGCATCGGCGATGTCGCGTATTAATACCGTATAGCAATTCCGGGCATAAAAAAGGCGCCTCAGGGGCGCCTTAGTAAGGTTACTGACTTTATTTAGAATTCATATTCAATGCTAGCGCTAAAGGTCGTACCCACTTCCTCGCGGAACGTGGTCTTACCGTCGCGCTCGATTTCCAGCTCTTCATCCAGAATATTTTTCACCTTCACCTTCACAATAACGGACTGGTTCGGGTAGAAAGAATAGGTGGCATCCAATGAGTGGAAAGGCTGCTCAAAAGCGTCGGGCTCACCATTGCGGCCGGCAAAGTAAAGGCGCTCGCCGAACACATTGTAAGACAGTGTTGCCGCGTGCATTTCGTCTGCCGAGTCAAACCCGAGAATCAAGTTCGCCGCATAGTCTGAGGCACCAACCAGGTCGCGCTTAGCGTTGGTGGGCGCATCGGCATTGCTGCCAGCAACCAGCTCGGTATCCAGCAGAGTCAAGTTACCCTGAAGGAAGAAGGGGATAAGCGCATCGGAAAAGTCACCGAGGCTCTTCATAAACTCCACTTCTGCACCCATAATCGTCGCGCTTTCGGCATTGACGATTTCAACAGCGGTGTTGGTGTCACCCGCCGCAGCCTGGAACAGCTCAATCGGGTCACTAATGTCCTTGTAGAACAACGATGCGGTGAAGCTGTCGCTGTTGCTGAAGAACCACTCTGCACGCAGGTCGTAGTTTTTAAACTGCGCCGGGCGAACATCGGGGTTACCGAACACCAGCGCGCCAGTCACTGGGTCCACGTAGCTGGAGTCAGCAATCTCACGCAGGTCCGGGCGAACCGTCGTTTCACTGTAGCCAAAGCGCAGCTGAAAGTCCTCGGCCCAGAAGCCGGGCAGCATGTACGTTGCCGCGAGCGAAGCGAAGGTATCGTCGTCGGTGAAGACGGCATTTTCGAGCTCGTCGATGATCGCCTGCTGACCACCGGACTCATTGCTCACGACAGGAATACCATCAAAGTCGAGCGGATCCCAGGTCAAACCCACTTGCTGATAGTCTTCGTAGCGCAAACCAGCAACAACGCGCCAGGTATCCTGCCAGGTAACGTCGAGCTTACCGTAGTAGGCATCAACGCGGTTGGCGGCAATGTAACTTTCGGAGTTACTGCCAGCCACCTGGATTTGATAGCCATTGTTGGGGTCGAGAATATTAGCGTCACTGTAGACGCGATCCAGTGGGCCGCTGCGCACTGCATCCGATGCGTCCACTGAGCCCAGGCCGAACTGGGTCTGGCGATAGGTACGCGCCTTTTCCCAATACTCGTTACCACCGCTCAGCTCAACTTTCCAATCCATGCTGGAGAACGGCATTTTCACTTCCCAACCGTAGCTCTCAACTTCATCCTGGAGATCGGTAAAACGGTAGTCGGCAGCCGTCGCGTTTGCGGCAACAGTGGTGCTGCCATTCGGGCCCTCTACATGACGTGTCTGCACCGCAACTTCGTTGGGGATCTCAGTCGTCGATTCACTGTCGGAGTAGAACCAGTTAAAGCTCAAGCCTTCGGCAAAGGCCAACTGATCCCAGCCCAACTGCTCGCGGCTCAACTCACCGAAAGTATGTTCACCGCGAATTTGATTCACCACCAGCTCGCGCTGTTCAAAACGAATTCTGAACTGACGGTCCGAGATGTCCCCGCCCACAGGCTGATCGTTGTCATAACTATCGGTGACTGAAGTTTTGTCATCGGTGTTGCGAAGATAAAGGCTGGTTGTTTCCAGCGAGTGATCTTCGTTCAAGCGCAAACCAAAATTCAGGTTGGCAGCAATCGATGTGTTCTGCGTCGTCTCGTTTTTGAACTCGGCTTCGTCCTCGTCAGATACCGAACGCACTTCCGACGACTTATTGCGCCAGCTGCGGTCATAGGACAGCCCAGCCAACACGCCAAACTCAATCTCTTCAGCATCGCCAAGATAGAAACGGTTACCGGCGTTAACTTCAGCAGAGAAGTTATCGTCGTCATCAGTTTCGTAAATATCGATATTGCGATACAGGTTCAACGCCAACTCACGGTTGAGCTGTTCGGCATCGGCCAGTGTTGCATTGGGGTTTGACTGGCGCATATCGGCGAGAATATCGTTGCGATCAAGGCTACCGCCGTATTGACGCAGCGCTTGCTTGAGCTTGTAAGAAAGCGCTCGCGTGCCATCGTCGTTGCCATAAATATCGTCACTGCCGCCTTTGTAGGTCAGCAGCCGGCCGTCAGAGGCGCTATTGTAGTCCGTGCCAATCTCAAGGCTAAACACCAGATCACTGGGAATACCTTTGGTGCGGATATCCACATTACCACCACCAAAAGCAGCCGGCATATCAGAGGAATGCACCTTCTGAACCGCCAGGCTCTCAACGATGGACGTTGGGAAAATATCCAGCGGAATAACACTGCGCGTCAGGTCTGGAGAGGGAACCACTGCACCGTTTAACAAGGTGCTTGAGTAGCGCTCACCCAAACCGCGGACAAAAACAAACTTGTCATCAATTAGGGTAACACCGGGCACGCGGCGCAGCGCGGCAGCAACGGTTGAATCACCGATACGACCAATCGCCTCAGCCCCGAGAAAATCCACCGCGACTTCTTGTTCCAGCCGTTCAATCACCAGGTTTTCGGCGGTGCTCTTCAGGCGGCCAACAACAACCACTTCTTCCAGTGGCTTGTTAAAACTGAGGTCGCTGTCGGCCTCTTGCGCCACCGCCGAAACGGCGAGGCTAAGAGCGCTCAGGCTAAATGCCGGCAGCAACCCTTTTTTAATCATCTGCTTTTTCATCAGTAAAGACCTACTCGTATTTGACCTGTCTTCAACAGAAAGGGCGCCGTAAGGCGCCCTCTGTTTTACGGCTCTGGCGTTAGACTCTGCGTTCGCTTATTCGAACCACAGGCCTTGGCCGCGGTTAGCGGGCTCCAAGCCGTAGGCCCAACCCGCAGTCCAGTCATCGTCTTCGGTGACTGCGCCGATGAAGGCACGACCATCAGCGGGTGTTACTGTTGGGGCAGCACCATTCACTTTCATGTCGGCCAGTGGCAGCGAGTAGAAGCCTTTCAGGATTTCCAGATTGGCATTCGCATCGGCAGTGGGATCTTCACCCGCTTCCAGCGACTGGTAAGTGTCGTTGCTGGCCTGCAAGAACTGCAGCTGAGTGGTGCCGTTGGGCAGATCGTTGCCATCAGTCAGGTCCTGACAAGCAATGATGCTGCTCTCAATTTTCAGATCGCCATCCTGAGCCGCTTGCAGGCCCTCGTTATCGATGCGCACACAGTAGTTGTAGTCGTCATCGGCCAGTTTCACATCGCCTTTGTAAGCCGTGGTGATCAAGGCATTTTGGATGGTTGGGAAATGCGCTTCACGAATACGCATGCCCTGGCCGGGATCGTGGGTACCAGTACCGTTTGGCTGACCACTCACCTCTGTCGCTGACACAATACAAGTCAGGTTCTTGATGGTCGCTTGCGAGTTCAAGCCGCGAGCGATGAAGTCATCAATGGTCGCTTGGTCTTTGCTCGAGTAGCTGCCGATACCGTCAGACTCTACACAGCGGTTGCCGTCGTTCTCAGACTGGATAACCAGTGCGTAGTCGATCGTGCCGCGGTAGCCTTCATCGATATCGATAGAGTCGTCACGCACGTACATGCCGATGTAGTGCCCCACGTTTACCGCACCACCGAAGAACTCGATGCCGTCGTCGTAAGTTGAGTAGGCTTGCAGGTAATCAACCGTGGTGCCCGATCCAACAGCGTTGAAAGAAATTCCGTTCAGCTCGTTGTCTTCCTCAACTTCAAAGCCGGTGTGCTTAACAATGAAGTATTTCAGCGTACCTGAGCTATCTTCGTTGTTATCACCGCCGTAATGCGTTTGGCCGGCGCCCGCTTTACCTTCTGCAGCAACGTGACAGTCACTAGTGGCCAAGTTGTTGTTCGCAAAAGAACCGGTGTAAGAACACTTATTGGTGACACCGAAGCCGTTAATGATCAAGCCGCCCCACTGCTGTACGTCCTCAGGGTCAACAGAATTTTCCACAGCATCTGACACTGAAGTGATAGTGATGGGCGCGTTCATCTCGCCTTCGGCGATGATTTGCGAACCGCGGTTAATTACCATGTAATCGTCGCTAGACTGAAAGGCCAAGGTCGTGCCCGCTTCGATTTGAATGCTTGCACCGTCACCACCTTTGGTGATGCCTGCTGCATTCAGGTCTGCATCGTTGTCATAGTTTTTACCCACGACCAGGCTATCGCGGAAGATGTGCACACCGCCGTTGCTCAGCTTTTCGAATACAACCGGGTTGCCGGCAGGCGTTTCGATCGGGTTGGTCAAGCTAACGAAGTCAGGACCGTAGATGCAGTTCACACCGTCCAGGCTGCCTTGCTGGGTTACGCCGTTATCGCTGTATGCCGCACAAGCATTGGAAGGCGTACCACCGTCATTGCCGGTGCTGTTGTCTACAGAGTTGTTTTGGGCATTGATATTAATATCACCGCCGCCACCACAGCCTACCAGCGCCATCGCTGAGGCCATTGCTGTCATTGCGAAAAGCTTTTTCATGGGAACTTATCTCCGGAACCTTTTAAATAGGGCATAGCTTGTTGTCGTTGAGGCGTATGTTAGGCAGGCAAAGTGACAACTCAGTGAATAAACTATGACGAAAATGTTTCAGCCGGTGTTTTTTGCTTATTTTTTAGACAAAGCCGCCATAAGAAGCTAATTTGTATTTGAATAACAAGGCCTTAGAGAACAACGCAGGGGCTCAGCGAGACCCCGTCTGGTAAAAACAGGGAGTAATGCCGCCTGTTGGTCATAAAAATGTCATAAAACGGAAATACACTTGTCGCCGGTTTGTAACATAAGTGCCACTTCTTTCATTTTGGGTGCCTAAACAATGAAAACGATCTCTTCTTTAGCATGCAGCGCATCAATTGCCGCCTGCCTTGCAACCAGCCACGCCTTCGCCGATAACCTGCAGGACGCCGCTCTACTGAAGCTTCTACAAGAAAAAGGCATTATCAGTGCCGAAGAAGCGCAATCACTGCAGGCCGAACAAGCGCAACGTGCACAACAACAAGCGACCGTCAGCATGGGCAGCAAAGGCTTAAAAATTGAAAGTGCGGACAAGCAAGCCAGCATACAAATTGGCGGTCGCCTGCACGCCGACTACGCCACACACGACCACGAAGCGTTTGCCAACCAAGAAGATGCAATTGACGGCACACAAATCCGCCGCGCCCGCCTCTACGCTAAAGGCAAACTGAACGGTCGCTGGAAGTACGTGCTGGAAAGTGACTTCGCCGGCAACAAGGTCAGCGTTAAAGACGCCAACCTGAGCTACAAGCTGACCTCTGCCCCCATCACACTGACGGTCGGTAACCAAAAACATGCGGTCAGCATGGAAGTAGAAGAAAGCTCTAATGACATTATGTTCACCGAGCGTTCACTGGTTGCTGCGCTCACCACGCCCTACTTTGACCGCGCCATTGGCATCACAGCAGCCAGCGGTGGCAGCAACTGGCACGCTAAGGCCGGTTTGTTCGGCGACGGCATTTCTAATAATGATGCCGATGAAGGCCACGGTTTTGGCGCGCGCGCCAGCTTCGCCCCGGTTCTGAATGACAATACCGTTGTCCACGTGGGTGCATCTTATGGCCTGCGCAAAACCAGCGACGACGGTTTAGCGAATGGCAAGAGCCCGTCATTCTCATATAAAACCACGAACTTCTCTGACCTCAAGCCCGTTAACGCCAGCGTTGCGGATATGGACAAGGTCGAAGTAGGCGTTCTGGAATTTGCCGCCATGCACGGTGCCTGGTCGGTGCAAAGCGAGATTGCAGCGAACAATGTTAGCCGTGACAGTGGCGACGACCTGAGCTTTTCCGCGCACTACGTGCAACTCGGCTACAGTATCTTTGGTGGTCAACGCCGCTACAAAGCGTCTGAAGGCGAATTTAAGTACTTCAATGTGAACACGCCATTCAATGCCAGCACCGGCGATTGGGGCGCATTGGAAGTCGCTGCACGCTTTGATCAAATTGATCTGGAAGATGACAATATCAGTGGCGGCGAAGCCAAGCGCTTTACCCTGGGCTTGAACTGGTATCTGAGCCGCAACATGCGCGTGCTGTTTGATTACAGCCGCAGCTACGACCTGGACGGCGGCGCGATCCAGAACGATAAAGGCGAGGTTGCTGACAACATCGACAGCTTTGCTATCCGCACACAGTGGGCGTTCTAAGCTAACGACCCCGGAAACAAAAAAGGCCATGCAGCAATGCATGGCCTTTTTTTATCACTCGATCTTGGCAGCAAAGCCTGAGATCGCCGCCGCTTACTTAGGCGAAGGGGTGGCGCAGTACGATAGTTTCAACGCGGTCTGGGCCGGTGGACACGATATCGATGGGCACATTCAACAACGTCTCAATGCGCTTGATATAGGCGCGGGCATTGTCTGGCAGCTCATCCAGCGACTTGGCACCCACTGTCGACTCAGACCAACCCGGCAGTTCTTCATACACTGGCGTGATTTGATCGTAGTCTTCACAATCAAATGGCGCGGAAATCGACTCGCCCGCAGCGTTGCGATAGTCCACACATACCTTCACGGTATCCAGACCGTCGAGCACATCCAGCTTCGTCAGGCACAAGCCGGTTACACTATTGATACGCACTGATTGACGCAGGGCGACCGCATCAAACCAACCACAGCGGCGGGCACGACCGGTGGTTGCACCAAATTCATGCCCTTGCTTGGCCAGGTGCTCGCCCACATTGTCAGACAACTCCGTCGGGAACGGACCACTGCCCACACGTGTGGTATAGGCCTTGGTGATACCCAGCACGTAATCCAAGTACAGCGGACCAAAACCACTACCGGTCGCCGTGCCGCCCGCAGTGGTATTGGACGAGGTGACAAAGGGGTAGGTGCCGTGATCAATATCCAGCAATGATCCCTGAGCACCTTCAAACAAGATGTTGGCGCCCTCTTCGCGGTAGGCGTGCAAAGCACTGGTAACATCGACAACCATCGGGCGAAGCTGCTCAGCCATTTGCAGGGCTTCATCCAGGGTTTTTTGGTAATCAACCGCCTCTGCCTTGTAGTACTGCGTCAGAGTAAAGTTGTGATACTCCATCACTTCTTTCAGCTTTTCGGCAAAGCGCTCGGCATTAAATACATCACCCAGGCGCAAGCCTCGGCGCGCCACTTTATCTTCGTAAGCCGGGCCGATACCGCGGCCGGTCGTGCCAATCTTGGCAGCGCCACGTGCTATCTCGCGGGCATTATCCAAAGCGATGTGATAAGGGAGAATCAACGGGCAAGCGGGGCTTAAACGCAGGCGCTCGCGAACTGGTACACCACGCTCTTCGAGCTCGGCCATTTCTTTGAGCAGGGCTTCTGGCGACAGCACCACACCGTTGCCAATCAGGCAGGTGACGCCTTCGCGCAAGATACCTGATGGAATCAAGTGAAGAACGGTTTTCTCACCGTCAATAACCAGAGTATGGCCGGCGTTGTGGCCACCCTGAAACCGGGCGACCGCATTGGCCTGATCCGTCAGCAGATCGACGATCTTGCCTTTGCCTTCATCACCCCACTGGGTGCCCAATACCACTACATTCTTACTCATATCCGCATCTCTGGATAACAGGTTGTGACTTAACCCAGTGGCTGTACTTGCCACTGGCCGTTCTGTTCAATTAATTGGCGATCACACGCTTCGCCGGGCTGCTGCCCCGGCAAACCCGCGACGACCTTTTCGCCCGCGTCTCGCAGCTGCTGTATTGCTTGCCACTGCTCAGCCGAGTCGCTGTGCGCCGCGAAAATTCCCTTCACTTCAGCCGGTGCCGCAACCAGTGACAGCAGGGCTTTTAGATCAAGACTAAAACCGATAGCCGAGCGCGCGCGACCAAATACCTTGCCAATATCGTCATAGCGACCACCGGAGGCCAGCGCCTGTCCGTGCTCACTCACCAGCGCCGAAAACACCAAACCGGTGTGATAGTGGAAACCCCGGAGTTCGGCCAAGTCGAAGTAGAAACTAAGGGACGGCATGCGCGCCGTGAGGCGCTGCTGCAACGACTGCAGAGTGTGGATGGCATCAACCGCAGCCGGAATATTGGCGAACAGCTCAAGGCCGCGCTGCAATACATCATCGCCACCGTGCAGGGCATTCAGCCCACTCAGCTGTTTAGCCGTTTCGCCATCAACCGCCAGCTCGTCAATAAAGGCCCCTAATTCGGCAACGGCCTTGCGCTGTAATATGTCGAAATAACGCTGCTCTTGCTCGTCACTGAGACCAGCGGCATCGACCACCGCCTGATAGACCGCCACGTGACCGATATCTAAGGTCAACTCGCTGAGGCCGGCAACGCGTAGCGTTTCCAGCATCAGACAAATAATTTCCAGGTCACTGGCCTGACTGTTGTCGCCGTATAACTCTGCACCGAGCTGGATCGGCGAGCGCGAAGCCAATGGCTTCTTCGGCCGGGTGTGCAGCACACTGCCCGCATAACAGAGACGCACCGGGCCTTCACGTTTTAAGCTGTGGGCATCAATACGCGCCGCCTGGGGGGTAATGTCTGCGCGCAACCCCATCAGCCGACCGGTCAGCTGATCGGTGACCCGGAAGGTCATCAGGTCAATGTCGCTGCCCAAGCCAACCAGCAGTGACTCGGTGTATTCCAACATGGGTGGAACGATCAACTCGTAGCCCCAACGCTGGTATAGGTCTAGCAGTTTGCGGCGCAGGCTCTCTACCTGCTGAGCCTGTTCAGGCAGCAGTTCTTCCACTCCATCCGGGAGCAGCCAACGATCAACCAGGGTCATAAATCCACAATCTCTTGAAGTCAGCGCAAGACGCTCAGCATTAGCAGGCCGGTCACCATACTCAGCAGGCCCACCCACCTAACAGAACGGCTGTCTAAATCAGCCATGCGATAGGCCAGCATGCGCCAGCGGTCAGGACTCAGAAAGGGCAAAATGCCTTCAATGATCAGCACTAAGCTGAGGGCCACTGCCAATTCCTGCCACATTGATCCCACCCGCTAAAAACAAAAAATCCGCGCCAGGGAACGTGCTGCTTGCATGTCCCCTGCCCGGATTCGCGGATGATACCACAATCGCCGCCAATGGCGGCATTGGCAGGGCGGTTTCGACGCGCCGCTGCCAACTAGTCACATTACTTTACGCTGCCCTTTCTCAGATAGCGGAAGAATTCGCTGTCACTGTCCAGTACCAGCAGGTCGCCATCACCAGAGAATGACGCTTTGTACGCAGTAAGGCTGCGGACGAAGGCATAAAACTCGGGGTCGGCATTGTAGGCAGACGAGTAAATTTGTGCCGCCTGGGCGTCACCCTCACCGCGAATGACTTCCGCATCGCGGTAGGCGTTGGCTGCAATGATGGTGCGCTCGCGGTCCGCTGTGGCGCGAATTTTCTCAGCCAGCTCGCGCCCTGTTGAGCGCTGCTCGCGTGCCTCGCGCTCGCGCTCTGACTTCATCCGGTCAAATACCGACTGACTTACCTGCGAAGGCAGGTCGATACGCTTCACCCTGACATCGACCAACTCGATCCCGAATTCCGCCATCGTGATCTTGTTCAGCTCACTGGTCAAATCCGTCATCAGCATGTCGCGTTCACCGGATACCACCTCGTGGAAGGTGCGCTCACCGAATTTATTCCGCAGGCCGGTGTTAATACGCTGAGCCAGCAGGCCCTCGGCGCGAATTTCCTCGCCGTTGGTGGCGGTGTAAAACGTTTCCGTGTCGGCAACACGCCACTTGGCATAGAAGTCTACGTCCAAGGGCTTCTTCTCATTCGTGAGAAAACGCTGAGTTGGCGCATCCAGGGTTAAGATCCGACGCTCAAATTTGCGCACCACGTGCACAAACGGGGTTTTAACACCTAAACCGACCGCCACATCGGGGTCGACAATCTCACCGAACTTAAGCATTACCGCTCGCTCGGTTTCCTTGACAATAAACAGGGAGTTATAGCCAACGACCAATACCGCCAGCGCTAACAGTAATACCGTAAATTGACGATTTGCCATGATCAACGTCCCTCCCGGCGGCTAAACTGACTGTCCCGGCGCAACTGCTCTACAACCTTGTCGGTCAGCTGGCGAATATCCACCTCTTGGTCACGCATCGGACGAGAGGCCGCACGCTGGTTGGCCAACTTGTCTAAGGGCAGATACATCATATTGTTGCCACCCTCTACGTCGACCATCACCTTGCTTGAATCTGCGTAGAGCGCCTGCAAAGCATCAATGTACAAGCGCTCACGAGTTACCTTTGGTGACTTCTTGTACTCTGCCACCAACTCGCTAAAGCGCTGCGCCTCACCTTCCGCCTTGGCAATGACTTGCTCTTTATATGCCTGAGCTTCTTCGAGTTGACGTTGTGCCGCACCGCGCGCCTCGGGAATGATGCCGTTGGCATAGGCCTCGGCCTCGTTCTTGAGTCGCTCACGGTCTTCCTTCGCCCGCGTTACATCATCAAACGCGTCCTGTACTTGCGACGGCGGTTGAGCGTCTTCGATATTCACTTTCGCCACCTGGATGCCGCTCTGGTAGGCAGTGAGGTAGTTCTGCATACGAGCCTGCGTTTCAACAGCGACCTGCTCACGCCCTTCAGTGATCACCTGATCCATTTTCGAGCTACCCACCACGTGGCGGAGCGCACTTTCCAGCGCGTGCTCCAAGCTCAATTCAGGACGCTTCACTTTCAGCAAAAAGTTAGCGGGATCCGAAACGGTGTACTGCACAGAGACTGAAATATCGACAATATTTTCGTCCTCAGTCAGCATTTGCCCGCGACTCGCGGCCGCACGAACCTTGGTGACGTTAATAATATTCACATCGTCGATAATCGGCGGCGCCCAACGCAAACCCGGCATCACCGTTTGTTGATAGACACCCAAGCGCAACACCACCGCGCGCTCTTGCTGGTCTACCTGATAAAAACCAAATAGCGCCCACACTGCAACGGCCAACACCGCGAGGGCACCAATGCTGCCCATTCCCAGTTTTACGCCGCCGCCATTTCCACCTTGGCCGCCACTGCCACCACCGAAGAGGCTATTGAGCCGCTCTTGCAACTTTTTCAGCGCCTCGTCTAAGTCCGGCGGCCCTTGATTTTTGCCACCCCAAGGGTCGTTATCGCGACCACCACCCGGTTCATTCCAGGCCATAGTTTTCTCCTGTCCGTATGTCATTGCCCGCTTTCCGAAGAAAGCCAATGGCAGATTAAGACGCCAAGCTGTTGATTAGAGGGGCAGTCTAGCAGATTTACCCTGCCCTGCTAACGCCGTGTAGGCGACATTTCGTCACTGCTTTGCTGGATGTTTAGCGACGCCTCGCTCAGCGACTCAGCGGCTAAAAAACGTTGCCAATCGACCGACGGTAAGCGCAATTTCAGGTGAAAGCGCCCCGCTTCGTCGAGCTGCTCAGACTGAATCGCATTGAGTTGATAGAGCCTGGCGCGCAAGCGGCCGTCGCTGGCATTGAGCACAAGCTCGGGCTCCACGATATCGCCACTGAGAATTTCTGCCAGCGCGTCACCCAACAGCTCCAGTCCTTGCTGGCGCTGCGCCGACAACCACACCCGTGTCACATCACCGTGCTCGTTTCTTTCGATACGCGGCGTTGTACCCAATAGATCGGTTTTGTTATACACCTCCAGCACAGGAATGCTATCGGCACCAATCTCTTCCAATACATTCTTTACTTGCCGGACATTGTCACTGCGCTCCGGGTCTGCACAGTCGACTACATGAACCAACAAATCCGCGAGCGTCGCCTCTTCCAGCGTTGCACGAAAAGCCTCCACCAGCTTATGCGGCAAGTGGCGGATAAAACCCACCGTATCTGCCAGCACGACCGGCCCCACATCGTCGACTTGAATGCGACGCAGCGTAGGATCCAGGGTGGCGAACAATTGATCCGCGGCGTAGACCTTTGACTCAGTGAGCACATTGAACAAAGTGGACTTGCCCGCATTGGTGTAGCCGACCAGGGATACCGCAGGAATATCGGCGCGCTGCCGCGCCCGGCGCGCCTGGTCTCGCTGACGCCGAACCTTCGATAAGCGCGATTGAATGCTTTTGATACGTGCACGCAGTAGGCGTCGGTCGGTTTCGAGCTGGGTTTCGCCCGGGCCACGCAGGCCGATACCGCCCTTCTGCCGCTCAAGGTGAGTCCAGCCACGAATCAGGCGGGTAGACATGTGCTCGAGCTGAGCGAGCTCGACTTGGAGTTTCCCTTCGTGGGTACGGGCTCGCTGGGCAAAAATATCCAGAATCAGACCGGTGCGGTCAAGAACGCGACACTGAAGTTCGCGCTCAATATTTCGCTCTTGGCTTGGCGACAGCGCATGATTAAACAGTACCAGCTCGCCGTCGTGGTCTTGCAGGGCTTGACGAATTTCCGCGAGCTTTCCCGACCCCACGAAAGATCGGGGGTCGGGATGCTGACGCTGCCCTGTAATGAACGCAACGGGGTCACCGCCCGCCGAGGTAACGAGCTGAACAAATTCGTCGGCGTCTTCGCGCTCATCCTCACTATTAAGGTTCAGGTGAACAAGTATTGCCCGCTCACCTGAGTTGGGTCGTTCAAAAAGCAAGAATGAACCTCAATAATACCGCGCGAATTATTCGCTTTCTTGCTCGTCGTCTTCTGGCGGATGAGCCATCGGCAGGCGAACAACACGAGAGGGCACGACGGTGGAAATCGCGTGCTTGTAGACCATCTGGCTTACGGTATTCTTCAGCAAGACAACAAACTGATCGAAGGACTCAATCTGTCCCTGCAGTTTAATACCATTTACGAGGTAAATGGATACGGGAATCCGTTCCTTGCGAAGAATATTCAGATAAGGGTCTTGTAAGCTATGCCCTTTTGACATGGTAAGCCTCCTTGTCGCCCAACGTGGGCCAAAAAATCGAGAAAAGATGCAAGTTGTTGACTACTTAGGATAGAACAAGTTCGCGCATCAAAGTAATTAGTTGGCAGTATACCGCAAGTCAATCGCTTATAGCATTGCCGAGCGCCCTTATAACCGTTTTTAATTGCTGGTCTCTGCTGGCATTTGTGTCGAGCCAACACAGCTCCGGCCACGCGCGCAACCAGGTCATTTGACGTTTTGCCAACTGCCGGGTCGCGATCAACGCTTTTTCAAAGGCCGTATCAAGGTCGAAATCACCGCGCAGGTACTGCCAAACCTGCCGATAACCCACCGCGCGCATGGCTGGCAAGTCATCTGTCAGGTCACCGCGCGCCATTAAGGCCCGCACCTCATCGACAAAACCGTGCTCGAACATGTGCTGCAACCTCAGCTCTATACGGCGGTGCAGCTCGAGCCGATCGGACGGTGCGATGGCAAACTGATGACAATGCCAAGGCAGGGCGACCGCCTGCTGGCGCGCGCGCCACTCAGTCATCGTAACCCCGCTGACGCGATAAACCTCCAGAGCTCGACTTAGGCGCTGACTGTGATTGGGGTGAATAAGGGCCGCGCTTTCCGGGTCGATTCTCGCCAATTCGGCGTGCACAGCCGGCCAGCCTCCCTCTTCGGCCATCAGCGCTATCTCGGCGCGCACTGCAGCGTCAGCGGCGGGCATATCGGCGAGCCCTTCGAGCAAGGCCTTGAAGTACAACATGGTTCCCCCAACCAGCAGGGGGATGCGCCCGCTATCCTGTATTCGCTGCATTTCGCGCAACGCATCGCGACGAAACTCCGCCGCCGAATAGGCGTGACTGGGCTCGCAGATATCAATAAGGGCATGGGGGTATCTGGCCAACTCATCGGCACTAGGCTTAGCGCTGCCAATGTCCAAGCCGCGATAAACCAATGCCGAGTCCACACTGATCAACTCACAGGGCAACTCGTCGCACAGCGCCATTGCAAGATCGGTTTTGCCGGAGGCGGTCGGCCCCATCAAACACAGGGCCGGCGGTAAATGATCAACGGCCACGCAGAAACCACTTATCGAGTTCAGCCAATCCCACTTGCACCCAAGTGGGACGCCCATGGTTACACTGGCCACTGCGCTCGGTGGCTTCCATGTCGCGAAGCAGAGCGTTCATTTCCGGGATAGTCAGGCGGCGATTTGCGCGCACCGAGCCGTGACAGGCCATCGTGGAGAGGATCTCATTGATATGGGCGGCAATGCGGTCAGAGCTGCCATATTCCAACAGGTCCGCAATCACATCTCTCACCAGCTGTTCCACCTGACTGTTTGCCAGCATAACCGGCAACTCCCTGACCACCAGGGACTCTGTCGACGCCCGTTCCACCGACAAACCAAGCTCGGAGAAAACCGCCGCGTGCTGTTCTGCGCAGTCGGCCTCGCGCTCACTGACCGCCAGGCTCTGCGGCACCAACAGTGGCTGACTACGCAGACCCTCGCCCTCTCGGGCTGCTTTCATGCGCTCGTAGGTAATGCGCTCATGCGCTGCATGCATGTCCACCAACACCATGCCCTCGGCGTTTTCGGCCAGGATATACACCCCTTTTAACTGAGCCAAGGCGTAGCCCAGGGGCGGAATTTCCGCATCCGAGCTCCCCCCCATCGGCTCTTGCAAGCGCTGGTAGGCCGGTACCTGATCGGCAACCCTGCCCGGCGCGAAGGCATTTTGGCTTTGATAGCCGCCGCTGTGCATTGGCGGGGTCGGCGCGGTTGACGGCGCACCACCCTCCGCTTCGCGCAAGGGCATCGCCGACTGCTGTTGGGGCATATCCCGCAGGGGTTCGGCTGTATTGCCAGGCAGCGCGGCATTTTGTGCCACGGTATCCGGGCGCACATCGGCAAGGGTTTTATGTAAGGTGCGGAAAATAAAGTCGTGAACACTGCGCCCGTCGCGAAAGCGCACTTCGTGCTTGGTGGGGTGCACGTTGACATCGACCAACGCGGGATCGAGCTCCAGGTAGAGCACAAAAGCAGGGTGACGACCATGAAACAACACGTCGCGGTAGGCCTGGCGCACCGCGTGGGCGACAAGGCGATCGCGAATATAGCGACCATTCACATAGAAATGTTGCAAGTCCGCCTGACTTCGCGAAAATCCCGGCAAGGCGACCCAGCCCCACAGGCGCAAACCGATCGCAGAGCGGTCGATGAACAGCGCATTTTCCATAAATGCCGGGCCACAGACTGCCGCCAAACGGCGCTCTTGTTCCAGCTGACTGGCAGCTGGCTTTAAACTGTGCACGGCCCTGCCGTTATGGCGCAGCGAAAAGCCCACGTCAAAGCGCCCCAGCGCCTGCCGCTTCATCACCTCATCCAGGTGCCCGAACTCCGTCTTTTCGGTGCGCAGGAATTTACGCCGTGCGGGCGTGTTGAAAAATAAGTCGCGCACTTCAACGGTGGTACCGCGCGGGTGGGCCACTGGCTCAAGCACCGCGCTCATATCACGCCCTTCCGATCGCGCCGCCCACGCGCTCTCTGCATCTTCGGTGGCACTGCTAAGGCATAGCCGCGACACCGAGCTGATACTCGCCAAGGCCTCGCCGCGAAACCCCAAACTCGCCACAGATTCCAGGTCGCTTAATTCCGCTATTTTACTGGTGGCATGGCGACTTAGCGCCAACGGCAGATCGTCTTTCGCGATGCCGCTACCGTCATCGCGAACGCGGATAAGCTTAACGCCGCCATCTTCAACCTCAAGATCGATACGGCGCGCACCAGCGTCGAGGCTGTTTTCCACCAATTCTTTTACAACAGAGGCTGGGCGTTCCACCACCTCGCCGGCGGCAATTTGGTTTGCCAGGCGAGGGTCGAGCAATCTGATATGGGTCATTTTGTCGCTGGTATTTGGATTTTTTGACCGACGCGAATACTGCTGCCGGATAAACCGTTGTGACGCTGGAGGTCAGCAACGCTGATGTTGTGACGTGCGCCAATGGCCGACAGTGTGTCGCCGCTGGCAATCACGTATTCTCTCGCCCCTTTAGGCTTGGCGGCATCGCCACGCTTCACCGCAGCAAAGTAAGTATCGGGCGGCGGGCTCTCGCGAAAATAGCGGTCGATACCTTCGAATATCGCTTGCGCCATTTGATTCTGGTAGCGGCTGGTCTTGAGCTTGCGGGCCTCACCGGGGTTGGAAATAAACCCGGTTTCAACGAGCAGAGATGGAATATCGGGGGACTTCAACACCGCGAAACCCGCCTGTTCAACGCGCTTGCTATGCAGCCGGGAAATTTTGCCCATTTCGCCCAATAGTTGCGCGCCAACACTCAGGCTCGCATCAAGGGTCGCGGTCATCGACAAGTCGGTCAGCACACCGGCCAGCACATGATCTTTGTCAGACAAACTGACACCACCCACCAAGTCAGCCTGGTTCTCGCGCTTGGCGAGAATTCGCGCCGACGCACTGGTAGCCCCGCGCTTGGACAGGGCATACACCGAACTGCCATTGGCGCTGGAATGGGTAAACGCATCGGCGTGAATCGATACAAAGAAATCCGCCTGCGCCTTGCGCGCAAGCTGCCGCCGCTTCGCCAAGCCCACATAGTAGTCGCCGTCGCGAATCATCACGACGCGATAACCGCGCTTGCTTTTAAACTTGGCTTCAAGCTTCTTGGCGATGCGGAAAACCACATCTTTTTCCTGCAGCCTACCTGGCCCAATGGCGCCCGGGTCTTCGCCGCCGTGCCCGGCATCAATGGCAATGACTACATCGCGCTGGGAGCTTTGCTCAACACTTTTGACTACCGTGGGCTCAGTGCCGCGTTGCTGGTCGAGAAAATCGACGACCAAGCGGTCACTTTGGCCGGCGCTGGCGGGCAGCAGAAAACTGCGGACCTGCACACTTTTACTCAGATCGAACACCACCCGCAGCTTGCCGTCCGGCTTCTCCGCGTGACGCAAGCGCACGATGGGGCTGTTTTCAAATTCGGGAATGGCGCCGCCCACATTGAACCGCGCTTTAGAGAGGTCAACAACCAGTCTGTCGGGCTTATCGAGGGTAATGACTTCATGACTAACGGGAGCAGACAGGTCGAAGACCACTCGACTATGGTCCGGCGCCCGCCAAAAGCGAACGTCGCGCACCTCTGCTGCACTGCTCAGCGTGGCGACCAGCATAGTCCAGAACAGAACAACAATATGGATGGGTTTCATAGCGCTTTTATCTGCGTAACGATGCGACGGCCACGCTCACTGAGAGCTTGCACAACAAGGCGGCGACCGACTCCCTGTTGTTCGATGTTAACCTGTATATCCGGGCTTGGCAAAACACCGGCGCCGCGCTCCGGCCATTCAATTAACGCGATGCTGTCGTCGGAAAAATAGTCTCGAAGCCCCATATACTCGAGCTCTTCCGGGTCGCCTAAACGGTATAAATCAAAGTGATAAACCGTGACCGCGGCAAGCTCATAGGGCTCAACCAGTGTATATGTTGGGCTCTTCACGGCCCCGGTGTGCCCATAGGCATGTAGGACACCCCGGCAAAAGGTGGTTTTACCCGCACCGAGATCGCCGTCGAGATAAACCACCGTTGCCATTTCCAGGCAGCGACCCAAACGCTCACCCGCGGCAACGGTTTCAGCTTCGTTTGCCAGCTGAATTTCAATGTCCATTCATCACTCCGCGCAATTGCGCCACTAAGTCCATCGCCAGTAAGCCTCGCTCACCGTGTTGTGCCGCTCTATCGGCAGCGCGGCAATGCAACGCCGCCGCAAGCCGGCAAGCAGTAACGGCGTCGAGGTGCTGGGCGAGCAGAGCCGCGATCATACCGCTCAACACATCCCCCATTCCACCGCTGGCCATTCCGGGATTTCCCCCTTCATTCACCCAGCAGGTCACGCCGTCGCTAATAACCGTGCCTGCCCCCTTCAACAACACCACCGCCCGATAGCGCTTGGCCAGGGCCTTGCAACTGCTAAACCGGTCTGCTTGCACCTCAGCAACAGAACATTTCAACAGGCGCGCCGCCTCTCCTGGGTGAGGCGTCATGACGCGAATTCTATCTGGCTGCTGGGCGCATTGCTCGTCGAAGCGGGTAGCATCAGCAGCGAGAATATTGAGTGCATCGGCATCAAGCAATAAGGGGGCCTGCGCTTGCAGACAATCATCGAGCAAGGTCTTGCCCCACACCTGCTGCCCAAGGCCGGGCCCAACAGCGAGCACCGAAGCTCGCCCCAATGCCTCCGCCCATGCTTGTGCATCCGCCCCCGGGTATGCCATGACCTCCGGGCGCTGCGACAACAGCGGCGCCACGTGCTCTGGTCGCGTTACACAAGAGACCAGCCCCGCGCCGCAGCGCGCCGCCGCCGAGGCAGCCAACACCACTGCCCCGGCTGTGCCGTAGTCGCCACCCGCAACCAAGACGTGGCCATACATCCCCTTGTGCGCGGCGACGGGGCGCTGCCCCCACTGGCGCAATTCGGCATCCACATCTGTGCGCCAGGCTGACGGCTCAGTGTGCTCAAATATACGCGCCTCAATGCCGAGTCCATCGAGACGCAACGCGCCGCAATGCTGACTGGCCAGCCCGGTAAACAAGCCCTGCTTCCAGGCGATAAAACTCAGCGTTAGCGACGCCTTGATCGCTAAACCTTCGTGCATCCCGGTATCGCAATTCAGGCCCGAGGGCGCGTCGATTGCCAGCACGGGGCAGCCAGCGGCATTAATCGCCTCGATTGCGTGCCGGTACTGCCCCCGCAGCGGCCCTGAAAATCCAGTACCGAACAAGGCGTCCACAACCACCGCACCGGCTGCCGGCGACTGCCCGTCCCACAGCTGTACATTCACCCCGGCGTCGCAAGCCAACTCCCTCGCAATATTGGCGTCTCCCCAAGAGGTTTCGCTGAAGGCCCAGCAGCGCACCGCCATCCCCGACTGGGCCGCCAACGCGGCCACGATATAGCCATCGCCACCGTTATTACCGCCACCGCAAAAAATATCGATAGGACTATGCTGAGGCCAGCGCTGCTGCAAACAGGCGAATGCTGCCGCCCCGGCTCGATGCATCAATTCAAAGCCCGGCGTACCGGCAGCGATCGCTTTTCGGTCAAACTCCTGCACCTGCTCCGCTGTGTACAGAGCCAAAGACCCAGCCGCCGCACGCATTGATCGATCCATTTCCCGCTCCCAGGCGTGTAGAATATCCTTCCATGATAGCGCGCATCCATTTTGCAGGCAGCCCATGAGCAAAGTACTCAGCCCAGAGGCCCTGGCCGACCTCGCCACACAGCTAAAACAGTGGGGGAAGGAGCTGGGGTTTGCCCACATCGGCATTGGCCCGGCGGAGCCTTCACACCACGCTGAACGGCTGACGCAGTGGCTTGCAAAGGGCTTTCACGGAGAGATGCACTACATGGCAGAGCGGGAGTCCCTGCGCCGCGCCCCTGAATCCCTGCTCCCCGGTACACTGCGCGTCATCAGTGCACGCATGGATTACCGGCCGGAGGCCAGCGATGCACTGCAAATACTCAAGCAAGCTGACAAGGCCTATATTTCTCGCTACGCGCTGGGCCGCGACTATCACAAGCTGATTCGCAAACGACTGGCACAGCTCGCTGACCGCTTAGGAGGCCAGCAACAGCGGGCCTTCGTCGATAGTGCGCCGGTGTTGGAACGCGGCTTCGCTGAGCAGGCCGGCCTGGGGTGGATCGGCAAGAACACAATGCTTATTAATTCGCGGGCAGGTTCGTGGTTCTTTCTGGGAGAAATCTACACAGATCTCGCCCTTCCCATCGATCCGCCGCAGGAAAGCGGCCACTGCGGCAGCTGCCAAGCTTGCTTGGACGACTGCCCAACACAGGCCATCGTCGCCCCTTATCAAGTCGATGCCAGACGCTGTATTTCCTACTTAACTATCGAGCTAAAGGGCGCCATTCCAGAGGACTTGCGACCCGCGATGG
The DNA here is from genome assembly GCF_016906995.1 of Spongiibacter marinus. GTDB lineage: Bacteria > Pseudomonadota > Gammaproteobacteria > Pseudomonadales > Spongiibacteraceae > Spongiibacter > Spongiibacter marinus. The sequence continues at coordinate 141,413 of NZ_JAFBBD010000005.1, read as the reverse complement.
GCAACCGCGTCTTCGGCTGCGACGACTGCCAATTGGTATGCCCGTGGAATAAATTTTCCCAGCCAACCAGCGAGCCGGACTTCGCCCCTCGCCATCAATTAGATGACCGCGAGCTGCTCGACCTGTTTCTTTGGACCGAAGAGGAATTTCTGAGCCGCACAGCGGGCTCGCCGATACGGCGCATCGGCTACCAACGCTGGCTGCGCAACCTCGCTGTCGGTCTTGGCAATGCACCGTTCAACCCTGACATTGTTGCCGGCCTAAAAAAACAGCGGCCACAGGCAGAACCCATGGCCGCTGAACATATCGACTGGGCCCTGGCGCGGCAACAACACACCGACACCCTGGCCCACTCACACTGAGTTTATAGCGGGCGCGAGAAACTGAAGATCAGTGCTTCCCGACCTTCTGCCTCGTCACTGTACTCAACACTGGCCGCAATACGGGAGCTACCCAGTGCCGCGCTGATGCCGACACTGGCCTCGACGTAATCTTCGCCATCCTCACGATACGACGGCATTTGATAATCACCGAAACCGAGATTGCGATTGCGCCCGGTTACCGTCTCGTCATGATCTTCCATTTCCGTCGCTGCAAACACTTCAGCAAAGCCGCGCACACCGTCGCCCAGTGCCACCCCTGCCAACAGCCCAGCTCGGAATACCTGGCTGTCGCGGCGCTGCTCACCCCACTCGGTATTGGCCACCGCCGCACCCGATTCACGATAGCTATCAACTTCAGCTTTCATCCAACGCCAGCCAACAGCTGGCCGCAGTGAGATACTACTGTCGCCAAGAACTTCGTAGCTAAGCAGGCCATCGAGATGCCAGCCGAAACCATTCGTGCCACCTTTGGCCGTTAAGGTCTGCGGCCCCAGCTTGACGTCCCGGTCGAGGCTGTCGTAATCCACCACGCTCAAGCCCGCGGCACCTTGCAACAACCAACCGCCATCGCGATAGCTCAACAGGCCGCTAAGCCCAACACTCGTCGCCGAAAAATCCGTGCGCGCGGATTCTGACTCGTGATCGCCAAAACTGAGCACCACCGCAGAGTCGAGCTGCTCACTCAAGGGGCTGCTAAAACCGATATTCAAGCTGCGGCTATCATTTTCAGCAACGCGCTCTGCGTCCAGGCCAACACCGCTGATCGTCCACCGTGATTCGCCCGGAGAGGCCTGTTGCTGGCGTCGCAATTCTGTTGTTGCACCGCGCTGACTGCGCACAATGTCCAAACCGAGTTCCGGAATAAGGCCAACATCTTGCGGGCCATTCACTACGCTAATGAGGTAGTCACCCGTAATTGCCCCCATCTGCGCCGTGGGGTGCACACCGTCATTGAAGATCAGCACATCCGGGTTGGGGGTGCTGCCATCAATGCCGAATATCGGGTGCTCAACACAATCATTGCCCGAATCGTCAAAGCACATATAGCGCTGATCGAAGCCAGCAAGCGGCCCAAACGCGGGGTTGGTGCCGCTGACGAAGCCAAAGGCCTCGGCATTATCGGAAACGTAGCTGATCAATCCCGCCAGATCGACGGGAACGAGGTTCGCGCTGCCAAAAGCAGAAAATGCCTCCAGCGCACTGTTATAGCCGGCAGCACCTGCCGAGGCGGCCGCCGCACTGCCCGGCGCACCGAGATCCTGCGCCTGCAATGCCGCCGTCTGACCGAGGTCTGGCAAGTTAGCAAACAGGATATAGTTCGCCCCGGCGTCACTCAGCGCTTGTGCAGCCGCAAGCAGCGTGCGCGCTGAATTAATAATAGACGCCTGATCAGTGGCCGTGCCGTTTAAAAAGTCGTTACCACCGCCATCAATTAGCACCAATGCATCGGGGTCGATACGCGGGGTCTCATTGAGAAAAGCCTGACGTGCAACCGGACCGCCGGCCGGTAGCGCCAGACCCGTGCCGTTAATTGAGTTGAGTATATCTGCGGTTTCATAGCCGCCGACCGCCCAGTTTGTGCCATCCGCAGCGGCCGGCGCACTGAGCAGCGTTAAGGCTTCGCCCAGATATTGCGGCGCAATACGCGCATAGTCTCCGACGGTGAAGTCGCCATTGCCATCGCCTACGCGGTTGGTAAACCGCAACCGGAGGTTGCCGCTATCTAACAGGCTGTCGCCGAAGATGTATAAATTGCTGTAGCTGACGTCAGCATGCACCGGCAACGCCAGCGCAGCCGCTATGCTTAAAGGAAGGAGTTTTTTCATTGTGGTCCCCACGTATTATTGTTTTCACCAACACTGTTGCGCCCGACAATTCGCTGCACTAATAGCAACATAGCAGAGCTTTTCAACGATGCTTGGTTCTGTTGCCAGTCAACGCGACTGACATACATTATTTAATACGTGGTTTTACTTAAACGGGTTCGAAAAGCTTCGAAATAGTATTGAGAAGCTGGGATTTTCCAGCAATTACTGAAGACGAAGAAAATGCTCCCGGTAGTATTTCAGCTCGGCAATTGAGTCGCGAATATCATCCAGCGCCAAGTGGCTGGCTTTTTTGCTGAGGCCACTCATCAGCTCGGGGCGCCAGCGCCGCGCCAACTCTTTGAGCGTACTGACATCGAGATTGCGGTAGTGGAAATACGCCTCCAGCTTGGGCATTTCACGCGCCAGAAAGCGCCGGTCCTGGCAGATGCTGTTGCCACACATCGGCGAGGCGCCCTTATCGACATGCTTATCGAGGAACTCCAGCGTCAGCCGCTCGGCCTCCGCCACCGTCATGCAGGTTTCCTTCACGCGCTTGATAAGCCCTGACTGCCCGTGCTGAGTCGTGTTCCACTCATCCATACCCGCCAGCACTTCATCGCTTTGATGGATCGCCAATACCGGCCCTTCGGCCAGCGTATTCAGCTCCGGGTCGGTCACGATTGTGGCAATTTCAATAATGTGATCGTTCTGAGTATCCAGACCGGTCATTTCCAGATCAATCCAGATTAAATTCATCGCCTTGGACATTGCCTCACCTCCACAGAACAGAAATCTCCCTTACCGGGCAGTATCTGCTGGATTGTAACAGCTCATACGTTAATATGAGCGCTGTTCACGCAGGGTCGGGCATGAGTAAACGCCGAATAAGCCGCCAGCAGAGATGGCGCATAGAAAAAATTCAATCTGAACGCAGCGAACGCGCACGCCGCAGGGCCGCCGATACTGAGGCAGCGTTGAGCGAGGGCGAGCTGGGTGACGAACAAACCGGCATTGTTGTCAGTCACTTCGGCCAACAGCTGGATGTTGAAGGACAAACCGGCGAACAGCAGCGCTGTCACGTCCGCAGCAACATCGACGGTTTGGTCACTGGTGACCAGGTCATCTGGCGGCCGGGCAAGCCCACTGGCGTGGTGGTTGCTCGCGAACCTCGCCGGTCACTACTGTCCCGCCCCGATAACTTCAATCGTTTAAAGCCTGTCGCCGCCAATATTGACCGTATTGTTATCGTAATTGCGCCCGAGCCGCTGGCCCACGCCAATCTGATCGATCGCTACCTTGTCGCGGCGGAACACAGTGATATTACGCCGGTACTGCTGCTTAATAAGTCAGATCTCATCGACCCGGAGGGCAACGCCAGTTTGCTCAACATGGTGCAGCGCTATCGCGACATCGGCTACGACGTGCTCACCGCATCCTGCGCCAGTGAAGGCGGCCTCAGCGACTTAAAAGCCCTGCTGGACGGCCATATCAGTGCCTTTGTCGGCCAATCTGGTGTCGGCAAATCCTCGCTCGTCAACGCCTTATTACCCGGCACTGACAGCCGAGTCGGCGCACTCTCAGAGGCCACAGCCAAGGGTCGCCACACCACCACCACCGCGCGGCTTTACCACTTCCCCGGCGGCGGCAGCTTGATCGACTCACCGGGAATTCGTGAGTTTGCGCTGTGGAACCTTGAGCCAGAGCAGGTTCTGCAAGGGTTTAAAGAATTCCGGCCGTTTATCGGCCTGTGCCGTTTTCGAGATTGCCAGCACCAACAGGAACCGGGCTGCGCGCTTCGCGAGGCTGTCGAGGGCGGTGACATCACTGCGCAGCGCTTCGCCAGCTACCAACAAATTATTGCCAGCATAAGCGGCGATTAATGGCAGCGGTGAGCTCAGGAACTGCTGCGACAGAGGCATCGCAGCACCGCCGCGCTAGCTGTTACAATCCGCCGAAACAGGAGGGAACGCTATGAGTGACTTACCACTACTTATTGAGACCGAAGCGCTTGTATCCGCGCTTGACCAGCCAGATTTGCTGATTGTCGATACCAGTAGCCGCGACAACTACCTCCGCCACCATATCCCCGGCGCCGTGCATATTGCCCCCTCGGAACTGCAGCGCGGCGAAAAACCAGCAGTTGGCAAAATTCCTCGCGAAGCGGACCTACAGGCGCTGTTCTCGCGCATCGGGCTGCGCCCCGAACACCACGTTGTTGCCTACGACGACGAAGGCGGCGGCTGGGCTGGACGCCTGATCTGGACCCTGGATGCCATTGGGCATCACAACTACTCCTACCTCAATGGCGGTTTGCACGCCTGGCTAGCCGGTGGCCACCCAACCGAAAACGGCGAACACGACGTGCCCCGCAGCGACATCAGCATCCATATTGACAGCACGCCAATCGCTGAGATCGAAGGCTTTATCAACCTTCTTGGCAATAGCCAGCTCGCCATATGGGATGCTCGCAGCGCCGAGGAGTATCGCGGTGAAAAAGTACTGGCTGCGCGGGGCGGCCACATTCCCGGTGCCGTCAACCTAGACTGGCTGGCACTCATGGACAAAGACAATGACTTCCGCCTGAAAGACCTTGGCGAACTGGAAGCCCAGTTGCAGTCACTGGGCATTACCCGTGACCGCACCGTTATCACCCACTGCCAAACCCATCACCGCTCGGGCCTGAGCTATCTATTGATGAAGATACTTGGCTACCCCCATATCAAGGCCTATGACGGCTCGTGGGGAGAGTGGGGTAATCGCGACGACACGCCTATCAACACCGGCGACGCTCCCTAGAACATTCTTTTATACACTGCCAATGTAGAGGCGACATCGTGAACACTGTTTTTATTATTCTGCAACACCTGCTTCCCCAGCATTTATTGTCGCGCCTTGTCGGGCGGCTGGCGGAGTGTCGCAGCCCTTGGCTAAAAAACATCTTGATCAGCCAATTCATCCGGCAGTACAAGGTCAACATGGAGGAAGCCGCAGCGGACAGCCCGCAGGACTACGCCAACTTCAATGACTTTTTTACCCGCGCGCTGCGCGATGGCGCGCGCCCAATCGACGACAAAGCGGAAACCCTGTGCTGCCCAGCGGACGGTGCCATCAGCCAGTTAGGTCGCATTCACGACGGCCGTATTTTTCAGGCCAAGGGCCAGGACTACAGCCTGAATACCCTGCTCGGTGGCGACGAGGCGCTCAGCGAAACCTTTCGCGATGGTAGCTTTGCAACTATTTATCTGTCTCCCCGCGACTACCACCGTGTTCACATGCCGATCACCGGCACCCTGCGCAGCATGACTTACATCCCCGGCAAGCTGTTTTCAGTAAACACCACTACCGCTGAAAACGTGCGCAGCCTTTTCGCTCGTAACGAGCGGGCGGTGTGTATTTTTGATACCGAGGCCGGCCCGATGGCAATGATTTTGGTGGGCGCCATGATTGTCGCGGGCATTGAGACGGTATGGGCGGGCCAGGTTGCACCACCTCCACGGGAAATTACCACCCGCCAGTACCAGGAAACTGAAGCCGCACCCGTACTGCAAAAAGGCGAAGAAATGGGGCGCTTTAAACTGGGGTCAACGGTGATTTTGCTATTCGGCAAAGACCAAGTGGATTGGCTGGAGCAGTATGAAGCCCTAACCCCAACGCGACTTGGCGAGGCCCTGGCGCGTCGACGCTAGAAAACCCGCCCCCAACCAACGAGTCGGCTTTCGAGCCCGTGTAAAGCCCCGCTGGATCACACCCGGTCCAGCGGAAAAGCCACAACCTCGTCGATGCGCGAGCTGCTTGTCGCCAGCATTAATAAGCGGTCCAGCCCCACGGCAACACCACAACAGTCGGGCAAACCGGCCTGCATCGCTGACAGCAGGTTGCGGTCAATCGGCGGCAATGTTTGACCGCTTGCCTTACGCTGCTGGTGATCGCGACGTATGCGCCGCAGCAACTCACCGGCGTCGCGCAACTCGTCGTAACCATTCGCCAACTCTAAACCGCCACAGAACGCCTCAAAGCGCCGCGCGACCGATTGCCCCTGAGCATCAATGGCGATATTGGCCAGTGCGGCTTGCGACTCGGGAAAATCCACCACGAAGGTAATAGCCTCGCCGTCAAAGCTCGGCTCGACAACCGCCGACATGATCAACTGCAGCCAGGTATCACGCTCATCGCTCTCGAAGTTGATATCCATATGCTGTGAGGCACAGTCTCGCAACGCATCGAGGCTGGCGGTATGGGGGTCCAGGCCTACCGCGGTTAAGAACGCCGACCGGTAAGTCATGTGCTCCACGGCTTTATCGCCAACGGCCAAGCGAATAACCGCAGCGACCTCATCCATCAGTGATTCGAGCGCTACGCCCGGCTCGTACCACTCGAGCATCGTGAACTCAGGGTTGTGACGAGCGCCATGCTCGCTGCCACGAAACGCCTTACAGATTTGAAAAATCGCGCCGCTGCCAGCAGCAAGCAGGCGCTTCATGGCATATTCGGGGGAGGTCTGTAAGTAGAAAGGATGGTCGCCCGACAGCGGATTTGCTGTGGCAATGGCGTCAATATGGGGGTCGGTTACCGGCGAAGAGGCCAACAGTGGCGTTTCAACTTCCATCACCCCGCGCTCGGCAAAGCGGGTGCGTAGCGCGGCGTATAGCGCGGCCCTGCTGCGCAGGGCCACCATCGACGCACTGGGGCGCCAGTCTCTCAATTAGCTTTTCACCCGGCTAACGTATTCACCGCTGCGGGTGTCAACGCGAATCACTTCACCCTGGCTGATGAACAGCGGAACCTTTACCACGGCTCCTGTGCTCAGGTGGGCCGGCTTGGTACCACCCTGCGCGGTATCACCTTTCAGGCCGGGATCGGTTTCGACAATTTCCAATTCCACGAAGTTTGGCGGAGTCACCGACAGGGGCGCGCCGTTGTACAGGGTCACGGTGCAAACGTCCTGCTCTTTCAACCATTGAGCGGCATCGCCAACAGCCTTCTCATCGGCTTGTACCTGCTCGAAATTGGTGGGGTCCATAAAGTGGAAAAACTCACCATCGCTGTAGAGGTATTCCATTTCATGATCCATCACGTCGGCGCCCTCAAGGGACTCACCCGATTTAAACGTACGCTCCCACACCCGTCCGGTGTTAAGGTTGCGCAGCTTCACGCGATTGAACGCCTGCCCCTTTCCGGGTTTTACAAATTCATTGTCTAGAATTGAACAGGGCTCACCGTCGAGCATCACTTTCAATCCAGAACGAAATTCATTGGTAGAATAGCTGGCCATGATTATCCTCAGCGACTGGGCTTTAGCGTATTTTTAAAAGGGCGACATGATACCTCTTAACGCGCCACATTGGCAGACTACAGATTGGCAACAGCAATACCGCGACATGATCCGCAGCCCGGAACAGCTCTGGCAGCGGTTAGCACTCGACCCCGGTGACCGCCCGGATATTCAGACTGCGCTTGCCGACTTTCCATTGCGCGTCACCGAGGCCTTTGTCGCAAAAATGCAGCCAGGCGACTGGAACGACCCTCTGCTGCTGCAAATATTGCCACAAGCACAAGAGCTGAACGATCAGCCCGGCTACAGCAATGACCCCTTGCAGGAAGCGGCCAGCAATCCAGTACCCGGGCTTATCCACAAATACCGCGGCCGCGTCCTGATGGTGACCACCCCCGCCTGCGCCGTTCACTGTCGCTACTGCTTTCGCCGCGCCTTTCCCTACAACGACAATCGCGCAAGTCAGGACGACTGGCGCGCGGCGCTGGACTATATCAGCGCTCACCCTGAGATAAATGAAGTTATTCTAAGCGGCGGCGACCCCCTGTCGGCGCCGGATGACTACCTTCACCAGCTTGTTGACCGCCTGGCGGCCCTGCCACAAATCAATACCCTGCGGCTGCACACACGCCTGCCACTGGTTTTACCAGCGAGAATAACCCACGGGCTGATTGATGCCCTGACGCGGCCGCAATTACACACCGTCATCGTTGTGCACGCCAATCATCCCAATGAGGTCGACAGCGACACTGTCACCGCACTGCTAGAATTAAAGCGGGCCGGATTCACGCTTCTCAACCAGAGCGTGCTGCTTAAAGGAGTGAACGACTGCGCAAAAACACTGACTAGCCTGAGCAAACAATTGTTCGACTGCGGGGTTCTCCCCTACTATCTGCATGTGTTGGACAAGGTTAACGGCGCAGGACACTTTCACGTTGACGATGCCAAAGCGCAACAAATTATGCAGCAGTTATTGGCCTCGCTGCCCGGCTACTTAGTGCCGCGACTGGTTCGCGAGGAGCCCGGCCAGCGCAGCAAGACGCCACTTGCGCTACGCTAATTAAACGCGTAAAAACATATACTTATTTACCATCGCAGAAGTGATGTATCGCGATTGATAACGGAATGCCATGAACAGCACACCAAGCCTGCTGGTACCGCTGCCGGAAATTAACCGGCACCAACACAGCCTCTTCAGCCTGGCGGCATCGGCAGCCGGAAAGTGGCTGGAGACTCTGCCGCGCGCCAACCTTGGCGAAACCACTCGCCGTTTGTATCAAGCGCTGAGTGAGCTCAGCCATGTTCGCTGCAAGGGTCGTGACCGCTTTGAAGTGCTCGAAAAAATTCGCCCCCATGTGCATTACATTACCCGCGGCCTCTCGCAACACTATTTAAACAAGCCCATTGTTCTGCCCGAGAAGTCTGAAAAAATCGTTCAGTTGGCAGACACCCTAAACACCTTGCTGGCACTCGGCTACTGCCAAGCCTTTGTAAATTTGGAACTTGAATCCAGACTGCTCAAACCTAAAGAGACGCTGGCAACCTGCCTGCATCGCGCGTTAACCGAGTACAGCTGTGTGTTGGTTCGCAGCTACCAGCTATACCGCACACCACCACGGCGGTTTTGGCAAAACCTCCACCACATCTACCACAGCGCACAACTGCAAAAGCTCACCAAGCAGCGCATTGATGATCGCAGCCAAGGCGGCGGCACCGTCGAGCAGGCCTATTTACGACCACTCATTTTGGCCTGCAGCCGCTGCTCGCAGCTTTCCCAGCGCTATATCGAACAAGTGTTTTTCGGTTTGCGATACTGGAGCAGCGAGATTGAACTGCGCAGTAAACGCCTTGAAAGCTGCGTTTTCTTACTCGACCCCGAGCAAGACGCTCCCCCGGTCTATCGCGAGCTGGCCGACAAAGCGCCCAGCCCAGGTTGGCTGGGCATCGACACCTCCGCCCTGCAAGGCGGCAGCGCCAAGTTGCTCAGCAAAATCCCTGGCAGCAAACTCAGCGTTGAATTTAAGCTACCTGAGCACGTGCTCAGCCAGTTGAGCATGGCCTGGAGCGCCGCGACCCTGCGAGCCGCAGAGCGTATTCCCTGCGATGAGACGGCGCTCATTACCGTGGGAATGAACCCAACCCACTACTTCGCGGCAAATCAGTCAGATTTTGAGCTGTTCGAACTTGAGGGCAGTGACGCCAGTTCGAGAGCAGACCCGTATAACAACAAACCCCAAAACTCCGACCCGTGGGCAGGCAGCGGCGGCCGCGACACGCGCGACTACGATATCAATGACCACTGGCAGGAGGGGCGCAGCGAGCGGGCCGCGGTCGAAGACATTTCCTATACCTTGCCCCAGACCCAAAATGGCCCCGGCAAGAGCGAGAGCCACTATCACTACCAGCGCGCTCGCCTAATGGACAGCAGCACCTCCGGATACCGTATTGAGTGGCCGGACACTATTGAGACCCGGATTCGTACTGGAGAAGTTATCGGTGTAAAAACTGACGACTATGAAAACTGGCGAATAGCCGTTGTTCGCTGGCTCAGAAGCGACGAAAGCCATCAAATGGGCGTTGAAGTGATTGCGAGCGCGGCAACGGCCTACAGTGCCAGAGCGATGCATTCTGGCCTGGCTTCAGGAGACTTCCAGCGAGCCCTGCTCATTCCCGGTCGGGACAGCGGCCCCCTGGTGATGTTAACCAACATCACTGGCTTCGCAACGGGGCAGACGGTAGAGCTGATTCGCCCCGGTCACGTTATGCGTATAAAACTCGATGAGATCGTCGACAGCTCAACGGCATACAAGCTGTTCGCGTACACAGACACCAACCGGCAACAAACCAGCAGTGTCGATCGTATTGTGGCAAAACGCGGTGACGACGATGACAATGAAGGCGACTTCAACAAGCTCTGGGATATTTTGTAAGCGCCGTACCCGGCGACGTCAATGTTGAGGAATTATGGCCCGCACCTCCGCGATAAAATTGCTGCTTATCGGCTTCAATGACGACAATGCTGAAGACATCATCAGCACATTTCGCCGCGCCGGCAAGGTCGCCCATAGCAAGCTGATTAACGACGGCAAAGAGCTGCAGGAGCAACTCAGTGATAGCCACTGGGACTTAGCATTCTTCGATGCCGTGCACTCCAAATTATCGATTGCGCAGTGCGGCCAGATACTCAGACACGCCAACGTCGATCTGCCATTTATCTACCTCAGTGACGACGAAAACATCCCACTGCCCGACACTTCAGTCAGTTTGGTGTTGAGCAACCAAAACCGCGCACGCCTGCTGTTTTTTGCGCAGCGAGAACTTGAAGCACTGGCAAGCCGCAGAGAGCTCGATGCCACCAAAGCGGCGTTGCTTGAAGAGCAGCAACGCAATGCACTGCTACTGGATTCGCACCAAGATGCGGTTTGCTATATCACTGACGGCATGATTATTTATGCCAATGCGCTGTTCTGTCAGCAAGTCGGCCACGACGACCTGGACGGCTTTCCTATCGTCGATTTGATTTGCAACAAAGATCAAGATCGCTTTAAAAACGCCCTAAAAAAGCAGCCGGGCAACAGTGACGGCCACACGCTGGAAATTAGTTTCTTAAGTAGCGACGAGCAAGAGCTAAAAAGCTCGGTCACCTGCAATAACGCCAGCTACGACGGTGAGGCCTGTGTACAGCTAACCCTGCACGAAGCTGGCAGCGGCGCCGCCACCGGCCACCTCGACGCGACAACCGGGCTGGCAAATCGCAAGCACTTTGCACAACTGCTGCAAGACTTCGTCGACGCGCAGCGAAACAGCAATAGCTCACTCATCGTGCTGCAACTCGATAACTTCGACAAGTTCCGGCGCGACTTAAATCTGCACAATACCGAAACACTAATTCAGGCCTTGAGCGAGCGTCTTCAAGCATTAATCCCGGCGCAGTACTACGGTCGCATCGCCGACGATCTGTTCGCAGTGATAGCCCACCATGTTCCCAGTCAACGAGCCTTAGAAACCAGCCAAGAAGCACTAAAGGCCATCGAGTCTGAGATTATTGAGGTAAAAAAACAGTCGCTGCAATGTCACTTTAGCGCAGCGATTATGCCCATTAATCACCTCACCACGCCCCACGCTGCGACGTTGCTTGACCAGTGTTTTGAGACGGTGCAAAGCATCGCAGCCGACGGTGGTAACGCTGCCGAAATTTATCACCGCGACCGCCAGCAGCTGCAGCGCAGTGATGAGATAAGCACACTTATTGAAGAGGCTTTCGCCGACCAGCGCCTGCAAATTCTGTTTCAACCCATTATTAATCTCAGCGATGCCGAGGGGGATTACTACGAAGCTTCGCTGGATATTAGAGATTGGCAAGAAGGCGAAGTGACCGCAGGGGAAATGCTGCGCGTTGTAGAGAAGGAGCCGAACAACAATAAGCTCGATCGATGGATTGTGGTTGAAACAACCAAGGTCTTGGCGAAAAAGCGCGCCGCTGGCGAGGATACAAAATTAACCATCAACCTCAGCGGCAATGTCTTTCACGATAGCGAGTTTTGCTCATGGCTGAGCGTCGCCATGAAAGCCGCCGGCCTTCCCGGTAGTGCGCTGATACTGCAGTTTAGCGAAGAGAGCATTGCCAGCTCGCTGAAGCCTGCTCTGGATTGCTGTCGCCAGTTGGAGTCGCTGGGAATTGGGCTAGCCGTACGCAACTTCGGCCGCAGCCAAGACGGCAATAAATTCCTGGAACACATTAAGCCCGCGCTGATTAAACCCGGCGTGCGTAAAACCGACAGCCTGAGCGCCGATGAAATCAGAGAGATCATTCAGGGTGGTCGCCAACTGAATAGCCGCGTACTGATTCCCAACGTCAGCAGCGCCGCCAGCCTGGCCGTGCTGTGGCAACTCGGCCCTGACTTTATTCAGGGCAGTTATGTGCAAGACCCATCCACGGAGATGTCTTACGAATTTGCTGCCTTCGGTTGAGCGGAAGGGCTGCTTAGGCGGTCACTGATTCCCAGCAGGTACAATATGCTGTCTAAGCCGAGGGTAGAAATCGACTGTTTAGCGTTCTCGCGCACAATCGGCTTGGCGCGGAATGCGATCCCCAGGCCCGCAATGCTCAGCATAGGCAGGTCATTGGCACCGTCCCCCACCGCGATCACCTGCTCCATGTCGATACCTTCTCGCTGGGCAATTTCGCGCAGCAGTTCGGCCTTGCGTTGGCCATCAACCACTACCCCGCTGACCTCGCCGGTAACACGCCCCTCTTCAATTGCCAGCTCGTTGGCATAGACATAGTCAATGCCAAGACGCTTTTGTAGGTAGTGACCGAAGTAGGTAAAACCACCGGACAAAATGGCGGTTTTATAGCCCAGTTTCTTCAAGGTGGATACCAGACGTTCGGCACCCTCGGTGATTGGTAAACTCTCAGCAATACCCTCCAACACCGATTCATCCAAGCCTTTCAAAAGCGCGACCCGGGCAGCAAAGCTTTCTTTAAAGTCGATCTCTCCGCGCATCGCGCGCTCGGTGATCTCCGCCACTTTTTCACCAACGCCGGCTGCGCTGGCCAGCTCATCAATCACCTCAGCTTCGATCAGCGTCGAATCCATATCAAAGGCGACCAGGCGACGCGTGCGGCGGAACATGCTGTCTTCCTGGTAGGCGATATCAATATCCATCTCGCTGGCGAGCGTAAGTAGCTCGCCGCGAAAATCGGATGCATCAGCCAAATTGCCTCGCACAGAGAGCTCCACCGACGCCTTCGACTGCTCGTCCACACCCTCCAGCGGCACCCGTCCAGACAAGCGGTCAATGCGGTCGATATTCAAACCATAGCGTGAAACGATCTCAGTGACGTGGGCGATATGCTGGGCGCTGATTTTACGCGCCAGCAAGGTCACAATGTGGCGCTGCTTGCCCTGTCCGGCTACCCACTGCTGATAACTGTCGGCACTCACCGGCAAGAATCGCACTTGCAGCCCCATTTCATGGCAGCGGAATAATACATCCTTGAGAATACTCGCCGCTTCCGTTCCCGAGGGCAGGGACACCAGCAGGCCCAGTGACAGCGTGTCGTGGATCACTGCCTGACCAATATCCAACACCGCCACATCGTGGTCAGCCAGAATACCGGTAATGGAACTGGTTACGCCGGGACGGTCGTCACCAGCAATATTGATCATGATAATTTCGTTCACACTGCCCCCTTGGTTTGGCGCTATTGTAGCGGGAGTGCCGCGCCTGCCCAAGCACTGCTGACAGTGGAGGTGACTTTCTGCCAGCGCTTTTGCACGAGATCTGAGGAAAATGCACTTTACCCGCTAACAGCCTTGTTATACTCCTGCCAGGCAACCACTCTCTCAGCGGATAAACAAACATGCTAAAACAGCTTCTGCGCCTACCTCTAGCGTCGAAATGCGGCCTTATCGCCGCGCTGATATGCGGTATTGCCGGCCTTACCCTGCTAATTACCAGCATGACCGCCAGCAAGCAGATCCTGCTAGAAACCACCCGCTTGATCGGCCAGCAGTGGACCAATCAGCTTGCCTCCCAGAGCCAGCAAGCGCTGTTGCGCAATGACCGTGTCAGCCTGCAGGCCATATTGCAGGACTATATCGAAAGCCCGCTCATCGTGTACGGCAGCATTCAAAATGCGCGCGGCGAAGCCGTCGCGGAAGCCGGAACCTGGCGGGACGACCACCTGAACTACCAGTCAGCCGTCGCTGCAGACGGGCGTCTCGGGCAAGTCAAACTGTCGTTGAGCAGCGAGCTAATTGGCAATGAAATACGCGATCTCGGTAAAACGCTGTTATTGCTCACCGCCATCCTCTGCTGCCTGAGCTATGCGCTGATCGCCGTACCCATGCTCGGCATCGAGCGCCATTTGGATAGGGCCCGCGCGCGCCTTGCCCAACCAATCAAAGACGATGAGAGCCTCTACCCCGGCCAAGATGCACTCGGCGAGCTGCTAAATGAAATACATAATCCCCAGATTCGGCTGATGCAGGCCGGTGAAAAACGTTACCGCGACTACTACATACTGCACTGCCATTGGCAGGCCTATGACGACCTGAAAGAAAAAATGACCGCGGAACGCTTTGAGCAGCAGCTGCAGACGGCGTTTGCCCGCAGCGAGGCCATTGCTCGCCTCTACCACGGCGAACTCATACTGACTCGGCACAACGCCGTCACGCTGCGCTTCTTCCAATTGGACGGCTGCGACGCCCCACTGTTTCGCGCATTGTGCGCCGCAGAGCTACTCCACAAGCTGGACCGCAGTTTAAAAATTCGCCCGGGTATCGCCCGCGTCTGCAGCGAGGGCAGTGACTGGCACTGCCAGGCTGACGAATGTGCGGCTATTGACCGGCTGCATATCACCACCGCCGAAGGCGAAGGAATCTGGCTGGACAACAACTGCTGCAACCACGAGCGCCTCGATGCCTGGGCAAGCTGTCGAGGCAACCGCGTGGGAAGCCTCAAGTCGCCCTACAATGAGTTACTGGAGCGCCAGCACAGCCAGCTGAAGTCGCTCGACCTGGAGCAACTGCAGCGTCGCCCCAATGGCGGCGCTACTGCTCAGCACTAATCAGCTCAACGCCATCAACTTTCTGGAAGCCACGCGGCAATTTGTGGCCACGGCGACCGCGCTCACCCAAATAGTGCTCAAGTTCCGAGAGTTTTAAAGACAGGTGGCGCTTGCCAGAGAGCACCTTAATGCTGTCGCGACTGCCCATTACCACCGTTGCCACCACATACTCTTCTCGGCTGGCGACGCGTGCGCCGGGAATACCAATCAGCTTGTTGCCTTTGCCACGCGCCATAATCGGCAAATCAGTGACGGGGAAAACCAACATACGGCCCTCGCTACTGATCACCACGACAAAATGCTCTTCAAGCCCGGCAACCGCAACCGGCGACATTACCTGACCACCCTTAGGCAGGGTCAGGGTCGCTTTACCGGCTTTGTTTTTACTGTGTAAATCACCCAGCTTGGCAACGAAGCCATAACCCGCATCGGAGGCCAGCAGGTAATAACTGTCGTCGCCCCCCATCATCATTCCGCAAAAGCTCACGCCCGACGGCGGGTTAATGCGCCCAGTCAGGGGCTCCCCCTGTCCTCGAGCCGATGGCAGTGTGTGAGCGGCGACGCTGTAACTGCGGCCGGTGCTGTCCAAGATCAATACGGACTGGTTACTGCGCCCCCTCGCCGCCAAATTGAAACGGTCGCCCGACTTATAGCTAAGAGCAACAGGGTCAATATCGTGGCCTTTGGCCGCGCGAATCCAACCCATTTCCGACAAAACAATGGTTACTGGATCAGCGGAGACGATATCCTCTTCCGCAAAGGCCTTCGCCTCGTTACGCGCCACCAGCGGTGAACGGCGCTCGTCGCCATATTCTTCTGCCGCGGCCAATAGCTCTTTGCGCACCAGCGTTTTCATTCGACGGGTGGAGCCAAGCGTCTGCTCGAGCTGGTCCCGCTCGGCCGACAGCTCTTCCTGCTCGCCGCGAATTTTCATCTCCTCGAGCTTGGCCAAATGACGCAGTTTCAGCTCTAGGATGGCTTCGGCTTGCGTGTCGCTTAAACCGAAGCGCTCCATAAGCACAGGCTTCGGTTTATCCTCTTCACGGATAATGGCAATGACCTCATCGATATTGAGGAACGCGACCAATAAACCATCGAGAATATGCAAACGCTTGAGAACTTTATCGAGACGGAATTCCAAACGCCGGCGAGTGGTGTTGGTACGAAACTCCAGCCACTCTCCGAGAATACGATCCAGGCTCTTTACCTGCGGCCGGCCATCAATGCCGATCATATTCATATTGACCCGATAACTGCGCTCCAGGTCCGTGGTGGCGAACAGATGGTTCATTAGCGCTTCGGTATTCACTCGGTTAGAGCGCGGCACGATCACCAGCCGGGTCGGATTTTCGTGGTCGGACTCATCGCGCAAGTCGACCACCATTGGCAATTTCTTGGCCTGCATTTGCTGGGCAATTTGCTCCAACACCTTGGAGCCTGATGTCTGGTGAGGCAACGCCGTAATAACGATGTCGTCGTGCTCCTCCTGCCACACCGCCCGCATTCTCAAGGAGCCGCGCCCGGTCTCATAGATTTTTCGAATTTCGTCAGCGGGGGTAATCAGCTCGGCATCGGTAGGAAAATCCGGGCCCTTCACGTGCTCACAGAGTTCGGCAACGGTGGCCTTGGGCGCATCGAGAAGATGAATGCAGGCACTCACCACTTCCCGAAGATTATGAGGGGGGATATCGGTGGCCATTCCCACCGCGATACCTGTGGTACCGTTCAGCAAAATATTGGGCACCCGCGCGGGCAGCATGGCAGGCTCATCAAGCGCACCGTCAAAATTCGGCACCCAATCTACCGTTCCCTGCCCCAACTCGCTCAGCATGACTTCGGCGTAGCGCGTTAACTTGGATTCGGTATAGCGCATCGCCGCAAACGATTTGGGGTCATCGGGAGAACCCCAGTTCCCCTGACCGTCAATCAGCGGATAACGGTAAGAGAAGTCCTGAGACATGAGCACCATGGCCTCATAGACCGCACTATCGCCATGGGGGTGGAACTTACCGATAACATCGCCAACGGTGCGCGCCGACTTCTTGTATTTTGCGCTGGCCTTTAATCCCAGCTCACTCATCGCATAGACAATTCGGCGCTGAACAGGCTTTAAGCCATCGGCAATATTCGGCAGCGCGCGATCAAGAATAACGTACATGGAGTAATCCAAATACGCCTTCTCGGTATAAGATTTTAATGGGATCTGCTCAACGCCATCGGCGCCGATCACGATATTGTCAGACATAGATTTAGCCAGTTCCTCAAATGTTCAGCATTCCCGCAGAATGCCCCATACGTGTAATTACGAAGCGCTTACACCGCGGTGCCGTCATATACTTTTGCCATGTCACAAGAGGATTGCGAAATGGCAATGTCAAAAGTAGTCACGCTGTCAGAGTATCGAGAAAACACTCAGCAGATGCAGATCGACGACATTAGCGCACAGGCGTTCTTGTTTCTACAGGAACAAGCCTCAGAGAACAACGTTCCAATGCGAAAACTCCTCATGGAGCACCTGCTAGGGATCGCATGCGTGGTGAAAGCGGTGGAAGGCCATGACGAGGCCCAAAACTGGTTGGCACTGATCAGCGCCGAGCTCGACGAAGAACTCGCACACTAAACTCACGCCGCTTAGTCGGCGCGGGTTTTAGTCAACCCACAGCGCTCACACTTATAAACACTCACCAACCGTCCCTGCTTTACATCAAACTGCGTACGCTTTTCCACCTTCCACTTATGGTGGCCTTCCCGGCACAGGCTGCTTTGTTTGCGCGGCTTGCGTGGCGCAAATTTAACGACCTCTCCCATATTCTCGAACTCCTTTCTTGTTTTTCTACCCTAAGCCCTCATCAGCACTTATTATACGCGGCAAATGCTCTAGCGAGCCGTGGCAGTGATGATTGCAGGGGGATGTATGGAAATCGATACTAATTGTGTGGTGGCCTTCCACTATGAGCTGCGCGACAGCAGCGGCGGTGTATTGGAAAGTAATTTTGGCGAGACGCCCACCCTCTATTTACACGGTGCTAACAATATTATTCCCGGCCTGGAAAAAGCCTTCAGCAAACGCCAAGCCGGCGATGACTTTGAAGTCACGCTTCCGCCCGAGCAAGCCTACGGCGTAGTGCAAGAGGGTAAACAGCAACGCATTCCTGCCAAGTATTTGAAGCACGAGGGTAAATTACGTGTGGGCCAAATCGTGCGTTTCAATACTGACCAGGGCAGCCGCAGCGCTACCGTAGTGAAGGTGGGCAAATTCTCTGTCGACGTGGACACCAACCACCCACTGGCGGGTAAAACCCTTACCTTTACCATTCATATCGACTCAGTGCGCGCCGCCACCGCGGAGGAGCGTGAGCACGGTCACGCTCATGGTGAGGGCGGACACCAACACTGACGGCGTCGGTTCGCGCAGCTTAGCGCCCTACGCTCTCATCAATAAAATCCAGTAGGCGCTGCCGCGTGGCAGCGCGATGAAAACTTTCAATGTGACCGCCGTCGTATACGTAAAGTGACTTTGGCGGTTTGGCTTGTTCATGTAACTGCTGCGCATGATGCAGAGCAATCACCGGGTCGCGTCGGCCGTGAATAATCAGCACCGGCGCTGGCGGCAGCGATAACAGGGCATCGATGGGATCAAAACCCGATGGCATGGCCCAGCCAACCGGCCACTGCAACAACCAGGTAAGGGGGCTCTTAGCAGCCTGCTCTCTCGCCACAGCAGAATAGCGAGTAAAACCGGCATCGAGCACCAGCCCGGCAATATGCCCCGTAAGCGCCTCGGCCTCTCGCGCAGTCGCGGCAGCCATCAGACTTGCCCCTAAGCTCTGCCCCAATCCAAACAAGGGCCAATCCCCCTGCTCAGCCAACAACCACTGCCAGCTTGCGCGTACATCTTCTACCGCCGCCGCCACACTGGGCACCCCCTCGGATTTACCGAAGCCGCGATAGTCAATTAACAGAACATTGACGCCCTCTTTCGGCAACCAATACACACTCGCCAAGTGGGTACTGATATTCTCGGCATTACCGTGGCTGAATAACAGCGTTGCGCGGGGCTGCTCAGCTGGCAGCCACCAGCCGTGGAGCGCTGTATTTCCGACAGGGATTCGCACATCCTGATACACAAGGCCGACATCTTCCGGCGTGCGCAGCAACTGCTGCTGAGGAAAAAATAACAGCGCCTCGCAGCCACTTAATAAAACAACGGCGAGACACAACGCCGCCGCACGGCCTAAAAATGCTGACGCCATGATAGCGCTACTCCGTGAGAATGCCCCCAAGGCTGGTCTCGATAGTCGATACTCAAGCGCAAACTGCTATCGGCAGACCATGCATAATTCCCGCTGAGTTTAAGGACCTTCCTTTCTCCGGCGCCGGAGAAGTCCTGCCACTGGCCTGCTATCTCGGCAGAATACTTGGTTCCTTGCCAAAGCTGGCCAATATTGATGCCAGGCGCCAACCGCCAGTCCTCGCGAAAATCCGCGTTATATTCAAAACGCAATGCCGGCATCAGGTAGGCCACGCCTTTCATCACTGGCCAGGTCCCGCCGCCGCTGGCATTAATCTGCGCAACAAGCGGCTGACTGGGGGCATCATCCAAGCGCTCCAACCCCAGTTGAACCTGCCAGCTGATCGGTGAAAAGAACTCTCCCCGAGGAGACAAGGAACGGATATCGACGAGGTCGAAGCGTTGCAAACGCACGCCTTCCTGATCCTGCCACCGCAACGCCAAGTTACCCATTACCAAGCTGGCTCCCTCAGGATAGCCCGCCATAGCATCCAGGGCATCGTGATAACTAATCCGCCAATTCAGATCGACATACTCCAACGCCTCGTTCCCCGCAGGCCCCTGCTCGGAAAATTCTCGATAACCCACGCCCAAGCCGAACATTGACGTTCTGTGCCCACGCTCCGGTCGCGGCGGCGTGCTGACTACCGGCGCGCTGAAGCCTCCAGGCTTACGTGCACCACGGAGTAAGCGAAGACTCCGCGCCGCCATTTCAGTGGTTCGCGGAGCCGTGTTCAGTCGATAACGCAAGTATCGATAAGCGGCCAGGTAGGTTGCTCGCTGAGCGTCGGCATCCAGGCCGGTATCCGCTAAGTCTTCCCTGTCACCATCGGCCAATTGGCGAACCCAGACTCTTTGCTCGGCACTGAGAGCAGCCGTTAAGGTATCTAACTCCAGCCGCTTTGATGGCCGGTAATCAATCTGACCGACCAATCCAGCGTCAACGACTTCGCGCACCGTGTCCACTGGCATTGCGGCATATTCGAAGGGGCTCGTTAGATCCAGACCGGGACGCGCAACTTCCAATAGCTCCAACAAGCGATAGGAACAGTTTTCGTCAAAGAAAAAATAGTCGAAGTTAACATTGCGCAACTCCCACACATGACTGAGTAAACGCTCTATTTCGTCATCCGCTAATGTCAGTCGATACTCCCACATATCGCGATTTTCCAGGCGGGTATATTCCTGAATTTTCTGATAGTAAGGCTGCATACTGAACAGCCCTGGGTAGCCACCAAATAAGCCTCGGTAGGCGTAGAGCAAATCGTTCTCACCGGGCGGGATATTCGCGCCGAAATTTAACGCATACGAGAGGAAATCGCTGTCGCCGCGCTCACCCGCAGGGTCCAATCGCAAAAAGGTATGTCCATACATCGATGAGGGGCTGTTCAAATAACTTGAGGCGAGCACTAAAACAACCGCGTCCACATTAAGCTTGTCACGCCATTGCCGATATTCGTCGCAGTGCTGAGCGGCCGGTGCCAACAGCTTTTTTTCGACCAGCCATTGCTCTCGCGCAGGATAGCGGCATCGCAACGACGGTTCCGCTGAAAACGCCGCAAGCGTTTCTGTCAGTTCTGCAAGTGGACTACTCCGGCCAGTCTCAGCCAGAAAAAAGCGCGGGTCGTCGACATAGCTCGGGCCTGTCGATGACTTTGGGAAGTGCAGCAACGCGCGCCACTGTGGCTCCGCGGCATACGCCTGCAGCGACTCTGTCGTGGCCGCAAACACCGCTGAGCTGGCGCACATACCCAGCAATATAGTCAGAGCTTGTTTTAGCTTCGCTCTCATATTTTATTTCTTCCATAAACACAAAACGGCCCCTCGGGGCCGTTAAGGTAACGCTAATGCCAAGCAATTAGGAAACGTACTTCGCCAGCTGCTTATCCTGCTTCATCAATTCCACAATTGAATTCATCACAGATTCCGCATTCACGTCAGCCGAGGGGAACAGGCTGTCGAAATTATTATGCAGTGTGGTTTTAAATACTCCGCGGTCTTCCTCGGCAATGCCAAAAGACACAGCAACGGCCGTCAGGGCCTCGCCTTCACCACGCGCGACGTCTTCAGAAAACTCGTCCATGATCTGACCGACGTTCACCATCGACTTACCGCCATATGTCAGCGTGCCGTCGGCTGAACAACCGTTGGTGCCAGAGGTCATACCGAAAGTCGCATTACCGGAGGTACCATTAGTCCATGAAGCCAGGAAGTGAGATGCCAGTCCAGACTGGCCTGAGAATAGCATATTCCCCCAACCGCAATTTGGGCCACCCGGAGCGACAGCGAAACTTGCACTAGATGCCGCCAAAAAAGCCGTTGCCATCATTACTTTTTTCATAGGATTTCCTCTTGTTGTTGTTTGCATTCCATCAAACTGCATGTCGAGGTTATCACAGCCTTCAAGCTTGTCTAGCGGCAATCTCTGCTATGTCACACTATATAAAAATGACTTTATCTCACGCATAAAAAAACCCCACCGAGGCGGGGTTTCGTTCACAGCGAGAGCACTTATTCCGCTTCGGGAGCGGCGGCCTCTTCTGCTTCAACTTCTTTCATAGAAAGTTTAATGCGACCACGCTGATCGACATCCAGGACTTTAACTTTAACTTCCTGACCTTCTTTCAAGTAGTCGCTGACATTCTCAACACGCTCTTCCGAGATTTGCGAGATATGTACCAGACCATCCTTGCCGGGCAGGATATTAACAAAGGCCCCGAAGTCGACGATACGCGCGACAGTGCCAACGTACGTTTCACCGACTTCAGCCTCTGCAGTAATAGCGAGAATGCGCTCCACTGCAGCATCGCGAGATGCAGCGTCAGAACCGTAAACACGCACGGTGCCATCATCTTCAATATCGATTTGCGCTTCAGTCTCTTCGCAAATACCGCGAATGGTTGCGCCGCCTTTACCGATAATGTCGCGAATCTTGTCAGAGTCGACCTTCATCACGTGCATGCTGGGGGCATTGTCCGACACGCCGTCGCGAGACACCGACAGCACCTGATTCATCTGACCCAGGATGTGCAAGCGCGCTTGTTGCGCTTGCTCCAGCGCGACTTCCATGATCTTTTGCGTAATGCCTTCGATCTTGATGTCCATCTGCAATGCAGTAACACCGTCGGCTGTACCGGCAACTTTAAAGTCCATATCACCGAGGTGATCCTCATCACCCAGGATATCGGTCAGTACCGCGAAGCGCTCACCCTCTTTAACCAGACCCATGGCAATACCAGCAACGGGCGCTTTCAGCGGCACACCGGCATCCATCAGCGACAGGCTGCCAACGCACACTGACGCCATGGAGCTAGAACCATTGGATTCAGTAATTTCAGACACCACGCGAATGGTGTAAGGGAATTCTTCAGCCGTGGGCAGTACCGCAGCCAAACCACGACGAGCCAAGCGGCCGTGACCGATTTCGCGGCGGCCTGTGCCACCCATGCGACCACACTCGCCCACCGAGTAAGGAGGGAAGTTGTAGTGCAGCATGAAGTTGTCTTTACGCTCACCTTCCAGAGCATCGATGAGCTGTGCGTCACGAGTGGTACCCAGCGTCGCAACACCAATGGCCTGAGTTTCACCACGAGTGAAAAGGGCAGAACCGTGGGCCTTGTTCAGCATGCCCACTTCTACGCTAATGGGTCGCACAGTGCGGCCATCGCGACCGTCGATGCGTGGCTCGCCATTGAGGATACGTTGACGAACAATTTGTTTCTCCAGCTTACCGAATACCGCTTTCACGTCTTCAGCATCAAACTCGGCGTCATCACCAGAAGCCAGCTGCTCAACGGCTTGGTCGCGCAGCTCGCCCACTTTGGCGTAGCGCTCCATTTTGTCGGTAATGCGGTAGGCCTCACCCAAACCACCTTTAAAGCCATCGGCAACAGCGGCCATCAGCGCGGTGTTCTCGGGCTCAGGCTGCCAGTCCCAAGTGGGCTTGCCCGCTTCAGCGGCCAGCTCTTTAATCACTTTAACGGCAGCTTGCATTTCCTGGTGGGCGTACAATACCGCACCCAGCATTTGATCTTCGCTCAGCTCTTGCGCTTCTGATTCAACCATCAGAACGGCGTCTTCAGTGCCCGCAACAACCATGTCCAGCAGGCTTGTGCTCAGCTGGCTGTAGCTCGGGTTGAGGATATAGCCATCTTCTGCGGTGAAGCCCACGCGAGCTGCACCGATAGGGCCAGCAAAAGGAACACCCGATACCGCCAGCGCGGCCGACGTACCGATCAGTGCCGCGATATCCGGGTCAACGTCTTTCTCAGACGACATGACGGTACAAACAACCTGCACCTCATTTTTAAACCCATTGGGGAATAACGGACGAATCGGACGGTCGATCAAACGCGACGTCAGCGTTTCTTTCTCAGAGGGACGACCTTCGCGCTTGAAGAAACCACCGGGGATTTTACCGACGGAGTAAGCACGCTCTTGGTAATGCACAGACAAGGGGAAAAAGTCCTGACCGGGCTTGGCAGCCTTTGCTGCAACCACGGTACACAGAACTTGAGTTTGCTCGATGGTGACGAGCACCGCGCCACTTGCCTGACGGGCAACACGGCCGGTTTCCAATGTAACGGTTTGACCGCCCCACTGGAACGTTTTAGAAACGGGATTCACGAATTATTTCCTCCCTAAACAGGGGTTACAAAAAGTATGAGGGGGCCTGCGGCCCCCTCACTTATTCTTCTTTTAGCGACGCAGACCCAAACTTTTAATCAGTTTGCTGTAACGCTCTTGGTCTTTGCGTTTCAGGTAGTCCAGCAATTTACGACGCTGGTTTACCATGCGGATCAAACCACGGCGAGAGTGGTGATCCTTTTTGTGGCCTTCAAAGTGACCCTGCAACTTGTTGATGTTTACCGTCAACAGTGCAACTTGCACTTCTGGCGAACCAGTGTCGCCTTCGGCAGTTTGGTACTGTTTTACAACTTCAGCTTTTTCTGCGGCAGATAGTGCCATAATAATTTCCTCTTACTGATATGCGTGAATAAGCAAGCCTGACCGTGCATATCTACAGACAGGTTTGGAAACCCTTCGGGCCTCGTCAAACTTTACAACTGGCCTCACGCAATACATCGCAAAAACCAGCGGCGTATTATCACATATTTGCCAGCAAACGACGAGGCGTAATGCGCCCGTCGGCCAACAATTCACCCAAGCCCATAAAAACCGGGCCAGATGGCGTGGTTTCGTATAAGCGGAACAACTCTCCAGCAGGCAACTGCGGCACAAATACCGCCTGACCGTTGCGCAAAAAGCCAGCGGCGACCTCACCGAGCCGCGCCGCCGGGATATGGCTCAAGGCGGTGTCCAAGGGCAGCAACAAGGCGTCAAGCTCGTCAAATGCCTCCCGGTCACGCAATGGCTGCAGCGCATCGAAATCCAAGGCCTGAGACTCATCGAAGGGCCCTGCCTGCACACGCCGGAGGGCGGAGACATAACCGCCTACCGTCAGCGCCGCGCCAATGTCTTCGGCGAGTGAGCGAATATAGGTGCCCTTGCTACAGTGAACCAACAGGTCGACTTCAGCACGCGCGCCGGGCCGAAATCCCTCAAGCTCGAGGCGACTGATGGTAACAGGGCGCGCCTCACGCTCAACTTCAACGCCTTTACGCGCCAGCTCATAGAGCGGTTTGCCGTCTTTTTTGAGGGCGGAGTGCATTGGCGGCACCTGCAGAATCTCTCCACGAAATTCCGGCAGCACTGCCTCGACGTCGGCCTCAGAAAGAAAGCTAGCATCGGTAATGGCAACGACCTCACCCTCGGCATCGCCAGTGCTGCGCTGCTCGCCGAGCACAACCGTAGTGCGATAAACCTTATCAGCATCGAGGAGGTACTGGGAAAACTTCGTCGCCTCACCGAAGCAAATCGGTAAAACGCCGCTGGCTAGCGGATCGAGCGCCCCGGTATGGCCGGCCTTTGCTGCTTTGTAGATCGCTCGAGCCACAATCATGGCAGAGTTCGAGCTGCGCTCCAGCGGCTTATCCAACACAAGGATGCCGCTGACCGCGCGGCCTTTTCGACGACGCCCCAAGCTCAGGCCTCGTCGTCGTTATCGGCCTGGCGGCTGCGATCGGAATCGACGGCCTGCTGAATGAGCGAACTCAAACGCTGACCTCGATCAATAGAAGAGTCGTAGAAGAACCGCAACTGCGGCGTTGTACGAGCATTATTTACCTTGGCAACATGGCTGCGTAAAAAACCTGCAGCCTTGTTGAGCGCCGCCAATGACTCAGCGGCTTCCTCGGCATTGTCTTTACCCATGACCGTCACGAAAATTTTCGCATGACTCAGA
Organism: Spongiibacter marinus; assembly: GCF_016906995.1. Lineage (GTDB taxonomy): Bacteria > Pseudomonadota > Gammaproteobacteria > Pseudomonadales > Spongiibacteraceae > Spongiibacter > Spongiibacter marinus. The sequence continues at coordinate 115,779 of NZ_JAFBBD010000005.1, read as the reverse complement.
TCACGGCTCACTTCAGCGTCCGTGACACTCACCATACCAATGCGTGGGTCGCGAAGTTCAAGCTGGATCAAGCTGCCCAGCTCTCGCTTCAAAAAGTCGGCGATGCGGGCGGTACGACTAAATTCTTTCATTAGCGTGCCTCCCGCTCTTGCAATGCCTTACAGTGACCGGGCAATTTCTTTCACCTCGAACACTTCGATCTTGTCGCCGGGACGAACGTCTTTGTAGTTCTTAACGCCGATACCGCACTCAAGACCGTTCTTCACTTCGTTCGCATCGTCTTTAAAGCGACGCAGGGACTCAAGTTCACCCTCGTATATCACCACATCGTCGCGCAGAACGCGGATCGGCTTGCTGCGATAAACCGTACCCTCGACGACCATACAGCCGGCGATGTCACCAAACTTCGGCGAACGGAATACGTCACGCACTTCGGCAATACCCACAATTTCTTCGCGCATTTCTGGGCTGAGCATACCGCTCAATGCCGACTTCACATCGTCGATCAAATCATAGATGACGCTGTAGTAGCGCAGGTCGATACCTTCGCTTTCCGCCAACTTCCGCGCACTGCCGTCAGCACGTACGTTAAAGCCAAACATCACCGACTCGGAGGTCATCGCCAGATTCACGTCAGACTCCGTGATACCGCCTACACCGCCGGTCACAATATTGACGTTTACTTCGTCATTACCAAGATCCAGCAATGACGCCTGGATAGCCTCGAGCGAACCGCGCACATCGGCTTTTAGCACGACGTTCAGAGTCTTGCGATCACCGGCTTCCATGCTTTCAAACATGCGATCCAGTTTGGCAGCTTGTTGACGCTTGATACGCTGCTCGCGCTCGCGCACCTGACGGAAGTCAGCCACTTCACGCGCCCGGCGATCATTTTCAACCACCACAAAGCCATCGCCCGCTTCAGGCGTACCATCCAAGCCGAGAATCTCGACGGGGATCGATGGCCCGGCTTGCTTAACCGGTTTACCGTTCTCGTCCAGCATCGCCCGAACACGGCCATAGCACTGACCGGCCAGAACAATATCACCTTGCTTGAGCTGACCTTGCTGCACCAGCACTGAAGCCACGGCACCGCGACCTTTATCAAGGCGCGACTCAATCACCATACCCTGAGCAGGAATATCGTCAGCGGCTTTAAGCTCTAGCAGTTCAGCTTGCAGCAGCACGGCATCCAACAGAGCATCAATGCCCTCACCGCTGTGTGCAGACACATAGCAGAACTGTGTATCACCGCCCCACTCTTCAGAGATAACCTCTTTCTGAGAGAGTTCGGTTTTCACCCGCTCGGGATCGGCGCCCTCTTTGTCCATTTTGTTAACCGCAACTACCAGCGGCACTTCGGCTGCACGAGCGTGGGCAATTGCCTCTTCGGTTTGCGGCATAACACCATCGTCAGCCGCAACTACCAAGATAACAATGTCGGTACTTTTCGCACCGCGGGCACGCATTGCCGTAAAGGCCGCGTGTCCTGGAGTATCGAGGAAAGTGATCATGCCGTGACCAGTTTCCACATGGTAAGCACCAATGTGCTGGGTAATACCACCCGCTTCGCCACTGGCCACTTTTGCCTTGCGAATATAGTCCAGCAGAGAGGTTTTACCGTGGTCAACGTGACCCATTACGGTCACTACCGGAGCGCGCGTCTTCAGGGTACCCTCACCCGTCTGAGCAACCAGCGTTTCTTCCAACGCCTCTTCCACGGCATCTTCAGAAACGATCTTGGCCTTGTGGCCCATTTCTTCGACAACGAGTTGCGCCGTTTCCTGATCCAGAGGCTGATTAATGGTCACCATCATGCCCATTTTCATCAGCTCTTTAATTACTTCAGCCGCTTTCACCTTCATTTGCCCCGCCAGCTCACTGGCGGTGCTGGTTTCACCGATAGACACCTCGTAGGTGATCTTCTCAGTGGGCGCCTGGAAGGCGTGGCGCTGCTGATCTTCTGGCAGTTTGAGCGTTTTCTTCTTGCGGCGACCGGCTCCGCGATCATTATCAAAATCGTCGCGACGACCTTTGCCTTTTTTACCTTTTTTGCCCTTGCCGCGATCGTCATTATCGCTGCTTGGCGCGGCCCGCAAATGACGGGGACCGGCTGATTTCTTCTGCTCAGTTTCAACGCGTTCTTTGCGCTTGCGCTCACGTTCTTCTTCTTCGCGCTTTTTCTCCGCTAAGACAGCAGCACGACGCTCTTTCTCGCGCTCTTCCTCTTCTTTACGGCGCAGGATTGCACGCTGACGCAGGATTTCCGGGTCGATATCACGAGGGTCTTCTTCAACAACCTCTTCGACGTATTCATCCTGAACAGGGGCGGCCGCCACCTCAGGCTCCGCTTCCGGCTCGGGTTCCGCTTCCGCCGCTGGCTCTTCTGCCACTGGCTCTGGTTCGGGCTCAGCTTCCGGTTCGGGCTCAGGCTCGGGTGCAGGCTCTGCCGCCTCGACAACCTCAGTTTCTTGAGGTGCTGCGGTTTCAGGCACCTCAGCTGCAGGCGCTTCTTCTTTGACTTCCGGCTCAGCAGCAACCTCGACAGGCGCTTCAGTGGCTGCAGCTTCCGCTTGCTCAGCTTCAGCAGCCAGACGCGCCGCTTCCTCGGCCTCTGCGGCCAGCTCAGCAGGGTCGCGTTTTACATACGTCCGCTTCTTGCGCACTTCGATGTTGACAGTTTTCTTGCCCGCACCTGAACCTGTTTTTAGCGTACTGATGGTCTTACGCTTCAAGGTAATTTTACGCGGCCCCTCGGTGGACTCACCGTGGCTGCGCTTTAGAAAGGTCAGCAGAGTTTGCTTGTCTTCGTCGGACACCTTTTGTTCCGCCGAGCTGTGCGACAAACCGGCCTCTTTCATCTGCCTAAGTAGACGCTCTACTGGTGCGCCAACAACTTCGGCAAGCTGGCTCACGGTAACTTCAGCCATTCATTATCTCCCTAAACTGTACGACTCGCTTAGCTTGCTGATTCGTCTTCGTCGGCAAACCAGGGGGCACGGGCAGTCATAATCAGCTCAGCAGCCCGCTCTTCAGTCATATCTTCAATATCGAGAAGATCTTCAACAGCTTGTTCAGCCAGATCTTCCATCGTCACAATGCCACGGCTGGCGAGGATGAAGGCCAGGTGTTTCTCCATGCCATCCATCGTCAACAGGTCTTCAGCCGGCTCAGCAGCATCCAGTTGTTCTTCACTTGCAATTGCCTGAGTCAGCAGCGCGTCTTTGGCTCGCGCGCGCAATTCCTGAGCAATTTCTTCGTCAAAACCTTCGATCGCCATCATCTCTTCAAGCGGAACGTAGGCCACCTCTTCAAGGGTGGTAAAGCCTTCTTCCACAAGTACTTCGGCAACATCTTCACCGACGTCCAGGCTCTCCATGAAAGATTCGATAATCTGGCCAGATTCCTGCTCGTGCTTCTCAGCCATCTCATCAACGCTCATTACGTTGATCGTCCAACCCGTCAGCTCACTAGCCAGTCGAACATTCTGTCCGGCACGACCGATGGCCTGCGCCAGGTTATCCTCGGCAACACCCACATCCATGGTATTGGTATCTTCGTCGACGACGATCGACTCAACTTCAGCCGGTGCCATCGCGTTGATTACCAGCTGCGCTGGGTTGTCGTCCCACAGGATAATGTCAACACGCTCATTGCCGAGCTCACCCGATACGGCTTGCACACGCGAACCACGCATACCGACACATGCACCAACCGGGTCGATGCGGCCGTCGTTAGTCTTAACGGCGATCTTCGCGCGAGAACCCGGGTCACGAGCAGCAGAGCGGATTTCGATCACATCTTCAGAAACTTCTGGCACTTCAATTTTGAAGAGTTCGATCAGCATTTCCGGGCATGCACGGCTGAGGAACAGCTGCGGGCCTCGCGCTTCCGGGCGTACGTCTTGCAGAATGGCGCGCACACGGTCATTGATGCGGAAAACTTCCCGCCCCACCAGCTCTTCTCGAGGCAGAAGGGCCTCGGCGTTGTTACCAAGGTCAACAATAATGCTGTCACGGGTGACTTTTTTCACCGTGCCATTAATCAGCTCGCCGACGCGACCGGCGTATTCTTCAACAACCTGCGCTCGTTCGGCCTCGCGCACTTTTTGCACGATAACCTGCTTGGCTGTCTGCGCAGCAATTCGGCCAAAGCCGACGTTTTCAATTTGCTCTTCATATACATCGCCAGCCTTAAGGCTCGGGTCACACTCGTGAGCCTCTTCGAGCGTAAACTGCGTGCCGAGCAATGCCATTTCATCATCAGGCATTACTTCCCAGCGACGGAAGGTCTCGTAATCACCGGTCACCCGATCAATTACAACACGGATATCCGAGTCTTCTTCATAGCGCTTCTTCGTCGCAGTGGCCAAAGCCTGTTCCATCGCCTCGAAGATGATGTCCTTAGACACCCCCTTCTCGTTGGATACTGCTTCAACTACCAGCAATATTTCTTTACTCATCGTCCGCCTCTATTCCGTAGCCGGCTGTTATGGTTAATTGCCCGTCAGAAACTCGGGACAATCTGTGCTCTGTCAATTTGCTCGAATGGCAACAAGTACTCGTGACCATCAAGCTGAATAACAACTTCATCACCCTCAATCGCTACCAAGCGACCTTGGAATTTGCGCCGCCCTTCAAAGGCGATGCGCAAGCGAATATTAATATCGCTGCCAATATACTCAGCGTACTGTTCTAAGCGATACAAGGGGCGGTCCATACCCGGCGAAGACACCTCAAGCGTGTACTCACCAGTAATCGGATCCTCGACATCCAAAACACCGCTCACCTGATGACTGACCTTGGCGCAATCATCAACAGAAATACCGGCCTCTGCATCAATATAAATGCGAAGCATGCTGCGCTTTGCGTGGGACTGGTATTCAATCCCCCACAAATCAAACCCCAGGGCTTCGATGCCCGGCCTTAGCATTTCTTCTAGCTTGTCGCGCTGTGCTGACAAATTAATTACCCACCAATAAAAAATGGGCCCAAGGCCCACCATCGAAATTTCCTGTCGACCATCGCAAACTACACCGCGACGATACGAAAAAGCCCCTACGTAAGGGGCTTTTAAAAACTTCTATAAAAGCAGATGAGTCGCCCTACGCACCCGATGACGGAAACTCTCGCCGCCACCAGAACTGACCTGCTCCAAGGAGGCGAAATTATAGACAGTCGCCCGAACCAGGTCAAGATAAACACAGGCAAATACCCACATACAGGCGCACGATCATGGCGACAACGGGGCATAAAAAAAGGGAGCTGCCTTGCAACTCCCTTTTCGGTATTTGGTGCCGAAGGCGGGACTTGAACCCGCACGAGCTAAGCTCACTACCCCCTCAAGATAGCGTGTCTACCAATTCCACCACTTCGGCTTTATTACTACTTACTGCCCCTGGGGCATGTCGCTGTCGCTCATCGCCGGCATGTCCGACGCAGCCGCCTCAGGGAGGTCACCCTCAGGCACTGGAGCCACTTCGCGACTCTCCTCCAGAACAGGTACATCGATGATATCTTCACCAACGACACTGCGCTGCTTGGCCACATAAGCCAACGACAAACTGGTTACAAAGAACAGTGTTGCCAGGATCGCGGTCGCGCGGGTCAGCACATTACCACTACCATCGCTGCCAAACAACGTCTGCGATGCACCTGCACCAAAAGACGCCCCCATATCGGCACCTTTCCCCTGCTGAACAAGGATCAAACCGATAATGGCCAGCGCAGCCAAAACATGTACAACTAATATAATTTGTTCCATTTACTCCGCCGCCCGACATATTGCGGAAAATTCCTGCGCATTCAACGATGCGCCACCGACCAAGCCACCATCGATATCAGCCTGGCTAAATAACTCAGCAGCATTCGCCGCTTTTACACTACCGCCATAAAGAATTCTCATCTCATTTGAGAGATTGGCATCTTTTTCGGCAAACACGCTGCGAATAAACGCGTGTACTTGTTGCGCCTGCTCCGGGGTGGCGGTCTTACCTGTACCAATTGCCCACACCGGCTCGTAAGCCACTATTAAGGAACCCAAGTCTGCTACTGACAGTTGATCCCAAAGCGCATTCAGCTGACGCGCAACCACTTCTAGGGTTTGCCCGGCTTCGCGCTCAGACTCCGATTCCCCCACACACAGCACCGGCGTTAAGCCTACATCGAGAGCGCGCTTGACCTTTGTGACGACAAGCGCGTCACTTTCACCATAAAGCGCCCTGCGCTCAGAGTGCCCGGCAATCACATAGCGACAACCGACATCGGCCAACATGGCTGCCGACACCTCACCCGTGTATGCACCTTCACCGGCGTATTCACAGACATTCTGGGCACCAACGGCAACCGGACTTCCCTTGAGCACCTTAATCGCGTCGTTGATATAAACCGAACTGGGGAAAACGGCAATATCAACGCTTGGCTCAGAGGGTAATTCAGCTTTTAGGGCAGTCAGCAACTCACCGATAGCCGCACGATCTCCGTGCATTTTCCAATTACCTGCTACCAGTTTGCTCCGCATAGCACTTCCCTTAGCGCAAAATGGGCGCCAATCTTACATAAACTTATACACACATACAACATCAGCTTGCCAAGCTTTCAACGCGCTGCGCCAACTGCTTACAGAGCCGCTGTACCTGCTGCTCGTCATGTCCTTCAACCATGACGCGAATCAACGGCTCGGTGCCCGAGGCACGCAGCAATACCCGCCCTCGATCACCCAGCTCTGCCTCCACATCAGCAACTGCCGCCTGCAACGCGGCGTCACTCAGGTCGAAGGCACCCGCTGTACGAACGTTTATCATCACTTGCGGCAACATCTGCAGTGGCGCGCGCAAGGTGGAGAGCGAAGCGGATTGTGTCTGCATGGCTTTCAGTACTTGCAGCGCAGCCACTACGCCGTCGCCAGTGGTACTCACATCCGAGCAAATAATATGCCCCGAATTTTCACCACCCAGCGAGAAGCCTCGCTCATTCATTAATGCCTTCACGTAACGATCGCCGACGTTGGCGCGCTCAAAGGGAATACCAAGCTCGCCAAGCGCGAGCTCCAAGCCCAGGTTGGACATAAGTGTTCCCGCCACACCATCGCAGCGACCCGTGCGACGGTGTTGATCCGCGGCAATGATGTACAGCAATTCATCGCCATCGACCAGTTCGCCATTGCTGTCGACAAACAATACGCGATCGCCATCGCCATCAAAGGCAATACCCAAGTCGGCCTTCTCTGCCACCACGCGCTCGCACAGCGCTTTGGGGTCGGTCGAGCCATATCCGGCGTTAATATTTAAGCCATCCGGCGCCGCACCAATAACTACGAGTTCGGCCCCCAGCTCGGCAAACACCGCTGGCGCCACATGATAGGTCGCGCCGTGGGCGCAATCCAAAACCAGTTTAAGGCCGCTCAGGGAAAGGTCGGAGCCGACCGTCGATTTGCAGTATTCAATATAGCGGCCCGCTGCATCATCTATGCGCTTGACCTTGCCCAGCGCCGACGAATCGACGGTGGTCATCGGCAGGTCCATCGCCGCTTCGATTGCACTTTCAAGCGCATCGGGCAACTTACTGCCTTCAGCCGAAAAGAACTTGATACCATTGTCGTAATACGGATTGTGGCTGGCACTAATAACAATCCCTGCGCGCCCCTTAAAGGTACGGGTCAGATAGGCAATCGCCGGCGTTGGCATTGGCCCCAGCAAACGCACATCTACGCCTGCCGCCACCAAGCCCGCTTCCAGCGCAGACTCAAACATATACCCCGAAATCCGCGTGTCCTTACCAATTAACACTCGGCTGCGGCCTTCTTTTGCGAACACCTGGCCAACCGCCCAGCCCAGCTTCAGAACAAACTCGGGAGTGATGGGAAACTCCCCCACTCGACCGCGCACACCATCAGTGCCGAAATACTTTCTTGTCATTATCAGAATCCTTTTAGCGCTGCGGCGACGGCTAAGGCATCGGCCGTTTCAGCGATATCGTGGGCACGAATGATGGCCGCGCCGCGCTCGGCAGCGAGAGCAGCCAGGGTGATACTACCGGGCATACGATCAGCAACTGCTCGTCCGGTAATATCACCCACCATAGACTTGCGCGACACTCCCACCAACACCGGATAACCCCAGGCGCACAATTCCGGCAGGCGGCGGAACAAGGCCAGGTTGTGGGCTAGCGTCTTACCAAAGCCAAAACCGGGGTCCAGCAGTAAGCGCTCCGCTGGTATTCCCGCGTCGGCGCAGGCGGCTACGCGTTCACGCAAGAAGGCCTCTACCTCAGTGACGACATCCTCGTACTGCGGTTGACGCTGCATATCCCCCGGTTCGCCACGCATATGCATCAAACAAACCGGCAGGCCGGAGTCGGCAGCCGCCGCTAGCGCGCCTTCGCGACGCAAAGCCCGCACATCATTGATCAGCCCAGCCCCCGCCGAAGCCGATTCGGCGATCACAGAAGCCGTGCTGGTATCCACCGAAATCACCACATCAAATCGCCGCGCAACCGCTTCTACCGCGGGCAGCACACGCGCCACCTCCTCCGCCTCGGAAATCGGCGCCGCGCCGGGGCGCGTTGATTCACCACCAATATCAATCATGGTGGCACCGGCGCGCAGCGCCGCATCGACCTGGTTCAGCAGGGTATCGAGGTGCAAACCGCCATCACGGAAATAGCGCCCGCCATCGGAGAACGAGTCGGGAGTGACATTGATTACCGCCATTAACTGCGGTTTCGAGAGGTCTAAAACGCGATCGCCACAGCTCAGCTGTGGCGATTCGGGAATCTTCGATAAAGCCATCGGGATCAATGATCGCTTACCGAATCAACAAAGGGGTCTTCGGGGCCGCGCTTGCGTGGCTGCTCGACGTCTTCTTCCGCTCCGTCATCCACCACCGGGCGCTGTTGGCCGCCGCGACGATTTTGGTCGTCATCCCAGCCCGCTGGGCTGCGCGGCTTGCGCCCCGCCATAATGTCGTCGATCTGCTTGGCATCGATGGTTTCGTACATCATCAATGCTTCAGCCATCATATCCAGCTTACTGCGATTTTCTTCCAAAATGCTCTGCGCCTTGGCATAGCACTCATCGATGATGCGTCGTACTTCCTCATCGATCTGTCTGGCTGTCTCGCCGGAGACACCCTTACCAGGCTGAGCGGCAGAGCGACCCAAAAAGACTTCTTCGTCAGCATCGTCGTACATCAGTGGGCCCATTTTTTCTGACAGGCCCCACTTCGTTACCATTTTGCGCGCGATGTCGGTGGCACGCTGAATATCGTTCGACGCCCCGGTAGTGACGCCGTCGGCACCCAGCGTCATCTCCTCAGCGATACGACCGCCAAACAGCGAGCATATCTGGCTGATAATGTGGCGACGGCTCAGGCTGTAGCGATCTTCCTCTGGCAAGAACATGGTCACACCCAGGGCGCGCCCACGCGGAATAATACTCACCTTGTAAACGGGATCGTGCTCAGGCACAACGCGGCCAACAATGGCATGCCCGGCCTCGTGGTAAGCGGTATTGAGCTTTTCCTTCTCCGACATCACCATCGATTTGCGCTCGGCGCCCATCATGATCTTGTCTTTGGCCAGGTCGAACTGTTCCATCGTCACCAGGCGCGAATTTGCCCGCGCGGCAAACAGCGCCGCCTCGTTTGCCAGGTTCGCCAGATCAGCACCCGAGAAACCCGGTGTACCGCGAGCAATAACCGCGGCATCCACATCGTCACCGACCGGCAATTTGCGCATATGTACTTTCAGGATTTGTTCACGTCCGCGAATATCGGGCAGACCAACCACGACCTGGCGGTCAAAACGCCCGGGGCGCAGCAGGGCCGGGTCAAGCACATCGGGGCGGTTCGTCGCGGCAATAACGATAACGCCATCATTAACTTCAAAACCGTCCATCTCAACCAGCAGCTGGTTCAGGGTTTGCTCACGCTCATCGTGACCACCGCCCATGCCGGCACCACGGTGACGGCCGACGGCGTCGATCTCATCGATAAAGATAATGCAGGGTGCTTGTTTTTTGGCCTGTTCAAACATGTCCCGCACACGCGAAGCACCTACACCGACAAACATCTCGACAAAGTCTGAACCGGAAATCGAGAAGAAGGGGACTTTTGCCTCACCGGCAATCGCCTTGGCAAGCAGGGTTTTACCCGTTCCCGGGGGCCCCACCATCAATACGCCGCGAGGGATTCGGCCGCCTAAACGCTGGAATTTTCCGGGGTCGCGCAGGAACTCAACCAACTCCTGTACGTCTTCCTTCGCCTCATCGACACCGGCAACATCGGCAAAGGTGGTTTTAATCTGGTCTTCACTCAGCAGTCTGGCCTTACTTTTGCCAAACGCCATCGGGCCGCCTTTGCCGCCACCCGCGCCACCTTGCATCTGGCGCATGAAAAACATAAAGATCGCGAGAATAATTAAAATCGGGAAGCTGGCGACCAGCAATTGCGTCCACAGGCTTTGCTGCTCAGGCTTGCGCCCTTCTACAACAACATTGTGTTCCAGCAGGTCGTCAATCAGCTTGGGATCATCGAGCAAGGGACGAACGGTTTCGAACCGGCTATTATCGTTACGCTGGCCGCTAATGACTAAGCCATCGATCACCACCTTTTGCACACGCTCGTTTTGCACCTCAGTAATAAACTGGGAGTAATTGAGCTGCTCAGTAGGCGATTGCACGCTGAAGTTATTAAATACTGTCAGCAACACTGCGGCGATAACCAGCCACAATAATAAATTTTTAGCCATGTCGTTCAAAAACCGATCCTCATATCGCACACTGCGCAAAGCCAGTTGGCCAGGCGCACAGTCCTAGACCCCACTCTACTACAGAAATTCCACGCTCTCTACGAACAAATGGCCGCAGCACCATTAGGCCTTGAGGCCACGCCCCAGCAAATAAACTTCACGCGAGCGCGGCCGCGACGCCGCCGGCTTGCGCGTTATCACCTTGTCAAAGCGGCTGCGCATGTCTCGAAAATACGCCTCGAAGCCTTCGCCCTGGAATATCTTTGTTACGAAATCGCCACCAGGGCGGAGCACATGAGCTGCCATATCAAGGGCCAGCTCACATAAATACATAGAGCGGGGCTGATCCACGTCCTTCACTCCACTCATATTGGGGGCCATATCGGAAATTACAAGGTCGGCCCGCTGATCGCCCAGCGCGGCGAGCAGCTCGTTGAATACCGACTCTTCGGTAAAATCACCCTGAATAAACTCAACGCCAGCCAGTGTATCCATCGGCAGAATATCTGAGGCCAATACACGCCCCCGGTCGCCCACCAGTTCTGCCGCTACCTGGGACCAGCCACCCGGCGCGCAGCCCAGATCAACAACACACATCCCAGGCTTTATCAGACGGTCTTTTTCTTGAATTTCCAGCAACTTATAACAGGCGCGCGAGCGATAGCCCTCCTTTTGGGAGCGCTTCACGTAGTGGTCATCAAAGTGCTCTTTCAGCCACGCACCACTAGAAGAAGATCGTTTTGCCACCGCATTTCCCTTTTTTGTATGTAAACGAGCCGAGCCCCAAAACGGGCGTATCGCTAACAGTATACCTTTCCCGTACAATAACGCTCCCGTAAACCAACAAGCTAGATACCTATGGAAGCACTCACCGCCAGCGACAAAAAACATCTGCGCAGCATTGGCCACAAACTCAACCCTGTTGTGATGATTGGCGACCGAGGCTTGAGTGAAGGTGTGGAGCAGGAACTGGAGCGGGCCCTGGAGGACCACGAACTGATCAAGGTCAAAGTCAATGTTGCCGATCCAGGCGAGCGGCGCGAATTGATCGATCAACTGTGCGAGGGAAGCCGCGCACAGCTAGTACAGGCTATCGGTAAAATAGCGCTGATCTACCGCGCCGCGAAAAAGCCCAACCCGCGCCTGTCAAACTTGCTGCGCGCCTAAATCGGCGCGCTGTGCGGCGCTACTCTGCGAGGTGTTGCACCTGGTCGATTTCGTATTCGATGTCGCCACCGGGGGCAGCAACTACCGCCACATCACCCTCTTCCTTACCGATCAAGGCGCGCGCAATCGGCGACGTGACAGAGATCTTACCCGCCTTCACGTCGGCCTCATCCTCACCAACAATGCGGTAGGTTACTTCTTCGTCGGTATCGCAATTGATCAGCGACACAGTGGTGCCGAAAATCACCTTGCCGGTACAGGGAATTGTGGTGATATCAATCACCCGCACATTGGATAGCTTGCCTTCAATTTCCTGAATACGACCTTCACAAAAACCCTGCTGCTCACGCGCAGCATGGTATTCGGCGTTTTCTTTCAAGTCGCCGTGCTCACGGGCCTCGGCAATCGCCTGAGTAATGCGAGGACGATCAACCGTTTTCAGGCGCTTAAGCTCATCGCGCAACGCCTGTTCACCGGCCACCGTCATCGGGGTTTGCTGACTCATTTTACCAACTCCTCATGCACATCCTGCAGGCGACGCACCGTACGCTCAGCGCCGAATACCAGCGCCTGGCAAATGGCTTCCGCCCCCGCCAGCGTTGTGGTGTAGCTCACCTTATTCTGCAGAGCAGAGCGGCGAATCAGCGATGAATCGGCAATCGCCTGCTTACCTTCAGTGGTATTGATAATCAGATCAATATCGCCATTTTTGACCATATCGACAATATGCGGACGCCCTTCCATCACCTTGTTCACGCGCTGGCAAGCCAGGCCCGCGTCGGCCAGGACTTTGTGCGTTCCGCGAGTCGCGCACAGCTCAAAGCCCAACTCCAGCAACTGCTTCGCTACCGCAACAGCGCCCGCCTTATCTGGGTCACGCACCGAGATAAAGGCACGACCTTCGGTTGGGAAGACCTCGCCAGCACCGCGAGCCGCCTTAGAGAAGGCCTCTGCGAAGCTTTCGCCCAAGCCCATAACCTCGCCCGTCGACTTCATTTCGGGCCCGAGAATCGGGTCGACACCGGGGAATTTATTGAAGGGGAAAACCGCCTCTTTCACCGAGTAGTAATCGGGCACGCGCTCGGCGGTAAAGTTTTGCTCAGCAAGGCTGGTACCCGCCATACAGCGCGCGGCCACCTTGGCCAAAGACAGACCAATACACTTGGAGACGAAGGGCACGGTACGCGAAGCGCGCGGGTTGACCTCGATCACGTAGATCTCGCCATCCTGTACTGCCAGCTGCACGTTCATCAGTCCGACAACGCCAAGCTCCAGGGCCATGCGCTTGACCATTTCGCGCATTTTGTCCTGCGTTTCGGCATCGAGCGAATATGGCGGCAGCGAACACGCCGAGTCACCCGAGTGAACACCCGCCTGCTCGATGTGCTGCATAATGGCGCCAATCACCACCTGCTTGCCGTCTGACACGGCATCGAGGTCGACCTCTACTGCCGCATTAAGGAAGTGGTCCAGCAGTACCGGCGACTCGTTGGACACCTTCACCGCTTCGCGCATGTAGCGCTCCAGTTCTTCCTCTTTGTAAACGATCTCCATGGCGCGACCACCCAATACATACGATGGGCGAACAACCAATGGATAGCCAATTTTCTGCGCAGCGGCCAATGCCGCCTCTTCAGAGCGCACTGTGGTGTTGGGCGGCTGCTTGAGATTCAGGCGCTCAATCATTTGCTGGAAGCGCTCACGGTCTTCAGCGCGGTCAATCGCCTCAGGGCTGGTACCAATAATCGGCACACCGGCAGCTTCGAGGTCGCGGGCCAGCTTAAGTGGCGTCTGCCCACCAAATTGCACGATCACGCCCTTGGGCTTTTCTTTCGCCACAATCTCCAGCACATCTTCAAGCGTTACTGGCTCGAAATACAGGCGGTCGGAAATATCGTAGTCGGTAGAAACCGTCTCGGGGTTACAGTTCACCATAATGGTTTCGTAACCGTCTTCGCGCATGGCTAATGCCGCGTGCACGCAGCAATAGTCAAATTCGATGCCCTGACCGATGCGGTTTGGACCGCCACCGATAACCAGAATTTTTTCGCGCTCGCTTGGCTGGGCTTCGCACTCTTCCTCGTAGGTTGAGTACATATACGCCGTAGACGTAGCGAACTCTGCCGCACAGGTATCCACCCGCTTGTACACCGGCAATACGCCCAATGCGTGACGGCGGGCGCGCAATTGCCGCTCGCTCACTGCCAGCAGCACGGACAAGCGCTGATCGCTGAAACCTTTGCGCTTGAGGCGACGCATAAGCGCTTCGTCAATATCCGACAGCGCCACCTTCTTCAGGGCGTTTTCAGACTTAACAATGTCTTCGATCTGCACCAGGAACCAGGGGTCGATCCACGAGTGCTCGTACACCTCTTCCACCGACATGCCAGCACGGAAAGCATCGGCCACATACCAAATGCGCTCAGGGCCAGGGTTGGTCAGCTCGGCAATCAACACATCGCGAGCATCGTCGCGATCAACATCAATCTTGTGCTCAAAGCCGGCAGAGCCTACTTCCAGACCACGCAGTGCCTTTTGCACGGACTCCTGGAAGGTGCGGCCAATCGCCATCACCTCTCCGACCGACTTCATCTGCGTATGCAGCTTGGTCTGTGCTTCGCCGAACTTTTCAAAGGTAAAGCGCGGAATCTTGGTCACGACATAGTCGATGCTCGGCTCAAATGACGCAGGCGTTGCGCCGCCGGTAATGTCGTTTTGCAGCTCATCGAGGGTGTAACCCACCGCCAACTTGGCAGCGACTTTAGCAATTGGGAAGCCAGTGGCCTTCGAGGCCAATGCCGATGAACGAGACACCCGCGGGTTCATCTCAATCACCACCAGGCGGCCGTCTTTCGGGTTCATACCAAACTGGACGTTCGAACCGCCCGTTTCAACACCAATCTCACGCAGCACCGCGCAAGAGGCATTTCGCATGATTTGATATTCTTTATCCGTCAGCGTTTGCGCGGGGGCAACGGTAATCGAGTCACCGGTGTGCACACCCATCGGGTCGAAGTTTTCGATGGCACAAATGATGATGCAGTTGTCATTGCGATCACGCACCACCTCCATTTCAAACTCTTTCCAGCCGATCAGGCTCTCATCGATCAACAGCTCGTTGGTGGGTGACAAATCCAAGCCGCGGGTACAAATCTCCACGTACTCTTCTTTGTTATAGGCAATACCACCGCCGCTGCCGCCCATTGTGAACGACGGACGAATAATCGCCGGAAAACCGATGGAGTCGAGAACTTGCAGTGCCTCCTCCATGCTGTGTGCAATCGCAGAGCGCGGCGTTTCCAGGCCGATACGCTTCATCGCTTGATCGAACAACTGGCGATCTTCGGCCATGTCGATGGCGTCTTTCTTGGCGCCGATCATCTCTACGCCGTACTTCTCCAGTACGCCTTCGCGATCCAGGTCCAGCGCACAGTTCAACGCTGTCTGCCCACCCATTGTTGGCAGCAGTACATCGGGGCGCTCTTTCTCGATGATTTTTTCAACAGTCTGCCAGGCAATCGGCTCAATGTAGGTGGCATCAGCCATTGCCGGGTCGGTCATGATGGTGGCCGGGTTGGAGTTCACCAGAATAACGCGATAACCCTCTTCGCGCAGCGCCTTACAGGCTTGCGCACCGGAGTAGTCAAACTCACAGGCCTGGCCGATGACAATCGGGCCGGCACCCAGGATCAAAATGGATTCTATGTCGGTTCTTTTGGGCATGTTGTCTCCGCTTTACGCTCAGCGAGAACGGCTACTGCCGCCCCCGGTTGCGCAGGACGCAATCCGATAGTCTCAACCGGCCTTCTTGGCCTGGATTAACTCAATAAAGTGGTCAAACAAGGGCGCAATATCATGCGGCCCCGGGCTAGCTTCTGGGTGTCCCTGAAAGCCAAACGCAGGTTTGTCATTGCGCTCAACCCCCTGCAAGGAGCCATCAAACAGCGACTTGTGGGTCACCGTCATGGTCGCCGGCAAGCTGTCTTCATCAACGGCAAAGCCGTGGTTCTGACTGGTGATGTGTACCACCTTGGTTTTTAAGTCCTGAACCGGATGGTTGGCGCCGTGGTGGCCAAACTTCATCTTCATGGTCTTTGCACCTGATGCCAACGATAACAGCTGGTGCCCCAGGCAAATTCCGAAGACCGGCAAGTCGGCGTCGAGAATGTCTTTGATCGCCGCGATGGCGTAGTCACAGGGCTCTGGATCGCCCGGGCCATTGGACAGGAAGACCCCATCGGGATTCATCGCCAGTACATCAGCTGCTGGCGTGGTTGCAGGCACCACGGTGAGGCGACAGCCGCGGTCGGCCAGCATACGCAAAATGTTGCGCTTTACGCCGAAGTCATAGGCAACAACATGGTGAGGCAAGTCGTCATCGCCCAGGACTTTATGCCCCTCGCCCAGCTGCCATGTGCTTTCGCGCCACTCATAGCGCTCGGCAGTGGTCACTTCTTTCGCCAGATCCATGCCTTTCAGGCCTGCAAAGCCCTTTGCCAATTCCAGTGCTTTGGCTTCATCTTCCGCGCCGAGGTCATCACCGGCCAGCAGACAGCCACCCTGAGCACCCTTGTCGCGCAGAATACGCGTCAGGCGGCGGGTATCTATCTCGGCGATGCCGACTATATTGCGCGCGCGCAGATAGTCAGACAGGCTTTGCTCGCTGCGGAAACTGCTCGCCAACATGGGCAAATCGCGAATAACCAAGCCCGCAGACCAAATTTCTGCAGCTTCTTCGTCTTCTGAGTTAACGCCGGTATTGCCGATATGGGGATAGGTCAGCGTCACGATCTGACGCGCGTAGGAGGGATCGGTGAGAATCTCCTGATAACCCGTCATGGCGGTATTGAACACCACCTCCCCAACCGAGTGCCCGTGCGCACCGATTGCAACACCCCGAAAAATACTGCCGTCTTCTAGGGCGAGTATGGCTGTAACCGTCAAGATAACCTCCTGGATCAGACTTGCGGCCGAGAGTCACCGCCGACAGCCGTCGGAACGATAACCAGGGAACCACAGAGGAAAATACGCGTGCAAAAAAGCGAGATGCGGTGAATCCCCATCTCGCTTTTTTACGGGGTCTCGGGTGATTAAACCCGGCGCCCAAATCTGAAAAGAAATTTTACGCGAAGTTGGCAGCAGAATCCACCGCGACCGACACGCTCACGGTGTAACTATTACCCTTTGAGAGCCGCGACCATCTCCGCGGGCGCATCGACAGCACGCCCCAGCTCGGGAGAAACCACCAGATGGGCCGTTTTCGCCACCGCCACCGCGCGGCCGGAGCTCACATCGCTGACTCGGTAGGCGATATCAAAACCGCAGCGATGAAAGTCGCTGGCGGCAACATCAAAGCGCAATACCTCACCGTAATGCGCCTCGCTTAAGTAGCGCACCGCCATATCTGCATTCACCATACCCAGGCCATCGTCACGGCCACCCTCGCGAACGCCGCGGCTTGCCAGGAAGCGCCCGCGCGCCTCGTTAAGCAAACTCACCAAGGCATCGTTACCCAGGTGATTGCCGGCGTTAATATGGCTGCGCAACAAAGCAATATCGGTGCTGAACGGGAAGGCCTCGGGCACCGCAAACTCTAGCTTTGCCATCGATTTAATCCGCTTTCAGGCCGAGCACATCCTGCATATCGTAGCGGCCGGCGGTCTGCGCCTTCAGCCAAGCCGCCGCCCGCACGGCACCGCGCGCGAATGACATTCTGGAGCTGGCCTTGTGCGTAATTTCAACGCGCTCGCCCTCGGCGCAAAACATCACCGTGTGATCGCCAACAATATCGCCGGCACGCACCGTGGCAAAGCCAATGGTTTCGCGCTCGCGAGCCCCGGTTTGCCCCTCCCGGCCATATACAGCGACCTTATCAAGGTCGCGACCCAGGGCATCAGCAACCACCTGCCCCATGCTCAGCGCGGTACCGGAGGGTGCATCAACTTTGTGGCGGTGATGAGCCTCATACACCTCGATATCAACATCGTCACCCAGCACGCGGGCCGCCATATCCAATAGCTTGAAACAGAGGTTCACCCCGGTACTAAAATTGGAAGCCTGGCACACCGCTATCGGCGCAATAAGGCGCTCTAACTCGGCTTTTTGCCCAGCATCAAAGCCGGTTGTGCCAATCACCATGCCCTTGCCTGCCTTTGCACACACCTCGGCATTAGCCAGGGTAGCCAGTGGCGCGGTGAAGTCGATCAGCACATCAAAATCGTCAACAACTGCAGCAATATCAGCGCCCACCAGCACGCCGCACTTACCCAAGCCCGCCAGCTCACCGGCGTCGGCACCAATCAAGCTGCTTTCCGGGCGCTCCAATGCGGCACTCAGCTCGCAGCCCTCGGCCACGCTTATCGCCTCTATCAAGGTTTTACCCATGCGCCCCGCAGCGCCCGTCACAGCAATTTTTACAGTCATGATTTACCCAGTTGATTACTTGATTCTTCTAACTCTGGCGACGCCTCTGCCAAAGCCATATCTTTTACACTTGTCTCGGCCAGTACCGACGACACCGCATCATCAATATTCTTGCGCACTGCCTCTACCCCGGTAACCGCTCTGCGCGGTCGCGCAGCGGAGACGAAACCCTCGCCCCCCTCATTGCGCACCGCCTCCAGCACTTCTTGCAGGCGCACTTTTTCCAGGGGCGCATTGGGCAGGTAGCGCGGCGGATCATCGCTGTTTTCAGTGATAAGGCCAGCCCGGGTCAATGCGCGAAGCACCCGCGTGACGCCCTGAATCTGCACCCGCAACCGCAGCACATAGTCCGAGGCCGACATCGGCCGACGCCCTTCATAATAGCGCTGCGCCAGCACCGCCATAATATTTAACGCCAAATCTTCCTGCTGGCGAATACTCATATCGCCGCTGCGCTTGGAAGGGACGACATATTCGGGATGTTGCACATAAAAAGCAACACTGCTGCCCACCAGCAGGATCAACCAACTGATGTACATCCACATCATAAACAGGATCAATATCGCAAAGCCGGAGTAGATCGCGTAGGTACCGCTGTCGCTCGCCGACACCACCACGCTACCAAAGCCCCAGCCCAGACTCTGGAACAACACCCCCGACACCAACCCCGCCATCGCGCCCGCGCGGAATGTCACTCGCGTGTTGGGAATAAACATATAAAAGAAGGTAAACGCGGCGATAATCATGATGTACGGCGCCGCCGTGGTGAGCAGTGATACCACGTGGGTCACAAAGGGCAGGTATTCACTCGCCTCCTGCACCGCGCGGCCACTCAATACACTGGCCGACAGACCGATCGCCGAAAATACCAACAAAGGGCCAATCAGCATGACACTGCCATAGTCGGCAAAGCGTCGACCAATACTGCGGTGCTGCTCCAGGCGCCAGATATAGTTAAACGTTCCCTCAATCTTTTGAATCAGCGAGATCGCGGTGTAAAACAGCAGCGCAATACCGAAGGTTCCCAGCACGCCGATCTTCACATTGTCGATAAAGCCAATGATCTTTTGAGTGATCTCCACACCCTGCTCACCCATCGGCGCCAGGAACTGCAGCATGATCGGCTCAAGCTGCTTGTTGTGCATGCCAAAGGCCTTCAACACAGAAAAGCTCACCGCCAGCATCGGCACCAGAGAAAGCAGCGTGGTATACACCAAACTCATCGCCCGCAGCGTGAGCTCGCCTTTGGCCAGGTCATCCAGCACCACATACACGTAGCGCAAGATATGCACGCACCGGCGCCGCCAAGGGCTGTAATTGGCAACCTCCGGCGACCAAAGCGACTCAGCAACAAAGCGATTAAGGGTTTTTTCCATAGTGTGTCGTCCAACCCGGATACCAGGGTCTCAGGATGGAGAAAAATGTGAGGCAAGTCGAGGGGAGGCAACCCTCCCCTCAACTATTTACAGCTTCATGTCGTCAAAGAAGTCTTTAACGCCGTCAAACCAGCTTTTCTTGCGCGGCGACTGCTTGTCATCGCCATCCAGCGTTGACTGAAACTCTTGCAGCAGCTCCTTTTGGCGCTTGCTCAGCGATACCGGCGTTTCAACAACCACCTTACAGATCAAGTCACCAGTGCTGCCACCACGAACCGGCGTAATCCCCTTGCCGCGCAGGCGGAAAGACTTACCCGTTTGCGTCTCGGCGGGAATCTTCAGTTTTACTCGGCCATCAAGGGTGGGCACGTCCAGCTCGCCACCGAGCGCCGCGTCGGCAAAACCAATGGGCACTTCGCAGTGAAGGT
Source organism: Spongiibacter marinus (assembly GCF_016906995.1). Taxonomy (GTDB): domain Bacteria; phylum Pseudomonadota; class Gammaproteobacteria; order Pseudomonadales; family Spongiibacteraceae; genus Spongiibacter; species Spongiibacter marinus. The sequence continues at coordinate 95,640 of NZ_JAFBBD010000005.1, read as the reverse complement.
GCTTGCCATCGCGCTTGAAAATGGGGTGCGGGCGCACCGACATTTGCACATACAAATCGCCAGCGGGGCCGCCGTCGGGGCTAGCCTCGCCCTCGCCACTCAGGCGAATGCGGTCGCCAGTATCAACGCCGGGCGGCACTTTCACCGACAGCGTCTTGGTTTCCTCTACCCGACCCTGGCCATGGCAGTCATTACACGGGTCGGAAATAATCGTCCCGCTACCCCGGCAATTGGGGCAGGTTTGCTGCACAGCAAAGAAGCCCTGCTGCATGCGCACCTGACCCACGCCATTACAGGTTCCGCAGGTAAGCGGCGTCGAGCCTTTCTTGGCACCGCTACCGTCACAGGTTTTACACGACACCAGAGTCGGAATACGGATTTTCGCCGTTGTTCCGCGCACCGCTTGCTCAAGATCGATCTCAAGCGTGTAGCGCAGATCCGCGCCGCGCTGCGGGCCACGCTGACGCCCCCCGCCACCGCCGCCAAAGATATCGCCAAAAACATCGCCAAAGATGTCGCTGAAGCCAGCGCCACCTGCGCCGCCACCGAAACCTCCGGCACCGCCACCTACCGCGTCGTGACCAAAGCGGTCATACGCTGAGCGTTTCTCAGAATCCGACAGCACCTCGTAGGCCTCTGTCGCCTCTTTGAAAATATCTTCCGCCTTGGGGTCATCCGGGTTGCGGTCCGGGTGATTCTTCATGGCGATACGGCGATAGGCTTTTTTAATTTCCTTCTCGTCCGAATCTCGGGACACGCCCAGTATTTCGTAGTAATCGCGTTTTGACATCGTCTCGCTTCACGCTGTGTTGGGCGCAGACAAACCCCGCAAGCCCAGTAAAAATTCAATCTCTCATCACACGCGAAACGGGAGCGGGCCAAACGCCCTGCAAAACCCTAAGGTTTTAGCGCCTCCCTTCTCCCGTTCACGCCAGCAACGCGGGGCAGAGCCCCGCCCGCCGCTTACTTCTTGTCGTCGTCTTTGACTTCTTCAAACTCCGCATCGACAACGTCGTCGCCGGCCGCTGAGGCTTCAGGCTGCTCACCGCCCGCCGCTTCCGCTTCTGCCGCTTGCTCGGCGTACATCTTTTGCGCCAGGCCAGCAGAGGCTTCGCTAAGCTCTTTGGCAGCCGCTTCGATAGCCTCGACGTCGTCGCCTTTAACGGCCTCGTCAACCTTCACCAGCGCTGCTTCAATGGCTGACTTCTCTTCGTCACTCGCCTTATCGCCAGCTTCTTCCAGCGTTTTGCGAGTCGCGTTAGCCAGACCTTCGGCGTTGTTGCGCGCAGTGACCAGCGCCTCAAATTTCTTATCAGCTTCGGCATTCGCCTCGGCATCGCGCACCATTTGCTCGATCTCGTCCTCGTTCAGGCCGCTGGAAGCAGTGATGCGAATAGACTGCTCCTTGCCAGTTGCCTTGTCTTTGGCCGATACATGCAAAATACCGTTGGCATCGATGTCGAAGGTCACTTCGATCTGCGGCAGGCCGCGCGGTGCCGGCGGAATGTCTGCAAGGTCGAAACGGCCGAGTGACTTGTTCGCCGACGCCTGCTTACGCTCACCCTGAACCACGTGAATGGTTACAGCAGTCTGGTTGTCTTCCGCGGTCGAGAACACCTGCGACTTCTTCGTTGGGATAGTCGTGTTCTTCTCGATCAGCGGTGTTGCCACACCACCCATGGTTTCAATACCCAGGCTCAGCGGGGTGACGTCGAGCAGCAGTACATCTTTTACATCACCCGACAGTACCGCACCTTGCAGGGCAGCACCCATCGCAACGGCCTCATCCGGGTTCACGTCACGACGCGGCTCTTTGCCGAAGAATTCAGTCACTTTAGACTGCACCAGCGGCATACGCGTCTGACCACCAACCAGAATCACTTCGTCAACCTCAGAGGCAGACAAACCGGCATCTTGCAGCGCCGTTTTCATTGGCTCCAGCGAACGCTTCACCAAATCCTCAACCAGCGACTCCAACTTGGCACGGCTCAATTTAACAACCAAGTGCTTAGGACCGGTGGCATCTGCCGTGATGTAAGGCAGATTAACCTCGGTTTGCTGACTGGATGACAATTCGATCTTCGCTTTTTCAGCCGCTTCTTTCAGGCGCTGAACTGCCAGCGAGTCACCTTTCAGGTCAATACCGTTTTCTTTCTTGAACTCTTCCGCCAGGTAATCAATCAGGCGCAGGTCAAAATCCTCACCACCCAGGAAGGTGTCACCGTTGGTCGCCAGCACTTCGAATTGATGCTCGCCATCCACCTCGGCAATTTCGATGATCGAGATATCGAAGGTACCACCACCTAGGTCGTACACGGCTACGGTGCGATCGCCCTTGGCCTTGTCCATACCGTAGGCCAGTGCAGCCGCCGTCGGCTCGTTGATAATCCGCTTCACTTCCAGACCAGCGATACGGCCGGCATCTTTAGTCGCCTGACGCTGAGAGTCGTTGAAGTAAGCAGGAACCGTGATAACCGCCTCGGTGATTTTTTCACCCAGGTAGTCTTCAGCGGTTTTCTTCATTTTCTTCAGTACTTCCGCAGAGATCTGCGGGGGTGCCAGCTTTTCACCCTTTACTTCAACCCAGGCATCGCCGTTGTCGGCTTTGCTGATGGTGTAAGGCACCATCTTGATGTCTTTTTGAACAACATCGTCCTCAAAGCGGCGACCGATCAGGCGCTTAACCGCATACAGGGTGTTGTCCGGGTTCGTCACCGCCTGACGTTTGGCGCTCTGACCAACCAGAATTTCATTGTCGTCAGTGTAAGCAACAATAGAAGGCGTGGTGCGACCACCCTCGGCATTCTCAATAACCTTTACCTTGTCGCCATCCATTACCGCCACACAGGAGTTGGTGGTGCCAAGGTCGATACCAATAATTTTACCCATAACTTTTCTCCGCATTCGCTGTTTACTGCGCGAGGCACCCAGGCCCCGTTAAACTCTGTTCTTGCTGTAGATATTGGTCCGTTTTTCTCAATTTCAAGCCGGCCATCAACATCTCAGGTGTGAATATTTGGCAGTTACTCCGCCTTCGCGACCACAACCATCGCCGCACGCAGCAGGCGCCCGTTCAGGGTGTAGCCCTTTTGCATCACATCAATCACCGAGTTCGGCTCCGCACTCGGGTTAGGCACCATCGCCATCGCCTCGTGGAATTCCGGGTCAAATGGCTGACCGGTTGGATCGATCTGTTCAACATTGTGGCGCGCCAGCGCATCCAGCAATGATTTGCGCGTCAACTCCACACCTTCAAGAATCGGCTTCAGCGCCTCGTCTTCGGTATCGGCAGCCGCAAGCGCGCGATCCAGATTGTCCGCCACGCTCAACATATCCCCGGCGAACTTCTCCAGCGCAAACTTGCGCGCGTTCTCGGCGTCTTTCTCGGCGCGGCGACGCACGTTCTGCGCCTCTGCTACAGCGCGCAACGCCTGCTCTTTGGCATTGGCCGCCTCTTCACGCGCGGCGTCCAGCTGCGCCTGAAGATCATCTCCCGCATCGGCGCCCTGCTCTTCAGCAACCTGCTCAACCGATTCTGCCTGCTCCGCTGCCAGCTCTTCAGCCGCGGCTGTTTTATCTTGTTCCTCTGCCACCTTAGCAGCCTCCTTCATTTCGCCGGACGGCCCAGCCGCCCAATAACTTCCGCACCCCGAGGGTGAGCTTCCCCGTGTATGGGGGCTCTGCCTGTTTTTTCAAGGCCGCCGGTATTTTTAATTCCCGGAACGCAACCAGGGCTTGAGCGGGCACAGCCAACTACTGTATAAATAACCATACATCTTCATTTTGGAGCCGCCACCATGCTGGTTCATTTAAGCGTCAGCAATTTCGCCATCACCCAAGCCCTGGAAATCGAGCTACAGCCGGGAATGACGGTATTAACAGGCGAGACCGGCGCCGGCAAATCGATTATGCTCGACGCACTCGGCCTGACACTGGGCGACCGCGCAGACAGCGGCGTCGTGCGGGCGGGCGCCGAGCGCGCCGACATCCACGCCGAATTCGATATCAGCGATATTCCCCTGGCCCGCCAATGGCTGCAGGAGCGAGAACTGCTAGCGGGCAACGAATGCCGACTGCGACGAGTAATCACCAAAGAGGGTCGGTCGCGCGCCTATATCAACGGCCAGCCCGCCACCGTAAACGACACCAAAGAGCTCGGCGGCCTGCTTATTGATATTCACAGCCAGCACGCCCATCAGTCCCTGCTTAAAAAGCCCTATCAACGACAGCTGCTCGACGCCTTTGCCGGCGCCAGCGAACTGTGCAGTTCACTCGGGGAAGACTGCCTGCGCTATCAGCGCATTAGCAAGCGCCTCAACGAACTCGAAAGCCACCTCGATGAGCAAAACGCCCAGGAACAACTGCTGCGCTACCAACTCGACGAACTAGAGCGCCTCGATATTCAGCCCGGCGAAATTGAAGAACTGGAGATCCAACAAAAGCAGCTCGCCAATGCCGAGCAAATTCTGGCCGCCAACCACCACAGCCTGGCACTGTGCCGCGAAGGCGAAGTCAACGCGATGGGTATTTTGCATCAAGCGCTCTCGTCACTGAGCGGCTGCCAGCACGGCCACCCAGCGCAAGAAGCCGCCATCAGTCTGATTGAGAGCGCGCGCATTCAGATCGAAGAGGCCGCCAGCGAACTGCAGCGCGTCACCGACGAAACGGAACTGGACCCCCAGCGCCTGCAAGACGTTGAACAACGGCTTGACGCCATCTACCAAACCGCGCGCAAACACAAGATTCAACCCGAAGAACTTCCCGAGCTGCAACAATCGCTGCAACACCAGCTCGAGCAGCTCGACGCAACCGATGAAAAGCTCGATGCCATGCGCCAGGAGCAACAGCAGGCGCTCAGCAACTACCAGAGCAAAGCCAAGAAGCTGAGCAAGCTGCGCAGCGCCGCCGCGTTAAAAATGAAAAAACGCATTGAGGGCAAACTGGGCGAACTGGCAATGAAACACTGCGAAGTGGAGTTTGCCATTATTCCTCTTGCTGACGATGAGCCGCACAGCCACGGCGCCGAAGACATCGAAATTCGCATTCGCAGCAACCCCAACGCCGCGATGGGCCCGCTGCATAAAATTGCCTCGGGCGGCGAATTGTCGCGTATCAGCCTGGCCATACAAGTCGTCACCGCTCAGGTTGCCGCCGTCCCGACAATCGTCTTCGACGAGGTGGACGTGGGCATTGGCGGGGCGACCGCAGAAATTGTCGGCCAGCTACTCAACGACCTGGGCAAACGCAGCCAAGTGCTGTGCGTCACCCACCAGGCACAGGTGGCCAGCCAGGGCGACCACCATATTCGCGTTAAGAAAACCGGCAACAAGACGGCCTTGCGAACCGAGCTGGAGCCGCTGGCAGAAGATCAAAAAATCGAGGAAATTGCCCGAATGCTGGGCGGGATAGCGATAACCGAGAACACCTTGGCACACGCCAGAGAAATGCTCGGCATACGCCACTGAACGCGGGCGGCAGCGCCGCCCGCAAGATAAGCGTTACTTCTTGGGACGAACGTATAACACCAAGCTGTGATCGACGAGTTCAAAGCCGCGCTCTTCCACCAGTTTATGTTGGCGCTCCTCGATCACGTCATCGTAAAACTCAATTACCTCACCACTCTCCATACACACGATATGGTCGTGGTGCTCGCCCTTGGCCAATTCGAAAACGGAATGCCCGGCCTCAAAGTTGTGGCGCACCACCAAGCCGGCGGCCTCAAACTGAGTGAGAACACGGTAAACGGTCGCCAGGCCCACATCTTCACCAGACTCCATCAGCGAACGGTAGACATCTTCCGCACTGAAGTGCTGATTTTCAGCTTCGGCCTGCTCAAGCAGTTGTAGAATTTTTACCCGAGGTAGGGTGACTTTAAGCCCAGCTTTGCGGAGCTCTTGATTTTCGCTTGACATAAACCACTGACCTTAGCGTTGTGTTTAGGTTTGCGCTATTATCCCTGCCTCTGCGAGTGATTGGAACCCTGACTATGTTTTTGCGTATTGCTACCGCCAGCCTGGTAATTTTGCTTGGCGCCTGCAGCTCTCTGGAGTTTCCCGGCGTTTACCGCCTGCCCATCGATCAGGGCAACATCATCACCCAGGAAATGGTAGATCAGCTTGAAATCGGCATGAGCCGCAGCCAGGTTGAATACGTTATGGGCACGCCGCTGATTCGCGACAGCTTCAGCCCCGACCGCTGGGATTATGTGTACACGTTGAATAAAGAAGGCAAGCCCGCCGAGCGCCACCAGCTCAGCGCGTACTTCCAAGGCGACAAACTGGTGCGCATTGTTACCGACGTTAAACCCTCAGCCGAGGGGAAAATTAGCAGCAGCAGCGCCGAGGCCGACGCCCAAGCCGCTAGCGAATAAGCAGGTCAAGCCTGCTTGCGAGCCTTGGCTTTAGCCGCCCGCTGTTTGCGAACCTCTTTCGGGTCGGCGATCAGCGGCCGGTAGATCTCCACGCGCTCGCCGTCGTTGAGCGCCTGCGCATCAGGCTTGCTCACCACCTTGCCAAAAATCCCCACATCCGCACTGGACAAATCCAGCTCGGGAAACTGGCTGTCCAGCCCCGACTGCATTACCGCATCGCGAACTGTCGACCCAGCGGGCAACTCTAACGCCACAATGCGCTGCTTATCCGCGAGTGCATAGGCGACTTCAACATGTACTGTTTGATTGTTATCCATATTGCTCTTTCGCACGTTTAACCAGGGCATCGACCAAATTATTGGCCACAGAATTAAATAATTGACGCGTCGCCGCACCCGCCAGCGCATTGCTCAACGCAAATCGCAGATGCAGGCTCACCTTGCAGGCTTTGTCACCCAGCGCCAATAGCTCCCATTCGCCGCGCAGCTTTTCAAAGGGGCCGTCGAGCAGCTCCAGCACAATGCGGCGCGGCGGCGTAAGCTGATTTCGCGTGCTAAAGCTCATTTTGATCCCCGCTCGCGACAAATCCAGCCTCGCCTCCATCATCGACTCATCCGCCAGCAGCACCTCAGCGCCAACGCAGCCATCCATATACTGCGGATAAGCTTCAACATCGTTAATAAGCTGATATATCAATTCTGCTGAGTATGGCAATAGCGCGCTGCGGCGAATATCGTTCATGCGGAGGGCTTCCGGTACTGGGTTATAGCTGTAAGCGCTGATACAAGCCTATTGAAAGCAGGCAAAGCAGCGCTGGCGGCGCAATATACCGCAACATACGCAACCAAAGCCAAAAAAAGCCCTGCTCCAGCCAGTGATCCCGGCCACCGTACACATTCTTGGGTACCCGCCACGCCGCAAATAGCACAAAACACAGCGCGCACATCGGCAGCAGAATATTCGCGACCGCGATATCCAGCCACTCCATTGCCGTTCGCGAGAACCACTGCAGCGGTGACGCCACCTGCAGCGATGCCAGGGAAACCTCACCCACCGCGAACACCGACAAACCCACCGCAACCGCCGCCACCCAGCGCGGCAACGCCCAGCGCTCAACCAAATAGGCCACCACGGGCTCAAATAGCGCGACAACCGTCGTCAGCACCAAAATGCTCAACAACACATACAAGCCGGTACCGGCAATATCACCAAAGGCCAAGTTGCCAAAGCTGTAAGGCAGGCTAATAAAGAGCAGCGCCGGCCCCTGGCCCGCCACAATATGCTGGTCACTGACCAGGGCGATTAAGATCAACCCGCCGAGCAGCATCGCCAAGGTGTCGATAACAGCCAAGGCCAACAACTGGCGGGTAATGGAGCGCCCGGACGGGAAATACGCCCCATAAGCCATGAGTGCCGCCGTGCCTAAACCGAGGGCATAAAATGCCTGCTGCAGCGCAGACAGCAGCGCCTGCCAGGAAAAGTCTCCCGGGCGGAAATCAAACAACGCGCGCCACGCTGCGCCGTAATCACCCAGCTCATAACTGAAGTACAGCAAGCTGAGCATGACCAGCAACAGCACCGGCAACAGAATGCGCAACACCATGGCCATGCCACGGTTTACGCTGATCGACGACAGCAATACCGCCAGCACCACAAAAAAGCCGTGCGCGCCGCGCGTTTCCTCAGGGCTGGTCAGCAGCCGCTGGAATTCGCCAGCAATGGTATCGAGGCTCGCCGCCTCCATTACCCCCGACGACATTTTCATTATGTAGGTCAGCAGCCAGCTGGCAACAACCCCCAGGTTTGCCGCCAGCAACAGCGCCGTTAGTGCCGCCAGCTGGGTAACCAGCGACCAGTGGCGAAACGCGCCGGAGAAATGGGCGATTTGGTCCACCGCGTGAATGGGATTGGCGCGGGCGCGCACGGCGATACGCACTTCAGCGATAGCCACCGGCAACACCACCAGCAACAAGAAGACGAGGTAAGCCACTAGGTATACCGCGCCACCATTAGCGGCGAGCTGTTGGGGAGCCTTCCAAAAGTTACCCAAACTCACAACAAGGCCGGTCGCCGCCGCTAGAAATGTCCAGCGACTTGACCAGATACCCTGAACTTTATTCTTCTTGAGGGCCATAAACCGCCGGCGAAAGTCATCAAAGCAGCGCTATTTTTACCTGAGCGCCATAGGTTTTGCCAGCGAGTCACTCTATAATCGCCGCCATGAGCAAAAAGAAACCCAAGAACACCAGCAGCACAATCGCCCTGAATAAGAAGGCGAAGCACGACTACCACCTCACAGAAAAATTTGAGGCGGGCTTGTCGCTGCAAGGCTGGGAAGTGAAAAGTCTGCGCCAGGGCAAGGTGCAGATCACCGACACCTATGTGCTGCTAAAAGACGGTGAAGCGTTTCTGCTCGGCGGCAATATCACCCCACTACTCAGTGCCTCCACTCATTTTGTGACCGACCCCGGCCGCACCCGCAAGCTATTGCTTCACAGCAGAGAACTGCGCAGACTGGAGGAAGCGACCCAGCAAAAGGGCTACACCTGTGTGTGTACCGCCCTGTACTGGAAAAAGCATTTGATAAAGGCGGAGATCGCCCTGGCCAAGGGTAAGAAAGATCACGACAAGCGCGAAACTGAAAAGAATCGCGACTGGGACCGCCAGAAACAGCGCATACTGCGCCAACACAATTCGTGAGTGACACACGCCCGAGCCGATGAAAACTCTCTACTTGTTAAGGCATGCCAAATCCAGCTGGGATGACGACCAGCTCAACGATGCCGAACGCCCGCTGACCCGCCGCGGGAAACGAGACTGCGGCTTGGTCGCTCACCAATTAGAGCGCAACCATAAAAAGTTCCCGCAGGTATTTTGCAGCTCTGCCAATCGCTGCCAGGAAACCCTTCAGCGCTTCCGCACCGAATCGGATGTTTTCGACCACGCCGAGATACATACCACTGAAGACCTCTACACCTTCGACATGCAGCAGCTGCTCACCTGGCTCAAAGAGCTGGGCAACCAGTACGACAACGCCCTGATTATCGGCCACAACCCAGCGCTGCTCGACTTAGTGAATTACCTCTACGACGGCGAACTGGATCAGCTCGGCACCTGCACCTTTGTCGAGCTGGAAATCAACGTTGAGTACTGGGACCAACTGCGCCCCGACAGCGCCAAGCTGCAAGACCTAATACGCCCCAAACAGCTGCGCTAAGCCGCTGCACCAGGAAGCCATTGCCGCATGAGCGAGCCAGAAGTTCTCAAGAATATTCGCATCGTTCACGATGTTCTCATCCTCAAGAAAAGCCACAAGCTTATTCGCCGTATGCAGCGCGCATTGGCCCAGCCAGAGATTCACGGCTACCAGGTGTGGGGCTCATCGTTTTTGATCATGGACTACCTGCTGCAACACCCTCCCCGCCGCGGCAGTAAAGTGATGGAAATCGGCTGCGGCTGGGGAATACTGGGAATTTTCTGCGCGCAGCAGTTCAAGTCTAAAGTGACCGCCATCGACGCCGACGAGCACGTCTTCCCCTACCTGGACGCCCACGCCCTGCTCAATGATGTCAGCATCACCCAGCGCGTAGCTCGCTATGAAGAACTCACCGCCAACGATATGAAGGGCCAAAAAATGGTGTTAGGCGGCGATATTTGCTTTTGGCCGAAGCTGGTACAGCCGCTTTTCAATGCCATTGAAACGGCTCTCGCAGCTGGCGTGAAAACTATTATCATCGCCGACCCCGGCAGGCCACCTTTCCACAAGCTCGCACGCAAATGCGAAAAGGCATTTGGCGCCGAACTGATCGACTGGGAAGTGAGCCACCCCAAAAAGCAGAGTGGCGAATTGCTTATTATTAAAGCCTGAGGCTTAGCCGCGCTTCTTCTTGGTTTTTTTGCTCTTATTGCGCGCCTTATAGTCCAGCTTGGCCAGACGCGGTAACTTGCCCGATTCCAGATAGCTATGAATCTGCAACTGAGAGCGCACCTTCGGCGCACTCTTCTTGCGCGGGCGAAAGGCGTTAGTCTGGCTGGGATCAATCAGCCTCGCCTTTACATTATCCGCCCACTGAATATCGATAATGCTCTGAATGCGCTGCTGAAGCTCGGGGCTGTATATCGGGCAAGTGACCTCAACGCGGAAGTCGATATTGCGCGTCATTAAGTCCGCCGATGAAATAAAGTAACGAGGCTTGCCGCTATTGCGGAATATATACACCCGAGGGTGCTCCAAAAAGCCATCGACAATACTGATGGCTTCTATATTTTCACTCAAGCCCTTCACGCCCGGCACCAAGGAGCACATACCCCGCACAATCAGGCGTATCGGCACACCGGCCTGGCTCGCCTCATACAGCTTGTCGACCAGCTCCCGATCAACCAGATTATTGCACTTAAGCGTTATGCCGCACTCGTCGCCGCGCTTGGCCGCATCGATCTCTGCCTGAACATTTTCAATCACCCTATCACGGCTATTCAGCGGCGAAACTGCAAGGTGCTGGAAGTTGTGCCGTTTGTAGGTGTAGGCAATAAAATCAAAGACCTTCGCCACCTCATCACCAATGGCTTGGTCGTAGGTAAGCAGGCTGAAGTCGGTATATACCTCGGCGGTCTTCTCGTTGAAGTTACCGGTTCCCACGTGGCTGTAGTATTTCTGAACGCTGCCTTCCTGGCGGCTAATAGAGATCAACTTGCTGTGCACCTTCAAGCCCGGCACACCCAAAATGACGTTAACACCACCATCGGTCAGGCGCTGCGACAGGGCAATATTCGCCTCTTCATCAAAACGCGCCTGCAATTCAACCACCACCGTAACTTCCTTGTGGTTGGCCACCGCATTGAGCAGCGCGTCCACAACATGTGAGTTGGAGGCAACCCGGTACAAACTGATGCGAATAGACTTAACCGCTGGGTCGATGGCGGCGGTTTTCAGCAAATCGGTCAGGTAGTCAAAGCTGTGATACGGATAGAACAGCAGAAGATCGCGTTCGCGCATGCAGCTGAGAATATTGTCCGCCGCATCAATCTCGGGCACGCGAATTTTCGGCAGCGACTTGCTGTCGAGGTAGGCCGGCCCCAGATTGGGAAAGCGCATAAAATCTTTGGAGTTGTGGTACCGCCCGCCGGGAATCATGGAGTCCAAACGACCCAGCCCCAGGCGGCGCACAAGATACTCCAACAAGTCATTAGGCATTTGCGCATCGTAAACAAAACGCACCGGATCACCTTTGCGACGACGCTTCAAACTTTGCGTCATTTTTTCCACAAAGGTTTGCGTCACTTCCTCACCAAGCTCCAGCTCCGCATCGCGCGTTAGCTTAATGGTATAGGCCTCTGCCGAGTCCAGCGGGAACACGCCACGAAAAACCTGCGGCAGGCACACGCGAATCATATTCTCCAGGGCAATTAGCACCTTGCCTTTTTTACCGTTGCGCCCGGGAATACGCACAAAGCGCTCGATCCGCGTGGTGGGCACTTCAAGCAAGGCAAAGCGCGTCTGCCCCTGATAGCTCAGCTTAATCGCCAAATAGATCGACGCGTCATTCAACTCCGGCATTGGGTTGGCTTCGTCCAAAACGATCGGCACCAACTCTTGCTGAATGTGGGCATGGAAATAATTGCGCACATACTCAATCTGAGAATCGTCGAGCTGCTTCTCGTTGATAACGTAAATCTTGCGGCGGCGCAGCTCTTTAAGGTTGGCGTTGTAGGTCGACTCAAAGCGATGTTGCAGCTTCAACACCTTCTGGCGAATCTCTTCCAACAATTGCTTGTATTCTTCTTGTTTAGAGGGCGTGGAGAACGCGGCCAGACGACGCACATCGGCGACACGAACACGAAAGAACTCATCCAGGTTGTTGGAAAAAATACCGAGGTAGCGAATGCGCTGAATAATCGGCACTGACGGATCGGCCGCTTCCTGCAACACGCGATCATTAAACGACAGCCAGCTCAGCTCCTTGGCTATCCACGCTTTATCGGTGTTCGACTCCGCCATATCAGCAACCCTTACCCTTCAATAAAACACAACGTCGCGCGCGAGCTTAGTTGTTATACATGTCAGCAGTATTACAGTGTACGACGGTCGCAATTACCCTGCACAGGCCTTACACTCAGCCTTCGCATTGGGAATTAATACATGGCACAAAACTCCGATTCTTACGCTGCGCTGGACCTCGGCTCAAACAGCTTTCACCTTCTGATTGCCAGTTTTCAAGACGACAAACTTCGCATTATCGACCGCCACAAAGATATGGTGCGCCTCGCCGCGGGTCTAAACGACGACGGCGTACTGAGCGAAGACGCCCAACAGCGCGCCCTCGACAGCCTGGCCAAAGTCGCCAACCGCCTTCGCGGCGTGCCGCGCAGCCAAGTGAGAATAGTCGGCACCAATACCCTACGCGCCGCCAGCAACGCCGGCGACTTTATGCAGCGTGCCGAAGCCATACTCGGCCTGCCCATCAACATTATCTCGGGTACAGAAGAAGCCCGGCTGGTCTATCTTGGCGTGGCCAATGACCTCGCGGTAGAAAAGCAAAAACGCCTGGTTATCGATATTGGCGGTGGCTCCACCGAGCTTGTTGCCGGCAAGCAAAACCCCAAGCTGCTGGAAAGCCTGCCGATGGGCTGCGTGAGCTACAGCATGCGCTTTTTCAACAACGGCGACATTAGCGAGAAGGCCTTTAAGCGCGCCGTCAACGCCGCCCGCCAGCTCATCTCCCCCTATGTAGAACAGTACAAAGACCAATGGCAGGAAGTGGTCGGCTCCTCCGGCACCATACGCGCCATCAGTAAAATTGCCGCCGAAATGGCGCTGTGCGACACCGGACAAATTACCCGCGACGCCATGCAAGCCATCAAACAACAGCTACTAAAAGCCCGCCACACCAGCGAACTGCAACTGCCCGGACTCAGCGACGACCGCCGCGACGTTATCCCCGGCGGCTTTGCCGTGCTCTATGCCCTGTTCAAAGAAATGGACATACCCGAGCTGCATATCTCCAGCTACGCCGTGCGCGAAGGCATTATTTACGACCTGGCTGGCCGCCTACACCACAAAGACCGCCGCGACGAAACCATTCGCCAACTCATCGAGCAGTACCACATCGACCCCCTCCAGGGTGACCGCGTCGCCCAACTGTGCAAACGCTGGCTACCCGCGCTGGAGCCACGCATGAACAGCGACTACCAGGAGGCGGAAAAACTACTGGTCTGGGCTGCGCAATTGCATGAACTCGGGCTGGCCATTGCCCACGGCGGCTATCACAAGCACGGCGCCTACATACTGAAGAATGCCGACTTGTCGGGCTTTTCCAGACAAGAACAAGCGCGGCTCAGCATGCTGGTGCTCAACCACCGCCGCAAACCCAAAAGTCTGGGGATTGCCGAATACGGCGTCACGCCCGACTGGGTAATGATCAGCCTACTGCGCCTGGCCTGCCTGTTTTACCGACGACGCCAGGCCTTCGAACTCACCCACGACATCACCCTGCAGAGCCCCGAAACCGACCTTATCGAGCTAAACGTGCCCCAAAGCTGGCTGGACGCCAACCCACTCACCGCCGCCGACCTCTGCGACGAAGCCGAGCTGCTTGCCAAAAGCGTGAACATCCAACTAAAAATTCAGCCCCAAGACCCCAAGCAATGAACTTTGCTAGTGCCGCTGTAGTCGAAGTGGTACGATACGCTATTGCAGATTTCGGGGCCGATTTGGATTCGACGCCGGTTACAAAACTCTGTGGTGCATGCCGTGAGGACAGCGAATCACGTAAATCCAAAGCTGTTAACTTATAGTTGCCAACGACGACAACTACGCTCTAGCGGCCTAAACCCCGTTAGCGGTTGCTACCGGATGCTTGTAAACGGGACGCAACCGTCAGATAGAACAAGCTAGCTGTGACGTTTGTCTGAGACCGATCAGCGAAACCTTTAATCAGAATCGCCAACTACGTCCTGACCGTTGGGCTGTAAGCGGCTAAATCAATAAACGGAAGCTAAGCATGTAGAGCCCCGAGCGGCGGACTGGCGGACGGGGGTTCAATTCCCCCCGGCTCCACCAACTAAAAAGGCCAACCCATCTGGGTTGGCCTTTTTGTTTTAGCACCCGCTCAACTTAACCATTCATTAGCAAGTGAACCCAAATACTGGCGCCGTAGCCCAGCGCAATGACTGGCGTCCATTTCAGGTGGCTGAAGAAGGTGTATTGGCCTCTTGCCTGGCCCATTAGGGCAACGCCAGCGGCCGAGCCGATAGAGAGCAAGCTACCACCGACCCCAGCGGTTAGGGTAACCAGCAGCCACTGCGAGTGCGGCATATCGGGGCTCATGGTGAGTACGGCGAACATAACCGGGATGTTGTCGACGATGGCCGACATGATACCCACCATAATATTGGCGCCGGTATTGCCCAAGCCGCCGTATACGAGGTCAGACGCGACGCTGAGGTAGCCGATAAAGCCCAAGCCGCCCACGGCCAGAATAACGCCGTAGAAGAAGAACAGGGTGTCCCATTCGGCGTGAGCGATTTTGGCAAACACGTCGAAGTTGTAGGGGTCGTCGGATGAGCCCGGCGGGTTCTCTGTTCCCTGGTTCCAGTTTTTGGATTTTTGGCGAAGGTAATAACCGTAGAACTTGAGGTAGGCCAGGCCGGTCATCATGCCGAATACCGGGGGGATGTGCAGGAAGTTGTGGAAACTGATAGCAGTAACGATAGTCAGCAGGAACAGACCAACAATCACCAAACCGCCATATTTCATTTGCACCTGGCTGCCGCCCGATGCCGGGGGCGTGCCACTGGGCAGGGCAAATTGCATGATGACGGCAGGCAACAGGAAGTTCACTGCACTGGGGACAAACAGCACAAAGAATTCTTTAAATTCAATAACGCCTTTTTGCCATACCATCAGTGTGGTGATGTCGCCAAAGGGGCTGAACGCGCCGCCCGCATTGGCGCCCACCACAATGTTAATACAGGCAATGGCCACGAACTTGGGCTGGCCAACGCCTACCGCCAACACCACCGCACACATAATTAATGCCGTGGTGAGGTTGTCGGCAATGGGCGAAATAAAGAAGGCCAGAATACCCGTTAGCCAAAACAGCGCGCGGTAACTAAAGCCCCGCGCCACCAGCCAGTTGCGCAGCGCCTCAAATACGCCGCGCTCCAGCATGGCGTTTATGTAGGTCATTGCTACCAGCAGAAAGAAGAATAGCTCGGCGTATTCCAGGAAGTTGTGGCGAATTGCCACCTCCACTTCGTGGGGCCGCCCGTTGCCGTTGTAAACCACGGCAATCAGCATCCAAATAATACCTGCAGCAAGCAGCACGGGTTTGGATTTGCGCAGATGTATTTGCTCTTCCAGGATCACCAGCACATACGCGGCGACAAATACTGCAATGGCAACAAAGCCGACCCAGTGCTGGGTAAGGTCCATTGCGGTGGCGTGCGCCTCTGACGCCTGCGCCGCAATAGCCGTTAGCCAGGCAATAGCAAACACTATTCCTCGTTTCATTAAGGTTCTCCCATATGGTGTAAAAATTCTGCTTGGAACGGGCCGTCGACCGAAAATGCGCGATCGGGTATGTCGAGATGACGGGGCGTTCGCTCGCCGGTAACAAGGTGGACGTGACTCAGCGACACGGCGTGTGCGAGTCGAATAGGGGCACGAAAGGGCACAACTCAGGTTGAACCGGCGACAATCGCCGGGACTATACGCCTACTATGGCGGACGCACTATTCGACTTTTGTACAAGGCGAAGGACTGCTGCGACAAACTGCACTGTTACGGCTGAAAAACTTGGCGCGGAAGGTAGCAGCTTTAGCAGGCTGCGCATTGATCTAGCGCAAGATCTGGCGTGAAAACCGACTCAATTCGGCAACCACAATGCGCAGATGCGGATGCGCGGCTCAATGGAACTTTCTCAGCGCCCCGCTGACACAACCCCAATGGCACCAACATATTGTTCGTTACTTGGGAGGCAGGTATCCACAAAAAATCGCCAGCGATAAGGAGAATAATCGTGATGTCACTGCGACCAGCAACGCGCTTGATCGCCCTTCTATTCATTCCACTCCTCTTTTCCGGGCATACCCTTCACGCAGCACCGCCGACGACCAGTGATAGCTCGTCGGTCCTCGCAGAGTTACTTGAGAACGAGGGCGCCCGCAACGCGTTGATTGAGCAGTTGCGCAACCCGTCCAAGGCAGTAAATACCAGCGACGCCCCCGACAAAGAGCAAGCATCGTCAGAGGATGATAAATCGCCCTCAAACAGTGAGGCCAGCGATAGTGAAGACTCACTCGCCCGCCAGCTTGCAACACTAACCGCTGCCGCTGGCGAGAATTTCAAACAGCAGCTGGCTACACTGGCAACAAGCGTCGAGGCGCTGACTCACAGCGACGACAAACACCGCGTCGAGTTGGCCGCTATTATTCGCGCCGCAAGCCACCTGGCCCTGCTGGCATTCGCAACATTTGCGCTGTTTTTTATTCTGCATCGCGCCGCCAAGCCGCTGTTTGCTGGCATTAATGATTGGGCGGTGCGCGGGTCCCGCAAATTCGCCATGCTGAGAACCGTAGCCGCGGTAAGCGCCGCCGGGCTGGTGGATTTAGCGACGGTGTTGCTGGCCTATGCGTCGGGTCACGTGATTGCCTCGCAGTTGTCTGCCGAGGCCGACGCCGATAGCACTCGCCTCGCGCTGTTTCTCAATGCGTTTTTGATCGTTGAGGGAATAAAACTGGTGCTGCGGGCGCTGTTTGCCAGTCGTTTTCCGGCTCTGCGCTTGTTACCGCTTAACCAACGGCAAGCAAAGTACTGCAATCGGTTTTTCGCCAACATCACAGGCTTTACCGGCTACGGCATTATGGTGCTGGTGCCGATTGTGAACGCCAATGCCTCGGAGGCGCTCGGCAGCGCGCTGAGCACCAGCATTGTGCTGCTCGCTGCGCTGTACTACACCGCCACCGTTTTACTAAACCGAAAACGCTTGCGAGACCAGCTATTCGGCAGGGCTGCCAACTATCAGGGCAGCCGCCGCATTGCCCTGCGTCTGCTGGCGCGCAGCTGGCATTTACTGGCGCTGGCCTACGCACTGGTGGTGGTCTTTACCAGTTTGCTGCGGCCCGAAAGCGCCCTGCCCTTTGTGGCGCTCGCTACCTTGCAGACCGCCACCTATGCCGGTCTGGGTGCATTGCTGCTCGTTGTTCTTCGCCAGTTGATCGGCAGGGAGGTGCGGCTTTCTGAGTCGATCAATGAGCAACTGCCCCACCTTCAAAAACGCCTGAATACCTACATCCCCACCGGTTTACGAATACTGCGAGGGCTGGTGACCGCCGCAATTGTTGTGTGGTCACTCGACGCCTGGTCGGTGTTTGACCTGGGCCAGTGGTATGCCACGGAAGTCGGCCGCAGCACGGTGTCGTCGCTGGTTGATATTCTGCTCATCCTCGCCCTGGCCGCAGGCTTGTGGATTGCACTGGCCAGCTTTATCGAACACCGCCTTTCCCCCACGGGCATGGCCAATGCCGCACGCGCTGCCCGCGCAGAGACGCTACTTGGCCTGTTCCACACCTCCCTTGCTGCGGTCATTATTGTGATGACAACCATGATCGTGCTGTCGGAAATTGGCGTGGACATCGGCCCACTGATCGCGGGCGCCGGGGTGCTCGGTCTTGCGGTTGGCTTTGGCGCGCAAAAACTTGTGCAGGACGTGATCAACGGCATATTTATACAACTGGAAAATGCCATGAACACAGGCGACTACGTGCAAGCTGGCGGCCACGAAGGCACCGTTGAACGCGTGGGCATTCGCTCGGTTGCCTTGCGCGACCTGTTCGGCACCTACCATATTGTGCCCTTCTCGTCGGTGGATGCGGTGTCGAACTATACGCGCGACTTTGCTTACCACCTTGGCGAATACGGCATCGCCTATCGCGAGAATATCGACAAGGCCATCGAGCACTTGCAGGCTGCCTTTGAGGAGTTGGCAAGTGGTGAGCACAAGCAAGACATTCTCGAACCAATGCAAGTGGCGGGCGTGTCGGCACTGGCCGACAGCTCGGTAAACATTCGCGTATTGATCAAAACCGCGCCCGGTATGCAGTGGGCCGTTGGCCGCGCCTACAATCGCTTGGTGAAGATGCACTTTGACGACGCCGGCATTGAAATCCCCTTCCCGCATACCACTTTGTATTTTGGCGAGGACAAGAACGGCGACGCACCAGCCGCCAATGTGCGCTTAGCCAGCAGCGATAGTGATGTTGTGGCCAGTCAGGATTCGGCGCGTTAGCCGCCGGCATTCATCACCAAGGCGACCAGCACAATTTGTGGCACCGTCAGCAGCGGCAAAAACAACGCCGCCTTCCAGCTGGCGGTGCGCTCCTTCATCACCATAATTTCGGTATAGTCGGTGCTTGCGCCCGTCATTAAAAACGCAAAACTGTTTCCGGGGGCGTTCGCTCTGGTTAACAGGTCTGCTGCAATCGGCGTGGAACCTTCGGAGCACACTTCGATAATCGTGGCCGCCACAATCGTTGCCCCCAGGCCCATTAAGCTCGGCCCGAAATAACTGGAAAAGATATCCGCCGGCACAAAGCTTTTTAAGGCAACGGCAAGCACAATGCCAAATAACACCCAGCGCATCACCATGCGCGACTCTTTTATGCCATCGACAAACATGGTGAATACAAAGCGCTTATCAAAACGCGTGTCTCGCAAGCCAGCCTTTGCCTGCGACCAAAAGTCGAAATTTTCTGGCAGCGCAAGCGTGTTGGGGTTAGCGGGCAATACCCCGCGCCGCACCAATGCATCAAACAAGCAGCCGCTAATCACGGCAATTAGCACCGATGCAAGAATGAACACCACCGTCCACTTCAGCCCGATCAGGGCGACCAATATCAAGGTGAGGGAAAAGGAGTTCCAGGGGCTGGCGATAAGAAAGGCCATCACTTGCCCCAGGCTGGCGCCGCGCTCATAGAGTTTGGCACCCACCATTAATACACAGGTCGAGCAGCACGCCTGCCGCGGTGGCCCGAACAATGCCGGTGAAACCGCCACCGGCGCCCAATACGCTTATTACAAACTCTCGCGGTATGCGCGTTAACAACGAGAGCATCACTACCCCCAGAGCCATGCCCCACCACATGGTATTCACCAGGTTTTCGGTGGCCTCCGCTGCGGTGTGCAGCCAAGTGGGCAGGGCGTCGCTGGCCACCAGCGCCAGCGCGTACAGTACAGCGACAATTGCCATAGAGCCCCACAGCAACACATCAAAGGACTGCTTGCTGTGGCAAGAGGGTGAATTATTGTGGTGGGAGGTATCACAAGTAGACATTCGGCGCTCCAATTCACTGCTCGTTCACAGTGAATCAAAACCCCGGTGGCTCTGCAACGCTAATCGTTTAGCTCAACCCAGACACTGATCGCCAGCAGTAATACCGCGACCATTACATACGGCGCAGAGGCATGAAAAGCATAAATAAACGTGCCTAACATAGGCCCGACGACCACGCCTACGCCTTGCGCCACGGTGACCGTACCGGCAGCAGCGCCCTGCTCCTCTGAAGAAACCGAGTTTGCCGCCAGCGCCGACACCGAGGGATATACCCAGCCCATTCCGGCGGCCGCCAAACCAAAACACGCCCACAAGCCCCACACTGACTCAACCCACACGCTGACCATAAAACCACAGGCCGACACCAGTGCTCCGATACGGATTAGCCGCGCGGGCGGCTGGGATAGTTTGCGCAAAATACTCTGCGAAATAATTAACGCCACACCGACAACGGTTAGCGCAATACCAGCCACCTGAGCGGCCTCGGGCGCGGGAAGCCCGAGCTGATCCAGGGCAAAAAAGCCCACCGTGACCTGAGCAATAGAGACCGAAAATGCCGCAGAGAACGCCACCACAATCGGTCGCCGCAGGCGTCGATCTTGCAGCTTTGGGGCGCGCGTTACCGGCGCCGCCTGAGGCGGTTGCCGGGGAATACGCCACCACACCAACACCAGCGCCAAGACGGGAAGAACGGCGGTCACGTACATGGGAAAACCCAGCCCGTAGGGCGCTAACAAGCCAACAAAGCCCGGCCCGATTACCATGCCCGCGCCACTGGCTGCGCCGAGTAACGCCATAGCTCCAGCGCGCTTATCCGGCTCGACATTGTCTGCAACCGTAGCGGCCGCTGTGGCCGGCACCGCCGCGTAAAACAGGCCCACCACCACCCGCCCGACAACGAGCCCAAGAAAGGCCAGCATCGGCAGTATTTGGTGGCGCAGTGACAGGTCAATAAACAAGCACAGACCAAAGTAGCTCACCGTAAAGCCTGTTAGCCCGATCAGCATGATCGGCCTGCGGCCGTGGCGGTCGCTCAGGCCACCCCACCAGCGCGCACAAAGGATCCAGGTGAATCCCCCCATCGTCATGGCGGCGCCAATATGCCAGGGCTCAAGAGACAAAATACGCGCCACTGGGCCCACCAGGGCAACAAAGGCCATGATCGCCAAAGTGCAGCTAAAGTTTTGAAACATCAACGGCGCAAGGCTGAAGGCCCTGACAGGTGACACAGCGGACGCGGGGTTTTCCATAACGGAGCCCTTGGTAAATTAGAAACGCTAAAAACAGGCGGGGGAGATGGTATCGGATTATCAAGGAAAGGGCAGGACGCCTTTCTCACTCCGAGAGGGAAAATGAGATAAAGACCGCGCCAGCAGCCTTTATCTCCTGGGCGTATGGCTAGCTCTCATCCTGCCAGCGGAAGTCTTTGTAGTCCTCGCGAATGTCCTTCTTACTCAGCTTGCCGGTTGCCGTGTGGGGCAGCGAGTCAACAAATACGCAGTCTCCTGGAATCCACCACTTGGCGACTTTGTCTTCGAACCAAGCGAGCATTTCTGATTTTTCCATTTGCTCGCCGTCTTTCAAAATCACTAATAGCAGTGGGCGCTCTGTCCATTTCGGGTGAGGAATACCCACCACGGCGGCCTCGGCAACTTTGGGGTGGTTAACGGCGCAATTTTCCAGCTCTATTGAGCTGATCCATTCACCACCAGACTTGATAACATCCTTCAAGCGGTCAGTGATTTGCATGTAGCCGTATTCGTCGAAGCAGGCGACATCGCCGGTTTCAAACCAGCCATCGTCGTCGAGGGTTTTGCCGTCGTAGCCGTAATAGTCGTTGACGATCCACGGGCCCCGCACTTTGACGGCACCTGAGCTCTCGCCATCCCACGGCAGCTCATTGTTGTCGCTGTCGACCACTTTAATTTCCACCCCAAAGGACGGCCGCCCCTGCTTCAGGCGAATCTGGTTGTATTCTTCTTCGCTCAGACCGTCGAGCTGCAGCGGGATACCTCCGTTGAAGGTGCCCAAGGGGTTCATTTCCGTCATGCCCCATGCCTGCTGTACCTCAACGCCGTAATTGTCGCGGAAGTCGGTCATAATTCTTAGCGGGCAGGCCGCACCGCCGACGGTCACTCGGTTCAGGCTTTCTACTTGTTTGCCGGATGTGCCAAGGTAATCCAGCAACGCCAACCAAACGGTAGGGACACCTGCCGAGCAGGTCACTTGCTCGTCGTTAATCAGTGCACACAGTGTTTCTCCATCGCCCATTTTCGGACCGGGCATCACCAGTTTCGTACCCACTATGGGAGCGCTGTATACCAGCCCCCAGCCGTTAACATGGAACATCGGCACAATAGGCATCGCCACATCCCGTACCGACAAACCAAATACATCCGGCGCAATACTGGCAAAGGCGTGCAACACCGTAGAGCGATGGGTGTACATCACCCCCTTTGGATTACCCGTGGTACCGGAGGTATAACACAAGGCTGATGGCGTGGTTTCTTCCAGCTCCGGCCAGTCGAACTCGTCCTTCTCGGCAGCAATTAATTGCTCATAACAATGCACATTGTTCAGGCTGGTATCGGGCATATGTGCTTCATCACTCAGCACGATATAACCCTTTACTGCGGGCAGTTTGTCTTGCAAAGGTTCTAGAACCTTCACCAACGTGGCGTCAACGAATACCCACTTATCCTTGGCGTGATTAACGATGTAATCGATTTGCTCGGGGAAGAGTCGTGGATTTATGGTGTGACAAATCATGCCACTGCAAGATAGCGCGTAGTATATTTCCAGGTGGCGGTAGTCATTCCACGCCAGCGTGGCGAGGGTATCGCCGGACTGCGCCCCTATCGTTTGCAGGGCATTGGCAAGCTGGCGAACACGCTTAAATGCATCTTTGTAAGTATAGCGATGACGTGGATTATCGGCAGTGACCGAAACAATTTCGGTCGCGCCATTCACTCGCTCGGCGTGCTTCATGATTGACGTAATGGTGAGTTGGCTCATCATCATTGGGGTCATTATTATTACTCTCCCTCATTTGAATTAGGCCAATACTAGCCCAGCACCCTCTTCGAGGTGAACCACCTGAAGGGCGCTATTTCTATCGATTTGCGGACGAATGCCTCTCAGCCCAGATGCCACGTAGAGTAAGCATTTCGTATTAAAATAAAAAAATGGCTGATCAATACCCTGCTCGCTGCTATCTTGAAGCCCAGCCGCACACAGATTCACCAAGATCGAGATCGACGGACTGATGGCTTTCGACATTAATGATAGGAAACTCCCCGCACCTACACCGGCCAGTCTGCTGCTGGCGGACCTATTGCGCAGCGGCGAATTTGAAGTTCAGCAGCTAACACAAATACTAGAAGGCACACCGGGGCTTGCCGAAGATACGCTGAATTTTGTCAACTCCCCCATTTTCCAACCAAGGCGGCCGCACAGTGACATCCATCGCCTTGCAGTGCTGCTCGGGGGAAGAACCGTCGCAGCGCTAAGCCTCGCCGCAACCATCGCGCAAAGCTATGCAAAAGCCGGTACCCGGCGCTTAGACCAACATCACTTCTGGCTGAGGGTCATGCTCTGCGCCACAGCAGCCCGGTTGCTAAGTGAGCTGGATAAGTCGCTTCCCGCTGAAGAGGCCATCATCGCCGCCAGCCTGCAAGACATCGGTATGCTGGCTATTGATCACTTACAACCAGAGTTTTATCAACCAATCCAGAACCAAGGCGAAGATCACAACACCTTCGCAACACTGGAACGCGATACATTTGGCATTGACCATTCAGCCCTAAGTCAGACTCTCTTAGAAAAGTGGGGGTTGCCCGAAGCAATAAGCAACGCCACCGGCCTGAGCCACCTCAATGAGGCGCCACTTAGCAACAACGTGACGGAGCAGTTGGGGTTTATCGCCAAGCTTTCTTCGCTGGCCGCAGACCTGGCCTTTTCAAGCGACCCTGACGCCATCCTGCAACGCCTCCACTACCACTGTTTGAACGAACTGGAATGGCACAGTGGCCAACTAACCATGCAGCTACACCTGTTTCGCAGTGCATACAATGAGCTGCGCCCACTGGCTGACCGAATGAAAATTCCGGCCGCAGTATTTCAAAAAGCCGGACAGCACCTGAGAGAGGCACTACAGCCACGGCGTATCGAGAATGCTCTTAAAGCATCGGACGAGTTACCAAAACCAGACAAGCACAAAGCGCGTGATGTTAGCGAAGTTAGCGAATCTATCGACCCGATAACGGGGCTGTACAACCGCCATGCACTAACCTCGTTACTCCAAAACGAACTCAACCGCTGTGAATACGACCAGCAGGCACTGTCGGTATTTTTGGTTGGTATTCGCCACTATTCCGTCATACGGGAATGTATTTCTGAAGAGGACAATGTTGCCTTTCTGCAAGCGATCGCACAGCGGGTCGACCGCCACTGCCGCCGTGACGATATCGTCGCACGTATCACCGACGCAGATTTTGTAGTGGTTTGCCCCAATGCCGAAGCAGAAGCCTGCCCGGCAATATGCCAACGATTTATCAGCCAGATTGAAAGCGCTGCAGCAGACACTGAAAATGCCAGTCCCGATATCTACAGCGGCTATGTTTGCGTTCCCTACGAGCGCTCCCAAAGGAGCGCGTCAGTGGTGCTTTCGGAACTTAAGCAAAGCCTTCTCAGCTTAGGATAGACCGCAACACCAACTAGTATTCCCCGCGCCTGGACCCATGCCCACACACTAGTCACTGCAGTAATGGAATGCCCGAGCCCCCTCCGCAAAACGGTGACTCACTATCAGGATCAAACGCAGTACAAATCGCATCTTGGCCATCGGTTAAGCACTGCGCCGGATTCGAGGTGTCGTCGCAGAGCTCGCCCAATAAGTCAGTGGGGTCGACCGGCAGTTCCGGCGGAGTACCGGGGTCGCCACCGCCGCAGAATGGGGTCAAACCTTCTGGATCAAAAGCCCCGCACAGCGCATCTTGGCCATCGGTCAAGCACTGCTGTGGATTAGACGTGTCGTCGCAAAGCTCACCCAATAAGTCGGCGGGATCGACTGGAAGCTCTGGGGGAGTACCTGGGTCTCCTGCATCGCCGCAGAATGGGGTCAAACCTTCTGGATCAAAAGCTCCGCACAGAGCATCTTGCCCATCGGTCAAGCACTGCTGTGGATTCGACGCATCGTCGCAGAGTTCACCCAATAAGTCAGCAGGGTCGACCGGCAGTTCCGGCGGAGTACCCGGATCACTGGAACCCCCGCAGAATGGCGTCGTACTATTCGGGTCAAAGGCACCACACAAAGCATCTTGCCCATCGGTCAAGCACTGTTGGGGGTTCGAGGTATCGTCACAAAGCTCACCCAATAAATCAGTCGGATCGATTGGTAGTTCTGGGGGGTGCCCGGATCGCCAGCATCGCCGCAGAATGGGGTCAAACCTTCTGGGTCAAAAGCTCCGCACAGAGCATCTTGGCCATCGGTCAAGCACTGCTGTGGATTGGACGCATCGTCGCAAAGCTCACCCAATAAGTCGGCGGGATCGACTGGAAGCTCTGGGGGAGTACCGGGATCGCCACCATCGCCGCAGAATGGGGTCAAACCTTCTGGGTCAAAAGCTCCGCACAGCGCATCTTGCCCATCGGTCAAGCACTGCTGTGGATTGGACGCATCGTCGCAAAGCTCACCCAATAAATCAGTCGGATCGACTGGCAGCTCAGGCGGAGTGCCCGGATCGCCACCATCTCCGCAGAATGGGGTCATGCCATTGGGGTCAAACGCGCCACAGATCGCATCTTGGCCGTCGGTTAAGCACTGCTGTGGATTGGACGTGTCCTCGCAAAGTTCACCCAATAAGTCGGCGGGATCGACTGGAAGCTCTGGGGGAGTACCGGGATCGCCAGCATCGCCGCAGAATGGGGTCAAACCTTCTGGATCAAAAGCTCCGCACAGCGCATCTTGACCATCGGTCAAGCACTGTTGGGGGTTCGAGGCATCGTCACAGAGCTCGCCCACTAAATCAGTCGGATCGACTGGCAGCTCAGGCGGAGTGCCCGGATCGCCAGCATCGCCGCAGAATGGGGTCATGCCATTGGGGTCAAACGCGCCACAGATCGCATCTTGGCCATCGGTCAAGCACTGTTGCGGATTCGAGGTATCGTCACAGAGTTCACCCAATAAGTCGGCCGGGTCGACCGGCAGTTCCGGCGGAGTGCCGGGGTCGCCACAGAATGGCGTCATGCCACTGGGGTCAAACGCACCACAGATCGCATCTTGGCCATCGGTTAAGCACTGCTGCGGGTTGGACGTGTCGTCACAGAGTTCGCCCAGTAGGTCGGCGGGATCAACCGGCAGCTCCGGCGGAGTACCCGGATCACCACCGCCGCAAAATGGCGTCTCACTATTCGGGTCAAAGGCACCACACAAAGCATCTTGACCATCGGTCAAGCACTGCTGCGGATTCGAGGTATCTTCGCAAAGCTCGCCCAATAAATCGGTGGGATCAAACGGCAGCTCCGGCGGAGTGCCCGGATCACCACCGCCGCAGAATGGCGTTTCACTATTCGGGTCAAAGGCACCACACAAAGCATCCTGGCCATCGGTTAAGCACTGTTGGGGATTGGACGTGTCGTCACAGAGTTCGCCCAGTAAGTCGGCGGGATCAACGGGCAGCTCCGGCGGAGTGCCCGGATCACCACCGCCGCAAAATGGCGTCTCACTATTCGGGTCAAAGGCACCACACAAAGCGTTCTGCCCATCGGTCAAGCACTGCTGCGGATTCGAGGTATCTTCGCAAAGCTCGCCCAATAAGTCAGTGGGATCGACCGGCAGTTCTGGGGGAGTACCTGGGTCGCCACCGCCGCAGAATGGCGTCTCACTATTCGGGTCAAAGGCACCACACAAAGCATCCTGGCCATCGGTTAAGCACTGTTGGGGGTTGGACGTGTCGTCACAGAGTTCGCCCAGTAAGTCGGCGGGATCAACCGGCAGCTCCGGCGGAGTGCCCGGATCACCACCGCCGCAAAATGGCGTTTCACTATTAGGGTCAAATGCACCACACAAAGCATCTTGCCCATCGGTCAAGCACTGCTGCGGATTCGAGGCATCTTCGCAAAGCTCGCCCAATAATTCAGTGGGATCGACCGGCAGTTCTGGGGGAGTACCTGGGTCGCCTCCGCCGCAGAATGGCGTCTCACTATTTGGGTCAAACGCACTACAGATCGCATCCTGACCGTCGGTTAAGCACTGCTGCGGATTCGACGCATCGTCACAGAGTTCGCCCAAAACCTCCTCTATCTGCGATGGAAATTCCGGCTCACCCTCCAAGGGCAAGAGGCACTGTGTTTCAGGGTCTTGGTCGGCACAGGCCTGCAGCTGGCTAAAGACCTCCTCAAATTGCTCTGGATTCGGGGAGAAATCCTCGTACGGCAGCGGGCACGCTGTGTCGGGGTCGCCGTCAGTACAAATTGCAAAACACTGCTGGTAGGTACCGGGATCGGCTGGATCACAAACCGCAGGCGCGGGCGCAACAACGACGCTGACATGGTCGTCTGCACTGAGTGCGCCATCACTCACTGTTACTTTGAATGTCAGGGTTCTTGACTCGCTAACATCTGGTGCCGTGAAACTGGCAACCTTTGTATCGGCACCGGTGAGCTGGATATCCGTATCGTCAGTCTGCTCCCAAGAATAGCTAAGCTCGTCGCCATCAGCGTCACTTGAAGCACTGGCGTCGAGAGTGACACTGTCGCCGGCTATAGCGTTTTGGTCATCGCCTGCATTAGCAACAGGAGACACATTTTCGGGCTCGGTATCCTCAGGGCTTACGTTGATCGTGATGTCATCAAAATCGGTCGCCGATTCGTTATCCGAAACCGTCAGGCGAAAACGCAGCTGAGTAATTACGTCAACGCTCGGCGCCGTGAAACTGGCCTCAGCGGTATCGCCATTTTGCAGCGCAACACCATTGCTAACCGAGTTTCCATCCTCGTCGATTTGCGACCAGCTATAACTTGTTATCTGACCATCCAGGTCTTCACTATTACTGCCGTCGAGTACAACAACTTCGCCTGACTCAACATTTTGGTCGACACCGGCATTGGCCACAGGCCGCGCATTTCCACCACCACTGCTGTCGCGCACTAGCACAGCAACGGTATCGCTGGCTCGATCGCCATCGTTGTCTGTCGCCGTTAATGAAAAATAAAAGATTCTGTCTTGATCGACTTCCGGCGCGGTGAAGCTGGCCGTTAAGGAACCGGGATTATTGATTTCGATGCTGCCATTAATCGCAACACCATTGCGGTCAGTCTGCTGCCAGAGCGTGCCCGTGACATTGCCGTCGTTATCTTCCGCACTTCCCTGCAGGGTAACGCTGCCGGCTTCAGCAACGACCAGGTCAGCGCCAGCACTGACGATAGGCAGCTCATTGATATTGCCAGTGCGCCGCTGCTCTTCAGTGTCTTTTACTTCGCTTCGAGCCGCGTCCTCGTCGACAATGTTACTTTCACTACAGGCGGGTATCCCTCTCGCCGCTTTTACTTCGCAGATAAATTTCACTGCCGGTTTATCACTGTCGGCAAACATATCCGGGTCAGTGAAGTCGATGCTATTGACGTAAGCACTAACTTTTTGGGCTGCCTCTGACGGAATTTGTATACCGTTGCCACTATCGCCATCCACGTCCAGAGACTGGAGCAGGCGCGCCAGGTTTACGATCGCCGGAAAGTCATCCAACACCTCATCAGTGCTGCTACCACTGTTCGCCGCTGCCCGAGCACCACCAACAAGATCCAGCAAGGTAATAATGGCGGCCCCTTGCGCACTCCCTAGCGAAAGCCCCCCAAGCCGGAAGGAGACGGCGTCGCCCTGGCGGTAGGAAAATGCCCCATTCACATTGGTGAGACCGGTGATCGACGAGCTGCTAACGAAGCCCGCACCCTTAACCGGGCTATCTATCAGCCGCCCCTGTTCGATAGGTTTAGGTGATGTCGTACCGCCACCAGAATTAGAGCTTGAGGAGGAGGAACCTCCTCAGGCAGCAAGACCAATGGACAATACCGCAATGGCAAACTTTGATAATGACATATGAACCCCGGTTGGGCCGGAAGGCCTGTTTCTTCTTGAAACACTCAAAATGCCTACCTGCGCAACCAAGGCGAGGTCTGACATTTCATTATTATTTTTCTAAACTTTTACGTTAAGTTGCACAGCAGGTCAAGAAGTGTGCCGTAGCACCAAAGAGGAAAGGTTATTTCTGTGAGCCAATCGCACAATCGTGCGGCAGGTGTAACAAAATGGCGGCGTGTGCGTCACACCGCGATATGTAAGACCTTAACATTGGAGACAGTATGACAGTACAAGCCGGCGACCGTGCCCTACCCCTACGCCTGACCGCCATAAATGGTGAGGAGTTTGACATAGCCAGCTTAGCAGGCCGACCCTATATGCTGTCGTTCTTTCGCTTTGCCAGCTGCCCTTTTTGCAATATGCGGGTTCATGAACTGGTAAAGCGTTTCGATGAATTTACTAACGATTTTACGGTGGTCGCGGTATTTGACTCGCCGCTGGACAACCTTCAGGAGCACGCAGCTGACCATCACGCCCCCTTCCCAATTCTCGCCGATGAAACCGGCCAATACTACGAGCGCTACTCAGTGCAACGCTCAATACTCGGGGTGATAAAGGGTATGCTGACGCGCATGCCCACAGCGATACGCGGTATGTGCAAAGGCTATGTGCCGACTACGATCAAAGGCAATATGACAACCATGCCAGCCAATTTTTTAATCGACCGCGACGGTATTGTTCGCGTTGCTCACTATGGCAAAGACGAAGGCGATCACCTGCCCTTCGATGACCTGCTGGCGTTTTGCGCCACCCAGGACAACGCCTAACAGTGTCTCAAGTCGTGGCGATTTCGCTCGCGAGTATGCCGGGAGATCGCCTCGTAGTCGGCGAGCAGGATGTCACTACTGCGAGCCGGCTTGGCGCACAACTGGCAGGCAATCTGCGGCTTGGTACTTATCTCAAAACTGTCCTGAAGTGAGAAGTCGCCGGTAATGTACTGCCGTCCCTCATCGCTCAGGTCCAACGGCGGCGAGCCATAGTACTCGCCTCGAATCTTGCCGGGGCTAACCGCATAGCGGCAAAAGCCAACGCCAATAAATTCAGCCGCAGACCAAATTTGCGGGCCATTTTCGTCGAACAGGCGAATAGAGGCGCCACCCGTTCCCACCAGCACCTGCACATAACCAAGGGGGTTGGGCAGCCCCAGTCCCATCGGTTTGGAGCGCTGATAGACATGGTCGTGCCCCACCGCTAACAGGTCAACGCCATAGCGCAGCATAATGTTCTCTTCCAGCGCCACCAACGTGGGGTTAGCCGGGCTGCGACCGAGCTGATCAGTCCAGATCGTGTAGTGCTGCATAACAACAATAAAGTCGATCTCACCCCGCGCTCGACGCAGTGCAGCCTGAGCCAGGTCGACCTCAATATTGATAATTTCTTCAACGAGGGTGCCGTCGTTGATCAAGGCCCCGGCCGTTGTTACAAGAAAATGCACGCGGTTATAGTCGAAGGAATAGAACGAGCTGCCGGGACTCCCCTGACCAATCACCGAACTCAATGGTTTGGGCGGGTGGGTAAAGCGGTTTTTAAAAGCCTCGCCACCAAAATCCTTTTGCTCGTGATTGCCCGGCGCGGTCATGGTAATGCGGTGAGCCAGCAGCGGCTCCATTTGCTCAAACCAGGTATCCCAGATTGGCTGGTCGCCATTCGCGTAGCTGAGATCCCCAGCAATCATAATCAGGTCTGCGGGTGTTTTTAGTACTTCGGCCGTCAGTTGCTGGGGCAGGTCACCAATACCGTGGTCGCCAAAGTGGATAAAGCTCCACTCGCCGCGCGGCGACGGCGCAACCACATACACCGGAGACCAACCGCCCTCATCTGAGCCCACGCGGTAACGCATGGGCTTTTCAGCATCAATCCCCGCTGCCGTTGCACGGTGAGTAAAACTCTCCACCCCCGGCGTTTCGTCGGCACTCGCATCGACGAAATGCTCGAACACCTGCTCGGCGATATCAGCTTCGCTCATGCCCTCTTCAACCACGCCAAACTCCAAGCGAGACTGCGGCGGTTCAAGGCCATCGGTAAACCACGTTACCGTGCGCGAGGTGTGGCTGTCGCCAACAAAGCTGAGGTGCAAACCTCTTGGCGGGATGGGGCCGGGCTCAGCACTATCGGGTATCGGCTCAGGCTGCGGGTCCGGGGGAAGTGGCGAATCGACAGGGCCGCTGCTTGATGAGCTGCCCGAGGAGCCCCCACACGCGCTTAGAGCCAAACCTGCCATGCTACCCGCCAAAAAGCGGCGACGACTTAAACTGCTTGAAGACACAACGGCTCCCCCCGATATCAATATCGCGGGGAGTGTAGGTGGCCAATATGAAAATCTGGTGACAGCCCAGTAACTGCCACCGGGAAACGCGATTTAGAAAAAGGCCTTAAAGTCGACACCGTAGGTGAGTGGGTCAACAATGCCCACGTGGTAGGTGCCCAGTACATCGCCGGTTAAACCGCCGGGCTGCGAAACCCGCTCGTTTTCCAAGAGGTTTTTACCCCACACCGCAAACTCATAGCCCCCTGACGGAGTGATAAAACTCACGCGGGCATTGAGCAGTTCGGTATCATCGCCGTAACCGGGGACACGGTTAAACTCATCCAGGTGGTCCTCGTTCTCGCGGTCTGTATTCTCCTCGTACACATAGTCGAGGTGAAACAGCACGGTACCCGCAGCAAGCTCTGGCGACCAATCCAGGGTAAGCGTGTATTCCTGAGGTGTTGTCGCCGAACGATTGTCGGCGGTAACAAAATTACCCTGCGCATCGTAGTGCGCCTCGCGGCTGGACTCCTGCTCGCGGTAGGTATAAATCACGCCAAAGCGGAGCGACTCGGTGACCAACCAATCTAAGGTCAGCTCGACACCACTGATATCTTCATCAGTGTTAATCACCGTCGGCACTGCCGCGCCACTGCCCGGCTGCTGCGACTCAATAGCCTCCTGACGGTCGTCGATGGTCATTTGGAATAACGCCAACTGCGTTCGAATCGTCGTGGCTAAAAAGTCGCCTTTTATCCCCAGCTCATAGTTATTAACGACCTCTGGTTCCAGAGGAACATCCCCCGAGCCGGGGTTTAACGAGTCGTAGCCACCAGACTTGTAACCCGTAGAGTAACTGGCGAAGGCCATCGCTCCCTCGGCCAGCTGATAGTTCGCCACCAGGCGGCCGGTAATTTTGTCCCAGCTTTCGCTGGCACGCTCAACACCATTGGTGTTGAAGAAAAAGTTTTCCCCTTGTAATTGCGACAGCGGGAAATCAGTAAGCGGCGCATCCCAGCTGAACTGCTTGTCATCTTTGCTGTAGCGCAAACCGGCTAGAATATTCAGCCGGTCCGTCACCGTAAAATCGACGTCTGAGTAAACGCCGTAGTTTTCAAAGTCACCGATATTGGTCATCGTCTCGGTAACATAATTACCGGCAATCACCCCTCCGATTAACGAGTTGAGCACGTTGGCGGGCAGGCCCAACATGTCGGAGGCCAGCTCGACGACGGCGCCGTAACTAAAGGTTAACGCGGTGAGCTGGTAGGTATCTTCGGTGCTGTAGTTAACACCGAAAACCATATCGACATTTTCCAGAGCGATATTGAGCTGCGCTTCGAGATAGCTGATATCGGAGTCTTCGACGTTGTTGGTATCTACATAAACATCTTCAACGGCAGTACCGTCTTCATCTTGCAAGTTATAGGTTTCAAATTCGCGATGGCTAGCGATCAGGCTTAAGGTACTGGCATCGTTCACATCAAACCAGAGTTTGCCAACCACGCCGTACATATCGCGACGCTCACCGGGCTTGCGCGCATCGGTACTGACTTTTCTATCCGTTGGGTCGGGAAAATCCGCGTATTGCTCGCTAATTCCCATCATCGCCTGCGGGCCGTTATCGACCTTGTCGTAATCGGCAGACAGCTGCATACGCAGCCGATCACTGGCCTGCCACAACAGTGATACTTTGGCGAATTGGTTATCCTGCTCTCGCGGGTCTGGCCGCGATGGCCCCTTATTGTCGACCACGGCATCACGCTGGTTGTGCAGCACATTGACCCGCAAAGCCAGATTATCGCTCAGCGGCACATTCCCCATGCCCTCAATGCGAACGAGGCCGTAATTCCCGAGTTTCGCGGAGAGAAAGCCCTCGCGCGCCTCAAGGTCGGGAAGGTTGGAAACGAAGCTGACCACGCCTGCTGCGGCATTACGCCCGAACAGCGTGCCCTGCGGGCCTTTCAAAACCTCGACACGGTCCATATCTGAAAATGGCACCGTTATCGCCGCGCGAGGAAGGTAGACACCATCCAAGAATGTGGCGACAGAGGGGTCGCCACCGGTACTGATATTAGAGCTTTCAATACCGCGGATCACAAAAGAGGACTGGGTAACACCGCCAGCATCCTGAATGTTAGTCCCCACTTTCAAGCCTGGAATATAGGCTTGAATGTCGGTCATGGTTAAGGCCCCGGTATTTTCCAGATCCTGGGTACTGAAGGTATCCACGGTTACCGGCACCGTCATGGCACTCTGCTCCCGCTTCTGCGCGGTGACCAAAACTTCCTCTAGGGCGAGGTTGTTTGCCGCCTGCGCGCCTGTTGCCACTACGGTCGCGGCGATTGCTGCGCCTATTCGCGCTCGATGCCCTGCCTTCATGCTTTACCCTCTTCGCTTCTCACCATGCTGCGCGGCGGCTTGCATTCGAAAAGAAGAGCGGCGTTCTGGCGACGCCGTCACAACTCACAAGCCTCGATCGTTTACCTCTTACTTTTTAATCTCTTACTTCTCAATCTCTTATTTCTCAATCTCTAGCATATATTCTGCCACTTTGCGCCTTAACTCTTCCGATAGATGCGACTGAGTTGGCATAGGCGGATAATCCGGGCGAATCTTGTGCGGGTCAGCAATATAATTGGCAATGCCCTCTGGGTTCTTGTGGTACAGGGCTTGGATCGCCAGCGTGGGCGGCCCAATCATCCGCATATTGTAGGCGTGACACCCCGCACAAATACCTTGATAAAGCCGCTTAGTACGGTCCTCATCATTTTCGATTTCTCGTGGCGGTGCACCATCAGCAAGCAGGTAGGTATCAATATCGTGCGTATTGGTTCGCTCGCACTTGCTCCATTTCTTTAGGCCAAAGGTGATGTACTGTTCTTTTTGCAAGATGCAGTTATCCGGCTCTTGAGCAGAACCGATATTGGCAAAAACATCCGGGCCACGGCGGGTGAATTGCGTGAGCATGGCCGCTTTAATTTCGGGAACAGGGTCGGTGCCGTTGTCATACATTAGATTATCGAGAATGGCGATACGATCCGGGTTCGGCTCAGATTCGGGGTCGGAAGCAATATCGGTAACAAAGCCGAGATCGGTAATTACGATACCCGCCGTCGTGTTACCAGAAATGATATTACCCTCGACGATCACATCATCCGCCGCCATGATAACCACACCGATACCGCGCGGCACCTTGGCAACAATCGAGCCCGGCGCACCAAAATTTTCGGTATTGTTATTCACCACAAAGTTGTCGCGCAGAATCACATCGTAGGCAGTTTTAATCGGTAAGCCAGGGGTAATGAATACCAGCAGACCTGCCGTATTGTTGTGAGCATAATTGTTTTCGACAATCGCATGCCGGGTGTTTTCAATTTCAATCCCCGCCACGTTGTCAAACACTTCATTGTGGCGAACCACGACGTTGTCACACATGCCAACGTAGATCGCCGCATCCTCGATGCCACTGAGCACGTTGTATTCAATCAGGCCGTTTTTACCGAACTGAGGGAATATGCCGTAGACGCCGGTATCGATAACCCGGTTATAGCGGATGATGTAGTTATTACCGGCCTGCCCCATAATGGCATTGCCTTTGTAATGCTTAATGGTCAGCCACTCTACGGTAACGTCGTTACCGGAGTACAAAATCGCGTCATTGCGTTTGTGCTCGCCGTCGAGTACCGGCCACTCCCCCTCAACCACCACGCCTCGCAGGGTGATATTGTCCTTATCGATATAGACGCTTTCTTTGTATGTACCGGGGTGAATTAAAATCACATCCCCAGGCGCAGCCGCGTTCACTGCCTCCTGAATAGATTGGCCATCTTTCACGGCAAGCTCGGCGGCAATGGCCGCGCCTGAAGTGATTAACAAACACAGCCATAGCGCCAACTTGGCAACGGGCTTTTTCATGGTTCTGCTCCTTAGGTTTTCTACCCAGGCATTGATTGCTATCAATGGCTTCCCAATACTGGCGTCAGCCCTGACGGCACGCGTTCGGGCAGTGTCGGCATATAGCTTTCGTCAGTCAGTGTTTTCATAAAGTCGACGAGGCGATCCAGCTCCTCATCGGTGAGATTCGGCTCCCAAATATGCCAGTGCAGGCTGAGCTTCTCGCCGGCGGGTACAGCGTGTCCCCGTCCGCCGTTATAAAACGCCGTGGCATCGCGCAGCGTGGCAAAACGCCCCGAGTGCATATAGGGCGCCGTCAGCGCAACATTGCGCAACGAGGGCACTTTAAAGCCGCCACGCTGCGACGCGTCACCGGTCACGCCCTGCACGCCGGGGTCAAGTGCTCGCCCGTCCGGCTCTGGCGTCCCCAGTACCGCAACCTGCTGGTTAGTAAACAGCGGCGGGGTGTGGCACTCCGCGCAGCGCGCCACAAACGAGCGAAAGATGTTCATCCCCTCAATTTCCTGGGCGTTGAGAACATCGTGATAGCCGTGGGCGTAGAGGTCGTAACGGCTGTTTAACGACACCAGGGA
Organism: Spongiibacter marinus; assembly: GCF_016906995.1. GTDB lineage: Bacteria > Pseudomonadota > Gammaproteobacteria > Pseudomonadales > Spongiibacteraceae > Spongiibacter > Spongiibacter marinus. The sequence continues at coordinate 60,065 of NZ_JAFBBD010000005.1, read as the reverse complement.
AGACTCAAAAGCGGCAATCGCGGTGTATATCTGATCCAACTGAATCGATGCATCACCACCGAAGGCCTCGGCAAATAGCGCGGGGTAATGCGCCGAGGCGCGAAGATCGGCCAGCAGTTGTGCCGGGCTGTTCGCCATCTCCACCGGGTCGTAAAGGGGGCCCTGCATTTGCGCCTCCAGCGAGTCTGCCCTGACATCCCAGAACAAGCGCTTAAGAAAACCGACATTCCACAAACTCGGCGCCGATCGCTTGGCAAGCTGCCCTCCGGCGCCAATGCTCAGTCCACGTCCATCGGCAAACCCCTTACTCGGATCGTGACAGGAGGCACAGCTCAACTGGTGATTACCCGACAGCACCGGGTCAAAGAACAGCAAGCGGCCGAGGTCAATTTGCTGCGGGCTAAAGCCCTCTCGCAGCGTGGGTAAGCCGGTTTTCAGTCCGCCCACACCACTTTTTTGCAGCGATCGGTAATCGCGATACAAGCTCAGCAAATAGCAGCCGCCATCGCGCAAGGTAAAACCCGCCGGACAAAATTCATTGAGTTTCCAGGTTTGCGCAGCGTGGACAGCCGGCAAATAAAACAGCAGCACGAGGCAAGGCAACAAGGCCCGCGTGTAAGCACTCATTGCTAGTCGGCCAGTGACTGAATATACGCCAGGACATCGCGCAGTACGGCTTCGTCTGGCAGGGAATCCGCCATCATCGCCATTTGGTAGCCGTATTTATCGGCTTCATCCGCACCGCGAATACCGTCTCGAAAATGAATAAATTGACGCTCCAAATACCAGTCATCAACCCCCGCCAAAGCAGGCGCTTGCAGCAATTCAATCCCTTCAGCCGCGGGGCCATGACAGGCACCACACAGATTGCTGTAGTAATCGGCGCCGCGTTTTAGGTCGCCGCTGAGCGTCGCCGCTGCCGCCTGACTTCCCATCGCCGAGATGTATGTCACGACCGCGTCGACCGCCTCGCTGTCGGGTAAGGTCTTGGCGATTGCCTGCATTTGCTGGCCATAGCTGTCTTCAGGATGGCTGCCGCGCAGCCCCGAGCGATAGGCCTGCAACTGACGCGTCAAATACCAGCTCTGCTGGTTGCGCAGCGACGGCGCGCCCAGCGACTGATTGCCCTGTGCCTCATCGCCATGGCAGGCCACGCAGGCCTGATAGAGCGCCTTGCCATCTGCCCCCGCTCCCTTGGCCAGCAGTTGCTGAGCTGCCGCTGCGGCTTGTTCGCTATCGGCCGATGGCCCCTGGTCAGAACTACACGCCACGACGGCAAGCGAGCACAGCACCACCGCCAGGCGGCGATAGCGCTTGAAGTTATGCAAATTGAAATGGCCAGACACACTTTCCATGGGGCGGCTCCGTAATCCTATGTAGAACTGGCCACAACGAGTGGTGCAGGCCAGTATTATTATTTTTATTCAGCATAGACCGTGCCATAAAAAAGCACAGCCAATACACACAGCAAAGTTTACGTGTATTACATTGACGATACCCGCTTCCGCCATGGCTGTTAAGCCCCACACACATTACAATCGCGTAAAAAATACGCCCACGGTGTAGATTTCTAGAAATTTTCTATATTTTTCATTGAGATAAAAAGACCCCTTCGCGAGGACAAAGGGGCAAAGGCATCGAAAAGGCCACTGAAAAGAGCGGTGTCTTTGAAAGGAAAACTAGCGATTCACTTGGCGAGCAGCGACATCGGGATAGCGCAACTGCCAATCGTTAATCAGTGCACGCTGGTCAATATCATCGGGGTGAAAGCCGCGACGAAATGCCTTCAAAAAGTGCGGCATTGCCTCCGTCATCAGCCCGCCCCGCCCCCAGAAAAAGCACAACGCCTGCCAGCGCTCACGCCACGTCACACGCCGGCCATCCGCCCGCAGTAACTGGCGCTGAAATACGCTGATGCGGAAGAAAAAAAGCATCAGCGACAGCATAAGTACACGCCTGCGCAGAAACTCACTGCCCACGTGGCGACGAAAGACATCGAAGGCCACCGCCTTGTGTTCGATCTCCTCAACCGCGTGCCATACCAACATGTCCCGAAATGTCGGGTCCATCTCGCCCAGTACCTCGGGATGACGCAAAGCGTGCTCAGCAAGCGTTGCGGTAACATGTTCCAAAGACACCGTAATCGCGAGTTGGCGCTGGGGCGACAGGCGTTTTCGCGCAGTATCGAGCAGCGCCTTTGCCCGTGCGGCAACCTTTGCCATAGGAAAGCCCTGGGCTTCCAAAGCACTGTTGAAGTCTTCATGCGCCTTGCCGTGGTGGGCTTCCTGGCCGATAAAGGCCCGAATGCGCTGCGTCAGCGCCGGGTCGCTAACCTCGGGCTGGTAGTGGCGCACGGTATCAATGAAAAAGCGCTCGCCGTCGGGAAAGGTCGCCGACATCGCATAGAAAAAAGTCGAAATCAGCGGATTCCCACCAAACCAGTATTTGTCCATGGATGCGGGCGCAGGAAAGTGCATCCGCCGAACGGTAATCCCATTATTAACCTGCATTATTATTCTCCAACTTGTCGCGGTGCTAGGCGTGCTCAACCACCCGACGGAAACTATGGCATAGTGCTTTTACTGCTAGCAGGTTAATTTCTCGCAGCCTCCGGTGCTTTAACGACACAGGACACGTTATGGACGCAGAACAACACGGCGACGGTGAGTATTCCATTTCCAGTGACTACCTGGTGACGCTCAGCGAGCAAGCTTTTGAGCGCGGCATGGCCATTGGCGAACTGCTACAGGGCTGTGGGCTGAGCAGCGAGGTGCTGCTTCTGCAAGACGTCAGTATTGGCCACCGCTCTTTTCTACAGGCTGTGAGCAACTTTCAGAAAATTGATAACAACCTGTGGTCGGCACTGGAAGGCGGCCGCCGGATGACGCTATCCAAGCACGGTTACTTGGGCTACGCCGCCCAGCATAGCCGCAGTTTGTCCGAGGCCGCGGACAAGCTGTATCGCTACGTATCTACCCGCATTAACTTTGTCACCCTCGAGTCGGGACAAACCCACCCTGAAATAACCGAAGGCAGCGATCGTGCCATGCTGTGCCTCCGGCCACTCGAGCCACAACACCCTGCCATGCGCTATGTCTGCCTGTCTTTACTTTCCTGCCTGGACACCTTGTGCCGACAAATACTTGGACGCGGCGCCGCGCACCTGGCTAGCCATATCACCATGCAGGGAGAGGCCCCAAACTGCCCGCCACCGGCGCTCCCCGGCGGCTCCAAAATCAGCTTTGGCGCTTCGGTTTACAGCCTGTCGTGGCCGAACAGCATCCTCGATCTGCCGCTTGCGACCCGCGACGCCGACCTGGCAAAACTGGCGGAAGCGCGCTGCGAAAATGACCTGCGACGCAGCCTCTCATCACAACGCCTATCGTCGCGGGTGCTCGCCCAACTGCAGCGCAGCCAGGGCGAGTTACCGACCATTGACGACGTTGCCGCGAGGCTCAATATGTCTACCGCGACCCTGCAGCGGCGACTGAAAACCGAGCAGTGCAGCTATCAGCAGTTAAAAGATGAGTTCCGGCAAAAGCGCGCCCGCGAGTTACTCAACCAAGCGGTAAGCATTGAGTTAATCGCCGAGCAGCTGGGGTACAGCGATGCCAGTAATTTTGCGAAAGCCTTTAAAAGTTGGACAGGATTCCCGCCCAGCGTCTACCGACAGCAACTCAGGGAAAAATCCGAGACATAAAAAAAGGCACCCGAAGGTGCCTTAGCTGAAGGATATCCCGCTTAGGGATTGTCAGTGTAGAGCGTGTAATCACCACTGCCACTGTATGACTTCACACGCCAGCGGTAGGTGCCACTGGTGCCGTTGTAGGTCACTTCTTCGCTTGAGCTCGCCGTCTCACCGCTGGCCACGCTCGACCAACTGCTGAAAAACAGGCCACGGCTATATTTTTCCAGAATGAGATCGAAATCGGCATTTGCAGGGCCCTCTAGCAGACCATAGAACTGGCCACCATTGCTGGAGAAACCGCCGCTGCTCGGGCTGTAGTCATTGTCATTGCTGCCAGTGAGCGTGCCACTGGTTTGCTCACACTCAGGACAGGGACCAGCACCGGGCTCTTGCAGGCTCAGCAGCTGGCTATCTGTATCCTGCTGGCCAGCAGTGTCGCTCACCGTCAGCGTAACGGTAACGTCGCCGTAGGCTGCATAAGTATGGCTAACACTCGCGCCAGCGGCCGAGCTTCCATCGCCAAAGCTCCAGCTGTACTGCTGAATGCCCTGGTCGTCAGACGATGCCGACGCATCAAAGCTACAGCTGAGTTCATTACAGCTATAGCTAAAGGACGCCACCGGCGGGAAGTCGACACCTTCACCTTGGGCAACCTGCAGCAGCAGGTTGGGAGAGCCACTGCCCAGACCACTCAACTTATTGCTGGTACCGTCTTGCAATAGTGTGCTGAAAACACTGGCCGGCGCTGCGTTAGGGTTTTGCGACAGAATCAACGCCGCCGCACCGGCAACGTGTGGCGCAGCCATTGATGTGCCGCTGATGGTGTTAGTGTCGTTATCGCCCTGGTACCAGGCAGAGGTGATTGCCGAACCGGGGGCAAAGATATCAACGCAGCTTCCTTTATTGGAGAAGGAAGAACGCGAATCAGATGACGTTGTTGAGCCAACGGTAACCGCTTCAGCCACGCGGTTAGGTGAACCGCTACAGGCGTCGGTATTGTCATTGCCGGCTGCCACCACAAAGGTAACGCCCGCATTAATCGCGCCTTTTACCGCTGCATCCAAAGCGGTACTGTTGCCGCCGCCGAGGCTCATGTTGGCAACCGCTGGCGCTTGATGGTTTGCCGCGACCCAGTCCACACCGGCAATAACACCGGAGTTGCTGCCTGAACCGTTACAACCCAGTACACGCACCGGATACACTGTGGCGCCCTTTGCCACACCGTAGGTGCTGCCCGCGGCCGTACCGGCAACGTGGGTGCCGTGACCATTACAGTCATCGGTATCTTCAGGGTCCGTACTGCTAAAGAACAAGCCGCCAGAGGCGGCAAAGTTACGCCCTACACCTGTGCGGCCGGAGAACTCATTGTGACTGCTGCGAATACCGGTATCGACGATGTAAACGTGAACGCCACTGCCATCGGCGCTGTAAGAGTATTGATTATCCAGCGGCAGCGAAGGCTGGTCGACACGATCCAGCCCCCAGGTCGCGTTATTCTGAACCGCAGCAATTGAGACGGTCTGATCCTGCTCAACCAGTTTTACCAGGGGATTCTTGGCCAGTAAGGCCGCCGCTTCCGGGCTCATTTTGGCCACGAAACCGCTGACCGCATTTTGATAAACACCCAATAGCTGACCGCCTACTGTCGCGAGCAATTCATCCACCAGGTCCGGCAGAGGCAGCGCCCCAAGCAAGCTGTCTTCTGCTTTTTGCAACAGCACAATGTATTGACCGTCGATCGGCTCACCTGCGGTCAGGTCGTCAGAGACCGAGGTTTCAAAGGTGCCCAGTTGCTGAGCGTCGTCTTGCTGCGCGGCACTCTGCAGGTTCGCGTCATCGCCCGAACCACCACTACCGCCGCCACATGCTGACAAGCCAAAGGCCAGCATCGAGCTCATAATCAGCGCTCTGTTTTTCATCATTGAAGTGCGTCCCCAATCAATTTTTATAATGTCCCAACGAAAAGCCCGATCCTTTCTTCGGGCCGGCGATGACTATAAACAAAGCACACTTATACAAACTGTTAACTGATGCCGATTGGAGAATTGGCGCGACTCAATTGCCTCGTTTTGTGACAGTGATCAACAAATGCCCTACCAGCGGGCGAAGTGATCTTCTGCAAAACCCCACTGCCCTGACAGCTCCAACTCCTCGCCCGGCAGGCTAATGCGACCATAGTAGCGGCCGAAAAACTGAGTAAAGTTTGAAGCGATCACCACCGCGTTGCGCTTTTCACTGCGCTGACCCGCTGGTTCAAAACGCAGATCCAAGATGCCATCTTGCGATCGCATAACCCACGGGGCCTCGCCGTCTTGGCGGTCAAAGTCGAACACGACAGTGCTGAGCTTCACCATCTGGTCATCCAGCCATAGCGCGTTTTCGGTATAACCCGTATCATTTACACCGGCGACTAAATTAAAGCCGATGCGACGGCCATCACTGAGGCGGGCTGACAAGCTTCCCCAGTTCCAGAACGTCTCGCGCCGCATATAACCCGCGCTCCAATCCACCCCCGCCAGCGCCGACATCGCAGCAAGATCGTAGTCGCGCCCCTGCCACCGCACGCTACCCGACACCGGCCTGGCCGTGGTTTTCTGGGTGTACACCCAGCCGGCGTAGCCTGCTCGCGTGCAAATAGATAAGGGTTGATAACCCTGTTCTTCATCGATAATTGCGTCGACCTGCAAACCACTGGCAAGCGACACAGTGAGGTGGCGTTGGCCGGGCCCGGCGACAATCTTTACGCGATTTTTCCCCGAGCAAAAATGCGCCTCGCCGTTATTGGGCTGAGTGTGAATGGCCGTTTTCAGACCCAGGGGCTGAACAAAGCTGAACTCATCGTACTCACCGCTATCCGGCGCATAGCAATAGACAAAGGCATTGCTCACCCACTTAAGGTCGACAATCGCCACGCCAATTATCAGCTCGTCACAACACAGCGATAAAAACTGAAATTGGTTGAAAGCGAAGTGGCGCGCCAACTTGCCGCGCGGCTTATCCATTGCGTTGCGCAGGTCGTAGTCGCGGTAATTGATATCGCCGACAGGCCGCTCGAAAACGCCAAAATGAGGCTGCCCATTCGCCTTGATTAACGCTGCTAAATCACCCAACTTCACCTCTCCATCGTCGACGGCTATGCCCTTCTAAACGGCGCCTATGGTAGACCAAAGCGCTTGAAGTCAACAGGTGAGACATGGTCATCATTACCCACAGCCAGACGCGCGGCGTTATTATTTTCGATGAGCACTGACCAGAATTTGCCCCGACGATGCAGCAATGGCTAAGCGACGCTAAAATCAACAGCCGCGAGCACCGCGTAGAGGGCTTGGAAAATGCCCCTCAAGCCTATATCAATCTGCTGGAGTCGCGTAATGTCGGCACAATGCTTGTCCGGGGAAGCGCCGAATCACAGTAAAAAACACAGGAAGCACTATGAAGATTTTGATGGTTCTCACCTCTCATGACCAACTCGGTGACAGCGGCGAGAAAACCGGTTTCTGGTTGGAGGAGTTTGCCGCCCCTTACTACGTTTTTCACGATGCTGGCGCCGACATTACGCTGGCATCACCGGCCGGTGGGCAGCCCCCACTCGACCCAAAAAGCGCGGCGGCCGATGCCCAAACCCCGGCAACAGCGCGTTTTAATCAGGACGCCGACGCTCAGCAGCGCCTTGCCCATACGCAGCGCTTAAACGATATGCGCGAACGCGACTTCGACGCAATCTTCTACCCCGGCGGCCACGGGCCACTCTGGGACCTAGCAGAAGACCCGCATTCAGTGCTGCTCATCGAACAGTTTATTCACGCCGAGAAGCCCGTCGCCGCGGTCTGCCACGCGCCCGCCGTCTTTCGCCACAGCATCGCCGCGAATGGCGAACCCTTGGTCAAGGGCAAACGCGTAACGGCGTTTAGCAATAGCGAAGAAGAGGCGGTTGGGCTTAGCAAGGTGGTGCCCTTTTCACTGGAGGATATGCTGAGCGAGCGCGGCGCGATTTATCAAAAAGCCGAGGACTGGGCCAGCCATATCGTTTGCGACGGCCTGATCTTTACCGGCCAAAACCCCGCCTCGTCGGCGGCCCTCGCCGAAGCCTTGCTAGCCCATCTCGCAAAAGGAAGCTAGATACCAGCCCGGCGCGACAGCATGCGCCGGGCAGCCTACAATAGTGGCGACATTCTAAGAACCTGCTCGCCATGCGTGAACCCACACGACCAGCCACTCTCCCGCCCTCCTTTTTGCACGCCTATCAGCAAACCGGCGCTGCGTCTGAGGGCCTGATACGCCTGAGCGCGGAATTTGATAGTGCGGCGTTCTCACCCTCTTTATTTGAGCAGTGGTCACTGTATTGCCCCGACAATATTGCCGACTCAATTACCAAGCGCCAGGCAGAGTTCTTCGCCGGCCGCTGGTTGGCCAGTCAGGCGCTGGCTCAGTTTGGACATCAAAATTTCACCGTCTTAGCCGATGAAAAGCGCTGCCCACTTTGGCCGGCGGGCACCGTCGGCAGCGTCACTCACAGCGACAACCAGGTTCGCTGCGCCATCGGTCGAGCCAGTGTGTATCAGACGCTGGGTATCGATATTCAGCCCTCGCTGAGCGAATCCGCAGCGCAAAAGCTGCAACGGCGGATTTTGTCACCAAGCGAAGTGCAGTTATTGGCATCGAGCGCGCTGCCCTTAGCTGTTGGGGTCGCGCTGAGTTTTTCGGCGAAGGAGAGCATCTATAAGGCGCTCTATCCCATCGTGAAGCGCTATTTTGGCTTTGCCTGCGCTCGGCTGGTCGCGGCAGAGGCTTGCGCCCAGACATTGCGGTTCACTATCGACGACGAACTCTCTGGTCTACCCGGCTGCCCCGGTGAAGTCAGCGTGCGCTATGAGTACACCCAGGAATTTGTGTATACAGAAGTCACGCTATCGAGATAACCGCTAAACCAACAGGCGAAAAAAAGGGCACCCTAGGGCGCCCAAGTAGATGCTGGAGAAGCATTTGCCTCGTAACCCGGGGCGAGGTATCACAGTGCCAGCGGCTGGCTGACCACTGGAATTGGGGGAAGCAATTCGATTTCGGCGCTTAAAATGGTGCCGCCGTCGCTGAAGTAGGTGGCCAGCGATGCGGGGTCATCTTTTAAGGCACCCAGCAGGGGGACAACAGCAAACAGCGTGTCGGGACCAAGGCCTGAACCGATGGTCGTTAGCGACTGCGGGTCGGCAACAACACCTGTGATGAAGCCTTCAACGGCACCCACGGCCATTTCCACTTTTGCCAGCGTCGCGTAGTCAGCGAGTGCTGGAATATCGATAATCGCGTCGAGTCCGGGAATACTCAGGTCACCGGTACCCACTGCTGCGATCTGCGCCAATGGCAGGAAGTCAGCGCCGGGCAGTCCGCCAGTGCCCAAGCCATTCAATATACTCAGCAGGGCATCCACACCCGGTAATTGCGGTGTTTCAGATGACAGCAGTGGCAGCGCATCCAACAGGTCACTCAGCCCTGGAACATCGCCAGCACCAGCGCCGCCCATACCACCTATGCCCAACACGCCGACGAGGGGCAGTGAATCCAGGCCGGGTAGACCGCCGCTACCAATATTGCCCAGTACATCGGGGAGTGCTTCCAAGCCTGGCAGCGGCAGCGCGTCTAAACCTGGCAAGCCTGCGCCAGACAGGCCATCCAGGCCCGCAGCGGGATTCATCAATGCATCGAGAGGCAGCGCGCCGATAATAGGTAGGCTGCCAAGGCTTGTAAGCAGACCACCAAGAACAGGAATTTGTGCCGCTTGGGCATGACTAAAGCTGGATGCCGCCAGCGAGACGCTTAGGGCAAGGCCATTTCTTAAACCGCGGAAAGACATGGTAAAGACTCCGTATTTATCATTTATTGCGAGACGTGTCGTTTCGAGTAACCATCAACGGCACGATGCTACGCGCAAGCTCTGCAGCAAAATTTGAACTCGCTCACATTTGACAACATCGCCACATATTAAATGCGTTATAAATAAACACTCTGCTATCAGTGAGTTATTGCAGGCTACGTTACTATGCACAACTACGAACAGTAATACGTAGATACCCGTATCTTAACAAGTGTTTACCTATATTTTGAAGCCTGTCGCAATGAAACACACCCCCGACTTTGCGCCGTACCTGAGCGCGTCAGTGAGCGCTATTCCTGACCAAATTACACATTGAGATCGCCTTGCCATAGACTGCATGGGCAAGCCCTTATTGACAGCTACCACGCTTTCAATTTGCGCCTTATAGCCGCACTTACTGCACCGAGCTCGAAGGACACACCAATGACCGCATCACCGCTAAGCCAGCGCACGCACTACCGTTGGTTTACCCCAATCACCACCCGCTGGATGGACAACGACGTCTATGGTCACGCAAATAACGTGAACTACTATTCGTGGTTCGACACAACCGCGAATCGTTATTTGATAGAAGCCTGTGGACTGGATATTCACCGCGGCGAGCAAATCGGGTACATCGTTCACAGCGAGTGTTTCTACACCTCTGCTGTGGCGTTTCCAGACGAGCTGGAGGGCGCGCTGTGCGTCAACAAACTGGGCAATAGTTCAGTAGAGTACGGCGTAGCGATTTTCCGGCGGGGAGAAACCATCGCTGCCGCACACGGCCGCTTTACCCATGTGTTTGTCAATCGACAAAGCGAACGCCCCATGCCGATGACCCCAGCGCTTAGGCAGGGCCTGGAAAAAATTCAACGTGAGGCCGAACCATCGTGACTAGCACCGCATTTCGTCAATGCCGACCTGGCGATAGGGAAAAAGCCCTACCGCTTATCATCAGCTCCGGCCCGGAAGCGTTCCACTACGTGTTCTGCGACCGCCAAAGCGAGCAACTTACGTCGTTTCTAGAACGCGCCTTCATCGCCAAAGGCAACGAATTCAGCCACGATCAACACCTCGCGCTTATCGACAACGACCAGCTGGTGGCCGTGGGCGCACTGCGCTACGCAGAACAAACCAATCGTTTCACCCTAGCCGCGATGCGTCTGATTTTCGCCCACTATTCACCACTGGCGGCACTGCGCACAGCCTGGCGCGGCCTGCGCACCGAGTCGGTTATCAAGCCGCCGGGTAAAGGTGTCGCCTTTATCTATCAGCTTGCCGTGTGTCCCGAACAACGAAGCCGGGGCTTTGGGCGGCGAATGATCGCCGAGCTGCTATCCCGCGCCAGGCAGCAAGGCTACCGGCGCGCAGGCCTCAATGTGTCGGTGGAAAACCCCCGCGCCCAAGCCCTGTATGAACAACTCGGGTTTCGCGTTCAGCGAGAATACAGCGGCGAGCTGCGCAGCCCCTACGGCTACGTACCGGGCCAGCGTTATATGGAGTGTGAACTTCACGCCACCAATCAATAAAGGAGAGCAAGTATGCAGTTGCAGCGCCCCGATCTGCTTCGCGACAACAACTACATTAACGGCCAATGGCAGGCTGCCGCCAGCGGCCGGCGCTTTCCCGTAGAGAACCCCGCCAATGGCGAGAAACTGACAGAGGTTGCCGATGGCGGCACCGCCGATATGGACGCCGCCATCACGGCAGCCGACGCAGCACAAGCCGCCTGGCAAAGCGAAACACCTAAAACCCGCGCGCAGATTCTGCAGCGCTGGTATCAGTTGATCATTGAACACCGCCGCGATCTCGCGGCGATTCTCACCGCCGAACAGGGCAAAGTACTCGCCGAGGCGGATGCTGAAATTGGCTACGGCGCCAGCTATGTTGAATGGTTTTCTGAAGAGGCCAAGCGCATCGATGGCGACATTCTCGCGGCCCCGTCGCGCGACAAACGGCTACTGGTCATCAAACAGGCTATTGGTGTGGTTGCGGCGATTACGCCGTGGAATTTCCCCAACGCCATGATCACTCGCAAGGCCGCGCCGGCATTGGCAGCGGGTTGCTGCATTGTGATCAAACCCGCCCATGAAACGCCGCTCAGCGCCCTTGCCTTAGCGGCCCTGGCCGACGAGGCCGGCTTCCCTGCCGGGGTGTTTAATGTGGTCTGCGGCACACAGGCCAGCGACATCGGCAGCGTGATGACAAGCAGCCCATTGGTGCGCAAACTCAGCTTCACCGGATCGACCCGCGTCGGCAAAATTCTGATGGAACAGTGCGCCGCGACGGTTAAAAAAACGTCCATGGAATTGGGCGGCAATGCGCCATTTATCGTATTTGACGACGCCGATATAGACGCCGCCGTCGCCGGCGCCCTGGCGTCTAAGTACCGCAACGCAGGCCAAACGTGTATCTGTAGCAATCGCATTCTCGTGCAGGATGGCATCTACGATGCCTTTGCCGCGCGCTTTGCCGCCGAAGTCCAACAATTCCGGCTCGGCGATGGCCGCGATAGCGATGCCACAATGGGGCCCCTCATTACCCGCCAGGCGTGCGACAAGGTCACCGCGCTGGTCGACGATGCGCTGTCGAAAGGCGCATCAGCCATTACCGGTGGACGACGCGCCAGTATTGGCGAGCATTTTTTTGAACCCACTGTGCTGCGCGATGCCACGCCAGCCATGCGGGTATTTCAGGAAGAAATTTTTGGCCCGGTGGCCCCCTTGTTCCGCTTCGAGGATGAACAACAGGCGATCGCGCTGGCCAATGACACTAACTACGGGCTCGCCGCGTACTTTTACACCCAGAATTTAAACCGCGTCTGGCGGGTGGCAGAGGCCCTTGAGTACGGCATTATCGGCATTAACGAGGGCGTCACATCGAGTGAAATGGCGCCTTTCGGCGGCATGAAGGAATCGGGGATCGGTCGCGAAGGGTCGAAATACGGCATCGACGACTACGTTGAGCTGAAGTACCTGTGTCTGGGTGGCCTGGACAACTAGCGGCAATCTTCAGGCAAAAAAAAGCCCCCAAAAGGGGGCTCTTAGCACGGCCGCTACACTTAGACTTCTGGGTCAAAAGTAATCGGCATGGCTTTAATGGTGTTGATGAAGAACGAGCGCATGTAGGTAACATCGCCGGCAAACTTGGGGTTACGCAGGCGTGGAATCAGCTCTTCAAAAATAATGTTCAGCTCCATGCGCGCCAGGTTCATACCCAGGCAGAAATGCTCGCCGATACCAAAAGAACGGATCTCGCGGCGCATATTCGGCAGGCGCTTAGCGCGGTGAATATCGAACTTCATGGCATCGTCACCGTAGGCGTCTTCGTCGTGGTTGACTGCATGGTAGTGCAGCACAACTTTGTCGCCTTTTTTGATGTTGTGGCCATTCCATTCAATGTCCTGAGTGGCGGTGCGGCGCATCGCGATGAACGCGGTGTTGTAGCGCAGCATTTCCTCGACCGCATCGGGGATGTCTTCAGGGTGATCCACCAGGTGTTGCAGCTGCTCGGGGTGCTCGATCAGCAGGCGCATACCGTGAGCGGTTGCAGTACGAGTACTCTCGTTACCACCGACCATAATCAGGATGAACATCCAGGCGAACATTTCCTCGTCGACTTTTTTGCCGTCAACTTCACCATTCAGCAAGGCTTCAACCACGGGGCTGGTGGGGTTTTCGCGCTGTTTAGCCGCCAGCTCGGCAGCGTAGGCAATAACCTCAAAGCTGACCGCGTTGGCTTCATCGCGGCTGGTCGCCAAGTCGGGGTCATCGGCGAAAGCCATGATGTTAGTCCAATCGAAGAACTGCTTGCGGTCTTCCTGGGGCACGCCCAGCAATTCCAGAATTGCCATCAAGGGCAGCTCGGCAGCCACATCTTCAACAAACTCACACTCGCCTTTCTTGGCAACACGGTCAATGATTGAGCGCGCACCTTTGCGCAGCCACTCTTCCATATTTGCCACTGCGCGCGGCGTGAAAGCATCGCGAACAATTTTGCGGTACTTCATGTGCTTGGGCGGATCCATGGCGATAATGATGTTTTCGTGCATCACCGCTTGAATCTCTTCCTCGCCTTCGGGCACTTCCATCGGGAAGGGACCTTCAATGTTAGATGAGAATAAATCCGGGTTTTGCGAGACGAAATCCAGCGCATCACGCTTTACAACGGCCCAGTACGGCACGCCATTTTCGGGGTCATCCATGTACACCATTGAACCGGCTTGGCGAATCTTCGCCAGCTCTTCATAGGGCATACCGTTTACGTAAGTATCCAGACTGAGCAGGTTGGTAAAGGGACACTGGCTCATAATTGTTTTCCTCAATTACGCCCGGCACGAGGGCTATTTCGATTATTTACCGCGTGACGACCCGGGAAGGTGGTCATCTATAAACCCTAAAAGTAACAGGTCATTAACCAAATTTCGAGTTCATAAACGGTCAGGCAAATAACTTTATCGGCAACATTAAGATAGTCAGCTTTTCTGGAACCAGCGAGCACAATCCCCGATAATGCCGCCTTTCGTCACCACCGAGACAACACAATGACCCTGCCTACCCTGCGCCTTGCCAAAAATGAAGAACGTCGACTGCGCGGCGGCCATCTGTGGATCTATAGCAATGAGGTCGACAAACAGGCCAGCCCACTGAAGAGTTTCCAGGCCGGCGAGCAAGTGGTTGTCGAGTCATCCCAAGGCAAAACACTGGGCGTGGCGTACATAAACCCGCAGTCGCTGATCTGCGCGCGGCTGCTCAGCGGCGGTCAGCAGCCCTTTGGCCAGGCAATGATAGAACAGCGTATTGCCCAGGCGCTGGCACTGCGTGAGCAACTCTTTTCATCGCCCTGCTACCGGCTTGTCTACGGTGAAAGTGACCTGTTACCGGGCTTGGTCGTCGACCGCTTCGGCGACCACCTCTCGGTACAGTTTAATACCGCAGGCATGGAAGCCCTGCGCGAGCCGGTGCTGAAAGCGCTGGATAAACTGCTGTCTCCGGCGTCAATTTTGCTGCGCAACGACGCCTCGGTGCGCAAGCTCGAGGGCCTGCCCAGCGAAGTGGTCTGCGTTCACGGCGAGTCGCCGGAAGACGTTGAATTAACGGAGAACGGCGTGCGTTTCCTGGCGCCGCTGAGCAGCGGCCAAAAGACCGGCTGGTTCTACGATCAGCGCCCCAATCGCGCTTGGTTACGCGACATCGTTAAAGATAAGCGGGTGCTGGACGTCTTCAGTTATGTGGGCAGTTTTGGTGTGCAAGCCGGCGTTTTTGGCGCTCGCGAGGTCTGGTGCAACGACGCCTCAGAGCTCGCTCTGGAAAAAGCCCACGAGAACGCCGCGCTAAACGGCATTGGCGAGCGCTTCAACACCCTTCAGGGCGATGCCTTTGCGGCGCTCAAACAGCTCAAGGAAGACGGCCAACGTTTCGATGTCATCATCGTCGACCCACCAGCCTTTATTAAACGCAAGAAAGACCAAAAAGAGGGCATTCTGGCGTATCGGCGCATCAACGAACAGGCCATGCGCTTACTCGAACCCGGCGGCTATCTGCTATCGGCCTCCTGTTCCATGCACATGCCTCGCGAGTCACTACTGGATATTGTGCGGGCCGCCTCACGCCATATTGACCGCCACGCTCAAATACTGGCCGAAGGTATGCAGGGCGCCGACCACCCCGTACACCCGGCAATCCCCGAGACCCGCTACTTGAAGGCCGTACTGAGCCGGATCTGCCGCAGTTAGCCCTTTCGTTCTCTAGGGGGCGGGATTTGGCTGGGCGGTGTGAATGGCCTCGATACCTTCCATTAGCGCATCGCTGAGAACGAGCTCGGCGCTGTCGATATTGCTTTTTAGCTGCGCCATTGAAGTCGCGCCGATAATATTGCTGGTGACAAATGGCTGATTGGTTACGAATGCCAACGCCATCTGCGCAAAGTCTATACCGTGTTCTTCCGCTAACAGGGCATAGCGCTCGGTCGCCACGGCAGCCTGGGGATTGTTGTAACGCTGAAAACGCTCGAAAAGCGTAATGCGGGCATTCTCGGGCCGTTGCCCGTGACGGTATTTGCCACTGAGCATGCCGAAGGCCAGCGGTGAATACGCCAGCAGCCCCACATTTTCACGCAGGGCGATTTCGGCCAGCCCCACTTCAAAACTGCGATTCAACAGGTTGTAGGGGTTCTGAATACTCACCACCCTCGGCAGGGCATAGCGCTCGGCCAGGCGCAGGAAATTCAATACGCCCCAGGGGGTTTCATTGCTCAGCCCCACCGTTTTTACCTGCCCGCTGGCCACCAACTCGCTGAGGGTTTTCAGTAATTCATGCTGATTCGCTTCGACGTCGGCGTTATCGCTGCTGTGGCGGTAGCCCAACTTGCCAAAAAAATTGGTGTCGCGGTTTGGCCAGTGAATCTGATAGAGATCGAGGTAATCGGTTTGCAGGCGCTGAAGGCTGCCTTCGAAGGCCTTGAGCAGGGCGTCGCGATCCAGCCCGCGGCCGCCGCGAATATGTGCATTGCCGGGGCCGGTGGCTTTACTGGCAAGCACCAGTTGGTCTCGACCTCCGCGCTCACTCAGCCAGCGACCGATGTACTCCTCCGTGCGCCCCTGTGTTTCCGCCCGGGGCGGCACTGGATACATTTCAGCGGTGTCGAAAAAATTGATCCCACGCGAGCGAGCATAATCCATTTGCTCGAAGGCCTCGTCACAGGTGTTCTGCTCGCCCCAGGTCATTGTGCCCAGGCAGAGCTCACTGACCTCGATAGTGGAATTTCCCAGGGGACGCATTTTCATCACACACTCCTTTTGTATTTTTGCGCGAATAATTCAGCAACAGGGCAAGGCGCCGTCATCATCAGCCGTACTGAAAGGCAGCGACACGCCGCAGCCTTCAAAAATGCCGTAGTGGCGGCTAAAGTCGCCCAAAAAATCAAAGTGCTCGGCAAAACGGCTGTCGGCCAGCATTCGCCAGGTATTGCCACACACCGGAAACACCCGACCCACTTCAATAATATGGTGCTTGTCGAGGACAAAGTTCACCGGCGTTTCACGAATGCTGCCACGGTAGCGAACCGCCTGGCCGTAATCTTCACAGTCGCTTTCCAAATTATCGAGATTGAACAAACGATAGGTCGCCGAGAAAAACTCCACGCCTGCCGTTTTTGCTGCAACAGCCGGGTCGGTCATTTCCAAGGGGCGGTCTTCGACTAACCGCGGGTCGGTAAAGCCCTGCCCCTTGGCGAGTTGCACAAAGTCGTTCCAGTACAGGGCGCCGCCCAAACACTCGCCGTAGAGCAATGGATCATCGCGCATTGCCTCGGGAACACGCCGATTGGCGTAAACATCTGAAAAATAGAATTCGCCGCCGGGCTTCAGCAGCCGCTTCACCCCCGCTAACACCGCGGCTTTATCGGGTGATAAATTAATCACGCAATTGGATACCACCACGTCGAAGCTGGCTGGCTCCAGGTCCAATTCGTCCAGGCGCTCAATATAGCCTTGGATAAAGCGCACATTATCAAAGCCGAATTGTTCAGCGTGCCAGGCCTGGGTATCGCGCGCGACCGCTAACTGCTCGTCGGTCATATCCACCCCGACTACCTCGCCCTCCGCCCCCACCATTTGCGCCAGGGCGTAGACATCGCGGCCGCTGCCGCAGCCCAGATCAAGCACGCGCCGCCCCCGCAGCTCCGTGGGACACACCAGCCCACAACCGTAGTAGCGCGACAACACCTCGGGATGCAGCTTGGCCAACAGCGGCTTGAGCCACTCGGGCATGGCACTGGCATCGCAGCAGGCGCTGGTCTTTAAGTCGTCGGAGCTCTGCAGCTGCTTGCCGTAATAATCTTTAACAATATCGTGACTGCTCATCGTGTCATTTCCTTACAATGCCCCACCGCAACTGCTGCCCTGCCCCGCTGTACAACCATAGCAATGCCCCGCTACGCGAATTGGCTGCCCTTGCAGCGTTGTAGAAAGCAGGGTCGTTAAGTCAGCGCGCTGATCACCGGTACTCGGCAAGCCGAGCCCCAGCTGCTGGTTAAAGTCGCAGTCGTACAGGTAACCCTGCCAGTCAACGCTGACCAGACTGCGACACATCACCGACGATAAGTTGGCCTCGCTGTAGCTGCCTTTTAGCAGTGCGAGGTAATCGTCGAATTGCCCCTTGGAGATAAGCGTGGAGCCGAAGCGCTGAATGGGCATATTGGCCAGCGCAAACAGCGAGTTAAAAACAATGCCAAAGTGCGCCATGAGTTCACGCCGATAATCGGCCTCCAAGCGCTGCTGATTTGGCGGCAGTGCCGGCCCCTGGGGGTTGTACACCAAGTTGAGAACCCGCCCGCTGCCGCTCTGCCCGTAACCCAATTGGTTGAGAGTCTGAAGGCCTGCAATACTTTTATCGAACACACCGTCGCCGCGCTGGGCGTCGACATTTTCCATTGAATAACAGGGCAGCGACGCGACAACCTCTACATCGTTGGCTGCCAAAAACTCGGCCAGCCCTTCCTGCTCCGGCTCAAACAAAATTGTCAGGTTACAGCGATCAATCACCTTTACCCCGAGTGCCCTGGCCTTAACAACCAGCTCGCGGAATTGCGGGTGAAGCTCTGGCGCCCCACCAGTGAGGTCCAACACCTTGATATCGCGCGCGCGGAGTACATCGAGCACCAGGGCAATATTGTCCTCGGTCATCATCTCGGTCCGCGTCGGCCCCGCATTCACGTGGCAGTGCAGGCAGCGCTGGTTGCACTTGTATCCCAGGTTCACCTGTAAGGTATCGATAGCGTGGCGATCTATGGCGGGGAATTCGGTCAGCTCTAACAGCGGCAGGGTCTCTCGCATAATTATCCTGTTTACAAACGTAAGCCGGCTGGGCACATGCAGCCTCTGCTCATAGTTTCACAAGCGTGGCCTTTGTTACAAAATTCGTCAAAAAATGCGCCGCAGCATGTGCAGGCTTACGCGCCAATGCCAGTGACGGAGCAAGCGGCCAGCAAAAAGCAGCAGAATTGCCGAGGGCCGGCGCTGCGATCGCAGGAATTCGTTCAATAATCCACCAATTGACGCGCGCAGAGCCGGAAAATTGATTTATAATGCGCGGTTTTTACGCG
Organism: Spongiibacter marinus; assembly: GCF_016906995.1. Taxonomy (GTDB): domain Bacteria; phylum Pseudomonadota; class Gammaproteobacteria; order Pseudomonadales; family Spongiibacteraceae; genus Spongiibacter; species Spongiibacter marinus. Next base: position 41,427 of record NZ_JAFBBD010000005.1, on the reverse strand, counting down.
ACGAGAGCAAAAGCCAATGTCAGCAAAAGTTGCCCTAATCATGGGCTCCAAAAGCGACTGGGACACCATGCGTCCAGCCACCGAGATCATGAGCGAGCTAGGGGTCGAGCACCACGTGGAAGTGGTTTCCGCTCACCGCACCCCCGACAAGCTGATGAGCTTCGCCGAAACAGCCGTCGACAACGGCTACTCGGTGATTATCGCCGGTGCTGGGGGCGCAGCCCATCTACCCGGTATGGTGGCATCGAAAACCCGCCTACCGGTATTGGGTGTGCCTGTGCAGAGCCGCGCACTGAATGGCATGGACAGCCTGTTATCCATCGTGCAAATGCCCAAAGGGATTGCCGTGGGCACACTGGCTATTGGCACCGCGGGTGCGTTTAATGCCGGCTTGCTCGCCTGCCAGATTCTGGCCACCCACGATGCTGAGCTGGCCGAGCGACTCGAACAGTTCCGCAGCAAGCAGACCGACACGGTTCTCGACAATCCAGACCCCCGGGAGGCCTAATGCAAACTGTTTGGGTATTGGGCGCCGGTCAATTGGGCGCCATGCTACAACAGGCCGCGTACCCGCTGGCGCTGCGCGTTGAACCACTCGACCCCGACGTGACCGCGCTACCCAGCATTGGCGACAACGATATTGTCACCGTTGAGCGCGAACAGTGGCCGGAAACACCGCTGACTCGCCACTTGAGTGAGCACCCGAATTTCGTCAACGCCGATGTTTTTTGGCGCATTGCCGACCGCTTCCACCAAAAATCTCTGCTCGACAGCCTTGACGTTGCCACGGCCCCGTGGCGCGCCGTTGAGCAGGACACCAGCGCCGACGAACTGCACCAGGCACTGGGCAAGGACGTATTACTGAAGCGTCGCACGGGCGGCTACGACGGCAAGGGCCAGTACTGGCTGCACAGTGACAATGCCGACGACGTGCCCGCGGCGTGGCAAGGCACCGCCATCGCCGAGCAGAAAATTCCATTCATGGAAGAGCTGTCTCTGGTCGGCGCCCGCGACAGCAATGGCAAGCACGTGTTTTATCCACTGACACTCAACCTGCACAGCAACGGTATTCTGATGGCGTCCGTTGCGCCGCTGTCTCGCGTGGATCACCTGCAGGGCCAGGCACAGGCCATGCTGGGTAAAATTATGGACGCCATGAACTACGTCGGCGTGATGGCGATGGAGTGCTTCCGGGTTGGCGATGAACTGATCGTCAACGAGCTGGCGCCCCGCGTGCACAACAGCGGCCACTGGACCCAGGCCGGCGCCTGCGTCAGCCAGTTTGAGATGCATTTGCGCGCTGTTGCCAAACTGCCGATCAAGGCACCCGAGGTGCGCGGTCACAGCGTGATGATCAACCTGATTGGTATTGAGCGAGACACTCGCTGGATGGCGATTCCCTCTACTCAGTGCTACTGGTATGGCAAAGACGTTCGCCCGGGGCGCAAACTCGGCCATATCAATATCAATCATCCACAGCTGTCGGCGGTCAGCACCGCATTAGAAGCGCTGAAACAACAGCTGCCGGAAAATTATGGCCCGGTTTTCGACTGGGTAGAAAGCCAGTTAACCTAAGGCGCTTTATTCTGACGGCACACGCCTGGCCCGGCCGCTTGCTGGGCCAATTGTTGCGTTTTCGCGCCGCTGTAGCTGGCAACTCAGTAGGGCGTAAGGTAGTTGAGCAATAAGCGCGGCAGATCCGGTTCGACACCCGCCCACAGCACTTCACCCTGATTGATCACATTTAATATCGTGCCCACGACGGCAGCCACTTTCAGCGCGGTGAAAACGACCGGCCGCGACATTGCGCTGTGCCAGAACCCCATTGCACTCTCCTTAAACCATTCCCCGCAATGACGCGTCGCGGGGCGCGGTGTTACAACTGCCACTGCTTTTCTTCGGCAGCTTGTTGCCGCAAGCCCTCCAGCATTTGGCTCAAGGCCAGCGAGCGCTCACCACGCCGGGTGAGCAAATACACCGGGTAGCTGAACTCGGGGGCGTCGTTCACACGGCGCAGCTGGCCACTGTCAAAGTAGGGCGCTAACACACGGCTGCGAAAATAGCCGCTGCCGCCGCTGGCCAACATCAGCTGCAGGGCCAACGGCCCGAGATTCACCCTACAGCGGTGTTGCTTTGCTCGCGGCAAACTTGCCTCAAATTGCTCGCGAAAGCCCGGCCCCCAATCAACCAGATAAAATGGCCCTGACCGCGATGGCGTCTCAGCCAAGAGGAGCTTTTCTTCCAGCAGCAATTCCACAACGTAGTCGCTGTGGTAACGCGGCAAGTGCACAAGCACGGCATCGAGCTCACCGCACTCTAACTTGGCCAGCAAGGTCTCGGCACTTTCTACACAGGCCTCAAACTGCACCCCGCCCAGTTGTTGCTGGGCCCACTGCAACCAACCGCTCAGCAAGGGATTCCACAGGCTGGTTTCGCCCCCCACCGCCAACCTTGCTTGCTCGGTAAGGGGCTCTGCTAGCGCGTCAACTGCCAGCTGCCACTCACTGAGCAAGCGCTGTGCATGGGGCGCAAAACGCTCCCCTTCCGGGGTTAAGCGCGCGCCTTTGCGGTTTCTCACAAACAGGGCACAGCCGAGCTGCTGCTCCAGGCGCTGCAAACGCACAGTCACCGCCGTTTGACTGATATGCAGGCGCTCAGCGGCCGCCAGCAAACTCCCGGCGCTCACTATCTCCATAAAGGTCTTTAACAGGGTTCTGTCCACAGCCGGCGCCGCCTATTTAAATTCACTTTTGTGAAATTTTAATATGATTAATATTCCATAAACATAATAATTATTGCTCGTTAGAATGCACGCCCTAAATTGGTGCCATGCCAAACCGGCAAGGCCAGTCAAAGGGCCCATCGCACGTGCCAAGCCACCACGTTCATCAGCCTCTCGCCCGCCTACTTGGCGTTGAGGCCAACACCACTTCCCATGCTGAGAAGTGGCTATCGATTATCGGCAGCACACTCGGCATGGCCTTCGCCTGCTGGCTGAGCAGCCAGCTGCCCGGTGGGAATTCGCTGGCCTGGATGCTCGCCTCAACAGGCGCCAGTGCGGCCCTGATTTTCGCCATCCCCCACGGCGCACTGTCTCAACCCTGGCCAGTATTGGGCGGGCATGTTATCTCGGCGTTTATCGGCGTGAGCTGCCAGCGCTATTTACCCGCCCACGAATTCGCCGCGATCGCGGCAACGGGGCTATCTATTGCGGCGATGTACTACCTGCGCTGCCTGCACCCTCCCGGCGTGGCCACCGCGCTATTTGCCGTGATGGGCGGGCCAGAGATTCACCAGCTGTCGTACTCACTTTTGCTTAACCCGGTGCTGCTGAACGCCTGCACCCTGGTGTTGGCAGGCCTGCTGTTTAACAATCTGTTTCCCTCGCGCCGCTACCCCAGCACCCTCGCACGCGGCGCCGCAGCAACATCGAGTTTGCAAGAAGAGGACGTTGCCAAGGCGCTGCGCGAGCTGGACTCCTTTGTCGATATCAGCCCAGAGGATTTAAGCCGCCTGTACACTTGCGCCAATACCTTTGCGGCGCAGCGCCGCCGCGACTGGCAACATCGCGAATCGCGTATATTGCGTCTGCGTCCGCGCATGAAAGCCCAGCCACACCCACGATCTCGCAAGCAAAAGCGCGCTAACTGAGGTAGTCGACCTGGCGAAACTGCTCTGCTAAAAAGTCGACAAAGGCGCTGACCTTGGCGGATAGATGACGGTTGTGGGGATAAACCGCCCACACGGCAGTATCGGCGGGTTGATAGCTCTGCATCACCGCTTGCAGGCGCCCTGCCTGCAGGTCCTCGTAAACGTAAAACTCTGGCAACTGCACCAAACCCAACCCGCGGCGCGCCGCCGCCAATAGCGCGTGGCCATTGTTGCTGCGCCAGCGCCCCTCAACCTTGAGCTCGATATGCTGGCCACGGGAATCGCGAAACCGCCACGTGGGTAAAGAACCCACCAGACAACTGTGTTCGCGCAGATCCTCTACGCTATTGGGCACACCGTAGAGGTCGAAGTAGTCGCGGCTTCCACAAATTAACAAGCGCCTTTCGGCGATTCGCCGGGCGATCAACGACGAGTCCTTAAGCACCCCTGCGCGAATTGCCAGATCGTAACCTTCTTCCAGCAAGTCGATGTTGCGATTATTAAAATCCAGCTGCAGATTCACGGCGGGGTAACGCTTTAAAAATTCTGCCGCCGCTGGCGCCACGTAACGTTCACCAAAGGCCCCCGCCACCGTCACCCGCAGATTGCCCTGTGGGCTGGCCTGCTGCTGCATAACCGCCTGCTCAGTTTCTTGCATTTGCCCGAGAATACTTTTGCAGCGCTGAAAGTATGCCTCGCCGATTTCACTCAACACCAAACGCCGGGTGCTGCGAGTAAGCAGTTGCACACCGAGGTGATTTTCCAGGCGGCTGAGCTGACGGCTGGCATGGGATTTTGACATCCCCAAATGCTGCGCGGCCGCCGAAAAACTGCCCTGCTCCACCACGGCAACAAACACTTCCACCGCTTCCCAATGTTTCACGGCTGCCCCTTATTGTTGTCATATAAAAACAATGAGTTTACCAAATAGTGGATTATCGTTGATCAGTTATCAATTTAGACTAGCGCCATTGACCAATACTGGGAGACACCCATGAAAACAAAAGCTGCTGTCGCCTTTGGCGCTGGAAAGCCCCTGGAAGTACTCGATGTGGACCTCGAGGGCCCACGCGCCGGTGAAGTGATGATTGAATTAAAGGCCACCGGTATTTGTCATACCGATGCCTTTACCCTGTCTGGCGATGACCCGGAGGGAGAGTTCCCCACCATTCTCGGCCACGAGGGCGCTGGCATTGTAGTAGAAGTCGGCGCGGGCGTTACCAGCGTTAAACCCGGTGACCATGTTATTCCCCTGTATACCCCGGAATGCCGCCACTGCGACTTCTGCCTGCATCCCAAAACCAACCTGTGTCAGTCGATCCGCACCACCCAGGGTCAGGGTTTAATGCCGGACGGCACTAGCCGCTTCTCCCTCGACGGCACACCACTCAAGCACTATATGGGTTGCTCAACCTTCTCCAACTTTACGGTGCTGCCAGAAATTGCTGTGGCGAAAATTCGTGAGGACGCACCCTTTGATAAAGTCTGCTACATCGGCTGTGGCGTCACCACAGGCGTCGGCGCGGTTGTCTTCGATGCCAAGGTAGAGCCCGGTAGCAATGTCGTGGTGTTCGGCTTGGGAGGCATCGGCCTCAATGTTATTCAGGGCGCACGCATGGCGGGCGCGAATATGATTGTCGGCGTGGACATTAACCCCAGCAAGGTCGAGCTGGCGAAGAAATTCGGCATGACCCACTTTCTCAACCCCAAGGAAGTGCCGGATATTGTTGAAGCCATTGTCGAGCTTACCAAAGGCGGTGCCGACTACAGTTTTGAGTGCATAGGCAATGTCACCACCATGCGCCAAGCACTGGAGTGCTGTCACAAGGGCTGGGGGGAATCCGTGGTCATTGGCGTGGCCGGCGCTGGCCAGGAAATTTCAACGCGCCCCTTTCAACTGGTGACCGGCCGGGTCTGGCGCGGTTCCGCCTTTGGTGGCGCACGCGGCCGCACCGACGTACCGAAAATCGTCGACTGGTACATGGATGGCAAGATCAATATCGACGACCTGATCACCCACACCATGCCGCTTGAGGACATCAACAAGGGCTTTGACCTAATGCATGCGGGCGAAAGCATTCGCTCCGTCGTACTGTATTAACCGGGGGACGACGATGGAGAAAATTGCAGAGCACCGCTGTTTTGGCGGCCGACAACTTCGCTACCGCCACCAAAGCCAGACACTGAACTGCCCAATGCAGGTGTCCGTTTTTCTGCCCCCCCAGGCGAAAAGCGCCAAGGTGCCGGTACTGTACTGGCTCTCCGGACTCACTTGCAGCGACGAAAACTTCGTGCAAAAAGCAGGCGCGCAGCAATTTGCCGCTCGCTATGGCGTGGCGATCGTCGCACCGGATACCAGCCCGCGCGGAGAGGGCGTTGCCGACGACATCGACGGCGCCTACGATCTGGGCCTGGGGGCGGGCTTTTATGTCAATGCCAGCCAGCAACCCTGGGCTGAACACTACCAAATGGAGAGCTATATCAGCACCGAGCTGCCAGAACTAGTAAGTGCACACTTACCTGTTGATGCCAGCCGCTGTGGTCTATTCGGCCATTCCATGGGCGGGCACGGCGCGCTGACTCTCGGCTTAAAATACCCCGAGCGCTTCCACAGTTTGTCGGCGTTCGCGCCCATTAGCTCGCCGATGAACTGCCCTTGGGGAGAAAAGGCACTCAGCCAGTACTTGGGGGACGATCGTGAGCAGTGGCAGCAAGCGGACAGCTGCTTTTTGATTCGTGAGCACGGCGCCACTGCCCCACGCATTCTGGTTGACCAGGGCAGCGACGATGACTTTTTAGAGAGTCAGCTAAAACCCGCGTTGCTGCAGGCCGCAGCCACAGCCGGCGGCGCTGGCCTGACTCTGCGGATGCAAGAGGGCTACGACCATAGTTACTTTTTTATCGCGAGCTTTATTGAAGACCATATTCGCTTTCACAGCGAGCAACTCGAGCCGGCTCACACTCGTTGAGTCACGCCTGTTGCAGCGAAAAATTCGCCGTTCGAAGAATGAGAGGGAACATTTGCTTATTCTAAATGAGCGGCGCAGCGGCGGCGGACTCAGTCCGCCGTTTTCTCAAACAGTAAGTCCCACACGCCGTGGCCCAGGCGTTCACCGCGACGCTCAAATTTTGTCACCGGCCGGTACTCCGGGCGCGGCGCGAATTGGCCTTCGCCCTCGCAGTTGGTAAAACCGGGCGCGGCTGACATGACCTCCATCATGTGCTCAGCGTAGTTTTCCCAGTCAGTCGCTAAGTGAATCACGCCACCGGGCTGCAGTTTTTTGCGCAATAGCTGAACAAATTCCGGCTGAATTAGACGGCGCTTGTGGTGGCGCTTTTTATGCCAGGGATCAGGGAAATACACCTGCACTCGGCTTAAGCTTTCATCAGCGATACAGCGCTCTAACACTTCAACGGCATCGTCGCAGTAGGCGCGCAAATTCTCGATACCGGACTCATCGATTAAATGCATCAGACGTCCGACACCGGGGCTGTGCACTTCAACACCGATAAAGTTTTTCTCTGGCGCGGCAGCGGCCATGGTGGCCAGCGAGTCGCCCATACCGAAACCGATTTCCAACACCGTTGGTGCGCGGCGGCCGAACACCTCGTCCAGGTCTATCGCGCCCTTTTCAAGCTCCAGCCCCTTGCTTGGCCAGTGCAAATCGTAGGAGCGCTTTTGGCCTTCGGTCATCCGCCCGGTACGCAGTACAAAGCTGCGAATTCGGCGCATTTTGGTGTTCTCTTCACTCATTGCACACCTCTTAGGGCTGCCACCATCAGGCAAATCCACGCCGCAAGAAAACACAAGCCACCCACCGGGGTGATCGCCCCCAGCACTTTAATACCACTAATCGACAGGGCGTAAAGGCTGCCACTAAACAGCACAATACCTATGCCAAAGAGCCATGTGGCCGCACGCAGCGCACCGTGTTGTACGCCCAACTGCATCAATAACGCGACGGCCAATAACGCAAAGGTATGATAGAAGTGATACTGCACGGCCGTTTCATACACGGCCAACATGTCAGCCGATAAACGACCCTTTAAGCCATGGGCACCAAAGGCGCCCAAGGCCACAGCGAAAAAGCCGGAAAGCCCGGCCAGAAAGAAAGTGATCGACGCCATACTGCCCCCACGAAAACAGCGCGTATTGTAAGGGCTGGAAGCCGATAGGCAAAGCTGCCGGCAGCAGCGTCGCAATTATGCAATTAGAAAGGCACGCGGTATTCAACCCCGAGCGCCAAGTTATTCACATCTTGCCGGCGATATTGATTGAGGCGGTATTCCGCCACCGCATACCACTGCTGCCACAGCCGCCAGCCGAGTTGTAGCTCGGCAACCATCGGGTTGGCCGGGAAGCCCTCAGGTAGGTCTTCATTAAAGGTGTGATCAATAAACCCAGCGAGGTATAGGCGCTCACTCACGGCGGGAGAACTCCAGCGCCAGCTATGCTCTAACTGCCAAACCGATTCGTCGCGGTCGTCAATTTGCAGGGCGTGCAGGGTCAGCGAATAGGTCAGATTGAGTTGCACAAACAGTTGGCGAAACCACGAACTATCATTCAGGCGCCACCGCAGGCCAAAGCGCAGTCGGTCATTGTCCTCGCCGGTGCGCATATTATGCTGCACGCTTAGATCGAGCGACGGTACTGCCGCCAACTGCCGACGCAGATTTTGCTCGGTGTAATAACTATTCGTTTCCGACAGCTCAGCCGTAGCCGGCTGGTTATAGAAATTGATAAAACCAAAGTATGACCAGCGCTGCGAAAGCTAGGCGCCAATATTCAGTGTAAAAACCGAATCGCTTTCTACGTCATCAAGGTAGGGGTATAGGTTAAAATCCAGAAAGCCCTTGCCATAGACGTGCCACGGGCACAGTAACAACGCGCCGCACAATACGAGGCAGCGCTTGCCGCCGCGTGCTGAAAGCCAAGGGAATGTCATTATTCTTTGCCCCGCCACACCAAACCTTGGCCATTTGTAGCGCGTCCCTCAGCGGGGGAACATGCGTATTTATGCGTGGCAGCCCGCAAAAAAAACGCCCCGACTAGCGGGGCGTTTTCAGGTGTTACTGGGGAGGGCCGCGGCGGGCGCGCTTACTCCATGGCCGCCTTAAGCTTTTTCATCGCCGCTTTTTCCAGCTGTCGAATGCGTTCGGCGGAAACACCGTAGCGGTCTGCCAACTCGTGCAGCGTCGCTTTGCTTTCAACCAACCAGCGGCTTTGCAGGATATCCCGGCTACGCTCGTCCAGCTCGTCCAGCGCCAGCGCTAAACTCTGGTGGTTGCTCTCTTCCCAGTTGTCAGCTTCCAGCAGGCGCGCGGGGTCTTGGCTGTTGTCTTCCAGGTAATGCACCGGCGCGACGAAACTGCTGTCGTCGTCGCTGTCGCTGGCATCGAAGCCGACATCCACCGAACTCAGGCGCCCTTCCATACGGCGCACTTCAGTGACATCAACGCCGAGATCACTGGCCACGGCGTGGGCCTCGTCATTACTCAGCCAAGCCAGCTGTTTCTTCGCGCTGCGCAGATTGAAAAACAACTTACGCTGCGCCTTGGTGGTTGCTACTTTCACAATGCGCCAGTTGCGCAATACGTATTCGTGAATTTCCGCCTTGATCCAGTGCACCGCAAAGGACACCAAACGCACCCCTTTGCTGGGGTCAAAGCGCTTAACCGCCTTCATCAGGCCGACATTGCCTTCCTGAATCAGGTCAGCCTGGGGCAGGCCATAGCCGCTGTAGCTTTTAGCAATGTGCACCACAAATCGAAGGTGCGACATAACCAACTCGCGGGCCGCCTCAAGGTTGCCACGATAGTGAAGTTCTTCCGCCAGTTCCCGCTCACGCTCAACACTGAGCACAGGGATACTGCCTACTGCTTGAATATATGCAGAGAGATCACCACCCGGCACAAGTTGCTGTACTGGCTGCAGATGGGTGCTCATGCACATCCTCCTCACTGGTTACGGCCTCCCTCGCGGGGGCCCGAAAATACCGACTGCTTATTAGATGCCTAATAGTCGAAAAGTTCAAGACTAAAACCCGCTCAAGTGCCCGAAGTCACTGGCGGCGGGGGTTACAGCTCGTTAATAAACACCACTACAAAAATTCTTGGAATACGGGTTCACCGTCAAAATGGGCATCCAACTGCGCAATCAGCGCATAGACACCCATGAGTTTACGCATAACGTAAAGGAAGTCCTTAGGGGGCAACGCAAAATACGTGCTGATGGAGGCCGCCACTGCCCGCTTGGCAATACGTTTAGGAAGGTTGCTGCGCCGCCAGTCGTAAAGGCCGTCGGCGCTACGCGCCTCATCCGGGGCCTGGGAGGCTGAGCGCAGCGGCTCGCCGATATCCATACCAATGTCCACGAAGTTATCCAGCACGCTGTCCGGGAAGTGCTCCTTCATAAAACCCAGATCAATACTGCACTGCCGGAACACCTTGCGATCGCGACGGTAAGCGGCACGCATCATCTCGCAAAAACGCTCGGCGAAGTCCGGCGGCAACAGTCGCATGGCGCCGAAATCCAGCAGCACTAACTGGTCGTTGGCATCGTCATTAATACGCACGCGGTAATTGCCAAAGTTGGGGTCGGTCTGCATACGCTGCCAGCGAAACAGCTCGGTAAGAAACAGCCTCAGCAGCGCCTCACCCAGCGCGTTGCGGCGCGCCTGCGACAATGACTCTACGTCGCAAGCAGCCACGCCCAGCGAACTCTCATAGCTCATGGTGAGCACACGCCGAGTGCAGTAGCGGTCGTAACTGCGGGGCACCACATAGCGCGCTTCACCGCTCAGGCGCTGGCGGGCGAAATCGAGATCGCGTTTTTCCTGCTCGTAATCGACTTCTTTGTGCAACAGCTGGCGGATATCACCAAACCAGTCATCAATATTACGCGTGGCATCCAGCAGCCGAGACAGTTTCAACAGCCCCATCAACGCCTGGAAGTCGGCGTCGATAGTTTTATCCACGCCGGGGTACTGCACCTTCACGCACAGCTGTTCACCACTGCTGCGCAAAACGGCCCTGTGCACTTGGCCTAGCGAGGCGGCGGCGAGCGGCTCGGTGTCGATATCCAGCTCAGCAAGGCGCTCTTCGCCCAGCTCTTTTTCCAACACCTTGCGAATCGCCCGCCAGCTCATTGGCGGCGTGTCGTCCTCCAGAGAATGTAGCGCTTCAGCAACTTCTGGCGGCATTAAGTAATCGGCGTAGGTGGCCATCACCTGGCCAATTTTCACCACACTACCCTTCAATTTACCCAGCTCTGCAATAAAGAATTCAATGTTCTCGCGGCGCTGGGCCAGGGCGGCCTCCTCATCGTTGGAAAAGCGCTCGCGCAGCGACTGGCGCAAGGCTCGGCTGCCGTAGCGCAGCCCCACTTTGGATAATTCCAGGCGGCGCGAAAAACCACCGGTTTTAATGCGGTGCAGGGACTTTTCTTTATCACTCATAACTACGTGGCACTGGGCGGGAAAATTGGCGGACGAGCGGCCTAGGGCCAGTCATCCCCGTAGTCGTGCAGCAGCTCTTCGCCAGGGGCGATATCTCGCAGCGCGACCACACTAAAGTCGTCATAGTAGATCACGTTGGCCGGCCGGCCGTGATTGATGTACTTCAAGGAGCAGCAAACATCCACGTCGCGGCCATCCGCCAGGCTCAAAGTGTGCAAACCCGGCTCTACTGTCGGCGCTGTTTCGCACCAGCCAATCACGGTATCGGCGGCAATAGCCCGGCGAGCAAACAAGCCCTTGCCATGCAAAGGGCTGTTGCGCACCTTATATAAACGCGAACCGGCCATCGCCGTGCTTAGTCTTCCAGCATGCGCATCAGGGCTGCCCAGCTCTGGCTGTCAGCCTTGGCGTCATAGCTCAATGGCAGACCGTATTTTTTACCGACGGCCGTGGCACCGGGGTTGGTAAAGCTATGCTGAACGCCAGGGAAGCTCATCAGCTGTAAATCCACACCTGCAGAAGACATCTCCTCAACGAAGGCGCCGACTTGCTCAGCGGGCACCATGGGGTCAGCCCCACCTGTGGCCACCAGCACCTTGGCTTTCACCGCGCCCGTTTGCGCCGGGGTTTCGGTACCCAGGCTACCGTGAAAACTCGCCACTCCCGCCAAATCCAGCCCGCGACGCGCCTGATTCAACACCACAGCGCCACCAAAGCAGTAGCCAATCGCGTAGATATCACCTTTGGTTTGGCGCTTCAAAATAGCCATCGCCGCATCAAAGCGGGCATTCATTTTTTCCGGCTCAGCGAGTGCTGCATTCATAAAGGCCGTGGCATCTTTTGGATGGCTCGCTGTTTTGCCGTGTCCGTACATGTCGACAGCAATGGCGGTATAGCCAGCCTCAGCAAGCATCTTGGCGCGCTTGCGAGCGTAATCATTTAAGCCCCACCATTCGTGCACCACAACAACTGCGGGAGCGTCACTGCGCTTGGCCTTGTACAACATTGCAATCCCGAGATCGTCCGGCAGCTGAACCTTCTCGGCGGCCAGTGATTGGCTGACGCCCGACAAGGCCAAAATGGCGGCGAACAATAACGAAAAAAGTCGCATTAATTTTTCTCTCCCTGATTAACAGCCTCAATGAAAAACCACATCGTGGTTCGTATTCTCAACATTACAGACTACACTCTACATCAACACCCAGTGGTGATGATAACTCTTGCGGTACGGACCCAAGTCTCATGTCGATTTTTGACCTCCACCCAGGCGCCGCAGCCAGTGCCTTTCTCCTTAGTTTACTGCTTGGCTACATCTGGTATTCACCGCGAGTATTCGGCGACGCCTGGCGTTTAGAGCAGGGGCTCAGCGATAAAGCGGCTGGCCCGGAATCGTCGTTGCTGGCAATGGCGAGCGCCTGCTTGCTGCAAAGCTGGATGGTTGGGGTGCTGGTAATGCTGCTGCACAAGGGCTTGCTTCCGTCTGGCACAATGATGCTTTGCCTCAGCAGCTATGTTAGCGTGGCCTGGCTATTGCGCCGGGTGCAGGCTAAAAATCGCAAGGTCGCCCTTATCGATTGCAGTTTTTTGGGCGCGACCACCATTCTCAGTTACTTGATGCACAGCATCATTTATTAGCGCTCACATCATGCTGCGCTCCACCTCCCGCAATCGGCGGGAATGATAGCGACAGTTCTTGCGCAACCAGAGCTCCCGGCTTTTTCGCGCCCGCTTCATGGCGGCACCACTTTTATAGCCCTTCAACTTACGACCATCGCGCAAGGCCTGCTGCAAACGCACCGCCTCTCGCTTAGCACTTTTACACTGTGGCCAATCCGCTGCATTGGCACTCTCCAATGACAGCAGTGACACCGTTAGTCCAACAATGATCCACCCACGCATTTCGACAACCTCCCTGTTGCGAAGCGACCTTTCCCCTTGAAGCTAGAACAGTAACCCCGCCTGCGCAACGTACTGTTACTGATGCACCCCCACTGGCATAATAGCTGCTTTGTTACCACACCGACCGGATGCTCCCGATATGTCCCGCCAGAACCTCTCTGACTACCTTTCCTCTAACGCGCCTTCATCGACACTGGCACAACTGATTTTGTCGATTGCCGAGGTCAGCCGCGCCATTCGCGACGACCTGTCCGGCGGCGCGCTGAATGATATTCTCGGTGCCGCCGGTGCAGAGAACGTTCAGGGAGAAGAGCAAAAGAAGCTGGATGTGATCGCCAACGAGCGCATTAAAACCGCACTGTCGGCATTGCCCAGCGTGCGCGGCATTGCCTCTGAAGAGGAAGATGAGGTCGTCGCCGCCCACAATGATGGCGAATTTTTGGTCACGTTCGACCCACTGGACGGCTCGTCGAATATCGATATAAACAGTATGGTCGGCACCATTTTTTCGGTGCTCGGCAGCCGCGGCGAAGGCGCCGTTAGCGAGGCTGAGTTCTTACAGCCGGGCCGCCAACAATTGGCTGCGGGGTATGTACTTTACGGGCCATCTGTAATGCTGGTATTAACCCTAGGCAAAGGCGTGGTGATGTTTACCTACGAGCCGAAATCGGGGGAATACCTGCTCACCGAGGCCGAGGTCAGCATTGCCAGGGAGTGCAAGGAATTCGCCATTAATATGTCGAACCAGCGCCACTGGCACCCCGCTATGCAGCGCTATATTGGTGAACTGCTACAGGGCAGCGAAGGCCCCAGAGGCAAGAATTACAACATGCGCTGGGTGGCAGCGATGGTGGCCGATGTGCACCGCATACTGTGTCGCGGCGGTCTGTTCTGCTACCCCTGGGACGCCCGCAAACCCGAGCAGGCCGGCAAACTGCGCCTGATGTACGAGGCGAACCCAATGGGACTGCTCGTCGAGCAAGCCGGCGGCAAAGTCTGCACCCCCGACGGGAATATTCTCGACATTCAGCCCGAGCATATCCACCAGCGCGTCCCCGTGATCCTCGGCGCCGCGGATGAAGTGACGCAGTGCCTGGACTATCACCAGCAATAAAGAAACGCTAGCGCCGCCTTGCCCTGCGCAGGCGGCAGCACTCGCTTAAAACCGCTTAAAGACTTCTACACCGTAAAACCGGGGATCCCCCAGCGCTTGAGCATAAGTCCCCAGCGACTCACCCGTTGCCACAGCACCAATATCGTAGCGCTCATCGGTGGCATTTTTCACGTAGGCGGCGATGTTCAGGTCGTCCTCGCGATTGCTCCAGCTCAGGCGCAGGTCGACCAGCATATAGTCGTCGGCATACACCAAGCCCGGGTTGCGCTTGGCCACGTCCCAGGAGGCGTCATCCAAGCCCATATACACTTCACCCTTGTAGCTCAAATCAATACGCGGCGTGAACAACCCCACCTCTGTATTCAAGGTGTACTGAACACCCAGTGCCGCCGTTTTCCTCGGCGACACCGCAAACTCTTCATCACTGCGATCGATTGCAACGCTGTCGCCCGCCACCGCCAGCGGTAGCAGAGCCGTATCTTCAAACTCGACAAAGCTGTAGTTGTTATTGCTGTAGCTCAGGGTAATCAAGGTATTCATGGTCGGCAGCCACGTCAGCTCCATCTCGCCGCCCTCAATCGTCGACTCGCCGGCATTTTGCGAGGTCACGATCAGCGAATTGGCCGAGTCCACGCTCACGGTGATCAGCTGCATATTTTCGAAGGTCATGACATACAGCGCCACATTGAAGCGCAGCGACCGCTCCAGTGCGTCTATCTTGAAGCCGATTTCACGGTTTTCCAGCAACTCCGGTTCAACCACCGCTAAGCCATCGACCCCGCTGGGCTCGTGAAAGCCCGACTTGAAGCCATTGCTCCACGTGGCATAGACCATGGCGGAATCCACCAGACTATTTTCCAGTAGCGACTCCGGCAGCACCCAGGAGGTTGATGCCATCGGCGTGAACTCCTTAAAGGTGCTGCTGGTTTCGTAGTTTTTGGCAGCGCCTAATGGCGCACCGATGATATCGGGGTAGGCCTCTCGCAGAATATCCTGGGCAATACTCAGCGGGTCCTGAGACCAGGTGCCCAGGAAAGTATGAATGCCCATCGACGGCTCGACCGGCACAAATCGCGGATCGGCCGAGGTCAAGGCGGTAGACACCGCCGCCAGGTCGGCCTCGCGTGTAGCCAGTTCGGAGTCGCGACTCTCTTCGGTGTAGCGACCGCCGACGGTCAGCTCCCAGTCCTCAGTGATGTGCCACGTTGCTTGCGCAAAGGCCGCCGCTGTCTCGCCGAATATTTCAAAATCCTGCACCGTTGCCAGCGGCACCAGCGCGCCCAGCACCGGAGGGTTAGTGCCACCCGGGGGGATCAATGCCGAGCTGGGGACTTGCCCGGCCAACAACTGCGCCAAGGAGGTGGAATCGGCACCAACCAATGGGCTGCCGACCATAAAGCGCTCGTTCTTATATTCATCTTGCCAGAACAGCCCCGCCGTGTAGTCTACGGCGCCATCGAATAGCCGGCCGTTGAATTGCAATTCTAAGGTCAGCGATTCCTGGTCGCTGTCACCCAACACGATGCCGCGCAAAAAGGGCGCTGGGCCGCCTTCATCCGCATTGCTCTGAGGCCCGCCTTTCACCGCGTCGCGGTAGCCAAAAATCCCCTTGATACTGTGATCGGCATTGAGCTCCCAGTCTGCCGTCGCGCCGAGCAGCACAACATCTTGATCTTTAACTTGATACTGCTGATCACCCTGATTGGTCACCAAATCGGGCTGCTTATCCCGGTCATTCGCCTCGCAGTTGTCGCGATACGCCCGAGGGTTACTCGGGTCGGTATCGCCCGGCCACAGCAGACCGAGGCCATCCACAAACAAGGCGTCATCATTGACAATTTTGCAGTGATAGGTGGGATAGCGCTCGCGAATTTTGCCGAGGAAAGTCAGGGTATCCAGTGTCAGGCTATCACTGGCGAGCCAGCGGGTTTGAAAGATGGCCGAGAGTCGGTCAATGGACTGCGTGTCGCCGATACTGCGGTCTTCGAGAAAGCCGTCGCGGCGGTGGCTATTCACTGACAGGCGCGTAAGGAAGTCCTCACTCACCGGCATATTCACCGCTGCCCGCAGCCGGTTCTCACCATAGCTACCCAGGCCACCCTCCACATAACCACTGGCAACATCCTCAGGTTTGCTCAGCGTGAAAACAAGGGCGCCGCCGGTGTTGTTCTTGCCAAATAGCGTGCCCTGAGGGCCACGCAAGACCTGCACACTGTCGACGTCAATAGTATCCAGCAGCTGGCCATCCGGGCGCGGAATAAATATGCCGTCCAGATATACACTCACCGAGGGATCAAAGCGCGCCATCGGTGCCCGCTGACCAATACCGCGAATAAAAATCTGCGCCGACGTGCTGTCGTTAATCTGCAAGCTGGGCACCGATTTACTCAACTCGGTGGTGCTCAAAATGCCCTGGGCACGCAAGTCGTCACCGCTCATCGCGGTGACCGCAACCGGTGTTTCCTGCAAATTTTCCGAGCGCTTACGGGCCGTTACCAGCACCTCTTCGATAGTACCGCCCATTTTTTCCTTGGCGGCAACTGGCGCTTGTTGAGCAAATACCGGGCTCGCACCTAGCAGCAACACGCAGCCGGGCAGCAAGCCCCGGCCGAGGCAAGAGAACATACGCATAGTGAGTACCATCTGTCATTATTCATTATTGTTATGGCGCGCCAAAACACGCGACGCAGATATGTAGCCTAACTACAGCAACGCTAAAACACAATGTTTTCGTTATGGGTCTTTGCGAATTTAAAGGAGGAGAGAACAAGAAGCGCCCCACCACCCGGCCGGTGGTGGGGAAAAGGTTGGACAGGCAGGCTTAGAGAACCGCCTCAGCTAAAAACTCCATGGTTTCGACCGACGTTTCAAAGTGATCGCGGTGGCCGATCATCAGGCTGGTCACCGGTGATTTCTTCCAGTCCTGCAAGCGTTCTTTAATTCGCTCCTTCGGGCCCACCAGGGAAATTTCATCCACTAAGGCATCCGGCACGGCCTTGATCGCCTCTTCGTGCTTACCCTCGTACCACAGGTCCTGCACTTTTTCGGCTTCGTCGCCAAAGCCCATGCGTCCCATCAAGTTCTTATGGAAGTTATCTTTGCGGGCGCCCATGCCGCCGAGATAGAGAGCCATGGTCATCTTGCCCGGGAACATCGCTTCTTCGAGGTTATCGTTAATGATGCAATTCACCATGGCATTAATTTCGAAGCCCTCAGGCTTATTTGCCAGACTTTCCTCAAAGATATCCATACGGTAGGGCGAGACAAATATAGGCATCCAGCCGTCGAATCGCTCTGCCGCAAGAGCGATGTTCTTAGGCCCTTCAGCGCCGAGAAATACCGGAATCTTATTGCGCAGCGGATGGGTAATACTCTTCAGGGGCTTGCCCAGACCCAGGCTATCCGGCCCGTTGTAGGGCAGGTTGTACTGCTTGCCGCTGAACTCCACCGGCGCCTCACGGGCGATGACCTGCTGGAAGATATCCAACCACTCACGCGTGCGCTCCAAAGGGCGCTTAAACTGCTGGCCATACCAGCCCTCAACAACCTGCGGCCCCGATACCCCCACGCCCAGACACAGGCGACCATTGGAAATATGGTCGAGGGTCAGTGCCGACATCGCGGCGCACACGGGGGTACGCGCCGAAATTTGCATAACGCCGGTACACAGTCGAATCTTAGAGGTCATTGCGGCGATCGCCGCCAAGGGGGTAAAACAGTCGGAACCGTAGGCTTCCGCTGTATACACAGAGTCAAAGCCGAGGTTTTCCGCAGCCTGTGCAAGTTCGATAAAGCGATCTGTGGGTTGCTTTTGAAAGTAGCCCAAATGTAAGCCGAGTTTCATGGCCGCGTCCTTCTAGCTGTGCGAATAAGCGCTCAGTATAGAAAGGTGGCTTGCGCAGACCTATGGCAAAACAGCTCAATTGGCATTTTGGCAGTGGCGAAAAAGATCAGCTGCCCACCGTGGGTGGCTGGGTATTGGCCACCCACTCCCACCACTGGTGCTCGCCCTCCGGCTTATCCTTATCTTGGCAGCGATACACATTCCACGTGACCAGATAATCCGGGTTGTCGACAGCGTGGCCAGCGCCATCGCGGTATTGACCTGGCGGCGCAATAAACCACGGCGACATGGACGAGGGCAGGGTAAATTCCTCACCCTGAGGCGGGCGCAGAGTAATGCCGTCGCTGGGCGTTACCCGCACGACCTTGCCCGACAGCATGCGCTGCTGCAATGCGGCACCGTCTACATCAAAGTAGCTCAGCGCCACCAGGGCCGTTTTATCCAGCAGCGCCTCAAGGCGTTCCAGCTCAGCCATCAGTGCGCTGACTTAGAACAGCAAGCGGCAGCGGATAGTGTCGGGAATCTGCGACAACTTCTCTTGAGCCAAGGCCCCAGAGTCCTTATCCAGATCCATGACCACGTAACCGACTTGGTCGTTGGTTTGCAGGTACTGACCCGAGATATTGATATTGTTCTCAGAGAAAATCTGGTTAATGGCGCTGAGAATACCCGGCACGTTGCGGTGCACGTGCAGAATACGGTGTTTGCCTGGGTGGGCCGGCAGCGCCACTTCAGGGAAGTTAACCGACGAGGTTGTTGTGCCATTGTCAGAGTATTTCACCAGCTTATCGGCCACTTCCAGACCGATGTTTTGCTGAGCCTCTACCGTTGAACCACCGATATGCGGCGTGAGGAAAACGTTGTCGAATTCACGCAGCGGCGAGATAAACTCGTCGTTATTGCCGCGCGGCTCCTCGGGAAATACATCGATTGCAGCGCCTGACAAGCGGGCATCGCTCAGCGCGTTACACAAGGCATCGATATCAACAACCGTACCGCGCGAGGCGTTGATCAGGATCGCCCCGCTCTTCATCTGGGCCAGCTCATTGGCACCGATCATATCCTGCGTGGACGCCGTTTCCGGCACGTGAAGGCTGACAATATCGGAGGTCGCCAGCAATTCACCCAAACTCACTTGAACAGCATTGCCCAGTGGCAGCTTGTTCACAACATCGGTAAAGCACACCTCCATACCCAGGCCTTCCGCAATAACCGAAAGCTGCATACCGATAGAGCCGTAGCCGATAATTCCCAGGCGCTTACCGCGAATTTCATAAGAGCCGACAGCACTTTTCATCCACTCGCCACGGTGGGCCGCCGCGTTCTTTTCAGCAATGCCACGCAACAGCAAGATCGCTTCGGCGATCACCAGCTCGGCGACCGAGCGCGTGTTGGAGAACGGCGCATTGAACACCGCAATACCGCGCTCAGTTGCCGCTTTTAGGTCTACTTGATTTGTGCCGATACAGAAGCAACCCACCGCGATCAATTTCTTCGCCGAATCAAACACGTCAGCCGTCAGCTGGGTACGCGAGCGAATGCCAACAAAATGGGCATCGGCGATCTTTTGCTTTAGCTCATCGTCGGGCAGGGCCTTCTGATAGTAGTCGATGTTGCTGTAGCCAGCGGCGTGGAGTGCGTCTACGGCGGACTGGTGAACACCTTCTAAGAGAAGGAATTTAATCTTGGCCTTGTCTAGGGAGGTTTTTGCCATCGGGGATGTGCTCTCGGAGGGGAAATATGAAAGCGCAATATGGTATCATAAAACGCTTTTCCTGTAGTCAATTTCCGAGGCAATTTGCCATGTCTTCCGCCAATCTCCATTCCTCTCCAGAGCGTGTTATTGCTGAGCTTCAAGCCATTGTTGGCGAAGACAAAGTTCGCTGCGACGCCGACACCCTTCACAGCCACGGCCGAGACTGGACCAAGGCCTGGGAGCCCGCACCACTGGCGGTCGTTTTTCCGCGCAGCACCGAGCACGTTCAAGCCATTGTTAAACTGGCCAACGCCGAACAGCTGGCAGTGGTGCCAAGTGGCGGTCGCACCGGCCTGAGCGGCGGCGCCGTGGCTGCCAACGGCGAGGTGGTTGTCTCCTTCGACTATATGAACCAGCTCAGTGACTTCAACGCTATCGACCGCACCGTGCGCTGTCAGGCTGGCGTGATTACCGAACAGCTACAGCACTTCGCCGACGAGCAGGGCCTCTACTATCCCGTCGACTTCGCCTCTGCGGGCTCCTCGCAGATTGGCGGTAATATTTCCACGAATGCTGGCGGTATCAAGGTTCTTCGCTGGGGCATGACCCGCGACTGGGTTGCCGGGCTGACCGTTGTCACCGGCGCTGGCGACATACTGGAATTGAACAACGGCCTGCTTAAAAACAATGCCGGCTACGACCTTCGCCAGCTGTTTATCGGTGCCGAGGGCACCCTCGGACTGATCTGCGAAGCAACGATGCAGTTAACCCGACAACCGAAAAACCTCACTGCCTTTGTACTGGGTGTTGAGAACTTCGATGGCATCATGAACCTGTTCAACCGTTTTCAATCAGAAATGGACCTGACTGCCTTCGAGTTTTTCTCCGAGCAAGCGCTGCAAAAAGTCGTTGAGCACAGCAAATTGCCACGCCCCTTCGAGTCGACGTGCCCTTACTACGCCCTACTGGAATTCGAAAAACTCAACGACGAAACCGAAGAACAGGCAATGGCCTTATTCGAAGCCTGCGTAGAGGAAGGCTGGGTACTCGATGGCGTAATGAGCCAAAGCCTTGAGCAGCTAAAAAACCTGTGGCGTCTGCGCGAGGATATCTCCGAAACCATTTCACGATGGACGCCCTATAAAAACGATATTTCCACGGTCATTTCAAAAGTCCCCAACTTCCTCAGCGAAGTCGAGAATATCGTAAATAGCGAATACCCGGATTTTGAGATCATTTGGTTTGGACACATTGGCGACGGAAATCTACACCTGAATATTCTCAAGCCAGACAGTCTGGATAAAAGTGAATTCTTTGAGCAATGTGGCAAGGTCAGCCTGGCGGTGTTCGATATTGTGCAACGCTTTGGCGGCAGCGTATCGGCCGAGCACGGTGTCGGCCTGCTGAAAAAAGACTATCTACAATACTCGCGCAGCCCCGAGGAAATTGCGCTGATGCGCCACGTGAAGCAGGTTTTTGACCCCAACGGCGTAATGAACCCTGGAAAAATTTTCGACTAAAAGGGCTTTGCCATGTATTCGCAACACCGTTTTATCGATGGTCGCCCGCTGGAGATGCCACCGGGAAAAATCGTCTGTGTGGGCCGCAACTACGCGGCTCATGCCAAGGAATTGAATAACCCGGTACCCGAGCAGCCGCTGCTTTTCATCAAACCCGCCAGCGCCCTGGCTGCCTTGGAGGCGCCAATAGCGCTCCCACAGGGCAAGGGTGAATGCCACCACGAACTAGAGGTCGCCCTGCTGATCGGCTCGACGTTAAGCCAGGCGAAACCTGAAGACTGCCTGGCCGCGATAGCAGGATACGGCTTGGCGCTCGATCTCACCCTTCGGGAGCTTCAGTCAGAACTAAAGGCCAAAGGCCACCCCTGGGAGAGAGCCAAAGCGTTCGACGGCGCCTGCCCGCTGTCGGCATTTGTTCCGGCGGCCAGTGTCCCCGACTGGCGAGAGTTACGTTTTGAGCTGCATCGCAACGGTGAACGGCAGCAATCGGGTCACTGCAGCGATATGCTGTTTCCCATCGATGTATTACTTGCCGACATTAGTCAGAGCTTCACATTGCAGCCCGGCGATATTGTGCTGACGGGAACCCCGGCAGGCGTGGGGCCACTGCAAAATGGCGACACCCTTACCTGCCAGCTCGACAAGCTGCTCAGTGTGACAACAGAAGTGCAAACGCCCTAAACAAAAAAACCGCCCTAAGGCGGTTTTTTTATCAAGCCAAACGGCTTAATTCTTTCTCTGCGACGAGCTTAAACTTCCAGCTTGCGCCAGTCAGTCTTCAGCTCAGTTGCCCAACCACGGATCTTTTTATCAACCTGTGGCGCGCGCGTCTCTGCAACTTCACCGGTTTTTGGATGCTTAAACTTACGCAGTGGGCGCGCGGCCTGCTTCTTGCGAGGCTTCTTAGCAGCCGCTTTTTTAGCGACGGGAGCGGCTTTGGCAGCAGCGGGTTTACGGCCGCGCTTCTTAGGTGCCGCAGCTTCAGTTTCATTCAAAATTTCCAGCAGGCCTTCGGCAGTTTGGCCGTGCTTTTTCATCAGTGCTTGCAGATCTGAAATAAACTTGAACTTCTGATCAAGCGCTTTGTGCTCTGCTTCGAGCTGCTTCTGAAGTTTTGCAATATCCATAAGATATCCTTAACTAATCATTGAATGAAAAAAACACGTAACTAAATAGTAGTTGCGTCATATAAAAATCTTCGCTTAATTATCAATCAGCACTCGCAAGAAATAAACCAAATATCGAAGCTCTAACCTACAATCACGCGATTATTGTGTTGAATTCCCATTAATAATGATTAAGGCACCTCTGATTAATTCGGTGATAACTCAGACTTTGCCTTATTTCGGTTGGCAAGGCGCGCTCAGACAGTAAGGCTGGTTGCCTTTCAAATGAGCGCAACGCCGCCAGGCGAAATAAGGCAAAACCCCGAAAGGCGGGTCTCTCGCGCCCCCTGGCCGTCGTTGCAACACTCGTCAAGAGAACCACCCTTGACCTTCGCGCTGCGCCTCGCCAGTGCACGCGAGAGGCTCCGCTGAGCCATTACCGAATTAATCAGAGGTGCCTTAAAGCCAGCGTTTATATCGAAAATAAACCAACATCAATACCGCTACGCCTATTAGCATGCCAACGAACAGCATAAAGGCTTGTTGATTATCCGCCCCCGGAATTCCGCCAACATTCACCCCTAATAAACCGGTAGCAAAGCCGAGCGGTAAAAAGATCGCCGAAACAATGGACAGCACATACATGCGCGCGTTCGACTCTTCGGAAATTTGATTAACCAATTCTTCCTGCGTAACGGCAGCGCGCTCACGCACACTATCGAGCGTTTCAATATACTGCGCTAAGCGATCACCGGATTCACGAACCGTGGCCCGGGCATCATTATCAAACCAGGCGACACGTTCACTTAATATCCAGTTCAGAGCCTCTCGCTGCGGCGCCAGGTAACGGCGCAGTGATATTGCCTGGCGACGCAAATCGCTCAATTGATTTCTGAGTCGCGCGCGCGGCGTCGTCAGCAATGACTCCTCCAACAGATCCACGCAATCTTCAGCTTCCTCTATTGGCCCGGCCATACGGCTAACCAAACGCTCACATAGCAGTGCCACAAACTCCGCGCTAGAACACGGGCCCTCACCACGCGCAAACCGACCAACCACATCGTCCATCGACAGCAAGCGCCGCTTTCGCGAGCTAATAATATGATTGGCGTCGGCAAATATACGCACCGACACCATATCTTCGGGGTCGGCATTGGGGTTCATATTAACGCCGCGCAGCGCCATCAATAGACCGCCATTGTGGGCCGCCGCGCGGGGCCGCGTTTCCTCTGCCAGCAACGCGGCAACTGCCAGATCATCCAGCGATGTAATATCTTCACGACTCGCGAAAGCAGATAACCACGAGCGCGTATCACTGTGGCTGTAGTCCACGTGTACCCAGAGCACGCCCTGCTCGGGCTTCCAGAGGTCAATTTCCTCTCGCGTAATTGCCCGTGCACCGCCTCGCCCATCGAAAATAAAGGCGTAGATAATTGATTCGCTCATAAAGCCTCCACCGTTTTCCGGATCATCGCACGCAAATGAGCCGCAGACTAGCGTATTCACAGCCTCCTCTTTCTGGGTGAGTCACTAAATGCTTCATCCGCCTAGAATGGTAAAAAAACACGATAAGAGAACAGCAATGAAAATTGGCGTCTGCCTTCCCTATATGAAACGCGGCCTGAGCCGTCAAACCTTTAAAGACTGGTGCGGCATTATCGACCAAGGCCCCTTCCACAGCTTGTCATGTGGTGAACGCATTACAGGCTACAGTATGGAAATGCGCAACATCCTGGCTTTCGCAGCGGCCAGTACCGAGCGCGTGCGCATTATCCCGGCACTGTATGTGCTGCCCATGCACAGCGCGGTTCAAGCCGCCAAAGAAATTGCCACTCTGGATATTCTTTCCGAGGGTCGCGTCACGCTCACCGTGGGCGTGGGCGGTCGTGAAAAAGACTACCAAGCGCTCGGCGCGAGTATGAAAGGCCGCTTCCAGCGCATGGACGATCAAATCGCGTTGATGAAACGGGTGTGGCGGGGAGAGCAAATCGAGGACTATGACGAGATTGGCCCTGAGCCCGTGCAAGCGGGTGGGCCGCCTATTCTCGCCGGTGCGATGGGCCCCAAAAGTATCGACCGCGTTTCCAAGTGGGCCGATGGCCTGTATGGCTTTGCCATGGACGGCGACGCAGGGCTGATCGATTATTTTTTCAAGGCTGCCGACCAAGCCTGGGCAAATAGCCAGCGCCCCGACAAACCCTACCGCATGGGTGGTTTCTGGTACTCTCTGGCCGACAATGGTGAGCAGGCGCTGCGCGACTATGTTTTCGACTACCTGAAAATTTTCGGCGACGCCGAAGCGGAAAAGGTCGCCGCAACCATGCGCATGCACGACCCGAAGGCCATACTCGACGGGCTCGACGCCATTGAAGCACTGGGTTGCGACGAAATTCAATTGGTGCCCGCCAGCGCCGATTTGGCCGAGGTAGACCGCCTCGCCAATTTGCTCGCCGGTCGTTAACGTATCGAAATAGCTGATAAATTAACGCAGATAAATCCGCTTTTTTATCAGCTCACCCTATCTATACTGGGCGTACTGTCATCGTATGGAGACGCGAGTCTTATGCCCCTTAGAAATACCAGCACCGGCTACGGCTGGGTAAGCATCGCCTTACATTGGGGCATGGCCCTGGCCATTTTCGCCATGTTCGGGCTCGGCTTGTGGATGCGCGACCTCGGCTACTATGACACTTGGTACCAGCGCGCCCCCCATATTCATAAAAGCATCGGCCTTATCCTGTTGGCGCTGCTGGTCTTTCGCCTGCTGTGGCGCGCGACCAACCCCACACCGCAGGGCCCACCGAACATCCCGCGCTGGGAACGTTTGAGCGCACACCTCACCCACTATGGCCTGTATGCCATGCTAGTCGTGATGATGCTTGCTGGCTATCTGATCTCAACCGCCGACGGGCGTGCCATCGAGGTTTTTAATTGGTTTAGTGTGCCAGCTACCGTACAGGACCTGCCCAACCAAGAAGACGTTGCTGGCGAGATTCACGAGATTCTTGCCTGGGCCATTGTATTGCTGGCCGGTGTGCACGCACTGGCGGCCCTCAAGCACCATTTTTACAACCGCGACAACACCCTGAAAAAAATGCTCGGACTTGCCAACCAAGCACCGGACTCGCGGTCGAAGTAGTTTCAGCACTGGCTCACCACTCAATAACAGAGGATGTATGTATGAAAACCTTACTCTCACTCACCGCCGCCCTGCTCATTGGCCTGAGCGGTAACCTTCACGCCACCGAATACAAAATCGACACCGCCGGCGCCCACGCCTTCATTCAATTTAAGATCAAGCACTTGGGCTACAGCTGGTTGCACGGTCGCTTTGACGACTTCGAAGGCCGCTTTAGCTACGACCCCAAAAAGCCCGAAGACTCGGATGTGACCGTTGTCATTGATACTGCCAGCGTCAACAGCAACCATGCCGAACGCGACAAGCACTTGCGCGGCAAGGACTTCCTTAACGTCGAGAAGTATCCTCAGGCCCGCTTTGAAAGCACTGCATTTATCCCTAAGGGTAACGGGAAGGCCGAACTGAAAGGCGAGCTGACGCTACACGGCGTAACTCGTGAAATTAGTATTGATGTGACAGAAATTGGCGGCGGCAAAGACCCCTGGGGTGGCTACCGCCAAGGCTTTACCGGCACCACTGAATTCGCCCTGAAGGATTTTGGCATCGACTTTGATCTGGGTCCCGCGTCGCGCACGGTACAAATGATCCTGGATATTGAAGGCATTGCACAAACCATGATGTAAACGGAACTTTTTAGATTTCCACCCGGTCTTAATATCGACTTATCTCGATACCCTCTTTCGGAGCCTTACGGCTCCGTTTTTTATTCTGCTTGGTCGGCAAACAAAAACGCGTCACAGGCCTGCCAAATTTGTGCGCGGTAGTGCTCGCCCTCCTTTACCAGGTGATGGCGCGCGCCGGGAATAATCACCTCGCGCAAGCGACGATATTTCTTCCTCAGCACGGGCAAATTGTATTGCCAATCCACCGTGTCATCGGCGTCACCCTGCAGTATCAATACCGGGCAGTCACACGCTGGCTGAGCGTGAAACCACGGCAACCACTGTTTCAACGCTCCCACCCAGGCTACCGGCAATATGCGCGGCTGAAGCGGATCGCGCTCGCGCAAAAACTCCAGAAAGGCCTGGTCGTCGGAATTGTCGGCAAAGCGCCGCGGCAGACTGTGAAGGAAATACTTCAAGATACTGTGCGCGGGCTTACCCCACCAAAACGCGCGCGGGCGCACCAGCGGCGCCATTAAAATCACCTGCTCAAAGTCATCGCTGCCGCCATCCAGAATATGCGAGCCGACAATGGCGCAACCCGTACTTTGGGCCATGGCAAAGCGTCGCGGTGGCAGCTCGAAAGGGGCCACCGCGGCAAAGGCGGCGCGCAATACGGAGCGGTAGCGAAAAAAGCTGTCTATCGATGCCCGCTCACCACTGGAAAGGCCATGACCCGGCAGGTCGAAAGCCACCACACTGCAACCGTGTTTCAAGCAGTAATTGATTACATTGTTGAACAAACCCACATGGTCGTAATAGCCGTGATAAACAAACGCGGTGCGCTGCGCGTTGGGCAACTTAAATACCTGCGTGGCAATGCGCTCGCCCTCCGCCTCGAAATAGCCAATGTAATGGCGCAAACCCGCATAGTCCTTTTCAAGGTCAATGCCATAGTAAGCACAGTATTCCGGCAGCCAGGGCTGGCTGTTGACGGTCGATTGCAACGACAAAGGGCTGAGCGAAGGAAGGTTCTCTTGGTCGATATTATCGGGCCACGGCATAGCAAGGTCCTTAGGTTTATTCTTTTTCGCGGGCCCTAGTGTGCCCCGTCTGCAGGCACAAAATAAAGGGCAAAAAAAAGCCCGGCAGTACCGGGCTTTTTAATCACCAGTGCGCGATGCGCGCCGCGATTATTTAATGTTTGGGTTTAAACGACCCGACTCGTACTCGCCAAACATCGCTTCCAAACTAACAGGTTTAATTTTGGAGGCATTGCCGGCCGTGCCGAAGGCTTCGTAGCGTGCAACACAAATTGCCTTCATTTCCTTGATGGTTTCTTTCAGGTATTTGCGCGGATCAAACTCGCTGGGGTTTTGCGCCATAAAGCGACGTACCGCACCCGTGGACGCGAGGCGTAAATCGGTATCGATATTGACCTTGCGCACACCGTATTTAATGCCCTCGACGATCTGCTCAACGGGCACACCGTATGTCTCGGGAATCTCACCGCCAAACTCATTGATGATCGCCAGCCACTCCTGAGGCACACTGGAGCTGCCGTGCATTACCAAATGCGTGTCGGGAATACGCGCATGGATAGCTTTAATACGGTCGATCGCCAGAATATCGCCAGTGGGCGGACGCGTAAATTTGTAGGCACCGTGGCTGGTACCACAGGCAATAGCCAGCGCATCCACACCCGTTTTGGCAACGAAGTCAGCGGCTTCTTCGGGGTCGGTAAGCATCTGCTCGTGAGACAAGGTGCCCTCTGCACCCACGCCGTCCTCTTCACCGGCTTGCCCGGTTTCCAGCGACCCCAGACAACCCAACTCACCCTCAACGGAAACACCACAGGCGTGAGCCATGTCGACAACCGTGCGGGTAACATCGACGTTGTAGTCGTAGTCGGAGGGCGTTTTGCCATCTTCACGCAGCGAGCCGTCCATCATTACGGAGCTGAAGCCGAGTTGAATCGAGCGCTGACAAACGGCGGGGCTGGTGCCGTGATCCTGGTGCATCACTACGGGAATTTCAGGGAATTCTTCAATCGCCGCAAGAATCATATGACGCAGGAAAGGCGCGCCAGCATACTTTCGCGCCCCAGCCGAGGCTTGCATGATCACTGGGCTGTCGGTTTCTCTCGCCGCTTCCATAATGGCGCGGGTTTGCTCCAGGTTATTGACATTAAATGCCGGTACGCCATAGCCGTATTCTGCGGCGTGATCCAGCATTTGACGCATGCTGATAAGTGCCATGTGAGTTCCCTTTTCAGTATTTTAAATATGAATTATTGATCGGCGAGCGCGCTTACTTGGCGCGCTCTTCCAGTACCGCAACTGCCGGTAATACTTTGCCCTCAACATATTCGAGGAAGGCGCCGCCCCCGGTCGAAATGTAGGACACCTTGTCGGCAATACCAAATTTGTCTACCGCCGCCAGCGTATCGCCACCACCCGCTATCGAGAAGGCGTCTGACTCAGCGATCGCGTTGGCAATGTCTTCGGTGCCATCGGCAAACTGGTCGAATTCAAATACACCCACCGGACCGTTCCAAATGATGGTGCCAGCCTGACGCAGAATGGCCGCCAGCACGGAGCCGGTAACCGGGCCAACATCAAAAATCATGTCGTCGTCGCCGACATTTTCCACTGGGCGCAATGTTGCCGGCTCGTTCTCGTCGAACTTCTTACCCGTCATTACATCGCTGGGCAGCGGGATATCGCACTTCTCCATTAGCGCTTTTGCCTGTGGAATCAGGTCGTCCTCGCAAAGCGATTTACCGACGTTGTAGCCCGCCGCCGCCAGGAAAGTGTTAGCGATGCCGCCACCAACAATCAGCTGGTCCACTTTGTCAGACAGTGTTTCCAATACGGTCAGCTTAGTGGAAACCTTTGAACCACCGACAATGGCAACCATCGGGCGCGCAGGGTTAGCCAAAGCCTTTTCCAAGTTCTCCAGCTCATTGGCCAGCAGCGGGCCGGCACAGGCCGTTGGCGCAAACTTGGCAACACCGTGGGTCGACGCCTGCGCCCGGTGGGCCGTACCGAAGGCGTCCATAACGAAGATGTCGCAGAGCGCGGCATAGGCCTTGGCCAGGGACTCATCATCTTTCTTTTCGCCGGGATTAAAGCGAACGTTTTCCAATAGCACCAGTTGCCCGGCCTCCAGCTCTACGCCGTCGCGCCAATCGGCTACCAGCGGTACCGGCTGGCCGAGGGCATCACTGAGGTAGTCCGCTACAGGGCGCATTGAGTATTTTTCTTCAAACTCACCCTCAGTCGGGCGCCCGAGGTGAGACATCACAATCACCTTGGCCCCTTTTTCCAACGCCAGTTTCAAGGTTGGCAGGGCCGCCCGCAGACGAGCGTCGGAGCTCACTTTTCCATCCTTGATGGGCACGTTCAGATCTTCACGTATCAGCAGACGCTTGCCCGCCAGATCCAAATCACGCATTTTCAATACGTTCATAACACTTCCCGTTTCACTATCCGTTTACCGAACTAAACTCGCCTGCTTGTGCAGATCTGTGTACCCACAGCAACATTGCCCGGGGCACGCTAACAGTGCCGCCTAATGCAGCCAGTGTGCGACCATGTCCAACATACGGTTGGCATAGCCCCATTCATTGTCGAACCAGGTGAAGACACTCACCAGCTCGTCCGCCACCCGCGTTTGCCCGGCATCGACAATACCGGAGCGCGGATCGTGGTTAAAATCACAGGACGCCAGCGGCTCCTCGCTCACCCCCAGTACAGCGCTCAGCCGACCGCGCGCGGCCATTTGCAGGGCCGCATTCACATCGCTGGGTGACACCCGAGATTGCAGGGTCACGCTCAGCTCCATCGCCGAGACATTGTGCGTGGGAATACGCACCGCCCGCGCCGCGAAACGGCCATCCAGATCCGGCAAGATGCGACCAATACCCGCCGCCAATCCCGTATCGACCGGAATCATCGACATACCCGCCGCGCGCGTTTTGCGCAGGTCGGTGTGGTGATAGGCGTCCAACACCGGCTGGTCGTTCATTGCCGAGTGAATGGTGGTAATACAACCCGAGCGCACACCAAAGGCCTGGTGTAGCACATCGATGACCGGGGTAATGCCATTGGTGGTACACGAGGCATTGGAGATCACCCGCTGCTCGCTGGTCAGGCCGTGGTGATTTAAGCCAAACACATAGGTCGGAATACTCGCCTCACCCGGCTGCGACAACAACACATGCCGTGCCCCCCGCTCCAGGTGTTCATGGAGTGCGGCCTCACTGCCGAGGGTACCACTGCATTCCAGCACCACATCGATGTTGTGCCGACTCCAGTCAACATCGCGCAGCGCGGTGCAGTGGCTCACGGCAATCTCGTCACCGTTAATGCGCAAACACTCGACACCTTTTTCCACCGTACCCACAAAACGGCCGTGGGTACTGTCGTAGCGCGTTAAGTGCGCGATGGTGTCCAGATCGGCAGGCTCGTTAATGGCCACAATACGCATGGCGTCGCGCATTGGCGACTCGTAGAGCGCCCGCAATACGCAGCGCCCAATGCGCCCATAGCCATTGATCGCCAGTCGAATCATTCGCCTATGCAGTCCTCAACAGCAGCAACCACCGCCTCGGTGGTAATACCAAAGTGCTTGAAGAGTTCACCCGCCGGCGCCGACTCGCCAAAGCTGTCCATCCCGACAATACGGCCGTCCAGGCCAACGTACTTGTACCAATAGTCTTTGTGCGCGGCTTCAACGGCGACGCGCGCCAATACGTTGCTAGGCAATACCGACTCGCGATAGTAGCCGTCTTGCGTTTCAAAGGCTTCGGCGCAGGGCATAGACACTACGCGTACTTTGCGACCATTTTCAGCCAGCTGTTGCTGGGCTGCCATCGCCAGTTTCACTTCCGAACCGGTGGCAATAATAATGGCCTCGGGCTCGCCCTCGCAGTCACTCAATACATAGGCGCCGCGAGCAATGGCGGCAACCTGAGCGCTGCTGCGGTTCTGATGAGGCAAACCCTGGCGGGTAAAGATCAGTGCCGTCGGGCCATCGGCGCGCTCCAGTGCGCTGCGCCAGGCCACGGCCGATTCGACCATATCGCAGGGGCGCCACAGCGCCATATTCGGGGTGCCACGCAGTGACGCAATTTGCTCGATTGGTTGGTGAGTCGGGCCGTCTTCACCCAGGCCGATGGAGTCGTGGGTGTAAACAAAGATACTGCGCTGCTTCATCAGCGCCGCCATACGTACCGCGTTGCGGGCGTATTCCATGAACACCAGGAAGGTCGCGCCGTAGTTGATAAAACCACCGTGCAGGGCAATACCGTTCATCATGGCCGACATACCGAATTCGCGCACGCCGTAGTGCAGGTAGTTGCCACTGGCATCGTCGGCTTCAACCGCCTTGGAACCCTTCCACCATGTGAGGTTGGAGCCCGCCAAATCGGCCGAGCCGCCAAGCAGTTCTGGCAGCATCTCGCCGTAGGCATCCAGACACAGCTGCGACGCTTTACGGGTGGCGACTTCTTTACCTTCGTCTTGGCACTGGGCAATAAAAGCATCGGCCTTTTGGGCAAAGTCGGCGGGCAAGTCACCGCGCACGCGGCGCTCAAATTCAGCCGCCAACTCTGGGTGGGCAGCCTGGTAGGCGGCAAACTTTTCATTCCACGCTTGCTCGGCAGCGGCGCCGCGCTCACGAGCGCTCCAGGCACTGTAGACATCTTCAGGCACCTCAAAGCTGCCGTGGGGCCAGTTAAGCGCTTCGCGAGTCAGGGCAATTTCGTCATCGCCCAGTGGCGCGCCGTGGCACTCTTCTTTGCCCTGCTTATTGGGCGAGCCCTTACCAATGACCGTTTTGCAGCAGATCAGTGTGGGCTTGTTCGGCTCGGCGCGACCCGCCTCAATGGCAGCGGCAATGGCATCGCTGTCGTGGCCGTCGACCGCTGGGATCACCTGCCAGCCGTAGGCTTCAAAGCGTCTGGGGGTATCGTCGCTGAACCAGCCTTCCACTTCACCGTCGATGGAAATGCCATTGTCGTCGTAGAAAGCGATCAATTTGCCCAGGCCCAGGGTACCGGCCAGTGAACATACCTCGTGGGAGATACCTTCCATCAGACAGCCATCGCCCATAAAGGTATAGGTGTAGTGGTCGACGATGTCGTGGCCGTCGCGGTTAAACTGCGCCGCGAGAATTTTCTCAGCCGTGGCCATGCCCACCGCGTTGGCAATGCCCTGGCCCAGCGGCCCAGTGGTGGTTTCAACACCGGGGGTATAGCCGTATTCAGGATGGCCGGGGGTTTTGCTGTGCAGCTGGCGGAAGTTTTTCAGGTCATCGATAGACAGGTCGTAACCGCTCAGGTGAAGCAGCGAGTAGATCAGCATGGAGCCGTGACCATTGGAGAGCACAAAACGGTCGCGGTTGGCCCACTCAGGGTTGGCCGGGTTATGCTGCAAGTAGTCGCGCCACAACACCTCGGCAATATCGGCCATGCCCATGGGCGCACCCGGATGACCGGACTTGGCTTTCTGGACGGCGTCCATACTCAAAGCGCGAATGGCGTTAGCGAGGTCGCTACGTGAAGGCATCGGGAGCTCCTGAAATTGTGATGGCGGCAAAGAGGGCGCTATTTTCCCCTACCCCGCGCGATACAGCAAATATCAGGAGCGTAAAAATGGCCGCTAGACCAATAAAAGCGGCTTTTATCGGTGCGCGAGGGCAATTGCTGCCGCCGCGCATGGTGGCAGCACTATTTTAGTTTTTTGTACTTCATGCGCTTGGGCGCAGCATTGTTGCCTTTGCGCGCCACAAAGTCCTCGTGGTATTCGCTGTAATTGCCCTCAAAGAACACCACCTCACTGTCGCCCTCATAGGCCAAAATGTGGGTGGCGATTCGGTCGAGGAACCAGCGATCGTGGGAGATCACCAGCGCGCAACCGGGGAAGTCCAGCATGGCGTCTTCCAGTGCACGCAGAGTTTCCACGTCGAGGTCGTTGGATGGCTCGTCCAACAGCAACACATTGCCGCCTTCTTTTAACGTGCAGGCCAATTGTAGTCGACCGCGTTCACCCCCGGACAGCTCACCCACGCGCTTCTGCTGGTCACTGCCCTTGAAGTTAAAGCGGCCAATATAGGCCCGCGAGGGGATTTCGTAGCTGCCGATGCGCAATACATCCAAGCCATCAGACACCGCTTCCCACACGGTTTTGCTGTCATCGAGGGCATCGCGCATTTGCTCTACCGATACCAGCTTCACCGTCTCGCCCAACTCAATGCTGCCGGAATCAGGCTGTTCCTTTCCGCTGATCATGCGGAACAGGGTGGACTTACCGGCGCCGTTACCGCCGACAATACCCACAATCGCGCCCTTGGGAATACTGAAGCTAAGATCGTTAATCAGCGCGCGATCACCGTAGCCCTTGCTAACGTGATTCACCTCAATCACCTTATCGCCCAAGCGGGGGCCCGGTGGAATGTAGATCTCATTGGTCTCGCTGCGCGACTGGAATTCCTGCGACTGCATTTCCTCAAAGCGCGCCAGACGCGCCTTGCTCTTGCTTTGACGCCCCTTAGCGTTACTGCGCACCCACTCCAGCTCGGTGGCAATTGCTTTTTTGCGCGACGCCTCCGACTTGGCCTCTTGCTCCAGGCGCTGTTCCTTGGCTTCCAGCCAGTCGGAATAGTTACCCTCGTAGGGAATACCGCGGCCGCGATCGAGCTCCAGAATCCAGTTGGCGGCATTATCGAGGAAATAGCGGTCGTGCGTGATCGCCACTACGGTGCCGGGGAAGTCACATAAAAAGCGCTCCAACCAGCCCACCGATTCGGCATCCAAGTGGTTGGTCGGCTCGTCCAACAGCAGCATATCCGGGTTCGACAACAGCAAGCGACACAGCGCGACACGGCGGCGCTCACCACCGGAGATTTTTGTTACGTCGGCATCCCAGGGTGGCAGACGCAGGGCATCGGCCGCCACTTCCAGCTTGTGATCCAGGTTGTGGGCATCGGTCGCCTGAATAATATCTTCCAGCTCGGCTTGGCGCTTGGCCAGCGCATCAAAGTCGGCGTCAGCCTCGGCGTAGGCGGCGTAGACTTTATCCAGCTCGGCCAGCGCATCTTTCGCCTCTGCCACGCCGTCTTCGACATTGCCGCGCACGTCTTTGCTCGGATCCAGCTCTGGCTCCTGGGGCAGGTAACCAATCTTGATACCCGGCTGCGGGCGCGCCTCGCCATTAAATTCAGTATCAACCCCCGCCATAATGCGCAGCAAGGTAGACTTACCGGCACCGTTCAAGCCCAGCACACCGATTTTGGCACCCGGGAAGAAAGAAAGGGAAATATCGCTGAGAATCTCGCGCTTGGGTGGCACGACTTTGCTCACGCGATTCATGGTGTAGACGAATTGCGCCATGGTCACTCCTGAATACACGACAAACCGCCCTAGGCGGCAAACAAAATGTGAGCGAACGTTACCGAAAGGGGCGAGCATTGGCAATCCGACGCCGCTGGCAAGGCTTAAATTAGCCGCCAGCGGCAAGAAAACGGGCAACCGCATTCAACCGCGCGGCGCCAGCAAAGCAAGCCCCGTCAGGTCATTTTGGCAACCACGCTCAGCGGCAACACCTTCATTAACCACCCCATCGGCACCCAGGGCCAACCCGGCACTTTGGCTTCGCCCGGCTCTTTCTCAATAGCCTTGACCAAGGCCTTGCACCCCGTTTCCAGGTCGACCCGCATTGGCGCTTTTTTCAGATCTTCGTTGATGGGCGTGAGAATAAAGCCCGGAAGGATACAACTCACTTTGATCGGCGTGCCAATAACATCGGCGCGCAGCCCCTCTGTCATGGTGCGCAACCCCGCTTTGGTAGCAGCGTAAATGTTGATGGCACGCGGCATGCCACGCAGCGCACTCATTGAAGAGATGGTGACCAAATGCCCGGCATTTTGCTCGCGAAATATGGTCATTGCCGCTTCGCACTGCGCCAAGGCACCCGTGAAATTAGTCTGTGCGGTGCGAAGGTTGGCGTGGAAATACCCGGTGCCCATCGACGCACCCTTACCCATTCCCGCATTCACAATCACTCTATCGAGGCTACCCAACTCATCGCGAAAAGCATTAAACACGGTAAACACCTGCTCATAGTCACACACATCCAGGGCTTTAATCAGCACCTGAACATCGGGGTGTTTTGCCTCAAGGTCCGATTTAATCGCCTCCAGGTTTTCAACCCGCCGTGCGCACAGCGCCAAGTTGCAGCCCTTCGCAGCAAACGCCCGCGCCATGCCCTCACCAAGGCCCGAGCTGGCGCCGGTAATCAACACATTCCTTCTAAACATAACGTCCCCCGATCTCATTTCTATTCACATGGATATTGTTATATTCGCTTCAGGCCAAAGCGGCCACATCGATAAAAATCACAACAAAGGAAAAGACTATGGACGCCTCTCCCATTTTACTGCCGGTGATCATCCTGGTGCTGTGGAGCATGGTTATGCTCAGCTGGATGGCCATGGCGCGACTCCCGGCGATGCGAAAAGCGCGCATGCCGCCCAGCACTGGCGAGCGCACCGCCGAGCTGGCAACCATGATGGACAAGCGCATTCAATGGAAGGCGGACAACTACAACCACCTAATGGAGCAACCGACTATCTTTTATGCCACGGCAATCGTGCTGGCTATGCTTGGCCAGGGCGATGGCATTAACCTGGCGCTCGCCTGGTTTTATGTGGCATGCCGCATCGCTCACAGCATCGTGCAAAGCACCAGCAACGTGGTGATGCTGCGATTCAGTATTTTTGCGCTAAGCAGTCTGGCCGTGCTCGGCATGGCAGTGAATGCACTGCTGGCACTGGTCTAATCAGCGCTTGCGCATCATGCCCGCGGTATTTTTCAGCATAATTTTACGAAACCAGCGATAGGGCAGCAGGCGTTTTAGCATCACCAAACGCTTGCTGTCGTCGTGGGTAAGAATTTTAAACTGCTTCTCCTCCACCCCTCGAAATACCTTCTCGGCAATCTCGTCAGCGCTTACTTTCGCCTTGTTAACCAACTTCTGAGTTAATACCGTCGACGTCGGGTCTGAGGCGCGCAGCGATTCTGCCAGGTTGGTTCGAAAGATCGCCGGGCACACAACCGAAACGGCAATATTGTCGCTATCCAGCTCCAGGGTCAGCGTTTCCGATAACGCCACCACCGCCGCTTTGGTTGCACAGTAGGACGCCATTTTCGGTGGATGTATCACCCCTGCCAGCGACGCCACATTCACCAAGTGGCCACCGCCCTGCTGGCGCAACAGCGGCGTGAACACCTTGCAACCGCGCACCACACCCAACACATTGATGTCCATTACCCACTGCCAGTCTTCCATGCTCTGCTCATCTATCGCACCGGCCGTGGCAACCCCAGCGTTGTTGATCACCACATCCACACCGGACCAGTGCTGGCGCAGCCAATCAGCGGCAGACTGCAGATCGTCTTCACGCTGCACATCGCAGTGCAAATATTGCGCGGTGGTAACCGCCTGAAGCGCTTGCAGGGTTTCTTCACCGCGCTCCTTATGGATATCGCCGATGCACACCCAGTAACCCGCCTGCGCATAGCGCTCGGCCAAGGCGCGCCCCAATCCCGATGCGCCGCCGGTAATAAATACGCGCGGAGCCTGCGTTGTCATACTTGCCATAGTGATCTCTGTGCCTCGTCTTAGGGTGTGTTGTATTTGGTAAATTCTAGTCGGGCAATCAAATTGCGGTGCACCGCATCTGGGCCGTCGGCGATGCGCAATACCCTTGCCATTGCAAACATGGATGCCAGCGGCGTGTCATTGCTTAGGCCCGCTCCGCCATATAGTTGAATGGCTTCATCCACGACATTTTGCAGCACATTGGGCGCGACCACCTTGATCGCAGAAATTTCGCTGAGCGCCGCCATGGCGCCGACTTGGTCGATCTTCCATGCGGCGTATTGTGTGAGCAATCGGGCTTGGTCGATGGCAATTCTCAGGTCGGCAACACGCTCGGGGTTGGCGCCCAACTTAATCAGCGGCTTGCCAAAGGCCTGCCGCGACTGACCGCGCTTAATCATTAACTCCAATGCGCGTTCAGCGGCGCCAATGGCGCGCATACAGTGGTGAATACGTCCCGGCCCCAGTCGGCCCTGAGCAATTTCAAAACCGCGCCCCAAACCCAAAATCAAGTTGTCTTTAGGCACGCGAACATTGTCAAACCACACCTCGCCGTGACCGATAGGCTCATCAAAGCCGCCAAACACCGGCAGCATGCGTTTGATGGTCACGCCTGGCGTATTCATCGGTACCAACACCATGGAATGGCGACTGTGGCGCGCGGCATCGGGGTTGCTCAGCCCCATAAATACGCCGACTTCACAGCGCGGATCACCCACCCCTGTCGACCACCATTTTTTACCGTTGAGCACCAGCTCGTCGCCGTCTACCGCTATGGTGGCTTCCATATTGGTCGCATCGGAAGAAGCAACATCCGGTTCGGTCATGAAAAATACCGACCGAATTTCAGCATTCAGCAACGGGGTGAGCCAGCGGGCTTTCTGCGCCTCGCTGCCATACTTCCACAACACCTCCATATTGCCGGTGTCGGGCGCATTGCAGTTAAAGACTTCAGGCGCAAAATGCGAACGCCCCATTTGCTCGGCAAGCACCGCATATTCGCTTACTGACAGGCCGGCGCCGAATTCGGCATCGGGCAAAAACAGATTCCACAACCCAAGTTCGCGGGCTTTCTCCTTCAGTGCTTCCACCTGCGGCAACACCGACCACTGCCCCCAGTCACCGCCGTGTTTGCTAAGCAGCAACTCCGGCAGTACGGCCTCTTCAACGGGCATAATATGGTTATCAATGAAATGACGAACTTGGTCGCGCAAGTCCTGGGCACGAGGGCTGAGACTGAAATCCATGATCGGCTCCTTACGGGTTTAGCCAACCAGATTACGGCGACTCAAAACATCAGTCTAATTTATTTTATAAATCAGTTATTATTCTAATTATGAATGAATTGAGTGGCCGCCATGGACCTGAATCTCTTTCGCGTTTTTGACGCGATCTACCGCGCTGGCTCGTTAACGGAAGCCGCCCGCGACCTCCACCTAAGCCAACCGGCGGTGAGCAACGCCCTGTCGCGCCTGCGCGAACATTTTGACGACCCCCTGTTCATCAGGCGTGGTCGTAGCATCGCGCCAACGCCGGTCGCTGACGCCATCGCCGACGACATCCAATCCGCGCTGAGTTTGTTGCAAGACAGCGTGCACCGCGGGCAGCATTTTGAGCCAAGCGCCTCACAGCGGCGCTTTGTATTAGGTCTGGGCGACACCATGGAATTCCTGCTGCTGCCGCCACTGATCAAGCAACTTTCAGCAAGTGCACCCGGGCTTTCTTTGCACAGTCGGCGGCTGCGTCGGGATCAACTCAGCCGCCACCTCGCCCTTGGGGAGTTGTCATTAGCGGTGGATGTTCCCCAGACTGTCGACAGCAGTATTGAGCAGCGCCCCTTGCGCAGTGAGCCACTCTGCGTACTGATGCGTGCGGACCATCCACTGGCCGCGCACGCTCTCACCATGGAAGGCTACCTGCAGGCGCGACATATCGGCGTTTCCGGGCGGCGGGAGGGAGCGCTGTTTGAGGATATACAGTTACAGCAACAGGGCTTCAAACGTCAGGTGCAGGTACGCGGTCAGAGCTACCATGCAGCCTGCCACGTTGTGGCTGCATCATCGCTACTGCTCACCCTTCCCCAGCAACTGGGTGAGCGCTACGCCGACTTGCTCGGCTTAGCGCTGCAACCCCTGCCTGTGCTTACCCCCACACTCGATATGACGCTCTACTGGCACCGCAGCGCCAACGCCGACGCGGGGCATCGCTGGCTACGCGAACAGCTCATCGCATTGGCGGCAACGTTGTGAGCGTCCGCCGCCCTATGATAGCTAGTACTGCACCTGCAGACTTACTGTGAGACCAGCCAACTCGTAGTCGTCCCTGTCTAGCAAACTCGCATACTCGATATTGATGAGCGCTGGCGACTCAGTAAAAGAAACCTGCATACCCAAGCCGTAACTCAACCCACTCTTACCGCCATCACCTGGGGCGCCGCCATTTAGTTCAAACTTACTTTTACCGAGCAACGCATAAGGATAGAGGCGATCCGAAAGAGGCATACCAGCGCGAAGGTAGGCACCCAACATATCATTAACGTCTACGCTGCTTCCTACGTTCGTGGTTTCCCCCTCTTCACCGACCAAATAACGTAGCTCAATTGCAAAATGCTCGTTTACGGGGAAACCCAACAAAGCACCGTAGGCAGCTAGATCACCGTCAAAATCACCAGCCTCGTAGAGTATGTGAGAGTAGATTGCACCCACATAGACGACAGGATCTTGCTTATTCGCCAACACTGGAGACGACAAAATACCCAAACAAACAAAAGGAGCGAATCCCTTCATAACAACAATCCTTATAGAAAAATTTGCACCATAGGGTAGCTGTTATAGTAGAGACAGCCATCTGGGGTAATACTTAGATCTGTAAGGCATCACTAGGCATACCTCAACTCGCCGCCGCAAGCTGGTTACGCCCGGCAGCCTTCGCGGCATAGAGTTGCGCATCGGCCAAGGCCAGTAGCGCATCCTCGCTACTGTCAGGCCTGAGAGCCAAGCAGGCCAAGCCCACACTGGCGGTGAGCACCGACGCTATTGGCGACGCTCGGTTTGGCAGGGCAAGTTGCTTGATCGCGGCATTCAAAGGCTCAAGGAGTACCCGCGCTTGCTCAATAGAGGTATTGCCCATCACCAGCGCAAAAACTCGTCAAAACACCGTCGATTCGCCACGCCTGTTAAACCATCCGAGCGGTCGCACACCGACAAGTAGTTTTGCCCCTTCCACTCGCAGTGGGGTGTGCAAGCGTTTTGCTCAGCAAACTGCCGCCAACGGCTGTTTACGTATAGGATCAAACCAGTCTCGTCGATGACGGCGATATGCTCGCTCATCGTATCGAGGGTCATTTTCAGGAATTCATGCGACCGTTCCATGCCAACATCACCATTAAAGGACGTCCGTCGCATGCCACTTTTATCACTTACAACGGGCCTTTTAGGTTGCGGGCAAATTAATAACCGTTGTATTCGCATTAACCCCTAGCGCGAATCGTCAGAGGAGCTTTTCCTTCTCTAGCCGCTGGCTAACGCGACGACGAATCTCCGCAGATAGGCGTTCACCGTACTCTCGCCCCAGTTGACTGCTGCGCGCATTGATTGCCGGCGTGACGCGCAGCAGCGTTTTTCCCAGGTCACTACGATAAAACGTCAATAGCTCACGGAGCTGAGGCTCGGTCAATGCCTCCGTGTAAATCTCGCGCATCGCATTGGCATAGGCATCGCTGGCAATGAGCTGGCTGTATATCACCGCATCAACCTCTTCTTTAACCACGCTGTTCGCCGCTGCGGGTAAATTCGGGTAACTGGCCCGCAACTGACGGGTCAGACTGTCGTTAAACAGGCGGGAAAATTGGCTGGCGATGGTCGACACTGACTGGCCGGTGAGCTCAAGTAAGCTATCAACCAGTACGTGTTTTTCATCAGCGGATTGCGCATAACCCGGCATCGCGAACAGGCATGCGCACAACAATATAGCAGGTGTTTTCATTGGCAGTCTCATCAACGGTATTAGCGCCCAAGCATAACCGCTCAGCCTGCCAACGTCCCGCTGAGGTGCACAACACCGCCATCGCAGAGACTATGTCGCCACGCTGACAGCCGCCTCTAACACCTTCTCGCCGCTGACAGAGTTCGCGATTAGACAGGCTTTCTCAGATTTGTGCAGCAGGCGCTCAGCCACCTCCACACTGACGCCCTCCGGTATTTCCAGGCGAGCGCGTGTAAGGAAACGCGTAAACCGGACAGCACCATCGCTTTTCTCCAAAGTGCCATCGACCTCGCAGGACAGACTCAACCATTCAAGATGAGAGGCCCGGGCCACCGCCTTGAAGGTTAAAATAAAGCAATCGGCCATCGATGCCAGTAACAGCGTTTCCGGCGACCACTTGTCACCCGGGCCACCAAATTCAGCGGGCGGTGCCGATAGCAGGGTTTCCAGCCCTGCCGCGCTCAAGCTAACGTCTGAAGCCGACTCGGCGCGACCACTGACCGTGTACAAATGGGGAAGTGCTTGCATAGGGGTTCTCCTTTCCAGGCAACCATTCAAACACAGCCCCTCACCAGCAAAACATGCGCTCGATCAAGAACGCCATCGCTTGTTAAAGATGTGACCCACTCAGCACCCCGACCAATATAGGGGTAAATACCTAGGGAAGGTCTGCACAACCTCTCCCTTTTATAAAATATCGCCAAATTTCCGCGTCAACGGCGTAAAACGCAGCAATCCTCAGTTCATCTCA
>NZ_JAFBBD010000004.1 GCF_016906995.1 Spongiibacter marinus | reverse complement strand
GAGAAAGCTAAAGCCTTACCTTCCCGGTATTCTTGCCTCAGCCATCCACCCACTCAGTACCAGCAAGCTGGAGGGAATGAACAACAAGATAAAGGCGATCAAGCGAATGGCATACGGGTATCGGGATAACGACTATTTCTTCATGAAGATCAGGGCGGCGTTCCACCCTGATTTACGATGAACCTTTTTATCAATACGAATGGAAGCGAACGGTTCTTGAAGGCTGCGGCACCTACTGGAGTAGTGCGGATGTCTATGGCGGGGGGTGCGACAAGCTGACGTTGTCGACGGCGGCGCCCGACGCTGATCAGGTCGCTGCCGGGGGCTTTATGCCACGCGCTGCCGATGACGAGGCGGGCGATTCCGGGCAGTGGGGTATTGCGGGTCGGTACTTCTTTGACTGGTTGGGCGGCACGGAAATTGGTGCCTATTACGTCAACTATCACAGCCGCACGCCGATATTGAGCGGTATTAATGCGACCAGCTTCAGCCCGCTGACCGGCCAGCCTGAAAATCCGCAGTACTTTTTCGAGTTTCCTGAAGATATCGAAGTTTACGCGCTGACCTTCGCAACCAACCTCGGCCTGTGGGCGGTGTCGGGTGAGGTCAGTTACCGGCCTGAGCTTCCCTTGCAGATTAATACCGTAGAAATCAGCCAGACACTGGCGCTGGGTTCGCTTAACGAATGGTCGCGGATTGCTGATCGTGGCGCTGCCGCTGGTCCCGGCGGCGTGGTGCATGGTTTCGATAATATTGAATACACCCAGGCGCAGATGACCTTTATCCGCTTCTTTGAGCAGGTAATGGGCGCAGACCGCTTGGCGATCGCCGCCGAAGTAGGTGGGGTGTGGATAGGGGGGATGAACGAGGCGATTAACTATGGTCGTTCGGCAACCTTTGGCATCGGTGACTTTGAGCCAATAAACAGCGGGCTGCCGCTACCGCCTGCCATCCTCAACTTATTACCGCCGCTACCGGGGATTATTCCGGTGAGTTGTGACTCGCACCCTGTGTTGAGCCTGTTAGCGGGTGTCCAGCCGAATTCACAGCCGCAAAACTGCACCGACGACGGATTTGTCGAGGACTTCTCCTGGGGCTACCGAGTGCGAGCGCGTCTGACCTATTCCGATGTTTTCAAGGGGGTGAACCTAACACCAAATATGGCGTGGTCTCACGATGTGAGCGGTTATTCACCACCACCGAATTTTATTGAAGGCCGTCAGGCATTGAGTATTGGCCTGAGTGCCGATTACTTGAGCACCTATCAGGCTGATATTTCATACACCAATTACTTTGGTGCCGATTATAACGATCAGCAGGATAGGGATTTTATCTCGCTGAGTTTTTCCGTTGCATTTTAAGAGGGGGCTACTATGCAGAGCTTCAAGCACAGCATTCGCTCGATCACGACCGGCTTGTTCTACACCACCGTCGTTGCGGCCTTGGGGGCGAGCGTCGCCTCTGCCAAGGTTTCTCCTGAGAAAGCCGCACAGTTAGGCGGTGCCCAGCTGACGCCGATGGGCGCAGAGCGAGCGGCAAATGCCGATGGCAGTATTCCGGCTTGGACGGGCGGCCTAAAAAAATTGCCGGCCGCGTACAAGCCCGGTGAACGGTTGGTTGACCCCTATGCCGGGGAAGCGCCACTGTTTGCGATCACCGCAGCAAATGCCAATCAACACAAGGACAAGTTGTCGCCGGGGCAACTGGCATTGCTCAATCGATACCCCGATAGCTTTAAGATGAATGTCTATCCCAGCCACCGTAGCGCTCGCCTGCCGGATACCGAGTACCAGCGGATTAAAACCGGGGCTACCCAAACCGATATGGTCGAGGGCGGGAATGGCTTGGTGAATTTCTCGGCCAGTGTACCGTTCCCTATTCCGCAAAGTGGCCAGGAGGTGATCTGGAATCATATCACTCGCTACCGCACTCCATTGGGTGTGTCGCGGCGCTATACCCAGATCCCGGTGCAGGCCAGTGGCGGCTTTACGCCAGTGTTATTCGAGGAGTCGGTATTGTTTGCCAACCGCTTCGCGGATAACCCCAATCCCAATCGCCTGTTTGTGTTCTTGCAGCGTATTTTGGCGCCAGCGCGCTTAGAGGGCGATGTATTGCTGGTGCATGAAAATATTGACCAAATTAAGGAGCCGCGTTCCGCCTGGCTCTACAATGCCGGGCAGCGTCGCGTGCGCTTGGCACCGACCATTGCCTATGATGTCCCGGGCACTGCCTCGGACGGTTTGCGCACCTCCGACGACCTCGATATGTTCAATGGCGCCCTGGATCGCTACAACTGGGAATTAAAAGGCAAGCGCGAGTTATATATCCCCTACAACAGCTATCGCCTGAGAGACGGCAAGCTGGCATACAAAGATATTCTCAATAAAGGGCATATGAATCCCGAGCATTTGCGCTATGAGTTGCACCGGGTGTGGGTGGTTGAGGCCACATTGAAAGAGGGCTCCCGACATATTTATGCTCGTCGTACCTTCTTTGTTGACGAGGACACCTGGCAGATCGCCATCGCAGATCATTACGACGGTCGCGGCGAGTTGTGGAAGGTAAAAGAAGGTCATGAAGTGATGCATTATCAAGTGGCCGTGCCCTGGTTGGCGTGCGAGTCGCTGTATGACCTGAACTCCGGTCGCTATTTGGTTACTGGCCTCGATAATGAGGAAGAGGGCTACCAGTACGACTTTAATTACCAGGGTAAATTTAGAGACTTCACACCGGCGGCTTTGCGCCGGGCTGGGCGACGTTAAGTCCGGCTTATGACAAACAATAATAAACAAGTCACTGCGCGGCATTGGCCGCGCATCGTCCGTCAGGTTTGCGCTGCCATAGCCTTGAGTTTGGCTGGTGTAGTCACTGGCAGCAGCGCTTATGCCAACGACTTTGAGGCGCTTCCCGCGTTGACCGTGGCCGAGGCGGGAAAGCGTGTTCTGCTCGATATCACCCGTGCGGGTGGCCGACTGGTCGCGGTGGGTGAGCGCGGCGTTGTTCTGTACTCAGACACCGGCGGCGATACGTGGCAGCAAGCCGTTGTGCCTCACAGCAATACGCTGACTTCGGTCACGTTTATCGATGCCCAAAACGGTTGGGCGGCGGGCCATGGTGGCATCATCCTGCACAGCGGTGACGGCGGCCAAACGTGGCACAAGCAGTTCGATGGTAACCAGGCCAACCGGCAGTGGTTGAACTTTATTCAGCAACGTCGCGACTCGCTGGCCGAGACAA
The DNA here is from genome assembly GCF_016906995.1 of Spongiibacter marinus. Lineage (GTDB taxonomy): Bacteria > Pseudomonadota > Gammaproteobacteria > Pseudomonadales > Spongiibacteraceae > Spongiibacter > Spongiibacter marinus. The sequence continues at coordinate 389,636 of NZ_JAFBBD010000004.1, read as the reverse complement.
TCGAGGAGCTGGACGACTCGCAACAGGCGGAGCGCGACGACCTTGAATATCGTCTGGACGACGCTGAGTACGCGCTGGAGGATGCCGCCCTCGCGTTGCAGACCGGCCCGGTGGACCCCTTTCTTGATATTTGGTTTGGTGATGCCAAAAACGGCGTCGCCGTTGGCGCATACGGCATGATTTATCGCACCGAAGACGGCGGCGAAAACTGGGTGATCGCTGCGGCGGGAATTGAGAACCCTGACCGCTATCACTATTACGATGTCGATGCCGATCGCAGTGGCCGCCTTTACCTTAGCGGCGAGGCGGGACTGATGTATCGCTCGCTGGATGGTGGTCGCCAATGGCAGCGCCTGGGGCCGTTTTATGATGGCAGTCTATTCGGCGTAGTTACGCGGGGCGAGGAGGTAATGGCCTACGGCTTGCGCGGCCATATTTTTAAAAGTGTGGATGGCGGCACGCGTTGGCAGTCTCTGCCTGCTGCGCCTTTCAGTCTGTATGGCGGTACGCGCTTGGCCGATGGAACGGTGATTTTGGTCGGCGCTGGAGGCGGCTATCTGCTTGGCCCAGAGGGCGCCCCCTTCACGTCAAAGCTACACCCCAGTCGCAGCAGCTTCTCGTCGGTGAGCGGCGACGGCAGTGGCAGAGTCGTTGCAGTGGGTATGAATGGCGCCGCGGCGCTTCCCCAAGGAGAGGCCAGTGAGTAGCGAAGAAAGCTTGACCCTAACGGAAGAGGATGGCCGTTTACGCCCGTTTTTGGGGGCGCTGTTACTGCGCGCCCGAGCGCCGCTAATACTGCTATTTGTGATCCTGACGGCATTTTTTGGCTGGCAGTTGCGGGGGTTGCGACCGGATGCCAGCTTCGAAAAAATGATCCCGGTATCTCATCCCTATATTGTTAATTTTCTGGAAAACCGCGAAGACCTGTCCGGGCTCGGTAATGCGGTGCGCATCATCGTTGAGAATAAAAACGGCGATATATTTAGCCGGGAATTTCAACAAACCCTTCAAGAGATCACCGACGAGGTTTTTTATATAAACGGCGTCGATCGCGCCGGCCTTCAGTCTTTGTGGACGCCTAACGTGCGCTGGCTGGAGGTGACCGAAGAGGGCTTTGTCGGCGGCGCAGTTATTCCAGACGATTACGACGGTTCGCCTCAGGCTTTGGAAAAGCTTCGCGCTAACACACTTAAGTCGGGCCAGATCGGTCGCTTGGTGGCCAACAATTTCCGCTCCACTATTATTGTTGCGCCGCTGGTTGAGCGCGACCCGAAGACGGGCGAGCGCCTTGACTACCAGCAACTATCGGCTGACCTTGAAGCGTTGGTGCGCGACAAATATCAGACAGAAGACCTGCGTATCCACATTACCGGTTTTGCCAAACTGGTGGGGGACCTGATCGACGGGGCTTCACTGGTAGGGACCTTCTTCGCGGTTGCCTTTGTGATCACCGCAGTGATGCTGTTTTTGTATAGTCGCTGCCATTGGAGCACGTTTGCCGCGTTGCTGTGTTCAACGGTTGCGGTGGTCTGGCAGCTGGGGTTGTTGCCCATTATGGGCCTCGGCTTAGACCCCTATTCGATGCTGGTGCCGTTTTTGGTCTTTGCGGTGGGCATCAGCCACTCGGTGCAGATCATCAACCGCTTTGCACACCTAAGCCACAGCGCCGTCGACACGCGGGAAGCCGCTAAGTTGACCTTCGTTCGGTTGAGCAAGCCGGGCTTTATTGCCCTGCTTAGCGATGGTGTGGGCTTTCTTACTCTTCGCGTAATTGATATTCCGGTTATTCAAGAGCTGGCTCTGATCGCCAGTACCGGCATTGCGGTGCTGGTGTTAACCAACCTGATCTTACTCCCGTTGGTGTTGTCTTACACCGGAATCAGTCAACGCTGTCACCGCTACCGCGACGACAAACTCAACAGCGAATATCGTCATTGGCACCAGCTGTCGGCGGCGAGTCTACCGCGCAATGCCAAATTGATTGTTGCGGCCTGCACTGTGCTTTTCGCAGGCGGCTGGTGGTTGGCCCAGCAGCAAAAGATTGGCGATCTCGACCCCGGCGCGCCCGAGCTGCGCCCGCACTCTCGTTACAATCTCGATACCGCTTTTCTTACCGATAATTACTCGACCAGTACCGATGTCTTTGTTGTGATGGCGCATACCCCGCCTCAGCAATGTGGCAACTACCAGTCGCTGGCGGCAATAGACCATTTTCAAGCGGTTATGGAAAATGTGCCGGGGGTGCAATCGGCGTTGTCGCTGGTTGATATTTCCAAGCTGGTGATCATGGGCATGAACGAGGGTAACCCTCAGTGGCATGCGTTGAGTCGCAATCAATATATTTTGAATAACTCCCTGAGCCGCGTGCCCAGCAACTTGTTGAATACCGATTGTTCGATGGTGCCGGTGATTCTATTCCTTGAGGATCACAAGGCGGACACCCTTGATCAAGTGATTGCTGCCGCAGAGGGCTTTACCGAGCAGTACAATAGCGAACACATAAGCTTCCGCTTAGCGGCTGGCAATGCCGGTGTTGAGGCGGCAACGAATATTGTGATTCGCACCGCGCAGAACCGTATGCTGATCTGGGTATATGGCGTGGTGATTGTGCTGTGCCTGCTCAATTTCCGCTCGCTAAAAATCACTGCCTGCATCATCCTGCCGCTGATGCTGACCTCTTTACTCGGTCAGGCATTGATGGCGATGCTGGGCATCGGCGTCAAGGTCGCAACACTGCCTGTGATCGCGCTTGGGGTGGGAATTGGGGTCGACTACGGCATCTATATTTATACCGCTTTAGCGCATTTCTTGCGCGAGGGTCAGGACCTTCGCAGCGCGTATTTTTCTGCACTGAAAACCAGTGGTACCGCGGTGGCCTTTACGGGCTTAACCCTGGCCGTCGGGGTAGGGACGTGGATCTACTCGCCCATTAAATTCCAGGCCGATATGGGGCTAATGCTAACCTTTATGTTCTTCTGGAATATGGTGGGTGCCTTGCTGGTTCTTCCCGCGTTAGCGTGGCTGTTTGGCGCCAAGCCCCATCAGCAAGTCACGAGCGCGGCAGATGGCAAAGCATAACCAGAGGGCTGGTCTGCACTGGCAGCGCAGCCCTGTGTGACGGTTACGAGGTCAGCAGGCTGATCACAATTTGCGAGCTGATAAAGCAGAACAAGAAGAAAATCGCCATCGCCGTCACGCCGGCGAAGATCAGCGGCATGGGATTGGTTTCTGCCAAGTCCATTAAGCGTTTTTGCCCGGAGCGATTTTGCAGGGCAAACATTAGTGAAATGGCCTGCTTGAAAACCTCGAAGAAGCTCAAAGGTTTTTGGTTGTTCTCTGCGGGTTCCGTTTTCTCTTGTGCATTGTCCATGTTGCGACCTCGGGAGTTCTCTGTTGGTGTCGGTCTTCCTTTGAGTTTGCGGCAAACTCATCTTGTCAGAGAGTTTACCTGATTGCCGCGCAAGACTATAGCGACAGTGACGCCCAACGAGCCCGCTATTATGGAAGGAAATAGCTGCGAAACAACTGGTCGACGCCGTCGCCTTCTCCCCAAATAGCATCGGCGCTGCTAGCCAGCGCCACGCGGGTCAACTCGCCCATCACCAGGTGGGCGATAGCGGCGCGCAGTTCGACCTTGGGCTTGCCCGAGGGGTTTCCCGCCATTAATACGGTGGCAAAAATAATATCGATAAACTCGGTCATTTTGCCCGACACCGGGTTGTCGGTGTCACTGCTCATCAGTGCGTGCAGCAGCACACCGGCTACCCCCTGTTCTTCGGCCTCCAGGTCTCTCAGCACACGGATAATGGCCTGCATGGTCTGTGCATAGTCGCCGCCTTTGGCGCCAACTGCCTGAATCAGTCGCTCTCGCGCCTTTCCCAAAATATCGTCGGTAACCGCGGCAATCAGTGCTTGCTTGGAGGGGAAGTGGTGTAGCAGGGAGGGGCGCCGGATGCCGCAGCGCTTGGCGATAGCGTCCAGCGGCGCGGCGATACCCTGGGTGGAGAATTCAATGCGCGCGGCATTGAGAATTTTGCTGCGGGTACTGGGAGCGTTGGGTTGTGTGCGAGGCCGCGCCATGGTGAGTCCATAATCTTCAAAATAGTAGGATTAAGTCTACCAGATGTTGACACGGCATTGTTTCGCCAATAATCTACAAATTAGTAGGTAAATAAATCCAATAAGTAGATTAGGTGGTGAAATGGCTAGTGAGCTTGAGATCAACACGCCGTCGTCCGCAGCAAAGTGGGTCGATGGCAAACGGTATTTGTGGCTATTTGGCATGATCGTGCCGTTATTTCCGCTGATGAGTGGGGGCATGGCAGCACTGACGGGGTCGGAATGGGGGTGGTGGTTTGCGCCCCTGTTTCTGTATACCGTGATCCCCGCGTTGGACTACCTAATTGGTAACGATCCGCACAATCCCCCCGAGGAGGTGGTTGCGGCGTTGTCGCAAGACCGCTACTACCGCTACTGTGTGTACGCGTTCCTCCCCCTGCAATTTGCCACCTTATTTTGGGCAATGTCGGTGTTGGCCGGCGGCGAGCTGGGCTGGGTGGGAATCAGCGGGCTGTTGGTATCGGTCGGCATTGTCAGCGGGGTAGCGTTCAATACTGCCCACGAGCTCGGTCACCAAAATAGCAAGGTTGAAAAGTACCTGGGCATGTTGTCGTTGGCGCCGACCTTTTATGGCCACTTTTGCGTTGAGCACAACCGCGGTCACCACGTGCGGGTGGCAACGCCAGAAGATCCAGCCAGTGCCCGGTATGGGGAAAGCTTTTGGCAGTTTTTGCCGCGCACGATGACAGGCAGTCTCCGCAGTGCCTGGGCGTTGGAGAAGAAGCGACTTGAGCGTCAGGGCAAGCCAGTATGGCATTGGCAGAACCACAATCTTCAGGCCTGGTCGATGAGTGTGGTGCTGTACGCCATTATTGCTGCGGTCTTTGGCTGGGCGGTACTGCCATTTATGGCGGCCCAATCCCTCTATTCCATGACCCTGTTCGAAGTGATCAATTATCTGGAGCACTACGGCTTGTGCCGCAAAAAGCTGTCCTCTGGGCGCTACGAGCGCTGTCAGCCCGAGCATTCGTGGAATAGCAATCACTTGGTGACGAACATTCTGCTGTATCAATTGCAGCGTCATTCTGATCACCACGCCAACCCCACGCGCAGTTATCAGGCCCTGCGTCACTACGAGGATGTTCCCCAGTTACCCAGTGGTTATGCGGGGATGGTGCCGCTGGCGTACTTCCCGCCGCTGTGGCGCTGGGTGATGGACCGCCGTGTGAAGGCGCACTACAACGGCGACTTATCTCAGGCAAACGTAGCGCCGAAGGTTCGGGCAAAACTCGGCCTTTGATTGCCGTTCCGCACGGGCCCGCCTTCGCGGGCCCAATTACTCGGGCAGCACTAGTTACTCGGGCAGCACTAGGTTCCGCAAAAGGTTGCCGTTACTCGGTTGCCGTCGGTAGCGGGTGCGGCGAACTCGGCCGCATCGCACTGGTATTCAAAAGGGTCTTGTAATCGCGTTTGCAGGGCAAAGAACACGCTCATATCACCCTCATAGGCCTTCTCTATAGCGTTTTCCACCAAGTGGTTGCGCGGAATAAATACCGGGTTGGCCTTTTGCATGGTGAGGTAGCGCTGCTCGGCTGGTGTGGCGTCGGCATTGAAGCGCTGTTGCCAGCGTTCTAACCAAGGCGCGAAGGCATTCGGCAATTGGAAAAGCCCAGCGATGCTGTCACCACCCCTTTCGCAGTTGGCCATTACCGCTGCGCGGTCGTTCAGGCTGCGGAAACTCAGGGTGAAGTCGCAGTCATGCTCTTCCAGTAGTGCTAGGAAATCGCGGTACAGGGCTTCGTCGTCATCGTTGATATGGGAGAAGCCGAGTTTTTCGGCCATGCGCTGTCGATACGCCTGGAGGAAGGTGTCCGGGAAGGTGTTGAGGGCGTCCTGCGCGCGCTGCACGGCCGGCTTTAGGTCCGACTCGCCCGGCTGCTGCATCAACGTCAGCATGGCTTGGGCAAGTTGCACGAGGTTCCATTGGGCGATGGCTGGCTGATTGCCGTAGGCATATCGCCCCTGTTGGTCGATCGAACTGAACACCGTGCCGGGGTGATACGCCTCCATAAATGCGCACGGGCCGTAGTCAATGGTTTCCGCGCACAGCAACATATTGTCGGTGTTCATCACGCCGTGGATAAACCCCAGGGCCTGCCAGCGCGAGATAAGCGTTGCCTGGGCATTGAGGATCGCGTTAAACAGCGCCTCATAGGGCGATTCGCTCTGCTTGCACTCAGGGTAGTGGCGGTCAATAACGTAATCCATTAGTTGCTGCAGTAGTTCGGGATCCTGCTGCGCTGCGACAAACTGAACCGTACCCACGCGCAAGTGGCTGCTGGCAACTCGGCATAGAATACCGCCGGGCAGAGGGCCGTGTTCGCGAAAAACCGGGTCGCCGGTAGCCAGCGCAGCCAGGGCCCGCGTGCTCGGTACGCCCAAGCAGTGCATGGCCTCACTGAGCAAGTATTCGCGAATAACCGGCCCCAGTGGTGAGCGGCCGTCGCCACCGCGAGAGTAGGGCGTGCGCCCGGACCCCTTCAATTGAATATCTTTGCGTTGGCCCTGGCGGTCAATGACTTCACCGAGCAGCAATGCGCGGCCGTCGCCAAGTTGCGGATTGTAGTTGCCAAACTGATGACCGGCGTAAACGCAGGCAATGGGCTGGCTGCCAGCGGCCAGCGCATTGCCCGACAGAACATCAATTCCTGCCGGCGAGGCCAGCCATTTACTGTCGATATTCAGCGCTTCAGCCAACTCGGTGTTAATCAGCAGGGCTTGGGGCGAGGACACCGGCTCTGCCTGCTGGCGATGAAACAGGCTGTCCGCCAGAGTTTGGTAGCTGTTATCGAAGGGAATCGGGCGCATGGTGTTCGGGCTCTCGTCTGACGTTTGGCGGGCAACCATTGTACGTGGCCGCGACGTTCACTGCCCGCTCGGGTCGCCAATGCGTGGATTTCTTTTAGCGAGGCGCGACCTCGGCGCATTAACGCGGTAAAATTACCATTTTTCAAACTCGATTTGATAATCATAGTGACCGAGCACAGTTCTCACTGACGCTTGGCGATGCTTTCAGGAAGCCATAGACCCATGCCCTGGTTTACCAAACTGTTTTTTTTGCTGTGTCGATTCGTCTCGGCCCCCGTGTTCGCACTTGTTCGACCGAATATTGTGCAGGTAGACGAGGGGCTGCGCGAGGCCATTGACGGTCGACCGGTGTGCTATGTACTGCGCCAGCACAGCTGGACTGACCGGTTTTTGCTCGAGCGGATTCTTAAAGCTGAGGGGCTGCCACTGCTGCGCGCTACACCAGGTAAGCTGCCCGATAGCAGCCGCGCCGCGTGTCTGTATTTGCCGGTGTTACGCGGCGAGCGCGGCAATGACCGCGGTAAGGCGACCATGTCGGCGCTTATCGCGCGCCTCGGTGATGACACGGCCAGTGCCCTGGCCAAGGAAATGCAAATTGTACCGGTGTCGATGTTTTGGGGACGTGACCCCGGCAGTGAAACATCATTTCTGAAACTGCTGCTCGGCGATGGTGAACGCGGCGGGGCCTTTCGCAAGCTAATGGTGATCATAGCGCAGCGCAAGAATGTGATTTTGCACTTCGCCATGCCCATTAACTTTCAGACACTGGTTGCCCGCACCCAAGAGCCGGCGTCGGCGGCGGAGCTGCTGGCTCGCACCCTGAGTTTCTACTATAGCCGCCGAAAAACGGCTGCACTTGGCCCAAGCCTGCTATCGCGCCCGGCGATTATTCGCCTGGTATTGCGCCGCCCTGAAGTTAAAGCGGCGATGGCCCAGCACCAGCAGGAAAAGCAGCTAACTGATGCGCAGGTGACAAAACAAGCGCGAAAAATGGCAGACGAGGTCGCTGCGAATTTCGACTCTCGAATGCTGCGGGTGTTGGACCTGATTCTGAGCTGGGTATTTCGCAAGATCTTCAGTGGCATCCGCCTGCACCATGTTGACCGCCTTAATCGCGCCGCCAACGACCGCCAGCTAATTTACATGCCCAGTCACCGCAGCCATTTGGATTACCTGCTCATTTCTTACGGCCTGTATACCCAGGGTTTGGTGCCGCCCCATATTGCGGCGGGGGTAAACCTTAATTTTTGGCCAGTGGGTGGTTTGCTGCGTCGCGGCGGCGCCTTTTATATCCGCCGTAGTTTTGCGGGCCAGCAGCTATATACAGCCGTTTTCCGCAACTATCTCGATGTTATTCTCGGGCGCGGCTACCCGGTGGAATTCTTTCCCGAAGGCGGCCGCTCGCGAACCGGGCGATTATTGCCGCCGAAGAAAGGCATGTTGCGCATGACGGTGGAGAGCTTTTTGGCGCAACCTGCGCGCAAGGCTGCCCTGGTTCCGGTGTATGTCGGCTATGACAAACTGGTGGAGGGCGCGTCCTATGTGAAGGAATTGCGCGGCGCAGCCAAGCAGAGTGAATCTGCCGGTGGCTTGTTGAAGGCCACGCGAATTTTCAAGTCATCGTATGGCAGCCCTCATGTCTCCTTCGGTGAGCCGATTAGTCTGGATGAATGTTTGAGCCGGGTTGAGCCGGAGTGGCGCAGTAAGCTGCAGGCCGGTGATAAGAGCTTTATACCCGGTGTTGTCGACCACATCGCCCAGGAGAATATGGAGCGTATCAATGCCGCGGCAGTGATTAATCCGATAGGCTTGGTGGCCATGATCCTGCTGTCCAGTCCGCAGCGTGCGATGGCTGAGGATGAGCTGTTGGCGCAGATCGACCATTTTATCGCGCTGTTGCAGCGCCTGCCCTACAGCGATGATGTGATCCTGCCGGAGGGGAGTGCCCGAGAAATCCTCGATGCGGCGGCGCGCACGGCGGGTCTGTCGCGCATAGATCACAGTTGGGGGCCAATTATCACCGCTACCGGCAAAGAGGCGGTGATGCTGACCTACTACCGCAACTCGGTCATGCACGTTTTGGCCACACCGAGTTTGATCGCGCGCTTTTTCCGCCACAGTGAGCGCGTGAATGAGGCCGAATTGAAAGAGTCTTGCGCGCAACTCCTGCCCTTCCTCAAGCGCGAGTTATTTTTGCGCGTTGACGAGCAGGAGGGCGAGGCGCTCGTTGAGTCTCATATCGATAATCTCGTTGCGCTTGGCTTGTTAGAGCGCTGTGGTGAAGGCGTGTTATCGCGGCCTGAAGTGGGCACAGAAGCCTATGCCGTACTGACCGGACTGGGGCGGATTCTGCGGGAAACCTTTGAGCGCTATACCATGACCAGTTTGCTCCTGGTGCACGCCCCAGGTGAGACGCCGTCGCCGCGCAGCGATATCGAGAAGACCATTATCGACATGGCGCAACGCCTGGCAATTGTCAGTGGTCGGGAGGCGCCGGAGTACTTTGATAAAAACCTGTTCAGGGTTTACCTGGATACCCTGATTTCGCAAGAGTTACTGGCGCAGGATGAAGAGGATGGAGAGCCGCGTATTTGGTGCAATCCGCGGCTGGCGGTATTTAGTCAGCGTTGGGTGAGTCTCCTTGGGCCGGATGTACAGCAGAGTATGTTGCAGCTTATTCGGCGCCCCACTATGCCCAGTGCTGCCGAGGGTGAGTAGGGGTTAATACCAAGTCGCGGCCACGGTGACTAGACTAGTATGTATCGACGGCTTCCAGGGAGAGGGGGCGATTCTGCATGCCGGCTTTCAGAGGCTCGATGAAAAAGCAGCGATTCCTAAATCTCGTCAAAGGTAGCTCTATTGCTCGGCGCGTCCTGCTGGTATTGCTTGCCGCAGTTGTGCTCAGCAATGCGGTGGTGATTTTCAGTACCGTTTCCACTCTTGAACAGCAGCTGCTCGACCGGCGACAGCAGCAGTTGAGTGCAGAGGCGGAGCGGTTGAGCTTGCAATTTGATGCCTATATCGGCGAATTGCTTCGCGATGTCGCTTTTCTGCGCCATGCTCCCGCTGTTGCAGGCTTGCTGGAAAGCCGGGCTGTCGACGCAAAATCGGCGGCCTCGGCGCACTGGCGCGATCATCTTCAACAAGCATTTTTGCAAATGTTGGCCGCCAAACCCATGAGCGTGCAGATTCGGCTTATAGACGCCAGCGGCCAAGAAGTGGTGCGCGTGGATCGCTATGGCAGCGGTGGACAGGTCAGAATTGTCGCAGACGCCGACTTGCAGAATAAGGCTCACCGGGATTATGTCCAGGCAGGCCTGGCCTTGCCAGAGGATGTCGTTTGGTTGTCTGACATCGGCTTAAACCGTGAAAACCACCAAATAATGCAACCGCCCCATGCCGTTATTCGTGCGGTGACGCCGGTCTACGATAGCCAGGGGCAGCGCCGTGGCGTGATTGTTGTGAATCACCGCCTGGAAGAAATGTTTTCGCGTATCGGCGAGGCGGCCCAGGACGAGTTAGCCCACTATATTGTTCGGAGCGGCGGCGACTATTTACTTCACCCAGATCGCAGTAAAACCTTCCGCTTTGAATACGGCGAGCGCAGCACCCTTGTCGATGATTTACCTGAGGCGGACCAGTTTCTCGCCGATGCAAATCGTCAAGGTTGGCAAACGCAAACAAATGTAGGCGACCAGCGCCGCCTTTTTGCACTCAAAAAACTGGGCTATCAATTGGGTAGTACGGGACAGCAGCTAGCCGTTGTTGTGAGCTTGCCCTACCGGGATGCCATGGTCGTTAGTCGCGAGCTGCTAAAGAAACAAAGTGTGTTTGTGGTTACCACCTTGCTGGTGTTTCTTGCATTGGCCACGATCCTCGCGCAGAAAATTGTTGCGCCACTTCAGCATATGCGCACGGTTATTCAGCAAAAAGGCAGGGCGACGCGCGCTGAAGATTTGCCGGTGGATGCCTATGCAGATGTCGGGCCCCTGGCCCGCGAGTTCAGCGCACTGCTCGACGAACTCACAACCCAGCAGCGCGCTCTTGAAAACGAAGTTGTTCAGCGTAGAGCGGTGCAAACGGAGCTTGAACAGAACCTGGGACGAGTGGCCAGAGCAAATAAAGAGCTGGAACAGTTTGCCTACATTGCGTCTCATGACTTGCAGGAACCACTGCGTACGATTAAGAGTTTTGTCGGCTTGTTTGAGCAAAAAAATGCCGAAAATTTTGATGAGCAATCGCAGCAATTTTTAGCCTTCATCAACCAGTCAGCCTCGCGGATGGAGTTGTTGATTAATGGCCTGCTTGAATACAGCCGGCTGGGGCAAGACGCTCCCTGGGAGCTAGTGAATTGCCAGTCACTGGTTGCTGAGGTCTGTGACGATTTAGCCGTGCAGATTCGCGAGCGCGGTGCTAACGTCCGCTTCCGGGGCTTGCCGACGATTGTTGGCCATGCTGCCAGTTTACGCATGCTGTTTCAGAACCTGATTGGCAACGGTTTGAAGTACGTTAAGGGCGGTGTCGTTCCCTGTGTTGAAATTACCGCCCAGGCCTGTGATGGCGGCTGGCAATTTTGTGTGAAAGATAACGGCATTGGTATTGACGAGGCCCATCGAGAGCGTGTGTTTCTGATTTTCCAGCGTTTGCATGGGCGGGAAGACTACCCTGGAACGGGGATCGGCTTGGCGCAGTGCAAGAAAATTGTCGAGCAGCATGGCGGTAATATCTGGATCGAAAGCGCGAGGGATGGTGGTAGTTGCTTCTGTTTTACTCTGTTTGGAGAGCAGCATGGCAAAACTTAAAACAATCTTATTGGTGGACGACTGTCAGGCAACCAATTTCATCCACCGCCTTGTGATCGACAATTACGGCTGCGCTGAGACTGTTGTGGAGTGCCGAGACGGTGCGCAGGCGCTGGATTATCTGCGCAGCGGCGTTGACAAACACCCCCAGCCAGAACTTATTTTGCTCGATATCAATATGCCGGTGATGAATGGTTGGGAATTCTTGGAGGCTTATGAAAACCTCCCCTCTACGCAGAAGGCCGGCGTGGTCGTTGTGATGCTGACGACGTCGCAGAACCCTGACGATCGGTCTAGAGCTGAAGAGAGAGGCCTGGTATCCGAGTTTACTCTGAAGCCGCTCGATGACGAGAAGCTCGAAGCTGTGCTAAAAAAATACTACCCATCTGCCGTTCGCTCCCACTAGATTGCCTCCCCGTTTGTCATAATTTTGTCGTTAAATTGTCCGAACGCTGTCATTTACGCGCCGTAGCATTGCCACAAATGCATAGCGGGAGCGCGACGCGTGACAGCGCAGACACATTACAAAACCATATGGCTATCTGATATTCACCTGGGCTTCAAAGATTGTCGCGCAGATTACCTGCTCGATTTCTTAAACCGAGTGGACTGTGAAACGATTTACTTGGTTGGTGATGTTGTCGATTTATGGGCCATGAAACGTAGCCTGTACTGGCCTCCCAGCCACTACGAAGTGCTCCGCACGCTGTTCCATAAAGCGAATGCTGGCACACGTGTTGTCTATATACCGGGCAACCACGACGAACCGTTCCGGGACTATGTTGGGAATATTTTCGGTCCCATCGAAATTCGCAAAGAAGCCGTTTACACCACTGTGAAGGGTAAGCGTCTGTTGATGTTTCACGGTGATATTCTCGATGAGCATATGCAACTGCGAAAGTGGGAGAGCCTTATCGGCGACGCCGCCTACGATTTGCTGTTGTTCCTCAACCGCTGGGCCAACTTTTTCCGCCGTCGCTTTGGGCGCCACTATTGGTCGCTTGCCACGTATATCAAACAACGAATCCCCAATGCTCGCCAAGTGATCGATGTCTTCGAGCGTGCCGCTGTTAAGGAAGCGGAGAGGCGCGGTCTGGACGGCGTTATCTGCGGCCACATTCATCAGCCCGCGCTGAAGGAAATTGATGGCCTGCTGTACTGCAATGACGGCGACTGGATTGAGAACTGCACCTTGCTGTCGGAAAGCCATGACGGCGAGATTGAGCTGCTTCAGTGGACCGAAACCCAGCAATCACTCGACAAGATCGGCGAACCGAAAAGCGCAGATGTGCTGCCAATGCGACGCGCCAGTTAAGCCAGAGGTACTGAATAATGATCTCCGTTGATGCCGTTATCAATGAGCGATTTCCGCGTATTGCCAGTGGCAATCCCCATATAAAACGCACGCTCACCACTTTGTTGCGCTACCTGTTTCACGAGGCGGAGTTTAAGCAGTTTGAAAAGGACTACCCGCATCTACAGGGCATGGACTTTGTTGAGCAAGTGCTGCATTACTTCGACTTCGGCTATGCCGTTAGTGCGCTGGATAAGGAGCGTATCCCTGTGTCAGGCAGGGTGGTCATCATATCCAATCACCCCATTGGCAGCCTCGACGGCCTCGCGCTGTTGAAACTGGTATCGGAAGTGCGCGGCGATGTTAAGGTTGTTGCCAATGAATTGCTGTATGCCCTGAAACCGCTGCGCTCAATGTTACTGCCCGTGGATAATATGAGCGGCAAACGCAATCGCAAGGAAAATCTCAAAGCGATTCATGAGCATATTGAAGGCGAGGGAGCTGTGATCATTTTCCCCGCTGGAGAGGTCTCGCGTTTTAGCCCCGCCGGCATTCGCGATGGCCGCTGGCGCAACGGTTTTTTAAAGTTCGCCGAGCGTGCCGAAGCGCCGATTCTGCCGGTGCATATTAGCGCTCGCAACTCGGTATTTTTCTACGCCCTGTCTCTGCTTGCCAAACCGCTTTCTACACTGTGGTTGATCCGTGAAATGTTCAAGCAGAATAACCGCACAGTGAGAGTGAGCATTGGGGCGGCAGTTGAGCCCTCGGTATACCAGCAACTGCCGCTTACTACCCCGGCAAAAGTCCATTTATTTAAAAAGCATTTATACAAACTGGGAAAGCGCAAACGCCGGGGCGAGCCGTGTTTTATGCCTCACGCGCAACCGGTGGCACACCCCGAGGACCGTCAGGAACTGCGCAAGGCAATACGAAGCTGTGAGCGCCTGGGGAGCAGCCGAGACGGCATGGAGATATACCGCTATCAGTACAGTGGTGATTGCACCATCATGCGCGAGATCGGCCGCCTTCGTGAAGTGAGTTTTCGTGCCGTTGGCGAAGGTACTGGGCACCGACGCGATGTTGATAGTTACGATGCTTACTACGATCACATTGTATTGTGGGATGAAGAGCAGCTGGAGTTGGTCGGCGCGTATCGGTTGAAACAGGTTGCCACTTTAACCGACGAGCAAACCCTCTACAGCCAAACCCTGTTTGACTACAACGCGGACGCCGCCAGTGAGATTTTTGCCCGGGGTGTCGAGCTAGGACGCTCCTTCGTTCAGCCGAAGTATTGGGGCCGCAATGCGCTCGATTATCTCTGGCAGGGCGTGGGGCAGTATTTGGCGAAGTACCCCGAGTTGCGCTACCTGTTTGGCCCGGTCAGTTTGAGTGACGAGTTGCCGAAGGCCGCCAAAGATGAACTATTGCATTTTTATCGCAGCCACTTCGCCGATGAGCGACAGTGGGCGAGCGCCAAGATGCCGTATCGCAGCGAGCTAAACACACCGGTGAGTTACGGTAAGGACTACAAGGAAGAATTTGTGCAGCTCAAGGCATCGCTGGCCCAGCAGGGGTGTTCGGTGCCCACCCTCTACAAGCAATATACAGAGCTATGTGAGCCGGGTGGCGTGAGCTTTGCCGATTTTAATGTGGACCCGGATTTTGCCGACTGTATTGATGGCCTGGTACTCGTCGATATAGAGAAAATGAAACCCGCACGCCGCAAGCGCTACTTGGGCTACTGAGCGCGTTAAAAACAGCAAGGTAATGGCGAAGACCGCGCAGGCTAAACAGGCTTGCGCGGTTTTTTTAACTCTGTGGATTATTGCTGCGCGGCAAACTGCTGAATTACCCAGTTCGGGGCATCCAGGGGAAGGTCGTGTCCGGCGTTGGGGTGAACATCCAGCGAACAGTTAAAACGCTCAGCCAGTGCGTTGCTGCAGCGCCACGACACCATGCGATCGCCGTGGCTGGCAAGCAGGTGCAGGCGTTGATGTGGGGCCAGTTTTGCGGGTGCGCGAAAGCGCGAGGCGGCCCAGAGCTGTCGCAGTACATTACTTTTTTGGGCGGGGTGCTGCGCGCGCAATTGTTTGTGCCGATTCAATACCGACGCATCCTCGCTGTGTTGGTTGCTCACCATGCGCAGCGCCCAGCGCTCCTGACTGTCGACCGACGGCGCAAAAACACCGCGTACAAGCAGTGGCAGGGCGCGTGGCTGAATGCGCCACCAGAGCGGGCAATTTGCGCTACTGGAATTGATGAGTATGGCGCGGTGCACACGCTGTGGGTCGTGGGCTAACCAGTCCAGGGCAACCATGCCGCCAAGTGACAGCGCAACAATGCCGATGGCTTCGCCTTCGGGCAGAGTGAGCCGGGATTGCAGGTTCTGGCGGATTTGTCGGATCGACAGCGGCGATACGTCGTTGTGCTCCGTGCCAAAGCCGGGCAGATCCAGGCTATGGCACTGCCAGGCCAGGGTGTTCTGACACTGTTCGATAAACAGTTGCCAGTGGCCGGTCTCTCTGGCCAGGCCTCGCAAAAAGAGCCAGTGCTTTGGCGATGATTCAGTCATTGAGGTGCTGATACCAAAGGGTTTGCGCGATTTGCTGCATCTGCCGGTCTTGTTCGCCGTGGGTCAGCCACTCTGCGCTATTTCGGCAGGCGGCCAGCAGGAAGTCGATCAACAATAAGTGCCCCCGTAAAACGCGTGCATGGCGGTGTGGCACGGTCGGGTTAAATAGACCGGCGAAGCTAAACAGCTGGCGGGGATGTTTTTTCACCCACAGCCAACTGCCCATTTCCAGGGTGAGTGGCAGCAGGCGGCAGCCGCGCTCGCGGCAACGCAGATAAAAGTAGTCCCACATGTCGCCATGGCTGAGGTAGTGCATCGCCTGCGGGCCGAATACGTAGTTGTGGTGGGGAAAGTTGCGCTCCCACAGCAGCTTCAGCGACATATAGCTGCCGATATCATCGATGGGCTGTTTGCGGTAGGCGTGAGGAATCCAAATGTGGTCGCGAAAGCCGAAGCCTGAGTGAAAGTCTATCGCCATCATCATCCGGTCGCCGCCCCGGCTATGCCGGTCGATGATATCGCTCAGTGCCTGAAACTCCGGCTCTACCTGTTTCTCCCAGCGCCCGCGGTACCAAGGCAAATGGCGGGACAGCCTTTGCCCGCCAACAAGAAAAGGAACCCGGTCCTCGGCGTCTATAGGTGCATGGCGGTTGAGATCAACGGCGTTGGCGTTGCAGCGGGCGTCGCGCAGCATACCCGCGGGGTTGACGATAGGTACGGCGATGATGGCGATGTCTTCATCAAATTGCTGCCGCCAGTGAGTGTCCCAGCGGCAGCGTTCCAGTGCTGACTCCAACCAAGCAATCAATACCTGGCTGCCGATACGCTCTACGCCGTGCACACCTCCGGTCAGCAGCAAGCAACTCCTGGCGCGTTGTGGATCCCCCAAGGTTAGCGAGACGATGGGCAGCCGAAAATTATCAACATTAATTACCGCTTCGCAGCGGCTTTTTAGCAGCGGCCCGGCTTGGCGGCAGAGCTGCTCAACCGCCAACAGCTCAGACAGGCGCCGGTGCAGGGGGCCTCGGCAGTCGTCCATCAATTCATGAAAATTGAGCGGGGGCGGCCCGACAAAATGTCTGTCGGATGGCTGGCTGTCGTTACTCAAAGGGACAGGTCGGCGGTCACGGCGTGGTTTTGCTCGTTCTGCCAAAGGGCATCCACGAGAGCCTGGCGATTGTGCCATTGCCCGGAAAGCAACCACTCGCAAATTGCGCCGGCGACGTCGGGGTAGTTTTGCGCGGCACTGGACTGAGGCTGTCGCAGCCAGTTCGCGATGTGCTCACGATCAATATCGGCCATGGTGTCGGCAAGTTTGAGTTGACGCAGTGACGCCGCGTTACCCAGTTGCTCTGACTGGCCGGCAACGGGCTTGGCCAATACCGGAATGCCCATGTGCAAGCATTCGCTAACCAGCTCAAAGCCGGCGTTGCAGATCACGCCTCGGGCACTACACAGGTCGTGCTTAAACCCGTGCAGGTTGGTTTTTCGGTGTGAAACGTTGCCGTGGTCAGCGTCAGAGAGCGTCGGTGCATATTGGATGAAATGTTGATCTTTGAAACTTTGTAGCAACGCTGTGACGCGCTGCTGATCCTCGAAGGGAAGATAAACGAGGGTGTGCGACGCCGGTGCTAAACGTTTCTCGTCGGGGTTAATAATTGGCGGCACAATTGGGCCGCTAAAGTGATGCCAGTGCAGGCCGAGCCCCACTTTAACGGGAGCGAACAGTTTCATGATCAAGCGATTGCGAAAATCTACGCCGTCCTCGGGTACACCGGGGTGGCCAAATGCATATTGGTGGCCGACGCCGATGACGGTTTTACCTTGCAGTCGGCCGGCCCAGGCGGTAACGGGTTCGAAGTCGGTAATCACAAGGTCGTAGTCGCTGAGATCGAGCGAGCGTACATCTTTTATAAATTGTAGCGGCCGCGATTCTCGCAGGGTTTGCAGGGTGCTTATCCGGCCATCCCGCGTTGCAAAAGTGAGGCCGTGGCGCAGCTGAAAGTCGCCGAATACGTCCATGTCGAAGTACTGTTCTGGCGAGCGGCCGCTAAATAGATATTGCACATCGACGTTGCGAGCGGCGAAGTGCTTCGCCATCATGCGAGCGCGGGAGATGTGTCCGTTGCCAGTGCCCTGGACCCCATAGAGTAGTTTCATGGTAAAGCGCGTGTCTCTTTGATTGCTAAGATCAACCGATCACCAGACTATGGGCAAGGTGCGCGAGGGCAATGCCAAGGCCAGCGCCGGCAAAGGTATCAGTTGGGAAGTGCACGCCCAGTACCACTCGCGAAGCGCCCACGGCCACCGCCCAAAGGAAGAGTACTGATGCGGCGGCGCCAAAGCACAGTACGGCTAAGGTCGCGAGTAGGAAGGCGGCCGCGGTATGCCCAGAGGGAAAGCTAAACTCGTCCGAGGCAATGATGGCGGCATTGAATTGCGGGATTGCCGCGGGAGGCCGCTTGCGGCGACAGGTATTTTTCAACACCCAGTAGAGCGGTAGCCACACCGCGAATCCGGTTGCTACGCTAGCAACAAATATCTCGCTGCTGTGCACGCCCAGTGCATAGAGCGCGAGTGGCAGAAAGAGCTGCGTATAGCCATCGCCACTCTTTGATATGGCAAAGGCGAGCCGGCAGAGTTGCTGTTGGTGGCGAGTGTTAACGCAAGCGAGAAACATCCGCACATCGAACTGATTTATTGTCTGTATCAAGCGCATAGTTTAATCCTCTCGAATCAAACACTACCCCTGACAGCTTTCAGTTACGTGACAGCAATATTGCAGTATTGAGACAGTTCAGGCGTTCTCGATACGCAGCACATAGCCGCGGTGTGGGCGTGACGTATGGGCTTTGACGGGCACAAGCTCGGCATAGAAGTCCTCAATACAGGCCTCCGCTACCGCTAGAAAGGGTGGCCGACCGGGGTCGGCAATGAGAATTCTGCCGCAACCGGCTTCAACAGCGCGGGCGATAAGCTGGTAAACCTCTTCAGCCATATCGTCCCAAAAGCAAATATCGCTGGCGATCAGAGTATCGGCCGCGGCAAGCGCGTCGTCTGGAACGTCGGCAAAGCGCCAGACCTCGGTGTCGATAGTGAGGTCGTTAATGTCGGCCTGCGCCTGAAGATAGGGGAATACCGCTGGGTCAGCGTCGCTGGCAGTCACCGCTGAATGAAAGCGTTTGCGGCAATACAGTCCCGCCAGCCCCCAGCCACAGCCGACATCGAGTACGGAGCGATTGGGCGGGAGAGGGTGCTGACTCAGGTATTCCATCAGTAAGAATGCCGCGCCCCAATTTTTGCTGCCATGCAAGCGGCTGTTGTTGCCGCGCTTGAGGCGGCGCATTGCTGGCGCGCTCGCCATCATATAGCGCAGGCCATAGTGTTCTCGTTGGTGGGAGCTTGTGGGCACGGCTCGGTCTCTTGGGCTTGGGGACAGACCAAGGTCGAATCCCCTTTCTCTTACGATGGCGGTAGTATACTGCCTGAATAGCTCAAAGTGGTTAACGCCCCGCGCAGCGGCGATAAGGAAGGGTAAATTGGCCAACTATGATTTTGATGTACTGGTAATTGGCAGCGGGCCTGCCGGCGAAAGCGCGGCATTGAACGCGGTCAAACATGGTCAAAGTGCTGCTGTTATCGAGGAGCAGTCACAGGTTGGGGGGGCTTGCACCCACCAGGGAACCATTCCTTCCAAGGCCCTGCGTCATATGGTGCGACAGGCGATACGCTTTAATCGCATGCCCATTTTCCGGGAAATTGGCGACCCGCGAACGCTCACTTATCCGCGTTTACTCAGCCACGCTAACGAGGTGATCGCCCGCCAAGTGGCCATGCGCAGCCGCTTTTACTATCGCAATAATATTCGTGTGATTCCCGGCAGGGCGAGCTTTGTCGATGCGCATACATTGGCTGTGGAAGGTGAAGACGGCAAACAAGAGCACTACAGCGCCGAGAACATTGTGATTGCAACGGGCTCGCGCCCCTACCGGCCCGCGAATATCGACTTCAGTCACCCGCGTGTTTACGACAGTGACAGTATCCTGGCGATGACCAATACGCCCCGTAAAATTATTGTTTACGGCGCTGGTGTGATTGGTTGTGAGTACGCCTCAATCTTCTCTGGTATCGGGATCAAGGTGGAACTGGTCAATACCCGTGACCGCTTGTTGGAATTCCTCGACGACGAAATCTCCGATGCACTGAGTTATCACTTGCGCCACCTCGGCGTGATGATTCGCCACCGAGAGGTCTATAGCGAGGTAGAGGCCAGTGATAAGGAAGTCGTCCTAAAAATGGAAAGTGGCAAGCGCCTTCACGCCGACGCCCTGCTGTGGTGTAACGGGCGCAGCGGTAATACCGACCGCCTGGGGCTAGAGACCGTGGGCATCACGCCGGATCATCGCGGCCAGTTAAACGTGGACGAGCACTACCAGACGAATGTCGAGAATATCTACGCCGCCGGCGATGTGATCGGCTGGCCGAGCTTGGCCAGCGCTGCCTACGACCAGGGGCGGGCGGCATCGGCGTCGGCGCGCGGTAAGGAGCAATGCCGGTTTGTCGACGACGTACCCACAGGGATATACACCCTGCCGGAAATTAGTTCAGTGGGCCTGAATGAGCGCGAGCTCACCGAGCAACGCGTACCCTACGAAGTGGGCCGGGCATTTTTTAAAGACACCGCCCGGGGGCAGATCAGCGGGGAAACCGTTGGCATGCTGAAGCTGCTGTTTAATGTAGAAACCCTGGAGATTCTCGGGATTCACTGTTTCGGTGCCGAAGCGGCGGAAATTATTCATATCGGCCAGGCAATAATGAAACAGAAGAACGGTGGAAACAGCCTGCGTTACTTCCTGGGAACCACCTTTAACTACCCCACTATGGCCGAGGCTTATCGCACCGCGGCGCTGAATGGCCTTAATCGCCTGTAGGCTATGACTGCTCTGCGCTTGGCTGATATAAACCGAGACCAAAGTAGGGGTAAATTTTCATTGACAGACTGCCGATCTCAGCATAAATAGTCAGCTGAACAACCGTGCTAATTGCCGATGGTTGCTTCCGTATTTAATCGTGCTGGAGTGAGCTTGATATGGCTAGAGAAATGGCAGTGTCAGAGAGTGTTGACGACTTCGATGACAACTTCTTTGACGATGGTGGTGCAAACTACGACGACGGCCCTGATATGGGGGGGCGAGACAACAGTATTCGCCGACGTATTGAAGAGCGGCTCGAACGTAAAAGGCTAATGGAGGAGCTGGAACTGCTAGACGACCTCGACCTGTAGGCCCTCCATTCTTAACTGGCACCCGTCGGCGGTTACGATGGGTGCTGGCGCATTATTTTCCCTCGAATATTCTTCCCCACAGTTGCCGCGCATAGTCCGCGGGGATACCATGGGCAAATGTCACGTTGCAGCGTCATTGGGCTGTCGCTGCGACAACGTTATTTCTTGCACAATCAAAAAACATAACAGGAAGCGTAAATGAACTGGAAATCCCTGTCTGCGATCGTGATCATTGCTGCTGTTGGCGCCTTCGTCTGGTTTGTGGTCGAGCGCTCGGCAAACAGTGAATTCAACGAGCCTGAGAGCAGCTCGGAGGATTTGCAGGCCTCTATGCCGCCGAAAACATCTGCGATAAAAGAAACGCTGGCGGTCGAGCAGGAGCAAGACTATCAAGAGCAAGCGGCCAAGGCGCCGGCGCCTCCGCGAGAAATAGATGGCAGTGATGACCAGGTGCGAGACGCGGCAACGGAACTGTCTCCGTCATTGGGGCAGTGGCTGCAACCACAGCATCAAATTCGTAAGTGGGTCGCTTTGGTCGATCAAATGGCGCGTTTTCGCCTGCCAAACAAACACCTGCCGATCAGTTACGACAAAGAGGCCTTTTTGGTCATTAAGACTGAAAAGGGCATGGCAAACGACCCCGGTAACTTCCGCCGCTGGGAACCGCTGGTAAATGCGGTTACCGCCTTAGATCCGAAAAAAGTCGCGATCTACTATAAAAAATGGTCGCCCTTCCTGGAGTCGAGCTACAACGAATTAGGTAATCCGCAGTCCTTTGATAATCAGCTACGTACCACGATTGAGCACTTGCTGATCGTTGAGCCGATTCCCGCCGATGCGGAATTGCGCCGCCCAAAAGTGTTCTATGAATACGCTGACCCGGTTCTGGAAAATGCCGACCCGCTCAGTAAGTGGCTGTGGCGTTTGGGCCCGGATAACATGAAGTCATTGCAAGACTGGTTGCGTCAGCTACAAAGCTACTTGTAAGGCCTGCTTTCAGCCACCCGTTTGGAGGGTGGCTGAAGATCCCTCCCACGCTACACTCGCCTCAAAGATGAATAATGAGGCAGCTATGACCCTTTCTCCTGTTGATATTTCCGGTAGTCGAATCCTTCTTGCTGGCCCCAGTGGCCAAGTGGCCGCGCCCATTGTCGAAGCGCTTGCTGCGCAGTGTGAGCTGACCGCGGTGGCGCGTTTTTCTGACGAGAAGCAGCGTCAGCAGCTCGAGGCAATGGGCGTCAACACTGTCAAAGGAGACCTTGCTGATCACCGCAGTTTGGAGGCCTGCCCCAGTGATGTGGACTACGTGATTAACCTGGCGGTGGTCAAAAGTGGTGACTTTGACTACGACCTGAGAGCAAACGCCGAAGGCATCGGGAATTTGATGGCGCATTGCCGCAGTGCCAAAGCCGTGCTGCATTTCTCATCAACGGCCGTCTATGAATACGCCGGTCAGGAGCCGCGCGAAGAGAGTGCGCCGCTGGGCGATAATCACCGGGCAATGTTCCCGACCTACAGTTTGTCGAAGATTGCTGCTGAGTCGGTCTGTCGCTTCGCCGCTCGCCAATACGGTATTCCAACGACGATTGCCCGCTTGAGTGTCCCCTATGGCAACAATGGCGGTTGGCCGTTTTTCCACCTGCTGATGATGAAAGAGGGCATGGAGATTGACGTCCACCCGGAGGCGCCGAACTTCTATAACTTGTTGCACAGCAGTGACTATATCGAGAAGTTGCCCTACCTGCTGGCGGCGGCCAGCACAGAGGTGTGCACGGTAAATTTCGGCGGCTCTGAAGCGGTGAGTATTGAGCAGTGGTGTGAATACTTGGGCGAGCTCTGTGGCTTGCAGCCGCGCTTTCGAGACAACCCACAAGCCTTTGGTAGCTTGCAAATCGACACCGAAAAAATGCACGCATTAATCGGGCCGACTAAAAAAGACTGGCGCCAGGGGCTGCGAGAAATGGTAGAACAGCTGGCGCCAGAGTTACTGCTTGCCTAAGCGCTGATTGGTGACAATTCCCCGATCAGGTGTGGCTTGCCGCTAGCGGCGTCACGCAGTTCAAATACTGTGCTGTCGGGGCCTTTTTCGTAGTGAAGTTCGGCTTTTGACGGCAGAAACACGGGGGTCTTAAATTCCACGCGACAGCGCAGGGCGTCGCCGCCATCGATGAGCTTCGCCATACACGCGGCCTTACTCCACATGCCGTGTACCACCATTTTCTTAAAGCCCAGCACCTTGGCGCTGAGATCGTGTAAGTGAATGGGGTTGAAGTCGCCCGAGGCAAGGGCGTAATGACGAGCTGTGCTGTTAGGGATGTGCATGGCCTCTTGGTTAGCATAGCGCCGGGCCTCGCGAGGCTTGCTCTTGGCGGATTTGGCAATCCCGGTCTTGCGTCGCGACAGGTACTGGCTGCGGTCTTCCCAGACACACTCATCGCCAGCGTACACGAGACATTCAAATGTAAACTCAACCCCTCTGGCGGTGAGTTCATGGTCGCTCAGGCGGCACACCATACGCAGTGTTTCGCTGCTGTTAATAGCGCGGTGCTGAATGATTTCATTGTTCAGGTGCACACAGCCCATTGCCGCAACGGGAAAGTCGCGCTGTATCATTAGCTGCATTTGCAACCGGAAGCCCATAATATGCAAGAAACTCGCGGGCAGGGTGTTGCCGTCCAGGCTAAAGCCGCAGGATTTGGCATAGCGTTTGAGCTGTCGTTGGCTGTAACGCACTGGCGCCAGCTCAATGCTGCGCTCAGGGAAGTTAAGCGCTTTGCTTTGGCGCTTGGGTAATGCCGCTCTGGCGAGGAGGGGGGCGAGGGCCGGTAGACGTTTGATTTTTAGTTCCTGAGCGACGCTCATGCTACTCTTACTCCTTATTCGGTGCAGCTTCACAGTATAATCAATGCTGAGCAGTAAATTATTTGCTGATGAGGCAGAATTGATTCTGCGCTCCGGCCAATCCCAGCCATGAAGTCAGCGTCTAGAACAGCCATAGATAGCGAGTGTAATGAGCGATTCCACGGAAAAAGGTTTTTCAGAACTGAGTGATTCCAGCTTCCTGATCCAGCTGGCTTACCCGGCCATTCAAGAGCTGGGGTTGGATGTTGAGCGGATCGTCAGCGAGTGCAAAATTTCTCCCAAGTTGTTGAAAGATCGCAGCGCGCGTTTCCCCCACGCCGCGCAGGTGCAATTTTGGCGCGTGTTAGAAGAAGTCAGCGGCGACAAAAGCATTGGCTTGCATCTGGCCAACCATGTACCGGTATACCGTGGTCAGGTACTGGAATACCTATTTCTGAGTAGCCCGAGTTTTGGCGATGGTTTGCGCCGGGCGGAAAATTATCAGCGCTTAGTGACCGATGCCATGCAGTTTAAGCTGCATGTGGAAGGCGATGAAGCGCGTGTGGTACTGGATTTTATTGGCGACAGTGAGGCAGAGCTGCGCCACCGCGATGAGTGCTTTGTGCGTTTTATGCAGCGCTACTTTGAAGCGTTGACCGACGGCGCGTTTCAAACCCGAGAGATAAACCTTGGCCACCCGCTGCAGGGGGATGTTGCCGAGTATGAAAAGCACTTCAATTGCCCGGTACATTTCGATGCCAAAGAGCAGAGCTTGGTATTTGCCGCTGATATTCTGGCAACACCATCTAGCCATGCCGAGCCGGATTTGCTGAAACTCCATGAAAAAGTCGCCAGCAAACAGCTTGAACGGCTCTCACGTCAGGACGTTGTGGGCGATGTTAAGCAAGTGATTGCGGAAATGCTTGAGCTGGGTCAGCCCAGCTTGGAAAGTGTGGCAGAACGCCTGGGAATGAATGAGCGAGTGCTGCGCTCGCGTTTGACGGAGGCGGGCACCAGTTTTAACCAGGTGTTGGCAGATTATCGCTGCATACTCGCTAAGCGCTTGTTGTCGCGCACCGATGAAAGCATTGCTGACGTGGTGTATCTGACGGGGTTTTCCGAGCCCAGTACCTTTTATCGGGCATTTAAACGTTGGACCGGCCTAACGCCGATAGAGTATCGCCAACAGAAACAACAGTAGGCGGCGCGCAATGCCCCGCCCACTGAAGCCGTCTTAGGCGCCGAACCAGGACTGGCCGCATACACGCAGTGTATTGCCACTCACTCCGCGAGAGAGAGGGTTGGCGAAGAAGGCGATCGCCTCGGCAACGTCTACTGGCAGCCCGCCCTGGGACAGCGAGTTCAGGCGTCGGCCGAACATCCGGGTGAATAGCGGAATCGCCGCGGTCATTGCGGTTTCAATAAAGCCGGGGGCAACGGCATTGACCGTAATATTGTGAGCGCGTAGCTGCTCGTCATTCTTCATGAAGTCAACGTAACCAATGACACCCGCTTTGGATGCGGCGTAGTTGGTTTGCCCGCGCTGACCGCCAATACCGTTCATTGACGACACGCCAACGATGCTGCCGCCATTGCGGATAAGGCCCTGGTTCAGCAGTTCACGCGTAATGCGCTGTGCGGCGGCCAAGTTGATATCCAGCGTCATTTGCCATTGCTGCTCGGTCATATTGGCAATGGTTTTGTCGCGAGTAACACCGGCGTTGTGGACGATAAGATCGATACCACCTGCCTGTTTAGCGGCGCTGGCAATCTTGGCGGGAGCGTCTTCAGCGGTGATGTCTGCGATCAGGGGCTGACCACCCAGGCGGGTCATCACTTTCACAAGGTCGTCTTCCATTGGCGCAACATCGACACCGATAACGGTGGCGCCATCGCGCGCCAGCGTGTCGGCAATCGCTTCACCAATGCCGCGAGAAGCGCCGGTCACCAGAGCGGTTTTGCCCGCCAGAGGTTTGTGCCAATCGACATTACCCGATTGCTCGACGGCGTTAACGGCAATGACCTGGCCAGTGACATAGGCCGATTTCGGCGACAAGACAAAGCGCAGGCTGCTGCCGAAGTCTCCCTCGGCGCCGTTGGCAACGGTAATCAGTTGTGCAGTGCTGCCGCGCGCGCCCACTTCTTTTGCCAGTGAGCGGCTCAAGCCTTCCAGTGCACGCTGGGTGGCTGCCTGTTCGGCGTTATCGGCGCCCATGTGCGGACGGCCCAGAATAACGATGCGGCCGCCGGGAGCCAGCTTGCGAATGTTGGCATTGAAGAAGCGGTAGGCGGCAACCAGCTCCAGTGAGTCGCGCATGCCGGTCGCATCGAATACCAGTGCGGCAAAGGGGGCATCGCTACCATTGTCTTGTGTCAGGGCAGTACATTGCAGACGGGCATTGTCGTCGCCAAATACCTCTGCGTCGCTCTCGGCGAGAATTTTTGATACCTGTGCCAGTAAGGCAGCGTTGTCGCCAGCGCCGAGCAGTAGGCGCCCTTTAAAAAAGCTGCGCTGGGAGGGGGTGTAGCGGGCGAGTTCACGAGGAGCGTTGACGCCCAGTGCGCCAAGTACCTTTTTACCTGCGTTGGAATTAATAAAGTTCTCGATACGATCAGACATAAAATGACTCCTGAATGAGGGTGTGCCCTGTGTTATGGGCGGCAATTCTACGCGCAGACCGCCGGTGGTGAATTGACATCGCCGCCGCTGCTGCGGTGTCGCCTCAGCCAATGTGGCCTTGCTGCGGCTTGTTACACTGCGCCACCTGACAAAACACCTGAGGACCTGTCATGGCTCAAACCATCAAGCGCGTCGCTATTATCGGCGGCAACCGCATCCCTTTTTGCCGCTCTAATACCGCTTATTTCGGTGCTAGCAACCAAGACATGCTAACCGCAGCGATTGAGGGCTTGGTTCAGCGCTACCAGCTCCAAGGCCAGCGCCTTGGCGAAGTTGCCGCTGGTGCGGTAATGAAGCACAGCCGTGACTTCAACCTTACTCGCGAATCGGTACTGAGTACTTCTCTCGACCCCGCAACGCCTTGCTTCGATGTACAGCAGGCCTGTGGTACTGGCTTACAAGCGCTGAACTTGGTGGCCAACAAGATTGCCCTCGGGCAGATCGATGCAGCGATCGCCGGTGGTGTGGATACCACCTCTGATGCTCCTATTGGCGTGAGCGAGGGTCTGCGCAAAATTCTGTTGCAAGTGAACAAGGCGCGCAGCCTGGGTGAGCGCGTTAAGCCCTTCTTGCAACTGCGAGGCAAAGATCTGGGTGTACAGATCCCTGTCAACTCAGAGCCGCGTACTGGCATGTCGATGGGTGAACACACCGAAGTGACTGCAAAAGAGTGGGGCATCCCTCGCCAGGAGCAGGACGAATTGGCATACAACAGCCATAAAAATCTCGCTGCTGCCTATGAGCGCGGCTTGTTTGAGGATTTAATTACGCCTTTCAATGGGGTGGGTCGCGACAATATTTTGCGCGCAGATACTACCATCGAGAAACTGTCGACCCTGAAGCCTGCCTTTGACAAAGAGAGCGGCCAGGGTACGTTGACCGCGGGCAACTCTTCAACACTCACCGACGGCGCATCGGCGGTATTGTTGGCAAGTGAAGAGTGGGCCAAAGAGCGGGGGCTGCCGATCAAGGCCTACCTGAGCTTTGTGGAAACGGCAGCGGTCGACTTCTTTGGCAAAGATGTGGGTAGCGAA
This sequence comes from Spongiibacter marinus, assembly GCF_016906995.1. GTDB lineage: Bacteria > Pseudomonadota > Gammaproteobacteria > Pseudomonadales > Spongiibacteraceae > Spongiibacter > Spongiibacter marinus. The sequence continues at coordinate 362,202 of NZ_JAFBBD010000004.1, read as the reverse complement.
AAAGAAGGCCTGTTGCTGGCACCAGCTTATGCTGTTCCGCGCATGCTCGCTCGCGCTGGTTTAACGCTGCAAGACTTCGATTTTTATGAAATTCACGAGGCTTTTGCCGCCCAGGTACTGGCTACACTGAAGGCCTGGGAAGACGAAGAATTCTGCAAACAGCGCTTGGGTCTGGATCGGGCGTTGGGCAGCATTGATCGCAGCAAGCTCAATGTGAATGGTAGCTCTTTGGCTGCTGGCCACCCCTTCGCGGCGACGGGTGGTCGTATTGTCGCGACGTTGGCGAAAATGCTGGAAGAGAAAGGCAGCGGTCGAGGCCTTATTTCGATCTGTGCCGCCGGTGGCCAGGGTGTAACGGCGATTGTCGAGCGCTAAGGCATAGCCATCGCGTTACACTAAACGGGGCTTCGGCCCCGTTTTTTTTTGCTCCTGCGGTGCCGCCTTGCTTATGGCCTGGTCCTTGCCCTTGTTTATGGGAGGGGCGGGGCGGGCCAACAGTGCTTTGATATGTCTTCGCAGGCGTCCTTACAGGCGTCCCTACTGGCGTCCTTACAGGCGTCCCTTTCCAAACGACTCACAACTGCCAAACTCATAGCCTACGACAGCCTCGTCGGCGCAGGCGCTGCAGGCATTGCCATAGGTTTTGTGGGTGGGCGCCGCACAGGGCTGAGTAACGCACTGAATTTGGCTGTCGAGGTGGCCGCACACCGGTCGATACTCGCGAGTACATATTTCCGATCGCGGTGACTCGCAGTGGATGAAACCTTCGCGTGATGCGTCGCTTTGTACGGGTGGGGTGGAACACGCGCCCAGCAGTGTGAGCGATAAAAAAAGTCCGGAGAGTCCAAGGTTCGGGCGCTGCATAAATAAGCTCGATAAAAAGAGAGTGTTGTCATCATAATGCGGCGGGTGCGTTTGCGGTAGTCGCGATTGTTTTTGGCAATGACCTCCATTGATATAAACGAATATTCCTATCAGGTGTGAATGCGTAAGCTGAGAACTGTCGATACTGACAGCGAAACAATCGGCTGAGGTCGATCTCGCGTAGGAAAAAGACGTCGCCTTGCAGGCGGCGTGATATGGAGTCAAAAACGACAATAGGAGTCATTATGCAAAAGATAGATATCGGTATTAACGAAGCAAATCGACAGCAGATCGCCGACGGCCTGAGCCGCCTGTTGGCAGATTCCTACACCCTCTACCTGCAAACGCACAATTTCCATTGGAACGTTACCGGGCCGCGGTTTCGCGACCTGCATTTGATGTTTGAAGAGCATTACACCGAGCTCGCCACCGCCGTGGACGATATTGCAGAGCGCATTCGCACCCTGGATGTTGCCGCGCCAGGCACCTACAAAGCCTTTGCGTCATTGAGCAAAGTGCAAGAAGTGGATGGCGTGCCCAGCGCCGAGGACATGGTCGACATTCTGACTCGCGGCCATGAACAAGTGGTAAAAACCTGCCGAGAGGTGCTCAGCACGGCCGCTGAAGCCGACGACGAATCGACCGTTGCCTTAGTTGGAGACCGCATGCGCATTCACGAGAAAACCGCGTGGATGTTGCGGGCCTTAAACCGCTAACAGTCCTTGCGCCAGCGACGCGATGCGCTACACCGATTGGGGCGCGGCAACATTGTCGCGCTCGCCGCGCTTCACCCGGTACATGTTTTGGTCTGCGACCTTCAGCAGTTCCTCGTCATTGCTGCCGTGTTGAGGGTAAATGGCGTAGCCGACGCTGGCACTTACCTGATAGTCGACCCCGCCGAGTTGCAGCGGCGTGGACAGGTTGTGGATCAGGGCATCTAAACGCTGCTCCACAACTTCTGCGCGCCCTAGCGAGCGCAGTAGTAATGCAAACTCGTCACCACCGAGTCGAGCAACAAAGTCGTCTTCGCGGATTTCCTGACGAAGCCGGTTGGCAAAGGCGATCAAAATCTCATCGCCGAAGTGGTGGCCGTGTTTGTCGTTGGCTTCTTTGAATTTATTCAAGTCGAAGTAAAGAACACTGAATTGATCGCCCTTGCGCTTGGCTCGGGAGATTTCCCGATTGATGGCGTCGATAAAGTGGCGGCGATTGGCGATTCCGGTCAGGCTGTCGTGGTGGGCAAGGTGGAAGTACTTGCTTTGCTCGAAACGGAGTTGCTTGCTCAGTTTTCTGCTGTTCAGCTCATAGTAAACGGCGATGAAAATGATAAAAGCATGGGTGGTCACCAGGCAGGAAAATTCGGCCAGGCTTTGATTGGCGTCGATAATGATGTTGCGATAGGTGTGCCCCTGTTGTTCAGCAATGAACATCCCCGAGCCAATTAAACCAACACAGAGGCTCCAGCCAATGCCCGCCTTCGCACCGATGCTAAGTGTCGCGAGCGCGGGAATAATCACCGAGCAGATTACCGCGGGTGAGCCCAAGCCACCGGTGATGCTCGCAACATAGACCAGGCCGCCAGTGAGGGTGGTGATAAATATATGTAATGCCAAGTGGCGTTTTGCGGCAATACGCAGCGTTAGCAGTGCTATGGTGATACCAAATGTAAGACCCAGAGAAAAATAATTGATGAGGCGTTTACCGTCTTCCGTTAGCGGCAGCAATGTCTGATTTACCGTTAACAAGACAATGAGATAGGCGAAAGTGCCAACCAGAATACTGGCCAGGAAACGGTACAGCGATCGCTCGGTGCTGCCGACTGGCACTCTGGGGGGGATCCAGGGGTCGATCACCCTGAACAAGAGGTTTTGAATGTGTGGAATCATGGCTAGCGTCTATTCAACATTATTATTAATTGAGGGTTCCATCTCTCGTTTGCCGCCAGCTGGTACCACATACTCCGTTGAAGGCAGCGGGGGATAATACGCACTTTTTCGATTGTGTGCCATGCGTGCATAGCTCGTTCGATGAGTGTAACGGTAGCGCATTCGGTGCGTCATAACGGTGAGCGCCGAGCGAATGCTTGACGAAAGCCAATGAGTGTAAACAGGCCCTAGGTGATTCATGAAAAAGAAAATACTGCTAATACTGTTGTTGCTTGGAGCCGGTGTGCTGTTGCTAAGCAGCGGGCTCGGGGATTATTTGAGCCTGGATGGCCTCAAGCAGGCAAGGTCTCAGGTAGCGGCATTTCAAACGGCTCATCCGGCAGGTTTCTTTGCACTTTTTTTCATCTGTTATGTACTGGTGACGGCATTATCTCTGCCTGGCGCGGCGGTGATGACGCTGGCAGGCGGGGCGTTTTTCGGCCTTTTCCAGGGGCTGCTGTTAGTGTCTTTCGCCTCGACGATTGGCGCGACGCTGGCGTTTCTCGTCGCGCGCTACCTGCTTCGCGACAGCCTGAAGCGGCGATTTCCTCAGCGCCTTCAGCGTATTGATGAAGGGGTGAGTAAAGAGGGCGGTTTCTACCTGTTTACCTTGCGTCTGGTGCCGATTTTTCCGTTTTTCCTAATCAACCTGTTGATGGGCTTAACGGCTATGTCGGCGCGACGCTTTTACTGGGTGAGCCAGTTGGGGATGCTGCCCGGCACCGCGGTCTATGTGAATGCGGGTGTTCAGTTGGGCAGCCTGGAAAGCCTTTCCGGTATTTTATCTCCGGCGCTGTTGTTGTCCTTCACCCTGCTGGGAGTTTTTCCGCTTATTGCCAAGCGTATTATCGCCTTCGTCAAGGCACGGCGTGTGTACCGCGGGTGGTCGCGACCAACATCCTTTGACCGAAACCTGGTGGTGATTGGTGCTGGTGCAGCTGGGCTGGTGACTTCCTATATTGCGTCGGCGGTCAAGGCGAAGGTCAGCCTGATAGAGGCAAACGAGATGGGCGGGGACTGCCTGAACACCGGCTGTGTGCCGAGTAAGGCGCTTATAAAGTCAGCCAAGGTGGCGGCTACTGCCCGCCGCGCTGAGGAATATGGTTTTGAGGAACACAAACCAGCGTTAAATCTCCCGCGTTTGATCGCCCGCGTACGAGACGTGATTGCAGCCATTGCCCCCCACGACAGTGTGGAGCGCTACACCGAGCTGGGGGTTGATGTGATTCAGGGCTACGCCAGGATTGTCGATCCCTGGACGGTGGAAATTCGTGGTCGTGATGGCGGCAGCCGGCGGTTAACAACGCGGTCAATTGTCATCGCGGCGGGAGCGTCGCCGACTGTGCCGCCGCTGCCGGGTATGGCCGATCTCGGTTTTGTTACTAGCGATACGCTGTGGGATCACTTGGAGCGCTGTGAGCGGCTACCCCAGCGAGTGGTCGTGCTTGGTGGCGGGCCTATTGGCTGCGAGCTAAGCCAGTGTTTTGCTCGATTGGGCAGCGCCGTAAGCCAGGTCGAGATGCTGCCGCGCCTGTTGTTGAAAGAGGACGAGGATGTTGCCGATTTTGTTACCGAGCAACTGCGCCGCGACGGGGTTGATGTGCGGTGTAATACCAGGGCCGTGCGCTGTGAAATGCGCGATGGCGAAAAGTGTTTGGTTGTCCAGCACGGCGATGCGGAGGGCGAATCGGCAGTCGCCTACGACCTGTTGATCTGCGCGGTTGGCCGCAGTGCCAGATTGACCGGGTTTGGTTTGGAAGAATTGGGAATCACCACTGACAGGACGGTGGATACCAATGAGTACTTGCAGACCTTGATGCCCAATATCTATGCCGCGGGTGATGTTGCCGGGCCGTATCAGTTTACCCATGTCGCAGCGCATCAAGCGTGGTATGCCAGCGTTAATGCCCTGTTTGGGCAATTTAAAAAATTTGCCGTAGATTATTCAGTGATACCTTGGGTGACCTATGTCGACCCGGAAGTGGCGCGCGTGGGTTTGAATGAGCAGGAAGCCAAAGCGCAGGGTATCGACTACGAGGTCACGCGCTACGGGCTAGACGATTTAGATCGGGCGATTTGCGACGGCAACGCGCAGGGCTTTATCAAAGTCCTTACCCCGGTGAACAGTGACCGTATTCTGGGCGTGTGCATTGTCGGGAGTCAGGGCGGTGATTTGCTGGCAGAATTTGTGCTGGCGATGAAACACAAGCTCGGCTTGGGGAAAATACTGGCGACGATTCACCCTTACCCCACTTGGGCAGAGGGTAACAAATACCTTGCCGGGGAGTGGCGCAAGGCCCATCAGCCGGAGCGAATACTGCGGTTCTTGGCGGGTTTTTTCCGTTGGCAGAGAGGGGGGTGATCGCGTGGCGAAGTCAGTTTGGTGGCGGACGCTTGGTTTTGTGGTATTGGCGATTGTTGCGCAGTTTTCTCGGGCTGACGATCAGCACGCGCTCTGGCAAAGCCTGTTGTCCAAGCATGTCTATGTGGCTGAGGGTGGCTACGCGACAACGGTCGATTACAGCAGCTTTGCCAAAGACCGTGCCGTGCTTGCGCGTTACCTCGAAACGTTATCTGCGGTGTCGCCGGCGGAATTTGATCGCTGGTCAGAAGCGCGGCAGTTGGCTTTTTTGATCAATGCCTATAACGCCTGGACAGTGGAGCTGATTTTGCGCCATTACCCCGGCATCGATTCCATTCGAGAGATTGGTGGTTGGTTTCGCTCGCCCTGGAAGCTGTCGTTCTTTGACTTACTTGGCAAGCGTCGCAGTCTCGATGAGCTGGAGCATGAAATGATTCGAGAAAGTTACGCTGAGCCTCGCATTCATTTCGCGGTAAATTGCGCCAGCATCGGCTGTCCTGCGCTGGCCAGGGAGCCTTATCGAGGCGATGAACTGGAGCGCCAGCTGGAAGCCGCGACCCAGCGATTTTTATCAGATCGCCAGCGCAACGGCCTGAGCAAGGGGGCGTTACGGGTGTCGCCAATATTTGATTGGTACGAAGAGGATTTCGCCAAGGGCTGGCGAGGCTTAAATTCGCTGCCGGATTTTCTTGCCCATTATGGTAACGCGCTCGGTTTAAGCAGCGCGCAGCAACGTCAGTTGCGCAGTGGCGCCTTGCGCATTCGCCATACCGATTATAACTGGGCGCTGAATAAGCGTGACTGAGTCCAGCTGCCAAGGTCCGCCGTTGCTGTCGATCATCGTTCCTCTGCTCAATGAGCGGGCGCTGTTGCCTGCTGTGCTGCCCACCATTTTGCGCTTGCAGCAAAGCCACGGCGCCGTAGAGTGGCTGTTTGTCGATGGCGGCAGTGGCGATGGCTCTGTCGAGTATTTGCAAGCGCAGGGCTTGCGTGTCATTGCCAGTGATGCGGGCCGGGCTAGGCAAATGAATGCCGGGGCCGCGCAGGCGAGTGGAGCATGGTTGTTATTTTTGCATATCGATACGCTACTCAGCACAGAGGCGCTAACGGCGTTGCGCCGTCACTGCGAGGAGCGGCCGCCCGGCTGGGGACGATTTGATGTGCGAATACACGGGCGCTCGTCAATGCTAAAGGTGGTTGCAAGCATGATGAACTGCCGGTCACGCATTACCGGTATCGCCACCGGTGATATGGGCATTTTTGTCCACCGAGAGGTATTTGCGGCCGTGTCGGGTTTTCCGGAACAGCCGCTGATGGAGGATATCGAAATCAGTCGACGACTGAAGCGAACGGGCCGACCGTACTGTCTATCCCAGCCGGTAATTACCTCTGGGCGGCGCTGGGATGAAAAGGGCGTGTGGGCGACAATTCTGCTGATGTGGCGACTGCGAATTGCCTATTTTATGGGTCGTTCGGCCGACGATATTGCGCGCCGCTATTACGGTTAAGGCTAAGGAGGGAGGGGTGACAGTCACAGCAGTCAAAGTTTTCGCCAAAGCGCCCTTACCCGGTCGTGCCAAAACGCGCCTGGCTCCCGCCCTGGGGGAGAGGGCGGCGGCGAAAGTGGCGGAGTCGCTGTTGGCCTGGAATGCGCAGCTATGCTCACAGCTGCCACCGACAATGGCGGTGGAGTACCAGTTGAGCCCAGGGCCTGACGCGGCATGCTGGCAAGCGTTTCGCGGTTTGTCGGCTTTTTCCAGTGTCGAGCAAGGAGAAGGGGATCTGGGGCAGCGGATGGCGCGGGCGGCGTCGCGTGGCGTTCGCGAGGCAAGCGGGGTGATTTTGATTGGAACAGATTGCCCGTCGCTGACCGCCGCACATTTGCGCTGGGCCGAGAGTGCGCTGCAAAACGTTGACGCTGCGGTGATACCCGCTACCGATGGCGGCTATGTACTATTGGCCTTGGCCGGGGAATGTGCAGCCGTCTTTGACGGCGTGGCGTGGAGTACGGACAAGGTTCTTGCGCAAACACGTCGTCGTTTGGCTGATGCCGGCTTGCGCTGGCAGGAGCACACGCCGCTGCCCGACCTGGACGTCGCCTCGGACATTTCAGCACAGCCCGCGGCGTTTATTGAATGCTGCCCGCCGCTGCGCAGGTATAGGGAGCGTGTCAGTGGCTGAATGGGAGGGCGCGCTGCGCTTAGGGGTGTTTTCTAGCCTGTTTATCGTGCTGGCACTGCTGGAAGTGTGGCAGCCCTTTCGCAAGGCCTCTCGCCGCCGCTGGTTGGCGAACCTGGGCTTGTTGGCCATAGGCAGTGTCGCCCTGCGCGTTGTCTTTCCCTTGGCGGCCACCGGGGTTGCCCTCTGGGCGCAACAGCAATCCTGGGGGCTGTTGAATCAGATTGAGTGGCCAGCGCTGCTTGAAATTGTCATTTCCGTTGCGGTGTTGGACTGCGCAATATACTGGCAGCATCGCGTGTTTCACCGTCTACCCTGGCTGTGGCGGCTGCACAGCGTTCACCACGCCGATACGGCCTTGGATGTGACAACCGGGCTGCGGTTTCACCCCATCGAGCTGCTGCTTTCCATGGTGATAAAAAGCGTTTTCATTGTGGCGCTTGGCGCTCCGGCCTTGGCTGTGCTGATCTTTGAGGTGGTGCTAAATGCCTGCTCTATGTTCAACCACAGCAATATCGCCCTACCCAACACGTTGGAACACAGCCTGCGCCGGGTATTGATAACGCCCACTCTGCACCGCATTCACCATTCTCAGCGCGTTGAGGAAACCAACAGTAATTTCGGTTTTAGCGTGCCCTGGTGGGACCGGTTGTTTGGGAGTTTTCGGGCGCACGCCCGAGAGGGGGATGCGGCGGTGCGTTTGGGTCTGCCCGGCGCGCAGCAGCGGGCGGGGCAGTTGCTCGCGCTGCTTATTCTGCCGTTTCGTCGGGAAAGTAATGGGCCGAGGAGTAACACATGAACGCGCAGGGACGGTTGTTATCTCGATACTTGGCCGACCTTCCGCAGGGGCGCTTGGAGTGGATCGGCGTGCGCCCGGAGCGCAAGGCACCGATGGTCGTGGTGGAACAGTGCCAGGCGCTTGAGGGCATGGGCTTACAGGGCGACCGCCGTTTGCGCGGCCGCGCCGGTTCCGGTCGCCAGGTGTCACTAATCAGCCGAGAATTTATGCGTAGTATCGCAGCGCATTTGGGGAGAGACAGTGTCGACCCGGCCCTGCTGCGCCGCAACTTGGTTGTCTCAGGTATCAATCTCAATGCTCTGCGGTATCAGTATTTTCAAATTGGCGAGGCAATTTTCCAAGCCAATGCCCTTTGCCAGCCCTGCTCGCGGATGGAACAGGCCTTAGGAGACGGCGCCGTAGTGGCCATGCTCGGCTACGGAGGTCTTTGCCTGCGGGTGGTGCGTGGCGGTCGCGTTGCTGTGGGCGATGCATTAGTGCCGCTGCCTGAGTCCGCCTTGCCGAGCTCACTCTCGTGACTGACCGTGGCGACCCGCACCCTGACTAAAAGCCTTTGCGCCGCTCAGTGCTTCACCGGCCGCTAAGCTGGCTTTCCCCAGTGCAAATTCATTTTTCAGCGCGTCAGTTTCGGCCATGCTCCACTGCTCTAAAGCGCTGCGACGGTCGTTACGCATGCATTGCTGGGGAGTTTGAGCGATTTGTTGCGCCAGTGCCTTGGCACTGTCTAACAGCTGATTTTTTGGGACAACCCGATTGGCCAAGCCGAAGGCCAGCGCCTCATTAGCATCGACAGGCCTTCCGGTTAAAATCATGTCCATTGCGCGGCTGTGGCCAATCAGTCGTGGCAGTCTAACGGTGCCCCCGTCAATGAGCGGCACGCCGAACCGTCGGCAGAACACCCCGAATATGGCGTCCTCGGTGGCGACTCTCAGGTCACACCACAGGGCCAGCTCCAGGCCACCCGCCACGCAATAGCCATCAATGGCGGCGATTACGGGTTTTTGTAGCTGCATGCGACTGGGGCCCATAGGGCCGTCGCCGTCGTCGTCTAATGGGTTGTACCGCTCAGGGTCCTCACTGGAGAAGGCTTTCAGGTCCGCTCCGGCACAAAAGTGGCTGCCTTCGCCGCTGAGAATTGCCACTTTGCTCTCGGGGTCATTGTCGAAATTGCGCATTGCCAGGGCCAGGGCTCTGGCAGTAGGACCATCTACCGCATTGCGGTGGGCGGGTCGCCGTATACGGATGTGGCAAATATCTCCATCAGTGTGAGATGAAACGGGCGCGGTAATACTCATATTGGCGGTTTCCTGCATTTTTATTGAAATTTCAGCCAGATATTAGCGCAGCGACTTGTACATTGCGCGATGGCTCGGGTGTAATAACGCCAGCCTATATCAATGGAGTGATTAAAGGTGGCTAGACCTAGAGTAAGAGAAAGGCTGCTGGACGCGGCCTATATGCTACTGCGCGATGAGGGGGCGGGAGCGCTGACCACGCGCGGCGTTGCTGCAAAAGCGGGTACCACAGAAGCCAGCGTATTCAATAATTTTGGTGATAAAGCCGGGATGTTGCGGGCGCTGATCAACGAACGTCTACCGGAGCTGGTGGAAGCAAAAGACTGTGTTGAGCATGGATCCACCGAAGATCTGCGCCAGTGGCTGGAGTTGGTTTATCACCATGCTGAGCGATTTTATATTACCGGCGCGCCGCTGACGGCCTCGTTTTGGACGGGTAGTCATCGCGATAACAACGGCGGTGCACCCACCGATAATCTTTTCCTTGTCCACTATGCGCTGTGTCAGCGCCTGCAGCGTCTGCAGGAGGATGGGCGCATTGCCCGACAGGTGAATGCTCGCGCCATTGCCTACTTGTTGCTTGGCGCGGCGCTGCACAATGCATTAGACACCATTTCTCAGCGCTTTGGCTGTTCGTACTCTCCCGAGAGAGACGGTGGCGAGGCCGCCACGGCTAAGGCAACTATCGACAGTGTGCACCGTATGCTCGTCGCATGATGTGTTGGCAGGGCAGTGGAAATGGGGCAATAATGGGCGGCTTTAGCCGCCTTTTTATTGGTGGCTCGTTACGTGTTTCACATACTAAGAGGGATAACAATGGGACCGCTTCACGGGCTGCGTATTATCGAGATAGAAGGTTTAGGGCCTGCCCCCTTCGCGGGGATGATGTTTGCCGACATGGGGGCTGAAGTTATCTCGGTTACGCGACGGTCATTGGCTGAAGGCGTCCAGCCTCAAAACAGCATTAGCGAGCGGGGCAAAAAATCGATCGCCTTGAATCTGAAAGATCCGCGGGCGGTTGAGGCCCTGCTGAATTTATGTGAAACGGCCGATGCCTTAATTGAAGGCTTTCGCCCCGGTGTCGCCGAGCGCTTGGGTATCGGCCCCGAGGAGTGTATGGCTCGCAACCCCAAGCTGGTATACGGCCGCATGACGGGCTGGGGGCAGACCGGGCCTCTCTCTCAGGCAGCTGGCCACGATATCAATTACATTTCTTTATCCGGCGCCCTGCACGGGATTGGTCGTGCGGGTGACAAACCGGTCCCCCCCTTAAACCTTGTAGGCGACTTTGGTGGCGGCGGCATGTTTTTGGCGTTTGGCGTGGTGTCGGCCATGCTCGAAGCACAGCGCAGCGGTGCTGGCCAAGTGGTGGATGTGTCGATGGTTGAGGGCTCCGCGGCGCTGATGCATATGATGTACAGCTATTTGAATACCGAGGCCTTCAACTGGCAGGACGAGCGCGGCGTGAATGTGCTGGATACTGGGGCGCATTTCTATGAGGTGTATGAAACCCAAGATGGTAAATATCTGTCGGTGGGGCCCATCGAGCCACAGTTCTATCAACTGTTCAAAGAAAAGATCGGCCTGGACGAGGATACCTTTGGCGGTCAGTTTGATGTGGCCCGCTGGCCGGAACTGAAGGAAAAACTGGCGGCGGTGTTCAAGACGCGTACGCGCGATGCCTGGTGTGAACTATTGGAGGGCACAGATGCCTGTGTCGCGCCGGTATTATCGATGCGCGAGGCCCCGCTGCACCCTCACAATAAAGCCAGGGAAAGTTTTGTCGAGGTCGGCGGCCATGTTCAGCCCGGTCCTGCACCGAAGTTTAGCCGCTCCCGCCCTGAGGTCCCCCAGCCAGCGCCGCGCCAAGGGCAGCACACCGACGAAGTACTGGCCGAGGCCGGTTATGATCGGGCGCAATTGGCGGCGTTGCGAGCGGAAGGCGTATTGACCTAAGCACGCCGGAGTCATAGGTATTGCTGCTCTCCTGCAGGCCCGAATATTGGGGCTGGTATGCTTCTCGCATGGCATCTATAGTGAATAGACAGCTGGCTGTTCGGCCCGTATCAACGGGCTTTTGATACGCTGTGCCGGGCGCTTGCCAGCGCCACAGGAGAGGCCGCAATGGTTTCCATACACCCGGAATTGCTGCGCATTACTGATGCGATTGCACACCGCAGTCGCGATTGCCGTGCAGCGTACCTGAGTCGTCAGCGTCGGACAGGGGGGCAACAGCCCGATCGCCAGCAGCTCAGTTGTGGCAACCTTGCCCACGGTTTTGCCGCCTGCGACAGTACTGACAAAGCGCGCATTCGGCTGATGGAGTCGGCCAATGTCGGTATTGTCACGGCCTACAACGATATGTTGTCGGCTCACCAACCCTTTCGCGATTACCCAGAGCGCATAAAAAACTACGTTCGAGAGCTCGGTTGCACCGCCCAGGTGGCCGGTGGTGTGCCGGCGATGTGTGACGGTGTCACCCAGGGGCAGGCGGGCATGGAACTGAGCTTGTTCAGTCGTGATGTGATTGCCCAGGCAACGGCGGTGGCGCTTTCCCATCAGATGTTTGACGCCGTATTGTGCCTGGGCATTTGCGACAAAATTGTCCCCGGTATGCTTATCGGTGCCTTGCATTTTGGCCATTTGCCGACCCTGTTTATTCCGGCTGGCCCGATGCCCAGCGGTATTCCAAATAGCGAGAAGCAGCGCGTTCGCCAGTTATTTGCCGAGGGCAAAATAGATCGCGAGGCCCTGCTCGACGCCGAGGCTGCGTCTTATCACAGCGCCGGCACCTGCACCTTTTACGGTACTGCCAATAGTAACCAGCTAATACTTGAGGCCCTTGGCTTGCAATTGCCGGGCGGGTCTTTCGTCAACCCGGGGTCGGCGCTGCGCGAAGCGCTTACCGGCGAGGCCGCTCAGCATATCTGCAAAATAAGCCGCGCTGGCCCGCGATGCCGCCCGCTGGCCGAGGTGATTGATGAGCGCTCGATCGTTAATGCCATGGTGGTTTTACTCGCCTCTGGTGGATCGACCAATCACGGCATACATATACCGGCGATAGCGCGAGCGGCCGGCGTGTTAGTGAATTGGGATGACTTGGATGCGCTGTCGCGGCTTGTCCCGCTGTTGGTGCGCGCCTACCCAAACGGTGAGGCGGATATCAATCATTTTCACGCCGCGGGGGGCAGCGGGCTGCTGTTCTCTGAGCTGTTAAACGCCGGCTTATTGCATGGCGATGCCAGAACGATGTGGGCGGAGACGCTGAGCGATTATGTATGTGAGCCCTACCTGGAACAGGGCGAGCTGCGCTGGCGGCAGGCTGCCGAGAAAAGCTTGGACACCGACGTTATTGCGTCGATGAGTTCGCCATTCGATGCCGAGGGCGGGCTCAGGCTGGTAACAGGGAATCTCGGGCGCGCGTTAATCAAAGTGTCAGCGGTACCCTCTTCACGGCGCAAGATTCGCGCGCCGGCGCTGGTTATTCAAAGCCAGGATGACTTGCAAAGCCGCTTTCGTGCCGGGGAATTAGACAAAGACTGTGTGGTCGTGCTGCCTTATCAAGGGCCACGTTCCAATGGTATGCCTGAATTGCACAAACTCACGCCGCTGCTTGGCGTTTTGCAGGACCGCGGTCACCGCGTGGCGTTGCTTACCGACGGCAGGATGTCTGGCGCCTCGGGCAAGGTGCCAGCTGCGATTCACCTTTCGCCCGAAGCGGCAGCCGGTGGAGCGATTGCGCGGCTGCGCGATGGCGATGAGGTCGTCATCGATGCCGACGCAGGCGAATTGAATTGCCTGGTCGACGAGCACGAGTGGGCCTCGCGTACGCCGCTGGCATCTACGGTGGCGACGGACGGGGTCGGCCGGGAAATGTTTGCCGGGGTACGCCAGCAGGTGACCAGCGCGGAAATGGGAGCCTCGGTGCTATTTACAAGCGAAGAGGGGCGTAGCCATGAGTAACACAATGATGCAGATTGTCAGCCGCGCGCCGATTATTCCGGTATTGAGCGTGCCCCGCCCGGAATACGCAGAGCCGTTGGCTATCGCCTTGCGTGATGGTGGCCTGCCGGTACTGGAAGTGACGCTGCGAACATCGGCGGCGCTGGAAGCGATAGATGTGATTCGACAGCGGGTCGACGGCGTGTGCGTTGGTGCCGGAACGCTGTTGAACGCGCACGATGTAAAGCGGGCGCGCGCGGCGGGGAGTGAGTTTCTTGTTACGCCCGGCGCGACCGAGGCGTTGATGGCTTGCTGTGCCGACAGTGACTTGCCCTATATGCCTGGGGTCGCCACCGCGACGGAGGCGATACGCTGTCTGGAGCAGGGCATAGATCTTGTGAAGTTTTTCCCCGCCGAGGCGATGGGCGGAGCGAAGGTTTTGCAGGCGCTTGCCGGGCCGCTGCCAATGATGCGTTTTTGTCCAACGGGCGGTGTCAGTCTGGACAATATGGCGGACTACCTGGCCCTGCCATCAGTGGCCTGTATGGGAGGGTCGTGGATCGCGCCGCCAGCGCTTCAGGCAGAGGAAAACTGGCCGGCCATTCGCGAGCGAGCGACTGTGGCAGCCAAGCGTGCACAGACCTTGCGGGCATCGATGGGGGTGAATGGTGAGTAATGATTGCGACTTGCTGATATTCGGTGCCGCTGGCGACCTCTCGGGGCGTAAGCTCTATCCAGCACTTTTTCAGCTGCACTGCGCGGATCTGTTGCCTGCTGATATGCGCATTATCGGTTTAGCGAGGCGCCACCAGGATCGGCAGCAATTTCTGGAGGCGATCAAACATCGTGTGGCCCAGGCCAGTGAGGGCGATCCTGCCGCCGAACAGTGGGCGGGCTTTTGTCAGCGCTTGGACTACTGTTGTATCGACTTCGGTAAGAGCGAAGAATACCAGCAGTTGGCGGCGCAACTGTCGCCGGGGCGGCGCGCCATATTTTATCTGGCAACGCCACCCAGTTTGTTTGGCCCGATATGCGAGAAGCTCGGCGCCAATGCGCTTATCGACCCGCAAAGCCGTCTGGTACTTGAAAAGCCCGTTGGCCAGGACCTTGCCAGTTGCCAGGCCGTAAACGAGACGGTTGCGCAGTTTTTCAGTGAAGAGAATATCTATCGCATTGATCATTACCTCGGCAAAGAAACGGTGCAGAACCTGCTGGTGCTGCGCTTTGCGAACCGTTTTATCAATGCCCAGTGGGACCAAAGCTGTATCGATCATATCCAGATTACGGTGGCGGAAACCGTCGGCATAGAGGGGCGTTGGTCCTACTACGACGGTGTCGGGCAGCTGCGCGATATGGTGCAAAACCATTTGATGCAATTGCTCTGTTTAGTGGCGATGGAGCCGCCAAATGCCATGACGGCGGAGAGCATCCGCGACGAAAAGGTCAAAATTATGCGCGCATTGCGCCGCATCGATGCTGCCAGCGTCGGCGCGCACGCGGTGCGTGGCCAGTATGCTCAGGGCTGGTACCGTGGAGAGGCGGTGCCCGCCTACATGGAGGAAACCGATAGTGATGGGGCGGAAAGCGATACCGAAACCTTCGTAGCAATTAAAGCGCATATCGATAATTGGCGATGGGCCGGGGTGCCATTTTATCTGCGCACGGGTAAACGGATGCCGGAAAAATTGACGGAGATCGTGATTACCTACAAAAGCCTGCCGCACAATATCTTTTCCACTGGCGAAAATATCCCCAATCGACTGGTGATCCGCCTTCAGCCGAATGAAGGGATTGAGATGCAGATGGTATCCAAGATGCATAGCCTCAAGAATAAAATGGCCCTGGCTCGCCAAAATTTGAACTTGGATTTCCTCGGGTCGTCGGGCATGAACCGTATCCCCGATGCCTACGAGCGGCTGTTTTTGGATGTCATTAATGGCGACCCTTCGCTTTTTGTCGGCCGCGAAGAGGTTGAGGAGGCCTGGCAGTGGTGTGATGCACTGATCCAGGCGTGGCAGAGCCAGGCCATGCCAGTATCGCACTACCATGCTGGGTCGTGGGGGCCCGCTAAGGCCGAGCTGCTGATCGAGAGAGATGGACGGAGCTGGCATGAATGAGCACCTGTTAGAGCGGCGCCTCAATCAAGTAGGGGCAAGGCTGTTGAGCTTCAGCTGCCGTGAGTCTCAGGCCGCGGCATTGTGTGACGACCTCAGTCTGGCGCTGGCGGCGGGTATTCGCGTTAGCGGGGCGGCAAGCCTCGTCCTGCCCGGCGGCACCACGCCCGAGCGTCTGCTGGAACTGCTGGCCGATGAGGCTGTGGAGTGGTCGAAAGTGACCGTGACGCTCTCCGATGAGCGCTGGGTCGATAGTGATAACCGCGATAGTAATGAACGGCTATTGCGGGAGCGGCTGTTTCGCGGGCCAGCGGCTGCGGCGCACTTCGTACCACTTAAGTCGCCGCACACTGAGTCAGCCGAACAAGACGCTGCCCTTGCGAACCTAACCTTAGGCGCCATGCCCAGCTTTGATCGCGTCGTATTGGGCATGGGTAGTGACGGACACTGCGCCTCATTGTTTCCCGACAGCCCGCAGCTCGACGCGGCTTTGGATATGGCTTCTGCACTGCCGTGTATGGCGCTGGAAACCGCCGCGAGCCCCTACCCGCGATTGAGCTTGACACTGCCGCGTTTACTCAATTGCAGCGAATTGGTGCTGCAAATCTGCGGTGAGGAGAAGCGGCACGTACTGGAGCGGGCACTGTATGCTGATCACGCTGCCCCGGTTGCCGCCCTGTTCGGGCAGAATGTACCGATCAGCGTGTACTGGGCACCTTGATGGTCGGTTAGGCTAAATAGCTTGATCTCTGGCTTAGCCGTTTGTTTTCTTGTTAAAATCTGGCGCTTTTCGTCCTCAGCATGGGGAAATGACATTGGCGGAACAGGCAATAGCACAAGAGTTGGTGCGCGAACATCTGGCCCGGCTCAACGAGCCCTCGACGCGTCCTGCAGCGGAGCGCGATGCTCTGCGGGCGCGTATTAAAGCGCTGCTCAAGGCGAGAGACGCGGTGTTGGTCGCTCACTATTACACCGACCCCGAACTGCAGTCGCTGGCAGAAGAAACCGGTGGCTGCGTGTCGGACTCGCTGGAGATGGCGCGTTTCGGTCGCGACCATCCGGCGTCGATGTTGATCGTCGCTGGCGTGAAGTTCATGGGGGAGACGGCGAAAATTCTGTCACCCGAGAAAACGGTATTGATGCCGACTCTGGAGGCGACCTGCTCGCTGGATATTGGCTGCCCGGCAGATGAGTTTTCCGCTTTTTGCGACGCCCACCCCGATCGCACTGTCGTGGTCTACGCCAATACCTCTGCGGCGGTGAAAGCCCGAGCAGACTGGGTCGTCACCTCTAGTATTGCGCTGGACGTTGTGGACTACCTGGACAGTCAGGGAGAGAAAATTCTCTGGGCACCGGATAAACACCTCGGTGACTATGTGCAGCGTGAGACCGGCGCAGATGTGCTGCTCTGGGATGGCGCATGTATTGTCCATGAAGAGTTTAAAGCGCAGGGTATTCTCGACCTGAAACAGGTGTATCCCGATGCGGCGGTATTGGTGCATCCGGAGTCTCCGGCGAGCGTTGTTGCGCTGGCTGACGTGGTCGGTTCAACGACGCAGATCATCAATGCGGCGCGTGACTTGCCCAACCCGCAAATGATCGTGGCGACGGATCAAGGTATTTTCTACAAGCTCCAACAGTTGGTGCCGGACAAGGAGTTTGTGATCGCACCAACGGCTGGCAGCGGCGCTACCTGTCGCAGTTGTGCAAATTGCCCTTGGATGGCGATGAACGCACTGGAAAATCTGGCTGAGGTGCTGGAGAACGGCGGTAATGAAGTATTTGTCGAGCCTTCGCTCGGTGAGAAAGCCATGAAACCGCTGACCCGTATGTTGGACTTTGCCGCTGCAAACAAGCCCTGAGCTCACTGGTCGAAGCTAAGGTTACCCCGTCAAGGGATAAGGCCATCCACACTGTTGCTAACAGGCCGCAATTTGCTGCGGGCTTTTAGGGCCTGTTCACACTAATCCGATTATTACTGTTGTGGCTAAAAAAGCACCAATCTAGGCGCGAAGAGCGTAGTTTGGTTATTCCAAATAAGCGATGAGCAACGACGAGTGGTGCTTTTTTAGCCGCAACCCATAGGGCTGGGGCCATTTTTGCCCCCAGCGTTGTTGCCAGCCACTTGTTTAGAGTGACTAAACGGCGCGTCTGGCGCCTAGCTGGAGGCAAAAATGACCTCCAGCAGTGACAATTGGATTAGTGTGAACAGGCCCTAGCGTCCCTGAAATTCTTTGAGTTGTTTCTTCAGCTCGTCAATATCGCGCAGTCGCTCGGTGATTTTCCCCTGAAGTATTTGATTGCTTCCGCTCTGCTTGTGCGCGTAATGTAATTGGCTGGCAGCGCGCTCGAGCTGGGCGGTGAGGATAAAATACTCTGCCCTTGCCAGATGCACGCCGAGAATATTCCCCGCCAGGCCTCTGACTTCCGCCAATCGGTACCAGATTTTTGGATCGTTCTGCCGCCTTGAGCTCAATGCGGTAAGCACGTCGTCGGCTTGGCGAAAGCGCTGTGCTTGCTCCAAGGCATCAGCCAGATGAAAGCTCAGCGGATAGTTGTCCGGATTGAGCGCCAGTGCGCTGCGCAATAAATCGATGGCGGGGTCGTAGGCTTTCTGCCCAAGCAAGATGTCTGCACGGGCAAGGATATAGGCAATGCGCTGGGGGTCGTCGTCAATCAAGTCGTCGAGCTGGTCGCTGGCTTCCTGCCAGCGCTCCATCTCAGTAAGCGCGAGCACGATGCCGTAGCGGCGTGCTTCGCCATTGGCGCCTTGTTCATCCTTCCATCGCTGCAACAGGCTCTCCATTTTTTCAGTGTGATGGACGGTTGCCCGCATTTTCATAAGCTGGAAATTTAAGTTGTCGGTGTAGACCTGCCGAGGGTAGTTGCGAGCACGGTTTTTGCTATCGCTAATTCGGTTCTCTGTCAGTGGGTGAGTCAGCAGAAATTCGGGCGGCTTGGCCCGCGCAAAGCGCAAGTTGGCATTCATGTTCTCAAACATTGAGGGAATGCCATTGGGGTCCATGTTGGCTCGGGCGAGGGTTTCCATGCCGACGCGGTCGGCCTCTTGCTCGTGCTGGCGGCTAAAACGCAGCTGGTTTTCAAGCGCCGCTGCCTGACTCGCCGCAATGGCGGCAATGCCCGCATCGGAGCCGGTTGTCGCCGCCAGAATGATCCCCGCTAACATGCCTGCCATGCTGGGAATACTCGCTTCGCGGGCCTTGTCGATGGAGCGGCTGAAATGGCGTTGGCTCAAGTGGGCAATCTCGTGGGCGAGTACGCCGGCAAATTGGGCCTCGTTATCACTGAACAGGAAAAGACCGGTATGCACGCCGATAACGCCGCCAGGCACGGCAAAAGCGTTGATGGTGCTATTGTCGACAACGACAGTTTCTAAGTCGCGCTGTTTCAGTTCGCTATTGGCGGCCAGCGTGTAAAGCAAGGACTCAACATAGCTTTGCAGCTGTGGGTCGCCGAGGGTTTTCACTTGTGTGCGGAACATTCTCAACCACATTCTGCCCAGCTGGTATTCCTGCTTAGCCGAATACGGTGAGGCATCGACTTCGCCTAGCTCTGGAAGCTGGCTACTGGTGTCCCTCATCGGCTGGGCCACTGCCGCGCTGCACAGTAGGATGGCGATAAGGGCGTGTAATAATGTTCGTACCACAATGGTGTCCTTGTTTGGTGCCACCGTATAGGTAGCCGGGTTCGCCGATATAGATCATACAAGTGATAAAGGCTCAGACCTATTAAAGCGCAAAAAGTGCGTCAGTGGCATTCTGTCGCCCCCGGCTGGGGCGCTATACTGCCGGCATTTTCAGAAAGAGGTATGCTATGAGCGAGATACACTGTCGAGTGGATGCGCGTCAGTTGGACTGCCCGCTGCCGTTGCTAAAAGCCAAACAAGCATTGAACCGGATGGCGAGCGGCGAGGTCGTAGAGGTGCTGGCAACTGACGTCGGTTCACAGCGGGATTTTGCCGTGTTCGCTGCCCAGAGCGGCAATACGCTGTTGCTCGATGAAGAGCGTCATGGGGAGTTTAGGTACCTACTCCAGAAGAAATAGCCGCTGAGCGCACCGGGCGGATGATCTAGGTTTACGAGAAAAAGGACAACCACATGCTTGGAATGGTTCGCAATTGGTTTAATCGCATCTTTGCCGAAGAAGAAACGGTAGTGTTGCTGATTATTCTTGCCGCGATTCTGTTGTTGATCCTCAGCATCGGCAATGTCCTGATCCCCATTATTGCCAGTGTCGTGCTGGCCTTTATGATGCAGGGCGTGATCGCCCGAATGTCGGCGCTGGGCGCCCGGCGGTGGCTCGCGATTGCCGTCGCGTACGGTATTTTCCTAACGGTGTTTTTTGGTGTGCTTATGCTGCTGTTGCCGTTGGTATGGCAGCAGCTGGTTACGCTGATACAAGAGCTGCCGTCGATGCTGCGAAAGCTGCAGCAGGCGCTGATGGTATTGCCTGAGCGCTCGGAGGTGTTTACCGAGGCGCAAATTCGGGAGTGGATGACGCTGGCAACCACGGAGATTGGTTCGCTGGGGCAGTACTTGGTGTCTTTTTCTCTTGCGCAGCTGCCCAATGTTGTTGGTTTGATGATCAATATAGTGCTGATTCCCATTCTGGTGTTTTTCTTTCTCAAGGATAAGCAGCTGATCCTTGAGTGGTTGTCGGGTTTTCTGCCGCGTCGCCGACCTTTACTTCGCGCCGTTTGGTTGGAAATGAACGATCAAGTCGCCAATTACGTACGCGGTAAAGCAATTGAGATCGTGATCGTCGGTGTGGCTTCTTACATTTCGTTCTCGCTGATGTCGTTAAACTATGCCGCGCTGCTGGCGTTGGCAGTGGGCTTGTCGGTAGTGATTCCCTATATCGGTGCGGCCGTGGTGACATTGCCCGTCGTATTGGTGGGGTATTTGCAGTGGGGATGGGGCGGGGAGTTTTTTACCCTGTGCATTGTCTATGGAATCATTCAAGCGCTGGATGGCAATGTGCTGGTGCCGCTGCTGTTTTCCGAAGCGGTGAATATGCACCCCGTGGCGATTATTGTTGCCGTGTTGGTATTCGGCGGAATTTGGGGAATGTGGGGAGTGTTTTTTGCGATCCCACTGGCGACTTTAGTGAAGGCGATTCTGTATTCCTGGCCGCGACCTCACACCGTGGGTAACGAAGCGGAAGCCCCCAGCGAGCAAGCATCGTTGTAATTGACTCTGTAAGGAAATATTTGTGCGCGTTCTGCAACATGTCACCGTCGCTATTCTACTTATTGCTATTTCTGCCTGCGCGGCACTTACCCGCGACGCCTCGCTGCCTGGTCAGGGCGAAAGCATCATCAAGCCGGATACCGAGCAGCGCAGCTTTCGCTATCTGCGGTTGGATAACGGTCTCAAAGTATTATTGGTGTCTGATCCGGGCGCAGATAAAGCGGGTGCATCGCTGGATGTGAATGTCGGCAGCCGCCAAGACCCTCGTGACTATCAGGGCTTGGCGCATTTCTTGGAGCATATGCTGTTTCTGGGCACGCGTGCCTACCCAAAGGCGGGCGACTACCAAGCCTACATTACGGCAAACGGAGGCAGTCACAACGCCTTCACCAGTTTTGAGCACACCAACTATTTCTTCGACGTTAAGGCGGATGCGCTTGAAGGCGCCCTGGACCAGTTTTCCCAGTTCTTTGTCGCACCGCTGTTCAACGCCAATTACGTGCAGCGTGAAGTCAATGCGGTGGAGTCTGAATATCGCGCCAGACTGCGCAACGATCGCCGCCGGGAGCTGGCGGTGTTTAAAGAGCAGTTAGCGCCGCAGCATCCATTTAGCAAATTTTCAGTAGGCAATTTGCAAACCTTGCAGGCGGATCGCGAGGCGGCATTGCGAGAGCAATTGCTGGCGTTTTACCAGCGTTACTACTCAGCGAATATCATGAGCCTGACGGTGGTCGGGCGAGAGTCTCTGGCGGAGCTGGAGTCGATGGTGCGCGCGCGGTTTAGTGCGATTGAGAATCGCGAGGTGAATATCGAGCCGATCACTCAGCCGCTGTTCGAACCGCAGGCGCTGCCACGCTGGGTGACGATACAGCCAGTGCAAACGGAGCGGCGGCTGTCTATTCAGTTTCCGGTGGTTGATGCCAGCCCCCACTGGCGGGATAAGCCGCTGTCGTATATTGCGAACCTGCTCGGTCACGAGGGCAAGGGCAGTCTGTTATCGGCGCTTAAGCGCGCAGGCTGGGCCGATGGCTTGAGCGCCGGTCAGAGCTTGGATATGCAGGGCCAGGCAATGTTTGGTGTCAATATTGCGTTGACCGAAGCCGGCATGGAGCACCTCGATAGTATTGTCCAACAGGTTTTTGCCTATGTGCGGCTGATTGATGAACAGGGTATTCAGGCCTGGCGGTACCGAGAGCAAAGCCAGCTCGCAGCGCAACAATTTCGTTTTCGCAACCGTCGAAATTTGACAGAGGAATTGGTGCAATTTTCCTCGGCGCTTCAGCAGTACCCGCCAGCGAAGGTATTGCGGGCGGCCTATGTAATGACGTCCTTCCGGCCGGAATTGATACGGGAATACCTGCGCAGTATGACCCCGGACAAGGCGTTTATTACGCTTGTTGCGCCGGGTGTCGATACCGACCGCCGCGAGCAGCGTTATGACGTGCCCTGGAGTGCGCGCGACATTGATGCGCAGCAACAACAGCGCTGGCGTGAGGCCGAGCCAGCGGGGCTGCATTTGCCAGCCAGTAACCCCTACATTGCTGATACCTTTACTCTGAAGGACGATGCTGCTGCAAACGACCAGCCAAGGTTGGTGGACAATGCGCCTATCGACGGCGTGTGGTTGTACAACGACGATCAGTTTGATGTGCCCAAAGGCCGCAGTTATCTCTTGCTGGAGACGCCTGCAACGCGAGACTCGTCCTCGGCAGCTGCCGCCACCGAACTGTGGTTGCGCATGGTCAGTGATCAGCTGAACGAAGAGGCCTATGCCGCACAATTGGCGGGCTTAGATTACAGCTTATCGAGCAGTTGGCGCGGTGTTGAGTTGCGCTTGGGAGGGTTTGACCAGAAGCAGGCAGAGCTGCTTTCTCAGGTGCTGAATACCCTGCGTCACGTCGACTGGGATGAGCAGCGTTTTGCCCGCATTAAGCAGCAGCGCCTGCGCGAGTTGCAAAATGTTCGGCGCCGTTCACCCTATCAGCAACTTTTTGCCGAACTGCCGCGCTTGCAGCAGCGACAGGAGCCCGCCCTCGAGTCTCTGCTATCAGAGACCGAAGCGCTGGGGCTTGCCGATGTTGCGCGCCAGGCTGAGCGGGTGCTGGCGGCCTTTCGCTATCAGGTGTTGCTCCACGGTAACTTCACCCAAGCGGACGCGCTGGACACGGTTGCGCAAATGATGCGAGCGCTCCCGCAAACGTCGCTGAGCACACGGCCGCAGCAACAGATTGTTAAGCTACCTGCGGGGAACGCGCTGGCGATTGTGCCCGCCGAGCACAACGATGCTGCGCTACTTCAGTATGTGCAGGCGCCTGATCAGGGAAAAATGGCCAGGGTTGCTTTGGGCTTGGCGGCGCAGATCATGAGTGCTGACTTTTATCATCAACTGCGCACCGAGAAACAGCTCGGCTACATTGTTAATGCGGGTGTATACCCCCAGCGAAATGTGGGTGGCTTATTCTTCCTGGTGCAGTCACCGGTTGCTGACGCGGCGATGCTGGCCAAGGAGATCGACGGGTATATCGACGCCTGGATTGAAAATGGCGTTGATGAACAAACTTATGAGCAGTTCCGGGCGACGTTGATAAGTAAGTTAGCGGAGCAGCCGGAAAACCTGTGGGAGGCGGCAGACCGCCATTGGCGGGATCTGTTGGAAGGGTATTCGGGTTTTGACAGTCGAGACCAGTTAATCGCTGCGCTGACGGGGCTGGAGTATACACAGTGGTGGTCGCTTATGCGTCAAACCCTGCACGATGCAAACCGTCGCAGCTTGCTAGTGACGGTGCCAGGGCAGTGGCCGTCGGCATTGCCTGCTGGGGAGTCGCGCGCAGTGCTTGATAGGGCGGGAGTTTATTCCTTCGACTAGTATAAGTACTTGTTTTTATAGAGGTGAAACTATTTATTCATAATAAAAATGTCTAGATTTTCTTGATTTATGGCGACAGGGCTGCGATGATTTCCGCGGCTCTGAAAGTGCATAGGCTTTCAGGGGCCCGAATTCTCATCGGCAGTTCTGCCCGACCCACAAGGTGGGGCAGCGCCAGATAGGCCAGGTGATCACCGTCACCAACGGCAGGCACACCCCGATTATTGATCATGGTCGGTGCGCCCGTTGACGCGGAACACATTCGAGCAAATCGCTTGCTGGTCTAGGCAGCCCACGGTATTGATAAGGACTGTGATATGTACCAAGACCCTGATTTGCGTGAAGATCTCGATCCACAGGAAACCCAAGAATGGCTGGAAGCACTGGATGGCGTGCTTAGCCATGCGGGTAGAGCACGCGCCGCTTTTCTCCTGAAATATTTGGCGAAGCATGCTGCGCGCCAGGGAACCCAACTCCCAGCGGCCATCACCACCTCATTTCGCAATACCATCGAACCTCGCGATGAAAAACGCATGCCCGGCGACTTGTTTATGGAGCGCAAAATTCGCTCGTTAATACGCTGGAATGCGCTGGCAATGGTAATGCGGGCCAACGACAACGATGAGGGCTTGGGTGGCCACATCTCCAGCTTTTCCTCTTCCGCGACCCTTTACGATGTGGGCTTTAATTACTTTTTCCGCGGCGGTGATAAGGCCGATCTGATCTACTATCAGGGCCATAGTTCGCCGGGTATGTATGCGCGTTCATTCCTGGAGGGGCGTCTCTCGGAGCAGCAGCTCGACAGCTTCCGCCGCGAGGTCGACGGCGATGGCTTGTCGTCGTATCCGCACCCCTGGTTAATGCCGGACTACTGGCAATTCCCCACCGTTAGCATGGGCCTGGGTCCCATTCAGGCAATCTACCAAGCCCACGTAATGAAGTACCAACAGAGCCGAGGGCTGGTCGATCACGGCGATCGGAAAGTGTGGTGTTTTATGGGCGATGGCGAGTGCGACGAGCCTGAGTCTCTCGGCGCAATTGCTCTGGCGGGGCGCGAGCAGCTCGATAATTTGTGCTTTGTGATCAACTGTAACCTTCAGCGCCTGGACGGCCCAGTGCGCGGCAATGGCAAAATTATCCAGGAACTGGAAGGGGTGTTCCGCGGCGCGGGCTGGAATGTCGTCAAGGTCATTTGGGGGCGCCACTGGGATCAGCTGCTGGAAAAAGACAAAACCGGCCTGTTGCGCCGTCGCATGAATGAAGTGTGTGATGGTGAGTTGCAGAACTACAAAGCCAACGGCGGGGCCTATACTCGCAAGCACTTCTTCGGGAAGTATCCAGAGTTGCTGGAGCTGGTTGAAGACCTCTCTGACGACGAAATTATGTACCTGAATCGCGGTGGCCACGACCCTTATAAAGTCTACGCTGCCTACGCCAATGCCCGAGAAACCAAAGGCCAGCCTACCGTGGTACTGGCAATGACGGTTAAAGGCTACGGCCTGGGTAGCGGCGGCGAAGCGCAAAACGAAGCGCATTCAGTGAAAAAGCTCGACTTGGATGAGCTGAAAAAATTCCGCGACCGCTTTGCCGTGCCGATTCCCGACGATGAACTGAAAAATGTCCCCTACTATCGGCCGCCGGAAGACAGCCCGGAAATGGTGTATATGCACAAGCGCCGCGAGGAGCTGGGGGGGTATTTGCCGGCGCGACAGGCTGACTTCGATGCCTTGGATGTACCGTCGCTGGAGAAATTTTCCGCGCAGCTGAAAAACACCGGCAAGCGAGAAGTGTCGTCGACAATGGCCTTTGTTCGCATGCTATCGACCCTGGTTAAGGACAAGGCCGTGGGCGAGCGTATTGTGCCGATTGTGCCAGACGAAGCGCGAACCTTCGGTATGGAGGGTATGTTCCGCCAGCTGGGCATATATTCTTCTCAGGGGCAGCGCTACACCCCCCACGATGCCGACCAAATTATGTATTACAAAGAGTCCAAGGACGGACAAATTTTGGAGGAGGGTATCACCGAGGCCGGCGCCTTCTCTGCGTGGTTGGCGGCGGCAACCTCCTATGCGAATCACCGCTATCCAATGGTGCCGTTTTACATTTTTTACTCCATGTTCGGCTTTCAGCGCATTATGGATTTGGCCTGGGCTGCCGGTGACTCTCAGGCGCGCGGTTTCCTGATCGGTGCAACATCGGGGCGTACCACCCTCAATGGTGAAGGCTTGCAGCACCAGGATGGCCACAGCCACTTAATGGCCAATATGATCCCTAACTGTGTGTCCTACGACCCAACGTATTCTTACGAGTTGGCGGTGATTATTCAGGACGGCATGCGGCGCATGTATGCCGAGAAGGAAAATGTTTTCTATTACATCACCACGATGAACGAAAACTACTACCACCCCGATATGCCCGAAGGCAGTGAAGAGGGCATTATCAAGGGAATCTACAAACTCAAAGGCAGCACCGTTAAGAAGCCCAAGCTAAAGGTTCAGTTATTGGGCAGTGGCACCATCTTGCGTGAAGTTGAAGCGGCCGCTGAGCTGCTGAAATCCGATCACAAAGTGGAAGCGGATATCTGGAGCGCCACCAGCATTAACCAGCTGTATCGCGACGGCATGGAGTGTGACCGATGGAATTTGCTTCACCCTGAAGACTCGCCACGCAGTGCGTATGTTAGTCAGCAGCTCAATGCGCAGTCCACGCCGGTTATTTGTGCAACGGATTATATTAAAGCCTACGGTGAACAGCTGCGCCCATATATTGATGGCCGCTATGTGGTGCTGGGTACCGACGGCTATGGTCGCTCTGACACGCGAGCGAAATTGCGCGAGCACTTTGAGGTGGACCGTTATTACGTGACGGTCGCGGCCCTAAAGGCGCTGAGTGATGAGGGCAAAATTGCTGCCTCTGTCGTGAGCAAGGCCATTGCAGACTACGGCCTGGATGCTGAAAAAATTAGCCCGATGCACCGCTAATACGAGGAGTTTTCTGTGACAAAAGAAACGATCAAAATCCCAGACCTCGGCGGTGGTGAAGGCGTTGAGGTAATCGAAGTCTGCGTTGCTGTTGGCGATGTTGTCGAGCAGGAAGACTCCCTGCTGGTTTTAGAATCTGACAAGGCGTCGATGGAAGTTCCTGCGCCAAAGTCTGGCAAAGTCGTGTCGATTGCTATGTCGGTAGGCGATAGCGTTTCCGAGGGGGATGCCATTCTCGAGCTGGAAGTGGCTGAGGGCAGCGATGAGCCTGCTTCGGAATCAGCGGCCGAGTCGGCACCCGAGCCCGACGCTGCAGCCGAGCAAACGTCAGCCGCTGACGACGACACTGACGGTGGTAACGATACTGCTGGTGCTGCGCAGCCTGCGTCGACAGCGGAGCGCACCGAAACCGTTAAGGTGCCAGATGTTGGCGGTGGTGAAGGTATCGAAGTTATCGAACTGTGCGTTGCCGAAGGCGATGAGGTGAATGAAGGTGATTCACTGATCGTGCTGGAGTCAGACAAGGCCTCCATGGAGGTTCCTGCACCGTTCACGGGTGTGGTCAGCGCGATGTTGATCAAGGTAGGTGACGCTGCCAGTGAAGGTACGGCGATCGCAGAAATGCGTGTCGCAGGGGCGAACTCAGTGAGCGACGCGAAGGCTGAGCAAACAGCCGCGCCAGCGGAAAAGGCCGATGCACCGATGAGTGCCGAGCCCGAGCCAAAAAACGAAGCCTCGACCGCTGCGCGCGAGGGCGCCAGCACCAGCTCACCGTCGCCTGCGCCAGCTGCACCAGGGGAGCAAGTATATGCTGGCCCCGCGGTGCGTAAATTGGCGCGCGAGTTTGGTATTGATCTGAGCAAAGTGTCCGGCAGCGGCCCGCGCAAGCGCATCGTTAAGGAAGACCTGCATGCCTATGTTAAGCAGTTGGCGAAAGTGCCCGCAGCGGCAGCTGGCGGCGGCATCGAGCCGATTCCTGATGTCGATTTTGCCAAGTTTGGCGAGGTGGATATTCAGCCCTTAAGCAAGCTGGATAAACTGACCGCGGCCAATATGCACCGCAGCTGGTTGAATCTTCCTCATGTGACGCAGTTTGATGATGCAGATATCACTGAGCTTGAGGACTTCCGTCGCGAGATGAAAAAAGAGGCTGAGCAGCGCGGTGTGAAGTTAACGCCTCTGCCCTTTTTGTTAAAAGCGGCGGCTGCTGCGTTGCGCGGCAATGCCAAGTTCAACGCTTCCCTCAGTGCCGATGGTGAGAGCATTGTCTACAAGCACTATGTTCATATTGGTATGGCCGTGGACACGCCAGCAGGGCTCGTTGTGCCGGTGATTCGCGATGTCGATAAAAAGTCGCTTTGGGAGCTGGCGGAAGAAACCGCTGAGCTGGCCAAGAAAGCCCGAGAGCGGAAGCTTAAACCTGCGGACATGCAGGGCGGCTGCTTCACCATTTCCAGCCTGGGCAATATCGGCGGTACTGGTTTTACTCCCATTATCAATGCGCCGGAAGTCGCGATCCTGGGGGTTTCCAAGCTGGCCGTAAAACCCGTTTGGGATGGTGATAGTTTCCAGCCGCGCAAATTGCTGCCGCTGTCCCTGTCATATGACCACCGGGTGATAAACGGCGCGGATGCCGGCAAGTTCTTTACCGAACTGGCGCAAATGCTGGCCGATATTCGGCGGCTGCTGCTGTGACACGCCCGCTCTAGTCATTTCGGAGGATGCATCTGCAGCCGCGGTCTGTCAGCCTATGCGGCCGTTGGTAGACACAATAATAGGAATCCATTGTGAAGCAGGATAAACGCATCATTCTCGTTACTGGCGCCAGTCGCGGCGCGGGCAAGGGCATTGCGCTGGCGCTGGCCAAACCGGGGTCGACAATCTACGTGACTGGCCGCACTCAGTCCGAGGGTGATGCGGCCTTGCCGGGCACCGTCTATGCCACTGTCGAAGCCATAGAGGAGAGAGGTGCAAAGGCCATCCCCTTAATTTGTGACCACCGGGACGATGAGCAGGTACGCAAAGCGCTGGCTGTGATTGAAGCCGAGCAGGGACGTTTGGATATTCTCGTCAACAATGCCTTGCTGGTGCCCGAGGGCTTGACCCTGCCGGGGCCGTTTTGGGAAAAGCCGCTGGCGTTGCAGGATATTCTCAATGTTGGGCTGCGCTCTAGTTATGTGTCGTCGTACTACGCGGCGCCACTGCTGCTAAAGAGCGCAAAGGGGCTGGTGGTGAATACCTCCTCAGCGGGAGGGCGCTGCTATATGCACGGCCCGGCCTACGGTGCCGGGAAGGCGGGTGTGGATAAAATGGCCCATGACATGGCCGTGGATTTTCGCTCACATGGCGTCGCCGTTGTGTCGCTGTGGATGGGGTTGCTGAAAACCGAACGCAGTATGCAGGTCTTCGACGCGCAACCCGAACTCTACGCCGATGCGGTGGCGGCGGCCGAATCGCCTGAGTTTCCCGGTTTGGTGATAGACGCGCTGTACCGCGATGCAGCATTGATGTCGCGCAGTGGCAAAGTCTTCTACGCGGCAGAGCTGGCCGAGGAATACGGGCTGGTGGACATTGATGGCAAGCTGCCCCCGTCGCCGCGTGCCATGTTGGGTAAGCCCCCCAAATTTAATGACGCGATCGTGGAGTGAGCCGGAAAAGCTGTCATCCGTTTGGGGGATTAGTGTCTCGAAGGCCCTTCTATAAAATTTACACCACAAAAATAGCTCTCGGCAGGCGCTTTCTCTGCGCCTGCTCGGGCACATCATGTTTTTCTGTTTACCTGGGGGCGGGCAGCCATGAGTCAAATCGTAGCGGGATTACCCGAGGGGCAGTATGTCACCCTCGACAATGGCCACCGCATTCACTACCTGGATCAGGGTGACGGGCCTGTCGTGGTATTTCTGCACGGCAGCGGCAGCGGCGCCAGTGGGCACAGCAACTTCAAATACAACTACCCGTGGTTTGTTGAGCAGGGCTTCCGAGTGGTGGTGCCCGACCTGATAGGTTATGGGTATTCCGATAAGCCTGATGACGTTGACTACCCGCTGGACTTTTTCGTCGAGTGTGTTCACCAAACGCTGCGCCACATTGGCGTGGAGCAATACTGCCTGATCGGTAATTCCTTGGGTGGAGCCATTGCGCTGAAATACACCCTCGACTACCCAGAGCGGGTTAGTAAGCTGGTGCTGATGGCGCCCGGCGGAATAGAGCAACAGGCCGACTACTTTCATATGCCCGGCATGCAGATTATGAAAGAGGTTTTTACCTCTGGGCCGATGGCGCCAGAGCGCTTGGAAGACTTTATTCGTCGCGGCCTGGTGTTTGATGATGCCGTGGTCGACGAGCAGTTGGTCAACGAGCGCTGGGGAATTTTTCAGCAACAGAACAGCCAGGTTATCACCACCATGACGGTGCCCGATATGACCGAGAGGCTGGGTGAAATCACCTGTCCAACCCTGGCATTCTGGGGCGTCAATGAGCAAATGATGCCCGAGACCGGCATTATGAAATTGGCGAAAGGCATCGCTGATATTCGCCTTACGTTGGTGTCGCGCTGCGGGCATTGGGTAATGGTGGAGCACCGCGAGCTTTTCAATCGCCAAACCCTCGACTTTTTGCAGAACGGATAAATTATGGATAGCGCCAAGATCAATGCATTGGGTGATGAGCTCTACAACGCCCTGCGCAGCCAGCAAAGCATTGCCCCGCTGACCGAGCGTGAGCCGGACATTACCATTGACGATGCCTACTACATCTCCCTGCGCATGCTTAACCGCCGTCAAGAAGACGGGGAGAAGGTGGTCGGAAAAAAAATCGGTGTTACCAGTAAAGTGGTGCAGGAAATGCTCGGCGTACACCAGCCGGACTTTGGTTTTTTAACCGACGCCATGACCTTTGCCAATGGTGCAAAAGTGCCGGTAGCCGGTCATTTGATTTCCCCCCGTGCCGAGGCGGAGATCGGTTTTCGGTTGAAGAAAGACCTGCAAGGCCCCGGCGTTACGGAGGCGGATGTATTGGCCGCAACCGACGCCATTATGCCCTGTTTTGAGATTGTTGATTCGCGTATCGACAATTGGAAAATTGCCATTCAGGACACCGTGGCGGACAACGCCTCCTGCGGTGTTTATGTGCTGGGTGAGCAAGAGGCAGACCCCAAAGACTTTGACCTGCCCGCATTGAAAATTCGCGTATGGAAAAACGGTGAAATTCTCAGTGAAGGCTTGGGCAGTGCGGTGCAGGGTAACCCATTAACCGCGGTGGCGTGGCTGGCAAATACGCTGGGGCGCTTTGGTATTCCGTTCAAAGCGGGAGAGGTGATTCTCTCTGGTTCTCTGGTACCGCTGGAGCCGGTGCAAGCAGGTGACAGCCTGCGCATGGAGCTGGAAGGCATCGGCGATGCAGAAGTGCATTTCGTCTAATTGCTAGATCTAGAACAACAACATCTACCTATTCGGAGCACATAGCGGTGCTCTACTGACAGTGAGAAATCTTATGGCTGAAAAAATTCGCGCGGCCATCATCGGGCCGGGCAATATTGGGACCGACCTGCTGATGAAGGCAATGCGCTCGGAGCTGATTGAACCCGTTTGGATGGTCGGTGTTGACCCCGAATCACCCGGCTTGGCCCGCGCCAAAGAAATGGGCATGAAGGTCACCTCGGAAGGTGTGGATGGTATGTTGCCGACCATGCGTGAGGACGGTGTGCAAATCTGTTTTGATGCAACCTCAGCCTATGTTCACGCCGAGAACTCGCGCAAAGTGAACGAGCAGGGTGCGTTGATGATCGATCTGACGCCGGCGGCGATCGGCCCATTTTGTATCCCACCGGTCAACCTCAGCGATGCAGTGGCCGAAAAGTGCATGAATGTGAATATGGTGACCTGTGGCGGACAGGCAACCATTCCAATGGTCGCAGCCGTGTCGCGCGTGCAGTCGGTGAGCTACGGCGAAATTGTTGCCACAGTAAGCTCCAAGTCTGTGGGGCCCGGCACACGTAAAAATATCGACGAATTCACCCGCACAACGGCGGGCGCGGTAGAGAAAGTGGGCGGCGCTCGTCAGGGTAAGGCGATTATCGTGATTAACCCGGCAGAGCCACCGCTGATTATGCGCGACACCATTCACTGTTTGACTGACGACGAGCCGGATCAAGAGGCGATTCGCAAATCGGTGGATGACATGGTTGCCGAGGTTCAAAAATACGTACCGGGTTACCGTTTGAAAAATGGTCCCGTTTTCGATGGCAATCGCGTCTCCATGTTTATGGAAGTAGAGGGGCTCGGGGACTTCCTGCCCAAGTATGCGGGTAACCTCGATATTATGACCGCCGCGGGCCTGCGCACCGCAGAGATGTTTGCCGAAGAGATTCTGGCAGGCCGTTTTTCACCATCGGCCGCCTGAGGGGATAGTCATGGATATTCAAGGTAAGAAAGTCGTTCTGCACGACATGTGTTTGCGCGATGGTATGCACGCTAAGCGTCACCAGATTTCTCTGGATGAAATGGTCAGTATTGCCAGTGGCCTCGATGAGGCGGGCATGCCACTGATCGAAGTGACTCATGGTGACGGTTTGGGTGGTAGTTCGGTTAACTATGGTTTCCCAGCGCACAGCGATGAAGAATACCTGAAGGCCGTAATCGGTGCGGTTAAGAATGCAAAAATTTCGGCGCTGTTGCTGCCCGGTATTGGTACGGTCGACCATTTGAAAATGGCCGCTGATCTCGGTGTATCAACCATCCGCGTGGCGACGCATTGCACCGAAGCGGATGTATCAGAGCAGCACATTGGCATGGCCAGTGAGATGGGCTTGGATACCGTGGGCTTCTTGATGATGACCCATATGATTGGCGCTGAGGAAATCGTCGAGCAAGCCAAATTGATGGAATCATACGGTGCCAACTGTATTTACTGCACCGATTCCGCTGGCTATATGCTGCCCGATCAGGTGCAAGAGCGCATTGCGCTGTTGCGCAGCGAGCTGAAGCCAGAAACCGAGCTGGGCTTCCACGCTCACCACAACCTGAGCCTGGGCGTCACGAACTCGCTGGTGGCAATCGAGCACGGTGCTAACCGTATCGATGGCTCTGTAGCCGGCCTGGGCGCCGGTGCAGGCAATACGCCGCTGGAGGTATTGGTGGCTGTGCTTGATCGTATGGGCGCGGATCACGGTATTGATCTGTATAAAATTATGGATGTCGCCGAAGACCGCGTGACTCCCATTATGGATCATCCCATCCGTATCGACCGGGACTCCCTGACTCTGGGCTACGCGGGCGTATACTCATCTTTCTTGTTGTTCGCTAAACGCGCCGAAGCGAAGTACGGTGTGTCGGCCCGGGATATACTGGTTGAGCTTGGCCGCCGCCGCACCGTTGGTGGACAGGAAGATATGATTGAAGACTTGGCACTCGACATGGCTAAGGAACGCGGCTTGCTCTAAGCCCTGATCGCCAGACGCCAGTCCGGCAAGATGAAACGGCCCCAGCTGGGGCCGTTTTCGTGTCTGGCTGTTCGTTCCAGGTAAGTGCGGCGTTCGCGCAGCAGCGGCCAGGTGTTAAAGGCCTGTATCGCATACCCATCTCGGTTATACTCACTGCATGTAAAAAATAACAAGGCATACAGACGTTACGATGTTGATCGATCCAAAGTTTGACCGCCTCCTGGCTAGTGTTTATCAAGGGCCGTTGGAAGAGGAACCCTGGGAAGGCTTCTTGTCTGAGTTGTCTCAGGTCATGCAGGCGGTGTCGGTCACTCTGGTGTTAAACCCCCCGTCGGAGCAGGGCCGCGGCGTCCTGCGGGTGCTGGGTGGCAGCACCGTAGAGGGTATGGATCAGTACCAAAAACGGCTGTTTGCTATGGATCCCTTCCTGTCGCTTAAGCCGGGCGAGGTCAAAAGCTTGATGGAGCTGGTGTCTGTAGATGACTGGTTGACCAGCGAGCTGTACCTGATGTGTATGAAGCCCTGCGGGC
Source organism: Spongiibacter marinus (assembly GCF_016906995.1). Lineage (GTDB taxonomy): Bacteria > Pseudomonadota > Gammaproteobacteria > Pseudomonadales > Spongiibacteraceae > Spongiibacter > Spongiibacter marinus. The sequence goes on along the minus strand of NZ_JAFBBD010000004.1, from coordinate 328,697 downwards.
TCTACGATACCCTCGGTGTCGATATCCATGTTCCGGGTGAAATGAATGCCGGCTTGCGCGTGGCGCGCAGTGAGTCTGCGCCGGTTTTTGATCAGCACGACAGGGACTTGATTCACGCGCTGATGCCCCATTTGGAAAGAGCCCTGCGCCTGCATGTACGGCTGAATATTATTGAGTCAGAGCGCGACCTCTACGCCGGTGCGGTGGAGAGTCTATCGCTGGCGACGATCATCCTCGATGAAAATGGCCGCTTGCTTAACTGCAACAAAATGGCGAAGAACCTGGTCGCACGTGAGCCCGAGGTGAAGATCGAGGACGGCTATCTGATGCTGGGTGATCAGGCCACAACCAAGAAGTTGCAGGGGCTGATTAACCGCATTCTTGATCACCGAGATCAGCACGAGCCCGCAGTGGTTGAGGCGATGCGGGTTCCCCGCGATGGCGACTTCGCCGACCTGGGGGTGATTGTTCGCCCCGTGCCATTGACCGAATGGTCGGAGGGACAGTCTGTACCGACGGTGGCAATTTTTATTAGCGATCCGGAATATGGGGCAGAGGCGCCGGTCAATATCATCATCCAACTGTTCGGCTTTACCCCAACTGAGGCGCAGCTGTCGTTATTGCTGGCGGATGGCTTGAGTCTGGATGAAGCGTCGGAAGCGCTGGGCATGAGTCGCAACACCGCACGCACCCATTTGCGCTCAATTTTCTCCAAAACCGGTGTTAGTCGTCAGACCTTGCTGGTGCGCCTGATTTTAAAGAGCGTCGCTCAGCTGGCAGATTAAACCTGCGGTTCCATTCAAGAAAGAGGGGCAAAGATGGAGAAAGTTGCCACAGGCCTGCTGGTGCTCGTAGGCATTATTCATCTCCTGCCCGTTGCCGGGGTGTTGGGCGTGGATCGCCTTGCCGCTTTGTATGGCATTGCCATGGGTGAGCCCAATATCGAAATCCTGATGCGTCACCGAGCCATTTTGTTTGGACTTCTTGGCCTTTTTTTAGTGTACGCCGCTTTCCAGCCATCGCTGCAAACATTGGCCATCGTCGCAGGCTTAGTCAGCGTTGTGTCCTTCATCGCTATTGCGTGGTCGGTTGGCGGTTACAATGAGCCCGTTCGCAAGGTCGTCATCGCGGACGTTATCGCTGCCGTTGCGCTCATTGCTGCAGGGGTGATCAATCTCGTTGGCCGCAATCAAATCTAACAAAGTAATCGGCCCGATGGGCCTCTACCGGGCGCCCGTATCTGAGCGCTGATTATTGCCGGCGATCGTCACTGCCATCCTCTCTCGTAATGCTGTTACAGGCCGCTTCGTGCAGCAGGATTGCGCGTTTGCGCGTGACACCCCAGCGATAGCCGCCGAGCGCACCTGTCTGCCTGACCACACGATGGCAGGGAATGAGTAGGGCGACGGGGTTGCTGCCAACGGCGCGGCCAACCGCGCGAGCGGCTTTGACTTGGCCGATGCGCTGACCAAGCTGGCCATAGGTGCTCAACTGTCCAGGCCGGATCGCCAGCAGCGCCCGCCACACCTGTAACTGAAAATCACTGGCTAGCAGATGTAGCGAAAGCGGCTCACCATGGCTGTGACTGAATGCGCGACGCAGTAGTTCCTGAGAGTCTTTATGCTCCTCTGAGAACTGTGCCGCTGGCCAGCGCTGTTGCATCGCCATCAGCTCCTCGCGCCCATCCCCGAAGGCAAGCGAACAGATGCCGCGCTGAGTCTGTGCGATAAACACCTCGCCGAAAGGCGAGTCGCCGTTTCCCCAGCGAATGCGCAGGTTCTCACCGCGCGAGCGATAGTCTCCCGGCGTCATTGCTTCGATTCGAATAAAGTGGTCGTAGAGCCGAGAACTGCTGCTTAACGACAAATCCTCGCTGACATTCAGTAGAGGTTGGCCGGCAGATAGCAGCTGTTTCGCCCGCTCAACGGTGATGAGCTGGGAAAAGCGCTTGGGGCTAATGCCAACCCAGCGGCTAAACATGCGCTGAAAATGTCCGGTGCTAATGTCCAATTTGTTGGCAAGGTCGTCCAGGCTGAGCATGCCCTGCTGGCTGTCCAAAATATGAAGAGCGTGTTCAATGCGCTGGTAGTCGGAGGGCACGATGGGTTTCCTTTGTGCGAGCTTGAGACAAGCATAACGCTTCTATCGTACCGGTCGAGCTGATTCTTGCGCTTATTGGCGGCCCTAGGCGCATAGGCAACGCGGGTAAAGAATCGCCGCTCAAGGGGACGCTATGCGGCCAAGAGGAGGGGGGATGCGGCGGGCCTACGCGACGTCCAGCAACTCTGTGCCCTGTTGCACCAGCGTACCCACAGAGTGATGGGCGACCGGATTATAGGCAAGCCAACTGCTTTGCATCGCCATGGGTTTATCGAGTTGTTCGCGATTCAGTTGCTCCACGTCGTATTCGATGCGTCGCATGAAGTGCGCCACCTGTTCATAGGGGCAATCGTTGAGAAGGCAGCCAAAGTGCTGATCGTCGATGCGAGCAACCAAGTCCGCTTCGCGACAGGCTGCAGCCAGTTTTTGCGAAAACAAGGAAATGACATCGGGTGTCAGCGTGCCGTCTTCACCGTCGATGGGGGCGGTTAGGCGGAAAAAGACGGCGCTGATCGGCACGTCGCTGCGGGCACAGGCGTGCATCAGTTTATCAGCGAGCAATTCAAACCCCGATCGGTTGCACAGCCCGGTCGTTTCATCCGTTGTCGCCAGGTAGCTTGCGCAAAGTTCGCGCTCGGCAATTCGGGCAAGGTCCTCGAGGGTTTCAATTTCATCGCTGGACAAGTCCCGAGGCTGTTGATCGACGACGCAGAAAGCGCCCAGCCGCTCGCCAGTTACCGCGTACAGGGGAAAGGCGGCATAAAAGCGGATATTGGGTGCGTGTACCACCAGCGGGTTATCGACAAAGCGCTCGTCTTTGAGGGTGTCGTTCACGATGAACACGCCATCTTGCAAAATGGTGTGACCACAGAACGAAATATCGCGGGGTGTTTCCTCCACGCCCTCGAGTCCGGCGCTGGATTTGAACCACTGTCGGTCGTCGGCGACCAGGCTGACCAGAGCAACGGGGGTGTTAAGCATTTTGCACGCCAGTCGGGTCAGGCGATCAAAGCGCTCTTCCGCTGGTGTGTCGAGGATATTGAGCAATGAGAGCGCGGCCAAACGCTTCTCTTCGTTGTGGGGTTTTCCGGGCGCTTTCATCAGAGATTCCCGCTGCACAGAAACAGAATGGCAATATTGTAGCGCGTCGGGCGAGAATTCCAGTAAGGGTTTTAACCTAGCCTGATGCACCATCTTGTGGCGTTGTTAAACGGTGGTTAAACAATACTGAAAAATGGAGAAAAATCTAATAAAAACAGTGTGTTGTGATATTTTTTTGGTCGTCTAAACGGATTATAGAAGGCTTGCCTTGGCTGTGTGAGAATTTTCACCGTGATAGCAGGGCCCCGGCCAGAGGGTCTGCCGAATAACCGAGGAGAGAAAAATGAGCGAGCCCGCGCAGGCACCGCGTCAGCCCCATATTATCGAAGCTAAGGAATTGCCAGACCGCTATGGGCGGGGATGGTATTGTTTGGGGCTGGCCAGCGAATACGATGAAAAGCCGGTCAAGCTAAACTACTTTGGCACCCGCATGGTTGCGTATCGCGGGGAAGATGGTCAAGTCCATATTCTCGACGGCTACTGCCCTCACATGGGGGCAGACTTGAGCGAAGGTTGCGTGGAGGGTAACTCCATTCGTTGCCCATTCCACTCCTGGCGCTGGGGCGCCGATGGTGTGTGCGATGAGATCCCCTACGCCAAGCGCATTCCCCCGAAAGCGGTTATCCGCAGCTATCCAACGCTGGAAGAGAATCACTTGTTATTCATGTGGTACGACCCAGAGGGGCTGCCTCCTATCGAAGACCAGCGCCCGCCGCGCATCGATGACCTGTTCAGTCCGGACTGGACGATCTGGCAAATGGATCTGATGACCATCAATACCAACAGCCGCGAGCTGGTGGATAACATGGCAGATGTGGCGCATTTTGGGCCGATTCACGGCGCGCCTATCAAAGAGTTCAAGAACATTGTTCACAAGCATACCTATGAACAAGTACTGGTCGGCGGCAGCGAGCTGTTGGCGGAAGATGGCGAGCTAACTTCCAGTGCCAAATACTTCGGTCCGGCATACATGAACACGTACATGACTGGCCAGGTAGAAGGTATGGACGTGGAGTCGCGCTTGCTGGTGACCCATGTTCCCATCGACCATAATAGCTTTGACCTGCGGTTTGGTGTGGCGGTTAAGAAAATCCCGGGTATGAGTGACGAGCAGAACAACGAGATGGCACGTCAGTACACGGAGCAGAACCGGACGGCGTTCTTCCAGGATGTACATATCTGGCATACCAAAACCCGTGTTGATAACCCGGTATTGTGTGACGGCGACGGCCCAATCAACCGCCTGCGTCAGTGGTACAACCAGTTCTACGTGGATCGTGCGGATGTACCTGAGGTCTTTAACGAGCGCCGTGAGTACACAGTGGATTACGCCATTCGCAATGGCTAATGGCATTGTGCAGCGAATTTAATAATCGATAACACAGGATAAACGCATGGATGTACGCAGTTTAGGCTACGTCGTAATCGAGTCGGCAGAGCCGTCGAAGTGGTTGGAGTACGGTCGGGACATTCTCGGCCTGATGCCTGCGCCGAATATGCCGGACGACGGCAATGTTTACTTGAAAATAGATGAGCGTCCGTTTCGCTTTGCCATTGTCAAAGGTGACGCGGAGCGACTGAGCCGCTGCGGCTGGGAACTGCGTGATGCGCAAGACTTTGCCGATGCCAAGCAGCGCTTGACCGAGGCGGGAGTCGCCTTTGAAGAGGGTAGCGGCGACGATGCCAAGGCGCGGCGCGTGCGCGAATTGATCGTATTGAAAGACCCCTCGGGTAACGAGCTGGAGCTTTATTGGGGCGGCGAACTGGACTTTGCTAAATTTGTTTCACCACTGGGTATCAGTGGCTTTGAAACGGGTTTCAATGGCGACATGGGCCTGGGGCATGCCGTGCTGCCAGCAGCTAAGCTCAGCGAAACGCACACGTTCTACAAAGACGTGCTCGGCTTTGGTGACAGTGACTACATGCACTTTCACTTCTCGCCAGACCCTAATGACCCCGGTCAGGGCTTGAACTTCATGCACGTGAACAACCCTCGTCACCACAGTCTTGCGCTATACGAAGACAGCAGCAACCCGGTGGGCTGTGTTCACCTTATGCTGGAAGTGAAGGACACCGATGAAGTGGGTTACTGCCTGGATCGCGTTGAAGCCGCGGGAATTCCCATTGTTTCGACCCTAGGGCGCCATACCAATGACCGGATGCTGTCGTTCTACATGGCAACGCCAACAGGCTTCGCCATGGAGTTTGGCACCGGTGGTTTGCAGGTGGATTGGGACGATTTCACGCCAACCGTGACCTCGCTGCCCAGCCTCTGGGGGCACAAGTTCAACATGCCTGACGCCTAAAGCCCGGCAAAATCCTTTGCCCGCTGCACCGCGTAATGGGGTAGTGGGCGGTAAATCATAAGACCAAAGACAGAATACAACAGGAGAGCGGTGATGAATTTTGAAACCATGATGGCTGCAATCAAAGAATTGCAGCCAGTATTTCGTGAGCGTGCACCGCAAACGCGCCAAGAACGTAAAGTGCCTCAGGCCTCGATTGATGCCCTGCAAGATGCGGGCTTTTTCCTGAGCCTACAGCCCAAGCGCTACGGCGGCTTGGAAATGAAGCCGCAAGAATTCTTTAAACTGCAAATCGCCATCGCCGAGGCGTGTATGTCGACGGCATGGGCCAGTGGCATTATCGCGGTTCACGCCGTGCAGCTGGCGATGATGGACGACCGCGCGCAGCAGGCCGTGTGGAACGACTCGATCCATACACGTATTTCTTCCTCCTATGCGCCGATGGGTAAAGTGACGCCCACCGAAGGCGGTTTTAAACTCAGCGGTCGTTGGGGCTGGTCAAGTGGTAGCGACCACTGCACCTGGGTGCTGCTGGGCGCAATCGTACCGGGCGAGGGCTACCGTACTTTCTTGGTGCCGCGCAGCGACTACGAAATTATCGATACTTGGCAGTCGATGGGCTTGGAAGGCACTGGCAGCAACGACATCGTGGTAGACGACGTATTTGTGCCCGACTACATGACCCACAAGCAAAGCGATGGCTTCGCGGGAACAAACCCCGGTTTGGCTGTGAACGACGCGCCCTTATACCGCCTGCCTTGGGCGCAGAGCTTTATTCGCGTTGTCTCGACCCCGGCTATCGGTGCCTGTAAGGCGACCGTGGAGCTCTACAAGCACGCGGTGTTGAATAAAGCCAGTGGTGACCCCACTAAACTCGCGGGCGACACCCAGGTGGTAGAGCGCATTGCGGCGGCCCTAAACGGTATCGACGAGATGGAGACCATTCTCTTCCGTAACTTCGATGTGATGTTGGCGCAAATTGAGCGCGGCGAAGAGATTCCTCTGGAAGACCGTGTTCGCTATCGCTACCAGGCGTCTCTGGTTATCAGCAAGAGCATCGATATTGTCGATTCACTGTTTGAAGTGGCCGGTGGTCACTCGGTATTCAATAACAGTGAAATTCAGCAGCGTTTCCGTGATGTGCACACCGCCCGTGCCCACGTTGCTAACAACCCCACCGGCTTTGGCCGTAACTTCGGCGGCGTTGCTCTGGGTATGGAAAACGGCGACTTCTTCATTTAAGCGTCGCAAAGTTTTACTCCTATCGACAAGCCCGGCATTTGCCGGGCTTTCTGCTTTCTGGCCCTTAATTTGGCAAGGGCAAACCCGTATAGAAAATCTCCGCCTGCAGTCGCAAGCTGTGCAAAACCTCTAAAGGTCTTCTGGCTGCCGCCGATATATGCATTAAGGGGCCAGCTGTCAGGTCGAATTGGCAGAGTCGTATAGCGGAGAAATATCTTGGATATAGCAACCCTGCTGGGAATGTTTGGCGCATTGGGCGTGATTATTGCGGCCATTGTTTTTGGCGGCAGTGCCGGTGGCTTCGTCGATATCCCCAGCCTGTTGATCGTAGTGGGCGGCGGAACATTTGCCAATCTGGTGAAATTTCCGCTGGATCAAACCCTGGGCGCCTTCAAGGTCGCCTCGCGCGCCTTCTTTCACAAGCCAACCAGCTCATCACAGCTAATTAACGAGTGCGTTGAACTGGCAGGTATCGCGCGCAAAGAGGGGCTGCTGGGTCTGGAGTCGCAGGAAATTACCAATGAATTCCTCAATAAAGGTGTGCAGATGGCCATTGATGGTCACGACCCTGCCTTTGTTAAGCGCTTATTAAACAAAGAAATCAATCTGACGATCGAGCGTCAGGAAATGGGTGAGGCGGTCTTCCGTGGCTTCGGGGACTCCGCGCCGGCAATGGGCATGATTGGTACCCTCGTCGGCTTGGTGCAGATGATGTCCAATATGTCTGATCCCAAGGCGATTGGCCCGGCGATGGCAGTTGCGCTGCTTACTACCCTGTATGGCGCTGTGCTGGCAAATGCTGTTGCGCTGCCAATGGCGGACAAGCTGAATTTCCGTACCCAGGAAGAGCGTCGCAATCGCCACCTGATACTGGAGGCGGTTGACGGCATACAAGAGGGCTTGAACCCGCGGGTGCTCGAATCACTGCTGTCGACCTATCTGCCCGACAATGCCCGCGATAAAGAAGAAAAGGCTGAGGAAGCCTAGTGGAAGACGTCCCCGAGAAAAAAGCGGCGGCCGGAGCGCCCGCCTGGGTACTAACCTTTGCAGACTTAATGTCCTTGCTGCTGGCTTTTTTCGTTCTGTTGTTCTCATTCTCCGAGATGGACAAGCAGAAATTCAAGGAACTGTCGGGCTCTATGCGCGATGCCTTCGGGGTTCAGCGGGAGGTTCCCGCCTTTAAGCCACCGATTGGTACCAGTATTATTGCTCGAGACTTTAGCCCCGGTCGGCCAACGCCAACCGTCGAAAACCAAGTTCGCCAACAAGCTGTCAATGAGATGCGCATCTACGCTGAAATGGCAATTGACGAATCCGAGCGGATTAGCAAAGAGGAGCTGGAGGCTGATCTGCAAAAAGTAAAACGCCACTTGGATATCGAGATTCGCGATGGCTTTGTGGAGGTTGATGATGACGGGGAGCGGGTGATTACGATCCGCATCAAGGAGATGGGCTCGTTTCCCTCTGGCAGTGCCGAGCTCAACAATGACTTTAAACCGGTGATCAATAAAATCGCCGAGTTGGTGGGGGATATTGGCGGCCATGTGGTGATTGCCGGCCACACCGATAATCTGCCAATCAGCACCTCGCGCTTCCGCTCAAATTGGGACCTGTCTTCCGCGCGAGCCGCAACGGTGCTGGAGAGTATCGCAGAGCGCAGTGGCCAGCCCGCCGAACATTTCCGCTTAGCCGGGCACGCCGATACCCGACCCTTAGATACCAACAGCACGGCGGAAGGGCGGGCGCGCAACCGCCGTGTTGAGGTTATTTTGCTGAGAGGGGGTGTCCACGACTCCGCTGTTGGTCCGGTCTATGGTGGTCGCGAAGCATCGGTGCTTGAGTAGCGCCAGAAATATTCTCTCCTGACGTCGAACCGCAATCTTCGGCGGTGTAACATGGTGAGCGGCAACTTAGCCGTTTCAGGGAGTGTAAAGAGATCACCATGCGTCGTACCAAAATCGTAGCCACTTTCGGTCCCGCCTGCGATTCAGAAGCGCTCTTGCGAGCAATGATATCCGCGGGCGTGAATGTATTCCGCTTAAATTTTTCCCATGGCAGTGCCGAGGAGCACAAGGCGCGCTGTCAGATGATTCGGGAAATCTCTGCCGAAGAAGACCGCTACGTCGCAGTGCTTGGCGATCTGCAGGGGCCAAAAATCCGTCTGCGCACACTTGCCGTCGATGCCATTGATGTCGCGCCGGGCGACGAGCTAATTCTCGATACTCGCTTAGCGGATGGCGAGGGCGATGAGCGTCATATCGGGGTCGATTACCAACCGCTTGCCCGTTCGGTGGCGGCCGGTGATACCTTGCTTATCGACGACGGCCGGCTGCAATTATCAGTGGTAAGTGTGGAGGGCGAAGCGGTGCATTGCCGAGCGGAGAGCATCGGTATATTGCGCTCGCGAAAGGGAATCAATCGCCTGGGGGGTGGCCTTTCGGCGCCGGCGCTGACAGACAAAGACTTAGCCGATATCAAGCATGCAGCGGAAATGGATCTGGATTTCATTGCCATTTCCTTTCCCAGCAGTGCGGCTGATATCAATGATGCGCGGGACAAGCTTCAGAGCGCGGGTTGCCACGCGCAGATCATCGGCAAGATTGAACGCGCCGAAGCGGTTGCCGAGGACGAACATCTCGATGCGCTCATTCGCGCTTGCGATGGCGTGATGGTGGCACGTGGCGACTTGGGGGTTGAAATTGGTGACGCCAGCCTGATCGGCTTGCAGAAGCATATTATCAAGCGGGCGCGGGTGCTCAACCGGCCGGTGATCACTGCCACCCAGATGATGGAATCGATGATCAGCAATCCCATTCCCACTCGCGCAGAGGTGTTTGATGTCGCCAATGCGGTGCTCGATGGTACCGACGCGGTGATGCTGTCTGCCGAAACGGCTGCGGGCCAGTATCCGCTGGAAACCGTTAAGGCCATGTCGAGAAACTGTATGGGGGCGGAGCGCTATCCCTCGGCGCGAAAATCCAGTTACCGGATCGAGCGCAGCTTTGAGTCCGTTGAAGAAACCCTGGCAATGAGTGCCGTGTTCGCCGCCAACCACCAAGTTGGGGTGAAGGCCATTGTGTCCTTAACCGAAACCGGGCGAACGGTGTTGTTAATGTCGCGACTGACCTCGGGCATTCCGATTTTTGCGTTTAGTCGCAATGCCGCAACCTGCCGCCGGGTGAGCCTCTATCGCGGGGTGTTTGCGGTATCCAGCGCAGGACCGTCGCCCGCGGTGCACGACTGTATTGAAACGCTGAAAGCGGGTGGCCATGTCGATGCCGGTGATTTGATCATTATGACCATGGGTGACCAGGTTGGCGTGGATAACCACACCAATACCATGAAGATCGTTCGCGTGCTGTAAGCAGGGGCCAGTCTGCTGGCCCCATTCAAGGCATCACTTATTTTTCGTTGTCGGCGTTAGCGACGCCCAAAAACGCGGGCTTTTCACCGCCGCCGTGCACGGTGAGCGCTGCACCGCTCACGTAGCTGGCCATGTCACTGGCCAGGAATAAACAGGCCCCGGCAATATCGTTGGGAACCGCCATTCGTCCCAGTGGGATCGTTTCGCCCACTGCCGCAATCCCGGCTTCGTCGCCGTAGTGCAAATGGGACTGTTCAGTGCGAATCAGGCCGGCAATAATCGTGTTGCTACGGACCTTGGGCGCCCATTCCACGGCTAGGGAGCTGCTCAGGTTTAACAGGCCGGCTTTCGCTGCGCCGTAGGCGGCGGTACCCGGCGACGGGCGCTGGGCGCTCACTGAGGCAATATTGACGATGCTGCCGCCTTCCTGCTGCTGCATCACCGCATTGCAGGCCTGGGCAAAGAAGAGTGGCGCGAGCAGATTGAGACGCACGATGGATTCAGAAAACCGTGGCGAGGCGGTGGCCGCATCGGCATAGGGGGCGCCGCCAGCGTTGTTGATCAGCACGTCGATGCGACCAAACTTCTCTTTCACGCTGTCGACAAAGGCCTGGACCGCGTCCGGGTCGCGAACATCCAGCGCGCTGAACCACGCTTCCCGACCCTCAGCACTGGGTAGGCTGTCGGGTTTACTGCGACCGCAGATCGCTACGTCTGCCCCGGCAGCCAAAAACCGTTCGCTGATACCGCGGCCAACACCTTTCCCGCCGCCGGTAACGATGACGACTTTACCCGTAAAATCCAGTGCGTTTTGCATTCCTTTTTACCTACCTTGTGCCCTGTCATGTTAGTGTTTGCGGCGGCTTGGCTTCTTGCGAGCCAATAATCGCCGCGACATTTTTGGGCGACAGTTTATCGCTTTAGCCCACGATTTAATATGACCGTATTTTTATGCGTAAATGACTTGTTTTGTCAGTGCCAGTTATAGTGCCCACGTTATACTGGCGATCGATTTGATGTGCTGGGAGCCTGCCGCTGTGTTCGTCGGCGATAGCGTCCAGTCGTGAGTTTCAACATAAAGATAAAGGTATGTGATATGTCCAACAGTGCAGTAATTGCGATTTTAGGCGGTACCGGTAATTTGGGTACAGGCTTAGCCAGACGCTGGGCCCAGGCGGGTTACCGCGTGATTATCGGTTCTCGCACCCAAGAGAAGGCCGAGCAAGCGGTTGCTGAGCTCAAGGCATTGATGGATGAGCGCGGGGTCGACGCCGTCGCAGTCGAGGCGATGGATAATCAATCGGCGGCTGAGGCGGCAGATATTGCCGCGTTGACCGTACCTTTTGCCCACCATCGCAGCACACTGGAGTCACTACGCGGCGCGCTGCAGGGCAAGATCCTGATCGATGTGACGGTTCCCCTGGTGCCGCCCAAAGTGGCGCGGGTGCAACTGCCTGAGGAAGGCTCTGCTGGACAGATCGCGCAGGAGATTCTCGGCGACGACGTCAAGGTGGTGTCGGCCTTTCAGAATGTGGCGGCCGTACATCTGCAGGAGGGCTCCGAGCTCGATTGTGATGTCCTGGTTTGCGGCAACAATAAAGAAGCGCGGGCAACGGTTATTAACCTGGTTGAAGCCGCCGGGCTGCGCGGTTTCCACGCCGGCAGTATCGCCAATGCGGCGGCAGTGGAGGCGATGACCTCTCTGCTGATATTTATAAACAAACAATACCAGTGTCATGCTGGCATTAAACTCACGGGTGTCGACGAGTAAGTTGCACAGATGGCCAGTTCGCAATTACAGCTAGTTGCCTTGCAGAATTTCCCGCTGGTGGAGCCAGGAGACGACTTGAGCGCCATGGTGGCTGATTCGCTGCTCGGCAATCAGCTAAGCCTGCAAGACGGCGATGTGCTGGTGCTTGCGCAGAAGATCTTCTCCAAGGCGGAAGGGCGCTATGTTCGCTTGTCTGATGTCTCTCCCAGTGAAGAAGCGCTGGCACTGGCGCAGCGCTGCGACAAGGACCCGCGGCAAATGGAATGCGTGCTCCAGGAGTCACGGGAGGTGCTGCGGGCGCGTCCGGGTGTGGTGATTGTGGAGCATCGCCTCGGGGTGGTTCACGCAAATGCTGGCATCGACAAGTCGAATATCCCCAATACTGAAGACGACCCCCAGTTGCTGCTGTTACCCATTGACCCCGATGCCAGTGCGCGGCGTTTAAAGGCGGCGCTGGACGCACGTTTTTCGGCAAATATTGCGGTGATCATTAACGACAGTGCGGGGCGGGCCTGGCGCAATGGCACGGTGGGCTTTGCGCTCGGCACTGCCGGCTTCGAGGTTGTTGAAAACCGCATAGGCGATGCCGATTTGTTCGGCCGCACTCTCGAAGTCACTGAAATTGCCGTCGCCGACGAGCTTGCTGCGGCGGCGTCTTACCTGATGGGGCAGGCCGATGAGGGCTGTCCGGTGGTGCTGCTGCGCGGTGCTAACTTGCGCCCCTCTGACGAGGGCTCGCAGGGCTTATTGCGCGACCGCGACCGGGATATGTTTCGCTAATGGCGACGTTATCGGGAAAATTTCTCGCACTGAGCGGGGGCGTTGGCGGCGCCAAATTAGTGAGGGGCTTGGCCGAGTGCCTGCCACCATCGCAGCTGCAAGTGGTGGTGAATACGGCCGATGACTTCGACTACTGGGGCTTACGAATTTGCCCCGACCTCGACTCCAATCTATACGCCCTGGCAGACCTGAATGACGAACAGCGCGGCTGGGGATTGCGCGATGAAAGCTGGGTAACGCTGGAAGCGATGCGTCGACTCGACGACGGCCAGTGGTTCCAGTTGGGCGATCGCGATTTGGCGACGCATTTGTACCGCACTCAAGCGCTGGCGGCGGGGCAGTCGTTAACGGATGTCACTCGTCAGTTGGGCGAGCGCCTGGGCTGTCCCGCGGCGCTGCTGCCCATGACCGAACAGCGCGTAGCAACGCGAGTGTTTACTGATATGGGTGAACTCGCCTTCCAGGAATACTTTGTTCGCGAGCGCTGTGAGCCCCGAGTGGAGAAGGTCGTTTTCGACGGCCTCGATACGGCGCAGCTCAACCCGGCGATTATCTCCGCGCTTGCCGACCCTGCCTTGCGCGGCATCATTATTTGTCCATCTAACCCATTTCTGAGCGTCGACCCGATTCTATCCTTGCCGGGGTGTCGCGAGGCGCTTATGCAAGTGAACGTGCCGGTGGTCGCTATTTCGCCCATTGTGTCTGGCGCGGCGGTGAAGGGCCCTGCTGCAAAAATGATGCACGAGCTCGATATACCCCGCAGGGCGGCGGCGGTGGCTGAGTACTACTGCGACCTGCTGGACGGCTTTATCATCGACAGTGCCGATGCTCAGCAGTGCGATGACATCGCCCAGACGGGGGTCGCCTGCCGAGCTGTGCCAAGTATGATGACCACTCTTGATAGCAAACGGCGTTTGGCCGAGGAGACGCTGTCGTTGATTGAGGAATTGGTGTAGGCGATGTGGTTAATACTCCCACTGAAGGATTTTGTTAAAGCGAAACAGCGCTTGTCCGGGTGTTTGAGCATATCGGAGCGGCGGGCCTTGTTTCAGCACATGGTGGAAGATGTATTGGCCCAGCTATCGGCGGTCGATGAAGTGGATCAGCTGTTGATTGTGTCTGACGACCCAGCGGCGCATTTGCTTGCCGAGCACTTTCACGCACTTTGCTGGCCGGAATCGCAGCTGGGCAGCGGTTTGAATGCGGTGTTGGAGGCGACCCTGGATCGAATCTCCTGCTTGGATAAGCCTCCGCAGCGCGTCATGATTGTGCACGGTGATTTGCCTTTATTGAGCGCGGCTGAGCTGCGTGACCTTATTGCGGTGCAAGGCGGGGCAAGCGAACAAGTGGTTATCGCCACGGATCGCCACGGCGGTGGCAGTAATGTTGTGTTGATGCCCTTAGCAAGCCGAATCCGCTTGCGCTATGGGGAGGGCAGTTTAACTGCCCACACCGCAGAGGCGGCGGCGCGCAATCTGTCGCTTCAAGTGTTCCGCGCGCCGGGCCTGGCCAACGATATCGACACCCGTGAGGACCTGCTAGCGCTGGTGAGTGCAGGCACCTCCAGTCGCGCCCCGCAAACGATGCGCTACCTGAGTGAAAGTGGTATTGCGCGCCGCTTATTGCAGATGAATCCTCGTGAGTGCGCGGCGGTTGAGTCGCCGCGAGTAGTGAGAAGCTGATGATGAATTCTATGTCGATTGACGCCCTTCTAGAGACGGCCTTGCACGGCTCGCTCAGCGATGAGCAGGCTCGACAACTCAGTCGCTGCGAAGATACCGCCACGCTGGCGACAGCGGCAGCGACCTTGCGAGACCGGGGCTTCGGGAGCGGCGTGAGTTATTCCCGCAAAGTCTTTATTCCCCTTACCCAGCTGTGTCGCGATGTTTGCCACTACTGCACCTTCGCCAAAACCCCCAAGCGTATCGAGCAGGCGTACATGCCGGTCGAGCACGTGATTGAGCAGGTGCGTGAGGCCGAAAGACTGGGCTGCAAAGAAGCCTTGTTTACCCTGGGTGAGCGCCCTGAGCTGCGTTATAAGGCCGCGCGTGAAGCGCTCGCGCAGATGGGATTTGCAAGCACTCTGGAATATCTCGCCCATGTTGCGGGGCGGGTCTTGGCGGAAACATCGGTTCTACCGCATATCAATGCGGGCTGCATGAGCGAAGATGAGATCGCTCTGCTGCGTCCGGTATCTGCGTCTATGGGCATTATGTTGGAGTCGGCATCGGAGCGCCTGTGTGAAAAGGGCATGCCTCACTACGGTTCGCCCGATAAAACCCCTGAGGCGCGATTGCAAACCCTGCGCCGCGCTGGCCAAGCGAGGGTGCCGTTTACCTCGGGCATCTTAATCGGTATTGGCGAGACCCGCGCTGAGCGCATTGATTCTCTGCTTGCCCTGCGAGACGTTCACAGCGAGTTTGGCCATTTGCAAGAAGTGATCGTGCAGAATTTTCGCGCCAAGGAAGGCACTAAAATGGCGTCGGCACCCGAGCCCGATCTCAATGACTTGCTATGGACGATCGCCGTCGCTCGGTTGATATTTGGGGCGGAAATGAGCATTCAAGCGCCACCAAACCTCAGCCCCGGTGTGCTGCCGCAGATCGTTGCTGCCGGGATCAATGATTGGGGCGGCGTGTCGCCAGTGACGCCCGACTTTGTGAACCCCGAAGCGCCGTGGCCACACGTGGAGCGCTTGGCCAAGGAAACGGCGCTAAGTGGTAAATACCTGCACGAGCGCCTGACAATCTACCCCTCTTATGTCCGACGGGCGCAGCATTGGCTGGACCCCGCATTGGTGCCGCGCCTACTTAGTCGTGTGGATGGCCAGGGCCTGCCGAGGGTGGACGAATGGCTGACCGGGCAGGCCGCTGATGCGCCCGCGGCGGAGCTTGCATTGCTTGCTAAGCGCCGGCCTGTTGCAAGTGCCGCTGTTGCCGATATTTTACAGCGAGCAGAGGCTGAGCAGCGGTTAACTCAACAGGATATTGTCAGCTTGTTTCAAGCGCGCGGTGAAGACTTTGCCGCCGTTTGCCAAGCAGCGGACCGCCTGCGCGAGCGGCGCTGTGGCGATACCGTTAGTTATGTTGTCAATCGCAACATCAATTACACCAATGTCTGTTATTTCAAGTGCCAGTTTTGCGCTTTCTCTAAGGGCAAGCTCAGTGAGAATTTGCGTGGCCGACCCTATGACCTGAGTGCCGACGAAATCGCCCGGCGCGCTAAAGAGGCCTGGCAGCGCGGTGCCACCGAAGTGTGTATGCAGGGTGGCATTCATCCTGAATATACCGGGCAGACCTATCTGGATATATTGGCGACGCTGCGCGAGGCGGCGCCGGCAATGCACATCCACGCCTTCTCGCCACTGGAAGTCTGGCAGGGTGCTCAGACGCTCGGTATGCCGCTGGAGGATTACCTGCGGCAATTAAAGGCGGCGGGGTTGCACAGTCTGCCTGGAACCGCTGCCGAAGTGTTGGATGACCGGGTCAGGGCGGTGTTGTGCCCCGATAAAATTAATACCGAACAGTGGCTTCAGGTCATGGAAGTTGCCCATGGAGTTGGTTTGCCAACAACCGCCACAATTATGTTCGGCCACGTTGACGGCTACGAGCACTGGGCCAATCACCTGCTGGCAATACGCGCGTTACAGCTGAAAACAGGCGGTTTTACTGAATTCGTGCCGCTGCCTTTTGTCGCCGCAGAATCGCCAATCTATTTGAAAGGGCGTGCTCGTCGCGGGCCAACGTTCCGCGAATCGCTGCTGATGCATGCGGTCGCACGCTTGGTCTTTAATGGCTTGATCGACAATATTCAGGCGTCCTGGGTGAAAATGGGCGCGGAAGGGGTTATGGCCTGTTTGAATGCCGGGGTTAACGACCTCGGCGGGACGCTGATGAATGAAACCATCACCCGGGCCGCTGGTGCTAGCCATGGCGAAGAGACATCGCCTCAGGAAATGGAGCAGCGCATCGCGGCGATGGGGCGCGTTGCTCGTCAACGTAACACCCTCTACGGCCAGGCCGATACGACGCAGATGGAACGGGCCCGGCATGCCGAGCGTTTGGCGGTTGCGGTCAATACGCCGGCGAGCAAGTATGAACGCAGTAAGCGTCAATTAATTGCCAGCGGCTAATAATAAATAACAGGAATAACATCATGGCAGTCTATGCAATGACAGGCGGTGCCACTGGCATCGGGGCAGCGATTCGCGAGCAGCTCTGCGACGCGGGGCATCGCGTTGTGTCGGTGGATTTACGCGATGCCGATATCTGTGCGGACCTGAGCGACTACAATGGCCGTCAGAGAGCGATCGACGGTATTCGCCAGCTTTGCCCGGAAGGCATAGATGGTTTTATCCCTTGCGCGGGTGTCGGGCCATCGGTGAAGCCGCCGTCGCTGATTGCGCGCATCAA
This sequence comes from Spongiibacter marinus, assembly GCF_016906995.1. GTDB lineage: Bacteria > Pseudomonadota > Gammaproteobacteria > Pseudomonadales > Spongiibacteraceae > Spongiibacter > Spongiibacter marinus. The sequence goes on along the minus strand of NZ_JAFBBD010000004.1, from coordinate 311,621 downwards.
TTATTTTGCGGCGGTCGCCGTGACCGAAGGCGTGCTGGACTTGCTGGAACCACGTGGCGGCCGCGTGTTGATGATTGCCTCGAACTCCGCGCCGATGGTGCCTCTGAACGATTACGTGGAATTGCTGCTCGACGGCGAGGAGGAAGCGGCTTGCGAACTGGCCGATAGTCGCGATACCCATTCCGCCTATGCCGGTTCCAAGCACGCCATCTGCTGTTGGCTGCGTCGCCGCAGTGGCGAGTTGGCGCGACGCGGTATTCGCATCAATGCGGTTGCGCCGGGTATCGTGCAAACGCCTCTGAGCGAAAAGGTACTGGCCGATGCCGAGCTTGGTCAGGCAATGCGAGATTTCGGTGACAGTGTGCCCCTGGGCTGTATTGGTCAGCCTAAGCAAATTGCCGATGTGGTGAGTTTTTTACTTGGGCCGGGTGCCGACTACATGACTGGCGCTATTATTTTTGTCGATGGCGGACACGACGCCATGCTGCGCCCCGACGGCTTCTAGCTTTTTGCCATTTACCCTTGGCAGCGCGCATAATGCGGCCCGAGCACTTTTACTGAACCGCCATACCTGCTGCTAGGGCCGCCATGCTTTCTGTTGTATCTCCCTTACTGCCGATAATGTTGCCGGTGCTGCTATGCGCCGCCTTGGGCGTTGTTTGGGTGCGCTGCAAACAGCCCTTCGACCAGGAATTTGTGCGTCGCATGGTGATGTGGGTCGGTGCGCCCGCGTTGATTGTGTCAACGCTCGGCAGCGTGGAGATTGCGCCGGCTGTGCTGTCTGAAGTGCTGGCCGCAAGTCTTTTAATGCTGGTCTGGACGGCGCTGCTCGGTTCGGCATTTTGCGCCCTTGCGGGGCTTTCCATACGCAACTTCCTGGTGCCGCTGACCTTTGGTAATTTCGGGAATATGGGCTTGCCGATATGCCTGTTCGCCTTTGGTCAGCAGGGCCTGGCGTTGGCCCTGGGGGTATTTTTAGCCACGATGGTTTGCCATTTTTCACTTGGCGTTGCGGTGCTAAATGGCTCAAATGCAGTGCGCGCGGTGCTGCGCTCCCCAATCATTTACGCCGGTGCCCTGGCGGCGTTACTGGTATTTTGTGATTGGACGCTGCCAGCGACGGCGAGCAATACTCTGAGCATTCTCGGTGGCATGTCGATTCCCTTAATGCTGATAACACTGGGTGTTTCCTTAGGCTCATTGCGGGTTGCTGTGGCCGGGCGCGCGGTGATTCTCGGCGTTGCTCGCTTGGCGCTGGGCTTAAGTGCGGGTTTTCTTACAGTGTGGTCGCTGGAGCTGGATGGGCTGGTACGCGAGGTTGTGTTGTTACAGTCGGCCATGCCTGCGGCGGTGTTTAACTACCTGCTGGCGGTGCAATATCAGCGTGAGCCAGCCACGGTGGCGGGCATGGTGGTTAGCTCAACGCTGATAAGTTTTATCAGTATTCCGGTGCTGCTGCTTTACTTAAACGTTTGAGGTCAGTGATCTGCTGGGGCAGCGGGAAAGCACGCTAGCGCTGTTGGGCGCGGCCGCGGGCCATAACCTGCAAGCGCCGGGCTTCGACATGCTCGCTACTTACCTGTCGATTCCACTCACTGGATACGCGATGCTCCAGCGTTAATGCCGATGCCAGTGTTTGCTTCGCACCGTCGTCGATCAAGTTGCGATAGCGGCTAAGCATGCCGGGCTCTACAAAGGCAATATCTTCGGCCAGGGCGATCGCTTCGCTAAGCAGCGTGTCCTCGGGATACACTCGGTTCACAAGGCCCCATTCGGCGGCGGTGTCAGCACTGATAAAGCGACCGCTCAGCGACATCTCTTTTGCGCGGGACAGGCCGATAATCCTCGGTAATTTCTGCGACAGCCCCCAGCCCGGCATGATGCCCACCAGCGCGTGGGTGTCGGCAAAGCGTGCCTGCTCGGAGGCGAGCAAAATATCGCAGGCCAGGGCGAGCTCGAAACCGCCAGTAATGGCAACGCCATTAATCGCGCCGATAACGGGCTTGCCGCATTCGGCAATGGCGGTTACCGGGTTGGACATCGGGTCTTGGTCGTTTGCCGCACTGAGGTCGTCTCCGGCGCCGAGTTCTTTCAGGTCTAGACCAGCAGTGAAGGCCTTGTTGCCCGCGCCAGTGAGCACCACCGCGCGCACTGTATCGTCGTCTCGGATGCACTGCATCTGCTTACATAGGGCGCTGCGCAGCTCGGCGCTGAGCGCATTCATCGCATCGGGGCGGTTGAGTGTGACAACGGCAACGCCGCTGTCATGGCGCTCGAGTAATACTGTATCGCTCATGGGCTGATCCTTATTATTTATGTTGTTCCGTTGAGCTAAGTGTACTGCCGGCAAAGGGCCAAGATAGCGCTTGGTTACCCGTGTGGAGGAGGCCGGTGGTCGGGCACCGGCTCAGCCCTTAGCGGACGATAATTTTCTTCTTAATGCGCTTAATTTCCTGTTCTAAGCGCTGGTAGATCGCTTGAACATCAACCTCGGCACCCACCCGTACGCGACTGGAAATTTGCGTGACAGGAAACAAAAACTCATCTTTCGCGGGCACCTCTAACGCGCGGCTGCGACCTTTGGCATCGCTGTAGATTACCCACCTCAGGCCATTTTCCCGGCGCAGGTGCTCACCCATAATAATACCCATTGCCTGCAGTTGTGCAGTTTCATCGGGTTTCACCAGCTTGCGGTCGAGAATGTCTTGAATCAGACGGAGGTCGCTGTCGCGGCCGTGGCCAAAGCTACGTCCCATGGAAATTTGCACCAAGCTGTTGAGCTCTTGGCGGCGCTCTTCCATATAGCGCTGGTCCAGTGGTGTCAGTGGGTCGGTGCGCCACTGCGCGGCGCTGGCAACGGTGGTGACAAGCGCCAGCAGAATGGGCATGAGCATTTTCATTGTCGGTTCTCCTGACTTTGTTAATCAGTGATGGCTTGTCGGCATTATACGGCTTTGGACCGACCGATTGCGGCAATGTTTCTGTCGCGGGTAGAGAATGTGCCGAGGCCGCGAAATCTCCCTTGAGCTGGGCCTCTCTGGCCAGTACCATTGGCGGCTTGCAGAAAATTCTGGAGATTCAGGCATGATTACCGGCAGCATTGTCGCCCTAGTTACCCCAATGCACAGCGATGGCAGCATCGACTGGCAGGCGCTGTCTCGCTTGATTGAATGGCACATTGATCAGGGTACCGATGGCATTGTGGCTGTGGGGACCAGCGGTGAGTCAGCGACCCTGGGTATGGATGAGCACAAAATGTTCATCAAAGCCTGTGTCGATCAAGTTGCCGGACGTGTCAAAGTGGTTGCTGGCACGGGCGCGAACTCCACCAGCGAGGCGATTGAGCTTACGGAAGTGGCGCGTGAAGTCGGGGCCGATGCCTGCCTGTTGGTAACGCCTTACTACAATAAGCCCACTCAGGAAGGGCTGTATCGTCACTATATGGCGATCGCCGATGCTGTTGATATCCCGCAGATTTTATACAACGTGCCGGGCCGCACCGCCTGCGATATGCAAAATGCGACCACTGTTCGACTGGCAGACCACCCGAATATTATTGCCATTAAAGATGCGACCGGCGATATTGCACGCGGCCGGGAACTGATTGACGCTGTGGGCGACAAAATAGACGTGTTGTCCGGAGATGATGCCACCGCTATGGAGCTGATGCTGCAAGGGGGTAAAGGCAATATTTCAGTTACCGCGAATGTTGCGCCAGCGGCCATGAAGGCGGTGTGTGACGCCGCGATGGCCGGGGATCGCGCAGCGGCTGAGGCCGCGAATGCGCCACTGCTGGCATTGCACGAGCGACTGTTTGTTGAATCCAACCCTATTCCCGTTAAATGGGCCTTGTATGCCATGGGCAAAATGGAAGAGGGCATTCGCCTGCCGTTGACCCCGTTAAGCGAGGGGGCTCAGCCTCAGGTCCGCGAGGCCTTGGAACACGCCGGGCTACTGTAATCCGCCCCACAAGGGCGCTAACTAATAAGTGAAGAAACGAATGCGTTTTAGCTCCGTCCGTTATGCCGTTGTTATTTTGAGTCTTGTTGCGGTCAGCGCCTGCAGTGCCTTCCGCGACCGCTCCCACGACTATCGTCGCGCTCAACTCAGTGAAGCGCTGGTTCTGCCCACCGGGGTGAGCGATGAAGCGCTCGACGACCTCTATGTGGTTCCCGGTATCCGCGACCACCAACCCCTGCCGGGCGAGTTCGAAGCGCCGCGCCCCGAACAGCTCACCAAGAACGTTGGTACAGCTGAGGTCAAAATTCAGCGCCTGGATGATGACCACTGGATTCTGTTAGACGGTGAGCCCGGCCAGGTGTGGCCGCGAGTGCGCGTTTTCCTGGATCGCGCGGGCGTGCAATTGGCCACAATCGATAACGAGCAGGGCATACTCGAAACGCAGTGGCGCGACATTGAACAGGGTGCGCCCCAGGAGCGTTTTCGCCTGCGTTTGGAGCACGGCGTTCAAGTAGGGACCAGCGAAATTCATTTATTGGTGCAACAGGGGATTGCCAGCCAGCCCTGGCCTGCACAGTCCACCGACCCTCAGCGCGAGCGGCAATTGGCGCGGGTACTCGCGCAGTTTTTGGCGGATAGTGAAAATCAGGGATCTGTTTCTATCCTTGCCAAACGCGGCAGCAAGAGCAAAGGAAAGATCTTTATTGAAGGCGAGGGTAACAATCGCTACCTGCGGCTTTTCCTGCCCTATGATCGGGCGTGGGCAGCGTTGGGACTGGCGCTGAACAAAGCGGGTTTTGAAATTGAAGACGAAGCGCCGGCGGTCAACAAATACTGGCTCAGTTATATCGACCCCGAAGACAAAGACGACGGTTGGCTGAGCGGCTTCTTCGGTGCCAATCGTGCCAAGCGCAGTCGTTACGTGGTGGAGTTGAAGCCAGTCGCTGAAGGACAGTCTGTCATCATTTTGAATTATCAAAAGGGACGTCGTTTGCGCAGTGAAGAACGGGAGATCCTGCTCAATCGGATTATGGGATACCTGCACTAATGCGCTTTGCCTCGCTCGGTAGTGGCAGTAAGGGCAACGCCACACTGATCGAGTCTGACGGGGCCTGCTTGCTGGTGGATTGCGGCTTCACCATTGCAGAGACTGAAAAGCGCATGGCCCGTCTCGGGCGTTCGCCCAGCGAGTTGAGCGCTATATTGGTCACTCACGAGCACAGTGATCATATCAAGGGCGTGCTGCCCCTGGCGCGAAAGTACGACCTGCCGGTGTACAGCAGTTTTGGCACCGCAGAATACAAGCAAATGAGAGCTTATAAACGCTGGCAGCAATTGTCCCTGGGCAAGCCAGCGGACATTGCTGGCATTGATGTTTCCCCGGTCGCGGTGCCGCACGACGCCCGTGAACCCTGTCAATTTGTGTTTCGTTACCAAAAAAAGACCTTCGGCTTACTCACGGACTTGGGTAGTATTACGCCCGTCGTGCAGGAGCAGTACGCGCTGTGCGATGCCCTGTTGTTAGAGTGCAACCACGACATGCCGATGCTACAGCAGGGGCCGTATCCGCCATCACTAAAGCGGCGAGTGGGCGGCGATTGGGGGCATCTCAACAACGTACAGGCGGCGCAGCTGTTAAGCCGAGTTGATGTTGCGCGCTTGCAGCACGTAGTGATGGCGCACCTGAGTGAACAGAACAACACTCCTGACCTGGCGAGGTCAGCGGTGGAACCTATTTTAGTGAACAGCGAAGCATTGCTGTCTGCAGATCAACAAGCCGGTTTCGACTGGTTAGAAATCGCATAATAGCGAAAGAGGCAAACCATGGAAAAACGCGAGGAATTGTATTCGGGTAAAGCAAAGTCGGTATATAAAACCGACGATCCGGATCGCTTCATTCTCACCTTCAGAAATGACACCTCGGCGTTCGATGGCGTGAAGGTTGAGCAGCTTGACCGCAAGGGCATGGTCAATAACAAGTTCAATGCGTTCATCATGGAAAAGCTGCAGCAGGCGGGCGTGCCGACGCATTTTGAAGGTCTTCTCAATGACAGTGAGGCGTTAGTAAAGCGCCTTGATATGTTCCCCATTGAGTGCGTGGTGCGCAATATCGCTGCGGGTTCAATCGTTAAACGTCTGGGCGTTAAGGAAGGCTTGGAACTGACGCCACCGACCTTTGAAACGTTTTTGAAAGACGACGCCCTGCACGACCCGATGATCAATGAGTCACATATCCGCAGTTTTGGCTGGGCGACCGACGAGCAGATGGCGCGGATGCGTGAGTTGACCTATCAGGTAAACGATATTCTCAAGGCATTGTTCCTGGATGCCGGTATGCTACTGGTCGATTACAAGCTTGAGTTCGGCGTGTTTAGCGACGGTGAGATTTACCTGGGTGATGAGTTTTCACCCGATGGCTGCCGTATCTGGGACAAAGACACCCGCGAAAAGCTCGACAAGGACCGCTTCCGTCAAGACCTTGGTAATGTCGTAGAGTCATACGAGCTGGTAGGCCGCCGTTTGGGCATGAATTTCGACGATTAATTACCCCCCCACCTTTCTGGCCTGCCTCGGGCAGGCCAAGCCCCCGATTTTGGCATTCAGCACAGGCGCGCTAGACTGTTAGCGACAACGTCGTTCCCCTATACCGGCGGTTGAGTTTCACTCTGAAGCGATGCAACCAGTAAATTGAGGAGTGTTGCCTGTGTTGGTCACAGTTGCCCGCTATTCCTTTCCCTGGGAAGCGCAGATAAATCGCGCTCGGCTGGAAGCTGAGGGCATTCCCGCTTTTGTCGCCGATGAACAGACCATCAATATGCAGTGGCTCTACTCCGATGCCTTGGGGGGCGTGCGCTTGCAGGTGCCGTCCGCCTGCGAAGAACGTGCGCGAGAGTTACTAAGCGAAGATCGAAGTGCAGATCTGGAAACGTCACAGGGCAGTGATGTGCCGCTGTGCCCAGTGTGTTGTGCTGAAATGCAATCTGAGCGGCGAGGTCGTCGCTGGGCCTTTCTCGTGTTCCTGGGCATTGATTTCCCCCTGTTCCCCACGCGAAAAATATTGCGCTGTGGCCGCTGTGGTTATGAACAAGCGAGCTGAGTAATGCGGTAGAATTTGAGACAGAGCTTTTGCGTTAGGTCAACGCCGCTCTGACTGGTTAACGATAGTCTTGTGCACGCTTTGCTAAGGGTAGATATGGAGCATCGACACCACTACGAGCAGCATCGAATGGGCCGTATCGCATGGCTGCGCGCGGCGGTGCTCGGTGCAAACGACGGCATAGTCTCCACCGCCAGTTTACTGTTGGGTGTCGCCGCCGCTGGAGCGAGCAGTCATACCCTGTTGCTTACCGGCTTGGCTGGCGTGGTTTCCGGCGCGATGTCGATGGCCGCTGGCGAGTATGTGTCGGTGAGTTCTCAGGCCGATATAGAACGCGCCGACATCGAGATTGAGCGGCGCGAGTTGGCGGAAAATCCAGTGCAGGAGCATGAAGAGTTGGCGCAGATATATATCCAGCGCGGCCTTGATGATGCACTGGCTGAGCAGGTTGCCTCGCAGATGATGGATCACGATGCCCTGGCTGCGCACAGTCGCGACGAGCTCGGCTTGTCACCTTACCATCGGGCGAAACCACTGCTCGCGGCGGTATCGTCTGCAGCCAGTTTTGCCTTGGGGGGCGCGTTGCCGCTGGGTTTGGCGATTGCGCTGTCTCCGCCCCTGTTGCTCACCGTGATGCCTGTGGCAATTTTATTATTCCTGGCCCTGCTCGGTGGCAGTGCGGCCTATGTGGGCGGCGCACCAATTCGTGCTGCGGCCTTGCGCGTTACCTTCTGGGGGGCGCTGGCCATGCTGCTAACCGCTGCGGTTGGCAGCGCCGTTGGCACGGTGCTGTAGCGGCCTTTTTGCCGTGCTGTTTATTCTCTCCTGCGCTTCTGTAGCGCGCTGATTAAGATATTAACTCATGCCTAAATTATTCTTTGCTGTTGTGATAAGTGCGCTGCTGATTGGCTGTGCGAAACCTGCCGATAATCGCGAAATGCCGCCGCGGGGATTGAAGGTATATCAGGTTATGGATTCAGCGAAGATGGTTCAGCGGCGCTTTCCCAGTGTTCTTGCGGCCCACGATGAAACGCAGTTGTCGTTTGATATCGGCGGTCAGCTGGGGCAGGTCGAGCTTCAGGAAGGGCAGCGAGTCGCGCGTGGAGAGTTGCTATTGCAGCTTGATACAGCGCGTATTGCATTGCACCGTCAGGATGCAAAAGCCGCGCTCGCCCAGGCGCAGGCAGGCTATCAGAATGCCCGCAGTAATTTCACTCGCCACGAGGCCATGTGGCAACAACGCGTGATACCGCGTGCGCGTTACGACGATGCAGAGGCCGCGCTGGCGACCGCCGCGGCGCAGCTTGAGCGCGCCGAACAGGGCCTGGCCTTGGCTGAGGAAAACTTGCGCAAGTCGGCACTGCGCGCCCCGTTTGACGGCATTGTTGCCAACGTACGTGCCAAGGCGTTTGCAACGGTAGCGGCTGGACAGACACTGCTGACCTTGTACTCCGAAAATGCCTTTGAGGTGGCCTTCAGTGTGCCATCGTCAGTGATTAACGGTATGTCGGTGGGGCAGGCGGTTGCCGTGCAAATGGCAGAGCTTGGCGACGTACAGTTCGAGGGGCAAATTAGTGAAGTGGGCAGCCGTGCAGCGAGTGTCTCGGCCTTTCCGGTCGTTGCTGTGCTGGACGCTGTCCCGCAAACACTCCGAGTAGGTATGTCGGCTGAGGTGATTGCCGATATCGCCTTGCCCGCCGATTACCGCGGTTTCCTGCTGCCATTGAATTGTTTGGTATTTGACAATGCCAGTCGACTGACCGCCAAGCACTTCGAAGCGCTGGTGTATGTTTACGACGCCGCCAGCCAGTCCGTTGTCGCTCGCCCGGTAACGGTATCCGAGGTACGCGGTAACGAAGTGATAGTCAGCAAAGGTTTGTCGGCGGGTGATCGAGTGGCCGCGGCGGGCGTGTCGTATCTGCGCGATGGTATGAAAGTGAAACTGCTGGAGCCGCAGTTATGATGTCGCTGATTCGCCTTGGGCTTGAGCGAAATCGCCTAACCGTATTTGTGATGCTCGCACTGTTATTAAGCGGTGGTTTGACCTACACCGATCTGGCCAAACGGGAAGAACCTGAAATTACCATTCGCACCGCCATGGTCACCGCTTTGTTTCCCGGTATGCCGCCAGCAAGAATGGAAACGCTTATTGCTGAGCCAGTCGAACGCAAAATCCGTCTTATCCCCGAGGTGGAAGAAATAGAGACGCTGCTGGTTACTGGCCAGGTGAGTTTTCGCGTGACGCTCTACGACCGCTACGATGACCTCGAAGATATTTGGCAGGCGCTGCGCGATAAAATGAGCGAAGTCACCCGCGAGCTGCCGCCGGATACCCTGGGCCCGTTCGTGAACACCGATTACGGCGATGTCAGCATTGCGACGATCGCGATGACTGCCGAGGGCTTTGACTACGCTGAAATGCTCGATACGGCAGAGGATTTGCAGCGCCGTTTGTACACCATTGCCGGCATTTCTAAAGTGAACTTTTACGGGCAGCAGGCAGAAAAGATATGGCTGGAGTTCGATGCCAACCGCCTCGCTGCCGTCGGCATGCAGTTGGCTGTGGTTATAGATGAGTTGCGAGAGCAAAACATTATCCTGCCCTCAGGGCAGCTCAATGCCGGCGGTAAACGCCTTTTGCTGGAAACCAGCGGCGATTTTCGCAGTGAGCAGGATATTGCCGCGTTACTGAGCAAAACGCGCATTGGTGACAACTTCGTGCGTTTGGCCGACATTGTTCACGTGAGGCGAGGCTTTGCCGACCCATTGACGCGACCGGTATACGCCAATGGCGAGCCGGCGATCGCTATCTCTGTCGAAATGCAAAGCGGCGAAGATATCCTCGAGGTGGGTAAGCGTATTCGCGACGAGGTTGCCGCCTTTGAGCAACAGCAGCCGATAGGCTACGCCTTTGACTTTGTCAGCTTTCAGCCCGATGAGGTGCGCCGTTCCGTGCGCGGTGCCTTGCTCAATGTCGCCGAGACCTTTGTGGTGGTCTTGCTGGTGGTGATGGTCTTTCTCGGGCTAAGAACCGGGGTGGTTATTGCCGCGATTGTCCCCTTTGCGGTGTTGTTTGCGTTGATGGGGATGCGCGTACTGGGGATTGCGCTAGAGCAGGTGTCGATAGCGGCGGTGATTATCTCGCTGGGCTTACTTGTCGACAATGGCGTGGTCGTCGTCGAGGATGTGTTGCGCCGGGTCGAGCAAGGGCAGGCGCGGACGCTGGCGGCGCGCGCCGCAGCCAAGCAGTTTGCCATTCCACTGGCGATCGCCTCGGGTACAACCGCGGCGGCGTTTCTGCCGTTCTTTTTGCTGGAGGGGCCGGAGGGCGAGTACGCCTATTCACTGGCCAGCGTGGTTGCCCTGAGTTTGCTTGGCTCGTGGCTGAGCGCGATGTATTTTCTACCGTTGATTGCGGCGCGCTTCGTGCAGCCTAAAACCTCGCGCGTGGATAAACCCGCGGCGGGGGCGAATTACTATCGGCGCCTTTTAGCATTCTGCCTGCCGCGTGCGCCCTGGGTATTGGCGTCTACTGCACTTCTTGTCGTTGCTGGAGCCGTACTGTTCTCTCGTTTGCCCAGCCAGTTGTTTCCGCCCTCTGATCGCGGTGAGGTGCTGGTATATATGGAGCTGCCAATGGGTAGCAATATCAACGAGACACTGCGGCTGTCCAAAGCGTTTGGCGACTGGCTCGCTGACGACGAGGCCAACCCCGAGTTGCGCAACTATACCGCTTACATCGCCGACGGCGGCCCGCGTTTTTTTCTTACGCTCAACCCTGCCGAGCGCTCGCCAACCAGCGCCTTCTTTTTGCTGAATACCGCTGATATGCAGAGTTCGCTGACGGTGCAGGAGCGTGTTCGCCGCCATGCTCATCAGTACTTTCCGGAGGCGCGTTTTACGGTAAAACGCCTGGCGATGGGGGCCAAGGAATCGGGGGTTTTGCAGCTTGAGTTGACCGGCCCAGACGCCGACCGGCTATTGGAATTGGCGCGCGATGTTGAAGCGGTGTTTTACCCGGTGCGCGCAATGGTGGACAACCGCAATGACTGGGGCGAAAAAATCGTCAAGGTGATGATCGATGTCGACCAAAATAAAGCGCGGCGCTTAGGCGTTAGCTCGGCGTCGTTGAGCCGGGTACTCAGCGCCTACTTTGATGGCAGTGCGATCTCTGTGTTTCACGACCACGACCGTTCACTGCCCATCGTCCTGCGTGCCAGCGAGAAAGACCGCGATAGCATCGACGATCTGCGCGATATCTCTGTACTCTCTGACAGCGGAGCTGTGGTGCCGTTGGGGCAGCTCGCGGTTATCCGGCCCGAACTCGAGTTTTCACAGCTGCGCCGAAAAGATCAACAGCGCATGATTACGATCACAGCGAAGAGCGAGGCCTTCACCGCCGAAGCGCTGCTGGAGCGTGTGCAAAATGACTTGGACAGCATCGTCCTGCCCGAGGGCTACAGCCTGTCAATCGCCGGGGAAATTGCCGATAGCCATGAAATCTATGGAAAGTTGGCTGCCGGTTTGCCCGCGGCCTTTGCCTTAATGGTGCTGTTGGTGGTATTTCAGTTTAACTCCTTCCGCCGCGCGGCAATTGTATTCACCACAGTGCCACTGGTGATTATTGGTGCCCCTCTGGGCCTTATGGCCAGCGGGCAGCCGCTGTCTTTTATGGGCACACTAGGCTTAATAAGTTTGGCCGGTATCATCATTAATAATGCGATCGTGCTGATCGATCAGATTGATATTGAGCGGGCGAACAGCGACCTGAAAACGGCGATTATCGAGGCGGCGCAGCAGCGTTTTCGGCCGATTTTGTTAACCTCGGTCACCACCGTTGTGGGTTTGTTGCCATTGTTCTTTTTTGGCGGGCCGCTGTGGACGCCGCTGGCGGCAGTGATTATTGGCGGGCTGTCGTTGTCGTCGGTGCTCAGTTTGGTATTTGTGCCTGCGTCATATTACTTGCTTAAGCCGCCAGTCAGCGCGCCCTCTGGTAACGACGGAGCGTTGTCATGAGTCTGTTTCCTGCGGCACTAACACCCAGCAGCCCGCGCCGCCTGGCTTCGCGGCTCGACTACTTGCTGCGGGGGCGACTGTGGGCGCAGATTCTGCTGGCAATGGTGCTCGGCGTGGCGCTCGGCTTGTGTCTGTCACCCAGCGGTGGCGCGCTGGTAGCCAGCGATACGGCCAGCTTACTCGCTGCATGGCTGGCCCTGCCGGGGCGGCTTTTCCTCGCCATGATTCAAATGGTGGTGGTGCCACTGGTGCTGTCCTCCATTATTTTGGGGATTACCAGTAGTGGCGACCCCAAATTTCTGAAGCAGATAGGCCTGCGCATTGCGCCGTATTTTATTCTTACGACCAGCGTGGCGGTTTTCATTGGCTGTCTTGTGGCGCTGTGGTTACAGCCTGGTCAGTACATCGATGTCGGCGCAGAGCTGGCCACGGCAACAGCGCCTGAATCCGCCGTTGCCGTGGCCTCGTTGCCAGACCGACTGATTGAAATTATCCCCGCTAACCCGACCAGTGCGCTGTTGTCGCGATCAATGTTCCAGATTGTTGTACTGGCTATTTTTATCGCGGTGGCGATGGTGTCGATCAGCGAGCGGCGTGCAAAACCCCTGCTGGACTTATGTGTGTCGGTGCAGGATGTGTCGATGAAAATCGTCAGTTGGGCGATGGCGTTGGCGCCGATTGCGGTATTCGGCTTGCTGGCGCAAATCAGTGTGCAGGTGGGTTTCGATGCCATTATTGGCGTGGCGACCTACGTGGCAACGGTGCTGTTGGGCTTGGTGATATTGCTGGGCTTCTATCTGCTGATTGTCACCGTGCTAGCGCGCCGCTCACCCCTGGCGTTCCTGCGGTCAATTTCCAATGTTCAGCTGTTGGCGTTTTCCACATCCAGTTCGGCAGCGGTAATGCCCCTGTCGATGAAAACAGCGGAAGAATCCCTGGGGGTAAAACCGGCGGTGTCACAGTTTGTGGTGCCCCTAGGCGCTACGGTGAACATGGACGGCACAGCGCTTTACCAAGTCATAGCAGCGGTTTTCCTTACTCAGGTATATGGCATTGAACTGAGCATTGCCCAGTTGCTGTTGTTGTCGGTGACCACTGTGGGTGCGTCTATCGGTTCGCCGAGTACGCCGGGCGTCGGTATTGTGATATTGGCGACAATCGTTCAGGGAATGGGGGTACCGGCCGAGGGGCTGGCACTTATTCTGGGCGTGGATCGCATTTTAGATATGAGTCGCACGGCAGTGAATGTAAGTGGTGACCTGACGGCCTGTGTGGTGATGGAAAGGTTTCTCGATGACAAGGTCAGCGACTGAATTGCCTAGGGCCTGTTCACACTAATCCGATTATTACTGTTGTGGCTAAAAAAGCACCAATCTAGGCGCGAAGAGCGTAGTTTGGTTATTCCAAATAAGCGATGAGCAACGACGAGTGGTGCTTTTTTAGCCGCAACCCATAGGGCTGGGGCCATTTTTGCCCCCAGCGTTGTTGCCAGCCACTTGTTTAGAGTGACTAAACGGCGCGTCTGGCGCCTAGCTGGAGGCAAAAATGACCTCCAGCAGTGACAATTGGATTAGTGTGAACAGGCCCTAGCACACGCCCGGGCTTATTCACTGCGCGCCGAGCGGCGACTTTTCCCCGGTGACTCGCCGGTCCAGCGGCGATAGGCGCGCTGGAATGCGCTTTGTTCTGAGAACCCCAGCAGTGCTGCGACATCCGCCAGGCTCAGTTCCGGGTCAGCCATATACTGCTCGGCCAGGGTTTGACGCAGTTCGTCGATCAATTGCCGAAAGCTCAACTCTTGCTCAGCCAGCAGGCGCCGCAGCTTGCGTGGGCTGACCTCCAGTTTCTGTGCGACGTGGCTTAGGTCCGGGGTGCCGTTATGCAGTTGCTCGGCAATGCTGCGTTTGCAATCTTTCAGCCATTGCGGCGGCTGCGCCCGGCTTAGCTGCTTCAGTTGTTGTTCACAAATGTCGTCGAGCATGGCCAGCGCCTGAACATTGGCCATTTGTATCGGCAAGTCCAGTGCCGCCTCCGGGAAGGCGAGGCTGTCGACGTCGGCATCGAAATATACCGGGCAGCCGAAGAAGCGTTGCAATTCTTCGCTGTCTTCCGGTGCTGGATGCCGAAACCGGATCCACGTGGCGCGAATATCGCTGCCGGTAAACTGAGGAGCAAGGGTTTTGACAACGGCGAAGTTGAGCTCGGCATGGTGGTGGCTAAGGGCGATTTCCGGCGGCAACAGACAATGCCAGCGCAGCACAACATCGCCGTTTTCGTGCACCACCTCGTCCCGGAAAGCGTCGTAGTCTAAACCCGAGTAACGCACTAAGCGCTGTACTTGCTGTTCTACATTGGCGCAGGCGAACTGCGCCAGCGCGCCCACCCCCACATGTCCTGGTCGCACGAACTGGCCCATATGCAAGCCCAGGTGCGGGTCGCGCAACTGCGCTGCGGCACTGTCGAGCATGCTTGCATAACTGAGGTAGGGGATGCGTTTTTCGGGTTGTTCCAGCAGTTCAACAGGCAGACCGTGGCTTTCCAGTAGCTGTGAGGCAGGCAGGCCGTTGGCGTCGCAGTAATCGGTGAGCAATCGCAGGAAGTGCACCGCAACGGTGTACTGCATTGCATCGTTGTCTGGGCTGGCCTTGTGCATGGTTTGGCGTGTGTGAACTGTGAATCGTTGCCTTAAGGTACTACAGTCCGGCGCGCTGATCATCTGCCAACAGTGGACAGTTGGGTCAATTTCCAGGCATTAAGGTCAAGATGCCCTTGTCAGAGCGAGCTATGCTATGCACTAACTACCCCTTGTGCAGCCAGCAACGGAGAGGCAATGATAATAATGAACGCAGTGTGGACGTTCGGGCAATTTCAGGAAGGCAGGCTATGAAGCGCCGCCGGGTATTAGCGGCCGCTGGCGCCACAATGGCGGCAGGGCTGGGCGGCTTGTGGTTGCGCCCCGGTGACAACGGCGAGCCTTATAACGCCTATTTTCGCCGCCTTAACGACGAGTTACAGCGCAATGGTCCTATGCGCCCGGTGATGGTGATAGACCTGGATCGCGTTGACTATAATTTGGCCTTGGTCACCGACAGTCTGGCCAAAACCGGCAAGCACTATCGCATTGTAGAAAAGTCGCTGCCCAGCATGAAGCTCCTTGACTATGTGTCAGCTAAGTCCGGGAGTAAGCGATTCATGAGTTTCCACCAACCCTTTTTAAATCACGATGCACGAAATATTCCCGACGCTGATCTACTGCTGGGTAAGCCATTGCCGGTTAAGTCGGCCGAGGAATTTTACGCGCGCCATCGCGGTAGTTTTGACCCCTCTCGCCAGCTGCAGTGGTTAATAGATACCCCACAGCGTTTGCAACAATATCTGGAGCTGGCAAACCGTTTGGGCACCTCCATGTTGGTAAACGTTGAGATCGACGTTGGCCTTCACCGCGGTGGTGTTGATAGTGATGAGGCGCTGATCGCTATTCTCGACCTGATCCACGCTTACCCCGAGCAACTGACCTTTAGCGGCTTTATGGGTTACGACGCCCATGTTGGCGCGGGGGTGCCGGGTATTTTGGGGAGCCCCGAGGAGCTGCTCGATAAAGCCATGGCAAGCTATCAGCACTATGTTGACCTCGCCCGGCAACGCTACCCGGCGATGTGGCAGGGCAGTCTTACCTTAAACACTGGCGGCAGTCCGAGTTATCGCCTGCACGAGCGGGAATCATTGAGTACCGAAGTGAGCGTGGGAACGGCGCTGCTCAAGCCCAGCCACTATGATCTTGCCACCCTGGAAGGGCATCGCCCCGCGGCGTATATTGCCACGCCGGTGCTCAAGGCAGAAGGGCCAATTCGCCTGCCTGCACTGGACGATAAGTCGGCTATTTTCTCGTGGTGGGATGTCAATCAGCGCCAGACGTATTTCGTTTACGGCGGCTATTGGCGCGCAGACTACGAAGCGCCGCAGGGGCTGCAATTTAACGCTAACTTTGGCCACAGCGCCAACCAGGAAATCGTCAATGGCTCCCCGGCAACCAATTTGCGGGTGGATGACCACGTGTTCTTAAGGCCGATGATTAGCGAGAGTGTGCTACTTGAATTTGGCGATCTACTGGTACTGCGCGGTGGCAAAATCATCGACCAGTGGCCGGTAATGTCGCAAAACGTTTGACGCGCTGGCGAGCACCCCGGCGGACTAAGAGGAAAAAACAATGAAAAAACGTATCGCATTGCTGCTGCTTGCCGGTTTTTCCGGCCTGGTTGCCTGCAGTTCAGAAACGGGTGAAAGTGCCGCCGAGGCAGCCGCACCGATTGCAGCGCTACAAATTAACGACCCGGTGTTGCGCCGTACCTACGAAAGCTCCTGCATGAATTGCCACGGTGTTGCCGGTACCGGCGCGCCGATCAGTGGTGATGTCCAGGCCTGGGCGCCGCGATTGGCCAAGGGGATGGACACCCTGTTGGATCACAGCATAGATGGCTTTAATTCCATGCCGCCGATGGGCATGTGCCCCCAGTGCTCAGAGGATGACTTCGTCGCACTGATCGAACTGATGGCTGGTGTACAGGGAGAATAGTTGTGGCTGTTACTCGCAGAACCGTTCTTAAGCAACTCTCAACGGCCGCCGCCCTGGGTGCGGTGACAAGTTGGAGCCCCGTATCGGCGGCCGCGCGGCGTCGAAGACTGATTCCGTGGTCGAACTGGTCAGGTGGCCAGCGCTGTATTCCCGCGCAACGGGTCGCGCCCACCAGCGAAGCGGCCATTGCCGACTTGCTGGAAAACAGCCGCGGTGTGGTGCGGCCGGTTGGGGCCTCACACTCCTTCTCTGCGTTGGTTCCGACCGATGGCACGCTGGTGTCACTGGCGCAACTGACGGGCATGATCGGCCATAACCCTGACACCCTGGAGGCGGAATTTTGGGCGGGAACACCCATGTCGCAGATGGGGCAGCCCCTGCATGAGGCGGGGCAGGCGCTGGTCAATATGGCGGATATTGACTACCAAACGCTGGCGGGAGCCATTGCAACGTCTACCCATGGAACCGGCATCGACTACGGTTCCTATTCGGCGTATGTCAGCGGTCTGCGCTTAATTACCGCCAGTGGTGACGTACTTGATTGCGATGCGGAAAATAATCCTGAGATTTTCTCCGCCGCTCGCGTTTCGTTGGGCGCCTTGGGGGTAATTACCCGCATTCGCATGAAAAACCGGCAACCGTTCCGCGTACATGAGCAAACCTGGGTGCAGGACACCAACGAACTGCTCGAAGATGTAGACCGCTTGCGCAAAGAGAATGATCGCTTTGAATTTATTCCCATACTGCATTCGGATGTTTCGCTGTGCGTGACACTGAACGAAACTAACGATCCGAACACGCTGCCCAAAGAGGGCGGTGGTGATGGCGACAAAGTGAGCTTGTTGCGCAATGTGCATAAATACGCAGGGGGCTTTCCGAATGCTCGGGCATCGCTGGTGAATACGCTGGCTAAGCAGATGGATTTTCCCGACGTGATCGACCAGTCATACAAGGTGTTTGCCAATGTGCGCGATCAGCGGTTTAACGAAATGGAGTATACCGTGCCCGCCGAGGCTGGCCCGGATTGCTTACGAGAGATCATGGCGCTGGTGCGCAAGAAGAACTTGAACAGCTTTTTGCCGCTGGAGTACCGCTATATCAAGGCCGATGATATACCGCTGTCAATGTTCAGCGGTCGCGACGGCTGTGCGATCTCTGTGCACCAGTCTTACGAGCTGGACTACCACAATTTCTTTGCCGCGGTTGAGCCCATATTCTGGAAGTATGAGGGCCGCCCGCACTGGGGGAAACTGCATAGTCTGAATGCGGCGCAGCTTTCCAAGCTATATCCCCAGTGGCAGGACTTTACGGCGCTGCGTGAAGAACTCGATCCCGATGGGCGCTTTTTGAATGGTCATCTGGCCTCTGTTTTTGGGACGCGCATGCGCGACTAATACGGCGTGCTAAACGGCTTAGCTAGCTGCTGCTAATAAGGAAATTATTGATGAAATCCGCATTTATTCGCCCTCTGCTGTGCATGGTTGGTATTGCCTCGGCTGGCGTCGTGCAGGCTCAGTCGCGGGTCTTGGAAGAAGTGATTATCACCGCGCAAAAAACCGAGCAGAGTCTGCAGGACGTGCCTATTTCGGTGACCGCTGTCGACGGCGAGTTTATGCAGGATGCCGCAATCGGCGATTTGCAGGAGCTGTCAGTTTTTGTTCCCAATGTTCGCATGGACGATAACGACCCAGGTTCTCCGCAGATTTTTATTCGCGGTTTCGGTACCAATACCTTTAATCCGAGTTTTGAAAGCTCCGTGGGGCTTGTGCAAGACGAGCTGTTTATGGGGCGGGCCGGTTATTTTACCGAAGGTATGTTTGATGTCGGTCGCGTTGAAGTGTTACGCGGCCCACAGGGCACGCTGTTTGGTAAGAATACCGTGTCAGGTGTTTTCAACGTATTCAGCCGTCCCGTCACCGAGGCGTTCAGCGCCAACGCCGAGCTGCGCGCAGGCGAGTTTGGCGAACAGCGAGTAGAGGTGGGAGCAGGGGGCATGGTCAACGATTGGTTCGGCCTTCGTTTTGCCGCGATGGATACCCAGCGCGACGGCCAATTGCATAATCAGTTTAGCGGGCGCGACCAAGAGGCTTCTGAGCAGGATGCTCAGCGCTTAAAACTGCTATTTGTTCCCAGCGACGCCATGGAGATCGAGCTCATTGCGCTGGAGTCACAAACCGAAATGGCCTATTGGCCCAAGCAGCTAAAAGCACTGGATGCGGATACGCGCGACTATCTGGCCGACTTTGATGCCAATATTGAAGATGACCCGGAAGACTTCACCACTAGCATGAACCGAGACGGCGAGCTGGAGAAAGGGTCAACAACCTACAGCGCCAAGTTGTCATACAGCTTTGGCGAAGTTGGCGCACTGCGCGACTTGAATATGGTTGCCGTATTGGGGCGCAGCGATTTTTTTGTTGAGCAAGACCAGGATATGGATGTTTCACCGGCAGATCTGCTCACCTTGTTTAACCGTGAGGACTACCGTCAGGACACCTTGGAATGGCGCTTTACGGGTAACGCCGAAAGCTTGTTTGGCTTGGGGAATGACCTGCAGTTTGTCGCTGGATTGTTCTACTTCGAGTCGGACTACGAACTTAATGCCAAGCTCCAATTAGGGGATGACATCGGCAGCTGGCTGGGAACCGACGACGCCCAACAAATGGCAGGCAGTGATGCGATCTTGCTGCCCGCGCTACGACTACTGGCGCAAACAACCACCGACGACCATTTCCGTTTTCACTACTTGCAAAACACCGAGTCGCTGGCGCTGTTTGGTCAATTCAGTTTGAGCCTTGGCGATAACTGGGTGGTGACACCGGGGCTGCGCTTTAATCGCGAAGACAAGCGCATTGATAGTTTGGGAGAGTCGGCCTGTAGCAGTACCACCATGCTGCCCGCGTTGGCCTGTGTCACGCCGCTGTTACTGGATACCCAGGACTACAACAAGCGTGGGCTCGAGCGTAACGAACGCGACGTGTCGCCCAAACTCTCTGTTATGTACTACCTGAGCGAAGAAACCAATGTCTTTGCAACCGTGAGTCGCGGTTTTAAAAGCGGCGGTTTCAATGCTATTTCGTTCACCGGCGAAGACATTGAGTTCGACGACGAAAATGCAACCACGGCGGAGCTGGGAATCAAGGGGCGTTTCTTCGACCGCAGTCTCAGCGTGAATGCCACCTTGTACCGCACCGAGTTTGAGGACCTACAGGTCCTGGCATTTAATGGCGTGTTCTTCGACGTTAGTAATGCCGCTACGGCAACCTCGCAGGGCCTGGAGGTGGATTGGCAGTGGCTGACGCCTTGGGAGCCGCTGTCAATGTCGGGGTCGTTGGGTTTGCTTGATGCGCGCTACGACGAGTATCAAGGCGCGCCCGCGCCGGTCACGGATGGCATTGATCAGCGCCAGGACCTCAGTGGCGAGCGCATCGCCTTTGCCCCCGAAGTGAGCGCGACACTGAGCCCCAGCCTGCACTTTACGCTGGGCGATGCCTTCAGTGTGAATATCGCGGCGGATATCATCCATCAAGGTGAGCAATACACCGATGTCGACCTCGACGACAACACCCGTGTACCTGCTAACACCAAGCTTAATTTGCGCCTGTCGCTTGCCAGCGCAGATGAGTGGTGGAGTGCCACCGTGGGTGTGAAGAATGCGAGCGATGAGCGCACTCAGAATCAGGTGATAGACTCGGTGCTGTTCCCGGGAACCTACTATGCTCAGCAAAACCCTGGACGCCAGGTATACGGATCGCTGCGCTTTAACTGGTAGCTCCGGCGCCACTGCGACGATATGTCCCGCCCACTTGCTCGCCTAAACGGCGATAATGGTGGGGCATGTCACCTCGGAGCGCGTTTATGTCTGTTAAAACATCCCTCATCGCCATACTTGCTGGCTCTCTTGCCGTATCGGCCATCGCCGAGCCCCAGCAACCGTCCCAGCCCAGTGCTGCTGAAATGCAAGCGCAGGCCCTGCCTATCGTGAAGCGCTTTGGTGCCACCTTGAAGCCGCAGTTGCAGGCAGCAGTGAAGTCGGGAGGCTTTGCCCATGCCATCAACGTATGTGCGGATATTGCACCGGCCATTGCCGCGCAAATTAGCCAGGACACGGGTTGGACAGTTAAGCGAGTCAGCCTCAAAGCGCGCAACCCCAATGCGGTGCCCGACGCCTATGAGCGCGGCGTGCTCGAAGACTTTGAGCGGCGTAAGGCTGAGGGAGAGGCGGTCGCGGCGCTAAACGATGGCCAATGGCAGGATGGTCGCTATCGCTTTATGAAGGCGCAAGGCGTGGAAGGTTTATGCCTGAATTGCCACGGCAGCAATTTGGCGCCACCGGTAGTAAAAGCCTTGTCTGAACGCTATCCCCAAGACCGTGCGACGGGCTATGCGGTGGGAGACATCCGCGGTGCTATCAGCCTGATCGCCCCGGAATAGGCGGTGTTCGACTCGTCTTTTTGGAGGTCGTCCATTCGGATGGGCAGCTGAGCGCAGTTGATCTATATCAAATTCCAGTAGCGGGGCGCCCCTTACTCTGTGTGCCATGAGTTGTCACAAGTGGTGACAACAGCGAACACAGAGGACAGCCGCCATGAACAAGCCCCTGCGCGAACCCTACATCATCGAAACCAAGCCCCTGCCAGAGCGCTACGCGAGGGGCTGGCATTGTCTGGGTAAAGCCAGCAGTTTTGGCAGCGAGCCTACGGCATTAAATTATTTTGGCAGTAAATGGGTTGCGTTTCGGGGAGAGGAGAGCGGCGAGCTATATGTCGTCGGCTCGTATTGCCCGCATATGGGGGCGGACTTGAGCCGTGGCAAAGTGTGCGGAAACTCGCTGCGCTGCCCCTTCCATGAGTGGAGCTGGGGTGGCGATGGGGTGTGTGACGATATCCCCTATGCCGACCGTATTCCCCCGAAAGCAGTGATTCCCTCGATGCCGGTTATGGAAGAAAACGGCCTCGCCTTTGTCTGGCACGACCCGGAGGGGCACCCACCCATTCCCGAGCAGCGTCCACGCCGCAACAGTGATTATTTTTCTGGCGAGTGGTCAGATTGGAATATTGCCGAATTTACCATTCATTCCAACTGCCGTGAGCTGGTCGATAACATGGCCGATATGGCGCACTTTGGCCCTGTTCACTACTCCCAAGTGCAGACCTTCAAAAACATTCAAGACGGGCACACCTACACGCAGGTGATGTCGGGTGGTCACGATATTCTGGCCGACGAGGGCCAGGGCTTTACCTCCGTTGCGACCTACGAAGGGCCCGCGTATATGACCACCACCATGGTCGGTTCGATGGATGGGCGCGAAGTCACGACCCACCTGCTGGTGAGCCACGTGCCGGTAAACATGGAGGAGTTCATCATTCGCTTAGGCGTCATGGTTAAGAAAGACCCCAGCCTGAGTGAAGAGGAAAATACCGCCTTAGTGCAGGCCTACACGCAGATGTCGGTCGACTCCTTCGTGCAGGACGTTGAAATTTGGAACAACAAAGTTCGCATTGATAACCCACTAATGTGCGACGGCGACGGCCCGATTAATATGCTGCGCAAGTGGTACAGCCAGTTCTACATGGACGTTGCGGACATCCCGGATAACATCACCGCGCTGAAAGAGCACGAAACGCGAATCAAGTATCCCCACGCTCAGGTGGGGTCAGAGTAATGTCACTGACACGCATTAATGCTCTCGGTTATGTGCTGATCGAGACCCGTGACACCGCCCAGTGGGCGCACTTTCTCACGCAGGTTGTTGGCCTGCAGGCGGCGGGTCGCTCGGCGGACTGGGACCTCTATAAAATGGACGCTTACTGCTGGCGAGTGGCTGTCGTGCACGGCGAGCGTGAGCGCTTTCATACAGCGGGTTGGGAGCTTGCCGCCGATGAGGACTTGGAGGTACTGAGTACACGTTTGGCCGAGCAGGGCGTGCACGTCAGCCGCCTAAGCGAGGCGGCATGTGCGCAGCGCAAAATACGTGACGGACTGGCCCTTAACGACCCCAGCGGTCAGCGAGTTGAACTGGTGAAAAGCTGCGCGCTGGACTGTTTAGCCTTGCAAAGCGAGGTCGGCGTGCCCGCGTTTGAAACCGGCTTCAACGGCGACATGGGGCTGGGGCACTATGTGTTGCCAACCCGAGAGTTCGACGCCTGTATCGATTTTTATCACAGGCTGCTGGGTTTTGAGTATACCGATTCCATGCAGCTGGGCGAGCAGGGCCTGCACTTTCTTCATGTCGATAACCCCCGGCACCACAGCCTGGCCATTTACCAAGACCCGAATCCGGCGGCGAGTGGCTGTGTGCACCTGATGTTTGAGGTGCCAGACCTCGATCAACTGGGACTGTTTATGGACCGTTGCCGCAGCCACAACGTTGGTGTGGCCGCGTCGCTGGGCAAACACTGCAACGACCAGATGGTATCGGTGTATGTAAATAGCCCAGGCGGTTTTGCGATTGAGTTTGGCTGCGGCGGATTGCAGCTGGATTGGCAGCACTACCGCCCCACCTTTAGTACGCGCCCCTCACAGTGGGGCCATCACTGGCAGCACGCCGACAACTAGCAAGAATTGAGGTAGAAAATAATGAGTGATTTTAACCGTAGTAAACAGCTGTTGCTCGACGCCCGCGCCATGGTTCCCGCCCTGCTTGAGCGTCAAGACGAGGCAGCGTCACTGGGTCGCCTGCCGGATGCCACCATTGCCGAGATGCAGCGCAGCGGATTTTTCAAGATTATGCAGCCCGCCCGCTACGGCGGCTATGAGCTTCCTCCCCAGCAATTTTTTGATGTGCAGCAAACCCTTGCCGAGGGCTGTATGTCGACCGCGTGGGTACTGGGCGTAGTCGCTATCCACAATTGGCAGCTGGGTATGTTTGACGACCGCGCACAGCAAGATGTGTGGGGCGACGACGATTCCACGTTGATCTCGTCCTCATATATGCCAGTGGGTAAGGTAAAACGTGTCGAAGGAGGGTATATGCTCTCTGGACACTGGGGTTTTTCCTCGGGTTCCAAACACTGTAAGTGGGCGTTTTTGGGGGGCATGGTGCCACCCGCGGCCGACGGCGAAGCCCCTGATTACCGGACTTTTTTGGTGCCGTTGGGCGACTATGACATCGTCGATAACTGGGATGTGAGCGGCCTTCAGGGAACGGGCTCGAACGACATCGTGATCAAAGAACCGGTGTTTGTACCTGAGTACCGCACCCACCGCAGTGCGGACGGTTTTAGCGGCGACAATCCGGGTTGTAAGGAAAACACCAATGCTATTTTCCGTTTGCCCTTCGGCCAGATTTTCACTCGCGCGGTTGCCTGCTCGTCCATTGGTGCCTTGCAGGGCGTGGTGGACAGCTACGTTGAGGTGAATCGCAATCGCGTGGGTTTGAACGATGGTGCACGCGCAGCCAAAGACCCCAATGTGCAAATGGCACTGGCCAATGCCGTGTCGGCAATTACTGAGTGCCGGGTAATGCTCAAAGATGATCTGGCGTATTTTGTGAATACCGCCGAGGCCGGTGACACGCCCGCCATTGAGCAACGCATTCAGCGCCGTTTCCACGCTGCCAGTATCTCCCGCAAGTGCGCTGATGCTGTGAATGAGCTTTTCATCGCCTGTGGCGCGCAGGGAATTTTCTGCGGTCACCCGCTCAATCGCGCGTGGTTGGATATTAATGCTGGTCGCCAACACGTTGCGAATAACCCCTTCAAGTTTGGCCGCAATTTGGGCGCTACCATGCTGGGACAGCCGAACACGGACTTCTTCCTTTGAGTGAGGCTGCCATGCAAACGCCATACGAGATTATGGGTGAACGAGGTATTCGCGATGTTGTTGCCGAGTTCTATCGCTTGATGGACAGTGAGCCAGCCTATGAAGAAATTCGCGCCATGCACACGCCGGATCTCGGTCCGGTAAGCGAGCAGCTGAGTCTGTACCTGATCAGCTGGATGGGCGGGCCCCCCGTGTATGCCGAGCGTAACGGCAGTATGTGCATTACCGCGGCGCACCGGGGCCTGGGGCTGGCACCCAGGCACAGTCAGCAATGGCTGGACTGCTTCGCGCAGGCGCTGCAGCCACGCGATGACGCCGAATTATTGCAAAAAATGCTGTTGCCAGCCTTGCGGCGAATCACTGACATGTTGGAGCGCTCAGCGGCTTAATGACAAAATGGCAATGGCGCGATTGGGCATGATGGCGTAGCGTTGGTGGTGGGGTCTGCCCCACTGCCAATAATAACAACAGGAACTGCCCATGAAGCGATTTAGCTGCCTCCGCCGCGCTGCCGCGCTGGTGTTTGTACTGCCTTTTTTTGCCGCCTGCTCACCGGCCACCACAGCGCCTTCGCTGGCGCCCGTAGCAGAGCTTCGGCCCGGGATTTTGCAGGGCTATTTATCGCCGCAGGCGGTGCCGAATAGTCTGGCCTTGGTGTCGCCGCCGCCCACCCAGGGCAGCGCGGCAGAAGCCCTGGATCGGGCGATCAATGAACAGGTGTTGACGCTGCGCGAATCACCGCGCTGGCAACAGGCGCGCCGCGACGCAGAGTTGCGCTTTCCCGCCGCCGCAGACGTCTTTTCCTGCGCCCTGGATTTACCCATCAACACCGAACAAACCCCTCAGCTTTACCGCTTGCTTCGCCGCAGCCTGACCGATGCGGGCTTTGCGACCTACGCAGCGAAGAATCACTATCAGCGCCCGCGCCCCTTTATGGTGAATGGCCAGGCCAGCTGCACCCCTGAACAAGAGAATTACCTGAGGAAGGATGGTTCTTTTCCCTCGGGGCACGCGGCGCTGGGCTGGGCCTGGGCGCTGATTCTCGCCGAGCTAGCGCCCGAGCGACAGGACGCGATTTTGGCCAGGGGGCGCGCCTTTGGCCAGAGCCGGGTGGTGTGCAATGTGCATTGGCAAAGCGATGTTCTAGAGGGGCGGGCGGCCGGTGCAGCAGCGGTCGCCGCGCTTCACAATAACCCTGAATTTACGCAGGCTCTGGCAGCCGCGCGTAAAGAGCTTGTCGCCCTGCGATCCGCTGGTGCGGTGAGTGCCAATGATTGCGCCGCCGAGGCCGCGGCGCTGTCCGCGTTGCCGCAGGCAATGCCCTGGCCGGCGAACCGATAGTATAGGTTGCCGGGTGGCTAAGCCTATTGCTCTGCCAAAAACGCGCGAATGGCCGTGAGCGATTCGGTTTCGGTTAGCAGGGGTGCGTGCCCGGTATTGGCGACCTCCAAGACGTGAAGATCGGGTTTAATGGCTTGCATGCGCGCCACACAGTCGCGGCTGAGCAAGTCTGACAACTCGCCGCGCAACAGTAACATTGGCGTAGCGGCGGCGGCCTCAAACAGGGGCCACAGGTCAGGGGGGATGCCGTCGCTGTCCGCTTGCAGGGGGACAGCAATATTGGGGTCGTAGTTCAATACCGGCTGGCCGTCGCTGTTTTCCACGTAAAGGTTGCGGGTAAAGGTTTGCCAGTCCTCGTCATTAAATAGCGGGTACTCACGCTGTTGCGTATCGCGGGTACGCTGCACAGCCTCCTGCCAGGTGGTAACCGGTGGTGGACTTGCACAGACATAGGCCTTAATACGGGCAATGCCTTCGGGGTTGGCTTCGGGGCCGATGTCGTTAATCACCGCGCCACGGATGCGCGCACCCGATGTTGCGCACAATATCATCGAGGTTAGCCCGCCCAGCGACGTGCCGATCAGCTTCACCCTGTCCAATTGCTTGGCGTCCATCAGCGCCAGTACATCGGCGGCATAGGTGGCGGGTTGGTAGTTGTCTGGGTTGCTGTCGTAGTCAGAGCGGCCGCGACCGCGCAGGTCAACGGCGAGCAGGTGGTAGTGTGACGAGAGCTCCTCGCACAGCAGGGCAAAGTCTGCTGAGCTTCGCGTTAGTCCCGGAATACAAATGATACTGTCTGCGTTTTCATCGCCATATTCCCTTGCATACAGTTTCAGTCCGTCGCTACTGGTATACCAATAGTCTTTATAGTTTTTAGACATAATTGCTAGCTCATAGAGTAAAAAGGCCCGGAGGCAGCCAAGGTGTCTGGCTCCGGGCAACGGGGCGCGTATTAGAAGGCGTAGCTGACGCTGGCAGTCCAGGTGCGCGGCGCGCCGTAGAATGCCAGCTCGCCTGAGGCGAGGTTGTAGCCACCAGTTTTGTATTCCTTGTCTTCGATGTTTTTCACAAACACACTCACCGTCCAATGCTCGTCGGCGGAGTACCAGTTGGCACTGGCGTCGAGCAGGGTATAGGACTCGTCCTGGTCGCAGCTGCACTCAACGTTGTTGAAGTTGCGCGATGCATCGCGGTAAGACAGGGCGCTGTTCAAGGCGATACGACCGGCGTTGCCAAGGTCCTTCTCATAATTCAGCGCAAACTGGCCCGTCCAGTTGGGTGCATTGAGCATTTCCCAGCTGTCGGAAACATCCTGCCCGCCCGACTGCACCTCGGTGAGCTCGGCATTCATGTATCCCAGTGCGAGAGAGCTGCTCAGGCCATCGGTAATTTGCAGCAGTGACTCCAGTTCTGCACCGCGTATCTCGGCGGTACCGGCGTTCACAACGTCAGAAGAGAAGAATACCGGTGCGGGTTGGGCCGTCTGCACCGTGAGTTGCATGTCGTCATAGGCCATATCGAAAACGGTGGCGTTAAGGCGAATGCGGTCGTTCCACAGCTGTGATTTAACACCGAGTTCCCAGGTCTCAACGGTTTCCGGATCGTAGCCTTTGGCGATATCCGGGTTTTTGCTGGCGTCGCCGCGCATATCAAAGCCGCCGGACTTAAAGCCTTCGGCATAGCTCACATAGAACATCACGGCATCGTTCATCTGCCAGTCGAGCTTGATACTGGGGCTAATCTCATTCCAGTCTTTGTCGGCGTCTTTATCGCTGATGTCGGTAAAGGTTGCCAGCAAGGTGTCGTTGGCCGGGTCACCGTGGGTGAAGCCGGAGCCCTGCTGCGTGCTATAGGGGAAGGAGTTAGTGGTGTTATACGCCAGGCGCTGAATGTTTGAGTTCTTTTCGTCATTGGTCCAGCGCATACCGGCCGTTAGGGTCAGGCTGTCGCTGAGGTCATAGTTCACATTGGCGTAGACCGAGGTGCTGGTGGTATCCACATCACCGCCGATCGCCAGATCGTAGTGGTCGCCATCCATGTATGGGGTGCCGCCGAGTCCATTGAGTACCACGTCGAAGGCACCGGCTGAGTTGCCGGTGAAATAATAGAGGCCACCGACGAAGGCCAGACGGCCGCTGCCGTAGTTAAATTGCAGCTCGTGGGACTCCTGCTCATCGCTGTACTTGGCGGGTACGTCAAAGGCGTCCAGCGGGGTTCCGTCAAAGTCGATGAACTGCTGGGTTTCACCTTCGCGGTTGGCGTAGATGTACTTCACCACCACGTTGTCAGACAAGTCGTACTCGGCGGTTAAGGAGAAGCCGCTGTTCTCCACATTGGATTTGTGAGTGGTGCCGCAGGCGCCGTCGTAGGGGTTGCTTGAGCGTTCAAACGGCTGGCCGTTGGCGGGGTGCGTCAGGGCGGTGGGGCTGGACTGTGAACCGCAGCGCTGGTTGCTGTTGTCATCGGTGCGATCGCCGGCGACGCGAATAAACAGCCGGTCACTTGGCGTGTATTCCGCGCTCAGGCGTGCGACAAGCACATCCTTGTTGTAGTTTTCCTGGCTGCTGCTATAGGTGCCGGTGTTGATGTCATAGCCGGTATCAACGTCGCCAAAACCGTCGCGAGTGAGTTTAGCAATGGCCGCACCGACATAGAGCTGTTCGTCGAGAATTGGCAGCTGTGCAGACAGCATCATGTCGCGTTGGTTGTAGGCGCCAACGGCAGTGGTGATCTTCGCTTCGGCATCGCCCGTCATTCTGCGAGTGATGTACTTGATCGCGCCGCCTACGGTGTTTTTGCCATACAGGGTCCCTTGCGGGCCGCGCAGCACTTCTATGCGTTCAACGTCGAAGACATCTAGCACGGCTGCCTGTGGGCGAGCGTAGTAAACATCGTCGACATACACGCCGACACCGGGTTCAAACCCCCACAGCGGATCCTGTTGGCCCACGCCGCGAATATACGCAGTGAGTGTAGAGTTGGTGGCGCGGCTGGCGCGCATTTGCGTGTTGGGGACATTTTTCTCCAGTTCGGTAACGGACGTAATCCCTTTATTTTCCAGCTCCAGTGCATTGAGCGAGGTGATCGATACCGGTACCTCTTGGAGGTTCTGTTCACGCTTTTGCGCGGTAACCAGTACTTCTTCCAGGGCGACGGCCTGCTGGGCCAGTGCCGATTGATGAATGCCGGCGACACTGCACAAGGCGATGAGGGCGGCGAGGGGCTTTTTGTCACTTTTTATACTTATCATAGAAACACCTGTGGCTTGAATATTTTAGGGTAGTCGCTTTCTTGGCTCCGACTGATTTGTATAGGTCGTTGTTGTTCAACGTTTGTTGAATTCAGTTTCGACGTTATTCAACGATTGTTGAAAAGTCAAATGAATTTTCTCCTTATGTATGGCGCGCTGCGCGAGGCCAGTTAGTTTTTCGCGTTGCGAATACGTAAGTAAGCCAGGCCGAGTAGCACGTAGGCGATGGACGTTAAAATGGCATAGCTCGCCGACACGGCGGGGTTGGCAATGCCGCCAAAGAGGTTGAGATAAAAGTGGATAAGCAGCGCGCTGATCGATGCGCTGGCGATCAACGGTAGCGGTAAACTGCCGCGAAACAACACGCCAAATAGCATCGGCACGAGTGACGCCGCCGCTAAACCATAAACACCTTTCTGGGCGAATAAACCGATTAAGGGAGGTGGATTCCAGGCGAGGGTTAAGCCAATGATTCCCACCATAATCAGGGTCCAGCGGGACCAGGCCAGGCCCTTGCTGCGGTTTTTGCTCAGCGGGGAAACAATATCATTGACCACCATTGCAGAGAGCGAGACAAGAATGCCGTCGAGGGTGCTCATCCCCGCAGCGAGCAGGGTGATAAAAATAAACGTCAATGTCAGCTCGCCGACCACACTGCCACTAAATTGATGCAACAGGTATTCGCGAACGACGGTGTCTTGCGCGCTGATCTCCAAGCCGTCGAGTCGCGCGTAAAGGCCGACCATGAGAATAAGCGTGAACAGCGTGCCGACCACAACCGTGGTGCCAATGAATTTGCCGATGTCCGCTTCACTGCGTAAATACAGCACTTTAGTGAGAATATGTGGCTGCAACATCAGTGCAAAGGTGATGATAAAACCCGCGCCGAAAACCGAGAAAAAATCGTAGTAAAGATTGCTGTCGGTGTTCATTACCGCGGCGTAGCCTTCGCCAATATCGCGCAGCGAGGATAAGAAATCGCCGTTGAAATAGTCCGCGCCCTGGGCGAATAGCAGCAGGGTGACCACGATCATCATTATGCCTTGCAAGGTGTTGGTGTAGGCGTGGGCATAGGTGCCGCCCATCAGCACATAAGAGAATACAAACAGCAACACAATGACCAACGCTGGCTTTTGCTCGATAGGGAAGATGCCCGTCATTAACAGACTGCAACCGACCAGAATGAGCACCACGAAGCTCACCGATAATAAATTAATAAAGGCGAAAAACAGACTGAAGCCGCGGTGTTGGTAGCGGTGGTATATCCAGTCTGGAAGCGTCAGTGCCTGCTTCTCTTCGCCAAGGCGCAAGAAGCCGCGTGACAAGACCAAGAATGCGCTAAGAATACCGGCCGACCCCGCGACGGCGTAGTGCATATAGGCAGAAACGCCGTGCACATAAACAAAGCCGGGATTGATAACAAAGGTCGCCGTGGAGGCGATCGAGGCTGCAAGCGTAATGCCGATGATATAGGGGCTCATATCTTTGTTGCCGATGGCGAAGCCGCTAATGTCCTGCGTGCGGCGCATGCCTATCCAGGAGAGCCAGTAGACCAGTGCAACATAGCCACCAGTCAGCACATATTTAAAGACCTCTGTCGATATCATGTACCATCCGCCTTGTATTTTATTTATTGGTGAGCCACTATATTCAACAAGCGTTGAATATACAAGCGGTGGCAAAACACTGTCTACATCACAAGCAAACGCGAACACTGCAGCGGGCAATTTGCAGTGTTAGAAAAACTGGGTGGCACAATGACAAGAAAAACAAATGCGGTGAAGAGCGAGCGAATACTGGACGTGGCAGAGGAGCTCTTTGCCCGCCACGGCTATGATGGCGTCACCATGCGGCAAATTTCCACTGGTGCAAAGGTGGATGTTGCATTGGCCAATTACCACTTCGGCAAGAAGTTAGATGTTTTCTACGCGGTGTTTAATCGCCGTGCAGAACACCTCGGAAGCACCCGCCGCCAGGTATTGCAGGAGCAGTTTACCGATGGAGAACCGCAGCGCTTAGAGCAGGTAATTGAGGCATTTTTGTTGCCGCTAAAGCTGGCTCAGGAGAGCGGTGATCCAGGCTGGAAAAACTACATGGCGCTGCTCGCCTATGTAATGACATCGCCGGTGTGGAGCCGGGAAATGATGGAAAACACCTTTGACAAACACGTGGGCGATTTCATTGCCGCGCTGCGGCAGATTTTCCCAACGGCGCGGGATGAAGACCTGCACTGGTGTTATCACTATGTATCGGGTGCCCTGGCGCTAACCTTAGCGCAGACCGGTCGTATAGACCGCTTGTCGGGTGGCAAGTGTCTGTCGTCGGATTTTGATGCCGCCTACGACCGAATGATTCCCTTTATGGCCGCGGGCTTTCGCGCGGTATGTGGTGAAGAGCGAACTCCCCAATAACTCAAATACGATGAGGCAAACATGCGACACAAAACAGCGTTAGTTACCGGCGCGGCCAGCGGCATTGGGCTGGCCCTTGCGGCTGATTTATCGAAACAAGGCTTTCGAGTTTGCCTAACTGACGCTGACGAACAAGCGGTTACTAGCGCTGCGCAGTCACTGAACGGGGCGGCGGCTGAGGTATTGGCCCTGCCGCTGGATGTTACCAACCAAGAGCACATCAGCGGTGCGGTATCGCGTTTGGAGAACGAATGGGGCGGCGTCGATGTACTCATTAATAATGCGGGCATTCAACACGTTGCCTCCTTGGAGGACTTTCCCGTCGACCGCTGGAAATTGTTAACAGAGATTTTATTGGTCGGCCCAGCCCTGCTGAGTCGCGCCGTATTACCGAGTATGCGAGCGCGAAACTTTGGCCGTATCGTCAATGTGGGCTCCATCCACTCGCTGGTGGCGTCGCCCCATAAGAGCGCGTACGTGGCGGCTAAGCACGGTTTGTTGGGCTTTTCCAAAACCGTCGCGCTGGAAACCGCAGATTGTGATATCACCATTAACACTCTGTGCCCGTCCTACGTAAAGACAGCGCTGGTGCAAAAGCAAATCAGCAGTCAGGCCCTGGCGCACGGTATTTCCGAGGATGAGGTGATCAATAAAATTATGCTCGAGCCAATGCCCAAAAAGAGCTTCATCGACATGGATGAACTATGCGGCGCGATGAATTTCTTGCTCAGTGATGCGGCGCGAAATATGACCGGCCAGGAAATGGTCATCGACGGTGGCTGGACTATTCGCTAATGCCGGAGGTGACGCGCTAGGCGCAGGGCCGAGAGCCACGGTACAATCGCTGCTCAGATAATCGCGGACCAGAGCGGCAGACTCCATAACAATGACGAGCAAAAAAATGGCGACAGGAGCGTCTACCGTCGTGCGTCCCCCGCAGGTGGTTAGCCAGGGCAACCCGCAACTCGATGCCTTGGCGCGTGCCTTGTCATTAGAATGCACCACACAATTCTCGGCGGCTGCCGATCAGCAATACCTCTATGACTACCAGGGCTGTTTGAGTTTGGGCCTGGCGCCCAGTGCTCGTGAACACCCGGTGTATGTCGATTTTTCTCAGCAGTGGCGAAAGCGTCACCGCGGCAAAGAACTGTTATTAAAAGCGATTGGCGGCCGCCGCGAAGGCTTGCGGGTGATCGACGCGACGGCAGGGCTGGGGCGCGACAGCTTCCTACTGGCAACCTACGGCGCGTCGGTCGAGATGTGCGAGCGCCACCCTGTGGTAGCCGCGCTGCTTACCGACGGGCTCACGCGGGCGGCACAAGACGCTGACGTGGCGGGCTTTGTACAGCATATGACACTGCACGAAGGCAGTGCCATCGAGCGATTGGGCCACTATCTTGGCGATGCTGAACAGGCCCCGGATGTGGTGTATGTGGATCCGATGTTTCCCGACTCGGGCAAGTCTGCGCTGGTGAAAAAAGAAATGCGCCTGTTTCATCATTTGGTTGGCAAAGACGACGATGACGACGCTTTACTCGCCGCGGCGCTGGCGGTTGCCCGCCACCGGGTGGTGGTAAAGCGCCCGCCAAAAGCGCCGATTATCGATGGCCCGGCGCTCAGCGCCTTGGAGGCCAAGGGCAGGCCGCAATTTGCCGTGACCGGCAAGGCCGTGCGCTTTGATGTGTACCCAATAAAGGCCTTTGGCAATAATTAACGCGCCAGCAGGTCATCCATCATTGCCTGGTACATGGCGCTGAGCTGGTTAAGGTCTTCGGCATTCACGCATTCATCCACTTTGTGAATCGTCGCGTTAACGGGGCCGAGTTCCACAACTTGCGCACCGGTCGGGGCAATAAAACGCCCGTCTGAGGTGCCTCCGGCGGTCGACAATACCGTGTCGCGCCCGGTGACGCGGCGTATTGCGTTTTGCGCCGCTTCCACGAGTGGACCTTCCGACGTTAAGAAAGGCTGACCGCTCAGGTTCCACTCCAGTGCGTAGTCTAAGCCGTGTTTATCCAGGATGGCCTCAGTGCGCTGCTGGAGTATGTCTGCCGTTAACTCGGTAGAAAAACGAAAGTTGAAAACCACCTCAAGCTCACCGGGAATCACATTGGTCGCGCCGGTGCCGCCGTTGATATTTGAAATTTGAAAAGACGTAGCGGGGAAGAAGTCGTTGCCCTCATCCCACTGCTCAGCAGCCAGTTCGGCAAGTGCCGGCGCCGCAAGGTGGATGGGGTTTTTCGCCAGATGGGGGTAGGCCACATGGCCCTGAATACCCCTGACTTTCAGCACGGCGCCAAGGGAGCCGCGACGGCCGTTTTTGATCACGTCGCCCACCGCGTCGGTCGAGGAGGGCTCGCCGACAACACACCAGTCAATTTTTTCGCCCTGAGACTCCAACCACTCAACCACTTTTACAGTGCCGTTTTTTGCCGGGCCCTCTTCGTCGCTGGTAATCAAAAAAGCAATGCGACCCCGGTGGTCGGGGTGTTCGCTCACAAAGCGTTCGCAGGCAGTCACCATAGCCGCCAAGCTGCCTTTCATGTCGGCGGCGCCACGGCCGCGCAGCATACCGTCGCTGATCTCTGGCTCAAACGGGGGCGTTTGCCAGTCGCTCTCGGGGCCGGTTGGCACTACATCGGTATGGCCGGCAAAGCACAGCAGCGGGCCCTCGTCGCCGCGCACCGCCCAAAAGTTGTCAACCTCGCCAAATCGCAGCGGCTCGCAATGAAAGCCAATGGCGGCAAGACGCGCCATCATTAGCGCTTGGCAGCCCTCGTCCTCAGGGGTAACCGAGGGGCGCTGGATAAGGTCGATGGCAAGGTCCAGGGTAGGGCTGAGGCTCATAATTCGGGCTCTAAAATCAAAAGCGGCATTTTAACAGAGAACGCTGGGAAAATCGGCGGCGGCAGTTCGCTGGCTGCGGCTGCTCAAAATGTCAGTGGAGTGAGTGTTTTTGTCATAGAGAAGGTCTTGGCAGCTCGGTAACATCGGGCTCAGTTATACGCCAATCGAATGCCTAACGATGATAAAGGAGTGGCTATGAGTGTTGACCTGAAGGTGGCGGCCGCCGCCGCGCAGTTTGATTTTGCCGACCAGGATATTCCGCAGCGCCTGCGGCACTGGGCCGAAGTGCGGCCTGATCACCCCTTTATGATTTGGGAGCCGCGTTCGGGCGAAGAGCGCAGCTGGAGCTACAAGGCCTTTGACGAAGAAACCGGCAAAATCGCTGCGGGTCTCTACGCCAAGGGCGTGCGCAAGCACGACAAGGTTATGATTCACGCCGAGAACTGCCCAGAGATGGTATTGGCATGGTATGCCTGTGCCAAATTGGGTGCGGTGGGTGTCACCACCAATACCCGCTGTGTGGGCGGCGAAATTGAGTACTTTGCCGCGCACACCGAGGCAGTGGGGGTAATCACCCAGCCCAAGTTCGTGCAGGAAATTAAGAATAACGCCAAAAATATCCAGTGGCTGATTGTCACTGAAGACAACTCCGGCGAAGCCGCAGAGGCGGACCAGCAGCACGACGAACAGCTATTCGAAACCCTGTATGGCGATGCCAGCACCGTGCCCGAGCGTCCAGCCGAGCCCATGCTGCCAGCGGGGATTATGTTTACCTCTGGCACGACATCACTTCCGAAGGCGGTAGTGCACACTCACGCTAATGCCCTGTGGTCTGGCACCATGGGCTCACAAAGCATGAATATGGACCGCGACAGCGTCTACCTGGGATTCCTGCCGTTCTTTCACGTGAACTGTCAGAGCTGGGCATTCTGGGGCTCATTGGGTGTGGGCGGCACCGCAGTGTTATTACCCAAGTTTTCTGCCAGCCGGTTCTGGGAAATTATCGACAAACACCAAGTGACTCACTGCTCAATGATTCCCTTCGTCTTTAAGGCAATTGGTGCCCAGGCCGTGCCTGAAGAGCACAGCCTGAAAGTGATGCCGATGGGCATTATCTGGAAGGAAATTGAAGGTTGGCTGAAGGCCAAGCCTTTTGCTAGCTGGGGCATGACAGAAACCGTTACCCACGCAACGCGCTCAGACTTCGTGCAAGAGTGGCCGCAGGGCAGTATCGGTAAACCGACGCCGGGCTATCACTTGGCGGTGGTTAACCCCGAAACCGGCGAGCCCTGCAAAAAAGGCGAAATTGGTGAGCTGTGGGTACACGGGGTACGCGGCGTAAACATCTTCCTAGAGTATTACAAAAACCAGGAAGCCATGGACAAGTCGTTCACTGAAAACGGCTGGTTCAAAACCGGTGATATGGTTCACGTCGGAGATGAAGGCCACTTCTACTTTACCGACCGCGATAAAGATGCCCTGAAAGTCGGTGGCGAAAACGTCTCAGCCCGCCAAGTGGAAGAGG
This sequence comes from Spongiibacter marinus, assembly GCF_016906995.1. Lineage (GTDB taxonomy): Bacteria > Pseudomonadota > Gammaproteobacteria > Pseudomonadales > Spongiibacteraceae > Spongiibacter > Spongiibacter marinus. The sequence continues at coordinate 275,837 of NZ_JAFBBD010000004.1, read as the reverse complement.
TTGTTATGCAGGTTCCGGGCGGCGGCGTCGGCGAAGTGGCGGTGGTTGCTAAGTCTCACGATATGTTGGACATGGTACCGGTTGCCTTCGTTATTAAGGGTTGGGGCGCGCCGGAGGACGACGACGCGTTCGCCCAGGCCATCATCGATCACTGCAAAGCCAACATGGCAGACTTTAAAGTGCCGCGCGCCGTCTACTTTGTCGACGAGTTTCCGCGTGCGACCTTAGAGAAGGTCGCCAAGAACAAACTCCGTGAAATGGCTGACGAGATGCCTGCCGTCTAAATTTCAGGTGCTGGAATAGGGGCGCCAACAGCCGTTTACCGGCAGCCGACGCGCCTACTGAGCGCACACACTAGCCAACAGTGTGTGCGCTTTTTTTATGCTTGGTGATCTAGCCGAAGCGGGTCTAATAACGCGTTGATACTTGCGCTGTTTGTAAGCGGGTGTCGCCGCACAGCATTACCCGCCATACGCACGTTGTAGGTGCAGCCCTTCGTTCACTTCATTTTGTCGATTGTTTGTCGGACGTAAGCTCATCATTTTGATAAGCAGCACGCTACGTCGTTGAACATTTTGAAAATAGGATTATGCTCAAACGAAAGGAATCTCAGAACAGATAGAGGTAGGAAGCCTTGTCACCAGCAGTAATCACCTCCATAAATACAACCAGCCCCCATCGAAGAGATTTGGTTTCAATGCCCTTCAGGGGCCCTCCCTTAAGATAGGGGCCAAAGTGGTATTAGGCCTCAGTTGTCATAATACAATCGATATTTTTCGGACGATTCTCATGGATTTTAACCCATATGATGATTTCATTTTCTTTGACTCTTGTGCTTTTGATGGTGGATGCCTAGAGGATCAGAAGGCTTCTCAATGGGCTAGAGACCTTCTCGAGAAAAACAAGAAAAAGGTCGTGCTGATGCATTCCGTAGTAACTGAAATAAGAAATCCAAAAACGCCGGGCTGGATACGAGAGATTGAGCCTAGATCTCGCCAAACTGTCAGGTTAGGCCTAACTAGTTTAGAAAAAGAAACGTTACGAGATATTGAAAATATTATTACCGATAACGGTGCATTAGAAAAAAGGAAAGCAGATTGCTTTCATGTTTTTGAAGCCCAAAAATATGGTGGCTGCTTCGTAACTTCTGATGCAGGAATATACAAGCATGCAGCAATCATCAAAGAAAAATACGGCCTGAACATTGTTAAGCCTACCGACTTTGCTCAACTAGTCCTCATGCACAGTGAAAAAACATAATAAATCACTTAAATGCAAGTCTCTCAGGTGTCGAGCGTAGCAAGACTGCGCCGACTATAGAGACATAAACTCTGTCAATAGCTTCCAGCTTTGCGCCATTTTTAAATGGTCGGCAGAATCTATCCAACGATCTTTAGCAGAAAAGCTCTCTGAGTTTTTGCTGCTTATGCACCTTGCCGTAATGACACAATGCTCCAAACAGGGCGCGGTGATGCGTTTTTTAACCCTTGAATAAACGCAGTGGTGTTGCACAGTTGTCATAAAATCATCCCGATTTTGTCACGGGGGCGGCGTAGTCTTCTGGCTGTCGGCGGCGCTTGAGCGTTGCCCAATGTCCATAAGAGGAATTGCGATGAACCGTTACTACAAAGCTCAGGCCTCACAATCCGAACACCATCAGCGCCAAATTCGCGCTGAGCTTTCTCGCCAAGTAGAGGATTTCCTAAAAAAAGGTGGGCATATAGAACAACTGGATGGCCCCAACTTCAAACCGCATCGCAGTGTAAGAGTCAGCAGTTCAGCCTTCACCGAAATGCTGTGAGCGCAGTGCCTGCGGCCATTTGCTAAACGGCTGTTGCGACAAGCTACTGTTGTAGTAATGGACCTGGCCGGTTACCTCTTTACCCAGCCAGCTGGCGGAGGGGACTGGCTGCTTGTCGTGATCGAGCTCAATTTCGGCGATGATAAGGCCGTGGTTGTCACCGGCAAATTCGTCAATCTCCCAGTACCGAGTGTCATTGGCGATAGGCAGGGTATAACGGGTTTTTTCAACCAGCGGCCCCTCACACAGGACGAGCATTGCGCGGGCGTCGTCGAGGGGGATGGCGTATTCAAACTCGATGCGGCTCGCGCCTTGGCTGATGCCCTTGATGGTCAGCCAGGCGGCATCACCGGCAATGCGTACCCGAACATTGCGGTGCGGGTCTCGGCTAAGATAGCCCTGCACCATATGGCAGCCTTTGACGCCCAGCGCCTCGGCCTGTAAACGCCAGTCGTTATTGCTGACCAGGTATTTACGTTCTATCTCCATGGGGGCAGGGCTAGTCATTATCGTGATTTCTCGCTGAGTTGGCGTCTGTTAAGCGCGGGCTCGCTCAGGCAGTGAATTTGTGTTTTGCGGATTTGCCAGCCTTCTTCAGCCAGCGCGCGAATAATGGCGTCTCTTAACCATTCCTCCCCGATCCATACGCCACCCTGCACCATCGATTCCTCGACGACGCAATAGACCTGTAAGCTGTTGGGAAAACGCTGATAGTCAACGGTGTGTGTCAGCCAGCAAAAGCCCGGCAGGGGTTTGGCCAGCGCGGTTTCGCAAACGTCGTTAAGGCGGTAGACCAGTTGTTTTTCGCGTTTTTTGTCGGTTTTTCGCATAGCGCCTTATTAAACGTAGAGTGCGGTCAGGGCGTCGCTGTAGCGTCCAGAAAGCGCAAACGCAGTGCTTCGATGCGCTCGCGATTTACGCCGAAGTCATAGTAGCCAATTTTAGATGCACTGCGCACATCGACGCGATTTTTATCCGCTGTATACAGCAGCTCAACATCGTCACGGTAGCGCATTATTTTACTGCGGACCTCCACGTGGAGGTAGTGCGGGGATTGTGCGATGACCTGGGTTCTCGGCAGTGAGCGCAGCAGTGATTGCAGGGTTTGCCACTGCTCGGCAGAGGTGACTTTAAATGGTGAAGTGAAAGCATCCAGCTCTTCACTCAGACTCGATACGCAGCGCGGCGCTGACGGGCAGCTTGAGAGTGCACTGGGGGTATCGACCTGCTCAGGCGACTGCTGCGGTGCTGCGCAGCCGAAAAGAAGGGCGAGGGTCGATGTAATAAGGAATAAGCGGCGCATGTTGAGGATCCCCGGGCTGATGAATAGCATTGTATACGCTGTAGTGAAAATTCGGTTGTTGTGTCATCGAGTTTTATGCGAACTCTGGTAGGCTGGCGCAGGGTAAGGGCTTCAAAAATACGATGGAAGGGCGTGTGCGTAGTCGATTATTGGTTTTGGTATTGCTCGCGCTGGTGGCGTCTTGTGCTGCGGTGCCGCCGCAGGCAGCCGGCGAAGACTCATTTATTCCTGCGGCGTCGCAGGCGACTACCCGCTGGCAGAAATTAAGCGTCGATGGCGTGCCCGTGGGGCTGAGGAAGTTAGTGAGTTTTTGCGACGACACGCGCTGCTCGACCGAGCAAACGCTCCGTGTTCAAATTCAGCAGCCGGGGGAGGCCGCTGGGCAAACAGAAACGCGACTTCGCTACGTAGAGGCGCGCGATGGCAGGCCGCTTCAGGCAACTAAGGTGCAGCAGTCGCGGGCGGCGAGTCACAGGTTGGCCATTGAATACCGTGGCCAGCGCCTATGGCTATCTCAGGGGCAGGCCTTCGCGCCTGTTGCTGGTCAAGCCGTGGCGCAGTTTCCTCATCAGCGGCAACGCTTGTTCGCGCAGCATGCCAAGAGCGGTGAGTTGCTTACCCAGGAATGGAGTTTTGCGCAACAGGCGGTGGAAGCGGTGCGCTACCGGTTTACACCGCTGAATGCGCCGTTGACGCAGGCCCTGTCTACAGCATTGACGCCTTGGTTGACGGTGCTGCGCTGGAAAATAAGTAAAGATGTTCAGCGCCAGGGAGCGTGGCAGCGCAGTGCGATTTACTACGCCGATGGCGATTTTACGGTGTTGGCGCAGTACAGCGAATCTGCCGGTCAGTCGATGTGGTTGTTGCCCTGTGATGAAGCCTGCCGCGCTGAGCCATTGGAGGCGATGAGTCATGTATACCAACGGTTATTGCGCTCTCCCTATCGCATAAGCGACCAGGCGTTGAATGGCAAAGTTCGCTACCAGCTTCGCGGTGCGCCCTCGCATTGGCAGCCGCCGGGCACCGGCCAGCAATCCGTGCAAAAAGAGGGTAATGATTGGTTGGTTACTGTATGTAAGCACTGTGAGCTAGCCTCGTCTGAGGCGGCGCCCGTGGATGATTACCTTGGCGCGAGCTATTGGTTACCCGCGAAGGCCTCGGCATTCGCCGCCGTGGTGGACGAGTTGATAGGTCAGGCGCCCATAGCGCCAGCGGTAAAAATGCAGCGCCTAACGCGTTTTGTCAGTGGCTATATGGACGACGTAGCCACCTACAGCGGCTACGCGACAGCGCTGCAGGCAATGGAGAGTGCTCAGGGCGATTGCACAGAACATGCGCTGATGTTGGCGGCCCTGGCGCGGGCCGCCGGTATTCCCAGTCGGGTTGTTATGGGCGTGGCTTACAACAACGAACGCTTTTTAGGCAGGCGTTTTGTGTTTGTGCCCCACATGTGGGTAGAAGCCTGGACGGGTGAACGCTGGGAAAACTTTGACAGTGCGCTGGGGCCATTTAGTGCCGGACACATTGCCCTGGCCGTCAGTCATGGTGATCAGGCTGACTTTTTGGCGATGAACGCGCTGCTGGATGGACTACGCATTGTATCGGCCGTGCAGCTAAAAAGCCGCGTGGCCGATACCGAGTAGAGAGGGCTTATTCGTAAGCGACTGGCATGTCGACGAGGCTGTCATCGCCGGCCATATCAATGTCTGCAACGGTGACGGCATCGCTGCTGTGAACCGCGCCAATAACGGTAACTTCTTCAAGAAGAAGCTGAGGCTCGTCGGCGCTGGCAGCGCCCGCTACGAAAAGTGCTGCGGCGGCCAAAACTGCGCGAAAACTATTGAGTGACATATTCGATCCCCTTGACGAGTTTGCAAGCAGCGACACTGTGCTGCGGTGGTCTTTCAATGGTGGGCAGTATGCCCATGCATTGTTACAGGGGTATGACGAATTTATTTCAAAACGCGATATTAGATGAATTTGTCATGAATTTTTGATCTGGAGGAAATGTGGGTGTCACGTTTGTGCTGCGGTTTCAGGCGGGCCCTTCAGTTCCACGCGGTTGCCCTCGGGGTCTTGAATATAGATGGATGGACCGTACCCCTGCGCGCCATAGCGCCGCTGAATGCCTTGATGGACAATGCCCTGGCCGTCCAGGTAGGCCAGCACAGCGTCGCCGTCGAAGTTTTCCAAGGTCAGGCAGAAATGGTCCATATTGTGGCCATCTTGCCCCGGTGCTGGGCCGCCTTCCTGGCCTAGCGGGGCCTCCACAGGGACGATATCGATAAGACTGGCACCGGCGCGCAGTTGATAGAGGCCCAGCTGTGCTTCCTCGCGCTCGATGTGACAACCAAGGCGCTGGTAAAAGTCGATCATCGCGGCGAGGCGCGTTGTACGCAGCACCACATGGTCCAAACCCTGGAGTTGAATCATGGTGACACCTTCGTTTTCAGGGGCTCGTTACTGAGCACGCTGTTCACCATGCAGCCATTGCGGGTGGATGGCAATACTGTCACTGCTGCTCGACACCCACACACTGTCTTCATCCAGCGTGAATTGTAGTTGCATTGAACGCTGCGTGAGCGCGCTCAAGGCTCGCGATTCGTCTTCCGGAATTTCGACGACACTCAGCCAGCTTTGCTGGCTCAGTTTGCCTTGGTTTTCCTGCCACCATTGGGCTGTGCTGCGGCCGCCGTAGCAAACCACGATAACGTGCCGGGCTTTGGAGCGCGCCCGGCGCAAGCGCTTTTCACTGGGCTGCCCAAGCTCAATCCACAACTCGGTTTCTCCGCTCAGACTGTGGCGCCACAGATCTGGCTCATCGTCATTGCTGAGGCCGCGAGTAAACTGCAGCGCGGGGTCGGCAAATAGCGCAAAGCTAAGGAGTCGCAGCATCATGCGCTCGTCTGTTTCAGAGGGGTGGCGTGCCAGCGTGAGTTGGTAGGGCTGGTAATGGTGGCGTCGCAGGTCACTAATCTCGATATCGGCTTTGAAAATACTGGCTGTTAACGCCATTGCGGTCACCTCTGTTGTTTATACCGCGGCATTGTACCCGAGTATGAGCAATGCGTAGCGCAGGCTTTTGCCAATGGCGACCAAGGTAAAAAAGCTCAGTGCGGGCACGCGCATAATGCCGCCGACCACGGTGAGTGCGTCACCGCCGATTGGCAGCCAGGACATCAGCAAGGTCCATTTGCCGTAGCGGGCAAACCAGCCCTGCGCACGTTCCAAGTCTTTTTTGCGCGCGGGAAACCAGCGGCGGTCGGCATAGTGGCTGAGCTTGGCTCCCATCCACCAGTTGACGCCTGCGCCGAGGGTATTGCCGCTACTGGCTGCAAGCCATAGCCAAAAGGGCAGTAGCCCGGCTTCGAGCTGGGCGATCAACAGCACTTCCGAGTAAAACGGCAGCAATGTGGCTGCCCCAAAGGCGGCGGCAAACAGGAGTAAATAGGCGCTGATCATAGCGCGGCCGCCTGGCAAAGTTGCGCAAATAAACGGCGCTGGCGCGCGTGCTGGGGCAGATATTCGGGGTGCCATTGTACCCCCAGTCGAAATGGTTGTTGCGGGTCTTCAATGGCTTGGGTGATGTTATCAAGGTCGCGACCGCTGACGCGCATGCCTTCGCCCAGTCGATCAACCGCCTGGTGGTGCAGGCTATTAATTCTGCATTGCTCTTCGCCCAGCACGTTGAAAAGCTGCGTGTCGGTATCGACGTGGAGCGTTTTATGGGGCAGCAGCATGCGCCGGTTGCTGGTGCGTTTTCGCAAGGGCGTTAGGTCGACATGCAAGCTGCCGCCCAGTACAACGTTGAGCAATTGCGCGCCCCGACAGATCCCCAGGATTGGCAGACCGCTTGGCAATAGTCGCTCAAGCGCGCCGATCTCAAAGCGGTCTCGGCGGGGATTCATAGGGGCGACTTCGGGGGCATCTGGCAGATACAGGCCCTGGTCGATATCGTCGCCGCCACTGATGATAATGCCGTCGATATGGCGCGGCACGTCGCCGTGCTCAGGGGTGAGGTGAATGGCCTCGGCACCCGCTCGGCGAAGTGCCCAGCGAATAAACCACCACGACACGGGGAAGCGTCTGTCCTCGCCGGTAACGGCGATAACAGGGTGTGAGTCACTCGAACGCATTTTGCTGATAACCGTCGTCCTTTATGAATTTACAAGAGTTCGGGGATCAATCTGCTATCGACATGCTGTGTCCAGTCGCTGAATAGACTGCTGGTCGTGCTTTCCAGGTGCGCTCGGTAGGCCTGACACATCGCTTGTAAACGCGCCTTGTCACAGGCTAGCGCATCGACTTGCAGCCAGTCGCGCCAGGGGTGGATCAGGCCCCAGTTTGGGTCGTCGATCAGGCTATTCGGCAAACGGTAATGCAGGGTGGGGCGCGCCTTCACCCGCGGGTCGTCGATATGCTGGCGCAGCAATGTTTCGTTCATATGGGCAAACAGTGGCAGCATATCCAGTGCGCGATTGCGTGTTGGGTTGAAATGGATGTAATCCTCGATGAGTTCATCCGCGCTGGGTTGGTAATCTGCTGCCAGCACCTTGCGCATATAGTCGCGCTTAAATGGGTCGATATAGCTGGTCAAGCGCCGGCTTAAATCGACTCTGCTGCGCTGCTTGAGCCAGTCGTATAAACAGATAAAGGCGCGAAAATAGTTGAGTACCGTCGCGGGCTCGCAATCGGGCATTTCAGGGTTTAAGTGCAAGCCAAAGGCGTTTTTTGCCGACGCTTCTGTGCCTTTGGCACCGGCGAGGCGCAAGCGAAGAAACAGATCTTCCAACTGCCAAAGCTCACTCAGCGCAATGGGCGGGGCCACGATCTCAAAGGGCACCAGCTGTTTGGCAACGAGCCCAACTATCGACTCGGTCAGTTCCTCAAAGTCATTGCCGGCACCGGCCTGTTCTCTGTCTCGCCCGAGCTTTTTAATATACGCGGAGTCGAGCTCGACCCCGAAGGTGCCAAAGGGCGTGTCAGTCACTTGGTATTCGTAGTCGGACTGACGTTCAATACGGCCGCCAAAGCAGTCGACGATTGTCTCGGCAATGGCATCCATTTCCATTCCGGTAAACTCAATTTCCACACCCAGCCTGCGCTCGCTGCCGCTTTCGGCAGTGCGGGCGGATGGCAATGGCCACAGACTGGCGCGGTAGTCATTGGGTTTTGATGTCATTCGCGTCTCCGATAATGTTGGCGATAGGCTTCAGTGAATCTACGTGCTTGCAGACCACTTGGAACAGGGTAAGCAGGGGGACGGCCAGCAGGACACCAGGGGCACCCCACAGCCAGCCCCAAAAAAAGATCCACAGGAAAACAATAATCGGGTTCAGGCTGAAGCGCATGCCGTGAATAAAGGGGTCGACAAACTGCCCCACCAGCGCGGTGAACAGGGCATAGCCTAGCGGCGCGACAAGTACCAGAGCCGGTGTTTGAAAGCTGACGGCACTGACGATGGTCAGCAGCATGACCGTAATGCTCACCCCGAGATAGGGGATGTAGCGCAGCAGCGCGGCAACGGCGCCCCACAGCGCGGGGTCGGGGAAATCCAATAACCACAGACAAGCGGTGGTGATTACTCCAACACCAACGTTGACCAGAGTGATGGTCAGCAGGTAGCGCGACATTTGCTCCTGGGCGTGGCGAGTCAGTTGGGTGGCTGCGGCCTTATCTTGCTTGTTGGGCAGGCTATTAATAAACCGCTGCATTAGGGCATCGCCTGAGCTGAGCAAGAAAAATAGCAGGATGATACTGAGCGTACCGTAAACGCCGAAGTTGCGCGCGATCTCCCAAATCTCGCCACGCCAGCCGGTGTCGGCGATTACCACCTTGTTTATCTTGGGGTTCGCGGGGCCGGAGAATTCCTCTGCCAAACTGTCGATGCTCGCGGTGGCGGCATCGACATTGCTGCGCTCACTGTTGACCTCGCGCAGGTGGTCGCGGATCACCTCTGCCGCTTCGGGGGCGCGCTGCAACCACTCGCTGGCTGGCGATGCCAAGGCATAGAAGCCAGCGCCAATACTGCCGATGCAGGCCGATAAAATCAGTAGCGCGGCTGCACTGCGGGGCAGCCGCCAGCACTGCAAGCGACTCACAGCAGGTGCTAACAGCAGGGCGAAGATAAGCGCCAGCGTAATTGGCAACATGACGTCGCGCGCAAGCCTAAGCGTATAAAGTACCGCTAAGACCGCCAGCAGGCGCAGGGCCCAGTCGCTGTGTTTCGAAGATTGTGTGTTATGCATTTTCTGAGTCTGTATTTGCCCAGTGTTTGAGGGGGCGCAGAGCGCGAAGGGTTAAAAAGGTCATCAGGCTTACCACGATCGCGATTTCGTAGCGCTGCCAAGCCACCGCCGTGCCAATGGCGCCGGTTGCCCAGATCGCTGCGGCCGTCGCGGTGCCACTAACAGAACCACCTTGCTTAAGAATGGCGCCGCCACCGATAAAACCGATGCCACTCATCAAACCATACATTAAACGCGCGTGAGATTCCGAGCCACTTAAGATGTCTCGTCCAATAAGCAGGTAGGCGCAGCAAGCAATGGCCACCAGTGGGAAGGTTCTCAAGCCGACGCCGCGCGACTCAACTTCGCGGTTCCAGCCGATTGGAATAGCGAGTAGGTAGGCGATAGCCAGCTGCGTTAAGTGGTGGCCGATTAGCGGCCAATTTATATCAGCGATTATGGGCATGGCGCGGTGTTACTTTGCCGGCTCTCGCGGGCCGAATAGCCACCAGATGATTAGCCCGAGAAGGGGTAGCAGTAGAATAAGCACGATCCACAGCAGCTTATTTGCAGAGCTGTTGCGACTTTGAACGATGTTTAGAATGGCCCAGATGTCGGCGATAAAAATTAATAAGCCGAAAAAACCGGTGATCTGTAACTCCATGTTGGCCCCCGTTATTTTTAGGCCCGGCGATGCCCGGCCACTGAATAATAGAGTAGTTTGTCGACGCAGAGTTCACCAATACAAAAACGCCGCCCGAAGGGGCGGCGTTCTCAAACTGCTGTTTACCCAGGTTTAGTTGTGGGCGTGCAGCATGTCATTGAGGGCGATCGCTGACTTGTTTGTCAGCACCTCAATGGCACCATTTTTGGAATTGCGGCGGAACAACAGATCCGACTGGCCAGCCAGGTCGCGGGCCTTGGCAGTACCTGCGTGCTCACCTTTTTCATCGATCATGGTGACGACTGATCCAGCGGTGATGTACAGGCCGGCTTCTACTGTGCAGCGGTCGCCCAGTGGAATACCCACACCAGCATTGGCGCCAATCAGGCACTCTTTGCCGATGGAAATAATAATATTGTTGCCACCGGACAAGGTGCCCATGGTTGAACAGCCACCGCCCAAGTCGGAACCGGAACCAATCATGACACCGGCTGAGATGCGCCCTTCAATCATACCGGGGCCTTCCGTACCGGCATTAAAGTTTACAAAGCCTTCGTGCATGATGGTGGTGCCTTCGCCGAGATAGGCGCCCAGGCGCACGCGCGCGGTGTGGGCAATACGAACACCGGAGGGCATAACGTAGTTCGTCATTTTGGGGAATTTGTCGACGGACATGACCTCAAGCAATTCACCGTTCAAGCGGGCTTCCAATTGGCGCTGGGGCAACTCAAGAAGGTCGATAGCGCCTTGGTTGGTCCAGGCAACATTGGGCAGAACGCCAAACAGGCCGCTCAAGTCCAGAGAATGCGGCTTGGCCAGGCGATGAGAGAGCAGGTGCAGCTTCAAGTAACCCTCGGGTACCGAGCTGGGAGCAGCGTCCTCAGCCAGCAAGGTAACAACCAGCGCCTGCTTGGCGGTTGCCAGCTGTGCAGCAATATCGGCCTGGGCGCTGTCGCCTGCGGCCTTCAGTGCTTCAGCGACGCGGCTCATTTGCTCGCTGTTTACGGTAATTGCCGCATTGCCGCCTTTGTACTCAACAATGGGGGCGATCGCCGCGCACAGGGCTTCGGCGGGTTGTAGCAGTGGCTGGGGGTAGAAAATATCCAGCCATTCGCCTTTGCTGTTTTGGCTGCCTAGACCCAGGCCCAGGCTAAATAGTGCGTTACTCATTAAGGTTCTCTCTTACAGGCTTAAAGCGTGTGGTGGGTAAATAATTGCTCGTAGTGCTCGGCTTTAAAGCCAAGCTGACGCGCGCTGCCGGTGTCGAGCAGCGGGCGTTTCATTAATGTTGGATGCTGCAGTAGCAGCTGCACTGCCGAGGCGTCGTCATCAATTGTGCGGCGCTGTTCATCACTTAGCTGTTTCCACGTGGTGCTGCGTTTATTGATCAGGCTGTCGCCCAGCTCTTGCAGCCAGTTGTGCAGTTGCTCGGCGGCAAGGGCCTGTTCGCGGACGTCGTGGAACTGATAGTCGACATTGTGATCATCCAGCCAGCGGCGCGCCTTGCGCACCGTGTCGCAGTTTTTTATTCCGTATAAAGTCGTTGTCATGGCCAATGCTGTGTTCTGAAAAGGCTCGGCATCATAGCAAAAAGCCGCGCTGGGTTCACGGCGCGGCCGCGCTCGACCGCCGCGCCATCGATGTATTTAGGCCTTGCGGGTTTTCTTGGGGTGCTTTCGCTGGGGATAGCAGGTGGTGCATATCTCACAGACGGTGCCGTCGCAGCCACGCGCGCTGCAAAATTCGCGGCCGTAGTAGATGATTTGCAGGTGCAGGGCATTCCAGCGGTCTTTGGGGAATAGCCTTTTCAGGTCTTTCTCAGTTTGGGCAACGCTTTTGCCGTTAGTCAGCCCCCAGCGCTGCGCCAGGCGATGAATATGGGTATCGACCGGAAAAGCGGGCACGCCGAAGGCCTGCGACATGACAACGCTCGCCGTTTTGTGGCCGACTCCGGGCAGGGTCTCCAGTGCTTCCATGTCTTCTGGCACCTGGCCATTGTAGTCGGCAAGCAAAATTTCCGAGAGCCGCTTGATGGCTTTCGACTTCTGCGGAGACAGGCCACAGGGGCGGATGATCTCGCGAATATCGTCGACACTTTGCTGGGCCATATCCGCTGGATTGTCGGCGAGCGCAAACAGTGCCGGGGTCACTTGGTTGACGCGCTCATCGGTACATTGGGCCGATAGCAGTACCGCCACCAGCAGGGTGTAAGGGTCTTTGTGATCCAGCGGGATTGGCTGGGTGGGGTAGAGTTCGTCGAGGCGGCGCAGGATAAAGTCGACGCGCTCAGCCTTCAGTAAGTTACGCCCTGGTTCGCCTGCGTTCATGCGTTCAGCGTCTCCACATAGCGGCGAATACGCTGGGCGGCCTCGACACAGTTTTCAAGCTCGGCGACCAGCGCCATGCGCACATAACCACTGCCGGGGTTACTGCCATTCACCTCTCGAGAAAGGTAAGAGCCGGGCAATACAGTGACATGCTGTTGATCAAACAGCTGTTTGGCAAATTCCGTGTCGGCGATGGGCGTTTTTGCCCACAGGTAGAACGAGGCTTCGGGCTGCTGTACGTCTAAGCAGCCGCCCAGTTCCTCTAAAACCCGAGCGAATTTCTCGCGATAGAGATCGCGATTTTCTTTTACATGGGCCTCGTCGTTCCAGGCAGCGATGCTGGCAAGTTGGTGTTGAATGGGCATGGCGCAGCCGTGATAGGTGCGATACAGCAGGAAGTCGGCCAGCACTTTGGCATCCCCCGCGACAAAGCCTGAGCGCAGGCCGGGCAGGTTGGAGCGTTTCGACAAGCTGTGGAACACGACGCAGCGCTCGTAGTTATCGCGCCCCATTTCCGCACAGGCCTGCAACAGGCCTGCGGGCGCGTGTTGCTCGTCAAAATATAGTTCGGAGTAGCATTCATCGCTGGCCAGGATGAAGTCGTACTTATCTGCCAGACGAATCAGCTTTTGTAGCGTGGCGACGCTGGTGACGGCGCCGCTAGGGTTGCCCGGAGTGCATAGGTACAACAACTGGCAGCGTTGCCAAACTTCCTCGGGCACGGCGTCATAGTCAGGAATAAAACCATTGCCGGCGTTACAGGCGAGAAAGTGGGGTTGTGCTCCGGCTAATAGCGCAGCGCCTTCATAGATTTGGTAAAAGGGGTTGGGGCTGCATACCAGAGCGTCATCACTGGGGTTGACGACGGCTTGGGCAAAGGCGAACAGGGCCTCGCGGGTGCCATTGACCGGTAGTACCTGCGTTTCAGGATCTAAAGTCTTTAGGCCAAAGCGGCGCTCGGCCCAGTGCGCAATACTTTGGCGCAGCTCGGCTACTCCCTTGGTTGTGGGGTAGTTGCTGAGTCGGCCGAGCTCACTTGCCAGGGTATCGGCAACAAAGCGCGGCGCAGGGTGACGGGGTTCGCCGATGGATAGCGGAATAGGCGGCAAGTCGCTGCTGCTGGTGCCTAACAAGGCACGCAGTTTTTCAAAGGGGTAGGCCTGTAGCGTTTGTAGGCGCGGATTCATTAGGCTGATTTACTCGCTTTTTCATCCAGCTCGGAACAAATCGCGTGTTGAATTTGTTCACACAGTTGGGGGTCATTGATCGGGCGGTTGTGTTCGTCGGTGACAAAGAACACATCTTCAACGCGCTCGCCGAGGGTGGCGATTTTGGCATTTTGCAGGTGCACGCCGTAGTCATTGAAGATCAGCGCCAGCCTGGCCAATAGACCTGGGCGGTCTGGGGTAATGACTTCAAGCATGGTGTGACCTTTATTGAGGTCGGTGGCCATACTGGTGCGCGTGGGGGTGGAGAATAGGCGCATTTGTCGGGGCATGCGGCGACTGCTGAGGTCAGGGGAGTCGTCGGGTTTCTCAAGTTGCTGAGTTAAAAACTCGGTGATCTCACGAATGCGTTCGGGGTTGTCGCCAATGGGTTCGCCGTCCACACCGAGTACGTAAAAGGTATCCAGCGTGTAGTTGGTCCCGGTATTGTAGATCCGCGCATCTTGTATGCTGAGGTCAAGTTGTTCCATGGCGCCAGCGAGTACCGCGAATGTGCCTTTACGCGAAGGTGTGTGCACAAAAATCTGCGTTGCGCCTTCGTGATCCAGCAGTCCGCCTTCCTTCACCAATACCAGTGAGTCCTCGGGCGAGGTGCGCTGAGCGATAGCGCGGCAGTGCCAAACAATATCGTCGACTTGCTCGCGAATAAAATAGTCTTCACCGGTGCTTTTCCACAGCTCGCGAATTTCTTCTTCGGTGAAGCCGTAGTCTTCGAGCTTTTCGATAGCACCTAGCTGGGTCTCTGCAATCCACTCCTGCTTATCGATGGGGTTTTCCAGGCCGCGTCTCAGGGCGCGGCGCGTTTCTGCATAGAGCTGGCGCATCAGCGAGGCGCGCCAGGAGGTCCACAACGTGGGGTTGGTCGCATTGATATCGGCAATGGTTAAACAGAACAGATAGTCCAGGTGCTGCTGGTCACCCATTTCCAGGGCGAAATCGCGGATCACATCGGGGTCCTGGATATCTTTGCGCTGTGACACCGAGGACATCTCTAGGTGTTTTTCCACCAGCCAGGCAACGAGGTTGGTGTCGCGCCGGTTTAGCCCGAGGTATTGGCAAAATTCGCGTGCATCCACTGCGCCAAGGGTGGAGTGGTCGCCGCCGCGCCCTTTGGCAATGTCGTGGAAGAGTCCGGCGAGGAACAGTAATTCGGGCTTGGGCAGACGCTGCATGATGCGGCAGGCCATTGGGTAGACCTTCACCATGTCCGGGTAGCGGAAGCGGCTGAGGTTCTTGATGAGTTCCAGGGTGTGGGCGTCGACCGAGTAAATATGGAAAAGGTCGTGCTGCATTTGACCGGTGATTTTGCCAAATGCCGGGATAAATTTTCCGAGCACGCCAAAGCGTTTCATTCGACGGAGGTTGAGTGCGACGCGCTGTGGGGCGCGCAATAACTCCATGAAAAACCGCTTATTGCGCGGGTCGGCGCGAAACTCGTCGTCGATTAAGTGACGCGATTTGCGAATCAGCCGAATGGTGCTGGCACGCACGCCGTCGATAGCGTCGTGATGGGCCATTAGCACAAAAATTTCCATCAGCGCGGAGGGCGTTTTTTCAAACACCTTTTCGTTGCTAACTTCGATATGGCCGTTGCGGATGCGAAAGCGCGGGTTGAGCTCAAGTACGGTCTCCGCCTCGCAGGCGCGGAGAATGGTTTCGTCGAAGTGCTGCATCAGTACGTCATTGAGCTCACCCAGGTGCTGCGCCCAGCGGTAGTACTGTTGCATGAAGCGTTCTACGGCGAGTTTGCTGTCGTCGTCTTCGTAACCGAAACGAGCGGCCAGGGTTCGCTGGTGATCAAACAGCAGGCGGTCTTCTTCACGGCCAGTGATTAAATGAAGGGCGAAGCGCAGGCGCCAGAGGTAATTCTGGCCGTCTTTTAGCGTGTCGAGCTCTTCCTGGCTTAAAAAGAGTTTTTCACGCAACTCGTCGATGGATTGGGCGCCAAAGTGGCGTTTGATCACCCAGCCGATCATTTGAATGTCGCGCAGGCCACCGGGGGAGCTTTTAATATTGGGCTCGAGGTTGTATTCGGTATTGGCGTATTTGCGGTGGCGACTGATTTGCTCGTCCCACTTTGCCCGGAAAAACTCGGCGCTGGGCCAAATTTGGTCAGGACCGACTTCGTTCATCAACAGCTCGTGCAGGGCGGCATTACCCTCAAGCGGGCGCGACTCCATCAGGTTGGTAACCACGGTGATGTCGTCAATGGCGGCTTGGCGGCATTCGTCGATGCTGCGCACGCTGTGACCGATCTCCAGGTTGATATCCCAAAGACGGGTGATAAAACCTTCGATATTTTCGCGGTAGTTGTGTTGATCGTCGCGGCTGAGGATCAGCAGATCGATATCCGAGCAGGGGTGCAGTTCGCCGCGCCCATAGCCTCCAACGGCAATTAGGGAGATGTCGTCCCCCCACTGATACTGCGACCATAGGTTGCGCAGCAGAATATCGATTTTTTCTGAGCGCAGTTTTACCAGCGTATATACAGCCTCGTCGGCGTCAAAGCGTTCCCGGAGCTCATCCTGGAGCTCGCCGAGGTACTGTTTATAGGTCGCGATTAAATTATCGGACTGGGCCGTGGCATCCTGCAGGGCCTCTGCATTCAGAAGCGTGCTGCTCATAGAAATTAACCTTTATAGAAGGGCTCGTCGGGGCGGGCGGTGAGAACTTCCACGCCATCGGCGGTGACCGCCATGGTGTGTTCCCACTGCGCCGAGAGTCGGCGATCTTTGGTGGTAACGGTCCAGCCGTCTTTCAGGTTGAGCTTGGTGTGTTTCTTACCGGCATTGATCATGGGCTCGATGGTGAAGGTCATGCCTTCTTTTAATACCAGATCATTGCCGCGGTTGTAGCCCTCGCCATAGTGGAGAACCTGAGGGTCTTCGTGGAAACCTCTGCCGATGCCGTGGCCGCAATATTCTTCCACCACGCTGTAGTGGTTACTCCGTGCGTGTTTGGCGATCACAGTGCCAATATCGCTCAGGCGCGCGCCCGGTTTAACCAAGGCAATGGCTTTATACAGGCATTCCTGGGTCACGACGCACAAGCGTTTTGCATGCTCGGGCACATTGCCAACGTAGTACATGCGGTTGGTGTCGCCGTGCCAGCCATCTTTTATGACGGTGACATCGATATTGAGCAAGTCTCCGTCCTTCAACACCTTTTTGTCCGAGGGGATGCCGTGGCAAATGACCTCGTTTACCGAGGTACAGATGGATTTCGGGAAGCCGTTGTAATTAAGGGGCGCCGGAATGGCTTGTTGTACATCGACGATATAGTCGTGGCAGATCTTATCGAGTTCAGCGGTGGTAACGCCGGGGCGAACGTGCTCGGCGATCATGTCCAGCACTTCGGCGGCCAAGCGTCCTGCCACGCGCATGGCGGCGATTTCCTCAGGGGTTTTGATAGTTACATTCATAGTGGGGTGATCTGCCCGGATAGTCGTTAAACTGAAAACAGCGCATTGTAGACTATCGCCGCAGCAGACGCGATTGCTCAGCCGCGTCATTGCCTGGGATAGCGTGATTTCTGCTTTATGTCGCTGGGGGCTTGTGGTATAAATACGCGCCCCGAAAGCAGGCCCTCTGCTGAAAGGGCATAAACGACGCGCATTCGTCGACACGTAATCCCGGGTGCTGCAGCATGGCTGTGGTTGGGTTGCGGGGCGGGTGCAAGTTCCTAACCCGATGAAAATCAAGGAAAAATCATGTCTCATGTAAGCATGCGTGAAATGCTGCAAGCCGGCGTTCACTTCGGTCACCAGACGCGTTACTGGAACCCCAAAATGGCACCCTTCATCTTCGGTGCCCGCAACAAAATTCATATCATCAACCTCGAGCACACTGTTCCTGCGATGAACAATGCCTTGGACGCGCTGGCTAAGCTGGGCGCGAACAAAAACAAGGTGCTGTTTGTTGGAACGAAGCGCGCTGCCGGTAAAATTATTGCCGAGCAAGCTAGCCGTGCCGGTATGCCCTATGTGAGCCACCGCTGGTTGGGCGGTATGCTGACAAACTACAAAACTATCCGTCAGTCTGTTCGTCGTCTGCGTGAGCTGGAAACTCAGGCTCAGGACGGTACTTTTGACAAGCTGACCAAGAAAGAAGCCCTGATGCGTCACCGCGACATGGAGAAGCTTGAGCGCTCCATCGGTGGTATCAAAGAAATGTCAGGCCTGCCTGATGCGCTGTTTGTTATCGACGTTGACCACGAGCGCATCGCTATCCAAGAAGCTAACAAGCTGGGTATTCCGGTATTTGGCATCGTGGATACGAACAGCAACCCCGATGGCGTTGATTACGTAATCCCCGGTAACGATGATGCGATCCGTGCGATCAAGCTTTACGTTACTGCTGTAGCTGATGTGATCATCAATGCTGGCGCTAACGCCGCAGTTGCTGCCGACGAATTTGTTGAAGTAGCGCAGGAAGAAGGCGACGCAGCGGCCGAGTAATTGGCCTGTGTAATCGCGTAAAAGGGGGCAAGGCCCCCTTTTTTTGGATATTTATTGAGCAGGCCCGCAGGGTGGGCCGAAATCAAGCCCAAACAAGAGGATTTTAAGATGGCTGTTTCAGCAGCAATGGTTAAAGAGCTTCGCGAGCGCACTGGTCTTGGCATGATGGAGTGCAAAAAAGCACTTAATGAAGCCAATGGTGACATCGAACTGGCGATTGAAGAGCTGCGTAAGTCAAGTGGTATGAAGGCGGCTAAGAAGGCCGGTCGTACCGCTGCTGACGGTGTTGTTGCAACCAAAGTAGCCGAAGACGGTAGCTATGCCGTGGTTGTGGAAGTGAACAGTGAGACCGACTTTGTGGCTCGCGATGAAGGCTTCTTGAGCTTTGTTGACTTGGTTGCTAACAAAGCCTTTGCTGAAAAGCAGGACGACGTGGCTGCGCTGATGGCGGGTGAGCTGGAAGTTGCTCGTGAAGCGCTGGTACAAAAAATTGGTGAAAACATCTCGGTTCGCCGCATCCAGGTGCTCAGCGCTGAAGCAGGTGTTGTGGACAGCTATGTTCACTCTAACAACCGCATTGCCGTGTTGGTGGCCCTGAAAGGTGGTGATGCTGAATTGGCGCGCGACGTTGCCATGCACGTGGCTGCAGTAAACCCCCGTGTTGCCAAGCAAAGCGATATGCCCGAAGAAGAAGTTGCCAAAGAGCGTGAAATCTTCACTGCGCAAGCGCAGGAGAGTGGCAAGCCAGCTGAGATCATCGAGAAGATGATTGAAGGTCGTATCCGCAAGTTCCTGTCGGAGAATGCTCTGGTTGATCAGGCTTTTGTTAAAGACCCTGAGCAGACAGTGGGCAAGTTGCTGAAGAATGCCGGTGCCGATATTCAAACCTACATTCGTTTCGAAGTGGGTGAGGGCATCGAAAAAGAAGAAGTCGACTTCGCAGCCGAAGTGGCTGCACAGCTCAAGGGCTGAGTCGCGGAAGCGGGGCCTCAAGGCCCCGTTTTTCTATGCGATGATTAAAGTGTGTGCGGTAAGTTGATTTGCAGGGGTGAAATATGTCCACTCAAAGTCGGGACAAAAAATATAAGCGCATTCTTCTTAAGCTGAGTGGTGAGGCCCTGATGGGGCAGCTCGGTTTTGGCATTGACCCCAAGGTGCTCGATCGCATGGCACTGGAAGTGGGGCAGCTCGTCGGTATTGGTGTACAAGTTGGCCTGGTTGTCGGTGGCGGCAATCTATTCCGTGGTGCAGCACTACAAACGGCAGGCCTGGATCGTGTAACCGGCGACCACATGGGTATGCTGGCCACCTTAATGAATGCACTGGCCATGCGCGACGCGCTCGAGCGCAGTAATATCAAGTCGTCAGTGATGTCGGCGATCCCGATGAGCGGCGTGGTTGACCACTATGATCGCCGCAAGGCCATCCGCGCGCTGAGTCGCGGCGAGGTGGTGATTTTTGCCGCGGGTACAGGTAACCCCTTTTTCACGACCGATTCTGCAGCGTGCCTGCGGGGTATTGAGGTCGATGCGGATCTGGTGCTTAAAGCCACTAAAGTGGATGGCGTGTACAGCGCGGACCCAATGATTGATCCGGATGCTAAGAAATACGACCATTTGAGTTACGATGAGGTATTGGACAAGAAGTTAGAGGTCATGGATCTCACGGCGATTTGTCTGTGTCGCGACCACGAGATGCCGCTGCGCGTCTTCGCCATGGAGCAGCAGGGTGCGCTGTTAAATATTGTGGTCGGTGGCAACGAGGGAACTTTGGTATCAGCGGGCTAGTGCCGCGGTGCCAATTGAGGAGAGAAAAAGTGATAGACGAACTCAAGCAAGATGCCGAAGAGCGCATGGCAAAGGCCATTGAGGCGCTAGGTGGCAATTTTAATAAAATTCGTACTGGGCGCGCGCACCCAAGTCTGTTGGATAATATTCGCGTCTCTTACTACGGTGCCGAAACGCCGCTTTCGCAGCTGGCAAATATCGGTGTTGAAGATGCCCGAACGCTCACGGTTACGCCCTGGGAAAAAAACGTGGTGCCCGATGTTGAGAAGGCCATCATGAAGTCGGACCTCGGCTTGAACCCCAGCACCGCCGGTGCGGTTATTCGTATTCCAATGCCCGCTCTGACGGAGGAGACCCGTAAGGGCTACATCAAGCAGGCTCGCCAAGAGGCCGAGCGCGCGCGGGTTTCTGTGCGCAATGCGCGCCGCGACGTGTTGGCGGATATTAAAGAGCTGCTGAAAGAGAAAGAGATCAGTGAAGACGAAGAACGTCGCGCTCAGGATGACGTGCAAAAAATCACTGATAAATACGTCGCAGAGGTTGATAAAGCGCTCGCGGTGAAAGAAAGCGATCTAATGGAAATTTGATCGACTAAGAAGCAGTTTTCATGGCAGTTGATATGGCCCATCGAGGCTCAGAACCTTCCGCGGCGCCTCGGCATGTTGCCATCATTATGGATGGCAATAATCGCTGGGCGAAAAAGCGCGGGCTCAAAGCGGCAGGCGGACATCGCGCCGGTGTGGAAGTGATTCGCGGGCTGCTTAAATGCAGTCGCGAGCGCGGCGTGAAGGTGATTACGCTGTTCGCGTTCTCCAGCGAAAATTGGCAGCGTCCGAGCATGGAAGTCCAGGCTTTGATGCGGCTGTTTGCCAGTTATCTGGATAGCGAGACCAAAAAGCTCCACGAAGATGGTGTGCGAATGCGCTTCATCGGTGAGCGGGGCCGCTTCTCCGCTGGCTTGCGCAAGCAGATGGATTACAGCGAGCAGCTCACGCGCTTTAACACTGAAACGACTCTGGTGATCGCTGTGGATTACGGCGGCCAGTGGGATATTGTCAGCGCCGCACGCGAGCTTGCTCAGAAAGTTGAAGACGGGCAGTTGCGCGTTGACGACATCGATATTACTTTGTTTGATCAACACACGGCCCTGGCTGACCTGCCCAAGCCGGATTTGTGCATACGCACCGCCGGTGAGCAGCGCATTAGTAATTTTATGCTTTGGCAGCTTGCCTACAGCGAGTTTTATTTTTGCGATTGCCTGTGGCCAGATTTTGATGAAACGGAATTGCATAGGGCGCTAGATGCCTATGCCAGCCGTGAGCGCCGCTTCGGGGGCCGCGATAATGATAATGACAACGGCGAATAGACACCGGAGATTACCCCCTTATGCTTAAGCAGCGGATTATTACCGCCGTCGTGATTGTGGCTGCGCTACTTGCTGCCATGGCCTTTCTGTCGGCGGGCCAACTGTCGTTACTGTTCGCTGGCATTGTGCTGGTGGCCGCGTGGGAGTGGGCTGACCTCAGCGACCTGCGGCCCCAGGTGGCAAGACTGGCCTATGTCCTGGCCATCGGTGCTCTTATCGCCAGTGTGTACGCGCTAATGGGCGATGTTGCCTCCTGGTCGACGGCAGCGTTACAGGAGCTGTTTGTCGCGGCTTGTGTATGGTGGGCGGTCGCGTTGCTCTGGGTGAAAGGTTATCCGGTGAGTGCTGGCTTGTGGGGTTCTCGGCCGGTTCGCATCGTTATGGGGGTGGCGGTACTGCTGCCAACGTGGCTGGCGTTGAGCTACCTGCGTAACCTTCCCAATGGGGCCTGGCTGTTGCTAATGCTGGTGGCCTTGGTTGCCATCGCCGACATTGGGGCCTATTTCTTTGGTCGCCGCTTTGGCAAAGCGAAATTGGCGCCGGCGGTCAGCCCGGGTAAATCCTGGGCCGGGTTCTGGGGCGGTTTGGCGTGTAGCGTGTCGTTCATGGCTGCGCTCTGGTACTTCTGGCCCGGCGGCATGCCCGTGAGCTTGCCAGCCATGCTGGTGTTGGCCGCAATCACTTCATTGGCTTCGGTGCTGGGCGACCTGTTAGAAAGCATGGTTAAGCGGCACCGCGGTATTAAAGATAGTAGTCAGTTGTTGCCGGGGCACGGCGGCGTAATGGATCGCGTTGACAGTTTAACGGCGGCATCGCCGGTATTTGCCCTGGGATTGATGTCGGTGGGCTGGCAGTAATGGAGCGCGTGACGGTATTGGGGTCTACCGGCTCTATCGGCGTCAGCACCTTGGATGTGCTGTCGCGTCATCACGACACCTTCGAGCTTTATGCCATCACCGCAAATAGCAGCGTAGAAGCAATCCTGCAGCAGGCGTTGGCTCACCAGCCTCGCTATGTGGTGCTGCGCGATGAGTCTAGCGCTGAACAGCTGGAGACGCAGTTGCGCCAGGCCGGCAGTGAATCTGAGGTGCTTGCAGGCGAGGCGGGGCTCTGCAAAGTTGCCGCTGAGGCTGATACGGTGATGGCGGCGATAGTGGGGGCGGCCGGTCTGCTGCCTACATTGTCGGCTGTTGAGGCGGGGGCTAAAGTGCTGCTGGCCAATAAAGAGTCATTGGTTATGGCGGGCCAGCTGTTCATGGATGCGGTTGAGCGCAGCGGTTCGACGCTGTTGCCCATCGACAGTGAGCACAATGCCATCTTTCAATGTATGCCCGGCGTGCATCGCCAAGGCCTCGATGCGCAGGGGGTGCGACGTATTTTGCTGACCGGCTCCGGCGGGCCCTTCCGGCAGCGCTCGGTAGAGAGTTTGGCGTCGGTGACGCCCGATGAGGCCTGCGCCCATCCGAATTGGTCCATGGGGCGAAAGATCTCCGTCGACTCTGCCACTATGATGAACAAAGGGCTCGAGCTTATCGAGGCGTGCTGGTTGTTCCACTGCCCCCCGGAGCGCATCGACGTGGTGGTTCATCCGCAAAGCGTTATTCACTCGATGGTGGAATATGTCGATGGCTCCGTGCTGGCGCAAATGGGCCAGCCCGATATGCGCACGCCGATCGCCCATGCCCTTGCTTGGCCTAAGCGCATGGAATCCGGCGTTGCCTCTCTGGATTTGATTGTGCAGGCGCGGCTGGATTTTGAGGCCCCGGATGAGCAGCGTTTCCCCTGTTTGCGTCTGGCAAGAGAGGCCGCAGAGCTTGGCGGCAGTGCCAGCGCCAGTTTGAATGCAGCGAATGAAATTGCTGTCGAGGCGTTTTTGGCCGAGCAATTGCCGTTCACCGCGATACCGACACTGCTGGAGCGCGTGATGGCTGACGTTGAAAATGTTGAACCGCTGACGCTGGGCGATGTCCAAGCTGCGGACCTTCAGGCGCGTGAGCGCGCGCGGTCTCTCGTTCGCGAATTTGGATTTTGAGGTAGCTGGCCGTGCTGGGACTTCTGCAAACGATATTCATCACGGTACTGACGCTGGGTATCCTGGTGTCAATTCACGAGTTTGGTCATTTCTGGGTGGCACGTCGCTGCGGTGTCAAAGTGCTGCGTTTTTCTGTGGGCTTTGGCAAGCCGCTGCTCAGTTGGCGCGACAAGTTGGGCACGGAGTACGCCGTAGCGGGAATTCCGCTGGGTGGCTATGTAAAAATGTTGGACGAGCGCGAGGGCGAGGTTCCCGAAGACCAGCGCCACATGGCCTTTAACCGGGCAACGCCGATGAAGCGCATTGCGATTGCCGCTGCCGGCCCCTTAGCGAATTTTGTACTGGCCATATTTGTATACTGGCTGGTTTTTCTCAATGGCGTTAGCGGCGTTGCGCCGGTCATTGACCACGTTGCCCCCGGTTCGCTGGCTGAGCAGGCAGGTCTCATTGAAGGTCAGGAAATTGTCGCTGTCGATGGCGTGGAGACCCCTACGTGGGAAACGCTGCAAATGCAGTTGCTGGAGCGCATTGGCGAGAGCGGCGAACTCAGTATCAGCGTGAGAACTGCGGGCTCGAGTCTGCGCTACGAAAACCGGGTTCAGATCGACAAGTGGATGCAAGGCCTGGAAGAGCCGCGCCCTCTGGACGAGTTGGGCGTGACACTGTTTGTGCCTGAATTAGTGCCTGAAATTGGTGAGCTGGTCGCGGGCGGAGCCGCACAGCGAGCGGGTTTGCAGGAGGGCGACATCATCGTTGAGTCCGACGGAAAGGCGGTGTCGACCTGGCAGGATTGGGTGCAAGTTGTTCGCGCCAGCCCCGATAAGGCGCTGTCTCTGCGGGTTAAACGCGATAACCGCTTGCTAGATCTTGTGATGACGCCGCAGAGAAAGCTTGAAGACAACGGCATGGCTGTCGGTTTTGCTGGGGTAGGGGTTAAACCACCGCAGTGGCCCGAGAGCATGCTCCGTGAGGTGGATTACGGCCCCGTGGCCGCCCTGGTTGCTGCCAGCGAAAAGACGTGGCGCATGAGCGTGTTTACGCTGGAATCGATAAAAAAAATGATCACCGGCTTGTTGTCGCCGAAAAACTTGAGTGGCCCGATAACGATTGCTAAAGTGGCCGGCTCTTCCGCTCAGTACGGCTTTTTTTCGTGGCTGAGTTTTCTGGGCTTGCTGAGTATCAGTTTGGCAGTATTGAACTTGCTGCCAATTCCGATCCTTGATGGCGGACATATTGTCTATGCCGCGATTGAGGGCATTATCGGTCGCCCGGTAACGGAACAAGTGCAGGCATGGGCTAACCAATTGGGTTTGGCGTTGGTGGTGTGTGTCATGTTTTTTGCTTTATATAACGACGTATTGCGCCTCTGATTTTAGGGTTTAGCGATATATTTTACCCAGTGCTCTTGCGCCCTCGTTTTGGTGCCGAGCCCTAGCCGTGGTTGCTGGTTTTTGATGAAACGCTTTTTCCTGTACGCATTGTTTTTTTGTTTGGCGAGTCCGCTGGTGTCTGCGCAAACGCGCATCAACGATATCCGCGTTGAGGGTTTGCAACGTATTGCGGCCGAAACGGTGTTTTCGGCGTTGCCGCTCAATGTTGGTGACCTGATCACTCAGCAAGCCGTTGCCCAGTCGTCCCGCGCGCTGTTTGCTACCGGTAATTTCGATGACATCCAGATCGGCGTAGACAAAGACGTTCTGGTTGTCCGGGTAACAGAGCGACCCGCCATCAGTAAAATTAATATCGAAGGTAACAAAGCTCTGGCAACCGATGCCCTGTTAGACGGTTTGAAAGGGGCTGGTCTGGCCGAGGGCCAGGTGTTCAAGCGGGCAACGCTTGAAAATATGCGAATGGAATTGACCCGTCAGTACGTATCACAGGGTCGTTACGATGCCGGTATTGAAACCGATGTGGTGGCTGAGCCGCGCAACCGGGTGTCGATCTCGATCAATATCGATGAAGGCAGTACCGCGTCGATCAAGCACATCAATATTGTCGGCAACAGTGTTTACGATGATGAAACCCTGCTCGACGAATTCGAGTTAAAGCCCAGTGGCTTCTTCTCCTTCTTCAGCAGCAGCGACAAGTACGCGCGGGAAAAGTTGAAAGGCGACCTGGAAACGCTCAACTCCTACTATCTTGACCGCGGGTATCTGCGCTTCAACACCGACTCAATCCAAGTCTCGATCAGCCCTGACCGTAAATCGGTGTACATCACCGTCAATGTAACCGAGGGTGATAAGTACACCGTCAGCGGCGCTGAGCTATCGGGTGATTTGGTCATTCCCGAGGACGACCTCAAGCGCTTTATTTTAGTACGGGAAGGCCAGGTGTTCTCGCAGGCCTTGGTTACCAGCACTGAAGAGTTTCTTGTCAAACGCCTAGGTAATGAAGGCTATAACTTCGCAAAGGTGCGCGGTATTCCTGAGGTTGATGAAGACGCCGGCACTGTCGCCCTGAAATTCTTTATCGATCCGGGTAAGCGCACCTACGTTCGACGGATCAGCTTCGAGGGCAATGAGCGCACCGCCGACGAAGTACTGCGCCGGGAAATGCGTCAGATGGAAGCAGCCCCTGCATCGGCAGACAAAATTGAATTGTCGCGTATTCGCCTGGAGCGCCTGGGCTACTTTAAGGGGGCGAAAGTCGAAACCCTTGAAGTGCCGGGTAGCGATGACCTGATTGACCTGACTTACTCTGTAGAAGAACAGAGCTCCGGTAGCTTGGGTGCCAGTGTTGGTTTCTCGCAAGACAGTGGTCTGTTGCTGAGTGCGAATATCCAGCAGAACAACTTCCTGGGTACCGGTAAACAAGTGGGCTTTGGCGTGTCACGCAGTGACTTCCTGACCAGTGCCAGCTTTAATTATCTCGACCCATACTTTACCGAAGATGGTGTTAGTCGCGGTTTCTCGGTGTTCTACCGCGCCACCGACTTCGAAGAGGTCAACGTTGCCCGTTATACCACCGACACTTACGGCACCAGCGTTAACTTTGGCTACCCGATATCTGAAACCGAGCGCTTAGGGTTTGAGCTGGGTTATAACTTAACTTCCATCGAAGCCGGCGTCCGCGCGGTGAAGGAGATTAAAACCAGCCCTCGTATTTTCGATGCCGTGGATAACTACTTTGTGAGCACGCGCGACCCCAGTACTGGTCGTTACACGGTTGCTGAAGTGCTCGAGGATATTGCCAACCTGCCTGCAGGCGCTTTAACAGAAAGTGACGAGCCGGGTTTCTTGGATGAATACGGCGATGAGTTTGGCAACTTTACCGCGGGCATTTCGTGGCGCCAGTCGACATTGAACCGGGGCCTGTTGGCAACGCGCGGTGCCTCTCAGTCTGTGTCGCTGCAAGCGTCAATTCCAGGCTCAGACCTGGAGTACTACCGACTCACTTATAACGGCCAGTTGTACGTGCCGATCAGCAATAGTTTTACGCTGCGCTTTAAGACTGAGCTCGGATATGGTGATGGCTACGGTAACCTGGATAAATTGCCTTTCTATGAGCATTTTTATGCAGGGGGCTTCAGCTCGGTTCGGGGATACCGCAGTAATACACTTGGGCCGCGCAGCTCGCCAGCTGACGTCTATCGTATTTCGCAGGCGGCAACAGCCATAGACAGTAACGGGAACGCGACGGCGCTGTCGGCTCAAGCCGCCTACGTGCTCGATCCGGCAACCGGGCAGTTGGTGGTAGATACCGCATCCTCTCTGGGAGATGAAGCCGATCCCTTTGGCGGCAATGTGCTGATGGAAGGCAGTATTGAATTGCTGTTCCCACTGCCATTCGTGAAGGATCAGCGCTCCGTTCGCAGTGGTTTGTTCCTCGATGCGGGTAATGTATTCAGCACTAGCTGTAGCTCTACTCAGATCAACTGTTCGTCTCCCAGTGTCGACGAGCTGCGATACTCTGCTGGCTTTGGTGTTACCTGGATCACAGGTTTCGGCCCGCTGACCTTTAGCTTGGGCCGGGCGCTGAATGACGAAAAAATTGACGAGACCGAAATATTCCAATTCTCTCTCGGTCGGACTTTTTAACCTACATAGAATAATGTTTAGGAGTGTTACATGAAGGTAGTTAAATTTGCCGTTTTAATGGTAGCAATGCTGTGGGGTTCCGTTGCCCTGGCTCAGGGACGCATCGCGGTTTTTGATTTGGAAGCGGCGGTTCTCAATACTGATGTTGCTAAGCAGCGTTTGAACGCCCTGCGCAATCAGAAAGAGTTCAAAAACAACTTGTCAGAGCTTGAGACGGTGCGCAAGGACTACGAAAAGCTCGTGCAAAAACTGCAAAAAGATATTGAGATCATGAGTGCGGAGCAGCGCCAACTGGCCAAGAATCAGATTGATTCAAAGCGCTCTGACGGCGAGCACTTGGCTCGTAAGATCGAAGCCGCACAGCAGCAGGAAGTGCAGACCATCATGAAAGAAGTTGGACCCAAACTTCAGAAGCTGCTGCCCGAAATTATTAAAGAAGAAAACATCGGTTTACTGCTGCCAGCTAAGGCGGTAATGCACGCCGATGCGGGATATAACATTACTGCTAAAGTTGCCGACAAGCTCAATCAGGCAAAATAATGGCTGAGCAAAAGTCTTTGCGCCTTGCTGATTTAGCGGGCTTACTGAAGTTGCCGTACGAAGGAGACGGCAACTTGGTATTGACCGGCATGGCGGCGCTGGACACTGCGAGTTCCTCGCAGCTGAGTTTTCTGGCCAATGCCAAGTACCGCAGTCAGTTAGCTGAGACGGCAGCGGCGGCGGCGATTATTCACCCCGATATGGTCAGCCATGCAAATGACATGCGGCCAGAAATGGCGGTGATTGTATCGGCGAACCCCTATCTTGCCTACGCGGAAGCCAGCGCATTATTCGACCCCCTCGAGAAGCCCCGCGCCGGTATCCATCCCTCTGCCGTTGTTATGTCGGAAAACGTTCACGCCAGTGCCAGTATTGGTGCCAACTGCGTTATCGAAGAGGGCGCGACCATCGGCGAAAATGTGGTGATTAGCGCCGGGACGATAGTGGGGCGGGGCAGTAGCGTGGGTAAATACAGTTACCTTCACGCCAATGTCACTGTCTACCACGGTGTCAGTATCGGTGAGTCCTGTGTTGTCCACTCCGGCGTGGTCATTGGCGGCGACGGGTTTGGCTTTGCGCCTTCTGAGCAGGGCTGGGTGAAAATACATCAGCTCGGTGGCGTGCGCATTGGCGACCGAGTGGAAGTTGGTGCGAATTCCTGTATTGATCGGGGTGCACTCAACGACACGGTCATTGGCGACGGCGTCATCATGGATGACTTCACCATGATCGCTCACAACGTCGAAGTCGGCGCGGGCACGGCAATGGCAGCCTGTTGCCAGGTTGCGGGCAGCGCCGTTATTGGTAAGAACTGTACCTTGGCGGGCAATATTGGTGTGGTTGGGCATATCCGTATTGCCGATGGCGTTCACCTTACCGCCCGAAGCCTGGTCACAAAATCGATTAGTGAGGCCGGCTCCTATTCCAGTGGTGGCAGTCCTCTAATGCCGTCTGCGCAGTGGCGAAAGAACACTGCCAGACTGTCCAAGCTTGATGATTTGTATCGCCGTGTTCAGGCGATGGAAAAAGAACTGCGAACGCTGCACGAGGAAAGAGATTGAGCATGGTTATGGATATCAACGAGGTTCAGGAATACCTCCCTCACCGCTACCCCTTTTTATTGGTGGATAAAGTCGTTGAGTTGACGCTTGGTGAGTCGATTGTTGCGATTAAAAACGTCACCGGAAATGAAAACCACTTCAATGGCCATTTCCCAGGCCTGCCGATTATGCCAGGCGTGTTGATCATTGAGGCAATGGCGCAGGCAGCGGGTATTCTGGGGTTTAAGACGCTCGACAAAAAGCCCTCGGATGGCTCGATCTACATGTTTGCTGGCGTCGATAACGCGCGTTTCAAGCGACAGGTTGTCCCCGGTGACCAGCTGATCCTGAAAGCTCAGTACGTTTCCGATCGTAAAGGGCTGTGGAAATTTGAGTGTCAGGCTTATGTTGAGGATACGCTGGCCTGCTCGGCAACCATTTTATGTATTGATCGGAAGAAGTGATGCCAGGCCATATTGATGCCAGCGCGGAAATCGACCCGCGCGCGATCATTGACCCCACGGCGGTCATTGGCGCGAATGTAAAAATCGGCCCGTGGACGATTGTTGGGCCAGATGTTGAGCTGGGCGAAGGCTGCGACGTGCGCTCGCACGTTGTGCTCAAAGGGCCGAGCCGTATCGGCAAGAACAATACGATCTACCAATTTTCCACGGTGGGCGAGGACACGCCAGACCTGAAGTACAAAGGCGAACCGACAGAGCTGATCATCGGTGACAATAACGTGATCCGCGAAGGCGTTACCATTCACCGCGGCACGGTGCAGGACCTGGGTAAGACTGTGATCGGCAGCAACAACTTGTTGATGGCCTATGCGCACGTGGGGCACGACTCGGTGATTGGCGATCATTGCATTATGGTCAACAACGCTGCGTTGGCAGGGCATGTTGTTGTCGGCGATTGGGCGATTCTCAGCGGTTATTCGCTGGTCCATCAATTCTGCTCGATAGGTGCCCATAGTTTTTCCGGGTTCGGTTGTCATATCAGCAAAGACGTTCCTGCCTATGTTACCGTCAGCGGCAGCCCGGCTGAGGCCAAGACCATTAATGTGGAAGGCCTGAAACGCCGTGGTTTCAGCAGCGACGCGATCAGCGCTATTCGTCGCGCTTACAAGATCATCTACCGCCAGGGCCTGACCGTCGACGAGGCGCTGAAAGCGCTGCAACCGCTGATCGCGGAGCACCCAGAAGTGGAATTGATGGCAGCCTCCCTGAAACAGTCACAGCGCGGTATTGTTCGATAAGCGCTATCAACCAAGGGCCGGTGCGCCGGCATTGATTGCGATATGACTCCTCTCAAAATCGGTTTGATCGCCGGCGAGGCCTCCGGCGATATTCTCGGCGCCGACTTGATACGCGCCATTCGCCAGCGCTTTCCTCAGGCAGAGTTTGAGGGTATCGGCGGCCCCTTGATGATCGCTCAGGGCTTTCATTCTATTTGCGATATGGATCGCCTGTCGGTCATGGGCTTTACCGAGCCCTTGAAGCGCTTGCCGGAGCTGTTGCGTATTCGCCGCCACCTAAAGCGCCACCTTATTGCATGGCAGCCAGATGTAGTGGTGGGTATTGATTCGCCGGACTTTACGCTGAATGTCGAGCGCAGTATGCGCGAGCGCGGTATTCGCACTGTGCATTATGTTAGTCCCTCTGTGTGGGCGTGGCGCCAGGGTCGAATCAAAACTATCGCGAAAGCCGTGGATCACATGCTGACGCTGTTTCCGTTTGAGCAAAGGTTTTACCAAGAGCACGGTGTGCCGGTGAGCTGCGTGGGTCACCCCTTGGCCGATCAAATTCCGTTTGACGATCAGCGTGAAGCCTCGCGGCAATCCCTGTCGATAGAAGGGGATAACCCGGTGGTAGCGCTGTTGCCGGGGAGTCGCGCTGGCGAAGTGTCTCAATTGATTCCCATCTTTTTGGAAACCGCGCAGTGGCTGCGTCGATCGCTTCCCAATATTGAATTTATCGTGCCTGCTGCCAACGCTGACAGAAAACGCCAGATATTGGATGCCATTGCCCAGCAAACTGCCGACTTGCCGGTGCGCGTGGTGTTGGGTGAGTCTCGGACCGTAATGGCGGCCGCCGACGCGGTATTGATGGCGTCGGGGACAACCAGCTTGGAAGCACTGTTGCTGCAGCGCCCCATGGTGGTGTGTTATCGCTTTAGTAAAATGAGTTATGCACTGCTGTCACGTCTGGTCAAAACGCCATTTTTCTCGCTGCCTAATTTACTCGCACAACGGGCGCTGGTGCCGGAGTTGTTGCAAGACGAAGTGGCGGCGGAGGTGATAGGACCGCTGATTCTTGAACAGCTAAGCAATGAAAATCACCGGGAGACCCTGCTGGCTGAGTTTCGGCGCATTCATCAGGACCTGGCGCGCAATGCCAGTGAGCGTGCGGCCAGCGAAATTCTCGCCATTGCCGGTGTGTCTCAACAGGAGTCTGCTAATCGTGCAGACTGATGACCTGTTTGCCGATGCACCGGATTACCCGCGACTCACGGCGGGTGTCGACGAGGTGGGTAGGGGGCCGCTGTGCGGCGATGTGGTTGCGGCCGCGGTGGTACTTGACCCGCTGCAGCCGATTGACGGTCTGAACGACTCTAAAAAATTAAGCGAGAAAAAACGCGAAGCCCTGTTTGATATCATCCGCGAGCGCGCCCTCAGCTATTGCGTTGCAAGAGCAAGCGTGGAAGAAATTGATCGCTTAAATATTCTGCACGCCAGTCTGCTGGCAATGAAGCGTGCAGTGGAAGGTTTGCGCTACCAGGGCGCCGAACTAGAGCCCGAATTGGTGCTGGTCGATGGCAATCGGCTGCCGCAGTGGCGCTACCGCGCCGAGGCAGTGGTCAAAGGTGATAGCCGGGTAGCGGCAATTGCCGCTGCCTCGATTCTTGCCAAGGTTGTTCGCGACCGAGAAATGCAGGCGATGGATGTCCAATATCCGGGTTATGGTCTTGCCGGTCACAAGGGCTACCCGACGAAGGCGCATCTTGAGGCGCTGAAACGCCTTGGCGTTAGCCCAATACATCGGCGTAGCTATGCGCCGGTCAGGGCGCTTTTAGAAGAATCCTAAATAAGGCAGCTGATTGCGCTGGGGTTATTGCCGGTGAATCAGCGCAAAGCCAACAGTGTTACAGGCTCCGGGACGCTACGATGTTAAACGAGAAATTTGTCCACTTGCGCGTTCATTCCGAGTACTCCTTGGTGGATGGCCTGGTGCGGGTTAAGGACCTGTGTAAGCACACCGCGACAATGGGGATGCCGGCGGTTGCGTTGACCGATATCTGTAATTTCTACGCGCTCATCAAATTTCAAAAAGCCGCGCAAGGCAACGGAATCAAGCCCATTTACGGTAGCGACCTTTGGGTGCGTGACGACAACGATCCCGAGCAAATTAGCACGCTGTGTCTGTTGGTGCAGAATGAAACGGGCTACCGGAACTTAACCGAGTTAATTTCCCGGGCCTATCTGGAAGGGCAGTGGCAGGGTAAGCCCTACGTCTATCGCAGTTGGATAGAGGAAGCCAATGATGGCTTGATTGTGCTGTCGGCGGGTCGCGACGGGGATGTGGGCCAGCTATTGGTAAACAATAAGTTGGAGTTGGCGCGCCAGCGGCTCGATCGCTGGTTGTCGGTATTTGGTGATCGCTATTACCTCGAACTGCAGCGCACCGGGCGTGCCAATGAAGACGACTATATCCATGCCGCTGTTCAGCTTGCGGCCCAGGCGGGGTGCGCGGTAGTTGCCACCAATGATGTGCGCTTTATTCGCAGTGATGAGTTCGAAGCTCATGAGGCGCGGGTGTGTATTCGCGATAGCCGAGTGCTGGATGACCCGCGCCGTCCCCGCAATTACAGCGATCAGCAGTATCTGCGCAGTGCGGAGGAAATGCTTGAGCTGTTTTCCGACATTCCCGAAGCACTGGAGAATAGTGTTGAGATCGCCAGGCGCTGCAACCTGACCGTTAAGCTCGGCACCTACTACCTTCCGGAGTACCCCATTCCGGAGGGAATGACCCAGGAGCAGTTCTTCCGCGAGCTTTGTCACAAGGGCCTCGATGAACGCCTGGATTTCTTGTTTGATCGCAGTGCTGACGGCTTTGCGGAAACGGAAAAGGAGTACCGCGACAGGCTGGATTTTGAGCTCGATATCATCCTCCAGATGGGCTTCCCGGGTTACTTCCTGATCGTTATGGACTTCATTCAGTGGGCCAAGGATTATGATATCCCCGTTGGCCCTGGGCGGGGTTCGGGGGCGGGCTCGCTGGTTGCCTACGCGCTAAAAATCACTGACCTCGACCCCATTGAGTACGATCTGCTGTTCGAGCGCTTCCTCAACCCCGAGCGGGTTTCCATGCCTGACTTTGACGTTGACTTCTGCATGGAAGGTCGCGACCGGGTTATCAGTTATGTCGCCGACAATTATGGCCGCGACGCGGTTAGTCAGATCATTACCTTTGGCACCATGGCGGCGAAGGCGGTTGTTCGCGACGTGGCGCGGGTTCAGGGCAAGTCCTACGGCCTGGCTGACAAGCTTTCTAAATTGATTCCCTTTGAAGTGGGAATGACGCTGGCAAAAGCGTTGGAGCAAGAGCCGGCCCTGAAGGAGTTTTTAGACAGCGACGAGCAAGCCCAGGAAATCTGGGATATGGCGGTTCAGCTGGAAGGGGTGGTACGCGGTGTCGGTAAACACGCGGGCGGCGTGGTGATTGCACCGAGTAAACTCACCGAGTTTGCGCCACTGTACTGCGATGAGAGCGGCGGCGGGCTGGTAACGCAATTTGACAAGAACGATGTTGAAGATGCCGGGCTGGTCAAGTTCGACTTCCTGGGGCTGCGTACCCTGACCATCATCGACTGGGCCTTGAAGATCATCAATGCCCAGCGCGACAAGATTGGCGAGCAGCCGCTGGATATCATGGCGATTCCGCTGGAGGATAAAAAGACCTTCGACTTGTTGAAGTCAGCGGAAACCACGGCGGTGTTCCAGTTGGAATCCCGAGGCATGAAGGAGCTGATTAAGAAGCTGCTACCAGACTGTTTCGAAGACATCATCGCACTGGTGGCATTGTTCCGTCCTGGGCCGCTGCAGTCGGGCATGGTTGATGACTTTATCAACCGTAAGCACGGCCGCGCCGAGTTGGCTTTCCCCCACCCGCAGTACCAGCACGAGTGTCTGCAGCCAATCTTGCAGCCCACCTACGGCATCATCCTGTATCAAGAACAGGTTATGCAGATCGCACAGGAGATGGGTGGCTATACCCTGGGTGGCGCTGACTTGCTGCGGCGGGCAATGGGTAAGAAAAAGCCCGAAGAGATGGAAAAGCAGCGCGGCTTGTTCCTTGC
This sequence comes from Spongiibacter marinus, assembly GCF_016906995.1. Lineage (GTDB taxonomy): Bacteria > Pseudomonadota > Gammaproteobacteria > Pseudomonadales > Spongiibacteraceae > Spongiibacter > Spongiibacter marinus. The sequence goes on along the minus strand of NZ_JAFBBD010000004.1, from coordinate 241,670 downwards.
CGGTGCCGTCGAGAAGGGTTTTGATAAAGACTTGGCGTCGAATATTTTCGACCTCATGGAGAAGTTTGCTGGCTACGGCTTTAACAAGTCGCACTCCGCTGCCTATGCCTTGGTTTCCTATCAAACCGCGTGGCTGAAAACGCATTACCCAGCGCCCTTCATGGCGGCGGTGATGAGTTCGGAACTGGATAACACCGACAAAATCGTTATCTTCATCGAAGAATGCCGCGAGATGAAACTGGACTATAAGCTGCCCTCGGTCAATGAGGGTGAGTATATGTTCACCGTCAATGATCGCGGCCAGATTGTCTACGGCCTCGGCGCGATCAAGGGCCTGGGCGAAGGCCCGGTGGAGAGCATTATTGCCGCGCGCAACAGCGGTGGTCCCTTTAAAAACCTGTTCGATTTCTGCGAGCGCACTGATCCCCGAAAAGTCAACAAACGGGCGATTGAGGCGCTTATTCGCAGCGGCGCCTTCGACGACCTGGGCGAGGACCGGGCCGTACTGATGGCTGCTATGCCGGAGGCTGTGCAGGTTGCTGAGCAAGCGGCGCGCAACGTCGAGAGCGGTATGGTCGACCTGTTCGGCGACACCCTGTCGGTTGAGAATCGCGATGTCTACGCCGCGTTTCGCGATGCCAGACGCTGGACGACCAAAGAGCGATTACAGGGCGAGAAAGATACCCTGGGGCTGTATGTTACCGGGCACCCGATTGACGATTACGAGGCAGAGCTCAGGCGCTTCGTGCCGCGCCGCATCGTCGACCTGAATCCGGAAAAGCACCCGCAGACGGTTGCCGGTTTGGCGGTCAATATGCGCACCATGAAAAACAAGCGCGGCGATACCATGGCGTTTTTGCTACTCGATGACCGCAGTGCTCGCATTGAGGTTGCCTTGTTCTCTGATGTCTACGAGGAGTGCCGCGAAAAACTGGTCAAAGATGCGGTGCTGGTTGTCGAGGGCGTGTGCAGTTTCGACGAATACAGCGGCGGCAAGAAAATGCGCGTGAAGTCACTGCGCAGCCTGGCGGAGGCGCGAGAGCACCACGCCAAGGTATTGGAAATTGCCCTGACTGCCGAGCACAGCAGCAGTGAACAATTGCAGCGGGTAAAATCGGCCTTGAGTGCGGTGCGCGGTGGCAGTTGTCCAGTGGTGATCCGCTATAGCCGGCCTGAAGGGGAAGGGCTGTTGCGGTTGGGGGCGGAATGGCGAATTCTGCCTCAGGAGGATATGTTAATCCGCTTGCGCGAAGACTGTGGAGCAAATAACGTGGTGATCAAATACGATTAACGTATAATCACCGCCATGAATGGTCCCATATTGAAAAATGATAAAATATGGGCGGACGTCAACAGAGCGAATAAAACAGAGCGATGAACCCGAATTATCTCGATTTTGAACAACCGATTGCCGAACTGGAAGCCAAAATTGAAGAGCTTCAGTTGGTGGGTAACGACAACGATATCAATATTGGCGAAGAGATCGCCAAGCTGAAGGATAAGAGCAGCAAGCTGACAGAAAAGATTTTTTCTTCACTGCGTCCTTGGGATGTCGTAAAGATCGCGCGTCACCCTATGCGCCCTTACACTCTCGACTACATCCGGCGCATCTTTACCGATTTCGACGAGCTGCACGGCGATCGCCATTTTGGTGATGATTCCGCCATTGTCGGGGGAATTGGCAAAATCGATGGCAAGCCCGTGATGGTGATCGGTCAAGAAAAGGGTCGCGGCGTTACCGAAAAAGTTAAGCGTAATTTTGGCATGCCAAAGCCAGAGGGGTATCGCAAGGCGCTTCGACTAATGGAGATGGCGGAGCGCTTTAAGCTGCCCATCGTTACGCTCATTGACACCCCGGGGGCGTATCCCGGTATCGACAGTGAGGAGCGCGGTATCTCCGAGGCCATTGCTCAGAATCTGGCGGTAATGTCGCGTTTGAAAACGCCCATCATTTGTATCGTGATTGGCGAAGGCAGCTCGGGTGGTGCACTGGGTATCGGCGTCGGCGATCATATTGCCATGCTGCAATACTCTACCTATTTCGTGATCTCCCCTGAGGGCTGCGCCAATATTATTTGGAAGAGCACCGAGTTTGCGCCCGATGCCGCTGAAGCAATGGGTTTGACGTCTACGGTGTTGGAAGAGCTCGGTATCGTTGATGCTACCATTCCTGAGCCCCAGGGCGGCGCGCATCGCGATATTGATGCCAGCGCCGAGCGGGTAAAAGAGCATATCCTAAAGCATTTGGAGTCTCTGCAGGCACTGCCAGAGCCCGAGTTGCTGGATATTCGCTACCAGCGTTTGATGTCATACGGCACTGTGTAGTGAGAGAGGCCGTCGTTTCATGACGGATCATCTCGACCTCGTCAGCGAGGTTCAGGCCGCTCTTGCTTTGCTGGAGCGGCCTGAGCGTTATTGGCTGGCATACAGCGGTGGCCTGGATTCCCGGGTGCTGCTGGATATTCTGCTGCGACTGCGCGAGCAGTGTCGCGACTTCCCCCTCGTTCACGTTGTCCATGTTAATCACGGTTTGCAAGATGCCGCTGATCAATGGGAGCAGCATTGCCGTGCTCTCTGTGATGCCCGCGATATTCCTTTGCTCGTCCACCGGGTGGTGGTCAGCGAAGACGGTGAGGGCCCGGAAGCCGCAGCCAGACGGGCTCGGTACCGCGCTTTTGAGTCGACATTGCAGCGCGGCGACGTGTTGTTGCTCGCCCATCATCTCGATGACCAGGCTGAAACCGTGTTGCAGCGCATGTTGAGGGGGGCGGGATTGCAGGGCGTGGCGGGAATACCGCCGCTGCGGTCGCTGGGTGCAGGGCGCTTGTTTCGCCCATTATTGGCAGTTCCCCGAGAGCGTTTGTCAGTATTCGCGCAGCGGGAGGGGCTGGATTGGGATGAAGACCCCAGCAATGCCCAGGTGAGCTATGACCGCAACTACCTGCGTCATCACGTCATGCCTTTACTGGCGGCGCGCTGGCCAGCGTACCGGCGTAGCTTTGCTCGCGTGGCGGAACACAGCGCGGACAGTGCAGCCCTGCTCGATGAGTATCTGGAGGCGGATCTTGGGGCGCTGATGGACGGTGTCACACTGGATCTGTCGCGACTCTTACACATTCCCGCCCACAAACAGCTGCCACTGCTCAATCATTTCTTGCGCAGTCGCTGTCAGCTGCGCCTGGAGCAGGCGCAGCTTCATATGTTTGCCGAGCAGTTTCTTAAGTCCCGGGCGGATGCTCAGCCGCAAGTCGTGCATGGCCCGTTGCGGTTTTATCGTCACCGGCAGCGCTTGTATGTTGAGCCCAGAGATATCGCCGAACAGCCCCATGCTCAGGCTGTGCAGTGGTCGCTGACGGAGCCCCTTCGTATGCCGTGCGGGGTGTTGTCAGCGCGTCCTGGTGGGGAGTTTTTGCCAAGCGGTAAGGTGACTGTTGAGTTTCGCCGCGGTGGTGAGCGTTGTCAGCTTGCCGGTGAGGGACAACACCGCTCGCTCAAAAAACTGCTCCAGCAGTGGGATTTGCCGCCCCTGCAGCGCGCCCGTTTGCCTCTTATCTATTGCGATGGGGTATTGGCGGCAATTGCTGATCTGGCGGTGTGCGAGGGCTTTTCCGCGCCGAAGGGCGACGGTTGGCAAGTATGTTGGCAGGATGTCGCCGGGCACTGACTCCCTGCGCTGGCCTCTGGTAGAATGCGCGGCTTGTAATCAAGGCGCCAACCATGACAGATACTCATTCTCTCGATAACGTCCGCATTGTGCTGGTCAATACTTCTCACCCGGGTAATATCGGTGCGGTTGCTCGCGCCATGAAAAATATGTGCTTGTCGCAGCTGTATCTGGTTGCGCCGCGCAAATTTCCCCACGATGAGGCAACGTGGCGTGCGGCGAGTGCCGGCGATATTCTCGACAATGCTGTGGTTTGTGAAACCCTCGATGAAGCGATTGCCGATTGCCATTTGGTCGTTGGCACAAGTGCCAGGGAGCGAACGGTGCCCTGGCCCTTGCTTAATCCGCGCCATTGCATGGAAGAGGTGTATCGCGAAGCCGGTGCTGGCCATCGCGTTGCGCTAATGTTTGGTCGCGAGGACAGGGGGCTGACAAATGAAGAGCTCCAGCGCTGCAACTTGCATGTACACATCCCCTCTAACCCCGAATACAGCTCACTTAACCTGGGTATGGCCGTGCAGGTTATGGCTTACGAGTTGCGCATGTTGCAGGTGGCGGGTGAGTTGGATGCCAATGCGATGGCTGAGTGGGACCAGCCGGTAGCCGAGGCTGAGGCGCTGGAGCGTTATCTGGTGCACCTTGAGGAAACACTCTACGACATCAACTTCCTGCGCGCTGAGGCACCCAAAAAGCTGATGCTTCGCCTCCGGCGCTTGTATCAGCGCACCCGTCTCGATGAGATGGAGGTCAATATTCTGCGCGGCATACTCACGTCCACCCAATATTGGGTGCGCAAAGCCAAAGAGCGTGGAGAGGATGGCGGGCAGGAAGGCTAGAAGTTGGAGTACGCGGCCCTCAGAGGCTATAATGCGCGGCCGCTCCGTCGCGTTCCTGCGACATACCCGACTAAATTAATCGGGTAAATAGTTGATAGAAATACTAGGTTATTGCATAATCTCCCTACGGAGATTAGGTACGTTTATGCGATTAACGACGAAAGGACGATACGCAGTTACTGCGATGCTCGACTTGGCGCTGTATGGCGACCGAGGCCCTATCAGTCTGGCTGATATTTCCAGTCGTCAGGATATTTCTTTGTCGTACCTTGAGCAGCTGTTTGCAAAGCTGCGGCGCCGGGAGTTGGTGCGGAGTATACGCGGCCCTGGTGGTGGTTATCGCTTAAGTCGGCCGGGTGAAGAGATTTTTGTGGCCGAAATTATCGACGCCGTGGACGAGCGGGTCGATGCCACGGGTTGCTCTGGGCAGAGCGATTGTCAGGACGGTCACACCTGTTTAACGCATCACCTGTGGTCTGATTTAAGCGAGCAGATTCATCATTTTCTCAGTGATATCAGTCTAGCGAGCTTGGTACAGCGTAGAGATGTACAGGCGGTATCGGCGCGGCAACGGCTGCGCGGCGAATCCGAGCAAACTATCGTGCTTACCGCCATCGATTAAGCATTCAAACGCGCTGTGGCGCGAGGGGCGATACGGCGCCCCGATACGAGGAGAGAAATATGCAGTTGCCAATTTATCTGGATTATTCCGCAACCACGCCGGTAGACCCGCGTGTTGCTGAAAAGATGATGGCGTGCCTGACCACTGAAGGCGTGTTCGGCAATCCCGCGTCGCGATCTCACCTGTTTGGTTGGAAGGCGGAAGAAGCGGTAGAAAATGCGCGTCGCCAAGTGGCTGATCTACTCAACGCTGATCCGCGAGAAATTGTTTGGACGTCGGGTGCGACTGAGTCCAATAACCTGGCGGTTAAAGGTGCGGCACACTTCTACAGCAAGAAGGGCAAGCACATTATTACCTCGAAGATTGAGCACAAGGCGGTTCTTGACCCCTGTCGCCAGTTGGAGCGCGAAGGTTTTGATGTGACCTATTTGGACCCGAATGCCGATGGCATTATTACGCCAGAGGCAGTGGAGCAGGCGCTGCGCGACGACACTGTGCTTGTCAGCATCATGCACGCCAATAACGAAATCGGCACAATTAACGACATCGCGGCGATCGGCGAATTATGCCGCGAGCGCAAAATTGTCTTTCACGTCGATGCCGCGCAAACCGCGGGTAAACTGCCTATCGATTTGGCGGAAATGAAGGTCGATTTGCTGTCCATTTCGGCTCACAAACTATATGGCCCCAAGGGCATTGGTGTGCTCTATGTGCGCCGCAAGCCGCGTGTTCGTCTGGAAGCGCAGATGCACGGTGGTGGCCATGAGCGCGGTATGCGGTCTGGCACCCTGCCGACCCACCAAATAGTGGGTATGGGTGAGGCGTGCGAAATTTGCCGCCAGGAAATGGAAAAAGATGCCGCGCACTCGCTGGCACTGCGCGAGCGCTTTTGGAATGGCCTCAAAGATATTGAGCAGGTTCATGTGAACGGCTCTATGGAGCAGCGCTTGCCGGGCAACCTCAACATTAGCTTGGCTTTTGTTGAAGGGGAGTCACTGATTATGTCGCTGAAAGACTTGGCGGTGTCTTCAGGCTCGGCGTGTACCTCGGCCAGCTTGGAGCCCTCATATGTGCTCCGCGCGTTGGGTTTGAATGATGAGCTGGCGCACAGCTCACTGCGGTTCTCGTTTGGCCGTTTCACCACCGACGAGGAAGTGGACTATGCCGTTGAGCAGGTGCGCAAAGCGGTAGACAAATTGCGAGAGCTGTCTCCTCTTTGGGATATGTACAAAGACGGCGTTGATTTAGACAGCATTGAATGGGCTGCCCACTAAGGTAGCTCCGGAGGAGGACGACAAATGGCTTACAGTGAAAAAGTACTCGACCATTACGAGAACCCGCGTAACGTCGGTAAGTTTGATGATGCCAGTGATGAAATTGGCACCGGCATGGTGGGTGCGCCTGCCTGTGGTGATGTTATGCGTCTGCAGATCAAGGTCAACGACGAAGGCGTTATCGAAGACGCCAAGTTTAAGACCTACGGCTGTGGTTCGGCCATTGCCTCTAGTTCACTGCTTACCGAGTGGGTGAAGGGCAAAACGCTCGATGAAGCCGAGCACATTAAAAACACCGAGATCGCACAAGAGTTGGCGCTGCCGCCGGTGAAGATCCACTGCTCTGTGTTGGCGGAAGATGCAATCAAAGCTGCCATTTCGGACTACCGCAAGAAGAAGGGTGCTTAAGTCGCATGGTGGCTGAAGCAATGAAAATATCGCTGACAGAGTCTGCCGCTGAGCATATAAAGCGCCAGCTTGCTGGCAGAGGGCGCGGCCTGGGAATTCGCTTAGGTGTGCGCACGTCAGGCTGTTCCGGTATGGCTTACGTGCTTGAGTTCGTCGATGAAGTGCAGGCGGAAGACAAAGTATTCGAGGCCTTTGGGGCGTCGGTGTTTATTGACCCCAAGAGCTTAGTCTACCTCGACGGTACGGAGTTAGACTTCGTTAAAGAAGGGCTCAATGAGGGCCTGAAGTTTAATAATCCGAATGTGTCTGCAGAGTGCGGTTGCGGGGAAAGTTTTACCGTTTAACAGGCTTGTCGGCATCTGCTGGCGCGTTTCGGTTTATGCCGATCGCGCCTTTTGCGTATTTGGGGCGGCGTTTTTTCGCCATGGGGTGAATCGTGAGTGAGGGCTCTCAACTGGATTTCTTTACTTTGCTTGGGTTGGAAAAGTCGTACGACATTGACCAGGCCGCGTTGACGGCAAGCTATCGGCAGTTGCAGCGCAGTGTTCACCCAGATCGTTTTGCCGGTGGTGACGAGCGCCAGCGCTTGTTGGCTGTGCAGAAGTCGGCGCAAATCAACGAAGCTTACGAAACACTTCGCTCGGCAACCCGGCGGGCGGCCTATATGCTCAAACTCGCCGGGCATGCCGTCGACACCAGTGCCACCACCTTTCAGGATCCTGAGTTTCTAATGCAGCAAATGCAGCTTCGAGAGGAGTTGTCGGACTTGCATGACGCGGAAGACCCTGAGCAGGCGCTCGATCGTTTTTATGCCGATGTGGATAATGCCTTGACGTCTCAACGGCAAGAATTTCAAGGCTTCTATGAGCTTGGCGACTACGATGCAGCAAAGTCGAGTTATGCCAAGCTGCAATTCTTAGAAAAGCTGCGCTACGAAGCGGAACAAAAAGAAAGCGAGTTGCTGGATTTTTAGCTTCGCTCACCGCAGCAAATGGAAAGACAATATGGCGTTAATGCAAATCTCTGAGCCGGGGCAGAGCCCCGAGCCCCACCAACGCAAACTTGCGGTGGGTATCGATTTGGGGACGACGAATTCCCTTGTTGCCACCTTCCGAAACGGCAGCCTGCAAGTGTTGGCTGACGAGCAGGGGCGTGCACTGCTGCCCTCCGTGGTTCACTATGCGGACAGTGGCAGTGTGGTTGTGGGGGACGAGGCGCAGTCGTTTGCGGCAGAAGATCCCAGCAATACCCTGGCGTCAGTGAAGCGTTTAATGGGGCGTAGCTACGCCGATGTCAGTGCCACCGAGCAGTTGTCGACGTATGAGTTGATCGATACTGAGGGAATGGTGAGCTTGAACACGCGCGCGGGAGTGCGCTCGCCTGTGCAAGTGTCTGCAGAAATCCTTCGCGCGCTGGCTGAGCGTGCTCAGCAGAGTTTAGGTGGTGAGCTTCAGGGCGCTGTGATCACGGTGCCTGCGTATTTTGATGACGGTCAGCGCCAAGCAACTAAAGATGCGGCCAGGTTGGCCGGGCTGAATGTGCTGCGCCTGCTTAACGAACCCACTGCGGCCGCTGTTGCCTACGGCCTGGATGAAAAAGAAGAGGGCGCCATTGCCGTTTTCGATCTGGGTGGTGGCACCTTCGATATTTCTGTGTTGCAGATGAGTAAAGGCGTCTTTGAAGTGCTTTCCACGGGGGGCGATTCTGCTTTGGGCGGTGACGACTTTGACCAAGTTATTGCTGCCTGGGCAATGGAGCAGACCGGCGAGTCGAACCTCGATGCGCGCCAGCGCCGCCAATTACTCGATGCCTGCCGCGCCGCCAAAGAATGCTTGACCAGCGCAGAGACGGCAGAGCTGCGTGTTGCTGAGCAGACGCTGTCATTAGCGCGAGAGCAATTCAATGCGCTGGTGGACCCCTTAATTGACCGCGCGATTCGTGCCTGCAAGCGAGCCTTGCGTGATGCCAAGCTAAGCAGTGACGATATTCTTAACGTGGTGATGGTTGGCGGCTCGACGCGGGTACCGCGTGTGCGCGAACGTGTCGCCCAGTGGTTTGGCCGTGAGCCGTTGGTCGACCTTGATCCGGACAAAGTGGTGGCGCTGGGAGCGGCCTCGCAGGCGGACCAGTTGGTGGGTAATCGCAGCGGAGACGAAACCCTGCTTCTCGATGTCATTCCCCTGTCTTTGGGAATTGAAACCATGGGTGGCTTGACCGAAAAGGTGATTCATCGCAACACCACTATCCCGGTGGCGATGGCCCAGGAATTTACCACCTTCAAGGATGGTCAAACGGCTATGGCCATTCACGTGGTGCAGGGCGAGAGAGAGCTGGTCGACGACTGCCGGTCACTGGCGCGCTTCGAGCTTGGCGGTATTCCTCCGATGGTAGCCGGGGCTGCACGGATACTGGTGACTTTCCAGGTTGATGCCGATGGTTTGTTGCAAGTATCGGCCCGAGAAGAAACCACCGGCGTGGAGAGTCAGATTCAAGTTAAGCCCTCTTACGGGCTAAGCGACACCGATATCGCCGATATGCTGACGGCGTCGTTCGACGCCGCTGGCGAAGACAAAGAAGCGCGTGCGCTCCGCGAGCAACAGGTTGAAGCAGAGGCGCTGTTGCAGTCGTTATCTGCGGCATTGCTCGCCGACGGCGAGGCTTTGCTCAGTGAAGAAGAGCAGCGCGAGCTGCTGGCCAAGATGGAGCAGCTCCACAATGAAAAAGCCAGTGGCACTGCGGCGAGTATCGCCCGCCAAATAGAAATTGTAGGCGCTGCGAGTGAAACCTTCGCCGAGCGCCGCATGGACGCGAGTATCAAAAAAGCCCTCGCCGGACGGCGAGTAGACGAACTGTAAGGAGCGCATCATGCCGCGCATAGTTGTATTGCCAAACGAGACGCTTTGTCCAGAAGGTGAGGTGCTGGAAGTTGCCAGCGGCGAGACCATCTGCGACGCCATGCTAGCCAATGGTATTGAGATTGAACACGCCTGCGAGAAGTCCTGTGCCTGCACGACCTGTCACGTTGTCGTTCGCGAAGGGTTTGAGTCACTCGATGAAGCTGACGAGCTTGAAGAAGATATGCTGGATAAGGCCTGGGGGCTGGAGCCGGAATCCCGGCTCAGTTGCCAGGCAGTAGTAACGGATAAAGACCTCGTGGTCGAAATACCGCGTTACACCATCAATATGGTGTCTGAACGCCACTAGACTTTCTGTGTCGCAAGGGGAGTAAACCATGGGTATAAAATGGACGGATGTACTGGATATCGGCATTGAACTCGCCGAAAAACACCCTGATATCGACCCAACATACATTAACTTTGTGGATCTGCACCGCCTGGTTGTGGAGCTGGATGAGTTCGATGATGATCCTAAGCGCAGTGGCGAGAAAGTGCTGGAGGCGATTCAAGCGGCGTGGCTGGACGAGCGCGACTAGCCCTCGGTAATTGTGCCTGAGCCCAGCGCAGCGAGTGCGTACCTATTTGGGGCGAATACGCGTATAATTCCGTCGATTTTTCGGGGGCTTGCCCCAATTTTTGAACTTTAAGCTGGAGATACTCAAATGGGCGTTGAACGCACCCTTTCCATTGTAAAACCCGATGCAGTTGCCAAAAACGTTGTCGGTGAGATTTACAGCCGCTTCGAAAAAGCGGGCCTGCAAATCATCGCGGCAAAAATGCTGCGCTTGAGCCGCGAGCAAGCCGAAGGCTTCTACGCTGAGCACAAAGGGCGTCCATTCTTTCCCGCTCTGGTTGACTTCATGACCTCTGGTCCTGTCACTGTGCAGGTGCTTGAAGGTGAAGGCGCAATTTTGAAAAACCGCGAGCTGATGGGTGCGACTAACCCGAAGGAAGCGGAAGCAGGCACCATTCGCGCGGATTTCGCCGAGTCTATCGATGCCAATGCAGTACACGGTTCTGACTCTGAGCAGTCTGCTGCGCGTGAAATTGCTTACTTCTTCGCCACTAGCGAGCTCTGCGAGCGCGCATAAGAGGGGTGGGGCATGGAAGTGCAAGAGGCAGTCACTCAACACACTGAGCGGGTAAACCTGCTTGGAATGACGCGCTCAAAAATGGAGACTTGGTTGGTCTCCATTGGCGAGAAGCCCTTCCGTGCCCAGCAAATCCTGAAGTGGATTCACCACTCCGGTGTTGACGATTTCGAGCAAATGAGCAATCTCGGTAAGGCGCTGCGTGCCAAGCTGGGTGAGCTTGCCGAGATTCGTCCGCCAAAAGTGGTGCGCCAGCTCGACTCCAAAGACGGCACGCGAAAGTGGGCGATTGAAGTCGGCGGCAATAATTTAGTTGAAACGGTGTTTATTCCCGACGGCCAACGCGGCACGTTGTGCGTGTCATCTCAGGTCGGCTGCAGTCTCGATTGCAGTTTTTGTTCAACGGGTAAACAGGGTTTCCAGCGGGATCTCACCGCCTCAGAGATCCTCGGCCAGGTGTGGCTAGCAATCAAATCCTACGATGCCTTTGGCCCCGGTAAGAATCGCGTCGTCACCAATGTAGTGATGATGGGCATGGGTGAGCCGCTGCTGAATTTTGAGAATGTGGTGGATGCCACCAACCTGATGATGGACGACTTCGGTTACGGTTTGTCCAAGCGCCGGGTTACGCTCAGCACATCGGGTGTGGTGCCGATGCTGGATAAGCTGGGCGACGTATCAGAGGTGTCACTGGCGGTGTCACTTCACGCCCCTAATGACGCGCTCCGCAATGAGTTGGTGCCCATCAACCGCCGCTATCCTATTGCAGAATTGTTGGCGGCATGTCGTCGTTACCTCGATAAGCAGCCCGACAAACATCGTGTGGTCACCGTAGAGTACACCCTTATTGCAGGGGTTAACGACAGCATGGATCAGGCAAGAGAGCTTGCTCAGGTCTTGCGTGATTTACCCTGTAAGGTCAATCTTATCCCCTTTAACCCTTTTTCTCTGTCAGACTATCAGCGGCCGTCGAAGTCGGCGGTATCGCGATTTTGGCAGGTGATGACCGACGCCGGTTACGTGACGACGGTGAGAACGACGCGTGGCGACGATATTGACGCCGCCTGCGGCCAGCTAGCCGGCCAGGTGCAAGACCGCACTCGTCGCGCAGAGCGTCATCGTCGAAAAGCGGAAGAAACACAAATCATTCGGGTGATGTAAAGGGGGCACAGGTGCCAGCAGGACCGAAAAAGTACCCATTAATCGTGAGCTGTGCGTTGGCAGCGTTACTGTCTGCGTGTGTAACGACTCACAAGGGCGGCTTCGCCGAGAAAGCCGACGAGCAAAAAGCATACGAGACCTCACTCCAGCTCGCGAAAAGTTATATCGCCCAAGGTAATTGGGAGCAGGCAAAGCGCCACCTTCAGTACGTAGAAGAGAGCAACCCCCATAACGCCGAAACCATGGAAGCCCTCGCTCTGGTATACCAGAATACCGGAGAGTTGGAGATGGCTGAGAAGTATTACCGGCGCGCGGTGGCCGAAGCGCCTAAGTCGATGCGTATTCGCAACAATTTTGCGGCGTTTTTGTACCAGCAAGAGCAGTATCGCGAGGCCGCTGAGAACCTTGAAATTGTTACCGCTGAACTACTTTACGAACGCCGTTTGGAAGCCTTTATCAACCTTGGGCGCTGCTACCTGAAGCTGGATGAATTGCCCAAGGCTGAAGCCGCCTTTAAGCGTGCACTCCTGATGCAAAGCAGCAATGCGCAAGTTCTGCTGTCGATGGCTGAAGTGACCTATCGTCAGAAAAAATATCCGGAATCCCAGCGCTTTTACGATGCGTTTCGCGAGCAGGCCGTTCGCCCCTCAGCGGCATCGCTGTGGCTGGGGATTCGCCTGGCTCAGATCTTTGACGACCGCGATGCCTATGCCAGCAATGTACTGGCGTTAAAAAATCTTTACCCTAAATCAGAAGAATATCTGCTGTATAAAGCCTCGCTAAACTCGGTGGGGCAGTAAGGGCTATGGGCCAAGGTTCAAACGACAACTATACCGCGCCGCCCGGGTCCGTGTTGCTCGATGCACGGCTGAGCGCCGGCAAAAGCGTTGAAGAGGTGGCCGAGGCGCTGAACCTGTTGAAAACCCACGTCGAGGCGCTGGAGAGTAACGACTACTCCCGTTTTAACTCGCCGATGTTTGCCCGGGGATATATACGCAGCTACGCGCGTTATTTTGGGCTGGACGAAGCACCGCTGCTCAATGACTGCGAGCGTATTTGTCGCCGCGATGAAGAGCAGGCCGCCAAAAAGCGCCCCCAGGGACAAACGCGCGCGCCGGGTCAGGCAAAGTTACTGTTTGCCCTGCTGGGAACGCTGCTGATTTGGGGGCTGAGCGTGCTGCTCTTCAACGGCCAGAAACAGCCGGAAATACAGCTCAGCTTGATTGAGGAGCGCTATGCGCCACTGGTAGAGTTGCGCGCAAGGCCATCGCTGGGTGAGTCGCTGCTACAACTTCCGGACAGCGGCACGGCCCCGCGAGTCCCACCCGAACTATTGCATGATGTCAGCATGACGCTGCTCGCCGACGAAACGGTCTGGGTGGAAGTGCGCGATGCCAACAACGCTATGCAGTTCAGCGGCAATATCGACGCTGGGCAAAAGCAGGAACTCGACCTCCAAGGGCCAGTGCAAATCGCCATAGCGTATTGGCCGGCACTGGAAATTACCTACAACCAGCAGGCTGTTGACCTCAATGGCTTGGCAGAAAGCAACGCCGTGCGTGTGCAGATTGGTGAATTATGAAGATGGAATCACCCATTAAACGCCGCAAGTCTCGCCAGATATTTATCGGCGATGTCGCTGTGGGCGGCGACGCACCGATTTCGGTGCAGAGTATGACGAATACCGACACCTGTGATGTCGACGCGACGGTGGCCCAAATTCGACGTCTGGAAGATGCCTGTGCAGATATCGTGCGGGTTTCGGTGCCGAGCATGGACGCCGCAGAAGCCTTTAAGAAAATCCGCGAGCAAGTCAATGTGCCGCTGGTGGCCGATATTCACTTCGATCACAAAATTGCCTTGAAGGTCGCGGAATACGGCGTGGATTGTCTGCGCATCAACCCGGGCAATATCGGCAGGGAAGATCGCGTGCGCGCTGTTATCGACGCCGCAAAAGCACGCAATATACCCATTCGTATTGGCGTGAATGCCGGGTCATTGGAAAAAGAGCTGCAGCGCAAGTATGGCGAGCCCACTCCCGAGGCATTGGTGGAGTCGGCGATGCGCCACATCGACATTCTCGATCGTCTCGACTTTCAAGACTACAAGCTGAGTGTGAAGGCCTCCGATGTCTTTATGGCGGTGGCGGCCTATCGGCAAATAGCCAGTCAAATTGAACAGCCTCTGCACCTGGGTATTACCGAGGCCGGTGGCTTGCGCGGCGGTACCGTCAAGTCTGCCGTGGGCTTGGGTATGCTATTAATGGATGGCATCGGAGATACAATTCGAGTGTCGCTGGCTGCCGATCCGGTAGAGGAAGTAAAAGTTGGTTACGAAATCCTCAAGAGCCTGAAGCTGCGCACCAAGGGCATCAATTTCATCGCGTGTCCGAGTTGTTCCCGCCAAAACTTTGATGTTATTGGCACCATGAACGAACTTGAATCGCGCTTGGAAGATGTCACCACACCTCTCGATGTCGCCGTGATCGGCTGTATTGTTAACGGCCCTGGTGAAGCGAAAGAAGCGGAAATTGGCCTGACTGGCGGTACGCCCAATAACCTGGTGTACGTTAACGGCCAGAAAGATCACAAAGTGCAAAACCCCGAGTTGGTGGATCACCTTGAAAAACTGATCCGCGAAAAAGTGGCTCTCAAAGAACAACAAGACAAGGACCTGATCGCCCGCAGCTAAGCATCGGGTGCAGTGGTAATAGGTAAACACTTGGCTAGAATTCAATCGATCCGCGGGATGAATGACATCCTCCCCGAGGACTCGCCGTTATGGCAGTACCTGGAGTCCACAGTGGCGACGCTGTTGGCGCGCTACGGCTACCGGGAAATTCGCTTCCCCATTTTGGAGCAAACCGAGCTGTTTAAGCGCTCTATTGGCGAGGTTACTGATATCGTCGAGAAGGAGATGTATACCTTCGAAGACCGTAACGGCGATAGTCTGACTTTGCGCCCGGAAGGCACCGCAAGCTGTGTGCGCGCCTGCGACCAAAATGGTTTGCTGCACAATCAAGTTCAGCGGCTGTGGTATGCCGGGCCGATGTTTCGTCACGAGCGCCCGCAGAAGGGGCGCTTGCGTCAATTTCATCAAATTGGTGTCGAAACCTTTGGCTTAAATGGCCCGGACATTGACGCCGAACTGATTTTGCTCAGCGCGCGTCTATGGCAGCAGTTGGGAATCAGCGATGCCCTGACGCTGGAGTTAAACAGCATTGGCAACAGCGAGTCCCGCGGCCGCTATCGCCAGGCCTTGGTGGATTATCTCAGCCAGTATAAAGACCAGTTAGACGCTGACAGCCAGCGTCGTTTGGACACCAACCCGATGCGGATTCTCGACAGTAAAGTGCCCGAAACTCAGGCTTTGCTGAGTGATGCGCCGTTATTGTCTGACTATTTAGACGATGCCTCCAAGGCACACTTCGACGGTCTGTGTGCGCGCTTGGACGCGGCTGGCCTGAGTTACACCCTGAACCCGAAACTGGTAAGGGGGCTGGATTACTATGGCCTCACAGTGTTTGAATGGACGACGACGGCGCTGGGGGCTCAGGGAACGGTCTGCGCTGGCGGGCGCTACGATGGCCTGGTGCAACAATTGGGCGGCAAAGCGACCCCGGCGGTGGGCTTTGCAATGGGCTTGGAGCGGCTGTGTCTGCTGCTGGAAACCCTAGAGGCGCTGCCGGAATCAAAACCCCTTGCTGATGTCTATATCATCGCCAATGGCGAAGCCTGCGAAATTCGCGCTCTGAGCCTGGCGGAGTCTCTGCGAGACGCGCTGCCTGCGGTGAAGGTCGTGCTTAACTGTGGCGGTGGCAGCTTTAAAAGCCAGTTTAAGAAAGCGGATAAAAGTGGCGCCGCCGTGGCCGTTGTTCTCGGTGAAGACGAGCTGGCCAACGAGCAGGTAACGGTCAAGGTCTTGCGCGGTGAACCGAACCAGCAACAATTGGCTATCAGCGATCTGGCTGAACATATTAAAACAACGCTGTTGTAAGACAGCTGAAGGCTTGAGGAAGAACGTGGAAACCTACCGTACAGAAGAAGAACAAGTAGAAGCTATCAAGCATTGGTGGCGCGAAAACGGCAAGTCTACCGTGCTGGGCGTGGCCATTGCGCTGAGCTTGGTATTCGGCTGGCGTGGCTGGAATAACTATCAGGCTGACCGCGCTGCTGAGGCCTCGGTGCTCTATGAGAATCTGCTGCAGGCCGACGCCGCCGTGCAAAGTAACGGCAGCAAGCGCGAAACCGCTGAGCACTTGGCGAATACGCTAAAAGACGGGTTTTCAGGCCATAGCTATGCCCAATACGCGGCGCTTATCCAGGCGAAATATGCTGTCAATGACGGCGATTACGACGCTGCAGAAGCTGAGCTGAATTGGGTGTTGGCGCAGGGGCCAGATGCGGCGATAAAGGCGCAAACGCAGTTGCGCTTGGCTCGCGTGCAATTTGCCAAGGGCGAACTCGATGCCGCGCTGGCGATTGCTGAGGGGCTGAAAGACGGCAGTGCTGCTGTACAGGCTCTGGAATTGCAGGGCGACGTGATGCGTGCGCAGGGCGACAAGGCTGCAGCGCTTGAGGCGTACCGCCAAGCTGACGCGATTAATCGTCAACAGGAAAACCCGCTGAATAATCCGCTGTTAAAAATGAAAATTAACAGCCTGGCCGCCGAACAAGGCGCTGACAAAAATACCACGGCTCAAAACTAGGAATGGCTATGTCACTGTTGCGCCCACTCGTATTTATTCTGCTAGGCAGTGTGCTGGCGGCCTGCTCCTCGACCCCGAAAAGCAGCGACCCCGCGCCGCTGACAAGCTTTGACGAGCAAAAACGACTCAAAAAGGCTTGGTCTTACTCTCTGGGAGATGGGCAAGGAGAGTCTTACTACCGTATTGCACCGGCTATCGATGGCGATGAAATTTTCATTGCCTCGGCAGATGGTGGTGTCGCGGCCTTGAATAAAAAGACCGGCAAAAAACTCTGGAAGGAATACCACGAGCTGAACATCTCCGGTGGCGTGGGTGTTGCCTCGACGCAGTTATATGTGGGAACTGCCGACGGTGAAGTGGTCGCGTTGGATCGCCTCAGTGGCGACGAACTGTGGCGCACGGCGGTCAGTGGTGAGGTACTTGGCGCACCGGCAGGCAATGGCAGCGTCGTTGTGGTGCAAACCTACAGCGGCTTGGTACATGGCCTGAATGCCGAATCGGGAGAGCGCCTGTGGACTTATACCTCGCAGGTTCCTCGCCTTACCATGCGCGGCACCAGCAGCCCAGTGATTGTTCGCGGTGTTGCCCTGGTGGGCTTGGCCAATGGCCGTATTGTTGCTCTGGACGCCGATACTGGCACCGTGCGTTGGGAACAGCGCGTAGCGGTCGCGCAGGGCAGTACCGAAATTGATCGTCTGGTCGACGTCGACGGCCGCTTGCTGTTGATTGAAAACGAGCAAATAGTGGTCGTTAACGGATATCAGGGCAAAGTGATCGCCATTGATATTGCCAGCGGGCGGCCGCTGTGGGCGAAAGACAATTCCAGCTACGTGGGCGCGGCCGAAGCACTCGGTAACATCTACGTGGTCGACGCCGAAGGCGGTGTTAGTGCGATTGCCGAAGGTGGCCAGAGCATTGTTTGGACGCAAACCGTATTGGCACGTCGGCGCTTAACAGAGCCGGCGGCATTAAGCGGTGTTGTTGCGGTTGGCGATTTTGACGGCTACCTGCATCTGCTGGGCCAATTAGATGGCCAGCTTATCGGCCGTACACGGGTAGACAGCGACGGCCTGCGAGCGCCCATGGCGGTGGATGGAAAGCTGCTATATGTCTACGGCAACAGCGGTAAATTGGTAGCGTATAAAGTTACCGATCGATAGTCGATTGGCTGACGCGGTGTATATTCAGGTAAGAGAAGTATGGTTCCGGTAATCGCCTTAGTCGGCCGCCCCAATGTGGGCAAATCTACATTGTTTAATCGCTTAACCAAGAGCCGCGATGCCTTGGTGGCGAACTTTCCCGGGCTGACCCGCGACCGCAAATACGGCGATGCCATTCTCGGCGATCGCCATTTCATCGTTATTGATACCGGCGGTATCAACGGCGATGAAGAGGGCATTGATGAAGCGATGGCGCAGCAGTCATTGCAGGCCATTGATGAAGCGGATGCCGTGCTGCTGATGCTAGATTCGCGTGCCGGCTTGATGCCTGCTGACCAGGGGCTGGTTAACCACCTGCGTGGCTGCTCGAAACCGGTGTTTTTCGTTGCCAATAAAGTGGATGGCGCCGACCCCAATGTGGCCATGGCGGAGTTTTACCAAACCGGCGCCTCGACGATTTATCCTCTGACTGCGACGCACGGCAAGGGTGTGCGCAAGCTGATCGACGATGTTCTCGCCCTGTTTCCCGAGGCTGATGAAGCCGCCGAAAGAGAAGAAGCCACCGGTAAAAAAATAGCGGTAGTTGGCCGGCCAAATGTGGGTAAGTCCACCCTGGTTAACCGCATGCTCGGCGAAGATCGCGTTGTCGTCTACGATCAGCCGGGTACCACCCGCGACAGTGTGTACATCAATTATGAGCGCGATGGGGAACCCTATACCCTGATCGACACCGCGGGCGTGCGCAAACGCCGCCACATTAACGAAGCGGTGGAAAAGTTTTCAATTGTTAAGACCCTCAAGGCCATCGATGACGCCAATGTGGTGATTTTGGTGATGGACGGTCGCGAAAATATCGTCGATCAGGACCTTCACTTGTTGGGGCAAGTTGTCGATGCCGGACGCGCGGTGGTGGTCGCGATCAACAAATGGGATGGCCTGACCACCGACCAGAAAAACCGTATCAAGACGGAGTTGGACCGCCGCCTGCAATTCATCGATTTTGCTGAAGTGCATTTCATTTCTGCCCTGCATGGTACGGGGGTAGGGCATTTGTATGAGTCGATAGAAAAGGCCTACCGCTCTGCGACCCAAGATCTGCAAACCCGCCGTTTAACGATGATCCTGGAAGGGGCGGTCTACGACCATGCGCCGCCGATGATCAATGGTCGCAGAATCAAACTGCGCTATGCCCACCCCGGTGGTCACAACCCGCCGATCGTGGTGATTCACGGCAATCAAACCAGCAAGGTGCCCAATAGCTATACGCGCTATCTGGAGAAAGTTTTCCGCCGCGAGCTGAATATGGTGGGCACGCCCATCCGCATTGAGTACAAAACCTCCGACAACCCCTACGAGGGCAAGAAGAATCAGCTTAGCAAGCGCCAAATAGACCGCAAGCGTCGTTTGGTCAGCTTTGTTAAGAAGAAAGAAAACAAGAAAAAACGCGGGCGTTAACGCGCAATCGCCAGTGGAAAGCGTTGTGAATATGTCTTTACCTACCACGCCTGCCAATGCCGATATGGATACGCCCGAGCGTATTCGTGAGTTTGTCGAGGCGTTTTACGAGCGCTTGCTGGCCGATGAGCGCCTGGCACCCATTTTTATCGATGTTGCCAACATCGATATTCGTGAGCATTTTCCGCGAATTCAGGCGTACTGGGAGAAACTGTTGCTGGGCGGTGATAATTACCAGCGCCACACCATGAATATTCACCGTGCACTTCACGCCAAGCAAACCCTGACGTCTGCCGATTTTGAACGTTGGCTGAGCTACTTCGAGCAAACTGCGGATAGTCATTTTGCCGGCCCCAAAACTGAGCGCGCCAAAATGATCGCCAAGCGCATCGCCACCAATATGGAACACGCCCTGTCATCCTGAAGGGCGCCCAGTGTTAATGGCTAAGCATGGTGCCTGCCAGCGCCAGGCAAAACCCCATAACTGCCCCGAGAGGCGGTGCCCAGTGTTTGTCGAGCCGCGACTGCGGTGCAATATCCTGAAATATCAGGTACAAAATCCCGCCTGAAGCGAACAGCATAATCCCACCTAAGATGCCTGGTGCATCGCCCAGGAACAGATAACCGAGTAGGCCGGCGATAGGTCCCAGCGGCACAAAGGCATACATTATTCTCAAGCTACGGCGCGCGTTGGCGCTGATTTGATTGAGCTCACGGTAGGCGTTGAAGCCCTCGGGCAGGTTTTGTAATCCTATCAGCAGCGCCATCAGTGCAGCCGTCGGTGACCCCGTCGCCATCAGCCCGCCCAGGGCGATCGCTTCGGGGATGTAGTCGAGCATCATCCCCATTAATTGTGGTGACTCGCGTCGCCGCAAGCCCATTGCTCTCTCAATGGCGAAAAAACACAGGCCACCCAGCACAATGGTGATGATGGCCAGAGCTGGCATGTCCATACCTTTCAGGCCTTCCGGCACTAAAACCAAGCTAACGGCGCCCAGCAAGATGCCGCCACCAAAGGCGATAACGAAGTGGCGAAATTCGTTCTCCAGCCAATCCGGGCCGAGGTGTTCAATGCGTGCCAGCAGGCCGCCTATGGGAATGGCGACGCCGGCCAGTCCAGCGTAGAGCATTATTTGCAGGATGTCGGACATACTTATTCAGACTCGCTCTGCTCAGCATCCGGGGTGGGTTGGCGCAGTATGTAGATACTGACTAGCGCGGCGATGCTGCACAGCACGGCGCTTACCCAGGGGATTCGCACGATCAAAAAGGCGCTACTTAACATCATTATCCACAGCACGGTGATGATCAGC
Organism: Spongiibacter marinus; assembly: GCF_016906995.1. Taxonomy (GTDB): domain Bacteria; phylum Pseudomonadota; class Gammaproteobacteria; order Pseudomonadales; family Spongiibacteraceae; genus Spongiibacter; species Spongiibacter marinus. Next base: position 221,081 of record NZ_JAFBBD010000004.1, on the reverse strand, counting down.
GCCTTTATCTTTTTGGGAATGCCTTGCCCCTCAATGTAATAGCGAATGTACACACCGAACCAGGGATGCTCAGTTAACCAGCGATAGAACTTGGGCGAGCTGCGAAGAAAGCAAGCGGCGCTGAGAATCAAAAAAGGCGATGTCGGCACCACGGGCAGCAATAAGCCGATCATCCCCAAGACAAATGACAGCCAGCCTATGGCGATCAGGCTATAGCGGATGACGGGATTGCGGTGCTCGTAGGGTGACTTCATGTTGAGTGGCGTACGACCTCTGGGTTTGTTGTCTGTGGCATTTTAGCGCGCTGATCGTTTTTGTCAGCAGAGTGATCAGCAGCGACATTGTCTGGTTTAAGCCTCACAGAGATACTCCTCCGGCAAGCCAAATCTGGGCCTGCTATTGCACTATCGGCCATATGGCCTAAGTAGCTGCAGGGCAGGGTACATTACCAAGGAGAGACGAGATGTCTTCATCGGCTGAAATTTTAAGTCAGGCCTTTACATTGGGGTATACCTATACCCGTTCAACCGGCCCTATTGTGGGCCAGTTTCTCACAGCGTTGCGCGACCGGAAAATGGTCGGTATCAAAGGCAGCGACGGCAAGGTGCTTATGCCGCCGGTCGAATTTGATCCAGTGAGTGCGCAAGCGCTGAGCGATTTTGTGGATGTTGCCGATTGCGGCGTTGTGCAAACGTGGAGCTGGGTCAGTGAGCCGCGTAAGGCGCACCCCAGCGACAAACCCTTTGCCTGGGCGCTGATTAAGCTCGATGGCGCTGATACGCCCATGCTTCATTGGGTGGATGCAGATGATGCGGCGCAGATGTCTACGGGTATGCGTGTAAAAGCGCGCTGGGCAGAGAAAACCCAGGGCTTAATCTCTGATATCAATGGTTTTGTTCCCGAGGCGACCGCGCTGAGTGAAGACTACCAAGCTAATGAGGCGGAAGAGCCTATCACGGGTATCGACTCGCCCAGTTACCTGACCTACAACTTCACAGCAGGTGGCGCGACCGCACGTTACCTGGCTGAACTCAAGAAAGGTAAGTTGGTAGGACAGCGCTGCCCCTCCTGTGAAAACGTTTATATTCCCCCACGCGGTAGCTGCGCTGCCTGTGGTGTGGCGACAACCGACGAAGTTGAATTGACCAATAAGGCTACCGTCGAGTCGTTCACTATCGTGTATATCCCCATTCCCAACAACCCGATCAAGCCGCCCTACGTGATTGCAAACCTGGTGCTAGACGGCGCCAATATCAGTTTCCTGCACCTGCTTAGTGAGTGTAAGAACGAAGATGTGCGTATTGGTATGCGGGTTGAAGCCGTGTGGAAGCCCGAAGAAGAGTGGGGCTATGCCATGGAAAATATCCAGTACTTCAAGCCCATCGACGAGCCCGATGTTCCGGTGGAAGAAATTGGCAAATTGAAAAAAGGGGGCCGTTAAGATGCGCGATGTAGCTATTGTAGCCTTTGCCCAGTCTGATTGTGTGCGCGATGCTGGCGCTCGCAACGAAGTTGAGCTGATCATGCCGGTCTTGCAGGAAGTCTACAAGCAGACGGGTATTAACAGTGCTCAGGATGTTGACTTCACCTGCTCTGGTAGTTGCGACTACCAGCAGGGCGCAGCCTTCGCATTTGTGGCGGGTGTTGACGCGCTGGGTGCCGTGCCACCCATTAAAGAGTCACACGTTGAGATGGACGCCGCCTGGGCGCTCTATGAGTCTTGGCTAAAAATTCAAATGGGCCAGGCCGAGTCGGCACTGATTTACGGCTTTGGTAAGTCGTCGCCAGGCGAATTGCCGATCGTACTCTCTCAACAGCTCGACCCCTACTACTTGGCGCCACTCTGGGTGGACACCATTGCCTTTGCTGCCATGCAGGCGCGGGTGATGCTGGAGCAGGGTTTGATTACTGAAGCCGAGATGGCTGAGGTCGTTGCGCGCTCACGCAAAAACGCCGCCAACAACCCCCACGCTCAGTTGAAGGGTGATGTCAGTGTTGATGAGCTGCTCGCCGAGCCTGAGTATGAATCGCCACTGCGTCGCCACGATTGCTGCCCAATCTCTGATGGCGCTTGTGCAATGATTATATGCACCGTCGAGAAGGCTAAAGAATGGGGTAAGCCCTATGCCGTGATTAAGGGGATTGATCACCGCATCGAGACCCACCACATCGGCTCGCGCGATCTAACGCAATCAATCTCTACCAAACAAGCGGCTGAGGCGGCTGGCGTCGCGCAAGGGCCGGTGGATATTGCCGAGTTGTATGCGCCGTTCAGCCACCAGGAAATCATCCTGCGCCGGGCGCTGAATTTATCCGATGACACCAAGGTAAACCCGTCGGGCGGCGTGTTGGCAGGCAATGTGATGATGGCCTCTGGCCTGTCGCGCATCGGTGAAGTGGCCATGCGATTAATCAACGGTGAAGGCAAGCGCGGCGTGGCACACGCAACGTCGGGGCCGTGTCTGCAACAAAACCTGGTAACTGTACTGGAGGCCCAATAATGGCTCAATTAGCTGCTGTGGTCGGCGTCGGTCAGACCAAATACAAAACAAAGCGCGGCGACGTATCGATCGCGGGCTTGGTTCGCGAAGCGGCGCAGAATGCGCTCAATGATGCCCAGCTAACCTGGGATGACATCGATGCCGTCATCCTCGGCAAGGCGCCGGACATGTTCGAGGGCGTTATCATGCCCGAGCTGTACCTCACCGATGCACTGGGTTGTAACGGCAAGCCAATGCTGCGCGTGCACACCGCCGGCTCCGTTGGGGGCTCCACGGCTATCGTGGCGGCATCCTACGTGCAGAGCGGCGTGTTCAAACGCATTCTCACGGTGTCGTTTGAGAAGCAATCCGAGTCCAACGCCATGTGGGCATTGTCCAACCCTCAGCCATTTTCTCCACACTTGAATGCGGGTGCTGGCGGTTATTTTGCGCCGATTATTCGCGAGTACATGCGCCGCTCTAATGCCCCTTATGACGCGGGTATTAAAGTTGCCGTTAAAGACCGCCTGCACGGTGCCAAAAACCCGCTGGCGCATCTACAGCTGCCAGAAATTACTATGAAAGAGGTCGAAGACAGCCCAATGCTGTGGGAGCCACTGCGCTTCCTTGAGGCCTGTCCGTCGTCTGATGGTGCCTGCGCGATGGTGATTGCCAACGAAGATCTTGCCGAGCAATCACCGGGCAAACCGGCGTGGATTCGCGGTGCGGCAATGCGCTCTGAGCCGACTATGTACGCCGGTCGTGAGCAGGTTAATCCGCAAGCGGGCCGCGATTGTGCGAAGGATGTGTACAAGCAAGCGGGTATCGACAATCCTCGCAAGGACCTCGATTGCGCCGAAGTCTACGTGCCATTTTCTTGGTATGAGCCCATGTGGCTGGAAAACCTCGGTTTTGCCGAAGACGGTAAGGGTTGGGAGCTCACCATGAGCGGCGCAACCTCCTTGCTGGAAGGTGGCGATATTCCCTGGAACTGCTCTGGTGGCGTACTGTCGTCGAACCCGATTGGTGCCTCGGGCATGATTCGCTTTGCCGAAGCTGCGCAGCAGGTGCGCGGTGAAGCGGGAGACCATCAAGTGGACGGTGCCAAGACGGCATTGGGTCACGCCTATGGCGGTGGTGCCCAGTTCTACTCAATGTGGGTAGTGAGCAGCGAAAAGCATTAACAAATGGTCATCAGCCATCCCCCTTAACTCGTCCCTTGGGAGGATGGCTGGGTGAGAATGGCCTTGTTACTGTGTTGGGCTATACGCCGTTCTGGCCTGCCCGGCAATACGGTTGCGATACATTACTGCGAGTCATCGCAGAGATAACAATTAAACAAATTGGCGCCGCCGTCGAGGCGGCGTTGATCTAACAGGGACCCACTATGAGCATGCATTTTAACCTTGCGGATTTGTTTGAAGCCGTTGCCGATAAAGTACCCAGCCGTGAAGCGCTGGTATGTGGCAGTAGCCGTGCGACCTACGCCGAGCTTGATGCTGGCGCCAACCGTATGGCCCACTACCTGAGCAGTCAGGGTGTGAAGGCCGGCGACCACGTTGGTTTGTACATGTACAACTGCAACGAATATCTGGAAGCGATGCTGGCTTGCTTCAAAATTCGCGCGGTGCCTATCAATGTTAACTACCGCTATGTGAAAGATGAGCTGCTTTACATCTTTGATAATGCAGACATGGTTGCCTGTGTGCATCACCGCGAGTTCGCCCCGCATATTGCCGAAGTTCGTTCGGCGGCGAAGAAACTGAAAGTATTTGTGTCGGTGGATGACGGTAGCGATGCAGACATCGCCAGCATTGGTTCTATCGACTACGCGCAGGCCTGTGAAGGGCAGAGCGCCAAGCGCGATTTCGCTGAGCGTGCCGATGACGACTACTTTGTTCTCTACACCGGTGGTACTACGGGCATGCCTAAGGGCGTTATGTGGCCGCATAAAAATGTATTTTTTGCGGCGATGGGCGGCGGCGGTCACTTTTCGCCACTCGGCCCCTGTGAGAAGCCCGAAGATATTACCGAGCGCGTTGGCGAGCACCCGCTGACCGGTATCGCACTGGCGCCGTTGATGCATGGCGCATCGTGGTGGTATGCCTGTATCCAGCTGCTTGCGGGCAACAAGCTGGTGCTTAATCACAATCGCTCCTTCGACGGTGCCGAGGTATGGCAGATCGTTGCGGACGAAAAAGTGAATGCTGTGCAGATCGTTGGCGATGCCATGGCCATTCCCCTGTTGGATGCACTCGATGCGAACCCCGGTCGCTGGGATTTGTCGGCAGTATTTAACGTTGGTTCAGGCGGTGCGATCTTCTCTGAAGCCAAGCAAGAGGCCTTCAAGAAGCATTTCCCTAATGTCTTTGTTACCAACGCGTTTGGTTCGTCGGAAGGCGGCCAAATGGGCATGGATAACGGCAGCAAGAAAACGGCATCGGGACTTGGCAACGTTAGTCGTACCGACTACATGGACGTGATTATCGACGAGCCAGACCAGCCGCGTCGTCACGCTGAACTCGGCGAAACCGGTATCTTTGCTCGCGCGGGTTACATCCCAATGGGCTACTACAATGACCCTGAAAAAACCGCCAAGACCTTCGTTGAGGTGGACGGTAAAACCTGGTTGTTGACGGGGGATGCCGCCAAGCTGGAAGAAGATGGGTCAATTACTGTCTTCGGTCGCGGCTCAAACTGTATTAACAGCGGTGGTGAGAAAATTTTCCCCGAAGAGGTTGAAGACGCGCTTAAGGCCCACGACGGTGTCTTCGATGCACTGGTCATTGGCGTTCCCGACGAGCGTTGGGGTAGCCGCGTGAGTGCGGTTATTCAGGCGCGCGAGGGTGTCGACCTCGACCTTAAGAATGTTCAAGAGCATTGCCGCAAACATGTGGCGGGTTACAAGGTGCCACGCGAGGTGCATATCATTGCAGAAATTCCTCGCGCCCCCAGCGGCAAGCCCGACTATAAAACAGCAAAAGCCTTTGCGCTGAGTGGTGAGGGGCAGGTTTCCTGATCCCTGGGCCGGGGTAGCGATGCTACTCCGGCACACTCTGCCCGCATTCATGGCCGCTGCTTTTCACTTATTCTCATAACAATGAATTGCTAATGGAGCCAATCATGCCTACCGAACTGCCTATCAGTACCGAAAACTGCATCGTTGAAAAAGACGGCCACGTACTGATTGTTACCCTGAACCGCCCGGAAGCAAAAAATGCGTTCAGCCCTGAAATGCTGTTGGGGCTCTATAAAGCGTGGCGCTTGCTGGATGAAGACGACGATCTTCGCTGCGCTATTCTTACCGCCAACGGCGATACCTTTTGTGCGGGAATGGATCTTAAGGCCGGAGCGGATGGCCAACAGCGCAGCACGGAAGAGTTTATGGAATTGATGGCCACAGTGCCCAATATCCATTGGCAGGCACTGCTGCGTGACAACCGCCCCTGCAAGCCATTGATCCTTGCTGTGGAAGGTTATGCGCTGGCGGGTGGAACGGAAATTCTTCAGGGTACTGATATTCGCGTTGCGGCTGAGGATGCCATCTTCGGTGTGACGGAAGTGGCGCGTGGCCTATATCCGATGTCCGGCTCAACTGTGCGTCTGCGCAAACAAATTCCCTACTGCATTGCCGCTGAAATTCTGCTGCTTGGTGAGCACGTTAGTGCACAGCAGGCGCTGGAATTTGGCTTGATTAACCGCATTGTGCCCAAGGGTGAAACCTTGAACGAAGCGAAGAAAATAGCCGAAAAAATCTGTGCAAATGGTCCGCTGGCGGTGAAAGCGGTGACGCGTTCATTGCGTGAGCACACGGAGCACCTGGCAGAAGACGAGGCGATGCTGAAGTCCGATGAGCTGGCAGGCCCGGTGTTTGCCTCCAAGGATGCCAAAGAGGGCATGCGCGCCTTCAAAGAAAAACGTCCCGCCGAATTCATCGGCGAATAGACCGTCGCAGCGGCGGACGATGCTTCCGCCGCTACCCGCGACCCCCTTCTCAATACCAATAATTCCCCCACTAAGAAGGATGAGGCTATGTCTGGGCCACTAAACGGCGTGAGAGTTATCGAGATGGCCGGCATTGGCCCCGGGCCTTACGCCTGTATGTTGTTATCCGACCTGGGCGCTGAGGTGATCCGAATTGATCGCAGCGGCGCACTGGGCCAGCCGGGTGATGTCAGCACCCGTGGTCGGCGCTCGATAGCCTTAAACCTGAAATCAGAAGACGGACTCGCGCTTGCCCGACAGCTGATCGATAGTGCCGACATGCTTGTCGAAGGTTTCCGACCCGGTGTGATGGAAAAGCTAGGCCTGGGCCCCGAGGTTTGCTGTCAGTCAAATGAAAGGTTGATATACGGTCGCATGACGGGGTGGGGGCAAAACGGGCCGCTGGCAATGACAGCCGGTCACGATATTAATTACATCGCCTTAAGTGGCATGTTGGCAAGCATGGGCGATGCTGACCGCCCACCACCGGTGCCCCTGAACGTGGCGGGCGATCTGGGTGGCGGCTCGCTATTTCTGGTGATGGGAATGCTGGCGGCGTTGCATGAGCGAAGCCAGTCAGGCAAAGGACAGGTTATCGATGCGGCAATTTGCGACGGCGCGGCATCGTTAATGAGCACCCTGCACGGCCTCAAAGCGATCGACTTCTGGGATGCCGAGCGAGAGCACAACATGCTTGATGGCGGCGCGCCGTTTTACCGCAACTATGAGTGCAAAGACGGGCGCTATATCTCCTTCGGCGCAATCGAGCCACAGTTTTATGCGTTGTTGCTGGAAAAACTGGATATTGATTTTGGTGGCACAGACTACAGCGTGCAGTTGAACAAAGCCGATTGGCCGCGTCAGCGTGAGCAGATCGCTGCGCGAGTTAAGGAAAAGACCCAGGCACAGTGGTGCGCGATTTTCGACGGCACTGATGCCTGCGTAGCACCGATTGTGCCGTTAGATGAGGCAATCGACCACCCACATAACGCCCAGCGAGGGAACCTTGTTGAACGCGATGGCGTGGTTCAAACTGGCGTCGCGCCGAGGTTGTCTCGCACTCCCGGTGAAATACAAAGTGGCCCAGCGGTGAGTGGCGCTCAAAGCCGGGAGCTACTGCAGGAACTGGGTTTCGATACAGAAAAGATCGAGTCGCTAATTGCGGGGAATGCGGTTAGTACAGACTGATAGGGAGAGAGAATGAATCACGCACACGCTTTTTACGACGTGCTAGAGCGCAGGCGGTCAGTTCGCGCATTTCGCCCCGAGCCGATAGCCGAGGCGCGCTTACAGAAGATTTTTCGCGCTGCGCAGCAAGCGCCGTCGAACTGTAACACGCAACCGTGGTTGTGCGCGGTGGTCAGTGGTGAGCGATTGGAAGTACTCAGATCAGCGATTCCGGAAGCATTTACCGCAGGGCAGTGGACCATGGACTTTCCCTACGATGGCCAATACCAAGGGGTGTACAAGGAGCGCCAATACCAGGCAGCGACTGACCTATATAGCGCGATGGGGATTGCCCGCGAGGATAAAGCCGGGCGCAATGAACAATTCATGCAAAACTTTCGGTTTTTTGGTGCGCCGCACGTGGCATTTATTTTCCTGCCCGAGCCCTTCGGTTTACGCGAAGCAGCCGATTGCGGCATGTATGCCCAAAGCCTGATGCTGGCTCTGACAGCAGAGGGCTTGGCCAGTTGTCCGCAGACGGCACTGAGCTTTAATGCCGACCTAGTGCGAGAGGTACTGGGAATAGGTGCGGAAAATAAACTGCTATTTGGTATCTCCTTCGGCGAAGAAGACACCGATGCCGCAGTGAATAATTGCCGAACCCAGCGCGACACCTCAGACAATTGCCTGCGGTTCTTTTCCTGAATAGAGCGAGATAACTATGAGCGATACAGTACTTCAGAAACTAGACGAGCACGGTGTGCTGCTGCTGACGTTGAACCGACCCGAGAAAAAAAATGCTTTTAGCAATGAGCAGTGGCTAGCCTTTGGCGAAGCGCTGGAAGCCGCCGATGAAAATCCGGCGGTCGCCTGTGTGGTGGTGACCGGAGCGGGCAGTGATTTTTCCAGCGGCGTAGATCTAAACGATTTTTCAGAGGCGGGTGGGGAGCACCCTTTCGAGCGCTGCGCGCGACGTCTGGTCGACTTTAACAAGCCTATTGTGAGCGCGGCCAAGGGCGTGGCGATAGGTGGTGGCGCGACCTTACTGCTGCATACCGATGTTGTCTATGTGGGCGAATCCCTGCGTTTGCGTTTTCCTTTTACCGCGTTGGGCTTGGTGCCTGAGTGGGGCAGCAGCTACCAGCTTCAGGCCGTCATCGGTGCCCGTAAAGCCGCAGAACTGATGTATACCTCTGAGTGGCTGGGGGCTGAGCGCGCAGTAGAGCTGGGTATTGCCACGGCGGCTTACAGCGATGACGAGCTACTGGAGCGGGCTATGGAGAAGGCAAGAGAAATTGCGAAGTGGCCGGTCAGCTCGTTGCGTGAGACGAAAGATCTGATGCGCCGAGTGCACCGTGCAGCGATTCATGCCGCTATTGATGCTGAACAAGCAGGCATGGCGAAACTGGCGGGTAAGCCCGAAAATATTGAAGCTGTCGTAGCGATTATGGAAAAGCGCGCACCGGATTTTTCCCAGTTTCGCAAGGCATAACTCTCTGTGAGGTGAGGGTTGCCAATATTTGATTGAGCCCAGGGAGTGAAAATGAATCAGCCCTATATTGGTTATCGCGGAGCGGTAAAGCCTGAGTGGATCGATGTAAACGGCCATATGAATGCGACGCACTTTGGTTTGGTGATCTACGAGGCGCACGCCGCGCACAGTGAATGGCTAGGCTTTAATGAGGAGTATGTCGACCGGGCCCGGTGTGGCAAAGCAGTGCTGGAAAGCCATATGCGCTATGAGCGTGAGGCCGGGTTGGGCGACCAGCTGGAGGTGCGGTGTTGGCTGCTGGCGGTCGATAATAAGCGTCTGCATTTCTTCCACGAGCTGTATAACTGCAGCCGGCAATGCCGCAGCGCCACATCTGAGCAAGTGGACATTCATATCGACTTACAAGCGCGGCGCTCAGCAGACATGCCCGAATCGCTGCAGCGCTTTTTGCGTAAGCAAGTCCGCGAAAATCTGGCGCAGCCGCTGCCGCTAAATATTGGTAGTCAATTGCGGCCGCCGCGAAATACCTGGTTGGATGGCGAATGATCAAGCCTTGGTATCGGCGTCCGCTGATACATTTTCTTGTGCTGGGTTGCCTGTTGTATGCGGCAGAGCATTGGCGGCTGCAATACGCCGCTTATCAAATTACGGCGCCCGATGCGGCGTTTTTGATCGATGCTGCTGTGCAAGTCGAAACACTGCAGGGGCGACCGCTTTCCTCGGCGCAGCACGCGGCGCTGCGTCAACATGAAATTGACCAACGCATATTGTTTAGCGAAGCACTGCGCCGAGAGCTGCATTTGAGCGACCCTGTTGTCAAACAACGGCTATTGCGCAACGCGGCTTTCCTGGGGATGGACGGCAGCGCTGAGCAGCAGATGAATACGGCGTTGTCCTTGGAGCTCCATCGCGGTGACGAAGTGATTCAGCGCCGTTTAATACAGCGCATGGAAGCACTCGGCAGCGCTTCCGGAGCGTTAACAGCGCCAACGGAAGCCCAGCTGAGGGCTGCTTACGAGGCCGATAGAGCGCGCTGGAGCGGTGAACCGAGTTATAGCTTCCAGCATGTTTTTATCAGTGCAGACAAACGAGGTATGCAACAGCGGGCCCAAGACCTACTCCAACGGCTGCGTAGTGGGGCACTCAGTGACGCCGCGGCTCTCTCACAGGGAGACAGCTTTCTGCTTGGCTCTGAGATGTCTCAAGTCTCGGCATACCACCTGGAGCGCAGTTTTGGTGAATCTTTTTCCCAGTGGATGCAACAGCACTCAGCAGCGTCGTTGCAGTCTTCCAATTGGCAGGGCCCCGTTGCCTCGGCGTATGGTTTACATCTGGTTAAGATAACGGGCTTTCATCCTGCTACTGAGCGCGCATTTGACAGCGTTAGGTCGCCGCTGCGCGAGGAGCTGTTACAACAGCAGCGCGCAGACAACCTCCAGGGCTTCATAGAGCAATTACGCCAACGTTACCGAGTGCGCAGCCCATGAATGTATTTTGGCGCCTATCATTCCTGGCGGGACTAATGCTGTTTGCTGGGGCGAGCTGGGCACATAAATTAGCGCCGTCGTTGCTGGAATTTCGCGCAGTAGGCAATGCTGAATATCAGGTGCTGTTTCGCACGCCAGCTGACGCACAGCGACCGCCGCATCCGCAGTTTCCCGCTGCGTGTTCACCTTCAGCGCCGAATATTTCGCCTCAGGGAACGGCCCTGGAGTGGCGCTGGAAACTGCATTGTTCAAGCCCCTTGTCTGGGCAGAGCATCGCCATCACGGGCTTGCAGCAGAGTCGTACAACGGCCTTATTGCGTGTTCAGAATGAACGCGGTGAGCTATTCGAAACACTCCTAACGGCGGACGCCCCGCGCTTTGAATTTGCCGAAAAAGCATCGCAGGGCAGCGTCTTTACACAGTATTTGGGCCTGGGCTTCAGCCACATCTTAATTGGTTTGGATCATTTATTATTTGTAGCGGGGCTGCTGTTACTGGTTAGCACATGGCGCCTGCTGTTGTTGACCATTACCGCGTTTACGGTCGGGCACAGTATCACCTTGGTGCTGGTGAGCATCGACGTGTTGCCGCATTGGCCGGCCTTGGTGGAGTTGGCTATCGCGGCAACGATTTTACTGTTGGCCCTGGAATTAACGCGCCCGGCATCTGGCCGCGCTGGCGGTATTTTGCGCCGCCACCCCTGGCCGATGGCGCTGCTGTTCGGTTTGGTGCACGGGCTGGGCTTTGCCGGCGTATTGGCGGAACTGGGTCTGCCCAGTGGACACCTGCTCAAGGCGGTGTTGGCCTTTAATATTGGCATTGAGCTCGGGCAGCTAGTTTTTGTTGCAGCACTGGCCGCGGTGCTGGCAGCCCTGCGCTCGGTTTCGCGTTGGGAGCCGCCATTGCGCTATGCGCTGATATACAGCATGGGCGCGATATCGGTATTCTGGTGCCTGGATCGCGGCGTTAGCCTCGCGGCAGAGCTTAGCCGTGCCGCCCTGTAAGCACTCAGCTGCTGAAGGGCGCCATATCAAAGTAGTCCCGCCACTGCTGAATTAACCCGTCGCGCAATAGAAATACCCCCATAACAGGCAGGTCAATGGTCTTGCCTGCCAGGTTTATTCGGTCTGTGCGTTCATTCATGACAACACCATTAGCGTCATCGCAAAGCTGGTGGTGCACAATGAATTCAATGTCTTCCAGGCTGTTGAGAAAACCCTCGATAAATTCGCGTATGGCGGCTTTGCCAATGTGTGGCGGTCCCATAGGAATGTTGCAGTATTCGGCGTCCTCGTGAAAGAAACCCATGATCTGTTCGAGATTTCGCTGGTTCCACGCCTGCATAAACTGGTCGATTATTTGCTGATTCTTGTCGTTCATTGCTTGTGTCTCGCCGTTATTATTTTCTGGTTTACAGTGTAAGCTTGCTCGGGTAGTTTTACCAGTACCTGCAATGAAGCTTGCTGAGGCTCTGCTATGAATCGTCCGTTTTACCACAGTCGCCGTTGTTTACTTTCTCACCTCATTGAGCGGGGAATGCGGTTATCGGCGCGACGCTATACCCGTCGCACAAAGCGAGTTGACAGCCCGGGCGCCGAGACCGCCACGGGAAATATCGCCGTGGGGCAGCCCACGCGCCCGGAAGATTTTCGGCCGCTGGAAGACGCCTGTTTTCAGAACCCCTATGCCTTTTACAAAATGCTGCGCGACGACTACCCGGTTTACCAGTTGCCCAATGGCATTTACTGCCTATCCCGGTATCAGGATATTGTTGAGGTGAGCCGGAACACTGACGTTTTTTCGTCTACCCATCAGGGCGTGATTGCAGGGCTAAAGCCTGGACACAGTGTCGAGCGCGAGGCGGCGAAGTTGCGCCCCCTTGAAATGATGGGAGTGATACCCAGCGACGTGTTGGCGCTGTCTGATCCGCCGGCCCATACCGCCGAGCGCAAGGTCGGACATCGCGGTTTAAATGCGCGGGTGGTCAAGGCCATGGAAGACGAGGTGACGGCGCTTTGTCGGGAAATGATGGATGAGGTCATCGACAGAGGGGAACTTGAGTTTATGCGCGACTTCGCCTGGCGCTTGCCCATGCGACTGATCATTCGCATGCTGGGCTTTCCCGAAGCAGACTATGAAAAAATAAAAGACTGGTGTGTGCACGGTATTGCCACACAAAGCGGTATCGCTCATGGGGCGGCGCTAGCCCGCAGTCAGGCAGAGCTGGTGGTGTTTTATCGCTATTGCTGGCAGCAATTTATACTGGCCAAGCGGCGGCCACGCGATGATCTTAGCGCGGTGTTTGTGCAGGCGGCCACGGGCGAAGATGCGGTGATGGCTGAGCACACCGCGGTTTCCGCAGTAATGCAGCTGCTGATCGCCGGGTCGGACTCCTCCGCGACCAGTATGGGGAATGCGCTGAAACTGTTAATTGAAAACCCCGAAATCCAGACGCAGCTGCGCGAGGATTTGGATGGCTTACTGCCGGTCTTTATCGAAGAGGTCTTTCGCCTTGAAGCGGCCTTTCAGGGGCATTTTCGTTGGACCAAGAGCGCGACGCAATTGCACGGTGTACACTTGCCCGCCGACAGCCGGGTGTTTCTAATGTGGGCGGCGGGGAATCGCGACGAGCGCGTATTCACGGCGCCCGATGACATTCGTCTTGACCGCAGCAACGGCAAAAAACACCTGACATTTGGTCACGGTATACACGCCTGCATTGGTCGCGAGCTGGCGCGCACGGAAATTCGTATCGTATTGCGTGAGTTTCTGCTGCGCACCGAAAACCTTTCCCTGGCGGGGCCTTCCCCCTATGTGGCGTCGATGTTTGCACGTACATTGCAGTGCTTGCCGATCCGCTTTACCGCTAAGCGCGGGCTCGCTGGCGGTGGCGGAAGCGGAGGAGTCGAGCGTCGTGAACACGCTGGAGCGGCTTAGTTGTGTTGGCTACAAATAAGATAAGTCGAGGTGATATGAGTGGCAGTTTGAATCGCCAGCGTTTTGTGGATGCTGCGCTAGACTTGATTGCCGATGTTGGCGTTGATAAATTATCGATGCGCCGCGTTGCCAGTCAGCTGGGGGTTTCCGCAATGGCGATGTACAAGCATTTTGCGAATAAAGATGAGTTGCTGGGGGCAGCCTTTGAAGAATTTATCGCTCGCGCGGAGGTGCTGCCCGATGACCAATTGCCCTGGGATGAATGGCTGACTGTGAGCGCGCGGGGCATGTACCAGGCGCTGTGTAGCGAAATGTCCTGGGTGCCCTGGCTGGGAAAGTTGCGCCTTGGCGGCAACGCGCTCCGGGTGACAGAACGCTTTGCCGCCAAGCTGGCGGAAAGTGGATTGGCGACAGATGCCTCGGTGAGGGTCTATATGGCGACTATTCAGCTCGTCGTCGGCGCTGTGTGTATGCGGGCCTCTTTGCATGCCGGTCATTGGCAACAGGGCGAGGCTGCGGCGGCGATGCCTGAGGCACTGTCGCCGGAGATCTTTACAGGCTTGGCAAATGCGGTTGCTCAGGAGCCCATCGACATATCCTTACCCCTGTTGATTGAGGGGGTTCGCCACCAATTACTGGCTTAATGCCGCCTGCCTGCCCGCCAGTCGACCGAAGAATGTCGCATCACCCACCGACATGCCGCTGGCGTATCCCTTTGCGGTGCGCGGCAGGCCCGCGGTTGCACGGCCTGCGGCGAAGAGGCCGGGGATCGCCTGGTTGTCGACATCGAGTACTTCGCCATTACAACGTGTTTTTAAGCCGCCGAGCGTAAAGATTAGCGGGCCATTGGTGCCCGGCATAATGATTGCGCGCATTTCACTGGCGGAATACTCCAGCAGGGCGTAAGGCGGTTTACTGAGCGGCTTTAGCCATTCGGAGGTTTTGTGGAAGAGCGGGTCGCGCCCTTCACTGGCATGTCGATTAAAATAGTCGACGGTATCTTCCAGCGCGCCGGGGGGGAAGGGGGCTTCTGATGCCACCTCAGCGATGCTGTTACCGCTGGCGATCAGCGGTGCACGCTCCAGGTAATGTGAGGCCTCGTAGTCCTCTTCCTGCACAAGTAAATAGAATTTTTGCTCAGGCTGCTGGCAGGAGTAATGCGCCAACCGGGCAAGGTAGGCATCTTCATTGATGTAACGCTGGCCACGCTGGTTGAGCAGCAGGCCGTAGGTAAGCTTGGCGGGTGGGTAGAGTGGGAACGACATGAAGGCCTGATCCATATTGATGGCTTGGCCACCCGCCGCGAGCCCCAGCTGGATACCGTCGCCCATATCATAGCTATTGCCGTAGGGCACCGCGTATTGATGAATCTCTGGCAGATATTGGCGGGTCATCGCCTCGTTCATAACAAAGCCGCCGGTGGTCAACACCACCCCGCGCGTGGCGCGAATCGCGATTTCGCGGTTATCGTGTTTTGCGATAACACCACAGATTCGCCCCGTATTGTCCGCCAGCAGTGCCAGTGCCCGGCAGTCGTTAACAACGTCCACTCCCGCTTCATCAACGCGTTGCATAATTGCATCCATAAAAATTTTGCCGCCTTCGTCACCTTCCTTTGAGGGGACGTGGCCACGCGGCACTGGCTCAGCGATGGTATTGAAGGGGTAAGATTTTTCATTGCCGGTAAACAGCAGCGATTCGTCGCTGAGTGGCACCACGGTGCGCTCATGCATTACCGCACGCTTATAGCTAACACCCAGTGACTCTACCCAGTCGAAGTGAGCGGCCGCGCCCTCGGCGTAACAGCGAATTTTTTCGCTGTCGCCGTAGGGGCCCAGCGCTTCGTGTAGGTAGGCTAGTAGGTTTTCAGTACTGTCGTGTATGCCCAGGTCTTTCTGCAGCGCGGTGCCGCCACTGCCTCCGAGATACATTTCGCAGCTGGATAACGCGGTGGCACCGCCACCAGCGCTGGCGCGCTCAATAATACAGACCTTCGCGCCGGCCGCGGCAGCCTCAAGGGCCGCGGCAGCGCCAGCGCCCCCGTAGCCGCAAATTAACACGTCGGTGGTGATATCAAAGTGAGTAACGGATTCAATCGGGCGTATGCGGGCGTTCGCTGCCATCTTTCAGGACCTCATTATTGTTGTTTGTGACGTCGATAATTTTAACTTATCATTTGATAAGTATTAATGTCGAGTCAAAAGAGCGCCCCATGGCTAAGCCGTCATCACGAAATCACATTATTGCTGTTGCCACCGAGCTGTTTGCCGAGCGCGGTCTGTCGGTGTCGCTGCGGGAGGTCAATGAGGCGGCGGGTCTGAGCGCTGCGGCCGTTCACTATCACTTTAAAAACAAGGGGGCGTTGATCGATGCGGTGCTTCGCAGCCGCATGCGACCCAAGGCCGAGCGAGAAGGACAGCTACGACAATTGGCCACTGCGCCCAAGGTCACCATCGACGATATTGTTCGGACCTTGCTTGCGCCGCTGCGCGAGGTGTTGTCGGAAGACGCCATCGCGGGGCGGCAGTATGCCAGGGTGATTGCCCGGGTGTACGCCGAGCAGTCGGAAGAGCCTCCCTTGCTGGATGAATTCCTGTCGCCAGCCAATGCGCTGACTGCCATGCTCGCGCAACAGCGCCCGGATCTGTCATTGCTGCAGTGCCGACTCCGCTATGGCTTCGCTGTGGAAGCGATGCTCAATACACTGTCTTGCGTGCACTTCCCCAGCCCCTTTGGTGGTGATGAGGTGGCGGACGATATGGCCATGTTGTTTGATGAATTACAGAAATTTTTGGTGGCCGGTTTGATGGCGCCTTAAATAATTTGCTGTCATATCGTATTGATGTTGTTGCATGTCCCGGTTGGGACATGCGGGCACGACAGCGTTCCTCCCTTTTATTTATCTGGTGGAAGTAGGGGGCTGCCTGGGTCTCAGCTAGCTTTTCTCTGCGTAGTATGTTGACTCTGCGCTGCGGCATTGATTACGGCCTGTAGTGATGCGCTGACGACATCGTTGTTCACCGCCACGCCGATATAGCGCTGCTTGTTAATGCTCAGCAACACGTAGGCTATCGCTTCTGACGCAGTGCCTGATTTCAGGGCGTGCTCGCTGTAGTCGATCACTTCCACCGCGTCGCCATAGCGCTGTTGCCAGGCATCGGTCAGAGCACTGATCGCGCCATCGCCTTCACCTTCCAGGGAAACCGCTTGGCCGTTGATATGGGTGACCAGCTTGAGCCGTTCGTGACCGTGATGACTGGCATTGTCCTGACTAATGGAGAAATTCTGCAGTGACTGCTGCCCCTGAGGCTGAAGGTAACTGGCGGCGAAGACCGACCAGATCTCGGCTGCACTGAGCTCTCCCGATTGGGCCTCGGCTTCGGCCTGTACTTTTCGGCTGGCGTCAATTTGCAGCCAGCGCGGCATATGCAGGCCGTAGTCGTTCTCAAGCACCCAGGCGACACCGCCCTTGCCAGACTGACTGTTAATCCGGATCACAGCCTCGTAGTTGCGACCCAGGTCAGCCGGATCAATAGGCAAGTAGGCAACGTCCCACTGCGCATCTTTGTCCTGCTGGGCGAGGCATTTTTTTATCGCATCTTGATGGCTGCCCGAGAACGCCGTGAACACCAGCTCACCGGCGTAAGGGTGGCGGGGGTGCAAGGGAATCGCTGTGCAGTGCTCAACCACCGAGATGATTTCGTCCATATCGGAGAGGTTCAGCTTGGGGTCAATGCCCTGGCTATACAGATTCATCGCCATAGTGACGACATCCATATTGCCGGTGCGCTCGCCATTGCCAAGCAAGGTGCCCTCAATGCGGTCGGCGCCTGCCATCAATGCCAGTTCGGCAGCCGCAACCCCGCAGCCGCGATCATTGTGAGTATGAATCGACACCCGATAGTCTGCGCGGTACCGACTGTGGCGGCAGAAGTACTCGACCTGGTCGGCGAATACATTGGGAGTGGCGCATTCTACGGTAGCGGGCAAATTGACGATGAGAGGTTTACCACTGTCACGCCACTGAGCGATAACCGCATCGCAGACCTCAACGGCGTAGTCGACTTCGGTACTGCTAAAGCTTTCGGGTGAGTATTGAAAGGTCCACTGGGTTTGCGGGTAGCGCTCAGCGTATTCCCGAACCCATTTCGCCCCTTGAACGGCGATGGCTGTAATACCCGCTTTGTCGAGACCAAATACCCGTTCGCGCTGCACGGGGCTGGTGGAGTTGTAAACATGGACAATGGCGCGCTTGGCACCCTCCAATGCTTCGAAGCTGCGAGCAATCAAGCTCTCGCGCGCCTGCACCAAAATTTGGATAGTGACGTCGTCAGGTATACGTTGCCCCTCTATCAAGGCGCGTACAAAGTCGAAATCGGGCTGGGATGCAGAGGGAAAGCCAACTTCAATTTCCTTAAAACCGAGCTTGACCAGCAAGTCCCACATACGCAGTTTTTGTTGCACGGTCATCGGTTCAACCAGGGCTTGGTTGCCATCGCGCAGATCAACTGAACACCAATCGGGGGCGCGATCGATAACGCGGCTTGGCCACTGTCGATCATCTAAGGCGATGGTGGGGGTGGGGCGGTATTTGCTGTGGTCAAAAGTCATGTCAGTTCCTGTCGTGAGGCTTGGCCTCGTAGTTGTTTTCTAGCCCGCGGGTAGCGGGCTGTTTTTTTTCAGCCTTGTGGGCCTTTTAACGCGTCGGAGTCGCGGGGTGTTGCGGCTCGTTCGGTGAGGGTGGAAGGGGTAACTTCCTGTAGTTGGGCTACGTGGAACAGTGTAGGGAAAACGGTAGGGCAGGCGATTGCGAAGTGCTGGTTAATTTGGGGTGAAAATTCTTTTTTATTGCCAATATTGATTTTATTTTGGAATAATATTGCTATTGATCGTTATTTGGTGGTTTTTATGAATATAGATCGCTATGACAGAGCAATTTTGAGTGCCTTGCAGAATGATGCGCGCCTGAGTAACCAGGAGTTGGCTGATCATATTGGCTTGTCGCCGTCGCCCTGCTTGCGGCGGGTGCGGCGCCTGGAGGAAAGTGGCTTAATTGAAGGTTACCGGGCCCTGCTCAATGCCCGCCAACTGCAACTTAAGTTGATGGCCTTCATCCATATCAGCATGGACAAGCACACGCCTGAGCGCTTTGAGAATTTCGAGAAGAAAGTGGCCAATTGCGACGCAGTATTGGAGTGCCACCTGATTACCGGCCAGGATGCCGACTACCTGCTAAAAGTGATCGTCGAAGATATGGACGGGTTTCAGGCCCTGTTGCTGGAACAGATTACTCGAATAGAAGGCGTAAGCGGCGTACACTCGAGCTTTGTAATGAAGTCGCCAATCAGTAAAACGGCGCTACCTATTTAGCGTAAAATGACGAAGGGGTGATGATATGGGCGGTCAGTTTATTGCTTCGCTTGAAGAGGTGAAGGACGGGGAATTTCTCAAGCGGGAAGTCGATGGCAAAAAGGTATTGCTAACCCGTGTGAACGGGCAAATCGCCGCTGTCGAAAACCGCTGCCCGCACCTGGGCTTGCCGCTGGCGAAAGGGGAGATTTGTGATGGCGCCGTTACCTGTCCTTTTCACGGTAGCCGCTTTGATTTGCTCAGTGGTGAGAACCTGGATTGGACGCACTCTTTCTTTGGGGCAGAGCTGCCGAAATGGAGTCATAAGCTGATTGCATTGGGTAAAGCCCCGCAAGATTTACATACCTTTGATATCGAGTGTGTTGATGGCGCGGTGTATCTGCGCGGGTAAGGTATGTTGTGCTTTTTGTGTAAGGGCTTGAGATAGCAATGGCGGTAGATATTTCCGTTGTCCCGATTACCCATGCCATTCAGCAGGCGGTTGCGCCGGTATTTTTGCTGGCGGGCATCGGCGCAATATTAAATGTGCTTACCAATCGCTTAGCCAGGATTATTGACCGGTCGCGTAATTTGCACGCCAGGCTTGAGATGGTCGGGCCGGAGAAATCTGAGACAATACACGCTGAGTTGGTTGTGCTCACCAAGCGCGCTCGGGTGGTCAATCGCGCTATTGGCTACGGCACGGTGAGTGCCTTGCTGGTGTGTACGGTGATTGCGACGCTGTTTATCAGTGCTGTGGGCGAATGGAATAGCGGTATGTTTGTCGTTGCGCTGTTTGTGCTGGCAATGTTGTTTCTTATTGTTTCGCTTTTGAGTTTCTTGCGAGAGATTCAAATGGCGATGAAAGTGATCCTCAACGGGCCGTGACGACGCCAGCGCTTTTTACTGTCGCTTACGCGTCTTTGTCGTCGGGCGCTTCGGCCCGCGGCACTTGGTGTTGTTTGCTAACCTTCTGCAGCATAAATACCGGGTAGTGCTTGCGAATATAGGTTTGTTCGCGAAACAGCTGCCCAACATCCAGGCTTTTGTCGAGGGCAATTGCCAAACCGTCACTGTCTTGCCGAATAGCCACACCTTCAGCTTCCAGCGTTTTTCCGTCATGAAAGATAATGACGCCGCTGAGCCGGGTGGAGATGGCTAAGTCGGGCTCATTGACCGCCGCGATTTTTAGCCCCTTTTCTGAGACATCAATGACCGAGTATCGCTGACCGGAGTGCGCGTGAAAGGGGGGCTGTTCATTATCTGGGTAGGGCACCCGGAAATACCGTCGCTGGCTAGGCGGCTTTTGTTCGCTCATTGCGTTTTTCCTTCATCTCTGAGCATGAGCATAGCAGAAACCGTATCCGGCAGCGTGCGACAGCGGTTTACAGAATTTATTTACTTTTATTATTTGGAGAAAATCTATGACCGACAAAATCGTCATTGTGGGAGGTGGCGCCGGAGGCCTGCCGCTGGCAAGTAGCCTGGGTAAAAAACTGGGGCGCCGGGGTCGTGCAGAAATCACGCTGGTGGATAATTCTGCCAGCCATATCTGGAAACCTCGCTTCCACGAGGTGGCCACGGGCGCAATTGATGCAGACTTAGACGCGGTGGATTATCGAGCCCATGCCCGACGCAACCACTACCATTTTGCCTTGGGCAAGATGCAGAGCGTGGACAGTGAGAACAAGCAGTTGGTGTTGGCGCCTCATTGCAATGCAGCGGGCGAGGAAGTCTTGCCTGAGCGGCGACTGGACTACGATTATCTTGTGTTGGCAGTGGGCAGTCGCGGGAACGATTTCAACACGCCCGGTGTACGCGATCATTGCTTGTTCCTGGACAGCCGCGCGCAGGCGGACCGCTTTCACGACCGTTTTCTCGATCTGTGTTTGCGCGCCAACCATCGCGCCGAGCCACTTTCTATCGCCATTGTTGGCGGCGGCGCAACCGGCGTTGAGTTAGCGGCGGAGATTCATCACGCCGTTGCCTTGTTGAAACTTTACGGACATGAGCAACTGGATCGCAGTCGCCTGAGGGTGGATGTTATTGAGGCGGGTCCCAGCTTGTTGCCGGTGCTTAAGCCGGCACTGGCGGCGACGGTGAAATCTGAGCTGGAGAAAATGGGGGTGAATGTTCACCTGAATACCAAGGTGAAAAGCGCTGATGCCGAAGGCTTTGTTACCGCTGACGATCAGCGCATTGATGCGGACATCCGGGTTTGGGCGGCCGGCATCAAGGCGCCATCGTTTTTGGCGGAGCTCGGTTTGGCGCACAATCGCATCAACCAGCTGATGGTTTCGTCCACCTTGCAGACCGAAGATCCCAGTATTTTCGCCATTGGGGACTGTTGCGCCTGTGAGATGTCGGAAAACAAATTTGTGCCGCCCCGCGCGCAGTCTGCCCAGCAAATGGCTAAACACCTGTCCAGGAACCTGCAGCGACAAATTGCCGGCGAGGCGCTAAAACCCTTTACTTACCGCGACCATGGTTCCCTGGTATCGCTCTCCAATTACACCGCGGTAGGGAGCTTGATGGGAAGTTTGCGTGGCGGCTCGGTATTCGTAGAGGGCTGGTTGGCGCGAATGATGTACATCAGTTTGTACCGCATGCATCAAGTTGCCCTTTATGGCTGGATCCGCACGGCGATGCTGCTGCTCGCCGGGCGTTTTAATAAACTGTGGCGCCCGCGCCTAAAACTACATTGACGTAGCGCTGGCCGCTGCTGCCTCGGGGTGCTAAAAAGGAAGGCACACGACAAGCAGGAGGCCGTAGTGGACGGACAACATGAGCAGGCCACTGCCCGTAAGGCGCAGTGGTTGCACTCCGAAGCAGAGTGCGTTGAGCAGGTGCGCCAGCGCTTGGGTAATACATTAACGTTGGCGCTACCGCTGGGCTTGGGCAAGCCTGTTGCCCTGGTCGATGCGTTTTACCAACAAGCCTGCAAGCACCCTGAGCTTTCCCTTACGGTGATGACGGCGCTTACCCTGGAGCGTCCGCAAGAGAATGACCCGGTACGCGGGCGCTTATTAACGCCGGTATTTGAACGCCTGTTTCGCCGTTATCGCGAGCCCTTGTATACCACTGCTGAACGTCGCGGCGAGCTACCGCCGAATGTGCAGGTGCACGAGTTTTATTTTAAGGCTGGTGCCCGCCTTGGTAATCCGATAGCGCAACAAAACTATGTAAGTAGCAACTATACCCATGCGGCTCGTGATATCAGTGAGCGCGGTTGCAATGTGGTCATGCAGTTGCTCGCCCGGCATGCCGATGGTCGGCTGAGTATGAGTTGCAACCCGGATACCTCCAATGCCTTGCTAGAGCGATTGCGCGCAAAGGCTGAGCCATTTGTCGCTATTGGCGTGGTACACGACGAGCTGCCCTTTATGGTTGGCGATGCCGAAGTTAGTGAACAGCACTTTGACTATCTGTTGAACAATGACAGCCAGCAGCACGGCTTGTTTGCGGTGCCGCGTTTGCAGCCGGTTCCCGCTGCCGACTACGCAATTGGGCTGGTCGCCAGCAGTTTGGTTAAAGATGGTGGAACACTTCAACTGGGCATTGGCAGTATGGGGGACGCCATTGTGCAGTCGCTAATACTCAGGGATCAGCGCAATGACAGCTATCAGCAACTGCTAAAGCAGTTGGGTGTTAGCGCCTCGCTCAGCGATGAAGTAGGTGGGCGTTTACCGTTTGAACACGGCCTTTACGGCGCCACTGAGATGTTTGTGGAGGGTTTTCTTTCGCTATTCGACAGCGACATTTTGCGCCGCGAAGTATACGATTTCTGGGCGTTGCAGCAGCTGATTAACGAGGGGCGTTGCCAGCCCGACAATTTACAGGCGGACTGTTTGACCGCTATGGCAGACGTCGGTGTGCGAGAGCTGCGCGGTAAGGACTTTGAGGTATTGCAGTACCACGGTTTTTTCCGGGATGACTGCCGCTATCGCGAGGGCCGCCTGATCGCGGCAAGTGGTGAATCCTGCGCGGCGAATATGGCGAACCCGTCGAGTCAGCGGTTTATCGCCGAACACTGTCTGGGAAGGGCGTTGCGCAATGGCAAAGTATTGCACGGGGGCTTCTTTCTGGGCAGCGAAGACTTTTACGCTCGATTGCGCGCTACCAGAGGAGCGCCGTCGACAGCTTGCGATGTGCGGTGTCGATAAGATCAATCAACTCGATCTGAACCCACGGCTATTCCGTGCGCAGCGGCGGGACGCACGGTTTATCAACACAGGGTTGAATGTGAGCTTAAACGGTGCCGTCGCCTCCGATACTTTGGAGAGTGGCCAGGTTATTTCCGGTGTCGGCGGGCAATACAATTTCGTCGCGATGGCCCACCAACTTCAAACGGGGCGCTCTGTGCTGATGATCCGCTCGCATCGTCGGGGCGCTTCCGGCCCGGAGTCGAATATTGTGCCGCACTACGGTGCCTGCACTATTCCGCGTCACCTGCGGGACCTTATTGTTACCGAGTACGGTGTTGCCGATTTGCGGGGTAAGTCAGATCGCGAGGTAGCCGAGGCGCTTATTGCCATTGCCGATAGTCGATTCCAGCCTGAGTTGATCCGCTATGCGCAGCAAGCGGGTAAGCTTCCCGCTGATTTTGTATTGCCTGAGTCGCAGCGCAGTAATACGCCGCAGCGCATTCAGACAATCATTGCCCGTGCGGCAGAGCAGGGTCTGTGTCCGCCGTACCCACTGGGCTGCGATTTTAGTGATGTTGAGCTGCGAGCGGCTAAACGGCTTCTCAAGGTAAAGAATATGAGTGCCTTGCAGCGATGTCGCACATTGTTGCAGTCAACGCCGATAGATAGTGCCTCAGATGAACTGTTAGAGTTGCTCGCGCTGAAGCAGGTAAGCGGGCTAAAACAGCGCCTTTTACGGCGACTATTGCTGGCAGTTGACGATTGAATTTGTGGCTCTGCTCACATTTTGAACAATTGGCTTGTTGGTCATCGAGCTCCGCAAGTTATTGATAATGAGGCTAAATATAGTCGTTAGCGATAGTAGGGTAGGGGAAAATGCCTGCTGCTGTCGCCGCATGTTTTCGCTAGTGTGAAGGCTACTGAATTGCACGCCGCGACATAAGTTCTTGTTTGCGACGGCCCAGCGAAAAGCAATAGGTGACGTATGAAGGCAGTAATGGCAACGAAAGTATTGATTGGGTGTTTGAGCGTGTCGGCGTGGTGTTATGGCGCGGAACCTGAGCAGTGCTTGAACTGGACAGTTGAAACCCATAATTCCGCTTCGAAAGCCTCCAGTTGCGCCTATTACATGCGCGACAAGGTGTCCACGCGCTTCCTCGTACAAAACCACTGTGAGAGTAGAGTGTCAGGGGTTTTCAGTTACACGCGAGAAGATGCGGTACGGCCGCTGAGTGTACAGGCCTTTGATGTTGAACCGGGGGAGGTTGAAGAGGTGGCTAACCCTTGTGACGAAGCAGGTGACTGGCGCATCCAGGTGTCGCAAGTCAGTTATTGAGAGCCTGCCTTGTCGCCGCCCTGTTGCGGTAGTTTTCGCCAGACAAAAAAAGCGCTGCATATTTGCAGCGCTTTTTTTATGCCAGAAGACCTAGCGAAGTTCGAAGCGAGCCGGGTCCATGCCCATAACGCTTTCGGTGCTGCTGTCCATTGACGCTGCGTGAGCTTTCGCGCGAGGTAACAGGCGAGAGAAGTAAAACTCAGCCGTTTCCAGCTTGGCTTTGTAGAACTCGCTGTCGCCTTCACCGGCTTCCAGCTTGTTCGCGGCAACTTCCGCCATCATCGCCCAGTAGTAGGCCATAGACAGGTAGCCTGAGTACATCAGGAAGTCATAGGACGCGGCTGATACGGCATCGCGGTTACGGCTGGCGCGCGCGACCATTTTGATGGTTTTCCAGTTCAGGCCCAGGGTGTAGCCGATCAGCTTGGCACTGTGGCCACGGCGCTTGCCGCTGATCAGGTTTTTGAAGCCGAATTTGTAAAGCTTTTTGCTGAAGCCTGCGTACAGTTTAAAGCCATCCAGAACCACTTTTCGGCCGATCAGGTCCATCGCCTGAATACCGGTTGTGCCTTCGTACATGGTGGCAATACGTGCGTCGCGGTAAATCTGCTCCATGCCGTGCTCAGTGATGAAGCCGTGGCCACCGTAAACCTGCATGGCATTGCTGGCAGATTCCAAACCGGTTTCTGTCAGGAAGGCCTTCAGGATAGGAGTTAAGAAGCCCAGCTCGTTTTCCGCTGCGTCGCGCTCTTCCTGAGTGTTGGCGTGAACCATTACGTCAGAGTATTTGGCGGCGTCGTAAATCATTGCGCGGCCACCTTCAGCAAAGGCGCGAGCTGTTAACAGCATGCGGCGCACATCGCCGTGGTGGATGATTGCATCGCCGGCTTTGTCGGGGTTTTTAGTGCCTGACAGGGCGCGCATAGAGTGGCGCTCCATCGCGTAGGGCCAGGCGTTCTGGTAAGCCAACTCTGACGCAGCCAGGCCTTGGATGGCCGTGCCGATACGGGCGGTATTCATGAAGGTGAACATGGCCGCCAAGCCTTCGTTCTCTTTGCCCAACATATAACCGGTGGCATCGTCGAAATTGATAACGCAGGTCGCGTTGCCGTGGATACCCATTTTCTTTTCGATGCTGCCACAGGCAACGCCGTTGCGCTCAGTGATGTTGCCGTCGTTGTCAGACAGGAACTTGGGCACGATGAAAAGGGAAATACCCTTTGTGCCTTCCGGTGCGCCGGGTGTGCGGGCGAGTACGATGTGAACAATATTTTCGGCCAGGTCGTGTTCGCCAGCAGAAATAAAGATCTTGGTGCCGGTCAGTTTGTAACTGCCGTCTTCTTGTGGCTCGGCCTTGCTCTTCATTTGACCGAGGTCAGAACCGCAGTGGGGTTCGGTCAAGCACATGGTGCCGGTCCAGGTGGCTTCGCAGAGCTTGCGCAGGTAAAGGCCTTTCTGCTCTTCAGTGCCGTGTACGTAAAGCGTGTTCATCGCGCCGAGGCTCAGGCCTGGGTACATGCCCCAGCTCCAGTTGGCGGTGCCGACCAGCTCTGATTTGATCAAACCCATTGACATCGGCAGGCCCTGGCCGCCGTATTCTGCAGGGTGAGACAAGCCCTGCCAGCCGCCCTCTACCCACATATCGTAGGCTTCTTTGAAACCGGGAGGAGTGGTGACTTCGCCGTCTTTCCATACACAGCCGTGCTCGTCGCCGCTTTGGTTGAGAGGCGCAAGGACTTCTTCAGAGAATTTTGCCGCTTCGCCAATGATGGCATCGATCATGTCGGGGGTGGCTTCTTCGCCGCCGGGGATCTGGGCATAGTGTGCTTGGTAGTCGAGCACATCGTTGATCACAAAATCGATATCGCGTACCGGGGCCTTGTAAGTAGTCATGGCTGCCTCGTGGTTGTCTATTCGCTGTCGGAGGAATTCCCAGTGAGGAATTCAGCTAGGTGGCGGAGCATAACGAAAGCGTTGCGGCGACAAATTGGCCGTGCCAACCAATAAAAAATGACAATTGGGTCAATGTAGACACGAGCTGTTGTCAAAAAAGCGCGAGGCAGTTGGCTCAGCGGCGCCCGCTATGCTTGAGAGATATGCGGTCAGGAGGGATACTGGGGGTTCGCGTTCTCGCAGGTGGAGTTGTCAGCATGAATGTTGATTTTTCAATTTGCATGGAGCGCCATCCGCTACCCGCGGGTGGCTATTTGGCCCAGCTTACGCTGAATGCGCCGTCGCGGCGCAATGCCATTACCCCGGAGATGGCCGAGCGTTTGCACCGGGCACTTCTTGGCCTGCGCGACGACCCCGAGGCGGTGGCAGTACTGCTCGATGGCGCTGGCGACGGCGGTTTTTGCGGCGGTGCTGATGCTCAGCGTATGTTGGCGTCGGCACTGGCCAATCCGGGGGGCGCCGCCGTCGAAGCGGAGGCCTTTCTGTGCTGTGGCTATATTTCCGCGTTTTTGATTCACACTTTCCCAAAACCAGTAATTTGCTGGGGTGACGGCAGAGTAATGGGGGCCGGCCTGGGCCTGATGGCGGGTGCCAGCCACCGCATTGTCACTGAGCACAGCCGCTTATCGGTGCCCGAGGCGAGTATTGGTTTACTGCCGAACGCGGGCGCGGGCTGGTATTTGGGGAAGATGCCCGGCGAAACCGGTTTGTATATGGCGCTGACCGGCGTGCAGCTGGGTGCGGCGGATGCCCTGTATGCCGGGCTCGCCGACTACTGCTGGGCATCGGCGGAAAAATCGACCCTGTTGCGCAGTTTATTGCACTTGCCCTGGTGCGACGACTCCTCGGCGAATCACGAGATGCTGACCGATGCACTTACTGACTGGGAAGTGGAGCAGGGTATTTGCTTGCAGCACGCGCCGCTGAAAACGCACCGGCAATGGATAGACCAGCATTGCCGTGAATCCTGCCCGGCAGGCCTTGAGGCCGCTTTAGCGGGCGCCGCACCGCGCGACGCCTGGTTGTCGGAATCGCTGGCGGGCCTTCGTCGAGGCGCCGCGAGTGCCCATAAATTAATCGTTCGCCAGTTTGAGCGCAGTCGCGGTTTGGGGCTGGCCGATGTGTTGCGTCTGGAAATGACCCTGGCAGCGAACCGGCTTCGCGACCCGGAGTTTGCCGAAGGGGTGCGCGCGCGCTTCAAAGATCGCGACCAGGACCCGCACTGGTGCTACCGCAGCGTGGCCGAGGTGCCGGACGAGGAAATTGAAGCGCTTTTTGTGCCGCCATGGCAGCAGCACCCCCTGACCGCGCTGGGATAAGAAGCACGAGGCGTTTATTGCGCTTCAGCCAGGATGTCCTCGTTGGTGTCTATTTGACGCGGCGCCGATATCCAGTTGTCGAGAGCGTCTAGCATATCGCTGCGCCGCCGCTTCAGGCCACTAAATGCGAGCAGCGGCGCAACATGGCCACCGTCGCTTACAAACAACTCCGCAGAACTTCCCGCTGACTGCAGTAATTCAACCAGTCGCTGACTATTGCGCACACTAACCGTTGTGTCGTCGCGACCGTGTATGAGCAGCGCTGGCGGGTGATTGGCGCTGACAAAGTTCACCGTGTTGCCCTCTGGGTAACGCTCTGGTGGGCCGAAGATCGCCGCCACCTTCTTTGCCTTCGGTGGCAGGAAGTCGTAGGGGCCAGATAGCCCGAAGACACCACTCAGCCACGCTGGGCTGCCACCTTCTGCACGAAGGTAACGTTCATCCAAGGCGAGCATCAGGGCACTGTGTGCACCGGCAGAGTGACCACCGACATAGAGTTGCTGCGGGTTGCCGCCGTACTGCGCGGCAATTTTGCGCACGGCTGCCACGGCGCTCGCGGCATCTTCAATAAACGCGGGAAAACGCACTTCGGGGAATAAGCGGTAACTGATGATGACGGCAAGATAGCCTCGCTGAGCCAGGGTCTCGCCCACAAAGCGATACTCGCTGCGCTCGCCAGATGACCAGTAACCGCCGTGAATAAAAACCACCACA
Organism: Spongiibacter marinus; assembly: GCF_016906995.1. Taxonomy (GTDB): domain Bacteria; phylum Pseudomonadota; class Gammaproteobacteria; order Pseudomonadales; family Spongiibacteraceae; genus Spongiibacter; species Spongiibacter marinus. The sequence continues at coordinate 192,718 of NZ_JAFBBD010000004.1, read as the reverse complement.
GGAAGATTATTGCCCTGCTCGGGGCGATACAGGTCAAACTTGTGTCGGGGGTGCTCGCCATAGGACAGCGCTGGTATATGCGTGGCACCGGAGCCGGGCGTCAGGGCATTGATAAGATGCATGGCGCAGCCGGTTATTGAAAAAAATGCCATAAGGAGTCCTGTCCACCGAAGAGCACAACTGAGATTGCTGAAAATAGGGCTCATTAGAGCGTGATTCCGTATTGGATAAAAGCGTGTTTACGGTGTGGTGCCGCAGTTGTGATCAGAAGAATAATTTTTGACTATCAATTTTATAGATATAATCGAATTTATCTATTTTTTGTGCGCGGTTAAGGTGAAAGCCAGCAATGAGGATTGAGGGCAAATACCATGAAAAAAACTCTGAGCTTTGCCGTGATGCATTTCAGCGTGGCCTTTGCCGTGGCTTATATACTGACCGGCAGTGTATTGATCGGTGGGCTGTTAGCCTTGGTTGAGCCAGCAGTGAACACGGTGGCGTTTTACTTCCACGAGCAATTTTGGCAGCGGCTGCAGTCATCCAGACCGCAGCCAGCGGAGGTGTTATCCGTTTAACAGATGCTGTATCAGTGCCACCACGATACCGACGGCAACCAGGGGCAGTATCCAGCGGCTGATCCGCTGTTGCTGCTCAGGGCTTGCCCGCGGCGCGTATTTTTCAATTAGTGGCACAAGCAAAAACAGCGAGATAAATATCGCCGCAACAAGGGCTAGCATGGTAGCCATAGCGTCGCCTCTCCTTTATTTAAAACGCCTACTGGCCGCGCCACTTTACCTGGTAGAGGTCGTGACGTCGGTCGCGAAGATTCTGCACGGTGCCACTATTGCGGGCGACGTGCAGGCTTTCTGGTCGCAGGTCTGCAATGGCAACGGTTTCGACATTGGGCGTGGTGTCAGCGGCAATACCGTCGCGGGCAAAGGAGAAATCGCAGGGTGTCAGTATGCAGCTCTGTGCATACTGAATATCCATATTCGCCACGTTGGGAAGGTTGCCGACATTGCCCGACATCACGACATAGATTTGGTTTTCCACCGCCCGTGCCTGACAACAGTAGCGTACGCGCATATAGCTCTGGCGTTCGTCTGTGCAAAACGGCACGAACAGGATCTGAGCGCCCTGGTTCACGAGATGGCGTGATAATTCGGGGAATTCCGAGTCGTAACAGATCAATACGCCAATGGGGCCGCAGTCGGTGTCGATAGTATTCAGGCTGCTGCCGCCCTCAATATTCCACCAATACGCCTCGTTGGGGGTCGGGTGGATTTTCGGTTGCTCGTCGATGCGGCCATCGCGATGAAAGACATAGGAGATATTTTCCACCCGTCCATTGGCGACGCGGGTAGGGTGGGAGCCGCCGATAATATTGATGTTGTAGCGCACGGCGAGGTCTTGCATGGCTTCGCAGTAGCGCGGCGTGTATTTGGTCAGGGCTTCAATGGATTCCGCTGGGCTGAGCTCTTGGTCTTCAATGGAGAGGAGCTGGAGGGTAATCAGCTCAGGGAAGACCACAAAATCCGCTTTGTAGTCGGCGACGACATCGACGAAGTATTCCACGAAGGACATGAATTCCGCGAAGGACTGCACTTTGCGCTGCATGTATTGCACTGTGCCGACGCGCACAGTATCCGCTTGCCTGCCACCAAATTCGCTGGTTTGGGTGATATAAGTGTCTCTGGCGATCTTCGGGTTGTGCCATACCAGGTGGGCGCCGAAGCCCAGCGAGTCGCGGTCGGCACTGAGGTAGTTTTCAACCACGCCCAAAACCTCAAAACCGTTGCCAATCTGGAATGACAGTACCGGGTCGCGCACCTGTTTTTGCATCACAGCGTCAAGGTAGGCTTCGGCACTGCCGAAACGGCGCAAACGCTTGGCCAGCCCTGGCAGGCGACCGACAAAAACAATGCCCTTCAGCGACAGGGACTCGCAGAGTTTTTTGCGGGCATTGTAGAGCCGTTGGCCAATGCGATAACCGCGCACACTTTTATCGACACACACCTCCATGCCATACAGCCATTCGCCATTGGGGTCGTGCCGGGTGCCGTAGCCATTGGCCGTTATCGACTCCCATGTGTGGGGCTGCAGGCACACTTTGCCGCTGACGCGAAACGTGGCGCAGTAGCCGACGATGTCTTCGTCGAGGGTGACCACAAACTTCCCCTCCGGGAAGTGGCTGAGCTGACCGCGCAGTTCCGCTGGTGAGTAGGGGTCGATGCCGGTGCCCTGATACACCCGACGGGACAAATTGACGATGCCTGGAATATCGCCGCGTTGGGCGGTTCTTACATGCAGCCGTTTGCCCGATGCGGTGAGCTTTTCGCCGCCTCGTGAAGCCGATTTTGCCATTCTATGATCTCGCTAGCGTACGGGAAGGTGGAAACTATTCACTGGTTTTCGCGCTGGACGCACGGCGCTTCGCAGGCGTTTTACGGGCGGATGGCTTGGCCTTGGTTTGGGTTTTGCTCTCCGAGTCACGCTTGGTTGCCAGGCCGCTCACTGTTTTCAACAGGCGAGTGGTCATATCCAGGGTTTTCATGCCCTCGGTGAAAGCCGTTTTGGCGATTTGCTGCACCATCTCCGTATCGCCTTCGGTGATGCGTTTTTGCACAGAGTCCCAAATAGGCTGCATATCGGGCAGGCCGACTAAGCGCCGCAGCTCTTCGGGTTCGATCTCCAGTTCTAAATGTACTTTCATTCAAGGTGCTCCTTGTGGATATGCTGAGTATGCCACTGGCAAAGCAAGGGTCAATCACCTGTTGTTCGCGAATCGCATTATTTTTGTAGCTGTCTCAAAACGTACTGCAAAATGCCGCCGCAGCGGAAGTATTCGGCCTCCTGCAGGGTGTCGATCCGGCTGTGGGCAAGCACCTCATGACGACTGCCGTCGGCCCGCGACAGAACAACTCGCACGGCTTGCTTGGGCGTTAATTCAGCGTCGCAGGGAATCAAGTCAACCTCTTCCAAGCCATTGAGATCAAGCATGGTCAAGGAAACTTCACCGTCCAGTTCAAGTGGTAAAACACCCATACCAATCAGATTGGAGCGGTGAATGCGCTCAAAGCTCTCCGCAATCACGGCGCGAACGCCCAGCAGCAATGTGCCTTTGGCAGCCCAGTCCCGGCTAGAGCCCGTGCCGTATTGTTTGCCGGCGATAATAACCAGTGGCGTGTTGGTCGCGCGGTACTTTTCTGCCGCTGCGAAAATGGTGGTGACATCCTCACCATTGGGGGCCAGTGTAAAGCCGCCTTCTTTCTCGACCATGCGATTGTTCAGCCGGGTATTGGCGAAGGTGCCCCGTAGCATCACTTCGTGGTTGCCCCGCCGCGAGCCATAGGAGTTAAAGTCAGCAGGCTCGATACCCAGGCTTTGTAGATAGTGGCCGGCGGGACTGTCGTCGGCGATTTTACCCGCTGGCGAAATATGGTCGGTGGTGATGCTGTCGCCAAATACGCCAAGTATTCTGCCGTTGCGCAAGGCATCGAGCTGTTGCTTGGGGGCGGCGATATCGCTAAAGAAGCCGGGCAGGCGAATATAACTGGAGTCATCTTGCCAGTGGTACGTCTGCCCGGTGGGGGCGTCGAGCTGGCGCCATTCCTCGGTGCCTTTAAAAACGTCGTCGTAGGCCTCTCGATACATGCCACCGCTGACGATTTTGCGCACCTCATGGATTTCTGCGGTGGTCGGCCACAGGTCTCGCAGAAACACCGGTTGTTCCTTGCTGTCGTGCGCGATGGGGTCGTTTTGCAGGTCGATCAAACTGGTACCGGCCAGCGCGAAGGCGACGACCAGCGGCGGTGAAGCCAGCCAGCTCGCTTTAATTTGCGGGTGAATGCGGCCCTCAAAGTTTCGGTTGCCGGAGAGCACCGCCGACACCAGCATATCGCCGTCGTCGATGGCTTTGGCAACAGGCTCCGGCAGCGGACCGGAATTGCCGATACAGGTGGTGCAGCCGTAGCCAACGATATCAAAGCCCAGTGAATCCAAATCGTCCTGCAGGCCGCTATCGGCCAGATACTGGCTGACAACTTTGGAGCCGGGGGCCAGGGAGGTTTTCACCCAGGGTTTAACACGAAGACCACGCTCGCGGGCTTTGCGTGCCAGCAGCCCGGCGGCGATCATCACGTCAGGGTTGGACGTGTTGGTGCAGCTGGTAATCGCCGCCAACACAACATCGCCGTGCTGCAGGGGTTGGTTCATGTCCGGGATGGGTGTCTGCTGATCGAGGTCGCGCCCCTGCAATTCAATATAGTCGCGCATTGCTTGGCCTAATTGAGGCAGTGCGACGCGGTCCTGTGGCCGACTGGGGCCAGCCAGGCTGGGTTCAACAGCGCTCAGGTCGAGGCTCAATGTGGTGGTAAATACCGGCTTGTCGCCAGCGGAGCGCCACAGCCCCTGCGCTTTGCAATAGGCCTCTGTCAGCGCAATAGTGTCGGCGCTGCGGCCGGAGAGCTTCATGTAGGCCAGAGTGGCGTCGTCGACGGGAAAGTAACCACAAGTGGCGCCGTACTCGGGTGCCATATTGGCGATGGTCGCCCGGTCGGCAACGCTCAGCTCGCCGAGGCCGTCGCCGAAAAATTCCACAAACTTGCCAACAACGCCCTGTTTGCGCAGTAGCTCAACCACGGTCAGCACCAGGTCGGTGGCGGTAACTCCCTCGCGAAGGGCGCCGCGCATTTCAAAACCGACAACATCTGGAACCAGCATGGAATAGGGCTGGCCCAGCAGCGCCGCTTCGGCTTCTATGCCGCCAACTCCCCAGCCCAATACCCCCAGGCCATTGACCATCGGGGTGTGGCTGTCGGTGCCCAAGACGGTGTCGGGGTAGGCGAGAGGGCCGTCGTCATCCTGCCCTTGAAATACCACCTGCGCTAAGTATTCGAGATTAACCTGATGGCAAATACCTGTGCCCGGTGGCACAACATTGAAGTTTTCAAAGGCGGACTGCCCCCACTTTAAAAACCGGTAGCGCTCGACGTTGCGCTGCATTTCCTTGCTAACGTTTTCCTGAAAGGCCTGGGCGGAGCCGAATTGGTCGACGGTCACCGAGTGGTCGATAACTAAGTCCACGGGGATTTGCGGGTTGATTACTGACACGTCGCCACCGCGCTGGGCGACGGCATCGCGCATGGCCGCCAGATCGACAATGGCAGGCACCCCAGTGAAGTCCTGCATCAGTACACGTGCCGGCGAGAAGTTGACATCGGCACCGCCGCTGGCCTTATCCGCCCATTGGCACAGGGTGTCGATGATGTGTTCATCGACCTGCGCGCCGTCGAAGTGACGCAACTGATTTTCCAGCAAAATTTTAAGCGACTTGGGCAATCGCTCAACGCCGGGTGAATCGAGTTTTTTCAGGTCGTAATAGCGGAAGTGTTTTCCTGAACAAGTCAGCTCAGAGAGCCATGATTCCCTACTTTTCATAACCGCCCCTCAATCGTGTGATAACGCCAGTGCAGGCCTAATGGCTTTGACTACAACCCTAGCACAAGGTTGCGTGGATGAAAGCGGCTTACCTTGCCGCGCCGCCACTAAAGCATCGCGTTTTTCAGGTCGCGACGGCGGGGGCGAAGGTGTAAGCTTGCAGACGTTTTGCCCTGTTATGGGGCGTTGTAATGAAAAGCGGCGAGGATGCTATGACAGTAATTGAAAACACCATCAACGGACTGATGAGCAGTAGTCCAGCACAGTCGGAGTTCTACCAGGCCGTCGAGGAGGTGTTGGAGTCGCTGGAGCCGTTGTTGGAGAAGGAGCGTCGCTACACTGAACACAGCATTATCGAGCGGATGGTCGAGCCAGAAAGACAAATTATGTTCCGGGTGCCCTGGGTCGACGACGCTGGCTGCGTGCAGGTAAACAAGGGGTATCGCATTGAATTCAACTCGGCGCTGGGGCCCTACAAAGGCGGCTTGCGCTTTCACCCGTCGGTCAATGCAGGGATTATCAAATTCCTCGGCTTTGAGCAGATATTTAAAAATGCCCTGACGGGCCTGGAAATTGGCGGGGGCAAAGGGGGCGCGAATTTTAACCCCAAGGGCCGCTCGGATCGCGAGATCATGCGATTTTGCCAGTCGTTTATGACGGAGTTATACCGCCATATCGGCCCTCACACCGACGTTCCCGCGGGGGATATTGGCGTTGGTGCGCGTGAAATTGGCTATATGTTTGGTCAGTACAAGCGGCTGACAGGTCGCTACGAGGGTGTGCTTACTGGCAAGGGGACCCTGTGGGGAGGCTCGTTGGGACGGCGCGAGGCCACCGGTTATGGCTGTGTGTATTTTGCGCAAACGATGATGAAGGCCCACGACGAGAGCCTGGAAGGGAAAACCTGTTTAGTTTCCGGTGCGGGCAACGTGGCGATTCACACCATTGAAAAACTCCGCCAGATTGGCGCCCGTCCAGTGAGCTGCTCCGATTCCACGGGCACTTTGTACGACGCTCACGGCATCGATGTGGAAATTTTGAAACAGATCAAATTGGAGCGGCGGGAGTCCCTTGAGGCCTACCTGCACGAGTTTCCCAAAGCCGAATTCACGCCGATTGATGATTACCCCGAAGACGGTCACGCGGTATGGCGAATGGAGGGCGAGGTCGCCTTTCCCTGTGCAACGCAGAACGAATTGACGGCGGCCGATGCCCAGGCGCTATTGGCTAACGGTTGCCTGTGCGTCTGCGAGGGGGCCAATATGCCTTGCGAGCCCGCGGCGGCGGAGTTATTGATGCGTGAGGAAATCCTCTACGGCCCGGGTAAAGCTGCCAATGCCGGTGGTGTGAGCGTCAGTCAGTTTGAGATGAGCCAGAATGCCAGTATGCGCCGTTGGACTTTTGAACAAGTGGACGATCGACTGCAGCGAGTGATGGCGGATATTTATGCCCGCTGTAGTGCGGCAGCGAAGGAATTTGGCGAGCCGGAGAACTTGGTTGTGGGGGCAAATATTGCGGGCTTTCGCCGCGTCGCTGATGCGATGATCGAGCAGGGTGTGGTGTAAGGACACCGGGTAGCGGTGCAGGGCAATCTTGCGGTGGAGGATAAATGTCTTCAGTAATCGTGTTTCTCGATTTTTTTGGTATCGCGGTGTTTGCGATGTCGGGTGCGCTGACCGCCGGCCACAAGCAGCTGGATATATTCGGCGTACTGGTTGTGGCCCTGATCGCCTGCCTGGGCGGCGGCACGCTGCGCGATGTGATCCTTGGTGCGCACCCTGTGATATGGGTGGCTAACCCCGCCTATCTCTATGTGGGCATTAGCGCGGCGATGGTGGTTTTTGTGCTGGCGAGATTTGTGAGGATACCGCTGCGCACGCTGGAGGTGTGCGATGCGATCGGGCTGGCCTTCTTCACCTTGGCAGGCTTGCAAAAAGCGCAGTCACTGGGTCACAGCGCTGATATCGCCTTGTTGATGGGCCTGATGACAGGGGTTGCCGGCGGTATTCTTCGCGACGTGTTATGCAATGAAATCCCGCTGATATTTCAGCGGGAAATCTACGCAACCGCGGCGATCGCCGGTGGCGCGCTGTTCCTTGTTTTGCAGGGGTTAGGCGTTGCGGGCAGCGTTGCGCTGTTTTTGGCCATGGCCACCATACTTGTACTGCGCCTAACAGGCGTGTTTTTTGGTCTGTCGCTGCCGCGCTTCCTGCTGAGCAAGCCCTAACGATCAAGCTGCTGGTGGCGGTATTGCGCCGGCGTGAGCTGCGTCCAGTTTTTAAAGGCGCGACTAAAGGCACTCTGCTCTGAAAATCCCAGTAGCGCCGCCACTTCACCGAGCTGCAGCCGTGGGTCGGCCAGATAATCTTCGGCCAGTTGCTGGCGGGTCTGTTGAAGAAGCTGTCGAAAGTTGCAGCCTTCTGCGGCAAGTTTTCGGTGGAGGTGGCGCACCGAGACATGCAGGGTATCGGCGATGCGTTCGGCGCTGGGTGGCCCCTGACGCAGTTGGCTGACTAAACGCTGTCTGACGATATTTGCCAGCTCCTGGCCCTGCGGTGCTTCAAGACTGTTTAAGAGTTTCCGCGCCTGGCCCTCCAGCACCTCGATCAGAGCAGGGTCGGCGGTGCGCAGCGGGGTACTGAGCAGGTCCAGCGAGATACTCACCCGCGTTTGGCTGTGGCCGAAACTCACCGGGCAGGCAAACCACTGCTGGTATGGCTGCACATTTGCGGGGGCGGGGTTAATAAACTCGACCTTTAGCGGCGCAGCGTCTGGCTGATTGGTGATGTCCCGGCAAAACTGCAGCAGGGCCGCAATGGCGGTTTCGTCGACCAGAGCACCGGGCCTGCCATTCTCGGCACTCCAACACAAGTCAATGTAGTCACCGCAGTCCACGCGTTGCATGGGATTCACGTCGTAGATCAATTGGTGGTAGCGCTCCAGGCGTTGCAGCGCGCCGGCAACACTGCCACAGGCCAGCAGTACATAACCGAGGATTCCCAGGTGGCGGGGGGTAATACGTTGTCCCAGGTGCAGGCCTAGCAGCGGGTCATCGAGAGCGGCTGACGCGCGTTGCAGGTAGTCGCGCCAGCGCAATACCGGAAAGCGGCCCATGCCCTGCGGCGCGGGTTCACCGAGTAGCTGCTGCGCATCAATCCGGTGTTCGGCCAAATGCTCATAGAGCAATTGAACATAGGTGTGGGGCACCACGGCGTTTTGAAGTCGAGTTTGGGGCATTGCGGCACCTTAACATGTCCGAAATGGTCAAATACATGTCGTGTGGCGTCAATCATAATGCCTCGGCAGCGGGAATAATAGCGACAAAAAACGGAGCCCCTATGTTGAATGATGTGATCAGCCAGGTTCAGGCAATTTTCGGCGCCCATGTAGATTGGAAGCAAGTCGTGTTGATGGCGGCAACGCCAATCTTTATTGTGGCATTTATCGTCGAGCTCTATGTGCGCAAGGCCAAAGGGTCTGGCCACCGAATGTGGTCGCAGTTTGAATGGCGGGAGATTCTCACCAATCTCGGTTTGGGTGGAAGCTACCAGGTTTTTGAGTTGCTGCTGCACATCGCCATCACCGGGGCGGTGATTAATTGGATCTATCAGTTCCGCGTATTTGATATTCCGGTGAATGCGTGGACGGTTGTGCCCTTGTTCGTGCTGATGGAGTTTTGTTACTACTGGTTCCACCGCGCCAGCCATCGCATTCGCTGGTTTTGGAGTGCGCATGTTGTCCATCACTCCAGCGAAACCATGAATATGACGACGGCAATGCGCCAAAGCCTGCTGTACTCAGTGACTGGCTGGTGGTTGTTCTTCATGCCGATGGTGCTGTTAGGTGTGCACCCTGGCGTTGTGTTTACCCTGTACGCGGTGAACTTGTTTTACCAGTATTTCATTCATACCGAGGCGATTGGCAAACTTCACCCCTGGCTTGAGTTTTGGTTTAACACGCCCAGCGCCCACCGCGTTCATCACGGCCGCAACCCCGAATATATCGATCGCAACTACGGCGGTGTGCTGATTATTTTTGACCGTATGTTCGGCACGTACACCGAAGAGCAGGACGATAACCCGGTTGAATATGGCATTGTCGACCAGATCCACTCTCACAATATCATCACGCTCAACTTCCACGAGTTTAACGATATGTGGCGGGACGTATTCGCTGCCGATACGGTAAAAGACGGGATCAAACAGTTGGTGCTGCCGCCCAAGTGGGACCGCCCCCAGTCGTAACGCCTATATTGGCCGCCGGCGCCGCGTGCTGAAAAGCCCGCGGCGTTTTTGTATCGCGTGGCCGCAAATGCCTACTAATCTGATTCATTATGATGTGTCGTAGTGCGAGAGTCTGCGCTATGATTAAGACACTTGACTTAACGGCATAACAATAATGAAAACGTAGGAAGTGATGCGATGATGAAGTGCAGTTGTCGGCGGTGGGCCAGTGGCCTGCTTATTGCCTCGCTCGGGGTGGCAGGTTCAGCGGGTGCGCAGCCAGCCTTGGAAGAAGTGGTGGTGACCGCGCAGAAAAAAGCGGAGAGTTTGCAGGACACGCCAATCGCGCTGGATGCCTTTGGTGAAGAGGCACTGGAGCGCGAAGGCATTGGCGGCGTGGGCGATCTTGCCAACAACGTGCCGGCAATGACCATCCAGCCGTTTCCGATCAATACCACCACTCTGCGTATCTATATTCGCGGTATTGGCCTGATCGATGCCCAGATCACCCAGGATCCGCCAGTAGGCGTGTATGTCGATGGCGCTTATATCGCCCGTTCTGCGGCTCTAGCTACTGACCTTGCAGATCTAACGCGAATTGAGGTTTTGCGCGGACCGCAGGGTACGCTCTATGGCCGCAATTCCACCGGCGGCGCCGTTAATCTGATTACTCGCCGCCCCAATGTCGATGCGGCGCAGTTCAAGCAGGCATTTACCCTTGGCGACCGCAATCTCTTCAGTAGTAAAACCATGCTGAATACGCCGCTCTGGCAGGGCGCTGCGGCCAAGTTTGCCTACTTCACCAAGCAGGTAGACGGCTATATTGAAAACACCGGCGCAGGTGGTGACTTTGGTGATTCCGATACGATGGGTTACCGCATTGATTTCGCCTGGGATGTTTCAGATAGCGTCCATATCGATTACGCCTATGACCTGGCTGAGGTGACAAACACCAATATGGTCTACTCCCATATCCGGCCTTCCGACCCCATTCCCAATCCAGAGGTCAATCAGGGCATCGCCTTCACCAATTTAATTAACTCGGGGGCGCGGCAGTTTTACAACTTTAATTCCTCGGGCAACCGCCCTGACCGAATACACTCGGCTATCCCTATGGAAGAGGCCGACAGCGAAATTTCCGGCCATCAACTGTCGGTCGACTGGCAGATTAGCGAAACACTGGCGGCGAAATACATCTATGCCCAGCGCGAGCTCTACGACAACACGCCAACCATATTGGCAACTGGCGCGCGCAGCGATGGCTATCGCTTAGATAATAGCCCGGTGTTCAGTTTTCCCGTCGCGGCAATACCCGGTGATTCGGCAGTGTGTAGTCCCTGTGTTGGCCGCAGTGAGCAGTACGGGGCAGTTCATCCATTGATCGATCAGGATCAGTTCTCTCACGAATTGCAGTTATCCGGCAGTGCGTTTGCGGGGCGTCTGTCTTACATCACCGGGCTCTATTACTTTGAAGAAACGGCTACCCAGGGCGCGGGCAAAATAGGGCACCTGCTGTCTGCACCCTTGGGCAGCACTGTCGATGGCAACAACACCGGCAACCGTATTGAGGTGCTCACCGAGGCGCGTTTTGATATCGAAAACACCGCAATGGCAATGTTTGCACAGTTTACCTGGCAGCCACCGGTGCTGGACGACCGCCTCAGCCTGACCTTTGGTGCGCGCCATTCCGAAGACAACCGAAAGTCTGCCGCGCTGCGCCGCCAGATCAGTTTTGTGGTTGTGCCGGGCGATTTGGATAACACCGACCGCGACAACAACGACATTGCCACCCAGTTGTCTGATGTCTTTTATGATGTGCGCGGCGATAAAGACTTTAAAGACGACTCCTTTAGCTTCATCGCCGAGTATGAGCTGAGCGACGATATCAACCTCTACTTTAAGGTCAATGAAGCCTACAAAAGCGGTGGCTTCAATACCCGCGAGCAGGTTACCGAAGAGGGCGCTCAGCGTTATATCGACGGCTTTGATGAAGAGAAGGTGACCGCCTACGAGCTGGGGATGAAGTCGCGTTTACTTAGCAATCGCTTACAGGTGAATGCCGATATTTTTCAGCAGGATTTTGTCGATCAGCAGTTGAACTTTAGTGTGCCCAATACCACCAGCGACACCACCGTAGCCAATGCCGGCGAGTCCACACTCAAAGGTTTTGAGATGGACACGACCTGGCTGGCGACAGAGCACCTTATGCTCGTGCTCAACTATGCCTACTTAGATGCGGAAATTGCGCCCAGCCGCAATCCGCTATCTGGCGATATCGACGATGGCTTCGTGTTTGATTCGGCGCCGCGACACGCCTACACGGCGATGCTTGATTGGACGCTGTGGAGTAGCTTGGACAGGGGCAATATTGCCTTCAATGCCACCTACTCATTTACTGATGAACGCAATGGCGGTGGACGAAAGGAATTCGCGACCTTCCAGGCTGACCGTCAGGACGACTTTGCCGTACTGAATGCGCGCCTGGGTTGGTATCAGTTGCCGGTATTTGACGGCGTGTTGGATGTAGCAGTGTGGAGCAAAAATGTGCTCGACGAGGAATACAGCGTTAACAACGTTCACAATTTACCGCAGGCGGGCCGCTCAGTAATGTTTGGTGAGCCGCGCAGCTACGGTCTGGATTTGATCTACAACTGGGGAGGCTAATCGCCTTCGGTTAGGTGAACACCATTTTGTTTTTCCCGCATGAAGGTCGGCTCTGCCGGCCTTTTTTATTGGCTGATGTCGCTCGTTAGTGGCATCAAGCAAGGCGGCTTAACATGGTCTTGAGAGGCGGGTAACAACAGCTGATATGGAAGAAAGCGCCCACCAGCGGTGCTGGTGGGCAAGCGGCTTAGGGCGCCGTTTGTTGCGGTGCCAGCAGTGGAACCGCTACCGAGCCGCTAATTTGCACAGGAATGGGTAGGGGAGACGCTGAGGTGGCGTACTGGCTGGGGTAGGAGCCATAGACCATCAGCACCAGCTTGTCGCCGCTTTGCATGCGGCTCATCACCCCGACCAAGTCGACATTGTGATCGCCGAAGCCTCTGAAAGGTGTTACCTGGTTCATCAACGGCGTGGGCGCCTGAAGCGGGTTGCTGTCGCCGGATTCTCTAATGGCCAGTCCGACAAACACAATGGGCTCAAGCAGTGGGGCATCTGCTTGCTGATTGGCAATGCTCATGCTCAAGCTGATTGTCGGTACGCCGGCGATTACCTCATTGTCCGCCTGGGCGGTGTAGAGCTCAATCTCAGTGGGTAGCAGGTTGGCTTCGTGGGCAATGATCGGCAGCGGGCTGCTAAAGGCAAAGTTGTCTCCGCCGTAGGGCACATCGTTGAGTACGATGCCATCATTGCCTTCACTGCCTAAATTGAAGCAGACCTCGGGAATCTCATCGGCCGCGCCTTGCACAAACTGTAGCTTTTCTTGAAACCAGCTCACGGTTGTGTCGGTAGTATTTAAGCGTCCGCAGACACTTTGACCGTCGCCACTGTCGATGCCGTGGCCGGCGGCTTTGGTGAACAAGCGCACATCGCCGCCCTGATCACTCAAACAGCGGTAGTTTCGGTAGGCATCATTAAAGTTAAACAGGGTATCCATGTGGGACTGGGTAATGAACGCGTCAATCGACCGCAAGCTGCCGTCGGCTGTTGTGTCGTTCTCACCGGCGCAGTGTGAGGCCGGGCTGTGGCGGTATAGTAGCGCTAGCTTATCGTCGGCCAGGGTGTTTGCTGCCAAGCCGATGGCAAGGCCTTCGTTGACTTCCTGGTCTTGATTGCCAGCCAGGTTGCCGCCAGCCGACAGTAAGATTGCCCAAAACGTTTTAAACACATCGTTTGGGTACAGGGAATAGCGCAGATCGTTCCAGGTAATGTCCGGGGCGATCGCGTCCAGGCGGTGTTCTGGGTCAATCGCGTAGATCATTAATTGATAACCGCCACCGTAGGAGCCTCCGATGGCGCCGATCAGCGGATTGTCTTTCTCGGTAGCGGGAGTCGGGCCATTATCCGCATAGGCAAGCTGACTCAGATTCTCTTCGGCCCAGTCCAGCACTTGTAGCCAGTCTTTGCCTTCCAGGTCGGGGTCCAAAATGCGGATGGTGCCACCGGAGTCACCGTGGCCACGTTCATCCAGACTCAGCACGTAAAAGCCTTCGTCGAGTAAGGCTTTCAGCAAGCCACCGGTGGGGCGGCTTGACTGACGGCTGCCAGAGTAGCCATGGCTGTGCAAAATCAGCGGATAGCTTTCCTCTGAAGACAGCGATGTGGGCTCGTGCAGGGTGAACGCAATATTTTCGCCATCGACATTCGATGCAAGGTTTACATCGTAGGAGATGCCGTCGGTAATGGTCGCTGGTGGGCAGCCATCGGCTTCAACAGCGGTGCCTGGCGGGGTATTGGGGCACTGGTCATTGCCATTGAGCACTCCGTCGCCGTCGTTGTCATCTTTTTGCACATTACTGCAGCCCTCGCTGTCGACGGTTGCGCCGGCAGTGGTATTGGGGCAGGTGTCGTCGGCGTTATTGACGCCATCGTTATCGTCGTCCAGTTGTGAGGGTGAGCAGCCCTGAACATTGGCGGTTTCCGTTGTCGGGGTGGCCGGGCAGTCGTCTTGACCATTGCTTACACCGTCGCCATCGTCGTCGCGCTGCGCGTCGGAGCAGCCATTTTGGTCAACGCTGGCACCTGCCGGTGTCAGTGGGCAGAGATCCTGGGCATTGCCAACGCCGTCGCCATCGTTGTCGCCGTTTTGACTATTACTGCAGCCATTGGCATCCACCGTGACGCCTGCCGCTGTATTTGGGCAGTTGTCGCTGCTGTTGTTAACGCCGTCATTGTCGTCATCCAGCTGTGAGGCGGAACAGCCATTGGTATCGACGCTTTCTCCCGCTGGCGTGGCTGGGCAGCTGTCGTTGGCATCTGCAACCCCGTCGCCGTCAGCATCTTCAACCGTAATCGCGCAGCCCTGAGCATCGACATCGGTGTTGCTTGGGGTTGCCGGGCAACTGTCAGATTGGTTGCTCACGCCGTCGCCGTCGTCATCCAACTGCGAGGCAGAACAGCCGTTGCTGTTGGCGATTTCGCTACTGGGCGTGGCGGGGCACTGATCTCGGGTGTCGGCAATGCCGTCGCGGTCGCTGTCAGTGCTGCCTCCTGAGTTATTGCTAGAAGAGTTGCTGCTCGAGCCACCACAGGCGGCGAGCATGAGGGTGAGCAAGAGTAAGCCGAGCGACTTCCTCGACGGGAAAAGCAGCGTGCGTAACGTCATGGCAAATGTCCGTATTGTTAGTGTTGTTCGGGTGCTGGCGAGGCGGGCGATGTCACGTTGTAGCAGGGGCAGCCACTGGCTGTGCTTGTGCGAGTCGCCGCCTGAACTGCGAGCAGCAGTCAGAAGTATGCGCGGCTGACACAGTGATGTCAATTCGTGAAGTTGAGTGAGGGCAGGGTTGCCACAGCCGGGCGAATCATCTGAATGGCGTAATCCGCATAGATGAGTTGCCAGGATTCTCACCTACTGGGACGAGGGGCGGGCTTTACAAAGCTGACTAGATTCGACGTGTGCCCACGAGCACCACAATAATCATTGAATGGAGTCACGTCATGTCACAACAACGCCCGCCTTTTCCTCCCTACCAAATTCAGGCGGAGGACATACCCGACCGCTACCCGAGGGGGTGGTTTTGCCTTGGATTACTCGACGATTTTCGCCCGCCTGCGGACAGCCCGCAAAACATCGACGGTTTTGGCGGCAAGGTCGTCGTGCGTTGTCGCGGCTCACAGATTGACGCGAGTCTCAATGGCCAGCGTCTGCCGACCCTGGCCCGCAACCGCTTGTTGCTCTGCTGGTACGACCCCGATGGCAATCCGCCGCTGGCTATGCAGGAGCCGCCAATTATGGGCGAGTGCGATACGCGCCAGTGGAGCCGCTGGCAGATGCGGGAGTACCGCATACACGCCAATTGCCGCGAGCTGATCGACAATATGGCCGATGCGGCGCACTTTGGTCCCGTGCATGGTGCAAATGTGCGCAGCTTTCGCAACGTTATGGATGGCCACACCTTTGTGCAGGAAATGCGCGGCCACAGCGAACGCCTGTCGGCGGAGAGCGAGCTGTATAGCTACGCCAAATACTATGGCCCGGCCTACCAAACAACGTATATGCGCGGCAGTTACGACGGCCACACCGTTGAAAGCTACCTGCTGCTCAGCCACTTGCCGGTGGCGCGCGAATGCTTTGATATTCGCTACGCGGTGATGGTGAAGCGCCTGCCCCTTTTGAACGAGGCGCAAAATGCTGAGCTGTGCAAAATGTATGCGGAGAAGGCTTTTGAGGCCTTTGCTGAGGATGTGGCGATATGGCACAACAAGACGCGCATCGACAACCCCATTCTCTGCGATGGTGATGGCCCGATCCACAAACTGAGAACCTGGTACGCACAGTTTTATCAGCCGCTGGCGGAGATCAATGAAGAGCGTCTGCGCTACCGCGAGTACCAGTTGCGTTATGACTAATATAGCGGCCCCAATTGGGGCCGCTATTCACCGCTCATGGAAGCAGCGCCGAGCAAAGCAATGTTAAGCAAAGCAATACCAGGGAAAGGAGAGAAAAGCATGCGCAGTTTGAAGGATCGCTTAAATATTGATGTTGTCGACAGCATACACATTCGCGCACCCGCTCAACGGGTATTCGCGACCGTGGCGAATTATCCGGCAATCGCCAACTGGTTCCCGCCCTATTCATGCAGTGTGGAGGGCGGTGGCGATATCAAGGAGGGCGCGCTTGTGCAGCACTGCTATGGTCGTCCGCCATTTGTGCTGAGCCGCTTTACACGCCGTATAGAGCGTATCGTGGACGGCGAGCGCATTGAGGAGCGGTATATCGATGGAGACTTGCGTGGTACCGGGGTATGGTGTTTCGAGCAGCACGGGCAGGAAACATTGGCCAGTTATCACTGCCGGGTGGAGGCCCTGAGCTGGTTCGCTCGACTCGGCTTTGTTCTTCAGGGCAGTCGCGCCCACAGTGAGGTATACCAGCAATACTTGGCGGCCTTAAAGCAGCAGTGCGAGGCTGCTGGCGTTTAACTTTTCAAGGAAGAAGTCATGTCTAAAATCGATCAAAGCCCGCAATACGCCGCGTTGCCCGGCGGTGGTATTCAGTATTACGACGCGGGCAACGGTCCCTGTGTGATGCTGATCCACGGCTCTGGCCCAGGGGTGAATGCCTGGGCGAATTATCGCGACAATTTGCCCGTATTTGCCGAGCATTTTCGCTGCATCATGCCTGACTTGCCCGGCTACGGCGGCAGCGATGCGCGAGACGGAGACCCGGTACAAAGCTGCGTGGCCGCCTGTGTTGAGCTGCTCGATACCCTGGATGTTTCCCGCGTACATATTATTGGTAACTCCTTGGGTGGCATCGTCGGTTCGTATATTGCGGCGCAGTATCCCGAGCGGGTCGCCAGCTTTATGACTATCGGCGGAATTGGCTTGAATCTGTTCAGCGCTTTTCCTGGGGAGGGGCTGAACTTGCTAACCGCCTTTACCGAGCAACCTAGCCGCGAAAATTTACGACGTTGGTTGGTATCCATGGTTTACGATCAGGCGATTATTACTGACGAACTGCTCGAGGCGCGATACGCGGCGGCAACTGAGCCCGTCACCCTGGCGACCACTCGGGCGCTGTATTCTCGGTCGGCGATCGCTGCAATTGCCGATTACCGGCGGGGAGAAAACGCCGCGCAGGTGGTCGCGCATTTGCCCAGCATTCAGGCGCCGACGCTAATTACCTGGGGACGGGATGACCGCGTGAGTCCGCTGGATATCAGCTTGTTGCCTATGCGGATGATCCCCAATGCCGAGTTGCATGTTTTCCCCAACTGCGGTCACTGGGCGATGATTGAGTGCAAAGCGCGCTTTGAGTCTTTGGCCATCGACTTTATTAACGACGCGGAGCGCCGTTGTGCGCAGGTGCAGCCATGAGCGTTGCAGCGATGCTGGGCTTGGCGCTGGCAATGATGGCGCTGGCAGCGCTACCAAGTAGTAGTGTGTTGCTGGTAGTCGCCTGCAGTTTGCGCGGTGGTCGGCGCCACGGTCTTGCCGCAGCGCTGGGTATTGTTATTGGCGACCTGCTGTTTGTCGGCCTAGCGATTGGCGGTGTTGCCGCGCTGGCTCAGGCTATGGGCGCGGTGTTTATCGTGGTTAAGATTGCCGCAGCGCTGCTTCTACTGAGTGTGGGCTTACGCTTGTTGCTATCATCCCGCGCCGGTCGCTCTCAGGCCTTACCGGCGGCGCCCGGCTCGCTTTGCACTAGTGCTATCGCGGGCTTGGTGGTGACACTTGCAGATCTGAAAGCGGTGGTTTTCTACGCCAGTCTATTGCCGCTATTTGTCGACATGCAAAGTGTGTTGCCGGGAGATGTCCTGGCAATTGCGGCAATCACGGTGGCGGCCGTTGGTGGCGTGAAATTGTTATATGTGTTGCTTGCGCAGCGACTGGTGCAAGGATTGCCGGTGATCGCCAAGCGGGGTGAAGCGGCGGCGGGAGTTGGACTGATCGCTGCGTCTGGGGTATTGCTGTTGAAGGATTAGTTGTCGCCGCTACAGAAACAGGCGACCAATAATGCTGGGTACGGCGGTCTCAACTTTCAAAATACGCGGCCCCAGGCTAAAGCCCTGCATTCCGGCGGCCAGCAGTTTTTCCACCTCATAGGGAATAAACCCGCCTTCCGGGCCGATGGCGAGTAGGCGCGGCTGGTTACTTGCCGCCGGCACACCCTGGCTGTGGTAGGGGTGGGCCAATAGGCCTTGCCGATGTTGCAGCAATGCTGGCAATACATCTTCCACGAAGGGCTTAAAGCGGGTGGCGCGTTCAATGCTAGGCAATTGCGTATCGCCACACTGCTCCAAGCCCTCCAGCATGGCCGCGTGGAGGTGAGCGTCGTCGACTAACGGGCTTTGCCAGTAGCTTTTGTCCACCCGGTAACTGTTCAACAAAACAATTTTTTCCACGCCCAGTTCGGTTGCTGAGCGAATGATCCGCCGCGCCGCTTTTGGGCGAGGCAGGGCCAGCAATAAGGTCAAAGGGAGCTTTGCCGGAGCGGGCGTGTTCAGGTTAACGCGCAGTTCTATGGTGCCGCCAAGTCCGATGATTTCCGCACTGCCAATCTGGCCGTTAAGCACGCCGCAGCGCAGCTGCTGGCCAAGTTCAGCGCGAAGTACCTTGCGGATGTGCTGGGCGCGCGTATCGCTGATTTGCACGGTATCGGCGCCAGTGAAATCCGATGGCTGCAGCAGCAGCAAATTCACTGGGCGGGCTCGGCCCACAGGTCGTAGTCGTCAGCGCCTACGACATTCACCAATAGCGCATCGCCTGGGCGAAGGTCGGTAACGCCATCGAGGTAGACTTTGCCATCAATCTCGGGGGCATCCGCATAGCAGCGTCCAATCGCGCCTTCTTCGTCGACGACATCGATCAACACTTCCAATTGCTGGCCGATGCGCTGCTGCAGCTTTTCTGCGGAAATGCGTTGCTGTACTTCCATGAAACGCTCCCAGCGTTGTTGCTTAACGTCTTCGGGCACGGGGTCTGGTAGGTCGTTGGCGCTGGCCCCATCGACGGGTGAATACTGGAAGCAGCCGACGCGGTCCAGTTGAGCTTCTTCCAGCCAGTCGAGCAGCAACTGGAAGTCTTCTTCGGTTTCGCCCGGAAAGCCGACAATAAACGTTGAGCGTATTACCAGGTCGGGGCAGATTTCTCGCCAGGCTTTAATGCGCTCAAGCGTTTTTTCCTGATTGCCGGGGCGCTTCATCAACTTGAGCACACGCGGGCTGGCATGCTGAAACGGAATATCCAGGTAGGGAAGGATCTTGCCCTCAGCCATGAGGGGTATCATTTTGTCTACGTGGGGGTAGGGGTAGACATAGTGCATGCGTACCCAAACGCCGAGCTCGCCCAGTGCAACGGCGAGGTCTTGCATGCGGGTTTCCAGAGCGCGGCCATCGACAAAGTCCAGCTTGTATTTGGTGTCCACGCCGTAGGCGCTGGTGTCTTGCGAGATGACCAATAGTTCGCGGCTGCCAGCGGCGACCAGCTGTTTGGCCTCATCGACTACCTCAGCCAACGGGCGGCTGACGAGGTCGCCGCGCATCGCCGGAATAATGCAAAAGCTGCAGCGGTGGTTGCAGCCTTCGGAAATTTTTAAATACGCATAGTGCCGGGGCGTGAGTTTCACACCCTGCGGTGGTACCAAGTCGCGGTGAGGCTGGTAGCTGTCGTCCTGGGGAACATACTGATGAACCGCGCCCACAACGGCGTCAACGGCGGCCGGACCGCTTACGTCGAGGACTTCTGGGTAGGCATTTTTAATGGCTTCGGCGTCGCTGCCTTTGCCCATGCAGCCAGTAACAATGACCTTGCCGTTTTCATTGATCGCCTCGCCAATCGCGTCCAGCGACTCCTGCTTTGCGCTGTCGATAAAGCCGCAGGTATTCACTACCACAACATCGGCATCGTCGTAGCTGGGAACGACCTCGTAGCCATCCAGGCGCAGCTGGGTGAGTATGCGCTCGGAATCGACAAGCGCTTTCGGGCAGCCCAAACTAACAAATCCCACTTTTTGGGTTTTGTCAGCGTTTTTCTGCGGTGTGTTGTCGGGTGTGGCCATGGCTACCTCGCTATATAGACGGCGCGCATTTTACCTCAATTGCTGCCAGACTGCTCAATCAGAGAGGTGGGGGCGGCGAACGGTTTGGTTTAGCTTGCGCTGCAGCGATCGAGAGCGCTTCGCCGATTTGGTGCACGCCTGATGGCGTTGAATAAAGGAGCGGGTCACTATGTCAAAAATACTGGGCTTTGATGTCTACGGCACGCTGGTCAATACGGCGGCGATAGAGACCCCGCTCCGTGAGCTTATGGGTGATCTCGCAGGAGTATTCGCTGCGCGCTGGCGGGAGAAACAATTGGAGTACAGCTTTCGGCGCGGACTGATGCAGCACTATGCCGATTTTTCTGTGTGTACGCGCCAGGCCCTGGATTATTGTTGTGAGGCCATGGCGCAGCCCCTTTCCCGTGAGCAGCGCAGCGCGTTGATTGCCGCCTACGCCGAGCTGCCAATTTTTGCCGATGTGCTCGACGCGCTGGCGCAGCTGGCCGGCGAGGGCCATCGACTTTTCGCCTTCTCCAATGGGGCTAAAGCAGATGTTCAGGCTATCCTGGCGAAGGCAGAAATTAGCGATTGGTTTGAGGGGGTGGTGAGTGCGGAGGAGGTGCGCGTGTTTAAGCCTAGCCCGGCAGTGTATGCGCATTTTCTGCGGTCAACGGGTGGCCTTGTCGGGCACAGTTGGTTGGTGTCGTCTAACCCATTTGATGTGATCGGCGCGCGCAGTGCAGGTATGCAAGCGGCATGGGTAAAGCGCGACGCCAATGCAGTGTACGACCCCTGGGATATCGCACCGAGCGTGTGCGTGAAAAGCCTGGCAGAATTGCCTGCCCAATTAGCAGAGAGGGATGTGAGTGAATAGAGTTTTCGTATTCGTTGCCGTATGGCTGTGGGCGCTGCCCACGTGGGCAGCAGAGGCGGCGTGGCAACAGGCCTATGTCGAGCAAAATATCCGCTTTATTGCCGAGCATACCGGGGCGCCCGCTGGTTTTAAGGCGGGGTTGAGTAACGCCGCGTCGCAGCAGCGTTTTGGCAGCGATAGAACGGTTTATGGCAGTTTGAGCGCGGCGGGCCAGCGGGCCTCGGGTGAACGTGTCGCGCTGGCGGATTTTTCCCGCGGCATGGTTGAGCTGGAGTTGGCCTTTCAGTTAAACCAAACGGTGGAAGCGCCCATTGCCAGCGTGGCAGAGTTGCAGTCGATCGTTCGCCGCGTGGCCATTGCACTCGAGTTGCCCGACTTGGCGTTGTTGCCGGCCAGCCCCACCGCCAGAGAGATTGTTCGCGCCAATGTCGCCGGTAAATATTTTGTTATTGGCAATGGCGTGTCTCCGCAGGGCCTCGACCTGGATGCCCTGCCGTTGCGACTGTTTCGCGATGCGTCAATGATCGCTCAGTCCTATGGCGGCGGCGTGAGTGGCGGTCAGTGGCAGGCCTTGTTAGCGCTGGTCAACCAACGTGTTGCCATGGGGTGGCGCATCACGCCTCAGCAGTGGTTGCTGACTGGCGCGCTGGGCGGCATGAATGCGCTGGAGCCCGGCTACTATCATGCCGAGTCTGTAGCGCTTGGCGGCGTCGCAATAACGGTGTACTAAGCAGCCTACATTGCCAGCGTGTCGGGGCGGCTGTGTTGCTGAACGCGCAGTCCCAGGCGTTTTAATGCCGCCAGCAATTCAACGCTGTCTTCGCGATTTAAAAATGCCCCGACGCGAACGGTTTTTGCGCGGCAGCACAAGCTGATTTCCAGGGGTGCCCAGGGGTGGTGGTGCTCCAGCACCAATATGCCACTGTGTTGCTGTGGCCACTGCCATTGTTGCTCTGCGCAAAAATAACCGCTTTCAATACGCAGCTGCTGTTCGTTTATGTGAATCACTTGTTGAATCTGCAGTTTGCCAAAGACGCGCCGCAGTAATACCCAGAGCAAAAATAATTCCAGCCCCATAAAGGGCAAGATCATCCATGCGCCAATAGCCAGAAACCCTGTGGCAAATACCAGATTGAGTCCCGCGACGGCCGCTAAGATGCGCCGGTTACTCTGCCAGCTGGCGGAACGGTTCGGGCGCAGCACAATTTGGCTGCCATCTCGGTTTGTTTGCGTTTCAACCACCAGCCTATCCTCGTGCACTGGCTATAGTTTAGTGCAGGAAAAACCCCACCGGTAACTATACGTCTCCAGCAACAGTGAAAGATGTTTTTCCGTTAAATGGCAAAGGGTGGCGGGCAGGTAAATTGTATCGCTTTACCCGTGCTGGGGTGGTGCAAATTGAGTGCGCTGGCGTGGAGTAACAGCCGGGCCGATGCCTGCCTGGCTTGTTCATGGGCGTAGAACTCGCAGCCGAGGATGGGGTGGCCAATACTGGCGCAATGCACACGCAATTGGTGGGAGCGACCGGTAATGGGGCTGAGCAGCAGGGTGCTATGGCTGTCGCTGCGGCGCAGGCATTCGTAGAGGGTTTGTGCAGACTTGCCGTGCTCAAAGTTAATATGTTGGCGAGGGCGACGCGGCCAGTCGCAGGCCAGCGGCAGATCGATTATGCCTTGGGCAGGGGCAACGCAGCCGCTGACGACGGCGTGATATTGCTTGGTGATCTGGCGTCGCTCGAATTGCTGGCTCAGGCGGCGGTGGCTATCTTTATTCCGCGCAATCAACATCAGGCCAGAGGTGGCCATATCGAGTCTGTGCACAATTAATGCATCGGCGTATTGCTGCTGAATACGGCTTATCAGGCTATCGCGATTGGCCGGGTGACGGCCGGGAACTGACAATAAGCCAGCCGGTTTACTCACGGCCAGCAGGTCGTCGTCTTCATAGAGAATACGGTGGGACTCATTGCAGGCGGGCACGATAAATTCAGTGGCTTGTGACACGGTAGGCTCTCGACAGTGGCTGGCTAAATTATGCGTGATCAGTGTGCGTGAGGCGAGTGCTCAAACGGCATCAATTTCGCTGGATTGGACGCCGACGTAGCGGCCGGTAGTCCGTATACTATCGCCGCCGAGAGCAGACTGGCGCTTGAATGCTTACCGTTGCCCTTATCGCGCCGGCCTTAAAAACAGGACAAATGATGAAAATACCGTCACTGCAAGCGCGTCTGCGCGAGTACCTCCCGCATGGGCAGTTATCCCGCCAGCGACTGCCTTTAGCGCCCGAGCTGGAGTTGTGGTTGCTCGATGAAGCCTACCCCCAGCACCTGCTCGACAGCGAGCAAATTCAGCGCATTATGAACTACCCGGCCTATTGGTGTTTTTGCTGGGCGAGTGGCCAGGTTATGGCGCGTTATATTATTGACCACCCCGAGTTGGTGCGCGGCAAGCGGGTGCTGGACTTCGGTTGTGGTTCTGCGGTGGCCGCGATCGCGGCGGCCAAGGCCGGGGCGTCATCGGTGGTCGCCTGTGACCTGGATAGCGATGCATTGGCCATCAGTAAACTCAATGCCGAGACCAATGCCGTGAACCTCGCGTACAGCGCAGATTTCTTTGCTAACAGTGAATCGTACGATGTGATTTTGGTTGCCGACGTGCTCTACGATCGCGCCAATTTACCGCTGTTAGGCGAGTTTCTGAAGCGTGCCAACACGGTGTTGGTGGCGGACTCCCGGGTGAAGGACTTTTCCTTTCCCGGCTATCGCCACCTGCAATTTCAGCGCGCGACCACAATTCCCGATCTGGCGGAGTCCGAGGAATTTTCCCGCGTGAATGTGTACTTGGGAGAGCGTTAGGCGGGCCCGTGTAGCGCATCAAGAAAGGCGCTCGCCAGCGGGCTGAGGCGCTTGCCGCGTTGATAGGCGCTGCACCAGGAGCGCTTAATGGGAAAACCCTCCACCTGTAATGCAACCAGGCTACCGTCGCTAATTCCTTGTTCGGCCACGCTGGCTGGCAGCACGGCGCAATCCTCGGAGTCGACAAGAGCATGGCGTATTGCCTGGTTGCTGCCCAGCACGCGGGTGCGGCGAATCACGCAGCTTTGCTGCTGGCAGTAGTCCTCGAGTACTTGCCTGCTGCCCGAGCCGGGTTCGCGCAGTAGCAGGCGGTTTTCCAGAAATTCATGCAGGCTAAGCGCCCCTGCACCGGCCAGGGGGTGGTGTATGGCAGCTACTGCCAGCAGTTGATGTTCGGCGAAGGGGGTGTACTGCAAGCCCTGGTCGCTGGGGACGCGAGTCATTATCGCGAGGTCATGCATATTGTCGTGCAGGCGTTTTATCAGGTGCTGGTGGTTGTCGACATGCAGGCTCACCTCCGCATCTGGATGCTGCTGGCAGAATCGGTTGATGTAAGCGGGAATCAGGGCCTCGGCGCTCGACTCAATAATAATATTCAGGCTGCCCTGCAACTTGCCGTGTAGCTCGGTAAGTTCTATCTCTAAATTTACCAGCCGCTGCTGCAGGTCGCGGGCCGCCCGCTGTAACAGCTTGCCTGCCGGTGTCAGATAGAGTCGGCGGCCAACGTAGTCGAACAGCGGCTGGCGGATTAATTCCTCCAGGCTGCGTATTTGCGCGCTGACGGCGGGTTGCGTGAGCGACAGCTCTTCGGCGGCGCGCGAGTAGCTCATGTGCTGGCAAACTGCCAGAAAAACATCAACTTGGCGCAGAGTAAGCCGTTGTAAGTAGCTGGTTTGCATCCCCGTCTCCTGCAAAATGTACTCGTTTTATAAGTTATTGCTTATATATAGGCAAATAAATATTAATTTCTTATGGGGAATATTTTCCGCTAGGGTGGATCGCATATTTGATACCGGTTTAGGAAACCAGTCGCTATGCTGAAAAAAATCCTAATTGCCAACCGTGGTGAGATTGCGGTTCGCATTGTTCGCGCCTGTGCCGAGATGGGTATTCGCTCAGCGGCCATCTACACCGAACCCGATCGCTTTTCCCTGCATGTTAAGCGCGCTGACGAGGCTTACAACGTGGGCGCAGACCCCCTGGAGGGGTATCTGAATCCTCGCAAGCTGGTGGCGCTGGCGGTGGAAACGGGCTGCGACGGTTTGCACCCCGGCTACGGTTTTCTTTCCGAGAATGCCGAATTGGCGGAAATCTGTGCTCAGCGCGGCATTACCTTTATTGGCCCCAGTGCAGAGGTTATCCGTCGCATGGGCGATAAAACCGAGGCTCGCCGGGCGATGGTGGCGGCGGGTGTGCCGGTGACACCGGGCACTGAAGACAACCTTGCCGATGTCGAAGAAGCGGTGACGGTCGCTGCAGGCATCGGTTATCCGGTGATGTTGAAAGCCACCTCGGGTGGTGGCGGTCGCGGTATTCGCCGCTGCGACAGCGAAGCAGACCTGCGACGTCAGTTTAGTCGCGTGGTCTCAGAGGCCACCAAGGCTTTCGGTCGCGCTGATGTATTTTTGGAGAAGTGTATTGTCAACCCGCGCCATATTGAGGCGCAGATTTTGGCCGACTCACAGGGCAATGTTATCCACCTGTATGAGCGTGATTGTTCGATACAGCGCCGCAATCAAAAGTTGATTGAAATTGCGCCATCGCCGCAGCTCACGCCGGAGCAGCGCGCCTATATCGGCGACTTGGCGGTGCGCGCGGCAGAGGCGGTGGGCTATGAAAATGCCGGCACCGTAGAGTTTTTGCTTGCCGATAATCAAATTTATTTTATGGAGATGAATACCCGCGTTCAGGTGGAGCACACCATCACCGAGCAAATTACCGGGGTTGATATTGTGCGCGAGCAAATCCGCATAGCCTCCGGCCTGCCGCTTGGGTATCGGCAAGAGGATATTAGCTATCGCGGCTACGCGCTGCAGTTCCGCGTGAACGCCGAAGACCCCAAGAACGGTTTTTTGCCTAGCTTCGGCAAAATCAGCCGCTACTACGCTCCCGGTGGCCCGGGTGTGCGCACCGACACCGCGATATATACCGGCTACAGCATACCGCCGTATTTTGACTCGATGTGCCTGAAACTGGTGGTTTGGGGACTGACCTGGGAAGAAACGCTCAACCGCGGCGCGCGGGCGTTAAATGATATGCGTGTTCAGGGCGTGCGAACCACCGCGCCTTACTACCAGCAAATACTTAAGCACGCGGACTTCCGCGCCGCGCATTTCGACACCAGCTTTGTTGATAGTCACCCCGAGCTGATCGAGTACTCCGATAAAAGTCGGCCCGAAGAGCTTGCCCTGGCGGTGGCGGCGGCGATTGCTGCTCACGCAGGACTGTAAACCCAATAATGATTGCAGCCGCTTAGCGGCCACGATGTGCACACAGGAAAGGAAGGCACTATGACTACGCCGATTAAAATTACCGATGTCGCCCTGCGAGACGGCCATCAATCGCTTATTGCCACGCGGCTGCGCACCGAGGACATGTTGCCGGTGTGCGCCGAACTGGACGCCCTGGACTATTGGTCTCTGGAGGTATGGGGCGGCGCAACCTTTGATGCCTGCGTGCGTTTTTTGAAAGAGGACCCCTGGGAGCGACTGCGCAAGTTGCGTGAGGCGCTGCCCAATAGCCAGCTGCAAATGTTGCTGCGTGGTCAGAACCTGCTGGGTTATCGCCACTATGCTGACGATGTCGTCGAGGCCTTTATTGCCAAGGCGGCAGACAATGGCATGGATATCTTCCGGATATTCGATGCGATGAACGATGTGCGTAATTTGCAGACGGCGATCGCCGCCGTGAAGGCCGCCGGCAAACATGCTCAGGGTACCATTTGCTACACCACCAGCCCCGTGCACAACACGGAAACGTTCGTCGAGCAGGCGCGTAAGATGGTGGACATGGGCGTAGATTCCCTGGCTATCAAAGATATGGCGGGCCTGCTGACGCCGAGTACCACCGGTGAGTTGGTCGCGGCGTTAAAGGCCGAGTTTGACCTGCCGCTGGCCCTGCATTCGCATATGACATCGGGTTTGGCTGGGCTGTGTCAGTTGAAGGCGGTAGAGGCGGGCGTGGATATTATCGATACCGCTATCTCCGCCTTTGCCAACGGCACCAGTCACCCGGCGACCGAAACCATGGTTGCAGGCCTAAAAGACACGCCCTACGACTCGGGCCTGGATCTGGAAGTTTTACAAAGCGTTGCCAAAAAACTGTGGGCCGTGCGCAAGAAATACCGGCAGTTTGAGAGTGAGTTTACTCGCGAGGATGTCAGCGTTCAGATAAACCAAGTGCCGGGCGGCATGATGTCTAACCTGGCGAACCAGCTAAAAGAGCAGGGTGCCTTGCACCGTATCGATGAAGTCTTCGCGGAGATTCCCCGGGTGCGCAAGGACCTGGGCTTCCCGCCACTGGTAACGCCCACCTCGCAGATTGTCGGTACCCAGGCGGTGATGAATATTCTGGCAGAGGCGCCCTATACCACCATTACCAATGAGGTGAAGCGCTATTTGCAGGGTCACTACGGCGCAGCGCTGGGAACGGTGAATGAAGAATTGCGAGCCAAGGCGATTGGCAGTGAAGCGGTGATCGATGTTCGCCCTGCAGATTTACTGCCACCTGAAATGGAGAAATTGCGCGTAGAAATTGGCGAGCTGGCCGACAGTGAAGAGGATGTACTGAGTTACGCCATGTTCCCCGATCTGGGCCGCAGCTACCTCCAGCAGCGTCGCGATGGCACATTACAGCCTGAGGTTTTAGAGCCGGAACCCGAGGCCGATCGCCCCGCCGCGGAAAATGCGGTGCCCACCGAATTTGTGATCGATGTTCACGGTGAAAGTTATCAAGTGGCGATTACCGGCGTCGGCATTAAGGGTAAAGGCAAACGGCACTTGTACATGACGCTGGACGGGATGCCAGAGGAAGTGGTTTTCGAGGCATTGAACGAATACCAGCGCGACGGGGGGAGTGGACGCCGGCAGGCAACTCAGCCGGGGCATGTTACAACGAATATGCCGGGCAATATCGTCGATGTATTAGTGGCGCAGGGCGATGTGGTTAAGGCGGGCCAGCCAGTGCTAGTCACTGAGGCGATGAAAATGGAAGCGGAAGTGCAGGCGCCGATTGATGGCACAGTTCGCGATATCCACGTTAGCAAGGGAGATCGCGTCACTCCGGGTGAGGTATTAATAGAAATCGAGTAAAGAGCAAGAAAAACGCTTGCAAACATCAATGATAATTATTATCGTTTAGTTGTGTCGCGGCGGGATGGTGTCTCCCCCCTCTCTCTGACGTTCTTATCCCGTCGCGACCTCTCTCCGTATTGGCCCCGGTTGCTTACCCTGCTTCCGGGGCTCTTTTTTACGTCCCGCCACGCCTGCCCCTTGTCATGCAAGCAGTTTATGTAATTGCACTGCAACGCAGTATTTGTGACATAGCGTCAACATCCTGTTTTCCCTCGCGTAAGCTCTATGGCTCACTCGCTGGTATCAATGCGCGGGGATTACATAACAATAATAGAGGTTGTATCGCAGTGAATAGGGTTATGTTGGGTAGCGGCCTGCTGCCGCTTTGTTTTGGCAGTATCGTCACGGTATTACCGATTTTCAGTGCACCCGCTTACGCGCAGTTAGAGGAGGTGGTCGTCACGGCCAGGCGCCGGGAGGAGAGTCTGCAGGACACGCCGATTTCTGTTTCGGCGATCGGGGCATCGGCGCTGGAGGATGCGGGCATCACATCGCTGGCGGATGTTAAGAACATCGTGCCGAATTTGCAGATAGCGCCGACGGCGACCAAAAGCCAAGCGATTTTTGTGCGGGGTATCGGTCAGCGCGCCTCAACACCTGAGCTCGACCCAGGAGTAGGCCAGTATTTGAATGGTATTTTCATCGCCCGTCAGGACTCTCAACTCCTAGATGCGGTTGATGTTGAAAACATCCAGGTATTGCGCGGGCCACAGGGCACGCTGTTTGGTAAAAACAATACCGGTGGCGCGATGCTGGTGACCACGGTTGCGCCAGATTTTAGTCGCCCGAGCGGCAGCGCCACGGTCACTGCCGGCTCTCACGGCCGCCAAGATATTAAGGCCAGCGTTAATTTGCCATTGATCGAAAATCAAATGGGCCTGAGGCTCAGTGGCACCGTGCGGCGCCTGGATGGCTACGTTAAGAATATTGTCGATGGCACACGCTTTGGCGATGAGGATCGGCAAGCGGTGTCTGCGCGGCTATTGTGGGACCTTACCGAGAACCTGCAACTCGATGTCTTCTCATTCTGGAGCTCGCAGGATGAGAAAGGGCAGGCGAACAATTGCGAAGTAATCAATGCGCAAGCGGCGGTGGCCACATTCTTTGTTCCCCAGCAGCCTGATAATTACGCCCAGCGATGTCAGCAGCAGGAGGGCTTGGCTGAGCAGCGCAAGGTGGCGATCAACACCGAAGCCAGTTTTTATCGCCAGCAGTCACAGCTTCACGCGATAAAGCTGAATTGGCATATGGGGCCGCTTGACCTTGAGTCGATCACCGCCTACAGCCGTCAATATGGCTTGGGTAAGCAGGAGGACGTTGACGGCAGTGACTTTAGCCTCGTGCACAATGGTGAGCGTTTGGCATTAAAAGCCTTGACGGCCTCCGGCGTCGACCCGGATCAAGAAACGCGTTACCAACTCAGTCAGGAGCTGAAATTCAACGGGCGGTTTTTCGAGGACAAGCTCGACCTGACGTTTGGCGCCTTCTACTCTGCAGAGCGCATCGATGGATTTCCCTACCCACAAATTATTGGCGCCAACGGGGTTCTGGGTATTCCCCCGGAATTTCTGCTGAGTAGTGCCGCAGGCGTTGCGCTGCCTGGGGTCGATTTACTGTCGGCGGCTGCCAATAACCTTGTGCTGCCGCTGCTGTCAGCGTCGGTCAATTTAAGCTATATCGAAAATGAAACACGTGCGCTGTTTGTACAGGGTAGTTACGATCTTACGTCCCATCTGCAACTAACGCTGGGTGTGCGTTACACCGAAGATGATAAACAGCGGGAGATTGCTTTATACAACGCCGATTTCAATGCCTTTGGGCTGCGTGAGGGGCTTATTCATGCTCAGGGCGGCATCTATAACCCAGTGCCCAGAGCGTACTTTGACAATATCGACTTTGCACAACCCATTCCGTTTCTCGCGCCGGTGTCGACGTCATCCGAGCTGTCCTTTGACCAGGTTTCGCCAGCGTTGACGGTGAGCTATATCTGGGAGGAGGCGGACATCGCGGCGATCGGCCTCAATAGTTTGATGACCTATGTGACCGTCAGCGAGGGCTATAAATCGGGCGGTATTGGTCTGCGGGGGCGACGCCTCAATGAGTTCGAGCCAGAGGTGGTGGAGAACAGTGAGGTCGGGTTTAAGCTCGATGCCCTCGATTCGAGTTTGCGTCTCAATGGTGCGATCTACCATATGAGCTACGACCAAATCCAAGTTCAGCAGGCTGAGACGGGGCCCGGTGGGCCGACCGATGTCATCCTGTTTTTGGATAACGCGGGTTCTGCCGTAGTGCAGGGCGCCGAATTGGAGGCAACCTGGCTCTACGAGGGGCTACAGGTCAATGCCAACGCCGGCTATACCGATGCCTATTATCGGGATTACACGGTATTTTTAGCCGACGGCTCCAGCTTTGATCGCAGTGCCGAGCCCTTTGCGGTGGTGCCAAAAAACACCCGCTCGCTCGCCGTGCAATATCATTGGCAAACGCGCTTTGGCGCGTTCATTCCGCGGCTGCATTACTCTTACCGCTCGGAAATTTTTGTCGGCTTGGATGCCAAGGCCAATCTCTACGATGGCGCGACCCTGGGCGGGCAGGAGTTGTATAACGCACGCCTGACCTGGCTGCCCGACGAGAAGCTGCGTGTGGCGATGTACGTGAACAACCTGAAGGACTCGCTGTTTTTTGGCGGCGGGGTGGCACTGGGTGACAATCTTGGCACAACCACGAAGGCGCAGTTGCCGCCGCGTCACTACGGCCTGGAAATTTCGTATCAATGGGATTAATCGAGGCTGCCAAACAAGCCAATGAAATAACGGTTGAGCAGGCCGTGGCAGAAGCCGAGGCCTCTGCTGAGCGACTCTTGAGTATGGCGAGGGCAATAAATGCGAGGCAGTGCCAGCCGGACACCTGGTCCTGTCGCCGGCAGTGGTGTGCAGATGCCGGGACCTATGTCTATCACAGTCATATCGCTGTGAGTGGTCAGGATCGCGAGCGACTGCATTGGCTGAGCAATGTGTTTTTTCACGCGGCTAGCCTGCACTGCCAACCTTGGTACCCGCAATTTAAGGGGGGTAAACGCCAGGTGTTGGCCAGTCCGCCCGTGGGGCAGGTTGTCGATCATCAACTGTGCTGGGGGCGCTTTGACCTGGGGCTGCCAAGCCTGCGCTATTACCGGCAATTACTGTCTTTGCTTCGCCCGGCAGATGACGCTGCGGTAATCGTTGCCCGCTCCGTGGACCAAGGCCCGGCGCTGCCACCTAAGGCCAAGCTGGCTTATACGCTGTCGCCCAATGGTGAGGTTTTGCTGTGGCGCGACGATCAGCTGCACTGGCACCATATCTGCTGTACCCCCGGGGCGGGTATTTTGAATGGTTCTGCTGACCGCTGGCTGATAAATGCCCTGCGGTGGCTGCGCTTAGATCAGTCGGAACGGCGCACCTATCGATGTGAAGCGGAGCAGTTGCGAGACTGGTTACATGCCGGTCAGCCGAGTGTCTCGCCGGCGATCCTTGCATAGCACGCCAGTGCGCGATAGCTGAAGAGTGGAGCATGGAAGAGGTGGCGCCCCGGAGAGGATTCGAACCTCTGACCTGCCCCTTAGGAGGGGGCCGCGCTATCCAGCTGTGCCACCGGGGCGAAAAGCGCAGCGGGAGATTCTACTGACTCTATCTGCGTGGCGCAAAGGCTTCGTCGGCGGTTCGTTATTTAATGAGCGGCTCGCTGTAGCTGTGCTCGATATCCCAAGGGAAATGTATCCAGGTATCTTGAGCGAATTCGCGGGTGTAGTACTCGGCCAGCGCCATCGCCTGAGGTTTGGCGTAGATGGTGACGAATGTGGCCTTGGGCAGCAGCTCGCGGGCAATTTTTGCAGTGCCTCCGGTATCGACGAGGTCGTCAACCAGCAGATAACCGTC
The DNA here is from genome assembly GCF_016906995.1 of Spongiibacter marinus. Lineage (GTDB taxonomy): Bacteria > Pseudomonadota > Gammaproteobacteria > Pseudomonadales > Spongiibacteraceae > Spongiibacter > Spongiibacter marinus. The sequence continues at coordinate 160,420 of NZ_JAFBBD010000004.1, read as the reverse complement.
ACCGTCACCTTCCACTGATTTGAGAATACTAATCTCGCCCTGCTTGTCGTGGTCGTAACTGGCGATACACAGGGTGTCGACTACGCGAAGGTTGAGTTCGCGCGCGAGAATGGCGCCCGGCACCAAGCCACCGCGGGCGATACTGATAATGCCTTTCCACGGCGTGGCGGTGAGTTTACGCGCAAGGTTACGGGTGTCGCGGTGCAGTTCGTCCCAAGTTAGGTAGTACACGGGCGTTTCGCTGGTCGACATGCTGAGATCCTGGCTGAGTGTAGGGAAAGGCAGTAGGGCGCGATTTTGCAGCAAGCGTGGTGCCCGGGCAAGAGCGGAGATGCTTGTGTCAAAATACCGACATGCTGGTGTGGTTATGCTGCCCGGGCTTGGCTATAGTCAAAAAAACGACAACGGCAAACAGAGATAATGTGGCACCCATGCCAACGCGCATCCAGTTACTCATCGACGCAGATCCCAATATCATCGCCCACTATCGCCTGTTGTTAGAGGCAGTAGACCCAAACCAGCAACGGGTGACCTGCGTTGAGGAATTGGCACTGGCGAATGCAGTGTTATTAGCCGACGGCGCGCGCCTTGCGCCCGAAGCGCTCGACGAGCGTCCCTGTCTGCTGGCGGGTGTGCTGGCTCAGCAAGGGCGGTGGCCGAACTGCGTGGCCTGTATTGACGCTCCGGTATTTGATTCGCTACTAGAGGGCTTGGGGCGCCTGGGGTCGATACTCGGCGATGCCCCGTCGGACATTGATCACGGCTTAGTCGCCAGCAGCCCGGCAATGCAGGAGTTGACGCACCTGCTAGCCCAAGTTGCCGACAAATCGGTAACGGTGCTGATTAACGGTCCCTCCGGCGCGGGTAAGGAATTAGTTGCACAGGCAATACACCGACTTTCTTCCAGAAGCTCTGGCCCCTTTGTGCCGATCAATTGCGGCGCCATTCCCCGAGAGTTATTAGAATCAGAATTGTTTGGGCATGAGCGCGGCGCGTTCACTGGTGCGATTTCTAGCCGCGCCGGTCGCTTTGAGCTGGCTGACGGCGGCACTTTGTTTCTGGATGAGATTGGCGACATGCCGCTGGACATGCAGGTGAAGATTTTGCGCGCTATTCAGGAGCGCAGTTTTGAGCGTGTTGGTTCCAGCGAGAGCCGCAGCGCCGATGTGCGAATCATCGCCGCGACGCACCGGGATTTGCCGGCAATGATCGACGCGGGGGAATTTCGCGAAGACCTTTACTACCGCTTGAACGTTTTCCCGCTGCAGGTTCCTGCCTTGTCCGAACGTAAAGAGGATATTCCCGCCCTGGTGCGCGACATCATCCGCCAGCTTGCCGACGACGGTTTGGGCACCCTGGCGCTAGCGCCGTCTGCAGTCGCTTCTCTGCAGGCTCACTCTTGGGCGGGCAACGTTCGAGAGTTGGCAAATTTGCTGGAGCGGCTGCTGATTATGTACCCCGACAAAGTGGTGGGGCGCCAGGACTTGCCTGACGCCTACCGCGGTGCTGAGGTGGTGTGGCAGCCACCAGCGCGCGTTGAAGTGCGCACGAGCGGGGCGGCAACCGCCGTTGATGAGCTTCCGGTTGAGGGTGTATCACTCAAGGAAGAGGTGGCTGACTTTGAGCAGCGACGGATTCAACAGGCCCTTCGGGCGGCAGATCATGTTGTAAGCCGGGCGGCGCAGCTGCTCGGCTTGCGGCGAACCACGTTGATCGAAAAAATGCGCAAGTACGGCATGTCTGCCGACGTTTAACATCCGCCGAACAGCTCAATCCAGTTGCCGTCAGGGTCGCATACAAAGGCGAAGCCAATGTTTTCAGCAAAGCGGGTAACATCGACGGCAATCCCGACATTGGCCGCTTTGAGCTGGGCGATAACGCTGTTCAGGTCGGCGACGCCAAAGCTGATATAGCGATAGCCGCAGGCAGCGTGGCCACCGCCAGGAATACATTGCTCGGGCGTTTGGTCACCGTAGTTCACCAGCTTGATGACTGCCGTGCCCAGTCGGTAGCGGTGCATTGTTCCGCCGGGGAAGTCGAGCTTGCCCTCGAAGGCCAAGCCAAGGGTGTTGCCATAGAAGTGACACATGGTGTCGATGTTGTGAGTGACGATGCCGACTTCAATTGTTTCGCTAAGTGCTGTCATGTGAGACGCCTCGATCTTTTTCTTTCAGGCTACCAGAGCGCCTGTACTGACGGCAGGCTTAGCTGGCAAATCTTCATAACAGTTTGAACTGCTTAACCACCGGCAAGTTTGACGGTGTAGCCGCGTTCTTCCAATAGGCGCTTCAGGGCTTGGCGCTGATCCCCTTGGAATTCTAGTTGTCCGTCCTTTACCGCGCCGCCAATACTGAGCTTTTGTTTTAACTCCTTGCCGAGTTTTTTCAGGGCGGCGTCGTCTAGCGGTATGCCGCTGACAATACTCACGCCCTTGCCTTTGCGGCCTTTGGTTTCTCGACGAATACGCACAATGCCATCGCCGCTGCGGGCGCTGCGTTCAGCGTCGGCGTTGATATCTTTGCAGCGGCACTGTTGTTGGGCTTCTCCACATTGTGGACACATCCGGCCTTGGTCTGTGGAGTAGACGATGCGTGACATAAAGAGGGTTCACTCGAAAAATTCTGATGCAAAAAAGTATAATAACCAGCGAGGGCGGTATAGTAGCCCACGATTTTTTCAGGAGCCTGCACCGATGTCCAGTCGCGAAACAGAGCAGCTAGTGGAGCTGCAAACTCAGTTGGCCTATCAGGAAGACTTACTCAATGCGCTTAACGACAGGGTAAGTGAGCAGGACGGCGAACTGCGTATTTTGCGACAGCAGCTGCGCCAATTAGCGCAAGCCAGTCGTGTAATGCGTGAAACGATGGAAGAGCAGGGCTTGGCTCAGCCCGGCTTCGCGGCGGATATGGAGAAGCCGCCGCATTATTAACCCAGTGGTAACGGGCGCTAGTCGACGACCGAAACTTCCTCGGCCTGCGGACCCTTTTCGCCTTCGCTGAGCACAAACTCCACGAGTTGTCCTTCCATCAGGCTGCGGCGGCCTCGGCCTTTGCCACGGATAGAGCGAAAGTGAACGAATACATCGTCACCCCCCTCACGAGTAATAAAACCATAGCCCTTGCTTACGTTAAACCATTTTACGGTACCGCGCTCGCGCTTGCTGCCTAGGGCGTCAATGATGCTGGGTAGTCGTGGAGAAAGCAGCATGGCAAATAGTAGCGCTGCAAATACAAGAGCTGCGGGCAGTGCTGCCAGGCTAGCGAGCCCCAATTTGGAGAGAGAAAATACCGTCAGTGCGCTGAGCGCCGCAGAAATAATAATTCTTAGAATTAACAACATAACAATACAGAACCAAAAATAAATAAACAAAACAATGAATTAAGGGCCGGCAATATCGGCCACAGCCGGCGGAGTATAGCACCCCAATTACAGTTCGTCGCCGTGCAACGTACTGAGCTTGAAGCGGCGTGACAGCAACCAATCGGTAACGCGGCTGGGCAACTTACTGAGTGAATACAGCCGCCGATGCCCGTTAGCAACGCCCACATAGGCGGGGCAGCGTGATTGTTCGCTGGCGTCGAAGATACGCTTGGCAACGTCGTCGGCATCACTCGCGTTTTGCTGGGACAGGCTTGCTCGCTCGGCTATGGCTTGTTGCAGTGGCTGGTAGGGCCCCTGTGTTTGCTGTGGCGTCAATTCAGATTCGGCGCGTTCAGCGAATTTCGACCGGATGGCGCCTGCTCTAACCACCATCACTCGAATGCCAAAGGGGGCTAATTCCATGCGCATGGCATCGCTCAACGCGTGCAATGCAGCTTTGCTGGCGCAGTAGCTGCCGGCAAAGGGCGTCACCAAACTTGCTGACACGCTGCCGATGTTTACAACCGTGCTCCCGCGCTTTAATGACTGGCGTGCAGACTGAACAAGCTCAAGCGGCGCGATGCTATTGGTTTGGAATTGCTCGGCGAGTTTTTGTGGGCTGATTTCCAGCATCGGCCCCATCAGGCCAAAGCCCGCGTTATTAATCAATAGATCAATCTGGCCGAACTCCTCGTGCAGCTGAGTGCAAAGCGTTCGAATGTGCTCGGGGTCATTGAGGTCTAATGCGCGCTTGTGAAGGCGAGGGTGCTCCAGCGTAATCGATTCGGGCCTGCGGGCGGTGGCAACCACGTGGTAGCCGCGGGCAAGGCCCTGTTCGGCAAGTGCTTTTCCCAAGCCGCTCGAGCAGCCGGTAATCAGCGCTAACTTAAATGAATCTGTCATGGCAACGCTCCATATGCGGGGTGTTTCATCGCGGTAAATCGCAGGCCTACGTTAGTGGAACTACGCATTTTTATGCACCACGCGCTGGGAGATGATGCGCTATATCCATGGGTGTTGGCAACGATGAGCCTTCAGCAAATGAGGGAGGGATGATATGCGTGCAAGCACCACTGCGCGTCGGTATGTTGTGCGCCGTTGTGCCTTTCGCTTGGTGTGGTCGGCGCTGTTGGCAACAAGCCTGGCGGTAGGAAGCGCAAGGGCTGAAATTACTGGATTTATCGAGCGACCCGTCCCGTTTGCTGAGACCTTGGCAGAAGTCGACTATTTACTTGACCATGGTGCGGTCGTTCCGCGTTTCTTCGACCTGCTGGAAAACTCCGATCTCGCCGCTTTTCAGGCGCTTCAGCAGCAAATGAGCCGGGCGCTGCCTCCGTTGGCAGCACTACAATCGCTCGGGGGAGAACAGCAAGCCCTGCTATCGCTGCAATCTATTGTGTCCGCCTACTCGGCTTACAAGGTGGGGAATGCCGCCGCCGTTCCACTCAATGCTGAATTGGATCAGCGCATTGTTATCGATGCGCTCAGCAAGCTGCATGATCAGTTAGTTGCACAGATCGCGCGGGATGAAAAACGCTGGCAGAGCGCGCAACGCAACCGCTTGTTGTTGCTATTCGCATTGGTGGTCATCGTATCAGCGGCGGTAGTGCTGGCCGTGTTGCTGTCGCGGCGTCAACGCACGGTATCGGCCTTGAAGGCCAATGTTGAAACGGAGGTATTGCGCCGCCAGACCTTGATGGCGTCAATTCCTGGTGCGGTATTGATATGCGACGAGCAAGGGATGTTGATTGCCGCCAGCGAAACCGCATCCAAATTACTGGGCTATCGGAATGCCGCATTGATAAAGCGCTCTCTGCGCAGCTTGTTTGCACCGCGATTCGAACACAAATATGAGTTTTTGATGGAGTCCTCGTCAGACCAGGATGCCAGCTTTAAAGGCATCGAGTTGATGTTGATGAGTCATTCCGGCAGTGAAGTGGCGGTTGAGCTATACCCCGGTTGGTACACCGATGCAGATGGCAGCCGTCGCCTGTTGTTATTGATTCGCGACATGAGTGATCAGTACCTGATGCACGAACAATATCAGCATAGCCAGCAGCGTTTTGACCTGGCGGTTATGGCCTCACACGATGCCATATGGGATTGGGACTTGCTCGCAAAGGAGGTGTACTTAAGCCCTGCGTGGCTGAAAATGGTCGGGCTGTCTCGCTGTGACGAGCGCGACGGTTTACGCGTGCTGATGAACAGTATTCCGGAAGCGGATCAGCAACGGCTGAATCCGGAATTTATCGCGTTTTTGAAGAGTGATGACAAACTGTTCTCTGGGGAGCACAAGATACGTCGTCGGGACGGTTCCGTGCTTGAAGTGAGTTTTCAGGCGGCTGTGCAGCGCGATTCTGAGGGACGTGTTGTTCGTATGGTGGGTGTTCAATCGGATATCAGCGCGGCGAAGCAGGCAGAGCGACAGCTGCTTGCTGACAAGCATGGGCTTGAAGATCGCTTGCGGTTGCAAAGCATGCAACTCGAAGAAGCGAATCAGCGGGCAGAGCAGGCCAGTAATGCCAAGTCGGCCTTTCTGTCGGTAATGGGGCATGAGTTCCGCACCCCGATGAATGCTGTGGTGGGTATGACTGACCTGTTGTCAAAGTCGGCCCTGAACCGCGAGCAGCGGTTAATGCTCGATACCATTCGCCGTTCCTCTCAGAGTCTATTGGCAACCCTCGACAACATTATCGACTACTCACTGCTTGAAACCGGTGACGTGACATTAGAGGAAGAGAATGTCCAGCTGTGGGATTACCTGGAGGGAGTTGCCTTGGCGGTAGCGCCCATGGTGGCCAGGAATCAGCAGCAGTTTCTGTTGCGCATCGATCCGCGGTTGCCAGAGCAATTGTTTACCGACCCCATTCGCTTGCGGCAATTACTGTTAGTGTTGCTTGAGAATGCGGTTAAGTTTTCTGTTTACAGTACGCCGAGAGGCATTATTGAGCTGCAAGTGCGTCCCGCCAGCGACGTGGAGCGGCAATACTACGACTGGGCCGAACTTGTCTTTGAGGTTCACGACAACGGTGTGGGGATTCCCGAGCAGGGCAGTCGCGAGTTATTTCGGCCCTTTGTGCAGGCAGAAAATTCTCGAAACCGTCGTTTTGGCGGGGTGGGCTTGGGGCTGGCTGTCGCCGAAAAACTCGTGTCTCTCATGCGCGGGCATATCCTGGTGAGTAGTGTGGACGATGCCGGTAGCTGCTTCTCGGTGCTGTTGCCCGCGCAACAGCTGGAATTGAATCATGCGGATGTCGACGCCGCTGGCCTGTCGATTATCGCGCTGGTTAGTGATGAGCGGTTGCGCTTATCGCTGTCGGCGGCGCTGAGCCGGCGAGGTTGGCGTGTTCACTTCGTTACCGATGTGCATGGCCTGCAAAAACACTTGGCCAAGATACCAGACGCCTCGCCGCAGTTGGTAATTAGTGAGCGACGTGAGGCCTGCTTGGAAGCGTTGGACGCCGTCATCTATTTGCGAGAGCGGCCTGAGCGCGAAGAGTCGCTGCCGGCGGCGAGTGAGCGCGTCGTATTAACTAACCCACTGTTACCATCGCAACTTTACCGCGCCATTGATGCCGCTATACCGTCGGAGCAGGGCCCCGACACGGCGGCCAGGCTCAGACCTTGAGCACGTCCTCGGCTTGCAGTCCTTTGGGGCCTTCTACAAGTTTGAACTCGACATTCTGGCCCTCGTCAAGGGTGCGATAGCCGTCCCCCTGAATGGAGCGAAAGTGGACAAATACGTCCTCGCCTTCGTTTCGGGTAATAAAGCCAAACCCTTTGGCGTTATTAAACCATTTCACGGTGCCAGTTACGCGGTCGCTCATTGCTTATCCTCTTTGTCGCAGTCGGGTCGCATAAAGGTGCTTTCGGTCGGGCGGCGAGAAAATTGCCACCAGTCCGGGAAAAAGAGATAGGAAGCGGGCAGAGCGGTCTGCTTCGGGGCGGGGAGCCGGGCTTGCCGGTTGTCAGCGAAACGAGAAAACATCACAGTTGGGTGAATAGCGCTGCCGAGATTGCTGTTTACTATAACGACTCCAGCGCTGTTGTCCATGCTTTGACCCATTCATTTGGATCAAAGCATGGCAATGAGGCGTTACAGCGCCTCTATTTCGCCGCGTTGCTCAACGAGTCGCAGGCGGGCATGCTGCTGGCCTTGCAGCTTTTCTTTTTCCTTCTCAACGACCGCTGCCGGTGCCTTGTCGATAAAACCGAGGTTCCCCAGCTTTCCGCTCAAGCGCTGGATGTCCTTGTCCAGTTTGGCAATTTCCTTGTCGAGGCGAGCCAGCTCCGCGGCTTTGTCAATGAGGCCTGCCATCGGGACGAGAACCTCCATATCGCCAACCAGCTGTGTAGCGGCCATTGGCGCTTGCTCGCCGTCGCTCAGGGCGCGAATATCGTCCAGTTTTGCCAGTTTTAGCAGGAACTGCCTATTGGCTGCCAGGCGTTGGCTATCTTCGTCGCTGGTGTTGCGCAGCAGCACATTGAGCGCTTTCGAGGGGGGCACGTTCATCTCGCCGCGAATGTTGCGTATTGCGGTGATAACAGCTTTTAACCATTCGGCATCGCTAAGGGCCTGCTCGTCAATGCCTTGGTCATTTGAGCAGGGATAGGGCTGCAGCATAATGCTGCTATCGCCTGCATTAATGCCGGCAATTGGGGCCACACGCTGCCAAATTTCCTCGGTGATGAAGGGCATAAAGGGGTGAGCAAGGCGAAGGGTTGCTTCAAGAACCTGGATGAGCGTACGCCGCGTGCCGCGTTTCGCTTCGGCGCTGGCGTTGTCGTCCCAAAGGACTGGCTTGGAGAGTTCCAGGTACCAATCGCAGTACTCGTTCCAGATAAATTCATAGACCTCTTGAGAGGCGTGATCCAAGCGGTAGGCGGCCATCGCATCAGCCACTCGCCGCTGCGCTTGTTCCAGGCGCGCGCAGATCCAGCGGTCGGCGAGGCTGAGTTCGACGGGCTCATTGCCCGTGCCGCAATCTTCGCCCTCAGTATTCATCAACACATAGCGGGCAGCGTTCCAGATCTTGTTACAGAAATTCCGGTAGCCCTCTAAGCGTTTCATGTCCCAGTTGATGTCGCGGCCGGTCGAGGCCAGCGAGTAGAGGGTAAAACGCAGTGCATCGGTGCCGTGGGCGCCAATACCCTCAGGAAAGGCTTTACGCGTTGCTTTGCCGATTTTCTCGGCAAGTTGAGGCTGCATCATATTGCCGGTGCGTTTTTGCAACAGGCTGTCGAGGTCAATGCCGTCGATCATGTCCAAGGGGTCGAGGACATTGCCCTTGGACTTGGACATTTTTTGCCCTTGTTCGTCGCGTATCAAACCAGTGACGTAAACCGTCTTGAACGGGACTTGGGGGCTGCCGTCTTCGTCTTTCATAAAGTGCATGGTCATCATGATCATGCGAGCGACCCAGAAGAAGATAATGTCGAAGCCGGTTACCAACACATCGGTGGGGTGGAAGGTTTTCAGGCGCTCGGTCGCCTCCGGCCAACCGAGGGTGCCAAAGGTCCACAGCGCGGAGCTAAACCAGGTGTCGAGTACGTCTTCATCCTGCTGCAGCGCCAGCTCGGGGGGCAAGCCATACTTGCTGCGGGCTTCTTCTTCATTGCGGGCCACATAGATATTGCCCTCGCTGTCATACCATGCGGGCACGCGATGGCCCCACCACAGCTGGCGAGAAATGCACCAGTCTTGGATGTCCCGCATCCAACTGAAATACATATTTTCATACTGCTTGGGTACAAATTGGATGCGGCCGTCTTCTACGGCGGCAATGGCGGGCTCGGCTAATTTTGCCGTCGCCACAAACCACTGGTCGGTGAGCAGGGGCTCGATCACCAGGCCTGAGCGGTCGCCTCGGGGGACTTTCAGCGCGTGATCGTCGACTTTTTCCAGTAGGCCTGCTGCGTCTAAGTCGGCGACAATGGCCTTTCGCGCGGCGTATCGGTCCAGCCCTGCATAGGCCTCAGGCAGGCCGGCATCTAATTCATCGTTCGCGCTACTATCGCTGTTGTAGACGTCTGCGCGGCCGAGGATGGCAGCGTCCTGATCCATAATATTGATCATTGGCAGCTTGTGACGCTGGCCAAGTGCGTAGTCGTTGAAATCGTGCGCGGGGGTGATTTTTACACAGCCAGTGCCGAACTCGCGGTCGACATAGTCGTCGGCAACGATGGGTATGCGGCGGCCGACCAGCGGTAGCTCAATAAATTTACCGACCAGCGACTGGTAGCGCTCGTCTGCGGGGTTTACCGCGACGGCGGTGTCGCCGAGCATGGTTTCCGGGCGGGTGGTGGCAACGACAAGGTGGCGGCTGCCATCGGCGGTTGTTTCGCCGTCAGCCAGTGGGTAGCGGAAGTGCCAGAGATGACCATTCTCGTCTTTGTTTTCAACTTCCAAGTCGGAAATGGCGGTGTGGAGCTTGGGATCCCAGTTGACCAGGCGCTTACCGCGGTAGATTAATTTGTCGTCGTAGAGGCGAACGAAGACCTCTTGAACGGCCTTGTAGAAGCCCTCATCCATGGTAAACCGTTCGTTTTGCCAGTCGACAGAGGCGCCGAGGCGACGCAGCTGGCGAGTAATTGTGCCGCCAGACTCCTCTTTCCATTCCCATACCTTGTCCAGGAAGGCGTCGCGGCCCAGGTCGTGACGGGTCTGGCCACTTTCCGCAGCGAGTTTGCGCTCGACGACCATCTGGGTGGCAATACCTGCGTGATCGGTTCCCACTTGCCACAGCGCCTTGGCGCCTTTCATGCGCTGATAGCGGGTGAGCGCATCCATGATCGAATCCTGAAACGCATGCCCCATGTGAAGGCTGCCGGTGACATTGGGAGGTGGGATCATGATGCTGTAGGCAGGGCCATCTCCGGCGGGGGAGAAATACCCTTTTTCCTCCCAGGTCTGGTACCACTTGCTTTCAATGTCCGCAGGCTGAAATGTTTTATCCATGGGTTTCCGTTCGGCGATAACTGTTGGGCGCAGAGCGCGGGAAGGCGCTAACGCAAAAAGGCGATAAGTATACTGAGTTTTGGTCCTCTGGGCCAAAGCGCGAGAGGATTGTTTGGAGAGGTTTTACGCCGGGGGCGAGCGCCGGTGCTCTGGCGCGCTGCCTTAGCGCTGACGGCTTTGTTGATACCAGCGCTCGAGTACGTCGCCGTCGAGCTTAAGCAGACGCCTGCGAAGTTCCGCTTCTATGTCGGGCAGCATATCGTCGATCAATTCTTGTAAAAAAATCTCCCTGCTGTGGTCGTCGTCACCGCCGGCCAGCCAGTCACTGCTGTTACTGGCTGTTTGTTCTGCGCTATCTGAAGGCTCGGCGGGCTCGGTATCGGGCGTGTGGATAATGTCGTTCAGCACCGGGATGTCGTCGCCGGTGTCACTGAGAACGGTTTTTAATGATTGCAGTTCGTCTAACAGGGGAAGTTGTTCGTCGTTGGTTTGGCTCATTGCAGTCCCCCTTATTGGCCGACGTTGTGATTGTGCAGCGGGTAGCCGCGACGCTTGTAAAAGCTGTAGCGCTGCCGCGATGCCGCCAGCGACTGCTCGCGTTGATCGACAATTTCTGCCAGCCGTGTAAAGCGGCTGAATGGCTCGGGCACATCATGGGCGAGATTGATCAGCAGGTCGCAATGATCGCCCATGGCGGTGTGGTCGCCTGCGTGGCAGATCGCTATGTCAGCGCCACCCGCTGCACCCAGCTCATGGGGGAGAAAACTCTCTGGCTTAAACTGCCAAAGACGGTCGTCGAGTTCGGCGGCTTGCTGGGCATCGGCGCAGTGCATCAATATTTGATGACCACCGCGCCACGCTTTCTCGGCCAGCCGGCAGCTGAAATCCATTGCCGCATCGGCCGAGGTACTGCCGATAATGTAAAAATCGACGCGTGTCACCTAGTCCTTTGCCTTGCTTTGCAGGTAGTTGAAGAGCAGACCTACCGGGCGACCAGTAGCGCCTTTGTTGGCACCGGACAGCCAAGCGGCGCCCGCGATATCCAAATGTGCCCAGCGATAGTCTTTACAAAAGCGCGACAGGAAGCACGCGGCGGTAACGCTGCCGGCCTCGGGGCCGCCGATATTTGCCATGTCGGCAAAGTTACTGTCCAGTTGCGGCTGGTAGTCATCCCACAAGGGCATAGGCCAGGCGCGGTCGCGTGCCTCGTTACCACAGTTTTGCAGCTCTGCAGCAAAGTCGTCTTGATTACTGTATAGGCCGATAGCGTGTTTACCCAGGGCAACAACACAGGCGCCTGTCAGCGTTGCGATATCGATGACTGACGCGGGTTTATACTTGCTTGCGTAGGTGAGAGCGTCACAGAGCACCAATCGGCCTTCGGCGTCGGTATTGAGTATTTCGATGGTTTGCCCCGACATACTGGTGACGATATCACCGGGCTTGGTTGCTCGGCCGCTGGGCATATTTTCGGCCGCCGCGATAATGCCGACCACGTTGACCTTTAACTCTGCTCCGGCAACGGCGCGAAGTGTGCCCACCACACTGGCGGCGCCGCACATATCGTATTTCATTTCATCCATCTTGGCGCCGGGCTTAAGGCTGATGCCGCCCGTGTCAAAAGTGACCCCTTTACCCACCAGTACGTGCGGGCGCTGACTCTTCGCCGCGCCTTGATATTCAATGGCAATCAAGCGCGCGGGCTGGTCGCTGCCGGCGCTAACCGAGAGCAGGGCGCCCATACCGAGCTGCTGCATTTTTTTCTCATCGAGCACGCTGACTTTTACTTTCTCGAACTGTCGAGCGAGTTTGCGCGATTCTTTCGCGAGAAAATCCGGCGTGCATATATTGCCGGGCAAATCACCGAGGCGACGAGTGACGTTAATGCCTTCTGCCGTTTGTTGACCATATTCGACGAGCTTACGGTTGCTGTCGCTGTTGCTGCCTTGCAACACGGCGCGCCGCAATGCGCTGCCCGGTTTTGCCTTGCTCAAGGTTTCGCTGTAACGGTAGCGGGACACTTCCAGCAGCTGGGCACTGCGCTGCAGCAGCCAACTGGCTTTGCGCCCGTCGACGCGCAGATCGCCAAACAGAAGACAGCAGTCTTTGCTCTGCTGCTTGTTCAATACAGCAATACCGCTTTGCAGGAGTTTGTCGGCGTCGGCGTCGCTGACGGTCTCGCTGTCACCAGTGCCGACCAGCAGCAGCCGTTTGGCGCGAATACCGGGTAAATAGGGGATATAAAGTGTTTCTGCGACCTTGCCTTTAAAATCGCCGCGTTTCAGCAGCGCGTCGATTGCGCCATCGCTCGCCTCGTTAATAGCGGTGAGGGCGCCGCTTAACTGGCCATTGCTGAAGACGACAAGGCAGTCAGTGGCGATGGTTTTCGGGTCTTTGCAGGGCTTTAGGCTGATTTGCATTGATTCTCTCTCAGACAAACATTCGCAGAGGGCGCCGCGATAAGCGATAATGCGGGCCAGATTTTTATATCGGTGCTTGCTGCGTCCAAAACCGGGACGGGCAGCGTGTTATGGCGCTAGTGTAAAGGGTATTATCTGCGCGTGAAACCATTTGCCAGCAGAGGGACTTGGTAGCTGTGATTCTTTTTCGTTACCTCGCGAGTGAAATTTTTAAATCTGTATTTGCGGTTACTTTAACGCTGCTGGCAATCATTATGAGCGGGCGGTTTGTAAAGTACCTTGCACAGGTGGCGTCGGGCGATTTCTCGCCCGATGTCCTGTTTCTTATTATGTTGTACCGCCTTCCCGGTTTTTTGGAGGTGGTGCTGCCGCTGGGGCTGTTCATCAGTATTTTGCTGACCTACGGTCGCCTCTATGTCGATAGCGAAATGACGGTAATGAGTGCCTGCGGCATGAGCCGTCGTCGATTGCTGCTCTACACCCAAATTCCCGCCTTTATCATTGCTGCCATCGTGGCCTATATCAGCATGGTGGTTAGCCCCGCAGGTATACAGGCCTATGCAGCGAAGCTGGCGGAGAGTCGCGCAGAAATCGGTGTGAAGGCGGCCGTTGAAGGGCGCTTTCGAATTGATAAGGGCAGTGGCAGGGTCACCTATATCGAAAAAACTGATCGCGATTCCCAGACGATGCGCTCTGTGTTTATGGCTCAGGCCGAGCCTCAGCAAAGCGGTGGGGGCGAGCGCCCCTTGGTGTCACTGGTCACCGCCGAGAGCGGTCGATTTGAAGTGGATGCAGCCACTGGCGAGCGCCATTTGGTGTTGGACAAAGGGGTGCGGTATGTTGGCGAGCCTGGGCAGTCCGATTATCAATTTACCCGCTTTGAACGCCTTAGCCAGCTAATGCGCGACCCGGAAGTAAAAACCTATCGCCAAGAGATCGATGGAAAATCAACGCGAGAGTTATGGCGCAGTGATGCCCTTGAGGATATCGCAGCGGTTCAGTGGCGGATCTCTCTGAGCGTGTTGGTGCCCATCGCGGCATTGATCGCGGTATCGCTGAGTAAAACGGATCATCGTCGCGGGCGCTACGGCAAAATGTTTCCGGCGTTTATGCTCTACATGTTTTATCTGGTGGCGCTCAATGCCGTGCGCGATGCCATTGCCAAGGGCAATTGGCCAGTGCTGCCGGGAATGTGGGTCATTCACCTCATCTTTCTCACGCTGGGGCTTATCCTGCTTTACTGGGATAGCGTGTTGCGGCACTGGTGGCTGACCTGGAGGCGAAGCCGTGGTTGAGTGTCATGCATAAATTAAATCGCTACATCGGGCGCACAGTTGCCGCGGCTATCTTGCTGGTTTTGTTGGTCATCGTCGGTATCGACATACTCTCCAGTCTGATCGACGAGCTGAAAGAGATACGGGGCGACTATACCTTTGTCTCTGTACTCCAGTATGTCGGCTTGGTGGCTCCGGGCAGTCTCTATAAGTACCTGCCTTTTGCGGCGCTGGTGGGCTGTTTGGCGGGGCTGGGTAGCTTGGCGAGCAGCAGCGAGCTGGTGGTAATGCGAGCGGCGGGCGTGTCAACCGCCAAGTTGGTGATGGCGGTGGTGCGGCCGACGCTATTTATCACCTTGATTGGCTTGTTCGTCGCCGAATACGTTGCGCCAGCAGCCCAGCAAATCGCGGAAAGTCAGCGCGCGATTGCGCTGCAGAAGTCGACCAGTAGTCACTCGCGGCACGGAATGTGGCACCGCGAAAGCGACGCCTTTATGCATTTCAATGCGGTGCAGCCCAACGGCGTGTTGTACGGAGTGAGCATCTATCGCTTTGATGATCAGCAACGGCTGGTGCAAAGTACCTACGCTGAACGGGCCAATTACCTCGGTGGCAGCTGGATGCTTGAGGATGTCCGGCAAGTTGATTTCAGTGAACAGCGTGCTGAGCAGCAGTTTTTCCCGCAGCGAGACTGGGAGTCTGATCTGTCACCGGAGCTGCTCAATGTTCTTGTGTTGGATCCTGAAGACCTCTCCATCAGCGGGCTGTGGCGTTATGCCAGTTACCTGAATAAGCAGGGGCTGAATGCGGGCGACTACGAGCTGGCGTTTTGGAATAAGCTGCTGCAGCCGGTAACCATACTGGGTATGGTGTTCGTGGCGATCTCGTTTATCTTTGGCCCGTTGCGCGATGTGACAATGGGTTTTCGTATCTTCGTGGGAGTGATGGTCGGTATCGTGTTCCGCACCCTGCAGGATATTCTGGGGCCATCGAGCCTGGTGTATGGCTTCGACCCCATCTATGCCAGTGTGTGTCCGATCATCATCTGCTTTGCGGTCGGTGGCTTGCTGATGATGAAGCGCACGTAATTAGCGCCTCTATTTCTTATGCTTGGGAAGTTGTACCACGCGGCTAGATGAAGCCATGTCCTGCCAACTTCTTCCCTGCTTATCCAGCCACGCCCACCAGTATCCGGCCCCAAAAAGGAAAAAAGCCAGCGCTGCCACAGGTAGCCGAATCATCACTTGCTGCCATGTGACCTGCTCGCCAGAAGTTGACTCCAGTTTTAGGCGCCAGGCCTGCATGCCCAGGGTTTGCCCGCTTTTTCTCCAGAACCAGCCGTAAAAGGCAACAATAAGTACTAACAGATAGGCGCTGTAGGCCCAGCCTTGCAATGGGGCATTGAGTTCGTGCACCACGCTATCGGTTGCCGGTGAGTTGCCCAGCTGCTCGGCATTAAGCAGAAGTGCCGGTAGTAGCGAGGCGACAAATAACACGGCAAACATCAGGAAGCCGTCATAAACAGCGGCGGCGAGGCGAGGCCAAACGCCGGCCACGGGAAAAGCCTGTTGAGTCATTTTTTTCTACCCAAATAAAAACGGCCGCCATTGTAGCAGAGCTATGGCGGCCGATGTTTATTGCCCTTGGGTCTAGAAGTTTACGGCGACACCGAAGGCCAGTGAGCTGCTGCGGAGATGGAGGTTGTAGTCGACGGCGAAGTTCTTGCTGGATTTCGCGACGCGAACCCGGCCATTTTCATCGGGAAGAAAGTTCATGGATGCACGTTTATGAATAGCGCGGTAAAGTGCTTTGGCGCCGAGTTTGATAAGCTCTTTTTTCGCCGCATTGCCTGTTTTAGCGCGGTGCTGGTTCATCCAGATGCGATTAAAGCGGGCTTCGGTGGCGCTATGGGCGATAAAGCTCCCTGTCATTTCATCTTTTTCGATGCAAAAACGCAGGGTTGGTTGATAGCCAGGGCGGTGGTCGGCGGGTAAAGTGAGCTCGCCATCGTAGCTGTTGCTTTTACCGGCGTGAGCCAGGGTGCAAAGCAGAGTGGCGGCGAGGGCCAGGATCACGCGCTGCAGGGAAGCGGGAATGATTGCGGTCTGAGTGATCGTGATCATGTGCTTGTATCCTCGGCTATGCTGGAATTATCGTTGTTGAGCATGGACTTAGAATATCCAGCGGGGCGCCGGGAAATAATCCGTAGATGTACCGTAGGGGTTTAGCCATAGGCCCTTAGTGGGCAACCGCTGATGCAATAGCGAATGCCAAGAAAAACTGTGTAGTGAGTCACAATAATGAACAAGGGAAGCCGTACGCGATGCGCATACTACTGATCGAAGATGACCTGAGTGTCGCTGAATATATTGTAAAAGGGCTGCGGGAGAGTGGTTATCAGGTTGAGCACGTGGCCGATGGCAAGTCCGGGTTGGTCAAGGCAACCACAGAGGAATACGACGCCCTGATTGTCGATCGTATGTTGCCCAATGTGGATGGCTTAACCATTATTCAAACCCTGCGAGCGGCCAACGACGCCACACCGGCGCTCATCCTGAGCGCCTTGGGTGAGGTAGATGACCGGGTGAAGGGGCTTAAAGCGGGCGGCGACGATTATCTGGTTAAACCCTTCGCCTTCGCCGAACTGCTAGCGCGCATTGAAGTGATACTGCGTCGCCACGAGTCCAGTTCTGCGGTGACACGCCTCAAGGTTGCCGATCTGGAAATGGACCTGTTGGCACACAAAGTGACCCGTGGCGGCGAAACCTTCAACTTGCAGCCTCGCGAGTACAAACTATTGGAATACCTGATGCGCCACGCCGGTCAGGTCGTGACCCGCACCATGCTGTTGGAGAATGTGTGGGACTATCACTTTGACCCCCAAACCAATGTTATCGACGTGCATATCAGCCGGTTGCGGCAGAAAATAGACAAGGGCTTTGATCGTCAATTGCTCAACACTGTTCGCGGCGCCGGGTATATGTTGGATGATTCTGAGTAAGATATTTACCAGCTTTACCTTCCGGTTTTTGGTCAGCTACGTCGCGTGGCTGAGCGTTGCGGTATTTATGGTACTGGCGTTGATTTACGCCTTTATCGCCTACGATTTCTTTAGCGACGTACATCGCTCGGTCAAGCTTGAACTGGAGGCGCTTAGCCAGGCCTATGAAGAGGGTGGTAGCGAAGCCGTTGATGAATTCGTCGAGGTGCACAGCGGGCC
Organism: Spongiibacter marinus; assembly: GCF_016906995.1. Classification (GTDB taxonomy): domain Bacteria; phylum Pseudomonadota; class Gammaproteobacteria; order Pseudomonadales; family Spongiibacteraceae; genus Spongiibacter; species Spongiibacter marinus. The sequence goes on along the minus strand of NZ_JAFBBD010000004.1, from coordinate 143,188 downwards.
GACGCGACTGATTCGGTTTTTTTATTTTGTCGGCGACGCCGAGAAACGCAAAATCGCCGGCAACCTCAATGAGTGGCCCGACGCCAAGGAATACCGCAATGGCTGGATCGGTTTCGACTTTGAGTCCTTAACCAATATGGCGGACCCGGTCGGCAACGAATTCGTTGCGCTGTCCACCGAGCTGCCAAGTGGCGAGCGCCTGTTAGTGGCACGTCATTATGCCGACGTGCTTAACAGTACAAAGCTGGTCGCTGGGGCATTAACGCGTTCCATGGTCGCGACCATTATCCTCGGGACGATTGGCGGTGCGATCACCGCTGGGCTGAGTTTGCGGCGGATCGAGCACATCAATACCACCCTGCACCGCATCATGAGCGGCGATTTCTCCGAGCGCATTGATGTCAGTGGCAGCACTGGAGACTTCCGGCGCCTGTCGGAAAACGTCAACCAGATGCTCGACCGCATTGAGGTGTTGATGACCGGGGTCCGGCAAGTTTCCGATAATATTGCCCACGATTTGAGAACGCCCCTAACACGTCTTAGAAATAAGCTCAGCGATTTACACGACGACTGCAGCGACCCCGCCAATCGCGAGCAGGTGGAGGCATTAATAGAGGAAGCGGACGGCTTGCTCGGCACCTTCAGTGCGTTGCTGCGCATTGCTCAGGTGGAGTCAGGTAATCGCCGCTCCGGTTTCGCCGATGTCGACCTGTGCACCCTTGTGTCTGACGTTATCGAGCTTTATGAACCGCTGGCCATGGAGAAAGACCAGCAGTTCAACACCGCGCTGGCGAGGGTGGGCAAAGTCACCGGGGACCGAAACCTACTCTTTCAAGCGGTGGCGAACCTGGTGGATAACGCCATTAAGTACACACCGGAGGGTGGTGAGGTGCAGGTGGGCTTATCGGTTGAGCCCGATTGCTACCGCGTGTATGTCGCAGATACGGGCATCGGTGTGCCGGATGCTGATCGTGAAAAAGTCTTTCAGCGTTTCTTTCGCGTAGAAAGCAGCCGCGGCTGCCACCCCGGTAATGGTTTGGGCTTGAGTTTGGTACATGCGGTGGTGAAGTTGCATGACGGCACAATTAGCCTGGAGGATAATCGGCCGGGCCTCAAAGTGGTGATGCGCCTGCCTCGCCAGAGCAGTGTAAGTAAAAAGGGGTAGGCGGCCTGCCCTTTTTAAGCCTTGAACTGCCAAGCGTTTTAGTCGTGGTCGAGAATGTGTAGGTGGTCGGTATTTGGCGCCTTTACTGCGGTCTCTCTGGGCTCTTGAAGGCGACTGCCCACTTGCGCCAAAGAGAGGGCGCTTGTGTCTATACTGACAGCATCCACCTGCCGACGTTCGTTTTCGCGCAGTACCGGACTGCCGGTCGGGCACAGTGACAAGGTATCCTGGCTGTCGCCAATATTCTCAGCGATGGCGCGCTGTTGTGGGGTGCCTTTGGGGCAGGGCCGCGCTTCAGTAAGAATTCCGATTTTGTCGAAGCCGGCCTGCAAGCGCTGTACCTCCGCCGCATTGAGCGCCTTGCGAATACGGCTGCTGCGCCCGCGCAAGAGTTTGTCTATTTGGTCGGGCGGGCGCTTAAACAGCGCGGCCAGCTGTTGGACAGCGCGATCGCGGTCGCTGCCAACAGCCAGGTGGCCGGTTAAGAAAAGATCGAAACGTTGCTCTTCCATCACTGTTAAGACACTCTGTTATCCATTTGTGCAAGCGAATCTGCGTTTATTACCTTATCTTCACAACTTAGCAGACAGTGTAGAGGGGTGTTAACATTCTGGCGGTAAATTTGTGACTTGGTTGGGTCTTGCTCCGTCGTGTGGCGGTGGCAGGGGCCAACAAGCTGTGCATTTGTCCGACACTAATAGCGAAGTTTATGGATCTTGAAGCTGTTCCCAGTCGTTTTGCTCGCTCTCTGCTCAATCTAGCGGTGGAGCGCGGCTACGATGCGGGCAAAATTCTGCAATATGCGCAGATTCCCTTCAATCCGATAGACAGCCGCAGCGACGGCTATCAGCCTCATATCACCGCGATGCAGTACACGCGCCTGTATCAACAGGTAATGAGCCTGATACAGGATGAAGCCTTTGGCTTGATGCTCGGTCACAAGGTGACCCCGGGCGCTTTTCGTATGATGTGTTATTGCCTGTTGGGTTGCGACAACCTAGGCAAAGCGATCAAACGCGCCTGCGAGTTCTTTCGCACCTTCTACGAAGCCGATACCCAGATTCAGTTAGATACACGCCGAGACAGTGCCATCGTGGGTTATGGCAGTGTCAAGAAAGGCTTTGCCGGCGATTTTGTGGAGGCCTCCGATCTCTATGGTCTGAGTTTGTGGCACCGTTTCTTTTGCTGGCTGGTGGGCACAAATATCGAGCTAAAAGAAGTGCGCTTCGCTGGTCAGGCGCCCCGGGAGCGGGCGCGTGTGGTGCGCTATCAGCAGCTGTTCGAATGCCCTGTGTACTATGGCCAGCTGCGTGATGAATTTGTCTTCGACACGCGCTATCTCAATTTTCCGCTAGTGCAGAACGAGCGCAGCTTAAAAGAGTTTTTGCGCACGGCGCCTTATCCGCTCATGGTGCTGAGCAGTGGTCGTGACGATGGCAGCCTGGTCGCCAGGGTACGCGCCATGATCGGCCAGGATTTCTCGCAAGGTTTCCCCAGTTTTGAACGGATCACCGAGGCCCTCAATATGTCGGCGCCAACACTGCGGCGGCGCCTAAAAAAAGAGGGAACGACCTTCCAGCAACTTAAAGACGAGTGTCGGCGCGATGCGGCGATGGCCTACTTGAGTGGCTCAGAGCTCTCCATCAATGGCATCGCCGCGCTGATGGGATTTACCGACCCCTCGGCGTTTCACCGCTGTTTCAAAAAGTGGACGGGTATCACGCCGGGCGAGTTTCGTCAGCGAGAGCGCGATAGCGAAAGCTAACACCTGCCTTCTTCGGCTAAGTGGCTGTTAAATAAAACGAAATATCATAGATGTCAGTCCATTGACCGGATATGTTATTGCCCGCATCCCAGCTCAGACGCCATGCTTTGCCTATTTGACGTAACCCCAATCTACTTTGGCAGGACACAGCATGGCAGACGCTTTTATTTACGATGCGATTCGCACCCCGCGCGGCAAGGGCAAACAGGGCGGTTCGCTCTATGAAGTAAAACCTATTGACCTGGTGACGAATCTTCTTGAGGAGATGAAAGAGCGCCTCAATTTGGATACCAGCAAGGTCGAAGATTTGATCCTCGCCTGTGGCGAGCCAGTCAAGGAGCAGGGACAGAACATTGCCAAAGCGGCACTGGTCTACTCGAGCTGGGACGACATTACTACCGGTGCGCAGCTTCACCGCTTCTGTGCAGGTGGTCTGGATGCCGTGAATATGGCGGCGGCTAAAGTCGCTTCCGGTTTTGAAGAGCTAGTGGCTGCCGGTGGTGTTGAGTCCATGTCGCGCCTCGGTATTGGTGCCAGCGGCGGTGCAACCGGCGATCCGTGGGTGGCGATGAAGTCCTATTTTATCTCCCAGGGTTTGGGCGCCGACATGATTGCCACCATGGATGGGATCAGTCGTGAAGAGGTGGATGCGTACGCAGCGCGCTCACAGCACCGCGCAGCGCAGGCGCGTGACAATGGCTACTTCAAGTCCATCGTTCCCGTCCGCGATATGAACGGCGTTGTGGTGTTAGAGCAAGATGAGTTGATTCGTGCTGAAACCACTGCCGAGGGCCTGGCTAAACTGAAGCCGGCCTTCCAAATGTTTAACGATTTCGGTCACGGCGGCGTCGCCAAACTGAAATACCCGGAGTTGGAAAATATCGAATGCGTGCACACCGCGGGTAACTCCTCGGGTATTGTCGACGGCGCCGGTCTGGTACTGATCGGCAGCGAAGCCGCTGGCAAAGAGCAGGGCCTAACCCCGCGCGCACGTATCGTTAGCTGTGCGCTGGTTGGCAGTGAGCCCACCATCATGCTGGACGGCCCCGTTCCCGCGACACAGAAAGCACTGAAAAAAGCCGGCCTGAGCGTTGATGATATCGACCTGTTTGAACTCAACGAGGCCTTCGCGTCGGTGGTGCTGCGTTACCAAAACCGTCTTGGTATTCCCGATGAGAAAATTAACGTCAACGGCGGCGCCATCGCCATGGGTCACCCCATTGGTGCGACGGGTGCGATGATTCTCGGCACCCTGTTGGATGAACTCGAGCGTCGTGACCTGAAGCGCGGCCTGGTTACGCTGTGTGCCGGCGGTGGTATTGGCATCGCGACCATCATCGAGCGCGTGTAATTCGCGGGAACAGTGAATTTTTGGCTCGGCACTGGCTGCCGAGCGGCAAAGAGAGATACAGAACAATGGGATATATTCGTTTAGAGAAAGACGCAGACGGCATCGTTGAATTGATCTTTGATCAGCCGGGTAAAACTGTAAATACCATGGGCCTGGAATACGACGAGGCCATGCGCGCAGCCGTGGCAGAATTGCAGGGCATGGTCGAGGCTGGCGGCGTTACCGGTATTTATCTGCGCAGTGGCAAACCCAATCAATTCTTTGCTGGTGGCGACATCAAAGAGATGTTGGAGATGGATCTGAATCCACCTGCCGATAAGAAAAAAGAAATGTACGACGGCATTATGGCGACCAAAGCGCCACTGCGTATCCTGGAAACCCTGGGTGTGCCCGTGGCGGTGGGTATGAATGGCCCCGCTCTGGGTGGCGGTTTTGAAATCGCCTTGGCGTGTCACTATCGCGTGGCCGTCAAAGGCATTCAAATGGGCTTGCCAGAGGCGATGATCGGTTTGATGCCCGGTGCTGGCGGTGTTGTGCGTATGACCTACCTGCTGGGTATGCAGGAAGCCATTGGTTTGATTAGCCAGGGCCGACGCCTGAAGGCGGATAAAGCGTTGGAGAAGGGCCTGGTTAATGCCCTGGCCGACGACGAAGCGGATATGCACGCTCAAGCCAAGGCGTGGATCAAGCAAAATGCCAACACTGAGGGCGGCGTTAAGCAACCCTGGGATAGCGAAGGCTACAACATGCCTGGCGGCGGCCCTGAAGAGGAAGCCAACCAGGGGCTGACCTTCTTTGGTCCCGCCAATGTTATGGTCCAGACCAAGAACCTGATGCCGGCACAAAACGCCATCTTTGCCTGTGTGGTTGATTCTGCCCGTGTCGATTTCGATACCGCGCAGAAGGTTGAAGGTCGCTATTTCCTCAGCTTGCTGCTGGATCAAACGGCCCGCAATATGATGACCGCCTTCTTCGTGCAAATGGAAGCGTTGAACCGCGGCGCCAGCCGTCCGCAGGGCCCTGAGAAATTCAGCTGCCAGAAGCTCGGCATCATCGGTGCCGGTCAAATGGGCGCGGGTATTGCGACAATGGCCGCTCAGAAAGGTATTGAGGTCGTACTCAAAGATATCAGCATGGAAAATGCTGAGCGCGGTAAGGCCTACGCCGAAGCCTACTTTGATAAAGGCATCAGCAAGGGCAAGGTGACCGAAGAGAAGAAAGCGGAGTACATGGCGCGCATTCTGCCCAGCGCTGACTACGCTGACTTGAAAGGCTGTGAGCTGGTGATTGAGGCGGTATTTGAAGACCGCAAGATCAAGGCAGCGGTAACGCAGGAAACGGAAGCGGCGCTGGATGCCAGTGCAGTGTTTGCCTCGAATACCTCAGCCTTGCCAATCACCGAGTTGGCGCAGGCGAGCAGTCGCGCTGAAAACTTCATTGGCATGCACTTTTTCTCGCCCGCTGAAAAGATGCCGCTGGTTGAAATTATCCGCGGCGAAAAGACCAGTGACGAGACCTTGGCGAAGGCCTTCGACTTGGCCCAGCAGCTGGGTAAAACCCCCATCGTTGTAAACGATGCACCAGGCTTCTTCACCACTCGGGTTATCGGTAAAACGGTATCTCAAGGGGCTGAAATGCTGGAAGAGGGCGTTAATCCGGTGCTTATCGAGTCGGCGGCGCGCGACAATGGTTCACCTGTTGGACCGCTGGCGGCGATCGATGAAATCAGCCAGGAAACCGCGTACAAAAACGGCCAGCAAGCCAAAGCCGATGCAGAAGCGCAGGGCAAAGTGTGGGAAGACAATGCAGCGTCCCGCATTCTCGACCGCATGGTGAATGAGTTCGGGCGTCGCGGTAAAGTTCACGGTGGCGGCTACTACGAGTATCCCGAAGGTGGCAAAAAGCACATGTGGCCTGGCCTCAAAGAGGCGTATGCGCCAAATGGATACACCGATATGCCCTACGAAGACATTAAGGATCGCCTTGTCTTCAGCCAATGCCTGGAAGCCGTACGCGCGATGGAAGAAGGCGTGGTAACCAACGTCGGCGACGGTAACATCGGTTCCATTATGGGGATTGGTTTTCCCGCGCAAACGGGTGGTGTCTTCCAGGCGATTAATGCCTATGGTTTGAAGGCATTCGTGGCGCGCGCGAAAGAACTACAAGCACGTTACGGCGATGTGTTTGCCGTTCCGGCATTGCTGGAGCAGCGTGCCGAAAGTGGTGAGCTGTTCCTGTAAGACACGCGTTTTTTGTGAGTGTAAAGGCCGGCATATGCCGGCCTTTTTTATGCCCGCTGAGTAAAATCCAGAAAGGACTCGCAAAAGATGTGGGAGCGCGATGCGCCGCGCATAAAGAGGCGCCGTTGATAGTGCCGGACGAAGTCAGTGCTGCCGCTCAGGTAGCAGGCGGTGTCGGATAGCGCTCCCAACTTATCAAGCATATTGTCCAGCTCCGAGGCGGCGCTGTCTGCCCAGCTGGCGCTTGCCACGGTGATATCCGCCTGCTTGGCCAGCGCATCTAGCGTCGTGCAGTGGTAGGCTTGCTGTGTCGAGCGATAGGCGTGGATCAACGTAATGGGTGTGGCGGGGAGTTCTTGCAAGGCGTGTTGGGCCAGGGCAAGGAGCGGCGCCAGGCCGGTGCCGTTACCCAGTAATAATATGCGCTTGGTTCGCGCGTCGCTGCGCAGTGTGAAATCTCCGAGTGGGCCTTGCAGCGTGACCCCACTACCTAACTCGGCGCGGCACAGCGCGTCGCTGACTTGCCCGCCCTCGTAGCGGCGAAGTTGCAGCCTCAGGTTGCCATCGTCGGCGAGGTTGCTCGCGGAATAGCAGCGGTAATCGACGCCGTTTACTGACACACTAAAGTACTGACCGGCCTGCCAGCGCAGTCGCGTGCCCAGGGTGAGTTCCCAAACCTGTTCGTTCAGAGCACTTCGCGCGACAATACTGGCAGTGTGTTGGTCACTTTTTGGGGAAACACCGCGAATTTCTAAGCCTTCTGAGGGCTGTAACTGGCAACTAAGCGCGATACCGTCGGCTTGCTCATCGGGGCGCAGCCCCTGTTGCGCGAGGTGCATTTGCTGCGCCGCCAGTGTGCCGTTTACTTTGACTCGGCAGCTTTGGCAAGCACCTGCTTGGCAACCGTGAGGAATCTGCTGGCGGTGACGCAGTAAACACTGCAACACAGTCTCCGTTGGCAGGTAGTCCAGGGTTTGATCATTGAAGCGAATGCTGGGCATAGTGAGTTGTCTGCTGCGAGATAACCCGGAAATGGTACTTTGCCTGGCGTGGGCTGTCAGCGACTTTTTAACGGACGAATAGCGGTGCGTAGCGCAATGGAGCGGAGGGAGAAATACGGTGGCTGACAGCGAGAAGCAGATAGTAGAGAGCTGGCAAAGGAATGCGGGGCCTTGGGTTGCTGCGCTTGATCAACAGGCAATCGCCAGCCGGGTGGCGGTAACAAATGGGGCAATTGTTAACGCTGTGCTGAGCCATCACCCGCAACGCGTTCTGGATGTGGGTTGCGGAGAGGGCTGGCTAATGCGTGAGCTTGCTGGGCACGGTGTTGACGTTGCCGGTTTTGATGCTGTCGCCGAATTGGTGGCGGAGGCAATAGCGCGGGGCAGTAAGAATTGCCAGTGCATTGCCTATGAGGCGCTAGATGAGGTGGCATGGCCGCAAACATTCGATTTGGCGGTGTGTAACTTTTCTCTGCTGGGTGAATCAGTCGAGCAGCCCTTGAGGTCGCTCAAGCGGGCCTTGTCGGCTAGTGGCCATTTATTGGTGCAAACCTTGCACCCCTGTTTTATTACACGCGGCGAGAGTTACTACTCAAGGTGGTTAACGGGCAGCTGGGAAGGCTTGCCTGACCACCTTCATCAGCAATTTAAGGATGCGCCGCCGTGGTACTTTCACACGCTCGGCGACTGGTCTTTAGTATTTCAACGGGCGGGCTATAGCATCGCGAATGTTGAGGAGCCAAACGCGGGCAAGGGTGCGATGCCGTTATCCATTCTATTCCATTTGCGCCCCGTGTAAGGTGGCGTAACGAAAACTGCGAGCAGTGGGAGGGGAAGTGTCTACTAAGTTGTCTGCGCCCGGCAGTGATACTCATAATATCGTTATTGCCTACGTATTGTGGCTATTCGGCTTCATGGGGGCTCACCGTTTCTATTTGGGACGGCCGATAAGCGGAACACTGTATTTTTTTACCCTGGGCTTGTTTTTTATCGGCTGGATTATCGACTTAGTGTTGATTCCCGCCATGGAGCGCTCCGCCGATCGACGCTATCAATCAGGCACTGCCAGCTATTCCGTCGCATGGATATTGCTAACCTTTCTGGGTATTTTCGGTTTGCACCGTTTTTACCTCGGTAAATGGCTGACTGGGATTGTGTATTTACTAACGGGCGGCGTGTTTCTGCTGGGCGTTATATATGACTACTGGACGCTCAACGAACAAATCAGCGAGCACAATACACGCCTCTTCCACTAGCCTGAGAGGGCCTCTTCACAGGCCCTGGTAGTCTTAACAGGCGCTAGTAGCGCGTCCAGCTGCTGCCATCGAGTGACAGGTAGCTCTCGCCGTCGATACTGAGCATTGTGCTGCCATCATTCTGAGAGACGGGCTCGGTGCGGGGAAGGGTGCTCAGCCAGTCACTGCTGCTAAATTGCTTATTGGCAAAAATATCGGCAGCCATAAAGTCAGCCAGCAGTTGGCCAATGGCTTGATAGCTGCTGGGCTGAGTAATGCGCGCGGCGGGGCCCTGACGCTCCAGGTTTGGGCCAATGAGCTTGATGGCAACCGGCACTTTTGTAATCGCCGGTGTGGGAATTTCACGCATTCCCGGAATTTGCATGGCGTCGCCGCGCAGCCCCGCGCCGTGCTCGGGAACTAGCACGACAACAACATTTTTGCCGCTTTGCTGAAGGCGGTCTAAGAAGCGTGAGATATCGCCAAATAAGCGATCCATTCGGCGCTTATAACTTTGTGCGCCGCGCAGGTTTTCCCGACTGTCCAGTAGGCGGTTGCCATCGTGCAGGCTGGTGGTGTTGTACAGCGCGACTGTCGAGGGAGACGGCGATTGTAGCCGCTGTTGCCACCAGTTCTCCAACACCGCTAGGTCGCTGTATATCGGCGATCCGTCAAAGGCCTTCTGTGCTTGGGGGATGCCCGCAAGGGGAAACAGTTCAGCGTCGACGTGGCCAAGTTGGCGTGTGCTCTCGAGAAAATTGTCGAAGTGGCCATCGTGATTCATCAACAGGGCGTGGTCGTAACCCTGTTGCGTAAACTGGGTCATTAGCAGGCACTGGTCACTGGTTTCTTCATAGAGTCCAGAGTGGGGTAGCTGCCCACAACTCGCTCTGCTTAGCCTGAGAACAGCCGGGCCGCTGTAACTGGTGGCCGAGTTAAATTGTTCAAAGACAAAGTCAAAGCGCTGCAATAACGGGTGCTGTCGCTGCTCAACGACATCAAGATCGTCCCAGGAGAGGGAGCAAACGCTGAGGAAAATAACGTCGAAGGCCTGGCGTTCTTGCGCGAGAGGCGGGAAGCGAACCTGGCGTCGAGCTTCTCGGCTGAAGAAGCTGCTCAGGTAGTTGTTTAGTGCCTCGTCGCCCTGCGGCGAGCCACTCGCCTGCGCTTCATGTTCGCCGTGTCCGTCTGCTGGAAGGGTGGCGATGGGAGCGGTCGGCTGTGGGCTCAGGCTGTGAATGCTTGCTGCGAAAAGTGCTAATAGCACGAATGATGTTAAACGAAAGTAGCGGTTGGCTATGATGTAAACGGCAATGCCTACAACCGCGATTAGGGGGTTGATATCAGGTACAAAACGCCAGGCGAGTTCGACGAGATAATCCGACTCAAAGTGGGAGAGTTGTTCGAGTTGAGCAAATAACCGTTCCAGTGGGGGCAGATTAGAATCCAGGTGGATTAGCCATAGCGCGAAGATCACGGCGCTGATCTGACGAGCCACGCGCAATACAGGAAGAGAAACCGGTAACAAAAGAAAGATCGCAAATGCGATATTTTCCACGACGTGAAACTGCATTTTTCCCTGAAAATACAGCACCAACTTAATTAAAAAATAGGCGTTCCAGATCGCCAGCTCGGGTAGCACTAACTCCTGCGATTGAAGCTTGCGGACCTTGCCATTCATTGTTGGGCGTCATCCTTGTTTGAGGGGGCGTTCGCCGTTGGTGTCGTCGGTCGATAGCGGCGAAGATGGCGGGGTTCAAGATGGCGATGCATGAATTGACTAAAACCCAGCAGCGCCTCGCGAAAAAAATAACCCAGCAGTAGTCCAACGACCAGGCTGCAGCTCACAGTGAGCATAAAGTCATGGATATTCATGGCTGCTTACTCGCTCTCACTTTATATTGTGGTGTCCAGTCGGCGGCGTTTTGCAAAGGCGGCCGCGCCACGCTGCTTTTCTGCCGGGGCAAGCGGGCGGTGCTGTGAACGATGGTCCATTAGTTTGCGGGCTCGCTGTGCATTGATGGAAGGGGAGGCTAGCAAGAGTTTGTCTAGCAGTTCATCAATATCGTCGGCATCACAGTGCAGCAGGCGGCTAGCGAATAAATCATTCACCGGTAAATCTAAACTGTTGCGCAGCGCCGTATCTACGTCTCGTAAAGAGCAGGCGTAGAGAAAAAAGTACACTTTACCGTCGACCACGGTAAGTAAGTCTCCTTCTCGCCGCAGGCGGCACAGGCCAAAAATCTGCTCTATGCTGATGCCCGGCAACGGCATGAGTTCAACAATCAAATGCTGAAGTTCACTGAATAGGCTGTTGTCGAAGGCCCGCCTTGCGTAGCGAGCGAAGGCAGCCGGCTCGGTGTAGCCGTAGTCGCTGGAATAGGGGCGCGTTTCTATCAATTTATTCAAGCTGCTGGGCAGGTTGCGCGTAAATACGTGGCCTTGAATTGCTGCCACTAAGCTGTGTACAGCGCTTGCGTGGACGCCATGGGGGATGATTAGACTGCAGCCCGCTCTGAGCAAGTAGGCCTCATCTGCCGCACGCAGGCAGCGCAGTGACTCGCGTACAAGAATCTTTAGCTGCTCGCCGGCACTTGCGCGAAGCTGGTAAATCATTAGCGCCAGGGTTTCGATATCGTCGGCCTGTTGGCAGTCGAAGATGACGGTTGCTGCGACGACGCCGTCGAGACTTTCAAGCAGAGCGCTGTTGTCGCTTTGCTCGGCAATGACATTCGCACTTTGGTAAAGCTCTTCTTTAAGGCGCTGCACGGTGTAGATGGTGTCGACGTCACTGCTCTCGATCGTGGCGTTCGCCTGTGGCTTCAGTAACTGCTCAAGATGCTCGATCGCATGATGGCTGTCGAGCTCTAGCAAAAACTCCTGGTGTGCCAGCATGCCCTGCGGGCTGAGCCAGTGATCAATGAGCAGCGAGTAGCGCAGCTTGGACATGCGGGTTTGTGTTGCGATCCCGGATAAGGTTTTGCTGTGGCGTTTTAACAGTGGCCGCAGTGTTTCACAGGGGCCGCAAACAAGAAACATGATGCGGTATTGGCCGCGCCGACAAAAGCGACGCCACGCGCCCAGCGCCTGCTGAAGTTTAGCGGGTGAAGAGCGGTCGAAGCTGTCTTCATTTAGGACGACACAAAGCCCGCTTTTACGCGGTAGCGAGAGCCTTTCGGTGTCGCGCAGCAGTTGCTTTAAATTGAGTGTCTTCGAGCTGTGGTTGAAAAAGCAGCCCGCTGAACGAGATTGGCAAAGATTTGCCAGCGCCTGCTGGTCTTGCTCATCCAGGCCATTGAAGACGTTTTTCTGCGTTTCTTGAAAGACAAAACTCTGGTGACTTGATGAAAGCAGTGAAAGTGTAGCGATGAAATCGGCGTAGGAATGACCCAGCAAGCAGAACAAGCCGTCCTGTGACAGGGTCTCTTCAAAACTGTGTTGTATCGCCTGAATACTCATTCGCTGTGCTGTCTCGTATATTTCGGGACGTAATACGCGGTGATTGCACTATAGCGCAGGGGGCGTCAGAATGGCTAGGAATCGCGGCTGTGCCTGACAAAAACCCTATAAATATAGGTGTGATTGCCAATGGTTGCCGACGCGAGCTTCGGCTAGATTTGGGACTTAGTGTATGGATATTCCGCCCAAGGAAAAAACAATGGAGCTGCAGGAGCACGCTCGAGAATCTCAGCGCATTGGCAAGCTCAGTGCTGAGCCATTGAGCCGTGATATACGATCGGTGATGCGCGCGCTCGGTGCGGGCGCGGCCTTTTCCTATAAAGAGAACTTCAGAGTGAGTGAACGCTCGCGGCTGATGACTCGCTGGCCGCTATTGCAGGCAATTAATCGCCGCGATGACAATAGCGAGTGCTGACGCGTGCTTGAAACTCACCCAGTGGTTCACGTTGTGACTAGCCTTGCGACTTACGTAGCGGCCTACGTTGTGGAACGCACAGTACTATGTTGACGATTACGGTAAGTGGTATGCACGGCGGTGTTGGCACGACAGCAGTCGTGGCGAATCTATCGGCTGCCCTTCAGCAGCAAGGACTGCGGTGTTTGTGCATCGATGCCAACGTCGACAATATGCTGCGTTTGGCCCTGGCGGTAAACCCCGAAGAAAAGGTGGGATGGGCGAAGGCAAGCCTAGAGGGTGCTTCCTGGAAAGATGCAACACTGCAGCATGACGATGGGCGCTGGGTATTGCCCTTCGGCGAGCTCGATGCCGATGAGCTATCGCGCTTTTTTCCAACACTGGTGGCAGGTCAATCGCCATTGCACGCCGTTGTAGCGGATCTGGCCTCACTGCCGCTGGACTGCGTATTGATTGATGGTCCGACGTCGCGCTCCCTGCCGCATTACTCGCTGCCCGGTGTAGATCTGACCCTATACGTCGCAGCACCGGATGCCGCGAGTTACGCTTTGTTAAAGCAAGATGCGGGGCATTGGCCTGCGTCGAATTATCGAATACTCATCAACCGTTTGCAGCCAGCTCAAGCCCTGGCCAGTGCCATTGCCAACCTGATCGCCGATGATTTTGAAGAGCAAATGGTGCCGGGTGTGGTGCATGAAGACCTGATCATCGCCGAGGCCCAGGCCGAATTAGCATCGGTTATTGCCCGCGCGCCGGATAGCCAAGCGGCTCAGGACTTTCAGAGTCTTGCGCTCTGGTGTCAGAGCGAGTTTCAGAGTCGAGTAGAATGAAGGAGGACTTTTCATCTATTTTGCGGGCGCGATACCGGTACTACGCCGGTGTTAAGGTCGTGTCGCTGCCCGGAAAGTGTGTGTTAGTCAGTTGGTTGCTCTTTTCGGCGCTGTTTTTACGCAACCGAATTGCGGGTTGCGAAAGTTGGCGACTGCCAGAAGTGTTTTTTCCTCATATTTCCTTAATTCGTCCCCAGCTGCTCGACCCGCTGCGCATAGTTGTGCAGATTTTCTGGCTCTTCTTTATGCGCACGCCGCCACAAAAAAGTCGTACAAGGGGATTCCCACGGCGATTGCGGTATGTGGTCGGCGGGGCCAAGGGCCGTTTGCAGGGGCTGGCAAACAAGGCTTGGCTTCAGCCGTCATTCTGGCAAACGCGAGATGCCAATGTTGCCAGGCGCCATCGCCAACCACTAACGATTGCGCTTGCAGCCGTGCTGGCAGTGCTGTGTATTACCGTCCCCCTTGATCCGCTGGCCCAGTTTGTTTTCGCAACGGCGCTGTTTGGCATTCTACTGGTGTTCAACCGTTTGCCTGGTCGTTTCCCGCAGATGCTGATGATCGTACTGTCGCTGTTGATCTCCTGCCGCTATATCTGGTGGCGCTGCAGCTCAACACTGAACTTTGATGACCCTCTCGGTCTGGCACTTGGCATCGTACTGTTGCTCGCTGAACTCTATGCCTGGCTGGTGTTATTACTCGGCTATTTTCAGAATATCTGGCCGCTCAACCGACCGGCAAAATCATTGCCTAAAGATACCGCCGACTGGCCATCGGTAGATATCTTTGTGCCGAGTTATAACGAAGACCTGGAGGTTGTGAGGGCAACAATTTACGCTTGCCAGGGTTTGGATTGGCCCAAAGACAAGCTGGAAATTTACCTCTTAGATGACGGCCGGCGGGATGACTTCCGCGATTTCGCCCGCGACGTGGGCGTGCACTACATTACCCGCGATGATAATCGCCATGCGAAGGCGGGGAACATCAACAACGCTTTAAAACAGTCGCGCGGCGAGTACGTTGCGATATTTGACTGCGACCATATTCCCACCCGCGCCTTTTTGCAGCTGTCGATGGGTTGGTTTTTAGGTGATCCTAAGCTGGCGCTGGTACAGACTCCCCACCATTTTTTCTCACCGGATCCCTTTGAGAGAAACCTCAGCAACTTCAGAAAAGTGCCCAATGAGGGCGGCTTGTTTTACGGCCTGATACAAAATGGCAACGACCTGTGGAACGGCACGTTTTTCTGTGGTTCCTGCGCGATTATTCGCCGTGGCCCGCTGGAGGAAATTGGTGGTGTTGCGGTTGAGACTGTCACCGAAGACGCCCACACCTCGCTGCGGCTGCACCGGCTCGGCTACAACTCCGCTTACATACGCGCGCCGCTGGCGGCCGGGTTGGCGACGGAAACGCTCTCTGCCCACATCGGTCAACGTATTCGCTGGGCGCGGGGCATGGCGCAGATTCTTAGACTGGATAACCCCCTGCGGGGTCCCGGCTTAAAGCTGCGACAGCGCCTGTGTTACTTCAATGCGATGTTGCACTTTCTATCCGGCATTCCCCGCTTAGTATTCCTGTTGGCGCCGCTCGCGTTTTTGCTGCTGCATACTTATATTATCTACGCGCCCGCCATTATGATTTTCCTGTATGTGTTGCCTCATATGCTGTATTCCTCGGTGGTAAACGCCAAAATTCAGGGGCGATATCGGCACTCTTTTTGGGGGGAAGTCTACGAAACGGTGTTGTCTTGGTACATTGCCAGGCCGACCACGGTGGCGCTGTTTGCGCCACACAAGGGCACCTTTAATGTCACCGCTAAAGGCGGGCTGATCCACGAAAAATATTTCGACTGGGTTATGTCTCGGCCGTATATCTTGCTGGTGCTACTCAACGCCTTTGGTTTTTTGGTTGGCTTGTGGCGTTTGTATGCGGGGCCGAGTAATGAGATCAGTGCGGTCTTACTCAACCTGTTCTGGGTGGTTTACAACTTATTGATCCTGGGCGGCGCTGTGGCCGTTGCCGCCGAAGCGAAACAGCTGCGCAGCGACCATCGCGTGCAGGTGAGATTTCCTGTAGCGCTGGAGTTGCCAAGTGGGCATTTGTTGCACGCGCAATTGGTAGACTTTTCCTTAAGCGGGGCGCGGGTTGAGCTATCTCCAGATGCTGCAGAGCAAGTGGGGCAGCAAGTGAATGTCATTATGGATCGCGCGGGCAGGGAATACAGTTTCGCCATGACGACAGTATTTAAAGGGCGAGAGGTTGTCGGCTTGCGTCTGTGTGATCAGTCTCCAAGCAGCATGGTGAATTATGTGCAGTGCACATTTGCGCGCGCTGATAACTGGGTGAGCTGGAAACAAAATATGAGCGTCGATAAACCCCTGACCAGTATGGCAGCGGTAATGAGCATCAGCATACAGGGCTATCGACGTTTACTGAGGGCGGGGCCGCGGCCGCTTCCCCAGTTACTGACTACAATTAATGCGCTGGTGGGGATGGCGAAGAGTCTTCGCCCTCAGCCAATTTTAATTAGGGTGGAAGAAGCATGAGTCAGCGTGACAAGACACTGAGAGCAAGTAACACCTGTCGATGGCTGTTGCTGCTATGGGCAGTGTGTATGCCGACGTGGGCTGAGCAACTGATGCCAGCGCCCTCCGAGTGGCGTCAGGCTGAAGAGCTGAGACGCTATGATTACTCGTTGACTGAGCTGGGCTTTCCGCAGAGCGTATTACTGCGCGGTAGTGAAAGTTCGGCGGGACTCAGCTTTGGCTCACGGTTGGACGAGCTCGTTGAAGAAGCCACGCTGGATTTGGGCTTTTCATTTTCACCGTCATTGGTGCCTCATTTATCGCACCTGAAAGTGTATCTGAACGGCGAATTTATGTCGGCGGTGGCTGTTGATCCTGAAAAACGCTTGCAGCAAAAGGTGAGTATTCCTCTGAACACGCGCTACTTAGCTGACTTCAACCAAGTGCGTGTGCAACTGGTCGGGCAACCACCAGAAGAGTGTTACAGCCCCGATAGCCCAAGCATTTGGGCAGAGTTAACCGGTGACACCCGCCTGCGAACGGTCAGCCGCGTGCTGCCCGTTGCCAACAACCTGCAGCAATTGCCGGCGCCATTTTTCGATCGGCGAGATTACCGCGCCCTGCAACTACCGGTAGTGCTCAGTGGTGAGGGCAGTCTGGAAAGGCTGCACGCAGCGGGTATTGTGACATCCTGGTTTGGGGCACTTGCAAGCTGGCGCGGGGCGAGCTTCCCGGTGGAAACGGAGCGCCTGCCTAGGCAGCACGCCTTGGTATTTATGACCAATACACAGCGCCCGAGCGCGCTGCAGGATTTCCCTCCAGTCAGTGCGCCGACCCTGCAAATGATCAGCCACCCTGAGAACCCCGCAGCCAAGCTGTTGTTGATACAGGGGCGCGATGATGCTGACTTGGTTCAGGCGGCACGGGGCTTGGTGCTGGGCAGTGAGTTGTTATCCGGGCCTGTCGCAGAGATTCAACGGGCGGTGCAAAGCGAGCCAAGAAAGCCCTACGATGCGCCGAATTGGCTGCCCACCGATCGCCCCGTTCGCTTTGGCGAGCTGGTTGATAACCTCAACCAACTGCAAGTCGAAGGTCGCACACCGCCACCGGTGAGGGTGGGCTTCCAGCTTCCGCCCGATCTGTTCACCTGGCGCAGCCGCGGTATTCCCGTAGAGTTGGATTACCGATATTCGCCTCCGGTTGAAGATGGCAGTGGCTCGCAAATGAGCCTGAGCATTAATGAACAGTTTATTGAGGCGTTTAACTTAACTCGCAAAGGGTTCTCCGGTGAGGCTAAGCGTTTTCGTGTGCCCTTGCTGAATGATGGCTTCTTGTCGGCCAATCAGCGCCTGCGTATTCCAGCCTTCAAGGTCGGCAGCCGCAATCAGCTGGAGTTTAAGTTTGATTTTGCCGGTATCAATAGTGGCGAGTGTAAAAGCTTGGCGCCTGCCCAGCGCTACGCTGTTGTAGATGCCGATTCAACCGTTGATTTTACCGGCTTCGCGCACTACATCGAGATGCCCAATCTGCGTGCGTTCGCTAACGCCGCCTATCCCTTTACGCGTATGGCCGACCTGTCAGAAACGGCTGTGCTGCTGCCCGACAGCAAGAACAAAGAGATTATCCAAACCTACCTGCAGCTAATGGGCTTTGCGGGAGCCAGTTCCGGTTACCCGGCGTTGGCAATGGCCTTGTATGACGATTGGCAGGAAGCCGCATTAAAGGATCGCGATGTGCTATTGATTGCCGCCAACGGTCAGCTTGCACAAGGCGGTGAGGATTTACCGTTATTGTTTGATCGCAGCGAGCGCATGTTGCAGAAACCGCGCAAGAACATCGTGTCTGAAAGCGATACCTGGGCCGGGGCGGCGCCAACACTGGCATCGGCAACAACGGAAGTGGAAGTGCGCGCCAGTGGGCCCTTTGCGGCGCTGCTAGGGATGCGCTCTCCCTATAACGACGACAGAAGTGTTGTTGCCGTGCTTGCTGCACAACCGAGTGATATGGCCATGGTGCGAGAGGCGCTGGCAGATAGCGGAAAAATTGCCGAGATGTATGGCTCAGTAGTGGTATTTCGAGAAGGAGGGCAAGCGAGCTTCAATGTCGGCGATAAATACTATGTCGGTAAACTGCGCGTTTGGGACCTTATCTGGTACCACTTCTCTCGCTATCCAATGCTGCTCGGTATTATCAGCATCATCGTGGTATTGATGTTGGCCGTGGTGCTTTGGCGCTTACTCAGTGGTGTGGCGCGTCGCCGCCTGCAACAGGGGGACGAGTGATTCGTCGGTGTTTGGCACTATTGCTGGCCATGTTCCCGAGCGTGCTGTGGGCGGAGTGTAGCTGGTCCGCATGGCAGCGTTTCGCAGAGCAGTATATAGAGAATGGCCGGGTTATTGATGGCAGTGACCCGCGCCAGATTACGACCTCTGAGGGCCAGTCCTACGCGATGTTTTTTGCCCTGTTGGCAAACGACCGAGAGCGCTTTGCAAACCTCCACGCCTGGACAGAGAGACACCTTGCCAAGGGCGATTTAAGCACTCATTTGCCCGCCTGGTTGTGGGGGCGCTCACAGGAAAGTGGCGGGGCAGTGCTGGATGCCAACTCAGCGGCAGACTCCGACACCTGGATCGCCTACTCCCTTGCTGAAGCGGGCCGCCTCTGGGAGGATCACCACTATCGCTCGCAGGGGTATTTTCTAGCCAAGCATATCGCCGAGCAGGAAACGCGCGTCATCGACACCGTTGGCAGGGTGCTGATGCCGGCGCCTGAGGGTTTTGCCAGCGACAATACATTGCGGCTCAATCCGAGTTATTGGATGCCGCAGATCTTTAGCCGCTTTGCTGAGCTGCAGCCCAACTCCGTTTGGCCGGAGTTGGCCGCTGCTTTGCCCGACTTGCTGCGCGACACGGCGGCAAATGGCTTGAGCCCCGATTGGGTGGCCTGGCGCCAGGGCGCGTGGCGACAAGACCCCAAAAGCGGGCAACGGGGTAGTTATGACGCGATACGCGTGTATCTCTGGGTGGGCATGTTGCACCCAGAGGCGAGGGCGGCAGCGGCATTGCGCGATCACTTTGACGTGATGCTGGCGCTTACCCAAGAGCGCGAAAATGTTCCCGAGGTGGTCAATGTTGGCAGTGCAACGGCGCGCGGCAACGGCCCATGGGGCTTCTCTGCCGCACTATTACCGATGCTGTCGAACAGCGGCAAAACGACGCTACTGGAAGCGCAGCAGCAACGTGTCCGCAATGGCAGAACCAATAGCGACAGCCTTGGCCAGCGTGATTATTACAATCGGGTATTGGATTTATTTGCTGACGCATGGATGACGGGTCGGCTGCGGTTTTCGGCTAGTGGCGCGGTGCAGCCAAATTGGCAAGCGGGGTGTTCATGAACCGCGCAGGCCTGCTCTGGCTTATATTGGTGTGCGCGGTGGGCGTATTGTTGTGGCAGCGCGATCCACTGAATTTGCGTGAGGCAGATGAGGGCGCGACGACGGCCGACATCATCGTCACCGGTGGGCGCACTGATTCGCTGACGGTGGATGAGTCCTTACAAAGAAGCATCGAAATACAGCTGATTGAGTCGCAGTTACTGGGCCGGGATGACTTGGTCAGAGCCAAGTTGCAGCGCTTGGATGTGATCAACCCAGATGCACAAAGCGCTTATGTGTACCGAGTGTGGCTTGCGGTTCGCGACGGCAATGTTGAGGACGCAGAGCGCATGCTTTCGGAGTTGAAAGCGCGTTTTGGTGAAACGCAGACATTTTTGCAGCTTACCGATTACCTTGCTCTGCACAGCTACAAAAAATCAGCGATGCAGCAGGTGACTCTGCTGGCGAAAACCGGTCGGGTAAAGGAAGCGGCTCAGCAACTCATACAGCTTTACCCTCGCGGCTTTGTGTTGCTATCCAGTGAATTGGAGTATCTGCAGATACTGGCGCGAGTCGACGGAAAAAGACCTGTCGTCATACGCCGGCTTCGCGCGCTGAACGACAAGTACCCCAACGTGGCGCCATTGCGCTTAGCGCTGGCAGATCAATTGCTCTCGCAGAATCCGGGTAGCCAGGCTGGTCAGCGTATATTACGCGATTTGCTCGATGACCCCTCACTCGCTCAACAAGCGGTGCAACGTTGGCTTGCGGCCCTTGCTGAGCAGCCCATCGGGCCGAGCCGTATACGCACACATACCCTGTTGGCCGAGCGATTTCCCGACAATATAGCAGCGGTACAGGCCAAAGCGCTGGCATTGGAGATGCGGCAGGAGGAGCGCCGTTTAATGCGCGACCCTCACTACCGCGCGCGCAGCCAGGGCTTAGCGTTACTGGAGGCGGGCAAGCTCGTCGGGGCAGAGCGCAAATTGCGCTACGCCCTGAACGGCCGCCCCAACGACCCCGAAGTACTGGGTGGCTTGGGGCTTGTGTATTTGCGGCGCGGCGAGCACCAACAGGCACTGAAATACTTTCGCGATGCGGAACGCGTCAACCGCGATCCCGACCAACAATCGCGCTGGCGTTCCCTGATAGATACCGCGGCATATTGGCGCGCACTTCGCCGCGGCGAAGCGCTTCTGGAAGCCGGGCAATTTGCCAGTGCGCGCAAAGCCTTTTACGACGCATTGGCAATTCAGGGTAGTGAAGTCGAGCCATTGATTGGCTTGGCTGAGCTGGCGCGCAGAGAGGGCGATTTTTCCGGTGCAGACGCCTTCTACCGCCAGGCACTGTCGCGTGAAGCCGATAACCAGGATGCATTGTGGGGGCGAATTCAGCTCCACCGCCAGTGGCGTGGCCCGCGACAAGCTGAGCAGGTTTACCGGCGTTACAGCGCGGCGCAGCGTGCTCGTGTCGCACCGTTGCGGCGAGCGTGGCTGCGCGAGCAAAGTGTTGAGCAATTGGCGCGGGCCCGTGAGTCGGGAGATCGCGCGGCGGTGTCGTCGGCACTTGAGGAACTATTGCGCTATCCGCCGCTTTCACCGTGGCAGCGGCTTGATGCCGCGGAGGCCATGATCGAACTTGGCGATAGCGAGCGTGCTGACCAATATATGGCCAAAACGCCCGGGGTTAGCGGCGATGCTGAAGGCGTTTTCGCCTACGCCTTATACCTGTCAGCCAGAGGGCGACCTGGCCTGGCCATAGAACAGCTGCGCTCGATTCCCAGGGCGCGCCGCAGCAATGCCATGCGCAGCAATTTATTGCGTCTGGAGTTTGCGCAAGCGGTGGCGGGCTTGCCCGTCGATGACCGTCAGGGTCGATTGCAAAGCCTGCAGGCGCTGGAGGAGCGCTATCGCGATGATGCCGATACTCAGCTCAGTCTGGCGGAAATGTGGTGGCAAGAGGGCGAGGAAGAGCGCGCTCGCGCACTGATTAAGCCGCTGTTGCCTATGAGCTCCCAGAGTATCGAGAGGCAGCAACGTGTGGCTTTGCTCTGGTTGGAAATGGGCGACCTCAACGCCTTTGAACGGTGGTATCGGCCACTGCGTACCGAGGCGAATGCAAACGGCTTGAGTGATGCCGAGTTGGAAGCCTTATCAGCGCGCTATGCGATGGCAAAAGGGCAGTACTTTGCCGAGCGTGACAAGGCTATTCTAGCCCGCCGCTACTATCGCGATGCCGCTGATATTCGCGGTGAACACCGCCCCCAGGCATTGCTGGCCCTGTTGAGCTTGAGCGGGAAATCTGGCGATCAACGCGCCTTTGCGCAGCATCAGCAAGCGCTGTTTTCAATGCGAGCACGGTTGACGGGTGAGCAGGTGTTAGAGGCGGCGACGCTGCAAAGCCAGTATGGAAAACAAGCATTAAGCGAGCAGTGGCTGGCACTGTTGCCCAAGCGCGGCGATGTTAGCGATCAGCAGTTGCGCACGGCGATGCAGCAGGCCATTGCGGCAAAAGATTGGTCGGCGGCGCAGCGTTATGCCTACGCCGCCTTGCAGCGTGCGCAGGGGCAGCCCGTTGATACGGCGCTGTCTGAAGACGCACGCCGACAACTGTATGACAATGCCGACCGCGAATACTGGCTGGGTAGCAGTGTGGTGGCCGCCATTGACGAGCTGCGCGAACGGCAGTCGGGATACATTAAAGCGGGCATAGACCTCACCGAGCGTCGCTCCGGAACTGGCTTGCAGCAAATTCCGATTGAGTTGCGCTGGCCCTTTCCCCGCTACGATGGACACGCGCTACTGCGTGTCGATCGTGTGTCCATCGATTCCGGGAAGGTTGACTATCTCGACCCCGATGGCAATACCCCGCCAGGCATCACGCGCATACCCTTTGAGGAATCGGCAAGCGGCACCGCCGTTGGTGTCGGGTGGCAGGCGCGCAACTGGCAAGTGGATATCGGCACCACGCCACTGGGTTTTACCAAACAAGACTGGGTGGGGGGCGCGTCGATTCGCGGCAAACTGGGTAAATTCGGCTGGTCTGCCACGGCGTCTCGACGACCCGAAACCGGCACGGCGCTGTCCTACGCGGGTATGACGGTTCCAAACGGCGCCACCGGGGCCGGTAAGGAGTGGGGCGGGGTGCTGCGCAGCGGCATTAAATTGGGTTTGAACTATGACCAGGGCGGCCGCTACGGCTACTGGTCGAGCGCGCAGGTTCATCAATTGCATGGCGACGATGTCGCCGACAACCAGCGGCTTGGGCTGTTGGGGGGCGTCTACCGCCGTATTATCGCCGAGGAGAACCGCAACCTGCGTATCGGCCTCAATGCCATGTGGTTGAGCTACGATAAGAACCTGAGTGAATACAGCTTGCAACACGGTGCCTATTACAGCCCGCAGCAGTACGTATCGCTGTCCATTCCGGTGCGCTACTTCGGTCGCGTTGGTGAACACTGGTCTTACTTGCTCGGCGGAGCCGTGTCGTTCTCGCAGAGCGATGAGGACCCCTTGTATGAACTCGCCACTGGCGGCGGCGCTGGCGGTGGCCCCGGGTATTTTTTGGAAGCGGCGATAGAGCGGCGCGTGAGTCGCCACTGGTATATAGGGTTGGCAGCAGATATTTATCGAGCTGATTTCTACGAGCCCAATCATGCATCGCTGTATGTGAAGTACCAGTTCGATGATCGCTGGCAGCCCATTTACACGCCGCCTGAGCCTCCCATTCCGTACAGCGATTTTGACTAGCCATCTGAAGGAAGGCGATATTGAGCGCCCCTGAGAACATTTTATATATCGGCCACGTTTGGCCCGAGCCAAATTCGTCTGCGGCGGGGCGGCGCACACTGTCACTGATTCGCTGTCTGCAAGCCGCTGGCGGCCGGGTGACGTTCGCCTGTGCGGCGGCGCTGTCTGAACACCGCTACCCACTTAGCGACATCGCGGTGGATGAGGTCGAGATTCGGCTAAATTGCGATAGCTTCAATCAATTGCTCAGAAAAATGCAGCCAGACCTGGTTGTGTTTGACCGCTTTCTCACCGAGGAGCAATTTTCCTGGCGGGTGGCCAAAGAGTGCCCGCAGGCGATGTGCATACTCGACACTCAGGATCTTCACTGCCTGCGCGACGCCCGCCATCAGGCGCTCAAGCGCGGGCAGAACACCATGCGGCCCGATAGCGAGTTACTGAGTAGTGAGCTGGCGCTGCGCGAGCTGGCATCCATATGGCGATGCGACCTTAGCCTGATGATTTCTACTGCCGAGATATCGCTGCTGCAGTCCCACTACGGCGTTAGTGCCGAGCTGCTGCATCACCTGCCTTTTAGCAGTGAAGGTGGAACGGCGTCGCCGCTGCCTTACGCGCAGCGACGCCATTTTATCTGTATTGGCAATTTTCGACACGAGCCAAACTGGGACAGCCTGCGTTATTTACGCAGCGAATTATGGCCCGAGATACGCCGGCAACTGCCGTCGGCGCAGTGTCATGTGTACGGGGCGTACCCGCCTCCAAAAGCGCAGCAACTGCACAGTGAAAAGCACGGTTTTTTGCTCAAAGGGTGGGCCAAAGATGCCGCCGCCGTGATGCGACAGGCCCGCGTTTGTATCGCGCCTCTGCGCTTCGGTGCCGGGCAAAAGGGCAAGCTGCTGGAGGCGATGGAGCAGGCAACTCCCTCGGTAACCACAAGCATTGGCGCGGAGGGGATGGTGGATACGCCGGCCAACTGGGGCGGGGTGGTTGCGGATTCGCCGCAGGCGTTGATTGAGGCAGCGGTGTCGCTATACCGCGATGAATCGAACTGGCGCAGTGCCCAAGAGCGCGCTGTGCGCTGCCTGGCACCGTTTACGTCCGCTGAGCCAAGCCAAGCGCTTCGGTCGCGTATTGATCGGCTATCTGGCGAGCTGGCTGTTCATCGCCAGGGGAATTTCATCGGTGCCATGCTTCGCCACCACAGCCTGCGCAGTCATCAGTATATGTCTCAGTGGATAGCGGCTAAGTCACAGCTGGCTGATGCGCACTGAGGTTTGCAAAGTGGCTATTCATCTGCCATGTTGGATGCGCTGTATGATTTTTGATCAAGCTCGCCGGGCGTCTTCACGGCCCTGAGCAGCGACCCAACGTTGGAGCGGAGTGGCGATGGACCATCTTATTTTCGATGCACATTTGCACATCATCGATCCCGCTTACCCATTGACCAGCAACCAGGGCTTTCTACCGTCTGCGTTTACTGTCGACGACTACATCCACCAGACCGCTGACCTCGGCATTGCCGGAGGGGCAGTGGTGTCTGGGTCATTTCAGAGCTTTGATCAGTCCTACCTGCAAGCCGCGCTCGCCAGCCTGGGCCCGCACTTTGTGGGCGTTACCCAGCTGCCCCATGACACGCCCGATGATACTTTGGTGGCACTCGACCGCCAGCGGGTTCGCGCCGTTCGTTTTAATTTGCGGCGCGGGGGCTCGGAGTCGGTGCAGCACCTGTTTTCGTTTGCAAATCGGGTGCACGAGCTATTGGGTTGGCACACGGAAATCTACTGCGACAGCGCAGCACTGGAAGAATTGGAAACGCCGCTGTGTGCGCTGCCGGCGGTAAGCATTGATCACCTGGGCTTGAGTAAGGCCGGGTTGCCGCTGCTGTATCGTTTGGTTGAGAGGGGCGTCAAGGTTAAGGCAACGGGCTTTGGACGGGTCGACTTCGCTGTCAGTCAGGTCGTCAAACGCCTCCATAGCATTAACCCAAAGGCCTTGATGTTCGGCACTGACTTACCTTCAACGCGCTCGCCTAGGCCATTTAATCCAATAGATATTGAGATCATCGGCAATGCACTGGGCGATAGCGATGCGCGCTGTGTGTTGTGGGAAAACGCCGTCGAATTCTACCGCTTGCAGGGCGAATAACCGCGCCAACCTTGACCGCCGATTGCCCCTTGATTACAGTCCCGCCCCTTGCATCGACTCACCTGAGATCATGGCTGTGCCCGCGCAGCTCGCCAATACCATGACAGAACTCACTATACCCACCGCAGTACTCGCTCTGCTTGCATTGCTTGCCGATCGTGTATTGGGCGAGCCGCGTCGCTGCCACCCACTGGTTGGCTTTGGCAGATTTGCGCATTATCTGGAGGCCAGGCTCAACCGGGGAAGTGGCTCTCTCAAATTGTGGGCAGGTGCTCTGGCATACACCGTCGCGGTGCTGCCTCCGGTGCTTATGCTCTATGGCATCAGTGTTGTGCTGAGCGAATTCTCCCCTTTGCTGGAGGTGTTGTTGTCCGTGGTCATTTTGTATTTGGCCGTCGGCTGGCAGAGTATGCGCGAGCATGTGCAGCCGATTTTAACGGCGTTAGAACAGCGTGATCTTCCCGGTGCCAGGCAGGCTTTGTCATACATAGTCAGCCGGGACACGGCAGAGCTCAACGACGCCCAGGTGCTCAGTGCCAGCATCGAGACGACGTTGGAAAATAGCAGTGATGCGTTGTTTGCCTCGCTGTTTTGGTTTGCCGTGGCGGGCCCTTGCGGGGTGCTTGTGCACCGTTTGAGCAATACCCTGGATGCGATGTGGGGCTACCGCAATGCGCGTTTTAATTTGTTCGGCCGCGTGGCGGCGCGCTGCGATGATGTGTTGAATTTTATTCCCGCTCAGCTCACCGCGCTGAGCTTTGCTCTGGTGTCTTTCTCCGCGAGCGCGATTCGCTGCCTGGTTTTTCAGGGGTGGCGCTGGAAGAGCATTAACGCCGGCGCGGTAATGGCCAGCGGCGCCGCCGCCTTAGGCATCACTGTCGGAGGCGCCGCCAATTACCATGGGCAGCAGCAACAGCGCGCGACGCTGGGCGCAGGTCGCCTGCCCCAGCCGGGGGATGTGCGGCGGAGTGTGCGTTTAGTGGATACGGTTTGCGCGGTGTGGTTGCTCATTGCATTGGTGGGAGCATTACTATGAGCGAGCGAATCGTGCCGCCTCGCCACGGTGGCGACCCCAATGAGCTTCACTACCCCGAAGGCATGCCGAGGCCCTTGTTAAATCTGGCCACCGGGATTAACCCCTGGCCATGGCCGGTTCCGGCCCTGCCGAGCCATTGCTTTACAGAATTGCCCTATGAAAACCCCGAATTACAGGCGTCGGCAGCGGCCTATTACCACGTTGATGTTGCGCAGTTGTTGCTGTGTGGTGGCAGCCAACCGGTAATTCAGTTGCTGCCGCAGTTATACCCCCAGGGCAATGTGCTGTTGCCCGCTGTGGCCTACGAAGAACACGCCTACCGCTGGCAGCTGGGGGGGCATCACTGCCGGTTTTTCAGCGACTACAGCAGCGAGGCAGTGGCCGCGCAAATTCGCGAGCAAGATATTCAGTATTTAGTGCTGATCAACCCCAATAATCCCGATGGCCAGCAACTCCCGGTCACCGTTGTCGCGCAGTGGTTGGCGCTACTGCCGCCAGAGGGTTGCCTGGTAATTGATCAAGCCTATGTGGATTGTGTGCCGGCCTATCAGGCCAATGCCTTGTTGGCCGATAAGCGCGTTGTGCTGCTGCGCTCGGTAGGAAAATTCTTTGGTTTGCCCGGGCTGCGTCTGGGCGCCGTGCTGAGTCACCCAGAGACGATTATCCGCTTGCGCGAGCAACTTGGGCCCTGGTCGGTTAATCATGCCGCGCAGCTGATTGGCCAGCAGTTATTCGCCGACCTTGAATGGCAGGAAACGATGAGGCAGCAATTGCCGCTTGCCGCCCAACAACAGGCGCAACAGCTGCTGCGCTGCTTTGGGCGCGACGTCGAGCACTGTGCGGTGACGCCGCTATTTACCACGCTAAAAATGCCGCTGGGGCAGGCGGAAAAGTGGGCGATGCAGGCCCTGAAGCAGGGACTACTGTGCCGGGTTTATCGCTGTGGCGAACACGGTTATATGCGCTGGGGACTCGCTGCCAACGCAGACTTGCTGGCCGAGCGACTGGCGTTAATTGAGGCGGCGCCCTGTGGATGAAGGTATTTCCTACCTGTTGGAGCAGTTACAGCCGCTGGGCGCAGTTAGCGCGCGGCGTATGTTTGGCGGCTACGGCATTTTTTGCGACGGACTGATGTTCGCGCTGATCGCTGATGAGCAGCTGTATTTCAAGGTGGATTCACACAATACCGGCAACTATGAACAGCGCGATTTGCCGCCGTTTCGATACCAACGCCGACATCAATGGGTTGAACTTAGCTACCGGCTTGCGCCGGAGGAGCTCATTGATGAGGCCGACGAATTAATTCTTTGGGCTGCCGATGCTGTCGCCGCAGCACGGCGTGCTCGCGGTGTATAATGGGCGAGGATTTAGCAGGAGTAGAGCACCATGCACATTGAACAGGCCATTCGCGACAAAATTACAGATGCCTTGTCGCCGACTCACTTTGAAGTGACCAATGAAAGTCATATGCACAGCGTGCCCAAAGACTCTGAAACTCACTTTAAGCTTGTCATTGTTGCCGAGGGCTTTAGCGGTAAGCGGCGAGTGGCCAGACACCAGGCCGTCTACGCTGCACTTGCCGAGGAATTAGCCGGACCGGTACATGCGCTGGCCCTTCACCTGTTTAGCCCTGAGGAATGGCAGGAAAAAACGGCAGCGGTTCCCGATTCGCCGCAGTGCCTCGGCGGCAGTAAAAAGGAGGCCAAAGGCTGATATGTCAAACATTGTTGTAGCGGCGCTGTATAAGTTTGTCAGCCTGCCAGACTTTCACGAACTGAGAGAGCCATTGCTTGACCATTGCCTTGCCCAGAATATTCGCGGCACATTGCTGCTGGCCGAAGAGGGCATCAACGGTACCGTCGCAGGCAGCCGCGAGGCCATCGATAGTCTATTGGCATATCTGAAAGCTGACCCCAGGTTGGCAGATCTCAGCCATAAAGAGTCCTTCGATAGCAGCCAACCCTTTTACCGTATGAAGGTAAAGCTGAAGAAAGAAATCGTTACCATGGGGATCGACGGCATCGACCCGAACGAAGTCGTGGGCACCTACGTAAAGCCAAAAGATTGGAACGCCTTAATTTCTGACCCCGATGTGGTACTGATCGATACGCGCAACGACTACGAAGTGGAGATTGGCACCTTTAAGGGGGCTGTAGACCCGAAAACCGAGAGCTTCCGCCAATTCCCGGAATATGTGCGTCAGAACTACAACCCCGAGAAACACAAGAAAGTTGCCATGTTTTGCACCGGCGGCATTCGTTGTGAAAAGGCCTCAGCGTTTATGAAACGCGAAGGGTTTGAAGAGGTCTATCACCTGGAGGGCGGCATTCTCAAATACCTGGAGGAGGTCGACCAGCCCGATAGCCTTTGGCAGGGCGAGTGTTTTGTATTTGATAACAGAGTATCCGTGAAACAAGGCCTGGAGCCGGGTGAATACGCACTGTGCCACGGTTGCCGCTGGCCCATTACCGATGCCGACCGGCAGAGCGATAAATATGAAGAGGGGGTGAGTTGCCCCGCGTGCCATGACACGCTCACTGACGAGCAACGGCAGCGTTTTCGCGATCGCCAAAAGCAGATAGAACTGGCGCGGCAACGCAACGTGCCTCATGTTGGTGCTCCGCCGCCGGAGCGTCAGCGCAGCCGCACCAAGGATGGGCGGAGCTAGGAGCGGGCACTGGCCCAAACTGTCACCAGTATTGGGCCATCAGGCTATAGCGCCGAGCAGCATTCAGTTTTACACTGTTGGAACAAACTGTGCATTGGGCTGGAGAGGTGTGCAGTGTGGCCCCAAAACTATAATTTACTGATCGGCCGTTGCACGGATACAGGAACATGAGGTTTAAAGGATGAAGCAGTTAGGCGTACTCGATACCGCGTTTGTCAATTTGGAACACCCCAATACACCACAGCACGTTGGGGGAATGGGTATTTATGACCCCTCGACGGCGCCGGGTGGTTTTGTGCGCTTTAAGGGTGTGATCGCAAACTTTGAGCGGCGTTTAAAGAAACACTCAATTTTCCGTTCCAGATTGGTGAATGTGCCGGGTAAGCTTGACCGTCCCTACTGGGTGCAAGATGCCAATTTTGATGTCGAGTTTCACATTCGCCATCTCGCCTTACCCCAGCCCGGCGATTGGCGCCAGCTGTGTATCCTGATTGCTCGCCTACACGCCCGTCCACTCGATATGTCGCGCCCGCTTTGGGAGGCCTATATTATCGAGGGTCTGGACAATATCCCTGGTGTGCCGAAAGGGGGCTTTGCCATCTACACCAAGATGCATCACTCACTGGTTGATGGCGCTGGCGGCTCGTCAATTATGTCGGTGATTCACGATCTTGAGCCCGACCCCGAAGCGGTGCCGGAAGCCCCGGAAACGGTCATGGTCGATATCGCGCCAAGCCCGCTGTATCTGGGAACGGCGACGGCAGTTAATCAGCTTAAAAACAGTGTGAAAATGCTGGGCGGCGCCGCCAATACCCTGGCGGATTTGGGCAAGCTGGCCTGGGGCGTTGCGCGCAAGCGTATTCCCATGCCGTCTATCACCTCGCCGCGCACGCGCTTTAACACCCCTGTTGGCCCCTACCGCGTGTTTGAAGCAGCAGAGTTCTCGCTGGAAGACGTCAAGCTTGTGAAGAACCATAGCGGCGTCAAAATCAACGACGTGGTGTTATCCGTGGTCGGCGGGGCGATGCGCAAATACCTGCAGCACCACAACGAATTACCCGAGGACAGCCTGGCGGTGTCCATCCCGCTGAACATGCGCACGCGCCGCGGCGTGTCTGATGAGAATAACCAGGTCGGATCGGTGTTCGTTGAAGTGCACACCGAGCTGGATGACCCGCTGGCACGCTTGAAAGCCATTTATCAAAGCAGCCAGGACGCCAAGACCTTCGGAGAAAACTCGCCCCTGGTTGATGTGCTGCGCTTGGCCGGCGTGATGCCGCCTGCAATGACACGGCCCATCGTCAATACTTACGTCAATAACGAACTGACGCAGCACTTGCCTCTGGGTATCAGCTCCGTGGTGTCAAATGTAGCAGGGCCTCCGTTCCCACTGTATTCCGCGGGTGCGCAGATGGTGCGCTATTACGGGCTGGGCCTGCTCACACCGGGCGTAGGGCTATTCCACTTGGTATTTAGCTCATCCGGTGTCGTGACCATGTCGATTCTGGGCGATCGCGACAGCATGCCGGACCCTGCTTTCTACCGCGAATGTGTCGAGAAAGCCTTCCAGGAACTGCTGGATGCGGTGAAGGCGGATATCAGCAAGCAGGAAGCGGAGGCCAAGAAGCCCAAAGCGCGGAAGAAAGCGCCTGCCAAAAAAGCCGTGAAGAAAGCCGGCAGCGGTGCTGTTGCTAAGGCCCCGGTTAAAAAGGCACGTGCGGCATCCACCAAAGCCAGCTCAACCAAGTCGGCGACCACAGCCAAGCGCAGTCGCGCGAGCAGTGGCGCAGCGGAGCCTGTTGAGTCGATACTTAAGCCCGAAGCTGAAGTGAGCAGCGGCGCGGCGAGTAATGTTGTTAGCCTGAGTGCAGAGTCGGGTAAATAACAACAGCGGCGCGAACGAAAAACGGGGGCGTTGAAGCCCCCGTTTTTTTATGTCCGAATTCTTTTGCGCGAAAGATGGCGTAATGCGGTCAAGCGCGTGAATCAGGGCTGATAGACACCTGATCCCGTCCCGCCGCCTTTGCCTCATAAAGTGCTTCGTCGGCTTTTCTAATCAGCTCGTCGGGGCTGTTATCTTTGATTGGGGTAAACGACGCAACCCCAGCGCTAACCGAGACGACTCCTGATTGCGGCGAGGCTTCGTGGGGGATGGCTAATAAGCGTAAATCGCCTACGAGCCTATTTGCCAACTTCAAGGCATTGGCCTTGGACACATCGAACAGCAGAACAATAAATTCTTCCCCACCCGTGCGGGCAATCACATCGGTTTCTCGGGTGAAGCGTTTTTTCAGTAAGCCGGAAAACTGACGCAATACATGGTCGCCGCCGTCGTGGCCGTAGCGGTCGTTGTACTGTTTGAAGTAATCCAGGTCGAAAACAATGGCGCTCAGGCTAAGCTGACGGCGCGATGCCAGCTTCCACAGGTAGTCCAGGCGCTCTTGAAAAAGGCGGCGATTGCCAATGCCGGTGAGGGCATCTTTGTAAGAGTAGGCTTCGAGCTTGCTGGTGTGGTTGGCGACATGTTCAAGGAGCTCATTGTACTCATCGACCAGTTTGCCGAGCTCGTCATTGTGTTTGTAATTGAGTTTTTGCTGATAGTTACTCGATTGCCGTATTCGTCGCATGGTCTGGGCGAGGTTTTCAATGGGGTAGATAACGGCACGTTTCATAAGCACGATAACCACCGCCCAAGATAGCGTTGCTATGGTCAGGGCCGCGACGATGGTCGGGCTGAAAATTTCGTCGTCAAAGGCGCGCGGCGCTGTTTTGAAGCGCATGTGTACGATGACGTCGCCGGCGTCGTTCCTGAGCAGGGAGTACAAGGTGTCATCTTCACTGCGCTGGCCCAGCCCGACGCCATAGTGCTCGCGTTGCTTGATGCTCTCATCGTGAGTCATGGCATTCACGGTGAGGCCGAGCCGTTCACCCAGCGATGCGATCAGTGCATCATCGATACGGCGCACCGCAATATATATCGACGGCAGTTTATCCGTGCTCCAGTTGGCCTTACCTGCAGCGTAAACCAAGGGGCCATCATCCTCGCTTAGCATCAACCCTGATGTTCGTGTGCGGTCTTCTTTATCGAGTCGCGAAAGTGCTTTCTGTAATATTTCCGTCTGGGTTTTATTGCTAGGGAGTCGGCGGGTTTTCTCTGCTATTTCCCCTGCTTTCACAATTCGATTTTTGCCGGCTTCATCAGCCAGAATAAAGTAGTCGAGTTCACCGTAGCCACCTATGTGGGCAAGTTGCAAAATGATCGGTGACCAATCGAGTTGAGCTTCAAGGCTTTGGAGTAGTCCTGCGGCGGAGTAGATTCGGCTTACTCGTCCCTCTAAATTGTCGCGGTAGCGCTTAACCGCTTTCTCAAAACGATCTACGTCACGCAGGTCGGCAGCGTTCTCGATTTTCTTCAGATGGGGATTAAGTATTAGCTCACGTGCCAGCAAACCAGAAAAAATGGTAAACAGCATGGTGCTAGCGATAATCAGAGTGGCTTTTCGGGTAAGCGTCATGAGATTACTGGATGTCCGTGTCCAAGTGCGCAAAGGATATCTCAGTGCCGCGTTGGTGGCTAACTCTCAATAGTGCTCCTTACAATTTACGTCACAGTAATATAACCCATTAAACCCGTTTTCATGTGTTCAATCACGTGACAGTGAAACATCCAGCGGCCGGGGTTGTCGGCAACGAAGGCGATGCGGGCGCGTTCGTTCTTCTCCAGCAGTATGGTGTCACTCTGATAGGGCTTTACCTTACGTTTATTAGAAGACAATACAGTAAAAATCAACCCGTGTAGATGAATAGGGTGAGCATGCGGCGTGGCGTTGTGCAGCTCGGCGATATAGCTTTTGCCAAGGCTCAGTGTCGCCAGTGGTTCGGGAAGGCTATGGTGGCCGTGCGAACCCCAGGCGCGACGGTTAATCAGCCAAAAGCTGTGGTCGGCCTTCCCATCCTGGTCAAGCGGCGACAGCGCGCCCTGCCACTCAAAGACAAAGCGCAGTAATTCGGCCTGTTCAAGATTGGGTATTGCAATCGGGTTGGGCGGCAAACTCGTCACGGTGTTTGCCGGCGGTGTTGGCGGTTCACTGTCTACCGTGCGCAGGCGACACAGCTCGATGCCAAAGCGGCCTTTTTGATCGTAGAGAACAAATTCTCTACCGGGCTTCGGGGCGACAAAACCGAGATCCATACGCATGCCCGCACCCAGTGGGGTTACTTCAAAGGGGCGGTGAGGGATTACGGGGCTGCCATCCAGGGCGAGAATGCGCGGCGAATTTCCTTCCAGGCGCGGCCGGTATACCCGCGTGTTGTCCATATTCAGCACGCGCAGGCGCGTGGCCTGGTTGGCGGGAATATCAATGGTGGGTTGCTGGCGGCCATTCACCGTGTTGACGGTGCCGAGTGTGCCATCGCGGAAGGCCTCTCTGGGAATGGAGAGCGGCAGGTAGTCGCCGTTTTTATCCAGCCGCCAATCTTTCAGGCCGATAATCACCTCATGGTAGGGTTGCGGTTCCCGCTCTTCCACGATTAATACCCCAACCATTCCCATGCCGAGTTGGCGAATGGAGTTGATATGGGGGTGATACCAAAAGGTGCCCGCGTCGGGGCAAACAAAATCGTAGAGGAAGCTCTCACCGGGCTGAACAGGCGCCTGACTCAGCACTGGTACGCCATCCATCGCGTTGTCAATGCGAATGCCATGCCAGTGAATGGTGCTGGCTTCATCCAGGTGGTTTTCGAAGCGCAGGCGCAGCCGCTCACCCTGGCGAACACGAATGGTCGGTGCGGGGAATTGTCCGTTAAAGCCCAGTATCTCGCTCTGTTTGCCAGGTACTAAGGTCGCGCTACCTCGCTCTGCGCGCAGCACGTAATCGTAGCGCTCGCTATTGTCACTGTCGCCGCCTGGCGGCGTGGCCATCGCCAGACTAAAACGCGGCAGGCAAGTCAGTGCTGCGCCGCTCAAACCGTGTTTAACAAATTGGCGTCGTTTCATAGCGTCTCTGTGGCTAGCCGAGGGTATTGGCCAGATGTGGTGGGATCAGGCTTAAATGATTGTCCCAGCGCAGGCCCGGTAGGTAGGCCAGTGGTGACAGCTGGTCTTCACCGGCGCGGGCAGCCATTAGCTGCCCGGAGCTGCTGCTTACAATGAACTGTTTGTTGGCGGCGTCATACACGGCGCCAGCGCAATCCCGCAAGCGCCAGCTGTGCAGCAGCCGGCGCTGGGGTATTGACCACAACCCCAGTTGATTGTCGCGGGGGAAGCTGCAAAGCACATTTTGCTGATCGTCGGTGGCGACGCTGGCGACATAGTCGTTGCGCATGGCCAGCTCGGTATTGATATCCAGTGCAAGCATCTCACCACCCAGCCGATGGTGATAGATGAGTGGCTTGGCGGAGGGTGTCGTTCCCTGATATTGACCGCCCACCACAACATCGCCGTTGGTATTGACATCCAAATGGCGCAAGCTCAGTTGGGCGTCGGGGGAGGGGATGAATGCGACGACGCGCTGCTCCGCCAAATTCAGGTAGCTCAAACCGGGTTCAAGCGCTCCGGGGTTGAGGGTTTTACGACCACTCGCTGGCAGCGTTTTAATGCCGCCCACCGCCACCACAATGTGCTTGCCATCAGGCATTAAGGCGAGTTCGTGAGGGCCGATGCCGCCGCAATCCATGTGGCTGATTAATCGATACTGGTCGTAGCAATCGTAGACGCCAATAACGCCGCGACCGTTATCCGCAACGTGGTTTTCTGTGGTGTAAAGGTAGCGGCCATCGCCGCTTACACAGCCGTGACCGTAAAAATGGTAGCCCTCGGCGGCGTTGATTTTATGGCGAAGCTTGCCGGTTTTCAGGTCGACAACATAAATGTGGGTGCCGGGGCGACGCGCAAAAAACAGCGCTTCTGCTCGCTCATTGTGTACACAGCTATCGTGGCCACGTTCGTCACCCGGCAGTGTAAAAGCCCAGTGATCACCGTGCATTGCCCCCAGTATTGGCTGGCCCTCGGCATTGTTTGCCGCGCTGCACACCGGGCTGTAGTTGGCCTGCGCTGGGGCGGATGTGAACTGCCAAAGTGCTGCAGCCACGGGTAAACCCAGCGCACCAGCGATCAGGGTGCGGCGTTGCATACTAGTCTCCGTCGGCGCCGTTAAAACTCAGGGTGATACCCAGAGCATCCGGCAGGGCATTTTTTAGCAAGTCGAGTAAGTGCTGTACCTCAGTATAAAGTGCGAGCAACTGAGGTTTTTGCGCTGGATCAGTCGCAGCCGAGAAAAGGTCACCCTCAACGGCCTGTGCAGCGACAATGGTTTTTTCAAAGGTGCTGGTAATTTGCTCTGCCAGCTCACTGTGCTGGTGCTGCCGCAGATAGTCGTCGATCCCGTATAGTTCATCGGCCAGATAAAGGCGCTGCAACGCATTGAGGTTGCCGATAATGGCTTCGCGAGAGAAGCGGCTACGCCACCACTCAAGCAGGTACACCTGGCTTAGGCCCCGGCTGTTGGCAAAGCCCAGAGGCCGCTCAAGCTTATCGCGTTTTATCAATTCGGCACCGGCAACCAGTGACTCCAAGAGCGCCGCAATGGCCTGTTGGCGATCGGGATAAACCGGGTTTTTAGGGCCGGGCTGCGCAAAGGTGCCAAGGTAGTTTCCGTGATCGGGAAGCCAGGCTTCGTGCAGTGTTTTGCTTAACGTTTTCTGATGCTCGGCGATAGCGCTCAGCACCTGACAACGCAACGGGGCGGTTTGATAACGATCAAGCTGAGCTGCTTTTTCATCGAACAGTAAATACTCCAGCGCACTCAAGCCTTGTACCACTACGCTCGCGTCGGCGATCGTGCTGGCAGTGAAGGAGGTGGCGTCCGCATGCTCGGCGATCAGCCCCTCGAGCTTGCGAGCGACCAGGTTTTTACGATCTGGCCAAAACTGGATTTGCCAACTTAGATTGTCTTCCATCAGGGGGCCGAAGCTTTTTACTTGCAGCCCCGACCACGCTACCGCGCTGTGTCGCCAATGTTCTCGGGTTGCTTGTAGCCCCGCGTCGTCAGGCGATTTACAAAATGCCTGGGTGGCCTGAGAAAGCTGCTTTGCCGCCAGAGCAAAATCCCGGTGAGCGGGCAGCAAGCTGGTTTGCGCAGTGTCTTCAAGCAGCTGTTGTTCGGGGGGCGGGGTGCAGGCAGCGAGCAGGCTGAAACAGGGCAGCAACAGCCACTTCCGGCAGTGTTGTATCAGGGTCGCTGGGGTAGACATTTACAGTTCCTTTAAAAATTCGAGTAGACGGGCCTGCTGTGCTTGCGATAAGGCGTTGAAACGCTGCCTCGCGGCGCGGGCTTCGCCGCCGTGCCAGGCAATCGCCTCGCGAATACTGTTCGCGCGGCCGTCGTGGAGCAGTCGGGTATTGTCCGCCTCTGCGCTGCGGATGCCAAGCCCCCACAGTGGCGCAGTGCGCCATTCTTCGGGGCGCGCTGCGCCCTCGGCGACGCCGTCATTCAGGCCGTCGCCCATATCGTGAAGCAGCAAATCGCTGTAGGGATAAATCGTGCCGCTGGCGGTGGCGAATGTTGGACGGTGGCAGCTTGCGCAACCGATTTCGGCAAAGGTTCTGGCGGCGGGGCCATGGTGGTCAGCCCTGCTGCCGGGGATCGCTAAATTGGCAATGTAGTGTTCAACCGCGCCGAGAATCTTCGGGCTGATCTCGCTGCCATCGGGCTGGTCGGCGCCAGAGGCGCGCTCACAGCGGGCGCGGGCAGCCATTCTGTCGTTCTCAGAAGCGGCCGCGCTAATTTGGTCGCAGCGGGTGGCGCGACGTATTGCACTGTCGATGCCCATGTCCTCAGCAAAGGCCTGGGCAATTTGCTCGCGCAGCGAGGCTTGGGAAGCTTTCCAGCCAAAGCGGCCAAGCTGCCCGTTATCCAGTGTGGCCGCTCGGCCGGAAACACTGTCATTGTCGCGGTCATCGACATCTTCCCAGGCCAGGATCTGGGCACGATCAATGGCGTCGAGTTTGCCCAAACCGATCAGCATGGGGGCCAAGCGTGCCGAGGCTGAAAGCTGCCGATACTCGGCGATAAGGTATTGCTGGTGGGGGCGGGGCGCATGGCTGGATACTCGCCAGGCAATTCGGCCTTCCGCTGTGAAACCGGGCAGGGCGCGGTCTTGCAGTTGGCTGCCAAACAGGCTGTCTTTCGGCAGCCTCAGTACCGTTCCTAGACCCTTTGTGGGAAGTTGGCCCTGGCCGTTGCCTGGGTGGCAGCCGGCGCAGCTTCGCGCATTAAATAGCGGGCCGAGGCCATCGCGTGCGGTTGTGGTTGCCGGTGACGACACCCACGGGCGGTGGGCAAAGCTGCGGCCGACGGCCCAGTCAAGTTGTTGCTGTGGACTCAGTTCAGGCGCCGGTCGCTCAAGGACTGATGTGCCCCAGCTCGATAGTGGTATCAGTGCCAGGGCGACAAGGGTGAAAAAACGGTTGCGAGGCAAGGCGTCAAATCGCGTTGGGGTTGATGCCGAGGCTTGCCGCGGCGTCTTCAATGGCGCGGGTTTGGTTTGTCAGCGCTTGCAGAATACTGCCCAGCAAGTTGCGACCCTGCGCATTGCCTGGGGCGATCAGCATATCGAATTTTTGTGGGCGCTCCGGGTGTTCGGCCACTTGCGTTAGCAATTGCAGGCGCGCCATGGTGGTGTTCAGGGCGGCCGTTAATGCTTTGTCAGCCTGCGCTGACGATGCGGCAACCGCTTGGCTTAGCGAGGGGCCGCGAACCCAGCTGCCATCTATGCGCTGGTACTCGCCTTTATACACATTGCTGATGCCCAGGCCATTGTAGTAGTGGGACCAGTGCGTGTTGTCGCTAAAGCAGTCGTGCTCATCTTCGGTTGAATTGGCTTCCAGGGCCACCTTGATACGCTCGCCACCAAGCTCGCCCAAACTCAGTGAGCCAATGCCGTAGAAGATGCGCGCCAGCGCCTGTTCGCTGGGCAGAGACAGTAATTCACGCCGATAGTTGTCGCCCTCGGCGGCCCATTGCTGGGTCATGTAGGCGAGGTCGCTAACGAGCAATTGTGTCGCGGCCAGCAAATATTGACCGCGGCGCTCGCAGTGCCCGTTTGTACAGGCTTCACCCTTACTGAAGTCGGTGTAGGGGCGCTCGCCCGCACCGGCTTGATGGCCGTTGAGGTCTTGGCCCCAAAGCAGGAATTCAATTGCGTGGTAGCCGCTGGTCACGTTGGCGGCATTGCCGGCCAGTTCATGTAGGTCCTGTAATAACGCCGGGGTGATCGTGGTGGCGTCTATCGCGCCGCCGCCCAGCGTAATAGTGGGGTTGGCGATGATATTCATGTCGGCGGCGATATTGCCCAGGCTCGCGGCGTAGCTTTGGTCCACGTAATCGATCAAGCCTTCATCCAGCGGCCAGCTATTGAGCTGCCCCTCCCAGTCGTCAACCACTGGGTTGCCAAAGCGAAAGGCCTCACTTTGCTGGTAGGGGATGCGCGCGGCGATCCAAGCCTGGCGCGCCGCCATTAAGGTTTTTTCTGATGGCTCGGCGAGCAGGGCCTCAACACGACTCAACAACGTTTGCGCTGTCGTTTTTGCATCGTCGAACACCGCGTGTGCCAAATTGGTGTAGTGCGTCACGATAGCGCGGCGGTTGTCCGGCGCGGCTTGCGCAACGCCAAACTGGCACAGCAAGAGCAGTGTTAGCACATACTTAGTCATGAAGAGTCCTCAAGTTGGCGACGGTAAAGCAGCGGGATATTTTGCGCTAATTGAAAATGATTCGCAATTGTAATTCCTCTGATCCGAGCGATCCGCCGGTTCAGCCCTATGCTAGACTTGGCGTTTTTTTGCGGAGTGACCTCAATGGCGTACCTTCCCCGTCGATCAGTGTTATACATGCCTGGCGCGAATACCCGTGCCCTGGAAAAGGCGCGAAGCCTCGACGCCGATGTATTGATCCTCGATCTTGAAGATGCCGTTGCCCCGTCGCAAAAGTTACAGGCCCGCCAACACATTCTGGATGCGCTCGCCGAAGGTGGCTACGGTCACCGTGAATTGGTGGTGCGCGTTAACGGCTTTGATACGCCCTGGGGCAGAGAAGAAATAGCCGCCTTTGCTCACGCGCCGATCTCTGCCCTGTGCTTGCCGAAAGTGGAATCCGCCGCCGAAGTGCAGGCCGTAGTGCAGCTACTTGTTCAGGAGCAAGCGCCAGAGACGCTCAAGCTTTGGGCAATGGCAGAAACGCCCAGAGGCGTATTGGCCATCGACGAAATAGCGGGCAGCCATTCGCGGCTTGAGGCCATCGTGATGGGCACCTCGGACCTGGCCAAGGAGCTTCGCGTACCGCACACTCCGGACCGGTTGGGCCTGCAGGCATCGCTTAGCCAATGCGTGCTGGCGGCGCGCGCCCACGGTTTGGATGTGCTCGATGGCGTGCACCTCAATCTCGACGATGAGGCGGGCTTTGTGCAAGCCTGTGAGCAGGGCGTGCAATTGGGCTTCGATGGCAAAACGCTGATCCACCCGAAACAGATTGCCGCGGCTAACCAAACCTTTGGCCCGTCCGAGCAACAATTAGCGCAAGCGAAAAAAATTCACCAAGCCTGGGTAGAAGCCGAGGCCCAGGGGTTGGGCGTGGTTGTTGTCGATGGCCGCCTGGTGGAGTCGCTGCATGTTGACGAAGCGCTGCGAATCCTTGCCATTGGTGACGCGCTGGCGGCGCGTTAGGTCATTGTTGCGGCTTCGGTGCTGGCAGCCTGGCGAGGCTGCTGCTTTCGCAGCTGAATGATTTCCAGCATTCGCTCGTCTACCCAGCTGTCCAGTCGCCAGTTTTTTACAAAGCCACAATGCCCGCCGTAGCGCGGCGTTTCGATACTCAACCCGTTGACGCCACGCAGCCGTTCAAAGTCCTCGGCAATAATCATTGGGTCGTCCTGGGCGGCAATAATATGGGCGGGGTTGCTCAGTGTGCTCAGCAAGTCTGCGCTTAAGGCGTAGGCGCGAAAATACTCGTCGGGTTCGTTAAACGGCGTGTGGTTGGGGACAAAATAATCGTTAAAGTCCCTCAGCCGTTTCATGCCGTGCAGTTGCTCAGAAAAGTTCAGCTCGGGGTAGAGCGCCAGTTTCTTTTTCAGCGAGCGCTTCCACTTGCGCACAAAATATTGCTCGTACACCCACCAGCCCTGCTCAATGGCCGCCATGGTTTTTACCGGGTCGACAACGGGGCATATCGCAATGGTTTGGTGAATGTGAATGCCCGCCTCGGTGGCTGCGGCAGCTAGTCGCAGGGCAAAGTTTCCGCCCAGTGAAAAGCCGGCGAGAAACTGCCAGTCGTGAGGGTAGTTGGCCTGTATGGCGCGCAATGCGCCCAGCACTTCTTCAAGCAGGGTTGAATTGAAAAGCTCTCGGTTTAAATGGTGGCTGGGGCCGTGGTCGCGAAGATTCAATCGAAACACATCATAGCCAGCGCGGTAGAAGGCACTGGCGGCAGAGAGCAAATAGGTCGACCGGGAGCTGCCTTCCCAGCCGTGAATCAGCGTGATTAACCCGCGACTGCGGCCCTGCTGCTGGCGGCTGTATTCGCCCAGTAGCTGACTACCATTCCCGCAATCGAGAATCACCGACTTGCTGGCGCGTCGCAGTTGGCGAACTTTGGGTATGAGCCGTATTTTACGCGGTGCCGTCGAGGCCAGCAGCGATTGCACGTGGGGGTTCTGCAGTAGCGAGGGTGGGGCAAATTCACTGGTGTGCGACATTGTTGAAACTACTCGATTTTTGCTAAGCCGAATGGACGATAGGCCGTGCTGGTTTGGAGCTGCGACTATAGGCGGCTACTGGTGTAGCGCATGGACGCACACTCTGTGTTTCCAATAAATAATAAAGCAGTATGACACGGGAGATACTCATGACAAAAATTCTTGGCCGCCGTTCCCTTCTGGCAACCGCAATCTGCGGGCTAATGTCGACAGGCGCCATTGCTAATGACCTTGCACTTGAGGAGGTATTGGTAACCGCAGAGAAACGCGAGAGCTCGCTTCAGGATACCCCCATCTCGCTACTGGCATTTTCTAATGAGCGCTTGGACCGCTTCGGCATTACCGATCTGGC
Organism: Spongiibacter marinus; assembly: GCF_016906995.1. Lineage (GTDB taxonomy): Bacteria > Pseudomonadota > Gammaproteobacteria > Pseudomonadales > Spongiibacteraceae > Spongiibacter > Spongiibacter marinus. The sequence goes on along the minus strand of NZ_JAFBBD010000004.1, from coordinate 102,131 downwards.
CGACGTCGCCGGTTTAGCACCAAACGTCACCATTACACCGTTCCCCAACAGCCGCAGTTCCCTGGTTATTTTCATGCGCGGCGTGGGTAACAACGACAGCCAAACCACCCAGGATGCCGCTGTTGGTATCTATATTGATGGCGTGTATGTGGCGCGCAGCATCGGCTTGGGCAGCGATGTTGCCGACCTGGAGCGCATCGAAGTACTGCGTGGCCCGCAAGGCACACTGTACGGCCGCAATACCACAGGTGGTGCCATTAACCTGATTACTGCAAAACCCGCTGACGAATTCGGCGTTAGCCAGAAAGTCAGTGTGGGCAACCGCGACTACTGGCAGTCGCTCACCAAAATTGAAAGCGGCAAGGTTGGTCAATTCGCCGGTAAATTCACCTACATGGAATCGGCCCACGACGGCTGGGTGAAGAACACCGGCAGTGGTGACAACTTCGGTGCCGAAGACAAAAAAGCCGGCCGTGTCGCCGTGCGCTGGGACGCCAGCGAAAACGTCACCGTTGACTACGCCTACGACTTCTCAGAAATCGAAGGCCCTCAGCAGTACTACCAGCCTACCGAGTCTTTTGTACCCGGTTTGTACCCCAATGCCAGTGATCAGCGCTCGGAAACAGGCTCGTGGTCTGGCGGCGTTAAACCCAGTAATACCGATATTTCAGGCCACAGCCTGACCGTCACCTGGGACACCGCTGTCGGTACCCTGAAGTCGATCACCGGCTACCGTGAACTGGAAGAGAGCATTGAACAGAACTACGGCGGCGGTGCGCCCGGCTTTGCTGTAAGCGTGGATATCGACCAGGACCAGTTCTCGCAAGAGTTCCAGCTGGTTGGTGATGCCGGAGCGAATATTCGCTACGTGGCGGGCCTGTACTACTTCGAAGAAGACGGCCTGGAAGAAGAGTTTGACACTGCACCAGTACCGCCTACCTTCGCAATTTTCCCCGTGGAAGACCGCACCATTAAGTCTGACGCCAAGGCCTATGCAGCTTACGGACAGATTACCTGGTCGCCTGAAGCGCTGGAGCAGCGCTTAGACGTTACTCTTGGCGGTCGCTACACCGTGGATAAGCGCTCGGCCACCAAAGACAGCAGCGTGTACTTTGTTGGCGGCGAGCAGTCGGGCAGCGATGAGTGGAGCAACTTTAACCCAAGCCTGACTCTGGATTACGCCTGGAGCGATGACCTCAGCACCTTCGCCAAAGTTGTTACTGCCTACAAAGCGGGTGGCTACAATGTGCGCAGTACCGAAGCAGGCTTCCAGCCACCCTTCGACGAAGAGAACATGACCTCTTTCGAGCTGGGTATGAAGTCGAGCTGGCTGAACAATCGCATCACCGCCAATGCCTCGGTATTCCACGCCGAATATGAAGATATGCAGCTTCAGCAGGTGACCAACAATGCCACCATCTTCCTCACCGACGTTTACAACGTGGGTGAAGCTGAAATCGATGGTCTGGAATTGGATGTGATGGCTGTGCTGGTGCCTGGTTTAACCATGCAGCTGTCCTACGGTTATACCGATGCAGACTTTGTTGAGTATATCGATCAGCGTAATGGCGCGCCGACCCAGGGCCAAAACATTGCTGACCAAGCGGAAATGCCCTACGCACCAGAGCACAATTACACTATTGGTCTGGAGTATCAGCGCGCGGTAGGCACTGGCGCCAACACCTCAATGCTGACCGCATCGCTGGACTACAGCTGGACTGATGAGCGTTATGGCACCGCCTTTAACGACGATATCGAAGGCTATTTCCTGGATGACTATGGCGTCGTCAACGGTCGCGTTGCGCTGTCAGGTATGTCTATCGGTTCCACCGAGCTGGAAGTTGCCTTCTGGGGACGTAACCTCGACGACGAGGAGTATAAAGTTCACTCCATCAGTTTGGGAGCGTATCAGTCGGCCTACTTCGGCGAGCCAAAAAGCTACGGTGTCGATGTAAAACTTAGCTTCTAAGTTACACAGTTGCTTGTCCAAGCGCCGCCAGCAATGGCGGCGATTTTGTTTGGGGAATATATGTTTAGAAAAATCATAATGCCGTTCTCAGGCGCTCGTTCATTGCTGCCACTTGCGCTGGGTTATAGCCTGATTACAGGCGCCCAGGCGGATGGTCTCGCATTAGAAGAAATCCTAGTCACAGCGGAAAAAAGAGAAAGCTCACTGCAAGACACGCCGATATCGCTGCTGGCGTTTTCCAATGAGCGCTTGGAACGATTCGGCATTACCGATCTCGCCGATGTTGCAGGGTTAGCCCCTAACGTCACTATTACCCCTTTCCCTAACAGCCGTAGCTCGTTGGTGGTGTTTATGCGCGGCGTGGGTAATAACGACAGTCAAACGACTCAAGACCCTGCAGTAGGGGTGTATATTGATGGCGTGTATGTCGCTCGCAGCGTCGGTTTAAGTAGCGATGTCGCCGACCTGGAGCGCATTGAAGTGCTGCGTGGCCCCCAGGGTACGCTCTATGGACGCAACACCACCGGTGGCGCCATCAACTTGATTACCGCCAAACCCAGCGACGAGTTTGGGTTTAGTCAAAAAGTCGGTGCGGGCAACCGCGGCTTTTGGCAGTCACTCACCAAAATAGAGTCAGGCAAAATCGGGCCCGTTGCGGGCAAACTCAGCTACCTTAAATCCGGGCACGATGGCTGGGTAGAAAATACCGGCGAGGGCGGTAACTTTGGTGAAGAACGCAAAGAGGCCGGCCGTGTAGCCCTGCGTTGGGATGTTAGCGACAGCATTACCGTTGACTACGCCTACGACTTTTCAGAAATTGAAGGCCCGCAACACTACTATCAAAAAACGGTAACTCTCGACCCGGTATTATCGACCCTGTTCCAACTGGATTCGCCCGCTAGTGAGGGTCGCCAGAGTAAGGCTTCCTGGTGGCGCAAGGCCGACCCCAGTCGCACGGAAATCTCCGGCCACTCTCTGACCGTCACCTGGGACACCGCCATTGGCCAGTTGAAGTCGATTACCGGTTATCGCGAATTGGAAGAGAGCATCACCCAAGACTACGGTGCGGGTGACAAGTTCTTTGAAGCGAATGTCGACATTGAACAAGATCAATTCTCGCAAGAAATTCAGTTGGTCGGCGACGCCGGTGAAAGCTGGCGCTATGTGGCCGGCCTTTACTACTTTGAAGAAGAGTCCTACGAGGCGGAATTTAATCGCGGTATCGGCCTGGTGCCCGGTTCCTATGAGCCGAACGAGGACCGCCAAATTGCCTCAGAAGCGGAGGCCTCAGCGGTTTATGGACAGGTTACTTGGTCGCCCGAAGCACTGGCGCACCGTTTGGACGTGACGCTGGGTGGACGCTACACCGTTGATAAGCGTGCCGCGACCAAGGACAGCTCCATCTACTTCTCCAATGGTGAGCAGTCGGGCAGTGACGAATGGAGCAACTTTAATCCAAGTCTCACGCTGGACTATGCTTGGACCGATCAGCTGAGTACCTTTGCGAAAGTTGTTACCGCCTATAAAGCCGGCGGTTATAACGTTCGCAGCACGGAGGAAGGTTTTCAGCCACCCTTCGACGAAGAGAATATGACCTCCTACGAGCTTGGCATTAAGTCGAGCTGGCTGGATAACCGCATGACCCTGAACGCGGCGGTTTTCCACGCCGAGTATGAAGACCTGCAAACCCAGCAAATTACTGACAACAGCACCATTTTCCTCACCGACGTTTACAACGTGGGCGAGGCCGAAATTGACGGTTTCGAAATGGACCTGATGGCGGTGCTGGCGCGCGGTTTAACCCTGCAAATTTCCTACGGCTACACCGACGCTGACTTTATTGAATATCTGGATCAGCGCGAGACCGTTGCCAGCCCGATTCCCGGTCAGAACATGGCTAACCCCGACTTCGGTAAAAACGTCGCCGACCGCACAGAGATGCCCTATGCGCCCGAGCACAACTACACCGTTGGCCTTGAATATCAGCGCCCGCTAAGCGGCGGCAATATCCAAGGCGGCGCGATGCTAACGGCTTCCGTTGACTACGCTTGGACCGATGAACGCTACGGCACCGCCTTCAATGACGATATGGAAGGTTTCAAAATGGATGATTACGGCATCGTCAATGCGCGCCTGGCCCTGTCAGACATCGCGGTGGGCGAGGGTGATCTTGAAATCGCAGTATGGGGGCGCAACCTCGATGACGAGGAATATAAAGTCCATGCCATCAGTCTGGGGCTGTATCGTTCCGCTATTTTTGGCGAGCCAAGAAGTTACGGCCTCGATCTAAAACTGAGCTTTTAAACTATTAAAAAAGGTGGGTGCTGCCCACAAGGGCAGCGCTTTTGGGGGAGTGAATATGTCATACGGAAAGTTAGCGCTGGAAGCCAGTCGTAAATCGGGCGAATACGTGGCGGCGGGGAACCGCGAGGCGTGGCTGTCACTGTTTGCCGACGATGCCGTCGTACAAGACCCGGTCGGTGTCTCCCCACTCGACCCAACGGGGCAGGGGCACAAAGGCAAGGAGGCGATCGCCGCGTTTTGGGATATGATCATTGCCCCAGGCAGTATCGATTTTACCATCCTGAGCTCTCATCCCGCGGGCGACGAATGTGCCAACGTTGTTCATATGGAAAACACCATGCCCGGCGATATGAAAATTATCGTGGACATGGTGGTGATCTACACCGCCAATGCCGAGGGTAAAATCACCTCGTTGAAAGCCTACTGGGACTACGATGCGGTTATGGCGCAGATGGCATAGCGACCACTCCAGCGCAGCATCGTTATTCATTACTCATCGCTTGTAAGGATGCTGAGCTAGTCTATGCGTGAAGAACTTGCCGGTTTTATTTGTCCCCGCTGTGGTCACCCTCATGACCCGGATGCCATTAACCCCGAGGGGTTTACCTGTTGGGAATGTCCCAAGTGTGAGGCGGAAATGCGTATACACATTACGCCGGATCGGGCTCGGCGGCAGCGTTATGAGAGGGATGGGGAAGAGGGCAGCTAAGCGGCTCCATACACGCAATACCTGTTTATCTATCTTGGCTCCGTTTTGATGCCCTGCGACGGCATTGAGGGGAGGGCGGTGTTGCCCGACCTGTGGAGCGGGCCTGACCGCGACCAACCCAGCTTTGGAAAGTAGCGCCTGTAGGAGCGGTTTCAACCGCGATTCGGGCTTCAAGCATGCCACAGGTCTTCGTATTTTCACGGAATCTAATTTGTATCAATTGCTGATATTGCGTGTTTCGCCCTTCCTAGGCGACCTACTTATTTTTATGCGAAAAATAAGTAGGCAACAACAATGCGTTTTCTGCATTGAGCGCCGCTTGTCGGCGACCCGGAGGGCGAGGCATGTAATGCCGAGTAAAAGCGCACCCCGCATCACTGTTGTCGGCTGTCGCCGCCGATCCCCTGCGCGCGACGCGAGCTGCGCGGGCGCTGCGGAACTCGCTGCGCTCAAACAGTCCTCGCACAATTCCCGCACATCTCCCGTCGTGCTCGACAGTGCTGAGGGGGGAGGGGATGCCACGTTAGCGTTTGGTGAAAATGCTTGCCTCAAGCATCTAGCAAACTTATCTTAGTGCTTAACGCAGTGATGGATGTACTGCCCCGCTACCGAAGGAACGGTGTGTCAATTTCCTAAATTTCTCACCACTTCCTCTGTAGACAAGGCACGGCCTGCTTAACAGACTTTACTGCAGAGTCGTCGGCCCTGTTAATGGGGTTTGAGTCGATTTATTTTAGAAATAGTCCTTTCCCTGCAATGGGATAGGCGCTCACTGGGCGGATGCTGCTGAGTGATAGATGGCCGCCCGATAATATTTATTATGAGGCCGAACTGGCTTCATAAACAGGCTGTTATGTGTAATCTGTGATGGATGGAATTTATAGTGGAATTGTCCGAAAGTGGAGGCGCTGTACAAAGTGTGGAAAGAGTCTGCCTGGCGAGAGTGAAATCTGCTTGCATTGCGGTCATATCCATAGCGAAGCTGAGTTGAAAATGGCGGATCGGGCAGCAAGAAAAAATGAGCGCTATGGCTTAATTGCCGGAATAATTTTCTTTCCATCGCTATTGTATATGGTCATTAGGTCTTTCAGTGGAAATTGAGACCACACATAACAAGCACGCGCAGTTAGCCGCTGAAAAGCGCGGGGACAGCCAAAACTCCGCACTATACTGATAATGTCGTATAAAGTCTCTAACAAATGCAGGTTGTCGCCCTACGGACTGGGACGGCTTACGCGGTGTTTCAGCCGCCCCAAAATGCGGGCGTTAAAATTAAGGGAACCTCATTAAATGCCAGAAGTCGCCCCATCTCGAATCATAGCGTTTCCAACACCAAAGCAACTTGCTGCCTGGCTAGAAGCAAATCATGCCAGCGAGGGTGGGTTGTGGGTGAAGATTTTTAAGAAGCAGTCGGCGGTTGCTAGTGTGACCTGGGATGAGGTGGTGGTTGAAGCCTTGTGTTGGGGATGGATCGACGGGGTGAAGAAGTCGCTTGATGAGCAGGCGTATCTGCAGCGGATTTCGCCGCGCAAGGCGCGCAGCAGTTGGTCGCAGCGGAACCGGGCGCATGTGGAGCGTTTGATCGACGAGGGTCGAATGCGGGAGCCGGGCCTGGTACATGTTCGCGCAGCGCAGGCAGATGGACGTTGGGAAAATGCCTATGCGGTGAGTGAGATGGTTGTGCCAGAGGATTTTCTGGCGGCTCTTGAAGGCGAACCGACGGCGAAGTCGTTTTTTGATACGCTGAATAAAGCGAGCCGTTTTGTGATTGCCTACGGTTTGCTGAGTGCGAAAAAACCGGAGACGCAGCAGCGGCGTTTTGCCAAATACCTAACCGTGCTGGCAAACGAGGAAAATCCGAAATAAGCGCAAGGCGGCCAGTGGTTTGTTGATGGCGCTTGGCTGGTCTGCCCCGATTCCGATACCATTCGCTGTTCTTTTGCGTATCACCTCATTTCTCTAAAACGATCTCCAGGGCTTTTAACATGAAACTGAATGTCTATCTTTCCGGCGAAATCCATACAGACTGGCGGGAGCAAATTATTGCTGGCTGCAAAGGCAGTGGTATTACGTTTTCATCGGCGGTGACGAATCATGAGGCCAGTGATGCCGCGGGTGATGTGTTGGGCGCGGAGGAGAACAGTTTTTGGCGCGATCACAAGTCGGCAAAGGTGAATGCGATGCGGATATCCACGCTGATCGAGCAATGTGATATCGCGGTAATCCGCTTTGGCGATAAGTATAAGCAGTGGAACGCGGCCTTTGATGCGGGATACTGCGCGGCGAAGGGTAAGCCCTATATCACGCTGCATGGTGAGGAGATTATTCACCCATTGAAAGAGGTGGATGCCGCGGCGTATGCCTGGGCGACGACACCAGAGCAGGTAGTGGAGATGTTGACCTACATTGTTGCTGAGTCGTAGTTTGTTCGCGTTTTGAGGGGTAAAGGCTGAGCTGTCGCGGTGGGTAACTGCGTCAGCTCACCTTCATTTCAAGCCTCGCTTTAATTAATAGCCCGTTCCTGATTTTCCCAGTAGGGCTCGCGCAGCACTTTTTTCAGAATTTTCCCGGTTGGGTTTCTCGGCAGTTCGGCAAACACTTTGAGCTGGCGAGGAATTTTGTAGCCAGCCAGGTCATTGCGTAAGAACTCGATCATCTCCGCTTCGTTTAGCTGCTTGCCCTCGGCCAGCACCACGCAGGCCAGTGGTGTTTCACCAAAGTTTTCACAGGGAATGCCCACCACGGCAACATCGGCCACGGCCGGGTGTTGGCTGAGGGCGTTTTCGATCTCGATAGGATAGATATTTTCGCCGCCGCTAATAATCATGTCTTTAATGCGGTCTCGCAGGAAAATATAACCGTGCTCGTCGATCACTGCGGAGTCGCCGGTGTGCACCCAGCCGCCGGCCAGGGTTTCGGCGGTCGCGTCGGGGCGGTTGTAGTATTCCATCATGTTGGCGTCGCAGCGGATGAGTAGTTCGCCGGTTTCGCCATTGGGTAGTGGGTTGCCGTTGCGGTCGACCACTTTCACGTCAACGCCCGCTTGGGGTCGGCCGCAGGAGGCTAGCAGTTCGGGGGCGTCGTTCGCTGCGCGGCGGTGATCGTCTGCAGAGAGTGACACGACAGCGCCGCAGGTCTCGGTCATGCCGTATACCTGATAGAAGTTGCAGTCGAATACCTCCATCGCCGCTTGTAATAGTGCGCTGTTGATGGGGGAGGCGCCGTACACAATTTGCCGCAGGTGACTGAAGTCGCGTTGGCGCAGGTCGGGCACCATATGGATCAGCGCCATGATCATCGCCGGAACCATAAAGGTGTTTTCAATTTTATAACGCTCAAGGTCTTCTGCGATTTTAAAGGGGTCGAAGGTCTTGTGCAGTACCACGCTGGCGCCGGATAACACCGGCAGGATCAGTGTGCCGGCACCGCCGATATGGAAGTTGGGCGCGCTAACGAGATCGCGGCCGCCAGGCCCGGATTTAACCTCCCAGGACGCGCTGGTCATGCAGTACAGCGACAAGATGTTTCGCTGGCTGAGCACCACCCCTTTGGGGCGGCCGGTGGTGCCGCTGGTATAGAGCTGGAGTAGCGCTGCCGAGCTGTCGCTGCTGTTGTCGACCTCGCCAGCATCACTCAGCGACGACAGCCACTCTGTCCAGCTTTGGTTGTGGCTGGCCAGAATATTCAGCTCGGGCTGGGCCTGTTGCACAGCGTCGCTCAAGGTGGCCAGCTCCTCGTCGGCAACAATCAGTAATTTTGCTTCGCTGTCTTGCACAACGTAGCGAATTTCTTCGGGGGCGAGGCGGTAATTTACCGCACATAACACCGCGCCAATGCGGCTGCAGGCCAGCAGCACGGTGAGAAAGTCCGGGCAGTTTTGACACATGATGGCGATGCGGTCGCCGGGTTGAATGCCCCGCGCCAGTAACCCCGCAGCAATGCGGTGAGATTGCTCGGTAATGTCGCCGTAGCTGAGGACGGTGTCTTGGTAAATGATGCAGTCGCTGCTAGCACGCACCCGCGCGTGATAGTCGACGAACTGGTGAATCTTCATAGCCGGAGCTCCTTGGCGTGTTATCGGTATTATTTTGCTCGCGGCTATCAATGTAAAACGCCTTAGCGCGTTTTGCCAGCCTGTTATGGCAGCGGTTTGACTGCGTCTTGCTCGGTGCTAATTGTGTTGTTGCGCCGGTACTCGCCGGGGCTGCTGCCGGTCCATTTTTTGAAAGAGCGGATAAAAGCGCTGGGCTCAGAAAAGCCGAGTTGATAAGAAATACTTTTGATATCCAGCTCAGGTTCGGCGAGTAAGTCGATGGCGAGGTCGCGCAGTAATTCGTGCTTGAGCTGGCGGTAGTCGCAGCCTTCCTGGGCGAGTCGTCGCCGCAGTGTTTGCGCGCCGATGCCAAGTGCCTCGGCAATGTGTTCGTAGTTGGGTAGCTGCGGCAGCGACTTCTTCAGGTAGCGGCGAATCTGCTCGGTATAGCTGCCTTCCTGGTCGGGCATATGCAGCAGTTCGTAGGGGACCCGCTGTAGGTAATCCTCTAGCTCGGTATTGCTGCGCACCACGGGCAGGCTCAGCAGTCGACGAGCAAATACGAAGTCGGCATGGGGTTGGTTAAAACGTGTTTCAGTGTGAAACAGGTAGTGGTATTCGTCGCGATGACGCGGTGGTGGGTAGTGAAGGTTGACTCTTAGTAGGGGCAGGCGCGTGCCACACAACCAGCAAAAATAGCGGTGGTGCATCATCATGTGCTGTTCGCAGGTCCACGGCGCAAGCTCATAGCCGGCTTCGGGCTCAAGACGGTAAAAGGCGTAGTTGTCCCGTTGCTGCAAGCTCACCTTGTAACCAAAGTCGAAGAGGTTGAACAGTTCGATGTGGCGCTCAAAGGCTTGAAGCAGGTCATCGCTGTTATGGGCAAAACGCATTAGCGCCGCCATTGTGCCGGGGCGCTGAGGGTGTTTGTTGTAGCCGAGTGACTCGTCGTCACTGAGTTGAGTGACCGCTTCAAGCAGGCGGGCGAATTGGACTGGACGCACGCGGGCGCGGTCGCTGGTGAGCACGCTGTCAGGTATGTCGCACTCGGCGAGCAGCGCCGATTGTTGGTTTGCCGACAGGGGCTGGCGCGCACCGATGGCCCGCACAAAGGCGGCAGAAATCGTGCGGTGGTCACTGACACTCACTACTGTGGCGCTCCGTCATTCTTTTGTCTTGGCGCGCCAGTCTACGTCGACCTGTAAGAAAATGTCTATCGTCTGTCACAGCAGATCATTGTTCAGGCGGCCCCCCGCGTCCAATCTTTGGTGCACGATTTTCATGCAAAGTGAGAGAACCATCATGAGCAACAGTGCTTTTATCTACGACGCGGTAAGAACACCGCGTGCCAAAGGCAAAATGGGTTCGCCCCTGAGTCAGGTGAAGCCCGTCGATCTTCTTGCTGGCCTGCTAAACGGCCTGCGTGACCGCCACGGTTTAGATACCGCCCTGGTGGATGACGTAGTCATGGGCTGTGTAACGCCAGTGGGTGAGCAGGGTTCCTGTATTGCGAAAACCGCGGTGATGAAGGCGGGCTGGGATGAGTCAGTGGCCGGTGTTCAGCTGGACCGCTTCTGCGCATCTGGCCTTGAGGCTGTAAACCTGGCGGCGATGAAGATTGCCTCGGGCTGGGAAGAACTGGTGGTTGCCGGTGGGGTGGAAAGCATGTCGCGCGTGCCCATGGGGGCTAACGGCGGCGCCTGGGGTGAAGACCCGCAAACCGCATCAGATACCGCGTTTGTTCCCCAAGGTGTGGGCGCAGACTTGATTGCGACAATGGAAGGCTTTAGCCGCGAAGACGTTGACGCCTTTGCGGTTCGCTCACAAGAGCGCGCAGCGGCGGCCCGCGAGGCCGGTTACTTTGACGGCTCGGTGATTCCCGTGAAAGACGGCAACGGCATGGTCATCTTGCAGCGCGACGACTTTATCAAGCCGGGCACCACCGTAGAAAGCCTGAGCAAACTGAAGCCCTCTTTTGAGATGCTCGGCGGCATGGGCTTTGACGATATTGCCTTGAGCAAATACCCCCACGTTGCGCGTATTAATCACGTTCACCATGCAGGTAACTCCTCAGGTATTGTCGACGGCGCCGCCGCAGTATTGATCGGCAGCGAAGCGGCGGGCGCAAAACTGGGGCTGAAACCCCGCGGCCGCGTAGTGGCGACAGCGGTTACCGGAACCGAGCCCACCATTATGTTGACGGGCCCTGGCCCCGCCACATTTAAGGTACTGGAAAAAGCCGGTATGACGATCGATCAGATCGACCTGTTTGAAATCAACGAAGCGTTTGCGTCAGTGGCGATGCGTTTCCAAAAAGACACGCAAGCCCCCTGGGAAAAGATCAATGTAAACGGTGGCGCCATTGCAATGGGTCACCCCCTGGGCGCGACCGGTGCCATGCTGATCAGCACAGTACTGGATGAACTGGAGCGTCGCCAACAACGCTTTGGCTTGGTGACCTTGTGTGTGGGCGGCGGTATGGGTATCGCAACGATTGTTGAGCGAGTGTAAGCGCGCAGCCCTGCATTTTTCAGATTTAACAGAATAGGTAAGTCCGATGACTGGAACATTCAACTACGAAAAAGATAGCGACAACATCGTAACGGTGACTATGGACATGAGCGGTCCGGTCAATGCGATGAACGACGAATATGTAGCGCTGATGGGCGAGACCATTGACCGCTTGGAAGCGGAGCGCGAATCCATTGCCGGTGTGGTGCTCACATCTGCAAAAAGCAGTTTCTTTGCTGGCGGTGATATCAAAAGCATGCTCAGCCTGAAGCCCGGTGAGGGCGAGGCAGAGATGTTTGAGATGAACCTCAAGATCAAAGGTATGCTGCGCCGCATGGAGAAACTGGGTCGCCCAGTGGTTGCGGCCATTAACGGTGCGGCGCTCGGCGGCGGTTACGAGATTTGCCTGGCCTGTCACCACCGCGTTGCACTCGACAGCAAGGCCGTGCAAGTGGGTCTGCCGGAAGTGAGCTTGGGTCTGCTGCCTGGCGGTGGCGGTATTGTGCGCATGGTGAATAAATTCGGTGTTGAACGCGCCATTATGCCGCTGCTGGAAGGCACCCGCTTTAATGCCAAGAAAGCACTGGAAGCCGGTTTGGTTGAAGAGCTGGCTGACGATGTACCAAGCATGATCAGCAAAGCCAAGGCGTGGATCAAAGCCAACCCAGAGGCGATGAACCCCTGGGATGTGAAGGGCTTTAAAATTCCTGGTGGCAACGCCAAGAACCCCAAGATCACCCAAATGTTGCAGGGTGCCAACCCCATGCTGTTCCAAAAAACGCGGGGCTTGGTGCCAGCGCCCGTTAAGATTTTGGACGTGATTGCCGATGCTCTGCGTGTCGACTTCGACACCGCAATGGAAATTGAGGCGCGGGTTTTTGTTGGCTTGGTGACCACGCCAGTTGCCAAGAACCTGATGAGCTTCTTCCTGCAAATGAATCAGGTGAACGGCGGCGGCAGTCGTCCGGCAGGCATCGAGAAAACTGCTGTGCAGAAAGTCGGTATTCTCGGCGCCGGTATGATGGGGCAGGGGATCGCCTATGTGTCGGCGATGGCTGGCATTGAAGTCATCCTTAAAGATATCAGCCAGGATGCAGCGGATAAGGGTAAGGCTTACAGCGATACACTGCTGACCAAGCGTGTTGCCCGTGGACGCATGACCGAAGAGAAAAAAGCATCAGTGCTGGGCTTGATTACCCCTACTGATAATGCCGACCTGCTCGAAGGCTGCGACCTGATTATTGAGGCGGTGTTTGAGAACGTTGATCTCAAACATAAGATCACAGAAGAGTTGCAGGGCAAGCTGGCTGAAAACGGCGTGTGGGGCTCAAACACCTCAACCCTGCCTATTACCCTGCTGGCAGAGCCGGCAAAACGCCCGGAGAACTTCATCGGTATTCACTTCTTCTCGCCCGTCGACAAGATGCCACTGGTGGAAATTATTACCGGTGAGCAGACCTCTGATGAAACCCTGGCGCGCGCGTTTGACTACGCTCAGCAGATTCGCAAAACGCCGATTGTGGTCAACGACTCGCGTGGCTTCTTTACCTCGCGCGTATTCGCTACCTATATCGAGGAAGGGGCGCAACTCATTGAAGAAGGTGTCGATCCGGTATTGATCGAAAACCTGGGTCGCGCTGTGGGTATGCCGGTTGGCCCGCTTGCCGTGCAAGACGAAGTGAGCCAGCAATTGGCGGTGAAGGTGAGCGAAACGAATCGCGAACTGGACGAGCGCCTCGGCGACAAGTTTGCCGGAGAAACGGCCAGCTACCGCATTGCCAGCAAAATGCTGAATGAATACGGCCGTGGCGGCCGCGCCCATGGCGGCGGTTACTACGACTACCCCGAGGGTGGCGAAAAGCAGTTGTGGTCGGAGCTTTACTCGCTCTACCACAAGCCCGAGGTGGACCTGCCTGTAAACGACATTAAAGACCGTTTGCTGTTTAGGCAGATTGTTGAGTCGCTGCGCTGCTACGAAGAAAACGTGGTGAACCAAGTGGCGGATGCCAATATCGGCTCGATTATGGGCATTGGTTTCCCGCCTCACACCGGGGGTGTTCTGCAGTACGTAAACACCTACGGCTTGAAAGCCTTTGCCACGCGTTTGGCCGAGCTGGAAAGCCGCTACGGCGAGCGTTTCGCTGCACCGCAAGTCCTGCTCGATAAGGCTGAAAAAGGCGAGACCTTCGCCTAAGCCGACGATGAGCTGCCGGTGTTCTCCGGCAGCTCTTTCTCTAATTCTTCGCAACACTGCACAAGCTGTTCCCGCAGCCAGTTAATGCTGGGTTCGTGGTCGGCATTTTTGTGCCAGAACATATGCAATTCCAAGGCGGCGCAGTCGAAGGGCAGGGGCTTGCTGTGCCAGGGGCCGAGTTGGGCCAGGCTCTGGGGAATGGCGGCAAGGTCATCGCTGCGCGCCAGCAGGGTTGGCAGGCTGGAGTAGTGTTGCAGGCGCAGGGCGATACGCCGTTGGTGGCCAAGGCTGCGCAGCGCCAGATCGATATGTCCGGAGCCGCGGCTGCGACTGGAGATGTGAATATGACGCGCGGCCAGAAAGTCCTCCAGACTCAGCTCGCGTTTGGCCAGCGGATGGTCGCGGCGCATCACGCAAACGTAGTGGTCGCGACGAAGGGGTTTCGATACCAGTTCGCTGTGGTTGATCAGCGGCGCGTCAATCGCGAGCTGCAGTTCGCCTGCCGCCAGTGCCAGTGGGATTTCCCGTCGGCGCATAAATTCCACTTCCAGGTTGATGCCGGGCGCGTGTTTGGCCAGCCGCTCCAACAGGCGAGGGAGTAGGAAGATTTCGGCCTGCTCGGTGGTATGCAGGCGCAGCGTTTGTTTTGCCGTTGCGGCATCGAATTGCTGGCGGGTTTGTACGCACTGTTCCAGGCCCTGCAAGGCGTCGCGGATCGGCGTGATCAACTGCCGAGCCAGCGGCGTTGGGCTCATGCCCTGCGGGCTGCGCACGAACAATGGGTCGTCGAGGGTGTTGCGCAGTCGCGTGAGTGCATTGCTAACGGCGGGCTGGGTGACATGCAAAACACCCGCTGCACGCGTGAGGCTGTGGTGGGTGTAGATGGCATCAAAGACGATAAATAAGTTTAGGTCGATGCGAGAGAGGTTCATATCGCTCACCTTGCTATAAGTTTCGGTGATGATAACCGATAAGAAAAATAAATTTCTTTAATTATAATCGGCTGGGTAGACTCCGTGTAGATGTTCAGGAGGCGATATGAGCGAAGTGTATGTCGTGCGGCATGGTCAGGCAGCCTTTGGCACCGATGACTACGACCGCTTAACCGAAGTTGGCTGGGAGCAGTCGCGTTTGCTGGGTGAATACTGCCACGGCCGCGACCTGCATTTTGACGCGGTCTATACCGGCAGTATGCGCCGCCACCGCGAAACGCTGGCTGGCGTGAAGGATGTGTTGGCCACGACACCCGAGGCCACCGTATTGCCGGGGTTAAACGAATATGACTTCCACTCCTTGGTTGATGCGTATTTACCTAGCCTCGACGAAGACATCGACCTGAACGACGCCCGCGATTTTTACCGCTTACTGCGCCGCGCACTGCTGGCATGGAGCCGGGATGAAATAGCGGGCGTCAGCGAAAGCTGGCAACAGTTTGAACAGCGGGTGCGAGACACCATGACGGAAATTGGCAGCCAGCGCGGCCGCGTATTGGTAGTGACCTCCGGTGGGGCGAGCAGTGCGATATTGCGCGAGGTGCTCACCTTGGATGTAAACACCATGATCCAGTTGAATTTGCAGGCGAAAAATACCGGCATCAGTCAGTACTTCTGCAAGGCGGGCAGCTTCCAGCTAAACAGCTTCAATGGCGTTCCCCATTTGGAGCGCCCGCAGGACCGCCACTTAATTACCTATACCTAATTACCTACACCGCATTGGCCAGGGCTGCGGCCCAAGGAGAATATGATGGATTTACGACCCTCTGCTAAAGCGCAAGATCTGCTGGCGCGTTTAAAAGACTTTATGGACGCGCATATCTACCCGAACGAGAAGGCCTACGCCGAGCAGCTGGCCGAGGCCAGTAATCGCTATGCGCCGATGCCACTGATGGACGAGCTAAAAGCCAAGGCCAAGGCGGCCGGGCTATGGAATTTGTTTGTGCCGGAAGAGTACGGCCAATACAGCGAGTGCGGCGGCCTGAGCTTTTTGGACTACGCCCCCCTGTGTGAGGAAATGGGGCGGGTGCTGTGGGCGGCAGAAGTCTTTAACTGCAGCGCGCCGGACACCGGCAATATGGAAGTGTTGATGAAATATGCCACGGATGCGCAGCGCGAGCGCTGGTTAACGCCGCTGTTGGCAGGGGATATTCGTTCGTCCTACGCCATGACGGAGCCGCAGGTGGCGTCCAGTGATGCGACCAATATTGAGCTGCGCATCGAAAAAGACGGCGACGAATGGGTGCTCAATGGTCGCAAGTGGTTTATTACCGGGGCGATGAACGAGCGTACCCAAATTTTTATTGTGATGGGTAAATCTGACCCCGATAACCCCAGCCGACACAAGCAGCAGACACAAGTGCTGGTGCCCAAAGGCACGCCGGGTATGGAGATTATTCGCCCGCTGACAACCTTCGGTTACGATGATGCGCCGGTTGGCCACGCCGAGATGCGCTTTACTGATGTGCGCGTGCCCCTGGAGAATGTGTTGCTGGGTGAGGGGCGCGGCTTTGAGATTGCCCAGGGACGTTTAGCACCCGGGCGTATGCACCACTGTATGCGGTTGATCGGCGCCGCCCAGCGCTCCCTGGAGCTCGCCTGTCAGCGCGCGGTATCGCGAACCACCTTTGGCCGCACGCTGAGCCGCCATCAGTCGGTTCGCGAGGATATTTCGCGCAGCTTCTCTGAAATAGAAATGGCGCGCCTGCTAATTTTAAAAACCTGCAAGCTGATCGACGAGCAGGGCCCCATGGCCACGGTGGATATGATTGCCGCAACGAAAACCACGGTGCCCTTGCTGGTGCAAACGGTGATCGATCGCTGCATGCAATTGCACGGTGCGGGTGGCTTTACCGAAGACTATATGATGGCAGAGGCCTTTAACTATGCGCGCTGGTGCCGCCAGGCTGACGGCCCGGATCAGGTACACCAAATGGCGCTGGGCAAGCAGATTATCAACCGCTTTAGCGGTGAGGCATAAAAAGGAGGGAATATGGCAGCTTTTGATCTCGATACCGACGCGCTATGCGCCTATCTGGAAACATCCATCGATGGGTTTTCCGGGCCACTTACCGCAGAAAAATTTCCCGGTGGGCAGTCCAACCCCACCTACCGCATAGATGCGGCAAGTGGTGCCTATGTGCTGCGCCGCAAGCCGCCGGGGAAGCTGCTTAAATCTGCACACGCCGTGGATCGCGAGTTTACCGTGATGTCGGCGCTGGCCGGCAGCAAGGTGCCTGTGCCGACCATGCGCATTCTCTGCGAGGATGAGCAGGTGATTGGCTCCATGTTTTATTTGATGGACTATCTCGACGGCGATATTTACTGGAACGCCGCACTGCCGGAGCTCGACCCTGAGCGCCGCAGCGCGATGTACGACAATATGAATCAGCTCCTCGCCGATTTGCACAATGTCGATGTCGAGGCTGTGGGGTTATCCGGCTACGGCAAGCCCGGCAACTATTTTGCCCGGCAACTGGACCGCTGGACCAAGCAGTATCGGGCCAGTGAAACCCAGCGCCTGGAGCCGGTGGAAACACTCATCAGTTATCTGGAGGCGAATTTGCCCGAGGATGACGGCCAGGTGTGTTTGGTGCACGGCGATTTCCGGTTGGACAACATGATGTTCGCCAAGGGTGGCACCGATATTATCGCGCTGCTGGATTGGGAGCTATCGACCCTGGGCCACCCCTATGCAGACCTCGCCTACCAGTGCATGCAGTGGCGCCTGCCTGGCAGTGCCGCAATTCCCGGCTTGGGGGATGTGGACCGCGAAGCACTGGGTATTCCCAGCGAAAAAGACTATGTGCGCCGCTACTGTGAGCGCCGCGGTATCAGTGCCATTGATGATTGGGTATTCTACCTGGCCTTTTCATTCTTTCGCCTCAGTGCCATTTTGCAGGGTGTTTATAAACGCGCCCTCGACGGCAATGCCTCCAACGACAAGGCAAAACAGCTTGGTGGTATGACTGCCCCCCTGGCGCAAATGGGCGTTCAGGTGGTAGAGCAGGGAGCGTGAGTGCCGTGGGTCGCAACGATGGCGACCCCAGCCCTATCAGGAGAGATTCATGACAGACCGACAAACCGTAATGTTGAGTAGCGAGGGGGCGGTAGCCACCATCCTTCTAAATCGCCCCGACTCGCTCAATGCCTTCACCCGTGAAATGCGCAGTGATTTGCTGGCAGCGTTACAAGAAGTCAGCCAGAACAGCGCCATACGCGTGGTGGTGCTTGGCGCTCAAGGGCGCGGGTTTTCCTCGGGTGCAGATTTGTCTGAAGGCCCGGGCCCCGGTCAGAGTGTCGAGCGGCAGCTGCTCGATGAGTACCTGCCTATTTTCACCATGATCGCCTCAATGGAGCAGACCGTTATTGCGGCAGTGCCCGGCGTAATGGCTGGCATTGGCGCGGCGCTGGCCATGCACTGTGACCTGTCGGTGATGGCCGACAGCGGCAGCATGGTGATGGCATTTACCAATATTGGCCTGGTGCCCGACGGCGGTGCCAGCTGGAATTTATTGCGCGGCATGGGCTATCAGCGCGCCTTTGCTTTTATTGCTGAAGGCGGGCGACTGGATGCGGCCCAGTGCCTGGAGCTCGGTTTGGTGAACAAGCTGGCGACCGCCGACAAGGTTTTGAGCGACGCACAGTCGTGGGCGGCAGCGCTGGCCGAGCGAGCGCCGATTGCACTGCGCGAGACAAAGGCACTGTTGCGCGGCGCGGCGGCGCAGAGTTTTCAGCAAACCTTTATGTCGGAAGCGCGCTCGCAAAACACCTGCCTTGGCAGTGAAGATGCGGCGGAGGCCATCGGCGCCTTTTTGGAAAAGCGCCAGCCGGTATTCAAAGGTAAGTAGCAAGCACGGCATGCGTGCACATAATAACGATAGAAAGGGAGTGGATTATGGCCAATGAAGTTATCGTTGCGGTTGAAGATGGGGTGATGCTGATCACCATCAACCGCCCTGAGGCAAAAAACTCGGTCAATTTGGCCGTTGCCAAAGGGATCGCGGCCGCGATGGAAGAGCTGGACAGCAACGATGAGATTCGCGCTGCGATACTCACCGGCGCGGAGGGAACCTTTTGTTCCGGTATGGACCTGAAAGCCTTTGTCACCGGCGAGCTGCCCATTATTGAAGGCCGCGGCTTTGCCGGGCTTGTTGAAGCGCCGCCGCGCAAGCCGCTTATTGCCGCTGTCGAGGGCTTCGCGTTGGCGGGCGGTTTTGAGCTGGCGATTAGCTGCGACATGATCGTGAGCGCCGGTAACGCCAAGTTTGGTATTCCCGAGGTGAAGCGCGGTCTGGTTGCCGGGGCGGGTGGCTTGTTAAAGCTGCCACGGCAAATTCCTCGCCGGGTGGCGATGGAGTTGGCCCTGACCGGCGATGCCATCGACGCTCAGCGAGCCTATGACCTTGGCCTGATAAACCGCGTGGTAGAGGCGGGGACGGCGCTGGCTACGGCGCGTGAGTTAGCCGATAAAATTGCTGCCAACGGGCCGATGGCGGTACTGGCCAGTAAGCAGATTATGAACGAGTCGGAAGAGTGGTCCTCGGAAGACATGTTCAAAAAACAAAATGAGATCGCCTTGCCGGTCTTTGCCAGCAAAGATGCTATTGAAGGCGCGACTGCCTTCGCCGAAAAGCGCCCACCCAAATGGCGGGGGCACTAGGTCAGTACGAGTACGCTAAAAACCCGGCCCAGCGCCGGGTTTTTTTATCGCTGAAATTAGACCGGGTGGACGGTACAAATTGTGTTCAACAGCACAATTTTTCTCACCGCACTTGCTCAATGATAATTTGCTGCTATGTTACTTTTCGGTAATGTTTTCGGCGATTACTTGTCGCCGCGTCTTACTCATGCCTGTTGGCGTCGGCTGAATAGGCCATAACGGCGCCGTATTGAGCGCTTGCCTCAGTGGCGAGTGAACATAATAAAAAATGGAGAAAGCAGCATGAAGGTATTCAACCGCCGGGCCTTGTGTTCGGCTCTTTTACTCGTTCTGGTCGCTTTACCAACGCATGCAAGGGACGCCAATAAAACGGCCTATCCAATTGTCTTTGCTCACGGTATGGCGGGTTTTGACGATATTCTTGGCTACGACTACTGGGGCGACGATTACGGGGTTTTTGTTCTCGATACCTGCCAGTGGGGGGAGTACTACTGTAATCACGATATTAATTCGGGACAGGAATCTTTTGTTGCCTCGGTAACGCCCTTTGCGAGCTCTGAGCAGCGAGGTTATGAGCTGTACCAGGATATTGAGGGCTATCTGGCCAGTTCGGGACACAGTTACGTGAATATTATTGGCCACTCTCAGGGAGGCTTGGACCTGCGCAAGGCGGCCCGCTTATTGCGAGAAAACCGCGGTTATAAAGTGGTTAAATATGGCATCAGTATTTCTTCGCCGCATCGCGGATCGCCGATTGCACAGTATGTGCTGAATTTGCAGCCGGGTGTTCAGTCGGTCCTGGAAACGCTGGCGGAATATTTTGGCAACACTATTTACCAGGGTGGCAACGATGCAATCGCAGCGCTGAAACAGCTGGTAAACCATGACTTTGACCCCAATGATGGCGTTGTCACTGGCACCTATGCTTTCAATCAAAACTACCCCGCAGGTAGCGAGAATATCGAGCGCTCGCGGAGTTTTTTGACCGGGCAGGATAACGGCAATATGAACCCCGCTCTGTACCTGCTGAAAGAGCTGTGGACCGAGATCGATGGCGATGGCTATGCCAGTTATGATGCCAATGGCGACGGCGCATTAGGGACCGGCGACGGCAATGCCAGTGACCATGACGACGATGGATTGGTCGGCATCAACTCTCAGCAAATGGGCTATCGGCTTGAGTATTGGGAGTGCTATGGCTGCCTTGACTACGTTTGGACGCAGACTAACACCGGCTATGTGGCTGACCTGAATGCCCCGAATAGCACGCAAATGACCTCGCACGCCTGGAAGATAAATCAAGATCACGTGGACGTAATAGGCGTGCCACCCGACACCTTTGATGAGATGGAGTTTTACGCAGCCATTACCGATTTTATTGCTGATAACGGCTATTAATTCGGAGTTTCAAGATGTCGGAATCGAAGTCGTTTTGGCGGAGCCCTCGTGGCTCCGCCGTTATTGTCGCGGCAGGGCTGTTACTCATTGGTGCGGGCCTGTTGCTGCCGTCAGGCGACGAGCCCGTGTTAACGAATGCTGCTGACCTAGCGGACCTGCAAGGGCCGGCAGCGCCCCAGCTTGTTCGTAAAGCACCGTCAGAGAGCGAGCAAGAAGCCGCGTTCGTTGAGGATATGCAACAGCGTTTTGCCCCGGTTATTGAGGTAAAGCATGCGCAGCTGCGAGTGATTGAACAGTTGATCGCCTATTTAAAACAACGCTATCCAGAGGATTGGCAGCAGCGCATAGCGGGGTTTTTACGGCAACTATTCCCTGAGCATGCCGAGGCACTGCTGGCGAAGTACTTCAGTCTTATGAGCTACAACGAATGGTTGGCTATCGAGCGTCAGGCCTTGCAGGCGATGTCCGCTGCAGAGCGGCGCGAGGCTTTGTGGGGGCAGCGTTACGCTGCCTTCGGTGCTGATGCCGAGCAGATATGGGCCGCTGAGCTGCGCAATCAAAAAATTTCAGATGCCCTTTCCGAATTGGGTAGTCAGCCAGCGCTGGGGGCGCGGGGTTCGGCGGAGCAGTTTGTCGAGAGTTTGCGCGAGCAGTTTGGCGATGACGCTGAAGCGCTGTTGGCTTCGCGGCGCACCGAGTTGCTCAATCGTATTGTTGAGCTGGAAACCGTGCAGTCAGATCTTCGTCGGCAGCCTGCCGAGCGCCGCCGGCAAACCTTGCGACAGCTTAGGCAGGTAATGGGTATGGATGATGCAGCACTGGACCGATGGCAAGCGTTGGATCAGCGTCGCGACGAGCGCTGGCAGCAGGGTGAACTATACATGCGTGAACGCGAGGCGCTTGTTTCGCAATACCGTGGTGAGGCCAAAGAGGCCGAACTAGCGGCGCTGCGTGAGCGAATGTTTGGTGAAAATGCTGCTGCCATAGCACGTGAAGAACAGGGCGGTTTTTTTCGCTACGCTCGAGAGCGTCGCATCGGGCGTGAGTGACGTTTACAGCGCCTCAAGGCCGCGGTTGAGGCCGCTGGGTAAGTAGTCCGAAACAATACGTGGCGGCGGCACGCGGTAGCGATTCAGTTCGTCCCAGGTCAGCAGTGAATAATAGCGGCGTATATTCTCCACATAACGCACCGGCTCATCGCCCCGGGCATAGCCATAGCGGGTTTGTTTGTACCACTTTCGCTGTCGCAGTAGCGGCAGGGTTTCTTTTACATCGCTCCACAGGTTCGGATTACCGCCGCTTTTTTCGGTGAGAATGCGGGCATCTTCCAGGTGGCCCAGGCCAATGTTGTAGGCTGCCAGCGCAAACCAGCTGCGGTCCGGCGGCTCGATGCCGCTGGGCAGACGGGTATACAGTTTTTTGTAGTAGCGTGCGCCGCCGCGCAGGCTCTGCAGAGGGTCCAGGCGATTGTCCACGCCCAACTCTTTGGCCGTGGGGCGGGTGAGCATCATCATGCCCCTCACCCCGGTTGGTGATTTTGCTTTGGGGTTCCAGAAGGATTCCTGGTAGCTGATGGCCGCGAGAAAGCGCCAGTCCATATCGTATTCTATGGCGACCTGCTCGATCAGGCCTTTATAGCTGGGTAGGCGCTGCTCTTTCATCTTGAGGAAGGTCTGCGTGCGAATAAACGACTGGCGTTCATTAAAGGTAAAAAAGCGATCGATCAGCCGGTCCAGCTCGCCGTTTGCCTTGATCTCTTCAAAGAATGTTTCAAGCGCTTGCTGGAGGGCGGTGTTGTCTGCATTCTTGCTAAGTGCCCAGGCCAGCTTGCCCGGTTTGCCCGCGCTCATGGCGATTCGGAAATCGGGGTAGAAGGCCCGGTTTGCGTGAAATTCGTTGGCGTCGACCATGGTGATATCAATCTCACCTTGCT
The DNA here is from genome assembly GCF_016906995.1 of Spongiibacter marinus. Classification (GTDB taxonomy): domain Bacteria; phylum Pseudomonadota; class Gammaproteobacteria; order Pseudomonadales; family Spongiibacteraceae; genus Spongiibacter; species Spongiibacter marinus. The sequence continues at coordinate 79,425 of NZ_JAFBBD010000004.1, read as the reverse complement.
GCAGTTGCTCAAGTAGGTCGATGGTTTCCTGGTCGCGGCTTTCGCTCCACGTTAATGACGGGTACTGCTCGCGCAATTCCCGCAGCACTTCGGCGTGTGAGCTGTTACCCAGCACGCGAATGCGCAAGTCGGGCAGGGCGGCGTAATCGGCGGGCTTGTCGGTAAGCGTGCGGTTGTAGATAAATAGCTGTTTTACGCTCATGTAGCTGGGGCCGAATTGCAGTGCGGCGCTGCGCTCCGGGGTAATGCTGAGTCCAGCCGCGGCAAGGTTGGCGCGACCTTCGTGGAGGTTTTCAAATAGCTCGTCCAGGCTGACCACCGGGATCATTTCCAGCTCGACATTCAGGTAGTCGGCGAAATCTTTAACTAAATGGTATTCAAAACCGCTGGGGTTGCCCTGGCTTTCGTAGTAGGTGGTTGGGCCGTTGCGGGTCAATACGCGCAAAACGCCTTCCTCGCGGATGGTGTCCAGGGCATCTTGCGGGGGAGAGCACGCGCCGCAAAACAGCAGTAGCAGCCAGACGCCCAGGCGTCGAAAGGGCCACGAATGACTGTTTTTTGTGTTCCTCAATCGCTGTGCTCCGCAGAATTATTTAATCATTGTATCGGGCTTGCAGAGTTCACACCATAAGCCTGAATTTTCCCTTGCGATTCCTGTACAATGTCGGCCTTTATTCCCGTCGACCGAGGTTCTAGACCTGCATGCTGATCGTTCCCGGCGCTGCGGCGCTTTCTGAATTCCGTATTGAAAAACTGCTGACCACCCTGCGCACCGCGATTCCGGAGCTACAGGCGCTCAGTGCGCAGTTTGTGCACTTGGCCGACGTGGAGGGTGAACTCAGTCATGAACAGCAGACAATACTCGAGCAATTGCTGCAGTATGGGCCCGGCTCAGGCGCGGCGCCGGCTGAATTAAGCGGCAGTGAGTTTTTTGTTGTGCCGCGTCCGGGCACGATATCGCCCTGGTCGAGCAAGGCCAGTGATATTGCTCATATCAGCGGCTTGACGACGCTACGCCGCCTGGAGCGAGGTGTTCTTTACCGGCTGGAAAGTGCGCAACCGCTTAGTGAAAGTCAGCGCGCGACGGTGGCGGCGGCTATTCACGACCGGATGGTGGAAGTGGTTTTAGACTCGGTGCCCGCCGCCGCGCAATTGTTTAGTCAGCATTCCCCCAAACCGATGCAGCGCGTAGACGTGCTTGCCGGTGGGCGCGAGGCTCTGGTGGCGGCGAATGCCGAGCTGGGCCTGGCGTTGGCCGAGGATGAGATTGACTACTTGGTCGATAGCTTCAAAGAACTGCAGCGCAACCCCAGCGATGTTGAATTGATGATGTTCGCGCAGGCCAACTCTGAGCACTGCCGTCACAAAATTTTCAACGCGAGTTGGACGATTGACGGCAAGCCGCAAGACAAGTCGCTGTTCGCGATGATCAAAAACACCAACCAATTAGGCGGCGAGAATGTACTCAGTGCCTATTCGGATAATGCCGCGGTTGTGGTGGGTAGCCCCGGTGGGCGTTTTTATCCCGACCCAGTAACGGCGGAGTACCAATTCCACCACGAAGATATTCACCTGCTAATGAAGGTGGAAACGCACAATCACCCCACGGCGATTGCGCCGTTCTCCGGTGCCGGCACCGGTGCGGGCGGCGAGATTCGCGATGAGGGCGCGGTGGGTCGTGGCTCCAAGCCCAAAGTCGGCCTGACTGGTTTTACCGTGTCTAACTTGCAGGTGCCCGGCTTTGAGCAGGCGTGGGAGCAGGATTACGGCAAGCCAGAGCGCATTGTCTCGGCCCTGGATATTATGATTGAGGGCCCAATTGGTGGCTCGGCATTCAATAATGAATTTGGCCGCCCTAATTTGTGTGGCTATTTCCGCAGCTACGAGCAGAATATTGTTACCGCCGAGGGCGAAGAGCGCCGCGGCTATCACAAGCCGATTATGTTGGCGGGCGGATACGGCAATATTAAGGCCGAGCATGTCGTCAAAGACGAATTCCCGGCCGGTTACAAGCTGATCGCCCTGGGTGGCCCGGCAATGTTGATTGGCCTGGGCGGTGGTGCGGCCTCGTCGATGAGTTCTGGCTCCTCCAGTGCCGATCTGGACTTCGCTTCCGTGCAGCGTCAAAACCCCGAAATAGAGCGTCGTTGCCAGGAGGTGATCGACCGCTGCTGGGCACTTGGCGAGAATAACCCCATCGCCTTTATTCACGATGTGGGCGCTGGCGGCCTGTCCAACGCTTTCCCTGAGCTGGTGAAAGACGGAGGCTGCGGCGGTAATTTTGAGCTGCGCGAAGTCCCCAATGACGAGCCGGGTATGTCGCCATTGGAGATTTGGTGTAACGAGTCTCAGGAGCGCTATGTTATTGCCATTGCGCCGGAAAACCTGGCGACCTTCGAAAGCATTTGCGAGCGCGAACGCGCCCCGTATGCGGTAGTGGGCGAATCGACCGAAGAGAAAACACTGCGCGTCGGCGACCGTCACTTTGATAACAATCCCGTTGATTTGCCGATGTCGGTACTGTTCGGCAAACCCCCGAAAATGCACCGCGAAGCGCAGCGCAGTGACGTGGTTCAGCCCGCATTCGACTGTGCGCTGAGTGTTGAAGAGTCGCTGGACCGCCTGCTGTGCTTACCAGCGATTGCCAGCAAGAACTTCCTGATTACCATCGGTGACCGCTCGGTTACCGGCATGGTTCATCGAGACCAAATGGTTGGCCCCTGGCAGGTGCCTGTGGCCGACTGCGCGGTGACCACGGTGAGTTACGACAGCACCGCGGGTGAGGCGATGTCGATGGGCGAGCGCACGCCGTTGGCCCTGGTGAATGCGCCGGCATCGGGTCGCATGGCGGTGGCGGAAGCGATCACCAATATTGCGGCGACGCGCATTGCCCAGTTGTCGGATATCAAGCTGTCAGCAAACTGGATGTGCGCAGCGGGTCACGGCGACGAGGACGCGCGCCTGTACGACACAGTGCAAGCGGTTGGTATGGAGTTTTGCCCAGCCTTGGGGCTGACTATCCCCGTGGGTAAAGACAGTATGTCGATGCGCACCGCATGGCAGGACGACGGTGAAGACAAGGCCGTTACCGCGCCGATGTCGCTGGTAATTTCCGCTTTTGCACCGGTGGTCGACGTGCGCAAGACGGTGACGCCGGTCCTGGATGCCAAGCAGGACAGCGTGCTGCTGGCCATTGATCTGGGCGCCGGGCAACGCCGCATGGCCGGGTCTTGCCTGGCGCAAGTTTGCGGCGAGCTGGGCAATGATGCGCCGGATATCGATGATCCCGCACTGTTGAAAGCCTTCTTCAATGCCACCCAGGCCTTGTTGGAATCAGGCCATATTCTGGCTTACCACGATCGCTCTGATGGCGGCTTGCTGATTACCCTGTTGGAAATGGCCTTCGCCGGACACTGCGGTTTGGATATTGCGCTGCAAGGTTCTGCGACGCCGCAAGCTGAGCTGTTTGCCGAAGAAGCGGGCGCCGTGATCCAAGTGCGCCGCAGTGATTTGGCGGCGGTGATGGCGCTGTTTGCCGATTACGGCCTCAGTGATTTGGTTCAGAATATCGGTGTGCCTGTTCTGGGCAGCCAGATTAAGGTGTCGCTAAACGGCGACGAGATTCTGCTGGCAGACCGGTTGGCGCTGCACCGTCGCTGGGCGGAGTTGAGCTACCGTATGCAGGCCCTGCGCGATAACCCCGAGTGCGCCGAGCAGGAATTTGACGCCTTGCGCGAGGACGACACCGGCTTATTTGTCGATCTGAGTTTCGATCCTCAGCAAGACATCGCTGCGCCCTATATTCAACGGGGTGAGCGGCCCAAGCTGGCGGTGCTGCGTGAGCAGGGCGTCAATGGCCAAATGGAAATGGCCGCGGCCTTTGACCGCGCAGGCTTTGCCGCCGTCGATGTTCACATGAGTGATATTCTCAGCGGTCGCCTCGACCTTGCCGAATTTAAAGGCTTGGCGGCCTGTGGCGGTTTCTCCTACGGCGATGTGCTGGGTGCGGGCGAAGGCTGGGCGAAGAGCATTTTGTTCAATGCCCGCGCGCGGGATGTGTTCCAACAGTTTTTCAACCGCCAGGACAGCTTCGCGCTGGGCGTGTGTAACGGCTGTCAGATGATGTCGAATTTGCACTCGCTGATTCCGGGCGCTGAGCACTGGCCGCATTTTGTGCGCAACCGCTCAGAACAGTTTGAGGCGCGCGTGGCGATGGTTGAAATTCCCGATTCGCCCTCCATATTGTTAAGCGGTATGGCCGGTTCGCGCTTGCCGGTAGCGGTGGCGCACGGCGAGGGCCGTGCTGAGTTTGCGAAAGCTGAGCAGCTTCAGGCGATGGCGTCGTCGGGGAATGTCGCACTGCGCTACGTGAATAACGCTGGTGAGCTTACCGAGCAGTATCCGGCGAACCCCAATGGTTCGCCCCAGGGTATTACCGGCGTGAGCTCCAATGACGGCCGTGTCACCATTATGATGCCGCATCCGGAGCGCGTATTCCGCAGCGTTACCAACAGCTGGGCACCTGCAGATCAGGGTGAAGATAGCGGTTGGATGCGTATGTTCCGCAATGCGCGGGTGTGGGTTGACTAGCCGGCGATCAAATTTATAAAAATGGATACCGCCGTTGCGGTGGTTTTGGTGGATAACAATGCTCAATAAATACCCCCTGTGGAAGAACCTGCTTATCGTGGCGGTTCTGGGGATTGGTTTGCTGTATGCCTCGCCGAATTTGTACCGGCCAGACCCTGCGGTACAGATCTCTGGTGAAAGCAGCGGTACGCAAATTTCTGCCCGGGAAATCGATAAAATCACGGCGGCGTTGACGGCGGCCGATATCGACCATTTTGGCGCTGAAGCCGATACCACTGGCAAAAGTGGTTTGGTGCGGCTCCGCCATGCTGACGACCAGCTCCACGCGCAGAAATTAATTCAGCGCGCCTTGGGTGATGGCTATGTGGTCGCCCTCAATATGGCCTCAAACACGCCTGACTGGCTGAGCGGACTCGGGGCCGGTGCAATGAAGCTGGGGCTTGACCTCAGTGGTGGTGTGCACTTTTTGCTTGAAGTCGACACCGACGCCGCCATTGCTACCCGTCTGGAGCATTACAGCACCGGCATTAAAAAGAAGCTGCGTGAAGAGCGTATTCGCGGCTTTGTGCGTTTGGGTGAGCAGGGCATTATTCGCGGTAAATTCAGCAGTGAAGAGAATCGCGACAAAGCCTTAAGTGTGATTCGCAAGGAATATACCGAGCTTACCGCCCAGCGCGTTTCAGCCCCGGAAGGGGAGGAGGCGTTTTATCTCGAGGCGCTGCTTTCTGAAACCAAACGCAAAGAGATTGAAGACTACGCCGTGGGTCAAAACCTGACCACGCTGCGCAACCGCGTCAATGAATTGGGTGTATCAGAGCCCTTGGTTCAGCGCCAGGGGCGCAACCGCATTGTTGTGGAATTACCCGGTATTCAGGATACCGCAGAAGCCAAGCGAATTTTGGGTAAAACGGCGAACCTGGAGTTCCGGCTTGAGGCGCGCTACGACGCCGAGCCCTCTGATCGGGAACAATTTAATTTCCGCAACCCCGGTCGCGGTGAGCCCAACGCCTGGTTGGAGCGCGAAGTGGTGATCACCGGTGAGCGTGTTGCCAACGCCCAAGCCAGCTTCGATGAAAACGGCATGCCTCAGGTAAGCATTACCCTGGACAGCGAGGGCGGCGCATTGATGCACCGTGTTACCCGCCACAATATCAACCGCCGTTTGGGTGTGCTGTTTATTGAGCGCAAGAGCCGCACGCGTTATGAAACCAATGCCGCCGGGGAAGAGCAGGTTGTTCGTGTTCCCTACGACGAGAAAAAAATCATTTCTCTGGCAACCATTCGCGATGCGCTGGGCGTCCAGTTCCGTATTACTGGCCTCGATGCGCCTGGTGAGGCTACTGAATTGGCGCTGTTACTCCGCGCAGGCGCCCTGGCCGCACCGATCGATTTTGTTGAAGAGCGAACGGTAGGTCCATCACTCGGGGCAGAGAATATCTCTAAAGGCCTGTTGTCGGTGCAGATCGGTCTCGCTGCGGTAGCGCTGTTCATGCTGGTTTACTACCGCGTGTTCGGCATTATCGCCGTGGTGGCGCTGGCCTTTAATATCGTGTTGCTTGTTGGCGCCATGTCGCTGCTGGGCGCAACGCTAACCCTGCCGGGTATTGCGGGTATCGTCCTTACCGTGGGTATGGCGGTGGATGCCAATGTGTTGATCTTCTCGCGAATACGCGAGGAAATTGCCGAAGGGGCATCGCCGCAGCACGCCATTAATGCGGGCTACGGCCGAGCCTTCGTCACAATCATGGACGCCAATATTACCACCCTGCTGGTGGCGGTGATCCTCTATGCGGTGGGCACTGGCCCAGTGCGCGGCTTTGCCGTAACCCTGTCACTGGGCATCGTGACGTCGATGTTCACGGCGATCATGGGAACGCGTGCAATTGTGAATCTGATCTACGGCCGCCGCCGTGTCAGCAAACTGGCAATATAAGGAAGGGCCCATGTCAGAGGAAAAGAAATTTATCCGTTTTATGAGTGCCCGCAAAGTGGCGGCGGCATTCTCGTTGGCGGCCGTGCTTGCCTCCATATTGTTGATTGCCGTGAAGGGGCTGAACTTCGGTTTGGACTTCACCGGCGGTACATTGATCGAAGTGATCTATGAGGAATCGGTGCCCTTGCAAGAGGTGCGCAATACGCTGGAAACCAATGGCTTTGAGAGTGCCATCGTTGTCAATTTTGGCTCAGATACCGATGTGCTTGTGCGACTGCCCCAGGGCTTGAGCCCCACGCTGGGCGAGCAAGTGTTGTCGGCGCTGCGCGCGGACAGCCCGTATGATGTGGAGCTGCGCCGTATTGAGTTTGTTGGCCCACAAGTCGGTGAAGAGCTGCGTGAACAAGGTGGCCTGGCAGTATTGCTGGCGCTGATTGTGGTGCTGATTTACGTGGCAATGCGCTTCCAGATGAAGTTTGCCTTTGGCGCCGTATTGGCATTGGCGCACGATGTGGTCATCACCTTGGGCGTGTTTTCGCTGGTCGGTTGGGATTTCGACTTAACGGTCTTGGCGGCCGTACTGGCGGTTATTGGTTATTCCTTGAATGACTCCATTGTTGTTGCCGACCGGATTCGCGAGAACCTGCGCGGTATGCGCGGATACTCCCCGGTGGATATCGTCAATATCTCGCTTACCGATACGCTTGGCCGTACGTTGGTGACCTCGGGTACCACCTTGATGGTGCTGGTGGCTCTGGCGCTGGTGGGAGGTGAAATGATCCATAGCTTTGCACTGGCATTGCTGGTCGGTGTGGGTGTGGGTACCTATTCGTCGGTATTTATTGTTGCGAGCTTGTTGGTGGCAATGAAGATCAGTCCAGAGGATTTGGTGGTGCCGGAGAAAGAGGGCGCCGAGCTGGACGAACTGCCGTAGCAATATTGCGGTATTTACGGCAAATAAAAAGGGCGCAGTTAGCGCCCTTTTTGGTTTTTACAATAGCTGGTAGCGACTAGCGAATGTGCTCAAGCGGTGGCTTTACTGCCTGTAGCAAGCCTTTTAGACACTTCGGATTGGCGGCCACGATGTTGCCGCTCTCCAGGTAGTTGCCACCGCCTTGGAAGTCGCTAATCAGACCACCGGCCTCGCGAACCAACAGCACGCCAGCAGCAATATCCCACTTGCTCAGGCCGATTTCCCAGAAGCCATCCAGGCGACCCGCAGCAACATAGGCCAGGTCGAGAGCAGCTGAACCCGCGCGGCGGATTCCCGCGGTTTCGCGCGCGACGGCTTCCAGGCTCTTCATGTAAGCAGCGATATGCTGTTCACTGCGCGACTTAAATGGAATACCGGTACCGATCAGGGTGCCTTCCAGGCTGGCGGCCATTGTCACGCGGACTCGACGACCATTTAATTGGGCGCCGCGGCCACGGCTGGCGGTAAATTCTTCGCGGCGGATCGGGTCCAGGACAACGGCGTGCTCAATCTGCCCTTGATGAAGGCAGGCGATCGAGATGCAGTAGTGCGGGATGCCGCGCACGAAGTTCGTGGTGCCATCGATGGGGTCGATAATCCACAAATAATCGCTGTCGGGGTTACCGGTTTCGCCGCTCTCTTCACCGAGAAAGCGGTGCTCGGGGTAGGCTTTTTGGAGGTGGTAGATGATTTCCTGTTCGGCCTTGCGGTCGATTTCGGTAACAAAATCATTCTCGCCCTTTGATTCAATTTTCAGGCGGTCAATCTGCTCGGCGGCGCGGGCGACCAGATCACCGGCCTTGCGCGCGGCGCGCAGGGCGATATTCAACATGGGTTGCATAGAACTAAGACCTTGAATGTGCAAGCAATTAGCCGGGCAGTATAACAGAGCATACGCCTGGCTCAGAGGCCTAATTTCATTGTCTAGGTCGATCCATGCTGTTAAACTGAGCGCCCATCATATAGGGGCCTTTAAAGCATCGCTTTTTTGAGTCCTGCACCCTTACTAGCTCGATATATAGGCATCACATGGCGCGTTTCATCTTCGTCACTGGCGGCGTTGTTTCTTCTCTTGGCAAAGGTATTGCCTCTGCATCGCTCGGGGCGATTCTCGAAGCGCGTGGGCTGAAAGTAACCCTGCTGAAATTGGACCCCTACATCAACGTGGATCCAGGCACCATGAGCCCGTTTCAACACGGCGAGGTGTTCGTAACTGAAGATGGCGCAGAGACCGATTTGGATCTTGGCCACTACGAGCGTTTTGTTCGTGCAAAAATGAACAAGCGTAATAATTTCACCACCGGCCGCGTTTACGAAACCGTATTGCGCAAGGAGCGCCGCGGCGACTACCTGGGTGGCACGGTGCAGGTGATCCCCCATGTTACCGACGAGATCAAGCGCCGCGTCATTGCGGGTGCTGGTGATGCAGATGTCGCCATTGTCGAAATAGGCGGCACCGTTGGTGATATTGAAGGCCTGCCGTTCTTCGAAGCAGCTCGTCAGCTGAAAATAGAGCTGGGGGCCAAGCGCGCGATGCTGATGCACCTGACGCTGGTGCCTTATATTGCGACAGCCGGTGAGACCAAAACCAAGCCAACTCAACACTCGGTGAAGGAATTGCGCTCTATTGGTCTGCAGCCAGACGTATTGCTTTGCCGCTCAGATCACGAAATCGACCTCAGCAGCCGTCACAAGATTGCTCTGTTTACCAATGTGGAGTCGCGCGCGGTTATTCCTTTGCGCGATGTGGATTCCATCTACCGTATTCCCTCGTTGCTGTCTGCGGAAGGCCTAGATGACTTAGTGGTTGAGCGCTTTGGCCTCGATTGCCCTCAGGCCGACCTGTCGGAGTGGGATAGCGTTATCGACGGTGACTTGCATCAGGATCAGAGCCTGACCATCGCGATGGTGGGCAAGTATATGGAGCTGCTCGACGCGTATAAGTCGCTGAACGAGGCTCTGAAGCACGCCGGTATTCACACGCGCACCAAGGTCAATGTGCGCTATATCGACTCCGAAACCATCGAGACCGAAGGTGTTGATGCGCTGAAGGATGTCGACGGTATTCTTGTACCGGGTGGATTTGGTAATCGCGGCGTCGAAGGTAAAATTCGCACTGTTCAGTACGCCCGCGAAAATAACATTCCCTACTTGGGCATCTGCCTGGGTATGCAAGTTGCCGTTATTGAATTCGCGCGCAATGTCCTGGGTATCAGCGATGCCAACAGCAGTGAATTCGTTGAAGATGGCGCCAACCCGGTTGTTGGTCTGATCACCGAATGGGTAACCTCTGAAGGCGAAACGGAGCAGCGCGACGCTGAATCCGACCTGGGGGGAACCATGCGCTTGGGTGCTCAGATGTGCCACCTCAGCGACGGCTCGTTGGCGAAGGAGATATACGGCGCCGCGCAAATTACCGAGCGTCATCGCCACCGCTATGAGGTGAATAATAATTACGTTCAGGCTCTGCAGGATAATGGCCTGCGCATTGGTGGCTGGTCGGCCGATAAGAGCTTGGTCGAAGTGGTTGAAGTGGCGGACCACCCCTGGTTTGTCGCCTGCCAGTTCCACCCGGAATTTACCTCGACACCGCGCGACGGTCACCCGTTGTTCACCGGTTTCGTGCGTGCTGCCCTGAAGCACCAGCAGGCGTAATGATCGCGCCCGCGCCCCTAACTAAAAACATGGTGGTGCGGGATGCGCGCCGCCTTGCAAGCGGAGTTCCCTATGCAGGATAAACATCTCAACGTTGCTGGCTTGGATGTGGGCAATGATCTGCCCTTCGTGCTTTTCGGTGGTATGAATGTACTGGAGTCGCGAGACCTGGCCATGCGCGTGGCGGAGGCCTACGTGGAGGTGTGCGCCGAGCTGGGTATTCCCTATGTTTTCAAGGCGTCTTTCGATAAAGCCAATCGATCTTCCATTCATTCTTACCGCGGCCCCGGTATGGATGAAGGTTTAAAAATCTTTGAAGAGATCAAGCGCAGCTTTAATGTGCCGGTGATCACCGACATTCACGAAATTCACCAGGCAGCGCCGGTGGCTAAGGTTTGCGATGTTATTCAGCTGCCAGCCTTTCTCGCCCGGCAAACTGATTTGGTTGCGGCGATGGCGGCAACCGATGCGGTGATTAATATCAAAAAGCCGCAGTTCCTGAGCCCCGCGCAAATGAAGAATATCGTCGAGAAATTTGCGGAATGTGGCAACGAAAAAGTCATGCTGTGCGAGCGCGGCAGTAATTTTGGCTATGACAATCTGGTTGTCGATATGCTGGGTTTTCGCACCATGCGTGAAGTCAGTGGCGGCGCGCCGTTAATTTTTGACGTTACCCACGCCCTGCAGTGTCGCGACCCGATGGGCGCGGCCTCCGGTGGTCGCCGTCACCAGGTTGCGGAGCTGGGTCGGGCGGGGATGAGCCAGGGGCTGGCTGGGCTGTTTCTGGAGGCCCACCCGAATCCGGATCAAGCGTTATGCGATGGCCCCAGCGCGCTACCGCTGTCTGCACTGAAACCGTTTTTACAGCAAATGAAAGCAGTCGATGATCTTGTGAAGTCATTGCCGGCGCTGGACATTCGCTAAACCCTATTCATTTTTTAAAACAATAACGACGCTCGGCGTCGCGATACGACTTATAGGAAGGAGATCACCCCATGGCAGAAATCGTCGATATTAAGGCATACGAGGTACTGGATTCTCGCGGTAACCCCACCGTGGAGGCAGACGTTGTGTTGGCCTCTGGGGCAGTAGGTAGTGCCTGTGCGCCCTCTGGTGCATCGACGGGATCACGTGAAGCCCTCGAACTGCGTGACGGCGATAAGTCGCGTTACCTGGGTAAGGGTGTGACCAAAGCCGTCGCGAATATCAATACCGATATTCGCGATCTGTTGATGGGGATGGATGCCGAAGATCAGCGTGCGATCGACAAAGCGATGATCGACGCCGACGGTACCGAGAACAAAGCGAAGTTTGGCGCCAACGCGATTTTGGCAGTCTCTCTGGCGGCTGCAAAGGCGGTTGCGGCAGAGAAAGGTATTCCGCTTTACCAACGCATTGCACAAATTAACGGTACGGAAGGCCAGTACACCATGCCGGTGCCGATGATGAACATTTTGAATGGCGGCGAGCACGCGGATAACAACGTCGACATTCAGGAATTCATGATTCAGCCCGTTGCAGCGCCGACGTTTGCGGAAGCCCTGCGCATTGGCGCTGAAATCTTCCATGCATTGAAAAAGGTGCTTGCCGGCCGTGGTCTCAGCACCGCTGTGGGTGATGAAGGCGGTTTTGCTCCCAACTTGCCCTCGAACGAAGCGGCTCTGGAAGTGATTGCAGAGGCGGTTTCTAACGCCGGTTACACCCTTGGCGAAGACGTGACTCTGGCGCTGGATTGCGCGGCCTCTGAATTTTACAAAGACGGTAAGTACAAGCTTAGCGGCGAAGGTAAAGAGTTTGATGCCGCCGGCTTTGCCGCCTATCTGGACGGCTTGTCTCAGCGCTACCCCATTATTTCTATCGAAGACGGTATGGATGAAAGCGATTGGGACGGCTGGGCCGCACTGACTGAGCTAACCGGTGAGCGTGTGCAACTGGTGGGCGACGACCTGTTTGTGACCAATACCAGCATCTTGAAGCGCGGTATCGATAACAACATCGCCAACTCAATTTTGATTAAATTCAACCAAATCGGCTCGCTGAGCGAGACACTGGATGCAATCAAAATGGCAAAAGATGCCGGTTACACGGCTGTGATTTCTCACCGCAGCGGTGAGACAGAAGACACCACGATTGCCGATTTGGCGGTTGCAACCTCTGCTGGCCAGATCAAAACCGGATCACTGTGTCGCTCTGACCGCGTTGCTAAGTACAACCGCTTGCTTCGTATTGAAGCAGAACTCGGCGCAGCCTATCGCGGTCGCGATGAGTTCCGCGCCTGATCGCACTGTGTACGTGTGCTCAGAGGCAAACGTGGTCTCTGAGCACCGACAAAGGATAAGCAATGACCCGCCGCCGATTGCTGCTACTGCTACTGGTATTACTGCTTGCGCTGCAATTGCGCCTGTGGAATGGCAGCGGCAGTTGGGAACAGATTGTTAGTCTGCGGCGGGAAATTGGCGATCAACAGCAACACAATACTGCGCTTCGGCAGCGCAATGATCGGCTGCTGGGCGAGGTACATAGCCTCAAGAATAACCTCGATAGCATCGAGGAGAGAGCCCGGAATGATATGGGGCTGATTCGCGAGGACGAAACGTTTTATCTCATCATAGAAGACTCACCGTGACACAGCGTTTGTGGGCCATTATTCCAGCGGCCGGCCGAGGCAGCCGTTTTGCCAGTGAGCGTCCCAAGCAGTACATGCCTCTCGCTGGTCGCACGGTTATCGAACACAGTGCATCAGCCCTGCTGGCTGAACCTCAAATATCAGCCGTGTTGTTTGCTCTCCACCCCAGTGACGAGCAGTTTTCGTCTCTACCCTTAAGCCATCACCCCCGGGTTCGGGCCGTCGTTGGCGGCAGTGAACGTGCTGACTCTGTGGAGATGGCACTGCTGACGCTGCGCGGTGAGGCCAGTGATGCAGATTGGGTGTTGGTGCACGATGCCGCGCGGCCCTGCCTGACGTCGGCCGATTTGTCGGCGCTGATTCAGGCTACGCTTTCTCAGCAGCGCGGTGGCCTGTTGGCGGCGCCGATTGTCGATACCGTAAAACGTGCGGGCCAAGCCAATGAGGTTGAAGAAACCCTGGACCGCAGCGGTTTGTGGCGCGCGCTAACGCCGCAGGTATTTCGCTATGGAGAACTGGTGTCCTCGCTGCGCTACTGCCGAGAGCACCGCTTGACGGTAACCGACGAAGCGTCTGCGATTGAACACTGTGGCGGCAGCGTACAGCTGGTGGCAGGCAGTGCCGCGAATATCAAGGTGACCTATCCCGAGGATTTAGCATTGGCGGAATTCTATTTGCAGGCGCAGTCGCGCGAAGGAGTGCGGTGATGAGTGGTGTGCGTATTGGTCACGGCTACGATGTTCATCGCTTTGGCAGCGGGGATCACATTGTTTTGTGCGGTATTCGGCTCGATCACCACCAAGGGCTGGAGGCGCATTCCGACGGTGATGTTGCCATTCACGCGCTCTGCGATGCGTTGCTCGGTGCCTTGGCACTGGGCGATATTGGTCAGCATTTTCCCGACTCCGATGCGGCATACAAGGGCGCCGATAGTGCTGAGCTGTTATCGCATTGTTACGCGCTGATAAAGCAGAAAGGCTATGTACTGGGAAATGCCGACATTACCATCGCTGCCCAGTCGCCAAAGCTCGCCCCGCACATCCCCGTTATGCGTCAGCGCCTTGCGAGCGTCCTGAATGTGGCGCTGGCTGATATTAGCGTGAAGGCAACCACGACTGAAAAACTTGGCTTCGTGGGCCGGGAAGAGGGCATTGCCGTTGACGCTGTTGTATTGCTTGAGCGCGATACCAATGCTGCCTGACTGGCCCACCTATCTCGGCGCTCCTCAGGCGCGCGGACGCCTGCGCAGCGTGCCCGAGGATTTTGAAGTCGAAGAACAGTTTGATGTTGAATTTAGCCTCGATGGTGAATTCGATTGGCTGTGGGTGGAGAAGCGTGGCAATAACACCGAGTATGTTGCCCGCCGTATCGCTGACCTAGCCGGTGTTTCCCTCAAAGCCGTTACCTATAGTGGATTGAAGGACCGACATGCCTTAACTCGGCAATGGTTCTGCGTTCATCTGCCGGGTAAGCAGGGGCGAGACTGGGACGATATTGCTGAGCTATCGGGCGACAGTTTTTGGAAGGTACAGCGCTGGGGGCGGCACCGGCAGAAACTGCGCCCTGGCAGTCACCGTGCCAATCGCTTTGTGATTCGCCTGCGCGAGGTGGTTGGTGACCGCGATGACATCGATCGCCGTCTGAAGATACTGTGCGCCGGCTACCCCAACTATTTCGGTGAACAGCGCTTTGGCCACGAGGGTGCGAATATCGAGCAGTGCCGCGCTTGGTTTGAGGGAGAGAGTAAACCTCAGCGATTTCAGCGAAGTATTTACCTGTCCTCGGCGCGCTCTTACCTGTTTAATGAGGTTTTGGCATTACGATTGCAGGCAGGAACGTGGCTATCGCCCTTAGAGGGTGAGCTATATAGCTTGCGCGACAGCGGCAGTGTTTTTGTGGCTGAGCCGGATGAGGATATCGAAAAACGCATCGCCGAGGGGGATATTCACCCCAGTGGCCCGTTGTTTGGCAAGGTGGCGCGCCACAGTGTTACCGCCGAGGTGGACGCCATTGAACAATCGGTGTTTGCTGCCCATAAAACGCTGTGCGACGGTTTACTGCGCCACGGCATGAAAATGGAGCGGCGCAGTCTGCGGGTTGTTCCAAAGGAATTATGCTGGCAGTGGTTAAGTGATGATCAGCTGCAGTTGCAGTTTTCACTGCCCAGTGGCTGTTTCGCTACAGCGCTTGTGAGAGAATTTATTAACGCCTGAAGGCCATAAAACAGAGAAGAGCAAAGGTGAGCAGTATTAACTTGCAAGGTATTGGGATGACGTCCCAGCGTACCCGGGATCGACTGATTGAGCGTTTGCGAGCGCAGGGCATTAGCAATCAAAAAGTTCTGGATACCATTCGCGCCACGCCGCGGCATATTTTCCTGGATGAAGCGCTGGCTCACCGCGCCTATGAGGACAGTTCGCTGCCGATAGGCTTCCAGCAAACCCTGTCTCAGCCCTATATTGTCGCCCGTATGACAGAGCTGTTATTGGCCAATGGCCCGCGTGAGCGCGTGCTGGAAGTGGGCACAGGATCGGGCTATCAAACAGCCATCCTGGCGCAACACGTCGGGCGCGTGTTCAGTGTTGAGCGTATCCGTCCCTTGCAAGAGAAAGCGCGTAAGCGCCTTCGCCATTTGGGCCTGCACAATGTGCATTTGCGCCATGCTGACGGCGGTATGGGCTGGCCTGAGCGTGGGCCCTTCGATGCGATACTCTCGGCGGCGGCGCCAGAGGTGGTGCCAGCTGAGTTATTAGAACAACTCGCGGTGGGCGGCAGGCTGGTTATTCCCGTCGGTGAACAGGGCAAACCGCAGAGTCTATATGTTTACGACCGCCACGAAGACGGCATTGAAGAGCAATGCATTGAGCCGGTGTTGTTCGTGCCCCTGGTGGGCGGTGTTGTCGCCTAAACGTGTTGCCAAATTCAATTAAGGAAGATGTATGAAGGGCTTTAGCGCCGGCGTGATGCTGCGCGGGGCGGCAATGGGTGCTGCCGATATTGTACCGGGAGTCTCGGGGGGAACGGTTGCCTTCATCACCGGTATTTACGACCAGCTGATTGAAAGTTTGAAAGCCTGCAACCTGCAGGCACTCAAGTTGTTGTTCACGCGTGGTCCGTCGGCGGCATGGCAGTACGTTAACGGCGGTTTTCTGCTGAGTTTATTGCTGGGAATCGCCATTAGTGTGTTGTCGCTGGCACGGGCGATATCCTGGGCTCTGGCTACTCATCCGCTATTGCTGGCAGCCTTCTTTTTCGGGTTGATTCTCGCGTCGGCATTGTTTGTCTACCAACAGATTCCCGGCCGGGGTCAGCCTGTTGGCTTTGTTGTACTGGGCTTGGTTTTCGCGCTGGTCATCTCCGCGCTGCGCCCGGCTGAGGTGCCGGTGAATATGCTGACCGTTTATGGCGCGGGTGCGGTGGCGATATGCGCGATGATCTTGCCGGGAATTTCAGGCAGTTTTATCCTGCTGTTGCTGGGGATGTATGAGCCCATTATCAATGCCATTAAGTCGATGGACCTTGGCATGATCGCGGTGTTCATGTTGGGTTGCGCCACGGGCCTGATGTTATTTGTGCGCCTGCTTAGCTACCTGATGCACACTCATCGGCGCTCGTTGCTGGCTACGCTGACGGGGATTCTGCTGGGATCATTGGCAGTGATCTGGCCGTGGAAGCTTTCCTCAGCGGGGCGGTTATTAACCGATGAGCACAGCGTCGATTGGCATAATGTCTTGCCCATGCAGTACGCTGAACAGGCGGACCCTCAGTGGTTGATGTGTGCGCTGCTGATGGCCGTGGGTTTCGCGACTGTCCTTTTGCTCGAACGCGTAGCCAGTAGAAATTGAGACTTTTTTAAGATTATTTTTACATAAGCCGAGGCGTTTAAATCACTGATAATAATCAAAACCCGCTTGACCCTGCTGCGGATAAAAAGAATCTTTTGTTCGCTTTAGGGTCAATGAGTCGTTGCCAATGACAAATTGCCACTGGAAAGCTCGCTATGAAGGTTCCGCGTCAGTGAAGAGGGTAGGATACACGCTGCTTGTGGCTGTGCTGTTGTTGGCGCTTGGCGCATGCAGTGCTCCCCATCGTGCTGCGCCGGTAGTTGACCGATACAACCCCTCAGAAAAACCGCCGCCCTATTATATTGTCAGCCGTGGTGACACCCTTTTTTCAATCGCATGGCGTTACGGCTTCGACGTTAAACGGTTAGCGAACGCTAACAACATTCGAGCGCCGTACACCATCTTCCCCGGCCAGGCGATCATGTTGAAAGAGCGTTATGCTGCGCCGTCCGCGCCGAAAAAAATCGCGGGGAAATCCGTTTCTTCACCCTCAGTAAAAACCCCTACGCCAACCGTAAAGCCTCAAAAAAAGACCATTGCGAAAAAGCCGTCGCCGCCGCGTAGCGCCGCGAAGGAGTCATGGCGCTGGCCGGTAAAGGGGCCGCTTACGCGAGGGTTTGTTGCGACCGGGCAGGCCCACAAGGGTATTGATATCAAAGGTAAAATGGGTGAGCCTGTAAGGGCATCGAAGAGTGGTGTTGTCGTTTATGCAGGCAGTGGCCTGGTCGGTTACGGCAACCTGCTTATATTGAAACACTCAGAGCGCTACTTAAGTGCCTACGGTCACAATCGGCGCTTGCTGGTAAAAGAGGGAGAGAGCGTTAACGCTGGGCAAACGATCGCTGAACTTGGCGATAGTGGTACGAACTCGGCGAAATTGCATTTTGAAGTTCGAATTGACGGAAAACCGGTTGATCCCTTGAAGCTGCTTCCGCGGCGTTAGAGTAGGAGGAGCAAGAGGGCGTCACCCAAGTCGAAACAATAACAATCTTGCATAAGGATTCGACGATGCGGGTATATGAATCGAACGGAAAAGCGTCGCGGCCTGTTAAGGGCGTGGCAGATACGGATATAGAAAAACAACAAGAATCCACAACTGAAAAAGGCATCAGTCGCTTAAAACGCAGTAAGCGCCACAGCGCTGAGTTAGATGTTACTCAGCTATACCTCAACGAAATCGGCTACTCGCCGTTACTCACTGCCGATGAAGAAGTCTATTACTCGCGCCTGGCTCGCAAAGGCGATGAGGCCGGTCGCAAGCGCATGATAGAGAGTAACCTGCGCTTGGTGGTGAAAATTGCCCGCCGCTATCTAAATCGAGGCCTTACTTTGCTCGACTTGGTGGAAGAGGGAAATTTGGGGCTTATTCGCGCCGTTGAGAAGTTTGACCCTGAGCGCGGCTTTCGTTTTTCTACCTATGCCACCTGGTGGATTCGCCAAACTATTGAGCGGGCGATTATGAATCAGACCCGCACGATTCGTTTGCCGATACACGTGGTAAAAGAGCTCAACAGTTATTTGCGTGCGGAGCGCGAGCTGAGCCAAAAGCTGGATCACATGCCCTCGCCGGAAGAAATGGCAAGGGAGCTGAATCGCCCTGTTGCCGAGGCCAAGCGCCTGTGTGGGCTAAAAGAGCGTGTGGCGTCGGTGGATGTGCCCCTGGCGCAGGACTCAGATCAAGTGCTGCTGGATACAATCGCTGACCACAACGCGCTAAACCCCAGTCAAATTCTGCAAAATGATGACCTCTCCGACAGCATTGACCACTGGCTCGATGAGCTGAGCGATAAGCAAAGAGAAGTGGTGGTAAGGCGATTTGGGTTGCGCGGCCACGAGGCGGCAACACTGGAAGAGGTCGGGCGTGAGATCGGCTTGACCCGCGAGCGGGTTCGGCAGATCCAGGTTGAGGCCTTAAAAAGCCTACGGGGCATGTTTGAAAGCAATGGCCTTAGCGCAAGTGCGCTGTTTGCCGACGAGCCCGACTGAGGGGGCTACTCTGACTTTGGAAAACACTCCCCCAGGCGGTAGCGCTTGAGGCCTTGAGTGTATTCCAGGCTGCGCTCCAGCATCGCTTGTGCCAGTTGTGTGCCTGAAATCGGCCGGTAGTTTTTTAAGCCCGGAAGGTGGCAGGCGGCTTCCATAAGCGGGGCGGAGAGTGATTCTGCCCAGCGGCGTTGGTCGCGAGCACCTGTTAGCAGCGACGGTTGAAATATGCTGGTGCTTGCGAAGTTAAGCGCAATGACCGCGTCCTCTAACTCGCCCTTCATTTGCATGTAGGCGCTAAGACTATCCGCATTCGCGCCCATGGCTGATACAAGCAAATAGTGTGGCACGCCCTGTTGGGCGGCTATTTGAGCGGCGCGAAGCTGATAATCCACGTCGACGCGACGCTGAGCGGCCAGTGAGCCCGCCTGCTTGCGCGTTGTCCCCAGGCAGGAAAATAGACAGTCGCCTTGAAACGCCTCTGCGTAATTTTCCAATTGCTCAAAATCAGCGTGACAATGCGTTAATTTGGGATGGTCGAGGTGGGGAGCCCGGCGACTGATGCAGCGCACGTTAGAGAATGCTGGGCTGTGAACCAAGAGTTCCAGCAACGCACTGCCAACCAGGCCTGTGCCACCGAGTACCACTGCGGTTTTATTCATTGATATGTCCCCGTTGATGGCTGGTTCCATTTACGCGCTTACAAAAAAGGCGGCCTGAAGGCCGCCTTTTTCTTTACTGCCTGGCACGATGCCTTAGGGCAGCAAGTGCTTAACGCCGTCGCGCTCTTCAGCCAACTCTTGCTCAGTCGCCTGCATTTTCGCACGGCTGAAATCGTTGACGTCAACGCCTTGAACGATCTCCCAGTCGCCGCCTTTGCAGCGGCAGGGGAAGGAGTAGATCAGGCCTTCTTGAATGCCGTAGCTACCGTCGCTGTATACGCCCATAGATACCCAGTCGTCGCCTTCAGTACCCAGTGCCCAGCTGCGCATGTGGTCGATAGCCGCATTGGCTGCTGACGCTGCAGAAGACGCACCGCGTGCCTTGATGATGGCTGCGCCACGCTGCTGAACCGTTGGGATGAAGTCGTTCTCCAGCCATTCTTGATCAACCAGGTCAGAGGCCGTTTCACCCGCAACTTTTGCGTTGAACAGATCCGGGTACTGAGTGGCAGAGTGGTTGCCCCAGATGGTCATGTTCGTTACGTCGTTAACGGTTTTGCCGGTTTTCTGAGCAATCTGCGTCATCGCGCGGTTGTGGTCCAGGCGAGTCATTGCAGTGAAGTTGCGCGGGTTGATAGAAGGCGCATTGCGCTGAGTGATCAGAGCGTTGGTGTTGGCAGGGTTGCCGACTACCAGTACTTTGATATCTTTGCTGGCATTTTCGTCGATCGCTTTACCCTGAACAGAGAAGATCGCGGCATTTGCTTCCAGCAGATCCTTGCGCTCCATGCCGGGGCCACGTGGGCGAGCGCCAACAAGCAGGGCGTAATCGCTGTCTTTGAAGCCAACATTGGGGTCGTCAGTGCAGACAACACCGCTCAGCAGTGGGAAGGCACAGTCTTCAAGCTCCATTTTTACGCCTTCCAGCGCGTCCAGAGCAGGAGTGATGTCCAGCAGTTGCAGAATGACGGGCTGATCGTCGCCCAGCATAGCGCCGGAAGCGATACGGAAAAGCAGTGCATAGCCAATCTGGCCTGCTGCACCGGTAACGGTGACACGAACGGGTTGTTTCATGGAGCGTTCCCTTTCTGGTAAGTGATCTGGTCTTAAGCCGGTTGTGAGCGGGTGCGACCGGACGTGGATTACACAATCCGGCATGCACCCGTGCCGGGGTCTGGCCGTGTAAAAATAACACCTCATGCCAGAAGATTTTGGCGCGCTAATAATAGACACCTAAGGCAAAGATTACCAGTCGCAGCGGCGTTTCCAACGCCGGAAGGGGAATTTTTCAAGCCTTTGTGGCTGATATTTAGCCAACTCTATATAATGCGCCGCTCGTCTTCGTTCACCGATACACAGGCAATAGCTATGTTTTCCGCTTCTGAAACCCCGAGTTCTGCGACGCCGGCAATGTCTAAGCTGGAATTTAACAAGTTGCAGAAGCGCCTTCGCCGCCACACCGGGCAGGCGATAGAGGATTTTCAGATGATCGAAGAGGGCGACCGGGTAATGGTTTGCCTGTCCGGTGGTAAAGACAGTTACACCATGCTCGATATCCTGATGAACCTGCAAAAGAGCGCACCGGTCTCCTTCGAGTTGATCGCGGTGAATATGGACCAGAAGCAGCCGGGTTTCCCTGAGCATGTTCTTCCCGAATACCTCGAGACGCTGGGTATCGAGTACTACATTGTTAACAAAGACACCTACTCAATCGTCAAAGAGAAAATCCCCGAGGGCAAGACCACCTGTGGGTTGTGTTCGCGACTCCGGCGGGGAACACTATACGGCTTTGCCGAGCAAATTGGCGCCACGAAAATCGCACTCGGACACCACAAAGACGATATCGTACAGACGCTGTTTTTAAATATGTTCTATGGCTCCAGGATGGCTGCGATGCCGCCAAAGCTGCTGTCTGACGACAAGCGCAACGTCATTATTCGTCCGCTGGCGTATTGCCGGGAGGCGGATATCGAACGCTTTTCAGCCTATAAAGCGTTCCCCATCATTCCCTGCAACCTCTGTGGTTCGCAAGAAAATCTGCAGCGCCAAAATATCCGCAAGATGCTTCTGGAGTGGGAAAAGCAGGATGGTAGCCGTATAGAGAAAATTTTCTCAGCAATGCAAAACATTGCTCCCTCACAGCTCGCAGATCGCGACTTGTTTGACTTTGCCAGCCTCAATATTGACCGCTCTGCCGAGCGTGAGGCTCACCCCTTTGACGCCGCCCAGAGCATTGATGCGGGTGGCCCTCAGTCCCTGCCTTTTGTCGAAGTGCGGCTGTAAGCTCAGCTGGCCTAAAACCTGCATTACAGTCAGTGTAGGCAGTAACTAGTCGCGTAAGTCATTGATAACCAATGTATATGCGCGGGTGCTACTGTCAATAATTTGACGAAACGGGTTTGAGTGGCTTTGAAAATCAGCGCTGTCAAAAAAATGACTGTTAGTGGAGGGGCTAGCCAATGGCAATAGCCCCGCGCGTGCTGATTACATTCCAGTTTTTCCTGCTGGTCGCATTGCTCGGCGGCGCAGCGGTCGCGGCGCTGCTCAGGCAGGCGGAGTGGCTCAGTGTGAGTCTGTTGTCCGGCGGCGCAAGCCTCGCCGTTGCGCTATTTATACAGCTTATGTCGCAGCCAGCGACCAAACCCCGAGTCAAAAAACATAAACGGGTCGACTACGGTGTTCATTTGCGTTTGCTGCGCACCACCGCTGAGGATGAACCAGCGCGTGTCGCGGCGGTGATTGATCACTGGCTGGACGGGCAAACCTCACAGTGCTCCCCCGAGCAAGCCGCCATGGTGCTAATGGCCCTGGAGGCGAAAGTTGCCGCAAGCGTGATGCGTGAATTCAGCCCGGAACGAATTCAAGCATTGACCGGCTATATGGCCACCCTGGCAACGCCGGATGCCGGGCAGCTAGCGCAATTACTGGCACGCTTTAACGACGATATGCTGCAGTTTTCCCTGGTGCGGCCCAGCCAGGCAGAAGATATTCGCGATTTGCTTGAGGAGGCCCTCGGTGAAGAGCGGGCGGCCCTAGTGAAAAGCAACCTGGCACTGCAGGGGCAGTCGCAGCAGATTGCTAAATTGAAGTGGTTGGCGGCAGATACCATAGCGGACATGCTTCGCAGGGAGCATCCGCAAATACAGGCCGTGCTGATCGCCTGTTTGGAGCCGGCGCAGGGGGCGGCCGTTATTACCTGTTTTGACCCCCAGCGACGCAGGGAGTTACTCAGCCGTTTGGCGTCGCTGCAGTCCCTGTCGACCGCTGCGTTGGCGGAATTGGATTGGTTGATTGAAGAATACTTGAACGCGCGTGGCCACAGTGGTCGCCGTTTAACCGGGGAAAGCCTGGCAGCCGCGCTGCTTAATGAGCTGGATGTTGCCGATGAAAGTGCGTTATTGGAGGGCTTGAGGGAGCATCGCCCAGGCCTGGCCGAGCGTGTTGAAGACCAGATGTTTGGGTTTGATCAGTTGCAGCGCTTGACGGAGGCCGATATGAAAAATCTGGTATCTCAGCTCAACCCGCAGACCGCGCTGCGTGCGCTTGAAGGCGCCACCGGTGAATTACGTGCGGCATTGCAAAACGCGTTGCAGAGTCAGCACCCTGAAGAGCGTCTGCTTGGGGAGCCCTCTAACGGCGAAGTAGAGCTCGCCAAACAGGAGCTTGTTGCCGCCGCTAAACGGCTGGCAGGTGTTGGCGAGATCGTGCTCGACAGTCGCAAATTATCACTTGGAAACTAACTAGCTTATTGGCTTTTGCAGGGATAGCTATGACAACAATTGACCAGCAACAATACGACGAACTTCGGCGGGTTATGGGCAGTGATATCGGTGTGTTGGTCGCGAGTTTTGAGCGCGATTGTCAGCAGCGTATCGCTGATGCGCAAGACGCCTTCGCCGCCAGCGACTTTGAGCGGCTACGACGCATTGCGCACACCTTAAAAGGGGGGGCATTAGGGATGGCTGCATTGGCTTTGGCTGAGGAGTGCAAGTGCCTGGAGGGTGCTGCAAAGGACACAGATTCCGCGGCGGCAAACCTGGCGCTTCGGCGTGTTGAGGAACATTTGGCAATAACACTTCGGGTACTCAGGGAGCGTTGTTAAGTGCGCGTCATTTTTTTGACTAACACAGGCTGGTGGTGGCCGAGGGTGCAGGGGCAGCAATGAAGGATTTGCTTTCTCAAGCAGAGATAGACGCGCTACTGGCCGCCGTGAAGGACGAGCCAGCGGTTCCGGGCATCGAGCCCAAGCCCAGCTATGCCCAG
Organism: Spongiibacter marinus; assembly: GCF_016906995.1. Classification (GTDB taxonomy): domain Bacteria; phylum Pseudomonadota; class Gammaproteobacteria; order Pseudomonadales; family Spongiibacteraceae; genus Spongiibacter; species Spongiibacter marinus. The sequence continues at coordinate 55,895 of NZ_JAFBBD010000004.1, read as the reverse complement.
TTTGATCTGGCCAGTCGGCAGCAACCGAAGGCACGTCGTCTGCCGGGTTTAGAGCAACTGAGTAAGCGCTTTGCCGAACATTTTCGCAGTAGTTTGCTCGACGTGCTGGGGCAGGACGTCGATGTCAGCCTGCTGGAGCTACAATTCTCGCCCTACGCGGAATATCTTCATTCGCTGTATATCCCCTCAAGTATGAATTTAATGCGCGTAGAGCCGCTACTGGGTACGGCGATGATGGTCTTTGATGCGCGCTTGGTCTTTCGCTTAGTGGAAATCTACTTCGGCGGCAGTGAGGCCCAGGGTGTGCCGGATGGTCGCGATTTTAGCCCCTCCGAGCGGCGGCTGATCGGCAAGCTCCTCAGCCGCGCTCACGCTGACTTTGAAGAAGCGTGCAAGCCTGTTGCCGCACTGCAGTGTAAGCCGATGGGCACCGAGTTGAATCCCTCGCTGGCCAATATCGTTGGCGCGGCGGACACCGTTGTGGTTTGCCGTTTTCAATTGGATGCCGAGGGCGGTGGCGGTGGCGAGCTGCATATGTGTTTTCCTCTGGCAATGCTCGAGCCCTTGCGAGAGAGTCTCTCTCAGAGTGAGTTGGCGCAGAGCCGGGCACCCGACCCGCAGTGGCAAGGCGCCATGCAGCGCGCCGTGCTGGATACGCCACTGCCTACCCGCTGCGTGTTGGCAGATAAGGCGATGACACTGGGGCAGGTCGCCAATTTAAAAGTGGGGGATGTGCTGAGCTTGGGGAGTTGTCAGCAAGCCGAAATTCGCGCATCCGGCGTATCGCTACTCAAGGCCAGTGTCGGTATGAGCAAGGGACAGTTGGCGTTAAAAATAAAAGGGCGCACATAGCGTTTAAGGAGTGAGGCAATGACAGAGCCAGAAAACCTGCGGCGAGAGCGTGAGATGCTGCGTCAGCAAATAGAAGCGGAAGAGGGAGAGTCGTCTGGAGCGTCTGACCTGCTGGGGCAGGCCCGGCTTCGAGAGCGCACAGCGGCGGCGCCGGACCTCGATATGGTGATGGACATTCCCGTCCGCGTCACGCTGGAGGTGGGTGGCAGTGACATGGCCATTCGCGACCTGTTGCAACTTCAGCAGGGCGCGGTGGTGGAGTTGGACCGCCAAGCAGGTGAACCGCTGGATGTCCTCGTCAATGGTCGACTGATTGCGCGGGGAGAGGTGGTGGTGGTTGATGACAAACTCGGTATTCGGCTGACCGAGGTTGTGAGTGCCACCGAACGTTTGCAGTCGCTGCGATAGCTTATGAATAAACTGGTATTTGTTATTCCCGATGCAGCCTCACTGTCTGCACTGGAATGTTGGGCGCAGATGCAGTGTGAGCAGGGTTCGCACTGGCGCCTGCGACTGTGGGCGAGGGACGGGGCGCGTTCTCCGGCAGCGTCGTTGCCACATCTTAATGAGCTGCAGCTGAGCGATATTCCCGGGCTCAGCTGGCGTGGTGCAGTCTGGGCCGCCGTCATGTCAGCGGTGGTGGTTACCGTACTCTGGCCATATAGCCGCGAGCTCTCCGGGGCGATGCAGGCAGTGATTCGCTACGCTCTGCCCAGCGCGTTGATTTTCTTTGGGCTATGGTTGGGCGGTTTACTCGGCACCATGCGCGTAAATCCCGTGTATGAGGCGTACCGGGAAGCGTGGTCGAGTGCCAGCGGCCTGGTATTTGTTGATTGTCCCACGCTTCATCAGCGGCTGCTTAGACGCGAGCTGGCCCAAATCGGATTGCGATACCTCGATACCCGGCACCGCTATTTTGGTAGCTATCGATACCCGCAAAACTCCCTTACTGGGAGAGGAGCTTTATGACGGTTCAGGTTATTGGGGTAAGCGGCGGCAAAGGCGGGGTAGGAAAAACCAATGTCGCCATCAATACCGCTGTGGCGCTGGCGCACCAGGGTAAGCGTGTGGCTATTCTCGACGCCGACTTTGGCTTGGCAAATGTCGATGTTTTGTTGTCGCTGTCGGCCCCGCGGACTATTGAGCAGGTCCTTAGTGGCGAATGCTCACTGGAAGAAGCAATGATTAGCGGCCCCTCTGGTGTGCGCATTATCCCGGCGTCTTCCGGTGCCAGGCAGCTGACTCGTTTGAGTGAGTTGCAGCATGCTGGCGTGATCCGGGCGTTCAGTGATTTGGCTGCGCAGTTGGATGTATTGATCGTCGACACGGCAGCGGGGATCACCGACACCGTTTTAACCTTTACCAACGCCTGTCAGGAGGTGCTGGTGGTGGTCTGTAATGAGCCCTCGTCGCTGACCGATGCCTATGCGCTGATCAAATTACTGAATCGCGATTTCGGGCGCCAACGCTTCCGCATTCTGGCCAACATGGTTGGCGACGAAGATGAGGGGCGCGGCTTAGTGCAAAAGCTGGCAGGTGTCTGCGAGCAATTTCTAAGCGTCAGTCTCATCTACAGCGGCAGCATTCCTTTTGATCCGGCGCTCAGAGAGGCGGTGAAAAAGCAGCGGCCAGTGGTCGATTATGCCCCGAGTGCAACGGCCTCACGGGCGTTCCGAGACTTGGCGATGCGGGTAAGCGACTGGCCCTTGCCGCGCAAGCCGTCTGGGCAGCTTGCGTTTTTTCTGGAGAACCTGATTCAGCAGCCCGCTGGAATGGAGGCGCCGCATGAGTGATGAGCGCTCCCCCGATCCTTTTGCCAGCAGTGATGTCGGTAGCGACTCGCCCGCCCCAGGGGCGTCGTCCTTGCGCGATATCAGAATTCTGGTGGTCGAGGATTTCGCCACCATGCGTCGTGTGATGCGCAATCTGCTCAATGATCTGGGTTATGCGCGCATTAGTGAAGCTGATGATGGCAGCGTGGCATTGCCCATGCTTCACAACCAACACTTTGACTTAGTGATTACCGATCTGTTGATGCCTGAAATGGGAGGGCTGGAGCTGCTGCGGGTTATTCGCGCCGATAGTGCCTTGAGGCATATACCGGTGATGATCGTCACCGCTGATGCGCAGCGGGAAAAAATCCTCGCCGCCGCGCAGGCTGGGGTGGATGCCTATATCGTTAAGCCGTTTACGGCGGCAATGCTGGAAAACAAAATTCGTGAGCTGTTTTGCACGAATACGTCGAAAACATGACCATTTGATTACAAAATCGGCCCTTTGTGACCGGGCCAACAGTGTTACTGCAAGACTTTGCGCATAATTGCCAGCTATTACGAATCCGGATTCGCTGATCCAGCTGGCCTGAGATCAATAACAATAGAGTGCATACTGTGGACGCAAACGAACACGAAGGTATCCTGGCGATATTTTTGGCGGAAGCCGAGGATATTGTTAAGGGCTTGTTTGCGCAGCTGGAAGAGCTGCAGTACGGCTATGATGGCCAGCGAATACTGGATGATATCCACCGCGGCTTTCACACCCTCTATGGCGGCGCTGCCGTCCTGGAGCTGGTCGAGCTAACCGAGTGTGCGCGTTTAAGTGAACGCGTGATGGATAGGCTCAGAACGCGGCGAATTGCCCTTAGCCCGAGCCTGGTGTCATTGATTGTCGGCGCGACAAGCGCGATAGAAGTGATGTTGAGCCGGTTGATCAACCACCAAACTGTCAATCGCATTCCGGATGAGCTGAGAGAACGCCTGCTGAAGGCGGCAGGGCAGGCTGTTGACGAGTCGAAAACGAAGCAAGAGGGGCCAGCGCCGCGCAGTGGCGATGCCTTACTGGATGTGTTTTTCGACGCGGCAGCAGGAGGGCGGTCATCGGCAGTGAATACACGGCCTGCGGCCACTTCCGGTCGCGCGCCGCAATCCGATGCAAAATTGAACACCTTGCTGGATAGCCTGTATAGCCCAGCGACTTCGGTGGTAGACAAGGAATTGAAATCGGCACCCGCGGCGGCGCGTGTCAGCGAGCCGCAAATCAGTGACCTCGTCAGCGAATTGGCCTGGGTGCGCAATCGCTTGATGGGGTTCCGGGCTGAGAGTGAGGGCGACAAACTGAATAAGGCGTTAGCCTACCTCGACCTAGTGACCCAGGATATGGAGCGCTGGCTACAACGCCACCAATCCGGCGGTCAGTAATCATCACCGCGAAGTGGGTGCTCTTATCGGCCTGTCAGCGAAGCTGTTGCCGCTGCGACAAATTGCCGCGCCAGATTCCGGGCGAGGATTTCGATGTTATTTCGTATATACTTAGCCGCGTTTTAAATCGGACTGCCGCAATGCGGTGGCCTTGAGCAGCGAGAGTGAGTTTGTCGCCACCAGACCTCAAGTTACACAACCTATACAGCGAGCGAGATGAACGCGTATTGTTTGCGGGCTTGTCGCTGTCTGTTAGCGCTGGAGACGTTGTGCAACTGGCCGGCCCCAATGGCAGTGGCAAGACTACGTTGCTAAAGATTCTCGCCGGTTTGTCTTCGCGTTACGAGGGCGACATTTACTGGCGGGGTGAGAATTTGATCACCCGGCGCGAAGACTTTCGGCAGCACAGTTTGTACCTGGGACACGGCAGCGGTATCAAAGCGCAGCTGACCGCCCTGGAAAACCTGCGTTGGAGTTGTGCGGTGCGAGGGCAGCAGGTTGCCGACGCCGACTTGCATCGCGCCCTGACTAAAGTGGGGCTGGGGGAATTTATTCAGCAGCCCTGTTACAGCTTGTCTGCGGGTCAACAGCGACGTGTAAATCTGGCGCGACTTTTTTGCTGCCCGGCCCAGCTCTGGTTATTGGATGAGCCTTTCACTGCGATAGATCAGCGCGGTGTTGCGGAAATAGAGCAGTGGATCTGCGACTTTGCCGACAACGGGGGAATGGTGTTGTTAACCACTCACCACCCGCTGTCCTTGCCCCGTCCATTGCGCCGTATAGAACTGGGGGGGGGGTCGTGATCCCAATGGGCACTGGTGCGGTAATGTTTGCCGTGTTGCGACGCGACTTGCAGGCTGCGCTGCGACGCGGTAGCGAGTGGAGCAACCCTCTGCTGTTTTTCTTGATGGTTTGCAGCTTGTTCCCACTGGGTATCGGCCCCGAGCGTCAGCAATTGGCCGTGTTAGCACCGGGCATTATCTGGGTGGTGGCCTTGCTGGCGTCAATGATGGCAACAGATGGCCTGTTCCGCGGAGACTACGACGACGCGACCCTGGAGCAGCTCTTGTTGAGCCCGCTACCGCTGTACCCCCTGGTGCTGGCGAAGACCTTCGGTCACTGGCTGGTCAGTGGTTTGCCGCTGAGCCTGTTGTCGCCCTTGTTGGCAACCATCCTGCAGTTGCCCTCAGAGGGGCTTGCCGTATTGATGGTTAGCCTGCTGCTTGGCACGGCGGTATTGAGTTTTATCGGTGCGATTGGCGCCGCCTTGACGGTTGGCTTGCGCAAGGGGGGACTATTGCTGTCGTTGATTGTCTTACCCCTGTATATTCCGGTGTTGATTTTTGGCAGTGCAGCGGTGAAAAGCGCCATTGATGGCATGGCATATCTGCCGCCGCTGGCGGTGTTGGCGGCGCTGCTGATGGCGGCCCTCGCGTTGGCGCCGCTGGCTATTGGGGGCGCCCTGCGCATTAGCGTGGATCAGTAAGTATTGGTTTGAATTAAGGAAAGACTGGCTTTGGCAAATTGGCAATGGTTTCACAAATGGGGCTCCCCACGCTGGTTTTACCAATTTAGCGGGCGCCTGTTGCCTTGGTTGGCGATTCCCGCCTTGCTACTGCTTGTTGGGGGCTGTGTGTGGGGGCTCGCTTTTGTACCCGCTGATTTTAAGCAGGGTAATAGTTTCCGCATTATCTACATCCATGTTCCCGCCGCCGCCGTTGCGATGGGCGGCTATATGCTGATGGCAACCGCGGCTGCAGTACATTTGATATGGCGTATGAAGCTGGCGGCCATCGTCATGAAATCGGCGGCGCCGATTGGCGCGGCGCTAACGTTTCTTGCGCTGTTGACCGGCGCGGTGTGGGGAAAACCCACCTGGGGAACATGGTGGGTGTGGGATGCCCGCATCACGTCCGTATTGATTCTGTTTTTCCTGTATCTGGGTTTGATTGCTCTGCATCAAGCCTTTGAAAACCGCGACGCCGCTGCGCGCGCTTGCGCGGTGCTGGCAATTGTTGGCGCGGTGAACATCCCAATCATCTACTGGTCTGTGGAGTGGTGGTACAGCTTGCATCAGCCTGCCAGCATCAAGTTCGTCGGTGAATCAACGATTCACCCGACGATGTTGCGCCCGTTGATGGCCACGCTCAGTGGCATGTATCTGTTTTTTGGCTGGGTACTGTTGCTGTTCGTTCGCGCCGAGATTATTGAGCGAGAGAAAAATACCCGTTGGGTGCAAGCGTTGGTGAGTGACAAGTAAGGGGAGGTAGTAGTGGTATTTGCAAATCTTCAACAGCTTTGGCAAATGGATGGTCACGGCCCTTACGTGTGGTTCAGTTTTACCACCAGCGCGATCGTGTTGTGCGCTCTGGTATTTGAATCGCGGCGTCGCGGTCGCAATGCGCGAGCGCTAGCGGCAGCGGCGGCCCGCCGTCGTCGGGCTGAAAATCAGTTTTAAATTAATGCTACGGAGGCTGTAATGGCCATGCACCCCCTGCGTAAACAGCGCCTTGGAATCGTCGTGTTTATTTTACTTGCCAGTGCGGCAGCGGCGGCGTTCTTGGGTTACGCCTTGCGAGAGAACATTAACCTGTTTTACCCACCTGCCGATATTGTCGCGGGCAAAGCGCCGGTCGACAAAAAGATTCGCGCTGGCGGGATGGTGGAAGAGGGCTCCGTGGAGCGTGCCACTGACAGCCTGAAAGTTCGCTTTCGCGTGACGGATTACAGTGCCAGCGTAGCGGTGGCCTATGAAGGAATCTTGCCTGATCTCTTCGCCGAGGGCGAAGGCGTGGTGGTTACCGGTCGGCTTGCTGAAGACGGGGTGTTTTACGCGGATGAAGTGCTGGCCAAACACGACGAAAATTATATGCCGCCGGAAGTCAGCGAGGCCCTGGAAAAATCTGCGCAGTCACGTGCCGAGGAGGCGACAGCAGGCAAGGAGTACAACGGCTCGTGATTATTGAACTGGGGCACTTCTCGCTCATTCTTGGTTTTGCTTTTGCGCTGTTATTAGCGGTTGTTCCCATGTTGGGTGTTTGGCGTGGAGACCGGCGCGCAATGGCTGCCGGCGCGACCCTGGCGTGGGGGCAGTGTCTGTTCACCACGCTGGCCATAAGCGCCCTGTTTTACGCTTTTCTCAGCGATGATTTCTCCGTCAATATTGTGGCGCTGCAGTCCAACTCTCAATTGCCCGTCGCGTATAAATTCAGTGCGCTGTGGGGTGGGCACGAGGGCTCCTTGTTATTGTGGTTGGAGATTCTGACCCTTTGGACCGTTGCCGTGGCGGTGTTTTCCAAGCAACTCCCCTTGGATATTTTGGCGAGAGTGCTGTCGGTCATGGGCATGGTTGCCATTGGCTTCTTCGGCTTTGCCCTGTTTACCTCGAACCCGTTTGCGCGCAACCTTCTGAATACACCTGCAGATGGCCAAGACCTCAACCCCCTGCTGCAAGACCCTGGCATGGTCATTCACCCGCCGATGCTCTACATCGGCTATGTGGGCTTTTCCGTGGCGTTCGCCTTTGCCATCGCAGCCTTGCTCAGCGGGCGTATGGATGCCAGCTGGGCGCGGTGGTCACGACCCTGGACTAATATCGCGTGGTTGTTCTTAACCATTGGTATCACACTGGGTAGCTGGTGGGCCTACTACGAACTTGGCTGGGGTGGCTGGTGGTTTTGGGATCCGGTCGAAAATGCCTCTTTCATGCCTTGGCTGGTAGGCACCGCGTTGATCCACTCCTTAGCGGTCACAGAGAAACGGGGCATTTTTAAGTCCTGGACGCTGTTACTGGCGATTTTTGCCTTCTCGTTGAGTTTGCTCGGCACCTTCCTGGTCCGCTCTGGGGTGCTAACGTCGGTGCACGCCTTTGCGGCAGACCCCACCCGAGGAATGTTTATTCTGGCTTTTCTCGTTGTCGTGGTTGGCGGCTCGTTAACGCTGTATGCCTTAAAAGCGCCGTCGCAACATAGTGCCAAGCCATTCGAGTTGTTATCGCGAGAAGCGCTGCTGCTGGCTAACAATATTTTGTTGGTGGTTGCCGCATTGACCGTGCTACTTGGCACGCTGTTCCCCCTTATTATGGATTTTGCCGGCCTGGGTAAATACTCGGTGGGGCCGCCTTATTTCAATGCCTTGTTTGTACCTATTACGTGCTTGCTCGCGCTGTTGGTCGGCATTGGGCCGAGTACGCAGTGGAAACGCAGCAATACCCAGCGCTGGATGAGTGCGATGCTTGCGGCATTGCTGGCCTCAATGCTGTTGGGAGTAGCGGTGCCGTGGTTGTACGGCGGCGAATTTCATTTCGCTGCCAGTGCCGGGGCCTTGCTATTTGTATGGATTGTTGCGACGACGCTGATTAATTTGCGCGATAAGACCCGCAATGCGTCAAGTTTTGTTTCGGGTTTGCGACGCCTGACACCGTCTTACTACGGCATGCTTGTGGCCCACCTCGGGCTGGCCTTGGCCCTTATCGGCGTGGGTATGGTGACCAGCTTTCAAGACGAACGCGACCTGCGTATGAATGTGGGGGAGAGTACCGAAACCGCCTTTGGCTATCGGGTTGTTTTCGACGACCTCCAGGCCATTAACGGCCCTAACTATCAGGGCCAGCAGGGGCGTTTTAGTTTGTATGACGGTGACACGTTACTGGCGCAGTTAACACCTGAGAAACGCCGCTATCACGCCCGCGCATCGCAGGTGATGACCGAGGCGGCGATCGATGCCGGCGTGCTGCGCGATGTGTACATCGCGCTTGGCGAGCCTGTTGCCGAGCGCGCTTGGGCGGTCAGAATACATATTAAACCCTTTGTGCGTTGGATCTGGTTGGGGGGCATCCTCATGGCGTTGGGTGGTTTGTTAGCGATTTGCGATAAGCGCTACCGGGGAAAAATTACTGGTGGTTCGAGGGGGAAAGCGTGAGCAGGATTAAACTATTTTTGCCGCTGATTATCTTTTTAGTGCTGGTGGCCATTTTCTTCGGCGTGCAGCGCCGAGTGCAAACCGGCGACTACAGCCCCACAGCGCTGCCATCGGCATTGCTCAATAAGCCCTTTCCGGAGTTCTCTTTGCCAACCCTGCAAGGTGAGTCGCTCAGCCGGGCAGAGCTTCCCAAGCAGTGGTTGCTGGTCAACGTATGGGCAACGTGGTGCCCGACCTGTCATTACGAGCACCCCTTCCTGGTGGAATTAGCGGAGCGCGGCGTGCCAATTTTGGGCGTTGACTACAAGGATCGACGCGAGCCCGCCCTGAAGTGGTTGGCGGAAAAAGGCGACCCCTACTTTGCAACGGTATTTGATGAGCAGGGCACTTTAGGTTTGGATTTGGGGGTGACCGGTGCACCGGAAACCTACCTCGTCGACGCCGAGGGCATTGTGCGCTTCCGTTATCAGGGCGCACTGGATCAAAAAGTCTGGGATGAGCAGTTCGCGCCCATGCTCAGCTCACTGGAGGAGGCGTCGCCGTGAACCACCGCGTGTTGCTCCTCGCACTGCTGCTTTTGGCGTTGCCGTCCTGGGCGGTGATTGAAACCTACCAGTTCGATACCGATTTGCAGCGCCAGCGCTACAACGCCTTTATCGAAGAGCTGCGCTGCCCAAAGTGTCAAAACCAAAATTTGTCTGGTTCCGATTCGGCAATCTCTCAGGATCTTCGTCGGCAGTTACACGCCATGATCATGGCCGGCAAGTCAGACATTGAAATTACCCAATACATGGTTGATCGCTACGGCGACTTCATTCTGTATCGGCCGCGGTTTAATGCCGCGACGGCGGTTCTCTGGTTGTTGCCGGTGGGCTTGTTGCTCGGTGGCTTGGCAATCTGGGCGCTGATGGCGTCGCGGCGAACCCGCCGCGTGCCGATTCAGCCACTCGATGATCACGACCGCGCTGCGCTCGACTCGTTGCTCAGCGACGAAGAAAAGCCTTCTGAACGCTCTGGGGGCAATTCATGAGCCCACTTGTACTCGGTGTCATCTTGCTATTGGCGCTAGCCATGGGCCTGTGCTTGCTGGCGTTTCGTTCGCACCGGGTGATCGGTGACGATAAAGCACAGCACCGTCAGGCGCAGCGCGATTTTTATCGCCAGCGACAGCGTGAGCTACTCAACGACCGTGAGATGGGTTTGATCAGCGAGGAGCAAATGGCTGAGCTCAACGCTGAGCTGGACAAGCAGTTGCTGGAAGAGAATGCAGAGTTTTCGGTTCGCGCTGGCATTTCGCGCGGGCCGGTGCTTTGGCTGTCATTGCTATTGCTTCCCGCGCTTGCCCTACCGTTGTACGACTATCTTGGTTATCGGCTGGATTATCGGCTTCTCGACGTTCAGCAGCAGTTATTTGCCGCCGACCAGCCCAGCGAAGATGATCTACATCGGTTCGAGGCGCTGGTCGATGATATTTTAGTTCGCCGGCCTGAGAACGCGGAGTTATTGATGACGATGGCATCAATACGCCGCCAGCAGGGTAATTACGCGGAGGCGGCGAAGTACTACGAGCGCCTGCTTGATTTATTTCCCCAGGATGCCGATATTCTCGCCCAGCTGGCCCAGGCGCGCTATTTATCGGCTAACCGCGTGATCGATGCGCAGACACGCAGCCTGCTTGAGCGCTCACTGGCGGTGAATCCCCAGCAGGGCACGGCTCTGGGCGTGCTCGGTATAGACGCCTTTGCTGCCGGTGACTATCTCAATGCGATCACGTACTGGCAGCGTCTTCAGATGGGGCTCGATCCGCAAACGGGCGAGGCGATGGTCATCGCCGCTGGCTTAAACGAAGCGAAGCGTCTGGCGATTGAAGCCGGGTCTATTGAGGGCTTGCAGCTGAATGTGGATATTGCGCCGGCGCTGGGTGACTTCCCTAATGGCGTGCTGTTTGTGGTTGTGAGAGAGCCCAGTGGCTCGCCTATGCCGGTTGCCGCAGTGCGGCTTCCAGTGCGCGCTGGCACGGCGGCCTTTCCGCTGACGGTGTATGTGATCGACAGTGACGTAATTCGCCAGGGGGCGACCCTCAGTGATTTTGATTCGCTGCGCGTTTCCGCCCACATTAGTGTCAAAGGGGTGGCGATGCGCAGCCCCGGTGACTGGGTGTCGGCAGCCGCCACGTTGAATGGTGACGCCACGTCGCAGCCGGTCAGTCTGCTTATTGATCAGCTACAGCCCGCGACACGTTGAATTTCTACTGATGTTGCCCGGTTCTCGGGCTATAATCGCGCTTTGCATACATCTGGTCCTATCCCAACGCAGGCATTCTGCGGATAACAACAAAGGGATAGGCACAAAGCTTGGTTACGGTTTTTATGCGTCTGAAAAGTATCAAACTGGCGGGTTTTAAGTCTTTTGTCGACCCCACCACAGCCCATTTTCCCAGCAACCTGTCTGCGGTTGTTGGTCCAAATGGCTGCGGAAAATCCAATATTATCGACGCGGTGCGCTGGGTCATGGGGGAGAGCTCGGCGAAAAATTTGCGCGGCGAATCGATGACGGACGTCATCTTCAACGGGTCGGTTAACCGCAAGCCCGTTGGCCAAGCCTCTATCGAACTTGTGTTTGACAACACGGCGGGAAAGTTAGGCGGCGAATATGCCCGCTATAACGAAATTGCCATTCGACGCAAAGTCACTCGCGAAGGCGCCTCAGAATACTACCTGAATGGCACTAAGTGTCGGCGCCGGGACATCACCGACATCTTTCTTGGCACCGGTCTTGGGCCGCGCAGTTATGCCATTATTGAGCAGGGCATGATTTCGCGCTTGATCGAATCGAAACCAGAAGAACTGCGGGTGTTTATCGAAGAGGCGGCCGGTATCTCAAAGTACAAGGAGCGCCGCCGCGAGACCGAAAACCGCATGCGCAGAACGCATGAGAATCTGGAACGTTTAACAGATTTACGCGACGAGTTAGAACGACAACTACAGCACTTGCAGCGCCAGGCCGCCGCCGCTGAAAAATACACCGAATACAAAAAAGAAGAGCGTCTGTTGCGAGCGCAACTGCAGGTGTTGCAGTGGAAGGCGCTGGATGGCCAGGTCGGCGAGAAAGAGGCGGTGATACGCGAACTGGAGCTGGACCGGGAAGCGGTTGTCACCGAACAAGTATCGCTGGGCACCGCCATTGAGCAGTCGCGCGACGAGCACACTCAGCTCAATGATACCTTCAATGAGGTGCAGGGGCGCTTTTACAGTATTGGCGCCGATATCGCCCGCGTAGAACAGAGTATCCAGCATCAGCAAGAGCGCCGCAGCCAATTGGACGCTGACCTGCAGCGGCTCGAAATCAATATTCAGGAGACGGCCGGTCTGCTGGACGGGGACCGCAGTAAAATTCAGCTGTGGGAAGAGGAGCTGGCGGGCATCGAACCTGAGCTGGAAATCAGCCAGGCAGAAGAGGAGAGTGCCTCGGAGTCCCTGTTGGCAGCAGAAGATGCGATGCAGTCATGGCAGCAGCGCTGGGACGAATTCAACCAGAATGCGGCGGGGCCGCGTCAACGGGCTGAAGTGGAGCAGTCTCGCATTCAGCATTTAGAGCTGAGCATGCAGCGCCTGCAGGAGCGTATTCAGAAAGCCGAAGGAGAGCGCGCCGGGCTGACTGAAGGTGACGACGGTGACCTGGAGTTATTGCAGGAACAAGCAATGGCCCTTGAGCTCGAAGGCGAGGCCTTGCAGGAACGCCACGACCAGCTGCAACCGTCAATTAGCCAATGTCGTGAGCGCATTCGTGAAACCAGTGATGAGGTGGACCGCCAACGCAGTGAAATGCAGCGTTTACGTGGGCGGATGGCATCTCTTGAAGCATTACAGCAGGCGGCCTTAGGGCAGGGTGACAAAGCCCTTTCTGAATTGTTGCAGCAACATGGCTTGGCAGATAAGCCTATTGTCGCCGAGGCCTTGCAAGTGGAAGAGCGCTGGCAGACCGCCGTCGAAACAGTCCTTGGCGAGCAGCTGCAGTCGCTGTGTATCGACAGCCTGGAGGGTGTTCAATGCCTGTTGTCAGAGCTTCAAGAGGGCCAGCTCTGCGTTGTTGAACAGGCGCAAAATGGCGATGTCGGCGTGCAGGCAGATAGCCTAGCCGCGATGGTTTCCGGCTCGCCGGCGTTGCAAGGTGTGTTAGCGAATGTGAAAACGGCTGACACTTTGGCGGACGCCCTGGCGCGTCGAACGAGCCTTACTGCGGGTGAGTCACTGGTGACCCCGGAGGGCTTGTGGCTGGGGAGAGATTGGCTTCGCGTTCGGCGCGGAGACACGGCGCAAGGCGGCGTATTACAGCGCCAGGAAGAATTACAAGAACTCAAAGCAGCGATAGATGAGGGCGAAGCGGCGCTAGCGGCGCTTACCGAACAGCTGGATGCAAGCCGGGAGCAGCTGAAGCAGCTGGAGGCCGATCGCGAAACGGTGCAGCGCGAGCTTCAGCAACACAGCCGGCAGCAGAGTGAATTGCGGGCGCAGTTAAGTGCTCAGCAGGCAAAGAGCGAACAGCAGAGCCAGCGCCGCCAGCGGCTGGACAGTGATATTCACGAGTTGCGCAACCAGTTTGAGATGGAGCAGGAATCGCTGGCCGATGCACGCATGACCTTGCAGGATGCCATTGAGGCGATGGAGCAAGACTCGGGGCGTCGCGAACAACTGCTTAGTGAGCGCGACAACAACCGCTCGCAGCTCGATGCCGTTCGTCAAAAAGCGCGGCAGAGCAAGGATCACGCCCATCAGCTCGCGATGCGCTATCAGTCGCTGCAAACCCAGCGCGATGCTGCCCTGCAAAATATTGCCCGCACAGAGGAACAATTAGAGCAATTGCGCGAGCGCAAAGAACAGCTCAGAGAGAATCTGGACGACAATGACTCGCCAATCGATGATTTGAAGCTGGATTTAGAGGCCCGCCTTGAGCAGCGCCTGCTTGTTGAAGAAGAGCTCAGCGCGGCGCGTCGCGCATTGGAAGAGGTAGATCAGAAGCTTCGTCAGCACGAGCAAAGACGGCACGACATCGAGCAGCGCCTGCAACAAGTCGCCAGTAAGCTCGAGGGCGCCCGGGTTGAGAATCAGGGCTTGCAGGTACGGCGCAAAGGTCTGCAGGACCAACTTCAAGAGGCACAATTTGACCTTCAGTCCGTTCTTGAAAGCTTGCCCGATGAGGCAAGCGAAGCCTCCTGGCAAGAGCAGTTAGAGGCTGTGGGTCGACGCATTGCCCGCCTGGGGCCGATTAACCTGGCGGCGATAGAGGAATACAAGCAACAGTCAGAGCGCAAAAATTATCTGGATGCACAGAACGCCGATTTAGAGGGCGCGTTGGAAACGCTTGAAAATGCCATTCGCCGTATCGACAAAGAAACGCGCAACCGCTTTAAAGAAACCTTTGACCGGGTGAACAACGGCTTGCAGGAGCTGTTCCCGAAAGTGTTCGGCGGCGGTAGCGCCTATCTGGAAATGACCGGCGACGACCTGCTGGATACCGGTATTTCTATCATGGCGAGGCCTCCGGGTAAGCGCAATGCGACCATTCACCTGCTCTCCGGCGGGGAAAAGGCGCTCACGGCAATTGCCTTGGTATTCTCAATCTTTCAGCTTAACCCTGCGCCATTTTGTATGTTGGATGAGGTTGACGCGCCGCTGGATGACGCCAACGTTGGCCGTTACTCTCGCATGGTGAAAGAGATGTCCCGCGACGTGCAGTTTATCTACATCAGTCACAATAAAATCGCGATGGAAATGGCCGACCAGCTAATGGGGGTCACCATGCATGAGCCGGGTGTCTCACGCCTTGTGTCGGTGGATTTGGAGAAAGCGGCAGAGATGATCGCTTCCTAGATATTTCGGTGCCCGCGTGGAACAATATCGCCAATTGCGACTCGAACAGGACGAAGTCCGCGTCGAGTGTGTTGAGCGGGCCGTATAACAGGCAGATAAGGGCCGAATAATGGATCTCAGCGTAAGAGATTGGTTGATTATCATAGGGGCATTGTTGGCGATAGCCGTTTTGTTAGACGGTTTTCGCCGGATGCGCAATGAGCGTAAAGACACGCTGCGGCTCGCCTCGAAAAAGCGCCGCGAAGCTGAAGAAGAGCTGATTAATCCCGAGCTACCGGGTGAGGCAAGGGTCGTTGCGGTTCGCGAGGCGCCGAGTTTGCACCAGCGCGACGCCAGCCAAAAGCATAGGCCGCAGGCGTCCCACGATGATGATGACGTGTTGATGCGTGATTATTCCGCACCTGAAACCACACAGGACCCTGTGGCCGAGACGCCGGTGGAGCCTGATTCAGAGCCAGCACTGGGCAAGGCATCGACAGCTGAGCCCGCTATCGAACCGGACGAGGCATTTACTGACGAGGCAGTGTCTGCGCCGCGACGGGTAGAGCGCGAGCCTGCTCCCCGTCAGTCTGAAAAACCGGCGGCGAGTGAGCCCCAGGAACTCATCGTACTGAATGTTGTTGCCGATGAGGGTAAACCCTATGCCGGGGCCGATTTGTTGCAGGTGTTGTTGGCCTGCGACCTGCGCTATGGACGCATGAATATTTTCCACCGTTTTGAGAAGGCCGACGGCAGTGGTGCCGAGCAGTTCAGCGTTGCGAATTTGGTCGAGCCAGGTAATTTTGACCTGGATGCAATCGACGGTTTCTCCACCCCGGGGGTGGTTTTCTTTATGAATATGCCGGGCCCCGAAGATAGCATGCAAGCCTTCGATGCCATGTTGGAAACCGCGCGTTGTTTGGTAAAAAACCTCGGTGGTGAATTGCGAGACCAAACCCACAGTGTGGCGACGAAACAAACGTTGGAGCACTACCGGCAGATCATTCGCGATTTTGAACGCCGCCAACTCACCCTGATGTAATTTCGCTACTACGGTCTTATCAATGTCCGATGCCTCTTCCCGCGCACGCTTGGAAAGCCTGCGCGAGCAGCTTCACGAGCACAGTCACCGCTACTATGTGCTCGACGAACCCAGTATTCCCGACGCGGAGTATGACCGCTTGTTCCGCGAACTCCAGGAGCTGGAAGAGCAATATCCGGAGTGGCGTAGCGACGACTCACCAACGCGCAGGGTGGGGGGAGCACCGCTGGCGGCTTTCAGCCAGGTGCGTCATGAAACGCCAATGCTGTCGCTCGACAACGCTTTTTCAGAGCAGGAACTGCGGGATTTCGATGCGCGTATTCGCGGTCGCTTAGAAAGCGAGCATCTGCTCGGCTATGTCTGTGAACCAAAGCTCGATGGTATCGCCGTTAGCCTGTTATATGTCGACGGCGTGCTGGTTCGGGGAGCGACCCGTGGCGATGGCCAAACAGGCGAAGATATCAGTGAAAATGTCAGAACGATTCAGTCTATACCCCTGAAATTGAAAGGCGAGGGTTGGCCCTCTGAGCTGGAAGTGCGCGGCGAAATTTATATGCCCCGAGCGGGCTTTGAAAAGCTCAATAATGAGGCTCGGGAGCAGGGCAGCAAAACCTTTGTTAATCCACGCAATGCGGCAGCGGGCAGTTTGCGGCAGCTCGACAGCCGAATCACCGCCAAGCGGCCGTTGGAAATGTGCTGCTACGGCGTTGCTGTTGCCGGTGACTCGTGGTTTGAGCGCCACAGTGACGCGCTGGCGCGATTGGCCGACTGGGGGTTCCGCGTCAATGCTGAAATGGCGGTTGTTGAGGGCGTAGACGCCTGTGTGGATTACTACCATCGCTTGTTGTCTCGCCGGGACAGCCTGAGTTACGACATCGACGGCATTGTTTTCAAAGTAGACGACGTCGCGCTGCAGCAAAAACTGGGCTTTGTTTCACGGGCGCCGCGCTGGGCGATTGCACACAAATTTCCAGCGCAGGAAGAAACTACCGTTCTCCGCGATGTGGAATTTCAGGTGGGCAGAACGGGTGCGGTAACCCCGGTAGCAAAATTGGAGCCAGTATTTGTGGGCGGCGTAACGGTGAGCAATGCCACGTTGCATAACTTTGATGAAATTGATCGTCTCGGCGTAAAAATTGGCGACACGGTGGTTGTGCGCCGCGCCGGTGATGTTATTCCTCAAATCGTGCAGGTGGTATTGGCGCGCAGAGAAGCCAGCGTTAGAGACATCGCGGTGCCGGCGTGTTGCCCTGTTTGTGACAGCGAGCTCGAGCGGGCGCCCGGTGAGGCGGTGTTGCGCTGCTCGGGAGGGCTGGTGTGCGCAGCTCAGCGCAAAGAAGCGATTAAGCACTTTGCCAGTCGTAAAGCGATGGATATCGATGGCCTCGGCGATAAGTTAGTAGAACAGCTGGTGGATGCCGGGTTGATCGAGACCATGGCAGACCTGTACAAACTGTCTCTCGATCAGCTCGTCGAGCTAGAGCGTATGGGTAAGAAGTCGGCGGAGAATTTATTGGCGGCGCTGACTGCCTCAAAAGATACCAGCTTTGCACGATTCTTGTATGCGCTGGGTATTCGCGAAGTGGGCGAGGCCACGGCGCTGAATTTAGCCCAGCACTTTCAAACACTAGACGCTCTGGCCGAGGCCTCTGAAGAATCGCTCTTGGAGGTTGCTGATGTGGGCCCGATCGTGGCGAGTCATATACATAGCTTTTTTGCGAGTGATCACAACCGCGCGGTGATTCGCCAACTTCGCGACTGTGGTGTTAGTTGGCCCGAGGTGGTTTCGCGCAGCGATACCGACCAGCCGCTTGCCGGGCAGACTTGGGTGTTAACGGGTAACTTAGAATCGATGACGCGTAGTCAGGCCAAGGAAAAGTTGCAGACCTTGGGGGCGAAAGTGGCGGGCAGCGTGTCCTCAAAAACTGACTGTTTGGCCGCCGGGGCGAATGCCGGCTCCAAGCTGCGCAAGGCAGAGGAACTGGGGATTTCAATAATTAACGAGGCCGAGCTGCTGGCACTGTTCGACCGGGAGAAGCTTTGATGCGCTATGTTTTCTTGGTTCTCGCACTGCTGCTATCGACGGCGTGTACGACGGCGCCCCCGCGTAACCCCGGTGATATTTGCGCGATTTTTCGCGAAAAAGACGACTGGTATGACGATGCCAGCGAGGCGTCTAAACGCTGGGACTCGCCCATTCCAGTGATGATGTCGATTATGTATCAGGAATCGCGTTTCGTGGCTGACGCCAAGCCGCCACGCAAATACTGGTTGGGCTTTATTCCTGCAGGGCGTATGTCTGACGCCTACGGCTATCCTCAGGCTAAAGATGCAACCTGGGATTGGTACAAGGATAAGTCGGGCAATTGGGGCGCCGATCGCGATGACTTTGAGGATGCCATAGACTTCATCGGCTGGTACAACAACGTGAGCCGACGCACCAATGGCATCGCCAACACCGATACCTATTCTTTGTATCTGGCTTACCATGAGGGCCACGGCGGTTTTAAACGCCGGACCTTCGCCGGCAAGCCCTGGTTACAGCGTGTTGCCGGCAAAGTGTCGGCGCGCTCGCGCAGCTATGCTGCGCAGTTGGCGCGTTGCGAAGAGGACCTTAAAAAAGGCGGTTGGTTCTTCGGTCTTTTCTAAGGTCTACCACTCGCCGGTATTGGGCATGGACTGCCAAGGCTCTGCCGGAGGCAGCGCCTCACCTGCTTGCAGAAGCTCAATGGAAATATTGTCTGGCGATCGCACGAAGGCCATATGGCCATCGCGAGGAGGTCGGTTAATGACGACCCCGCCGTCTTGCAGCTTTTTACACAAGGCATAAATATCGTCTACCTGGTACGCCAAGTGGCCGAAATTACGTCCTCCATCATACTTCTCTGGGTCCCAATTATAGGTCAGCTCCAGCGTGGGGCATTTGTCCCTTTCTGCTTGTTCTTTATCTGCGCTTGCACTCAGGTAAACCAGCGTGAAGCGCCCTTGCTCGCTGTCATAGCGCGCCACTTCTGTCAGGCCCAGTAGGTTGCAATAGAAATGCATTGACGCCTCAAGGTCGGCGACCCGCACCATGGTATGTAGATACTTCATAAATTCTGGCTTCTTGTTGGTGGTCTATGGATGGCAATGGCTGTGCTGCGTTATCTTACCGCTAGGGGCAGAGCCGAGTGAACACAGTACCAACAAAATATCAGGCGGAGTAAGTGTGGCTAAAAGCAATTTACTTATTGTGTATCACAGTCAGTCGGGTAGAAATTTACGACTCGCCTATGCGGCAGCGCGTTGTGCTGAGGCAGCCGGCGCTAGCGTGCGCCTGCTTCGCGCGAGCGAGGCGGGTAGTCGAGATGTAATATGGGCTGAAGCGCTGTTGTTGGTCTTCCCTGAAAATTTTGGTCAGCTTCCTGGCGCATTGAAGGATTTTTTGGATCGAAGTTTTTACCCCGCCTGCGCGCGCGAACTGATTCTTCCCTACGCGGCGTACTTGTGCACCGGCAATGATGGCGAAGGTGCAGTGCGAGCGCTTCAGCGCATTGCTAAAGGCATGGTATTGAAGCCGGTCACCGAGGCGATTATCTGTAAAGGGCCACCGCAAGCTGAAGACTTTGCGGCGCTAGAAGAGCTTGCGGAAGCGATGGTAGCCGGACTGGAGATGGGTATTTATTAAAAAACTACTACTATTCACGCTAACGAATAGGTAAATCCCACATTAGACAGCTATATTCGACTATATAGACTTCATCGGGACATGATCGTGCGCGACAAAAAGTGCGTAAGGTTATGTTTAATACAATAAGTAGCTCCTAGGAGAGTCTGTTCATGAAGATAATGCGTGTGTGCTCCATTGGTTTGGCTTCGGCGGCAATGACAGCAGGGTTAAGTCCACTGTCGTCAGCGATTGCCGCCCCAGCTCTTGAAGAGGTCTTGGTAACCGCAACCCTGCGAACCGAGAGTCTGCAAGACGTGCCGGTGTCGGTGAACGCGGTCAGTGGTGAAAAAATGCAGGAAGCCGGTATCGACAAAATCGAAGACCTGCAGGCCTATGTACCCAACCTGTCAATGTCGGAGACAGGCATTGGCACAAACATCTATATTCGGGGGATCGGGTCTGGGATCAACCCCGGCTTTGAACAGTCCGTCGGTATGTATTTTGATGGCGTTTCATATAGCCGAGCCCAGTTAACACGGGCACCCTTTTTAGATTTGGCCCGCGTCGAGGTACTGCGTGGTCCACAAAATATTCTTTATGGAAAGAACAGTATCGCTGGCGCACTGAGCCTGATTTCTGCGCGACCAGGAGACGAGCAGGAAGGTTCGCTATCGGTGTTGTACGAGCCGGATCACGAAGAACAAATTGTCGACTTTATTTTGTCGGGCCCACTTACCGACACCTTGGGCGCGCGCATCGCGATGCGCAAACGCTCGATGGACGGCTACATTGAAAATCTCACCCTGAACCGCGATGAGCCAGCTCGTGATGAGAGTACTTTCCGCGCAATTTTGGACTGGGAGGCGAGTGCAGACCTGACGGCGATGTTGAAATTCGAGTTGGGTAAATTCAATGTTGACGGTCGCCAAATTGAAATTGTGAACGACCAGCCCTCAACGAATCCGGCCTTTGGTGGCGCGAGCTACAGTCAAATTCTTGTAGCGCAGTTTGGTGCGGATCCCTCGGTGCTGAATACCGGATTGGATTACAAGCGCTCCTCGAATGGGGACTACAGCAATAACCGGACGCGTAATTTTACCTTGAACGTTGACTATGCGCTGGGTGAAGGCACGCTGACTTTCATTACCGCGGCATTGGAGTACGAGTTTGATGAGCTCTGTGACTGTGACTTCACTGGCGCCAATGTGTTTAGCATTCCGTTCAGCGAGGACTATGAGCAGTACAGCCAAGAAATTCGCTGGGCCTCACCGGTAGGGGAAACCTTTGAGCATATTGGTGGCCTGTACTATCAGACCAGCAAGCTCGATTTCTATGACAGCATTGTGATTGATAGTGCGATTATCCCCACTGCAGTAGCATTGAGAACAGGCTCGCAAGCGGCGGGTAACTCCATTGCCAATACCACAACACCACGCTACTTCAGCTCAGACGCTGAATTGTGGTCAGTGTTCTGGCAGACCACCTGGAATGTTACAGATCGCTTACGCGCCAACTTTGGTCTGCGTTATTCTGAAGAGGAAAAAGACGGCTCGCGTAGCCTGACAGTTGCTGACCTGCAGGGCAACGAACGGCCACTGGGTACGGTGGACGGTGTTCTAGCGGGGGTTTTCAAAATTGAACGGCATGACTTGGAAGACACTCAAGACACTGACCAGCTCGCCCCGTCGATCAATGTTCAGTTTGATGCGACCGATGAGGTAATGGTGTACGCAACGGCGAGCCGCGGCTACAAGTCCGGCGGCTTTGATGCACGCTCAAACGCATCGCCAAGCGCTGCTCCCAACGCTGCGGGCAGCGTCATCATTGGCTCCTTTGAATACGACGAAGAGGAAGCAACCAGCTTAGAAATTGGCGCCAAGAGCAGTTTTTGGGACGGGCGTGCTGAGCTGAACGTTGCCGTGTTCATGACTGAGTACGACGATCTCCAGGTGAGTATCTTCGATGGTACCCTCGGCTTTAATGTCGGCAATGCTGGTAAGGCTGAAACTCAGGGTATTGAATTCGATGGCCGTATTGCGCTTACCGATGAACTGGTGATGAGTGCAGCGATCGCCTTCCTTGATTTTGAATTCACTGAGTTCGAAAACGGTCAGTGTTTCCAAGGACAAACTCCAGATTCTGTGGTGAATGGCGTCGCCTTCTGTGACTACAAGGGCAAGACTAACCAATACGTCGCAGACTACTCAGGCAACTTGGCATTCAACTACACGCATAGCTTCGGCGACGCCATGGAGTTTCGAGCGGCCACTGACTTTGTCTTTACCGATGACTACAACTCGTCGCAAAACCTCGATCCTAGCCAAGAGCAAGATGGCTACGTGAAAGTGAATATGCGCCTGGCGATCGCCGATGTGAAGGACGGTTGGGAGTTGGCGCTGGTTGGTAAAAACCTGACTGACGAAGAGGTGGTGTCGTATTCCAATGACACGCCCTTGGCGAACAGCAGCTTCGGCAGCGTTAACCATTATGCGTTTATTGAAAGGCCACGCAGCGTAGCAGTTCAAGCAAGCTGGCGCTGGTAAGCACAGGCTGGCTACGCAAAGGCGCCGCAGTATAGCGGCGCCTTTGCTTTTAGCCTTGAGCTATATGCTCTACAACGATAAGCTTTCATGACATTGCGAAGACACCTTATTTCGTATATGTTGTCGGCGATCACATTACCTTGCGCGCAGCAATGCGACGCGGGAATCCTGGAGGGGACATTACTGGAGCATTCGCGCCAGTGGGGTCAGTCATAATAAAACAAGGCATCTGGAGGTCATATGACCTTGAATAAATCATTAGCACGATTTCGGCGCTCGGCGCTGGCAGCGGCGGTTTCTGTAGCAGCAACACCGCTGTTTGCAGCGCCCGCTTTGGAAGAAGTTATTGTTACTGCAACACTGCGGGCAGAAAGCTTGCAGGATGTTCCGGTATCCGTGAACGCTGTGAGCGGCGACAAAATGGCTGAGGCGGGTATCGCCAAAGTTGAAGACCTGCAAGCATATGTACCCAACCTGACAATGTCAGAGACGGGGATCGGTACGAACATCTACATTCGCGGTATCGGCTCGGGCATCAACCCGGGTTTTGAACAGTCCGTGGGTATGTATTTTGACGGTGTCAGCTACGGTCGTGCGCAGCTGACGCGCGCACCTTTTCTTGACCTGGCCCGCGTCGAAGTTTTGCGTGGCCCGCAAAATATCCTGTTTGGTAAAAACAGTATTGCTGGTGCGCTAAGCTTGATTTCAGCGCGTCCCGGACAAGAGTTTGAAGGCTCTGTGTCGGCGACATACGAGCCCGACTTCAACGAGCAAATTATCGATTTGGTATTGTCTGGTCCGTTAACGGATACCGTGGGTGCGCGTCTTGCGATCCGTAAGCGCGATATCGACGGTCACATGGAAAACCTGACCTTGAATCGCGACGAGCCAACGCGCGACGAGGGGACCATTCGGGCAATCTTTGAATGGGATGCGACGGAAAACTTGGTTGCAGCCTTGAAATTGGAAGTAGGTAAGTTTGATGTTGATGGCCGCCAGATCGAAATCATCAATGATCAGCCGTCAACCTCAAGCACAGGCTCGTTCAACGGCCGCACCTACGCCGAGATTCTTGACTTCACTGAAGTTGCAGCCGGCCCCATTGTATTGGCCTCTGTTGATGCGGACTCTTCTGTACTGAACAACAAACAGGACTTTAAGCGTTCGTCGAACGGTGACTACAGCTACAACGACACGCAGAACATCACGCTGAACGTTGATTATTATCGCGAAGGCCACCAGTTCACTTTCATTACTGGTTTGCTGGGGTACGATACCGAAGAGCTGTGTGACTGTGACTTCACTGGCGCGCCAGTATTCAGTGTGGGCGCTGAAGAAAACTACGACCAGTTCAGCCAGGAATTTCGTTGGGTATCGCCTGTCGGTGAAACCTTTGAATTTATCGCCGGTGGTTTCTATCAAAAGAGTGAGCTTGAGTTCTTTGATAGCATCCGTGTAGACAGTGATATCCTGCCCGGGCTGTTGAATGCTGCGGATATTCAAGAAGCGGGTGCTCGCGGTGAACGCCCACCGGGTGATATTGAAGGCGGCCCTCTGGATAATGTGGCTTTGGGCCTTTTCGCTGGAACCCCCCTTGAGGCACTTTTGCAGCCCGCAGCTGACGCCGGTTTGCTTAACGCGCTGGATTTGGGTGGTTTCGGTGATGCAGGGGATGCAATTCGCGACTTGGGCACCCCCCGTTACTTCACTACAGAGACAGAGCTGTTCTCGGCTTTCCTGCAAACAACGTGGAACGTTACAGACTTGTTCCGAGCAACCATAGGGCTGCGGTATTCGCATGAGACTAAAGATGGTAGCCGTAAGTTAGACTTCGTTAACCGTGCGACGGGTGAGCGCCCAGATGAGGGTGAGATCGACACCGTTGTGGCGAAGAACTTCTCCGCTGAGCGTCACGACTTGAGTGGCTCACGTACCGAGGAAAATATCTCGCCGTCGTTGAACCTGCAGTACGATGTGAACGATGACGCGATGCTCTACGGTACATTGTCGCGTGGTTACAAATCAGGTGGTTACGATGCGCGCTCCAATGCGTCTCCGGCAACCAATCAGATTCGTCCGCTACAGAACTTAGATAACGGCGATCCAGTGGTTCTTGTTGGTAGCTTTGAGTATGAAGAAGAGCAGGCGACGAGCTTGGAAATCGGTGCGAAAACAACGCTGCTGGATGGCGCTGCTGAGTTGAACATCGCGGCATTTTACACTGAGTACGACGACCTTCAGGTAAGTATCTTTGATGGTACGCTCGGCTTCAATGTGGGTAATGCCGGTGCTGCGACGACCATGGGTATCGAGCTTGATGGCCGTATCGCATTAACTGAAAACCTGATGATGACCGGTGCCCTGGCCTTCCTTGACTTTGAATTTACCGACTATGAAAACGGTCAGTGCTATCAAGGACAGACGCCAGATACGGTGACTGCTGAAGGGATTGCTTATTGTGATTACAAAGGTAAGACCAACCAGTACGTAGCTGATTACTCTGGTAACTTGACCTTTGTATACACCACGATGCTGACCAGTGATATCGAATTCCGCGGTGGTGCGGACTTCGTCTTCACCGGTGACTACAACTCGTCGCAAAACCTCGACCCGAGCCAGGAGCAGGATGCCTACGTGAAGACTAACCTGCGTCTGGGGTTGTCAGATGTATCTGCTGGATGGGAAGTGGCGTTACTGGCTAAGAACTTAACCGATGAAACGGTAATTTCTTACTCCAACGACACGCCGCTGGCGAACAGCATCTTCGGTAGCACGGGCCACTACGGTTTCGTTGAGCCGCCACGTAGCTTTGCCATTCAGGGTACTTACCGCTGGTATTGATCCGTCGGTAGTACGCTATAAACGCCGCTTTATGCGGCGTTTTTTTTGCCTTTTTTAAATGGCTGGTTTCATAATGTTGGGGATGTTTAGGGTTGTATAAATCTGGGGATGGCATTTGAAAAATACCGATCAACTGGTTTTGGCTGCTGCGGCGAGCGCCGTTGACGAGGGGCAGGGCGGCTGGCTATGTACGATTGCAGCGACATTTGGCGCGTCGCCCAGGCCGCTCGGGGCGATGGCGTTTTTGGCCGCTGACGGCGCGTTAACAGGTTCGCTGTCCGGTGGGTGTATAGAGGATGATCTCCTGGAGAAGCTGGCATCCGGGCAACTCGCCGCCACTCACTGTGAGTTGCTGGAATATGGTGTCAGCCCAGAGGAGAACGAGCGCTTTGGGCTGCCTTGTGGCGGCCGCATGAAAATTTTCATCGAGCCGCTTACCGCCAGCCACTTAGCAGATATTCGCCGCCTTTTGCTCGCCTTGGATGAGCGCAGGGCGATGCGTAGGCAGGTTGATTTGCAAAGCGGGGATTGGTCTCTGCAAGGCTTGGAACAATGCCAGGCGTTGAGCCTTAGCGAGACGACCTTGCAGCAGGATTTTGGCCCCCGCTTTCAGCTATTACTGGTTGGGGCTAACGAGCTGGCTCGCTGCATTGCGGAGCTTGCCTTGGCGATGGATTATCGCGTGCTCGTGTGTGACCCGCGCGATGACCGGCGACAGCGCTGGTCCTTGCCTGCGGTTACGGTGTTGCCAGGCATGCCCGATGACGTGGTGGCAGAACATGCCGCAGATGCGCATAGCATCGTCATTACCCTAACCCACGACCCGCGTATCGACGATATGGCCTTGATGCAGGCCTTGTGCGAAAACTGCTACTACGTCGGCGCCTTGGGTTCATTGCGAACGTCTGAAAAGCGCCGCCAACGCCTGCTTCAGCTCGACTTAAGTGCCGAGCAAATTGATCGCCTTCACGCTCCGGTAGGTTTGCCCATTGGCAGTAAGTCGGCGATGGAGATCGCTGTGGCGGTCATGGCAGAGTTAACCCAGTTGCGCAGTGGTAAACGGGCTGTGTAATGGCGGTGTTGCCGTTATTGTTGTTAGCCGCTGGCCGCAGTCGTCGCTTTGGCGAACAGGACAAGCGATTCACGCCGCTTCCCAAAGGTGGTGAGATGCTGCCTGCCTTAATCCGGCGGGCTGGCAAGGCGGGAGCGCAGGCTTTCGCCGTGTTGAGTGAGTCCGACCGCCACAATAACGTTGCGGCAAAGCTCGATGCGCTGTGTTTCTATGCACGCCGAGCGGAAGAAGGCATGGGCTTCTCCTTGGCCGAGGGTATGCGCGCGTTGTTGCAGCACTTCGGCTGCACCGAAGAGCAGTTGCGCTCTCACGCGTTGCCGCCGAGCTTGCCTGAGGCGGTATTAATCATGCCGGCAGATTTGCCGCTGCTGCGAATTACCACGATTTCTCAGCTTATTAACGCTGCCTCTGCGGAGGATATTGTCGTGCCACGCTGTCAGGGGCGGGTCGGTCACCCGGTGGCCTTTGGTAGAAAATATTGGCCGGCGCTATGTGCGGTAATGGGCGAGCAGGGCGGGAAGGGAGTAATCCAAGATCCAGCGTCGACGCGTCGGTTTATCGACGTCAGTGACCCGGGTATTTACAGCGACGTGGATACGCCAGAGCAATTGCTGGCGTTGGCTCCTCACTTCACGCCGCCGTGATCAATATTTGGTAAAAGGTCTATGAAGGCGCGCGATGCATTCGACAGACTGCGGTTGCGATGGTGTACGCAGCCTAAGGTGCGACTCAGTTGCATGTTCTTCAGTTCCAGGGCGGTAACACTGTCGTCCAGAAGGGTTTGCGGCAGGATGCTCCAACCTAAACCGATGCTCACCATGACCTTGATGGTCTCAAGGTAGTTGGTGGACATACCAATATTCATTTCCAGCCCGGCCTCATCGAAAAGACGTTTGATAATTTGCCCAGTATAGGTGTTCAGCCCGGGTGGCAGGGCGGTGTGTTGGCTCAACATTTCGGCGGTTACCACACCGGCGTCACTCAGAGGGTGGTCGTTGGCGACCGCCACGGTGAGTTGGTCTTGCCACACCGGCAGGAAGCTCAAATGTTCCTCCTGGCTTGGAGATAGGGTGATCACTGCCAAGTCCATCTCGCCGTGGAGGATGCGGTGGTGGGCCTGCTCTGAATCCATAAAGTCGATATCCAGCTGGACATCTGGGTATCGTTGGCTGAATTCCCGCAATACCGGCGGCAGGCGGTGTAGCCCAATGTGGTGGCTGATGCCCATCGACAGGCGGCCCGATACGCTGCCGCGAAGGTCGTCGATGCGTCGGCGGGCTTCGCGGATGTCTTGGAGAATGCGCTGCGCTTCCGGCAGCAGTGCGCGACCAGCTTCAGTAAGGTGAATATGCCGGCCAATGCGGTCAAATAGCCTGGCATTGAGCTGCTTTTCCAGTGTGGCAATACGCTTGCTGATTGCGGGTTGGGTGAGGTGGAGCTGTTCCGCCGCGCCTGAGAATGAGCTGCATTCGGCAACACATAGAAACGCTTGTAGTGATTGTGTGTCCATGGAAGTAAGTTTATTCATTCCTTTTTGGAATTGAAATAATAAAAAATATGAATTTGTTTTATTTTATGTGGCTGCGTAAAATTGCCTGCAATGAGAGGAGACTGGGGGATCATTCATGGCTTCACAAACGCTTTACGACAAATTATGGGCCGCGCATCTGGTAAAAGAGCGCGATGACGGTACGGCCTTGATCTATATTGATCGCCAGCTTGTCCACGAGGTGACATCGCCGCAAGCATTTGAAGGCCTTAGGCTTGCCGGGCGTCAGCCCTGGCGCGTGAGTGCGAATATCGCAACACCGGATCACAATGTGCCCACGGTCCTCGCTGAGCGCAGTGCGGGTGTGAGCGGTATCCAAGATGAAATATCGCGTATCCAGGTTCAAACACTTGATGATAACTGTGATGAGTTCGGGATCACGGAGTTCTCGATCAACGATGAGCGGCAGGGGATTGTTCATGTTGTCGGTCCAGAGCAGGGGGCAACGCTGCCGGGTATGACAGTGGTCTGCGGTGACTCGCATACCGCAACCCACGGCGCGCTGGGCGCGCTGGCCCACGGTATTGGCACCTCTGAGGTCGAGCATGTATTGGCGACCCAGTGCCTGATCCAGAAGAAGAGCAAAAACATGTTGGTGCGCATCGACGGCAAGCTCGGCGTCGGTGTTACCGCCAAAGATGTCGTCCTTGCCGTAATTGGAAAAATCGGCACCGCAGGCGGCACAGGATATGCCATTGAATTTGGCGGGCAAGTGATCCGCGATATGTCGATGGAAGGCCGCATGACCATTTGTAATATGGCCATAGAGGCGGGTGCGCGTGTGGGTATGGTTGCCGTGGACGAAACGACCATCGATTATGTGAAAGGTCGGCCGTTTGCCCCCAATGAGCAAGAGTGGGAGCAGGCGGTAAGTTACTGGCAAACACTGCACAGTGATCCCGATGCTCATTTTGATGCGGTGGTTGAGCTTGACGGCAGCAGTATCGAGCCACAAGTGACCTGGGGGACCAGCCCGGAGATGGTGGCGGCAGTCGGTGCGGTAGTCCCCGCTCCCAATGACTTTAGTGACCCTGTGCAGCGGAGTGCTTGTGAGCGTGCGCTGACGTATATGGGGCTTAGCGCGGGGCAAGCCATTACCGATATCACCCTCGACCGGGTGTTTATTGGTTCCTGCACCAACTCTCGTATTGAAGATCTTCGCGAGGCCGCTGCGGTAGTGAAAGGCAAAAAAGTGGCCGAGAGTTTGAAAGAAGCGCTGGTTGTTCCCGGTTCAGGCCTGGTGAAAAAACAAGCCGAAGCAGAGGGGCTGGATAAAATCTTTACTGAGGCGGGGCTGCAGTGGCGTGAGCCAGGCTGCTCTATGTGTTTGGCAATGAACGCCGATAAGCTCGGAGCGGGTGAGCACTGTGCCTCAACGTCTAACCGAAATTTT
Organism: Spongiibacter marinus; assembly: GCF_016906995.1. Taxonomy (GTDB): domain Bacteria; phylum Pseudomonadota; class Gammaproteobacteria; order Pseudomonadales; family Spongiibacteraceae; genus Spongiibacter; species Spongiibacter marinus. Next base: position 26,988 of record NZ_JAFBBD010000004.1, on the reverse strand, counting down.
GAGGGACGTCAGGGCTTTGGTGGTCGAACGCATTTGGTGAGTCCGGCGATGGCGGCAGCAGCGGCTATTGCAGGGCATTTCGTCGACGTGCGCGAGTGGATATAAGGAGCAAACAATGAAAGCGTTTACCCAATTAGACGGACTCGCGGCGCCAATGGATCGCGCGAATGTCGACACGGATATGATCATTCCCAAGCAGTTCCTGAAGTCGATTAAGCGCAGTGGCTTTGGGCCAAATTTGTTCGATGAGCTGCGTTACCTGGACGAAGGACGTCCGGGCGAAGACTGCAGCCAGCGCCCAATCAACCCGGATTTTCCGCTCAATCACGCGCGTTACCAGGGCGCTTCAGTGTTGTTAGCGAGGGAAAATTTTGGTTGCGGTTCAAGCCGCGAGCACGCCCCCTGGGCATTGGAGGATTACGGCTTTCGTTGCGTTATTGCGCCGAGTTTTGCCGATATCTTTTTTAACAACTGCTTTAAAAATGGCATCTTGCCGATAGTGCTGCCAGCGGATGTTGTCGATAATTTGTTCAATGAGATGTACAGCTCAGAGGGCTATCGCTTATTGGTTGACCTGCCCGCGCAGACGATTACCACGCCAGCAGGTGACGTCATAACCTTCGACGTTGATGCCTTTCGCAAGCACTGCCTGATCAATGGTCTGGATGATATCGGCTTAACCCTGCAGGATGCCGATGCTATCCGCGACTTTGAAAAAAACTGGCAGCAAAAATCGCCTTGGTTGTTCCGCGAGCATCGCGCGTAAACATACTGACAAACTACATACGGGAATAGAAACGTGTCTGAAAAAACTGCTCGCAAAGTATTGATGTTGGCCGGCGATGGTATCGGTCCGGAAATTATGGCCGAGGCCCGCAAGGTCTTGGAAGCGATCAATCACTCTCACCAACTTAATTTGTCGCTAGACGATGCGCTGCTTGGCGGCGCCGCTATCGACGCGGTGGGCACGGCACTGCCGGATGAAACCTTCGAGAAATGCCAGGCAGCTGACGCTATTTTGCTGGGGGCTGTCGGCGGGCCTAAGTGGGATCAGTTGCCCCCCGCAGAGCGCCCAGAAAAGGGTGGCCTGCTAGAGATTCGCAAGCGCTTGGATTTGTTTGGCAATTTGCGTCCCGCCATTCTTTATCCGCAGTTAGCCGATGCGTCTTCGCTGAAGCCAGATCTGGTTGCCGGCTTGGATATACTGATTGTACGTGAGTTGACGGGCGGTATTTACTTCGGTCAGCCACGCGGCATTCGCGAGCTCGACAATGGTGAACGCGAAGGTTACAACACCTACGTTTACAACGAATCGCAAATCCGCCGGATCGCCAAAGTGGCCTTTGAGTTGGCGCAAAAACGCGGTGGGCGTCTGTGCAGTGTGGACAAAGCCAACGTGCTGGAAGTGACCATGCTGTGGCGCGAAGTCGTCGACGAGATGGCCAAAGACTATCCGGATGTCGAGCTCAGCCATATGTACGTGGATAACGCCGCCATGCAGTTGGTGCGCGCGCCGAAGCAATTTGACGTTGTCGTTACCGGCAATATGTTTGGCGATATTCTCTCTGACGCTGCAGCGATGTTGACCGGATCAATTGGCATGCTGCCTTCGGCGTCACTAGATGTGAATGGCCGCGGCATGTATGAGCCCTGCCACGGCAGCGCGCCCGACATTGCCGGGCAAGGTATCGCGAATCCACTGGCGACCATTCTTTCGGTGGCAATGATGTTGCGCTACTCCCTGTCTGAGCCTAATGCTGCGCAATGCATCGAAGACGCAGTAAGCCGTGTGTTGGATAAAGGGCTGCGTACCGCGGATATCTACTCTGAGGGTTGCCAGAAGGTGGGTACCGCGCAGATGGGCGATGCCGTTTTGGCTGCTTTATCGGAAGTGTAAACACTCGTCGTTGGCCGCCTGCGGCGGCTAATGGGGCGCCGGCCTGTGAATGGGTTGGTCGCCATGCAGTAAAGGAGGAATGAGTAATGAAAGTAGGTTTTGTTGGTTGGAGAGGCATGGTGGGCTCAGTATTGATGGGTCGCATGCTTGAAGAAAACGACTTTGATGGTATCGAGCCACAATTTTTTACCACCTCAAATGTCGGTGGGCAGGGCCCGGACATCGGTCGCGATATCGCGCCGTTGAAGGATGCGCACGACATTACTGAACTCGCCGCCATGGACGCGATTATTTCCTGTCAGGGTGGTGATTACACGAAGGCGGTATTCGCCGATCTGCGCGCCAGCGGTTGGCAGGGTTACTGGATTGATGCGGCATCGTCACTGCGCATGAGCGATGATGCCATCATCGTACTGGATCCGGTTAACCTCGATGTGGTTAAACAGGGCCTGCAGCGCGGCGTTAAAAACTACATCGGCGGCAACTGCACCGTAAGTTTGATGCTGATGGCCGTTGGCGGTCTGTTCCGCGAGGGCATGGTTGAGTGGGTGAGTGCGCAAACCTACCAGGCGGCTAGTGGCGCTGGTGCCAAAAATATGCGTGAGCTGATCTCACAAATGGGGAGTATTCGCGACGCGGTGGCGCCGGAATTGGCTGATGCACGCAGCAATATCCTGGATATTGATCGCAAGGTGGCCGAGGCAATGCGCGGTGATGCTTTCCCAACACAGGAATTTGGTCATGCGCTGGCCGGCAGTCTGTTGCCTTGGATTGACACCCAGCTTGAGAACGGTCAAAGCCGTGAAGAATGGAAAGGGCAAGCTGAGACAAACAAAATTCTGGGTCGCGACGACTCGCCGATTGCGATTGACGGCAACTGTGTGCGCGTTGGTGCAATGCGCTGTCACAGCCAGGCACTAACCATCAAGTTGAACAAAAATGTACCGATGGGTGACATTGAATCCATCCTTGCCAGTGCCAATGACTGGGTGGATGTGGTTCCCAACGAGCGCAATGCAACACTTGAGCGGCTAACCCCAACGGCAGTGACCGGTACATTGGGCGTACCCGTTGGTCGTTTGCGAAAACTGAATATGGGCGAGCAATACCTCTCGGCTTTCACGGTTGGCGACCAATTGCTGTGGGGCGCTGCTGAGCCCTTGCGCCGGATGTTGCGCATTATCCGAGGTGATATTGCCTAATGACCCACTACGCCATTTTTGCCGCCGATAGCCTGGAGGGAAAGCACCTCCTGGAAGCGCTCAGTGAGTGGGAGGCTGCGCCAACAACGCTGCGGCTATACAGCGCTGCCGCTTATGACGCTGAGCCGGCAATGTATCGTGGGCGTCCGCTGGATTTTCGACCTCTGGATGAGGCGGATTTTAGTGCTGTGGACGTTGCGGTATTTATGCCTGGTGAACCCTTGCCGCAGTTAGTTGATGCCGCAGAGAGTGCAGGCTGCGTGGTCGTTGATGCCGCTAATGTGTTGTCTCAGCGCGGTGACGTGCCCGTATTTTGTGCAGGCAGCGAGTTGGCTGAAGGGGAAAAAAGTGTCGCGATTGCCGACGCGGTGAGTAGCCATGTGTACGCATTGCTTGCGCAGCTGCCAACGCCCCAGCGCATCGACCTGGCGGTCGCGCAACCCGTATCGAGTGCAGGCAGCAATGGTGTTGAGACCCTCGCGGCAGAAACGGCGCGCCTGCTGAATGCGCAGTCGCTTGAGTCCAGTCAGCTGCCAGCACAGATTGCCTTTAATGTTTTGCCGCTAACTGCCGATAATAGTGCAGATATTGAGCATAATCTGGCTACCCTGCTAACACAGGGGCGGGGTGAATTCGCGCAGGTTCACTGTCAGGCTATGTTGGCGCCGGTGTTTTACGGCCATTGCACGCTGCTGCGAGCGGAGTTTGGTGACGCCGTGGCCGCCGCGCAATGGCGTGAGCAGCTGCTGGCAAGCGATGTGTTTCGTTTGCGTGATGGCAACGCGGAAGCACTGGCGAGTCCAGCGGGTCTACAGGGCAGTGAAACGATAGATATTGCTGAGTGGGCTGTCGATCGTCGCGACGAACGTGTTTTGCGCGCAACGATTGTGGCAGACAATTTGCGTAAAGGTGCCGCACTTAACATTATTGAAGCGCTTAAAATCTTGATAAAAACCGACACATAGCTAATATTTACGCTTACTATCGAAGAATAATTCTAGATAACAACGCCTGTAGTTTGCGGTCCACACTGCGAAGCTATTCGATATTCACGCCGCGCTGCGCCTCGTTTCGGGATCGACAGACGCGGTGCAGCAACGAGACGGTGGAAATATGAGCAAGAGTCTGGCCCGTGTAGCAGTATTGGTGGGCGCCATTCAAAGTGGTTTTGTGAGCGCCCTCGGGGTAGGGGACATCGCCCTGGCGTCCTCCCTGAACCAGCCGTTTAAAGCCTTTATTCCACTGCGCGAGGCCGAGGGTTTGGAGGCTGCTCAGTTGCGCGTTGATCTTGCTGACGCGTCGGCTTTCGACAATGCAGGCATTGATCGCACACAATTTCTCAATAGTTTGGATTTTATTGTCGAGGTGGGTGAAAACGGCCGCGGCCGAATTATTGTCACCACAACCCAGCCCGTTGTTGAACCCTATTTAGATTTCATTATTGAAGTTCGCTGGCCAAACGGTCGCATGCTCCGTGAATACACGGTGCTGTTGGATTTGCCCGTTTTTGAATCTGATCTCGCTCCCACACAAGCTGCACGGGTGCCGGTGTCCAATGTCTCACCCTCACCGGCGCAGCCGTCTTCCCCGGTCGCTGAGCGGGAGCCCGGCGGCTCGCGCGGCAGCGTTAGCGTGGCGCCACCGGTTCCAGTGTCGTCAGTTCAGGATGATTCTGCAAAGTCCCTGCAGCCGCGGCCGCTGGAAAAAAAGACCGATCTGCCGTCGAGTGATCAAGACGGGCAATACCGCGTGCAACATCACGATACGATGTGGCAGGTGGCGGCAAAGCTTCGCCCCAGCGCCTTTGTAACAACCGAACAAACCATGATCGCGCTGCTGCGCAAAAATCCTGAAGCCTTCATTGGTAATAATATCAACCGCGTTAAGTCGGGTTATGTTCTCGAGATCCCCAGTGAGGATGAGATTAACGCGCTCGATCATGAAACAGCGCTTCAGACAATTAGGCAGCAAGCGAAAGATTGGCGACAACGCCGGACTTCCAGTGCGGTTTCCGTAGACGCGGGTGCCGCGTCCGAGCAAAAGGCACCTCAACTCGACGCAACAAAAAAGGCAGAACAAGCACCGGTTGATTCCGCGACCAGTGATGATGTGCGCTTTAGTATTGGCAGTGCGGGTGACACCGCGTCAAGTGAAGAGGTTGATGAGCTGCGTCGCCGACTGAGCGAAGAGCAAGAAGTGCTCGAACAAGTACAGCTTGAGAATGCCTCCATGGCGAGCCGTGTGCGAGAAATGGAGAAGCAAGTTGATACCTTGCAAAAGTTGATCGCACTCAAAAACCGCGAGTTGGCCGCGCTGCAGGCTGGCCTGGCGGCCAACTCTGCTGATGCGACGGAGGAAGCTAACGCCATCTCAGCGGAAATTGCCGAGGTAGAAGCCAGCCTCGAGGAAGACCAGCGTGCTTTGGAAGAGCGCGAGGCTGAGATTACGGCGGCGGCGCGCAATGCCCTGAATGCGACTGCCCCGAATGCGAATGAAGAGGGTGGTGACGCCGAACCTGCCGCTGATGCCGCCGACGTAGCGAGCGAAGCCGCAGAGTCCGTGCCACCAATGTCTAGCGAGCAGGAGCGCTCGCCAGCGCCGGTAGAGACGCCGTGGTACTTAGTGCCGCTATACCAATACGCCGCTGCAGGACTGGGTGTATTGCTACTGCTTCTATTATTGGTGCGTCGCCGAGCTGGCGCCAACGATGATGCAGAGCCACAAATCGAACCACCACTTGCCGATGCCGGTGCGCTCAATAATCTGGATGCGCCCTCGGCTGACGAAATAGCGCCTGTCGATGAGCTTGATGAGCCGAGCGCTGAAGCTGACGCCGCGGCCGAAGAAATTGCCGGTGATTTCGATTTCGACAGTTTAAACGATGACTTCTCGGAGCAGCCCAGCAGCGAATCAGCGGAAGAGTCGGTGGAAGAGGCGGTTCAGCCGCAGACCGGCGACGCGATTTCAGAGGCTGAAATTTATGTGGCTTATGGTCGTTACGATCAGGCGGCGAGCTTACTGAAGAGTGCTATCGCCAATGAGCCGGAAAACACCGAGCTGCGTGTTAAGTTGCTTGATATCTATCTGGATACGCGCGACCGGGAGGCCTTCCTTGAGGCCTATCAGCAGCTAGAAACGCACGGCGATGCCGATGCGCTGGCGCGCGTTAAAGAGTCGATGTCTGCTATCGAGGGTGTTAGCGGTTGGTTAAGTGATGAGCCGTCGTCTGCGGCGTCCGAAGAGCTTGAATCTCTCGATAACCTGGATGAAGAGTTGGCCTTTCTGGACGGAGAAGATCAGCACGAAGATGATCGCAGCGAGGCCATAGACGAAGAGGTGGACGCTACGCCGATGCCGGAAGCTGACCCGATTTCGGCGGCGGGTGCTGAGGCGCTTTCTCTGGACGATGATTCCAGCACCGGCAGCGAAACGGCAGCTGACGAGCCGGTTTTGGAAGGGCTTGAGGACTTTGATTTTGCTTCCGATGATAGCCTCGACGTCGATGGTCGTGATGACGAGTTGGAATTGGATGCTTTGTCGACAGAAGGCAGCGACCTGGAGCTGGACGACGGTAGCTTTGAAGCCCTGGAGGAGCTCGGTGACGCTGATCTAGACCTGGGCGAATTATCCGTTGGCGATGATGCCGTTGTAGAGAGCGACACGGTTGCAGAAGGTAATGACCTTGGTGCAGACCTCAGCGACTTTGACTTTAGTCTAGAAGACAGTGACCTCGGTGAGTCAATGTTGAGCACTGACGACAGCGAGCCCCAGCCGGAGGCGGCGGCAGAGGAATTGTCTGAATTGGATGATCTCGACGCCGCATTGGCGGACCTGGATGCCGAGGTAGAGGGTTTGTCGCTGGCTGAGGATGCCGGGGCAGACACCGAGGACCAGGCCATTGAAACCGTGGTCGATGCCGCCGATGCCGATGCTGATCAGGAGCTGCTAACGTCAACCGATGGCGTGGCGCTCGACGAAGCTCAGGGTGATGCCGACGACGAGGTCGGTGCGCTGAATTTAGATGATTTGGTTTTTGATGAATTCTCTGCTGATTCGGCCGAGGAGGACATGCCTGAGTTGTCAGACAGTGATGATATTGCGAACAAGCTGGATCTCGCCCGCGCGTTTATCGACATGGGCGACGAAGACGGTGCCCGGGATATTATTAATGAAGTGCTGGAGGCGGGTAGCGACGAACAGAAAGCGGCAGCCCAGGCATTAATGGAGCAGTTGAAGTAACATTGAGCACCCCTAGTTTCGAGCCGCAAGCATTCGAGCGCGCCGATACCGAAACGCTACCTGAAGGAACGCGCATAGCCATGGCGCTGGAATATCAAGGTGGCGCTTATCGGGGTTGGCAGAGCCAGGACAAGCCAAAGGTTGCAACCATTCAAGACGCGTTGGAGTCGGCCCTGTCTTCCGTTGCGGCTAGCCCGGTAACCGTGATTTGCGCGGGTAGGACCGATGCGGGCGTTCATGCCAGTCACCAAGTCGTTCATTTCGATGCCCCGGTGGGGCGCAGTGTTAAGGCGTGGCACGCGGGATGTAATGCCTTGCTTCCCACTGATATCGCTGTGCGTTGGGTGCGCCCTGTCGCCGGTGATTTTCATGCCCGTTTCTCCGCAACTGCACGCCGTTATCGCTATGTAATTCTGAATCAATTGCGGCGCTCCGCGCACTTGGTGGGCGGCGTTACTCATATCGATGTGCCATTAGACGAAGCGTTGATGCATCGAGAGGCGCAAGTGTTGGTGGGTGAACAGGACTTTAGCGCTTTTCGCGCGGCGTCCTGCCAGTCTCACAGCCCGATGCGCAATATCCATTACGTCAACGTAAGCCGCCACGGCCGTTACGTTGTGATAGATATTCAGGGCAATGCCTTTCTTCACCACATGGTGCGCAATATCGCCGGCGTCTTGGTGGCGGTGGGGAGTGGGGCGCAGCCCGTTGGCTGGACCGCAGAGGTGCTTGCCAGTCGAGATCGCAGTCAAGGGGGCGTTACGGCTAAACCCCACGGCCTGTATCTTGTAGATGTGAATTACCCTTCCGAGTTTGACCTCCCTCAACTATCGCCAGGGCCGGAATTTATCCGCTCATTCGGTGCTGAATTTGCGGCAGACAGGCCGTAAATTTGCTAGTATTTCCAGCCTTTAATAGCTTGGCTGAATCTGAGTGTTTCGAACCCGCGTAAAAATTTGTGGCATTCGCCGGCTTGAAGACGCGCAAGCCGCTGTTAACGCCGGTGCAGACGCGCTGGGCTTTGTTTTTTATGAAAAGAGTCCACGGTCAGTGAGCCCTGAACAGGCTGCTGACATCATTGCGCAATTGCCCGCCTTTGTTACCAGCGTTGGCTTGTTTGTCGACGCACCGATTGAGGTGTTGCGAGACACCTTGGCAGTGTGTCCACTCGACCTTGTGCAGTTCCATGGCAATGAGTCGCCGGCATTCTGTGAATCGCTGGGACACCCTTATATGCGCGCACTGCGAATGCGAGAAGGGATGGACGTGAGTGGTGTTGCCGCAAGTTACAGCGGCGCCCGAGCCATTCTGCTCGACAGCTATAAGCCGGGCGTTCCAGGCGGCACAGGCGAGGTCTTCGACTGGCAAAAGATTCCAACGCAAAGGGCGTTTCCGCTGCTGTTAGCCGGTGGCTTGAACAGTGAAAACGTCGGCGCGGCGATTGCAAGTTGTCGTCCTTGGGCGGTGGATGTCAGTGGCGGAGTGGAAAGTGCGCCCGGTGTTAAGTGCGCCGAGCGTATTCGGCAGTTTTTTCAAGCGGTCGCAGAAGCAGACCGACGGGAGTATTGAGTGAGTAAGCAGCAAGAGCACGTTGATTTTAGCCAGTTCCCCAATGCGGAGGGGCATTTCGGCCCTTATGGTGGCCGTTTTGTGTCGGAGACGCTGATTTTTGCCTTGGATGAACTTGCTGAGAATTACCAGCGCTTGAGCCAGGACCCTGAGTTTCGGGCGGAGTTCGATCGCGATCTTGCCTATTATGTAGGTCGACCATCACCGCTGTATCACGCTGAGCGCTGGTCTCGTGAAGTCGGCGGGGCGCAGATCTACCTGAAACGTGAGGACCTAAACCACACCGGGGCTCACAAAGTTAACAACACCATCGGTCAGGCCCTGCTTGCCAAGTACATGGGCAAAAAGCGCGTGATTGCGGAAACTGGCGCCGGCCAGCACGGTGTCGCCTCGGCTACCGTTGCGGCCCGTCTGGGCATGGAATGCCAGGTATTTATGGGCGAAGAGGATATTCGTCGTCAGGCGCTGAACGTGTATCGCATGAAGTTACTTGGTGCCGAAGTGATCTCGGTTAAATCGGGTTCACGCACGCTTAAAGACGCGATGAACGAAGCGATGCGCGACTGGGTTACTAATGTAGATGATACGTTTTACATTATCGGTACGGCGGCCGGCCCGCACCCTTATCCGATGCTGGTGCGCGACTTTCAATCGGTCATTGGTCGCGAAGCGCGTGAGCAACACCTCGAGCAGACCGGCAAACTGCCCGACGCCCTGGTGGCCTGTGTCGGCGGTGGGTCGAATGCCATTGGCTTGTTCCACCCCTTCCTCGATGATAAAACCGTGGCGATGTACGGCGTAGAAGCGGGTGGGCACGGCGTTGCCACCGGTGAGCACGCGGCGCCGCTCAGCGATGGCACTCCGGGGGTATTACACGGCAACCGCACCTACTTGATGCAGGATGAGGCCGGACAGATTATTCATACGCACTCAGTATCTGCCGGCTTGGATTACCCCGGTGTTGGCCCTGAGCACTCATGGTTGAAAGACATTGGCCGCGTTAATTATGTGGCAATTAACGACGATGAAGCGCTCGATGCCTTCCGTAAGCTCACCTTAGTTGAAGGTATTATGCCGGCACTGGAGTCCAGCCACGCCATCGCTTACGCGGAGAAGCTGGCCGCAACAATGCGCCCAGATCAAAGCATTGTGGTGAACTTATCCGGGCGCGGAGATAAGGATATTCATACGGTAGCCGGCATTGACGGCATTGGAATTGATTGACGGGGAAGGACATTGAGTCGTCTAGCGAAAGTATTTGAACAACTTGCCGAGCGCGGTGCTAAAGCCCTGGTACCGTATATTGTTGCGGGTGATCCTGCGCCGCAACATTCGGTCTCGCTGATGCATGCGCTGGTCGACAGCGGTGCAGACATTATTGAGCTGGGGGTACCATTTTCAGACCCCATGGCTGAGGGGCCTACCATTCAGCTGGCTCACGAGCGCGCGTTGGAACACCATGTGTCGCTCTCCCAAGTATTGGACATGGTGGCGGCGTTTCGCCAAACCAACGCGGACACCCCCGTGGTGTTGATGGGCTACACCAATCCGGTTGAGCACATGGGTTACTCACAGTTTGCCGAGCGCGCCAAGCAGGCAGGCGTTGACGGGCTGCTCACCGTTGACATGCCGCCGGAGGAAGCCGGAGAAACCAGTCAGTTGTTGCGTGACGCTGGTATGGATAACATCTTTTTGCTGGCGCCAACGAGTAGCGATCAGCGCGTTGCGAAAGTGGCCGCTTTGGCGAGTGGCTACCTGTACTGCGTGTCCTTAAAGGGCGTCACTGGTGCGGGTCACTTAGACATAGACAGCGTGCGTGAGCAAATGCAGCTTATTCGCCAGCATAGCGATCTGCCGGTAACCGTTGGTTTCGGTATTAAAGACGGTGAGTCTGCGTCGGCGATTGCGCCCTTGTGTGAGGGCGTTGTGGTTGGTAGTGCGCTGGTGGACCGTCTTGCCAAATGGGATAACGCTGCAGATACTGACAAACAAATAGCGGAGGCGGTGTCACTGATCGCCGATATTCGCAAAGCCATAGATGCGGTAGCCGACGTTTGAAGCGGTGCCACAGTAAAAACTAAAAGCACGATAACAGACAGGAAATAACAATGAGCTGGGTTGATAAAATTCTGCCCTCAGGGGTGCGCCGTTCAGATCCTTCGGAAAAGCGGAAGTCGGGCGGTGTTGTTCCAGAAGGGTTGTGGAAGAAGTGTGTAAAGTGTGAGGCGGTGTTATACCGGCCTGAGCTTGAAGAAAATCAGGATGTATGCCCGAAGTGCGACCACCATATGCGCATTGGCGCCCGACGCCGGATCGCGCTGTTTTTGGACGAGCAGGGTCGCGAAGAAATTCTCAGCGGCATCGAGCCCGTTGACCGCCTGAAGTTCAAAGACAAGAAAAAGTACAAAGACCGCCTCGCCGCGGCACAGAAAAGCACGGGCGAAAAAGACGCTCTTATTGCCTATAAAGGCACAGTGAAGGACGTACCTGTTGTGACGGTGGCCTTCGAGTTTAATTTCCACGGTGGTTCGATGGGCTCGGCAGTGGGGGAGAAGTTCACTCAGGCTGCGAACATCGCCCTGCAAGAGCGTCGTCCATTGGTGTGCTTTTCCGCATCTGGCGGAGCGCGCATGCAGGAAGCACTGATTTCTTTGATGCAAATGGCGAAGACCAGTGCCGTACTTGAGCGCCTCAAGCAAAATGGCGTGCCCTATATCTCGGTAATGACCGATCCAATTTATGGCGGTGTTTCTGCCAGTTTGGCACTGCTTGGCGACATCAATGTGGCAGAGCCGGGCGCTCGCGCCGGGTTTGCTGGGCCGAACATCATCGAGCAGACCATTCGTCAAAAACTCCCGCCGGGCTTCCAGCGCAGCGAGTTTTTGCTGGAACATGGCGCCATCGATATGATTGTTCGTCGTGCAGATATGCGCGACACCCTTGCCAGAGTGCTGGGTAACCTCACCTTCTACCAAAACTAAACAGGTAAGCGCCCCATGCGGTTTGTGCAATTGCAAGATTGGTTGCAATGGATGGAGGCGCAGCACCCTCGCCAGATTGACCTCGGCCTAGACCGCGTTTCAGCGGTCTTTCAGCAAATGAATCTTGCGCTCACCATGCCCGTGATCACCGTTGCCGGTACCAACGGCAAAGGCTCCTGTGTGGCATTGTTGTCGGCAATATTGGAGGCAGAGGGTTACCGGGTGGGGGCCTATACCTCACCGCATTTACTGCGCTATAACGAGCGGGTTCGTATTGATGGTGAAGAGGTGGCAGATGCCGCTCTTGTGCGAGCTTTCGACAAGGTCGACCGGGCTAGCGGCTCATTGTCGCTGAGCTTTTTCGAATTTGGCACCCTGGCTGCGCTGCAGCTTTTCTCCGACGCTCAGCTGGATGTCCTGATTCTTGAAGTCGGCTTAGGAGGGCGCTTGGACGCCGTCAACATTGTCGATGCCGATCTCGCTTTGATCAGTTCCGTGGATCTCGACCACGAAGCATGGCTGGGTAATGACAGAGAAACCATCGCTCGCGAGAAAGCCGGCATTGCCAGGGAGAACACACCGCTGATCTTCGGTGATCCGCGCAGCAGTGCGGCGGTCGTCGATATTGCGCAGCAACTTAATGCGCCGCTCTACGCTCGGGGCAGTGAGTTTTTCTTCGAAGAGGCCGCAGATTGCTGGCATTGGCGGGGGCAGCGACGAGATGGCTCTGAGCGCTTGCTGCGATCGCTACCGCTACCGCCGGTGATGTTGGACAACGCGGCAGCAGTCCTGCAAGCTGTTTGTCTGTTTGAACTACCGGTCAGTGAAACGGCGATTCGAGAGGGCTTAGCGCAGGTTCACATCGCTGCCCGCGGGGAAGTGCTGCCCTTGCGTGAGCATGGTTTGCTGCTCGATGTTGCCCACAACCCAGCGGCCCTGTCGCGCTTGGCCAAGCAGTTGGCCGACATGCCCAACGGTGGCAAGTGCACAGCCGTGCTGGCGGTGATGGAAGATAAAAAAATAGCGGGGAGCTTGAGGGAGCTAAGCCCCTATATTGATCAGTGGTACTTGCCGGAATTACCTGGCATAGCGCGGGCGATGGCGCCAGCTGTGTTGGCGCGTCACTTGTTAAATGAAGGTGTTGATAGCGCTGCAGTACACACTGTTGGTGATGTTGCCAGCGCCTTACCTGCTATTCGGGCGACGCTGTGTGACAGGGACTGTTTGGTCGTATTCGGCTCGTTCTTTACCGTTTCGGCGGTTATGCAAGCGATGCCTGCTACCGCTTTTGTTGAGACTTTGCACTAATGATGAGACAGCGATTAGTTGGAACTTTGGTTTTGCTTTGTGGTGGCGTGATACTTTGGTCGCTACTCTTTACGGGGCCCGCCGAGTACAAATTGGATCGCAGTACACAAATCCCGCCGGCGCCGCGCATTGAGGCCCCCGAAGTCCAAGAGCCCCAGAAGCCCAAAGATATCCCCTCGGCGTTGGCGCCGATCGTTGAGCCGCAGCAAGTGCTCGAGCCCAGCGATGGTCGCTACAGTGGCGATGGTGTAAAAGCGGCAGCGGCGCTGCCAGAGCGACCGCCGGTATCGCAAAACGAAGTAACTAAAAAGAAAGTAGCGACCGATAGCCGACCAGCACCAACTGCATCGGCTGCCAAACCAGCCGCGCCAACCGTTAGCAAAACACCGCCCGCTGAACCCAGTAAGGAAGCACGCGGCTTGCCTGTTGCCTGGGTGATTCAATGTGGCAGTTTTGGCCAGCAAAGTAACGCTGACAATCTTGTGCAGCGCCTGCGCAAGGGCGGCTATAAAGCTTACAGCGAGCCCTTGAAGCGCGGCGATAGAACGCTTTATCGAGTGCTTGTCGGGCCGGCTCTGAGTCGTGAGCGCGCCGAGGCCTTGCAAGCGGAAATCAACCGCCGCTTCTCGCTGAAGTCGATACTCAGCCGCTTTGAAGGATAAACGCTTGGGCTGGGCTGCACAGCTTGGTAGAATTCGCCCCTTCACGGGTCGCTGGAGTCGCACGCGGTGCTGACGAGCTTTAATTGGGCTGATTGGGCCATCCTTGCTGTCGTCATTGTTTCTTCACTGATCAGCTTACTGCGCGGCTTTGTCCGCGAGGCGCTATCCCTTGTGTCATGGGCGGTCGCCTTTTTTATTGCCGTTGCATTCCACATGCAAATGGTCGAGGTGTTGGCACCTCTGGTCGATAAGCCGTACCTGCGCGATATTCTCGCTTACGTACTGTTGTTCACGGGGGCGCTTGTACTGGGGAGCCTGGCGACTCACCTGATTGCCGAAGTCGTTAAACGCAGTGGTTTGAGCGGCACCGATCGGCTGTTGGGCATGATTTTTGGCACCACCAGAGGAATGATTGTGGTGCTTGCGGCCCTGGTGCTACTGCCGTCATTACTCACCGGCATTGAAAACGACCAATGGTGGCAGGAGTCGACACTGATTCCTGAGTTTCTATTGATGAGAGACTGGTCTGAACAAAGTTTTCACGATCTCGTCGGCTGGGTGTCCTCATTGTGGGATGCTCACCGCTAATTTAACCAATATGCAACAACGAGGTAAGGCTGCATGTGTGGTATCGCTGGCATCGTCGCCAAACGCAACGTCAATCAGGATCTCTATGATGCCCTGACTGTACTCCAGCATCGTGGCCAGGACGCTGCGGGCATCGTTACTTGCCAGGATGGCCGCTTGAACCAGCGCAAGGGCAATGGCCTAGTGCGAGATGTTTTCCACACGCGGCATATGCAGCGCCTGGTGGGCACTATGGGGATTGCCCATGTGCGCTACCCAACAGCGGGCAGTTCAAGCCCGGCGCTGGCACAGCCGTTTTACGTGAATTCACCCTACGGCATTAGCCTGGCCCACAACGGTAACCTGACCAACTCTGAGCAACTGTCGCAAGAGTTATTCCAGTCGGACCTCCGCCACTTGAATACGGAGTCAGACTCGGAGGTTTTGCTTAATGTCTTTGCTCACGAGCTGCAAAAATTGGGCAAACTGGTGCCCAGCGACGACGATATTTTTGCTGCGGTCGCGGGCGTACATAAACGCTGCCGTGGTGGCTATGCGGTAGTGGCAATGATCGCAAACTACGGCGTTGTTGGCTTTCGCGACCCCAACGGCATTCGCCCCCTGGTTTACGGCGTGCGTGAAACCGCACAGGGCAAGGAGTACATGCTCGCGTCGGAAAGCGTGGCTCTGGATGCCCTGGGTTTTCAGCTGGTGGCCGATGTTGCGCCCGGCGAAGCCGTCTACATAAGTCATGCGGGTGAGATCACCGTTCGCCAATGCGCGACAGAGACGCATTGCCGCCCCTGTATCTTTGAGCACGTATACTTTGCCCGACCTGACTCGATCATGGATGGCGTATCGGTGTACAAGTCGCGCCTTCGTCAGGGTGAGCGCCTGGCTGAGAAGGTTCTGCGCGAGCGCCCGGATCACGATATTGATGTTGTCGTACCCATTCCAGACTCCAGCCGTATTGCTGCCCAATCCATGGCCTCGGTTCTCGGCGTTAAATTCCGTGAAGGCTTGGTGAAGAACCGCTATATCGGTCGTACGTTCATCATGCCGGGCCAGAGCGCGCGCAAGAAGTCGGTTAAACAGAAGCTCAACGCCATTGGCCTGGAATTCAAAGGCAAGAACGTGATGCTGGTAGACGACTCCATTGTGCGTGGTACCACCTGCCAGCAAATTATTGAAATGGCCAGAGATGCGGGTGCGCGCAAGGTGTATTTTGCCTCGGCAGCGCCACCGGTTCGTTACCCCAATGTTTACGGTATCGACATGCCATCGGCGCAGGAGCTGATCGCCAATGACCGCAGCGTTGAGGAGATCGAAAAGGAGATAGGGGCGGACTGGCTGTTGTATCAAGACCTGGATGACCTAGTGGAGTGTTCCGCAGAGGGCAACCCCAACATCGACGCCTTTGACTGCGCAGTATTCGACGGCAATTACGTCACGGGTGATGTCGACCAGGCCTATCTGGATAAATTGGCTGCCGATCGCAACGACAGTAAGCAAACTGCGCGTAACGCGGCGGTGGGCGATGGTGCCCTGGTAGGCTTACACAACGATGTGTCGTAGGGAGCGCCAACTATGACAGAAGCGGATTACCAACAGCAGCGCCTCGATGTGCTCGCTGAGTGCGAGTTGGACACCCTGGCTGTCAGGGCGGGGCAGCGCCGCACCGTTGAAGGTGAGCACGCCGAGCCTATTTTTACCACGTCCAGCTATGTGTTTGCCTCTGCGGCGGAAGCCGCTGCGCGCTTTTCCGGTGAGCAGCCAGGCAATGTCTACTCCCGCTATACCAATCCCACCGTTCGCACATTTGAAGAGCGTATTGCCGCGCTAGAAGGTGGTGAGGCGGCTGTGGCGACCTCGTCGGGCATGGCAGCGATTCTCAGCACCTGTATCGCACTGTTAAAAGCCGGCGATCACATCGTTTGCTCGCGCAGTGTGTTTGGCACCACTACCAACTTGCTGAGCAAGTACATGGCCAAGCTTGGCGTTGAAACCAGCTTTGTTTCGCCGCTGGATATGGACGCGTGGCGCGATGCGATTCGCCCACAGACTCGCCTGTTGTTTCTGGAGTCGCCCTCCAACCCCTTGGCCGAAGTCGCCGATATTGCGGCGATGGCAGCGCTTGCAAAAGCGAGCGACAGTTTGCTGGTGGTCGACAACTGTTTCTGCACCCCTGCGCTACAGCAGCCCTTGGCCCTGGGCGCAGATATCGTTGTGCATTCGGCGACCAAATATCTCGATGGCCAGGGACGTTGCGTAGGTGGCGCTGTGGTTGGGCGCCGCGAACATATGGATGAGATCCTCGGGTTTATCCGCACCGCCGGCCCGACAATGAGCCCTTTCAATGCCTGGGTATTTTTAAAAGGCCTGGAAACATTGCGTCTGCGTATGATGGCGCACAGTGCGAGTGCGCTGGCATTGGCGCAATGGTTAGCGCAGCAAGATAAGATTGAAACGGTCTATTATGCCGGTTTGCCCTCGCACCCAGGGCACAAACTTGCAGCGCAGCAACAAAAAGCCTTTGGTGGTGTATTGTCTTTCACCGTGAGAGGGCAGCGCGATGCCGCCTGGCGCTTTATCGATGCTACCCGTTTGGTGTCAATCACCGCCAATTTGGGTGATGCAAAGACCACGATTGTTCATCCAGCGACCACCACTCATGGCCGTCTCAGTGACGCGCAGCGCGCCGAGAGCGGCATCAGTGACAATTTGATCCGGCTTGCCGTGGGCCTGGAAGAGCTTACCGATCTCAAGGCCGATTTGCAGAGAGGGCTAGATGCCGTCTGATCTGGAACAGCTGAGCGCCGCGCGCGCAGAGATTGGAAACGTTCTGCTGGGTAAGGATCGGCAGATACAGCAGGCAATGTGTTGTTTGCTTGCCGGCGGACACTTGCTGGTCGAGGATTTGCCTGGTGTCGGTAAAACGACGCTCTCTCAGGCCTTTGCGGCGGTGACCGGTTTGGCTTACCGCAGAGTGCAATTTACCAGTGACATGCTGCCGTCGGACATTCTTGGCGTGTCGGTATTTGACCGCAATAGTAACGCCTTTCACTTCCACCCCGGCCCGGTATTCACCCAGTTTTTGCTCGTTGATGAGATCAACCGGGCGAGCCCTAAAACCCAGAGTGCGCTGTTGGAAGCGATGGCAGAGGGCAGGGTGACCACTGAAGGGGAAACGCGCTCGTTGCCGAAACCCTTTTTCGTTATTGCAACGCAGAACCCCTGGTTTCAGTCGGGCACTTTTCCGCTGCCCGAGTCCCAGCTTGACCGCTTCTTAATGCGTATTTCTCTCGGCTATCCCGACGAGCGCTCCGAGAGACAGCTACTGGAGGGCGGTGACCCTAGAGAGATGCTGACGACGCTCCCAAGTTGCCTCGATGACGCGCAAATACAGCGTTTGCAGGAATTGGTAAAACAAGTGGAGGTGCGCAGTAGCGTCGTCAGCTACATTCAGCGCCTCATCGCTTTTAGCCGTCAGGATGCCGAAATAGCCTTTGGTCTCTCGACGCGCGCTGGTCTCGCCCTGCTGCAGTGTGCCAAGGCGTGGGCCTTGCTCGAGGGTCGGGACTACCTGCTGCCCGACGATGTGCAGGCTGTGTTAGAGCCGGTGGCGGCGCACCGTTTGCAGCCTGCAGCAGATAGCAATGCCGATGGCGCCGAGCTGGTTGCAAAGATGCTCGCGCAGGTATCGGTACTGGCCTAGCCATGTCAGCATTGCGCTCGGCAATTCAGCGACGCTTCGAGGCGTGGCTGGATAAGCGAAACCCCCGGCGCAACGCGTGGGTACTGAGTCAGAATAAGATCTTCATTTTCCCATCCTCAGCAGGTCTCGGTTTTTTACTGATGCTGTCGGGCTTGCTACTGCTGGCCATTAACTACCAAAACAACCTTATTTTTGCGCTGGCATTCCTGCTGTTCAGCTTGTTCTTAGTGGTGATTCTGCACACCTACACCAATCTGTCGGGTTTGCAGATTCGGGCGGGTGCCTGTGAACCGGTTTTCGCTGGTGATACCGCGCATTTTCACGTTCATATCAACAGCCAGCAACGCCCGCGCTTCCAGTTGCAGGTTGGTTTCCCCCAGCAACGCAAGCAGGTGAGCGAGTTAGCCAAAGGCGAGGGCGTTGAAATTAGGGTGCCCTGTCCGGCACCGCGCCGTGGGAGGCTCTATCCCGGCCGCATACAAGTTCGCTCTGATTACCCATTGGGCGTGATTCGTTGCTGGGCAATGCCGGCTCTGGACTGGCACTGCTTGGTGTACCCGCGCCCGAGAGCGCTGCGGCCACTCATCAGCAGCGCGCGCGGTGATGGGCACGGAGAGGTGTTCGATATGCGCAGTGACAGCGACGAGTTCAGCGGTTTCGAACGATACCAGCCGGGTGAATCGCCGCGACGTATTTTTTGGAAGGCATATGCCAAAGGACAGGGCTTGTTTAGCAAGCGCTACGAAGAGAGCAGGGCCGATGACCTATCGTTGGATTGGGAGAGTTTGCCCGAATTGGCGGTGGAGGATCGGTTGAGCACGCTGTGTGCCTGGGCGCTGGAATGTGACCGCCGAGAGTTACCGTTTTCCCTTCATTTACCGACCGCGGATATTTCGGCGGGCCAGGGGCCTGCCCATCTCGCTGCGGTGTTGCGCGAACTGGCCATTTATCCCGCAGAGGCAGGCCGGTGACCAGAACTTCTGCCCCCGCTGTTATGTGGCTGTTGCTGGCGCAGCTCGCCGCGATTGCGCCCTTGGCGCCAACCATACCGATTTGGATGGTCTTGGTCTGGGGCGCGGTGGCGTGGTGGTATTGGCGCATTGTGACAGCGGCTTGGAGCTTTCCGTCGGCACTGGTGAAAGTGGGCTTGGTGGTGTTCTCTGTCGCGGGCATTTACTTGCAATATCGCCAGTGGTTAGCGCTAGAGCCAATGGTGGCAACACTGGTGCTGGCCGTCATTCTCAAAG
This sequence comes from Spongiibacter marinus, assembly GCF_016906995.1. GTDB lineage: Bacteria > Pseudomonadota > Gammaproteobacteria > Pseudomonadales > Spongiibacteraceae > Spongiibacter > Spongiibacter marinus. The sequence continues at coordinate 7,601 of NZ_JAFBBD010000004.1, read as the reverse complement.
TCCTGGAGCTGAAACAGCGCCGCGATCACTGGTTGGTACTGCTGCTGTGCTATTTCGTGGTTGCCTGCCGCTTTCTTTTCGAGCAGCAGATCAACGCGGTGCCCGTTGCCGTTTTACAACTGCTGGCGATACTTGCTGCCCAGCAAATGTTGTATCGAGAAAAGCCTGCTATTGCCGCGAGTGTGCGCCTTTCAGCGCTGATGTTGATCCAGGCCTTACCGCTAATGCTCTTCCTGTTTTTGGTATTTCCGCGCATTGGCCCGCTGTGGTCCATGCCTTTGCCTAGCGCAAAGGCCCAGACCGGTATGTCGGATGAGCTGCGTTTTGGGGATATTGCGGAGCTGAGTCAAAACGCTGCATTAGCCTTTCGTGTGCGCTTTGAAGGCGGCCAATTACCTCCCCCGTCGCAGCGCTATTGGCGCGGATTGGTGCTTGAAAATTACGATTCCCAGCGGTGGACGGTCAACCGCATGGGGCGACTGACAACGCCACCACCACCGCCTTTACAAGGGGAGAGACAGCGCTACGTGGTCACGCTGGAGCCGGGGGCTCATGAGTGGCTTTACAGCTTGCCGGTCGCGCGGGTAAACCGGGATGATATTCGATACGCTGGCGCCTATCAGTGGTTGCCAAAAGCGCCGCTGACCGGGCGCCTTCAGTATGTGGTGGATTCTGTGCTGACGCAACCGCGAACCGAGGCCAGCAATCGTGTATTGCAGCGAAACCTGCGACTGCCCGGGAACGATAGCCCAAGAGCGCGGGAACTGGCCTTGCAGTGGGCGCGACAATACCCGGACCCTGCTGATCGCGTCGCTGCCGCGCTGCGGTATTTTAGGGATAGCCCGTTTGACTATACGCTCAAGCCGGCGTTATTGGGGCGGGACAATGTCGACGAGTTCCTTTTTGAGAGCCGGCAGGGCTTTTGCGAGCATTACGCCGGCAGCTTTGTATTCTTGATGCGCGCCGCCGGTGTGCCATCAAGGCTGGTAGTGGGCTATCAAGGTGGCGAGGTCAATACCACCGACAACTATTTATTGGTTCACCAGAGTGATGCCCACGCCTGGGCCGAAGTATGGTTACCAGCGCGAGGCTGGCAGCGAATTGATCCAACATCGACAGTCGCGCCGGATCGTGTGGCATTGGGTGCAGATTCTATGCTGAGTGCGCAACAGGGCTTTCTCGGTAAATCACCGCTGTCTTTGCGACGCTTTGACTGGGCGCGGGATATACGGCTGTACTTGGATAGCGTGAACTACGCATGGGCAAATTGGGTGCTGAATTACGATAGCGAGCGTCAGAGTGGTGTGCTGTCGTCGCTGATGGGAGGGATCAGTGTTAAGCGGATGTTGGTGGGTTTATTGATATTTGGTGCATTGCCGATGGCACTTGTGGCATTAATGATGTTCAAACCCGCCTGGCGTGCGTCTCGCCGCGAGCCGGCATTGCGTTATTATCATACGGCGTGTCGGCGACTGGCTCGGCGAACGGGCCTGCGGCGTGAGCCAGGGGAAACGGTTGCTGCTTTTTCTCGGCGGGTCGGTGAGCAAGCACCGGAGTGGGCGCCGTGGTTTGCCGCGTTTAGCAGCGCCTTTGAGCGCTGTCAGTACCGCCGAGACAGTGACGCGTTATCCCAGTTGCGGGCATTAAAGCGCCCGAAAAAAACTCAGTGAGAAGGAAATAGCAAATGCTTAAGGCACTGTTGGCCATTGCTGTGGTTGTGGCCCTTATTTATTTCAATAGAGCCCTTAATCGACTGGTGGACGATTTTGCTGAGCGGCGCTCGATAGCGAGCCGCCGAGTGTTTGCGCTGCGCAAGCTACTCAACTTTTCTATGGTGCTTCTCTCTATATTGGCGGCATGTTTCGTGCTGGGCCTGGGGTATCACCAGGTGTATATCTTCCTCAGTTCTGTGCTCGCAGTAATTGGTATTGCCCTGTTTGCTCAGTGGTCGATTCTGAGTCATTTAACGGCGGGGGTGATTATCTTCTTTGCCTTCCCGTACCGGGTTGGCGACCGAGTAAAGGTGGTTGATGCCGATGAAGATATTTCCGGCGAGATAGTGGAAATTGCCTCGTTCCATGTGCTGATTCGGCGCGACGACGGTGGCACGATCACCTACCCGAATAGCGCGCTATTGCAGAAGCCGGTGATTAAATTACCGCCGGGGTGGGTAGCGCCGCCTAAGGCATTGAAAGAGGACGATCAGGCCTCGTAGCGGCAGAGAAACATATCAACGCAGGCGCGGCTGTAATTCGACAGGTCTCTATTGCTTTCATCGCAGGGCATGCCGAGTAGGGCGCAGGCGTGAGCCTCACCGTGGAGCATGGCAATCAATTGGCTACAGGCTTGGTCGATATTGGGAATAACCAAATTGCCCAACTGACATTGTTTATTCAGAAAAACGTGCAGTTGATTGCGGATTCTTTCAGGGCCTGCCTGCCAAAACAAGTTGCCGACCTCTGTGCGGTCAGCCTCTGCCACACATACACGGAAAACCTGCAAGGCCTCAGGGCTTACCAGTAGGCGGGCAAGCTGCTCGCAAAATTCCTGCAGGCTGTCTCGGTAGTTGTTGTCGGTGTTGCTCAGGCTGGAGTCGAGTTGGTACTCCTCGCATTTGCATTCAATCGCGGCGCTAAATAGTTGCTCTTTGCCGCCAAAATGGCTGTAGAGCGTCTGCTTAGAGACGCCCGCGAGCTTGGCGATACCGTCCATGCTGGCATTTTCATAGCCTTGCTCCATAAATAGGTCGCCTGCCGCATCAATGATTAAGCGGCGTTTTTCCTCGCTCTTACTGCGACCGCGATTTTTCTCTTGACTCACTTCTTAGGCCTTACTTTAGATTGTTGAAATACCGTAACCAAAATGGACTAGACAGTCCAGTCTGATTTCCCTATATTCTAGACTACCGAGTCTAATTAGAGTTCCGCCCTATGTTATATCCGAACTTTCCCTGCCGCCTGACCAGTGTATTACTGCCGTTGTTGATGGGCGTATCGCTGATGTTGGCGGCGGATTGCACGATGGCGAACACGCATCCGGTGAAAACGGTGGTGGTGGAACGCCAAGACAGTTACCAGGTACAGCGATTATTTGCCGGGCGCGTTGTGGGTAGTCAGCGTGCGGATATTGGCTTTGAATTTGCCGGGCGGGTGGTGACCTTACACGTCGAAAATGGCCAGCCAGTAATGCGCGGCGAGGTATTGGCCGAACTCGATACCGAGGCGCTGCGTATCGAGCAGGGCGAGCTGAGGGCTGCTCGCTTAGAAGTTCAGGCACGCTTGCAGCAGATTAAACGGGACTTGGAGCGATTCACCGCTCTGTCGGAAAAAGGGTATGTGTCCGCTGGGCAGATGGACGATATCAATAGCCGTCAAAGGGCGACCAGCGCGCAGCTGAATCAAGTGGAAGAAAAATTGCGGGGCGTAAAGCTACGCTTGCAAAAATCGCGGCTACTGGCTCCTTTTGACGGCGAGATTGCCTCACTTCAAATTGAAGAGGGAGTGGTCGTTGGCCCGGGCCAGGCGGTTATGCAGCTGGTTGAAACGGGCAATAACGAAGCCGTCTTTGGGGTTTCCGACCAGCTCGGCAGGGACCTGGTTCTCGGCCAGGAGATGCAGATCAGGCGGGGCTCTCAACTGTGGGCGGTAAAGCTGTTGTCGGTGTCGCGAAACCTGGATTGGCGAACGCAGACTCGCAGCATTCGCGTGAAGTTGGTGGACGACACCCCGCTCGTTGATGGCGAGACCGTGCATTTGATTTTGCCGGTCGTGCGCAAAAGCGCGGGATTCTGGCTGCCGATGAGTGCACTGCTGGGTGATGTGCGCGGTACATGGGCGGTCTATCAGGTGAGCCAAGATGACAAGGGTGAATTCCACCTGCGCAAACGTTCGGTGCAGCCTCTGTACCAATACCGCGGGCGCGTCTATGTGCAAGCTGAACTTAACAATGGCGACCAGCTTGTTGAGGCCGGCACGCACCGCTTAGCGCCGGGGCAAAAGGTCACCCTGTGGCAGGGCGAGGAGAGTGTCGATGCTGAATAATCCGCGCTACATTGCCCTCGGCGTTGCGTTGGTCCTCGTCGCCGGTTTGGCGGCGGTGGCCAGTCTGCCCAGGCTGGAAGATCCGCGTTTTGGCAATCGTCACGGAATTGTGTTGTCGAGCCTGCCCGGGGCCAGTGCCGAACGAGTTGAAACACTGATTGTCGAGCCGATAGAAACCGAGCTGCGCAGCATCCCGGAGATCAACCACCTGGACTCCACGGCCAAATCCGGGGTTGCCGCGATCAGTATTGAATTTGCCGATGAAGTAAAGCCCGACGATACCGACCGCCTGTGGTCTGAAGTTCGCGACAAGCTGGAAAAGGCAGCGAAAAATCTGCCCGCTGATGCGGCGCCACCGCAGTTGGATCATGAGCGCAACTACGCCTTTACCTGGATTGGTAGCCTTCGCTGGCAGGGGGAAGGGCAGGCGGATTTACTGCGGATGGGGCGCTACGCAGAAGAATTGGCCAGCCATCTGCGCAATCTTCACGGTACCGATATTGTTAAGTTGTGGGGGGCACCGGCCGAGGAAGTTCAGGTTAAGGTGGACGTGATCAAGGCCGGCGCTGTGGGTCTAGACGTGCCCGCAATTGCCGCGCTATTGGGCAATAGCGATGCAAAAACGGCCGCCGGTGAGTTAGTGAGCGATAAGCAACGTCTGTCCATGGAGCTACTGGGTGGCTTCGATCAGATCGAGCGCATTCGTCGCACACCGCTGTTGACCCTGGCTGATGGTGGCTCGTTGCAGTTGCAAGATATTGCCAGGGTCTATCGCGGTGAGCCGGTGGTGCCCAGCGAGCTGGCGATTATTGATGGCGAGCGGAGTATCGCCATTGCAGTGCGAATGCTGCCAACCGTGCGCGGGGATTTGTGGGCCGAGGATCTTCGCCACGAGTTGCAGGAATTCACCAAGAATCTCCCCGATGAAATTGTTGTTGAAGAGTTGTTTTCCCAGGAGCGCTATACCAGTGCGAGGCTCAGCGAGTTAGTCAGCAATATCGCCTTGGGCTTTTTGTTTATCTTCTCCATTTTGCTATTTACCCTGGGCTGGCGCTCGGCGGTAATCGTCGCTTTGTCGCTACCGCTGACCATGCTATACGCGCTGGCCTGCATGAATATCAGCGGTTTGCCCATTCACCAGATGTCGGTAACGGGCTTAATCGTGGCACTGGGCATCATGGTCGACAACGCCATTGTTGTCGCTGATATGGTGCGTCGCTATCGCGAATCCGGCTATTCGGCGGTTGCGGCATCGGTTAAGGCATTTAAACATTTGTGGGTACCGCTGCTGGGCTCCACGCTAACGACCATGCTGACCTTTATGCCGATAGCCATGATGCCGGGCTCCGCTGGCGAATTTATTGGGCCCTTGGCGAACTCGGTGATTTTTGCGCTGTTCGGTAGCTGGATTATTTCACTCTTTATCATCGCGCCTATCGCCGGGCGCTGGCTGTCTGCCGAGCAGGCGCCGGGAATGTCGTCGTCGGCCATCAACCGCTGGTTTCGAGCATTTCTCAGTCGTGCGCTGATGTGGCCGCGACGCGTGGCATTGCTGTGCTGCGTGCTCCCGCTTATTGGCTTTATGGTGTTGAAAACCCTGCCCGAGCAATTCTTCCCGCCCTCGGATCGAGACATGATTGATATCGAGGTGTATTTACCGGCAGGTACCGGCATACGCGAAACCCAGCGCGCCACTGAGCGGATGTCCGAGTGGATCAATAGCCACAGTGAGATTGAGGCCCTGCATTGGTTTGTTGGGCGCAGTGCTCCTTCGTTTTACTACAACCTGCTGGATAATCGCGACGGCACGCCAAATTACGCGCAGGCGATGACAACGGTTAGTGACCCAACCAATGCAAACCGTCTTGTTTCAGTGCTGCAAGATGAGCTGGACCAGGCCTTTCCCGAGTATCAGACAATTGTTCGGCGTTTGGGCCAGGGGCCGCCAACCATTGCCCCGGTTGAGCTGCGTATATACGGCAGCGATATTGCACAGCTAAAACGCCTTGGCGATGAGGTGAGGCGTATTGCGCTAGACCTCGATGATGTTGTGCACGTGCGAGACTCTCTCGGCGAAGTGGTGCCGAAATTGTGGCTGGACGTGGAAGAGAGCGAGGCGCAGCGCAGTCAGGTTGGGCTGCGAGATGTTTCACAACTGCTCGCGGCAAGTGTCGATGGTGTTATTAGCAGCAGTTTACTCGATGGCAGTGAGCAGCTGCCGGTTAGGGTGTCAGGGGCGGGTGTGAAGGAAACCAGTGTCGACCGTTTCCTGTCCTTCCCCCTTATTTTACCGACGGGGTCGCGGCCATTGTCGGCGATTTCCAGCGCAGAACTGCGTCCCGCGCAAGCCCAGATCACCCGGCGCGATGGTCGGCGAATGAACAAGGTTGAAATCTATGTTCGCGACGGCGTACTGCCAGCGGTGGTGTTAGCGGCGGTGCGCCAGTCCCTGGATGAGCACGACTTTATCGTTCCAGTGGGCTACGAGCTGGAGATCGGCGGAGAGGCCGAGGGTCGCAACCGGGCCGTTGGTAAGCTGATGAGCAGCGTTGGCATCATTTTGGTGTTGCTGATCGTGACCGTGGTAATGGCTTTCAATTCTTTCCGCCTGTCGGCACTGGTGTTTGCAGTGGCCTTTCAGTCGGCGGGACTGGGTATTTTTAGTCTGTGGTTGGCGGGTTATCCCTTCGGTTTTACCGCGATCATCGGTCTGATGGGGCTGATGGGGCTGGCGGTTAACGCGGCGATTGTTATTCTCACGGAGCTAAAGGCATCGCCGCTGGCGATGGCGGGCAATCGCGCAGAGATTGTTGAAACCGTTTCTGAGTGTACGCGTCACATTTCCTCGACGACAATTACCACGGTCGCCGGACTCGTCCCGCTGTTGATCGCTGAGGGAACATTTTGGCCACCCTTTGCGGTGGTGCTTGCTGGCGGCACGGTGTTGACCACTATTCTTTCGCTGGTCTTCGTACCCACCAGCTTTCTGGTACTGCGTCGTCCTTACTTGATGAAATACTTCCCCGGCTTGGCTGAGGATGAATTGAAAGCCGAGCCTAAAGAACAGCTGTCAGCGCCGCTTTAGTGTGTGCGAAGGAGAGGGGTAGCGGCTGTATTGATGGCAGCCGCTAGGCTTTTTTCACTGACCTTGGGCCAATGCGTGAACGTTGTTGTCCTGTTCTTGCGACAAGGTCTCTAAGGCTTCGACTTTGCCCTTGCAGGCCTGAACGAGTGCATCCTTATTTTTGGCGAGTAAAATACCGAAATTCTCCGCTTTGGCATCGTCTACACCGGGAACTTCACGCTGTAGTAGCGCGGTAAATTGCTCGGCGAGCTCGAGCATTTTGTCGTAAGCGTCCGCGTCTTTTTTGCTGTCAAACATCGTGTTGTCCCTGTCGCACATCCACTTGGCTACAACCGCCATGGTTCACCTCTTGCTGTAGTGATTTTTTATAACTGTATATGTATAAGGGGTATCCATTTAGCTCCACCTCTCATTTATTCCTCCTTAGCCTTCCTCACAACGACGTTCTCGTAAGTCACCGGTTCAGTTGCAACAGC
>NZ_JAFBBD010000003.1 GCF_016906995.1 Spongiibacter marinus | reverse complement strand
CGCAATAAAACAATAAATAACAATGTTTTAGCATATTGTTCACCCCACCTTGACATGGTGGGGGTCGGTGGTTCGAATCCACTCGGTCGTACCAAATTTAAAGGCTCGCCTATGGCGGGCCTTTTTCATTTCTGGCTTTTCTTCGGGGCTAACTGGGCGCTCAGTCTGAGCAGTCATCGCCAAAATCTATCATTTTAATACTAATAATCGATTTCATCTTTTTTCTGTCTGCAGGCTTACTAGTCGTGCCTGGACTGAAAAGCGCGTTGTCGCGTTTTGCGGAATAGGGAAAGAATGCTGCTGAACGCTGATTGACGACCTTGGTCAGAAAGCTGTGCTAGGTTCAAGGGCAGGTGGTGTTGCTAAAAAAATGAATACGCTGACTTAAATAATGGAGATCGACGATGACTGGTTCTTCTACCTCGGGTGGTAAATGCCCGGTAATGCATGGCGCGAATACACGCCAAGAAACGCAGGTTGCATCCTGGTGGCCCAATTCGCTGGATCTGGACTTGCTTCACCAGCACGACCGCAAGAGCAATCCAATGGCTGAGGATTTCAACTATGCAGAGGCGTTTAAGCAGCTGGATCTGGAGGCGGTTAAGAGTGACCTCAAGGCATTGATGACGGACTCGCAAGATTGGTGGCCTGCCGACTGGGGGCACTACGGTGGTCTGATGATTCGCATGGCCTGGCACGCTGCTGGCACCTACCGCATTGCCGATGGACGTGGCGGTGCGGCTACCGGTAACCAGCGCTTCGCCCCCCTAAATAGCTGGCCTGATAATGCCAATCTGGATAAGGCTCGGCGCCTGTTGTGGCCAATCAAGAAGAAATACGGCAACAAGCTGTCTTGGGCAGACCTGATGATTTTGGCCGGCAATATGGCTTATGAGTCGATGGGGCTGAAGACCTATGGTTTCGCCGGCGGGCGCGAAGATATTTGGCACCCGGAAAAGGATATTAATTGGGGGTCTGAGAGCGAATGGCTTGGCAAGGGCCAAGACCGTATGAATAGTGATGAGCGCGGCGCGCTCGACAATCCCCTCGCGGCAGTGCAAATGGGCCTGATTTACGTGAACCCAGAGGGCGTTGATGGCAAGCCCGACCCGCTAAAAACTGCTGAAGATGTTCGCCTTACCTTTGCGCGCATGGCAATGAACGACGAGGAGACCGTAGCACTCACCGCTGGCGGTCACACGGTGGGTAAATGTCACGGCAATGGCGACGCGGAAGCCCTCGGCCCCGAGCCGGAAGGTGCCGATGTTGCTGAGCAGGGCTTGGGCTGGCGTAACCCCAATGGAAGCGGGGTAGGCCGTGACGCTGTGACCAGTGGTCTTGAGGGGGCCTGGACAACCAACCCCACCCAGTGGGACAACGGCTACTTCTACCTGCTGTTTACCTACGACTGGGAGCTGAAAAAGAGCCCGGCTGGCGCCTGGCAGTGGGAACCAATAGACATCAAGGAAGAAGACAAGCCGGTTGATGCCAACGACCCGTCGCAGCGCCATAATCCGATTATGACTGATGCCGATATGGCGATGATTAAAGACCCCGCCTATCGCGTTATTGCCGAGCGGTTCTACAAAGATCCGGCGTATTTTTCCGAGGTGTTCGCCCGCGCTTGGTTTAAGTTAACGCACCGCGATCTAGGGCCAAAAAGCCGTTATCTGGGCGCTGACGTGCCTGCCGAGGACTTGATTTGGCAAGACCCAATTCCGGCGTCAGAAACCCGCTTGTCTGAAGGTGACGTGGAAGCCTTGAAGCGCGCTGTACTTGCCAGTGGCTTGACAGTATCTGAGTTGGTCGCCACCGCTTGGGACAGTGCGCGCACCTTCCGAAACTCGGATTGTCGCGGCGGGGCGAATGGTGGCCGTATTCGCTTGGCACCTCAGCGTGACTGGGCGGGCAACGAGCCAGAGCGCCTTAACAAAGTGTTAACTACCCTCGAGAAGGTTCGCGAAGCGCAGGGCGTATCGGTGAGCATGGCAGACCTCATTGTACTGGCCGGTAGCGCGGCTGTTGAACAAGCCGCACAAAACGCCGGGGTGGCAGTCACTGTGCCGTTTTCACCCGGGCGCGGTGATGCCACCGCAGAGATGACAGACATTGAGTCTTTCGCGGTATTGGAGCCGCTGCACGACGCTTTCCGAAATTGGCTGAAAGCTGACTTCACGGTGTCCGCCGAAGAGTTGATGTTGGACCGCAGTCAGTTGCTGGGGCTCAGTGCACCGGAAATGACGGTCTTGATCGGCGGGATGCGTGTGTTGGGCGCGAATGCCGGTGGGAGCCAGCACGGCGTGTTTACCGACCGCGTGGGCAGTTTAACTAACGAATTCTTTGTCACGCTAACCGATATGCGTTACGCCTGGAAGCCGGTCAGCGACAACCTGTTCGAGCTGCGTGACCGCGCTAGTGGCGAGGTGAAGTGGACGGCGACACGCGTTGACTTGGTGTTCGGTTCGAATTCGATTCTGCGCTCCTATGCCGAGGTTTATGCCCAGGACGATGCCAAGGAAAAATTTGTCCGCGACTTTGTCGCGGCGTGGGTGAAGGTGATGAATGCGGATCGATTTGATCTGCAATAACTGCTGCTAGACCCATGCTTTGGCTTGAAGACGCGCCCCGGCGCGTCTTTTTTGTTGCTCACAGTACTGCGGCTTGTGCGGCCTAGCTATTGCTGCGTCCGGCATCGCTTGGCCGGTTCATATTCTTAAAGCGCTCGGCCTGATCGGAGAAATCCACTCTTTCAGCATGGCATTGTTCGAACCAGCCTTTAACGCTGCGCCGGCCTCGCTGTAAGTAGCCGTGCAGGCTTGCGCGGAGGTTCGCAGGAATAAGTGCGTACAACACCTGGTCCTGCTCTCCATCAAAGGCAAAACGAATTGCGTTGCTGCTTTGCTCGCTCAGTCGCTGATAGAGGTCGGTGGGCGGGCGGGGGTTGTCGCAGGGCACCACCAAAACCTGCGCGTGGGATGCGCCCTCAAGCCCGGCCAGGATCCCTGCCAAAGGGCCGGGGAAGTCGGGAAGTGTGTCGGGCAGGGGGCGTCCATAGTCCCGGTAGCGGTCGCTATTGCGGTTGCAGCTTACCAACACTTCATGGGCATTCTCAGCAAGCGCATCGACAATGTGGGCGATGAGCGGTCGGCCTTGCCAGTCCAGCAGGCCCTTGTCTTTGCCCTGCATTCGGCGCCCCTGTCCGCCAGCCAGAATTAACAGGCTATAGGGTTGGGCGGCATTGGTTTCTGGCATTGAGGAAAACCCTGTTTTATCCATGAGTTCGGCGTGTTCGCTGCCTATGTTAGGGCTGTGCTGTGCTATCATGCCAGCGTTTTTTAGCGCTGTCGGATACTCTCCCTATGACAACCCTGCTTGCCATCGATGCTTCAACATCGGCGTGTTCTGTTGCGCTGATGCATGAAGGGCAGGTGTACGAAGATTTTCGTATGCTGCCTCGCGCCCACACGCGATTTTTACTGCCCATGGTGGATGAGATGTTAGCTGCGCATTCACTGCCGCTCGCGCAGATGGATGCACTGGTTTTTACGGCAGGCCCAGGTTCTTTTACGGGCTTGCGGGTGGCCATTGCCACGGTGCAGGGCTTGGCTTTTGCGGCGGAATTGCCAGTAGTGCCGGTTTCAACCCTGGCGGCGATGGCGCAGTTCTACGCTGAGCGAGAGGGCGTGGCCGAAGGCGCAATGATATTACCGGCGCTGGATGCGCGCATGGACGAGGTGTATTTCGGTCGCTATCAGTACCGCGATGGCATGGTTGCACCGCTAAACGCTGATCAGTTGCTGCCACCTGAGCAAGTCGACAATACGGCTGCGGGCGCAGCGGGTATCGGCGATGGCTGGACCTATGCAGAGCGCTTTGGCGATGCCCCGCCAGCCACTGTTGACCAAACGATCCTGCCGAGTGCCGCCGCCGCGCTGCAGCTGGCAAAGCCAGATGTGTTGGCAGGGAAGGTGTTGCCTGCCGAGCAGGCCCAGCCGGTTTATTTACGCGAAAGCGTGGCATGGAAGAAGCAATAATCAGTACCTTATAAACAATAGAAAATCAGTCACAGTGTGGGCTGGCCCGAGGCCCTTCTCACACTACAATTGCACTGGCATAAACAGCCTCAAGCAAATTCGATAGATAGGAAAGCGTGTAATGGATGCACTGCAAGCGGTGATATTAGCGGCAATTCAAGGCTTAACGGAGTTTTTGCCGATCTCCAGTTCCGGGCATTTAGTCCTGCCGCAAACCTTGCTGGGCTGGGAAGATCAGGGCCTTGCTTTTGATGTTGCCGTGCATGTGGGGTCGCTGTTGGCGGTGCTGGCGTATTTTCGTAAAGACGTTAGCACACTGCTTACCGCCTGGACGCAAAGTGTGGTGGCACGGCAACACAGCGCCGACAGCCGGCTTGCATGGATGGTGATTGTGGCAACACTGCCCGCCGTGGTTGCCGGGCTGATCTTTAACGATATTATCGAGCAACACCTGCGCGGCGGGGTGGTGCTGGCAACAACGACGTTAGTGTTTGGCGTGATTCTCGGTTTGGTTGATCGCTACTCGAGCCACAGCCGCAGTATTGCTGATATCGGCCTGCGCATTGCGTTGTTAGTTGGCTTCGCACAAGCGCTGGCGTTGGTGCCGGGCACGTCGCGATCGGGGATCACCATGACCGCGGCATTGTTATTAGGCTTGGGGCGCAGCGATGCCGCGCGCTTCTCCTTCCTGTTGTCCATGCCCATTATTGCGGCGGCGGGTAGTTATAAATTACTGGAATTACTGCAGCATGGCAGTGATGTCGCCTGGCAGCTGCTGGCAATCGGTCTGGCCGTTTCGGCGGTAACAGCCTACGCCTGTATCAGCGTATTTATGAAGTGGGTGGAGCGAGTCGGCATGATGCCCTTTGCCATATACCGAGTGGTACTGGCGATCATTATCTACGCTGTCGTGCTAGCCTGATTGAGTAGCATAGCAACGCGGAGAAACAAAACGGGTGACGGTGATGAAGGCAGCATTTTTAGGTTTGGGTGTGATGGGCTTTCCGATGGCGGGGCATGCTGCGAAGGCCGGGCTAGACCTGCGCGTATACAACCGCAGTGTGGAAAAAGCCCAACGCTGGCAAGCGACCTATTCCGACTGCGTTGCCGCAAGCGTCGCGGATGCGGTGGCAGGTCGCGACGTTGTCGCAGTCTGTCTGGGGGCCGACGCTGATGTGCGCGAGGTGCTGTGTGGCGAACAAGGCGTGTTTGCCCATATGCCGCGTGGCGGTGTTGTGGTCGACCATTCCACCACCTCTGCCGAGCTGGCAAGAGAGATGGCGCAGGCCGCCACACGAGCCGGCCTGCAGTTTGTTGATGCACCCGTATCGGGTGGCCAAGCGGGAGCGGAGTCCGGCAAGCTGACAATAATGGCGGGCGGTGAGCCGGCCGCTTTCGCCAAGGCTGAGCCGTTATTACAGTGCTATGCGGCGCGGTACCGTCTTCTTGGCGCGGTTGGCAGTGGTCAGTTGGCTAAAATGGTCAACCAGATCTGCATTGCCGGCCTGCTGCAGGGTCTGGCGGAAGGAATGAACTTTGGTCAGCGCGCAGGCTTGGATATGTCGGCGGTTGTGGATGTGATCAGCGCGGGTGCCGCCCAGTCCTGGCAGATGGATAATCGAGCGGAAACCATGCTGGCCGGGGAATTTGACTTTGGCTTTGCCGTGGACTGGATGCGCAAGGACCTGTCGTATGTACTCGACGAGGCGCGTCGGCAGGGCAGCAGTCTGCCTGTGACGGCCTTGGTCGACCAATTTTACGCACAGGTGCAAAGCCTGGGCGGCGGTAGGAAAGATACATCAAGTTTGCTGTTAGCACTGCAGGCTTCGCAGCAACACGCACGTTCTTCCAGCGACAAGGGTTAGCGAGTGATCGGATTGAATATGGATAAGCAAACGTTTAACCAGCAGTTGATGGCATTTTTAGATGCCAGCCCGACGCCTTTTCACGCGGCGAGCAATATGGCTGCAGCGCTGGACGCCGCGGGGTTTATCGCGCTGGATGAGCGTGATGATTGGTCGCTTGAAGCGGGCAAGGGCTACTATACCCTGCGCAACGGCGCTTCAATTGTGGCGTTTCGAGTGGGTCAGGGTGATGTTGCCCAGCAGGGCTGGAAGATGGTCGGTGCCCACACTGACAGCCCCTGCTTGAAGGTGAAGCCCAACCCGGTACTGCACAAGAAGGGGTATTTTCAGCTCTGTGTGGATGTGTACGGCGGCGCGCTGCTCAACCCCTGGTTTGATCGCGACCTAGGCCTGGCAGGCCGCATTAGCTATCGCAGCCAGGATGGCGAGTTACGTAATCGCCTGATTAACACCGAGCGAGCGATTGGCTGTATTCCCAGCTTGGCGATTCATTTGGACCGAGAGGCCAACAGTAACCGTAGTATCAATGCCCAGACCGATCTGCCGGTATTGATCAGTCAGCCTGAGAAAGCCCCCGACTTCAACGCTCTGCTCAAACAGTTGCTGATTGAGCAGGGCGGTAGTGATGTCGACACGGTTTTAGACTACGAACTGAGCTTTTACGACGTGCAGGGCGCTGCCCTAATCGGGCTTGAGCAGGAGTTTATTGCCAGTGCGCGTTTGGACAATCTGCTGTCTTGTTTTATCGGCTTGCAAGCCTTGCTGTCGGCACCCTCCGATCAACACAGTGTGCTTGTCAGCAACGACCATGAAGAAGTTGGCAGTATGTCGAGCAGTGGTGCTCAGGGGCCCATGTTGGAGTCGGTGTTGCGCCGTATTGCCGGAGATGAAAGCCGCTGGCAGCGGGCCATTGCTCATTCTTTAATGATCTCGGCAGACAATGCGCACGGTGTTCACCCCAATTTCAGTGACCGTCACGACGCGAATCATGGGCCGCTGCTGAACCGCGGCGCCGTAATAAAAATTAACGTCAATCAGCGCTACGCCACCAACAGTGAAACCAGCGCGGCCTTCCGACATCTATGCCAGCAGTGTCAGCAGCCGGTGCAGAGTTTTGTGGTGCGCAGCGACATGGCTTGTGGAAGCACCATCGGGCCGATTACATCGTCTGCACTGGGTGTGGCAACGTTGGATATCGGTGTGCCGACCTTTGCTATGCACTCAATACGTGAGCTTGCTGGCGCCGATGATGCGGTTGGATTGAGTCAGGTACTGGCAGCATTCTACGCGCGGCAATAGTGCTGCGCGCAGAACGCCCCATGGCGCAAATGTGTTACTCGCCCTTGAAGCTTGGCTTGCGGCGCTCTACAAACGCGGCCAAGCCCTCTTGACCATCCGCGCTGCCCACGCAGTGTGAAATTCCGCGGCTCTCCTGTTCGAGCTGGCATTCCAGTCCGTTTTCGTAGCTGCTCAGCAGCAGTGCGCGTGCGCGCGCATAGGCTTCGGTAGGGCCCGCTGCGAGTTGCGCGGCAATCTTGTCGGTTTCCGTAGCGAGGTCCTCGTCGGCAACCACCTTGGTGAGCAATCCCCAGTCCAGCGCCTCGGCAGCACTGAGAACGCGGTTGGTGTAAATCAACTCCTGCGCGCGGCGCAGGCCGACCAAGCGCGGCAGCCAGGTGGTCGAGCCGCCATCCGGGCTGACCGCTATGCCGGTGTAGGCCATAGTGAACTTGGCCTTTTCGGAAGCCAGCACAATATCGCCAGACATCGCTAGGCTAAAACCGGCGCCGGCGGCAGTGCCATTTACCGCGATAATCAGCGGCGCGCGCATACGGGCAAAACGCGAGTTGGCGGCGTGCAGGTTGGCGGTAATTTCTTTAATCAGTTGCGGTGCCTCATCGCCCGCTTGATGAAAGCTTTGTACATCGCCGCCGGCACAAAACATTTTGCCGTCAGCAGTGAGCACGACCGCGCGCACATCGGAATTGCTGTCACATAAAATGGCCGCTTGCGCCAGCTCCTGAGCCATTTGTAGATTTAGGCTGTGTGCCGCGTCGGGGCGGTTTAGCGAAATGCGAGCGATACCGTTTTCAAGTTCGAAGCGCAGGGTGTCAAATTGGCTCATGTCAGTGCTTGCCTATTGTTGTGAATGAACGTGGCGCGGGGCCAGATAGTGGGGAAAGAAGGGTAGTGCAGCGCTGTAGTCGGGTCAACGAGTATACTTTCGACGATTCTGTAACGTGAGGGGAAACTGTGCGGATTTTGCTATTGTCGGCCTACCACGCGAATAGCCACAAAGCCTGGGCTGACGGCCTGATGGCGGCGATGCCAGCACATCAGTGGACGGTGCTGACGTTGCCGCCGCGCCATTTTAGCTGGCGATTACGCGGTAATAGCCTGAGTTGGGCAATGTTGCAAAGTGAACGGCTAAATGCCGATTACGATCTGCTGGTCGCCACATCGATGACCGATTTATCTGCTCTGCGAGGCTTATGCCCATCGCTTTGCCACTTACCGACGCTGGTGTATTTCCACGAAAACCAGTTCGCCTACCCCGTGAGCGCGCAGCAGCGACAGGGCGTTGAACCTCAGATGCTAAATTTGTACACCGCCCTGGCGGCAGACAAGGTGCTGTTCAATAGCGACTATAACCGCCAAACGTTTATCGAGGGCGCCGATAGGCTGCTGGCGAAGTTGCCGGACTTCAGCCCGCGCAGTGAGGTGATGAATCGGCTTAGCGACAGCGAGGTGCTGCCAGTGGGTATTGCACCGCCAGCACCAGCGGCGCCGCGCTTGCCGGGCGAGCGCTTGTCGGTGTTGTGGAATCACCGCTGGGAATACGATAAAGGCCCGGAGCAATTGCTCTCGGTATTGCAGGCCTGCGAGCGCGCCGCCTTGCCTCTCGACATACACATCATTGGCCAGCAGTTTCGCAAACGCCCCAAGGTCTTCGGTGACATTGAGCGCTTGCTTAACCGCAGCCAGTCGCTGGTTTGCGAACATTTTGGTTACGTGGAAAGCCGCGAACAGTACGAAAAACTCTTGGCCGCCAGTGATGTGGTGCTGTCGACGGCGCTGCACGATTTTCAGGGTTTGGCAGTGATGGAGGCTGTCGCGGCGGGCTGCCGACCATTGTTGCCAGCGCGCTTGTGTTACCCGCAGTGGTTTGATGCGCCGTATTTATACGACAGCGCCCTGGATGCGCCTGCTGTCGAAGCGGAGTCGGCCTGCGAAGCGCTGGCCGCACTGCTGGCAGAGAAGCGCTGCGGGGCGCTACAGACGCCCGATATTTCCGACTTATATTGGCCGTGTATCGCCGTGGAGTATCAGCATCATTTCGATGCGCTTTGCCGCTAAGCGGCGGTGACAGCGCATCTGGCAGTCAGTATCATAGGCGGCTTTTCGTTTTCCGTGAATACAGGACAGCATCATGGCCAAGCCCCGGGTTCTCACCGGTATTACCACCACTGGCACGCCGCATTTGGGCAACTATGTTGGGGCAATTCGCCCTGCAATTGCAGAGAGTCAGTCCACCGAGCAAGACAGTTTTTTCTTTCTGGCCGACTACCACGCATTGATCAAATGCCAGGATCCGGCGGCGGTGCATCAGTCTGCCCGTGAGATTGCGGCTACGTGGCTGGCGTTGGGCCTGGATACGGATCGCACAACCTTTTATCGCCAGTCTGATGTGCCGGAAATCACGGAGTTGATGTGGGTGCTCAACTGTGTGGCGAGCAAGGGGTTGATGAACCGTGCCCACGCCTATAAGGCGGCGGTGCAGGACAACCAAGAAAAAGGCGAGGACGCCGATTTCGGTGTGACCATGGGGCTGTTCTGTTACCCGGTGTTAATGGCGGCAGATATCCTGATGTTTAACGCGCAGCGTGTGCCGGTGGGGCGTGATCAAACCCAGCACTTGGAAATGGCGCGCGATATTGCTCAGCGTTTTAACCATATTTACGGTGAAACATTTGCCCTGCCAGAGGCCGTTGTCGATGAAGACGTGGCGGTGCTCAGTGGCTTGGATGGCAGAAAAATGAGTAAAAGCTACGGCAATACCATTCCGCTGTTTTTACCTGAGAAAAAACTCAAAAAACACATCAATAAAATCAAAACCAATCTGCTGGAGCCGGGTGAGCCCAAAGACCCAGATGACTCAACGGTTTTTCAAATTTGGCAGGCCTTTGCCAATGCCGAGCAAACGGCGTACATGCGCCGTGAGTTTGAAAACGGTATTGCCTGGGGCGAGGCTAAAAAGCAGTTATTTGAATTGATCAACGATCAAATTTCTGCGGCGCGCGAGCGTTACGATGCCATGCTCAACGACGGCAGTTACCTCGATGCTGAGCTGGCCAAAGGCGCAGAGAAAGCCCGCGCCGAGGCGGCAACGATGCTTGATAAAGTGCGCTGTGCGGTGGGTTTGTCACGCTTCGGCTAATGATGCGTTGCGTTTAGCTGCTGCGCTGCTGATGGCAATACCCAGCGCGATTGCAGCAGCACCTGCCCACGCCCCTGGCGGGTATTGCTCGCCAAGTAACGAAGCGGATATCAACATACTGACTGAGGCCGCCACGTAGCCCAGCTGGCTGAGCAGTACGGGGCCGCCGCGTTGTTGCAATCGGAATATCAGCGGCGCAGTTGCTGCTGCAATCAGTAACTGCGCGCTGCTTAGCGCCGGTGCCAAGCCAAACTGAAAAAGGCTTTGGGGCCCACTGGTAGCGATAAGTAGCAGCAAGTAGCTGAGGCTGGCAAAACCGTGGCTCCACAGAGCGAGCTCGTCTGCCGCGGCGCCGGGTGGCCAGTCCCAGCTGCGGTAGATATTTCCCGCGGCAAGAAGCATCGGAATACACAATGCCAGCAGCATATATCCCAGCTCGGGCGCATCGGCGGCGCTGCCACGCGAGACGCTGACCACCACGGCCCCCAACAAACCTAACACCACGCCCAATACGCCCAGACCGCTGGTGGTTTGCTGGCGCAATAGCGCGGCAAAAACGAGTGTGAACAGCGGTGACAGGGCAAACATCAATCCTGTATAGCCCGCCCCACTGTGCGGCACACTGATTACCAGCAATAGGTTCGGTGCAGCAAAACTGAGTGGCCCGGCGATAAGGCAGTAGCGCAGGCGCTGGCCGTGTGGCCGCTGTAAACGGCCTTGTAACCAGAGCGCAGGAAACAGGGCTATGACGGCGCCAAGGGACGTGAGCATCGCCCAAAAAAGCGGGCTCAAGCCGTTGGCCGATGCCAGCTTTGCCATCGGAAAGCTGAGGCCAATCAAGGTCCCGGACATCAGGAGTAGCCGTGAGGCGTCCAATTTTTGCGGCGACTGTTGGGCCCCTTCCATTTCAGGACACCTCCGCAGCGCCGCGCCCGGCGTAGGCGATTGCTGACAGGGGTAAGCGCGGGCGCCGAGTCTCCTGGTTGCGCAGCGTCGCGGGTAAGTCGTTCGCTTGGCCTAGATAGCCTACTGCTACCGCGACCTGCAGCTGCCAGTGATTGGGGAGCAACTGTGCAGAAACGGCCCGCTCGCGGTGGATACCTGCCATGGCATGCGTTTGCAGGCCAAGGTGCTCTGCTTGCAGTGCCAGCTGCATCCATGCCGCGCCACAGTCAAATTGGTGGTAGGGCAGAGCGCGAGTTTTTCCGTCGTTTTGGTGTTCAGGTGTTGATGCGATCAGGATCAGTGCGGAGGCCTGTTGCGCCCAGCTGCGATTGAATTCGTCCAGCACCGAAACAAAGCTTTGCCAGTATTCGTCGCTGCGCAGGCTGTAGACGAACCGCCAGGGCTGGCTGTTATAGGCCGACGGGGCCATGGCAGCCGCTGAAATCATCGACTCTATCTGCTTGTGGTCCACGCCGCGGTCTGAATACGCGCGCGGAGACCAGCGCCGTTTAATGGCGGGCAGCATATCCGCTGGGGTGTTGAGAGAGGGGGTGGACATATCAGTGCTCCTTGCTCTGGGGCAGTAAAGGGATCGCGATGGGGCGCAGAGGGGCAGCATCGGCGCCGCGCAGTCGCAGCCCGGCCGCGATGAATGCGAACTCGTACACCCGGTCCTTTGCCAACTCCTCAAGGTAGGCGAGTTCGATAATGGGAACCCCGCGTTGTGCAAGCAGGTAGGTGTGCACGGGGACATAGTCGCTGTCGAGCTCAGAGGGAAAGGCTTCCAGACTGAGGTTATCGGCGCCGACCACCATTACGCCGGCGTCTTCGGCGAGATACTTGGCCGCTTCCAGGCCGAGTCCGGGCGGAGAGTCCATGTAGGCCGCGGCGCGCTCGTAACGTTGCATGCGGCCGGTTCTAAGTAGCACAACGTCGCCTGGCTGCAGTTGCAGGCGTTGGCGAGCAAGGCTAGCGAGGATGTCGTCTTTCGTAATGCGGTAGCCGTCTGGCAGCATCGCCTGTTGGTGCAGAGCGGCGATATCCAGCATTACGCCGCGGGCGACGATGGGGGGGAATTTTTCAACGCCGCCACGTTGCCAGCCGCGATCGCCAAGGTATTTCGCCGCCGGGAAGCCGTTCCATATTTTGCCATTGAGGCCAAAGTGACTCAGTGCGTCGATATGTGTGCCGGTGTGGCTATACATGGAAATAGCCGAGCCGCTGTAGCTGACGTGGCGGTTTTTCTGCTCTCCTTGCTTAAGCGGGTCGTCAATGACGGTGCCGCCTGGGGTGTGGGTCATCCACAGTCGGTAGTGCGGGTCGCCGGCGGCCTGCCAGCTGGGCATGCCGATGTAATAGTCCACCGATAGATCGTAGATGCGCTGGCTGGTCAGGCGCATAAAAATAGCGGCGCGCTGTTCGGCATTCATGGTGTTGAGCTGGCCTATTTCATCTGTTGCGCCCCATGGGCTAATACCCACATCTCGTTCTGCGTGGGCGTGGCTTAGCAACGCGGCGAACAGCAGCAGTAGGGTGAGGCGTTTCATGCTTTGGTCTCCTGACGTACAAACAGGTGGCCAGCCTAGCGCGCTGAATTGTTTTTATAATCCGCCTTATTGGAATAATATTGTTTCCAAATTAAATATAATTGGTGGCCTATGCTGGATGACATCCATGTTTTTGCTCAGGTGGTCGATGCTGGAAGTTTTACCGAAGCGGCAACACGGCTGAATATATCCAAGTCGCTGGTTAGCAAGCAGGTGAGCCGCCTTGAAGCGCGCTTGCAGCTTCGCTTACTCAATCGCAGTACGCGCAGTTTGAGCCTAACGGACGCCGGGCGTCGCTTTTATTCACGGTGCCGGGGTGGCTTGCAGGAGATTGATGCCGCCATAGAAGACCTCGCGCTTATGCGCGACGAGCCGGCGGGTTTGCTGCGCATAAACCTGCCAATGTCATTTGGGGTGATGCATGTTTCGCCCTTGCTGCCGGCGTTACAGCAGCGCTTTCCTGAGCTCGATCTGGAGGTCAATTTAGATGATCGCAAGGTCGAACTCATTGAACCGGCCTTTGATGTGTCTATCCGTATTAGCGATCTTGCAGACTCCAGCATGGTGGCTCGGCGCTTGGGGCCCTGTCGGCACCTGTTGGTGGCTTCTCCAGAGTATGTAAAAGCGAACCCGCTGGGTGACGTGGCTGGATTGGCAGAGCATCGAATTCTAAGTTATCGCCATCAACAGTCGTCAACCGAGTGGCACTTTACCCACCCTGAGCACGGTCACCAGAGTGTGCGTTTGCGCCCGGTAGCAGAGCTGAATAACAGCCTTGCAATCAAACAGATGGCGGTCCAGGGGGGAGGCATTGCGCGAATGCCGAGCTTTGCCGTTGCTGAGGATATTTGCGAAGGTCGTTTGCAACAAGTATTGGCGGGCTATCAATGCCCGGAGCTGTCAATCTTTGCCGTGTATCCGGTGCGGCGCTACCTGCCTCCGAAGGTACGTGTTTTTATCGATTTTATGTTGGAGCACATTGGTGAAAACCCGGCCTGGGACAGCGCCTTGACGCTCTCAAATCAACACTAAAAACGTGCAGACAGCGAGATGCCCAAGGGGCCGAGGGTGAGTGTTGTGCCATTGCGATGGCGCAGCGAGAGCTCGAAGCGCTCCGAGTCGGACCGAAGCTGCAACTTTGGCAGCCGCTGCGCGGGCACAATCGCTGAGCGTATGGTCTCCGGGGTCACGGTAACCTGGTCGAGCGACTGGCCGGCAAAATCGCGTTCAGTCTGGGCGCTGGCTGCGCTACTGAGCATTAGTATTAACAGGGCTGTAAATATGGCGGTGTATGTCATCGCTGCTCTCCGAATTCGCGGTGTCGCTGGTTACTGACTATTGCGAAATTGCCGAACAGAGAAAATACGGGAAGCGCGGGAAGGTGACCTGGGTCTCGCTGTGTTTGGGTAAGTCGCAGCGTAGCTATGGAGTTATACCTAGGCAGGGTAAGCCCCTGCCCAGGCTATCGGGGCTAGAAATTGACGCCAAGCTCAACAAAGACGCTGCGGGGCTCGCCGATAAAGTAACGGTAGTTGCCAAACGCATAGTCGGCGCGCTCTGCGTAGTCGACATCCTCAATGTTATTTACCCGCACCACGCTGTAGACGTGCTCACCGTAGTGCTGCACCCAGCGAGCATGAAGCAGTGTGTGCCCGGGGTAGCGGAAGCGGTTGTCGGCTTCGAGGAAGTACTCACTCTGGTGCACGGCTTCAAGGCTGAGCACCGTGCTTGGGGTGGCCTGCCAGACGAGTTGTGTGCTGGCGAGCTGACGTGGGGCAGTGTCGAGTTCGTTGCCGGCTTTGGTCAGTGCATCGTTGTCGTACTGGTGCTTGCCGTAGCTGCCTTGCAGGCGCCAAAGCAGCTGCTCGGTGAGCGCCCAGTTCACTTCAAGTTCCAGGCCGCGGCTTTCTGTGCGCCCGCCGTTTACATTCTGGCGGTTGCTGTCTTGAATAATGACGTCGTCTTTTTGCAGCCAGTACACCGCACTTCGATAGCTGAAATTCTGCCACTCGCCGCGCAGTCCTATCTCTGCACTATTCAGCAGCTCTTCCTCCAGTTTGGATGTGAGCTGCTGATTTTGCAGGCGATAGAGTTCACTGGCCTGAGGCGCCCGAAAGCCGTGGGCGAGGTTGGCGGTAAAGCTGTGATGGGCGTTTAACTGGTGGACCACTCCGCCGTGGAAAGACCAATTTCTAAAACGTTCGCTTTGGTCGTCTGGCCGCGCGTAGCGACAGGCACCGTTGCCCGTTGCACAGGGGGTGCCATCGTCGGCGGTGTTGCCGCTAATCATGCGGTTGTCGTAGTCGTAAAACTGAATATCGTAACGCCCGCCGAAGTTCAGGCGAGTTGTATCGCTGACCTCGTAGTCACCGCCAACAAACCAAGCGAAATAGCGGGCATCGACTTCGTAGTCGTAGTGTTTTCCCTGGGGGAAAGGGCCAAAGCCGGCGCTGTCCTGCTGCTGCTCCAGGTAGGCTTGGCTCAGTTCCATGTCAAAGCCGTTGTGCAGGGTAAGTTTGTCGCTGCTTTGCTGGTAGAACGCCGTTTGCACACCGACGCTGCGCTCGCCATTTTCTTCAAGCGGGGTGCCGGGAAGAAAATGCTGTAGAAAGCTCATATCGGTGTAGCGCAGATACGGCGTGACTACAAAGTGGCTGTCTTGGGTGCCATCGCGTTCAAAACGGCTGTAGAAGCGCACATTTTTGCTATTGCGGTATGCGTCGGGGTTGGGGTTTTCACGCTTGCGGCTGTCGTCTTTGTAGGCGTCTTTGCCGAGCACGTATCCCGCGGTTTCTTGTTGCAAGTTTGCCGCGGATAGCAGCGACTGCACCGACCAGACTGCGCCGCTGTAGTTGTGACGTAGCGACAGCTTTTGCTGGTCATAGCCAGAATCATCTTTGTAACCGCCATCACTGCTGCCGTGTGCGCTAATGCGATAGCCGTGCTTGCCCACGGTGTTGCTATGGCTAAACTTGAGGCGGCCGTAGTCATTGGGGCCGCCTTCCGCGGCGATCTGCGTTTCTGGTGTTTCGCTTGGCGCCCGGCTGACAACGTTGATAACGCCATTGAGGGCGTTGCTGCCGTGCACGGCAGTACCGGGGCCGCGAATCACTTCAATGCGGGCCGCTTGTTCGCCGTTTACATCAAAAAGTTGGTTGACGTTGCAGAAGCCAGGGCCGCGCAGCGGGATACCGTCTTCAGCGAAGTAGAACGCGCCACAACTTCCCGCGCCTGTGAGCACCCCGGAGCGAATCGCGGTGAGGTGTTCCTGACCGTTGCCGCGGCTTATCCACACCCCCGGCGCACGGCTCAGTAGCTCGCTAATGTGGGTATGACCGATTCGGTCGAGGCTGTCTTGGTCTATCACGCTGATAGCGACGCTTAAATCCTGCGGGTCGCGCTCGGTTCGGCTAGCCGTAACGGACACTTGCTCCATCGTTGTGCTGGTGCTTGGTGCCTGATCCGCCCAGAGTAGAGGGCTCATACCCGCCAGCAGCAGGCTTAGTGGGCGCAGTCTTACAAGATTCATTCGGTTCGATCCCGTTAGTGTCAGGGTGGCTAGTAGCAGGGTGAATATTACACGATTCGGATGAACAAGCCTTCAGATGAGGCAAGTACGTCGTCGCCATCACGGCACTCACCGTGGGCGATAATTTTGCGCTCACCGATATCTTCCAGCCACGTGTCGAAGCGCAGCGTTTTGTATAGCGGGACAGGACGCCGGTAATTGACCTTCAGCGATGCGGTATAGCCCGGGGTGCCATTGCGCAGGCAGGCAAAGGCCAGTAATTGGTCGAAAACCAGGCTCGTCACGCCGCCGTGCACGCTATTTGGCGGGCCCTCGTGACGTTTGCCAAAGCAGATATCACTGACTACGCGGTCATTCTCTACCACAACTTCCATATCGGGAGAGTACGCATTGTAGCGGCCGGTGGCAGGGCCGTAGGGCAGGGCCTCGCGCAGCTCATCACCAAACTCCATATTGAAATAGGGCATGATCTTCTCGCCCTGGTGAGCACTGAGCTGATCGTTCAGCGCTTCCACCTGGCTGGCAAGTTCAGCGAGCCGCTCCGCATCGGCGTTAACGTCAATGCTGAGTTCCAGACTTTCCTGTAGCGCCCGACTGAGGCGAAGCAATTGCGATGAGGCAGTATTGGCCGACATGTGTCCGTCGTTCCTTATTGTAATGACTAAATAAAACAAGAGCCGCAGTGTAATAGGACGCAGCCTCGCTGCAAAGGCTTCGCTGGGTGTGCGCTGTTTTCGCGCAACCGGGATTGGTTGCAATTACCAGCGCTGCTGGGTGACATGCGTAAAATGAGGGGGAGGCGTAGTTGAGTATTTGATTGCTCTGGGGCGGGGTATTTTGCGGCTATGGTAAATCGTTATTTAAATAGTTAAAGTTTTACTCTAGGTATTCGCTCTCTTGAATACGAGTTCTACCGTGGGGCTGCCCCCGTCGATGGCGGCGGCTTATTGCCGGTAGTGGTTAATTACATAGGAAGTATAAAGATGTTTCTTCAAGGATTGAGGTTCTGCCTGACTGGCAGGGCGGTATTTGTTGTTTTATCAATTACCCTGATTGTCGGTTGTGGCGGATCGGGCGGTGGCTCTGGTGAGACAAGTCGTCCTCCGTCCGGCTATCTTGCTGATCACTCAGTGTCCTCTACGTACGAGCTAACGCGGGCCAACGTTCCAGTGGTGGCAGAAACGCTGCGGTTTGAAACGATGGGGGCCATTTTTATTTTTGATGAATTACGCAAACTATATCCGCAGCCGATGCCGACCTTTCAACTTAAAAATACCCGCAGGAAGGTCGCTTGTGATCACTCTGGTTATGTGATGGTCACCATCAAGGATCGTGGCGCAACGATCGCTCAGGACTATGAGAATTGCAAAGATAGTGAAGATGGTGTGCTTATCAGTGGCACACTCCGATCATATATTCACGATGTAGACAACGCTGCCAAGACCTATAAGGCCACCATTGAGTATGTCGATTACAGCGGCTCTCAAGATGGAGAGCGTACCACTCGCAGCACTATTCAAGTGTTTTCAGTGAGCGTTGACGAAAATAACATCCTGTTTGTTGAAACAGAAAGCCATGGCACCACGTTTGATTCCGGTGTTGGTGAGGAATATGAGAGCAATCTTCGTTTTACCTCAATTTATTATCGGCTACCGGATGCTTTTTTCGGCGTTCCTGAAATAAACGGTTACATGGATTATCAGAACAGCGGAGCCGTGTTGCTGTCGTCTCAAGCGGATGGAGTGTTGACGACCATAGCGGGATTCGGTGATGAGCGAGCCGCCTTTAAATTGTTTTTGAATCATTACGGCATTGGTTTTACAACGGCTGACGGTGAGCAGTTCAGCGCCGGCGTAGCAATGGATAAGGTGTCGGAGGTCGATGCATTTTCTGCCAGTAATAGCGCTCCTGAAGCGAAGTCGTGGGTGAATAACAAGGTGTTTTACGCTGATGAGAATGCCCCGATCGTTTTGGCACTCGACAACGCCTTTTATGATCCTGACCTGGATTTGCTGAAGGTGGATGTGACTGTGCAATGCCAGCCTGAAAATGCTGACGTCAGTGTTGACTTCCAGGAACCCTTTAAGATGACGGTGACCACTGATACCTTCGGCTCTTATACACTCTATGTGGTCGTCACCGATGCTCAAGGCAGGTCGGCCCATGCCTCTTTCCCCTTCCAGTACTGGGCAGAGGAAGGGGCTGAAAATAACGAGCCAAAGGTTTGTAGCACACCCCCCCCATCGCTTCCCATCGGGATATTTGCCGAGTAATGCTGGAATTGGGCGAGGAGGGAGTGCTGATCGCTCCTCGTCGAAAGGGCGCTAATTGGCCCAAAATCTTTCGGCGATAAGGCTTCCCGCCAGTTTTATCCAAAGCAATGGATTTGCCGAACAGCGCAAGAACTTGCGAGGCTTGGTAATTCGCCAACTTGGAAATCGCGTAATGAGGGTAAAGCAAGAGATGGTACCAGAGGCCGGACTCGAACCGGCACGCCCGTGAAGGCAAGGGATTTTGAATCCCTCATGTCTACCAATTTCATCACTCTGGCATTGAGGAGGCGGGATTATAGCAGCCTTGTTTAATCGGTCAATCCATCGGCTAAAAAAATTGCGGTTTTCGCGCTAAATGTCGATGAATGGAGTCCGAAAGCGATTTCCGTTAATCTTGCGGCCTTTATTTTTAGTGATCGAGAGTATGCAGCGCCGCGACTTTTATTTTGATCTGCCTGATGAACTGATTGCGCGTTATCCTGCCCAGCAGCGCGACGGGAGTCGCCTGTTGGTGTTACAGGGTGACGGCAGGCTCGAGCACCGGCAGTTTCCTGATTTACTCGACTATCTGCGCGAGGGGGATTTGCTGGTATTTAACGACACCAGAGTGATTCCCGCGCGGCTATTTGGCGCAAAGGAATCAGGTGGTCGCATTGAGATATTGATCGAGCGCCTGATCGATGAACATCATGCTCTGGCCCATATACGGGCGAGCAAATCGCCGAAGGCGGGCAGCCGCTTGTTCCTGGCCGAGGATGCGGAGGCGCCAGTTGGCAGTGATGCGGTTGAGGTGCTTGGCCGCCAAGGTGCCTTGTTTCAGTTGTGCTTTGATGCGCCGTTGTTAGAGCAACTCAATACCTATGGCCACATGCCGTTGCCGCCTTATATCGACCGTGCGGACGACGCAGAGGATCAGCAGCGCTACCAAACGGTGTACGCTAAACGCGATGGTGCGGTAGCCGCGCCGACGGCGGGTCTGCATTTTACCGAGGACTTTCTCGCGGCATGTAAGGCAAAGGGCGTCGAACAAGCCTTTGTGACGCTGCATGTCGGGGCGGGAACCTTTCAGCCGGTGCGTGCAGATGACATTCGCGATCACGAGATGCACGCTGAGTATATTGAGGTGTCGGCCGACGTCGCCCAGCAGGTCAGGGCAACTCGCGCCCGTGGCGGGCGTGTGGTCGCCGTGGGTACCACCAGTGTGCGCAGCTTAGAGAGCGCTTCCCAGAGTGGTGAAATTGCGGCATTTTCCGGTGATAGTCGAATTTTTATCTACCCTGGCTATCAGTTTAAGAGCGTGGATGCCTTGTTTACCAACTTCCACCTCCCGGAGTCCACGCTCATTATGCTGGTCAGCGCCCTAGCTGGTCAGGCGCCGGTAATGGCGGCCTACCGCGAAGCGGTGGCCGAGCGTTATCGTTTTTTCAGTTATGGTGATGCCATGCTGGTTTTCCCCACTTTGCAGCAGGAGTCCATAAATGACTGATGCCTCTTCTACCTCTGATACTGGCAGCAGTCGTGATGATTGCCGAATGCAGTTCAGTCGCAGTGCCCAAGACGGCCTGGCGCGACGCGGCGAATTAAGCTTTCCGCGCGGCAAGGTGCAAACGCCTGCCTTTATGCCGGTAGGTACCTACGGCACGGTAAAAGGAATGCTGCCACGGGATATCCACGAGATCGGTGCGGAAATCATACTGGGCAATACCTTTCACTTAATGCTGCGCCCCGGTACAGAGGTGGTGAAAGCCCACGGTGATCTGCATGACTTTATTGGCTGGGAAGGGCCGATACTGACTGACTCGGGGGGCTTTCAGGTATGGAGTTTGGGCAAGCTGCGCAAAATTAGTGAAGAGGGCGTGTCTTTTCAGTCGCCGGTCGATGGCAGCAAGGTGTACATGGATCCGGAGCGCTCAATGGAAGTGCAGCGCGAGTTGGGCTCCGATATCGTTATGATCTTCGATGAGTGCACGCCATACCCTGCAACAGAGGCGGAAGCGCGCAGCTCTATGGAGCTGTCATTGCGCTGGGCAGAGCGCAGTAAAAGCGCCCACGAAGGCAATGATGCCGCCTTATTTGGGATCATCCAGGGTGGCATGTACCCCGAGTTGCGCCGCGAATCCCTGGCGGGTCTTCAGGATATTGGCTTTGATGGCTATGCCATCGGCGGGCTGTCGGTTGGCGAGCCCAAAGAGGAAATGCTCAAAGTCCTGGATGGTATTGCGGACCATCTACCAGAGCAGCAGCCCCGCTACCTGATGGGCGTTGGCAAGCCCTCCGACATTCTTGAAGCCGTGATGCGCGGTGTCGACATGTTTGACTGTGTGATGCCAACCCGTAATGCCCGCAATGGCCACCTGTTCACTTCAACGGGGGTCATTAAGATTCGCAACGCGGTTCATCGCCACAGTGACCAACCGCTCGATGCGAATTGTGACTGCTATACCTGCCAAAATTTTTCCCGAGCCTACCTGCATCATTTGGATAAATGCCGGGAAATATTGGGCGCCCAGCTCAACACCATTCATAACCTGCGGTACTATCAAAACCATATGGCGGCAATTCGCCAGGCAATAGAGCAAGGCCGCTTGGCCGAGTTTGCCGAGGAATTCTACGCAAGTCAGGATGGTAGGGCGGATGTATAAGCTGGTGTTTTTTGTCCCCGTCTCGCATTTGGAGGCGGTGAAAGACGCGGTTTTCGCTGCCGGTGCGGGGCGCCAGGGCGAGTATGAACACTGCTGTTGGCAGACGTTGGGTTATGGTCAATTCAAGCCTGGTAGCACTGCCCAGCCGTATATTGGCGAGTCGGGGAAATTAGAGGTAGTACCCGAATATCGCGTAGAAATGGTGTGCGAGGCCTCGGCGCTTAAGAATGTGGTTCACGCCTTGCGACGTGCCCACCCATACGAAGAGCCGGCCTTTGATGTCACCGAAACAGTGGATGGCCTGTAGTGGGTCGAGAGAGTAGCTATGTTGTATGAACTGGGTGATCGTCGAGTCAAAATGCTCGGTGATGGTCACTTTGTGGCTGACAATGCATCGCTGATTGGCGACGTTGTGCTGAGCCAAAATGTAAGCATTTGGTTCAATGTGGTGATCCGCGGAGACACCGAACAGATTCGCATTGGTGCTGGCAGCAATATTCAAGATGGCAGTATTCTGCACACCGACCACGGTTTTCCGATGAGTATTGGCAAGGATGTGACGGTTGGCCACAAGGTCATGTTGCACGGCTGCACGATTGGCGATGGCAGTTTAATCGGGATGAATGCAGTGGTTCTCAACGGCGCCAAAGTCGGAAAAAACTGCCTGATTGGTGCCAATGCGCTGGTGACAGAGGGTATGGAGATACCCGACGGTTCGCTCGTGATGGGAATGCCGGCGAAGGTTAAGCGCGCACTGAGCGACGTGGAGCAGGCAACCCTGGCGCTCTCGGCTCAGCATTATGTGGAGAATGGTCAGCGTTTTCTCAGCGACTTGCGGCCCCAGAGCTTGGTGTCGGCAAAGTGTGATGGCGAGGAATTTAACGATGAGTTCTGAACCATTAGAAACCCCAGTCAAGTCGCCCTGTGTCTCGGTGTGCGCACTGGATGAGCAAGATGTCTGTCTGGGCTGTTACCGAACGGTGGACGAAATTCGCGAGTGGTCGTCGGTAAATGATGCGCAGCGCCGAGAGATTATCCGTATGGCCAATGCGCGCTGTAAGGAACGCTACGGCTAATTGTCGGCGCTATGCGCGCCGACGGTTGCGACCTTTCGGGTAGGCTCTTACCAGCTGAATCAGGTTGCCCTTCATTTCCATAATTTCAAAGCAGTAGCCCTCAACCGTAACCCCTACCATTGCCTCTGGGAAGCTCTCGAGCGTTTCCAATAGCAGGCCGTTCAGTGTTTTCGGCCCGTCGGTGGGCAGTTCCCACTTGAGGGTTTTATTAATATCCCGCACGGTGGTGGTGCCGTCGATCACAAATGTGCCATCGCTTTGGTGGGTGATGTCGTCGGTGTCAGTGCTGAGGTTGGACGTGAACTCGCCGACAATCTCTTCAAGCAAATCCTCTAGCGTGACAATACCCTGCATCACGCCGTACTCATCGACAACAATGCCCATGCGCCGCTTTTGTTTTTGAAAGTTAAATAGCTGGGTGTGCAGGGGCGTGCCTTCCGGAATGAAGTAGGGCGCGCGGAGGGCGCGTAGCAGGCGGTCGCGCTGTACTTTGCCGTGCTCATCAACGCTGTTAATGATGTCCCGCTGATGGAGAATGCCGACAACATTATCAATGTCGTTTTGATACACCGGAATGCGGGTAAACTCGGCGTCGCGCAGCTTCTCAATGATGGCCGTCGTGTCGGCTTCAATATCAATGCCGTAGACCTCATTGCGCGGGATCATAATGTCGTCCACGGTGATGAGCTCTAGGTCCAAAATATTCAGGAGCATGCCGCGGTGATGTTTGGGGATCAGATGGCCGGCATCGCCGACGATGGTCCGCAACTCCTCCATGCCGATGTGTTCGCTGCCGTCATTCTTCTCAACGCCGGTCATGCGCAGCACCATATGGGTGATATGGCTAACCAGCCAGATTACCGGGAATAGCAGGCTACGCAGCGGTAGCAAGATATGGCTGACGGTATAGGCCACCATTTCAGATTTATACGCGGCAATGGTCTTGGGGATGATCTCGGCAAAAATCAGGAAGACCAGGGTCAGCAAAATAGACGCGGGAACAACGGCGTTGTCGCCATAGAGACGAATCGCGAGTACGGTGGCGAGCGCAGCGGCAAGATTGTTGATGAGATTGTTGCCGATCAATATCGTGCTGATCAGGCTGTCGGGTTTTTCCAACAAGCGTGCAGCGCGCCGGGCACCGCGGTGGCCAGTTTTCACTTTGTGGCGCAGGCGGTAGCGGTTCAGGGACATCATTCCAGTTTCAGAACCGGAGAAGAAACCAGAAAAGAAGATCAGCGCGGCCAATATTCCAAATAAAAGACCCAGCGGTGCCTCGTTCAAAAAGCCCTAAACTCCCGAGAAAAAAATCAGTGCCAATCTTGAAGAAAAACCGCCTGCAGCACAAGCCGCCAGGCTCATAAGTTAGGGGCTGGCAATCAAGCTCAGGGCGATTTTGGTGCCAAGATAACCCAGCAGCAGGAAGGCGAAGGCCCACAGTGTCCAGCGAATCGCTGTGCGGCCGCGCCAGCCGAGGGCGAGCCGCCCACCAATAAGCACGCCGAGCAGCAGCCATGCCATGATGGAAAACAGCGTTTTATGGGCAAGGTTCTGGCCTAACAGGTCATCGACGAATACCACGCCGGTGCCAATGGCCGCCGTTAGCAGCAGGAAGCTCGCGGCAACCAGCTCAAACAACATGCTCTCCATGGTTTGCAGTGGCGGCATAAAGCTGGGCAAGCCGCGAAGCTGGTGCTGGCGCAGCATACGGTCCTGGCTGGCCAGTACCAGTGCCTGAACGGCGGCGATGGTGAGCATGCTGTACGCCAATATTGATAAAATAATGTGGCTGTACATGCCTGCAGAGTGCTTTTCGCCAACTTGCTGACCCGGTAGAAGTAACTCCAGAGCAATGGCGAGAATGGCCAGGGGGAACAGCGCCAGCAGCAGGTTGTGTATGGGGCGGCGAAGACTGGCCCCGAGAGTGATCGCGCAAATCAGGCCGGTGAGGAGCGAAAACAGCTGCGACAGCCCCAGGTCTGCGCCCATGGGGGTGGCAATGGCGCTTACCGCCGCCACAAAATGGGCTGTAATGGCTGTCGCGCCGAAGCACAGTGCGCCGCGGCTGAGTTGCTGGCCGTTGCCAAGGCGAAGGCGCCTCGCCTGCGCGCCAGTGGCAAAGAAGTATAGAAGGACTGCTATCAGGCTGCTTGCAATGTTCATGTACTCGGCTTTGCCGGATTCCCTGTCTGCGTTTTGGGTCTGGGCAGTGACTCGGTTATACTTCCGCGTCTTTCTGTCGGCCCGCTGCGTTCTATGCGTGGGCTGATTGTAAGCGTGTTCACTGCAGCCTGTCGATACGGCTTACAGTACAAGCGCATTTCCGACTTCAGAGAGTTGATGGCATGTTTGAAAATCTCACCGAACGTTTATCGCAAACCCTGCGCCATGTTACCGGCCAGGCTCGCCTTAGCGACGACAATATAAAAGATGCGATGCGCGATGTGCGCATGGCATTGCTTGAGGCCGATGTCGCGCTGCCCGTGGTGAAGGACTTTGTTGAGGCGGTGCGGCAACGCGCGGTGGGTCAGGAGGTAAGCAAGAGCCTGAGCCCGGGGCAAATGTTCGTGAAAATCGTCCAGCAAGAGCTGGAACACATCATGGGCGACAAGAACGAAGGCTTGGATTTTTCTACCCAGCCGCCGGCAGTCATCCTGATGGCGGGCCTGCAGGGTGCAGGTAAAACCACCTCTGTTGGCAAGCTGGCAAAATACTTAAAGGAAAAAGAAAAGAAGAAAGTACTGGTCGTGAGTGCCGATATTTACCGGCCAGCGGCCATCAAACAGCTTGAGACCCTGGCTGGCGATGTCGGTGTCGATTTCTTTCCGAGCACCACCGAGCAAAAAGCCGTGGATATCGGCAAGGCGGCGCTCGCCGAGGCAAAGCTGCGGTTCTACGATGTGGTAATCGTCGATACGGCGGGCCGTTTGCACGTCGACACCGACATGATGGCAGAGATTCAAGAGTTGCACGCGGCGATTACGCCCACAGAGACGCTGTTCGTGGTTGACGCCATGACCGGTCAGGATGCGGCCAATACCGCCAAGGCCTTCGGCGAAGCGCTGCCGCTTACCGGGGTTATTCTCACCAAGGCCGATGCGGATAGCCGGGGTGGTGCGGCGCTTTCGGTGCGACATATTACCGGCAAGCCCATCAAGTTCTTGGGGGTGGGTGAGAAAACCGATGCTCTGGACCCCTTCCACCCGGATCGTGTGGCATCACGCATTCTGGGAATGGGGGATATTCTCTCCCTGATCGACGAGGCGGAAGCCAAGCTCGATAAGCAGAAAGCCGAAAAATTGGCGAAGAAGATCAAAAAAGGGAAGAAGTTCGACCTTGAGGATCTTCGCGACCAGCTGCAGCAAATGCAAAACATGGGTGGCCTCACCGGCATGCTCGATAAATTGCCTGGGATGGGCAATATGGCGCAGATGGCGCAAAGCCAGATCGATACCAAAATGTTTACGCGCATGGAAGCCATCATCAATTCAATGACGCCAGCCGAGCGCCGCAATCCGGATCTTCTCAATGGGTCGCGCAAGAAGCGCATCGTGGCGGGTTCCGGTACCCAGATCCAGGATCTGAACCGCCTGCTTAAACAGCACAAGCAAATGGCCAAGATGATGAAAAAAATGGGTCAGAAGGGCGGCATGACCAATATGATGCGCGGTATGGGTGGAATGATGCCCCCCGGTGGCGGTGGCCGCTTCCCCGGAATGTAGTCCGGAGCTGCCGAGAACCGCACTATAATCAAGCGCTTGCCCGCATTTTACGGTGACGGCCTGGCAGGGTGGTGGGGTGATCATCACCGCAGAGGGAAAAAAGTGTATCAGCTGTTTCAAATGCATACACTTTCCCTTATAATTCCGCGCCTTTACGGCTCCGGGTCGTTAACAGGATCAAAAATTCGCAGTAGCGGTCAACGCCGCTGCCCAAAAGCTAGGAACTGATACAAGAATGGTCACTATTCGTTTGGCACGTGGCGGCTCTAAAAAGCGCCCCTTCTACCACCTGACAGTCACTGACAGCCGCACTTCACGTGACGGTCGTTTCATTGAGCGCGTTGGGTTCTTCAACCCTGTTGCCCGTGGTAACGAAGAGCGTTTGCGTGTAGACACCGCTCGCGTTGAGCACTGGGTTGCTCAAGGCGCTCAGCTGTCTGACCGCGTTGCTAAGCTGATCAAAGAAGCACCTGCAGCCGAGTAAGCTGGGTGTCTACCTCGTCTTCACCAGTCGTCATAGCGAAAATCTCGACGGTATACGGGGTAAAAGGGTGGGTAAAGATACATTCCTTTACCGACCCGCTTGAGAATTTTCTGGATTTCTCTGACTACCAGCTGCGCAAAAAAGGCCGGTGGCAGGAGATCGAGCTCGACGAATGTCGGCGTCATGGTAAGGGCATCGTAGCCCATATTAAGGGTGTTGACGATCGCGAGTTGGCTCGAGAGTATTGCGGGCTTGAGCTGGGGATTTTGGCAGAGCAGTTGCCAAGCCTGGCTGAAAATGAGTTTTACTGGCACCAATTAGTGGGTTTGAAGGTTATCGCTTCGGAGCAGCTGTTGGGTGTGGTGGATCATATGATCGAAACCGGCGCCAATGATGTAATGGTGGTGCGACGGTGTGAGGGAAGCCTCGACGATCGAGAACGGTTGATCCCTTACTTGCCGGGTGATTTTGTGCAGGATATAGACCTGCAAAGCGGCACGATTACTGTCGATTGGGACCCGGAGTTCTAACGCGCAGTGAACGTGGCGCGTGATGGGGGCAGAATGGATATCGCAGTGGTAACCCTGTTCCCAGAGATGTTCGGCGCGATCAGCGATTATGGTGTCACCGGACGAGCAGTACAAAAAGGGGTGTTAAACCTTAGCTGCATCAACCCGCGGTCGTTTACTGAAGATCGCCATCAAACGGTTGATGATCGCCCCTACGGTGGCGGCCCAGGTATGGTGATGATGCCAGAACCGTTAAGCAAGGCGTTGCAGGCAGCGCGCGAAACGGTAGCCAAACCGGCGAAGACGGTGTATCTGTCGCCGCAGGGTAGAAAGTTAGATCAAAGCGGCTTGCAGGAGCTGGCGCAAGAAAATGCGTTGATCCTATTAGCCGGGCGTTATGAAGGCGTTGATGAACGCTTGATTGAACGCGAGATCGACGAAGAGTGGTCTATTGGTGACTATGTCATCAGCGGCGGTGAGCTGGCTGCAATGGTGATGATAGACGGCTTGAGTCGTTTGCTGCCGGGCGTGTTGGGGCATCAGCAGTCGGCGGAACAGGACTCCTTCGCAGAGGGGTTGTTAGATTGCCCACATTACACCCGACCCGAGGTGTATGGGGAAGATGTGGTTCCAGAGGTGTTGCTTAGCGGCAATCACGGAGCCATACGACGCTGGCGCTTAAAGCAGGCGCTGGGTCGAACGTTTGTACGGCGCCCGGACTTGCTCGAATCGAGAGAGCTGAGCGACGAGGAAAACACACTGCTGGCGGAGTATCTTCGCGAGCGTAACGACTAATTGACAGCTAGCTGTGAAGCTACCAACTTTTATTTCAGGAGCATGCCATGAGCACCAACAAAATTATCGCCGAGCTGGAAGCGGAGCAGACCGCCAAAGAGCTGCCGGAATTCAGCCCCGGTGACACCGTTGTCGTTCAGGTAAAGGTTAAAGAAGGTAACCGCGAGCGTCTGCAGGCCTTTGAAGGTGTTGTTATCGCCAAGAAAAACCGCGCCTTAAACTCTTCTTTCACCGTTCGCAAGATTTCTCACGGTGTTGGCGTTGAGCGTACTTTCCAAACTTACAGCACGCTGATCGACAGCATTCAGGTTAAGCGTCGCGGTGATGTTCGCCAAGCTAAACTGTACTACTTGCGTGAGCGCAGCGGTCGTTCAGCTCGTATCAAAGAGAAGCTGGCAACCAAGTCGTAATACGGTTTTCGCATCTCCGAAAAGGCAGCCACTGGCTGCCTTTTTTTTGTCTGGCTGGTGGCGCCGTCTATCGGCGAGATAGAATCTGGCTGACGATCGAGGAGGAGTTCATGGCGCAGCAAGCCAGTGATCAGGATCAGCCAACCATAGACCGCTACATTGACGCGCTGTGGCTAGAGAAAGGGCTTAGCGATAACAGCTTGCAGTCTTACCGCCGCGACCTATACCAATGGTCCTATTGGCTCGCTCAGCGGGGCAGTGGCGTGCTGCTATGTGGTCGCGCCGATGCGCTGGATTATTTGGCCGAGCAGCGCGGCCAGGGCAAATCTGCCCGTAGTACTGCACGTTTGCTTTCTTGCCTGCGGGGGTTTTACCGTTATCAACTGCGGGAGGGGCGCCTTCAGGAAGACCCGCTTGCCAATATTGAAGCGCCCAAGTTAGGGAGGCCTCTACCTAAATCCTTGAGTGAGGCTGATGTTGAGGCCTTGCTCGCGCAGCCCGATGACGATATTGCGATCGAACAGCGCGACCGGGCAATGCTGGAGCTACTGTATGCCGCCGGCCTGCGAGTAAGCGAGTTGGTGAGTCTGCGGTTTTCGCAGTTAGGCCTGGAGCAGGGCGTGGTGCGAGTCACCGGTAAGGGCAACAAGGAGCGCCTGGTGCCTATGGGGGAAGAGGCTCTGCACTGCTTGCAGGCGTATTTGCGTGGCGGTCGGCCGCAATTGTTGGCGGATGGCGAGTCGGATGTGGTTTTCCCCAGTCGCCGGGGGCAGATGATGACCCGACAAACGTTTTGGCACCGCGTTAAACTCTACGCGCAGCGCGCCGGAATTCGCGCAAGTATTTCACCGCATACGCTGCGTCATGCGTTTGCCACACATCTGGTGAATCATGGTGCTGACCTGCGGGTTGTTCAGCTGCTGCTTGGTCACAGCGACTTGAGCACCACGCAGATATACACCCATGTTGCCAGAGAGCGAATGCAGGCTTTGCATCGCGCACATCACCCGCGCGGTTGAACTTGGCGCTTTCTCTGGGTTCTCAATGGTATATGATGACCGCCTTCACACCTTCCGTACGGAGATTTTTCGTTGACTATGTATAGCCCCCGAGTATTGATTTCGCGCGCTCTATTCGCGTCAGTAATAGCTGCTTCAACTTTTTTTGGGGTGGCCTACGCCGAGCCTGCCAAGACCGCGACCTTTATTGATAAGGCGGCTGAGCAAGCGATTCGCAGCGCGTTTAAGAGTTCTCGCCCCGATTTACAGGTCAGCGGCGTAGAAAGTAGCGAGATGCCCGGGGTGTATCGCGTTGAAATGACCAATGGGCCGACGGTCTATGCGAGCGCCGACGGCAAGTATATTGTTGCGGGTAAAATGTATGAGCTGACGGCGAATGGCATTGAGGATATCGCCGAGCGCCGCTTGCAGCCTCAGCGCAAGGCCTTGCTCTCCAAAGTGCCGCGGGAAGATATGATTATATTTAGCCCGGAAGGGGAAACAAAAGGCGCGCTGTATGTATTTACCGATGTGGATTGTGGCTTCTGCCAAAAGCTGCATAAAGAGGTGCCCGCCCTGAATGCCAGTGGTATCGAGGTGCGCTATCTTGCCTATCCCCGTCAGGGTGTTGGCACGCCAACATTCAACAAAATGGTATCCGCCTGGTGCGCCGACGACCGCGTCGCGGCGATGGATGCCCTCAAGGCCCGCCGCCCCATTGCGAATAAGCAGTGCCAAACGCCGATCATTGGCCAGTATGAATTGGGTCAGCAGCTTGGCGTGACTGGGACGCCGGCGATCGTCACCGAGGACGGCGCCCTGATTCCCGGCTACCGCCCGGCTGATCAGCTGATTCCCCAAGCGCTGCGCTGAGAAATCGTCAATAAGTAGGAATAGAGGGGCTCTGGTCGTATCTCTGGCGCTTCAGCATGGCGCTAGGCCCCCATCCTGACATAAAATGGGCAGTTCGTAGCGCCGCGCTTATGTGCGGCGCGCTAATAATTGAGTTTTAAAAGGAGTGGCGGTGAGTCCGGTCAGAGTAGGTATATGTGGTCTGGGTACCGTTGGCAGCGGTACTTACGCAGTATTAACGCGCAACGCAGCGGAGATTGCTGCCCGTGTCGGTGCCGATATTGTGGTAACTGAAATTGGTGCGCGTCGCGACAACCCCAATTGTGATACGGGTGATGTGGCCATTAACCGCGACATTTTTGCCGTTGCAGAAAACCCCAATGTCGATATTTTGGTTGAGTTGATTGGCGGGACCACTGTTGCCAAGGAATTGGTATTGAAAGCCATTGCCAATGGCAAACACGTGGTGACCGCCAACAAGGCCTTGATTGCCGAGCACGGGAACGAAATTTTTGAAGCGGCTGCCCAACAGGGCGTTACGGTTGCCTTTGAAGCAGCAGTTGCCGGCGGTATTCCCATTATCAAAGCACTGCGCGAAGGCTTGGCAGGGAATAAAGTGCAGTGGCTCGCGGGCATTATCAACGGCACTGGAAACTTTATTCTCACTGAAATGCGCGACAAAGGGCGCGACTTTAACGACGTACTGGCCGAGGCTCAGGCCTTGGGCTACGCCGAGGCAGACCCGACCTTCGACGTTGAGGGCATAGATGCCGCACACAAGTTGGTGATTTTGGCGTCTCTGGCCTTTGGTATTCCGCTGCAATTTGACAAGGTATATACCGAGGGAATTAGCCGGATCGCCCAGGAAGATGTGGTCTACGCCGAAGAGCTGGGTTATCGCATCAAGCATTTGGGTATTGCCCGCGATACCGAAAAAGGCATTGAACTGCGCGTTCATCCCACACTGATTCCAGAAAAGCGCCTGATCGCGAACGTAAACGGTGTAATGAACGCCGTACTGGTGCAATCGGATGCCGTTGGTCCAACCTTGTATTACGGTGCGGGTGCCGGTAGCGAACCCACGGCATCAGCGGTTGTCGCCGATGTTGTGGATGTTGCGCGCACACTCAGCGCCGAACCACACCACCGGGTACCTTTCCTGTCATTCCAGCGTACGTCATTGAGCGATCATCCTGTGCTGCCGATAGACGATGTGGAAACCGCCTATTACTTGCGCATGTCGGCCCTCGATAAGCCCGGCGTACTGTCCAAAGTGGCGCAGATTCTCAGCGACGACGGCATTAGCATTGAAGCGCTGATTCAAAAGCAGCCAGCCGAGGACGCGAATTTAGTTCCGGTGATTATCCTTACCAACCGCACCGTCGAGAGCAAGTTGTTTGCCGCAGTCAGCCGTATTGAAGGACTGGAAGGTATTGTTGGTGAAGTAACGCGTATTCGCGTTGAGTCGTTGGCAGGCTAAGTATCGCCGCTACACTGCGCCTTCGGGTGCAGTCCCCACATTCCATGAAGAGTTAGTAACGTGAAATACATCAGCACCCGTGGCCAGGCGCCCGCCCTCAATTTTGAAGACGTACTGCTTACCGGCTTGGCGCCGGATGGCGGTCTTTACGTGCCGGAGTCCCTGCCGACCTATAGCCGCGAGCAAATTGCGGCGTGGTCGTCGTTAAGCTACACCGAGCTGGCCTTTGAAATTGTTCAGCCCTTTGTTGCGGGCAGCATTCCCGATGCCGATCTCAAAGCGATTATCGACGATAGCTATTCGGACTTCAGGCACCCGGCCGTAGCGCCACTGGTACAGCTGGGTCAAAACGAATGGGTGTTGGAACTGTTCCAGGGGCCGACCCTGGCTTTTAAAGACTTTGCATTGCAGATGTTGGGACGCCTGCTGGATTATGTGCTGGAGAAGCGCCAGCAAAAAGTCGTTGTAATGGGCGCCACGTCAGGTGATACCGGTTCGGCGGCGATTCAGGGTGTAAAACGCTGTGAAAACGTCGACATTTTCATTCTGCATCCCTACCAACGCGTGTCGGAGGTGCAGCGCCGCCAGATGACAACGGTGCAGGGCGACAATATTCACAACATCGCTCTGAAAGGGCACTTTGATCACTGCCAGGCCATGGTGAAAGCGAGTTTTGCGGATCAGAGCTTTTTGCCTGAGGGACGCCAGCTGGTAGCGGTGAACTCCATTAACTGGGCGCGCATCATGGCGCAGATCGTCTACTACTTCTACGCCGCCTTTGCATTGGGCGCGCCAGATCGCAAAATCAGTTTCTCTGTGCCGACGGGTAATTTTGGCGACATCTATGCCGGCTACCTCGCCAAGCAGATGGGACTGCCCATCGACCAATTGGTGGTGGCAACGAATCAAAACGACATTCTGCACCGGGTGATCAGCGGCAATCAGTTTGAAAAGCACGATTTGCAGCACACATTGTCACCCAGTATGGATATTGTCGTATCCAGCAACTTCGAACGGATGCTGTTCGACTGCTTTGACCGCGACGGTGCGGCCATCGCCGACCTGATGCAACGAATGAATACCGAGACGGTATCTCTTCCCGCCGCCGCGTTTGAGCGCGTGCGCGAACTGTTCGCCAGTGCCAGTGCCAGCGATGAAGAAACCGTGGCCACCATCGCCAGCGTCTACGACGACAGCGAGTACCTGCTCGACCCGCATTCGGCAATTGGTGTTAAAGCCGCGCGCGATTGCTGGCGCGACCGCAGCGTACCAATGGTGACGCTCGCTACTGCGCACCCAGCGAAATTCCCTGAAGCGGTAATGAAAGCCGGTTATCCCAGTGCGCCAGCGCTGCCGCATCATATGGCGGACCTTTTCGACCTTGATGAGCGTTACGAAGTGATCGACAACGACATGTCGAGCGTTCACAGCTTTATGGCAAAGAATATCCGCGCCTAAACGTGAGTCGCTTCCCGCGTATCGTTGAAAGAACCGTCGTCGCAGATGCGACGGCGGCGCTGCCATCATTACCGCCCCTTTTGTCTCGGCTGTATGTCGTGCGCGGCGTCGTGTCGGACGAGCAGGCAAAGCTCGGTTTGGATGCCTTGCCTGCACCCACTATGAAGGGCATGGACGCGGCTGTCTCAGCACTGGTTGAGGCAATCAGAGAGGGTAAGCGCTTGTTAGTGGTTGGCGACTTCGACTGCGACGGCGCCACCAGTACAACCTTGGCGTTGCTCGGCTTGCGAATGTTGGGCGCCGCCGACGTCGATTTTTTGGTCCCCAATCGCTTTGAATATGGCTATGGCCTGAGCCCGGAGATTGTTGCTGTCGCGGCCGAGCGCCGCCCGTATATCATTATTACCGTCGACAATGGCATCTCCAGCATCGACGGTGTTGCCGCGGCGGCGCAGGCCGGTATTCCCGTTATCGTGACCGACCACCACCTTCCCGGTGACCAGTTGCCAGACGCACTGGCGATTGTGAACCCCAATCAACCCGGCTGTGACTTCCCAGATAAATCATTGGCTGGCGTCGGTGTGATGTTTTACGTGCTGCTGGCATTGCGGGCGGCGCTGCGAGAGCGCGGTATCTTTCGCGATGGCAAGGGGCCCAATCTTGCTGAGCTGCTCGACCTCGTGGCGCTGGGCACGGTCGCTGATGTGGTGCCGTTGAGTCAGGCAAACCGGGTGTTAGTGGAGCAGGGCTTGCGGCGAATTCGCGCTGGGCGCTGCCGCCCGGGAATTAGTGCCTTGCTCCGAGTTGCGGGGCGGGAGCCCGCGCGCTTGGTCGCCAGTGACCTCGGTTTTACCGTTGGGCCGCGTTTGAATGCGGCGGGCCGGCTGGATGATATGACGGTGGGCATTCGCTGCCTGCTTGCAGATGATGCGACGCAAGCCCTGAACCTGGCGGCCGAGCTGGATGACCTCAATCGAGAGCGTCGCAGCATAGAACAGAGCATGAAAGACGACGCCATGCGCGCATTGGCGCATTTGCAGCTAGACGCCAGTAAGGTTCCGGCGGGATTGTGTTTGTATGATCCAACGTGGCACCAGGGCGTTGTGGGGATATTGGCCTCGCGGATCAAAGAGCAGTTTCACCGTCCGGTAATCGCCTTTGCTGAGGCCGATAACGGTGAAATCAAAGGCTCTGCCCGTTCTATTCCCGGCCTGCATATGCGCGATACTTTGGACAGAGTCGCAAAACGTCACCCGCAGATGTTAAGTAAGTTTGGTGGCCACGCCATGGCAGCGGGGTTGAGCTTGGCCGAAAAAGACTTTGACGCCTTTCGCGATGCCTTTGTTGACGCCGTTCGTGAGCAGCTTAGTGACGACCAGCTCGAGGCGGTGGTTCACAGTGACGGCGAGCTGGGCCCGACAGAACTTAAACTCGAAAATGCAGAGCTGCTGCGCAGTGCCGGGCCGTGGGGTCAGGGCTTTCCCGAGCCATTGTTTCACGGTGTATTTACCCTGGTTCAGCAGCGCCTTGTCGGCGAGCGGCATTTAAAAATGACGCTCGCACCTCGCCATGACAAGCAGGCGATCATTGACGCCATTGCGTTTAATGTCGACCTCAACCAGTGGCCAGACCCAGCGGTAACGGAGGTGGAAGTGGTGTACAAGCTAGATAGCAATCTCTGGCGTGATCGCCTGTCACTGCAATTACTGGTTGAGCATCTGCGTCCCTACGCTGGCGCATAATGCCAGCCAGCTTTCCGCCGCGCGACGCATCGGGTAAAATGCCCGCCTTTTCACGTGGTCCGGATACTATCCATGCTAGAAATTAATCCCCTGCGCAATGCCCTTAAGGATATGACTGAGCGTACCGATACGCTTAGGGGGTATCTTTGACTACGCTAACAAGAAAGAGCGCCTAACTGAGGTCGAGCTGGAGCTCGGTGATTCCGCGGTGTGGGACGACCCTGCCCGCGCCCAGGAGCTTGGCCGCGAGCGCGCCAACCTGGAGGGTGTGGTGGGCGCCATCGATGAGTTAGATGCCGGTATTGGCGACGCTTCTGAACTGCTCGATATGGCAGCGGAAGAGAACGATGAAGACACCATTGAGGCCGTGCAGGGCGATATAGAACGCCTCGAAGGGGTGCTAGCCAAATTGGAATTCCGCCGTATGTTCTCCGGTGAAATGGACCCCAATAACTGTTATTTGGATATTCAGTCGGGTTCCGGCGGCACCGAAGCCCAAGACTGGGCCAATATGGTGCTGCGCATGTATTTGCGCTGGTGCGAAGACAAAGGCTTCAAGGCAGAACTGGTTGAAGTCTCTGACGGCGAAGTGGCGGGGATCAAAAGTGCAACCATCCATATTCAGGGCGAATATGCCTTCGGTTGGCTGCGCACCGAGACCGGCGTTCACCGCCTGGTTCGCAAGTCGCCCTTTGATTCGGGCAACCGCCGCCACACATCGTTTTGTTCGGTGTTTGTGTCGCCGGAGATCGACGACAATATCGAAATTGATATCGATCCTTCGGATGTGCGCACGGATACCTACCGCGCCAGTGGTGCAGGTGGTCAGCACGTTAACAAGACCGACTCTGCGGTTCGCCTAACGCACGAGCCTACTAATACCGTTGTGCAGTGTCAGAGCGAGCGCTCCCAGCATCAAAACCGCGACAACGCTTGGAAAATGTTGAAGGCCAAGCTCTATGAAATGGAGCTGCAAAAACGCAATAGCGAGGCCCAGGCATTGGAAGACAGCAAGTCAGATATTGGCTGGGGCAGCCAGATACGCTCCTACGTGCTCGACGACCAGCGTATTAAAGACCTGCGCACCAATGTACAAACCAGCAATTGCAACAATGTGCTCGATGGCGACCTTGACCTGTTTATCGAAGCGAGCCTGAAATCTGGCTTATAAGGCCGGCACCCTAGCCAATGAGATGACGCGGCCCGATTGCGGGCCCGACCAAAGGAAACACAGATGTCTGAACAGCAGAACGACACGCAAGCCCAGGAAGCCGGGCAGGAAGAAAATCGCCTGATTGCTGAGCGCCGCGCCAAGTTGGCGGCGATTCGCGAAAAGCGCAATGCCTTTCCTAACGACTTCCGACGCGATGCCTACGCCCAGCAACTGCTAGAAGAGCTGGGTGAGCACGACAAGGCGGCGCTTGAAGCGCTGGACAGACATGCCGCGATTGCCGGTCGTATTATGGCCAAGCGTGGTCCGTTTATGGTGCTGCAAGATATGTCTGGCCGAATCCAGACTTATATCGATAAGAAAAAACTGCCTGAAGCGCTGACTGAAGAGATTAAAAGCTGGGATATCGGCGACATTATTTTTGCCAAGGGACCGGTGCACAAATCTGGTAAGGGTGATTTGTATGTGTACATGGAAGAGGGCGGTTTGCTAACCAAGTCGTTGCGTCCACTGCCCGATAAATTCCACGGCCTTCAAGACCAGGAAATGCGCTATCGGCAGCGCTATGTCGACCTGATTATGAACGAGCAGTCGCGTCGCACCTTCGCGATTCGCTCTAAGATGATCAGCTCCATCCGTAATTTTTTGCAGCAGAAAGACTTTGTCGAAGTTGAAACCCCGATGATGCAGGTGATTCCTGGTGGTGCCACTGCGCGGCCGTTTGTGACGCATCACAATGCGCTCGACCTCGATATGTACCTGCGCA
Organism: Spongiibacter marinus; assembly: GCF_016906995.1. Lineage (GTDB taxonomy): Bacteria > Pseudomonadota > Gammaproteobacteria > Pseudomonadales > Spongiibacteraceae > Spongiibacter > Spongiibacter marinus. The sequence continues at coordinate 397,952 of NZ_JAFBBD010000003.1, read as the reverse complement.
TTGCGCCCGAGCTTTATCTCAAGCGCTTGGTGGTTGGCGGATTCGAGCGGGTGTTTGAAATCAACCGTAACTTCCGCAACGAGGGCTTGTCGACGCGCCACAACCCCGAATTCACCATGATCGAGTTTTATCAGGCCTATGCTGACTACAAAGACTTGATGGACCTGACTGAGGCAATGTTGCGCCACGTAGCTCAGGAAGTATTGGGCACCACGTGTTTGCACTATCAGGGTAGTGACTATGACTTTGGTCAGCCGTTTACCCGACTGTCGGTCTTTGACGCCGTGCTGCAATACAACCCGTCCATCAGCGCCGAGCAGTTAGCCGATATGGAGCAAGCCAAAGCCATTGCCAAAGGCCTTGGCATCGAGGTTAAGGACTCCTGGGGGCTGGGCAAGATCCAAATTGAGATCTTTGAAGAAACGGTTGAACACAAGCTGGATCAACCCACGTTTATCACCGAATACCCCACTGAGGTATCGCCGCTGGCCCGTCGCAGCGACGACAACCCCTTTGTGACTGACCGGTTCGAGTTTTTCGTGGGTGGTCGCGAGCTCGCCAATGGCTTCTCCGAGCTGAATGACGCCGAAGATCAAGCTGAGCGGTTCATGGCGCAAGTGGCCGAAAAAGACGCCGGCGACGATGAAGCAATGCACTACGATGCTGACTATATCGCCGCCTTGGAATACGGCCTGCCACCGACCGCTGGTGAGGGAATAGGCATCGACCGACTGGTTATGCTGTTTACCGATTCGCCGTCAATTCGCGACGTTTTATTGTTCCCCCACATGCGTCCGGAATCACAAGGCTAAGCCTTAGGGTGCCGGCTTGCCGGCACCCACTCCTTCCCATTGCTTGCACTTTGCGACCTGATTCTCAGCGATAACTTCAAGCTAGACAGCAACTTGCGCAGCTATGCTATAGTGTTGCCAATAAAAATTTTGGGCCTGGAGTGTGGCAATGAGTATCGAAAACGTAGATCTGTTTGACGGTTTGTCGCCAGATGAACTCAAGCTTTTGCGCGATACCAGTATTCTTCGTGAGTTTGCAAAAAACACCGTACTGATTCACGAAGGTGACGTGGCGGACTCTCTGTATGTCGTCGAAACCGGCCGGGTAAAAGTCTACTGCAGCGATAAAAGCGGTAAAGACTTTGTGCTGAATATACTTGAGTCGGGCGACTATTTTGGTGAGCTGGCCCTGCTGGACGATGATCGCCGCTCGGCGTCGGTACGTGCCATGGATGCAACGCAGGTGCGCATTATCTACAAAGAAGATTTCAAAGCCATTATGGATATGCATCCGAACATCACTCGTATTTTGAACAAGAATCTGACGCGCCGTATTCGCAAGTTGACCAATGATGTGAAAAGTCTGGCTTTGCAGGACGTCTATGGCCGCGTAGTGAAGGTGCTCACCGGATTGGCCGAGCCCCACGGTGAAGAAGGGCAAATGAAGATTAATGAGAAACTCACCCAACAAGAGATCGCCGACAGAGTGGGCTCGTCACGTGAAATGGTGGCGCGTATTCTCAAAGACCTGACCATCGGGGACTATATCGAAGTGGAAGGTCGACATATCATTCTCAAGAAGAAGCTGCCGGAGAGCTACTAGGGTCTGCTCATATTCACCAAGATGATGAGCTCGATGCCAGCGGCGCCCATAGTGGCGCCGTTTTCGTTTCTGTTGCAGTAAAACAAATAATAATCAGGGGGTAATATGCGGGGCTTAGGAGCAATACCGCTCGCCGTAATCGTGGTGATTGTCAGTGCCTGCGGCGGTGGCAATAGTGGGTCGTCGCCCAGCCAGGCTGAGCAGGGGGCGGCGAATCTTATTCAGCGCCACAGTGTTGATACACGCTGCGATCTTGCGGCCTATCCGTCGGCTGACTGGTTGCAGTGCGAGCTGGAAAATCATGCCCGAACGCTGGAGGCCAATGTCGAGCAGCTCGCCCCAGGTTTTGTTATTCGTTCTCAAACGCAGGAAAACGCTAACCGCTTGGCGATGTTAGCCCGCATTGCCGAGGACCCGAGTTGGAGCTTGCCACCCACCCAGGGCACCACGCCGCTTACGCCACTGTGCTCGGCGGGAATGGGGCCCTGCGTTGGTGACCCGTTCCGCTACCCCGGTGTCGATGGCCCGGATGGCCGGACCTTCTACGAGCAAGAAGCCGTTGTCGAGCCCGTCGTCTATTACGATGAAGGGTGCGCACGCATCAGCGGGCGGGTGTGGCGGCCACGCGCCCTGCAGGCTGGAGAGCGGGCGCCCGTTGTTGTGATTAAAAATGGCTCCGTGCAGGCAGGCGAGCAGCTTTACTGGTGGGCGGCGCAGGCCCTGGTGCGAGCGGGGTATGTTGTACTGACCAGCGATCCTCGCGGGCAGGGCGCGTCGGACATGGCAACGCCAAATTCGGCGGAGCAGGGCGGCAACATTAATGGCCATGTGTTTTACCAGGGCTTGGTCAACGATATCGACTTTATTTTATCGCGCCCAGCGCTGCACTACCCCCATGAAGCGCGTTGCGCGGGTAGTTACCCAACCGAGACTCGCGCGTTTAACCCCTTTCACGCCTTTGTTGACCGTGAGCGCATTGGGATAGCCGGACACTCCTACGGCGCCGCTGGTGTGACCTGGGTGCAGGCCTACGGCGCGCCGGGTGCTGAAAACTGGCCGGGCCTGCTGAGTTCGGAAAACCCGGTCGATGTGGTGGTGGCCTGGGATGCCCTGGGCTATACCGACACTGGCAATAACGCCACCATCACCAGTGTGCAGCTGCCGCCCGGCAGTACCAATGCCATTACTGACGCCTTTGGTGGTAGTGACTTCCCGGCAGTGGTTGCCCACAAGCCTGCGCTAAGCTTTAAGTCGGAATACGGCTTTACGCCGATACCATTGGTCACCGATCCGGATCGGGATGGGCATAAAAATGCCTTTAAACAATGGCAGGCGGCGTCTGTTCCTGTGGTGAGTGTCACTATTGCCGGTACGACGCACTTGGATTACTCATTGGGGCCGACCTTGCCCGCAAGTTCTTGGTGCCCAAATACGGATAATAATCGCTGTGAGGGCGGTTGGGCGCGCCCGATGATTACCGAATACACTGTTGCGTGGTTTGATCGGTGGCTGAAAAAGCGGGGAGAGCCGGGCTATGCCCAGGCGGAGGCGCGCCTGTTAGATGACGCGCGCTGGGCTGAACGAATGAGTTTTCACTTTGCTTCCGCCCGCGACTTCCCTTTGCGCAGCGGTGAAAGGGAGTCCTGTGAAGATATCCGTTTGTTATGTGGGAGCGGCGAGTAACCCCCGTCGACTCACTCGCTCTCATCCACGGTGAGGGCGACTTGCCCCTCGGCGAAGCGCCCGCGCAACCGCTGCCCTTGCTGAAGATCGGCGGCGCGTCGTACTGCCCGGCCTTGTCGGTCGAGAACAATCGCATAGCCACGGCTAAGCGTCTGCTCGGGGCCCAGTTGTCGCAACTGGGACTGCAGTGCCTGTAATTGTTGTGCGCGGCGGCGCATTTGCTCTTCTGCGCTGCGCTGCAGCCTTGCTTGAAGTTGTGTCAGGGCACTGAGCCGTGTCGCATGTTGCCGATCGGGGCTGAGCAGCAGCATTTGTTGTTGCAGGCCCGCGAGACGCGCCAGGCGCTGGCGCTGGCTACTTTGCCACTGGCGTCGCAGTCGCATTTCAAGTTCATCCAGCCGCTGCGCTTGCTCTCTGAGTCGGCTCCGTGGGTCGCGAATGCGTCGGTTCAATTGTTGTAATTGTTCACGCTGATGCTGAAGGCGTCGCCGCTGCGCCCGAACCAGGCGGCCGCGCAGCAGCTGGACCTTCGAGTTGATCTCGCTTTGATCAGGGCTGAGCAATTCCGCCGCAGCCGAGGGTGTTGCAGCGCGCAAATCCGCGACAAAGTCGGCAATGCTGAAGTCCACTTCGTGCCCCACGGCGCTCACCACGGGCAGTTCCGATTGGTAGATGGCCTCGGCCACCACCCGTTCGTTAAAGGGCCAGAGGTCTTCCAGTGAACCACCGCCGCGTGTCAGTAGGATCAAATCGAAATTATGCGACGCTGAACGGGCGAGCTGATTCGCCTGCGCGATGGCGCGTTTTATCTGACCGGCCGCCTGTTCGCCCTGCACCAGCACAGGCAGCAGGGTGACCTTCATTGCCGGCCAGCGCCGCTTGAGCACTGCGACAATATCCTGCAGGGCGGCGCCTGTGGGTGAGGTGATAATGGCAATGTGCTTGATAGCCGGTGGCAGGGGCTTTTTCAGCGCCGGGTCGAACCAGCCGGCTGCCTGCAGTTCTGTCTTGAGTGCTTCGAAGGCCGCTGCCAGCGCACCGGCACCGGCGGGCTGCATGTGCTCGACAATAAGCTGGTAGTCGCCGCGCCCTTCATAGAGGCTGACTTTACCGCGAACGACCACCTGCTGGCCCGGTTGCGGTTGAAAATTCACCCGCATATTGCGGTTGCGAAAGAAGGCGCAGCGGATCTGTGCGCGCTCGTCCTTTAGCGTGAAATACCAGTGGCCAGAGCTGGGACGCGACAGGGTGGAGAGCTCGCCAGTAACACTCACCTGGGCGAAGCAATCTTCTAAAAGTTGCTTGGCGAGGCGGTTGAGTTGGCTGACGCTGAGCTGTTGTGGGGGTTCTTGTGTAGTCATTGCGCAATCATATCAAGATATAGCGCTATTGCGGGGTCAAATTGGTTTACTCGGGGGCTGTCATCACTTAAAATTGCCAAGATTCTAGCCACCGGCATTGGAATCATTCTATGTTACGTATCGCACAAGAAGCACTGACCTTCGACGATGTTTTGCTTCTTCCCGGCTACTCAGAAGTAACCGCCAAAGACGTCAGTCTACGCACTCGACTCACTCGCAATATTACCCTCAATATTCCTCTGCTTTCTGCTGCAATGGATACGGTCACCGAAAGTGGCTTGGCCATTGCGCTGGCGCAAGAAGGTGGTATCGGCATCATCCACAAGAGCATGACCATCGAACAGCAGGCTTACGAAGTTCGAGCGGTGAAAAAACATGAAAGTGGGGTGGTTAAAGACCCGATTACTATCGATGCGGCGGCTCCCATCAGTGAACTGTTTGAGCTGCGTCGCCGTCACAAAATTTCCGGTGTGCCGGTGCTCGATAAGGGCGACTTGGTAGGTATCGTCACCAGCCGTGACGTGTTGTTCCAAGAGCAAATGGATGTGCCGGTCTCAACCATCATGACCCCCAAGGCCAAGTTGGTAACGGTTAATGAAAACGACGATATGTCGGTGGCCCGAGAGTTACTCCACAAGCATCGCATTGAAAAAGTTTTGGTTGTGAACGATGCCGGCAAGCTGACCGGGATGATCACCGTTAAAGATATGAACAATGCGCAAACCTACCCCTTGGCCTGTAAAGACAGCTCGGGCCAGTTGCGGGTGGGTGCCTCTGTAGGAACCAGTGCCGATACTGACGACCGCGTGGCGGCGTTGGTTGCTGCGGGCGTGGATGTTCTCGTGGTAGATACCGCTCACGGGCACTCGAAGAACGTACTTAACCGAGTTAAGTGGATTAAACAACACTACCCTCAAGTGGATGTGATTGGCGGCAATATCGCCACTGGCGAAGCGGCTTTAGCCCTGCTGGAAGCCGGTGCCGATGCCGTGAAAGTCGGCATTGGCCCTGGCTCAATTTGTACCACGCGAATTGTCACCGGCATTGGTGTTCCGCAAATCAGCGCTATTGCCAATGTGGCGGCGGCACTTAAAGACAGCGGACTGCCGCTGATTGCCGATGGTGGTATCCGCTTTAGTGGCGACCTGTCAAAAGCCGTCGCGGCAGGCGCTAATGCGGTAATGATGGGCTCAATGTTTGCCGGCACAGAAGAAGCGCCGGGCGAAGTGGAGCTCTTCCAGGGCCGCACGTATAAGTCTTATCGTGGTATGGGCTCGCTGGGCGCCATGACCAAAACCCAAGGCTCCAGTGACCGTTACTTCCAGAGCGCTGAAGACGGCGCGGAAAAGCTGGTTCCCGAAGGTATTGAAGGTCGCGTTCCCTATAAAGGGCCGCTGGCGGCTATCGTGCATCAGCTGATGGGCGGTTTGCGCAGCGCCATGGGTTATACCGGCAGCGTGGACATCGAGACCATGCGCAGCAAACCACAGTTTGTACGTGTGACGGCTGCAGGCATGAATGAGAGCCACGTTCACGATGTTAGTATCACCAAAGAAGCACCAAACTACCCGACCTGAGTGTCGTAATGGGGCGCCGCCTGCGGCGTCCCCGTCCCACCTTTTACACTACCCCTCAGTCTGAATAGAGAGAACGCCGTGTCCAGCCCCGATATTCATGCCCACCGAATTCTGATCCTTGATTTCGGTTCTCAGTACACGCAGTTAATTGCGCGCCGTATCCGCGAAATCGGCGTGTACTGTGAGATTCGCGCCTTCGATATTGAAGACGCAGAGATCGATGAATTTCGTCCATCGGGTGTGATCCTGGCCGGTGGCCCCGAGTCGGTGACCGCGGCAGGCTCGCCGCGTGCGCCGCAGAAAATATTTGACCTGGGAATCCCAGTACTGGGGATCTGCTACGGCATGCAAACCATGGCCGAGCAGTTGGGCGGCAAGGTCGAAGCATCGCCGGTTCATGAATTTGGCTACGCACAAATTCGAGTGGAAACGCGCGGCCAGTTAACGGCTGATATTGCCGACCACATGGACAGCGAGTCGGGTAAGGCGCTGTTGGATGTATGGATGAGCCACGGTGACAAAGTGGTGGCGCTTCCCGACGGGTTTGAAGTATTGGCGTCGACACCATCGTGCCCCATTGCCGCCATGCAGTGCGAAGAGAAGCGGTTTTACGGTGTGCAATTCCACCCGGAAGTAACGCATACCCTGCAGGGCCAGCGTATTTTTGAGCACTTTGTACTCCAGTTGTGTGGATGCGAGGCCTTGTGGACGCCGGCAAATATTATTCAGGACGGCATTGAGCGCGTACGTGAGCAAGTGGGCGACCAAAAGGTCCTGCTTGGCCTCTCTGGCGGTGTCGACAGCTCGGTGGTCGCGGCGCTGCTCCACAAAGCGATCGGTGAACAGCTGACCTGTGTCTTTGTTGACAACGGTCTGCTGCGTAAAAATGAAGGCGACCAAGTCATGGAAATGTTCGCCAACAATATGGGTGTTAAGGTCATCCGTGTTGACGCCGAAGAAACCTTTTTAAGCAAATTGCAGGGCGAGGCCGACCCCGAGAAAAAACGTAAAATTATCGGTAATACCTTCATCGAAATTTTTGATGAAGAAGCGGCCAAGCTTAAAGACGTACCGTTTTTAGCTCAGGGAACCATCTATCCCGACGTTATTGAGTCGGCGGCATCAAAAACCGGTAAAGCCCACGTCATTAAATCTCATCACAATGTCGGGGGCCTGCCCGATGATATGGCAATGGAGTTAGTCGAGCCGCTGCGTGAGCTGTTTAAAGATGAGGTGCGACGTATCGGTTTGGAGCTGGGCCTGCCCTATGACATGGTTTATCGCCATCCATTTCCCGGCCCTGGCCTCGGCGTACGTATTCTCGGTGAAGTTAAAAAAGACTATGCCGATGTGCTGCGCGAAGCTGATGCCATCTTCTTGGAAGAGCTTCACAAAGCCGACTGGTACCACAAAACCAGCCAAGCCTTCGCGGTATTTATCCCCCAGAAATCGGTGGGTGTCGTCGGTGACGCGCGTCGTTACGAATGGGTGATTGCGCTGCGAGCGGTGGAAACCATCGACTTTATGACCGCCCGCTGGGCGCACCTGCCTTACGAGCTACTGGAGACGGTTTCCAATCGCATCATTAACGAAATCGCCCATGTCTCTCGCGTGGCCTACGATGTGTCGAGCAAGCCTCCTGCAACCATTGAGTGGGAATGATTCGACGTCTGGCAACACCAGGCACCTACAAGCAGTAAACCTACTATAACCCATTGTTTGCAATGGGTTTTTTCTTTCTAGGCATGGTGATTTCAAGCACCTTCTAGCACCGCCAAGCAAACTTTTTTCATGGGATTTTCCATGGTATCGTCTTTTTCAATGTTGATGACCAAAGACAATACCATGCAGTGATTTTTAAGGTCTTCATGGTATTGGATTTCGTTAACTCTTTGTTATCTAAAAGAAAAACACCCTAAAAATCGCTAGTTTTTATCATGGTATTTGGGGCGTTTTGAGAGGGTACCTTTATGTTGACTGATACCAAGCTTCGAAACCTGAAACCCAGAGACAAAATGTACAAAGTTGTTGACCGCGATGGGCTTTACGTCGCTGTATCCAAGACTGGTACAGTCTCATTCAGATACAACTACTCATTAAATGGTCGCCAAGAAACGCTGACTTTTGGGCGCTATGGCGTGGGTGGTATTAGCTTGGCAGAGGCTAGAGAGCGTCTTAACGAATCAAAGAAAATGATTGCTTCTGGTAAGTCTCCTGCGAGAGAAAAGGCACGCGATAGGGCGCGGGTGAAAGGTGCCGAAACATTTGGTGCTTGGGCAGATAAATGGCTGCGTGGGTATCAGATGGCGGATTCAACCCGCGATATGCGCAAGTCTGTCTATCACCGAGAATTGAAGAAGGTTTTTGGAAATCAGAAGTTGGTTGAGATTACCCATGAAGATCTACGCTCTTTGACTGACGCAATAGTTGAGCGGGGTGCTCCAGCAACCGCTGTTCATGCGCGCGAAGTCGTTTTAAACGTCTATCGTTGGGCGATTGAGCGAGGACAGAATGTAGAGAATCCGGCTGAAATGGTACGTCCAACCACTATAGCTAAATTTGTACCGCGTGAAAGAGCATTAACACCGTTTGAAATTGATCTGATGTACAAGTACATGAATCGAATAGGGACATCACCTCAATACCGCGCGGCGATTAAACTATTGTTGCTCACTCTAGTGAGAAAGTCAGAGTTATCCAATGCAACCTGGGATGAAATTAATTTTAGCGAAGCGCTTTGGACTATTCCGAAAGAACGCATGAAAAGACGTAAGCCTCATTTAGTTTTTTTATCTCAACAAGCAATGGATATCTTTATTGCATTGAAAACATTTGCTGCTGGTTCAAAGTATGTGCTTCCCTCGCGGTATGATTCGGATACACCTATGAGCAATGCCACGCTAAATAGGGTGCTCACATATACTTACAAAGCTGCTCAGAAAGATGGAAAGTCGCTTGCTAAATTCGGTCCTCATGATTTGCGCAGGACAGCCAGTACGCTGCTGCATGAGGCTGGTTACAACACGGATTGGATAGAGAAAAGTCTTGCCCATGAACAGAAGGGAGTTAGGGCAATTTACAATAAAGCGGAATACCGAGAACAGCGAACAGAAATGTTACAGGACTGGGCGAATATGATTGATGAATGGACTAGCGAGAACCGAGAAGTAGAGGCATACCAGGCCTGATGGCTTTAGCGTCTGATTGTTTACGCTCTTCAATCCAATTTTCTACTTCCGCTAAATCCCATGCGACATTGCGGCTTGTTAATACGATGCGGCGAGGGAATTCGCCGCGTTTTTCCAGATTGTAGATGGTGCGATCTGAGAGCGGAATCATCGTTAATAATGTTCTGCGGTTGATCAGCGTCTTTCCTGAATTCAAGGTGCTTCCATTATCCCGATGCTTGGTTTCTCTGGTGTTACCCACGGCTATTATTCCATCTACTCAATTTACGGATGTCGAGCGAGAACACTAACAATTCATGTATCGACTTTCCGTTGCAAATCTTTCAATGCGATAAAAAATTATTCTGATAGGGAATGCTGCTGTGCAATCAGGTTATTCAGCCATTGCCGAAGAAACGAATTAAGCTCTTTACGCTGTTGAGGGTGGAACTTGCCAGGCTCTGGAAAGACTTGCTGATAGATAGGCGGTATCGACATTTCAAAGGTAAAGGCTTCTGCCATTCGTTGAGATGGGTAGATAAGTACAACCATCTCCGGATCTTTGCATAGATCGCCGTTCTGCTCAAAGTAATGCGCCAGTGACACCGCAATACCCTCATCATTGCCTGAAACACCGTCCAGATGGGGTAAACGCTCCACCACCCAATCCATTAACCCCGCCACCTGACTGCGGCGACATTGATTGGGTACAGCCCTCTCATTAGTAATAACACCCAGTTTAATCAGCCGGTCATAGTTAGTTTCATAAATGGTCTTTCTCATAATGGTTACCCTTGAGTTCGTGAATTGTGCTTAACGAGCGCAGCACCCGTCTGCGCTCCTGCACCGCTGGCGAAGCGTGGGGGTAGCAAATGGCCAGTGGCTCACCGGAAGCCGCAGCTAAGTGACTGAGCAACGCGAAGGAATCTGAACGGGTGAGGAAGCGCGGAGCCTTGCACTTGCAATGCGCGAGGGGCAAGGCCCCTTAGCAAAGTAGCTTGAGCATCTGGGTTGATATTTGGCTGAGAGGTGGATGAAGGTGAGGAAAACTGTTTCGATGATTTTGCAGCCTGGAGGGCTGAAGCGTTAGGGATTGATAGGGCGGCAGTTCCCCAACGGGGAATGAGCGATTAGCGAACCCGGCCAAGCTCGGTAAACGCCAACATACTTAAATCAAGATACTTCCAGAATGGTTGAAATAACAGCTAGACGTAGGTTTCATCGCAATTGGATGTAGTATTTTTTTCCCTGAAAAGAATGACCTCGGATTCCAGATAGAAAACCTTGCGAAACCGCTTACACCAGGGTAATTCCGGGCGCTCTCCAGTACAGCGCCATTTTCTCAGTGTGCTGGGCGACAGGCCGAGTAGGGAAGCTGCCTCTTTGGTGGTGAGTTCACGGTCAGTAATAGCCGCTGTGGTGTTGTTCATATTTTGGTTCCCGAAAGAGTCACGAGCACATTAGCGATATAGTTAGTCGATAGTCATACTTTTGTTTTCAGCCCTTAAAGAAATATATTTCAAGCATGAGTGCTATCTATTGAAATCGAGCTTTTATAGGATCTATCACACCTTGTGACTGTATTGACATACAGTCACAAGGTGTGATGAGTCGCCCAATGGTTACACTGGGTCTAATCTGCAGAAATTTTTCTAGTGTGCGGGTATCGTTGGAAGTTAGTCAGCCGCGGTCCTAGATGAGAGCCGACTTTTGATTGTAAGTAACCTCTAGTATGAAAATAAAGGCTAAGAGTAGGTGCATGATAGGGCTAAAATTGACAAATTAGGTAATATATGATGAACTAAAAAAAGTTTAGTTTGTCGTAAGTGGTCGAGCTATTTCTTTAAAGTCCTTTAACAGTTATTAGATGTGTCATGAGAAAATGGGTGCCTTACATGTTAGTCGTACTGATTGCTCTGCAGTCAGTGTTGGCTGTGGCTGACTCTCATGAGGAACATCATTCAGATACAGACCCACAAGGGATATATCACAGTTTTACCGATACCGAAGATGGTAATAGTATTGCAGACCAATTAGATGCAGGTCTGTCTTCAGCAGATTCGATAGATTGCCACCACAATCATTGTCCCCATTTCAATTCTATTGTCACACCCACATTCAGTCATGTCTCTGCGAAAGGCAAAGTTCGCCTATTAAGTCTAAGCAGTGTTAAGCCTAATTACATTCCTTCTTCGCTAGACCGTCCTCCCCAAGTCTAATCCTACGCACAGTCTTTTATTGGGTTTATCGCCGTTAGAGCGATGATGCCCTGATTTGTCACGCTTATGTAGGATTAATACCATGCTAAGTATTGAACATGGGGCCGTAGTTGCGCCCCGAAGCAACCGAAAAAGGTTAGGAGTCGGCTTTGCCCTAATCGGTTTGCTGATGCTGCCCGTTATTTCATTGCAGGCAGCAGAGAACACAATCACATTGCAAACTGCGATACAACGTACCCTGGTCAAGAATCCGTCTTTGAAGGTTTTTGATTTTCGTCAGCAAGCGCTGAAAGGCGAGTTGGCTACGGCCGAGCTCCGACCAGCCTATGAACTGGACTTTGGGGCCGAGAACTTTGCGGGTTCGGGCGATTTTAATGGGTTTGACCAGGCGGAGCTGACGATCTCATTGTCATCAGCATTAGAGTTGGGTGGAAAGCGGGATGCGAGAGTCGAGGTTGTCAATCGTGGTTTCAGTCGGTTTGAAGCTCAAAGGCAAGCAGACGCTTTGGATTTATCGGGTGAGGTTACGCGCCGTTTCATTGATGTGTTAGCTGCACAGCAACGAGTGGCTTTGGCGGAGAAAGCGGATCAGCTGGCGAAGGACGCATTGGTGGCAGTCAAAACAAGGGCTAAGGCTGGCGCGTCACCGGATGCTGAAGTTAAGCGTGCCGAAGCAGCCGCAGCTCAGGCTCACCTTACGGTTTCAGCAGAAAAGAAACAGTTGAGTTACCTCAACGTAGCTTTGGGTACACTTTGGGGAGAGACAAGGCCGGATTTTAATCGGGCTGAAGGTGATTTGTACCGTTTTAGTAAGGATGTGGCATTCGAAACGCTGTATGAACGTGTTGAGCTGAACCCGGCGATTCAGGTTTTTGCTGCAGAGGAACGACTAAAGGAAACCGAATTACGGTTGGCCAAGACCCAGAGTCGTAGCGATGTGAACTGGTCGGTTGGATTGCGGCGGTTTCAGGAAACGGATGACACAGCTGTTGTTGCAGGATTTTCCGTCCCTTTGTTTTCCGGACGTCGAAATAGCGGAGCGATTCGTTCAGCCACAGCCGCTCGTGATGTGATCTCTGTACAGCGAGAGGCTGCTTTGCTGGCGATGCGTGCGCAACTGTATCGCGCTTATAGCAATCGGCAGCAGGCTATTCACACCGTAGACGATTTACGTAAGAACATTGTTCCTGCACTGGAGCAGGCCTTGGAGGGAACGCAGCAGGCTTATGAACGTGGACGTTATAGCTATGTCGATTATGTGTCTGCCAGGCAAGAGTTGTTAAGTGCGCGTCGAACCTTGATTGATGCCGCCGCCGCCGCTTTGCGTTATGGCGCGGACATTGAACAACTTACCGCAGAACCGCTGACGGTAGAGCAATATTCTTTCACCAATTTCCAGGAAGCTAAATAATGAATATTTGTATTTTGAAAAAAAAGGGTTCGTTGGGGTTGGTCATCGGTTTTGTAGCGTTGCTCACAGTGAGCCTGGTCGCCAACAGTGAAAGTGATGACCATGCGCAACACGGGCATGAGTCACATGACCATGCAAAGCAGGATTATGAAGAGCATCAGGGAGATGACCATGAAGAGCATCAGGGGGATGACCATGAAGAGGGTCATGAAGAAGAGAATGAGGAGCATGGTCATGAGGGGGGTGATCTAGAAGATCAAGAAGGCGTTGTTGAAATTGCTGACGCGATGGCTAGCAAAGCTGGTATTAGCACCGCCGTTGCAGGTCCTGGTGAAATCAACAAGACGCTGACCGTCTATGGTCGGGTGATTGCCGACCCGGGGCGTATCAGTCATATTCGTGCACGCTTTCCCGGTACGATTACACAGGTAAACGTCAGTATCGGCGAGCGTGTCGAAAAAGGGCAAAAGTTGGCAGAGGTGGAATCGAATGAAAGTCTCAAGCGCTATGTTTTAAAGGCGCCTTTTTCAGGGATTATTACGGCTCGTCATGCCTCACAGGGTGAAGCGACGGAGGAGCAGGCACTGTTCACGGTTGCTAACTTTGATCAGGTTTGGGCGGAGTTCCAGATATTCCCTGGCCAGATGAGCCGTATCGCCTTAGGCCAGCCGGTCACCATGTCAGTGGAATCTGAACAAACAACGTCCACGATCAAACACTTGATTCCCAGCGACAGTGGTCAACCGTTTGTTCTGGCTCGGGCAGCTATTGATAATAAGCAAGGACGTTGGACTCCTGGATTGTTATTACAAGGTCTGGTGAGCGTGGAGCAAGTACAAGCCTCCCTGCGAGTGGACAATCGCTCTTTACAAACGTTTGAAAACCGCACGGTTGTCTTTGTCAAAGAAGGTGAGCGCTACGAAGCACGACCGGTCACACTGGGTCGCAGTGACAGCCGCTTTACTGAGGTATTGGATGGACTGAAGCCTGGTGACGAATATGTTGTCATAAACAGCTATCTGATCAAAGCCGACTTGGAAAAATCCGGCGCTTCCCACGATCACTAAGAGGACGTAATCATGATTGAATCAATTTTGCGCCTCTCGATCGAGAGGCGTTGGTTAATGCTATCCCTGATACTGGTGCTGTTAGGTTCTGGTATTTGGAGCTACCAACAGCTACCCATCGATGCAGTACCCGATATCACCAATGTCCAGGTGCAGATTAACACTGAAGCACCTGGGTATTCCCCGCTGGAATCTGAGCAACGTATTACCTATCCGGTTGAGACTGCTTTGGCGGGTATCCCCAATCTTTCTTATACTCGCTCGCTATCCCGTTATGGCTTGTCGCAAGTCACGGTGGTGTTTGAAGAAGGAACCGACCTGTATTTTGCCCGCAATCTGATTAATGAGAGACTGGGCGTTATCAAGAGTTCATTGCCGCCAGGCCTTGAGCCATCGATGGGGCCTATCGCGACCGGCTTGGGCGAGATATTTTCCTACACGGTGGAAGCTGAACCTGGTGCGGTACAGGCCAACGGCAGCCCCTACGATGCCACGGCATTGCGGGAAATTCAGGACTGGATTATCAAGCCGCAGCTGGCACTTGTGCCAGGCATTACCGAGATCAACACCATCGGTGGTTATGATAAGCAATACCATGTTACGCCCAAACCACAGGCGATGTTGGCTTTTGGTGTATCGTTGGACGACATTGGTGATGCTCTTCGCAGCAATAACAACAACCGTGGAGCCGGTTATGTTGAACGTAACGGCCAGCAGTTGTTGGTGCGTTCGCCAGGGCAGCTACAGGCGATTGTCGATATCGAGCAAGTCGTCATCAAAGACATTGACGGTGTGCCTGTAAAAATTGCTGATGTTGCCGGTGTAGCGATCGGCAAGGAATTACGCACCGGGGCTGCTACCCGCGATGGCAAAGAAACCGTATTGGGTACCGCTATGATGTTAGTGGGTGAAAACTCCCGGACTGTTGCCCTTGCAGTTGCTGAGCGGTTGGAGCAGATACAGAAAACTCTTCCTGACGGTATCAAGTTGGACACTGTGTATGACCGCACAGTGCTAGTGGATAAAGCCATTGGTACCGTGCAGAAAAACCTAGTGGAGGGGGCGTTACTGGTTATCGCGGTGTTGTTCTTGTTGCTGGGTAATATCCGTGCGGCTTTGATTACAGCCGCAGTGATTCCGCTAGCGATGCTGGCGACTATCACAGGCATGGTTAAAGCTGGCGTGTCGGCGAACCTGATGAGCCTGGGTGCGCTGGACTTTGGCCTGATCGTGGATGGGGCGGTGATCATCGTTGAGAACGCGATTCGCCGTCTGGCTGAAGCGCAGCGCAGAAACGGTGGCAAGCAGCCGTTGAAAGAGCGCTTGCAGTTGGTGTTTGAAGCGACTAATGAGGTCATCCGGCCTAGCCTGTTCGGTGTAATGATTATCACGGTAGTGTATATACCACTATTTTCCCTCACAGGTGTAGAAGGGAAAATGTTCCACCCTATGGCGGCAACAGTAGTCATGGCACTGCTGGCGGCTTTGGTGCTATCGCTGACGCTTGTACCTGCAGCCATTGCCGTGTTTATGACGGGTAATATCAGTGAAAAGGAAAACCGTGTTGTTAGCGCGGCTAAATCCTTATATGAGCCGGCATTAAAAGGGGCGATGAAACTGCGTTGGTGGGTGTTGTCAGCGGCGTTATCACTGGTAGTTTTCAGCGGTTGGTTGTCAACAACACTGGGCTCTGAGTTTATCCCACAACTTAAAGAAGGTGATATTGCTCTGCACGCTATGCGTATACCCGGTACTGGCCTGGAGCAGGCTGTCAGTATGCAATTTCAGCTGGAGGAGCGGATTATGGAGTTCCCTCAGGTGGATAAGGTGTTTGCCAAAATTGGCACTCCTGAAGTGGCTACCGATCCCATGCCGCCTAATGTAGCGGACAACTTTGTGATGCTGAAGCCGCGCGATCAATGGCCCGATCCAACGATGACTCAGACGGAGTTGGTCAGGGAGATTGAGGCGGCGGTTAAACAATTACCGGGTAACAACTATGAGTTCACACAGCCGATCCAGATGCGATTCAATGAACTGATTTCTGGTGTGCGTGCCGATTTGGGGATTAAAGTGTTTGGCGACGATCTTGAGCAGCTGGAGGTATCAGCTGAAGAGATTTTAACCGTGATCGAATCCATGCCGGGGGCAGCCGATGCGAGAGTAGAACAGGTATCCGGTCTACCCATGCTGTCGGTGGTGCCCAAACGCTTGGCGATTGCCCGATATGGACTGAATGTGATGATGGTGCAAGACCTAGTGGCAGCGGCGATCGGTGGTGAGCCAGCAGGACTGATCTTTGAAGGTGACCGGCGCTTTGAATTGATCGTTCGTCTGCCTGAGTCTATACGCAGGGACTTGGATGGACTCAGCGAGCTGCCTGTGCCCTTGCGCAATGGCGGTTATGTGCCGCTTTCTGAGGTGGCGACATTGGATATCGCACCAGCACCTAACCAGATCAGCCGTGAAAACGGCAAGCGCCGCGTTGTGGTCACAACCAATGTGAGAGGACGAGATCTCGGTTCCTTTGTTGCAGAGGTTAAAACCCGTATTGCACAAGAGGTCGATCTACCAGCCGGCTATTGGCTGGATTACGGCGGGACCTTTGAGCAACTGGAGTCGGCCACTCAGCGTCTGTCGATAGTGGTGCCAATTACCTTGGTTGTTATTCTAGGTTTATTGGTGATGGCGTTTAATTCGTTTAAAGATGCAGCCATTATCTTTACCGGCGTTCCGCTGGCCCTGACCGGTGGTGTTATTTCACTTTGGCTCCGGGATATGCCTTTGTCGATTTCTGCCGGGGTAGGATTTATCGCCCTGTCTGGCGTCGCCGTTCTAAACGGGTTGGTGATGTTAGCATTTATCCGCGATCTTTGGCATGAGCGGGGCGACCTGGCCTCAGCTGTTATCGATGGTGCTTTAATTCGACTACGCCCTGTTCTGATGACAGCTTTGGTTGCCAGTCTGGGCTTTGTGCCTATGGCGCTCAACACAGGTACCGGTGCAGAAGTGCAACGACCGCTGGCAACGGTTGTGATTGGCGGTATTGTATCGTCAACCATACTGACCTTGTTTGTGCTACCTATCCTGTATCGGTTGGCGCATGGGCGTGAAAAAGTATAACGGATAATTACGTTATATAGAGGCTATACCGCCGCACCCGAAGGTTTGGGGTGGCGGTTTTTAGTTGAACCCGGTATTGGGCCAAGGGGAATGAAATGGGTATAGATAAAAAATTTGAACGTATTTCTGTATTTATTTACTTTGTCGCTGCCATTTCATTGACTTTAATGGCTCTTCTTATTATGGGGTGGTCTGTTTATGAAGTTTTGGCTCATGTATTAACTGTGGATGGTCTGAGCGATGGTTTTGTCTCTAAGATGCTCAGTTCTGTAGGCGCGATAGTCATTTCGGTGGCCATTCTGGACGTTGCCAAATACATGATTGAAGAAGAAGTTGTTCGTAGCAAACAATTGCATTCCCCTAAAGAGGCCAGGGAAGCGCTCACCAAAATCATGGTCATAATTTCGATCGTCGTTGGGATTGAGGGCCTGATCTATATTTTGAAGGCTGGGACAGCAGACATTACTTTGTTGATTTACCCAGCAATTTTAATTATTACATCGGTATTTCTAATGATTGGCTTGGGTGTGTATCAAAAAATTAGTTTACAAGCTGAAAAACTCGAGCAGGATTAATCGTTTAACAAGCTGCGGAGTGGTGGTTATCTTTTAAAGGAGCTTCAATGTTTGAACTGGATTGGGCTTTAGAATTTAGTATGACCGGCAGATTACTATTTGCAGGTTTTTTAGGAGCATTGATTGGACTGGAACGTGAGTTACATAAAAATTCTGCCGGTATTCGAACCTATGCAGCTATTTCTATGGGAGCTTGCACTTTCGGATTAGTGTCCATGCATGTTGATGCGCCTGATCCTACCCGAATCGCGGCTCAGGTGGTATCAGGAATAGGTTTTATCGGAGCGGGCATTATTTTTAAGTCCGAAGATAAGATAAGCGGCTTGACTACTGCCGCAACGATTTGGGCAACAGCTGCGGTGGGCCTTGCTGTTGCTTTCAAAATGCTACTACTACCGGTGCTGTCTGCAGTACTGCTGTTCGGATTATTGGCGCTCCATCACCTGCCTATATTAAGTCAAAAGGAATAGAAAAATGGGAATGCATAGTCATGAGCACGGGGTAGACCGGAAATTATCCATCGCTGTTTTAATCAATATTTTACTAACGGTGGCTCAAGTAGTCGGGGGAGTGTTATCCGGTAGTTTGTCACTAGTTGCAGATGCCCTGCATAATTTGAGTGATGCAGGAGCAATAGTCATTGCTGTAATCGCTAGAAAAATAGGCAATAAGAATGCGAATGAGAGCATGACCTATGGCTATAAGCGCGCTGAGATTCTGGGTGTTCTCATTAATAGCACAACGTTAATTGTCATTGGCCTCTATCTGATCTATGAGGCTTTTAACAAATTCTTTAATCCGACACCTATTGATGGTTGGATAGTGTTTTGGGTGGCTGGATTTGCTTTAGTTATTGATATTGGGACGGCATTTCTAACCTATTCTGCTGGGGCTAGGGAAAGTATGAATATTCGAGCGGCGTTTATTCACAACGTATCCGATGCGCTGGCTTCTGTTGCGGTGATTGTCGCCGGTGTCATGATTATTCTTTATCAACTGTATGTCGTGGATGTTATTGCGACGATAGCCATATCTGTCTACGTTATTTATCACGGTATAGTATTGCTAAAAAAATGCATTTTGATTCTCATGCAGGCAGTCCCGGAGGGGATCAGTATTAATGACATCAAATGTACTTTGAATGATATTGAAGGGGTTGATCAGGTAGAGCATGTGCATGTTTGGCAGCTGGATGAAAATAGGTTGTTTTTTGAAGGACATTTATCTTTAAGGGGGACTGATCGAGCTACCATTAAATCGGCGGTTAGGTCAGCATTAAAACAGAATTTCGGAATTACTCATTGCACTATAGAAGAAATATAGGTGAGGAATATGAGAGTTTATTCCTGAGGTTTAAGGCCCACGTCACTGCAACCAAATGCAGTGACGTGGGGTACGATAAATCGCTAACCCCCATGAATACTGATCTCTATAAATATTCCTGACATGCCGAAAGCATTATCAGGGTATTTTCTCTTCACTTTATGGATACTAAAACCTCAATGTGTGGCTATTGCACTCTCAATAGCAAACCGGCTCGAAAGGGCTTTTCAAGTTGATTCACGCAACCGCGATGAGTGGCTTATCACTTAGTTGTATAGATAAATAAGGAGAAATGCCTGGCAAAAGAAAAAATGAAAGTAGTAGTACTGTCTAAAGCGTGAAAACGAAACCCTGTCGTACCCATCCGGGAATTGGCATTGTTGGTTATGCCGCTATTCAGGTTTTGTGGGAGTGGTGTCCCGTGACGTTAGCAATCAGTTATTGAAATTGCTTCTCCATCCACTGTGGTGGCTGGACAGTCATAAACACTGACCGAAACTTTAACACCGCACTGTTCCAGCTTGAAGACGACTGTTCTGAACGGTCGCACGTCTGTTCCATAGGGCAATTTGTCCGTTCAGAACAGTCGTCTTAGGCGAAGAACGGACAACAAGCCTGACCGGAACGATTAGACACAAACGAAGCTATCTATAACGCACGATCAATTTTTTTGCTTCAATGCCGGTAATACTTAGCTGTCGGCTGATTGGCATTAGATTGATGCATCAATAAATACTTGAAGATTATTTCCTTCGGCCTTGAAAGGTTAACTAACGACTCAGCATATCTTCTTTTTCGAGAATGTGAACACGCTTTAATTCTCGACGAGGAGTTGTCTGTGAAAGATCTCAATTATCAATTAAAGGATTTATGTCAGCGCAATCAAGATGGCAGTCGCGCCACACAAGCTGAACGCTTTCAGTTGTTACAAACGATGGCGAATCATCTTAATGAATTGGGCTATCGGCGAATGGAGGCGAAATCTCTCAAGCCTAAGCATGTCGATGCTTTGGTCACCAAATACCTCGAAGAAGGGCTGACTCCCGGTACGATCAAAAATCGTCTTGCAGCGTTGCGTTGGTGGGCTGAAAAAATCGGTAAGCAAAATGTAGTTGCTAAGGACAATGCCTATTACGGCATTGACTCTCGGGTCTTTGTCACTAACGTGTCGAAAGCGCGTGACCTGGATCAGGAGCTGCTCGAAAAAATCAGCGATCCACATTTAAGAATCAGCCTGGAACTGCAAAAAGCCTTTGGCCTGAGGCGGGAAGAAGCAATTAAGTTCAGTCCGGACTACGCAGACCGAAATACCTACATTCGTTTGAAATCTACCTGGTGTAAAGGAGGGCGGGCACGAGAAATTCCTATTCGAACCGACGAGCAGCGGGATGTTCTCCGGCGGGCACGATTGGTAGCCGGGAAAGGTTCATTGATTCCATCCCACCTGATGTATGTTCAGCAAATGCGCCTCTATGAACGTGAGACGCAAAAGGCAGGGCTATCCAAGTTGCATGGTTTGCGTCACCGCTATGCGCAAGAGCGATATTACGAACTCACCGGAAAGCAGGCACCCGCCTGTGGTGGCCCATCTAGCAGTGAACTCACTGAAGAAGAACGCGCGAATGATCAGGTGGCTCGCTGGGCGATTTCTCAGGAGCTCGGTCATGAGCGTGAGCAAATCACGGCGGTGTATCTCGGGCGGTAAGCAATCATTCAGGAGTTACGCTCAACGGGCGCTGCCCTGGCCGCTGGGCCTTCCCGCCCTCGCCGGTAGCAGGGGTTGCAGCAGCACTGCAACCCCTTTGAGAGGGTGAGAATGATCAATCGCATCAAGGACTACTCGGCTCATGCCTGCGTTCCTCCTTGACGCTGAAACCTCATGACGAATCACACTGTGGCTATTGCAGTCTCAATAGTACCCGGCAGTTACGCTGCCAATCAATCGGTATGGCCCGAAAACGTTACAAGCAACTGCTGATACGTTAGCCAGTTATACCACCCCTACGGGAGAAATGATTTCCCGTAGGGACATATTTCTCTTGTTCATTCAACGATGAGGAGAAAGATGATGGAGTACCTGGAAATGCGAGGTGCAGTAAAACTCAAAGCAGATGCCGATAATGCTGTTGTGCGATCCGTTCTCAGCAAGTTGCGAGAAACCGAGTTTGTCGATGCAGGCTATATCGATATAGGCATTGAGGAAAATATCCTGAGTATCAGTGCCGAAGGCACAATCTCAGAAAGTTACAGTACCCGTGCGTTGTTAACACAGCTGCAAGGTCAGTTGACAGAAACGTCGATGATAGGTGTCACAAGTGTACGGTGGGAAACCCTCGTAGTACTGAAGCACTGGCAGCCAACACCGGCTATGCGACTAGAAGTTAATGATCAACTGGCTTTTGCCCAGTAACCCACGATAAAGGTCTGACTCCCGTCAGGCCTTTATCATTCTTACATCTCCCTCCCTCACTCCTTGAAAATCGATCAATCCTATTCTTTCTTTTGCCCGTGAAAGCTTTTTGCTGCCACTAGCAAGCTGCCACCTCTAATCTGGTGACCGTTTTTAATGATTGGATGAATGGTGGTATTCATGCGAGAGATAGCGATTGGCAGGTGGGTGGCGATACTGGCAGTAGTATTCGTTTATCCGTTATCGGTGCAGGCAGACACTGCGGGCATGGCAGGCAGTCGTATTTTTGAGAGTCGCTATCTTTCTGCCCAGGTGGGTCCTGAGAATGCACAAATCGACTTGCTGCAAAGCATCGTTGATCTACGAGTGCCTGAGAAAACTACCACGGTAGGAGGGGCGCTGGACTACCTGTTGAGACCCTATGGGTTTCAATTAGATGACTCTCATGATCTGAATGAACCGTCAGAAGTAAATGAACAGTACCTTCTGTTCGTATTGACACTTCCCGAACCGCATCGGAATTTGGGAACGATGACGTTAATGGATGCACTGAACACCCTGGGTGGGAAAAGCTTTCGACCTCTAATCAATCCAGTCAAGCGCTCAGTGCGCTATCAGTTGCGTGAGGGGTTTGGCCAGTTCGCTACGGCTGAAGATATGGAGGTCGCCAAACAAGAGTGGCTTGATCAGAAGAAAATAACCACGCTGCCATCGAAAAAGCCAGGGGCAATTTCGGTCGCACAGCAAGAACATCAAACCTACGGGCCGGTGCAGCGGGGCGATAGTTTAAGCCACATTGCCAGTCAGCTCGATCTCTCTGGCATGACAATAGACCAGGTGTTAGTTTACCTCTTTCGTGCAAATCCCCATGCGTTTGCCAATAACAACATGAATCATCTATTGGCAGGCACGGTGCTGAAAATCCCGCCTGTTAATCCTGAAACGCTGCCGACCGCATTTGAAGCCAGTCAGTTCGTTGACGAGCACTATCGTCTATGGGTTCAGCGTGAGGTGACACCATGAATCACCAACGCGCTTTAGCGATAGGGTTGATTTTACTTTCGTCTATTTCCAGCGCAGCGGTTGTGGATACGGATGAGGTTTTAACGCACACATCACAAACCCCCAGAACTGAAATGCCGATTAGCCGAACGATTGAAATACGGACTTTAGCAAAGCGTTGGGGATTGGATGAAGCAGAGTATCAACGTTATCTCGATTTAATGCGTGGCCCATTAGGAAAATGGAGTCCCGACCTTGACCCATTGTTAGCGCTTGGGATGTTTGCAGAGTCTCCGCACGAAGAACAGCGTTACGCCGAGCTGTATGCGCAACAGGAATTTGATTTAACCGGGCGCACGCTGAAATTTCAACAAGCCTATCGCGCATCCTTTGAGCGCCTGTTCCCCAATGAAGCAATGTTAGATCACCGCTTGTTGGCTCCTTACTTTGCGCACCAACAACAGAAGCTTGCAATGAAGGACGCGAAACGATTAGCGCAAAAACGCTTTGTTGATGGAGACCGTCTGCTTCTTTTTGTACCGCCAAATTGCCGTGAGTGCTTGCCGGTGATTAACCGATTAATGGGTTTGTTGTCGAGCACTCAACAAAGCGGTGTCGATGTGTACGTCCGCGATGCTCAAGATGATGGGGCTGTTAGAGCATGGGCGAATGCCCACGCGATAAAAACGACCTGGCTCAATGGACGGCATCTCACACTAAACCGTGATGAGGGGTTACTCCAGCGATTGAAGAGTCAATCCACAGTTTCACCGGTAGATACCATGCCGATCTTTTTAAAGCGTAATGGACGTTTTTTTCAGTTGAGCAGGGAGAGTTTAGGGTTATGAAGCCTTATTTGATGAGGTCATGTTTAGTTAAACCGTGGATCGCCGGGGTGACATTGATGCAATCAGTGGCGGCGGTCGCATTGGAAGACGTGCCGGTGGCCTATTTGATAGTTGCCAAGAGCCATCAAGTACCTGCGGATATTCTTTATGCGATAGCGTTGACAGAAAGTGGCACGCATTATCGTGGTGAGCGGTTACCTTGGCCTTGGGCGTTGAATATCGATGGCCAAAGCGTCTTTTGCGAATCCCAGCAAGATGCAATTCACCGGGTTTCCCAGGCTATCCGAAATCAGCAGTCAGTTGATATAGGGTTGATGCAGGTTAACTGGCGATGGCACGGGCAACGGTTTACCACGATTGACGAATCGCTGGTGCCCATTAAGAACCTCAGTGCCGGAGCCACGATTCTATACGAGCAGTTTGAGCAGACTAATGACTGGTGGGAGGCGGTGGGGCGCTATCACGACCCCGGCCAGGACGCGGAATCGCTCGACAGTGCTGAGCGTTACCGAGAGCGTGTAAGGCAGTATTTGCGGGAGCGGTTCTAATGCGAGGGCTATTCGGACTGCTGTGTCTGTTTTTGTGTTTAGGCGCTCACGCCAGAGAACCACTAACCGTGATTTATGAATCAGGCGATACCTTACCGCTTGGACCCTATCTGCCGAAACGAGCGCCACAGGAAAAGACCACCACTCAGGACGCGAATCGGCAGTTGCCGTTCAAGCTGCCGATCACCACACCTTCAATGCAGCCGGGTAAAGTCACAGTCACCCCAAAAGCATTACGTTATTTGCAGCGACCCTTGTTTTTGGTGGGGGCTGATCAGAAATCACGAGACTGGCTTGCTGAAAAGCGCGAGCTGCTTATCCGTATCGGAGCCGTTGGCCTATTGGTTGAGGCGAAGGATCGTCAGGAGATTGAGGCGGTTTTGGCTATCGCGAAAGGACTTCGTTTGGTGCCTGCTTCAGCCGAAGGCTTCGCCACTAAGCTGGGTTTGAGCTACTACCCAATCCTGCTATCAAAAGAGGGGTGGGAGCAGTGACCGACCGGTATGAAGTCGAGGTGTTGTTACGTCCCCCTGTGGAATTGTCTTCGGCGATAGTGGCGCTGAGTTGTGCGGGGATCGTGTTAGCTGCACCGCGTATCTTGATGATGACGCCATCGGTTGCTTTGTTCAGCGCCGGGTGTCTGGGTGGGGTGGGTGTTTGGCGAGCTCGCCAGGCCTGGCGTGTGATTCAATATCAGCGTCATCTCAAGCGCAGCCCGCGCTATGTCATGTCATCATCCCAAGTGCCGGTGAGTCAGTCGGTGTTGTTCTTAGGGCGAGGCTTTCGCTGGAACCAGACACACACAGAGCGGCTCTATGCTGCCCGCGATAAACGCGCTGAACGTTATCTGCAGCCCAGCGCCATCAAGCAATGGGTTCGTCGCAAAGAGATCGAATGGGAGCATAAACCCCTATTGCGAACGATCATGCGATGGACCGCACTAGATTCCCCTCTGAACCCCGTCCGTCCCCCGCCAGCTATCGGGGGCGATGCCGTCATACACGGCGTCGGGATCAGAGGGGAAACCAATGCCACCATGCCGCTTAGTGACCGGGTTGGACATATGGTGGTTGTTGCTCGAACGCGCCATGGCAAAACCCGGCTGGCCGAGGTGCTGACCACCCAGGATATTCGACGCGGCAACAACTGTGTCATTGTGTTAGACCCGAAAGGAGACGCCGATTATCTAAAGCGTATCTATGTCGAATCCCAGAAAGCAGGGCGTCAACTCATTATCTTTCATCTGGGCTATCCCGAGCTGAGCGCCCGTTACAATGCCATTGGTTCCTTTTCACGGATTACAGAAGTTGCGACGCGAATCGCCAGCCAGCTACCGGGCGAAGGGGAGGCCAGTGCGTTTAAAGAATTTGCCTGGCAATTTATCAACGTCATTGCAGTAGCGTTAGTGGCGATGGGCGAAACTCCGGATTACCTAAAAATTCGTCGTTATATCACCGATATTGATGCTCTGTTGATTCTGTATGGCCGCCATTGGCTGGCTGAAAATGGTCCGGAGGATTGGCAGGATGAGTTGGGGGAACTGCAAGACAGTATCAACCTGAAGTCGTTGCCAAGGATCGATCAGGGCAAAGACCCCGAAGCACTGGCAATGGTGCGCTATCTCAATACCCATGCGACTTTCGATCAGGTGTTAGAAGGGCTAATGTCTGCTTTCCGCTATGACCGTGAGTATTTCCTGAAAATCACGGTGTCCATCAAGCCCTTTCTGGAAAAGCTAACCACGGGCAACATCGCATCGATCCTGGCACCCGATAAGGCGAATACCGACGATCAACGTCCGGTGTTGGAATGGGCGCAAGCGATAAGGTCTAACGCTGTGGTCTATGTGGGACTGGACGCACTCACCGATCCAGAAGTAGCCAGTGCGGTGGGCGCTTCCATGTTCAGTGACCTGACCAGTTTGGCGGGCCATATTTATAAGCATGGCATAGCGCCAAGTAAGACGAACGAGTACGCCAAGAAACCGCCGGATATTGTGATCCACGGGGACGAGTTCTCCGACTTGATCGGGCCGCAGTTCAAGACGCTGATTAATAAAAGCGGCGGTGCTGGTTACCAGCTTAATTTGTATACCCAAACCTGGAGCGACCCGATTGCCGAGTTGGGTAGCGAGGCGAAAGCCGGGCAGTTGGCTGGCAACATCGGCACTATGCTGATCATGGGCGTGAAGGAGGTGGCCACCTGTGAAATGTTCACCAGGCAGCTGCCGGAGGTGAGTGTCAGCGAAATCATGGCGGTTTCCGGCGTCACCGACAATGTCGATACCTCAGCTGGCATTGGTTTTACCTCCAATAATCAGGATCGGGTCAGCATCAGCCGTGTGCCTATGATCTCCCCCGCCGATATTGTGGCGCTTCCCAAAGGGCAGGCATTCGTCCTGCTCAGGGGCAGTGAACTGTGGAAAATCCGTATTCCCATGCCGTCCAAAATGGATGATCAGGAACTGCCCGACGATTTGGGCGACATGCTTCAGCATATGCGGCGCAGTTATACGTCAGTTGTGGACTGGTCCAGTTACTCTAGCAGTATGAGTGGCCGATAGGCCAGGGTGATAAACCCATGGCCAAGTCACAGCAGTATCAGCCCCCTAAAAGAAAAGAACCCGGTCTCATAGGCAGGTTGCTCTCTGGCACTACGCAGCTAATTGCCTGGTTAATAATTAGCCTGATACTCTCTATTTTCATCGAGTGGGTGGGTATGGTGTATTTCTGGCCAGATCAGAGAGATGGCCACGCCAAAGAAATATTCCAAGCCGATCAGGCCTACCTCAACCAACACCTCCAGCAGCAGTCTGTGAATTACAAACGCCTAGCTTCTGTAAAGGCAGAGCGGGCTGTTCGCTGGATCGATCAGCAAGTAGCGTTGATGGGCGTCAAGCAAACGCCACCAAACGACTCAGGTAGAATTTTTTCAGCGGTTGCAGACTGGGCAAGTGGGCTCTATAGCCGCTATGATAGCTATATTCTAGCGGCAGGTTATGTCTCGCAGACCTTTGTTATCCGGTTGACGTTGATTCTATTCTCGTTACCGGTTTTCGCACTCACCGGATTAGTTGGGGCGATTGATGGTTTGGTAGAACGAGACCTCAGGCGCTGGGGTGGTGGCAGGGAAAGCAGCAACGTCTTTAACCTGGCCAAACGATCTATCATGCCTGCATTTGTTATGGCCTGTGTGATCTATATTGGCCTTCCATATAGTTTAAATCCCTCCTTTATCATCCTGCCCTTTGCTTGCCTTTATGGTTTGGCTGTTCGTGTAGCGTTTGAGAGGTTAAAGAAGTACTTTTGACATTGTTTTGGGTTGAATATCAAGATGTTACCCCCCATTTATAAATAGCAGTGTCGTAGACCCCCTTTGCGTGAAGTTTCGAAGTCTTATGATCGTGTCGGAGGGATTTAGTATAAATTTTAGAGGAAATTCCCCATGGAACCTATTTCGATGATAGTTGGCGCACTAGTGGCGGGCTCATCTGCCGCGTTAAAAGATACTGCTAGCCAAGCAGTTAAAGACGCATATTCTGGTTTAAGAACTTTGGTTATTCATCATTGGAACAACCAAGTTAGTGGTAATGACAGTAAGCTGGAGCAAGAAGCCAATATATTAATATCTAATTTGGAGGATGACCCCGAAACATTTCAGGTGCCAGTTGAAAAGAAATTGTCTGAATCCATACCTGAGCCTTCGGCTGAGCTTGTTGATAAAGCTCAGGCGCTATATGAGCTGTTAGATAAGAACGGTTTCGATACTGGCAAATACAATGTAACTGTTCAAGGCGGAAAAGGGGTTCAGATAGGGGACAATAACACGCAAATTAATAAATTTTAGCCAAGTTGAGGGGGCAGGAATTAGTTATGTCTGAAAATGATGGAAGCAACCCTCTTAATGTTCAAGGGGCTCAAATAGGTGATGGAAACAATCAGTACAACTATTTTTTAAACTCCTACCCGCAAAACATTGTTTCAAAGACCATAGCACAGGAATTATTGGACTTAAGGGCAGCGCGATTTTTTGTAGGAGAAGTAGAGCCTGCAGACCGGGCAAAGAAGTTTTGTCATAAGCTTTTGGATGGGGAGTATTCCGCAAGTGCTGATCCAGTAAGGGGTATAGCTTTAGCTTGGTGTTCAAGGGTTCTTGCATATAAGGATATAGCTGCTGCTAAAAAATCTCTTGAAGAAGCCGAGAAACACTCAGGGTCGGAAGAGGTTTCTATCGCTAAGGCTTTCATTGCCTCTTCAGAAGGTGATAGATCGTTAGCGCTGTCAATTTTGTCGAAAATTGACACTTTACAGTCAGTTACGGCTTGCTTCTTAGTGGTCATTCACCACGATACCCCCGCAGAGGGTATTGAATGGCTGAAAAGTGCAGGGCATGACTTTCTTGATCTAGACTCTGATGGCAAGTTTTTATTCATATCTCATCAATTAGATGCTGGAAACTGGGATGAAGCATTTGACTGTGTAGGGAAGCTTGTAAGTCAAGACTTTGAAATAACGCCTGTATTGTACTTTAGTGCCGCATTATCAAATTTGCTTAAAGCTGCTCCAGAAGAATTAAGAAGTGCTTTATTGAGGCACCCGCCTTTAGATGCATCAATTAGATTGTTTGATGACGATGTTTCTCTAAATAGTCGCAGGCTGGCTATTCGTAATTTTTTGTTGTGTAGCAAGGCGGCAGAAAATTCAGGTTGTAGTCAAGCTGCAAATATCGCAAGTGACTATAATCTTTGGTTGCGTCTAAGAGACACCGAATTAAGGACTGATGCTTTAGATGAGTTAAAAGCAAGCCTGAGTGATTCAGACCACAAAATTAGAAGAGTTCCATTGGCACTACAATTTGGGATTCCGATCGATCTAAAACAGTTTGAATCAGAAATACAGCAAAGTATTGTTCGTTCCGGAGGAATCTCTACAGAGATTGCACTGGGCCGGTTAGCTTTAGCGTTTGAGCAAAATTCCCCCAAGGATGTCGCTCAATATGTATGGAAGTATAAAGACCAGCTATACCAATGCCTAGACAGAATTTATATCGACTCAATTCAAATTGAAGCGCTATCCAGAAGTGGTGACGTTGATGCAGCATCGTCTTGCTTGACCGAGTTGATTGAATATGGATTGCCTGAAGCTCAAAGATTAAAGCTTGAGAATATTATCGCCGAGTCATGTGGTGATGAGTCAATTGGTAAATATAAGGAGCAATTTAATAGAACAAACGAGTTGCCAGATCTCGTTCTTCTGGTAAAGAAACTAGAAAACCTGTCTGAATGGGAAGAAATGCATGGTTATGCATTGGATCTATTTGAAAGAACCCGATCATTAGAAGATGCAATCAGTTTGGCATTTTCGATACATTACTGTAAGCAACCTGATGAGGTATTGAAATTTCTCAATGAAAATTCTGACTTTGTATGTCAGTCCGATCAACTTCGAGGATTGATGGCGGTCAGTTATTATCAGCTTGGCCGATTCTCAGACGCCAAGAAAGAACTGGAGTTAATTGAAGACTCAAAAGTTAAAGATAGACATAAAGAACTTCTTGTTAACATAGCCATCTCTTCTGGAGATTGGGAAAGTCTTCATCACTTTGTTGAAGAAGAATGGAAGGGTAGAGACGATGCTAATCCTCAGTCTCTAATTAGGGTAGCTAAATTAGCTCAATCAATAGGTTCCCCACGTGCTCAACACCTCGTTGAATCTGCTTTGTCAAAAGTTGACGACGATGCTGAGATTTTTATTGAATCGAAGTCGGTTTCCATGGAGGCTTTGGACTGAGGAGGGGCGATGTTGGCATTATCGGGGCGGTTACGTTCGCTTTGATAAATCTGAGTTTTCACAATGCCGGGACACAGGACAGATACGCCAAGGTGGCTGTCTTTTAGTTCTTCCTTCAGGACCTCGGACATGCCGACGACAGCATACTTGCTGGCGGTGTACGCACCGAAGTTACAAAGTGGAGTCAAGCCAGCCATAGATGCGGTGTTAACTATGTAGCCCTGCTGCTGTTGCCGCATAATAGGCAGGAATGCACTCAGGGAGTGGGCAACTCCTAATGTATTCACCGATACAAGCCATGACCAATCAGCGGGGCTCATCTCTTCGATTGGCTTTTGGATTGAGACTCCCGCGTTGTTGCACAGTAAATCACAACCGCCGAACAGTTTTTGACAATGATCAGCCATGGCGTAGACCTCTTCCGAATCGCTGACATCGACCTGATAAGCGTTTGCCTTGGCCCCCGCTTTGCGCAGTCTAGACGCAGTCGCTTCGGCGGCCTCGTATTCGATATCCGCCACTAGCACCCGCAGGCCGCGCTTCGCACAGGCTGTCGCCAGCGCAGCACCGATTCCGCTACCGGCACCGGTAATGACGGCTACCTGATTTGCACGAATTTGCATTGTCTTCTCCCTTATTTTAATCGTTAGGTCTAGCGGCCATGGAACTGAGGTTTTATACGGTCTTTGAAGGCCATCAGCGCAGTTTTATGATCCTCGGTCATCATCGTCATATTTTCGAACGCTGCGGCGCGGTCAATGATGGCATTGGCGACTTGCTTGAGGCCGGCATTAATGGAACTTTTGGTCCACTTAATCGCGAACGGGGCGCCGTTGGCCATTCGGTTTGCCATCGCATCTACCGCTGCGTCGAGTTCATCGTCTGCGACCGTCTCAGTAATCAGGCCGTACAGTTCGGCGGTTTTCCCGTCGATGAAATCGCCGGTGAGCAGGTAGCGTTTGGCCCGGGCGTAACCGATGAGTTGTGGCCAGATAACCGCGCCGCCGTCTCCGGCCACCAGGCCTACTGATACATGCGGGTCGGCAAACTTGGCATCCGCTGTTGCATAGATAAAGTCGCAAAACAGCGCCAGGGTGCAGCCCAACCCAATGGCTGGGCCACGGACTTTGGCGATCACCGGCTTTTCAAGATCGAGCAGCGAGTTTTGAATCTTTCGGTCGTTGACAATCGCCTCAGCGGTGGCTGCGGGATCGCCCTGAATTTCGATGAGCCAGTCGAGATCGCCGCCAGCGCTAAAGGCCTCGCTGGTGCCTGTGATAACGACAACGTCAGTTTCTTCATCTCGATCGATGTCGTAAAAAATGCGCGAAAATTCGCCGTGCAGAGCCGCGTTCACCGCGTTTTTGGCTTCCGGCCTGTCAATCGTGATGGTCAGTATGCGGTTCTCTCGCTGAATTTTTAGAGCCTGGTAATGGTCGTAATTCATGGTGTTTCTCCGTGTTGTTGTTGCGATAGAAAGCCGGGGGCCACTATGCCGTCACATGATCCTCTAGATTAAATTTGGCGATCATCGCCTGCTTGAGTTTGAATTTCTGAATTTTTCCCGATGAGGTTTTAGGCAGTGCGTCGATGTAGCTTATGTAGCGCGGGACTTTCCAGCGTGACAGCTTATCGGCACACCAGCGCCGGATTTGCTCGGGCGAGGCGGTCTGGTCATGGCTGCCGACGAGTACAGCGCAGACTTCCTCACCATATTTTGAGTCAGGTAGACCGATTACCGCTGCTTCTACGACATCGGGGTGTTGGCACAAAAAGGCTTCTATCTCAGATGGTGAGAGATTTTCGCCGCCGCGGATAATCATTTCCTTTACACGGCCGACGATACGGATGAAGCCTGTCGTGTTCATTTCAGCAAGGTCACCGGAATGAACCCAGCCGTCTGAGTCAACAACCGCTTCGGGGTTGGGGTGATTGAGGTAGCCCAGCATATTGCCGGGACCGCGATAACACAGTTCTCCGGGCTGATCGATCGCGGTAATGGCTCCGCTCTTGTCGATCACTTTGAGACTGACGCCGGGCAGGGGCTTGCCGCTGGTAGTCGATTTTATGTCGGGGCTGTCGCCGGCGACGGTACTGCAGCTGACACCACTGGTCTCGGTTTGACCATAGCCGTTGATGATGTCGACGCCAAAGGCATCCTCACACTGGCGAATCAGGCCAGCCGGGACACAGGCTCCTCCTGCGACAATGTATTTCAACGCCGATAAATCCCGCCCCGAAAAACTGTCATCTTCCAGCATCGCTGTCAGCATGGAGGGCACACCGATAAATCCGCTGCAGCGTTCCTGTTCGAGGATGTCGAGGGTACGGCGTGCCTTGAAGATATACAGCGGCAGGGTGGTTGCCCCGATCAGCGCCGCGCCGGGCGTTGAATTGCCGGAGCCGCCGACGTGGTAAAGCGGAAAGCCGTGACAGACCCGGTCGCCTTCACCGAAGCCCCAGGCCTGGTAAGAGTTTCTCGCCATAGTGGCGATGCCGGCATGTGACAGCTGAGCCGCTTTGGGTTCTCCAGTGGTGCCCGAGGTGTACTGGATCATCAGGCAGCTGTCGGGGTCGACTGTTGGCAGCGGCTGGTGCGCACTGGCCCGCTTAAGCAGCCGGGTAATGTCGCGGCTGATAGGGTGGATGAATTGCAGTGTCGGCAACGAGCTGCGTACCTCATCGATAATCTGTGCCAGTGACTGACCGCCGATCTCATCGGCATGAAAGATGCCTTTGACTCGGGCGGTAGCCAGGGCGAAGGCCAGCTCTGCACTTTTATACAAGGGGTTGAGAGCAACGATTACCAGACCGGCTTTGGCGAGCGCATATTCCAGCAGAATCCACTCGGGGCAGTTCGCTGCCCAGAGAGCGACGCGATCACCGGGCGCATAACCCTGTTGCAAAAGGGCGCTGGCGATCGCGGTACTCATCTCGTCCAGCTCGCGAAAACTCCAGCGAACATTGTCAACTTCTGTGTGACAGGCATAGACCACAGCCTCGCGCTGTTCGTAGCGTTTGGCTCTCTCTGTGAGGAGTTGGCCCAATGCCTGACCCACTGGATTAGAGAGATTCCGGTCAGATAGCCAGATCGATTGTTGTAGTGATTCATCCATAGCGGCGTGTTCTGAATTGTGTGGTGTGACGGATTATGGGCCGCCTGCCGATTTTTAATTTCCGGCAGCTTAATATGAGTTTCTGCTCACCTTGAACTCGCTTTGAATCACTCGCTGCATCGATCGTAATTGAAAGAATGCAGGTAAAAAGCGAGTTAAAACTGAATAGCCCAACCGCGTACTTTTCGAGGCCGCCACAAAGAATATTAGGCCGTGGCACAGCGTACAGTTATTGGAGGAGTACAACGTGGATTGCGATTCGTCACCGCCCTTACCGGAACAGGTCGCCAGTTGGGTAGGTAAGCCTGTGATTTGTATGGATCCTGTTCTGGTTGCAGAGCAGGGCCTGTGGTTGAACTACTGTGTTGCCGTTGAAGATCGTAATCAGGCCTATTGGGATGCAGTACCCGGCAGCGAAGCGGGGCCGATTGCACCGCCGGCGATGTTGCCGTCCTGGGTAGTTGATCACGACTGGCACCCTGATCCGGGGCGAGACAGAAAGCGAACACTCGAACTGCATTTCCTTTTGAAAGATGAACTCGAGTTGCCGTTTGGCGTGGTGGTCGATGTCGAATTGTTATTTTTTAGGCCGGTTCGCAGTGGCGACTCGCTGCGCGCAGAACAGGTGCTGGTCGAGATTGGCGAACAATACCAGACCCGGATGGGACCGGGCCGGCGCTGGACCATTGCTGTTCACTACTATCATCGCGATAACCAGCTGGCGGGCATCCAGACGCTGAAATTCGTTAGCTATCGCAAGGAGGCGTCGCTATGACAATCAAGTCAATGTCTGCTGTTCGGGTTGGCGACCGTTTGCCGGAACTGCAAGTCGAGGTCACCGCGAAAACCATCATCATGGGGGCTACCGGCTCCCGAGATTGGCAGCCGATCCATCACGACCGCGACTATGCCCGATCGCAGGCCGGTCTTCCCGACATCATTATGAATAACTACACCCAGGCGGGTTGGCTAAGTCGCTATGTAAGCGACTGGGCCGGCAGCGAAGCAAGGGTTTCGCGTTTGCGCTTTGCCATGAAAAAGCCGATTTGCCCTGGTGGCAAGATGGTGTTTCGTGGTCGGGTGAAAGGACTGACTGAACAAGCTGGCTGTATCTGGTTTGACCTAGCGATAACGATCAGTGTCGCTGCCGAGGTCGTTACGGAGTCGGCGGTACAGGTTGTCATTGCCGCAGAAAATTCCCCCTGGTCTTTTACCGATAACGCGTGGGCGGATCTGCTATTGGCCCAGGGCGATCAGGCTATGGGCTGATGGTGCGGCAAAGCGAGTTTTAGGTGAGCTTGGGCTCATATTAGTATTTTTTTGTTGATCAATTTTATAAACATTCCGCGGTGAGCCGCGGCCAGAGGCCGATTATGGATCTTGGTTTTTCAGAAGAACAGATAATGCTGGGCGACATGGTGAACAAGGTGTGTGAACAAACCCTGCCGCTGACTAGGCTGCGCGAGCTCGAAGGCACTGAGCCCGGGTATTGTGAGGCGTTCTGGTCGTCGCTTGGCGAATTGGGTATTACAGGGCTCAATATCGACTCCGACGATGGCGGTCTTGGCCTTGGTCTGCTGGAAACGGTTGTCGTCTACGAGCAGTTTGGCCGCGCACTGGCCGTTTCCCCCCACCATTGCAGCTCAATGCTGGCTGGCGGGTTGTTGGCTATACAGGGGAGTGCGGCACAGAAGCAACAGTGGCTGACCGGTATTGCCAGCGGAGAGCGTCTGCTAACGGTGGCCCTGTCAGAGCCCGGCCGAGGCACACAGAAGAACAGCATTTCCCTGCAGGCCAAGCGCGTCGATGGTGGATACACCATCACAGGCTGTAAACACTTGGTGCCCTATGCTCGCCAGGCTGATGCGGTGCTTGTGCTGGCCAGAGGCGATCAGGACAAGCGACTGACATTCTTGGTTAGCAGTGAACAGTTACAAGAAAACGCAACACTGAGCTATCAACACAACCACGCTAAAGACGCTCTATATCGCTGCGACTTCGATCAACTGTTTGTTGCTGAACAACACCGACTCGGAGCCGGGGAGCAAGACGCCTGTTGTTGGTCGCAATGGCAATACGTTAACGATGTAGCGCTGTTGCCGCTGGCGGCCTATGCCGTTGGTGCCGCCGAGCGTATTCATGAAATCAGCAATGAATATGCGAACTATCGCAAAGCCTTTGGCAGACCTATCGGTGGCTTCCAGTCGATCGCCCACTACCTAGCGGACATCGTCGTCGCTATCGATGGGGCTCGCACGCTGGTACATCAGGCAGCGTGGATGAAAGATCGGGGCAGGCCCTTCAGCAAGCTGGCAATGATGGCAAAACTGCAGGCCTGCGAAACCTTTCGTCGGGCGGCAGCGCTGGCAATTCAGATTCATGGCGGCATCGGTTACACCCTCGAGGCCGATCCGCAGTTGTTCTTTCGCCGCGCCAAGCAATTGCAGCTGCTCAACGGAGAACCAGCGGAATTAGAGCGGCGCATCGCAGAGCAGTTGTTTCCCGGTGCACAGTCACTCGCAATGCAGCACCGAGTGTCGCGGTTAAAGGCGGCCCTCGCATGAACACCGAAACAATCGACTATAAGCTCGACCGTGGTGTCGCCGTTATCACATTGAATCGCCCGTCGCGGAAAAATGCGATTAATTCGCAGATGAGTCGTGAGTTGCCAGAGGTCTGGCAGCATTTTAATCAGGACCCCGATGCCGTAGTGGCGGTGCTGACCGGTCAGGGCAAGGCATTCTGCAGCGGTGCTGATATTAGCGATTTACCGGATATTGATCTGTCATCGGCCGGAGCCGCCAAACAATCATGCGGCTGGACTGCTTTGCAGAACAATGTCTGGAAGCCGGTGATCTGTGCCGTCAACGGTGTGGTGGTCGGCGGTGGTCTGCACTTTATCGCCGACAGCGACATTGTTATCGCCGCAAACACGGCAATTTTTTTTGACAGCCACGTCAGTGTTGGTCTGGTGTCGGGTGTTGAACCGGTGGGATTGGCACGGCGCATGCCGATCGAAGCGGTGCTGCGAATGGCATTGCTTGGATCTGCCGAGCGTGTCAGTGCTGAACGGGCCCTGCAGTGTGGTCTGGTCGGTGAAGTGGTTGCC
Source organism: Spongiibacter marinus (assembly GCF_016906995.1). Lineage (GTDB taxonomy): Bacteria > Pseudomonadota > Gammaproteobacteria > Pseudomonadales > Spongiibacteraceae > Spongiibacter > Spongiibacter marinus. The sequence goes on along the minus strand of NZ_JAFBBD010000003.1, from coordinate 362,010 downwards.
GCGGATCAGTTAATGGCGCGAGCACTGCAGCTGGCTCGGCAGATGGTCGGGAACTGCCCCAGCGCCATGGCACGCACCAAGAAAGCGATCTGGGCCGCAAAGCAGCAGCCCCTAGATGCGGCGGTGGATTTCGCTTGGGAGCAGATCATTGCCCATAACCAAAGCCCTGATTTTGCAGAAGGCCTGCGTGCTTTTCAGGACGGTCGGCCCCCGGTCTGGCAGCCGTATCGACCAGATTAAACGAATGGAATCGGAGTGTTGTTATGGATTATCAGAATATTACCTACGTGGTTGATCGTGGCGTCGCTGTGATCAAGCTGTCGCGACCGGAAAAGTTAAACGCCTACACACCGGATATGGGCGAAGAAGTTGTTCATGCCTACCGCCGTGGTGTCGAGCAGTCAGACGTCAGGGCGCTGGTGCTGACGGGGGAGGGGCGAGGGTTCTGTGCGGGAGCCGATCGGGACTTTCTGCAAGGGAAGGTGGCGAACTGCGGCAAGCGGCTAGGCGAAGAACATTTTATCAGCGGTTTTGCCGCCGAGATCGCCTCGTCGCCGAAACTGATGATCGCGGCGGTGAACGGAGTCGCCTCAGGGGTCGGTGCCACCATGACGCTGCCCTTCGATTTGCGAATAGCCTCTGACCAAGCGCGGTTTGACTTTCCCTTCGTGCGCCTCGGTGTCGTGCCCGGTTTTGGCAGCAGTTATTTTCTGCCCCGTTTGATTGGTGCCGGCAGCGCAGATGATGTGTTGTTAAACAGCCGCTGCTTAAGCGCTGATACCGCGCAAAAACTGGGGCTGGTGCAACAGATTGTGCCTGCCGCACAACTATTGGACACCGCGATCGCTATGGCGCGCAGTATCAGCGCCGCCCCGGGCAGTATCGTCAGCCAGTCCAAGCAGCTTTTGCGCGACAGTTTCGGCTCTTCACTGGTTGAGTGTATGGAGCGAGAACAACAAGCCAGCCGGGAATTTACTGCGTATTTTTCCGCAAGCAGTCATTAACGGCCCGCCACGGCCATTGTAAGGACAGAACTATGCAAGACGTTCGATTTGATGATGTCGATACCCTGCGCGCAATGCGCTCCGATGAGTTTGGGCCCTGGAGTAAGCCGGTGTCAATTGACCAGCGCATGATCGATCTCTTCGCCGAGATGACTGGTGATCACCAGTGGATTCATGTCGATGTCGATCGCGCCACCCGGGACAGTCCGTTTGGTAGCACCATCGCCCACGGTTTTCTGGTGTTGGGCATGTCCACGCTGATTAAAAACACCACCAACTATCAGATCGTCGGCCACGGCAACGCCCTAAACTACGGGCTGGAGAATGTGCGTTTTATCAGCCCAGTGCCAGCTGGTGCCAGCTTGCATGGCCACACCCGCTTACGTGAAGTCGAACACGCAAAGGGCGGTGTAATGCTTACTGTGGGAGTGGCTATTCATGAAGTGGGCAAAGGCCGACCTGCGCTCGCATTCGATTGGAAACTGCTGTATCGCGCCTGATTATTGCAGCCTAATTTTCTGTACAGGTATTACGAGATGATAAATGACCTTCCCCTACCAGTGACAAATGATCCTGTGGATCATGGCTTCTGGGCGTCGGCCCTGCAGTCGCAATTGGTGGTTCAGCGCTGCAGCGGCTGTCGTCTGCTGCGATTTCCGCCGCGTCCGATGTGCCCGAAATGTCAAAGCTCTGACAGCGGGTGGCAAGTTATGTCGGGGCGCGGCAAGGTCTGGTCCTTCGCCACACCGGCTTCGCCGTTACTTCCAGCCTTTGAGGCTTTGACGCCATATGTAACTGCCGTTGTCAGTCTAGATGAGCATGAAGACTTGCGAGTGGTTGGTCCATTGCTGCTGGCACCTGGGGGTGACATCCAAGGTGTTCGTGCTGATCAGCTCAGCATTGGTCAGGCCGTTAGTATTGAATTTAAACGACTCGCTGATGATGTTGCCCTGCCGTGTTGGGTATTGGAACCGTCAGGTCGTCAAGGAGAATAGAATGAAGATTAAATCCGTTGGATATATCGGTATTGCTGCAGTTGAGCCTAAGTCCTGGTTGAGGTACGGCGTTGATGTGGTCGGTATGATGCCGTCGCGAGCGATACCCGGTGAAGGTTGGGGAGAACCGCAGTCAAACCATATCGATAACAGGAGTGGTATTGCACCGGACGGATCGGTGTTTCTGAAAATGGATGATTGGCAATGGCGTGTGGCCGTTCACCCTGCTGATGATAAGCGCGGCCTGCTTTATCTTGGTCTAGAGCTGGAAGACAAATTGGCGTTGGAAGGCGCTGTCGCCGAACTTGATGCCCAGGGCATTAATGTGCGCAGAGGCAGTGACGAAGAAGCTCGCTCCCGCGCGGTGTCGGCGATTGCCTACCTGCAGGATCCTGCGGGTAACAGTCTGGAGTTGTTTTACGGGCCGACCAAAGATTACAACTTCACCTCGCCCTGCCACGGCCAGCAATTTGTTGCCGGCCACCTCGGCATTGGCCACCTGAATCTGTTTGTCGATGACCTGGAAAGCAATTTCGATTTTTACACACGCGTGCTCGGTTTCAAACTGTCGGACTATATCCGTATGGGGCCGGAGTCAGCGTTGAAATTTCTTCGATGTAATGAACGCCATCATAGCCTAGCACTTATCGGGATGAAAAATGTCAGCGGTCTGCAACATCTGATGTTCGAAATGCGAGACATTGATGATGTGGGCAAGGCGCTTGATCGGGCCATGCAGCAAGAGGTCAAGGTTAGCAGTAGCTTAGGCCGCCACCGTAATGATGGCATGTTGTCGTTCTATATGAACAGTCCCTCGGGCTTCGATGTGGAAATCGGCTGCGGGTGCTTGCTAATTGACGACAGCTGGACGGTGAACGAGTTCTGTGAGGGCGATGTCTGGGGGCATCACGGGTTGGTTGAGGCAGTTATGGCCTCCAGTGATTCGCTGCGCAATGAGTGAGTCAACGATTCCGCCACTATCAGAAGCAGGTACCTCAATGAGCTCACATACTATTACCGATCAGGATGGCGACGGCGATCTGACTACTTACGCTCTGGAAGATCGATACCAACGCACGCAGGGAAGAGTCTACCTGAATGGCTCACAGGCACTGGTTCGGTTGCCGCTGATGCAGCGCCAGCTTGATGAGGCCCAGGGGCTTAATACCGCAGGCTTCATTTCCGGTTACACCGGGTCGCCGCTGGGAGGTTACGACACGGCGTTGAAGCAAGCCTCAGATCATCTGGCTGCTAACCATATACACTTTCAACCGGGTATAAACGAAGATCTCGGCGCTACCGCGGTATGGGGTTCGCAGCAACTCGATATCGTCGGTGAGGCCCGGTACGACGGAGTGTTTTCACTCTGGTATGGCAAAGGGCCGGGTGTCGATCGTTCTGGTGATGCGCTCAAGCACGGCAGCTACAGTGGCGCTAGCCGTTTTGGTGGAACGCTAGTGCTGGCTGGTGATGACCACGGCGCCAAATCTTCCACGACGGCCCATCAGAGTGATCACGCTTTTGTTCACTTCGGCATGCCTTACCTCAACCCGGCTAACGTGCAGGAATATCTCGACTTTGGCTTGGCGGGTTTTGCATTATCGCGTTTTTCAGGCTGTTGGGTCGGGATGAAATGTGTCACTGATACTGTAGAAAGTTCATCTTCGGTTGATGTTAGCCCCAATCGCTTCAAGGCTGTGATTCCCAGTGACTTCGTCATGCCCGAGGGTGGTCTTAATGCCCGCGAGGGGCTTACTGCCCAGGCTTCCGAAGTGCGCCAGTATCAACATCGACTGCCCGCTGCACAGGCCTTCGTTCGAGCCAATGCTCTGGACAAAACAGTGGTCGCTTGTGAGCAAGGAAAGCTCGGTATTGTAACCACTGGTAAGGCGTACCTAGATGTCATGCAGGCGCTTGACGGCTTAGGCCTTGATCTGAGTGCTTGCAGCCAGTTGGGAATTGGCATCTATAAAGTTGCAATGCCGTGGCCGCTAGAACCGGTCAATATCAGCGAGTTTGTCGGATGTTACGACGAAGTATTGGTTATAGAAGAAAAGCGCCCGGTAATCGAAGAGCAGCTGGCCAGTTTGCTGGTGAATCAGCACAACCGACCGTTGCTGACCGGCAAGGTTGATGAAGCCGGAAAACCACTAGTTAGCAGTACCGGCGAGCTTAATCCACAGGGCCTGTCACAGATTATAGCCGCTCGTTTGCAACGATTGATTCCCGGTTGTGAAAAACAGTTCGACCTGTCGGTGGTCACAGATCAAACGGGTGCCATGGTCGGACAGAGTCTGAATCGCCTGCCTAGCTTTTGTGCCGGCTGTCCTCATAACACCTCTACCAAAGTTCCAGAGGGAAGTATGGCCTTCGGCGGTATTGGTTGTCATGGTATGGCGACGTTTTTGCCGGAACGTAATACTCCCACCTTATTTCAGATGGGGGGAGAGGGAGCCTCTTGGATAGGCATGGCGCCGTTCACCGAGCGAGAACATCTATTCCAGAATATTGGCGATGGCACATATTATCACTCGGGCTTACTAGCTATTCGTGCGGCGGTCGCTGCGAAGGTTAACATCACCTACAAAATTCTGGTCAATGACGCAATCGCGATGACCGGGGGGCAACAGATTGAGGGGCAAATGCGTGTGGACGTGCTGAGTCGGCAATTGGAGGCCGAGGGTGTGCGCCGTATCGCATTGGTCGCGAATGACCCCAGTCAGTATCGTTCCCATGATTCGGGCTTTGCAGACAACGTGACCCTTCATCACCGCGATGAGCTTGATCGGGTTCAAAAATCCCTGCGTGATTACAAGGGTGTGACCGCGATTATTTACGACCAGTACTGTGCCACCGAACTGCGACGCCGGCGCAAGCGTGGTAGCGCTGAAGACCCAGACCAGCGTATTTTTATTAACTCTCGGGTCTGTGAAGGCTGTGGCGATTGCAGCGTGCAATCTAATTGTATAGCCATCGAACCAGAAGATACCCCTTATGGTCGTAAACGGCGTATCAATCAATCTGTTTGTAATAAGGATTTCTCCTGCGTTAAGGGTTATTGCCCGAGTTTTATCTCCGTGTTTGGCGGTAAACTCAGAAAGCGGGGCGTTACCAACGGTCGGGGTGTTGCTGGTGTTGATATTTTACAGCGTGTGTCAGCGCTGCCTCAGCCGGAGCGTATGGATAGCCGCGTCCCTTACAGCGTTCTTATCACCGGTATCGGCGGGTCTGGTGTTGTAACGCTCGGCGCGTTGATCGGCATGGCGGCATTTTTGGAAGGGCGTGGTTGTTCCGTACTGGATGTGGCTGGCCTGGCCCAGCGAAACGGTCCGGTAACCAGTCATATCCGCGTAGCCGAAGATCAGTCTTCGATTCACGCTACTCGTATTACTACGGCGGATTTAGTGATCGGCTGTGACATCGTCGTTGCCGCAGGTAAAGATGTTTTGCAGAAGATGAGGCCAGGACAGACTCGCGCCGTGATAAACCGCTGTGTCGCACCTACCTCCGACTTTGCGAGTAACCCAGATCTAGATCTGTCGGCTGACGGAATGATCGCGTCGATTACTGACGTGACCGATGACCGTCAAGCGCAGTTTGTCGCCGCCGCTTCCCTCGCTACAGCTCTGATGGGTAATGAAGTTGCCACTAATATGTTTCTTGTGGGCTTTGCGCTGCAAAAAGGCTGGTTACCAGTTGGGCTTGCCGCGATTGAGCGTGCCATTGAGCTCAATGGCGTTGCCGTCTCGATGAACAAGGCTAGCCTGGCTTGGGGGCGGCTAGCCGCCGTCGATTTATCTGAGGTGGAAAAGGCTGCTTCGCCCGACGCAGTCGAGCCGCAAGCGGTGGCGGTATTTGATCCGCGTGCCGCTTTTGATGAAGCACTTGAACACCGCTACCAGGAACTGATTGCTTACCAGAACCGCGCCTACGCCGATCGCTATCGGCAACTGATGGAGGAAGTGCAGGCCGCTGACCGCAAGTTGGGCTCCGAGGGGTCGAGGTTATCTGAGGCTGTGGCGAGCAACTATTTCAAACTACTGGCCTATAAAGACGAATACGAAGTGGCGCGACTGCACAGCTCCAGCGAGTTACAGCAGGCGCTGGCAGAAACATTCGAGGGCGATTTCAAACTCGCTTTTCATCTGGCGCCGCCGGTATTGTCTGGTCGCGATCCGCATACCGGCCGCTATCCGAAGCGGGTGTTCGGCAGTTGGATATTGCCGGTTTTTCGCTGCTTGGCCGGGTTGCGCTTTCTGCGTGGCAGCGTGTTCGACCCCTTCGGTTATGCCAAACATCGCCGGTTGGAACGTCGGCTGGCCGCCGATTATGCCGATACCCTGCGCAGCCTGTTGCCTACATTGGCACCGCACAACTATAGCGTCGCCGTTGCCATTGCAGCCTTACCGGAAAAAATCCGCGGTTATGACACGGTGAAAGAAGCCAGTATTGAACAGGCGAATGCGCAGCAGCGGCGGTTGCTGGCGCAATACCACGAACTGTCAGCGACTGAACCTAGAATCGCTGCGGGGCACAATATTGTGGAGAACATCGACTGATGATCCCGTTGAAGCAAAGGAGCACTCTGTGAAAATACTCGACCACAAGGTTGCCGTGGTAACCGGAGCCGGCCGTGGTATCGGTCGCGGCCACTGCCTGCACTTGGCGAAGGCCGGTGCTGCGGTAATCGTCAACGATATCGACGGCGATCAGGCCAAGCGGGTGGTGAAGGACATCGTCGCCGCCGGCGGTCGGGCGGCGCTCAGTACCGCTAACATCGCTAGCCGGGAGGGGGCCAAAGAACTGATTGATGCCAGCTTTAAGCAGTTTGGCAGGCTGGATGTGCTGGTGAACAACGCCGGCAATCTTCGCGACCGCAGCTTCCTGAAAATGACCGACGAAGAGTTCGACGCCGTTTGGTTGGTGCACGTCAAGGGCAGCTTCTGGTGTGCTCAGGCGGCGGCCACCGCGATGCGTCACCAGGGGCAGGGCGGCGCCATTATCAATACCACTTCCGGTGCTCATTTTGGCAGTTTTGGGCAGAGCAATTATGCAGCCGCAAAGGGAGCGCTCGCCTCAATGACCTATACCTGGGCGTTGGAGCTGGCGCGTTATGGCATTCGCGTTAACGCCATTGGCCCGACTGGCACAACCCGTATGTCGGATACCTATCGCGACGCTGCGGGCAACGAAGTAGCGCTGCCTTTTATCGACCCGGAACTCAATGGGCCGCTAGTCGCATGGCTCGCCAGCGATCGGGCCGCAGCGGTCAGCGGCCAGATCTTTGGCTGCGGCGGTGAGCGTATCGCACATCAGGTTCAGCCCCACTATGGCAAAACACTGATTCGTACAGAGGGCTGGGATGTCGAGGCGATCGACCGCTTGCTGTTGCCACAGTTGCGCGCTGAGTTTGGCGCGCTGGGCATGCTGGCTAAGCCCTATCCGTTTCACGACGGCGTAGCGGCACCCTCGCAGACGGTTGCAGCGCATGCCGAGGAGGTTGGCGGTGCTTAAAGATCAAACGGCTATCGTCGGTATCGGCGAAACCCGGTTTGCCAAACGGCTGGAGGATACCGAGTGGGCGCTGGCCTGCCAGGCGATCAAGGCCGCGCTGGACGATGCCGGCATCGATCCCTCCGAGGTCGATGCGATGGGCTGTTTCAATCAGGAAACTACACCCGAATTCGACATCGCCCGCAGCCTGGGTTTTGGCGACGTACACTTTTTTAATCAGGTGGCCCACGGTGGCGGTGCGGCCTGTGGTGTGTTGGGGCAGGTGGCGATGGCTGTGGCCTGCGGTGTCGCCAACGTCGGGGTGGTGTGGCGCTCACGCAAACGGGGCGACCCGAGCAAGCGCCAGTGGGCCGGGGTACAGCCGCGGATTGCGGATCACTGGAAGTGGTCGCGTCCCCACGGCTTGCTGCGCCCGGTGGATGAAGTGGCGGTGACGATGCGGCGCTATATGCATGAGTTCAATGTGACGCGGGAACAACTGGCGACGGTTGCACTGAGTCAGCGCGCCTACGCCAACAACAACCCGAAGGCGATCATGGCCGACAAAACCCTGTCATTGGACGACTACCTGTCAGGGCGAATGATTTCTGATCCGCTGTGTCTCTACGACAACTGCCTGGAGAGCGATGGCGCCATCGCACTGGTGCTGGTACGAAGCACGGATGTAGACCGCCACCAGCAACCGGTGTACCTGCATGCCTTTTCGCAGGGCATGTCACCACAGCATCAATTGATGACCGACTATCACGGTCACAACCCGCTGCAGAGTTCTTCCTGGACGACGGCGGCCAACCTGTGGCGGCAATCGGATATTCAACCCTCGGATATCAAGCTGGCGCAAATCTATGATGCCTTTTCGCCGATGATCCTCTACTGCCTGGAGGCCTATGGCTTTTGCGGGCGGGGAGAAGCGGCCGACTTTATCGCCGACGGCGGCATGTCACAGCAGGGCAGGCTTCCCGTTAATACCTCCGGCGGCAGCCTCTCAGAAGTGTATCTTCATGGCATGAATCTGTTGACGGAAGCGGTTCGGCAGCTGCGCGGCGAGGCGGCTAACCAGGTCGCCGCTGCCGACAGCTGTCTGGTGGCAACCTGCGACAGCACACCCAATGGGGCGGTGGTGTTGCGCCGCTAGCAAAAGGAGAAACAACGATGGCGATCGAACTGAATGATCCGGCCCTGCATGTCGGTATTGTCACCGCCCGGGGCGAGTCGATGCTCGACTTCTATATCCGTGTACTCGGCCTGGAGCCGGTGGGGCAGGTTAATTTTGCCGGTTTAGGGGTGGTCAATAAGTTGCGCTGTGGCGGCAGCATTCTCAAACTGCTGGTGCTGGAGAAGCCCGCCGCTGCCAGTAATCCCGGTGGCGGTTTCAGTGCGGCGACAGGCATCCGCTATCTCTCGCTGGGTATTCAGAACCTTGCCGCGGTGGTGGCGGACTGTCGCAGTGCGGGCGCCGCGGTGGTGGTCGAGCCCAGCGAAATTCGCCCCGGCGCCTGGGCTGCGATGCTGGAAGATCCAGACGGCAATGCGCTCGAATTGATGCAGGTGGACAATCCCTGAGCCGCTGGCCATTATCACTAGAGCTACTAGAGGACTCCTATGAATAACAACAACAAAGAAATGCCTTGCGCGGTGATCACCGGCGCCAGTCGAGGTATCGGTCTGGCGACCGCCGAGCGTTTTCTAGAAGCCGGTTTTCGGGTGCTTAACCTTTCCCGCTCAGCCGCGCCAAATCCAGCGATCATGCAAATTGACGTCGATCTGCTCGATCCTGGCTGGAGCGACGCGGTGGCCGAACAGTTACACTCAGCGGTGGATGGGTCCCAACAAATCGTGGTGGTTCACAACGCCGCCCTGCAGTATCACGGTGGCGTGGCTGAGCTAGACCCGCAACAGCTGCGGGCGGTAATGGAGATCAATGTAGTGGCGCCGGCTATTCTCAACCGCCTGTTGATACCGGCCATGCAGCCCGGGTCAGCCATTATCTATATCGGCTCGACGATGAGCTTGAAAGCGACGGCCAACGTCGCCGCCTATGTGGCCAGCAAGCACGCTCTGCTCGGGCTGATGCGCAGTACCTGTCAGGACCTGGGGAGCAGCGGCATCCATACGGCCTGTATTTGTCCGGGCTTTACCGACACCGAAATGCTGCAGGGCTATGGCGGTGAGATGCTCAGCCAGTTGGCCGGCGCCTCGACGATGGGGCGGCTGGTCAGACCCGAGGAGGTGGCCGAGAGTGTCTACTTTTGCGCGACTAACCCCGCGGTTAATGGCACTGCGCTGCGGGTTGACCTCGGACTGATCGAACACTAGTGGCGAGCCGGCAGGGGCAGGGAATGCGAGTAGAATGTGAGTTATTTATCACATTTAATCGATGGGTCGCTGCATCGAGGGTCCAGTTGCCAAATCTGGTTGCTCATAGACGAGGTTTGGGGCCCGTAAGTTGCTGTTACTGCAGGGGTTGTGACGAATAATGACAAAACGCAACCGTTTACCCGGAACTGCCCCAGCGCAAGGCGAGGGCGAGCAAAACGCAGAGGTTGAATCGATGAGAACTACCGAAGCACAAAAGTTTGAACCCAGAAAGGCACCCAAGCAGGGGCGTGCCGTACACACCGTCGACAGTATTATCCAGGCTACCCAACAGATTCTTTCCAACGAAGGTTATGAGCGGGCGTCGACCAATTACATTGCCGAAGTCGCAGGCGTCAGTATTGGCTCGCTCTATCAGTACTTTCCCAGCAAAGAGGCGATTGTTGCATCGCTGGTTGAAAAAACTGTGGTGGAAGCGGCTGAGCGAATCCGTGAGGAGCTGCTCGCTTGTATGGGCCTGCCGCTGGAAGAGAGCACGCCGCGACTGGTCAAGGTCATCCTGGAGACCCGCAAGGAAAACGCATTTGTGTTTCTGCGGTTGCCGCGGGAGGTGCCGCGTTATCGCAGTGTGTCCCGTCAACTGACGACGGAAAAATACCTGCACACGACAATTTTTTCCTACTACATGCAGCACCGTGAACACCTCGGAATTGACGATCTGGAAACGGCAATTTTTGTCACCGAGCATCTGGTAATCGGTTGTGTCGATGCTTACATCGATAACAACTCTCCCAAGATCGATGAGGAGACCCTGATCGATCATCTCTCTACGGCCGTGCTTCGCTATCTGGGCGCGTAATGGCTGCAACAACAATGTTTAACGTGCTGCACGAACAGCGCGTGGGTAAAGGTGGAGTACTATGAATTTCGATTTTGGCGAGCAAGAGCAGCAGTTCGTGGCCGAGGTGAAGGCCTTTATCGCCGAGCAGGCGCTGTCTGCTGATGCCGATGATGTCATGAACCCCAACCGGGAGTCCGACTCGATTCTCTCCGATACGCCGGCGCGCAAACGTTTTAACCGAGCCATGGCAGAGCGTGGCTACATGGGCATGTCATGGCCCAAAGCCTACGGCGGCAAGGAACTGCCGGGTATTTATGAGTACTTGCTCAATGAAGAGCTGTCCAGGGTCGGTGCGCCGCTGATCGGCAAAGGGGTGGGCTGTGTTGGCCAGACCCTGATTCGCCACGGTTCAGAAAAACTCAAAGCCGAGTTTTTGCCCGCGATTCTCAAGGCCGAGATCGAGTTTGCGCTCGGCTATACCGAACCGGGGGCTGGTTCCGATCTGGCATCACTGAAACTCAAGGCAGAGCGATCCGGTGAGGGGTGGTTGCTCAACGGCCAGAAGATGTTTACCACCTCTGCCCATTTTGCCGACTGGTACTGGCTGGCCGCAAGAACCGACCCCAATGCGCCCAAACATAAAGGTATCAGTTTGTTCTTGGTGCCGATGGATCACCCGGGCATTACTATCACACCGATAGAGACGCTTGGCGAGCACGTCACCAATCAGGTATTTATCGATGATGTCTGGGTACATGAGGACTATCTGGTCGGTGAACTGAACAAGGGTTGGACCTATATCTGCGAAGCCCTCGATTATGAACGCTTTACCTTTTATACCTTCAGCCCATTGGAGGAGAAGTTTAACGCGCTGCTTGAGCTGGTGAACGACACTCACCGTGATGGCGAGCCGCTATCGGCAGATAGCAGTGTACGTCGTCAAATGGCGCGTCTGGCAACCGATGTAGAGACCGCCAAGATGCTGCAGCGGCGGGTTATTTATGCGGCTTCTCAAGGGGGCGTCCCCTCTATCGAGGCGGCGGAGTGCAAACTTTACAGCACCGAGCTTCACCAGCGTTTGTCACAGGCGGCAATTGATTTTCTCGGCGAACAGGGCCTGCTTCACAAAGATGATGTCGATGCTGCCGCAGGTGGTAAGTGGGAGTGGTCCTACCGTGCGACGCCGCTGGACACGATTGGCGCTGGCACTTCAGAGATTCAAAAAAATATCATCGCTCGCAAGAAGTTAAATTTACCCCTCGAATATTAGCGCGCTGGCGGGCTTCCAACAATGCTGTGTGTATGATCATAATTGGTAAGCGTTATAGCGATTTCCCATACGATATAATTGGTCAGTTTCGTATCGCATTGCTAAAACGCTTTGTGGGGCCGTAATCATTAGGCTGTAGTGCTAGCCACGAAATAATATAATTCCTTCTGGGCACTGGTCTTGTATTATGTTCGTTGTGATGATTTTGCTGATTTATTCTGAGATTTGGCCTTAAATCTATGTAATTCACACGAAATATGTCCATTGTTCCGGGCAGGCGGGTGTCACCTTTTATCGAGTAATTGTGACGCGAATTGCGAATCCATTTGTTGCTAAACAGCTTATAAGCAAAACCTGTCTGTTCGTCTTTGCTACTATGAGCCCTCAAGATTTATCGCGTATTATCGAAATGGCCTGGGAGGATCGGACTCCCTTCGAGGCGATAGAAAACGACTACGGTTTATCAGAGGCGGCGGTAATACAGCTGATGCGGCGCTCCCTGAAGCAGTCTTCGTTTCGTCTCTGGCGCAAGCGTGTCTCCGGTCGTAAAACCAAGCATGCTAGTTTGCGATCACCGGCGGTGACTCGTGCGTACTGCCCAAGTCAATATCGGCATCGCTAAGTGAGTACGGTGGTAATTGTGGCGTTTGCGATGTCGAGCCAGGCTGTGTACGCCGTGTTTTGACAGACTTCTAGCCACCAGGGCTAGCCCGAGAGGATGGATTCGTAGGGGGAGAGCACATGCGTTTGATATGGGTGCTGGTGTTCGCGACGGTTGCACTGGCCTTTGGCTTTTCTAACAACACCAATGACGTTGCACAGGGTAGCGATGAGCGATTTCTTCACGCCTATGAGAATCGCCAGTCGAATTTGCAACTGTCTGGGCAGGGCGTGGTAGAAAAGTTGTTAAGCGATGATCTCGACGGCAGTCGTCATCAACGGTTCATTTTACGTCTAGCTTCCGGGCAGACTCTGCTCGTCGCACACAATATTGATCTTGCACCGCGCATAAACGACCTTAAGGTCGGTGATATGGTCGCTTTTTATGGCGAGTATGAATGGAATCAGCGTGGCGGGGTCATCCACTGGACGCATCACGACCCGAGAGGCAGGCACCCCCACGGCTGGTTGAAACACCGCGGGGTAACCTATCAATAAAGGCTATTTCGAGTCCATTTGACGCTGTTTGTGGAGCAATTCCATTAAGGTAAATGCGACCTCTGAACCGGCATTTTGGTTCTGCCCTGTAACCACTATACCGTCGACCACAACGTGATTGGCCAGCAGGTCGTAGAATCTTGTATTGGATTCAAAGGCCGCGCCCGCAGCTCGTAATGCAGACTCTGGGTGTTGTGGCGTTTCGGTGATACCGAGCTCTTCGATTTGTTTGTCGGTAACGGCGGTGAGCGACAAGCCTTCTACCAGCAGCTTGCCATCAGGGCGCCGTGCCTTTAGCAGGCCAAGGGGGCCGTGGCACACTGCGCCAATGGGTGTTGCGGCGGCGTAAGCTTGAGTGATTTTTTCACCGAGTACCTCCGAGTAACCCAGGTCATATGCAGCGCCCCAGCCCCCAGCTAAAAAGACAATATCGTAGTCACTAATATTGACGTCGGCGATCGCGATGGAGTGCTTAGCTTTTTGTTGGAACTCGGCATCTTGAAGATATCGTTGGTCATCTTCAGAGATGATGTACCACTTAAAGGAAATCGGGTCGATGGGAACCTCACCACCGTCAATACTCGCGATATCCACAGAGAGGCCATGCTCAGTGAAGCGGTAGTAAGGCGCGGTCATTTCTGAGCCAAATACGCCGGTGGCTTTGCCACCCTAGCCAAGGGTTGCTTGGCTAGTGGTAATAATTAGCGCTTTGGCTTGCGGCAGGGGGCCACATTCGCTTCGTAGTGTGGGTGGTAACCCATTAGGTTGAGAGGGGTGTGCGTAGCACAACCACTGAGTAGCAAAACAAAAACAGCGGCGAATAATCGTAGGGAGAGTGTCATGTTATCTCCTGTGGAGCGTGTAACGGTAGTCGTAGTGGCGAGCGCGAGGGGGCTAACGTGTATGGTTTGCTGCTTCAAACCCCTAATACAAGTTATGCTAAAGGCTGTGCAGCAGCGCACATTGCTGAGGTGATGTGACGAGCTTTCGTTGCGCAGCTTTTGGAATTAGCGAGGTTAGGGAGTGACGATGCATCAACGATTTCAGGCGGTAGGGCAATCAATGCGCTTGCCATTTCTGGTGCTCACGCCGGTGTGCCTACTGCTGGGCTACGCGAGCGCGAGCCTCCGGTTGGCGCGCGTCGACTACTTCGATTTTAGCCTGGTAATAGTCGCGGGACTGGCTGCACATATCAGTGTAAATCTCTTCAACGAGTTTTTTGATTTCAAAAGTGGTTTGGATGCAAAAACTCAGCGAACGCCCTTCAGTGGCGGCAGTGGTTCGCTAGTCGTCCAGCCTGAAGCGGCAGCAGCCGTGTTGTATGCCGCGTGTTTCTGCCTGGCACTGACAGTAGTGATCGGTGGTTATTTTGTTGCGGTAACTGGCTTGGCGCTGCTGCCACTTGGCCTTGTGGGAGTTGCCACAATTATCAGCTATACCCAGTGGATTAATCGCCACCCTTGGTTATGCTTGCTTGCACCTGGCTTGGCGTTTGGTCCGCTTATGGTGATGGGAACGGACTATGTTTTAACAGGGCAATATTCCTACACGGCTTTTTACCTTTCGCTGTTGCCGTTTTTTCTAAGCAACAATCTACTTTTACTAAATCAGCTGCCGGATATCAGCGCTGATGAGTCTGTCGGCCGCAGGCAATTTCCGTCGGCCTATGGGGTGAAGGCAAGTATTGGCGCGTATGGGGCATTCATTGCGGCTAGCCTGATAACGGTTCTGGCCGGCGTCACTCACCTCGGCCTGCCGTTTGCGTCGCTGCTTAGCGTGATTCCTCTACTGCTTGCGCTACCGGTACTGCACGGACTTCGGCATGGTTTGCCAACGCCAGCCAGTTTAACGCGAATACTGGCAATGAATGTGGCGTTGAGTCTGCTGACGCCGCTGGTATTTGCCGTTTCGATTATTGTGGGCTAGAGGCTGCCGGGAGGCTTGAGAGTATGTTTGCTTTTACAGCGAATGCCCGCCGTCGGCAGCTGTTAAATGCCGCTGCGTCTCATAAAAAAGTGCCGCACTCGCGACCAGTAAACGCGGCCTTGCCTGCGGTCGTCGAGCGCTATTTTGACCGCTGTTTTGGGGCTGTATCCCGCGACTACGCCGCAGTGCGATTACAACAGCGTGGGCGGTTGCGGAGTGATGTGAATCGTCAACGTTGGTGGGTATTCTCTGCACAGCAGCACTCCACATTGGTGTTTCCGGGCTTTGACTGGCAGGCAACATTGCAATTGGCCTTCGGGTTGACACTAAAAATTCGCGATAGCTACTACGACGGCGCGGCCTATTCCAAGCTGAATTTTATAGGGCTGCCTTTGGCCCACGCCGGCGGTAGCAATGAGCACGCCGAAGCAGCGCTTCAACGGTATTTGGCTGAAGCGGTTTGGTACCCACAGGCGCTTTTACCAAGCGATTGTCTGGTGTGGCAGGAGGGGGAAAAGGGCTCGGCTGTCGCAGTACTCAGTGATGGCGGCCACACTGTGAGCATGCGCTTTCACTTTAATTCTGAAGGGGAGGTCACGCTGGTGTCCACCCCGAACGGTTTTGCTGGGTTAACGATGGCTATGAGAAACGCCCTTGGGAGGGACGCTTTTGCCATTACCAACGCCGGTTAGGTATGTGGGTGCCGACGTCTGCCAGTGCCGCTTGGCACGTCCCTCAAGGGGTGGAAGAGGTTTGGCAGGGTGAGTTGACGGATGTGCAGTATATTTTACAGTCTGATTTGTAATATACGAGTGTATATACAAATGTATTGACACTTGTCGGTCAAGGCGTATAGTCGCAGTGGTCAATTATTGAGCAAAGTGGTGTAGCAAACCATGCAAGTGACCACTGAAGAGAGCAGGCAATGAAAACAGGAAAAGTCCTCCACGGCGCGGCGCGGCTCGCTTTTGATAGCGTAGACGGTGTGAATACCATCGTAGAGCAGATGTACCGTAATATCAGCGCGACACCGCTGCCATTTGGTCGCGCGCCAGAGGGGCCTGCCCCCGGTATTGCGGGCTTGGTGCATCGAGTGATTCGCGGCGTTAACGGCGGGGTTCGCAGCACCACTGATGTGGCGCTGTCACCACTGACAAATTATTTAGATGGACACTTTCCCCCCGGGCCGCATCGAGCGGCAGTGATTGCGGCGCTTAACGGCATATGCGGCGACCACCTGCATCGCAGTGGCAACCCCTTAGCGACCCCAATGACGCTGAGAGTGATGCTGGGGCCGGACGCGGCGCCAAGTGATGCCCCCGGCGCCGCATTATTTGAAACCTGCCACAGATCCGTTGAGATATACCCCAGTGCCGCGGCCCTGAGCGACAGCGAGTTTACCGCGGGTGGCCATATTTTATTGCTGGCCCATGGCCTGTGCATGAATGAATTGGAGTGGACAGCGAAGCAGCACAACCACGGACATATGCTGGCTAAGGAGTATGGCTACAGTCCGGTGTTTGTGCGTTACAACAGCGGTAAACATATTTCACAAAATGGGCGTGAGCTTGCCCAACACCTTGAGGGGCTTGTCGAGCGCTGGCCTGTTCCAGTTCAGTCGGTTACCGCCTTGGGCTTCAGCATGGGCGGGCTAGTACTGCGCAGCGCAATGCACAGCGCTCTTGAACACGCGCAGCGGTGGCCACAGCTTTTGGATAAGGTGGTGTACATCGGTACACCTCACCACGGCTCTGCGTTGGAGCGGGGCGGCTATTGGCTGCAGAGAGCAATGGCATTCAGTCCCTATACTGCGCCGCTTGCTGCGCTGGGCCGCATTCGCAGCGACGGCATTACAGACCTGCGCCATGGAAATATTGTCGACGCCGATTGGCAGTTGTATGACGAACATCAGGACAATGCCGATCATCGGGTGCCGCTCATGCTTCCACCAGGCATTGACCATTACGCGATTGCCGGGACACTGTCTCGGTCGTCGGCGGGCTACCTGCAGCGCAGTGATGGTTTGGTGCACCCCGATAGCGCTTTGGGGAGGCACCCGCTGGGGGCAAAAACGCTAGGCTTTGCCGCAGACCGGCAGCGGGTGTTTTGTCAGCTGGATCATTTGAGTATGCTCAGTGACGCTCGCGTTGCCGACCAATTGAAAGAGTGGCTGTCCTTAAACTGAACTGGGTGGCCTTGAACTAATTGGCCTTGAAATGAACGGTCTTGCGCCGAATATTGGGGCCGGCGGTATTTATGTGCCCCCGCCCCGCCATAACAAAGGGAGTGTTGTGATGATAAGTGGGTCGTGCCTGTGTGGCGAAGTGCAGTACACAGTCGAGGGAAAATTCGACCATTTTTTCCTGTGCCATTGTCGCCATTGCCAAAAGGATACCGGGTCAGCCCACGCGGCAAATCTGTTTTCCCATGGCGGGCAGCTAACGTGGCGTCAGGGAGAGGCATTGGTAACGAGCTTCACCTTAGAGGGGAGTCGTCATTGTAAAAGCTTTTGTAGTCGTTGTGGCTCGGCGCTGCCATCGCTGCAGCTTGCGGGGGAGCTGTTGGTGGTACCAGCGGGAAGCGTAGACGAGCCGCTACAACAGCGCCCCAATGCCCATTTGTTTACGCGTAGCCGCGCGTCCTGGGATGCCGATTTAGAACAGTTGCAGGCGTTCGAGACGCTGCCGGGGTAGAATACGTCGCCATAATCTCTATCACGAAGGATGATATTGAGTGAAAGGCTTAGAGAATAAGATACCGCCGCCAGCAGTGGCCCTATTGGTGGCCACTGCTATGTGGGGGCTCGCTGAGGCGACGCCGAATATGCCCGTTGATAACACAACGAGGCTTGCTCTGGTGGCCCTGTGTTATCTGCTGGGCGCTGGATTCTCTCTTGGTGGGGTGATGTCATTTCGGCGCGCAAAAACGACGGTGAATCCCTTGAAGCCTGAATCAGCCTCGGCACTGGTCGACACAGGTATTTACCGCTACACCCGCAATCCAATGTATGTTGGCTTTGCGTTATTTTTGTTGGCGTGGGCAGTGTTTTTGTCGTCGCTGTGGGCCCTGTTGGGACTGCCGCTGTTTATTGTCTATATTCAGCATTTCCAAATTCGTCCGGAAGAGCGCGCTTTAGAACAGATTTTTGGCAGTGAATTCTTAGACTACAAACGCCGGGTTCGCCGCTGGTTGTAGCGGTGTTGCCACGATAAATATAAGGGTGTTAGAAGCTTTGCACGACGACGAATACTGGATGCAACAAGCCCTGTTATTGGCAGAGCGTGCGGAAAAACTCAATGAGGTGCCGGTTGGTGCGTTGGTGGTGCGCGACGGCGTTGTCTTGGGTGAGGGCTATAACAGCCCGATTTCCGGGCATGATCCCTGCGCCCATGCGGAGATTATTGCCCTGCGCCAGGCCGCCGCTAACGTTGAAAATTACCGCCTGCCGGGCGCGACCCTATACGTCACCATTGAGCCTTGCGCTATGTGCGCGGGCGCGATCATTCACAGCCGGGTAGCGCGGCTGGTGTTTGGTGCCAGTGAGCCTAAGGCAGGGGCGGTGAGTAGTCATTTGCAGTTATTTGATCAGGCGCAAATGAATCACCGCGTTCAGTGGCAGGGCGGCGTGCTGGCCGAGCTGGCGAGTGCGCAGGTGCAGGCTTTTTTCGCGCGCCGCCGCGAAGAGAAAAAAATGGCAAAGCGTGCGGCGAAGGCAAGTAGCGGCGAGTAGTCGGGCGGTCACAGAAGCGAGCGCTAGCACTAGCAATAGAAGGCGTTGATACTGCTGCTAAGTGCGTCCATATACTGGCGGGCAATGTGCTCGCCAATGTCAGTGTGTTTGCCCAGCCAACGCACAGGGGCGCCGCTACCACTAATTATTGCGCAGGCGTCGGTGCCGGTTCCTGTCGCAACTTGCCCTGATACCGGGCTGCGGATATTCATGTCTTGCAGAACCGCAGCCTTGGCTTCGCTGATCAAGCCGTGGAGCTCCACCATGCCCGCCGTTGAAAAACTCAGGTCGGCGATAACAACGCTGTTGATAGTGCCGACCGGCATCGCTTGGGTGGGCTTCCAGTCGCAGGGGTCGCCGGCGCGGCGTGCGTTGCTCAGTCCGCAGCTAACATAAACAGCAAGCGCTTCCCCGTAGATCTGGCTGTGTGACTGGCGCAGTGACGCCATTGAGGCTGCGGTCATCATCCCGACACAGGTGTCGGGAAGTTGAAGGCGCTGTTGAGCTTGCTGAAGACTTTGTTCCGGGGTGTGCAAAGGGGCATTGGCGTCGCGCTCGACGCGCAAGTTGATAAGTGACCGCGCGCTGACCAGCCCACCATTCAATACTGCTGAGCTTAAACACGGTCGTGGCTCGGGCCACTGCAGTGTAAAGTGAGCCGAGCTAGTGTGAGACTGCCAATTGTCGCTGGGTGTTTCCAAGATCAACCTGCCGAGTATTTTGAGGTAGGTATTGTCAGTGAAGGCGCACAGCGTCTCAAGGATTTGTGCGCTTATTTCTGGCCGAGTAAGAATACGCCAAAGTCACCTTGAGGATCTTTCCAGACCCGGTGAATTTCCATATCTGCCGCTGATGCCAACTCGGCAATACTTTGTTCGCTGTACTTATGCGAATTTTCCGTATGGATGACCTCGCCTAAATGGAAGTCCATCTTTTCACCCGCCACGTTAACGGTTTGCTCTCGGCAGGCAACCAGCTGCATTTCGATACGGCTGAGTCCTTCGTTGAAGATGGCCCGGTGTTTAAAGCCACCGTCAACATCGAAGTTGGCGTTCAAGTCGTGATTAATGCGCCGCAGAATATTCTTGTTGAACTCTGCTGTGATACCGCGCTTGTCGTCATAGGCGGCCAGCAGCCGCTGTCGATCTTTTATCAGGTCGGCGCCTAACAGCAATGCACCTGATGGGCCAGCCAGGGCTTTTAGCAATGTCCCGCGTCATGCCTCGCCCACTCGGGCGGGGATACAAGTGGATGCTGCGAAGCAGCGTCGACAAATCATTAAAATCTGTATAACTCCACATTTATGCTTAAAGCTGCCAAAGTACGCTATTACTTGATATCTGAGCAGGAGGAATTTCTCAACAGCCGGTTCGATCCTGCGCGGTTCGTGAACATCAAGTCTTTGTTTATCATCAGTACACAATACAAACGCCACGGCCTGAAGCTCTCCGCCCGTTAGCCCCCTTTCACGCGTAAGCACGGCAAACGATCCAGCCATCACTGCACGAGTGTCAGCGCAGGATGGAGCTTGATCAAGTTGCCGAAGATGGAATCGATCAAAGCGCGGGTTCACCGTGTGCTGGACGGGAAATTCAAGAGTATTATTATGTCGCGTACGTTGATGGGCAAAGATTATACCTCGCTGTTGATTGATGACGGTGCAGGAACACCTGCGCCCACGTAAACGGTTGATAGCGTGTTAGGCATCGATATGCGGTTCCCCCCATCTCGCTATCTACGCGGATGGTCACAAATAGCTAATCCACGTTTCCAGAAACGTGCTGCTGCAAACCTTCAACACAAACAAAAAGCGCTGTCGCGACGCCATAAAGGCAGCAAACTCTAAGGATCGGACAGTTCTCTGCGCCAATAAATAAAAGGAGCGTAGGTCTGTGACTGCTTCGGCAGTAGGCCGTGCCGGATGAACCGTACGTCTGCCAGTCTTCGATATGCTTCTGCCAGACACGTTTGCATTCTGCGTAGTTCATGCTGATTCTTTCTGATTTTGGTGAGGAAATTAGTGTGGGCAGTTCTAACGTGTGGCCTGTAGGTGCTAATTTATAACCGCTTACCCCTGTGCGACGTGTGACGTCGGTGCAGCACAAGGTATTGGAGACAGGGCTTGTCAGGGTTATCTGCTGATGTGACCTAGGCTGGTTTACCAAGGTCGCTTCCGGTGTCCGCTACCGTAATGAGCTGCCGGTGATCGATCCATTGGCATGGCTCGCACACTTGTTTACGGGCCAGTATTACAGCAGGCTATACAGGCAGAAAACGCGCGGCTGGAGCGTATTGTGGAGTCGGGAGGGTCGACTCCAGAAGCTTAGCTTGAGGTTTTATCGCTCATGGCCTGGTCGGTTCTGCTAGGATCTTCTGGTGTTGGTTTGGTTTTGAGTGACTTCCCTTAACTATGTTGGACTTTGAGATTTACGCGCCGATCTCGGTGCCGGTGAGCTGGCAGTCGGAGCGGGTGGTGGATAACGATCAACGTTATCACTTGTTGAGAAAGCGGCTGGCGGAGTTTGACTCGGTGACAGTCAGTGAGAATCCCTGGCCGATGGGCTATGGCTCGCTGGAGTATGATAATTTCCCCCTGATTTATCAGCCTTCGGCGGTGCTGACGATTGCCGGACTGTCGGCTGAGCCGGATGTACGCGAGGCTTGTTTGTATGTTTACGACAATTGTCTGGCGGTATTGCATGTTCGCCTGTCGGTGGTAGCGAATCTAGCCGAGATTGACGATCTGGAGGTTACCCAGCGCATAGAGGCGCTGTCGCAGCAGCATGTGTCGCCCTTGTTGCGGGTCCTGTATCGCGCCAAGCCCGAGGCGCCCATGATTGATCCGCGTGCCTACCGGTTTTTTGACAGCGATGAGGACGCGCTGTGTCACGGCAAGCCGCATTGGGTTGCTAGAATGCTGATCTGTGCCGAGACATTGAGCCCCGAGCATTACCTGCCCTGGCTGCAGAGCGTGGACGAGCAAAGCGAATACCTGTTGTTAGGTTCGGGCAACTCCCTGCTGATCGATGTGGCGTGTTTTTCGGATGTGCATCGCATTATGGTGGTGGCGCAGTTCCATGCAGCGCTGATGGGGCGCATTGAAGAGATGCTAAAAGAAAGCCTGCGCCGCTATAACAGCAACCATTACAAGGAGGGTGAGCACACGCCGTTGAGTGCCTTCTTTGCCAACCAGCAGTATCGCAATGACCATATTGAATATATCAATATTCAGGTATCAGCGGCGATGGCGGGCGTACAAGGGCGGCGCCGTGAACTGCTGCAACAGTTCAGTGCGGCCTGGGGTTTCGAAGCCCAGCGGGAACGGCTAAGCCAATTGATGATGCTGGCGCAGGCGCGCCTCGATCGTCTGCTGCAAAACAAGCTCCGTCAGCAAAACCGCAGTATTCAAACCTTGTTGGCCTTTCTGGGTTCGCTGGGGCTGGTCAGCCTGATTGTGGATTTGATTGCGGTGGGCAGCGAGGTCAGTCATGGCGAAACGGTGGGCCTGTTGGATCTGATCCAGGCGGTGTCGGCGGAACATCTGCTGGGCTTTACAGTTATAGTGGTGCTGTTTTTCACTCTGTATTTCTACCGTAATCATGAGTAAGCGCATTCGATTCACCGTGATTTTTTCCGCTCCGGCCTTTCCTTACAAGGCGGTGCTGGATTGGCTTGGCCCCAAATTGGGCGAGGCGTTTTCCGGCGCTTGTTGCGAAGCCATCGACGGCTTTTGGTCGGCAGACGGAGAGGAGGACAAGGCGCAGTTTCTGCCGGGGCAATATGAGGCGGGAATGCGGGTGCTGGTGTCGGTGACGCCCGAGCGGCGCGAGGCCGCGCTGTTTGAGTTGCAGGCTCTGTTGAAGGCCATGAACGACGAGCTTGACCTACCTTTGCAATGGATTCATGTCGAAGAGGAAGAGGTGACCGCCCGACATTTCAATTTGGCGTGAGCCAGAACCTCATGCCATCATCATCCGCAGTAGGCCCGTCAGGGCCGCCCGAGTCTTGATCGTGATGGGATCTAGGCGTCGTTAAATCGACTACTTGCCCTTACCGTATTGAGCCACTTTTTAAGCCTGCAGCTCCGCATTCCATGGCAAGAGTGCTTCGAGTTATTCGATGGTGACAGCATCCACATGATGGATATCGTGCGATGATTCCAGTTTGTTGGTCTTAGCCGTTTATAGCGGCGAGTAACAGATGGCGCTGGCTTTCACTCTCTGGGAGGTATCCGCATACAACTACGTTGTTCTTCCCCGAGCGAACGTCAGGATTGTATTTAATGCCCGGTCGATAACTTCTGGCCGTTATCAGTACGCAGTCTGTTGTCAGCTGCATAAGTGCTGTGGCGTTGAGCTGCACGTCTTGCACGGCTGATTCACTGTGCAACTCGACGATAAGGCTGCCGGGCAGAGAAGTGCTTCGTGCGCACCGCAATATCCGTTGCCCGATCAGCGCTGCCAGTCCCTCAGGTGGGTTGCAAAGCCGGTAATTATTACTGGGCAGCGCCAGGCACGTTTCATCGCGTAATCGCGTGGCGCGAATGTGTTGCTGACAGGCGGGGAGATCGAAATGCAATGGCTCTTGCTTACCGAGTGACCACAGCCAGTGGGCAGCACAGAGCAGGGCGTGCCCACAGAGCTGAATTTCCCCAGAAGGGCCGAAGCTGCGAAGCGTGATAGAGCTGTTGCGGTGTGTAGTCGGCAGCAAAAGCGCACACGCCGTCGCGCCGGGCCGAGCAAGATATTGCGTTGCCGTTGCGTGAATGTCTGCCGTTGGCTGAACGGGTACGACCCAGGCTGGATTTCCGGCACAGTTGGGGCCGGTAAATGCGTGAATGAGTTGGGGAGGGAGTGATGTGATTGACGAGCGCATCGTCAAAGTGTGGGTTATCTTATCGCGAAGGGCAAATACCGCTCGGGGCCACTGGTGCAGCCCCGAGCGGTAGGCTGTCATTTAACGAGCTCGCGACCGATGATGAGCTTCATAATCTCGTTGGTGCCCGCATAGATGCGCTGCACGCGCGAATCAGCAAATGCACGCGCCACTGGGTACTCCCACATGAAGCCGTAACCGCCGTGCAATTGCAGGCACTCATCAATGACCTTGCATTGCAGGTCAGTGGCCATCAGCTTGCATTTCGCGGCAGCGACAGAGTCGAACTGCTTGTTGATATGAAGCTCCAGGCAGCGATCCATATAGGCTTCGGCCACCGTAATGTCGGTATCCATTTCCGCCAGCTTGAACTGGGTGTTCTGGAAGGTGGCGATACTCTTGCCGAAAGCTTTGCGCTCTTTTACGTACTCGACAGTTTGTTCCAACACCGACTTAGCATTGGCAACGGCGTTAATGGCAACGCTCAAGCGTTCCTGCGGCAGGTCCTGCATGAGGTACACAAAGCCCATGCCTTCTTCGCCAAGGAGCTGGTCTTTGGAGACGCGCACATCCTGGAAGAACAGCTCGGAGGTGTCCTGAGCCTTCATGCCTACCTTCTCTAGGTTTGCACCTTTGCTAAACCCGGGTGTTCCCGACTCCACCAAAAACAAGCTAACGCCCTTGGCGCCGGCGCTGGGGTCGGTTTTGGCAACCACAATCACCAGGTCAGAGAGCTGCCCGTTAGTAATGAAGGTTTTGGAGCCGTTGATAATGTAGTCGTCACCATCTTTTACGGCAGTGGTTTTAATGCCCTGCAGGTCGGAGCCGGCACCGGGCTCTGTCATGGCGATGGCGGTAATGATTTCGCCGCTCACGCATTTGGGCAGATACTTCTCTTTCTGTGCCTCGTTGCCGTAGCTGATGATGTAGGGAACGGCGATATCAGAGTGCAAGCCCCAGCCAATACCGGTCAGGCCACTGCGGCCCACTTCTTCGTCGACAATGGCGTTGTAGCGGAAATCTGCGCCGACGCCGCCGTATTCCTCTGCCACGGTGGGGCTAAGGAAGCCTTGCTCGCCGGCTTTAATCCACAACTGACGGTCGACATGGCCATCTTTTTCCCATTGGGCGTGGTAGGGCGCTGCCTCGGTTTCTAAGAATTTACGCACCGAGTTGCGGAACATTTCATGTTCTTCTTCGTAAATATATCGTGGCATGCCGCTCATGGCTGACCTCCTTTGTGATAGATTTTGACCTTATTTTCCTACATGTTAACAGGGAAAACTTTAAAAGCCACTAGCTCCGCATACGCGCAGGAAAAGGGCTTGGATGTAGTACAAAAGGAGAAAAACGTGACCTTGTGGAAGCAAAATAGTGATGTTGAAAAAGCCAATGAGATGATGAAAAACACCATTGCCGAGGTGTTGGATATTCGCATTGAGGCGATTGCAGAAGACTCGTTGACAGCCAGCATGCCGGTGGACCACAGAACCCACCAGCCAATGGGTATTCTTCACGGCGGGGCGTCCGTGGTACTAGCCGAAACAGTGGGGAGTATGGCCGCGATGATGGCTGCAGAACCCGGTAAGGCCTGTGTCGGTTTGGATATCAATGCCAACCATCTGCGTAAAGTGGTAAGCGGCCGCGTAACGGCGGTTGCCAAGCCCATTCATATTGGCCGCACCACCCACGTTTGGGATATTCGCATCTGCGACGAGCAACAGCGTGATATCTGTATCTCACGGTTGACCATGGCCGTGATTGATATGCAGGTATAATGGCGGCTTTTGACGTGTATCTACCATGACCCCGGAACGCTACCAACGGCTCAGAGCCGTGCTGGATCGTCGCCAGCCTGATTTGACGGTCATCACCGACAATGTCCACAAAGGGCGTAATTTATCAGCGATAGTACGCACCGCCGATGCGGCGGGCATCGCGGAGATGCACGCAGTAATCGACGATAAGGACTACAAGGCTTTCCGCGGCACGGCGATGGGCAGCCACAGCTGGGTAGCGGTGCGCCGCCACCGCGATATTGCGGCGTTGATTACGGGGCTTCAGGGCGATGGTTATCAGGTTCTTGCCGCCCATCTTGACGCAGACTCGGTGGATTACCGCCAACCCGACTACACCCGGCCCACGGCGATATTACTGGGGGCGGAAAAGCGGGGCGTAAGCGCTGAAGCGTGCGCCCTGGCTGATGCGCACATCACGATTCCGATGATGGGCATGGTGCAGTCGTACAATGTGTCGGTGGCGGCGGGCATTATCCTTTCGGAGGCGCAGTATCAGCGCGACCAGCAGGGTTTGTACGATCGACCCCGACTGGATGAACAGACCTACCGGCAAACCCTGTTTGAATGGGCTCATCCGCAAGTGCGCGACTTTTGTCGTGAGAATGGCTTGGACTACCCGGCGTTGCGCGAGCAAGATGGTGAAATCGCCGAGCCTGCACAGTGGTATAAGCGCATTCGTGAAGGCTGATTTTCATCCCTCTGGGTGATGCCTACCGTTGCCATTTAACGCCATAGTGCCTGCCATAATAATGGGAGAGCACGATGACTGATAATGCTAAGGCGAATGGTAGCCCGGTAAACGCTGAGATGGATGCGGTAATGAGCGGAGAGCTTTGGGCGGAGTTCTGCGATCAACTCAAAGACGCTGGCCAGCAAATTTTGCGCCCTGAAGCCCCGCAAGATGCCCTGCACCGTGCCGAAGGATGGCGCTACCTCACGCGCTTAACGCGCATTGCACTGGATATGTTTGTCGAGTGCAGTGATCCGGACTTCCCCGACTTTTATCGCCCCTCGCACGAAACCGCCAAAATTGGTGCGGACAACCCGGATAACTACTATCAACGTGCTGAGATCAATGGCGCTCACGACTATCGAATTCGCGGAAGCCGCGGCAGTGTCGCGTATCTGGGCTTCATCGCGATTGCTGGCGGCTATGAGGAAGAAGACGGCAATATGCGCTCGGTCGCGGCGCTGGATACCCATGGCGGTTTGGAAGTGAATGACGATGGCAGCATCGACATTATTCTGTCCCGTAAACCTCACCCCGGGAATTGGTTGGCGATCACCGGGGACACCGTGGCGGTGCTAGTGCGCCAGACGTTTCTTGACCGGAAAACCGAAGTCGCGGCTGATCTGATTATTGAGCGCCTCAACCGCGACGGCGCTAAGCCAGCGCCCCTGAACGCTGCAGAGTTCGCTCAAAAACTGCGCAGCACGGCGGCCTTTGTCAAGGGCACCGCCACCCTGTTCGCCGACTGGGCCGAGGGCTTTAAAGCGCAGCCCAATAGCCTTCCTGCCGCCGACCAAGCCTACTGCCAAAAACTGGGTGGCGACCCCAATATCTATTACTACCACGGCTATTTCTGTCTGGCAGACGATGAAGCGCTAGTGATCGAAGTCGACGATATTCCCGATTGCGACAATTGGAATTTCCAGCTCAACAATTACTGGATGGAGTCGCTGGAATACCGCTACGTCGATATCCATGTGAATAAACATACCGCGCAGTATCGCGACGATGGCAGCGTGCGCATAGTCGTCGCGGCTCGCGATCCGGGCTGCGCGAATTGGTTAGATACCACGGGACACCGAGAGGGCACCATGGCCTTTCGCTGGATTGGTGCCGCACACATCACTGACCCGCGCTGCAGCGTGGTAAAAATCGACACACTACAATAACAATCGCGAAACGAGTAAGGAAAGCACCATGACAGAGCAGGCAATTCCGCAGGTGGATCTCAGTGTTGATTCGCTTTTACAAGCAGCCACCGAGGCAACGGGCGGTTTACGCGATTTTGGCGACGAGTCATTTCGCGAGCCAATGGCGGTGTTGGTAAAGGCGTTAAACGAAGAAGCCAAGCTCAATGCTGCCGGCCGCTTCGGGCAGTATCAACGCATTCTGAATATTTTGATTAACCGTCTGAGAATGGAAGCCTGGATTAGCAAGCACCCGGAAATTCTCGACGAGAAAGTGCTATCACCGGTGGTGATTATCGGTTTGCAGCGCACGGGATCGACATACACCCATCGCATTTTGGCCAGTGACCAGCGCTTTTATGCGCCACTTTGGTATGAAGTGCGTAACCCCGCGCCAGCGCTGGATTGGGATTTTAGCGGCAAGGACCCAAGGATTACTTCGGCAGAGCAGGAGATTGCGGCGATGCTGGAGGCTAACCCAGAGATCGCGGCCATTCACCCTATGGATCCGGTGGGTGCCGATGAGGATATTTTGCTGCTGGAGCACAGCTTTTACAGCACGATCCCCGACGCGTTTTGCAATGTTCCCAGTTACGGGGAGTGGAACGACAGCCACGACAATACCCCAGCCTATGAGTATTTGAAGCGCATGCTGCAGTTTTTGCAGTGGCAGAAAAAACGCAATGGCCAGCAGGCTGAACGCTGGTTGCTGAAAACGCCTCACCACTTGCACCATATCGCCGTCTTGTTGAAGGTTTTTCCCGACGCCAAAATCGTGCAGACCCACCGCGACCCGCTGCAAACCATTCCGTCGGCAGCCAGTATGAACTACAACCTGTGGATTATGGGCAGCGACGATGTGGACCCAACGGTGGTAGGCGAACAATGGGCAAAAAAATACGCCCGGGGTACGCTGCACACCATGGCAACACGGGAGCAATATCCCGACGCTTTTCTTGACGTGTGGTACAAAGACACGATTAGCGACCCGCTGAAGAGCATGGAGTCGGTGTATCAATTTATTGGAATGGCATTCACCGATGAGGCACGCGACGCTATGGAGCGTTACCGTGAGGACAATAAACGCGACGCACGTCCCGCCCATGAGTACACGCTAGCGCAATTCGGTTTTACCGAGTCGCAGTTGAAAGAGATGTTTGCCGACTACCGTGCCAAATACCTTTAACGCGGCGACTAGCGTTGGCGGCGGCAGAGTTCTATCCAGTAGTTCACTGCCGCTTTTTCGTGCCGCTTTTTCGGCAGGGCGAAGTAAAAGCGGCGGCGCATATCCCGACGCGCCAATTTAAGTGGCACCAGGGTGCCGTTACGAAAGTCATTTTGCAGTACCACCTGTGATAGGCAGCCAATACCCAGGCCCGACTCCACGGCGCTTTTTATCGCCTCGTTGTGGCGAAATTCCCGGTAAATATTAATTTCCGGCAGCAGCCCTGCCAGTGCTCTGTCGAAGGTGTGTCGCGCGCCTGAATCCGGTTCGCGCAAAATCCACCTAGCACTTTTTATGTCCTTGTTGCTAAGGCTTTGCTGCTTGGCAAGGGGATGCGCGGCGCTGCAGAAAACGATCAGCTCATCCTCCATCCACGGGATCAACTCCAGCTCTCTGTGCTGAACCTCCCGTTCGATCATGCCAACGTCGACCTCGTAATTGAGAACCTTCTGAACGATTTCGGGGGTATTGGCCGTGTCGAGTTCTACATCTGCATCGGGGTAGTGGCTCAGGTAGTCGGCGAGATAGCGCACCACCAGATGGTTGCCAATGGTAAAGCTGGCGCCGACCTTCAAGTGCCCGAACTCGCCGTGGCGTTGCAGCAGTTGCTCAAACTGCTGTGCGTGCGCGTACAGTGTTTCCGCCTCTTTGCGCAGGCTGTGGCCGACCGGGTTTAACGACAGTTTGTTGCCCTGGCGCTCAAACAGCGACACGCCGTAGTTTCGCTCTAAGGCTTGCAGCGCTGCGCTGGCCGCAGATTGAGACAGGCTAAGCTCAGCCGCGGCCTTGGATACGTTTTCATGGCGGGCGACGGCGAGGAAGATACTGAGTTGGCGCAGACTGTAGTTCATAGGCTAAGCGTAGCGTGTTCGCGCTAATCCCGCTATCGATAAAATCGATACTGAGTATAGCAATAAGCCGTTTTACTTGTTGGTGGGGCAGTCGTATCATTGCCGCCAATTCTGACTGGCCGGTTCGGCTGGTCTACTTTTGACGCTATCTCAAGTGTGGAGATCACCATGACCGAAGTGAAGGCTACGAATGTTCACTGGCACGACGGCGAAGTTAGCCGTGAAGACCGCAATGCACTGTTGAAGCAAAAAGGTGCCACGCTGTGGTTCACCGGCTTGTCTGGCAGCGGCAAGAGTACTGTTGCCGTGGCGTTGGAAAAAGCGCTGATGCAGCAGGGTCACCTTTGCTATCGCCTGGATGGCGACAATATCCGCATGGGTATTAACAAGAACCTGGGCTTTAGTGCAGAAGATCGCGCAGAAAATATTCGCCGCATTGGTGAAGTGTCGAAATTATTTGTCGACACAGGCGTAATCGTACTGAGCAGTTTTGTCAGCCCTTACCGCGAAGATCGCGATGCGGTGCGCGCGCTGCATGACGAGAGCGATATGGCGTTCATCGAGGTATACGTGAACGTGCCGTTGGAAGTGGCTGAAGAGCGCGACCCCAAAGGCCTGTATAAGAAAGCCCGTGCAGGTGAGATCAAAAACTTCACTGGTATTGATGACCCCTACGAGGCACCGGAAAGCCCAGAACTGGTTCTCAATAGCCACGAGCTGAGCCTGGACGAAGAAGTAGAGGTTCTGCTGAATATGCTGAAAGAGCGCGGCATTATTTAAGCCCAATTTGATCAGCAACTGAACGAGAAGACACCACCAAATTACGGAGTTTTATGATGATTAAGCCCCATGGCGCTGATGAACTTAAGCCGCTGTTTGTTTACGACACCGAGAAACACCACGCACTCAATGCCGAGGCGGAAACCCTGCCTTCTATTATTGTAAGCTCTGCCGCTGCGGCTAACGCGGTGATGCTGGGTGCCGGGTACTTCACCCCGCTGACTGGCTACATGAACCTGGCAGACTCTCTAAGTGTGGCTGAGAAGCTTCACACCGCAGAAGGCCTGTTTTGGCCCGTGCCCGTTGTTAACCTGGTGCAAGATGCGCAAGGCATTGAAGCGGGAAGCCGAATCGCGCTGCGCGACCCCAATGTTGAGGGCAATCCCGTATTGGCGATTATGGATGTAGACGCTGTTGAGTCGGTTAGCGACGAGCAGATCGACTTCATGGCTGAGAACATCTTTGGCACCTTGGATGCTGAGCACCCCGGTGTGAAGACCTTCAAGTCTTTGGGCAATACCTTGCTGTCAGGCCCGATCCAAGTGCTTAACTTCAGCTACTTCCAGGCTGACTTCCCGGATACTTTCCGCACGGCAGTTGAAATTCGTAACGAGATTTCAGAGCGTGGCTGGGAAAAAGTGGTTGCTTTCCAAACGCGTAACCCAATGCACCGCGCGCACGAAGAGCTGTGCCGCATGGCGATGGAAGACCTGGGTACCGATGGCATCCTTATTCACATGCTGCTCGGTAAATTGAAGGCCGGAGATATCCCCGCTCACGTGCGTGATGCGGCGATCCGCAAAATGGTTGAAGTTTACTTCCCCAAGAACACGGTAATGATTACCGGCTACGGTTTCGACATGCTCTACGCTGGCCCACGCGAGGCGGTATTGCATGCGGTGTTCCGCCAGAACTGTGGCTGTACGCACTTGATTGTTGGTCGCGACCACGCCGGTGTGGGTGACTACTACGGTGGTTTCGATGCGCAGACAATTTTCGATGAGAAAGTACCTGAAGGGGCGCTGGAAATTGATATCTACCGCGCCGACCACACAGCTTACTCGAAGAAGTTGAATAAAGTAGTGATGATGCGCGATGCGCCGGATCACAATAAAGAGGACTTCGTATTGCTGTCCGGCACTAAGGTTCGTGAAATGCTGGGTAATGGCATTGCGCCACCACCAGAGTTTTCACGCCCTGAAGTGGCTCAGATTCTGATGGACTACTATCAGATCGAAGGTTAATTAGACGCCTTTACAAAATAAAAGCCCCGCGGTGATGTCACCGCGGGGCTTTTTTATTTCGGGCAGCTTTTTTGTGTTGGTCAGCTGTTCGCGTGGCGGCTAAAAATAGAAGCCGACGTTGATGTTAAAGCGCGTGTTGCTGTTGCCGGCATTGGCGGCCATGCTACTGCCAATAAATGGCTGGTTTTCACCGTGTATCAAGTCGATGTAGGTGAATAGGCTGCCCTTGCTAACTGAGGCTCCCAGGACATGCATGCGCGTGTCGTCGAGGTCGGCGGACTTACCACTGACGACGCTGTTGTCTAAGTAGACGGTGATAGCGTCAATGCCGTCGACAGGCGCATCAAAGCGATAGGCGATATTAGCACTGTGGATGTCGGCCGACGCGGCGATAGTATCAAAGAAGGAGTAGGCACCCACCACCATAAGCTCCGATCCATCGTCCGGGTTGTATTCATAATGACCGCTGGTGAGCTGCAGATTCCACGCTCCGAACTGGCCATTCATATGCAGAGCGAAGGCGCTGTAGTCGCCTGCAGAGGTCTCCTGGTCGTCATGGAGCTGGCCGTGCAGGGCAGAGAATCCGACTTGCAGGCTGTCGTTAGGCTGATCCAGCAGGTCGCTCGCGACCCGCCACACCAGCGTGTTGGTTTCGGCCAGTGCACCCGAAGCGCTGGGGGCGTCATAGATGCCCTGGCCGGGCTGGCGGCTGCCGACAATGTCGTAGGAGTAGCGGTCACTGCGATTGTCAACGTAGCCGTCAATGCCGCCCTGTTCATCATTCTTAAACAGCGCAATTTGGCTTTCTAGATGCTCGCCTTGGTAGAGAAATTTAATGCCGAAGTCGTAGTCATCTTCCAGCCCCAAATAGTAATTACTGCTGAAGAAAAAACTGTGGGAGTTGTAGGGAAGGTTGCCGAAAGGTAGCTGAGTAATACCCAGCTGTACTTGCCACTCAGGGTTTATTTGATAGCCGAGCCAGGCGTGGTGGACCACTTCCATATACTCGTAGTAGCGCAGCTCGGCGGAAAGCAGGATATTGTCGACACTGCCATCAAAATTGATGCGTACCGTGTCCAGGTCGATGTCGCCCACACGTTGGCGGTTGCCGTCGTCGTAGTCTTCAAAGCTGTATTGGAAGCGCACCGCGCCGCCAACAGTAATATCACTTTCCGCTGTCGCCGTCAGTGGCAGAACGCAGAATAAAGCGGCACTCGCTAAGCGCTTTTTCATGTGAGTGTCTCCTGGCTTTTGGGGTCAATGGTTGTGTTATCCGCGCGGGCCATATCTAGATACAGCAGGTGAGCGTTATATTGCGAGAGGATGTCGCTAATAATTTGCTCGCGTGTGTAGTCCATGATGTCGTAATGCTGAGCACCTTCTGTCAGGTGAACATCCAGGCGGTAGAAATGGCGCTGCTTGCTTTCATCCATATGGAGGTCGGAAACCACAAACCCCGGCGCGATATGACTGCTGAGAAATACACCGTAGCGGAAGGTTTCCTCATCGCCGTGGTAGACCTTGAGTTGAATACTATCGGCCTCGCGTTGTACTCGACATTCACGGTCGTGTTTTGCCAACTCTTTACTCACAGCACTGAAGGCATCCAAAACCTCTGAATTGAGAAATGCTTTGGCTTTCTCTTTTCCTGGGAAGGTCACCATACGCTTCAAGCGAACCTGCCAGGGGACTTCGCCATTGGTCACACTGAGGTCGGATTGGTTGCGGGCGTCCAGCTTTAGGGCTTCCAGTCGCAAGCCTTTGAACAGGCCATAGCAAATAATCAGCATGATAAAGGTGAAGGGCAGGGCGCTGGCAATGGCCGCACTTTGCAGGGCCGATAGCCCTCCAGCCAGCAGTAACACAGCTGCTACGACGCCTTCAGTTACCGCCCAGAATACCCGCTGCCAGACCGGCGGTTCGTGATTGCCGCCAGAGGTGATGATGTCGATCACCAATGAGCCGGAATCAGAAGAGGTCACGAAGAAGGTGATTACCAGCAATGTGGCCAGCAGCGACGCCACAGTGCCCAGTGGTAGGTATTCAAAAACCTTGAAGACGGCAGTGGTGACATCGCTATTGACCGCTGCCGAAATGGCGCCGTCGGCAATGCCAAAGTCCAGCGCGATTGCGGTGTTGCCAAATAGCGTCATCCACACGAATGTGAAACCGACTGGCACGAAGAGCACACCCATCACAAATTCGCGAATGGTTCGCCCTCGAGATACGCGAGCAATGAACATGCCGACAAAGGGGGACCACGCGATCCACCAACCCCAGTAAAAGAGTGTCCATGCCCCCATCCAGTCGGTGGGCTCATAGGCATAGAGGTTAAAGGTTTTATTGACCAGGGTGTCGAGGTAGTGGCCGGTATTTTGAACGAGCGCCTGGAATAGGTGCTGTGTCGGGCCACTCGCGGCCATATAGACCATTAGTACTGCGGCCAGCATCACATTGAGTATGCTGAGCCGGCGAATGCCGGCATCAAGACCGGCAACAACCGAGACAGTCGCGAAGCCGGTAATCGCGACAATCAGGCCAATTTGTACCGGGGTTGAGATAGTGAGCCCAAAGAGATAGTTGAGCCCGGTGTTTACTTGCATCACACCGAGCCCCAACGATGTCGCCACGCCAAACATGGTTCCGAGCACCGCGAAGATGTCGACGGCGTGGCCCAATGGTCCGTTCATGCGCTCGCCGATAATTGGAAATAGCGCGGAGCGTAATGTGAGTGGCAAGCGGTGGCGAAAACCAAAATAGGCCAGTGACAGACCGACTACCGCGTAAATCGACCAGGCGTGCAGCCCCCAGTGAAAGAAGGTGGTTGCCATCGCTTCGCGAGCGGCTTCGATAGTCTGTCCTTCTCCCTGTGGTGGTGAGCTCATGTGCAGCACGGGTTCGGCGACGCCGTAAAACAGTAAGCCGATACCCATGCCTGCGGAAAATAGCATGGCAAACCACGAGCCGTAGCTAAAGTCCGGCTGGGAGTGTTCTGGCCCGAGACGAATACTGCCGTAGCGGCTAAGCGCCAGATACAAAGAGAAGAATAAAAAGATTGCCACGGCCAAGAGGTAAAGCCAGCCGAAGCTATCAACAATCCAGCTTTGGGTGCTGCTGAACACTTTCCCAGCTATATCGGGGGTACTGGCGCCAAAGATAACAATGGCAAAAATTAGAATGACCGAGCCGAAAAAAACCGGGGGGTTAATTTGGGAGAGGTCAACACGGCGTCCTGGTTCTGACATGGGGAGCGGGCTCCTTGTTCGGTTTTCCACGGATGCCTGGCGAACAGGTATTCACCGAGACGGTTTCGCGCGAGCTGATGTGTCGCGTATTGATATTGCCGATGACTGACAATGGCTGTCTGCGCAATACTCTTAGAGTGTAGCTTGAATACGGCAGCGCGCAGTGTAACGCGAGTGGATAAAATTTTCAGATAGGGCGGTTTGCGGACACAAAAAAAGGGGCCTGGGGCCCCTTACAATATTGCTTCTGCTGCGATTAGCGGTTCGGGCTATTCACCTGTAGCTCTACGCGACGGTTGCGCTCGCGGCCCTCGTCGGTGGAGTTGTCGGCAACGGGTTTGCTTTCGCCGTAACCCACCGCGCGCAGGCGACTGCTTTCAATACCTTTGCTAATCAAGTAGTCGACCACTGACTGGGCGCGCTCTTGCGACAGGCGCTTGTTGTACGCATCGCTACCTACAGAGTCAGTGTGGCCCGCAATGATAATGCTAACGTCTGGCTCGTTGTTCAGGGCCTTGGCGACATTATCCAGTACGGTCTTCGAATCAAGCATCAGACGAGCTTTGTTAAATTCGAAGTGCACGCCATCGATATCGACTTTTTGTGAGATCACACAGCCGCGGGAATTCACTTTCATTCCGGGCAGGGTGCCTGGGCACTGGTCGATCTTATTGGGTACGCCATCGTTGTCGCTGTCGAGCGGGCAACCGCGAACATCAACAGGTACACCAAGGGGGGTGCCTGGGCACTGGTCAATATCATTGGGCACGCCATCGCGGTCATCGTCGATAGAGCAGCCGTGGACATTTACTTTGGCGCCACGTGGGGTGTTTGGACACTTGTCACGGAAGTTGGGAACACCATCGCCGTCGCTATCCAGCGGGCAACCGTTAGAGTCAACGGGCGTGCCGCGCGGCGTGTTGGGGCACTTGTCGATGCGATCGGGCACACCATCGCCGTCGCTATCATAGTTGTAGGGCAGTGGCTCGTCGCCAAAGGGTACCGAGACACCCAGCATAAAGGCGTAGGTGTAGAAGTAATCGTCAACGAGGATGTCTTTCTCGTTGATTTTGTCGATCTGGTAGCGGGCTTCTGCACGCAGTGCCGCGCCGCCAAGGTCATAAGTAAAACCTGCAACGGCATCGTTGCCGAAGTCGGATTCGATGTCCCCAACGAATTCAATTTCGTGGTAGGTCGCGCCAACGCCGAAGTAGGGCTGCAGGGCACTGGCATCCAGCTCGAAGGCGCCGAAGGGGAAAAAGAGAATATCGACACCAGCGGCGGCACGCTCATAGACATCGTTCTTGCTGGTCTTAAGCTCGCCGTAGTTCATGTGGGCGTCGATCATGATGTAGCGGTTGATCGGTTTACCGATACCAATCTTGCCTATACCGCCATTGTCGTAATCTTCGTCGTCGGCAACGGTTGCGCCGAGCATAACGTGGCCACGCCAGCGGTCATCATACACCGATTCTTCATCGCTGCTGTCGGCGAGCAGGGGCGAGGTCAACGCCGTAGCAGCCATCGCAAGCGCAAGAGTACGCAGTTTCATTTAGTTTCTCCTAGTAACTACCCAATGGCAAAGCGCGGCCCAGAGGCCGCGCTAATATTGTTGTTTTATAGAGCGAAGTCCCCGAAGAGAGCAGTGCAATCATCGAAGGAGAAGTCAATATCCTCAAAGCCGCTGGTATCGCCCAGCCCCAGAATGAAGTCCAGCAGGCCTCCCACTATATCCAGCGTCGTGGAGAGAATACAGGAGTCGAGGAAGTCGACCAGTACGCCAAGACCGGGAACATCGCCGACGCCGTTAATCAAGCCATCGGTGATGGTCGCCAAGCCAAAGCCGAGGTCTGGTGCATCTGCGCTCAGGCCAGTGAAATCACCGTAGAGCAGACCGTCGAGGATTTCCTCTACGGGCAATGCGCCACCGTCGTCATTGGCAACCAGGCTGGCTAGCAGCGGGTCTGCAACCAGGCTTACGCCGTAGATGACAGGCAGAAGAATGCCCGGGCCGTCGCCGTCAACGAATGACAGTGAGCCGCCGAGCGTCAGTACGGGCTCCAGTGTTTCGCAGAGTTCGTTAGACGAGGCAAGCAGTGTGTCGTCCGCGGCAGGCAGAACCAGAACAGTGGTGCCGTCAACCGTACGGATGTCCTCAGGGATTTGCTTGCTTTCGTCTTTCAGCGCAAAGCCTGTTACGCACACCGTGTTAAGGCGCAGTAAGCCATCTGACTTCAGGCGACCTTTCTTGTTCGGGTCGAAGCTGGCCGCTGGTGAGTTAACAATAACGCCACCGGTTTCCTCGCCGAGGTCGGGGATTTCACCGAGGTTGGAAATGCTCTGACACATGGCAGGATCTGCCCAGCTGCCACTCCAGTAGCCCGATTCCGCGCTGAACTGGATTTCAGTCTCAGGGGTGACGTAGACGAGGCCGGAGTCCGGTGCATTGGGATCATCCAGATTCGGGTCATCAGAGCCCGGGATATTGGAGAATACGGCGTAAATCTCGAACTGCTGGCCGTTCTCTACAAAGTTTTCGTCATTGCTGACTGACGATACGAGGTCCGAGCGGCCCACACAGGCGAACTGGTCGATTTCCAATTCATCTGGGTTGGAGTTGTTCGGCACCATAAACAGACGTAGCGCCTGCAGTTCGCCGGGATCGCGTGCTTCAACATCTCGGCTGGCGCTGATGTCCTCATCGCTGCCGATGTAAGTCACAGTCAGTGTGAACGCGAGAGGATCCTCCGCCAGCTGAGTGCCGGTTTTGGGCTCGAGAGTGATGACAGGTGTTGCTTCTGCGCTGGGTTCTGCAACATCTGGCGCGGAAGAGGTCCAGCGGATCAGACCATTGGGGCAGGTCTCGAACTCTTGCTCAGTACCGGACAGGCCGCTGAATTTACACAGGGCGCGGTACTCAATGCCATCCAGGAAGCTGTTGACGTAGATGGTATCTGGGCTCTGTTGGGGATCATCCGAGTTGAGGCCGTCAGTGCGCTCAATCTTGATAACGTCTACACGCGCATCGACCAGATTCAGCGTCAGTCTGTCTTGCAACTCGGGAACGCCTTCGCCAAAGTTACCGGTAACAACCGCACTGGGGTTGGCGACAACTTCGACAAGTTTTGCGTAGGCGAGTCGGTCGATAGTGGCGGCTGTACCCTGGTTAGCGTCAACAGCGGGGTCGCTGGAGAAGATATCGGGCTCGTCGACACTCCACGTCGGTGCAGTAGCGTTTTCGCGTTCTTCGCTACACAAGTATTCGGTGAGCGTTTGCGTAGGATCACTAGTCGAGTTGAACGTCTTGCGGGCCACGAACTGAAGGTTTTGCGCGGCGGGTACAAAGATACTGTCAGTATCCAGTCCGCGGCAATCCGCAACGTAGTCCTGATTGAATGCTCCACCTATACTACAGGCATCGCTGGCGGGGTTGATCACCGCGCAGATATCAACGCTGGAGAAGGTTGCTGGGAGAAGTTTGACTAGCAGTTGACGCTCGCCGTTTGGCTCAGCGCCCACGCAAGCGTCGTTGCTGTCGCCGTCAACAGCGAACAGGATGACTTCCTTGGCTTCATTGTTGCCATCGGGAGTGAAGGGGTTGGTATACGTGACATCCACAACACCGTCGCCTGGGGTGACTGGCTGACCGGCTTCAATGGTGGCGAATTCGCTGTTTGAACAAATTACTACAGTATGAGTACGATTTTCGGGCTGCGGGGTGTTGGTGAAATACTGCAGGAGGCGGTAACCATAGGTCTTGCTGTCACTGGGAATCGTCGGGTCAAGCAGGATGCGGTCTTCGCCTACTAGCACGATGTCTCTCGGAGTTGGCGGAACAATGGTGAAGTCGCCTACTCGAGAGGTCCCTTGGAAGGTGCCAGTGATTGACGCGCTGACCACGGCCGCGTCGATCTCCATTTGCTGGGTGCTCTCGATATCGATAACAGTGCCAATACCATTGCGGGTGACCGTCCGGAAAGACAGGTCGCCACCGTCACCTGAAGACAGTGCCGCAAGTGGAGTGTTGGTGAGCGTCCAGTTAACGCGGGAGGTAATGTTTTGGGCTGGGCCGACATTTTTGTTAACGCCGTCAGACTGCAGGGCCATCATTCTCACGGAAATATGGCTGTTACCTGTTCCCGGTAGAGCCGTGATGCCGTCGACGAATTCCAATTGCATGGTCGACGGGTCTATGGTTAATCCCGGGCGGTCGGGGCTGCGGGCATCGCCACCGCCTCCACACGCTGCGAGTAAGAACGATGCGAAAACGAGCGACATCGCTATTTTTATGCTTTTCATGTATTCCCCTCCCGGAGAGTCAAGCTGGTACAACAGGAAATGGGTGTGCGCTTAAGGTTACGTAGTTTTACGGATGTTGTAGGTAAAAACAACAGTCGTCACCTCTAAAGTTAGATGTTAGAGCAAAAAGGCCAAAAATTTCTGTGACCTATGCACGTTTAGACTCTTGATTGGCGCTATTCTAGGGCACCTCTGGTTAGTTCGATGATAACTCAGGCTTTGCCTTATTTCGTTTGGCAAGGCGCGCTCAGGCAGTAAGGCTGGTTGCCTTTCAAGTGGGCGCAACGCCGTCAGGCGAAATAAGACAAAGCCCCGAAGGGCGGGTCTCTGGCGCACTCTGGGCGTCGTTGCAACACTCGTCAAGGAGAACCACCCTTGACCTTCGCGCTGCGCCTCGCCAGTGCACGCCAGAGACTACGCTGAGCCATTACTGAATTAATCAGAGGTGCCCTAGGGCTAAACGACCGCTATGTCGCTGTTACAAAAGCGATTTTAGGCGATGTCGCAAGCTGATGGAGAGTTTGCCTTAACGTGTGTGGTTTTGGCTCGTCCTATCGCGGTATTGCAGAGGATGGGTATGGGGAGTTCGCCCCACTCTTGGGTTTTTGAGTGGGGCGAGGGGAGGGGTTATCGATAGCTCTCTACCGGTGGGCAGGAGCAGATCAAGTTGCGGTCGCCGTAGACATTATCGATGCGATTGACCGTTGGCCAATACTTCGACTCTCTTAAGTCGTTAACGGGCCATGCGGCTTCTTCGCGGCTGTAGGCGCGCGCCCAGTCGCTGCTGATGATATCGGCTTGCGTGTGCGGTGCATTAACCAGTGGGTTATCGTCAGCGGGAAGCTGGCCGGCTTCCACGCGCGCAATTTCCTTGCGAATGTGGATCATGGCGTCGCAGAAGCGATCGAGTTCGGCCTTGGCTTCGCTTTCAGTCGGCTCGATCATGAGTGTACCGGGCACCGGGAAGGACATGGTTGGAGCGTGGAAACCATAATCCATTAAGCGTTTTGCAACGTCTTCTTCGCTGATGCCACTGCTTTCTTTTAAGGGGCGCAGGTCGATAATGCACTCGTGGGCAACGCGACCGTGTTTGCCGGTATAAAGGATGGGGTAGTGGTCAGCCAGGCGCTTGGCCATGTAGTTGGCGTTAAGAATCGCAACTTCCGTGGCGCGGCGAAGTCCGGCGCCGCCCATCATGCGGATATACATCCAGGAGATAGGCAGGATGCTGGCGCTGCCGTAGGTGGCTGCCGATACAGTGTCGTTTTCGCTATCCAGGCCATCAATCGGCTGTACAGGGTGATTGGGCAGAAAGGGAGCCAAGTGGGCTTTAACGCCGATAGGTCCCATGCCCGGGCCGCCACCACCATGGGGAATACAAAATGTCTTGTGTAGGTTGAGGTGGGATACGTCGGCACCAAAATGGCCAGGAGCGGCAAGGCCGACCAGGGCATTCATATTGGCGCCGTCCACGTAAACCTGGCCACCGTGCTCGTGAACGATGTCGCAAATTTCGCGAATGCCTTCTTCGAATACGCCGTGAGTCGAGGGGTAAGTCACCATCAGTGCGGCGAGTTCGTCGCGGTGTTGCTCGGCTTTTTGCCGCAAATCCGCGACATCAACATTGCCCAGCTCGTCGCAGTTGACGATCACCACACGCATACTTGCCATCGCTGCTGACGCGGGGTTCGTACCGTGTGCTGAGCTCGGTATCAGGCAGATGTCGCGCTGCGCATCGCCGCGGCTTTCATGGTAGCGGCGGATGGCAAGCAGTCCGGCATATTCGCCTTGAGAGCCCGCATTCGGCTGCATGGAAAACTTGTCGTAGCCTGTGCATTCCACCAGTTGTTTTTCTAATTCATCAACCAGCTGCAGGTAGCCCGTTATCTGATTTGCGGGGGCGAAGGGGTGAATGCGCCCCAGCTCAGGCCAGGTAACCGGGATCATCTCGCTGCTGGCATTGAGCTTCATGGTGCAGGAGCCGAGCGCGATCATTGAGTGGTTAAGCGCAATGTCCTTGCGCTCCAGGCGGCTCATATAGCGCAGCATTTCTGTTTCAGAGTGGTAGCTATTAAAGACCGGGTGCTCAAGAACGCTGGTGTGACGTTGCATGTCTGTCGGTATTCCCGGCAATTCGCCGAGCTGACTGTCGATATCCGCGACGCTGGGTAGCGCTTGGTCTGCTGCAAATATTGACCAAATTTGCTCGATATCTTCACTGCGAGTGGTTTCATCCAGGCTGATACCGAGGCTGCCGCGGTTGCGCCGGAAGTTTAGTCCCAGCGCTTCTGCTTTGTCGGCCAACTCACTGCTGCGCTCGCCACAGGCGACCGTTAGTGTGTCGAAGAAATGGGTATTGCAGTCGAAACCGAGCTGTTTGAGGCCCGATGCGAGTATGGCGGTAGAGCGATTGACGCGAAGTGCGATCCGGCGAAGCCCCTCAGGACCATGATAAATGGCG
Organism: Spongiibacter marinus; assembly: GCF_016906995.1. Taxonomy (GTDB): domain Bacteria; phylum Pseudomonadota; class Gammaproteobacteria; order Pseudomonadales; family Spongiibacteraceae; genus Spongiibacter; species Spongiibacter marinus. Next base: position 320,560 of record NZ_JAFBBD010000003.1, on the reverse strand, counting down.
TAAAACACCGCCATAATGGCCAGCAGCGCCTGCGAGGTACAGATATTGGAGGTGGCCTTTTCGCGGCGGATATGTTGCTCGCGGGTTTGCATGGCCATGCGCAGTGCCGGTTTTCCGCGACTGTCTACCGACACACCAATGATGCGGCCAGGTACGGAGCGCTTATGCTTGTCTTTGGTTGCAAAAAAGGCTGCGTGGGGGCCGCCAAAGCCCATGGGGACGCCAAAGCGCTGAGCGCTGCCAACGACAATGTCGGCACCCTGTTCGCCAGGAGGTGTGAGTAGCATCAGGCTGAGAAGGTCGGCAGCGACCACGCTAAGGCAGTCTTTCTCCTGCGCGAGCTGACAAAGTCCCCGCAAGTCACGAACTTCACCACCTGTCTGTGGGTATTGAACTAGCACGCCGAAGCAGGGCTGCGCTTCCAGGTCGCTAAAGGCGTCGCCGACGACGATTTCGAGGCCGAGCGCGTCGGCGCGCGTTTTAAGTACCGCGATAGTTTGCGGATGGCAGTGTTGGTCGACGAAAAATACATCACTTTTGTTTTTCCGCGCAGCGCGTTTGCACATCGCCATGGCTTCCGCGGCAGCGGTAGCCTCGTCCAGCAGCGATGCGTTGGCGAGATCCAGTCCGGTGAGGTCGATCACCATTTGTTGGAAATTCAGCAACGCCTCTAGGCGCCCTTGTGCGATCTCCGGCTGGTAGGGTGTGTACGCGGTGTACCAGCCTGGATTTTCCAGTACGTTGCGCAGAATGACCTTGGGAGTATGAGTGTCGTAGTAGCCCATACCGATATAAGAACGGGCAATCGTGTTCTTGGCGGCAATACTGGCCAACTCATCGAGTGCATCTTGTTCGCTGACCCCGTCGGGTAGCGGCAGTGAGTCACGCAAGATGGAGGCGGGAACAGTTTCGCTGATTAATGTCTCTAGCGAGCTGCTGCCCAAGCTATTGAGCATAGCGCGAACTTGCTCTTCGTTGGGGCCGATGTGCCGCTGTTGAAATTCACCTGAGTCACTAAGTTGCTTGAGAGAGTGGGTCATTATTGCAAGGCGCCTGCGTTCAAAAAAAGCGCGCTCATTAAAGCATATTGTGGTTGAAATTTCCCCGGCATTATTGCCGCCAGCTGCGATATTTTCCTTGGAGATCGCCGCATTCAGGCGGTTTATTGTGTGGTTTAACGAATTGTGGAAATTGCGGTCGATAAGCTAAATAAATTCGTTATAAAATGCTATAAACATAGCTCGCTCGTTAGGTTTGTGGGCCGTAGTCAGTAGGAGAATAGAGTGATTCGCAGTGCCACGCTTGCCGTATTGATCGCCGCTGTTTGCAGTGCCTGTGTGATGGCCCCGAACTACCGGGGTGGCCGCACACCCGTCGAGCAAGGTGGCCAGCGTGTTGCCTCTCTGGAAACCGCGCTGGCAGATGCGTTGATCCAGATTGAAAAGCTCAAGGCGCGAGACGGTGGTAGCGCGCTATCGGCAATGCCGCCCGATGCACAGACGGGCGCTTGTTATGCTCGAATGCTGTTGCCGCCAAAATTTATTGATCGCGAAGCCACTCGGGTGGTGAAGGAGTCCAGTGAAAAACTGGAGATGCAGCCCGCCAAAACGGAGTGGCGCGAAGAAAAGGTTGTGGTGAGCGAGGCCTACACGCAATTAAAGGTGGTTCCTGCGACCTATAAATGGGTTGAAGAAAAAACGCAGGTGCTTCCCGCCAGGGTTCGCCAAGAATTGGTGTCTGAGGCTGAATACGAGACAGTAACAGAGAAAATTCTGAGCAAGCCGGCAGAGTCGGTGTGGCGCCCGGGGCGCGGTGCGGTGGAAAAGATTGATGAAGACAGCGGCGAGATTCTCAACTTGGTGGAGGTGCCCGCCAAGTACCGCCGAGTCGAGCGCCAGGTGTTGAAGCGCCCAGCCGTGTACCGCCGCGTTGTTGAGCCCGCCGTTTTCGAGACGGTGAAAAAGCGGGTAATCGACAAGCCTGAACACACGGTTGAGGTGAAGGTGCCTGCAACAACCAAAACGGTGCGCGTGCAGCACGTTGTCGAGCCGGCAAAGGTCAAGCGCATTAAGGTACCTGCTGTGTATGAGCGCTACAGCTATCGTGAAAAAATTGCCGATGAGACCTTGGTGTGGCGGCAAATTCTGTGCAAACGCGACGCAAGTGAAGCCAGAATTCGCAATGTTCAGCGAGCCCTGAACGAGCGCGGCTTTGATGCGGGCTATGCCGATGGCATTCTCGGTAAACGCACACGTACCGCTATTCACAGTTTTCAGCAGGAGAAGGGGTTGGCGACAGGCCGTTTGTCAGTCGAGACCCTGGACGCGTTGGATGTTGCGGCACCCTAGCTAGTGCTGTTCCCTTGCCGCCATATGCATTCGACTGCAAAATGCGGCTATGGAGAACCTTCAACAGTTACTTAATGAAGTAGCGGCATGCCGCCTTTGTGAATCGGCGCTGCCTCTTGGTCCGCGCCCGGTTCTGCGGGTCGCGCAAGAGGCTCGAATTCTTATTATCGGGCAGGCCCCGGGGCTAAAAGTGCACAATAGCGGGCTGCCCTGGGATGACCCTTCAGGTGATCGCCTTCGCGGCTGGTTAAATATCGATCGAGAGCAATTCTATCGCGACGCGCGCCTCGGTATTCTGCCGATGGGCTTTTGTTACCCCGGCAAGGGCAAGAGTGGCGATTTGCCGCCTCGCCCCGAGTGCGCGCCAACATGGCATGAGCGCCTATTGCAGCAGATGCCGCAAATAGAGGTTGTGCTGTTGATCGGCCAGTATGCTCAGAAACGCTATGCCGGTGATGACGAGAAAAACCTCACCGAGCGCGTGCGAAACCAATTGCTAGACGGGCGGTTTATCAGTCTTCCACATCCCTCGCCAAGAAATATCCGTTGGTTTAAGCAAAATCCTTGGTTTGATGAGCAGCTACTGCCATCGTTTCAGCGCCGAATACACCCCCTGCTAAGCGAGTCGTCGTGAGTGATAAAAAACAGTCAGTGATGATTGGGCCCTGGCGGCTGCATCACAGTGAGAATGTCTACGAGAATCCGTGGCTGCGGCTTGAGCATCACGAGGTGACCACGCCGGGAAACACGCCGGGCATCTACGGGAAAGTTTGCTTTAAGAACCGTGCGGTGGGCGTGATACCGGTGGATGAGCAGGGCTACACCTGGTTGGTGGGTCAATATCGCTATCCGCTGCAAGCCTATAGCTGGGAGATACCCGAGGGCGGCTGTCCTCTTGACAGCTCCGCGCCAGAGGCAGCGCTGCGCGAGCTTGCAGAGGAGACCGGCCTGCGTGCGGCGGCGCTGCACCCATTGATGACGCTGCACACCAGCAATTCCTGCACCGATGAAGTCGCACAAATTTATGTAGCGCGGGGCCTAACGCTGGGCGAAAGCGCGCCGGAGCCCTGCGAGGAGCTTGAAATCCGGCGTCTACCCTTGACCGAGGTAATAGACATGGCGCTTTCCGGTGAGATTACCGATGCTATCAGCGTCGCTGCGCTGCTAAAACTGCACGCCTTGTTGCTGAAGTATGAGGGCTGTTGGAGGACGTTGCTTGGGCGCCTGCCGCCCAGTGAGATATAAACAACGTTGTCGGTAATAGCCGCCGGCGGCAAGACAGGGCCCTTGATAGGCGCCTAAGAGGAGGTCGTATGAAACAGATAATGCGGTGGAGCAAGGGTGTGTTTGCTGCTTTGGTTGTCATGCTGTCAACGCTGGCGGGTGCCCATGCGGAAGAGTCCACCAAGGGCTTCAGTCGCGAGCAGGTAATGGAAAAAGCCGGGTTGTTTTTCGGCGAAACAACCGAGGGGTTGGCAAAGGCGGTCGAAAAGGTTTTTGCCGAACAAGGTGAGCCCAACGCCATTATTGTTGGCGAAGAGGTCTCTGCAGCGCTGGGGGTTGGTGTGCGCTACGGCCGCGGTGAATTGCAAACCCTTGGTGGGGAGGTGCGCGCGATATTTTGGCAGGGGCCTTCCATCGGTTTTGATCTCGGGGCAAATGCCTCCAAGGTTTTTACGCTGGTTTATCAGCTTGACGACGTCGAGCGTTTGTATCAGCGCTTCCCGGGCGTGGAAGGGAGTATTTATGTTGCGGCCGGTGTCGGGGTGAATTACCAGCGCAGTGGCGACATCGTATTGGCGCCTATCCGCACGGGTGTTGGTCTGCGTAGCGGCGCCAATGTTGGGTATTTGCAGTACAGCAAAAAAGCCAGCTGGAACCCGTTTTAGGGGCTCGCGCTAAAGCCCGGTTTACGCCGGGCTGGTTTCATCGCTGAGCGCTTCGGTCGTCTTTTCGGCTTGCGCCAGGTAGCGCTGGTGAAGGCAGTGGCAATAGTCGCAGAGGGCATTGACCACAATTTGGCTTCGCAGCGAGATCACCAAGTCGAAAGCGTGCTGAGCATCGGGCAGTTCGGCGTAGGCCACGGGGTTTTTCGAGCTGGCCTTCAACTCTGCATAGAGCTCACGCGACTCTTTCACCGGTACAAGTGTGTCCGCTTCGCCGTGAATAATAAGAAAGGGTGGTGCATCTTCATGTATCCATGACACGGGTGAGGCGCTGCGCCACAGTTCGCCGCCCTCGCTACGCGTCTTCTTAATCACGCGCTCAGCCAGCCATTGTTCTAAACCTTCGTTGTGCCGCTGTGCCTTGCTGTTCAGAAAATCATAGACCCCGTAAAACGGGATGCAGGCTTGCACCTGAGTGTCGCGCTCTTCAAAGCCCGGCTGAAACTCGGCGGCGTTAGCACTCAGTGCTAACAGACTACTTAAATGACCACCAGCAGAGCCGCCCGTGGCAACGATAAAGTCGGGATCACCACCGTAATCGGCGATGTGATCTTTGGTCCAGACCAGCGCGCGTTTGCAGTCGATAATATGGTCGGGGAAGGTTGCCGCCGGACTCAGGCGATATTGAACGGCAACGCAAATCCAGCCGTTTTCGGCCAGCTGTGTCATCAGTGGCAGGGCCTGCTGCTCTTTGCTGCCCAGGTTTTGCATCCATGCGCCGCCGTGTATTTGTAGCAGTACCGGTGCATTTTTGGGGCAATCCCGGCGGCGATAGATGTCGACATGAAGCTTGCGGCCATTAACATCGCAATAGGGAATATCCTTCAAGCGCTCGACCCGCGGGTGGCGAAACGCGAAGGGTTTTAGCAAGCGGTCGCTGTCGGGGGTGTAGTGCAGGTTATCGGGAGTCTGCGGATAATCGTCAGTCTCCAGCGCTTCGCAAACAGCCGCACGCATAATTGCTTCATTATTTCGCGCCCTGAAGTAAAACAAGCCCAGGCTGAGCCAGCTTGCCATGGCGATCAGTAGTCCGAGGCTATCGGCGAGGCCGTCGAGTTCGCCGAATAACACAATCCCCGCCGTAAGCAGCACATTGATGGCTATGATATGCAGACCGAGTTCGCCCGCTAACATGCCAAAAATGAAACTGACGATGCCCATGAATTCAGGTTTACCTTTCCAAGGGTGGTAGGCGTTCCAGCTAAACCAAGCCCAGAAGAGTGAAAGTGTCAGCATTGCGAATGTGCCTCGGTTGATGTGTACGACTCAGCGCGGAGAATGCCCGTAGTGAATGGCAGTAATATGATAAAGCTTTTCGCCGGTTGGCGCTGTGACGGAAATTTCATCATCTACTCGCTTGCCAAGCAAGGCTCTCGCTAGCGGCGAGTCCATGGAAAGTTTGCCACTGCTGACATCAAACTCATCCGGGCCAACAATACGGTAATGGCTTTCGTTACCGTCTTCATCCTCTACGGACACCCATGCGCCGAAGAAGACCCGTTCTCGGTCGCTGGGGAATTCGTCGACCACGGTGATTTCATCGAGTCGTTTGCTGAGAAAGCGCACCCGGCTATCGATTTCTCTCAACCGTTTTTTACCGTAGATATATTATAACCCCACTCACTTTTGTACTATTTATGCCTTATACCAGCTAAATGCTAGATTACGGTGTAGGAATAAGCTTACCTACTCCGATGAAATAACCCTATACTATATAATAAATACTTTGGCGGCGATCCATGTCATATGTGTAGTGGCATAGTGAATTTGGCCACCTAATTAGAGGTGATAGCATCACCTCATTCGATTACAGGTGACCCAATGACCAGACCATCACGCCCGACCTTCAGCCCCGAGTTTCGGCTCGAATCCGCACAGCTCGTCGTTGACCAGGGCTATTCAGTGAAAGACGCCGCCGAAGCCATGAACGTGGGCAAGTCCACGATGGACAAATGGGTTCGCCAGCTCAAGCAAGAACGTTCTGGTGGCAGCTACGATGCCTCTCCTATGACCTCAGAACAGCGTCGTATTCGGGAGCTCGAGCGGCAAGTTAAGCGCCTTGAAACAGAGAAAGACATTTTAAAAAAGGGTATGGCTCTCTTGATGTCAGACGAGCTGAAAAATATTCGATAATTCAGCGGCTTCAAGAGAGCTATCCCGTAAAGCTGCTGTGCCAGACATTCGATAGTCAGCGTAGCAGTTACAAGTACTGGCGTAGTCGCCCAGAAGGCGATAGCCCCTACCGTCGCAAGCTGAAGTTGATGGTACGTGCCGCACACCAGTTGAGTGGTGGCTCCGCAGGTGCCAGAACGGTTGCCTCTATCGTCAACCAGCGAGGCGAAAAGCTAACGCGATATGTGGCGGGTGGTTTGATGAAAGAGTTGGGGCTGGTGAGTAATCAGCTGCCCAAACACGCTTATAAACGGGCTGAGAAGCTGCATGTGGCCATTCCCAACACACTGGATCGGCAGTTCGCTGTGGGTAAACCCAACCAGGTTTGGTGTGGTGATATTACCTACATCTGGACAGGCCAACGATGGGCTTATCTGGCGGTAGTGCTGGATCTATACGCTCGGAAACCGGTTGGCTGGGCGTTGTCGCTAAAGGCTGACAGCGAGCTAACCAGTAAGGCGTTACTGATGGCTTACGAATCGAGAGGAAGGCCTAATGGCTTGTTGTTCCATTCAGATCAAGGCGTTCAATACACCAGCCTGCGCTTCCGGCAACACTTGTGGCGCTACCAGATAAAGCAGAGCATGAGTCGACGGGGTAACTGCTGGGATAATGCACCAATGGAACGGTTCTTCCGCAGCCTGAAAACCGAGTGGGTACCGGAAACGGGATACCGCTCTTTTGCTGAAGCTAAGCAGTCGATCACGGATTATGTGATTGGCTACTACAGCGGAATCAGGCCGCATCGACACAACGATGACCTGCCGCCAAATGTGGCAGAAAGTATGTACTGGAAAACTTATAAACCCGTGGCCAGTTTTACTTGACCACTACACTTCTGGTGCAAGTTCAGGCCGCAGAGTTAGCAGAGGCTAATCGTCTGATTTCAGAATTTCTGCCGCCAGGCTTAGAAATAAAAGTCACAGATAATATTATAAAAGCTGAGCTCAATTTAATTGAGCGAAGAGCACTGGAATACCTGGTGTCTTCCAGTTTTTTGGAAGATGCCGGATTAATACTTGGATCTCGCGGTGATGTCTTAGACGAGGCAGGTAAAACAGTTTTTCCTGTGGGCACTATAGACGCACTTCGAAAGGCTCTTGATAGCTTATAGTGTCGAGCTTATTGATTGGGTGTGTACGATCGACGATTGCTTAATCGGAATGGTGTTATTCGGAGTCTAGGCCATTGATGGTCAATAGTTCCCGATGAAAGCGGCCGAGCATATTTAAAGTCAATTCGTAGGATTCCCGCAACGTTGAAGGCGCTATGGATTGGGATTGGTCTACAGTGGGTTGTACAGGAGTGGTAAACTTTGTTCCAAGAATTATTCGCATATCAGTTGGTGCCGGAGGGTTCTTTTGTCGTGAGGATGAAGGCAGGTCGCCGCCGCGCGTGGGGCGCATGACATCAAATTTCACCGGCTGGACGGTCGGAATATCCTCGGCTAAGCGCTCGGCATATTCAATTAGCGTCGGTTCTGCAGGCATGTTGAGGTAACCTTTTTCACCGCTGAGCCCGTTGGCGCGCAAGATCCGCCCTAGAATCTGTCGAAAATATAATTCCGTTTTTACGCGCGTGAGGTGACAGCAGACGCGCAGACGGGGAACATTAGTGCCTTCGCTGATCATGCCCACAGATATAATCCACTTATCACGGTTGCGCTTGTACCTTCGGATCGTCGCTAGCGGATCATCTTCACGATAGGTGGCAATGGCTGCGTTCTCACCGCATGTGCGCACCAAAAGATCGGCGATAAAGTGTGCGTGAGACACTGAGGCCGCGACGATCAGTCCGCCGGCATTTGGCGAGGTCGCGCGTATTCGTGTCAGAGTATGATTAGCCTGCTGAAGGATGTATGTGATGAGGGCTTCAGTCTCCAACAGTTGCTGGTAGGTGCACTCGCTTTCTGCAAGCAGTTCGCGAAAATTTGTGTACCGGTCGAGGGCATTACCGCGCTGGATCGTTATTCGGTCGTTGTCGACGATGGTCAGCTGTGGCGACCGGCAGACCCCATCGGCGATCGCTCGCGCCAATCCGTACTTGTAGTCGCAGTGGATCTGGCCATTATCCCGGCAGTAGTTTGACAGCGCGATAGGGATGGCGTCGGAACGCCAGGGTGTTCCGGTGAGCGCCAGCGTATAGGCGGCCTGCCCCTGAACTCGCGAAATGACCCGTTCGCCCCAGGCGTTTGCTGTCTCCGGCGTTTGCCCGGCGCAGTGGTGTATTTCGTCAAATATCGCGAATACCCGCTGGCGTCGGAACAGGTCCCAGAAGCTGTCGTTGATACTCAGCATCGCCTGGTACGTCAGGGTGCGTCCGCGTGAGCCCAGCAGGCTGTCAAAGGATTCCTCAAACTGGGTTTCTAGCTCAGTCCGAAAATCGTCTGCCACGATGACCGAGGGGGCGAAACAAACCACCAGGTCAACCAAGCCTGCGTCCAACAAACGCTTGGCCAAAGCGGAGGCCATCCACGTCTTACCGGCCCCTGGCGTTGCTAGACACAGGAAGTGCGGCTGGCCACCACAATAGGCTTGGTACGCCCGAGTGATACACTCAGCCTGCCACTGTCGAAGAGTCATGATTGGGTGGCCGGAAGATGATCGGCGATCACGAATTCCAGTGCTCGTACCCTGCCGAGCATTTTGGTGCAGTGGTCTCGCGCGTCGTTGTAACGTTGTTGAACGGAACTGCGTAGCTCCGGGAATTCGCTGCATAGGGCATCGTATTCCTCGGTTTCACCGATGACCGCCAGGATTTCCCGGTTATAGCGGTGTAGTTTGTCGTGGAGGCTACGCAGCTCGGTCTCGTTCCTGGCATTGTGATGACCCGAGGGTGGCTGATTGTGCTCGAATTTCAGGTGCCCTTCTTGTTCAGCCCCAACGTACCGATAACGAGGCCTGCCGTCGCTGCGTTCAACACGTTGTAATACCGCTATCTCTGTAAGGCGCAATACATTGCGGTACACGAATTGACGGCAGGCTTTCGCCGTTTTCTGGGACCGCGCGGGTAAGGCCATATAGGCAGCTGTCAACTCCGGCACTGTAAAGGTGTCGAGCTGATCTGATTGCAAAAGGGTGGGCAGCTCCGGGTGGATGCGGAGTGGTTTCATAGGCACGTGTAGAAGGCTGAATGTCTCGAATTTCGCGACATTCTTCATTGTCTCTACTATCGAGACAATGAAGCCATCTGCCTATTCACAACATTATGACAAGCTTCGCACTTGGCTCAGGGCCAAGCGTGAAGAACAAGGCTTGTCGCTACGTGCTGTTTCTACGTTGGTAGGCCGGCACCATTCTGTGCTAGGCAAAATGGAGCAGGATCGACGCCGCATCGACATCATTGAGTATGTGGAATACTGTCGGGCCTTAGGAGTCGATCCGCATGAAGGGCTCGAACTTGTCCTGACTTCAATGGCGCTTTCCACCAAACATCGCGGCTAGAGAATATTAAAATGCTACTTTCTTGTTGGATGGCGGTAAGCCATCGGGAAGGGGGCGGTGTGCGCCCGGTAATCATATGTTCCTGAGTCGCTGAGAGTATCGGCTTGTCAGCGAATCTTTCCCAGGATGGGAAGCGATCGACTCGTCAATGCATCAAGGGCTAAATGGCTGAGATAAGCTGCGCCCTAGCAAAAGCAGGCCCCGCAAAAGCTGTTTAACGTTATCCTGCGGATCCCAGCGATAAACTTTGTGCATGCCTACTCCCAATAACCCCAGCACTGTTAAACTGTGGAAAAACTGCCGATGGTGAGGGTTGCCCAGAGAGGGCTCGATCATGTCGGGTAGCTTGCCCAGGTATGTGCCAATGGGTATTGCAACGGTCGGATGATGCAAAGGTGTTGTCTTGTTTTTTTGAGTCATGCTGCGCGATCGCGAAAGCTGCAACCGCGCCAGCAAATTGGTGCGTAGGTCCGTTCATAACTCCACCTAATTATTTGAGTTTCTTCTTCACATTTTCAATCAGTTGCTCGCAGCATCCCGAAACCTCAAAATTCAGGGAGTCGAGGTTGCGGCCCTTGACCTTAATCTTTGGCTTCTGGTCATGTTCAGGGCATCGGGCTGAACCTACCGCCTTGGTAATGGACTGCTGTACTGACTCTAAAAGAGCTGATTCCAGCGCGCTTCCAATATTTCGAGGCGATACCTTTCTGCCGTTTATTTCAAACGAAATATCAATCACTAGTCGTCTCCTCAGTCACTTTTCTTTCCGTACGCCCTTGAAGGGGCTTTTATTGGAGGTTTTTGCATCCATAAATCGACCAGTCGTTGTGTCTCGCTTGACATAGTTGCCGGATGGAGTCTTCGTTTGGGTTCGTCCACGAACTCCTCCATTCCGGCGTCCGTCACCTTTAGGGGGATTTGTTGCCATAGTCGATTAAGGTCAGCATGGATCGTGAGAGTTACCTTTTGTTTTGATATAAGATTTGACACCTTTATCAAAAAGGGTAACTTTCTCCTTTTAAAAAGGATGTGTCAGATCAGGTTTGGACTTCTGCATATCAAGATTTGACTTTTACTTCCTCGTCAACACCAAGTGATTTTCGCCACTGTTCGATATAACTCCACGACCATTTTCCAGCTGGAATCACGTCGTATGTAGGGTCGAAAAATTTTGACGAGACACCAACACCCTTCCTAAAGTAATTTAACAGTTTTAGCGTATCAATCGTTGCATTGAAGCGATATCCAGACCAGGGTATGACTGACGAAACTTTACGTATTTTCTTTGGTGAGGAAAGAATTCCTGCTGTATTGACGGATAGAATCAATAATGAATATTCGCATTTGTGCGGTTTGTTTGAACGTGGCTCGGCACCTGTTGAAGTGCCAGAGATGCAGGCGGCGGCACGTCAAATAATACAAAGACTCAAAGAAGATAATGAGCAGTATACGGCTTTGCTCAAAAGTGTTGGGGTGAACGAAGAGCCTCATGAAGAACACGTTTGATACCTTCAAGGAGATTGAGTGAAAATTCTCCATACATCGGACTGGCACATCGGTCGAACTTTGTACGGCAGAAAGCGCTAAGAGGAGTTCGAGGCTTTTCTAACCTGGCTGGCTGAGACGATTCAGCAGAATGAAATTGATGCCTTGCTGGTGGCGGGTGATGTCTTTGACACCAGTGCTCCGAGCAATCGCGCCCAGGAGCTCTATTAGCGTTTCCTATGCCGGGTGGCCGCCTCATCTTGTCGGCATATTGTCGTTGTAGCGGGCAACCACGATTCTCCGTCCTTTCTCAATGCTCCCAAGGAGCTGCTCAAGGCCCTTGATGTCCACGTGGTCGGGAGTAGCACTGCATCCCGGGAAGACGAAGTGCTGGTGCTCCGTAATGAGCAGGACGGTCCGGAACTCATTGTTTGCGCCGTACCCTACCTCCGCGACAGGGATATCCGCGTGGCGGAGGTTGGTGAGAGTGTTGAGGAGGAACGAAAGCTGATTGACGGCATCCGCACTCATTACGCCGCCGTCGCCGCCTTGGCGGAGCAGAAGCGAGAGGAACTCGGGGCCGATATTCCCATCGTTGGCACGGGGCATCTGTTCACCGCTGGCGGACAAACCGTCGATGGTGATGGCGTGCGCGAACTCTATGTCGGTTCCTTGGCTCACGTGACGGCCGGGATTTTTCCAGCCTGCTTCAACTATCTAGCGCTTGGTCACCTCCACGTCCCGCAAAAGGTGAACGGCTCCGAAACCATTCGGTACAGCGGCTCTCCTCTGCCCATGGGGTCCGGAGAGGCAAAACAGCAGAAGAGCGTTTGCGAGGTTGAGTTCCACAGCACGGCTGCATCTGTACAGCTGATCGACGTACCGGTGTTTCAAAAGCTCGAGCGCGTCAAAGGAGACTGGGACGGCATCTCAAACCGCATCCTCGAATTGTCGGCAACGGACTCCCAAGTCTGGCTCGAAGTCATTTACGACGGCACTGAGGTTATTGGCGACCTGTGTGAACGCCTGGAGGCAGCGATGTTCGGCACCCAAATAGAAATTCTCAGAATCAAGAACAATCGCATTATCGACCGTGTTCTGGGGAAAATTCACGAAGAGGAAACACTCGACGATCTAAACGTGAACGACGTATTCGAACGATGCCTCGCCGTTCATGACGTGCCTGAAGATCAGCGCCCGGAGTTGATTCGAGCCTACCAGGAAACGGTTTCGTCTCTCTATGAAGACGACTTACAGGCGGAATAGAAAGGCTGTCGATGAGAATACTGCAGGTACGTTTCAAGAATCTGAACTCGCTGGTCGGCGAATGGAAAATCGACCTGGAGCACCCGGCCTTCGCATCTGATGGCATCTTTGCCATCACCGGTCCCACCGGAGCGGGGACGACCACGATTCTCGACGCTATTTGTCTTGCTCTTTACGGGCGGACGCCTCGCCTGAATAAGGTCACCAAGAGCGGAAACGAAATCATATCCCGCCAGACCGGCGAATGCTTTGCCGAGGTGACTTTCGAAACCCAGTCTGGTCGTTACCGTTGTCACTGGAGCCAACACCGGGCACGCAGGAAGCCGGATGGCGAACTCCAGGCTCCGAAGCACGAAATCGCCAATGCCGAATCCGGCGAGATTTTCGAATCTAAACTCAGAGGAGTTGCCGACCAGATCGAGTCGGCTACCGGTATGGACTTTGATCGTTTCACCCGCTCCATGTTGTTGGCCCAGGGGCGCTTCGCAGTGTTCCTTCAGGCGGCACCGGATGATCGGGCTCCAATTCTGGAGCAGATCACGGGAACAGAGATATACAGCCAGATATCCATCCGTGTCCATGAACGACAGCGCGAGCACCGGGACAAGCTGAACCTGCTCTTGGCTGAAACAGTAGGCATTGTGATTCTTGACCCGGAGCAGGAGCAAGAGATTGGACGGGTGCTCGAGACAAAGCAGAAGGAAGAGACAGACCTTGCCGCCAAATCCGCTGAAACAGGGAAGGCCATTGCTTGGCTCACCACCATCGACGGACTGAACAAGGAAATTATCAGCCTGGGCGATGAAGCGAGCAAGCTGCAGGGCGATATCGAGGCGTCCAAACCGGATCGTGAAAAGTTGGGCCGGGCTTTGAGTGCCGCCTCACTGGACGGCGCATACGCAACGCTCACCGCCACCCGCAAACAACAGGCGGATGACAGAGCGGGCTTGAAAGCTGAGGAAGAGGCTCTTCCTGGACTGGAATCGTCCGCCAAGGAACAGGCCGAAGTACTGAAATCGGCTGAGCAACAAACCGCTCGGGCAAAAGAAGCGCTGAAAGCGGCTACGCCTACATTGCAGAAGGTTCGCTCCCTGGATCAGAAACTTGCTGACCAGAAAAAAGCTGTTTCGGAAGGAGATGAGGGTTGTAGGAAGGATGCGGTCAGGATTAACGCTGACAAAAAAGCCCGACTTGAAGAACAGGATAAGCGATCCAAGGCTCATGATATATTGGATCTTGTGTATGGCTACCTCAAAGGGCATGCGCAGGACGAATGGCTGATCGGCGGCTTGGCTGGTGTTGAGGAACAGTTGAGCGGCCTGCTCTCCAAACAAAATGATATCCTTCAAAAGCAAGCCGCTCAAGAAACGGCCACGACGGCTCTGGGACTGGCGGCAAAGTCACTCGACGACTGTCAGAAGCAATCCGGCACTTGGACGCAGGAGCTGGAGGACGCCTCAAAACAGCTTCAGCAGGGCAAGGATGCTTTGAGTCAGTTGTTGGGAGACCGCTTGTTGCGGGAATATCGCACCGAAAAGGAAACTCTGCTTCGTGAAATGGCCTTCCTAGCCAAAATTACGGAGCTTGAAGATCACTGGGTAAAACTGGAAGACGGCAAGCCTTGTCCTCTTTGCGGCGCAACCGCACACCCCTTCGCGGAAGGGAATGTACCCACCCCCGATGAAACCGAACAGAAGATCGACGCCCTGACTAGGCTGATTGGCAAAGCCGAGGATCAGGAAGCTGTCATCAAGAAACTCGAAGGAGCTGAGATCCTGGCCCGTAAAAACCTGACAGAGGCTGAAAAGCTGGAGTCAGCGGCAGCTAATGACAAGAAGGCTGCCGAGAAAGCTCTGGCCGACGTGAAGGATGGCCTGGTGAAACTGCGTGTCGATTTTGCCGAACGCAGGCAGGTCGTTATTACGAAACTCCAGCCGCTTGGTATTGCGGACATCCCTGAAGCGGACATTTCATCACTGATCGAATCCCTCAGAGCGCGGCAGAAAGTATGGCAGGCCCAGGTAAAGAAAAACGTGGCCATTGAGAAACAGATTGCCGACATCGACAGCGAGGTGAAGCGGCTGGATGCGGTTATCGAAACTCAAAGCACCGCCCTGACCGGAAAGCTGGAACGCCTGGCGACCTTGAAAAGGAACAAGCCACCGGAAGTGAAGAGCGTGCTGCACTGTACGGCGACAAGAATCCCGACAATGAGGAGCGTCGTTTAAACAAGGCGATTTCTGACGCCGAAGTTGCGAAAAATAGGCCAGAGAACGGCATAATGAACTCCAACAAAAATGGAATACCGCGCAGGCCCACGTCCAATCTCTGAAGAAACGCATCGACCTACGAGAACCAGAGCTGACAAGGCTGGAAAATGAATTTGCCGCAGCACTCGCGCCCATAGGCTTTTCAAATGAAGAACACTTCCTTACGGCGATCTTGCCTTCTGAAGGTCGGGCTGAGTTGACGGCCGCGGCCAAGGATCTGGACGAGCGTCAAGCCGATCTGAAAATCAGACAGAAGGATCGGGAAAAACGCCTAGCTACGGAAATGGCCAGCAAGATCACTGAAAAGTCGTTGGAAGAGCTCGAGCCCCAATTTAGGGAGCAATTGGAGGCTTTGAAAGAGCAGCGGGAGATCATTGCCGCACTCAAGCACAAGCTAAGTGAAAACACAGCTGCAAAAGAGCGGATAAAGGAAAAGCAGGCAGCTATCGAGGCTCAGAAAAAAGAGTGTCGCAGGTGGGAAAACCTGCACGAATTGATCGGCTCCGCCGACGGTAAGAAATACCGTAATTTTGCCCAGGGGCTGACCTTCGAGATGATGATTGGTCATGCCAACGGGCAACTGCAGAAAATGACAGACCGCTACTTGCTGATCCGTGACGACGCTCAGCCTCTGGAGCTCAACGTGGTCGACAACTATCAGGCGGGGGAGATTCGCTCCACGAAGAACCTTTCCGGCGGCGAGAGCTTTATCGTCAGCCTGTCCTTGGCTCTGGGCTTGTCCCATATGGCGAGCAAGAACGTCCGGGTGGATTCGCTCTTCCTGGATGAAGGCTTCGGCACCCTAGACGAGGAAGCCCTCGATACCGCCTTGGAAACCCTCGCGGGCCTGCAGCAGGACGGCAAGCTGATCGGCGTCATTTCGCACGTGCCCGCCTTGAAGGAGCGGATCAGCACGCAGATCCAGGTGTCCCCCCAAACCGGTGGAAGAAGTAGCATATTAGGGCCTGGATGTCAGATGCTGGAGGGGGGTAGGATCTTAACTCCGTATATTTTATGAGGTTTTATTTTTGAACACCCCCCTTATCACCAAACAAGGATACGAAGAGCTCAAAAGTGAGCTTGATGAGCTTTGGCGTGTCGAACGGCGCGAAGTCACCCAGAAGGTTTCATGGGCTGCCGGCCAAGGTGATCGTAGTGAAAACGCGGACTACCAATACAATAAAAAGAGGCTCAGGGAGATCGACCGGCGGATTCGCTACCTTAAACATAGACTTGAGAACCTCAAAGTTGTAGAGCACAGGGCTGAGCAGGCCGGAAAGGTTTTCTTCGGTGCTTGGGTCGGTGTGGAAAACGACCGGGGCGAAAAGTTGCGATTTCGAATAGCGGGTTACGATGAAATTTTTAAGCACCCTGACTATATCTCTATAGATTCTCCGATGGCGAGAGCCTTGTTGAAGAAGGAGGTTGGTGATTGGGCAGAGATACAAATTGATTCTGAACCTGTCCGATGGCGTATCACGGACATCGAATACGCCTAATAGTATATTTATTGAGTATGTGTACTATTAAATAAATGCTTAATAATCAATTTTATAAATTAAATAGTATGCCTATATGGGGTTATTGGCCGGCGTCGCCGTTTTCCGATCGATCGCCATTCTTTGCCGCCTCGTGCACGGTTTGGGTGACTTGTGGGCGTTCCACTTTCCACAGTTGACGCAGCTCTTCACGAAGGGCGCGCTCGCCCTCGGGCGTGATGTACCGAGAGCCTCGTTGACGGGGCGGACGATAGCGACTCATTTGTTGTCAAAACCTTAAGCGAGGTGCTGAATCGCTCATAATATCGCGATATGGTGTGAGGCAGGAATTGTTAGGAGGGAATATGCGCACGTTAATACTCTTCATAGGCGCGCTATTGTCGGTGCAGGCCGGGGCTGTTGAGCTGCAGGGGCAGTTGATACAGGGCGGGCTTATCCACGGCAAAGTGGCACCTGGCAGCCGAGTGGAGCTCGGAGAGCACTCGGTGAAAGTGGCGGAAAATGGCGTATTTGTTGCCGGTTTTGATCGCGATGCGCCCGCAGCAATGACGTTGCGCGTGTGCCACGACGGCGACTGTGCCAGCCAGGAACTTGCGATAGCGCAGCGCGAATACGCCGTGCAGCGGGTAAATGGGGTCCCTCAGAAAACCGTTACACCGCCGGCAGAGGTGCTGGCGCGTATTCGTCAGGAATCCGCCATGGTGGGTAAGGCGCGCCGGCGCAGTGAAGACCGGCAGGATTTTTTAAATACCTATCAATGGCCGCTAATTGGCCCCATCACTGGTGTTTTCGGGAGTCAGCGTGTCTATAATGGCACCCCCGGTCGACCACACTATGGTGTGGACGTGGCGAGGCCCGTGGGGGCAACGGTTGTCGCGCCCAACAGCGGCGTGGTGACGCTGGTTCACAACGATATGTTTTACTCGGGGGGAACCCTGATCATCGACCACGGCCAGGGCATCTCTTCCACGTTCATCCATCTGAGTAAAATTTTGGTTGCGCCTGGTCAAGAGGTGCAGACTGGGCAGCCCATCGCCGAAGTAGGTGCAACGGGGCGGGCGACAGGGCCGCATCTTGACTGGCGCATGAACTGGCATGGTCAGCGTTTAGATCCAGCGCTATTGGTAGGGCCGATGCCCAGTGAGCTGGCGCCCGTCAGTGAATGAGCGCACCCCGGGGCTGCGTTGTTGTTTTGATTTAGAGTGTTGAGAATGATTGATAAAAAGTTGTTGGAAATCTTGGTTTGCCCGGTGAGTAAAGCGCCAGTCGAGTTCGACGCTGAGCGCAATGAGCTGGTGTGCCGCGCCAGCGGTTTGGCGTACCCGGTGCGCGACGGTATTCCGGTAATGCTGGAGTCAGAGGCGCGACCACTGACTGCTGATGAAAAACTTGGCTAATTCACCCGTTGTCGCGGGCGTTGGCGCATACATCGCCTGCTGATTTCGCTATACTTTTCCTTTCCGCCGGAAGCTGTCTTCCGGCGTTTGTCGTTATATAGACCCCAGAGTGAGACCGTGTTCATGAAAAGCGCTGCTATCCGCGATGCCTTTATTCGCTACTTTGAAAGCAAGGGACACACCCCGGTGGCCAGTAGTTCGCTGGTACCTGGTAATGACCCTACGTTGCTTTTTACGAATGCGGGGATGGTGCAATTTAAAGACGTGTTCCTCGGTCGCGATAAACGCAATTACAGTCGTGCGGTCAGCAGTCAGCGCTGTGTTCGCGCCGGGGGAAAGCACAATGATTTGGAGAATGTTGGCTACACCGCTCGCCACCATACCTTCTTCGAAATGCTGGGGAATTTTAGCTTTGGCGACTATTTCAAGCGCGATGCCATTCTCTTTGCGTGGGAATTCTTAACGTCGAAAGAGTGGTTGAATATCGATAGCTCACGCCTGTGGGTAACGGTTTATGCCGACGATGATGAAGCCTACAAAATATGGAATGAAGAAGTTGGTGTTCCGGCTGAGCGCATGGTGCGTATCGGCGACAACAAGGGCGCCAAATACGCCTCGGATAACTTCTGGTCGATGGGTGACACAGGTCCTTGTGGACCCTGTACAGAAATTTTTTATGACCACGGTGAAGATGTAGCTGGTGGTCCTCCGGGGAGCCCGGATGAGGACGGCGACCGCTACATCGAAATTTGGAACAACGTATTCATGCAGTTCAATCGCGATGCCGATGGCACCATGACTGAGCTGCCTGCGCCATCGGTAGACACCGGTATGGGGCTGGAACGCATATCGGCGGTGATGCAGGGTGTTCACAGCAATTACGAGATAGACCTGTTCGACAACCTCATTGCCGCGACGGCCAGGGTGCTGGGTGTTGATGACCGTCAACACACGTCGTTGCGTGTTATTGCTGACCATATCCGCTCCTGCGCGTTTTTGATTGCCGATGGTGTACTGCCATCCAACGAAGGGCGCGGCTATGTGTTGCGCCGGATAATTCGCCGTGCAGTGCGCCATGGCAACAAGCTTGGGGCGACCGAGCCCTTCTTTTACAAACTGGTTGATGCCCTGGCTGTTGAAATGGGCAGTGCCTACCCCGAGCTACGTGAATTGCAGGGGGCGATTGAAAAAGCATTGCTCCAGGAAGAAGAGCAGTTCGCGAAGACACTGAACCAGGGGATGAAGATTCTCGAGGCAGACCTGAGTGAGCTTAAAGGGCAGCAAATCCCGGGTGAAACGGTGTTCCGTTTATACGATACCTATGGTTTCCCCGTGGACCTTACCGCCGATATCGCCCGTGAGAAAGACCTGACGTTGGATATGGACGGGTTTGAGGCGGCCATGGAGGCGCAGCGCCAGCGTGCTCGCTCAGCATCGAATTTCAAAATGGATGCCGACCTGCGTTTAGACGTGGACGGCGCCACCACCTTCACTGGCTATCAGTCGCTGAGCGACAACGCCAAGATTATTGCACTGCTGCGTGATGGTCAGCCCTCTGAACGCGCGGAAGAGGGTGATGATGTTCTGGTGGTGCTGGATCGCACGCCTTTCTACGCTGAGTCCGGTGGCCAGGCAGGGGACTGCGGTGTTATTCGCGCGGAAGGCTTACGCATAGAAGTGCGCGATACCCAGAAGGCTGGTGATCACTTTGTACATATCGGCGTGGTTGCGACGGGAGCAGTGGTTGCCGGCCAAGCTGTAGATGCCGAAGTAGATGCCAGTATTCGCCAATCTACCGCGCTGAATCACTCGGCAACCCATTTGCTTCACGCCGCATTGCGCAAGGTACTGGGTGAGCACGTAGCGCAAAAGGGCTCGCTGGTAACCGCCGAGCGCCTGCGTTTTGACTTTGCCCACGGTGAGGCGGTAACTGCGGAACAGTTGCAGAAAATAGAGGCGATGGTGAATGACGAAATTCGCCGAAATACCGCGGTTGAAACTGTGGAAACCGATATCGACTCCGCCAAAGAGCGGGGCGCGGTGATGTTGTTTGGCGAGAAGTATGGCGATACCGTGCGCGTATTGAGCATGGGCGGCGACTTCTCTGTTGAGTTGTGTGGCGGCACCCATGTTCGTCGCACCGGCGATATTGGCGTGATGCGTATCGTTGCGGAATCTGGCATTGCTGCCGGTGTGCGCCGAATTGAGGCGGTAACCGGAGCCGAAGCGCTAAATGAAGCGGGGCGCGATCGCAGCCGTCTGCAGTCTGCTTGTGCGGCATTGAAAAGTACGCCTGAAAATTTTGATGCCAAACTTGCGCAGCTGCTGAGTAGCCACCGGGAACAGCAAAAGGAACTTGAGCGTCTAAAGGCCAAGCTGGCAACCGCGGGCAGTCGCGATCTATTGTCTGAGGTGGAAGAGATCAACGGTATTAGCGTCCTCGCCGTTAATATGGAAGGCGCTGATGCGAAGACCTTGCGCGATAGCATGGACCAGCTGAAGAATAAGTTGGGCTCAGGTGTGGTGCTGCTGGCCAGTGGCGAGGGCGAAAAAGTATCGCTGGTCGCCGGCGTAACGAAAGACCTCACGGGTCGCTGCAAAGCGGGCGATATTATGAAGCAAGCTGCGGCGGCAGTCGGAGGCAAGGGCGGCGGTCGTCCAGACATGGCGCAGGGTGGCGGCAGCGATGTTGCCGCGATCCCCGCTGCCTTGCAGTCGGTCAAAGATTACGTGAATCACGTATAGAGACATAGTTGCCGTTTCCTTTAATCTTGAGTTGGTGTTTAATGAGCGCCCTCCGCTCAGGGCGTTCATTTGCAGATAGAAAACATGAGTCTGATTGTTCAAAAATTTGGCGGTACGTCGGTCGGCACCGTTGACCGGATAAAGGCGGTCGCAGAGAAGGTAGCAGGCTTTCGGCGTCGCGGTGATGATGTTGTGGTAGTCGTGTCGGCCATGAGTGGCGAGACTAACCGCTTGATTGAAATGGCCAAGGCCATGCAGGAGCACCCCACCCCAAGGGAGTTGGATGTTCTCGTCGCAACCGGCGAGCAAGTCACGATTTCATTGTTGTGTATGGCGCTGCATGAGCTCGGTGTTGGGGCGAAGTCCTACACGGGCAGCCAAGTGCGTATTCTCACCGACGAGGCCCACACCAAGGCGCGGATCAGGGAAATTGATGATCACCGTATTCGCGAAGACCTGGCGGGTGGCAATGTTGTTGTGGTGGCTGGCTTTCAGGGCGTGGATGAGAGCGGTAATATCACCACCCTCGGCAGAGGGGGCTCAGATACCACGGGTGTCGCCTTGGCGGCGGCGCTAAAGGCGGATGAATGCCAGATATATACCGATGTGGATGGTGTTTATACCACGGACCCGAGGGTAGAGAGCCAAGCGCGTCGGCTTGAACGCATCACCTTCGAAGAGATGCTGGAAATGGCTAGCTTGGGCTCGAAGGTGTTGCAAATTCGCGCCGTTGAGTTTGCAGGTAAGTACAATGTGCCGTTGCGCGTATTGCACGCCTTTGAAGACGGCCCGGGTACGTTGATCAGTCTTGAGGAAGAATCAGATATGGAAAACCCGGCGATTTCGGGTATCGCGTTCACGCGCGATGAAGCAAAGATTACGGTACTCGGTGTACCCGATACACCGGGCTTGGCCTACCAGATACTTGGGCCAGTTAGCGATGCAAATATTGAGGTAGACGTCATTGTTCAAAACGTCGCCGAGGACAATACGACTGACCTGACCTTTACTGTCGGTCGAAATGACGTCGCGAAAACAGAGGCAATTGTTCGCAAGCTGGTCGAAGAGACGGGTGCGCGAGAGGTGAAAACCGACAATAAAATTGCCAAGGTGTCGCTCGTGGGTGTAGGAATGCGCTCACACGCTGGCATCGCAAGTAAAATGTTTAAAACTTTGGCGGAAGAGTCGATCAACATTCAGCTGATCACCACTTCAGAAATTAAGATTTCGGTGGTCGTTGATGAAAAATATCTAGAGCTGGCGGTGAGGGCCCTCCATACAGCTTTTGATCTAGATAAAGCGCCTACATCGTAGAAACAGAGACGTGAACTGCTGCGCGCATACGGATACGCACGGGGTACGGATACTGGCTCTGGATAGGAGAAAGCAACATGTTAATACTGACTCGTCGTATTGGTGAGACGCTCATGGTCGGTGACGAAGTGACTGTCACTGTATTGGGAGTGAAGGGGAATCAAGTGCGTCTGGGTGTGAATGCGCCCAAGCATATCGCCGTTCACCGGGAAGAAATTTATGACCGCATTCAAGGCGAGAAAGACGGTAATAAAGAATAGCGGGAAATTAGCCTAAAGGCCTTTGATTCTTCGCTCAGTATGGTATTATGCCGCGCGTTTCGTTGCTAACACGCTTTTGAAAACAAGGCCTTAGCAACGAATTTCCAACAGAAAGTTGGAACAATTCGGAGAGGTGGCCGAGTGGCTGAAGGCGCTCCCCTGCTAAGGGAGTATGGGGTTAATAGCTTCATCGAGGGTTCGAATCCCTCCTTCTCCGCCATACATAAAAGCCCCAGTCTAACGACTGGGGCTTTTTTTATGCTCGTATTTTGGGATTTTGCTCACTCCGTAGTGGTTGGCCGCGCTAAGACTTTACTTATGCGTTAGTTTGTGAGCAAAGTTATTCCCAATAACCCCTTTAAAATTAATGGTTTACGCAATGTAAACAGTTAAATTGTTGATGCATTCTCATTCTCATCCCTGTTACTATCTCTGTGTAAAATTCGTACTACTGTTTCTAGGGGTAACAGCGGTGATCTCGCGATAGGGAAGCTGTTGAGCTTGGCACATTTGTCGAGTTCGGCACATTGCTATATCGATTCGCAGCTACTGGATGGTCGACAAGGAATACAAATGACTAAGCGTATGGTCGTAATGCTGGCAATCAGCGGCGTTGTTTTTGGTGGCGTGTTTGGTATGAAGTGGTTTGGCAACCAGATGATGAATGACTTCATCGATAATATGCCGACTCCGCCGGTGACGATTTCAAGCACTACGGTTACCCCGCAGCAGTGGGCTGCTCGTCTGAACGCGGTGGGTAGTTTGGTGGCGGTGAAGGGCGCCGACCTAACGGCTGAAGTCGACGGTACGATCACCAAAATTAGTTTTGAATCGGGGCAAAGCGTTGAGGCGGGCACCGAACTACTGAGTTTGGAGTCGGTCGCCGAGCGCGGTGAGCTCGCTCGCTTGGAAGCGCAGGCGAAGCTCGCCGAGATTGAGCAGCGCCGGCGTGAAAAGCTCTACAAGCGCGGAACGATTTCTAAGTCTGAATACGATACCGCGCTGGCAGAAACGAACGTGGCCAAGGCGGCAGTCGAGGCGCAGCGCGGACGTTTGAATTTAAAAACTTTGCGGGCGCCTTTTGGTGGTGAGCTGGGGATTCGTCGAGTTACCTTGGGTCAATACCTCCGCGCTGGCGACAAGATCGTTACCCTGCAATCTTTAGACCCCATCGAGCTGGATTTTTCACTGCCTGAAAAGCAGCTGGGCAAGGTGAACCCCGGCAGATCGATCGAAATCGTTGTCGACGCGCTGGGTGGGCGCCAGTTCAGTGGCGAGATTATCGCCGTTGAACCCAAGATTGATGCACAAACGCGTAACTTTGATGTGCGTGCGCGATTCGCCAATCCTGAGAAAGTGCTGAAACCGGGCTTGTTTGCAAAAGTTACGGTAGACCTGGGAGAGCCGACGCAGGTGCTAGTTTTGCCAAGAACAGCTATTCAGTACAGCTCTTACGGCGATTCCGTTTTCGTTATTCGTCAACAGGAAGGTGGCGACGCCGAGGCCCTGGATGTCATTCAACGCTTCGTTACCTTGGGAGAGGCTCGCGGTGATTTTATTGAAGTCATTTCAGGCGTTAAAGAAGGCGACGAAGTCGCCAGTACAGGCTTGCTGAAGCTGCGCAGTGGTCAACCGGTCGCGATCGATAACACGCTCCGTCCCGAGCCTAGCTTGACGCCGGCCCCCCCGCAGGGGTGATCGGCGATAAATAGTTAGATGGCCATTGAATAAGCTGATGGCCTCTAAAAAGGTTAATGGCCATTAATTAGGTTGATGACTCTCCCACGCCACTAACAAGGACAGGCGTCATGCATTTCACAGATATATTTGTTAAACGCCCCGTGTTGGCCATTGTGGTCAGCTTGGTGATCTTTCTACTGGGCTTGCGCGCGGCACAGGATTTGACCGTGCGTGAATACCCTGAGATTCAAAATGCGCGGATCAGTATCTCGGTGGTTTATCCGGGGGCAGACCCAGAACTTGTCGAAGGTTTTATCACCACGCCGCTGGAGCGTGAGATAGCGTCAGCAGATGGTATTGATTTTCTTACCTCCAATTCCGCTCAGGGATTGTCGAGCATCTCGGCGAACCTGAAAATTGATAAGGACCCCAATGAGGCGCTGACCGAAATATCCGCAAAAGTGAACAAGCTGCGCAGCCAGCTACCGGAAGGCAGTGAGGACCCTGTTATTCAGTTAGCGGGTGCCGGTGACAACGCGGCGATGTACCTGTCGTTTTATTCCAAGACGCTGAGCAAAGCGCAAATTACGGATTATGTGGCACGGGTTGTTGAACCGGAGTTATCTGCTCTTAGCGGTGTAGAGCGCGCGGTGATACTCGGTGGCAGGAATTACGCCATGCGGATCTGGTTTGACCCGGAACGTCTCGCGGCGCACAACATGACAGCGGGCGAGGCCTTTTCAGCAGTTAAGCGGCAAAACGTTCTATCAGCCGTGGGAGAAACGAAAGGGCAGTACGTTAAAGTCGGCATTTCTGCAGATACAGATTTGAGCACAGTAGAGGCATTTAGAGACCTCGTGCTGCGCAGTGAAGGAACGCAGCTAGTGCGCTTGCGCGATGTTGCCGATGTGGTGTTCGGCGATGAGAGCTACGACTATGTGGCGCACTGGGATGCCGAGCCAGGCCTGTTTATCGGTATTGAAGTGCGCCCGGATGCTAACTTGCTCGACGTCACTGCGGAGATCCGCGAAATGTGGCCGCGTATTCACCGCGCGTTGCCGGAGAGTATTGAGGCGAATATTTCCTATGACAGCACGGTTTATGTCAACGCGGCAATTAGCGATGTACAAGCAACACTGATCGAAGCGGTCATTATCGTTATTCTGGTTATCTTCTTGTTCCTAGGTTCACTGCGCAGCTCAATGATCCCGGCGGTGACGGTGCCGCTGTCGTTGGTTGGCGCCCTGTTTCTGATGTACTCGATGGGTTTCTCGATCAATCTGCTAACGCTATTGGCGATGGTCTTGGCGATCGGCATGGTGGTCGATGATGCGATTATTGTGCTGGAGAACATCCATCGGCACATTGAAGAGGGCATGGCGCCATCTGAGGCCGCATTGGTGGGCGCGCGCGAGCTTCTGGGGCCGGTGATTGCGATGACAATTACCCTGGTGGCGGTGTATGCGCCGATTGGTTTCTTAACCGGAATGACGGGCAAGCTGTTTACCGAGTTTGCCTTTACCCTGGCGGGCGCGGTATTGATTTCGGGCGTTATTGCACTGACGTTAACACCGATGATGTGCGCAAAAATACTGCAGTCGCACGATGAATCGGGTAGCAGTCGTCTGGAGCGTTTCCTGGATGAGAAGTTCGAATACTGGCGCCAGGGCTATAAACAACGACTCCACTCCGCGATGGATCAGGTCAATGTGATTGGCGTATTCGGTTTGATAGTGCTGGTATCGTGTTACTTTCTCTACCAGAGCAGTGATAACGAATTGGCGCCGGCCGAAGACCTGGGCTTTGCTGGTGTCATTGCCGAGGGCGACGGTTATGCATCGCCAGAGTACTTTACCAATGCCTTTTTGGCCGCTCAGAATTTGGCGTTGGAGCACTCCAATGTGGATCATACGTTTGCCTTCACTATCTCAGAAAGTGGTGAAAGCAATAAAGGCTTTATCGGCTTAATTGGCACCCCCTGGGACGCTCGGACCAAGACAATGGGGGATGTCGCTAACGACTTGAGTATGAGCATGGAGTCAGTGGCGCCGCTGCGCCTGGCGACATTCCAGCCGCCGCCGCTGCCAACTCCAGGGCAGGGCTATCCGGTGGAGTTTATTCTCAAGTCGACGGCTGAGCCGCAGCTGATGGCGGAAGTGGGCGATGAGCTGGTTAAACGTGCGATGGCCAGTAAGCGCTTTTTCTACGTGGCCTCGCAGTTAAATTTCGATCGCCCCGAGGCCGAAATTATCGTCGACAGAGATAAGGCCGGTCTACTCGGCGTTGACATGCAAAGCCTGAGCTTAGATCTGAGTGCGATGATGGCTGGTGCTGAGGTGAATCGTTTTTCGTATATGGGGCGCTCGTACAAAGTCATCGCCCAGGTTGAGCGGGAGGAGCGCCTGAATCCTCAGCAACTGACCGGGTACTACACGCGTGCGGCAAGCGGCGACCTGATTCCAATCTCCACACTCGTCGAGGTTGTGCAGCGAACCAAGCCAAGATCAATACCCCACGCCCAGCAATTAAATGCGAATACGATTATTGCGGTACCGCGCCCCGATGTTTCCCAGGGCGAAGCGCTGGCCTTGCTTGAAGGTATTGCCAACGACATTATGCCCGCCAACTTTCAACTGGACTACGCGGGTAGCTCTCGGCAGTTCAAGCAAGAGGGCGGAGCATTGGTGGGAACTTTTGCCTTTGCCCTGCTGATTATTTACCTCGTCTTGGCGGCGCAATTCGAGTCTTTCCGGGACCCGCTGATCATTCTGGTGACCGTGCCTATGTCGGTATGTGGCGCGTTGCTGTGCATTAATATTTTTGCACTGACTAACGGTATGCAGCTGACAACGTTCCCCGGTATGACCCTGAATATCTATACCCAGGTTGGCCTGGTCACCCTGATTGGGGTGATCTCCAAACACGGTATCTTGATGGTGGATTTTGCAAACCGGTTGCAGGAGCAGGGCGTTTCCAAGCGCGAAGCCATAGAAGAGGCCGCGTCGATTCGTTTGCGTCCTATTTTGATGACCACGGCGGCGCTGGTGATGGCGATGTTGCCACTGCTGGTTGCCAGTGGTGCAGGTGCGGCATCGCGTTTCTCGCTAGGTATGGTTATCGCCTCGGGAATGAGCATCGGCACGCTGTTTACCTTGTTCGTTGTGCCGGCCATGTACCACTACATAGGGCGAGACCACCGCGCCACGTCTTCCGCTGAGGGTGGCGTACTGGCCGAAGCGGGGCGCGACGGGTATGATCGCGCCTTAACTGAAAAAGAGGGTGTGTCGTGATCAAGCACAACAGCTATTTTGACGAAAAAGTTCAGTCATTGGGTTTTGAAGGCAAAACCCAGCCGGTCTCGGTGGGCGTTATGGAAGCCGGTGAATACCGCTTTGGCACCGAAGCGGCGGAGCGCATGCAAGTTATTACTGGCGCGCTGGTTGTATTGCTACCGGGTTCCAGCGATTGGCAGCGCTTTAGCGCCGGACAATCTTTCGATGTACCGGCCAACAGCGCGTTTGATTTGAAAGTGGAAGAGACCAGTGCCTACGCGTGTTTTTATGGCTAATCGCACTTGGTGCTATGTATGGCGTCCGGAGCGGCTTTCAAGTGCTCGAAAAGTGTTTGAAAGTGCTCCTGGACACTGTGAATATTTATATCCGCCAGCCCGCTAGATAAGCCAAACCACACGTACAAGCCATTTAGGTCTCGAAACATCATAGGCGGCAGATAATGCGGCGCTTCAATGATGCCTTCCTGGCAATAGGGGTAGAGATGGGGGACGTCCTCCAGGGACACCTTGCCTACAAACAGCATTGGTAGTATTTCCGGCACGTCGCTGAGGATCGCGCTGCGAATAAAGTTTACCGTTTCGACAAAGCCCCTGACGTAGCTCAAATCTTTGGTGAAACAGGCGCCGCCTTCCACCATTCCACCGCGGAATACCCGCTGGGCAATTTTGTAGCTTTCCTTGTTGCTGAGGCCCTGGCTAACAAAGTGCCGATATACATCGAGAAAGTCGCCCCCTTGTTCTGCGATATCGATAGCCACTACACGGTCGCTGATTTTCCGCGCGCGCCCGGGAAAAGAGCTAAACGTCAGTGTCTCGATAAGCACTGCTAAGCCCTCTTGGAGGGCAGTAATACGGGGAGAGCCGACGCTGAGCCAGCTGGCCCATGGCTGGCGGCGACCATTTAACGTGGTGCCGACATGCACCCAACCTTCGTGAACCTCCAAAACTTGTATATCGAGAAGGGAGAATTGCGCGTGGCGATTAATTTTGATGCAGTCGCCCCCGGCTGAGGCATCAGACACGATGCCATCTGTTTCCCGAACGGTGAAAGCGGTATCCGGAAAAAAGGGCTTGAGTCGTTGGGAGAGCATTTCCACTGCGCCAGCCGCATCGATGACCTTGGGGTAGGGGGATGCAAGATGGTGGGCAGCGGGAAGGGAAAAAATGCTGCACAAGCGCTTACCCATGTCGATAAGCGGCAGGCTGTCACCCCGCAGACGATCGCGTGCAGAGCCATAGAGCCGCCGGCTGGCGGTCAGGAATGCCTTTTGGCCACGGTGCTCCAGTAGGTCAACCACGCTGCGGTACTGTTCGGCGGTTTGCCAAAGAATTTGGCCGAGGGCGTCGCCGTGTCCCAGAGCGCTATCGAGCCGTTGTTGGAAGTTTTTCAGTTGTGCATCAATCTCTGCCGCGTTAAAACTGAGAGGGTTGTTGCGCAGGTAGTCTTCACGGCACACGGTTGGCAGCGCGTTGGCGCCGTTCTCAAAAAAACGTTTCTCCACATCATGGGGCCACTTGATCGCGTCGAGTATCAATATCGGCTTTTGAATGCGGATCAGCTCATCCGAGAGCGCGCGCAGCGCTGTTTTATAACTTGTGGCGTCTGATGTCATCACAGCCTCATTTTTGTAGCGTTAATATGCAGCGTAGACGACGTTTGCCAAAGCTTGCCATGTTGCTGAATTGTTCAAGTGATATTGGCACGCGGTGGTATTCAATCTCAGACTGCCAGTGGCCCTTGCTGCTGTCTAACGATTCGCCCCGACAGGTGTTGCTGTCGGGGTCATTGATATACACCGTATTTTCCTCTCCTCGGTACACATATACCCAGTGAGGCATGCGTTGGCGGTCGAGTGCCCACGTGCTGATCAGTGCGACAACGTGACGTTTTTCAATCAATAGCGACTGCAGGGCGGGTGTGTCGAGCTTATTGACCCGAATATCCGCCTTATAGTCCGTCAACTGCGCCATAAAATCGTCGTGAACCAGCTGCATAAGCTGGCGCTTGGAGGGCGAGCGAACGCTGTCGATGAAGGCGGGGGCCGTATCGCTAATAAAGAGCGTGGCGTTAAATTTTCGGCGCAGCGCCGCCAACATTAAGCCTTGTGGTGTGCAGCCACCGTGACCGCTACCCATATAGATGCTGGTGGCTTCCCGCCAGATTTGCAGCTCCTCGCGCCGGGAAAAGGGCGATGCCGGATCCAGGTCTCGCATGGCCATCATCAAGCTGGCGGGGCCGCAGGTAAAACCCGTGGTCTGCCGGTAGTAGTGGGGTGAGTGCGCGCCGCGCTGCGCGGGTGTTAGCAGTCGCTTTTCCATACGTACGGCATTGCAACCATCGGCGTAGTAGTCACTGACACGGCCAAAAGTGCGGTAGCCACGGCGGTTGTACAGGGAAATTGCGGCGGCATTGTCCTCTCTGACTTCAAGGCGAAGGAAAACGCTTTGCCTGTCGCGGGCGAGTTGTTCTGCTGCGTCGAGTAATAACATCGCGACGCCTTTACCGCGTTGGTCGGGGGCGACGGCGAGTGAGTAAAGCCGGGACAGCAGGGTGCCACGGCGAAACAGTAGCAATGCATAGCCCAGCAGTTTGTCAGCTTCACGACAGACGAGCAATTGGTGGGCGCCGTGGCGGATAAACGCTTTAAAGCTGCGCTGGGAGATCCGGTCACTACTAAAGCAGTGTCGTTCCAGCTCAACCAGTGCCGGCAAATCTATGGGGCTAGCGGGGCGAATACACGGCGACATGGGGCAGACTCGACAAATACCGCAGATGGCGGCGCATGTGCGGATCATACTGCGCATTATTTGCCGTCTACAACATAAAATAGTGCTTGTTTCGCTGTTGCACTGGTCGCAGAATGCCGCAGCTTTTGCCACCGCATAGACGGTCGCTGATCCCGCATGGGGAGAGCATTTTGGGAGCATGGAGCCGATGTCCCGTTTAGTTATTGTTGTCGATGATGTGCGCGACTGGGGGCCTTATTATCCCAGCCATTCGGTCATCAGTTTTGATGATTATCTTTGTCTTGGAACGACTCGCGAGCGCGTCAGGGTCGTTAATCTGTGCCGGAACTACCGCTATCTCGGTAGCGGCTACTATTGCTCGCTGTTGGCTGAAGCCCGCGGGCATCATGTTATTCCCTCGCTGAAAACCCTGACTGAATTGTCGGCAAAGCCGCTGTCGTCTATTCAGTGGCAGGGCATGTCGCCGAGGCTTGCTGAGCTTGCACCGGGGCAGCCGGGCGAGGTGAAACAGTTGCGATGCTGGTTCGGCGAGACTTTGGAGCCAGAATATGCCGACCTTGCGCGCTCGGCATTCCAACATTTTCCCTGCCCGATTCTTGAGCTGCGCATGGTGTATCGCCAGGGCTGGCGTATGGATAAATTACAGGCCGCGTCGCTGCGGGCCTTGTCGTCGAGCACTGAGCAAGACAGCTTCGCGGCGTGCTTTGAGCGCTTTAGTCAAAAACTATGGCGGCCGGCACCCGCGCAAAAGCGTTTCCGCTATGACCTGGCGATTCTGGTCGATACCGAGGAGGCGATGCCGCCTAGCGACGGCGCCGCCCTGCGGAAATTTATCCGCGTCGCGGAAAAATACGGTATCTGTGCGGAGCTGATTGGAAGAGCGGATTATTCGCGGCTGGCAGAGTACGACGGTTTGTTTATCCGCACGACAACGTCGGTAGCGAACATCAGTTACCGCTTTGCCAAACGCGCGGAAGCGGAAGGCCTGGTGGTTATCGATGACTCCCAGTCGATCTTACGGTGCACAAACAAAATCTATCTTGCTGATTTACTAAGGCGGAATGCGGTTGCTGTGCCGAAGACGGAGTATTTGCGAAGTGGGAGTGAGTCGGAAGCGCGGCGTCTGATAGATTCACTTGGCCTACCCCTGGTGTTAAAGGTGCCCGATGGGGCGTTCTCTAAAGGGGTGGTTAAAGTCGACAGCCTGGCAGTGCTGTGTGCGGAAGCGCAGCGGCTACTGGATAAGTCGGCGTTGCTTCTTGCGCAGGAGTTTATGTATACCGAATACGATTGGCGTATTGGAGTATTGGACGGCCAACCGTTATTTGCTTGTCGTTATTACATGGTGAAAAAACACTGGCAGATTTACCGTCACGGCAAGCGAAGCCAGTCAGGTGGATTTGATGCGGTGCCGATCAGTGATGTCCCAGCCGACGTATTGCGTGCAGCGGTCAGTGCCTGTCAGCTTATCGGCAACAGTTTTTATGGTGTGGATATCAAACAGCAGGGAAGTCGGGTGGTGGTCATTGAGGTCAATGATAATCCCAGCATAGACAGCGGGGTAGAGGATAAGCTACTAGGCGACTCGCTTTACGCGGCAGTTATTGAGGTGTTTTTACGGCGAATGGAAAGGCGAGGGCTTGCGGCGACTAAGTAGTGATAAGGGCATCTCTCGATGCCCTTTTTGCTTCGCGCCCTAGTAGCCGCACAATGAGGCATAGCGGTCGCGATGGAAGCCGCTGTGCCCCAATAGTTGAGTCGCTACGCGAGAGCGTTTTAGGAAAAAGCCAATTTCGAGTTCGTCCGTCACACCGATGCCACCGTGCATCTGTACAGCCTCGTTTGTTACCAGCTCGAAAACGTCATTCATACGCGCTTTGGCTAAGCTGGCAAGCTGAGGCAAGTCCGCACGCTTATCATCAATAGCCGAGAAGGCATCAAAGAGCACCGATTTTGCCAATTCAAGCTCGATATACATCAGCGATGCGCGATGCTGCAGGGCTTGAAAACTACCAATTTTTACGCCGAACTGGTCACGCTCTTTTAAATATTCCACGGTGCGCTCAAAGCATTCGAGCGCGCCACCGAGCATCTCTGCTGCCAGGCAAACGCGGCCGCGATCAAGTACCGCTTCGAGAACTGGCCAGGCCTGGCCCAGCTCGCCGATAAGCGCATCGGCTGAGACGTCCACGTTATCGAAACTGAGGGCAGCAGCGCCGCGGCTATCGACCATTTTACGGCGCTGACGAGTTAGCCCGTTGGCATCGCCGTCTACGAGAAACAGGCTCAAGCCATCAGCGCTACCTGCTGTTCCGCTGGTGCGCGCAACCACGACCAGCTTATCTGCACTGTGCCCGTCGACAACGAAACTTTTATTGCCATTCAGGCGGAAACCGCCGTCGTGGGCTTCTGCGGCCATTGCGGTATCGAGTGGTGCGTGGTGGTGCCCCTCTTCGAGGGCGAGAGCGAGGGTGAGCTCGCCGCTGGCAACCTTGGGAAGCAACGAGGATTTTTGCTCTTCATTGCCGCCCAGCAGAATTGCCGACGCGCCGAGCACAACGGTGCTCAGCAGGGGGGATGCGGCCAGCGTACGGCCACTTTCTTCGATGATTGCGCCCAGGCCCATAAAGCCAAAATCTAGGCCATCGTACTCCTCGGGTAGGACAATGCTGGCCCAGCCGAGTTCACACATTTGCTGCCATTGTTGCTGGGAGTAGCCGGTTGGGTCGTCACTGTCGCGCAACGTGCGCAGCGCTTCTACCGGCATATTTTCGCTCAAAAAATCCTTGGCGGTGTCCTTGAGCAGGCGTTGTTCTTCATTAAGTACCAGTGCCATGTTGGGCTCCCTTAATTACTGCTGAGGCAAGCCAAGGACACGCTTGGCAATAATATTGAGTTGCACTTCTGATGTGCCACCGGCAATAGAGAGTGCTTTTGAGAACAGCCAGCCGCGTGTCGTCAGCTTTTCGTCTTCGTTAAAGCCGTCGCCGTCCCAACCGAGCGCCTGGTGACCTAGCAGCGCGAGTAACAGTTCTTCTTTGCGCTTACCTTCTTCCGTACCCACGTACTTCATAATGAGCGGTACGTTGCTGTCTGCCTGGCCGCTCATACGCTCTTCAAAGGTGCGGAAATGTGTCAGGCCAATGGCGCGATAAGCCATTTCATGGCGCACCAACTGGTCGCGTAGCGCCGCATCTTTGAGCTTGCCGTTTCCATCTGTGCCGACATATTCCAGTGCCGCTTGAACGGGGCCAAAGCTGGGGCCAGGGGTATCGCCACCGATTTCTGACATCAGCTTGCGTTCATGCTTGAGCAGTGCTTTGGCAACCGACCAGCCTTTGTTCAGTTCGCCAATCAAATTGGCCTTGGGCACTTTCACATTGTCAAAGAAGGTTTGGCAAAACTCTGATTCGCCGCTGATCAACTCAATTGGTGTTGTGGTTACACCGGGATCATCCATGTCGATGAGTAGGAAGCTGATGCCTTCTTGTTTTTTTGCGTCTGGGTCTGTGCGGACCAAGCAGAAGATCCAGTCTGCTTTGTCGGCATTGGTCGTCCAGATTTTTGAGCCGTTGACCAAAAAATGGTCGCCCATATCTTCGGCGCGGGTTTGCAGGCTGGCCAAATCGGAGCCAGCACCGGGTTCTGAGTAGCCCTGGCACCAACGCACGTCACCGCGCGCGATTTTGGGAATGTGCTCCTGCTTTTGCTCGTCGTTACCAAACTCAAGTACGGCGGGCCCAAGCATCCAAATGCCAAGGTCAAAAAGTGGGGTGCGGCAACCCAGCGCCTTCATTTCTTCTTTCAGTACTTTGGCTTGGCGCTCATCGAGCCCGCCACCGCCTAATTCGCTGGGCCATTCGGGTACTGTCCAGCCTTTGTCGCGCATGCGCTCAAACCACAGCTTTGCATCGTCGCTGGGGAACTGTTTGTTTTTGCCCGCCCACACTTGTTCTTCACGGGTGATTGGCAGGCGCTGTGAGGCAGGGCAATTGTCCTCCAGCCACTGTCTGACTTCGAGGCGGAATTGGTCGAGATCGGCCACGTCGCTCTCCTATTTTATTGGAAATATGGCAGTGCCGCGGCAGCCGTGCCGGGCGGTTTCAATGGTTGCTCAGCTTAGCGAAAGGCAGGCGCAAGGCAAGAGCCAAACGCGTCATGCCGACTGACATATTGGGTCACTAATTTTATTTGCTTCTCCTACTTTTGGGTGTTTACGCCAACGCGACAGTTGCCGATCCTTGTCGGTTAGCCGTTGGCGCAGCGATACTGCGCGGCGAGTTCATTGAAAATAATTAGGAATCGCTATGACTCGATTTGAGAACAAGGTGGTAATGGTGACAGGTGCGGCATCGGGGATTGGCCGCGCGGCAGCCCTGAGGGTGGCATCAGAAGGCGGGAAGGTCTTTTGTACAGATATTAACGAAGAAGCCTTGCACGAACTGGTCGCCGAAATTCAGCAGCA
This sequence comes from Spongiibacter marinus, assembly GCF_016906995.1. GTDB lineage: Bacteria > Pseudomonadota > Gammaproteobacteria > Pseudomonadales > Spongiibacteraceae > Spongiibacter > Spongiibacter marinus. The sequence continues at coordinate 286,230 of NZ_JAFBBD010000003.1, read as the reverse complement.
GGGCGGGGAGGCCATCGCACAGCGGTTTGATATTTCCGCCGAGGGCGCCGCCGAGGACTGCCTCGCCAGTTTAATCGCGCAATGGGGAAGGCTGGATGCACTGGTTAATATGGCCGGTATTTTGCGTTTTTGTAATGCCCACGAGACGCCGCTGGAGGTGTGGCAGAAGATCATCGCGGTAAATCTGACCGGGACCTTTATGCTGTGCAAAGCGGTATTGCCTGAGTTGCTCAAAACGAAGGGGGCGATTGTGAATGCCGCCTCAACGGCGTCGCTGCAGGGGCTGCCTTGGGGCGTTGCCTACGGTGCGAGCAAAGGCGGCGTGCTGGCGATGACCCGCAGTATTGCTGTGGAGTATGCAAAGCGCGGCGTCAGGGCGAACTGTGTGTGCCCGGGTGACATTAACACCGGGATGGTGGAAGGCCTGAGCTTCCCCGAGGATGCCGACTTTGACCTCCTGAACCGAATTACCTCGCTGAGTGGCGCGAAGGGGCCGGAAGTGGTGGCTGGCGCTATCGCATTGTTGGCCAGTGACGACGGTATTCATATTACCGGTGAAGAAATACGGGTAGATGGCGGTATTCTTGCGTGATTTTGCCGACAAATCGCCTTGTGTGGTGGGCCGCTGCTGTTTAGTCTTGCTGCGTTTAGTAGATGACTTCAGCGGAGTGACGTATGGCGACCTACCTTCTTGCCATTGATCAAGGGACGACCAGTTCCCGGGCTATTGTTTTTGATAATCGTGGCAAGATCTGCGGTGTTGGGCAGCAAGAGTTTACCCAACATTATCCCAAGGATGGCTGGGTAGAGCACGATCCCGAGGAAATCTGGCAAACCACGCTGGCCAGCTGTAAAGCGGCGATCACCGCAGCGGCAATCACGGCTGATCAAATTGCCGGTATTGGTATTACTAATCAGCGCGAAACGACGCTGGTATGGGATCGAAAAACGGGTGAACCCGTTTATCCAGCAATCGTTTGGCAGGACCGGCGAACCGCCGACTGGATTTCTCAGCTTAAGGAGCAGGGCCTAGAGGGAACTGTGAACAAGCGCACAGGCTTGCTGTTAGACCCTTATTTTTCTGGCAGTAAGCTTGCCTGGATACTTGATAATGTTCCGGGGACGCGCCAGCGTGCCGACGCTGGCGAACTCGCCTTTGGCACGGTTGACTGCTATCTGCTGTGGCGTCTGACCGGTGGGCGAGAGCACGCAACCGATGCCAGCAATGCCTCGCGGACCCTGCTGTTTAATATCCACCGTCAGTGCTGGGATGAAGACCTTCTGGAAATGTTCAATATTCCAGCGTCGCTGTTGCCTGCGGTGAAAAACAGCTGTGACGACTTTGGTGTTGCCGATGCCTCACTGCTCGGTGCTGAACTTCCCATTGCGGCGTTGATCGGTGATCAACAGGCCGCGACCGTGGGGCAGGCTTGCTTTAAACCGGGTATGGCAAAAAGCACCTATGGTACGGGGTGCTTTGTCATGCTCAATACAGGCAACCGCGCATTAACCTCGACAAACCGCCTGCTGACGACGGTGGCATACCGCATTAACAATGAAGTTTGCTACGCCCTCGAAGGCAGTATATTTATGGCTGGCGCGGCAGTGCAGTGGTTGCGCGACGGCCTGAAATTAATCGGTTCGGCAGCTGAAACCCAGGCGCTTGCTGAGAGCGTTGACAGCGCGAATGGCGTGTTTATGGTGCCGGCATTTACCGGGCTGGGCGCACCGTATTGGGACCCCGATGCACGCGGGGCTATTCTCGGACTGACCAGGGACACGGGTATTGCTCATATTGCCAGAGCGACGCTCGAGTCCGTCTGCTATCAAACGCGCGACTTACTTGAGGCAATGGCAGGCGACGGCGCCGATATTCAGCACCTGCGTGTGGATGGCGGCATGGTTGTGAATGATTGGTTGGTGCAGCGCTTATCCGATACCTTGGCCTGTCATTGCCAGCGCCCTGCCGTGACAGAGACAACCGCCCTCGGCGCGGCATACCTGGCTGGCTTACAGCTAGGCTTGTACGCCTCATTGGATGAAATTGCGGATATGTGGCGCGAGGAACGCAGCTTTATGCCGGCCATGAGCGAGATCGACCGAGAGACTCGTTATCACGGTTGGAAGAAAGCCGTCGCTCGGGTTCGCAGTTAAACGCGGATACTCAGATCCAAGGCGCTTATCGGCACAGGGCGGCTGATGTAGTAGCCTTGGATGTAATCCACTTGCATGCTGCTTAACACGTCCATGGCGGCTTTTTCTTCAACGCCCTCAGCGATGACTTTCTTACCGAGGCTGTGGCTCATTTCGATGATGGACCGTACCAGCGCCTGATCGTTTTCCCGCTCATGGATAAACCGAATAAACGCCTGATCAATTTTGATGTAGTCCACCGGCAACTCCCTTACATATTCGAACGAGGTGAAGCCGACCCCGAAGTCGTCCAGAGCGATTTGTGCACCGCTCGACTTGATCTGCTCGAGCAGGGTGCGAGCATTGTCGATGTTTTCCAGTGCATCAGTCTCAACGAGCTCGAAAATCACGGCATCAGGTGTGACGCCTGTGTCATCAATAATTTGCGTGAGCCGCTCTGAAAAGTCGGGCTGTTCCAGCGTTGGCGCCGTTATATTGATGCTCAGTTGAATACTTACCCCCGCTTGTTGCCACGCTGCCAGCTGGCGCAGGGCTTTCTCGATAACCAAGTAGTCGATTTGTGGCATCAAGCCTGACTCAGTAGCAATGCCCAGGAATTTCGCAGGGGCGATAAAGCTGCCTTCGTCATCGAGCATTCTGACTAAGCTCTCACAATGACTAATGCGCTGGCTTTTGAGATCGATGATCGGCTGGTAAAAAAGGACGAGGCGGTTATTGTTCAGTGCTTGTACAAGCTGCTCTTTCAGTAAGTATTTTTCCTGCCGGTTTTCACGGCTGTCCTCTTCATCAGCATAGTAGACATGACCCTTGGCCTTATTTTTCATTCTTTGCATCAAGGACGTGGCATTGGAGAGTAATTCGTCCACAGTGCAGGCATCGCGTTCGTACTTGTCGACGATGACCGTCGCGTTAATAGACTCGGTATGATTGCCGAGGGTTATTTCATAGCGACTGATGGCGTCGAGCTGCTGCGATGATGCAGGAGGCTGGGAGGCAAGCAATACACAGTACTCCCCCGAACCGGTGCGCGCGAGCAAGCAGGAGTGATCTAAGGTCTGACTAATATGGTTAGCAAATTTGCGCAGCAGGTCATCACCGCAGTCGAAGCCGAAGCGGTCGTTGAACTCGGAGAAGTTGTCGATATCGACCATGATCAGGCTTATGGCTTGCTCGTCCTCAAGCAGGTGAATTCGACGATCGGCTTCTTCAATAAAGGTACTTCGATTGAGCAGTCCGGTGACTCGGTCGTGTTCGCCTAACCAGCGCAGGCTTTCCTCGGCACGTCGTGTTTCGGTAATGTCTACGCCTAGCGACAGGATCAGCTTTGTACTGTCTAACTCAACAATTGAGTGAGTCCAAAGGAAGTCGTGAATTTGCCCATCAGCCGCGAGGAAGGGCAGTTCATTTTGAAATTTCCGCTGATTTTTATCGGCCATATTTCGCAGCGAATTGCTGAGCGTGACATCGCGCTCCGGGTCGCGAACCCACTGATTGATATTGGCATTGACGGGTAGGTTGCTGTTTAAACCGCTGAGCATGCGTCCCATCGCGTTGATGTTCTGAATCGTGCCATCTAAGCGGTGTGTAACGACGACCATCGGCGAGTTTTCCAGCAGCATTTCATTAAACTGCTTGGCTTCTGTTAGGGCGTGAACCTTGTCTTGAAGTTCACACTGGTGGCGGGCGATATCCTTGTTGAGCAGTTCCAGCGCATCGGTTACCTGTTCCGCCGTGTCGTGTAGAAGGTCAATTTCGTCGGCATAGTGGCTGTGTCGCGGGACGGTGCTCAGGGCCTGGCGTGCCTCGTCAAATCGCGAAACAGATAGAAGAGGCAGGGTTTCAGTAATCGTATTGAGCTTGCTCAGCGGAGGCCGCAGCGTTAAGTAGACGACGAGAATAACGAGTACCGACGTAGAGAGGGCGGCAATGAGTATCTCGCGCAGCGTTTCCCTCGCCAGAGAGGAAATATTTGATTCGTCAGAGATAATGGCCAGATGCAGGTTGCTTCTCGGCATTTCAAAGTAGCGTGCCCCAAGGTAGGCTCCATTTGTCGACCCAAAGAATGTGCCGTTCGAGAGGAGGGTAGAGCCGCTCGTTGCCAGTATGCCCGCCAACATCTGGGCGCTTTTGTTGCCGTGACTTGAGAGTAGTGTTTGTTGGGCTACATCGCCGCTCTTTGCCGATGAGAAAATAACCAGTTCTGCGCCAGTAATATCGAAAAAATCTTCAACCAACAGCGATGCTGAGCGATTGATGTTTACAATTAATTCGTTGCCATCATCGTTTATTAGTGGAATAAAAACGCTTTGCGTACAGGTCGGGTTGCAGATTATCGAGGCGTGCGGTCGCTGGTTCTCAGTGATACTCGCTACTGCAAGCTGAATGTCTTGCTCGTTGGGCTGGGTACGTGTGCCTTCAAGGTGTGCCGAAGCTAAAATGATCCCCTTTGTCGATATGAATACCACGGAGTCGATGCCCGACATCAACGACGGCGGGGGTACGTTATTGTTGCTAATCGCTTCGATACTGGGGAACTGGTAGTGATCGGCGCTGCGAAATAGCTCGCGGCTTGAGCGGTCTACAAGGGTTTTAAAGGTGGATTCCAGCCGCTCCAAGCGCTTGTGCACACCGGCTTCATAATCGTTTAGCGTGGTGTAGTAGGTGAGAGCCCCCCGGCCAAACATGATCAGCGTGATCATAACGAAAATGATGGCGCACAGTTTTTGGAATAGGCTCAGTCCCCTCACAGTCTCTCGCAGTTGCGCGGATTGCGGCAGCTCTAAGTTCATTAGAAGCGGTAACCGACCATAACCGCGAGTATCTCGGTTCGCTCACGGGTACCATTTGGGTTGTCTATGTCGGGAATTCCTCCAGTGCCGCGCATGCCCAACAGGTCTGCAGCGATAGTCCAGTTTCGCGATGGAGACCATTTAGTGCCGACGACGAGGTGTTGTGTATCCGTCGCGTTGCGGTTGTCTCGGTCGTTCGCGCTGTACTCGATGCGGCTATATAAGCTAATTTTTGGTGATAGTCGGTATTCAGTTTGTAAGTAGGTCGCCTCAATGTCGTTCTTGGCGTTCCCGAGCAAACCGGCTTCATATTTGATCGTCGTCAAGCTGTATTCGGCGGTAAACGACCAATCCCGCAGATTGTGTTGTGCTGATAATACATAGCCACTGGCATAGAGATTGATGCCGTCAGCGCCCAAGAAGTTGGTGTCGAAATCGAGGCCAACGTTATACATTGAGATCGCAAGTCGACTGCGTCCGCCAGACATAGAGTGAGAAAGCTGAGCAAATACCGGATGGTTAAGGTTGCCTCGAGCGATAATTTGTGAAGTGGAGGTGCCGAGCAAGTTTTGGATAACGTCTTTCGACAAACGCTTGTTTCTTCCCGCGGTCAGTGAAAAGCTGGTTGTAGAGTTTTCGTCGTCCCAATAACTATATAACTGTGCCCCGTCAGATGAAAATAATAGCTCTCTCAGGCCGTTGCCCTCGTAGTAGATCGCCTGAGGCATGAGAACGCCGGGCCGTGTAAATAAAACATCCCTCGTTTCATTGTAAAAGCCGTAGGCATTGCGAACGCGCCCAACACGGATACCCAGTCCCGTGACATCATTTTCTATTGCTTTATAGTCAGCAAAAAGAAAGTCCACGCGCAGGCTGCCGTTGTCGGTGGCGCCGGCATCTCTGCTAAGTAATTGCCCGGCAAAATTTAGAGAGTTATTCAGCCGCCAATTTGCGTTTACACCAATCTCTCTGAGTTCCGCAGAGCCGCGCTGGCTATCGCCATAAAAGTTATTGCCATCACTGAGTAAGTAGCCCTGTGAGGCGAAGCCGTGGATTTGCCCATTTGGTATTCCCAGCGCCTGTACTGCTGAGGAAACAAAGATGAATAGTATGATGGACGTAAATTTTTTCATGCTTATAGTCCGGTGGGCGTGGTGGCGTAGTATTGCTGAATGCTTACTGATATTTCGGCAGGCGCATAACCAATGGCGCCAGGAGTAGATCTAACAGTTCGCCGCAGCTCCTCAATGTCTTTCACAATTGTTGGGGGTGTTCCAACGCCGCTGAAAATAACCCGATCCCACTGGTCCCGGAGAACATAGGGATAGATTTTTAGCACCGTTTTGCAGAAGTGCTTGTGCAGAGGGTGGTTGTCGGGCAAGACAAAAACCTTGATGGGGGTTTGGTTCTCCCAACTGCGCTTTCGCAAGGAAAATATCGCCCGCAGGGTGCTGGTGTTGAGCTTGTCGAGATTAACGCTTTCGTGCGCAATGAGGGTAACGGGTAGATCTGTGGTGCTAGCGGCCGATGAGTTGGAGGCGAGGATGGGCCACAGGAGCAACATTGCGATGAACAAACGGGGGCGGTTCACAAGCTCTATGCCCACAGTTATGTGTCTCCGTATTAGTTAAGGCCAATGAAACGAGAAGGATCATTGACCACTGGCTTCATGCGCTAGTACTCATAAGTCGGAGATGGTTACTCATCCTCGCGAAGATGTCTGTTAGGGTAAACCGAAATAAACGTCCTTCGTCCACCTACTATAGACCGCAACTACGGTTGTTGCATGGTGTGTAAGCGCTGGGCCAGCTGTGCATTGAAGCGCATGATTCTCTCGGCGTTCGCGCCGAGATCACCCTTGCCAACGCGTGATACGGAGCGCAGGTCGATTTTGCTGCCATCCTCGGTTTCTTGCAGCCGGATGACGATGTCGTCGGTAAAGCCAAACCAGAAACTTCGGCTTGTCGCCTCTATGTGGCCGGGTTGTTGGTAGTGTATTTCCCAGCCCATGTCCTGCGCGGTGATGATGCAGAGCTGCTGAGCGCGATTCAGCGGTAAGGTAGTGGTAATACCAGCGAGATCTGGGTAGGCCGCGCGCTGTATGTCAGCGATCTCTTTGGTGTAGCGCAGCGGGTTGTCGCCAGGCTTGCGCAATGACGGCGCTGCAATAAAGCTCGGCGGTGACACCAGGTCAGTACTGATATTGTGGATCAGTGGGCGATTACTGCCGGAAAGGATATTGAAGGCCATAAAACTGATGGCGGGCAGCGCGATAACGGCGGCGCGGCTGAGCCTTTTTTTATCATTTGCATCTTTGCAGCGACGGCTAAATAGGGCGGATAGTGTGATGGCGCTTAGCGAGAAAAGTGCCGAAGCGGCAAAAATCAGTAGCCCCACTCTAAAATGGGCGAGGTCGGCTCGTACGGTAACGGCGCTTGCTACCAGCATGATCAGTGATAAATAGGCGAGCCTCTCGGCCAGATAGACGATGCGCATTGTGTCTCCCGTGTCGCAGAATAGGTGGCTAGCACGCTGAGCGTAGTCGATACAAAGGATAATTAAAATGACTTGCAGGCGGTGTTTTTGCCACTGAATTCTTACCAAAGCGTAATTGCGTCGCGCTATGTTTTTTCACGATAGCGTGATTTACTGTTCTGGTTATAGATGTGTAACTCATCGCCAGTGGGCCGATCCACTGGCGAGACTAATTTAAGAAGAAAGAGGTTTTTACGATGGGTAGAGTCGCCGGGAAAGTCTGCATTGTGACAGGTGCTGCGAGTGGAATGGGTAAAGCTGACGCAATCATGCTGGCCGCTGAGGGCGCGAATGTCGTGCTGACCGATCTCAATGAGAAAGATGGCCAAGCAGTGGCCGAACAGATCGGTGAGAAAGCCATATTTATTAAGCACGACGTGAGTAGTGAAGCGGATTGGCAAAATGTTGTGAATACCGCTGTGGAGACGTTCGGCCGCTTGGACGTGTTGGTAAATAACGCTGGCATGATGGCGCTGGGCAACATTGTAGAATGCAGCTTGGAAGACTATCGCCGGGTAAACTCGGTAAATAGCGAAGGGGTCTTCCTCGGTTGTAAAACGGCGATTCCCGCTATGGAAGCCAGTGGCAATGGCGGTTCGATTATTAACATGTCTTCAGTGGCGGCACTGCACGGTATGTCTTTCGTTGCTGCCTACAGTGCCAGTAAAGGCGCTGTGGCTGCATTGACGAAGGCAGTGGCGCTGTATTGCCGAGAAAAACGCAATGGTATTCGTTGTAACTCCATTCATCCCGATGGCGTGAAAACCCCAATGGTATTCAAAGTTGCCACCGGTGCTGAGACCGCTAGCCGTGAGGAGATTGAGTCCCTGTCTACCGAGGCAAACCCAATGTGTGAGCCCGAGGATATTGCCGCGTTGGTAACTTACTTGGCCTCGGATGAGTCTCGTTTTGTCAATGCCGCAGAGATGCTGATCGACAACGCCGCTACGGCAACGCCTCCCATCGGTATTTAATTTAGCAAGGGGTTCTCTGCCAATGCGCAAGATACAAATTTTTTTGTGGGCTTCTGGGCCCGCTGAGGACTTTTTTAACCGTGTATTGGCGGAGGTTCCGCCCGCGCTGCTGGCGCTGGAGGGGCTTAGCCGCCTGCAGCTAAACCTTGCCGATGGTGATGTTGCGGCGGCGGCTGAAAAGCGTATCGCCAGCGACGGCGTGGCATTATTTGATGCAATGTGCAGTTTTTATTGCGAGGCGGATGAAACGCTTGATCAAGCTATAGCAGTGCTCGCGAACGTTGCGGCTAAGGTTGCGGTGTATCAGGTAGAGGCAGAAGAGCCTCTGCAAAATACTCGGTGTTCGGTCGCAGCTGGGCAGCGCACCCCAGGTTTTAGTCAGGTGGCACTGCTGCGTTGTCCCGAATTTCTGACATACGAGCAGTGGCTGGGCTATTGGAAAAATACCCACACCCAAATCGCCATCGACACACAGTCCACCTTTCGCTACGTGCAAAATCGTGTGGTGTCGGGACTGAACGAGGACGGTGGCGCCTATCAGGCGATTGTCGAAGAGTGCTTTCCCGCTGAAGCAATGACCAGTGCAGAGGCATTCTACAATGCAGATGGCCAGCCTGAGCTCTGCCAGCAGCGTATGCAAACCATGTTGGAGAGCTGCGCGAAGTTCATCGACTTTAACGAAATCGATGTTCAACCCACCAGTGAGTACTGCTTTTAGCGCAAGCCGTGGTCGCGGCTCAATCTTCTTTGGGTAACTGCTTTAAGATGGACTCGAGCTTGTCTGCCAAAAAGCGGCTTGCCGCGTAGTCCATTGCCCGACCTAATTCCGCATCTACTACAATTTGAGCCAGAGGGCGCAGGCGCCATACTAACTCGGCAATTTGCGGAAACTCCTCTTTGGGCGGAAGGGGCTGTTCACCGTAGGGCTCGAGCACATGTTGGGTGACCAGTTTTACAAAGGAGTCCGCGACGGGCTGCACCTTGCCCCGCATTAGCGTGAGGATCTCCAGCAGATCTTCGAGTGGAATACCGGTTTTACACAACTCCCGGGCGACCTTGAGGGTGTTCATACTGGTCACCCGCAGCTGCGCACCGTTGACCGAGAATAAGTCTAACTCAGCCGCTTTTTTTATTGCTGTGGGCGTCAGTTTGGTGCCAAACATTTTTACCATTTCGGTCATTGGCAGGTTGATTGGGTCTTCCTTTCCCCAGGGCGAATTTATCGCCGACTCCATTCCCAGTACTTCGCTCAGGCCAATGCCTTGCTCCATTGCCGAGAGCAGTTCCCTGATTGAGGAGAGTGTATAGCCACGCTCCAACAGGTTACTAATTAGTCGCAGTCGCGAGAGGTGCTGGTTGTTGTAAATACCTTTGCGACCGCGCAGCGCGGGTGGTGGCAGTACACCGCGGTCCTGATAGGCGCGGATGTTTCGAACCGTGGTGTTCGCCGCCAAAGCCAGCTCCTCAACACTGTATTCACGTTGCTCACAGTCGCTCGTGGCATTGGCCTCCGCCCCTTGGGGTAGGTATTGAGCGATGTTGTTCATGGTGTCTTCGGGGAAATGCATTGGCTTTTTGCTGCTCGGACTGGGTTGAATGCTTGGCAGGCGCACATGAGCTGCCGTGAAAATCTATTCTAATCAAAGGCTTGAGTAATTGCAGCCTCGTTTGCGTGTCGGTACTGCACAAAAATACTGTCACTGTGTTGACAAGGCGACTGTCGCCATTTATGTTTCATCGAATAATGTAACATAATAAATTGCAACATAAGGGCATGTCATAATGGGTAGTTTTAGCATATTACGCGCGGGCGGCATAGCGCTGGCCTGCGCCGTTCCGGTGTCTTCCTTCGCAGCGAAACTTGAGGAGGTGCTAGTCACTGCCCAGCACCGCGAGCAAAGTTTGCAAGATGTACCCGTTTCCGTGAGCGCCATCGGCGGCGAAAAAATGCTCGAGGCGGGCATCAACCGCATGGAAGACCTGCAGGCCTACGTACCCAATCTCACTGTCACTGAAAGTGGTATCAGCACCGATATCTACGTGCGTGGTATCGGCACCGGCATGAACCAGGGGTTCGAGCAGTCGGTTGGGATGTATGTAGACGGTATTTATTATGGGCGCGCCCAGTTAGCCCGCGCGCCTTTTCTCGATCTTGCGCGCGTTGAGGTGTTGCGCGGCCCGCAAAATATTCTGCAGGGCAAGAACAGTATTGCCGGGGCGATCAATATTATTACAGCGTCGCCTGGCGATGAGCTTGAGGGGCTGTTTTCCGCGCTTTACGAACCAGAATTTGATGAGAAAGTGGTCGATGTGATGTTGTCGGGGCCAATTACCGACAATTTTGGTTTGCGGTTTTCTGCGCGCTTGCGGGAGTTTGGTGGCTACATGGAAGACCTCAATTTAGATATTGAGGGGCCTCAGTACGACCAAGCCACGTTTCGCTTGAAGGGCACCTGGGATGTGACAGACCAGCTGCGCGCCGAGTTAAAATACGAGCGGGGCAAGTTTGACACTGTGGGGCGCCACGCAGAGATCATCAACGATGAGCCTTCGACGTCGAGCAATTTTGTATTGGCGGGGCGGACACAATCAGAAATCCTTGATCGCAGCTTTTATCCTCCTTTTTTGGACGTTGATACCGACGACTCGGTTCGAAATAACTACCTCGATTACAAGACGCACTCCAACGGCAATTACAGCAACAACGACACCAACAACCTGACGTTGAATGTTAGCTGGGTTAGTCCAGGTGGCCATGAGTTTCGTTCTATCACAGGTATTCTCGACTATCAGTACGATGACTTGTGTGACTGCGATGCCACTGCCGCTGAGCTTTTCAAGTTTGAGCTTCGAGAGGACTATCGACAGTATAGCCAAGAGTTTCGCTGGGTCTCTCCCGGTGGTGAGTTTATTGACTATATCGCCGGGGTGTACTTTCAGCAGAATGACTTGCTGTTCAATGATGAGTTAATTCAAGACTCGAATCTGGTGGTAGAGCTGTTAAATGCTGCCGACTTCATAGAGGGCGGAGCCAGGGGCGATCTTGACCCCTTAACACTGGCTGCAGACCCCTACGAAATTCTGGGTTTTGGTGATGCGGGTAATGCCATTAGAGATATTAAAGGCCCCCGGGAATTTACCAGTAAATCCAAAATTGCCTCGGCATTCCTGCAGGCAACCGTCAATCTGCACGATACCTTGCGGCTAACCCTGGGTGGCCGTTATACCTATGAAAACAAGAAGGGAAGCAGAAAGCTGACAATTACGGATCTTGATGGCAATGAATTGCCGCAGGGTGAGGTAGACACGGTGGCAGCAATCACCTTTGCGATGGAGCGCCATGACTTACAGGGCGAGCGCAGCGAAAGCCAGTTTTCGCCGCTGATAAATGTGCAGTGGGACTATTCCGATGAGGGCATGGCATATTTCACGGCGACAAAAGGCTTCAAGGCAGGGGGCTTTGATGCGCGCTCTAACCAAACGCCAGAAGCTGAATTGACCTATCGCAACCCCAACGCACTTGCACCGAATCAAACCATTCTCGAGGGCACCTTCGAATACGATGAAGAGGAGGCCCTGAGTTATGAGTTGGGCCTGAAAACCGGCCTGTTTGACGGTGCCGCAGAGTTTAATATTGCCGCGTTCTACACCGAATACAGCGACCTGCAGATCAGTATTTTTGATGGCAGCATCGGCTTCCAAGTGGGGAATGCCAAGGAGGCTGTGACCATGGGTATCGAGATGGACGGTCGCTGGCAGGTTACAGACTATCTCACTCTCGGGGGGGCGCTGGCCTTGCTCGATTTTGAATTCAAAGATTTCCAAAATGGTCAGTGTCGCCAGGACCAAGTTCCGGATGCGCCCAATGGCCGCGACTGCGATTATACCGGGTGGTCGAATCAGTATGTGGCGGATTGGTCGGGTACCTTTATTGTGGGTTACGTGCGGCCTATCAGTCCCACCATCGGCATTGGCGCATCGCTGGATGTCATTTTCACCGATAAATACAACCCCTCCAGCAACCTTGACCCGCGCGTTGAGCAAGAGGGTTTCTACAAATTCAATGGCCGTTTAGGCGTGGGGGCCATTGACCAAAGCTGGGAGTTGGCGCTGGTCGGTAAAAACCTGACGGATGAAGTGATTGTCGTCTATGCCGCCGATACCCCACTTGCCAAGACACTGTTTGGCACGACCAGTCACACAGGGTTTATTGAGGCTCCGCGTTCAGTTGCCCTGCAATTCAGTTACCGCCTGTGAGCGCCGAGCGGCGTACGCTGAAAGAGGACAGATAATGATGACGTTGATGAAGCAGTTTACCGGCGCCGAGTGGCTGGCCGCAGTGTGTTTGATGATGCTGGCTACATTCAGCCACGCCGCAGAGTGGCGCGAAGAGAAGCGCGAGCAGGGAATAGCGGTATTCACCCGTGAAGTTGAGAACTCCGCTTTCAGGGAATTTCGCGGTGAGGCAAGGGTGGACGCGGAGATTAACCAGATTATGGCAGTGCTGGATGACACCGAGGCCTTTACCAAGTGGATGTACAACTGTCGGCAGGCGGTATTGCTCCACAAGTCGTCGCTTTTGGACCGCTATCAGTACTTGTTAAATGATTTCCCTTGGCCTGCCGCTGATCGCGAAATGCTGATTCGCAATCAAATTAGTCAGGACCCGGCAACCAGAGTGACACGAATTAGCCTGGAAAGTGTCGCCGAGGATGAGCTGCCGGCGAGCAGTCGGGACGCTGTTCCAAAGGCCAAAAGTGTTAAGCGGGTTACCGCGTTGCGTGGGTACTTTGAGTTAACGCCGCAAGAAGATGGCACAACAAACGTGGTGTTTCAGCTGCATCTGGATCCTGCCGGCGGCTTGCCCTCTGGCCTGGTTAATAGCCTGATTGTGGATAATCCGTTCGAGACCTTAAAGCAATTACGCGTTGTCGTTCAGCAACCGCAATACCAGAATTTCAATCCGTTCTAGCCCAGCGGGCCCAAAAAAATAAGTCAAAATTAATTTGACATAGATTGATGTAACATTAATTATACATCAAATGGTGTAACATAAATTGATGGCTCATCAGGAGGCGCAAGCTATGAAAACAACAGTGATGCCCGTAAGACGTAATTTAGAGTTTAATCTCCCCGCAGACCGGGTTGGCGATTGGCATGCAAAAGGGGTTCATGTCAGTCATTTCTTCAATGCGATGTCGCTGTTTTTTCCCGACGGTGAGCGCTTCTTCATCGACAGCGTGCGCGCGTATCGTGATGAGGTGACCGACCCGGAACTGAAAGAGGCGGTGCGCGGCTTTATTGGCCAGGAAGCGATGCACGGCCGCGAACATGAAGACTATAACGATGCCCTGGAACAGCGGGGCATGCCGGCAAAGCGCAACTCACGGATTGTGCTTGGCCTGCTAAACATTACCCGAAAGATTGAAGGTCGCGCAGGGCAGTTGGCAATCACAATTGCCCTGGAACACCTAACCGCGATCTTAGCCGATATTGTATTACGTGAGCCGCGCACACTGGCGGGTTCAGAGCCGCGCTTTGCCGCTATGTGGCGCTGGCACGCCCTGGAAGAAACCGAGCACAAGGCCGTTGCCTTCGATGTTTACCAGCAAGTGGTCGGCAAGGGGCCGTTGGCGTATTTTCGTCGCTGCCTCGCCTTGATCATTGCCACGCTGGTGTTCTGGGTGATGGTGATACCCATCCATATTGGCATGGTAGCCCGAGAGGGTAAGCTATTTAGCCTGACGGGCTGGCTGGGTGCATTTAATTTTCTGTGGGGCTCGCCGGGTACATTGCGCCGGGTTATTCCAGATTGGCTCGATTTCTTTAAGCCCGGCTTTCACCCCTGGGATCACGATAATCGCCGTTATCTAGAGACCGTTGACGAACTGGTCGCTGAAGTCGAAGGCTATGACAAAGCAGCCGGAGCGGCCGCGTGAACACCCTAGCGGTGCCAATTTCCGACGAGGCGGATGCGCTGCTGCAAATGCAGCAGCAGTTTTTGGCTGGCCCGCTTGCTCAGCACGATGCGGCAGTGCTTTCTGCCTGGCAGCCAAAGTCGCGTTCGCTGTGGCGCTATTTGCAGCCAATTATGGCGCTGCGAGCAGAGATGCGTCAGGCGGTCTCGATCATTGATGGTCACCGTGTTCATTACTGGGTAGGCGGACAGGCGGAAGGGCCTACCATGCTGTTACTGCATGGCTTTGGTGCCAGTCGCGAAAATTGGGCGTTTTTATTGCCGAGACTGGCGCAGACGTTTCGCTTATTGGTGCCCGATTTACCGGGTTTTGGTGTCAGCGAATTTCGCTACGGTGCTGAGTATGCACTGAGTGCTCAAGCGGACAGAATGGCGGCATTCCTGGCTAAACAAGGGGGCGGCCCTGCCTACGTGGTAGGCAGTTCAATGGGTGGGGCAATCGCCGCGCAACTGGCGGCTCGCCATGCAGAATCCGTGGCGGCGCTGTGCCTAATGAATGCAGCCGGTGCCCCCGGTAGCAGAATGAGCGTGCTGGAAAGTGGCTTGGCCGCCGGGCGCAACTACCTTGCGCCAAAACAACACAGCGACACCGCCAAGGTAATGGCGATTTGCCTACACCGCCGTCACCGGCTAATGGGGATGGGGTTAGCCTGGGCAATGGCCGGAGAAATGTGTCATCGCCACCCCGTGAATCAGTATCTTTTCGAGTCTCTCGTGACGTCATTGCACGATACATGGTGTTGTCTGCAGGGGATATCAGCACCAACGCTGGTGTTGTGGGGCGATAGCGACCGGGTACTTGATGTGAGTTGCAGTGACGCTTTTCGGCAGCAAATTCCCCAGAGCCACGTGATGGTGATGCCGGGCGTTGGTCACCTACCGATGTTGGAGGAACCCGCGGCGACGGCGAATGTGCTTCGTGATTTTTGGGTCGGCAAAATGGAACTATCACTATGAATGCGAATATCCATCAGCGAGCGCAGGACACTGTGTTGGACGTGGCGATTATCGGTGCGGGTTTTGGTGGGCTAGGCCTGGCTATTCAGTTGCAGAAGCAGGGCATCAATAACTTTCAGCTCTTCGAACAAGCGGAGGACGTTGGCGGGGTTTGGCGCGACAATCTCTACCCGGGAGCGGCCTGTGACGTGCCATCGCATCTCTACTCATTTTCCTTTGAGCCCAATCCTCGGTGGGGGCGCTTGTTCAGCCCACAGCAAGAGATTTATCGCTACCTGCGCCACTGCGCGGATAAATATCAGTTGCGGCCAAAAATTCGCTTCTCCACGCGGGTAACCGCGGCCGACTACTGTGAAAGCAGCGCTCAGTGGCGTTTGGAATTGGCAGGCGGGCACCCCGTATTTGCGCGTGCTGTTGTGGTTGCCATCGGCGCTCTGAACATTCCTCAATACCCCAATATCGAGGGTATTGAGCGCTTTAAAGGGGTGGTGATGCACACCGCACAGTGGCAGCGCGATACTAACTTACGCGGCAAGCGTGTTGCGGTGGTGGGTACTGGCGCAAGCGCTATTCAGGTGATTCCCGCTATTCAGCCAGAAGTCGGTTCACTCACGGTATTTCAGCGTACGCCGCCCTGGGTGCTACCCAAACACGATCGTCGCCTAACCGCGGATGAACACACGCGTTTTCGCCGGTGGCCGCTGTTGCAGCGGATAGTTAGGCGCCTTCAGTATGTGAAGATGGAAAGCGTCTTGCCAGCATTTATCTGGGACAGTCTATTCACTCGCTTGGGCGAGTGGGCCGGGCGCAAATACCTGCGCAGCGTTGTTAAAGATGAAGCGCTCAGAAACGCCCTGACACCGCAGTACTCGATGGGCTGCAAGCGCGTATTGTTGTCTGATGATTATTACCCCGCGCTCTGCCAGGACAATGTAAATGTGGTGGCCGACGGGGTAGCGCGTATGGATGAATCGGCGATTTATAGCAGTGATGGTGAACGGCACGAAGTCGATGCGGTGATTCTCGCTACTGGTTTCAAGGTTCCTTCTGCAGGTGCGCCAATGCCTGTTCGCGGCTTGGGTGGCCGGTCTCTTGAAGAGGATTGGGCTGAGGGGGCCGAGGCGTACAAGGGCATTACTGTGTCTGGCTACCCGAACTTGCTTTACCTGATGGGCCCTAATACCGGCCCCGGTAATACCTCCGTTATCTTCTACATCGAGTCGCAGATTCGCTATGTGCTGCAATACTTGCAGGCGCTGCGCGAACGGCCAGATTGTGGTCTGGACATCAAAGCGGATGTGCAGGAACAGTACAACAAGCGCATTCAAAACATGTTTCGTGGAACGACCTGGATGTCGGGCTGTAACAGCTGGTATCTGACCCAAGATGGCCGCAACACGACGCTATGGCCGGGGTTTTCGTGGCGCTACCGCCTGATGACGCGCCGCTTTGCCTTGTCGGACTATCGTGTTGTCGCAGCGGATAGCGCCAAACCGGCATTATCCGCTCACGAACCCCTTGCACTGGATTGTGCAGAGCTTCCCTAAGTGTTCAAAGAGGTCTATTGATGACTCAGGTAAAACAGGTTGTTGCCGTATCGGGTGCGGCGTCGGGAATTGGTTTAGCGTTGGTAAAGCAGCTTCTTGGGGAGGGCTGCGCAGTTGCAGCCTCGGATATATCAGTAAAAAATTTGGCCGCCTTGCGCCCGCTCGCGGATGAACAACACTTGCTGCTTAGTTGCGTTGACGCTGCTGAGCAGACGGCTGTTGCCCTCTGGGCCGCAGAGGTGAAAGAACATTTCGGACGGATTGATGCGGTGATAAACAATGCGGGTGTGTCGCTGAGTTGTCACGCCGCGGAGCAGCCCCGAGAGCACTTTAGCTGGCTGATGAATATCAATTTTTGGGGTGTCGTCAACGGTTGCGAAGCGTTTTTGCCTTACGTAAAGGACGCGGGCGGCTGTATCGTCAATATATCCAGCTTGTTTGGCCTGCTGGCGGTGCCGTCGCAGTCGGCCTACAACGCGGCAAAATTCGCTGTACGTGGCTACTCAGAGTCTCTCCGTCAGGATTTAAAGGGCAGTGGCGTTGCGGTGCTGACCGTCCACCCCGGCGGCATAAAAACGAATATTGCGCGAAACGGGCGACATTTTCATGACCTTCACGGCAAGGAGAGTGATTTAGACGCCACAGCGGCAAACTTCGACAAGGTGGCGCGCACCAGCCCCGAGCGGGCTGCAGCGAAAATTATTCATGCCATGCGCCGCCGCCGTCGACGTTTGCTAATTGGCAGCGACGCCGTTTTTCTGGATTGGGTTCAACGTTTATTTCCCGCCAATTACGATAGCTGGTTGGCGCCACTAATACGTTTGTCGTAACGTTTGCTTTGGGCTGCCCTCAGCCCTTTTTTCTTACTACCTGAGCGAGGGCGCTGCTGTTATGCTTGCCGGCTTGTAAATAGCGGAGGAGTGCAGGTGAGCGCTACGATACAGCTAGAGCCGTCCTGGCTTGAGGAATTGCGTGGAGAGTTCGAGCAGGAGTATATGCATACGCTGCGGCAATTCTTGCAGCAGCGTCGCGAGCAGGGGGCACAGATTTATCCTCGCCCGTCTCAATGGTTCGCCGCGTTAGACAGTACACCTTTCAAACAGGTGAAGGTAGTGATCTTAGGGCAGGACCCTTATCACGGCCCTGGCCAAGCGCACGGCTTGTGCTTTTCTGTGCAACCGGGGATAAAACCGCCGCCGTCGCTGGTCAATATTTTTCAAGAGCTGCAGAGTGATTTGGCGATCCAACCTGCGCAGCATGGTTATCTGCAGTCATGGGCTGAGCAGGGTGTGCTATTACTCAACAGTGTTCTCACGGTCGAACAAGGACAGGCGGGTGCTCATCAGGGGAAGGGCTGGGAACGGTTCACCGATGCAATCGTGTCTTCGCTAAATCAACATCGCGACGGTTTGGTGTTTTTACTGTGGGGTTCTCACGCACAAAAGAAGGGCGCTGCGATTGATTCGAGCAGGCACTGCGTCCTGAAGGCGCCTCACCCGTCGCCGCTGTCGGCCTACCGAGGTTTCTTCGGCTGCAAGCATTTTTCTCAAGCCAACGCCTATTTACAGGCGCGAGGGCAGACGCCTGTCGATTGGCGCCTACCTTCTGCGTAACGATTTACAGGTCCGGTAGCTCATAGGGAAGCGGCAGCAGTGTGACGCGGTGCTTGCCGTGGGCGGTAAAGATAGGCGAGTTCACCGCATCAACCGCGAGTACCGCCAGCAGTATGCTGTGGTCATCGGCGTTATATAGCGAAACGAGCTTGCCGATACTCTGCGTGTCACCGCCGCCAAACAGCTCCGTAGCATCGCTTTCATTTATCAAGGCGTCCACTTTCGCGGCGTAGAGGCGGCGTTTGAGTTTGCCTCGATATTGAATGCGAGCGACCACTTCCTGGCCGGTGTAGCAGCCCTTTTTGAAATTTACCGCGCCCACCAACTGGTAGTTCAATTGTTGGGGCAGGAAAAGGTCCTGTGTTGCGGCGTGCACCTCGCCGACCCCTTGCAGGATGTTATCTCTCTCCCAGTCAGCGCTATCGCATACGGCGACGCCGTCACAGAGCGCGGGCCAAAGTTCGGCGGCGCGCGTGTCGGTGAGCCAGCATTCATAGCGCAGGCCGTCGTCGTCCAGTTGAACGATGGTCGTGTCAGGGTCTACGGTGAGGCTCTCCAGCGCCGCGCTGGGGGCGGCGCCGAAGAGGGTGCGCAAACGCTGCCTGGCGCCGGGGCCAGCCACACCAATGGCAAAGCGCGTTCGGGGCTGATCACCAATTTCGGCTTTTGAGAACACAATATATTTTTTCAGCAGGCTGCGGGTGTTTTCACAAATATCGGCACGCATACGCAACAGGGCCAGCGTTTCGGAAGGCTGAGCGCCGATAAAGCTGCTCAGCACGCGGCCTTTGATATTACAGTAAGCGCCGCGGCTGGCCTGGGTCGGGGTGATCGCGCGCCAGTCGCAGCTGGTTTGCCCCTGCAAAAAAGTGCTGCTGTCAGGTCCATCTACGTGTAAAAAGTCGTACTGAAAGAGCGGCGATACCCAGTCGGCCGCGCCGTGTTGTTGCTCGCCGCTGGCCCAGAAGCCGCTCGATTTGATTTGGCTCTGGGGGAATTGCTTAGAAAGTAGCGCTTCAAATGTGCTCATGGGTCCTGTGCTACCGTTTCGTCGGTACCGTGTGGTGAATGAGGGATAGTATTCTGGTGTGACTTTCACGCCTTTCGGTTAGACGCTAACCGCTTCGCGGCGTGAATTGCCAGTGGCGGGGGAGCTTTGACTGCAATACTGGCTCAGGATCACGGTATACTATACAAGTAAATGTCGCCAATGTTGGTGGCTCTCCCTTTATGCAGTGGAAAATAATGCTTTCGGAAAACGAGATCAAGCGAATTTACTGGGCCTGCCGGCGTGGCATGCTCGAATTAGACTTAGTTATGGTGCCTTTTTTTGAGCAGCGCTTCCGGTCCCTCGACGAGCGCGATCAGCAGCGTTTCATTCGGCTGCTTGAGAGTGAGGATACTGAGTTATTCCAGTGGTTTCTGGGAACCACCAGCCCGGAAGACCCTGAGTTGGCCAGTATTGTGAATGATATCAACGCATTCTCCCGCGCCGCTAAGGCTTGAGCTGCGCGCTTCGCGTATCGGCTTTTGCGTATTTTGCCTGCTCGCTGCGTTGGCGCTAGTGCTGGCACCCACCATCGCTCCGTCGGTTGAGCGTTGGGCGGGGGGCGCCTTCGTGGCAGCGAGCGCCGTGTTGCTGCTTCAATGTATCGTCCTGGCCTACGTATGGCGGATGTGGCGAAAAACGCGGTCAGTTATTTTCGGCAACGGTTTGGTGTTGCACGCAGACGGCAGCGGTTGGCGAGCAGACATTGAGGGCAAAGTCGTGGGCCTGGATCTCAGCTGCCAGTATTTCTCCCGTCATTTACTGGTATTACAGCTTTGCGCCGATGGTCGGTGTTGGTCGCTACCGATACTAGCGGATCAACTAAGCCGGGAAGACTTTCGCGCCTTACGGCGCGCTCTGCTACATGGCCGTTGGTAACTATCACTGTCTGTCATTACCCAAGCGCTGAATTTTAGCTTGTGCTCTGATGACCGTAATTGTCAGGTACCAATACAGTGTCTTGCGCCGTGGGCAGCGTGGCGGGGTAGTCCAGCGTGTAGTGGAGGCCTCGGCTCTCTTTCCGTTGCATGGCGCTGCGAATAATCAGTTCAGCAACCATGGCGAGATTGCGCAGCTCCAATAAATCATTACTGACTTTATAATTGGAATAATATTCAGCAATTTCCTGCTGTAATAGGGCGGCGCGGTTCAGTGCCCGCTGCAGGCGCTTGTCGGTGCGTACAATGCCGACGTAGTCCCACATAAAGCGCCGTAATTCGTCCCAGTTGTGCGAAATGATCACATCTTCATCAGAGTCAGTCACCATTGACTCATCCCAGGGTGGCGCAATAAGCGGTGCGCTGAGGTCGTCGAGGCGGCTGTTGATATCTGCTGCGGCCGCGCCGCCATAAACAAGGCATTCGAGCAATGAGTTACTCGCCAGGCGATTTGCGCCGTGCAGTCCGGTAAAGGCGGTTTCACCGATGGCGTACAGTCCCTCAACATCGCTGCGGCCGCGTTGGTCGACCATCACGCCACCGCAGGTATAGTGAGCGGCGGGAACGACCGGGATCGCTTCGCGGCTGATGTCGATACCGAGCTCAAGGCAGCGCGCTTTAATAGTGGGAAAGTGCTCAAGCAGGAATTCTGAGCTTTTATGGCTAATGTCTAGGTAGACGCAGTCGCTGCCGAGCCGCTTCATTTCATGGTCGATGGCGCGCGCAACAACATCGCGAGGGGCGAGTTCTCCGCGCTCATCATAGCGCTGCATAAAGCGCTCGCCTTTGGCGTTGAGCAATTTCCCACCTTCCCCTCGTATGGCTTCGGTGATAAGGAAGGACTTCGCCTTGGGGTGATACAGGCACGTGGGGTGGAATTGATTGAATTCCATATTCGCGACCCGACAGCCCGCACGCCACGCCATCGCAATACCGTCGCCGGTAGCGCCGTCAGGGTTGCTGGTATAAAGGTAGGCCTTGTTTGCGCCCCCGGTTGCCAAAACGCTGGCGCGGGCGTGGAACAATTCCACATGGCCGCTGTCTCTGTTAAGCACGTAGGCGCCATGACAGCGTCCGTCGCGGACGACGAGGTCTATTGCGACGTGACGGTTAAATATCTCGATATTGTGGTGCTCTTTGGCTTTGGTGCTCAGCGTTGTCGACACCGCGCGGCCCGTGGCGTCAGCCGCGTGAATAATTCTGCGCTGGCTATGGCCGCCCTCCCGGGTGAGGTGTAGTTCGTTGCTGTCGTTGTCAAAACGGCTGAATTGGACACCTTGAGCGAGCAGCCAGTCGATGCTGGCGCTGCTGTGCTCAACGGTGAAGCGGACGGCGTCTTCGTGGCAAAGTTGTGCGCCGGCGTTCAGGGTGTCGCTGACATGGGCATCGATACTGTCATTTTTATGGAGGACAGCGGCAATACCGCCTTGAGCCCAATAGGTTGCGCCCTCGTTGAGCTCGCTCTTGCAAAGCACGGCGACTTTGGCGTGGCTGGCAAGCTGTAGCGCCAGTGATAGGCCAGCAGCGCCGCTGCCGATAACTAGCACATCGTGGGCATGGAAATGGCTCATTGCGGATGTTTGCTCCCGAGGCGGTCCGGCGATACTATGCCGTCGGAGTTTAAGAGGCGCAAAGTATACTGGTAGCTGCGCCGCAGACCAACACGCGTGGTGTTCTCACGCGGTAGTTTAAGGACAGTAATGTTAGAACTTCTTCAAAATTCGCTGGTCTATTTGGCAAGCGCTGCTGATCGACCATTGGTGAATGTACATGAGCCAAGCTAAACAGGCAGACCAGCAGCTCGTTGAGCGAGTCCAGCAGGGGGATAAGCGTGCCTTTGATCTGCTGGTACTTAAGTATCAACACAAAATATTTGGTCTGATATCCCGCTATATCAAAGATAGTGACGAAGTGCAGGATGTTGCCCAGGAAGCCTTTGTTAAAGCCTATCGGGCTTTGCCCAAGTTCCGTGGGGACAGTGCCTTTTATACTTGGTTGTATCGCATTGCGATCAACACGGCGAAAAACTATCTGGTCGCTCGCAACCGTCGCCCGCCGGGCAGTGACGTGGATGTGGCTGATGCCGAATATTTTGAGGGGCCGTCTGCTTTAAAAGAAGTCGAGACGCCAGAGAACCGCTTGTATGGCGAAGAGCTAAAAAATGTGGTTCAGGACGCGATCAAAACTTTGCCTGAAGATTTGCGCGCAGCGCTAACTCTGCGTGAATTTGATGGTCTCAGTTATGAGGATATTGCAGCGGTGATGGATTGCCCTGTTGGAACAGTGCGGTCGCGAATTTTCAGGGCTCGCGAGGCGGTGGATAGTCGAGTAAGAGCCCAAGTGAGTGGCGAAGAGGTGTAAATATGAAAGATGGCATCAGAGAATCTCTGTCGGCAATGATGGATGGTGAAGCCAGTGAGCTTGAGTTGCGCCGAGTTCTGCGCTCAGAAGATGCGGCCTTGCGCGCGGAGTGGGCGTCGCTCCACCGCAACCAACAGGTGATGCATGACGGTGAGCTGCCGTTTGCCGGTCTCGATATTTCGAGCCGAGTGATGGCCGCGATTGACGATGAGCCAAGTGCAGTGAAACGCGGCTCGTCCTGGCGTCAAGCGCTAACCGGTATGGCCGTCGCTGCCAGTGTTGCGGCCGTCGTCGTGTTCGCCGGCAGTGAACGTATGCTCGGCGGTGGCACCTCAATGCTGGCGGCGTCGGAGACGTCGGTGAGCAGCGGCCGTGTTTACCCCGCTCAAATGTCACCTGCCAATGGCGGTGTTCCTGTAAGTGCCATAGCAGGGGGCACGCCCAGCATGAGCCCAGCAGTGAAGAGCGAAGCCGACAAGCGTTTCGACGTATTGCTTCGCAAGCATACCGAGCGGGCGTCGCTGAATAATGGCCAAGGCTTCGTTTCGTATGCGCGGGTGGTGTCTCAGGAGTCAGAATAAGTGCGTTGTCGTGTGATATTGGCGGTCGCTGCGCTGGCGTTTAGTCAAGCCAGTTGGGCGAATGGTCCGGAAACGTGGCTGAAGCGAATGACCGACAGCCATCGGACCCTCAACTATCAGGGTGTAGTGACTTACCAAGTCGACGACCGACTTAGCAGTTTTAAGGTCAGTCATGTTGTCAAAGACGGTCGCGAGTACGAGTCACTCGAAGCGCTAAGTCACGGCGAGCATGAGGTGATTCGTCAGGGGCACGATATTAGCTGTGTGCACCCCGGCCCTGAATTATTGCATCTTCTTGCCGGTGACTCGCCAGAAGCGAAGCAATTGCAGAAGCTTTACCATTTGTCCCTCCGAGAATCGGGCAGCGTTGCTGGTCGCGCAGCAATAGGGTTGTCGATTCAGCCTAAAGACGTATACCGCCTTGGATACCGGCTCGCTCTGGATAAAGAAACGGGGTTGTTGTTGCGCTCTGAAATCGTTAATAAGCGCGGCAAGGTTCTTGAGCGCTTTGAGTATGTTGTGCTTGATCTCAGTTTTGATGAGGCAGCGCTTGAGCGCGATGAGTCACAGCTCATCGCACACCCCCCCGTTGGCGAGCAAGGCAGCGTCCCGGAGGTTAACTGGCGCGTATCCTGGTTGCCTGATGGCTTTACGCCCTTGGCCGTTCGTGATCAGGCGCCGAGCATCAGTTACACAGACGGTTTGGCGGTATTCACGGTTTTTGTTGAGTCCACCCAGAGTGCCGCGTCGCAGAGTGATAGCCATATGCGGCGAGGCGCGTCAGTAAGTTACAGCACTACCCACAAATCGCGTGGCGTACGCGTGTCAGTGGTGGGTGAGATTCCCATGCTGACCGCGAGACAGGTAGCACTCGGCGTGGAGTGGCCTGAATAATGATTTGTGAGCGCGGGCGTGTTGTGGCTGTGGAGACGTCGGCTCTGTGGGTAGAGACCGTGTCCCAAAGTAGCTGCGCCAGCTGCTCTGCGAAGAAAGGCTGCGGGCAGGGGCTGATGAACAGTTTGCACGATGGTCGCCGCAATCAGTTGCGTATCGCGCTAAATGGGCTCCCCGCGAGTGACTACCCCGTGGGTAGCGATGTGGATATCGCCATTCCCGAAGCAGCGTTAGTGGGTGGTGCTTTTATTGTCTACCTGCTGCCTTTGCTGAGTATGATCCTCGGTATGCTTGCTGGGAATAGTTTGTCGGGTAGTGAGAGCGTTGCTGCAGTGTCGGCACTGGTGGGATTTTTGCTGGGGCTGGGCGGTGTACGGGCCCACGCACTATTGAGCCGAAACAGCGAGCGTTTTCAGCCCCGTTTAGTCGGGCATCATGGCCGAGGGTCCGCCGAGCCACTGCAGTTTTTCGAGCATTAATAGGCATTTAGCCGCCTCCTGTGACAATACACATAGCTTAGGTAGCGGGCTTTGCGATACAATCGCGCCTTTATTTTCCTCAATGGCTTTGTCCCGGGGTTCTGCCAAACGTGCCTAGTCTCGACCTAATTCGTAACTTTTCTATTATTGCCCATATCGACCACGGAAAATCGACCCTGGCGGATCGTTTTATCCAGTATTGTGGTGGCCTTGCTGACCGTGAAATGGCCGAGCAAGTGCTCGACTCAATGGATATTGAGCGCGAGCGGGGTATCACTATCAAAGCGCAGAGCGTGACGCTCGATTACACCGCGAAGGATGGGAATACCTATCAGCTCAATTTTATCGACACTCCGGGACACGTTGACTTCTCCTACGAGGTATCGCGCTCGTTAGCGGCATGTGAAGGCGCGCTCTTGGTGGTGGACGCCGCGCAGGGTGTTGAGGCGCAGTCGGTGGCAAATTGCTATACCGCGATAGAGCAGGGGCTCGAAGTACTGCCGATTTTGAACAAAATGGATCTTCCGCAGGCCGACCCTGACCGGGTAAAACAGGAAATCGAAGAAATTATCGGCGTGGATGCCAGCGAGGCAGTGCCGGTCAGTGCGAAATCCGGAATGGGCATAGAGGATGCCTTAGAGCACTTAGTTGCCGCCATTCCCGCGCCCGAGGGGGACCCTGATGCCCCCTTGCAAGCCCTGATCATCGATTCCTGGTTCGACAACTACCAAGGGGTTGTCTCCTTGGTGCGAGTGAAGAACGGCACCCTGCGTAAAGGCGATAAGGTCATCAGTAAGTCGCTGGGTAAAACGCATTCCGTGGATGTAGTGGGGATATTCACGCCCAAGCAAACCAATACCGGTGTGCTCAAAGCCGGAGAAGTTGGCTTCCTTATCGCCGGCATTAAAGATATTCACGGCGCGCCAGTGGGGGATACCTTCACGCACGCCAGTACACCTGATGTGGACGCGCTGCCCGGTTTTCAGAAAGTAAAGCCGCAGGTCTATGCCGGGATGTTCACGGTATCTACCGAAGACTACGAAGACTTTCGGGAGGCCTTAGGGAAGCTGACATTGAATGATGCTTCTTTGTTTTACGAGCCTGAAACATCAGATGCCCTGGGTTTTGGCTTTCGCTGCGGCTTCCTCGGCACGCTGCATATGGAGATCATTCAAGAGCGCCTGGAGCGTGAATACGATATTGATCTGATAACGACAGCGCCCACCGTAATTTATCAAGTGCTCAAGAAAAACGGCGAAGAGGTTATGGTTGATAACCCTTCCGCAATGCCTGACCCCGGCGAAGTTGAGGAAACCCGCGAACCGATCGCCAGGGTGAATATCCTGGTCCCGCAGGAACACCTCGGCAATGTGATGAGCCTGTGTTCGGAGAAGCGCGGCGTTCAGATTGATATGCAGTTTTTGGGGCAGCAAGTATCGCTGACATGGGACATCCCAATGAGCGAAGTGGTGCTGGACTTCTTCGACCGGTTGAAGTCGGTGAGCCGTGGCTTTGCCTCGCTTGACTACAGTTTTGAACGCTTCGAAGCGGCGAATCTGGTCAAGCTCGATGTGCTGATAAATGGTGACCGTGTTGATGCGCTGGCGATGATTGTCCATCGCGATTTCGCGCAGTCCCGCGGGCGGCTGTTAGTGGAAAAGATGAAAGAGCTTATTCCACGACAGATGTTTGACGTGGCAATTCAGGCGGCAATTGGTGGGCATGTTATTGCGCGCCAGACGGTAAAGGCGCTGCGTAAGAACGTAACTGCCAAGTGTTATGGTGGCGACGTATCGCGAAAGCGTAAACTGCTTGAGAAGCAAAAAGCAGGTAAAAAGCGGATGAAGCAAGTTGGGAATGTAGAGATTCCGCAGTCGGCATTTCTTGCCGTCTTAAAGGTAGATGGATAAGGGGTATATGGCCACATGGTTAATTTGATCTTACTGTTCGTCGCGGCGACGTCGCTGTGTGTGTGGCTACTTCAGGAAATCAAAGGGCGTCGGCAGATGCAAACCGCATTGCAGTGGTGTGCCGAGAAAAAAACCGCTAGCGATGCGGTGGCGCTGCGCCGTCAGGTTGTGCCCGCTTGGGTCGAGTGGAGCTATCGGTTGGTATCGGCACTGTGGCTGCTTTGGGTTGCCAGTGTTGTGCTGATTAAAGATGGCGATTTTGCACTGGCCTTGGTGGTGCTCACCGCGCTGGCAGGAGTGATTGCTGGCCTTGATCGCTTTGTTTTTGAAAAGGGCCGTCAGGCCTATGTTAACGCCGGCAAAATCGCCGTTTACATTACCTACTTTGTTAAGCAGGAGCAGGAGAACCTAAAGCGGGAATTTGGCGGGATGTTGCCGATCGCCGAGAATGCGCGGTCATTTTTCCCCGTGCTGCTCGTGGTATTGGTATTGCGCTCGTTTGTCGTTGAGCCGTTTCAAATTCCCTCCGCGTCGATGGTTCCCAGTCTCGAAGTTGGCGATTACATCCTGGTCAATAAGTTTAACTATGGGTTGCGCCTGCCGGTTGTCGGCACAAAAATTTTAGAAGTGGGCGAGCCCGAGCGCGGCGATGTTATGGTTTTCTTCCCTCCTGGTGACAGCCGCTACTTTATCAAGCGCGTCGTGGGTTTGCCTGGCGATAAACTGCGTTATGTTAATAAAAAGCTCTATGTGAATGACGAGTTAGTGCCCCATACCCTGGTGGCTGAAGTTCCGCCCTTGCAGCCTGTTACCCAGGTGGTTCGCGAGCAGCTCGGTAGTGTAGAGCACCTGATTCATCACGATAAACGCATTTATCGCGGTGATTTTGAAACAACGGTAAAACCCGGTCATTACTTTATGATGGGTGATAATCGCGACAATAGCAGTGATAGCCGAGTTTGGGGACAGGTTCCTGAGAAGAATATCGTCGGTCAGGCGTTTGCAATCTGGATGCACTGGCAATCCTTCTCTCAGCTACCCAGCTTTGATCGCGTTGGCCAAATACGTTAACGGTGCACAGGAGATAATAATGAAAAATCAGCAGGGCATTGGCCTACTATCCTTTGTCATCATCGTCGGTGTTGCCATGGTTTTGGGAACGATGGCAATTCGTCTCGCCCCCTTATACGTTGATTACTGGTCGCTCAGTCGTGTTATCAGTGACGTGGCCGAAGAGAGTAAAGGTGCCGAAGTGACGCCTGCACAGATTCGTCAAAAACTGTCGCGCAGGTTTATTACAAACCGGATCGAATCGATATCTTTGCGCGATATTAAGATCAAAAATAACGACGAGGGTGTGCTGATTGATGCCACCTACGAGAAACGCGTTCCGCTATTCATCAATATTGACGCTGTCGTTAAGTTTGAAGACGCGCTTTTTCAGGTTGAACGCTAACTGGTATGCCGACACTTTCCGATGTGCTGGGATACGCTTTTAATGACGACGCCTTGTTAACGCAGGCGCTGACTCACCGAAGCCTCAGCGCTGATCACAACGAGCGACTGGAGTTTCTTGGTGATTCGTTGCTGAATATGATCGTTAGTGATTTTTTGTACCGTCGTTTTCCAAATTTGGATGAGGGCGAGTTGAGTAGAATTCGCGCCTCGTTAGTGAGTGGAAAGGCCCTGGCGGCTGTCGCTGCTGAACTGAATCTCGGAGAGCACCTTCTGTTGGGAAGCGGCGAGCGCAACAGCGGCGGTAAGCGGCGCAGCTCCATCCTTGCAGATGCTGTTGAGGCCATTCTCGGTGCGATCTATCTCGATGGGGGCATGGCGTCGTGTCAGGCCTGTGTCCATCGTTGGTTTGCCGGCCGACTGGAGAGTATTGATCCCACCGCGAGTCACAAAGACGCTAAAACGCGGCTACAAGAATATTTGCAGGCGAGAAAGCAGCCCTTGCCGCAATACCGCCTTTGCTCGACAGAGGGTAAGTCTCATCAGCAGGCCTTTACTGTCGCATGCAAGGTAACGCTGCTGAACGGGGAAGTTGTGGCAACGGCAAGTAGTCGACGCAAGGCAGAGCAAGCTGCAGCAGAGCAAGTGCTGGCGCAGCTGGAGAAGCAAGCATGAAACACCAGAATGAGAGCGGCACACGCTGTGGTTATGTGGCAATTGTTGGCCGCCCGAATGTGGGTAAATCCACGCTACTTAACCATATTCTCGGTCAAAAACTGAGTATCACGTCAAGAAAGCCCCAAACGACGCGCCACCAGCTGCTGGGGATTAAAACTGAGGGTGATACGCAGGCGATCTATGTCGACACCCCCGGACTGCATTTGCGCGACGAAAAGGCGATTAACCGCTACATGAATCGGGCTGCCAGCTCTGCTCTGAAAGATGTTGATCTGGTGCTTTTTCTGGTAGATCGCGATCGCTGGACCGATGAAGACGACCTTGTTTTGGAGAAGGTGAAGCAGGTCGACTGCCCGGTCTTGCTGGTGGTAAACAAGATCGATCGGCTTAACGACAAATCGGAATTACTGCCACTGCTAGAACAGCTTGCTGAAAAGCACAGTTTCACTGAAATTGTGCCTGTCTCGGCATTGCGCGGCCACAACCGCGATGATCTTGAGGCCGTTATTGAACGCTATCTTCCAGAGGGGATACACCTCTTCCCCGAGGATCAGGTAACCGATCGCAGTGAGCGTTTTCTTGCGGCGGAGCTTGTTCGCGAAAAGATTATGCGTCAGCTCGGGGAGGAAGTGCCCTATGCGATGACGGTCGAAATTGAGGAATTCAAGGTATCGCCGCGCCTGATAGAGATCAGCGCACTGATACTGGTAGAGCGCCAAGGGCAAAAGAAAATACTGATCGGTGAGAAGGGGAGTCGCCTCAGGCAGATTGGTACAGAGGCGCGCAAGGATATGGAGCGCGCGTTCGACAGCAAGGTCATGTTGCGCTTGTGGGTGAAAGTGAAATCTGGCTGGTCCGACGATGAGCGCGCCCTGCGAAGCCTCGGTTATAACGATTTCGAGTAGACCATGACTGCGCGTATAGAGGGTCAGCCCGCATACGTGTTACATCTTCGCGCCTATCGTGATAGCAGTGCGATCATCGATCTATTCAGCCGCGACTATGGCTATCTAAGCGTCGTAGCCAAGGGACTTAAATCGTCGAGCAAGAGCCGCCAGCAATGGCGCGCGGCCTTGCAGCCTGGCAATCTCATTCAGGTCTCCTGGCAGGGGCGCAGTGAGTTAAAGACCTTAGTTGATGCGCAGCTGAACAGCACGTTTCCACTGCGCGGCAACGCGCTGTACTGCGCTTTCTACATCAACGAGTTATTGGGAAGATTGCTGCAACCCTTTGACCCCCAGGCGGAAGTTTTCAAGTTGTACGGCCGCTCTTTGCTGGAGCTGTCCTCAGGGAGCCGTGTTGAACCCATACTGCGCAGCTTTGAGCTAACTTTACTTACCGAGCTGGGCTACGGTGTCGACTTCTCGCCCATTGAAAGCGCCCCCGAGGCCTATTTTATCTACGACCCGGAGCACGGCTTTTGCCAGGTATCGGCGTCGATGGACGCTCACCAGAAAGCGTTTTCCGGCCATCTATTGCAGCAGTTAGCACGTGCCGAGTGGGACGCCGACACGCTTAAAGTAGCGAAGCGCCTCAACCGGCTTATCCTTGCGCCCCTGTTGGGGGACCGGCCACTGAACAGTCGAAAACTGTTTCTCCGGCAGTACTCAGACTAAATCGCCGGCGCTGTTAGTCGAATAGGGCATCCAGCTCGTGTTCTTCGCGCCATGCCAGCAATTCGTCTATTCGCGTAATCACTGCGGTGAAGAGCGGTTGCTGAGGTGGCTTCTGGGCAGATAAATCGGCCTCTAATTCACAGACGGCTTGCTTGAGAAGTGGGACGCCGGTGTAGCAACAATTCCCTTTCAAACCGTGATTGAGTTCGGTCAGCGTATCCCACTCCTTGCTATCGAAGGCCTGTGTGAGCTGACTACGCAAACCTGGCAGTTCATCGAGCAGCATTGAGAGCATGTTTTTTGCCAGCGTAGGGCGCTGTTTGGACAGTAATAGGCACTGTTTAAGGTCCACGGGCCTGGGTTGCTCCTCGGCGTCGGTGTCTGCCTCAGGCGCGTGTTCGTCGGTTGGCGGCAGGTCACAGGAAGGGGCCAGGTAGTGTTGCAAAATATTGGTGAGCTGCTGCTCATTTACCGGTTTGCTCAGGTATTTATCG
Organism: Spongiibacter marinus; assembly: GCF_016906995.1. Classification (GTDB taxonomy): domain Bacteria; phylum Pseudomonadota; class Gammaproteobacteria; order Pseudomonadales; family Spongiibacteraceae; genus Spongiibacter; species Spongiibacter marinus. The sequence continues at coordinate 255,230 of NZ_JAFBBD010000003.1, read as the reverse complement.
ATGCCGGCATCGCGCAGCTGTGAGGGGTTTTCCGGTGCGAGGTAGGCCGACAGCGCCACAATTGGGGTGTGTTGGTTCTTTCCGCGCTGGCGTATCTGGCGGCTTGCGGCAATGCCGTCCAGCTGTGGCATCTGGATGTCGATAAATATCAAGTCGAAACACTGCTCCTGGCAATGGCTGACTGCTTCCACGCCATTTTGAGCGCTGACGGGGCTGATGCCGGCATCTTCCAGAAAGGTGGAGAGTATGAGCAGGTTAGACGGGTTGTCATCAACGATGAGCACTTGGCTATTGCGAAAATGTCGGTTGTTGAGTTGGTTATCATCGCTCAGGCCCGTATTCAGCGCGTCAAAAAGACGAACATGAGAAACCGGCTTGCTGAGCCAGACATTATTGTCTTGTGGGTGTTCCTCGCTGTGGTAGCTCAAAACCACGCAGGCGCCGTCGCGATGAATCGTGGGTAGCGGTTGGCAGCTCTCCTCTGCATCCAAGCTCAGAATGCAGTGGTCTGCCTGGGTATTAATATCATCAATTCCCTGGCAGAGCTGCACGTTCATGCCCCAGCCTTCGAGCAGGTCGCAAATGGCGAGGCCGTATAATGGGCTGCTGTCATACAAGGCAACAGTACTACCCTGTAGGGATTGGAAGTCACGCATTTGCATCGCATTGTGATCAATTGCCAAGCGCAGACTAAACCAAAAGGTAGAGCCGTGTCCGAGCTCGCTTTCTACGCCGATTTCGCCGCCCATCTCCTTAACCAGGCCTTGAACAATGACCAGTCCCAGCCCGGTGCCGCCATATTGACGAGTGACAGATGCATCGCCTTGGCCAAAGTCTCGGAAGATATGCTTGCGCTGCTCTGCGCTCATACCAATGCCGCTGTCAGTGACCTTGAAGGTCAGTGTTGCGTAATCGTCGTCCCGCTCGCTACAGGAGATATCGACGCGAACGGTTCCGGTTGGGGTGAATTTAATCGCATTGCTAACTAAGTTCGTCAGCATTTGCCGGAGTCGGAGGGAGTCGCTGAGGATTGCCTCAGGGGTGTCTTTCTCGACAAACAGTGCAAGGTCGAGACGCTTCTCCGCTGCGCCGGGAGCGAGCATGATCAAGGTATCTTCAGCAAGTTCGCGGAGTTGCACTGGGGCTTTATCGAACACCAGCTTCCCAGCCTCAAGCTTGGAGAAGTCGAGAATATCGTTGATGATGGTGAGCAGGTTAACGGCGCTGTTGCGGATGGTCTCTACCGCTTCGCGCTGTCGCCCGCGAATATCCGCCTTGAGAAGAATATTACTGAAACCCAGAATACTGTTCAGAGGTGTGCGAATTTCATGGCTGGTGTTGGCGAGAAATTCCGATTTAACTCGGCTTGCAGTGACGGCTTCGCGCCTCGCTAGGTCAAGCTCGATATTCTGTATTTCAAGCGTTTCTAAGGTTTCACGTAAGTCGCTGTTGGATTGTTCGAGGTTGAGTTGCAGCTCCTTTAGCTCCCTTACCTGCGCCGCGTTCAGTTCATTGAGATCCTCGGCTAGCTCACTGAATTCGTCGCCACCGGGAACATGAATGTGCAAGTCTCTCTGGCCGCTGGTGAGGCGGTGAGTTGCCATCCGCAGAATTTGTAAGTCGCGGCCGATGTTGTGATTGATATAACTAAAAAACAAGATACAAACGAGGACGCTGAGGCCCAGAAAAATCGCCGCGGCGAGGTAGCTCTGGTACTTCATTAGCTCGTATTGGTGCCAGCCATAGCTCATTTGCACCCAGCCGAGGTGGCCATCTGCATCGGTCTGATGGCCCTCTGCAGATAGCGGTGCATGAATCGCCCACGTAATTTGGAGATCATCGGCTTGATCCATGACCTTAAAGGGCATAAACCGGCTCAATCCCTCGACATTGGGCGGTGGCGTTCCGGGGCCTGCGTGCGAGATGAGTTCGAGGTCGCTATTGTAGATACTCACCGCGCGTACACCGGGCTCCTCAAGCGCCGTATGTAGAATATAGGCCAGCGTATCTTCGTGGTGGTCCTGCATCATATGGCTAGAGACAACACTCAGCTGCTGGGCGGCGGATTTGGCACGCTGAGTAAGCAGCTCTCTGCTGTCTGCCAGTTGCTGTTGAGTCAGGTAGGCACTGAAACCCACCGAAATGAGAAGTACGGGCAGTAGCCCCATGATCAAGATAAGCCGTTTAAATCCGTATCGCCTGCGCATGTGAACTGGAGCCTATGACTAGGGCAGTGGTATTATCACTGCCAAAAGTTTACGCGGTTGCCATCCTGTGGCCGCTTTATCACTGAAGCCTATAGCAGCTGGGGCAACGATTTCCCCTGCTGCGCTGCTGAAGTCGGCTTGAGGTCTCTACTGCAATGACAGATTTTCCTACCATTGAGCAATGTATTGGCAATACACCCTTAGTGAGGTTGCAACGCCTTAATCGCGACAGCAGTAATACGATTTTGCTGAAGCTAGAGGGAAATAACCCCGCTGGTTCCGTTAAAGACCGTCCGGCTATGAGTATGATAGCGCGCGCGGAGGCTCGGGGCGATATACAACCTGGTGACACGCTTATTGAAGCGACGAGCGGTAACACGGGGATCGCGCTGGCGATGGCCGCTGCCATTCGCGGCTATAAGATGGTGCTGATCATGCCAAGCCATATGAGCAGTGAGCGCAAATTGGCAATGTCTGCCTATGGCGCCACCCTTGTGGAGGTGAGTCAAGAAGAGGGAATGGAAGGGGCGCGAGACTTGGCCCTGGCGATGCAGGCAAGAGGCGAGGGGAAGGTACTGGATCAATTTGCAAACCCCGATAACCCCCTGGCTCACTATGAGGGAACTGGCCCTGAGATCTGGCGTCAGACCGATGGACGTATTACCCACTTTGTCAGCTCGATGGGAACCACCGGTACCATTATGGGCGTCTCCCGGTTCCTTAAGGAGCAAAACCCCAGTGTACAGATCGTTGGACTGCAGCCTGAAGATGGCTCTAGCATTCCCGGTATTCGTCGCTGGCCTGAGGCTTACCTGCCAAAAATATATCAGGCCCCAAGGGTCGATCAGGTGATGGATATTGATCAGCAACTGGCTGAAAAAACCATGCGAGCACTTGCTGAGCAGGAAGGGATATTTTGTGGTGTGTCCTCCGGCGGTGCAGTCGCCGGAGCGCTTCGTCTTAGCGAACAGGTGGAAAACGCCGTAATTGTTGCCATTATTTGTGACCGCGGTGACCGCTATTTGTCCACCGGCGTTTTCTAGGCGGCGGTATTGCCGCCTTGTTTGAAACCAGTCGGAAAATGATTGAGTTAATACCATGGTAAAGGTCCGAGAGGATTACCCACAGTTAGCCGACGGGCGTGTTGATATCCCGCGCTGGATGGAGCGCCTGTCGATAGATGACAGCGTCGTAGAGCGCAGTGAGTTGCTCCGTGCCTTTGAGCTCGCCGAACAGTGCGCCAGCGGCAGTGCGGGCACAGCGCCCGATGTCAGTGGGGATAGCTTTTTCACCGCCCTGGAAATGGTGGAAATTCTTGCCGACCTGCATTTGGACCAAGACAGCCTGGTTGCCGCGACCTTGTTTCGCGCAGTTCGAGAAGTGAGGTTATCGCTGAGTGACCTGGAGCAGCAATTTGGCGGCTCTGTGGCGAAGTTGGTCGATGGCGTGTTGGGAATGGCGGCCATTTCCAAAGTTAACGCAGAGTTGGATGTTCCGGTGCTGGGGCAGTCCGAGGCACAAAGCGAAACCATTCGGAAAATGTTGGTGGCGTTGGTCGACGATGTTCGCGTTGCACTGATTAAGTTGGCAGAGAGAACCTCGGCGATTCGCGCGGTGAAGAACCGCCCAGAGAAGCGCTATCGTGTTGCGAGAGAAGTTTTCGACATCTACGCGCCTCTGGCTCATCGCCTGGGTATTGGCCACATAAAGTGGGAGTTAGAGGATCTTAGCTTTCGCTACTTGCAGCCATCGGCATACAAAAAAATTGCCAAACTGTTGGATGAGAAGCGACTAGACCGCCAGCACTATATCGACGAGGTCATTCACACGCTTACCGCGGCGATCAAGGCCGATGGCATTGACGCCGATATCGCCGGCAGAGCGAAGCACATTTACAGCATCTGGCGGAAAATGCAGCGCAAGGGGATTGGTTTTTCCCAAGTCTACGATATTCGCGCAGTGCGCGTGCTAGTGCCGGATGTAAAAGCTTGCTATGCCGTGCTTGGCCTGGTCCACGGCCTGTGGCGAAATATTCCCAACGAGTTCGATGATTACATCGCCAGCCCCAAAGAAAATGGCTACCGCTCACTCCATACCGCGGTGATAGGCCCCCAGGGCAAGGTTCTGGAAGTGCAAATTCGCACCCGAAGCATGCACGAGGAAGCAGAGTTTGGTGTGTGCTCTCACTGGATGTACAAAGGGGCAGACAAAACCGCCAAGAGTAATAACAGCTACGACGAAAAAATTGCATGGCTGCGGCAGGTATTGGACTGGCATGAGGAAAGTGGCAGCAGCAGTGACGTCGCGGAGCAGTTCACCCGCGCCCAGGACAGGGTCTACGTGTTTACCCCAGATGGCCATGTTGTGAATTTGCAAAACGGCGCGACGCCATTGGATTTTGCGTATCACATCCATACTGAGGTGGGTAATCGCTGCCGCGGCGCTAAAGTGAACGGCCGCATCGTACCGCTGACATACACTCTGAATACCGGCGAGCGCGTTGAAATTCTCACCGGTAAAGAGAGCAAGCCTCGCCGCGATTGGCTGCAGAGTAACCTGGGCTATTTAAAAACCAGCCGGGCTCGCACTAAAGTGCAACATTGGTTTCGACAGCAGGCTAAGGAAGACAATATTGCTGCCGGTCGCGCGTTGCTGGAAAAAGAATTTCGCCGCCTTGCGCTCAATAGCGTTGACTATAAGTACATCGCCGATCAAACCCATTGTGCCAGCGTAGAGGATATGTACGCTGCGGTGGGGGTCGGCGAAATCAGCATGCTACAAATTGTTCGTCTGGCGAACCAGCTGATCGGGCAAGATGAAAATGCGGCTGAAGAAGTGCTGCCACGCCTGAAGGCGCCGAGCAAAACCTCCAAAGATAGCAGTAAGGTGCGGATCAGCGGCGTTGGCAACTTGTTAACGCACTTCGCCAGGTGCTGTAAACCTCTGCCTGGGGAGGCTATTACGGGATACATCACCGTGGGGCGTGGCGTGAGCGTTCACCGCCAAGATTGCAGTAAGCTTCTGCAACTTCAGAGCGTGGAGCCGCACCGAATTATTGCCGTCGACTGGGAAGTTGAGCAAACCGATACTTATCCTGTTGATATCGAATTGCAGGCTTTCGACCGACAAGGCCTGCTTCGCGATATCACCCTGCAGTTGGCCACAGAAAAGGTGAATGTAATCTCCCTGAATACGGTTACCGACACGAATAGCCACATGGCCACGATGCGTATTCGCCTGGAAATTAGTGATGTCGGCGCTTTGTCGGGCCTGTTGAGCCGCCTAAATGGCTTGCCGAATGTCGTAGCGGTGAAACGTGTTAAGGAAGGATGATGGTGGCAAAGCAATATAGCATCGATGACTTGCGCGAACTGATGTCGCGTTTGCGCGACCCTCAAGATGGTTGTCCCTGGGATCAAAAGCAGGACTTTAAAAGCATCGTCCCTCATACACTCGAAGAGGTCTATGAGCTCGTCGATGCGATCGAGAGCGCTGACCCGGATCAGATTCGCCAGGAAATGGGCGACGTATTGTTCCAGTTAATTTTTTACAGCCAGCTGGCGCAGGAGCAGGGCGACTTTACCTTTAACGACGTTGTCGATGACATCACTCGCAAACTTCTGCGCCGTCATCCCCATGTTTTTCCCGATGGAACCTTGGAAAGTCGGCGTGGAGAAGCGCCGCCTGATGAACCCGCAATCAAGCAGCGCTGGGAGGAAATCAAGGCAGAGGAGCGCCGGGGAAAGGCCCAGTTGAGTGCCCTAGATGATATTCCATTAGCGCTGCCAGCGACTAATCGTGCAGAAAAACTGCAAAAGCGGGCGAGTCGTCTTGGCTTTGATTGGGACGATGTGGCAGGTGTATTGGCTGCCTTGGAAGATGAGCTGGCCGAGCTCAAAGAAGCGATAGACGGCGGCCAAAGAGAGGAAATAGCCGATGAGCTCGGCGATGTTTTCTTCTCTGTGGTGAACCTGAGTCGCCATCTTAAGCACGACGCCGAGGGTGCACTGCGAGCGGCGGGCCAGAAATTCGAGCGACGCTTTCGCTATGTAGAACAACAGGCCGGGGGGCAGGAAGGCACTGCCGCGACACCGAGAGCCGTACTGGAGCAGTATTGGCAAGATGCGAAACAAGCGGGCCTGTAGCCCACTTGTGGTCAGTGCTTGTTGCGGTTTCTCAGGGCTGACATGTGCTTTTCAGTCAGGCTTAAGTAGCGAGGCGTAGGGCCAACGTCCTCATAGATGGGGTCGCCGAGTTCATCGGTGGTAACAACTTTTTTGCCGCGGACATAGGGCATGGCGCTTTCGAGTTCGTTCAATGACGCGCTAAGCAGGTCGGTGATTAGCTCTTCAACGTGGCGCCTGGGATAGAGCTCTGCCAGCGCTTTCAGCTTGGCGGCGTCCTCCAGTGGCAGCCGTATTTTGTAGCAATCCTCGGTTAAGCCGCTGCTGGCGGTTTGTTCCCAGAGTGATAACAAATCCCGTACTTTCATTTGCCAGTTCCTGTCATCGCAGAGTATTCACACTCTGATACTAGTACGTAGCTTGGGGACTTGCCTAGGGCCTGTTCACACTAATTGCGTCACGCCTGTTGCAGCTATAAATTCGCCAATACAGGAATGAGAAGAGGCGTTTGCTTATTTCAAATGCGCGACGAATGGCGACGAGTGGTGGATTTTTAGCCACAGCCGCAATGGCTGATGCCATTTTGCCTGCCACAGGTGCAATTCAATGAGTGAGGCGCTAGCTTGCCGCTCAGAGATCGACGGTTACCTAAGGGTGGGGCTGTCGTGTAGTAACAGGGCGGTCTTCGACCTTAGTAGGCTTGTGTGTCGGCCTTTAGCTGTGTATCGTTGTCGGCTTTGAAAAGCGACCAGTTCGACGCCTCAGCCGTCGAGACCGACTAATCAGTTTGCAGACGTTGGTAGAAAAGCCATTCAGAGCTTTTGCTGCAAGGTATGTTCCAGCCATTCCAATCGCATTAGTTGGCGCCGTTACTGGCCGTAGAGCTTTTTTTAATCCTTTGGGAGTTGTTACGCATGCGCGTTATTTTGTTGGGGCCTCCAGGGGCCGGTAAGGGGACGCAAGCCCAGTTCATCACTGAGAAGTTTGGTATTCCTCAGATCTCCACAGGCGACATGTTACGTGCGGCGGTAAAGGCGGGTAGTGAGCTGGGCCTGAAGGTGAAAGATATTATGACGACGGGTGGTCTGGTGTCCGACGACATCATTATCGCCTTGGTTAAGGAGCGTATTGCTCAGTCAGACTGTGTTAACGGATTCCTGTTTGACGGCTTTCCCAGAACGATTCCTCAAGCTGAGGCGCTGCAAGAGGCCGGCGTTGATATCGATCACGTGCTGGAGATCGCTGTCGCTGATGAAGAAATTGTGACTCGCATGAGTGGCCGCCGAACTCACGAGGCATCGGGTCGTACCTACCATGTGGTCTATAACCCACCTAAAGAAGAAGGCAAAGATGACCTTACCGGCGAGCCTTTGATTCAGCGTGAAGATGACCAGGAAGCGACTGTTCGCAACCGTCTGAACGTCTACCATGAGCAGACCAAGCCCTTGGTCGCCTTCTACAGCGATCTGGACGGAGAGAATGCGCCGAGCTATTCGCGCATTGACGGCGTGGGCACCGTGGACGAAATTACCCGGCGCGTGCTCGAGGCGCTTCAAGATTAGGCGCTGTTGTGGCAGTCTGGTTTTGCGATTTGCGGCGCCTTTAGGCGCCGTTTTTCTTTTTTGCTATAAACCGAATGTTTGTTCAATCGCGTAAGATGCATCTCGCACGCCTTGGAAAGTGAAAAATGAAAACAGCGGTAGTCTTTATCAATTTGGGTACGCCAGATACTCCCAATACCTCTGGGGTGCGGCGGTTCTTGCGGGAGTTTCTGTCAGACCGACGCGTGGTCGAGGTTCCCAGGCTTATTTGGTTGGCGATACTCTATCTTATTATTCTCCCTTTTCGTTCACCTCGTGTGGCAAAGGCCTACCGACAAATATGGTTTGGCGACACCTCTCCGCTCAGGCATTTTTCAGAAAGTTTAGTTGAGGGGGTTGCCAGTAAACTCTCTCAGGAGTACCCGGATGCGGATATCACGGTGCGGCTTGCCATGACGTACGGGCAGCCCAGTGTGGAGTCTCAAATACATGAGCTCTGCGACGCCGGTGTCGAAAACATCTTTTTTGTGCCGTTGTACCCACAGTATTCAGCGACTACCACGGCGGCCGCGATGGATGCCGTATATCGCTGCTTTGCTCGCATGCGGGACATACCTCAGTGGTCATGGCTGCGCAATTACCACAACCATGAGGCCTATGTGGCGGCCCTTGGGGAAAGTGTTAAAGCACACTGGCAGAAGAACGGCCGGGCAGAGCGCTTACTCATGTCGTTTCACGGAATTCCGAAGCGAAATGTGGATTTGGGCGACCCCTACGAAGAGCATTGCAATGAAACCGCAGAGGCCGTGGCCAAGTACCTTGAACTGGATGACACCCAGTGGCTGAGAACATTTCAATCTCGGCTTGGTAAGGCTGAGTGGTTAACCCCCTATACCGACAAAACTGTAGAAGCGTTGCCGGCAGAAGGGGTTAAAAGCCTGGACGTAATGTGTCCAGCGTTTGCTGTTGAATGTCTTGAAACACTGGAGGAGATAGATGGCGAAGCAAAAGAGATTTTCATGGAGCACGGTGGGGAAGGCTTTAATTACATCCCGTGTTTGAATGATAGCGATGCCCATCAAGATTTGATGCTGGAATTGTGTCGTCCATTTGTTTCTCAGTCTCTGAAAAAGTAAGTCGTTAAGTTAGACAAAGCGTTTGATTTTTTTGCGAAAATTTTGCGCTGCTTACTATGTATGCTATTTTTTAAACAAATAGCATAACGCTGTTCGCCAAGGAGAATAAAATGCCAAGAGCAAAGCGCAAAGTTGCCACTGCAGCAAAGAAGAAAACATCGCCTAAAAAAGCCGCTTCCCCCGGAAATGCCGTCGTTAAAAAAGCCGAGGAAGGTTTGAAGAAAGTTGAGGCGATGTTAGCTAAAGAACGCAAGGCGGTAGCAGCAGCGAAAGCGAAGCTAGATTCTGCTAAGGCGAAGGCAAAGAAAACGGCCAAGGCGGTAGATAAAAATGCTGCCAAGCGTGCGTCGGCTGCAGCAAGTAAGGCAAACCAAAAATTGCGAACAGTACGTGCGAAGGTTGCCAGCAGTAAGTCGGCATTAGCTGATGCAAAAGTCATTGCAAAAATCTCTGCCTCGGAGGCTGCGGTTCGCCAAAAAATTCAAGAGCGATCCGAAGCGCTGGCGAGTAAGGCAGACGCTGATTTAGCCAAAGCAGTTAAACAGTTCGAGCAGCGGTTTATCAAAAAGCGCAACGCAGAGGACAAAGCGAAGCTCGCTACTATTGAGCGCAAACTTGTCAGCAAGCACAAGATGGCGGTCAAACAACTGACAGCCAAGTTGTCAGAGCCTGCCAAAGCGGCATTGGCAAAGACCGCATCCAAGCCTGCAGCGGCGCCAACCGCCAAGAAAAAGGCGTCATCTAAAAAGGCGGCGGTTAAAAAAGCTACCGCTAAAAAGTCAGCAGCTCGCAAAACCGCCGCGAAGAAAGGTGCCCCTAAAAAAGCGGCGGCTAAGAAGGTTGCGAAGAAGAAAGTAGTTGCTAAGAAGTCAGCGCCGAAAAAGGCACCGGCAAAGAAAGCGGCTGCCACGCCAGACAAGGCCAGTAGCTGAGTATTAGCGCCTCTGGATACCCCTCCAGAGTCAGTAGATAAACCGCGCTACGGCGCGGTTTTTTGTTTGCGGCTTAAGCCTTGCAGAGCCTGGGATCGGTGTTCATAATAGCCGCCCCAATTTTTGCGCAATAGCGTTTTACATGTGGCCTATCGTAGCGGCCACCACTGGATAAGGAACAGTCATGCCTGTTATTACTCTCCCCGATAATAGTACCCGTGAATTCGACACGCCGATTACCGTTGAGGGTGTAGCGGCCGACATTGGTCCAGGCCTTGCCAAGGCGGCTCTTGCTGGGCGGGTGGACGGTGAGCTCGTCGATACTCACTACCTTATCGAGCAAGATGCCAACCTGGCGATTATCACCGATCGCGACGAAGAGGGCCTGGATATTATTCGTCACTCTACGGCGCATTTGCTGGCGATGGCTGTTCAGGAGGAGTTCCCGGGCGCGCAGGTAACGATTGGCCCAACAGTGGAAGATGGCTTCTACTACGATTTTGCCTTTGAGCGTGCTTTTACACCTGATGACCTGCAGAAAATCGAGGCACGAATGGAGGCCATCGCCGGGCAGGATTTAGCTGTCGAGCGATTGGTAATGTCGCGTGAAGAGGCGGCTAAAACGTTCGCCGATATGGGCGAAGAGTATAAAGTTGAAATTATCCACGACCTGCCTGAGGGAGAGGAGATCTCAGTTTACAAGCAGGGTGAGTGGATGGATTTGTGCCGGGGGCCCCATGTTCCCAGTACTGGCCGTTTGAAAGCCTTTAAACTCACCAAGGTGGCCGGTGCCTATTGGCGAGGCGATCAGAATAACGCCATGTTGCAGCGTATTTATGGCACTGCCTGGGCGAATAAGAAGGCCCTTAAGTCCTATTTGAACCGGATTGCTGAGGCGGAAAAGCGAGATCACCGCAAGGTTGCTAAAAAACTCGACCTATTTCACATGCAGGAAGAGGCGCCAGGAATGGTGTTTTGGCACCCCAAGGGCTGGGGCATATATCAGGCTGTTGAGCAATATATGCGAGACCAGCAGCGCAAGCATGGTTACCAAGAGATTAAAACTCCTCAGCTGGTTGATATTTCGCTGTGGGAGAAGTCGGGACACGCCGACAAGTTTAGCGATGGCATGTTCCGCCTGCAGGCTGATGAGCGTGAAGTGGCTGTGAAGCCAATGAACTGCCCTTGTCACGTGCAGGTATTTAACCAGGGACTGCGCAGCTATCGGGATCTGCCCCTGAGGTTGGCAGAGTTTGGTTCGTGTCATCGCAACGAGCCCTCAGGGTCCCTGCACGGAATTATGCGGGTGCGTGGTTTTACCCAGGACGATGCGCACATTTTTTGCGCGGAGGAGTCGATTCAGCAGGAAGTGGCACAATTTATCGACTTTTTGCACGACGTCTACGCCGATTTTGGTTTCAGTGACGTTATCTATCGCCTGTCAACGCGCCCTGCGCAGCGGGTTGGTAGCGACGAGGATTGGGATCGGGCCGAAGAGGCGCTGGCACTAGCCTTGGATAGCAAGTCTTTGCCCTGGGAAGAGCTGCCAGGAGAGGGCGCTTTCTACGGGCCGAAAATTGAATTTTCCCTCAAGGACTGTATTGGCCGCGTTTGGCAGTTGGGGACGATTCAGGTTGATTTCTCAATGCCGGGCCGCCTGGGCGCGCAATATGTGGACGAGAGCGGCCAGCGCAAGACGCCGGTAATGCTGCACCGGGCAATATTGGGGTCTTTCGAGCGCTTTATCGGTATTTTGATCGAGCATTACGAGGGCGCATTCCCGCTTTGGCTTGCGCCGGTGCAGGCGGTGGTCTGCAATATCACCGATGCACAGGGTGAATATGTGTCAGAAGTGAAAGAATTCCTGCAAGATCGTGGGTTTAGGGTCGACTCGGACTTGAGAAATGAGAAGATCGGCTTTAAAATCCGCGAGCACACAATTCAGAAGGTGCCTTATATCCTGGTAGTTGGGGATAAAGAGGTGGAAAGTCGGACTGTAGCAGTGCGCGCAAGAGGTGGTAAGGATCTGGGCTCGATCTCACTTGATGAGTTAGCGAGCATCCTTGCCGAAGGCGTGGCTGCCCGCAGCCGTGCAATATCGGAGAGCTAGCAATTAAACGCGATAACGCAAAAGGGCGCGGTAAACGCGCACTGATAAATCAAGATATTGAAGCCAGTCAAGTCAGGTTGATTGATGCTGAAGGTAACCAGGTGGGCATTGTCCCGCTAGCGGAGGCGCTAACTGCCGCCCAGGAAGCCAGCCTAGACTTAGTGCAGATTGCGGACTCGGATCCGGTGGTCTGCAAGATAATGGATTATGGAAAACATGTTTTCGAGGCCAAGAAGCAACAAGCTGCGGCCCGAAAAAACCAGGTTCGTACTCAGGTTAAGGAAATTAAATTCCGACCTGGGACGGATGAAGGGGATTACCAGGTAAAACTGCGCAACCTGGTACGTTTCCTTGAGCATGGGGATAAAGCCAAGGTAACTCTCCGTTACCGCGGTCGTGAGATGGCCCACCAGGAACTGGGTATGCAGTTGTTGCAGCGAGTGGAAGCAGACCTCGCTGAATACGGCGCTGTAGAACAGTATCCAAAAATGGAAGGTCGTCAGCTGACGATGGTGATTGCCCCGAAAAAGAAAAAGCAGTGAGCTCTCAGGGCCTGCTTAATTGATTGATGCAATGCGGAGTATCTAACGATGCCAAAAGTTAAAGTACACAGCGGAGCGGCAAAACGCTTTAAAAAAACCGGTAGCGGTTATAAGCGTAAAAGCGCCCACAAGAGTCACATCCTTACCAAGATGACCACCAAGCGTAAGCGTCAGCTGCGTGGCACCAGTGCTGTCCACAAGTCGGACAAAGTTCTGGTCGACCGCATGCTTCGCGCCATTTGATTACCGTCATCTCAACAGATAAGGAATAGACTATGCCCCGCGTAAAACGTGGTGTGACAGCACACCGTCGTCATAAAAAGATTTTGAAGCAAGCCAAGGGTTACTACGGAGCGCGTTCGCGCATCTATCGTGTAGCTAAGCAGGCGGTAATCAAAGCCGGTCAATACGCTTACCGCGATCGCCGCGTTAAGAAACGTACTTTTCGTGCGCTGTGGATCACCCGCATTAATGCCGCATCTCGTGCCAATGGCTTGAATTACAGCCGTTTGATTGCTGGCTTGAAAAAGGCAGAGATCGCACTGGACCGTCGCGTGTTGGCTGACTTAGCCGTGCACGACAAAGAAGCCTTTGCTGCCGTGGTAGAACGCGCGAAAGCAGCTCTGGCCTGATGCCTGCCACCGCCCAGCGGTTGTAGATATAACTATTGGATAGGGGAAGAGCTTCGCTCTTTCCCTATTTTTTTTTCGGGCGCTTGCGCCCGGCAGTTACCAGCCGAGTACCTGAGTCAGGAGTGGGGAATGGAGAATCTTGAAGCCTTGGCCGCCGAGGCCGCAGAGAAAATCGCTGCGGCAGATGATGGGCGTGCCCTTGAGCAATTGCGTGTTGATTACCTAGGAAAGAAGGGGCATATCACCGCGTTGCTCAAAGGTTTGGGCAAATTATCGGCCGAGGAGCGCCCGGCAGCGGGTGCCGAGATCAATAGGGTTAAGCAGGCACTTGCGCAGCAAATTGGCGAGCGAAAGGCTAAGATGGAAGAGGCTGCTGTCGCAGAAAAATTGGCGGCCGAAACTATCGACGTGACCCTGCCTGGCCGCGGTCAGCAGCTGGGTGGCCTGCACCCGGTAACGAAGACCATAGAGCGCATCAGCCAATTTTTTGAAGGTATTGGTTTTGATATCGCTGAAGGGCCTGAAATCGAAGATGACTACCACAACTTCGAAGCCTTAAATATCCCTGCCCACCACCCGGCGAGGGCGATGCACGACACGTTCTACGTTGATGTCAGTACGGTACTGCGTACCCATACCTCGCCCGTGCAGGTGAGGGTGATGGAGTCCAGTGAGCCGCCGCTAAAGCTGATCTGTCCGGGGCGCGTGTACCGTTGTGATTCCGACTTGACGCACACGCCGATGTTTCATCAGGTTGAAGGCTTGCTCGTTGATCAGGAGTCCAGTTTTGCCGACCTGAAAGGCATGCTGGAATCGTTTTTGCGCGCCTTTTTCGAAAAAGACCTCGCCGTACGGTTTCGGCCATCATATTTCCCCTTCACAGAGCCGTCGGCAGAAGTCGACATTCAGTGCGTAATGTGTGGGGGTGAGGGTTGTCGCGTATGTAGCCATACCGGCTGGATCGAAATTCTCGGTTGCGGAATGGTGCACCCAAAGGTCTTCGAATACTCTGATATCGATCCTGAAAAATACAGCGGCTTTGCGTTTGGTATTGGTGTGGAGCGCCTGGCCATGCTGCGTTACGGCGTCAATGACCTGCGATTATTTTTCGAAAATGATCTGCAATTCCTCGAGCAATTCCAGTAAATGCATCGAGCTACTAGCTAGGCAACGTTAACAGTCGGATACGGATAGAGCATGAAATTTAGTGAACAGTGGTTGCGAGAGTGGGTAAACCCCGGTGTGGACAGTGACGATCTGTCTGCACAATTGACGATGGCCGGTTTGGAAGTCGATGCCATTGAGCCTGTCGCGGGTGATTTTAGCGGTGTGGTTGTTGCTGAGATTACTGCTGCAGAGCGCCACCCTGACGCCGACAAGCTGCAAGTTTGCCAAGTGAGTAATGGCCAGGAAAGTTTCCAAATTGTGTGCGGCGCCGCCAATGCTCGGGAAGGAATCAAAGTGCCCATGGCCATGGTAGGGGCGGTCCTGCCCGGTAATTTCAAAATAAAGAAAGCCAAGCTGCGCGGCGTAGAGTCCTTTGGTATGTTGTGTGCCGAGCAAGAGCTAGGAATGGCGGAGCACTCTGATGGCCTGTTCGAATTGCCCAGCGATGCGCCGTTGGGTGAAGATATTCGTAGTTACCTAGGGCTTGACGATAAGCTTATCGAGCTGGGTTTGACCCCAAATCGCGCGGATTGCCTCAGTATTCGCGGGGTCGCCCGCGAGGCGGCCGTTCTCAACAATATGGCCTTTGCTGAGCCAGCGCAGGCCGCGGTAGAAGCTTCCATCGACGATCAGCTAACCGTAAAGATTGCGGCACCGGATCACTGCGCGCGCTATGTGGGCCGCGTGGTGCGCGGTGTGAATATGGGGGCAGAAAGCCCTTTGTGGCTGCAAGAAAAATTGCGCCGCTGTGGTTCGCGTAGCATTGACCCTGTGGTGGATGTCACCAACTTGGTTATGCTTGAGCTCGGTCAGCCCATGCATGCCTTTGACTTATCGGCTATAAGCGGCGCCGTTAGCGTGCGCACGGCAACGCCAGGCGAGAGCCTTGAGTTGCTTGACGGGCAAACTTTGGAGCTTCGTGACGACAGCCTGTTAATAGCCGATGATGAGAAACCGTTGGCGCTCGCCGGCATTATGGGCGGGCAGAGCAGTGCGGTATCTGCCGCGACTCAAGACTTATTCTTGGAGTCTGCATTTTTCACCCCAGAGAAGCTTGCCGGCAAGGCGCGCTCTTATGGTTTGCACACTGACGCGTCGCATAGATTTGAGCGTGGTGTGGACTTCGCCCTAGCAGAACGAGCAATTGAGCGCGCCACCGAATTAATATTGCAAATATGCGGTGGCAAAGCAGGGCCTTTGACCGAGGCGAGCAGCGATGCTTTACCAAGCCGCAGCCCTGTAATCTTGCGTGAGGCGCGAATCGAGAAAATGCTGGGGATGCCGTTGCTGGCTAAAGAAGTCGAGCAAATCCTGACAGGCTTAGGTATGCAGGTAGAGCGTCAGGACAGTGGCTGGATGGTAACCCCGCCGAGTTGGCGTTTTGATATTGCCATCGAAGTGGACTTGCTCGAAGAGCTCGCCCGGGTATATGGCTATAATCGCCTGCCGGTTAAACCCATTCGCTCGGAGCTGGCTATAAAGTCTCGCCCGGAAGGGCAGCGAGCTGTCATGGATTTACGGCAGCACTTGGTATCCCGTGGTTACCAGGAGGCCATTAGCTACAGTTTTGTCGACCCTGTGCTCAACGCGAAACTCTCAGAGCGCGAAGATTGCGTGACCTTATTGAATCCCATTAGTGCCGATATGGCGCAGATGCGTGACTCCCTTCTGCCAGGCCTCTTGAAGACCGCGGAATACAATAGCAAGCGTCAGCAGGCGCGCTTGCGATTCTTTGAAATTGGGCAGCGTTTTGTGCCATCCGCTGAGGGCTTGGCGCAGATTCCCACACTGGGTGCGCTGTTGTCTGGGCGACGAGATCCGGAAAATTGGAGTTCAGGTGGCGAATTGCTGGATTTCTTCGATCTAAAGGGCGATTTAGAAGCGCTGATTACCCCTGCCGCGACACCTTTGCGATTTGAGGCGGCGCAGCACAAGGCGCTGCACCCTGGGCAAACAGCAAATGTCTATCAAGGAGAGCACTGCGTTGGACGCATTGGTGCGCTTCACCCCTCGCTACAGAGTGACTTGGATTTGCCATCGGCCGTGTATTTCTTCGAAATAGACCTCGATGCACTGCTCGAAGTAGGTGTGCCTGCGTTTAAACCTGTTTCGCGCTATCCCGAGCTCCGCCGTGACTTAGCGGTTATTTTGCCTAGCGATGTGACCGCGCAATCCGTTCTGGATTGTGTGCAGAGCGCGGCCGGGGAGTTGCTGGTTAACTTGAAGCTCTTTGATATTTATCAGGGTAAAGGTATTGATCCAGAAAGGAAAAGCCTGGGCCTGGGCTTGACGTACCGACATTCATCCCGCACTCTTAATGAGGAAGAAGTTACCCTATCTGTAGAGGCGGTAGTGCAGGCGTTGCAGGATCGCTTCGGGGCCAGTTTAAGGAACTGAATGTGATGACGTCCCTCACCAAGGCAGAAATGGCGGAGCGCCTCTATGAAGAGCTCGGTCTGAACAAGCGTGAGGCGAAAGAGCTTGTCGAGCTGTTTTTTGAGCAGATTCGCCACTGTTTAGAGAATAATGAACAGGTCAAAATTTCCGGCTTTGGCAATTTTGATCTGCGTGATAAGAGCCAGCGGCCTGGGCGCAATCCCAAAACCGGTGAAGAAATTCCCATTTCTGCTCGGCGAGTGGTGACCTTCAGGCCAGGCCAAAAGTTGAAATCCAGGGTAGAGGACTATGCTGGAACCAAGTCATAACGACGAGCTGCCACCGATCCCGGGAAAACGCTACTTTACGATAGGTGAAGTCAGCGAGCTCTGCTGCGTCAAACCGCATGTGCTGAGATACTGGGAGCAGGAGTTTCCTCAGCTGGCACCCGTTAAGCGCAGGGGTAACCGCCGCTATTATCAGCACCAAGACGTGCTGATGATTCGTCAAATCCGCAGCCTGTTATATGAACAAGGCTATACCATTGGTGGTGCACGGCAGCGCATGTCGGGGGAAGAGGCTAAAGGCGATTCCGCCCAGTCCAAGTTATTGATTAAACAGTTAATCGGTGAACTGGAAGATTTGTTAAAAGATCTAAAAAGATAGTTCACAGTGCTGTTTAGTTGGGGTATGATTCTGCCCCTCATTTCGGGGCGTAGCGCAGTCTGGTAGCGCACCACACTGGGGGTGTGGGGGTCGCAGGTTCGAATCCTGCCGTTCCGACCATATTTAAAGGGCCGCTTTAGCGGCCCTTTTTCATTTTTAGACTGTTATTTTATTTAATCCGGCTTGCTGCATAGCATGCTGTTCTAACGACGCCCCTTATCCTGCATATACTCGGTCAGTAACTGACTGATTCAATACGCCATTCAAGCAAGTTGCCACCTCCAGTCAGCCGCTTTTCACATAACGCAGGCTTTTGTGATTTGAATCACTATAATCAATAGGTATAAACGCGTATTATCCGCCTATAACACAAATAAAGCAGAACGTAGATTCTGTTCGCGGAAAAACAAAAAATGTCTGGAGGACATGCTGTGAAAACTTTATCAATGAAACAATTGTCATTAGCGGCAGCCATCACGGCTGCATCATCACTCTCAAGTGCCGGCCCTTTGGCGCCAATTATCGAACCGCTTGCTGAAGGCTTGGCGGGAACGCCGCTCGACGCAATCATCGCGCCGTTAAACGAAATCGATTCTCAGCTCTCAGCGCTCGATGGTGGTGGCGATAATCCTCTGCAGCCGATCCTGGATCAATTGCAGGGCGGCGGTAGTGGCGGTGACAACCCCTTGCAGCCCATTTTGGACCAGCTTCAGGGCGGTGGTGAAAACCCTCTTGCGCCATACGCATTGCAGCTGACGAAGACGGTTGACGACTTGGCCAATGACTTGGCGGGCGAGGACGGAACCGTAGACGCAGTGACTGATGTCGTCGATACCCTGGCAACCGACCCAACCGCCGTTCAAGCGAGTGTGGAAGCCATTCCACCGACACTGGAAGTGCTGTTTGCACATCTGCAAGAGAACTTGATGGGGTTTGCGCCGGAGGGCGGCAGTGACGGTGGTGACAACCCGCTTCAGCCTCTGCTTGATCAGCTTCAGGGTGGTGGAGAGGGCGACAACCCGCTGCAGCCCCTTGTTGATCAATTTGAGAGCGCCGCAGCTGGCGGTGAGGGCGGTGAAAGTGATAACCCTCTTCAGCCAGTATTAGATGTACTGCCTATTCCCGCGCCATCTGAGGGCGGTGATAGCGACTCTGAGCCCAGTGCATTGCCACTTTCACTAGCGTTTTCTTTCGAGTCAGCGGCTTTCAGCTTTTCATTCGGGTTTGACGGCCAAGAACCGGTATTTGAATTGCCAACACCTTAACGAGGCGTGTTGACCTGATATAGTAGAGCCGGTTTCCTTAGGGAGCCGGCTTTTTTACTTTCAAGTTTCAGCTAGCTATATCACAATAACGCATAATATAAATTTGGGTCATGTTCCGGCAGATAGGCATCGACACTTGAATTTTCGGGCATTTATACAATCCTTCCTTATCGGCTTGCTCATGGCAGCGCCGATTGCGCAGGCACAGTTGATTTCGGTCGATGTACTGGGTATCGGGGTGGATGTTACCGTGCCAGGAGCCG
This sequence comes from Spongiibacter marinus, assembly GCF_016906995.1. Lineage (GTDB taxonomy): Bacteria > Pseudomonadota > Gammaproteobacteria > Pseudomonadales > Spongiibacteraceae > Spongiibacter > Spongiibacter marinus. Next base: position 236,269 of record NZ_JAFBBD010000003.1, on the reverse strand, counting down.
GTAGCGGTGAAGATGATATTTCGGTGTTGTCGCTAGATGTTTTGAGCGACGATGCGGTGTTAGGGGCCGGAATCGCCGGGCAAGACATCCTTTTGCTAGGAGCGCCAGCGTCTCCTCTTGAAGTTGAGGGAGGGGGGAACGCTTTAGCACCCTTACTCGATAATTTGGGCGGTGAGAGCTCGGTTATTGAATTCCTGCAAGACACAGCCGGAGACGGCGACATTATTCCTGAAGTGCTTACCATAGAGCTTTCCGACGACACGCAAGCGAGTGACGAGGGGGCGAGGGTTGATGGTAATCGCGCAAAAAAGCCCTTAGCGCGGTCCGCTGCTGCGGCGCAGTGCCGTGATGCGGATCGCGACAGTGTATGTGACGAAGTAGATCTCTGCCCAAACTCGCCTGCTGAGGCGATTGTATTGCCCTCGGGTTGCCATTTCGAAGCCGGGCGTACGCTGCGTCTCGTCGGGGTGAGCTTTGCCAGTGATACCGCTTTGCTCGACGCTTCTTCTGCGGCTACCCTCAGGCAGGCCGCCAATATCCTGAATTCACAGCGCTTTAAGAAAATTGAAATTGAGGTTGTCGGCCACACCGACGACCTCGGTGATGATGATTATAATATGCGCCTGTCTTTAGAGCGTGCTCAGGCCGTGGTACGTTTTCTCGCTGCCGAGGGTGTTGAGGTGCAGCGTTTGCAGGCAGTTGGCTTCGGTGAAAGACAGCCAAAGGTAAGTGTTGAGGGTTTGAGCGGACGTGACTTGGCCCAGGCTCGCGCAGAGAATAGACGTGTCGAGATGCGAGCGGCAAAGAACAGCGTCGAATCTGATGCTCGCTAAAGGTTAAGGACTTTGTATGGCAATTGATTTACCCCCAGTCATTCCTCCCCAAGCGTCTACTGCTGAGCGGATCGTGCAGTACAGTTCTGCACGTGAAGACGCGGTGTACGAGGCAGAGGTGGCGGGCTATACGCTGCGGATAACTGGGAATCGTCACCTTAGCAAAGAGCAATTGGATATGCTGATGGCGGCGGCGAAAACGCCGGCTCAGGCGGTCAATGCGCTAAACCAGTCATACCATCACCTGGGACACCTGTTAACGACGATCTATTTCGCCCAGCGCGACGAGACAATTTTTGTCCATGTTATCAACGGCACGTTGGCCGATATAAAAGCGCCGGAGGGGATCAAAGAGCATTTTTCATCCTTGATTGGCGATAGCGACCTTCTTCGCAGTGAATTCGATACAAAGCGCGTGTTAGCGAATTTAAAAAGTGACCGCGCAGGTCTCGACTATGGCATAAGCTATCAGGTCTCCGGGGACCCCAATGCCTTAACCATGGTATTCAGCGAGCGTGAAAAAGCTGACCATGATGCGACGGTGTTAAGCCTTTCCGCTAACAATTATGGCAATCGTTTTTTAGGGCGCTATTTCGGTGGTGTCTCGGCTAAACATGATTTCACCAATGGCCTCCATTTACAGTTTGTGTACGACCTAGCACTTACGGAGCTCGGAGAGGTCAATGGTGGTGATTACTACGATGGCTATACGTTTCGGCTGAACTACCCGAGCCAATGGGGGCTTTATGGCATCGAAGCGCGCCATGTCGAGTATGCGCGCTTTGCTGACGCCTTGGTGACTACCGCAAATGACCCTTTGCTCAGTCTGGGTACGTGTGACATTGCGCTGTTGTGCGCGCTACTCGGTGGTACAGGCACGTCGATAAACATTGGCGGTGGCGGCACCACAACAACGTCTGAAGAGGTGTACTTAGAGCATCGCACGCAATCCGCAGCGCTTACCGGCGAGCAGGTTTTGATGAGCGATAGCCTTTACCGCTTGACGCTCACCGAACGCGTGGAATACATCGATTCCACTATTGATCTGCGCGGCGGTGGGGCACTGTTGGACGAGCCCCAAACCAACCTTGAGTTGGGGCTTAAGTTTAACCGCTTATTGCGTTTAGCAGGCTTTCCTAGCCGGTTAACAGCGCAGGCATTCATCGATTTCGGCTTGAAGTCAGACAGCGGCACCTTCGCCACAGACGACCGTCAAGGCGTGGTGTTCATCGGCAGAAGAACAAGTGAGTTTACTATCTTTAAGCCCCGTTTCTCGCTGCAATCCGCCGTGGTTGATTGGGCGAATCTAACGGCGAGTTTCACAGGCCAGTACTCCGATGGCAGCCAATTACCGCTACAGCAGCAATACTATTTGGGAGGTAGCAACGGTTTAGCGGCCTACCTTCCAGGGGTGCTGGTTGGTGATTCGGGCCACTATGCGAAGTTGAGCTTTGAATCTAACCCACTGCCTTTCATGGGCTTGGAAATAAAGCCGTCTGTGTTCATCGAGCAAGGTTGGGTCTGGTACGAAGATGCACGCGGTGATGCCGGTGACACAAGAATGATTAGCGACGCAGGCTTCGCCTTAAAAGCTAGCTATAAGGACTATTTGAGCAGCGAGTTTGTGGTGGCCCACCCGATCGATGATGAAAATATCAATCAGAGCTTACTCGATGCTGCCGAGGTCGACTTCTTCTGGCGGCTTAAAGTCAGCTATTAGACGGTGACGGGAAGAGCAGGGTGACAACACTGCCGCCTTGCTCGCGCGCGGCAAAACGTAGCTCGATGCCACAGCTGTCGGCAATGTCTCGCACTATGGCCAGCCCCAGGCCCTGGCCGTCACCATATTGATCACCGCGTTTGCCGCGAATCATCATACTATCGATGTCTTCTTGTTCTAGGCCCTTGCCGTCATTTTCAATAAACAGTGCGACAGCGCCGTTTACCATCAGCTCGGCATAAACACATACCCGTGCATGACAGGCCTTACAGGCGTTATCGAGCAGATTGCCAAGTAATTCCATTAAATCCTGCTCGTCTACGGGCGCGGTTGTTTGGTCGTTGAGCGCGACCTCGGCAGTAAATGACTTGGTGTGGTAAACCTTTTGCAGGGTGTGAATAAGCCTATCCACTAAGGGTTTAATCTGCGTTTTGGTGTGCAGTTGCTGCTGGCCGCTACTGACGGCCCTGCGCAGCTGGTAGCGAACAATATTATCCATTCTCTCGATTTGTTCGTTACGCTGAGTGTCGTCTAGCTGGCCACTTTTTAGTACCGCAAGTGGGGTTTTCAAACTGTGCGCGAGGTCCCCCAGGGTATTGCGATAGCGCTCGCGCTGCCGGCGCTCTTTTTCGATCAGTTGATTGAGGTTGCTGGTGATAGCGGCCAGTTCACTGGGGTAGTTATCGCCGAGCCGCTCGGCCTGGCCTTTCTCCAGTAAACGCAGTTCTTTCGCCAGTCTGCGTAATGGTTTTAAGCCCCAGTATTGGATGACGGATATCAACAGCACAGAAAGAAAAGCAACGATGGTCATCCATATCGCCATCTGCCGGCGGAATTGCCGCTGCTCTCGAATGAGATTTGTTTTTTCCGAGTACAGAGAAAAAACAATCGCCAGATCCTCATTTTCCTCTGTTTCCCACAGGGCGCGGTAGCGGTAATAGAGGAAGGGTTTTTGGTCGATGAGCGTTTCGCCGGTAAGGGCTTCGCCAGGCCGTGATATTTCGAAGTTGTTGGGTAGCGACAAGGTATCGGCGCTTAGCGATCGCCACAGCTGCTTACCGTCGGGAGATTGTATGTCCGCGTAAAGCCCGGAGCGAAATTGCCAGAAATCAGGCTCCTTGAGCCGATCATCAGTGCGAAAGCCATCTTCTTCATTCCACTCAACGGCTCCCAATAGAGAAAAGAATTGGGCTTGGAGTCGGTTTTCCTCGGCTTTCAGCAAACTACTCAGATAAGCGCGGTCAATAGCAGCGGCGGTCAAACCCAGTAGCAGGGGCATAGCAATGATCATCGAGATGATGAGCCGACGGCTAATTGAGGAGCGGCGCGTCGCCATTATTGTTGCGAGTCCTCTCCCAGTTCGAAGCGATAACCGCGGCCACGAAGCGTGCTGATGGGCTTGAGCTCGCCGGTTGGGTCAATTTTCTTTCGCAGTCTGGCGATAAAGACCTCTATAACGTTGCTGTCGCGATCAAAGTCTTGATCATACAGGTGCTCTGTGAGCTCCGTTTTAGAGACGACTTGCCCGCTGCGCATTGCCAGGTATTCCAGCGCATTGTACTCAAAGGTGGTGAGCTCTAGTTTACGTCCGGCGACGGTCGCCGATTTGGCAGCGGTATCAATTTGTAGTGCACCAAAACTAATGCGCGGGCTGGCAAACCCGGCTGAGCGCCGAATCAAGGCATTTGCGCGCGCCAATACCTCCTCGATCTGAAAAGGCTTGGCAACGTAGTCATCTGCGCCGGATTCTAGGCCCTTTACTTTGTCTTGCCAGCTGTCTCTCGCTGTTAAAATGAGTACAGGAAAGTCTCTGGCATCTTCACGCCAGTGCCCGACGACGCTAATGCCGTCTAACTTGGGTAGGCCTATATCAACGATGGCAAGGTCGTAGGGGTGCTCCCTTCCTAGGAACAGGGCTTCTTCTCCGTCACTGCAGGCGTCGCAGGCAAAGCCCGCTGCCGTGAATTGCTCGACAAGCTGGGCTTGCAACAGAGACTCGTCTTCAACGATTAATACACGCACCTGAGCTACCTTTGATCGATGATGACGTTTTTGACCTTGCCATTTTTTTGCAATATGCGCACGCGGTAGGCACTGCCGTTAACGGTTTGAATTTTTTTAGCGCCGACGGCGCGGCCGCCGTAGCGCCGTTCAGCAATTGAGATCGCCTCACTCGCGCTAATCAGTGGCTGATTTCGTCGCGGGTCCAAGGCGTTGCGTGGCGAAACACCTAGTGCCCCTCGGCCGTTATTAATGCCTTTTTCCAGCAAACCGCTACTGTAGCTGTTTATTGAAATAAGCATGCCGAAAACGATTGCGGCAAGGGTTTTAAAACTATGTCGAAAATTCATAATGTCACTGGCTTAGCGGGTTAGCGTGGCCGTTCGGGGGCTGACTCAGTATGCATAGGTTACCGTAGTCAACTCAATTTGTTCAGTGTCTTTGTTCGGTAGTCCTGTCAGACACTTGCAGTTTGGGGGGACTAGGCTTAACTTTCGCTGAACCGCTTTGTTCAGCGTCAACCAATAAGGAGAATAGTGTGAAACTTTATACCTTTGATCCCGCGCCAAACCCCAGGCGGGTGAGCCTGATGTTAAAACATAAGGGCATCGACATTGATTCTGAACAGGTCGACCTGATGAAAGGCGAGCAGATGAGCGGTGAATACAGCAAAATTAACCCGCTGTGCACGGTGCCAGCTCTGCAACTCGATAATGGCGATACCCTGTGTGATGCCATTGCCATTTCGCTCTATATCGACGACCAGTTTCCCGAAAAGAGTGTGTTCGGTGCGAATGCGTTAGAGCGTGCAAAAATTGTCGCTTGGTGTCAGCGTCTCTATGTTGATGGCTTGGCGGCTGTTGCAGAGGTGCTGCGCAACACTAATCCCGCGTTTAAAGACCGTGCGTTGCCCGGGCCGGTAGCCGTGCCGCAGATCGCTGAACTGGAAGAAAGAGGCAACCTTAGAATTACCGCTTTTTATCAAACAATGGAAAAAGAACTGCAGAATCGCCAGTATTTGGTGGGAGAGTCCTTAAGCCAAGCGGATATCGACCTCTATGCCGTACTCGGATTCTGCAACTGGGTAAAACGCGATATTCCTGAAGATTGTCCGGTACTGCGGGCGTGGTTCGATACCATGAAGCAGCACTTCGGTGAGTAAGTTAGCACAACAATCAGTCGGCTGATCTAGGCCCAAAGGCCTCCAGCCGGTCCACACCTCGCTGCACTTAAGGCAGTTGGCTAGGCCGGATGGAGGATGTAGCCCATCGGCTGTTGGCGCAAAATGGTCATTTACCACCCGGAATGGCTAATATGAAAAGAATAATAGTTGCCGCTTTGAGTGTTTGTGCTCTCATGCTGTGTCAACAGGGCTATACCCAGCCGATTGCAAACCTGGACACCTCCACCACGAATCAGGTTACAAAGCCCCGCTGCAAAAACTGGCAGCCCGAACGGCAGTTACTTTTTGGTGATCTGCACGTACACACCAAGTACTCCCTGGATGCAAGTACTCAAGGTACTCGAACCTCTCCCGCCGATGCCTACCGTTTTGCAAAAGGTGGCCGTCTACCCGTTCAGCCCTGGCTCCCCGATGGCGAGGCGTTGAGGGAGTTGCAGCTAGAGAGACCTCTGGACTTCGCGGCGGTGACAGATCACGCCGAGTTATTTGGCGAGCGCGATATTTGCTTGGACCCATCACAACGCGGCTATGGCAGTTGGCAATGTCGTTTGTATCGCGGTTGGCCTCGCGGGGCATTTTTTCTGTTCAATACCAAAGCGGCCATGGCCGGTCGCTTAGGCTTTTGTGGTGAAGATGGCGAATACTGTCGACAGGCGGCCTTGCGCCCCTGGCAAGACATTCAAACCTCAGCTGAAGTGGCTTACGACCGCAGTGATGACTGTGAATTTACCTCTTTCGTGGCCTATGAGTGGACGGGGGCGGCCGAGAATCTCGCCAACCTCCATCGCAATATTATTTTTCGCAATGCCAGTGTGCCAGCGTTGCCGGTTTCCTTTATCGATGCCCCCAGTGCCCCACAACTGTGGGATGGGCTCGATGCGCAATGTGGCAAAGCGAGCGCCCTTAAAAACTGTGAAGTGCTGGTGATTCCTCACAATAGTAATTTGAGTGATGGCTATATGTTTGCCTTGAACGAAGAGGGAAATAACGACCCAAGTAGAGAGGCGCAGAGAGCGCGTTTAGAGCGCGTTGTAGAAATTATGCAGCACAAGGGCAGTTCCGAGTGCTACTACGATCCGCTGCAATCTGAGGATGAGCTGTGCGGCTTCGAACAATTACCTTATGGCAGCTTTCGCAGTAAGTTTCTCGGCAAGCTTTCCCCTTCGTTGAGTGAACCGGCAGGGCCAAAATCCGGTTTTTTGCGCGAGGTATTGCGCGATGGCCTGGCGTACGCCAACTCCAGCGACTCGGGGCTCAATCCACTGGCTTTTGGCTTTATCGCCAGCAGCGACACCCACATTTCTGCGCCTGGAGCGGTGAGTGAGGAAGAATTCCTAGGGCATGGTGGGGCTGGTATGCCAGCGGGTGAAAGTGTGCCGCCGGGATTGCCCGATGATATCGAGTTTAATCCGGGTGGTCTTGCGGCGGTATGGGCAGAAGAGAATAGTCGCGACGCCATATTCGATGCCTTGCTAAGGCGCGAGGTCTATGCGACCAGTGGTCCGCGTATCGCCCTGAGAGTTTTTGCGGGCGAGGAGCTCCCCAGCGATTTATGTGAGCGCACGGATTTTGCCAAAGTGGGTTATGAAATCGGCGTTCCCATGGGAGGGGAGCTCCAGCTTAATTCATCATCGGCCCCCCGTATTGCGGTGATGGCCGCAATGGACCCCGGCACAGCGAAGCGGCCTGGCTTACCGCTGCAAACTCTACAGATTGTAAAAGGCAGTGTTGATAGCGCGGGGCAGCGCTCAGAAACAGTGATTGATATTGCCAGCTCGGGAAAACCGGCGACAGTAGACATAAACAGCTGCCAAACGCAGGGTAGTGGCGCCGCACAGCTGTGCTCGGTATGGCAGGATCCGGATTTCGACCCAGAGGCGCGCCATTACTACTACGCTCGCGCCGTCGAAGTGCCCCGTTGCCGGTGGAGTCAGCAGCTGTGCGTGGCGGCCGAAGTAGACTGCAGCCAGCCGGACACCATTTCACCCGGCTATGAAAGCTGCTGCCGTGATGATCACCGACGTCAAATACAAGAGCGAGCATGGAGCTCGCCTGTGTGGGTGACCACGCAGCAAGCTCCCTCTGGCAGCTAAGTGGAGTGCCTTATTCAAGGCTGCTTTTTGGGCGGCGCCGGATAGCGATCCATAACAATTAATGGGTGAAAGGCGAGTTCAATACCCTCTTGGATACGGCTGCTGTTCCCAAGGATTTTTTTACGGCGCACGAAGCCTTTCTGGCTCTTGCGAGAGTCGATCGCATGCAGCGTATCCAAACCACCGCGGCTGGCGAACAGCGGCTGCCCTTCGGTGCTGTAGAGAGTAATCACTAAGCTCGCGCCCTTGATCACTTGAGTCCAATTGAAATCAACCGGAACACTGGCGCTTGCGCCCTCTGTGGCAGGTTCGCGGGTAACGCCATACCAGCGGGCATAGTGTTTCATGCCCGTGCTGTGCTGCACGTCGTGAGCGATTAGGTCAGTAAAGACGATCGCATCGATATCTTTATGTGCCTGCAGGCTCTGAAAAGTGCTGGCCATTACCTGCTGCCAGCCCTGTTGGTCGACTTTGCCCGTTGTGGGGTCGTAGAATTCACCGAAGTTCAGCAGGGCCTGCTGCCAGGCATTGTTGAATAAATGTTGAGGTGCGATCTCGAAGCCATTTTCTTGCAGGTAGTCCACCACCATCGAATCGATTTTCGTTACGCTGTCCCGTAACATGGAGCGGGTGGGTTCACCGGTGACATTGACACTGGCAACAATCACTTTTTTCACTGGTTTCGCAGCCATAGCGTCTTTGGCGATAAAGAAATCGAACACAGTGGGGTTGTAGCTCACGGAGCTGCAGGCACCGAGCAACAGTCCTGCTGCAGCAACTATCGGAAGCAAAATTCTCACAGTAACACCTATTTATTTGAATGCGCAGGCATTCTAGCAACCGGATCAGAGCATGAGAAGTGAAGTAAAAAATGCAGCGGCGGTGCTGCACAGCGAGTCGCGGGGTGAGGGGCCTACCGTCGTGCTATTGCACGGGCTATTTGGCTCGGCCAGCAATTTATTGACCCTGTCACGCCACTTGGAGCCCAACTACCGAGTCGTTCGCATGGATCTGCGCAACCATGGTAAGTCTCCTCACCGAGACTATATGGATATTCCCAGTATGGCTGAGGATGTGGCCAAAACCCTCGACGAGCTGGCGGTGCAAAGTGCGACGTTTCTAGGCCACTCCCTCGGTGGTAAGGTGGCGATGCAATTGGCGGCTTCTCAGCCCAACCTGGTAGAGAAACTTGTGGTCGCCGATATTGCACCGGTTCGCTATGGGCGCGGCCACGATGCCATTATTGAGGGTTTATTGGCCATGGACTTGCGCGCGCTGCGTAACCGAGAGCATGCCGACGAGCAGCTTCAAGCAGCCGTGCCCGAGCTACCCATACGACAGTTCTTACTGAAAAACCTAGTGCGCGAAGGCGAGGGTTGGGCCTGGCGCATGAACCTTTCGGTAATTGCAGACTGCTACGATTTACTGCGTGATGCGCCCGCTGCAGAGCCCTACGCGGGGCCGACACTATTTATCCGCGGAGAGAACTCTCGCTACATTATTGATGAGAACCGGGTGGGAATTATGAAGCAGTTTCCCGACAGTCGCATCGAAACCATAGCGGGAACAGGGCATTGGCTGCACGCCGAAAAGCCGCGTGAATTCAATGCGCTGGTGTCTGGCTTTTTGGCTGAGACCTAACATGATTGATGCCATTAGTGCGCAGCTATACGCAGAGCAACCACAGGACACGCTTTACCATTACACGTCGTTGAGCGGCGTTTTGGGCATTCTGGGCAGCGGTGTGCTGTGGGCCAGCGACATACGCTACATGAATGATTCTGCGGAGCTAAGGCATACCGCTGATTTGGTGAAGCGCGAGGTGGAGCTGCGAATTCGCCAAGGGCATGATCAGCCCGCGCTGCTAAATGCCTTTATCGATTGGGTGCAGCACCGTATTACCAATGGCCATATTTTATTTGGTGCTTCGTTTCGCTCTAATGGCAATTTACTGAGCCAATGGCGTGGGTATAGCTCTGTAGGTAAAGGCGCAAGTCTCGGCTTCAATGCTGCCTTTATTCGCCGCTGCGCGAGCAGCCAGAGCTTTAACCTGGGGCGCTGTGTCTATGCGCCGAGCGCGCAGCATAGTTTGATAGCAGAAATTATCGACGGTGTTGAGCTGTTGGCCGGAGAAGGGGAGCAGAAGGATTTCCCGAGCTTATTTGCTCACCTGGAAACCGACTTGCTGCGTATCGCCGCCATTTTGAAGCACCCCTCGTTTGAGGAAGAGCAGGAGTGGCGTTTGGTTTCGCCAGTAATTTCCAACTACCCCAATGCAGAGGTTTTCTTTCGAGAAGGCCGGAGTATGCTGGTGCCGTATATGAAGTTTGCACTGGCCTCATCAGAGGGTGAAGCAATGGCTCTCGATCATGTTTACTTGGGCCCAACGCCCAATATTAGTTTGTCGATGAACTCGCTGAAAATGTGCCTGCTGAAGCACGGTATTCAGCCAGCGGAGGGTATCGACTATTGCCAGATACCCTACCGCCAGCGCTAGGCCTACTGGCCGGAGAGGATGAAGTCGGCGCAGCGCTCGCCGATCAGCACTGAAGTTGCGTTGGTGTTTCCGGAAATAATTGTTGGCATCACGGATGCATCGGCAACGCGAAGGCCTTCAACGCCATGTACTTTGAGGTGTTGGTCGACCACGGCCATGTCGTCGTTACCCATTTTACAGGTGCCAACAGGGTGGTATACAGACTCGCCGGTGTTGCGCACAAACTCAAGAATCTCTTCGTCACTTTGTACTTCAGGGCCGGGCACAAGCTCTTCACGGCGCCAGGAGTCGAAGACGGGAGCCTCAAAAATTTCACGCGTTTTGCGAATCGCTGCGATCATCTTTTGACGATCTTCCTCTTCCGCTAAGTAGTTGTGAATAAATGCCGGTGGCTCGGTTGGATCTGTGCTGCGAATGTGCACCCAGCCGCGGCTCTTTGGTCGCAGATAGCATACCGTCGCCGTGGTGCCTGGCACGGTAAGCATGCGGCCGTTTTCGTCCTGATCACCGGCGGCGGGGGTGAAGTGAATCTGCGCGTCGGGGCGATCGACGTCGTCCGAGGTGCGGAAGAAAACACCAACCTGCGAGGCGGGATGCGCCAGCATGCCTTTGCCCTTAAACCAGAACTTGAATAAGTTGCCGATCATTGGCAGCGGGCGTGAGTCCTCGTAGAACGTTCGCAGCCCCTCGAAGGAGCGCTGGGTGTTCACGGTGAGGTGATCCTGCATATTTTCACCGACACCGGGCAAATTGTGCACGGACTTAATGCCTTTCTGGCGCAGCAGCTCGGCATCGCCGATACCGCTAAGTTCTAACAGCTGCGGTGAGTTCATTGTGCCACCGCATAAAATGATTTCTCCCCGGCAGCGAGCGGTGACATCCTTACCATTTTTCAAATAGCGAAGACCGGTTGTGCGATGACCTTCGAAAATAATCTGGCTCGCCAGGGCGTTGGTTTCAATCGTCAAATTGCTGCGCTTCGCGGCATTGCGCAGATAGGTGCGCGCGGTGCTCTGACGGCGGCCGCGGCGAATATTCACTTGATAAAACCCTGCGCCTTCCTGAGTTTCGCCGTTGAAATCAGGGTTGTAAGGGATGCCCACTTCCTGCGCGGCTTTCACGTAGAGATCCGCCATTTCGTAGTGGTCTTGCACGTCATCGACGTGGAGTTGGCCGTCGCGCCCGTGGTATTCGTCACTGCATTGGCCCACATAGGCCTCGTTGCGCTTAAAGATAGGCAGCAGTTTGTCATAGCTCCACTCGGTGTTACCCAGGGCCGCCCAATGGTCGTAATCTTCTTTCTGACCGCGGATATAGACCATGCCATTGATTGAGCTGGAACCGCCGAGCACCTTGCCACGGGGCTGGTCAATGCGGCGATCATTCATATGAGGCTCAGGCTCACTGGCATAGCACCAGCTGAATTTGGGGTTTTTCATAGTGAAGGCAAAACCCAGTGGCATATGAATAACAGGATTGCTGTCTTTCCCACCTGCCTCTAGGAGCAGGACATTGCGTTGGCCGTCCTCACTGAGGCGATTGGCCAGGGCGCAGCCAGCGGAGCCGGCGCCGACAATAATGTAGTCATAGAGCTTAGTCACAGTGAGTTTGCCTCGCGTTATTGTTTTACTGGTGTTCGGGCGCTGGGGCCGGTCAAGTTATTCCCACTAGCGTAGAGGGAATGGGCGATAAGGTTAAGTTATAATTATGTAACCTTCGGCCAGCCAAGTCTATGCTCGGCGGTGTTCACCGCTGTCTGCCAGTTAAACGCCTTCACTAATGCCGCATAGGCACCCGTTAACGGCGATACAAAGCGCTGCCGTTCGCCACTGGCGGGATGGCTGAACTCCAGGGCCATGGCGTGCAGTAACAGGCGAGGGCAGGCTAAATGCTCAGCAAAATAACGGTTATGCCTACCGCGGCCGTGCTTGGCGTCACCAATAATGGGGTGGGCGATATGCTTCATGTGTCGGCGAATCTGGTGGGGCCGCCCGGTCAGCGGCTGGGCGAGCACTAATGAGTAGCGCGATTGAGGGTATTTTTCGATGCAGGCATCAAGTTCGTACTGAGCCAGACACTGATAGTGGGTAATGGCCGGCTTGGCGTCCCCAAACTCCGCTCTTCCCGCATAGCGATCGGGGTCTGCCCGCAATGGGTGATCGATGCAGCCACTGGCGGGGGCGTAACCCCGAACTGTCGCTAGGTAGGCCTTGCGGATCTGGTGCTGGGCAAACTGTTTGGCTAATACCGAGGCACTCTCGCTGTGCAGGCCAAAAACCATCACCCCTGAGGTGGGCTTATCCAGGCGATGAACGGGGTAGATGTACTGCCCTAGCTGCTCGCGGAGTATCTGTAAGGCAAAGCGCGTTTCTCGCCGGTCTATTGGGCTGCGGTGAACGAGCAGGCCGCAGGGCTTGTCCACCACAACAATATCGTCGTCGCGATAGAGCAGCGGCAGTTGCTCGATCGCGTTTTCTGCACTTTTTGGTTCCTTATCTTGCGAGTTTGATGAAGAGTTTGTCATTTTCCCTAGGTTTTCTTGTCGCTAGTGGCTGGGCGGGGTAGATTTCCCGATCTACTACTACGTATGCCAGAAAAATCAGCGGAGATAATAAGTGGCAGAAAAATTTTTGTGTCAAGCCGTGGATATGACCTTCTTTGAATCAGCACCGTTTAAGTACGTTGCTGAGGTAGAGTTCGGTGTCAGCGCGGCAGATGTCTTTGCATCTTTTGAAAATGCCGATGACTGGCCCCGTTGGGCAATGCCGATCCAGCGCGTGGAGTGGACCTCGCCGAGGCCTTTCGGGATCGGGACGACTCGTACAGTATATATGATGGGCGGGCTGACGGGTTTCGAAGAGTTTATTGCCTGGGAGCGGGGCAGGGAAATGGCATTCTGTTTCACACACGCTACCCGGGACAATATAGAGTCCTTTGCCGAGCGCTACGAAGTGGACGAATTGGCGGATAACCGCTGTCGCGTGCGGTGGACAATGGCGATGAAGCCAAAGGGCTTTAGTAAGGTATTCCTACCCGTCTTCAGCCCTGTGATGCGTTTTGGTGTGAAAATGATGCTCAAGAACTTGAAACGCTTATTGGAGAAGCGCGCCAATTGATACATGGCGCGCTTTTTTACGACCTAACTCAGTTGTTCGCAACACGCTCCGCACTGGCAATTTCGGCGTCCAGCTTTGCGATAATGGTGTCAATATCATCCTGCGACAGTTCGCCTTCCTTCAGGTAAGTAATTTCACCCTCGGCATTGAGCAAAATAACCGCAATGGTTCGAGACTTTAATTGCCAGGCCTTTAGCCCGCGTCCAGCATCGTCGGCAACGAGCACAGCTTGGGGGTGAGCGCGCTTATTCTTGGCGAGCTCACCAGCGACCAAGCCAGAGGTTCCCCACAGTGCGTCATCAAGGTTGACCACGGAAATTGATTGGAAACTCTCAGTGGGATACTCACCGGCTTCCAGCCGTGCGCGAAGGGGGGCAATCGCGGCATCTGATGACATGCGCGCAGGCATGTGAAAAATAAGTGCTGGGCTGCCCGTGCTGATACTGGTGCTAGACCAAGGGCTGAAGCTCACCTTATCGCCCGACATAACCAGCTCCCCGCGGCTTGGCACGTCCAGCGTAGGTAAATTGCCGCCAACTTCCAGTGCCATACCCAAGCTGCTGCCAAGCAGAGCCAGTGAGACGGCTACAGATTTCCATAAACGCAACATGAATCGATCCTTATAATAGTAGTTAAAGCAATGCGCGGCAGAATAGCATAGCAGCCACGTTGCAATGATGACGCTTAGTTCACATTATCGGCCTCGTATCTGAACCGAGGCTGAATTGGCTGAGACCTCCACTGAGACCCATTATTCGCCAAAAAGTGTCGCAACAATGCGGCGTTGGCCACCTCTGTTGCGGTGCTCTCCAAGGTACACACCTTGCCAAGTACCCAAGGCAAGCCGTCCCTCGCTCACGGGTATTGTCACGTTACTGCCCAATAGACTGGCTTTAATATGGGCTGGAAGATCGTCGCAGCCCTCATCGGTATGCTGGTAGTGGGTATCGCCTTCCGGAACGCAGCGGGAGAAAAAATACTCAAAGTCGCTACGAACTGTGGGGTCGGCATTCTCGTTAAGCGTTAATGACGCCGAGGTGTGTTGAATAAACAGCTGACATAAACCGACAGATAATTGTGATATTTCCGGCAGTTGCGCGATGATCTCATTGTCGATGAGGTGAAAGCCACGCGCTTTCGCGCGCAGAGTAATCGTTCGTTGTATCCACATAGCGCGCGAATCTCGAAGTGTCAGTTCATTGCTCAGGCAGCAATTCACCGCAGTATTTGCAGTGAATGGCGTCGCGTTCGTGGTTGCCCTGTTGGCAAGACGTGCAACGCTTTAACCCTGCCTGACGTTGGTTTTCTTGCACGAGCTCCGCGCTGAGTATCCCGGTTGGGATGGCTATGATGGCGTAGCTGGTAACCATTGCCATCGCTGCGATGGCGCGCCCCAGGGGCGAATGGGGAACAATATCACCGTAGCCGACTGTCGTGACGGTGACGATGGCCCAGTAGATGCTTTGCGGCAGACTCGTGAAGCCATTTTCAGGCCCTTCGACCAAATACATCAAAGAACCAAAGACGATGACCAGTGTGACGACGGTGATGAAGAACACGGTAATTTTGTGGCGCGACGATTTGATCGAACGTACCAGAATATTCGCCTCAGACATGTACTTGAAAAGCTTAAACACGCGGAAAATACGCAGTACGCGAAAGATGCGAATCACCAGCAAATGCTGGGCGCCGGGTAAAATTAACGCCAGGTAGGTGGGCAGTGTCGCTAGCAGATCGACGATGCCGTAGAAGCTGGTGATGTAGCGTTTTCGGTCTACAGAGCAGTATATTCGCGCTAGGTACTCGATACTAAACAGCACGGTAAAGGCGATTTCTGCAGTGTAAAAAAGCTCGCCATAGGCGGCATGCAGGGGCTCCACGGAGTCCAAAAATAGGGCTAAAACGCTCGCAATGATGACGATGATAAGCGCGATGTCGAAGTTCCTGCCCAGACCTGGCTCTGTGCCGAAGATAATCTCGCGAAGGCGCTCCTTGAAGGTATCGCCTGTCATTGTGCCTGTTCCTCACGAATAACCGCGATAATCTCCCGGCAGAGGAATGCCAGTTGCTCGTCGTCAATGATGTAGGGCGGCATGGTATAGATGAGTTTTCCAAAGGGCCGAATCCAAACACCGTGATCGACGAAGCGGCGCTGAATAGAGGCCATCGTCACTGGTTCGGTCATTTCAATCACGCCGATGCCGCCGAGGCAGCGCACATCCGCAACGCCAGGGATCTCGCTGGCCGGTGATAAGCCTTGTTTTAATCCCTGCTCGATACGCTGGATATTGCCCTGCCAGTCATTGGCAAGCAGCAGGTCGATGCTGGCATTGGCGATGGCGCAAGCCAGAGGGTTGCCCATAAAAGTCGGGCCGTGCATAAATACGCCAGCCTCACCCTGGCAAATACCTTGGGCAATGTCTTCAGTGCACAGGGTAGCAGCAAGGCTTAGATAACCGCCGGTCAGCCCCTTGCCAACGCACATAATGTCGGGGCTGATGTCGGCGTGCTCACAGGCGAAAAGTTTACCTGTACGGCCGAAACCGGTAGCAATTTCGTCGTGAATCAGCAATACATCATAGCGGTCGCATAGCGCGCGCAGGCGGCGTAAATAGTCGGCAGAATAAAATCGCATGCCGCCAGCCCCTTGCACGATGGGTTCGACAATAACGGCCGCAACGTCGCCGTGGTGCTCGCGAAGCAGCGCTTCCACCGAGGCCATATCGCCATCACTGGCTGCCTGCCCAAATGGTGTTTGTGGCGCCTCTGCAAACAGTTGCTGACTCAACACTGAGCTGAATAAATGGTGCATACCGTTTACCGGGTCGCACACTGCCATCGTGGCAAAGGTATCGCCATGATAACCATTGCGAAGCGCGATAAGTCGATGCTTTGCTGACCGCCCCTTGGCGATCCAGTATTGCAGCGCCATTTTGATCGCGACTTCAACCGCTACTGACCCCGAGTCAGAAATAAATACTCGCTGCAGGGGTGGCGGCGTCAGGTCGACCAGCCGCTTGCCGAGTGTTGCCGCGGGGGCGTGGGTCAGGCCGCCGAACATAACGTGGGACATGTCTGCCAGCTGACGCTGTGCGGCGTCGTTTAACACGGGATGATTGTAGCCGTGAATCGCCGACCACCAAGATGACATGCCATCGACTAAGCGCCTGTCGTCCGCCAACACAATTTCAACACCACTGGCAGATTTAACCGGGAACATCTCTGGCGCGGATAGCGCAGACGCATAGGGGTGCCAGATATGATCGCGATCCCAAGCGAGCCAAGTGCTTGTGTCGATATTGCTGTAGTCGTGCATAGCGGTCTCCGTTGCTGGCCAGCTATTCTAGAAGCTGACGCCGCGTTTTGCATCTGCCGAGCGTGGTAGGGATACTGGAGGCCATTGCGATAACTCGATTGGAGGCAGCAGATGAGCCAATTTCGTGTGGTAACCGACAGCATGGGCGACGTCAGCGTGCCGGCGGATGCCAAGTTTTCCGCCCAAACCCAGCGGGCATTGGACAACTTTCAGATCAGTTCGCTGATACTTCCCGACAGCTTTATTGACGCGGTATTACATATCAAGCGTGCGGCTGCTGAGGTCAATGCCGAGCTGGGCGTGCTGGACGCCGAGATTAGTCAGGCCATTATCCAAGCAGTGGACCGCGTATTGGCGGGCGAATTTCGCGACCAATTTCCCGTTGACGTGTTTCAGACTGGCTCGGGTACCAGTACAAATATGAATGTGAATGAGGTGGTGGCGACCCTCGCGAGTGAGATGTCTGGCCTGTCCATCAGTGCCAACGACCACGTGAATATGAGCCAGAGCAGCAATGATGTGGTGCCGACAGCGATACACTGCAGCGCTGCCATTAAGCTACAGGAAATATTGATCCCAGCGGTGAAGCGTTTGCAGGCGACGATTGATGAACGCGCTGGTGCTATGACAGGCGTAGTCAAAACGGGCAGAACACATTTAATGGATGCCATGCCGATGACACTTGCCCAAGAGATGTCGGCGTGGTCTTGTCAGCTTGAGAAAGCTCAGGCGCGTCTGCAGCATGTCCTGTCGGAATTGCGGCTGTTAAGCCAGGGCGGCACGGCGGTCGGTACCGGTGTGAATGCGCCGCAGGGCTTTTCGGCGGCATTTTGCGAGGTGATTTCTCGCAACACCCATACCGATTTCCGGCCGAACAATAATTTTTTTGAGGGTATCTCCTGTCAGGACACGGCGGTGTCGGCATCGTCGCAATTGAAAACGCTGGCGGTGGCTCTGACGAAAATCAGTAATGACTTGCGCTGGATGAATAGTGGGCCGCTCTCAGGACTAGGCGAAATTCAGCTGCGGGCGCTGCAACCGGGTAGCAGTATTATGCCGGGTAAGGTTAATCCGGTGATTCCCGAAGCGGTAGCGATGGCCTGTGCGCAGGTGGTCGGCAATGATGCCTGCATTGCCATGGCAGGGCAGTCGGGGAATTTTCAGTTGAATGTTATGTTGCCGGTGATTGCCTATAACCTGCTGCA
The DNA here is from genome assembly GCF_016906995.1 of Spongiibacter marinus. Lineage (GTDB taxonomy): Bacteria > Pseudomonadota > Gammaproteobacteria > Pseudomonadales > Spongiibacteraceae > Spongiibacter > Spongiibacter marinus. The sequence continues at coordinate 218,305 of NZ_JAFBBD010000003.1, read as the reverse complement.
GAGTATCGATGTGATGGCGTCGTCATGCACTGCTCTGGCCGATCAATGCATTGTTGATTTCCAGGTAAATCACAACAATTTACAGGCTGCTCTGGCTAAAAACCCGGTGTTGGTAACGGCGTTAAACCCGCTAATTGGCTATTTGAGGGCGGCTGAGATTGCAAAGCGAGCATACAGCGAACAGCGCGATATCCTCGATGTTGCCGAAGAGATGACGACATATTCCCGCGAGGAATTATTAGGCTATCTCGACCCGGAGCGGCTTACTCGAGGAGGCTTACACGCCTAGTTTTTTTCCTCCAGCGCCATCAATATTGGACGAAGTGCATCGCCCACCGTAGCCGCCATCGCAGGTTGTGCCTGGGCGTTGGGGTGGATGCCGTCATTCTGCATTAGTGTGGCGTTCCCGGCGATGCCTTCGAGTAAAAAGGGCACAAGCGGCAGCGTGTGCTCCTCGGCCAATGCCGGATAGATGTTCTCAAACCCGAGGCTGTAGCGCCGCCCGTAGTTGGGCGGAATGCGCATTCCCACAAGGAGTATTTTTGCGCCGCTTTCTCTGCTCAGGGTGATCATTTCGCTCAGCGTGTTGCGTACACGTGTTAGTGGGTAGCCCCGCAAACCATCGTTGCCACCCAGCTCGAGCACCACGACGTCGGGGGCATGTTCTTGCAGTAAACCTGGCAAACGCTGCAGGCCTCCTTCGGTCGTTTCGCCGCTAACACTGGCATTAATAATGGTTGCACTGTCGGCTAAGTCGCGGGCCAGTAGGGCGACCCAACCCTTTTCAGGTGCCATGCCATAGGCGGCGCTGAGGCTATCACCAAGAATAAGTAGTCGCGGGCTACTGCGGTCTTGAGCATGGAGCGATACACTAAACGCAAAGCCGCAGGCGACGACCAGCAAATGCAGTACAGGAAGGCGAATGATAAAAGTTGAAAAGCTCAGCAAGACAGTCCCCAGTGGTGATGGCGAGCTACGAATACTGAAAGGGATCGATCTCGAAATCAAGGCGGGGCAGAGCGCGGCAATTGTTGGGCCGTCTGGGTCGGGGAAGTCTACGTTGCTCGGTTTATTGGCAGGCTTGGACTCGCCGAGCGAAGGTGATGTTCTGCTTCAAGGCCAGTCTTTGGCGTCCATGAGTGAGGATCAACGGGCGGCGCTGCGGGCACGCTCGGTGGGGTTTGTGTTTCAGTCCTTCCAGCTGCTGCCCTCACTAACGGCACTGGAGAATGTGATGCTGCCGCTAGAGTTGGCGGGCATGGAAGCGCCGCGTCAGCGCGCGTCAACGCTGCTTGAGGAGCTGGAGTTAGGACATCGGCAGCACCACTATCCGCGGCTGCTCTCCGGTGGTGAACAGCAACGGGTAGCGATAGCGCGCGCTTTTGCCAGTGAGCCCGCGATCCTGTTTGCCGATGAACCTACCGGCAATCTTGATGCGAAAACCGGCGCACATATCACCGAGCTGCTGTTCAGCTTGAACCGAGACAAAGGCACTACATTGGTACTGGTGACCCATGAGCAGGGCTTGGCAGACCACTGCGAACGAGTGTTTGAAATGTACGATGGTGAGTTGTCAGAATTACCGCGGCAACGCCCATGTTGATGCTCAAGCAATGGCTGCGCTCCTGGCGCGGTGGCGAGCTGGGCCTATTGTGTATCGCCCTTAGCCTAGCGGTCGCCAGCGTTAGTGGTATTGCCGGTTTCTCAGAACGTTTACAAGCGACGATGGCGACGCAAAGTCGCACCTTTTTGGCTGCAGATCATGTGCTGACCAGCCCGCGACCGATTGAGCCGCAATGGCTGGATAACGCGCGCTCTGAGGGCCTGCGCACAGCGCAGCTTGTGGCGTTTCGCACAATGGTCTATGCCAGTGAAGAGATGTTGCTGGTGTCTATGCGTGCGGCCTCCGCATCCTACCCATTGAGGGGCGAGCTTCGCGCAGCCAAGCAGATGTTTGCCGATGGGGAGGGGGTTGAGCACGGGCCATTGGCAGGGGAGGTTTGGCTGGATTCACGGGCGATGGCGACGCTCGGTATTACCCTGGGTCAGACCGTTGAGGTAGGGGAAAAAGCGCTAGTGGCAACGCGGGTATTGGTTGATGAGCCCGACCGCAGTTCTGCGTTGAATATCTACGGCCCTCGTGGGCTAATGAATCTGGAAGACCTGGGTGCCACCGAGGTGGTACAGCCCGGGAGCGTTGTGGACTACCGCTATCTTTTTGCCGGCGATGACGCGGCATTCGCGGCATATCGGCAAACTCTCAGCGCCAGTTTGTTGCCGGGGCAAAAGTGGCTGAATATCGAAGACAACCAGCCAGCGCTGGCCAGCGCTTTGGCGCGCGCAGAAGAGTACCTTCTATTGGCTGCTAGCCTTACCTTGGCACTGGCGGGGGCGGCCATTGCGCTGGCGGCCCAGCGCTACGGCCAGCGCAACATTGACGCGGTGGCCTTAATGAAAACATTGGGGGCGAGTCGGCGATATATCTTACTGCACTACCTTCGGCAGTTACTGCTGGTATTGCTTCTTGCCTCGGTGCTGGGAGGCTTGGTTGGCGTTGCGGTGCAATATTTGTTGTTTGTCAGCCTCAGTGACCTGGTGTCTGCAACCCCGCCGGCTGGAAGTTTGCGACCGCTTTGGATGGCTATTGTCAGTGCAGCGTTGTGCCTGTTGTGCTTTGCCATGCCACCGATAGTGCGTTTGAGCCGCGTATCGCCCGTTCACGTGTTGCGCCGCGATGAATCGCTCGAGGGTGGGGTTCGCCTTGCGACTGCCGCCGGGGCTGCGGGCTTAGGGCTGCTGATGTACTGGTATAGCGGAGATCTCTCACTGGTCATTGCGCTGATGCTGGGTTGTTCAGTGTTACTTGTGGCGGCGGCTGGCGTCGTGCTTATGGCGCTGACAGGTATTCGTCGCCTCAGCCGTCGACTGCCGGGCAGTGTTCAACGCCTGGCTGTGTCGAGCATTTATCGGCGGCGTTACGCCAACGCTTTTCAAACTGCCAGCATCGCCCTTGCCTTGATGGTGTTGGTGAGTTTACTGCTGTTACGGGAATTACTCCTTAAGGACTGGCAGCAACAGGTGGCTGAGGACACGCCCAACTACTTTTTGATCAATATTGCCGATCGTGATGTCGAGCCGCTGGAGGCCTTCCTCGCTGAACGCCGTATTCACCACGCGGGCTTGTATCCAATGGTTCGTGGTCGCCTCGTAGAAATCGACAACATGCCATTGCAGGATATCGAGGGCCTGGAAACCCGAAATACGGGTGTGGACCGAGAGTTGAATCTCAGTTGGTCAGAGGCGCTGCCAGAGGACAATCAACTGATCGCCGGTCAGTGGTGGAGCCAGGCTGCTGAGCCGTTGCAGACAAACCCTGTGTCAGTGGAGCAAGAATTGGCTCAACGCCTGAATATTACTGTGGGCACGGCGTTACGTTTTAACGTTGGCGGCAGAGATTTAACCGCGACGGTTGCGAGTTTACGGCAGCTCGACTGGGCAAGTATGCGTCCGAACTTTTACTTCCTGTTTCCAGAGGACGCGTTGCGCAGTTACGCCGGTAGCTACATTACCAGTTTTTACCTCGACGACTCGCAGCGCCCGCTATTGGTCGATTTGCTCGGCCGCTACCCGACGGTCAGTCTGATTGAAATTGGCGCAGTACTTAAACAGGTTCAAGGCGTGGTTGCGCAGCTATCTCGTGCACTGGCTGTGGTGCTTTTACTGGTGCTGGTGAGCGCCTTACTGATTAGCGCTGCAAATGTGATGCTGAGTTTCCAAACCCGCAAACAGGAAAACGCGCTGTTGCGAACCTTGGGCGCCAGAAACCGTTTTTTATTCGCGGTAGTCATCGGTGAATTTGCGTTGCTGGGCGCACTGGCCGGGGCGGTAGCTGGGCTGGGTGCCAATTTTTGTTTGTTTTTTATTCAGCGCTGGGTCATGCAGTCAGAAGTACTTCTATATTGGGCGGCAATACCACTAGCGAGTGTGGCAGGGGCTGGCATATTAGCACTGCTGGTGTTGACGAGTAGTCAAAAAATGTTGCGCAGCTCCGCGACAGTGTTACTGCGCGGAGCGTGATGGAAAGCTATGCCGAAGCCTTCTGCGCCGACTCTGGAGGGTAGTGCGTCGACTCGTCAGGCAGTGTCGAGATGTAGCTCGGGTCCGTGCAGAGGCCTGCGATCATCATGCGCATAGATTTTTCAGCTTGAAGGTGCAAGTCGCGGTGGTAGCCATAGGTGTCCGCGTGGTCCAGCATCAGTGTGGTCACGCCGTGCACGGCTGCCCATACCGTGTGGGCAATAGATGCAACGTTGTCTAAGGGGCGAAGTTCGCCGTTGGCGAGACCACGCTCCACGCCCGCGCGCACTTTATAGATCGCCTCGCGGCCGGCCGCAAACAATTCGGGGTATTGGTTACGAGGTTGCAGTGCCGGGCCGAACATCAGATGAAATAGTTCAGTGTGCTCTCGGGCAAACTTCACATAGGCCAAGCCAAAATAGAGTAAGCTTTTGTCCGCCCGGGGCTCTTCTTCACTGGGGCGCCCCATTTCAAAAAAGCGTTTAAAGCCCTCTGTTGCGAGGGCCGCGAGTAGCGCATTTTTGTCGCGGAAGTGGCGATAGGGAGCGGTTTGCGATACGCCGATTTCGCGGGCGAGGGCACGCAAGCTCAGGTCGCGGACGCCGCCCTCGACCAAGTGTTTTTCTGCAAGCTCCATCAGCTCTTGACGGAGATTGCCGTGGTGATAACTGGAGGATGTATTGCTGGCCATAAGGTCACTTCTATGCTGATGCGACAGCAATGTTGACAGCTGGGAGTGGGCTTGTCATCTTTTTTTCACGAAAATGCGATTTTTGCCCCAAAACCGTGACAAAGCCCGAAATTCGGCGGTTTTCGTGGCCGACTTCGATAATTTAACGGCCGGTATTGTCGGTGTTTAGATGCAATTCAGGCCGCTATGGCGTGGGTGGACGCTGTCGCGGTGCCATGTTTCAGGAGAGAGGAAATGGACTTAGGTGTGAACGGGAAGGTCTTTTTGTTGGCGGGTGCCAGTAAAGGGTTGGGCTATGCCATCGCTGAGAACCTGGCCCAGGCCGGAGCAACGCTGCTATTGGGTAGCCGCGATGTGCAGCGAACGCAGGCATCGGCAGCCCAGTTAGCGGAACGTTACGGCACCCGCGTTGTGGGCGCGGGCCTGGATATGACAGATGCAGAGAGCATTCGCGCTTGGGTGGCTCGAGGCGTGGAGGAGTTTGGTGAGGTGAATGGGGTCTTGGTCAATGCTGGTGGACCACCTCCCGGGGGCTTTGACGCGTTTACCGATGATGACTGGCAAAGTGCATTCAACTTAACCCTGATGAGCGCGGTGCGCCTAGTGAGGGAAACCCTTCCTCACCTGCGCAGTGCGGGCGGGGGAGCAATTTTGATGCTGACGTCGTCGTCGGTAAAAGAGCCGATCGATTTTCTCTTGTTGTCTAATGTGATGCGTTCGGGCGTCAGTAGTTTGGCAAAGAGTCTGAGTCGTTCCCTGGCTGCTGACCAAATCCGCGTTAACAATTTGATTCCAGGGATAATCTATACAGACCGTATAAAGTCGCTGGATGCCAATCAGGCGCAGATGAGAGAAGTGGCGGTGGAGCAGCAACGGGCCGCCAATGAGGCGTTGATTCCGCTCGGGCGTTACGGTGAGCCGGAGGAGTTCGGTCGCGCCGGTGCATTTCTGCTGTCGGATGCGGCCAGTTACATCACTGGCTCATCGTTGGTGGTAGATGGCGGAACGATGAAATCCCTATTCTAGGGCCTGCTCACATTCATTGAATTGCACTTGCTGGGGTGGCAATTTTTAGCCGCAACGGGCGTAACGTAACTAGCGTAAACGGGCCCTAGGGCAAGCCCTCAGTTGAGTCGCTGCGCAAGCCTATTTTGCTGATGCGTTTGCCTTTCATCTCGGCGACCGTCCAGATCATGTTCTGCCATCGAATGTGGTCGCCCAACACCGGTTTGCTGGACAATCGCCGAGATAAAAATTGCGCGAGGGTGAGGCCGGCATTCTTCTCGCTGACTTTCAAGTTATAGAGCTGGGCAATATCGGCTAAGCGCGCATCTGCTTGAAGAATAAAGTCGCCGAAGAAGCGCATATCCAAGCCTTGCGTTGGCGCCTCGCTAAACAGCTTTCCAAGGGCAGGCAGATCTGCATCGTGTGCGATGACACAGAGAATATCTCCGCTTAGGAGCAGTGTGCTGCCGCTTGGGTGGAGGAGCTGTCGGTCGCGGAATAATGCCGCGATCCGTGTATTCTCGGGCATGTGCAGCTGCTTTAATGGCCGACCGATATACCACTTGTCCGCAGCCAGGGTGTAGACGAAGAGCTCCCATTGACTGGCGATATGTACCTCAAGGCCAACGCGCGTAACCGGGGCCGGCGTCGCGGGCACGACGACATCGGCGCGTCGCGCCGCCCAGCTCAGGCTGCTTCCCTGGAATAACAGCGATACTAAAACAATAAAAAAGGCGACATTGAAGTAGAGTTGGGCGTCTTCCAAGCCTGCCATCATCGGGAATATCGCCAGGATAATGGGTACCGCACCGCGTAGCCCAACCCAGGCTATAAAGGCCCGTTCACGCAGGGCAAAGCTCCTGAAGGGCAATAGGCTGGTGAATACGGCGAGCGGCCGTGCAAAGAAGATCATCCACAATGCCAGTGCGAGGGCAGGCAGGGTCACTGCAAATAACTCGCTAGGGGTAATTAATAGTCCCAGCACCAAGAACATTGCGATTTGGCTGAGCCAGGCCAAGCCGTCAAACATATGCAAAATACCGTGGCGGTTGCGCACCGGACGATTCCCTAGCACCAAACCACACAGGTAAATAGCGAGAATACCGCTACCGCCAGCTGCGGTGGTAAGGGCATAGATAACCAGGCCGCCGCTAACAGCCAGCAGGGGATAGAGGCCACTGGCGAGCTCCATTTTATTGATTAAGCGCCACAGCAGGTAGCCGCCGCCGACACCCAGGCCGATTCCTAAGCCAAACTGCCACAGTAAATCCACCGCCAGTGAAAATGAGAGTGGTTGGGCGCTGCGCAGTAATTCAATAAGACTGATCGTCAGGAACATCGCCATCGGGTCGTTGCTGCCCGACTCTATTTCCAGGGTGGCGCCAACCCGCTCATTGAGGCCCTTACCACCTAATAGCGAGAAAACGGCTGCAGCATCGGTGGAGCCGACGATGGCACCTATTAGCAGGCCCTCCATCCAGGTGAGAGGGAAAAGCAGCGTGGCGATCCAGCCAGTGAGTGCTGCGGTAATCACAACACCAAAGGTGGCGAGTGACAGGGCGGGCCACAATGCAACCCTAAAACTGCTTATTCGCGTGCGCATGCCGCCATCAAGGAGGATAACCGCCAGGGCAAGATTGCTAATGAGGTAGGCGGTTGAAAAGTTGTCGAAGCGAATACCTCCCGGGCCTTCTTCACCCGCGAGCATGCCGACACCTAAAAAGATGAGAAGAATAGGAATGCCTAGCCGTGAGGAAACGGAGCTAACGAGGATGCTGGCTGCGACGAGGCTGGCGCCGATCAGAAAAAGGGTGTTGATGCTGGCAGCGTCCAAGGGAGTCCTATTCGGTTGGCGTGAAAACGCTAATTAAAGCGAGAGTGTAGGGGCGCTGTCAAAAGCTAAAAGGCAAGATATGAAAGGTCAGCAGGGCTGACCTTTCTCCGGCGAGGGGCTTATTCAGTGGTGTGATCGTCGTATTCGTCTTTAACCTCTTCCACGCCCTCTTGGTAGGAATCTCTGGCGCTTTCAAAGCTTTCATCAACGCTTTCAGCCGCTTCTTCAACAGGGCCCTCGTTGCGGTCGCACGCCGTTAAAGCAGCTGTGCCACCGAGTGTTATCGCAACCATTAAGATGCCTCGTCCGAGAAAAACATGATCAAAGAATGACGTGAATTTCTTCATATGAATACGCTCCATAGTTGTTAGGTTTCGGGCGTCGATGTTCCTTGCGCCTCGCTATGCAAACGCTGACGATGGGTCTTTCTGTCGCTAGCTCTTTTGCATTGGCCATGTCGTGACATGGTGTAGCTGTGACGCAAATTCAGCGACTTTGTTCCCTTGTCGTTGGTGAGGCTGAGGAATATGGGCGGGAGTCAGGCATAAAAAAACCCGCATTGAGCGGGCTTTTTCGCAGCAGACAAAGAGTGATTATCTCTCTAAGTACTGGAGTTTGTCAGGCTTTCCTGCCCATTCTTCTGCGTCGGCCGGAGCATCTTTCATTTCTGTGATATTCGGCCAAACCTCTGCGAGCTCGGCATTCAGCTCGAGGAATACTTGTTGATCATCTGGGAGTTCATCTTCCGAGAAAATGGCTTCTACCGGGCACTCGGGCTCACACAGTGCGCAATCGATGCACTCATCTGGGTGAATAACCAGAAAGTTCGGGCCTTCGTAAAAACAGTCAACAGGACATACTTCCACACAGTCTGTGTGCTTACACTTGATGCAATTTTCACCTACAACAAAAGTCATTTTGGTCAGCCCCTTACTCTCTGACTGTGAATCGGCAAGCGCGCATTGTAACACCAGGAAAAAATATCGGTACAGCGTCAGCCTTAACAATAATTTAGGTGTACATAATTTGTTTTACTGATGAGCCGATATTGATCACTTATCACCCAATTCTTTGAGGTGATAGAGGGCTTCCAGGGCTTGGCGGGGAGTCAGCGCATCGGGGTCGATGTCCGCCAGTGCCTCGTCGACCGCTGAGAGGGTGGGGCTGGCAAACAAATCCGCTTGCGGGCCACTGGTTTTTATCACCGGAGCGATCGCCTGTTGTTCCAGCTCATTGAGTTTACTGCGAGCGGCCGAGATGACTTTTTCGGGCATTCCGGCAAGTTTTGCCACTTGTAGGCCATAACTGCGATTAGCTGGCCCCTCTTCAAGTCGGTGCAAGAAGACGACATGGTCTTTGAATTCCCGCACACCTAGGTGGACATTGGCCGCGCAGGGGTAAGTTTCGGGCAGTACCGTTAATTCAAAGTAGTGGGTGGCAAACAGGGTAAAGGCCTTGACCTTGTCCGCGAGTTCAATAGCGCTGGCCCAGGCAAGCGAGAGGCCGTCAAAGGTGCTGGTACCGCGACCAATTTCATCCATCAACACCAGGCTGTTTTGTGTGGCGTTGTGGAGAATATTTGCCGTCTCGGTCATTTCCACCATAAAGGTCGAGCGACCGCCGGCCAAGTCGTCTGAGGAGCCGATGCGAGTGAAGATTTGGTCAACGACGCTTAGCTTGGCGCGTTTCGCCGGAACAAAGCTGCCGATATGGGCCAGCAGAACAATCAGCGCGGTCTGGCGCATATAGGTCGATTTACCGCCCATATTCGGGCCGGTAATGATGAGGGTTCTGCGACGGCGATCCAGGTTGAGGTCGTTGGCGATGAAGGGTTCGTCTAGAACGCTCTCGACCACGGGGTGACGCCCCTGTTCGATATCTATGCAACCATTGTCGGTAAACTCCGGTTCACAGAAGTCCAGTTGTACGGCGCGTTCTGCGAGGTTGCTTAACACATCTAATTCGCACAGTGCGTGTGCCGAGAGCTGTAGGGCACCTAGATGCTCATTCAAACGATCCAGTAATGCTTCGTAGAGCGCTTTTTCTCGCGCCAGTGCGCGGCTTTTGCTGCTGAGTGCGCGGTCCTCGAACTCTTTGAGTTCCGGCGTGATAAAGCGCTCGGCATTTTTTAAGGTTTGCCGACGAATATATTCTGTTGGTGCATTTTCCGCCTGTGTGCGGCTGATTTCTATGTAATAGCCGTGCACACGGTTATAGCCGACCTTTAAGCTGCTGAGTCCGGTCCGCTCTTTTTCGCGCTGTTCCATTGCCACCAAAAATTCGCCAGCATCACTGCTCAGGCTTCGTAGTTCATCCAGCTCGGCATCATAGCCCGGTGCAATGACGCCGCCGTCCCGAATGACCATAGGCGGATTGTCTATAATGGCCGTTTGTAGCAGTTCAGCGAGTGTTGGGAAGGTACTGATATCTGTCGCGATCCCACGAATATGTTCCGTGGGAATTGCCGCTAAAAGTTGCTGCAGGGGCGGCAAAATGGCAAGGGAGCTCTGCAGGCGAGAAAGATCCCGGGGGCGGGCCGAACGCAGCGCAACACGCGCCAAAATTCTTTCCAGGTCGCCAATGGCTTTTAGCTGTTCGCGAATGGATTCAAAGTGATAATCCTGAATCAGCGCTGCGATACTGTTTCGCCTGGCCTCTAATACTGCTCGGTCGCGCAGCGGGCGATGAAGCCAGCGTTTGAGAAGCCGGCTGCCCATCGCTGTCTGGCAGCGATCAATCACGGAGGCAAGGGTGTTGTCGGTACCGCCGCCGAGATTTGTATCAAGCTCGAGGTTGCGGCGGGTGGCTGCGTCCATGGCGACAGCCCGCTCGCATGCATCGTGCTGGAGTCGTCGAATGTGGGGTAATTCGCAGCGCTGAGTATCTTTGACGTATTGCAATAAGCAGCCGGCAGCTGCTGTTGCGACGGGCAGGTTGTCACAGCCGAAGCCGGCGAGGTCTTGAACCTGGAAGTGGCTACACAACAGTCGCAGCGCACTTTCGCTATCGAAGTCCCAAGGTGGAAGGGCACGCCTACCGGGTAAATCTGGCAACCACTCGCCGCCAAAATCTTCGGGTATTAGTAGCTCGGCTGGGCGCAGCCGTTGCAACTCGCTCAGCAAGGCTGGCTCATTTGTTAACTCTGATACGCTGAAGCGGCCGCTGCTCATATCGAGAACGGCTAGCCCGAAGGTATTTTCTTGTCGGCAACAGGCGACCAGTAAATTGTCGCGGCGTTCATCGAGCAGCGCCTCATCGCTCAGTGTTCCGGGGGTGACAATGCGTGCGACCTTTCTTTCCACCGGGCCTTTGCTGGTGGCGGGGTCACCGACTTGCTCGCAAATTGCGACGGAAACGCCATATTTTACCAGGCGAGCGAGGTAGCCTTCCGCGGCGTGATAGGGAACGCCGCACATGGGAATTGGGTTTCCGCCGGATTTTCCGCGGGCGGTGAGGGTGATATCCAGCAAGTCGGAAGCGCGTTTTGCGTCATCGAAAAAGAGCTCATAAAAGTCGCCCATCCGGTAAAATAGTAATTCCTGCGGATGTTGTGCCTTAATTTTCAGGTATTGCTGCATCATTGGCGTGTGCTGGGCCAGGTCGATGCCTGCATTCATAATCACTCTCCGAACCCGAGGGAAAACTCCGCTCGTCACTTTGCTGGGGAAAAGCGAGAAGTTTACGGAATGCCTCGTTGTGTCGCCAGCGTCGCGAGCAGGACTTTTTTTCAGCAGGGATTGACAACGCCTTATATAATACTGAGTATATATACAGTAATTAGTCAGCGGCCTCGCAAGTGTGGTTGAGACCACTAGCGACATGAAGAAGGGTGAGAAACTATGGACGCCAACAAACAGAAGGCTCTGGAGTCGGCATTAGGGCAAATTGAGCGCCAGTTTGGTAAGGGCTCAATTATGAAAATGGGGGATAGCTCTCGTGAAATTATGCCCTCTGTTTCCACCGGCTCATTGGGTTTGGATGTTGCCCTTGGGATCGGTGGCCTGCCATTTGGAAGAATCGTAGAGATATATGGCCCTGAGTCTTCGGGTAAAACCACGCTGTGTTTGCAGGTAATGGCTGAAGCGCAAAAGCTGGGCAAGACAGTGGCGATTGTTGACGCAGAGCACGCCCTTGACCCCCAGTATGCCGAAAAGCTTGGTGTAAACCTGGAAGATTTGCTGGTTTCTCAGCCTGACACCGGGGAGCAAGCGCTGGAAATTACCGATATGCTGGTTAGATCCGGCTCTGTCGATGTCATTGTTATCGATTCGGTCGCCGCGCTGGTGCCGAAGGCTGAAATCGAGGGCGACATGGGTGACTCTCACGTTGGCCTTCAAGCGAGACTGATGTCCCAGGCACTGAGGAAGCTTACCGGCAGTATCAAGCAGACCAATACGCTGGTGATTTTCATCAACCAGATTCGTATGAAGATTGGGGTTATGTTTGGTAACCCCGAAACCACCTCTGGCGGGAATGCCCTGAAATTCTACGCGTCAGTTCGCATGGATATTCGTCGCACCGGCGCGGTGAAGGAGGGCGATGAAGTTGTTGGTAACGAAACCCGCGTTAAAGTTGTGAAAAACAAGGTTTCACCGCCATTTAAGCAAGCTGAATTTCAAATCATGTATGGCCGTGGTATTTACCGCATGGGTGAAGTTATCGACTTGGGCGTCAAGCTGGGCTTAGTTGATAAATCTGGTGCCTGGTATGCCTATAAGGGCGACAAGATTGGTCAGGGTAAGGCCAACGCTGCACGCTTCTTGAGTGAGAACCCCGAAATCGCCAATGAAATTGAATCGGCCATCCGCGAACAGCTGCTACCGAAGCCGGCTGCCAAGAAGGCAGAAGAAAGTGTAGAGGCCAGCGAAGAATAGCGTTGCAGCCAACTGGTTCAGGGGCACTGACCACTGCCCCTGAGTTTTTTCAGTTTAACTTTCGGGCTCTGGAGGCTCTTCCTCAATTTGCAGGCTGAAAGCGTTATCAGCTTTTCTATTACTACTGCTTGTATCAGGTTCTTCTTCGCCGGCGGGAATGCCTCTCGTGCTTTCTAGTTTAATTCTGAGACGCAGGTTGTTGGATGAATCAGCGTTTTTCAACGCATCCTCAAAAGAAATTTTCCCTTCCTCGTAAAGCTTGAACAGGGCGGCATCAAAGGTTTGCATCCCCAGATTTTCTGATTTTGCCATGATCTCTTTGATCGACTCGACTTCGCCTTTGTGAATAGCCTGGGCGACGGTTGGCGTGCCCAATAAGATCTCGATAGCAGCGCAGCGTTTGCCATCTAGGGTGGGAATCAGACGCTGAGAGACAAAGCACTTTAAGTTGAGAGAGAGGTCGAGCAGTAATTGATTCCGGCGCTCTTCGGGAAAGAAGTTAATGATCCGGTCGAGTGCCTGGTTGGCGTTATTGGCATGCAGTGTGGAAATACACAAGTGCCCTGTTTCGGCAAAGGCAATGGCATGTTCCATCGTTTCACGGTCGCGGATTTCTCCTATTAAAATGACATCAGGTGCCTGCCGGAGTGTATTTTTCAGGGCTTGGTGAAAGCTGCGCGTGTCCACACCAATTTCGCGTTGATTAACAATGCTGCGCTTGTGCCGGTGTATGAACTCAATCGGATCTTCGATCGTAATTATATGACCGCTGCTGTTGGTATTCCGGTGATCAATAAGTGCTGCAAGAGACGTTGATTTACCAGAACCCGTTGCCCCAACGAATAGCACCAGGCCTCGTTTTGTCATAATCACGTCTTTCAAAACTGAGGGTAGCCCCAGGGAGTCGACGTTGGGAATATCGGTGACGATATTACGAGCTACTATCGAGATTTCGTTGCGTTGTTTAAATATATTGACGCGAAAACGGCCAACTTTAGGAATGGCGTAAGCAAGGTTCATTTCGAGTTCTTGGTCGAACTCTTTCTGTTGCTCGCCATCCATAATTTCGTAGGCGATGTCTCTGATCTCGCCCGGTGTAAATGGGTCTTTATCTAGAGGTTTGAGTTTCCCGTGAAATTTCGCGCACGGCGGAGCGCCGGTGCTGAGAAATAAGTCGGAGCCGCCATTTTTCGCGAGAAGGGTGAGGTAGTCATTGAAGTTCATTGTGGTTACAGCCGGCAGATTCTTGTTTTTTTACAGTGTAACAGTAGTGGTTGTCAGACTATATTTTTTTGCAGGAGGCAGCATTAAGGTGAAAAGGCTCGCGCTACATTACGAGCTTCACTCTATCGCTTTCGCAGGTCATGGCTGCGCCTACTTCGGTCTCGGCCAAACTGACGCCGAGCGCATCCAACAGCTGATTAATAATGGCTGTCAGCAGTGGAGAGAGCGTAGATGTGATAATCGCTTCCACTGCGCCCGTCAGCGCATTGGCGGCTGAGCCGACGAGGAAGAGGAGCCCACCGAGCGCGTTTCCGGTAATGCCATCGCCGCTGTTGGTGGGGGCGTAGAACTCGAGGTTTAAGCCCAGCAAATCGCCCTCTAAGTTATCAACCAAGCTTTGAGTATCAACGCTTTGATAGGCCTCATCTATTGGATCTACACCGAACTCGGGCAGGTAGTCATCGGATGGGTTGTTGGCGAAATTCAGGGTTTCTGAGCCTGCGAGCAAATCAGAGTCTAAACTCAGGCCCAGCCCGCCTCCAGAGAAGGCATCCCGCTCGGCGGCACCGGGATCACCATCCCAAGCGCTGCCGTCCCAGTATTCAGTCCAGCAAATCAGCAGCAGGGTGCACTGGTAGCGTACCCGCTTGGTGCCGATATCGAGTATCGGAATGGGCTCCACGCTTGGTGAGGCTTCATCGAAGGCGTTAGTGGCGGCATCATTCATATCGCTGCCCAGGCTACCGGCAAGTACGCTGACAGCGGAGCTATTTGCGAGCGCATCCAGTGCTTTGTCTTCGCCATCGCAATCGTAATCGGTTACGCGGCCGTCACCGCTGCCCGCTTCAAGAAGGATATCCAGCCTCGGCGAGCTTAGTACTTCGATATCTAAAAGGTCCCTCTGGATATCACAGTAAACCACGCAGCTCAGTCCCTGAAGTACGCCGAGTATATCCAGTGACAGCAAGCTGCTGACTGTGCCAGCGATGCCGCTCAGTAAAGGGTTGTCATTTACGAGGCTTAGCAGCGTATTTAGGGTGGCGCCGACAATTGGCAGATCCAGCGAAATAAATGTGCGTACTTGGGCCGATCTGACAAATATCGCATCTCCGCCGTAAGGCGCATCTGCAGCGAGTTTTGGGTTGCCCGTGGCCATGAGTCTTGGCGGGTCGGTCACTTGCAGTTTTACTGTTGCGCCCGCTAAGCCGAGAAGGTTTATGGGTATGTCGGCGGCGATCGCGGATTTGCTATTCGCCAGTTGAATGGTCCCTTGAACAAGTTGCATTGCCTGTAGGCCAATATCTAGTGCGGCTTCGGGTGCTCCCGTTTGCACCTCAAGCAGCTCACCGAGCGATATCAGCGGAGTGGCCCCAGGGATGGCTAAGACGAGATCACGAAATGCGCTAACCGCAGCGGTATTACCGCCTAACTCCAGTACATCTGCGCCGACGTCGAGTAGATCTCCCAGACTAACGTCGGCGTTAAGTACGCTGTCATAGTCTCCTGCAGAGATGCCGAGATCAACGGCCAGAGCATCAAGGTAACTCAGCAAATTGAGGTTTGTGTCCAGTAGACCGTCCCACTGTGCGACACTGAGGTTAAGGGTAGTACCTAACAAGCCGCCTAAGACGCCGTTAAGAAGCGCTGATTGGCTTGAGTCGACATTGAGTAAATTGCTGCGCAAATGTAGCGATGCGACGGGCTGGCAAGCTTCTGCAGCGCCCCGCGCCTCAATAGTGATTGTTTGGCTGCCGCCAGGTACTACACTGCCGAAAAGGGATGCACGTATTGTTCGCGTCAGCGTGACCTCTACGGCCTTTCCATCTGCGTTTGCGGTGAATTGTTTGACGCTACCACCGTTGCCGTCGTCAGCGCTCGTAATCTCACCGAGCACAACCGCAATGCCGCCCGCATCGCCACGAAAATTATTGCGCTCACTAGCCAATGCCGCCTGGGCGGCCGCAAATAGGCCGTCATCATCTAGCGATTGGTCTCGACAATAAGTCAACGACGTTTCCAGGGCCGCTAAGTCAGCCTGCCTTTGTAAGGTGCGCTTCTCCAGAAAAAGCCTGCCAGTATCGACCGAGAGCGCAAGAAAAGCAGTTATTGCCAACATCAACGCAGCTAAGGTCAGCGTCATTACCCCTCGCTGTTGCGAAGGGGTTGGCTGGCGAATAAAGCGGCGGGCAGCACTCATTACTATTCCGTTTTAAAGTCTGTGTCGATAAATGACACGGGAATCGGGCGGTCAAAGCTTTCGGTATAGCGCTTGTAGCTTAATGCGCGCGAGGCGCCGTTCTGCTTCTGAGGAATATCAGAGGCTATTTCTCCAGAACGTTGAGCGTCTAGGGCTCGGGTTGTTGCAGTGTCGCGGCTAATGTCATAGCTAGGTTCGCCCGCGGTGACCGCACAACTAAAGGCGAGTGATGAAAGTATCAATAGTCGATTTTTCATACGTTAGTTCCCTATCTAACAATGGCGCGTTTGGCGACAGTGGGCTCTGTGAAATGGTTTGCTTTTTCAAGGAGCTGATTAAATTCTGCACTATTAATTTCGTTGTTTTGAGCGAGGCGTAGTGCGGTTCGGGTGTCACCATCAAGTATCAGGCTGATGATCATGTTACGCAGAGCGACCGGATGACCATTTTTCAGTTGCAATGCGGTCATAAACTCTCGTTGGGCTGCTTTGAAGTCTCGCATTGCCAGGAGAATGAAGCCGTAGTCATTGCGAACATCTGCGCTGGTAGGGGCGAGGTGTCTGGCTTTCAACATGTGCTGATGGGCAATGGCTAGATCGCCACGGGTGGCAAGTATCTTCGCCATGCCAGCGTGTCCGGCAGCGGTCATGCAGGTTAGGCTGAGGTCTCTGTAGTTGTCGTAGGCCTCACTCAGCATCCCCGTCTTACGTTGTGCTTCGGCGGTCAACCAAAGGGCCCGAGGACTATTACTGTCATCCTGTTCCAGGTGCGCCTGTGCAGAGAAATAGCTGCCTTCTGACAATAACTGCTCAACAAGATCTAGTTTTACCCGTTGGGCTTGGCTCAATGACGCACCACAATCTGCACGGTTTTGCGATAGTTGCGAGGGCGCTGAGGCGCATGCTGATAACAGCAGTGATGCCAGCATCAACGGCAGAAAGCGTCGAAAACAGGTGTTGTTTATTGACGTATTCATCATCCACCTAACTCGTTCAGCGCTTGCACCATGGAGAAAAAGCTAGGGCCAGCTGCAAGTAATACCAAAGCGGGAAATAAAAACAGCATCATAACCAATGACATCTTTCCCGATATTTTATTGACCTGCTCTTGTAAGCTAAGCCGCCGACGGTTTTGTAAGAGCAAGTAGAGTTCGTCAAGAGACTTATCGATACTGCCGCCAGTAATGGACTGCTGACGGATTACAATCAAATACTCCTTGAAGCCCTCTGCACTGCAGCTATTGATAAGCTCATAAAGGGCCTCTTCTTGACTCTGCCCCGACTCAATTTTATTTGCTGCAAGGGAAAGCTCCTTGGCGCAGTTGGGTGACAGTTCTGACAGTTGCTCGCAAATAATGCCAAGGGTTTTGGGTAAAGACAGGCCGACGCGCCATAGCATGCGCGTGGTCTGAATTAACATCATGGTTTCTTTTTCTAAGGCGTTTTGTCGCTCGTCTGCTTGGTTTTTTAGAATGAGGTAGGCCAGTACAACACTGCCAATCACTGTCGCACCGGTGATGGCCAAGACCTGCCCGATCGCGAGCCCCTTAAACAGACTCGCCGCCGCGGCAATTACGCCCAATACTAGGCAAGCGACCAAGGTAAAAGAAATCGCTTTGATCTGTTGTGCGCTGGTAAACAGTCCCGCGCGGCGTAGCAGCTGAGAGAGCGAGGCAATATGGGTGTTTTCCTCGCGAAGCATGCGCCAGGTGTCATGGCGCCCAAACTCTAGCTTGGTGTTCTCGCTGGCATCACTGTTAATGTGTGCGGTAGCTAGGAGTATTACCGGTGCGGTGCATAATATAAGTGCGCCGATAATGAAAAAATAATGTTGCGCTTCCATGTCTATTGCCTATGACTCTATTGAGTTAACCATGCGCCACAGTACGAATACGCCCAGTATTTCCATTACCGCGGAGATGATAAATAGGGACTTACCACTGCTTTGAGACCACACCTCCAACATCATGTCTGGATTAATACTAAACATGTATACGGCGATACCGGGCGGCAGCAGAGCGAGTACTGTCGCTGTGAAACGTGTTTCTCCAGTCATGGCGGCTAGTTCACGCTTGCCGGCCTCATCCATTCGCAATATACCCACGATATCATCCAGAATAGAGCGGATGCTCCCGCCGTATTGTTCGTTGATGCGCAGGGCCGTCGCAATTACGTTGAATTCGTGTAGTTTCGTCACGCCAGCTTCACGGCTGAAAGCCTGGTGAAGGTCGTAGCCCAGGTGTACCCGTCTGACTACTCGTCGCATGACGGTGCCTAAGGGGCGTTCCAAAGTTTCAACTGAGTCTGCGAAGGCATTTTCTACAGAAATACCCGCCGATAGTCTGCGGGTAACTTGGTTGATAAAAGAGGGCAGCTGCTCAAGCATCTTCGCCCGACGTTTGCTGCCGACAAATTTTATGCTGAGAAATGCAACGGCGTAGCCAGTTAGAATGCTGATGGCAGCGATACTAATCGGCAGTAACGCGATGCACAGAATCGTCATTGCTGCGAGGCTCGCAATGACGCTGTAGATCACGACAGCCGGGAGCTCTACGCCGTTGGCGGCTAAATAATTAGTAATGAATTCCGGCAAGGGATCTTTGCGTTCGACCTCGGCGATTTCTACCTCTGCCGGTGCTTCGACATTGACCAACAGCATGAGCACAAAGGCGAGGCCAATCATTAGTGCCACCAGGGCTATCCAAAACATCACGGCGACCCCGGCATTACGTCGTTGAGTAGAGGAACATTTTGTTCACTGGGGTTTCTGGCAAGATTACCGCCAGCATCCAAAGCGAATAGCTCGCGTAGTTGCAGTCCGTTCGCCGTATTCGTGAGTTTGCATATTTGCATTACACAGCGATGCCCATTTGATTGGCGGCCGATATGAACGATCATGTCCAATGCACTGCCAATCATTTTGAGAATTAACTCGCTTGAGCCTTTGAACCCCGACATCCCGACCATCATTTCCAGCCTAGTGATCGCATCGCTCGCTGAGTTGGCATGCACGGTGGTCATCGAGCCATTGTGGCCGGTGTTCATGGCTTGCAACATGTCCACGACCTCTCCACCGCGGCTTTCACCGACAATAATTCGGTCTGGGCGCATGCGAAGGGCGTTTTTGACAAGCTCGCCCGCTGTGACTTGGCCAACACCTTCATTGTTTTCAGGTCGGGTCTCTAGTCGCACCACGTGGCTATTGCGCAATTGGAGTTCTGCTGCGTCCTCGATGGTTACGATGCGCTCGGTTGCAGGAATATACTGGCTCAGAATGTTAAGCAAAGTGGTCTTACCGGAGCCGGTTGCCCCGCTTATTAAGATATTACGCCTTTTAGCAACCGACTCGCTGAGAAAGTCCAGTGCGTCCTTGGTTATCGATCCGCCGGCCAGGAGTTCTTCGGCGGTCAGAGGATCCTTGCGGAACTTTCGGATAGACAGGCAGGGGCCATCTAGTGCGAGCGGCGGTACGATGGCGTTAATACGGCTACCATCTGCCAGTCGGCCATCAACGATGGGGCTGGATTCATCGATGCGGCGCCCCAGTGGCGATATCATGCGTCGAATAACCCGAAGCACATGGCGGTCGTCTAGAAACCGCATAGACGATTGTTCTAGTACGCCGCGTCGTTCGACAAAGATGCGCCGCGGACCATTAATCAGGATGTCATTGATATCGGGGTCGTCGAGAAGAACTTGTAGGGGGCCGAACCCCACAATTTCGTCCAGCAGCTCTTTCTCTAGGTTGTCGAATTTTTCTCGGCCGATATTCACCTCGTATATACGACAATACTGCCGTATATAAGCACCGATCGCTTCTTCTAACTTTTTTGAGTCATCGTCGTAGATGATATTGTCATCTTCGATACGATCTATGACAAAGCGGTGTAGGGCGGCTTTGAGCGTCTCGTAATCGTCGAGTTGTTCCTGCTTAGTTTCAGGTGTTCTCCGGTCGATCAGCCTCATCACTGGGCTCCCTTATTAATCTGCGAATCCGACATCGGATTTTTGCGTCTTCTTCGCTGCTCGCTCGCTGGATTTATCTAGGTCGCGAAACAGCATATCGGTAAATGAGGGGACATAGTGCTTATAGGTTTCACCGGGTAGTTCTGGCAGCTCCGCGTCCTTGGCAATGGGGTTCACCAGGTGGGGAGTGACGATCATGATCAACTCTTTGTCTTCCTGTGAAAACCGCGTAGAGCGGAATAGGGCACCCAATATTGGGATATCTCCCAAGCCGGGCAGCCGGTCGGCATTGGTAAAGGTGTTTCTGCTTACCAAACCACTGATAATGAAGCTCTCCCCGGGAGCGAGCTGTATTGAGGTGTCTGTGCGCCTCACGCGCAGAGAGGGGACGGAAACGCCGCTGGCTTGCACGCCGTTGGTGAAGTCCAAGTCACTGACTTCTGGGGCAACTTTTAGCATGATGCTATTTTCACTAAGTACGGTTGGTGTTAAGTGCAGCCGCACACCAAACTCTTTGTATTCAATTTGAATTTGGCCATCGCGGTTTGACGCGGGATATGGGAATTCGCCACCCGCCAAAAAAGTTGCTGTTTGACCAGACATGCTGACCAGCGAGGGTTGAGCCAATGTGTAGGCATACCCGTTTCGAGCAAGGGCATTAATGGCTGCACTAAAACCATTTTTTACATGACCTACTAGTATTGAGGAAGCATCCGCGCCTGTTGGTGTAATACCTAATAATGCACCCAGTGGCCCATTGCCCTCTAATAGCGGAAGTAAACCAGATCCGCCGGTTGCGATAGAGGTATCCCCGCCGACGTAGGACAGTGCGGTTCCAATTTGTTTGAGTTGGGATCGGCTAAATTCAACAATGCGAATATCCGTTTGCACCTGCATGGAGCCGCGCTGAACGGTGTTGTCCAAAACATTGGGGCCACTTGATGTGAGTAGCTGCTGATGTTGTTGTAAGGATCGAGTCTCGCCCTGCAGGCTGATGTAGGGGCCACTGCTGTCCACCGCAACGCCGTCGCGCGTACTGGGTGACAAACTGGGCACGACCTCTATGCGAAATTCCGTCGGCTCCTTGCCGCCCTGCCAAAGTAACAGCGAGGTTGCACCAAGTTGTTTTGCAGTCAGAAGAAATTCTCTTGAATTGAGCACTTTAAGTGACGCAACTTCCGGGCGCCCAATGGCACTCCTTTTTACGCTGTATTTGGTACTCAGCATTTGCTGCTCACCCAGTTCCAGTCGCAGGGTCTTGTAGGGCTCTGCATGCAGGCTGGTGATTAGCCCTAACAGCAAAGCAATTAAAAATCCCTGTTTCATGATAGATGCTCCATATCGAACCAGTGGTTGCTGCATTAGTTTCGTACTCGAATTGTCTCGACTTTATCGCCGCTATACATATAAATGGATTTTGGCGGTGGGGCGGGTTTAAAGCCCGTGACTTCTCGCATTAAGGTTGCTTTGTCTTCGTTTTCTTCGGGCGTTTCACCGGATGCGATCATCTCCTCGCGTGCCAGGCGGTCAGCTTCGCCGATCGCTACCAATCGAAGTCCCCCGGCGCTCTCGGCTAACACAAGGCGGTTTACCTCGTCTGTCGGCACTTCCAGTACCGCGGAGCGGCTGCGTTTTCCGCCATCTTTGTTGTTCGCTTTTTTACTGCTCTCGTTAGTAACCGGCTGCGGCTTTTCGCCCTCGACCTCGTCGCCAAATGCGATCAGACGAATATTGCGTAGTACGCGTCGAGACATACTGCGGTCGTTGGTCTCTTTTGTGGCGCGGCTATTAAAGATGACGTCAACAAAATCCCCGGGCTTTAAGAAGCCACCAGTGCCGATAACCTCGTCAACTTTAACGGCAACGGCGCGGTGACCGGGCTGAATTTGCTCAGCTAACTTGCTATCGGATTCGAAATCGCTGTCACGAATCACCGAACCTTTCAGAATGTCTTGTTTACTTCGCTTGTTAAGTAGCTCTGAGACCGTTGCAAAGCTGCCCTCGACCTTGATGGCATAAGGAACTTGCATCAGCTCCTCTTCGGTCAGGGTTTCTCCCTTGGCGATGTCTCTTGTTGCAATGACTAGCTTTTGAGCATATGTATAGGAGTCGGCCTGCGTTGCCACAGTCTGCCGCTGTTGGTCGCGAATAGCATCTTGTTGGCTAATTCGATAACCAATGATACCCATGATAACTGCGCTGATAATTAGCAGTGCAGCGATGATCTTGAGAGTCCTTGCTTGCATCGGTATATCCCTTGAATGCATCTAAGATGAAGTTATCGTATTACACCGTCGCTACATTTTAGTTTAGCGTCTCTTTCCCTGATGTTAGGTGGTGTGACGTTGTGCTGATATTGTGGCACCTACGTATAGTTTCCTTGTCGCGATTGCTACATGCGCAGGCTGGAACGGCTCACTACCGGGTCGGGCAGGTTGGGAATGCTGCCGATAATAGGTAGATTTATGCTGTCCAAAATAGGTGGGGCGCTGAGCCTCACCGTGCATAGCATTGTTGCATCGCAGCTGAAGAAATCATCGCCGGCCGTTGCTGCATTGACGAGGTCCGCGGAGAACCACGTGAGTGAATTCTGGACTTGCGCCGTGACGACAGGCTCTAGCTCGGCCTCCGTGCATACTGCTGCAGCACAGTCTGTAGCTAGCGCCGCTCTGAGAGCATCTTCACCCGCATAGGCGAAACTCTGCAACAGTAGAAAATACATCCCATAGGCCATCACTGCATAGCTTAGAGCGAAAAATACTGGGAATAGAATGGCAAATTCAATAGCGACCACACCGCTCTGGCGCGCGTTATTTGAAGTACTTGGCGCCCCGGCCATAATGTTTTCCTCGTGGTGTGTCATAGCGAAACAGAGAAGAATGGTGAGAGGGGGAGTAGCGCTGCGCCCAGACTGACCGCAGTGCCGATCGGGAACCCGCGCGCTCGATGCTTATCATGCCGCTTACTTTTTTCGATGATAGTCATGATGAGTGCCAGCACCAGGGTACCCGAGGCGAAGACAAAGAGTAACGTCGTCGGCGGCCAAAGCGGAGAGAGGGCCAGCAGCAGCTTGACGTCGCCACCTCCCATGTTGTTTGAAAGGTAGCCTGGAAGTGTAATCGCCAGGGCGAGCACAATATTCACCATCCATTGATAGGCGCTGATGCCACTACTGCCAATAAAAACGCCCAACGATGCAATAAACAGCACCAGATTTAGGGCGTTGGGAATTCTCCGCGATGACCAATCAACATATGCAATGGCTACGAGTAGCAGAATGATGACAATGGCCATAACACGGGGAATTCCTATTTCGCCGCCAATTTCAATAACGTATTTAGGCTGCGTTGATATCTGCGTTGATGGTGGTGAAAATGCCTTCGAGATTGAGGAAGCCAATCGCGGCGATGATTACGCCGATCAGTACGGCTGCCATAATTGCGTACTCGATGGCACTTGCACCGCGCTCATCATCGCGAAATTTAGCCAAGGAACCAGAAAAAATCTGCATCAACAATACTTGAATTTGCACTAACATAGTTACACTCCATGGTAAAAGAAAGCGGTCGAGTCTAATAACGCCCTGTTGACCGTGTTGTTACTTTGCTATTTGCACAGATTAAAAAAAATAAGTATTTGCCGTAGAGGCGAGCATCTACCCTCAACTAGGATAGTAGAAATTGAGTGACATAGGTATACGAAAGAAAGCAATGGACTTATTGGCCCGACGGGAGCATAGCCGAAAGGAGTTGGTGTCCAAGTTGGCGCAGCGCTTTCCCAGTTGCGAGGCGGACATTGCGATAGTTGTCGAGCGCTTGGCCCATGAGCGGTTACAAAGCGATCAGCGTTTTGCCGAGAGCTATCTGCGTATGAGAGCAAATAGTGGCTTTGGCCCCTCGCGTATTCGCATGGAACTGCGCGACCGCGGTGTTTCAGAGACGATTATCGATGAGGCGTTTGCTGATGCCGGTTTCGACTGGTTTGAGCAATTGCAGAGTGTTTACCAAAAAAAATACGCCGATGTTCCACCCAAAGATCGGCGGGAGCTGGCCAAACGGCAGCGATTTCTTCATCATCGTGGCTTCGACGCAGAGTCCATCCGGCGCGTGTGTAGAACTGCATAACGATGTTGCACCGAGAAGTACTCTGTTTGGGACAGATTCATTGAAAGGAATAATGAATGTTGATTCGCTCTATCTCGATTCTTTTTTTCAGCACATGGGTGCTGGTGATGCCGGCTCAAGCGGCAGAGGCGCTTAGCAGTGCCAGCATCGCTGCCCTGGCGGACAAGCTGGAGCTCACTAGCCAGCAACGCGAGCAGGTTAATAAGTTGATTGTCCGCTATGCGGCAAAAGCAGCCGAGTTACAAAAAGAAAGCGTCGCACTTAGACAAGATATGCAGCTACAACCGCTACCGGAAATGACGCGCAGTACCATTGCTGCAATGAGCCAGCGGGCGGGGTCTGTTGCGGCCCGCCACACGGGGTCAATTCTCCAGACGCAAATGGAATTTTACGGCTTGCTCACGCCCTCCCAACAGGCAGAGTATCGAAGACTGCGCAAAGCTGGCCAAGAAAAAACCGGAGTCTCTGCGGCGCAGTGAGCCTATAGTGGTTGCTGAAATCACGGTTTGTACCTAGATAGCGTCTACGCTGGGTCACGTAGTATTCGCAAGGATAGCGAGCTGCAATGGGCAGTAAATTAATGGAGCTGTGAGTATGCGACAGGGTTTCTTAACCCCACTGTTTATATGTTTTTCCCTTGTTGCCTGCGGCGGAGGTGGTGGGGGCGGCTCCGGTCGCGACGACACGCCTTCCTATCGCGTAGCTCCAGGTGAAGCGTCGGTGCTAACCTTCGATGACACCGCGCGTTTAGAACTGGCGTCGACCAGCGCAGCGCAAGCCCTGTCTATTTCTTTAGAAGTGAACGTCGCTGCGGAGCAAACGCAGTATGAGCTGCAGCCCACGGAAACACAGCTGCTAACGCCTGCTAGGTTATTCTTACCCCTGCCGGAAAACCCCAAAAATCAGCGCTATAGCGTGGCCAGAAATGTCGATGGGCAGTGGCGGCCGCTATTGAGCTCTGTGCAGAGCGAGGCGGGTGTCACGGCCAGTATCACCCAGTTCGGTGAATATCGCTTGGTTCCCACTGAGGCTCCCGAGGTGGCGCGCGTGGTCAACGGCAACTGCGAAGCACAAGCCGAGGAACAATCGCTGCGCTTTATTCACGTAGCTGACCTGCATGCACGCTATGGTGGCCCTGAAAAGCTTTTTAGTCGTATCAAGGCCTACCACCTTCAGGCGCTTGAAGAGCAGCCCTATACAGTATTCAGTAACGGCGGAGACGATTTTGAAAAGGGCAGCGTCGCTGAGTTGTTATCGGCGGGAGCCGCGACGGTTGAGGTCACCAAGGCCATGGCGTTTGATGTACGCGTCATTGGCAATCACGATTTTGCCTGGGGGGCGGACACGCTACTCGACCACGCACAGGACCCAATCGCACAGGTGATTGCTAGTAACAGTGAATACCGAGGCGGCAGTGCAGAGAGTTTCGGCGCGCAGGGCTTTGCAGTACTTCAGGTAGGCTGCTTGAAGGTCGGCTTCTTTGGTATGAGCTCGGGGCCGTGGAATGAGCTTGATGAGCCCCTTGAGACGGCGCCGATTCCGGATTTCGTCCCCGACTTTAAAATGAATTGGCACTTGCAGCATATTGCCGAGGGGGTAGTCAGCCAGTACCGGGAGCACGTGGATGTTTTAGTGATGCTCAGCCACCTAGGCGCCAGTGCGGATCGTGAAATCCTACTCGCCAATCCAGAGATCGACCTCGCCCTTGGCGGACACAGCCATTTGGGTACCGAGTTTGAGCAGTTGGCGTCGGGCAATATACTGATCCAGCCAGACTTTTTCGCCGATGGTCTGAGTGACGTGACGCTTCGCTACCGCCTGTCGGACAAACGGCTCCTCGACGCCAGTGTTGACGAAATTCAGGTGCGTGATATTGCTGAGCCCGATGCGACAACGCAGCAGGTTATTGAGGGCATTGTGCAAAAATACAGCCCCGATGCGCATGTCGAAATCGCCTTGGCTGAAGACCAGCCAAACGCACAACAATTAACCGCCCTGGCAGCCAAAGCGGCGCTATATCATCACGGGGCCGATGCCGCGTTGCTGGATCCCTCGCAGGTTATCGAGCGCTGGCTGCCAGGGACGGTAACCGCAACCGAATTTCATCGCGCGCTACCCGTTGAGCGACAGCCCGCAGATACGCCAGGTTTTAAGGCATTCTATGAAGTTAGTGTATCCGCCGCAGAATTGGCTGAGATGCGTGCGGCGCAGCCAGCTTGGGTGTTTGTCTCGTCGCAGGCAGCCGAGTCAGAGCCCATCAAGCTGGTGCTCTATAAAAGTGCCGCGTGGAATTTGCCGCTTTTCTTCCCCAATTTAGCTGACCGCTCAGCAACATACCTGTCAGAAAGTTGGGCAAGTCTGGATGCGTATGCGCGCCAGCGCAGCAGTGACTGCCTGTATCTGGATATCGATAAAACCCTGAGTCGCTGTCAACCAGACACCGTTACCACAACGTGGCAATTCCATAGCGATGAGCAGCCCTTGCGAGAAGACGCTGGGCCCTCGCGCCTGAGCTACCTTAACGTTGCCACACAAGCGGATACCCAATTCGGCCCGCCGGCAGACTTTGGTGTGCCGGAATTAGCGGGTGGAGACTCGGTGGTGATGGCATTTGATGCATACAGTCCGGAGCAGGGGTTGAAACTGCAGACCAACGTCCCTGCGAACGGCGATCTCGCCGAGCAAGGAAAATTATCGGATTACTCGCTCGTTATGGACATTTTATGGCCAGAGGCCAGTGATGGCTTCTGGCGCGCCATTATGCAGACTACGCCTAATAACGATGATGACGCAGACATATTCTTCGAATCCAGAGCCAGTGGCGGAGTGGGTATCGCCAGTGCCGGTTCCGGGTACTTTGGCGAGTTCCGTCCAGGAAAATGGCATCGACTCGGCTTGGTATTTTACGCCGGTGGCGATGGCGGTAGCTTCAAGGCTTACCTCGACGGTGAGCTAATCGGTGCCAAGGTGGGGGGAGATATCGGTGAACGCTGGGCGATAATTGATGAGCTATTGCTGCTGACTGATAACTCCTTTGAAACGCAAAAGGGTTACATGAATGCGCTGTTATTCTCGGGGCGCGCGCTGAGCGACAGCGAGCTCAATGACCTGGGCGCCGCGAAGCAAAATTTACGCCTGCAGCCCAATGCGCAGCAGCTGCAGCAGCGCATACAGCGCCACCTTCATCACTGATGAAGTAGGTGGCACTGCACGCGGGCGCTAGAGTTGCCGTTGCTCAAAGCCTTCCGCTGACAGCCAGTCGTCAAGGTTTTGGGCCGTTGCGCTATTACTGATTACCGCAATGCTGGGCGCCACGCCCTTGAGGTACTCTCGGGTCACCCGCTGCAAATCGTCGCCAGTCACCGCGAGTACGCGGTTTCGGAATGTGCGGCGATCATCAATGCTGCGGCCAAAAATACGGCTGTGAAAATCCTGCTTTGCCTCGCCGGCGGGCGAGCCGGGTTTGTCGATATTGCTGACAACGCCCAGTATCGCTTGCTCCAGGGCGTCGCTGCTCACAGGTGTGTCCAGCATCCAATCAATGGCTTGGCTGAAATCGTTTAGCGTTTCTTGCAAGCGTGGGTCGCGGTAGGAATAAAAGCGGAAGGCCGCAATATTGGAGTCTTGCGATGCGCCGCCGCCATAGGCGCCGCCCTGTTCGCGAATGCTGCGATGCAAGATGCCGTTGCGAAGATACACAGCCAGCACGCTCAATATCGCGGCGTCCGGATGGCCCGAGGGAACGGTGGGGTAGGCGCTGGCGCAGAAGTTGACCTGGGAGTTAGCAGACCAAAATTCACGACGTGCTTCACGGCAGGTGTCGGTGTGCAATAGCGCGTTGCCATCGCCCTGGAAATTATCCCAAACCGATGCCAGCGCTGAGCGATGAGCATTGAACTCCTGTTCTTCAGCAACGACCAACAGCTGCCGGTTGGCAGACAGCACTTTCTGGTGAATGGCCGCTAACCCCTCAGCCAAGGCGGCTTTGCCGCTCGCTGTCTCAGCCGCATCGCTCAGCTGTCGAAGCTGCAGAATGCCATCTAAACCGGACATCTTTTGGCTAATTCTTGCAACGGGGCTCATCCCCGAAGAGGCCGCTGCCATGGCCAGCGCGTGCCCGTTTCCGGTGATTGAAGACTCTCGTCGCGCCTTCATGTGGGCGAGCATATCGTGGATTCGTTCATGTTCGTCAAAGCGTACCTGCTCCAGTGTGTCGCGCATGAGCGTTGCTTGCGCCTGGCAATTACGTAGCAAGGCCTTCGACGACAGTACTAAGTACGCCTGCTGCTGCTGTTCATCGTTTATGCCGCCGCGCATACTGGTGTAAGCCGAGATGCCGCCACAGATCGCGGCTTGGTGGGCTTGTACTTCTATATAGCTGCGCTCGCCCAGGCCGAGCTCGGTGACGGTTTGGGTGTAGAGGGGGAGTAAGCCGAGCTCGTCATCGCTGAGATGCGGCATTTCGATTAACAACTGCTGGTAAATCAAACCATTGGTGCCGCGGTTGTAATAGCAGTAGGGCAGGTTGCCGAAATGCGCGTCGGTATAGGGCAGCTCGGGGAGGTCTTGGGCGACATCTGCCAAGCCGACTCGGGGCAAGATGCTCTCGTCTTCTTGCAGGGTTTGTCGCTCAGCCAAGGCTTCTGCCTGATCGATAATCGCCTGCTTCTCTGCGTCGCTGAGCGAGGCTTGGATTGTGGCTAATCGGTGTTGTTCAGCGTCTTCGGCGCGCTGTTGATACTGTTGGTCAGGACTGAAAACCAGGGTGACGCGATGAGGGTTATCAATTAGCTGCTGCAGCAAGCGGGGAAGATAATCCGCATCAGCGATTTTCTCACGCAGGCGCGCAAGCGCTGGGTCTAGGTCCAAGACATCAACGGGGTTACCGCGGTGGGTGGCCGCTCCCAAACTATTCAAAATCAGTTGCAGGCCATAGGGGTAGCCGTCGCCACTGATCTCTCGTTGTTGTAGCTCCAGCTGGTGAAGGACTGATTCAACTTGGTCGGTGTCGACGCCCTCCTTGACCAAGTCGCGGAGGGTGTCGAGCACCAGGGCCTCTACGGCATCGCGGTGCTCGACCTCACTGCCTTCCAGTCCGCAGGCAAACACCATCTCACGCATTGAGTCCTCTAAACCACACATCGGCGAGGGGGAGCTCCCCAGGTCGCTGGTTTCAAGCGCATGCAGCAGTGGGCTGGAGCTGTTATCCAATAATATTCCGGCAAGAAGTTGCGCCTCTAGCAGGCTATCAAGGTCGGTACTATTGCCCAGTAGCCAGGACAACACGATATGGGTCTTACCCTTGGGGTCCTCCGCCGCTGGCAGCGGGTAGGACTCTTGCACGCGAATGGGGGCGTGGTAGCGTTTTTCATCCGCCACTGCAATGTGCTTATCCAGGGCGGTAAAGCGCTTGAGGGCCAATTCTTCAAAGCGTGCTTGGTGCTCGGCGGCAGAAATATCGCCGTAGGTCATAAAAATGGCGTTGCTGGGATGGTAATGGCTTTCGTAAAAGCCCTTTAGCTCTTCGTAGCTGAGGTCTGGAATGGCCTCCGGATCGCCGCCGCTGTTGTGGTGATAGGTGGCAGTGGGAAATAAATACTTACACAGCGTGTGCCAGAGCCTGCTTGGTATCGAGCTCATGGCCCCCTTCATTTCATTGAAAACCACACCTTTAAATTGAAGTGCTGAGTCGGGATTGCCGCGTTCGCTAAACTCTAACCGATGACCCTCTTGGGCGAAATCTAGGGGGTGCAGGCGTGAGAAGAAAACGGCATCTAAATACACCTGTAACAGGTTATCAAAGTCTTTCCGGTTGCTGCTGGCAAAGGGGTAGGCTGTCCAGTCAGAACTGGTAAACGCGTTCATAAAGCTGTTCAGCGAGCGACGAATCATCATAAAAAACGGGTCGCGCACCGGGTATTTTTCGCTGCCACACAGCGCCGTGTGCTCCAGGATATGAGCGACGCCCTTCGAGTCGTTAGGGACGGTGCGCAGTGCCACAAGGAACACATTTTCTTTATTGTCAGCGTCAATATGGTAGTGGCTGGCGCCGGTTTCTATGTGCCGGTATTCGCAAAGGGCGACGCCGAGTGCGTCGATTGATTTACTGCTGAGTAATTCAAAAGCAGGGTGGGCGGCACGTGGTTGGGTAGCAGTCATAGAATCCTGTCTTGAGCGATTAAACGTTTCAGGGAGACTAGCATTTTTAGCCGGCTTTTGCGGCGCTTTTTGCCGTCTCCAATACCGGAAGCGTAAAGCGAATTCGGTAGATTTTGGGCCAGAGTTTACCCGTCACCAGCCAGGTATCGTCGCGGGCATCATAGGCGATACCGTTGAGCACCGCTTCCTGATGGAGGCCCTCTGGAATGAGTGCACTCAAGTCTAGTTGTGAAACGACTTCGCCTGAGCGCGCATCAATGACAAGGAGGTAGGGCTGCTTCCATTGGTTGGCGAGGATATAGTCGCCATGGCACTCCAATTCGTTGAGGTGCTGATAGTTACCGGCTCCGGTAATGGTGAGGGTGTCCACCAATGAGAAGTCGCTGGTTCGGCGCCATTGTATTTCGTCGCTGCCGTCAGACATTGCAAATAAGTCGCGGCGCGAGTGATAGCAAATACCCCAACCCTGACCCTTGTATGCGTGACGGCGCAGTAGCGCAAACCGCTCGGGGTCTATCTCCAGTAATTGGCCAGCGCGCCATGTGAGCAGGTAAAGTCTGC
The DNA here is from genome assembly GCF_016906995.1 of Spongiibacter marinus. Taxonomy (GTDB): domain Bacteria; phylum Pseudomonadota; class Gammaproteobacteria; order Pseudomonadales; family Spongiibacteraceae; genus Spongiibacter; species Spongiibacter marinus. The sequence goes on along the minus strand of NZ_JAFBBD010000003.1, from coordinate 187,594 downwards.
CTCTGTGGAAGGTTAAGCCCTCTGCGAATAGCGATTTGTCCAGGGTGACGCCCCGCAGGGTTTCAGTGCTTTCTTCAGGGGGAGTACTCCCTTCTGGGGCAGTACTCCCTTCTGGAAAGGGGCGTGCAATCACTTTCGAGTGGCCATAAAGACCGCTGCTCTCAAAAAGCTGGCCGTGAAACAGTTCCAGCCCCTGGGTGAAGAGCGCTGTTGAATGAGGGTAGTGCCCCACAACGTCGTAAGGAAGCGTATTAGCAGCCGCGCGCAGTGGCAGTACGACGACCACAAGAGCGATAAGCGTGTGTAAGCGGTACATCACTATTGTCAGCATTCAAAGTGTTTGCAGAATCTCCTACTATGCCATTTCGCTGGTAGCCGCGCACCACTGACGTGCAGATGACGGGCACCGTGGCTAAGCAAGGATTTGGAGGGCACTCAGGGCGATGAAAAACGACGATATTCTCTGGCACTTGTCAGCGAAGGAAGCCATTCGCGACTTGGTACTGCGCTACTGCCGGGCCATCGACCGCAAAGACTACGCCGCATTGGCAGAGCTCTATCACCCTGATGCTACTGAAGACCACGGGGCCATGTTCCGCGGCGCAGCGAGTGATTATGTTCAGTGGTTGCCAGAGCAATTATCCCAGATGACTTTGACGGCGCACGCGGTAACGAATCACCTGATTGTGGTTGACGGCGATCGCGCCGAGGGCGAAGTGTATTGCCAGGCGTACCACCGTTACCCCGGTGCCTCGGGCGATGAAGAGCTGCTGGTGGGTGGGCGGTACTTGGACCGTTATATTCACTGTGACGGCCGGTGGCAGTTCAGCCACCGCGAAATTGTCACCGACTGGAATGAATGTCGCCCTAGCCGTTGTGACTTTTCAGGCCCCATGTTTGCCGGTACGGCCCAAGGGGCTGAGTTGTCTCGCGATCCATCCGCGGCTTGGTTTGTTAAATGAGCCGCTAGGCTTTGTTCTCCAAGACGAACATCCTATAAGGAGGGCATTGTGTTTCCGGTGTAGGTAACGCGGGCGTGGTCACCAGAGAAATCAATCATCTCAACAGCCGCCACGGTGAAGCGGCTCGCTGATATCTTCCACTCTCCATCGACACGTTGGTATTCATCGTCGTAGTGTCCAGACAGCTGAATGCGCGTTTTATCCTGGGTGTTGATGCTCAGAAAACGCAGGCCGATGTGCCCCGTTGCCTGGTCTTCCGAGAGGATGCGGATAACGGGGTTTTGGGCGTGGTGCATGTCGATAATGTGGGCGTGGCAGCCAAGTTCTTCAAAGACGTTTACAAAGGCTTCGCGGCTGTCAAAGCGCCCGATATGGCCGAAGTCGATGTCGATCTTTCCTGCAACAAAGCAGTTACTAACCTCCTCGGGTTGCTTGGCATCACAGGCATTGAGGTAGCGGTATTTCAGTGCAGAAATTGCTGAAATATCCTCGAGTTCGCGCAGACGTTTTTCCAGGGCAGTGTAGTCGCTCACGCAGGCTCCTATCATGTGTTGGTAGTTTGGGGCAGCCTAGCGTTTACTGCGCATTAAGTCACGAATGATAAAACGCGCGGGCGACAAACTTTCGCACAACTGCTTGGGCAGTGGCCGATTCTCATTGCATAGATAGGCAGCAAGCAGTTCGGCGGCGATGGGGGTCGACGTAAGGCCCCGCGAGCCGTGGGCGACATTCACATAGCAATTGCGCACATAGCGCCCGGGCTGATCGATGGCGCGGCGAGCATCTTTGCGCAACGCGGCGTAATCATTGTCGAAGGCTTCAATATCGGGCAGGGCGCCAACGATAGGCGCGTAATCCGGGCTGGCGCAGCGCAGCGCGGCGCGGCCGCCAATCGCTTCGCTGCCGGGCTTTAGCAGCTTCGGGCTAAGGCCGGCGAGTGTGTTGAGGTTATAGGCGTGGTCCTCAGCCGTTACCTCACTGTTGGCGTTGTGAAGATCAAAGCTCGCGCCAATGCAGAGTTGTTGCTTATGTTCAGGGGCGACATAGCCTTTGTGGCACACCACGCACCGGGGTGGGGTCTGAACATCCTGCTGTCGAAAATAACTAATTTGACCGCGAATTTTACGCAGCGGTAAGAACGCGCTCTGTGAAAACTGCGTTGCGTCGTGGCTATTGGCAATAACGACGGCATCACCCTCAGCAATTGGATGTTGCCCGCTGCCAATGATCTGCCAGTGGTCTCCGTGGTCAAGCAGCGACAGTGCCTCACTGTTGGTCAGTAGCGCAATGTTGGGGTGAGCAATGCGTTCTTTGCAAACACTCGGCGGCGACAGCCAGCCCGCGGCGGGATAGAAGATACCGTCTTGGCGAATATCAATACCGCTTAATGCAGAGGCTCGATCACGATCCACAAATTGTAGCCAGTGGTGTTCGGCCAATTGCTGCTGCAAGCGCTTAAACAGCGCCGCCTCGCGTGGCGAATTGGCGAGTTGAAGAACACCGCAAAACTCACCATCAATGGCACCGGAATTGCTTGCAATACGATGGTAGTGGTGAAGCGCATAGAGAAAGCTGTGCAGAGTAAACACGTTGAGCAAGCCGGGTTCTGGCGATAATTTGGTGTAGAGCATGCCCTGTGGGTTGCCGGATGCCTCCTCAGCGGGGTTGGCGCGGCGCTCGATAAGGGTGACCCTGAGTCCTCGCTCTGCCAGTGCGCGGGCGGTGGTGCAGCCAGCTAAACCGGCACCAACCACCACCACTGAGTGCACGCTTGCGGTCGCGGCAGGCTGATGCCACGGCAGGCGGCTCGGCGGCAAAGCGGGCTCGGTGTCGGGCTGCGCGGCAGAAAAGTGCCCGACAAGCATGTCGCGTTTGCGGCCAAAGCCCTTGGTTTTGGTCACGGTAAAACCGCGCTCACGCAGACCACGTTTGACTATGCCAGCAGCGGTAAAGGTCGCAAAGCTTGCATTGGGCTTGCTCAAGCGAGCCATGGCGTCAAAAAGGCTCGCTTGCCACATGCCCGGGTTGGCAGAGGGGGCAAAGCCGTCTAAAAACCATGCGTCAACGGCGCGCGGTGACGAGTCGGGGTGACTGCCAATACTGTCAATCAATGCGGGCAGGGTGTCGGCAATGTCGCCAAACAGCAGGTCTATGTGCGGCCCTCTCTCACCGAGTGAACGGCGATGGTGTCCAGGTATCAAAGGGGGATAATTGTGCTGTAGAATCGCCGCCAATGACGCTAGGCTTGGCCAGTGCTGATGGGCTTTGGCAAGGTCTCCACTGTTCAGCGGGTGCTTTTCGCAGGAAATATAGTGCAGGGTCCAAGAGTCGGGCGCACATTGTTGCCATAATTGCCAGGCCAGTAAAAAGTTGAGACCGGTACCAAAGCCGGTTTCGCAGATGGTAAAGCGTCCGGGTTTATTGGCATCTAGGGCTCTCCAGCGTTCTGCCAGCTGGTTGCCGTCAAGAAAAACATAGCGGCTTTCGGCGCTGCCATCATCGCGGGAAAAATATACATCACCGAAGTCGCTGGCGCAGGGAACACCGTCTTGCCAGTCGAGCTCGGCAGGTTGGAGATAATAAGGATTGTTGTGGTCGTTCAATGACAGGCCTGTAAACGCTATGAGAGAGGCAACAGGTATTGTAACAGGCAAAATTGCGTCGGCTGTAATGCTGATTGTATTTGCTGTCGTGGGGATACTCCCAGTCCTGCCCGCGCAGGCTGGCGCCGTCGACCCAGAGTCAAAAAGTATTACGCTGGCCCTCGCGACTGAACCGCCCACATTGCACAGTGCGAGAGCGACAGATACGATCGCGAGTTTTGTTATCTCTCATATGATGGAGGGGCTGCTGCGCTACGGCGAAAGCGGTGAGCTGGTGGGCGGGGTGGCCGAACGCTGGCAAATCGACGAAAACGGGGCGCGGTTTTGGCTGCGCGAGAATGCGACGTGGAGTGACGGCCAGGCGGTTACCGCTCAGGATTTTGTTTTTGCATGGCAATATGCCCTGCGCCCGGAAACCGCCTCCCAGTATGCGTTTATCTTTTATCCGATTAAAGGTGCTCGCGCCGTAAACGAAGGCCTTGCGCCGCCGGATTCACTGGGTGTGCGGGCTGTCTCCAGCACCGAGTTGCATGTCGAGTTTGCCCAGCCCTGTCCCTACTTCCTAAGCCTTACGGCCTTCATGAGTTATATGCCGCTGCGCCAAGACCTTGTAGAGCACTGGGGGCGCCGTTATGCCGCTGACGCCGACAAAATGCTCTACAACGGGCCTTTTACCCTGACCAAATGGGTGCACGGCGCGCATTTAACCTTGGAGAAAAATCCGCATTACTGGGACAAATCGTCGCTGCGCATCTCTCGCATCGACATGCCCTATATCACCGCAGACCCCGGTGCACAGTTTAATTTGTTTCGAGATGGGCAGATTGCACTGGCCAATCTAGATACCGGTTTGTTGGATGAGGCGGTTAAGCGCGGCTATGACATTCAGCACTTTCACAGTGGTTCGCTGTTCTTTCTCGAGTTTAATTTTCGCGCGGGCAGGATTACAGCGAACAGAAGCTTCCGAAAGGCGATTCAGTATCTGCTGGACCCAGCTGTACTCGTCAATAAAGTGATCGGCCTACCGGGCGTGCTGCCGGCGTATTCCCTGTTTCCGGTCACAGTGCGCGGCCAGCGACAGGCTTTTCGTCAGGAATATCCGGTGAGGAGACTGCGACAAGACCTGGCCATGGCGCGCCAGTATCTGGCGCAAGCGAAAAGGGAGCTCGGCCTTGAGGCTTTCCCACCGCTTATGCTGCTTGCCGGAGACAGCCCTCGTGCTGTACAGGAGGCCGAGTACTACCAGTACCTCCTCAAGCGCGGCCTGGGCCTGGACCTGCGTATTGATCAGCAGGTATTCAAGCAGCGCATAGAAAAGATGCGCCGCGGCGATTTTGACATCGTGGTTGCCGCCTGGGGGCCCGATTACGACGATATTATGACCTTTGCCGATTTGTTTGCCTCGTGGAATGACAATAATCGTGGTCGGTACAGCCACCCGGAATATGATCGCTTGGTGCGCGTTGCTCAAAGCAGCGCCAATGCCTCCCAGCGATTTGCCGCGATGGCTGCCTTGCAGGATTTGGTGGTTGATGATGTCCCCATTTTGCCCACCTACGAGAATGCCATGCTGTATGTTCAGCACCCTCAGTTAAAGGGCGTTCGTCGTTCAGTGTTTGGCGGTGACCCCAATTTTCGCGATGCCTGGATTGAGCCCTGAATGATGATCAAGTTTGTATTGCATCGGCTCCTATGGGGCGCGATAACAGTTTGGTTTATTGCAACGGCGACGTTCTTTGCCATGCACGCAGTTCCGGGTGACCCATTGATCCAGGACAAAGCGATGTCGCCGGTAGTTCGCGCGCAGTTGGAAGCGCGTTACGGGCTAGATAAGCCACTCAGCCAGCAGTACTTCACCTTCATAGGCAATATGATAAACGGCGACTTCGGTATCTCCTTTACTCAGGAAAATCGCCGTGTGAACGACATAATACGCGAGCATTTTCCGGTGTCGGCAACCCTGGGAATCGCGGCCATTGCTATTGCGTTAGTGGGCGGGGTTTTGGCAGGCAGCATCGCCGCGCATTACCGCGGCCAGTGGCCTGATAAGTTAGTAATGTTCATGGTGGTTGCAGCGATTTCTGTGCCGGGGTTTGTGATAGCCGGTTTGGCTCAATTGATTATCGTCAAGCTCAACTCGGCAGCCGAGAGCACGGTGTTGCCGGTGGCGGGGTGGGGAGGTGTCAACCATGTTTGGGTCCCGGCTCTGGTACTGGGGCTGGGCACTTTGGCATATTTAAGCCGCTTGAGCCGCGCGGCGATGCTCGAGGTACTAAGCAGTGACTATATATTGGCTGCGCGAGCGCGCGGTATCAGTGGTGTATCACTCTTCTTTCGCTATCAGCTGCGCAATGCCCTGTTACCGGTAGTGACTGAACTCGGTCCAGCGGTTGCTGCGATAACGACGGGCGGGTTTGTGGTTGAGCTGATTTTTGCAATACCCGGCTTGGGACGCTATTTCGTGCAGGCCGTGCAACAGCTGGACTACACCGTCATTATGGGAACCACGGTATTTTATGGCGCCTTTCTGGTGGTCATTGTGGTGCTTGTCGACATCAGTTATGGCCTGATCGACCCTCGAATCCGTTTGTCAGCGGGGCGCAGCTAACATGCGCATTCCCGTATTTCGTTTTGCGCCGTGGCAGCCGCCGGTACTTCCAGATGCAGAGTGCGCGGCGCCCCCGTCATGGCGGTGGAGCCCCAGCTTATTAGCGGCCGCAGGCGCGGCGATGGCGATGCTGCTTTTTGTGCTCCTTGGCCCGTTAGTGTGGCAGCAGGATCCGAGCCAGCAATGGTTGTCGCAGGTGTCCAGTGGACCAACATCGGGGATATACGCAAGGGTGGTCGGCCCCATATCAACAAAGGGAGTTGGTAACGTCAGCCGCTTGACGGTGCTGGAGAGTAATACCGAACGGGTGCAGCTCGCCTGGCCCGAGGTGGTCTCGGTTGAGCGCTTTCGTCTTTATCGAGCTAAACAGCATCAATCGGGTAAAGGCCTGCCGCTGTGGCAGGGTAGGGGCCGGTCGTATACCGATGAATTGCAATTGCGGCGTCAGATCTATCGTTACACCCTGGTCGATGCCGACACAGGGATGATGCTGTTTTCAACCGAGACACGCCCTGAGCCAGCAATTTCGGTATTTGAAGCCCAGTTGCAGGAACTGATACCTGCCTCTGCGACGGTTTATCCCGAGTACCTTAGATTGCCTGCTCACCCTCTGGGTACCGATGCCTTGGGCCGCGACATCCTGGCGAGGCTGATGGCTGGCGGGCGAAGCTCGTTGTTTGTGGGGATTGTGGCGCCGCTATTGTTTATCAGTTTCGGTGCGATCTTTGGCGGTTTGGCGGGCTATATTGGCGGTAAATTTGACCAATTTGCCATGCGCTCGGCGGATTTTGTCGTCGCACTGCCGTTCTTGCTTTTCATGATTTTACTGCGTATTGCCTTCGGGATTGGTCCCGGTCAGGACGGCATTTTGCCACTCATTTTGGCGATGTTACTGCTTAGCTGGCCGAGCAGTGCGCGGCTTATTCGCGGCCAAGTGCTGGCCCTGCGCAGCCAGCCATTTATCGACTCGGCGCGACTCTCGGGCGTTACTACTTGGGGGATTTTCCGGCGACATATTTTTCCAAATGTGTTGCCGGTGTTGATGGTGGCATTCAGTTTTGCCATACCCCAGGCGATTTTTACTGAGGCCTTTCTTTCATTTATTGGTATGGGGGTGTCGCCACCAAGCACGTCTTGGGGGGCAATGTGTAACGATGGTATCAAAACACTTTTGTCCCACCCCGGGCAGCTATTGTGGCCGGCCGCAATGATCAGTATTTCGGTATTGGCGTTTAATATTCTCGGTGACGCATTGCGTGACACTGCCGATAAACGCAGCGGCGGGGTGGGGCAATGAGCGTCGTCGCCATAGAGCATTTACAACTCGCACTCAGCGGCAACCAGGTGTTGAGAGAGGTGTCCTTCAGTCTGGAGGAGGGAGAATGCCGAGCGCTTGTCGGCGAGTCTGGCAGCGGCAAGTCGTTAACCGCCATGTGTTTACTCGGTTTGGCACCGCCCAATGCGGTGCTCAATGCCGAGCAGTTCAGTGTAATGGGGCAGCCACTGCCGGCTCAGGGGCATCGCGATTGGCGAGGGTGGCGTGGGCGGCGCATCGCCATGATATTTCAAAACCCGATGACCGCATTAAGCCCCACGCGAACGATCGGAGCGCAGCTGTCTGAGTGCTTTCGCTTGCACCGCAATATGGACCGTCGACAGGCGCGTGCCGAATCTGCGGCACTTCTTGAGCGCTTGGCGATTCCGCGTGCCGAGCAGCGCCTATCTCAATACCCCTTTGAGTTTTCGGGGGGCATGCTGCAGCGGGTGATGATAGCGCTGGCGGTTGCTTGTCGACCGAAATTATTGATCGCCGACGAGCCGACCACCGCACTGGATGTGACGGTTCAGGCCGAAGTGTTGGCACTGTTGCGTGAACTACAGCACGAGCAGGGCACCAGTTTACTGTTTATCAGTCATGATCTGGGGGTGGTGGCCAATATTGCTGACACCGTATCAGTGATGTACGCGGGTGAAACCGTGGAGTCGGCCTCTGTAGCGAGTTTGTTACGCCACCCTGCCCACCCCTACAGTGAGGCCTTGCAGGCAGCGATGCCACGTTTGCATAGCAGGGAAATTACGGTTGCCATTCCGGGTTCACCGCCCGATATGCGCGGCACTATTCAGGGTTGTGCCTTTGCACCGCGCTGTAAACATCGCATGGCTATTTGTGAGGATTCGCCGCCGTTGCTGATCTCACCGCGAGGTGCTGGCGTGCGCTGTTGGCGCTGGCACCCGGACTACCCCGAACGCTGGAGGCTGCAGCATGACTGAACCATTGCTCGCCTTGCACCAGGTCAGTTGTCATTTTCAGCGCAATAATGAGGATCTTGCCGCTGTCGATGGGGTGAGTTTATCCATCCGCGCTGGCGAAGTGCTGGGGCTAGTGGGCGAAAGCGGCTCCGGTAAGTCCACCCTGGGGCGTATCATTGCCGGCCTGCAACGGCCTTCCCACGGCACTCTGCGATTCAACGGAGCGGTTTTACCTGAGAAGCTCCAGCGCCGCCGCGCGGGGCAGATACAAATGGTTTTTCAGGACAGCTACGCGAGTCTCAACCCCCGCATGACCATCGGCGACAGTTTGACTGAGCCACTGCTGGCTCGCGGTGAGCGTCGCAGTGTGATTCACCAGCGGCAGGGGTATTGGCTGGAGCGGGTCGGCCTTGATGCACGATTTGCCCAGCGCTACCCCCATGAACTGTCTGGCGGGCAGCGCCAGCGGGTGGGGATTGCCAGGGCCTTTTTGTGTGAGCCGCAGCTGGTGGTTTGCGACGAGGCGGTGTCAGCGCTGGATGTGTCGGTGCAAGCGCAAATATTGGCGCTGTTGAGGGAAATTCAGAGCGATCTCGGTACCGCAATGGTATTTATCACCCACGACCTGGCGGTACTTGGTGGCTTGGCTGACCGCATTGCGGTGATGTACCTCGGCGAACTACTTGAGCTAGCGCCCTGCTGGCAGCTGCTGAATACCCCGGCGCACCCCTATACTCAGCAGTTGCTGGCTGCTCACCCCGAGCCGACGCTCGATCGCAACAAGGTACAAGTGATCGCCCCGCGGACCACAGAACTGCCCCTGCCGTTAAGTACCGATGTCGGCTGCCGCTTCGCCGACCGTTGCCCCTACGCCCTTGAAGCATGTCGACAGACCCCACCCTGGCTTAAAGCGCAGGCTGAAGGCAGGGCCGTGGCCTGTCACCGCAGTGACGATATTGCCGGTGCAGCGCCTGCGGGCTGAGGCTGGTGTGAAGGGGTGTCTTGCATTAGCATGCTGTCGCCAGAAAATGACGTATCAGGAATAACAACAATGAATGTAAATATTGAGACCCCCGCGCTGATGTTATTGGCATCCTCGCTGATTAAACAGTGCATCATTGACGGGCAGCGCAGCGACGGAAAGCGTTTCTTTCGCGCCTTGGAGGCGGGTAAGGCGGTATTGCTGAACGATGTGAAACTTGAAGACGGGTCGGTCCTGCGCGTCAGTCTTGATATGAACTATGATGAGTTCCGCGGACAGTTAAACTTTAGTGCATTTCGCAATCAATTGATCATGCTCGTGGATAGCTACGCCCGCTTTCTAAAAACAGGCAATGCTCCCAGGGTGATGAGTGATCAAGAGGGGCAAGAACATGTTATTTTTGTGCCTGTCATCAGCGAAACAAAAGGGCAGATGAATGCGCTGGTACTGGGTGTAGACCAGCGCCAGGCGGGAAATTTGCGCTTTCGCCTGATGTTTGTGGACCCGGATCAGTTTGCGGCTGGCGAGTCGACTGGTGTTGACAGTGAACACAAATCTGGTTAGCTTGCCAAATTCACTTGAATAGGCGTCCGAGCCCTTGTGCCAACCGGCATGGGGAGGCACGTCGATAACAAAAATATAGCTAGGGGGCGACCTTGTCTGAGCAGCAACAGCAAATTGCAGAAACGATTAACGCGGCGAGATCACGCATTGGCCTATCCAATGACGTCGATCTGCAAGAGTTCCCGAATTTGGTCGGTATGTTTGACCACTGCGTCAATCAATACGCGGCGAACCCGGCTGTCAGCTGCTTGGGGCACACATTAAGCTACGCAGATTTGGATCGCTTGTCTGCGCAGTTTGCCTGTTACCTGCAAGAGCACAGCGGTTTGCAAGCAGGCGATCGCATTGCGATTCAAATGCCTAATATTTTGCAGTACCCGGTTGTACTGTTCGGTGCGCTGCGTGCCGGCATGATCGTGGTGAATACCAATCCCCTTTACAGCGAGCGCGAACTCAAGCACCAATTGAACGACTCCGGTGCAAAGGCCATCGTCGTATTGGCAAACATTGCCGAAACAGCGGCCGCGGTAGTTGGTGATACTGGCGTGGGTACGGTTATCGTTACTGAAGTGGCCGACCTTCATCCACCAGTGAAGCGGACATTGATTAACAGCGTACTTAAGTATGTACGCAAAGAAGTCCCCGCGGTTAAATTCAAGAACTCCATTAGCTTCCGTAAAGCCCTGGCCAAAGGCAGTAGCAAGCAATATCAAAAGGCTGCGCCGGACCTGGAAGCATTGGCGCTGCTGCAATATACCGGCGGTACCACTGGGGTATCTAAAGGCGCAATGATTAGCCACAGAAACCTGATGGCTAACGTATTGCAGAGCCGAGAGAACTTCTCCAGTTATGGCTTGGTGAGTGGCGGCGAAACCTTTATCGCGCCGCTGCCGCTGTACCACATCTACTCATTCATGCTGACGTTTGTTGTCATGATGCAGGGTAACCACTCAATTTTGATTCCCAATCCGCGTGAGTTGGACAGCGTTATTAAAGAGATGAAACGCTGGAAATGGACGGGAATGAGCGGTATCAACACGCTGTTTGTTCAGCTTTGTAAACACCCGGAATTTGCCAGCTTGGACTTCTCCGGCCTCAAGGTCACCCTGTCTGGCGGGATGGCGCTGACTGCCGGTGCCGCGAAAACCTGGAAGGAAATGACCGGCGCGGAGATCTACGAGGGTTACGGTTTGACCGAAACCTCACCAGTGGTATCGATCAACCCAGGTGGTGCCAACCAAATTGGTACCATCGGCCTGCCGCTGCCGGGTACCGAAGTGCGTTTGGTTGACGACGACGGCAACGACGTGGGTATCGGCGAGCGCGGCGAACTTTGCGTGCGTGGCCCGCAGGTCATGATGGGTTACTGGCAGCGCCCGGACGAAACTGAGAAGACCATTAAAGATGGCTGGCTGCTGACTGGCGATGTCGCGGTGGTGAAGGAAGATGGCTACCTGAAAATTGTCGATCGCAAGAAAGACATGATCTTGGTGTCCGGTTTCAACGTTTACCCCAACGAGATCGAGGATGTGCTTAGCTCGCATCCAAATATTGCTGAGTGTGCGGCGATTGGCGTGCCTGATGAAAAATCCGGTGAAGCCGTTAAGATTTTCGTTGCGCCCAAGCATGGCGAACTTGACGAGAAAGAGTTGAAGGACTTTTTGCGCGAGCGTCTTACCGGCTATAAAATGCCGCGCTATATCGAAGTTCGTGACGAACTGCCCAAAACGAACGTTGGTAAAGTACTTCGCCGCACTCTGCGAGACGAAGAGCTTGCCAAGCGCGCCAGCTGATTTTTACGCTGGAAAACGCAAGGGCGCCCATGTGGCGCCCTTTTTATTTTAAGGTCCTAGTCTAGCGCTCATGTCCGGCCATAATTGGAATCTCCTCGCTGACAAACTCGGCGACAGCTACCGCCCCGATCACTATCGATTGCGACGTCGTTTGCAACAACTGCAGCGACGAGAGCGAGACGGGCAAGCTGTCGGCGACGCCTATGTCAAACTTGAGGAGAGCATCAATGCCTCCGCTGAGCGGCTGCTCTTCCGGCAGCGCGCCGTACCGGCAGTGAGCTTCCCCGAGGGATTGCCGGTCAGTCAGCGCATTGACGATATTCGAGCAGCAATCGATAAACACCAGGTTGTGGTGATAGCCGGCGAGACGGGTTCGGGTAAAACCACGCAGCTGCCGAAGTTGTGTCTGGAAATGGGCCGCGGGGTCAATGGGCAGATCGCCCACACCCAACCTCGTCGTCTTGCGGCGCGCACGGTGGCTCAGCGAATTGCAGATGAATTGAATACGCCGTTGGGTGATGCCGTGGGTTATCAGGTGCGTTTTCAGGAGCAAAGCACCCCGAACACCTACATAAAGCTGATGACCGACGGGATCCTGCTCGCTGCAATCGCCAATGACCGTTATTTGAGCGATTACGACACGATTATCATCGACGAGGCCCATGAACGCAGCCTCAATATTGATTTTTTGCTGGGTTACCTGAAAACCCTGTTGCCTAAGCGCCCAGAGCTCAAACTGATTATTACCTCTGCAACCATTGATGTGGAGCGCTTTTCTCGCCACTTCGACAATGCCCCCGTCGTCGAGGTGTCCGGTCGCAGCTATCCAGTTGAATTTCGCTATCGCCCTTTGGAAGACATCAGCGCAGAGCAAGACCTGGGAGAAGGGGTCGAGCAAGTATTGCGGGAGATGATCGCCGAGGGCGCGCAACGCCATGGCGATACTTTGGTTTTTTTGAGTGGCGAACGGGAGATACGCGACGTCGCCAAACAGTTGCGTCAAGCGCAACTGCCGGGTGCGGAGGTGTTGCCGCTGTATGCGCGGCTGAGCGCGGCGGAACAACAGCGCATTTTCGACCTTAAAGGCCGGCGTGGCTGGCGCGTGGTATTGGCGACAAACGTGGCAGAAACCTCGCTGACGGTGCCAGGCATTCGCTATGTGATCGACGCAGGTACAGCGCGCGTGAGTCGCTACAGCGTTCGCAGTAAGGTACAACGCCTGCCCATTGAACCAGTGTCTCAAGCCAGTGCAAATCAGCGCGCGGGGCGCTGCGGGCGCGTGGCAGAAGGCATCGCTTATCGTCTGTACAGCAAGGAAGACTTTGAGCGCCGCCCGCTGTTTACCGAGCCGGAGATTCAACGTACTAACCTGGCGGCCGTTATCCTCCAGATGTTGCAGTTGGGTCTGGGTGATATCCGCAAGTTTCCCTTTGTCGACGCGCCGGATAACCGCTTAATTCGCGATGGCTTCGCCTTGCTGAGGGAACTTGGGGCCGTCGACGGGGAGCGGATGACGGCGCAGGGCAAGATGCTGGCGCGTTTTCCGGTAGATCCGCGTATAGCTCGGCTGATTATCGCCGGGGCAGAACAGCAGTGCCTGCGTGAAATACTGGTGATTGCCAGTGCCTTGAGTATTCAGGACCCACGCGACCGCCCGGCGGATAAACAGCAGGCGGCGGACGAAAAGCACCGGCGTTTTTGGCAGGAGGGGTCGGATTTCCTCGCCTTTGTAGCACTGTGGGAATACGCGGAGGAGCAGCGCCAACAACTCAGTGCGAATCAATGGCGCAAACTGTGTAAGAAGGAGTTTCTCAGCTGGACTCGCATGCGTGAATGGCGAGAGGTGCACCACCAGCTACTACTGATGTGCCGGCAGTTAAAACTCGAGCAAAATAAGCAGCCAGCCGATTACCAAAACATTCATCGGGCGCTGTTGCCGGGCTTTCTCAGTCAAATTGCGAACCATGACGAGGGCAGGGAATACCTCGGCGCGCGCAATCGCAAACTGATGATTTTTCCGGGGTCGTCGCTGCGAAAGAAAACGCCGAAGTGGATTGTTGCCGCTGAACTGGCAGAGACCAGTCAGCTATTTGCTCGTTGTGTGGCAAAGATCGAGCCCGAGTGGGTGTTTGGTATCAACGACAGTTTGTTGAAGCGCAATTACGCCGAACCGCATTTCCACGCCCGTAGCGGGCGGGTAATGGCCTATGAACAAACCCTGCTTTACGGCTTGACCCTGCGCGACCGTCATCGCATTCACTTTGGCCCTATTGACGCCAAGCTGGCCAGGGAGGTCTTTATCCGCCAGGGCTTGGTTGAGGGGCGTTACCGAGGTGCGGCGGCATTTTTTGCCCACAACCAGGCCTTGCGTCGCGAGATACTCGACTTGGAAGACAAGGCGCGCCGGCGTGATATTTTGATCTCAGATGAGGAGATCTATGCGTTCTATGATGAGCGCCTGCCCGAGGGCATAACGACCGCCAGGCAACTGGAGTCCTGGCTGAAAAAATCCTCTGCGGATGCCACTCTTAAGATGGCTCGCTCGCAGATGATGCGCAGCGAGGGTGGCGTTGACGAGGCGCAATTTCCCACCCAGTTGAATTGTGGGGGTAAACAGCTGGCCTTGTCTTACCACTTTGAGCCGGGGCATCGCGATGACGGCGTCAGTGTTTCCGTTCCGCTAGTATTGTTGCACAAGCTGCCGGAGGGGCGCTTCGAATGGCTTGTGCCAGGGTTATTGCGAGAAAAATGTATTGCCTTGGTTAAGGCGTTGCCAAAGGCCCAGCGCAAGCAATTGGTGCCGGTTCCTGACTACGTAGATCGGGCATTGGCCCGGCTAACGCCGAGTGACGAGCCTCTACTACCAGCATTAGCTGCCCGGCTGGAGCAGCTTAGCGACGCCAATATTGATTTAGCAGCATGGTCATCGGCGACCATAGATGACTACTACAAAATGAATGTGGTGGTACTCGACGACGGCGGCAAGCGGCTGGCGTCGGGGCGGGATATTGTTGCATTGAGGGCGCAGCTCGCTTCAGAGGTGCAAAAAAGTATCGCTGAAGAGAGCCAGGGTGGTTTTGAGGTGCGCCGCTATCAACAATGGGAGTTTGGCGAACTGCCTGTCGAGCATCGCTTCAAACAGGCGGGCGCGACCTTGACTGCGTTTCCCTGCTTGACGGATTCGGGGCAGGATGTGGAGCTCAGCTTGGCCGAAACGCTGGAGGAGGCGCAGAACAAGTCCTTGCGCGGCTGTTTGCGGCTGTTACTTCTGCGTTTGCCCGCCCAGTGCAAGAGTCTGCGCGCTAAGTTGTTTAAGGGGAATGCCCAACAGCTACAGTTCGCCGCCTGCGGACAACAACGCAAAGCGTGGATAGAGGCCTGTCTATTGGTGGCAGCGCGTCGAGCTTTTGCAGTTACTACGGATAATCTGCCGCGCGATCAACAGGCCTTTGATGCCCTATGGGAGTCGGGTCGTGCGGAATTTGTGCCTTGTGCCGAAGAGGTTGCAGCGTTGCTAGGCGATATTCTCGCGTCGCAGGCGCGAATCCGAAAGCAGCTGAAGAAGCTAAACAGCTTGAGCTGGATACACAGTATTAATGATATTCAGCGCCAGTTAGACGGCCTATTTGTCGACGACTTTATTTTTCAGGTGTCTACCGAGGCGCTTGGCCACTACCCGCGATACCTTGCTGCGATAGAGGAGCGGGTCAGTAAACTGGACGGCCACTATCAGCGGGATCGCCAGTCGACACTTGCCATTGAACCGCTACAGGAGCAGCTGGAAAACGCACTGGCTCGCGATCCCAAGTTGTGGCAGAAATCAGAAAAGCTCAGAGAATACCGCTGGCTGTTGGAAGAATTTCGCGTGTCGTTGTTCGCCCAGCGCTTGGGCACGGCGCAAACCGTATCGGAGAAACGCCTAAAGCAGCTTTGGCAAGCGTTAAAGAACGATGTAACAATTCGCTGAGTCATACGTCCTAATACAACAATAACGGGCGAAGAGGAGAGGGCCTTGCCTCAATATCACGTTCAGCAACAGTCAGCAATTCAACCGGGCTTAGCGGCAGATGCCGTGGGACTGGGCTTGCGACGCGGCATGCTCGATGCCTTCAGCGAGTTGCAGCCCGGCGATATTGACTTCTTCGAGGTCGCCCCCGAAAACTGGATTGACCTCGGCGGACGGTTTGGCAAGGCATTTGAAGCGCTGGCCGAAAAATTCCCGGTTACCCTGCACGGTTTGAGCTTAAACATCGGTGGCTTTGCGCCGCTCGACTACGCGTTGATTGATGATATCGCGGCATTCATCGACCGCTTCGATTGTCGCCTCTACAGCGAGCACCTTACCTACTGCGGCGATAGCGGCCATCTCTATGACCTGATGCCGATCCCCTTTACCGATGAGGCGGTTGCGCATGTTGCCGAGCGCGTAATTGAGGTGCAGCGGCGTCTCGGTCGAAAAATTTTACTGGAAAATGCCTCCTACTACACCGCGCTTGATAGCCAGATGACCGAATCGCAGTTCATTACTGGCGTGCTGGAAGAGGCCGATTGTGGCCTATTGTTAGATGTGAATAATGTTTACGTTAACAGTGTGAACCACGGCTACGATGCCCGGCAATTCCTGCGCGAGCTACCGCTGGAGCGCGCCGCCTATATGCACATCGCCGGTCATTTTGACGAGGCTGATGACCTCAAAGTGGATACGCATGGTGCGCCCGTTATCGAGTCCGTGTGGCAGCTGCTTGGCGAGTGCTATGGGCATTGCGGGTCTTTGCCGACATTGTTGGAGCGAGATTTTAACTTTCCACCAATGGCCGAGTTGCTCGATGAGGTATCGCGAATTCGCGATGTGCAGGCGACAGGGGAGGTAGGGCAGTAATGGACCCCTTTCAGCAACAGCAGCAGGCCTTCACCGCCTATTTGCGCGATCCGGAGTCTTGCCCAGCGCCTCAGGGCATCGAGCCTCGACGACTGGCCGTGTATCGTGACTTGTTCTACAAGAACATAGAGGGCTTCATCAGCGGTGGTTTTCCGGTTTGTCGCAGTATTTTTCCCGATGATCAGTGGCACGCCATGGTGCGGGACTTTATGAAAGTCCATCACTGCCAGAGCCCGTATTTTTTGCAAATTGCTGAGGAGTTTCTTCACTACCTTAGCAGTGCGCGCGACCACCCCGATGATCCACCATTTTTACGGGCGCTGGCGCACTATGAGTGGGTGGAACTTGCTCTCGATACAGATACGGCCACGCTGCCGGCGAAACTGTCTGTGTCCACGCCCTTGGTCGATACCTGTCTGCGGAAGTCGCCCCTCGCCTGGAGCTTGAGTTACCCATACCCGGTGCATCGTATTTCCAAGGCCTATCAACCTCTCCACCCGCCGGGAGACATGACATATTTGGTGGTGTACCGGGACCGCAGCGACGCGGTGCGATTTATGGAAATTAATGCCGTCACCGCTCGCTTGTTAGCACTGCTAGAAGGCGGAGCCTCGCCACGTGAGTGTTTGGCGAGTTTGGCTAAGGAACTGGCGACCGAGGAAGATCGCTTGGTTGACTTCGCTGAGAGCCTGCTACAACAGTTGCTGGAGGCGGATATTCTCTGCCTTGCAGAGCCTTCATTCGTTGGCGAATAACATCGCTGGTATTAATGTGGGCTTTAGGTATAGTGGGCGCAATACAACAGTAGGGAATACTATTCGCATGTTGCTGCATAGACTGCTCACCACGGTGATTTGTCTGTTCGCGCCGCTGTCTTTCGCCGCAGAATATGGCAATGATCCCCGCGACCCCTGGGAAGGCCTCAATCGCCACATTTTCGCCTTTAACGAGGGGGCGGATCGCTACGTCGCCAAACCGGTTGCCAAGGCTTACAAAGAGGTGACGCCGAGATTCATTGACCAGGGCATCGGCAATGTTTTTGACAACCTCGGTGAGGTGAAGAACTTCTTCAATGATGTCCTCCAGGGCGAGGGCAAAGACGCCATGGTTGATGCCGGGCGCTTTCTGATAAACACCACGGTGGGTGTGCTGGGCTTTTTTGATGTCGCGACCCATCTGGGACTGCCCCGCGAGTCAGAGGATTTTGGGCAAACTCTGGCTGTTTGGGGGGTAGAGCCCGGCCCCTTTCTAATGCTGCCTCTTCTCGGGCCAAGTACCATTCGCGATGGCAGCAGCCGCTTTATCGATCGCTATGCTTCACCGACCAGTGAGGTTGAGCCCTTTTCCGCTGAGTTGGGTTTGATGGCGCTGGATCTTGTGCAAGTACGTGCAAAATTATTGGGCTCCGATGAGCTGGTCAGCGGTGATAAGTACACCTTTCTAAAAGATGCCTATCTGCAGCGCCGTCAGTTCCTAATTAACGATGGCGAGTTCCAGGATAGCTTTGGCGACGAGGATTTTGAGTCCTTTGATTTTGAATAGCAGGGTAGCGGGATGTGAATCCTGCACAGGCACATGGCTTGCTCCGGTGGCGCCGTAAAGGTAAAACAGGCAGATGACCAGACCCTTACATCACCGGCTGCTGCTTGTTCAGCACCGCGATGACCTACACCGGCAACTGCGCGAAGCCCTAGAGGCCCTCGGCGTTATCGTGTTGAGTATCGACGACAGCACAGAGGCGCTGCGCTGTTTTCGGGAAGATGATATCGATATTGTGATGATTGATATCGATCTGCCCGACTGCCAAGGCATCACCTTGCTTGATGATATGGCTGCCGACCCCCGTGAGCTTCCCCTGATCTGTGTGTCCCGGCGCGAGAGTCTGGCCGATGTTCTCTCTGCTGTACGCCACGGCGCTACCGATTACCTCATGCTGCCGCCTGAAAGCGCTGATGTCATTCGCCATGCCATCAATCGCGCGGTGGAGCGCTGCGAATTAAAACGTGAAAACCTCGCTTATCGCCATAAATTAGAAGCGGCCAACCGCGAGTTATTGGAAAGTCTGACCCACCTTCAGCAAGATCAGCAGGCCGGTAAGCACGTTCAGCAATTGTTGTTGCCAGATACGCCTAAAGACATTGAAGGCTATCAGTTCTGCCACTTTATTTTGCCGTCCCTCTACCTGAGTGGCGACTTCGTTGACTATTTTCTCGTCGGCGATGATCGGGCGGTGTTCTTTGTTGCCGATGTGTCAGGCCACGGCGCCAGTTCCGCCTTCGTGACCGTATTTTTGAAAAACCTTTTCGCTCGCAAGCGCAGTGACTACCTTCATCGCGGTTCAACGGCAATACTGTCTCCCGCGAAAATGCTTGCCATAGCCAACCGTGAACTTCTTGAAATGGGTATCGGCAAGCATGTGACCATGTGTGTAGGGGTCTTTGACCTCAACTGCGATCAGCTCTGTTACGCGGTTGCGGGACACCTTCCGGCGCCGGTGCTGGCCTGTGACGGGCAGGCGGAATTTTTGCCCGAGCACGATATGCCCGTGGGGCTTTTTAGCGATGCGGCTTTTACCGATCACATGATCTGCTTTCCGAGTGGCGCCGTGCTGACACTGTTTTCCGATGGTATATTGGAGGTGTTACAACGCGACTCGCTAAAGGAGAAAGAAGAGGCGCTATTGGCACTACTAAGCGCTGGGCAGCGTTCGTCCAGTGAACTGGTAACGGCCTTCGACTTAAACAATATTGGTGATGCACCGGATGATATCGCCATCTTAGTCATTAGCAGGTTATAGGAAGTCATGCAGCCAGGTAAGATTTTGGTCGCAGAGCAAGATGGTGCTTTCGTCATTAAATTGGTTGGCGAAGTCCGTCTAACCCTTTGCACGACGATGGATGATTTTTTTGACGATATGCTAACCAGTAAAGGGTTTGCCAGTGTCGTTATTGATCTCGTTGATGCAACCAATATAGACAGCACCACCCTTGGCTTGCTCGCAAAACTGGCAATCAAAGCCAAGCAACGCTTTTCCTATGTGCCGGTTATTTTGTCTACCAATCCTGATATCACTCGCGTGCTGGATAGCATGGGGTTTGGTCGCGTTTTCTGTATTCGCCAAGAGCCAGTGGTAGACGACGAGGACCTGAATGAACTGCCGGTATTGCCCGACAGTGAAGATGCGGTTCGCGCCAAAGTGCTGGAGGCGCACCGCGTGCTCATGGGAATGAATGAGAGCAATCGGGCTAAGTTTCGCGAGCTTGTCACCCTGCTGGAAGGGCAGTGTTATTAAGCCTGCGGCATTACTTTTTTGCTGTTAGGCCAAGCGTTTCACAAACCATCAATTTTGCCCTGATAAAGTCCTTGTGGGGCAGGTAAATCAACTCTGAAATTTTACGAATGACGTGCTCTTCGTACTTGTCTATGTCGCCGTCTTCTGCCGCAACTTCCCACAGCGCCTTCACTAGTTGAAACTTCTCTGCGTTATTGCAATTGTCATTGATGTAGCGGGTAAAGGGGTAGAGGGAGGTGCTGTCTTGGGTCGACTCATGCGCCTTTTCCATAAAGGCTTCAATTTCGTCTGCACTGAGGTGAAAGTGCTGCACCAGCAGTTGGCGAATCTTCTCCACTTCTGCCGGCTCTTGCTTGTAGTCGGATTTGCTGACTTCTATCAACAGCGAGGCGGCTACCAATTCCATCGAAAGCTCGTCGCTGCCATCGGCATTGGAGGCCTCGCCCAGCAAGTTTTTTATAAACTCAAACACCTTGCCAGCCTCTCAACAAATCCTCGAGTTTCCGTTGGTCCGCGGCGAAGGCGCGAATCCCTTCTGCCAGCTTTTCTGTTGCCATGGCATCTTCATTCATGGCCCAGCGAAAGGATGATTCGCTAGAATCGAGCTTCTGTTGTGGTGCAAAGTCGGCGTCAGGGCTCAGGCGTTGCGGCAGCTGACCTTGCGCATTATCCAATTCTTCGAGCAGGGCAGGGCTGATTGTGAGTCGGTCACACCCCGCTAGCTCAGCAATTTCGCCGGTATTTCGAAAGCTCGCGCCCATCACAATGGTGCTGTAGCCATGCTGTTTGTAGTAGGCATAGATGCCCGCGACAGACTGCACGCCGGGATCTTGTGCCGGGCTTTCGGGGCTGTCGCCGCGGGCCACGTGCCAGTCGAGAATGCGGCCGACAAAGGGCGAGATCAATGTTGCACCTGCCTCGGCACATGCCGCCGCTTGTGCCAGGCTGAACAATAAGGTCAGGTTACATTCAATGCCGGCTTTTTCGAGCTCTGCGGCAGCTTGAATGCCTTCCCACGTCGAGGCGATCTTCACTAATAACTTGTCGCGCCCAACACCCGCTTCTTCGTATAACTTGACGATAGTCTTGGCTTGTTCGACGGTCGCGGCAGTATCGAAGGAGAGCCGAGCGTCCACTTCTGTGGAGACTTTTCCTGGTACCAGCTGACTAATTTCGCGGCCTATGGCAACGGCCAGGCGCGTGCTGGCAGCTTTAATTTGTTCGTCGTTGTTAGGGTCGGTAATGTTTTCGGCAACGATGCGGTCGATCAGCGCCTGATACTGAGGCAGCTGGGCGGCTTTGAGGATGAGTGAGGGGTTGGTGGTCGCATCTTGGGGGGAAAAGCGTTTGATTGCCTCGATGTCGCCGGTGTCGGCCACGACATCCGTCATCGCTTTAAGTTGTGCCAGTATACTGCTCATTAAATGAATCCTATCACCGTATCTTGATTTCGCTTTCCTGCAGGGTTTGGGCAGCACGTTGTTGCGCGTAGTCTTGCAGGCGTTGTTGCGCCGTTGTTGTCAGGGCCAGTGCTTCTTGCAGTACCTCCAGTCCAGCATCATTCCGGTGCGCATGCTGACTGAGATGGCGGCGGAACTGGCGGGCTCCGGCCTGGCCATTAAAAATCCCGAGAATATGTCGCGTTATATGGTGGAGTCGAGTACCGCTTGCAAGTTCCTTTTCAATGTAGGGGTAGAGTGATTCGACAACATCCTGCCGGCTGCGCTGATTGGCTTCGTCGGCATAGATACGTTCATCTACCTCCACCAGCTGGTAGGGGTTCTGGTAAATACTGCGCCCCAACATACTGCCATCGACATGTGACAAATGCGATAGCGCGTCGTCGATACTGTCGATACCACCATTGATAATGACCTCCAGCCCGGGAAAGTCATTTTTGAGCTGGTAAACCATATCGTAATTCAACGGCGGAATTTCCCGGTTTTCCTTGGGGCTTAGACCCTGTAGCCACGCTTTGCGGGCATGCACAATGATCGTGTTACAGCCTGCTTGGTGAATTTGGTCAACAAAATCGTGCAGCGGCTCATAGCCTTCCTGATCATCAATACCAATGCGGTGTTTCACGGTTACCGGCAAGTCGCTAGCATCAATCATCGCGGCGACGCAGTCTGCCACCAGGCTGGGGCGGGCCATTAAACACGCGCCAAAAAAGCCATTTTGAACACGGTCGGAGGGGCAGCCACAATTCAGATTCACCTCGTCGTAGCCCCATTGTTTGGCAAGCTTGACGGCCTTGGCTAAGTCGCTGGGATCGCTGCCGCCCAACTGCAAGGCGAGGGGCTGTTCCTCTGTGCTGAACTGCAAATGCCGGTGTTGGTCGCCGTGAAGCAGGGCGCCAGTGGTCACCATTTCTGTGTAGAGCACGGCGCGCCGACTCATTTTTCGCCAAAAAAAACGGCAGTGGCGGTCTGACCAGTCCAGCATTGGCGCTACGCAGAAGCGCCTGTCGAGGGTATTGTTGGGCATTCGCCAGGAAAACCTCCGGGGTAGGTGAATCTTATCGCCGCTGGCCCGTATAATGGCGCCTTTCATGTCGCAGCTTATGCGCGCGGCCAACGCTAATTGTATTGAAATGGTAAACAACTCTCCATGACTGTTCGCACTCGCATTGCGCCATCCCCCACTGGTGATCCACACGTCGGCACCGCATACATCGCCCTGTTTAACTACTGCTTTGCAAAAAGCCAAGGCGGCCAGTTTCTGCTGCGCATTGAAGACACTGACCAGCAGCGTTCGACGCCAGAGTCAGAACAGGCAATTTTAGACTCTCTGCGCTGGCTGGGCTTGGACTGGGATGAAGGGCCCGATGTGGGCGGACAAGCGGGGCCTTACCGGCAGAGTGAGCGCAGCGAAATTTACCGAGAGCACTGCGAGCAACTTATCGCGAAGGGCTTGGCGTTTCGCTGTTATCGCAGCCCCGAAGAACTTGATGCTCTGCGAGAAGCGCGGCGCGCTGAAGGCCAGCACACGGCCTTAAAGCCCTCCGATCTGCGTCTGAGTGACGACGAGCAGCAGCGCCGCGAAGCCGAGGGCATGCCCTATGTTATTCGCATGGTGGTGCCCGAAGAAGCGGGCCGTTGCGAGATAGAAGATATGTTGCGCGGTACCGTGGAATTAGATTGGGGCCAGGTCGACGCGCAGATATTGTTGAAATCCGATGGCCTGCCTACCTACCATTTGGCCAATGTCGTGGATGACCATTTGATGGGTATCACCCACGTGCTGCGCGGCGAAGAATGGTTGAATTCTGCGCCTAAGCACAAGTTGCTGTACGAGTATTTTGGCTGGGAAATGCCGCAGCTTTGCCATTTGCCGCTGTTGCGCAACCCTGACAAAAGTAAGCTCAGCAAGCGCAAGAACCCCACTAGTATTTTGTACTACCAGCGCATGGGCTTTTTGCCGGAGGCGCTACTTAATTACTTAGGGCGGATGGGCTGGAGTATGCCCGATGAGCGCGAGAAGTTTAGCCTTCAGACAATGATCGAGCACTTCGACATTCAGCGTGTCAGCCTGGGTGGGCCGATTTTCGATGTTGAAAAACTGCGCTGGCTTAATGGGCTTTGGTTGCGAGAGGACTTGAGCGACGACGCGCTAATTGAGCGCCTGCAGAGCTGGGCGTTGAATCGGGAAACGCTGACCAAAATGCTGCCACATCTAAAACAGCGTATTGAGGTATTTACCGATATCGCACCGCTGGCGGGTTTTTTCCTATCGGGAATGCTGCCGCTGAGTAAGGAGAGTTTTGCTCAGTGCACCTTAGAGGAAGAGCAGTTGGTTGAGGTCTTACAGTGCTGCTTGTGGCGCTTGGAGGCCGAATCCGACTGGCAGCGCGATACTTTGTTTGCCGATATCAAGGCGCTGGTCGACGGTCTGGAGCTGCGCATGAAAGATGTGATGCCACCGCTGTTTATTGCCATTGCGGGCACCACTGCATCGATTTCAGTCGTCGACTCCATGGAAATACTCGGGCCGGAAATCAGTCGTGCGCGCATTCGCCACGCCATTGATATTTTGGGCGGGGTGGGCAAGAAAAAACTTAAGAAGCTGGAAAAACGCTATCAACAACTCCCTTGATGGTGGCGGCAAATGCGCCTGTGTTGTTAAAGGGGATTTTTTTCACTGCGCGTGTTGACAAGGTGGGGGACGAACCTTAATATGCGCAGCCTCTTTCGGGGCTATAGCTCAGCTGGGAGAGCGCTTGCATGGCATGCAAGAGGTCGGCGGTTCGATCCCGCCTAGCTCCACCAAATTAAAAGAACCGCCTACCGGCGGTTTTTTTATGCCTGCAATTCCGTCAGCGCCTGAGCACGACTCTGCTAGAATGCTTGATATTCCCGATGCGACTTACTGGAGACTGACCGTGTCGAAAATTTCTCTTAGCCAACGCCACTCGAAAAGCGACGCAGATGTTCGGGAGATGCTCGATGCTTTAGCAGTGAAACTGAGTGACCGTTTTGAGATGAAGGCCCACTGGCGCAGCGACCGAGAACTGGAGCTGAAACGCTCCGGTATTCAGGGGGTGCTGCAATTGTTGGAGGGGGAGGTCAAGGTCGACATCCAGCTGGGAATGATGATGAAGCCGTTCAAGTCGCGAATCCGCGATGAGCTTTCCAAGGCGATGGCAGAAAAACTGGCCTGAGCAGGCAATGATTTGCTGATCTTGCAGAATCTGTTTATTTAGGGAAATAATTTTGGATTCTGCACTCTAACCTTGTTATCAACGTTATGAGGAGATCGGCACAGTCATGACCCGGATTTTGCAAACTACCATTTCCCGCTCATATTTAACGGTTTTTGCAGCGCTGCTGTTAGCGGTAAGCACACACAGTTTTGCTCTACTACCGAAGTCGGTGGCCGATGGGGAGCCATTGCCCAGCTTGGCACCGATGTTGAAATCGGTGAATCCGGCGGTAGTGAATATCTCAACCTACACCACGCAACGGGTCCAGCAGAATCCACTGTTAAACGACCCCTTCTTTCGCCGTTTCTTCAATATGCCTCAGCAGCAATTGCAGCCGCGCCAGCGCCGCACGCAGAGTGCTGGGTCAGGTGTGATTATCGATGCGGGTGAGGGAACTGTGCTCACCAACCACCATGTAATTGACGGCGCGGATGAAATCACGGTGTCTCTGGAGGACGGGCGCAGTTTTACCGCAGAGCTGGTCGGCTCTGATCCAGACGTTGACATCGCAGTGCTGAAAATTCCCAGCGAGAAGCTCACCGCGGTGCGCCTTGCTGATTCCGATAAACTGCGTGTGGGCGATTTTGTTGTGGCGATCGGTAACCCCTTTGGCCTGGGGCAAACGGTGACTACCGGGATTGTTAGTGCCTTAGGCCGCACTGGACTGGGTATTGAGGGCTATGAGAATTTCATCCAAACCGACGCCTCTATCAATCCCGGTAATTCGGGTGGCGCGCTGGTAAATCTACGCGGAGAGTTAGTTGGTGTGAATACCGCGATTCTGGCGCCCTCCGGTGGCAACGTAGGCATCGGCTTTGCCATTCCGGCAAATATGGCGATGGCGAGCATTGAGCAGATTCTTCAGCACGGTGAGGTACGCCGGGGGCAGCTGGGCGTTATTATCCAGGACCTGACGCCCGAGTTGGCGGAAGCCTTTGATATTGAAGCGGGTCAGCGCGGCGCGGTAGTGGCAGAGGTTCAAGAAGATTCGGCCGCTGACAAGGCTGGCATAGAGGCGGGTGATGTCGTGATCGCTGTGGATGGCAAGGCCGTACTGAGTTCTGCGCAACTGAGAAACGCCATCGGCTTGCGCCGGGTCGGCGACAAAGTGGCGATCACGCTGTTAAGAGAAGGGCGCGAGAAACGCTATAAGGTTGTTTTGGGCTCGGCTGAGAAGCAGGTCGATGCCGATGCGCGGTCGGTACATCCTCTGCTAGACGGCGTTAGCCTGAAAAACGCCGACGATGGCAAAGGCGTGGTGGTTACCGAGGTTAAACAAGATGCCCTGGCGGCCTCTAAGCTGCGCCCCGGTGACTTGTTGGTGTCAGTGAATCAGCGGCGCGTACGCAGTATTAATGAGCTGCAGGCGGCGGCATCACGCAGCGATGATGGTATGCTGCTGCGCGTTATTCGCGGCCGCTTTGCAAACTGGGTAGTACTTAAGCGAAATTGAAGCCACTAGGCGGCTTGGAGGGCGTAATGCACGATTTACCAGCAGTCATTAAGCGATGTGGTATTGCCGTTATCGCGGCAGTAGTAGCGGCGTGCACAGCAGTGCCAGTGAGTCAGGATTATGCCCTCGATTACGATTTCGCTAACGTAGCGAGTTACGCCTGGCTGACGCCTGACAACGAGCAACGGGAACCCGCCTACGACGCCCTGATGCATGAGCGATATCGCGATGCTATCGAGGCGCAGATGGCGCTGCGCGGCGTGAAGAAAGTTGCCGTCGACAGCGCGTCAGTACTGGTGAGTTACCATGTCGGCACTGTCGAAAAAACACGCGTAGAAAGTGTGGGCAACTGGTATAGCCATTTTGGTTACTATCCTTGCTATCACTGCTACCACCGCCCGGGATTTGGCTACGCGCATTTCTACGATGACGATATCTGGGTGCGCGAATATACCCAGGACAATGTTGTTATCGATATTATCGAGCCTGAAAATCGCCGTTTGGTATGGCGCGGCAGCGCAAGCCGTGTCAAACCCACACTGAAAGATCCCGTGGAGCGGCGCGCGTATATCGATGAAACTGTGGCGACGATTCTCGCGCAATTTCCGCCAGTCAGCGCGCAATAATCCGATTATCCCCCTTGCATGTGAAGGGGGTTTCGAACACAATAGCGCCCCGCAATTGGCCGAGGCCGAAAGCGCGTTATGGTGGTCCTTCCGGTCCCCTCGCAACGATAGGTAGCAAACCCCGCCAGGCCCGGAAGGGAGCAACGGTAGTTATCGACTCGTGTGCCGGGGTGTGGCTGGTCGGGCCGCCACCCATTTATTCCTATCCCCGTGATTCCTCTCGTTTTTTCTAATTCCGACATTATTTATGTCAGCGCAGCGCTAGTGTATCCTTGACGATCGATTTCGAGAGATTTTGTGATGACATATCAGGTTCTGGCGAGAAAGTGGCGACCCAAAAGCTTCCGGGAAATGGCCGGCCAGAGCCACGTGCTCAAAGCCTTGATCAATGCGCTTGATCACGATCGGCTTCACCACGCTTATTTGTTCACCGGGACTCGTGGCGTGGGTAAAACCACCATCGCGCGTATTCTGGCGCGTTGTCTGAATTGCGAGCAGGGCGTCAGCTCAGAGCCCTGCGGCCAATGCCAGTCGTGTGTCGCCATCAACGAGGGGCGTTTCGTTGACCTGATCGAGGTTGACGCGGCGTCGCGCACCAAGGTTGAGGACACCCGCGAGCTTCTCGATAATGTGCAATACACCCCGACACAGGGGCGCTACAAGGTGTACCTCATCGATGAGGTGCACATGCTCAGTGCCAGCAGTTTTAATGCGCTGCTAAAAACGCTGGAAGAGCCGCCGCCTCACGTTAAGTTTTTGCTGGCGACGACGGACCCACAAAAAATTCCCGCGACCATTTTGTCGCGCTGCCTTCAGTTCAGCCTGAAAAACTTAAGTCCTGAACGCGTAGTAGAGTATTTGAAGCAGATACTCGAAAAAGAGCTGATCAG
Source organism: Spongiibacter marinus (assembly GCF_016906995.1). Classification (GTDB taxonomy): domain Bacteria; phylum Pseudomonadota; class Gammaproteobacteria; order Pseudomonadales; family Spongiibacteraceae; genus Spongiibacter; species Spongiibacter marinus. The sequence goes on along the minus strand of NZ_JAFBBD010000003.1, from coordinate 159,990 downwards.
CTTTGACGAGGCAGCGCTGTGGCTGCTGGGGCGCGCCGCCGACGGCAGTATGCGCGACGCCTTGAGTTTAACCGATCAGGCAATCGCTTTCGGCTCGGGTAAACTCGGCGAGCACGATGTTCGGCAGATGCTGGGCACCATCGATCACGGCGCCGTTTACCGATTAATTTCGGCGCTGTCTAAACGCGACGGGGCCGAATTGTTAGCGATCGTGGCGGAGCTGGCCGAGCTGGGTGTGGATTTTGCCGGCGTTGCCAATGAACTGCTGGTGGTGCTCCACCGCATCGCTATTGCGCAAACCGTTCCCGAGGGGCTGGACAATAGCCTGGGCGATAAACAGAACGTGACGGCACTGGCGGGCGAACTCAGTGCCGAGGAAGTCCAGTTCTATTACCAGATGGCGCTTCAAGGGCGACGCGATTTGAATTTGGCCCCCGAGCTTCGCGGCGGCCTGGAAATGTTGTTGCTGCGTATGGTGGCCTTCAAACCCGAAGGTGTCATGGCGCCGCCAAGCCAGCCGCTTACTGCCAGCGCCTCGCCCGAGGGGGAGGCTGCCCCCGTAAAAAAGCCGCCGACGCCGTCTGACGCCGAGGGCGAGCCGGAGGCAGAGCCGAACACTGCCGTTACGGCGGCAGAGCCCGCACCTATTGCCAATGAGGCTCCTGAACAGCATAGCCGCGAGGGCGAGGCGTCGTCAGTCGCCGCTGAGCCGAGCAAACCAGAGCAAGCCTCAGCGCCAATACCGCCACAAGAGGCTGCACAAAACAGTGCGCCATCGACCGAGCAAATTGCTGACGCCGTTGAGCATGAGCAAGCAGAAGTTCAGCGGCCGCGTTCAGACGAGCCACCGGTGGCAACAGTGTCGGCGCCGGAAGAGGCTGCAGCCGCGGCGCCGAGTGTTGAGCTCGCTGATCTCGATGCCAGGCTATGGCGCGAGCAGTTTGACGCTTTCGCATTGCCTGGAATGTTGGGGAGTATTGCCTCGCATTGCCAGCTAGCCGCCAAAGAGGGTAGCCGCCTGCAGTTTGTAATTAGCCAGGGCAATGCGACACTGCTGAATGACCGTCATATCGAGCGCCTACAAGAGGCCTTGGCTGATTACTTTGGTCAGGCACTTAAGGTGGCAATCGATATCGGTGAGCCCGCGGAGGAGACACCAGCGGAGTACCGCGCCCGGCGTCTACAAGAGAGGCTTGTTGTCGCTCGCCAAGCGATCGAAAGCGACCCCCTCGTGCAGGAAATTATCGCCGAGTTTTCGGCCGAACTAGACCTTGAATCAATCAGCTTGCCGGAAAAACGTCGTCAAGATTAGGAGACCAGAGTGAAAGCAGACCTTAATGAATTGATGAAAAAAGCTGCCGAAATGCAGGAGAAAATGCAACAAGCGCAGCAAGAACTGGCAAATAAAGAAGTGCGTGGCGAAGCCGGCGCGGGCTTGGTGAGCGTGGTAATGACTGGGCGCCACGATGTGCGGCGTGTGCAAATAGACGACAGCTTGCTCAGCGAAGACAAAGAAGTGCTGGAAGACCTGTTGGCCGCGGCGGTGAATGACGCTGTGCGCAAGGTTGAGGAAAACAACAAGGGACAAATGGGCGATATGCTTTCAGGGATGGGAATGCCCGGTAACTTCAAGATGCCTTTTTAATGTCGAACTACAGCCCCCTTATCGATGAGCTGATTGACGCGTTGCGCTGCCTGCCTGGGGTTGGTCCCAAGTCGGCGCAGCGCATCAGCTTTCAATTGCTGGAGCGAAACCGTGGCGGTGCTCAGCGCCTTTCAGAAGCGCTGCACAATGCCGTTGAAAATGTAGGGCATTGCCGCAGCTGTCGCACGCTCACCGAAGACCCTGAATGTCGGTTGTGTCGCGATCCGCGGCGCGACCAACACACAATTTGCGTCGTGGAATCACCCGCCGATGTGCTCGCCTTCGAACAGGGCGGGGACTATCGCGGCCTGTATTTTGTGTTGATGGGCCGACTGTCGCCCATCGATGGTATCGGCCCGGAGGACATTGGCATTGACCGCCTGGTCGAGCGGGTTCAGGCCCTGAACGTCTCCGAATTGATACTGGCGACGAATCCCACCGTAGAAGGGGAGGCAACCGCCTTCTATATCGCTGAAGAGATGCGGCGCTTGGGGGTGGCAGTGAGCCGTATCGCCCATGGTGTGCCCTTGGGTGGCGAACTTGAATATGTCGACAGCGGTACCTTGTCGCATGCGCTAAAAGGACGCCAGCGCTTTGAATGATGCATACCATTATCTGGATTCCAACGAGCAGCTAGCGCAAGCTTGTAAGCGTTGGCAGTCGGCTGAATTTGTCGCCCTGGACACCGAGTTTATCCGCCGAGATACCTTTTATCCTATTGCAGGTTTAATACAGGTAGGCGCGCTTGGCGAGTGTTGGCTGATCGACCCCATTGCCATTACCGATTGGGACGATTTTAGGGGACTTCTGAACAACGCCGGTATTCCTAAAGTCCTGCACTCGTGTAGTGAAGATCTCGAAGTGTTTCAGCGTCTGTGTGGCGCGCTGCCAGCGCCGTTGTTAGATAGCCAAATTGGCGCTGGCCTGGCGGGCTGGGGAGAGGGCCTGAGCTACCAAAAGCTGGTCGCTCACAGCTTGAATCAGCACGTAGAGAAAGGCGAAACACGCTCCAATTGGTTGCAGCGACCACTTACCGCGAGCCAATGCCACTACGCGGCGCTCGATGTGGCGTATTTGCAGGATATTTACCCCTTGCTGCGTCAGCGACTCGAGGAGTTGGGTCGGCTGCCGTGGTGGCAAGAAGATTGTCGGCAACTTATCGAGCAGGCCGATCAGGGCACCCCATCGGATCAGTTTTACCTGCGCAATAAATCGCTTTGGAAGCTCAACGGCTGCCAGCGTTTGGTACTGCAGCGCGTATGTGCCTGGCGGGAAGAGCAGGCGCGGGAGAGAGATGTGCCACGCGGGCGCATTTTTAAGGATCCAGTGTGCTTCGAAATTGCTCGCCGCCAGCCCTCCAGTAGCGGTGAGTTGGGAAGAATTAAAGACCTGCCCGGTGCATCGCTGCGGCGCTTTGGCGACGACGTGCTTACTATTGTGCGAGAGGCACGCGAGGAAGATAGCGCTGCACATCCACCGCCGGGCGAACGGCCGTTGTCAGCAGAGCAGGCGCAATATTTGGCCGCGATGCGTTGCGGGGTAGAGCGTTGTGCTGATTCGCTGGGTATCCCCGCGGGTTTGTTGTGCCGCAAACGTGATATGGAAGAGGTGATCAGGCTTCGTCGCCTGCCCGATTCGATGACAGCGTGGCGCAAGCAGGTGGTAGGTGAGGTGTTATTGCAAAGTTTGGAGGGGGCGTGATGCGGCGGATTTGCACCATTTATCGCAGTGCTAAGCATGAGGGGATGTACCTTTATGTAGACAAGGCGGAAGACACAGAGCGTGTTCCAGAGGTGCTGTTGAAGCGTTTTGGTCAGCCGGAGCGAGCGATGACACTGCTGCTCGAAGAGGGTAAAAAGTTAGCTAGAGCAGATGTTAAGGATGTGTTGCAAGCTATTGATGAAAATGGATTTTATCTTCAGCTTCCTCCGCAGCCAGAGGCGCCTCTCTCACCGCGTGAAGATCGGTGATAGCGTCTCGTCATCGCCCATTTTGGGAGGCAAAGCCGCTCGCAGAGATGAGCGACCAGGAGTGGGAAGCCCTGTGTGACGGTTGTGGCCGCTGCTGCTTGCACAAGCTTGAAGACGAAGACAGCGGTGAGGTGTATTACACCGACGTGTCGTGTCGACTGCTCGATGTTGAGCACATACGTTGCCGGGATTACCCGCAGCGCCTGACGCGGGTGCCGGGCTGCCTCGATCTGCGTGAATCACTGCCGGCGTTTGCGTACAGCCTGCCCAGTAGCTGCGCCTATCGACAGCTTCATGAGGGGCGGCCGCTCGAGCCTTGGCACCCCCTTATTGCCGGTGATCAGCGGCTGATGGAAACATTGGGTGTGTCGGTAAAGGGACGCTGCGTGAGTGAAGTGACCGTGGCAGATGACGAGCTTGAGGACCATATCATCCGCTGGATTGATTAGGGATTAGTATGATTGATAACAATGATTACACACTCGCCTGGCAGGCCTATTGGGCCTTTGGCGTGGTCGCGACTCTGCTTTGGGGCTTGCTGATTCGCGTTTATCGCCTGTCTGCCGTCAAGTTGTGGGCGTTTCTCGCAGTGGCCTTTTTACTGCTGCTGCCGTGCCGGCACCCCGAAGCGGTGGAACTGTGGATGCCGGCAACCATCGGTGCGGCGCTAAGTGTGATGACCAGCGGTATTGAATCGGCGATGGCGGCGGTGATTATTGTTGGCGCTGGCCAACTCTTCGCCATTGTCGCGGCAATAGTATGGGCGCTGGTCGCGCCGCGCTCTGCAAGTTCTGCTCCCGCAGCCGAGAAAGCCGGGGAGCGTGTCGAGCCGAAAGTGTCAGCGTAGATCAGGTGCTGCCGTTTGCGATGCGCTGCAGGGTGATGTCAGCTCTCGATTTCGCTAAAGGCGCCGTCAAATAGTGGGCTGCTGAGGTAGCGCTCCGCCGAATCGGGCAGGATCACAACAATGGTTTTGCCGGCATTGTCAGGTTCACTGGCTACGCGCTCTGCAACGGCCATCGCGGCGCCGCTGGAAATGCCGGCCAGAATGCCTTCTTCTTTCATTAGCCGATGCGCCCAGCGCATGGCGTCTTCATCGCTTATCGCTTCAACACGGTCTACCACGCTTAGGTCTAGCGTGTCTGGCAAAAAGCCTGCACCGATGCCCTGAACTTTATGAGGGGCGTGCCTGAGTTCTTCGCCGTTGAGTGCATGGCGAATCACCGTCGAGCTCTCGGGCTCCACGGCCACTGAGCAGATGGCTTTGTTGCAGTGGTTTTTAATATAGCGAGACACGCCGCTGATTGTGCCGCCGGTGCCGACGCCGCTAACTAAAATATCGATATCGCCGTTGGTGTCCCGCCAAATTTCCGGGCCGGTGGTCTGTTCGTGAATCGCTGGGTTCGCGGGATTCTTAAACTGCTGCGGCATAAAATAACGCTCAGGGTCCTGGGCGCAAATGTCTTCTGCGGCACTGATGGCTCCCTTCATCCCCTTGGCGCCATCGCTTAAATGGAGTTTGGCGCCCAGTGCAATGAGTACTTTGCGGCGCTCCAGGCTCATTGTGTTGGGCATGGTCAATGTGATGGGGTAGCCCCTAGCCGCGGCGACGAAGGCCAGTGCGATGCCGGTATTACCACTGGTTGGCTCAACAATTTCCATGCCGGGTTTCAGCGCGCCGCTCTGTTCAGCTTGCCAGATCATATTGGCGCCAATTCGGCATTTCACGCTATTGGCAGGATTGCGCGATTCCTGTTTTACAAGAATCCGGTGTTGGCTGATTCTGCGTATCTGCACGAGTGGCGTTTCGCCGATGCTGCGGCTGATGTCGTCGAAAATTGCGGTCATTTTGGGTTTCCTTGATCCTGGCAGTGTAATGTCACGGCAAATTGTCCTGACTCGATACTATAGCTGGCCGCTGCGACGCTTGCCGTAAGTCGAGCAGCCAAGTAGGCTTCGCGTTGACTATTAGATAGTGTGGCGCCAGCGCCGCCCAGTGTAATGATCGTCCGGCAATAATAAAACCGGGCGCCCGAGTAGGACGAGTTGATGAAATTTACTGGTACTGATTCTTACGTATCCACCGAAGAGCTGAGCATGGCGGTAAACGCCGCCGTTACCCTGCAACGCCCGCTGCTGATCAAAGGCGAGCCCGGAACGGGTAAAACCCTGCTTGCCGAGCAAGTAGCGGCGGCAATGGGTAAAAAATTGATCCAGTGGCATATCAAATCCACCACAAAGGCTCAGCAGGGCTTGTATGAGTACGATGCGGTGTCGCGTTTGCGTGACTCGCAACTGGGCGATGACAAAGTGCACGACATTGCCAACTACATCAAGCGCGGCAAACTCTGGGAAGCGTTTGCCGCCGATGAGCAGGTGGTGCTGCTGATCGATGAAATCGACAAGGCAGACATCGAGTTCCCGAATGACCTGCTGGTCGAACTGGACCGCATGGAGTTCTTTGTATACGAAACGGGTGAAACCGTTCGCGCGAAGCACCGTCCCATTATCATTATCACCAGCAACAACGAGAAAGAGCTGCCAGATGCCTTCCTGCGCCGTTGTTTCTTCCATTTTATTAATTTTCCCGATCGCGAAACGATGGAGAAAATCGTGGAGGTTCATTATCCCGATATCTCCAAAACCCTCGTTCAGGAAGCACTAGAAGTCTTCTTCGATGTTCGCAAGATTCCGGGTCTGAAGAAAAAGCCCTCAACGTCAGAATTGATTGACTGGTTGAAGCTGCTGATGGCCGATGACATCCCCGAAGAAATTCTTAAAAATCGCGATGCGAGCAAGGCTATCCCGCCGCTCTATGGTGCATTGCTGAAGAACGAGCAAGACGTTCACCTGCTTGAACGGCTGGCCTTTATGCATCGTCGCGAGAGCCGCTAGTCTATGTTGGTTCAGTTTTTCTTTGGCCTGCGAAATGCTGGTGTTCCGGCGAGTATTCGTGAACTACTCGACTTGATGGCCGGCCTTGAGGCGCGGCTCGCCTTCATGGACGTCGACGAGTTCTATCAGCTCGCTCGCGTCTGTATGGTGAAGGATGAGAAATATTACGACCGCTTTGATAAGGCGTTTGCGCGTTACTTCAATGACCTATCGAGCCTTGACGACGTGATTGAGGCGCTGATTCCCGATGACTGGTTGCGTACAGAGTTTTTGAAGCAGCTCAGCGAGGAAGAAAAGGCAAAAATTGAGTCTTTGGGTGGCCTCGATAAGCTCATTGAGGAATTTAAAAAGCGGTTAGAAGAGCAGAAAGAACGCCACGAGGGCGGTAACAAGTGGATCGGCACCGGCGGTACCTCACCGTTTGGCCACAGTGGTTATCACCCCGAGGGCATACGAATCGGTGGTGAAAGCAAAAACAAGAAAGCCGTAAAGGTCTGGGAGCGCCGCGACTTTCGCGACCTGGATGACTCGGTTGAGCTTGGTACGCGTAATATCAAGATCGCGCTACGCCGGTTGCGCAAGTTTGCCCGCAGCGGTGCGGCCGACGAGCTGGATATCGACGACACGATATCGTCGACGGCCCGCAATGCCGGTCTGCTGGACCTGAAGATGGTGCCGGAGCGCCATAACGCCGTTAAAGTGCTGTTGTTCTTTGATGTGGGCGGCTCTATGGACCCGCATATTCGCGTTTGCGAGGAGCTGTTTTCCGCCGCGCGCAGCGAGTTTAAGCACATGGAGTATTTCTACTTCCATAACTTTCTGTATGAGTCGGTGTGGGACAGCAATGTGCGTCGTCACAGTGAGCGAATACAGCTGCTCGACGTGATGCACAAATACAGCGCGGACTACAAAATTATCTTTGTCGGCGACGCGTCAATGTCGCCCTACGAGATCGTGCAGCCAGGCGGCAGTGTCGAGCACTGGAACGACGAAGCCGGGGAGCTGTGGATGCGGCGCCTGCGCGAGACCTTTGACAAAGTGGTATGGCTAAACCCCGTGCCGCCCGAAGATTGGAGTTGGACACAGTCCATTGGCATGGTTGAGCAGATCATGGAAGGGCAGATGTACCCCATGACTCTGGGCGGCCTCGAAGAGGCGATGGCCTACCTGGCCAAGTAGCGCCGCGCTATGCGCCCGCCCTGTTATGGCTAAAGGCCAACAGGGCGGCGGTTACCGCGACATTGAGTGACTCCACACCATTGGCCATCGGTATTTGCAGTGCGCAGTCGCTCAGTGCCTGTGTGGCCGACGACACCCCCTCAGTTTCATTCCCCAATACATAGACTCGGCTAGTGTCAGACTGGCTTTCGAAGAGCGATTGCTCGGCGTGGGAAGAGAGGCAGGCGATCTCCACCCCAGCTTTTTGGAGGCGCTGCAGTTCGGGCTGAAGTGTGTCGCAGTGAAAAATAGGGCAGTTGAACAGGGCTCCGGCGCTGGCTTTGATCACCAGCGGTGACAGCGCGGCGCAGCCCTTTTTGGGCAGTATTAAACCATCGATACCACTTGCCGCCACCGAACGAATAATCATGCCCAGGTTTTGAGGGTTGTTAACGCCATCGAGCGCGATATAGATACGCCGAGTAGTGGTGTCGCGACTTGCCGGTATATCGCTACAGGGCCGATACGCCTTCAGCTGCAGGTCCGCAGCAACCCCCTGGTCTTGTTTGCCATTTTTCGATATCCGCGATAGGGCACGGCGCTCGTGCCAGGCGACCTCAATCCCTTCGCGCTCCGCCGCGTCTACGATTTCTTTGACGATGCCGTCGCGCCGATTGCTGTCCGCCAAGTGCAGTTTATAAATGCGAACTTGTGGGTTTTGTAGCGCCTCGAGCACCGGCTTACGGCCGTAAATAGTGAGCAGCTGTTGGAAAAATTGCTTTTTCTTGAGGTATTGCTGGCGATCTTCGGTCATGCGGTCGGTGGATCCTGGTCAGGCTGGGGGTAGCTCAAGGTTGCGGTGGCGGCTTCGCTGATTTCTTTAGCCGCGAGTTTTAGGCGGTCGGCGATGGCAAGGATATCCTGCGCTGACACGGGGCGGCGAATACTGCCCGCTGAAATCACCAGTTCCGGCTCTTCACCACTGGCGAAGATAGGCACAGCAATATTGGCGACCTGGTACTGGCGGCCCTCTTCAATACGGTCAAGGTGGTAGTGGCTGCGGCACAGTGACTCCCGGTAGTGCTGCACATGCTCAGCGACTTCCTCAAGGCTCCAGTTTTCTTTCGGTTTGGCTAATTCCCGCTCCAGCGCGGCCTCTGCCTCGCTAATCAAGGTCACCTCAAAACCGCGAGCACGTATGCCAATAACGGAAATTCGCAGTCGTTTATCTAGGTTTTCATCCCACTCGGGCAGATGTGCCTGAGCGCTATCTAACCACTGTTGCAACTTGTTCGGTGACGACCAGGCGATAAAAGCGGCCCCTAATGGCGCGGCATTGGGCAGACGCAGGCCTTGGTGGAAAGGAAATTCCAGGCGCTCTGGAATGCCGTAATTAGTGAGCAGCACGAGCTGGTCGCCGCTTCGTCCCATCAGGCCACAGCCCAGCTGCAGCTCTTTACTGAGCGCCTCCAGTCGCGGGCGAGCCACTTCAAGCACGGGAAACTGGGCAAAGGCTGACATGCCAGCGGCGGCGATGCTTGGCCCCAAGCGATAGGCTTTACTGCGACTGTCCTGGGCGAGAAAGCCGTAGCGGGCCATGGTACTCAATATGGCGTGGCAGGTGGCCTTGTTCAGGCCCAGTATGCGCGTCAGCTCGGTTAAGCCGTAGGCTTTGCTGGGGTGGCTCATAAACAAGTCCAAAATCGCTAAGACTCTGGCAGTTGGTTTGGAAAACACACTGTTCTCCCTTGTTATCGTTGTTGGCGGCCTATTCTACGTTATCTGGGCTTGAATGCCTCGACCTATCACGCGCTACGTCACTGAAAACGAATTTGCAAGAAAATGGTGCGCTCGCCCCATTTTGGGCATGGATATTGCTTTTAAGCGGGGCAGCGGTCTCTTTCGGTGGTGATTAACGGCGCGGGCAACACTGCGCAGTCGCCGCCGAAAATTGATAACTATTTGAAATTAAATGAAAAATATCTTTCTGGTGAGGGAGGGCTAATTCGATGTCATTGCGAATTAGCGTCAACATGCACCTTAACGGTGCTGCTTCGCTGGATTGTGCTTATAAATAGTGCGCTTTGTTGCGCAAGTTTGGAGAAAAGTAAATGAAAATTCCTGTCGTTCGGGCGGCTCTGCCCATTTTTGTTGCATTGGCAGCATTGCTGCCGCAAAGCAGTCTCGCTGCAGAAGCCGATGGCGCGAATACGGCGTGGATTTTAACGTCCACGGCGTTGGTTCTCTTCATGACCTTACCCGGGCTGGCCCTGTTCTACGGCGGTCTTGTGCGCAGTAAGAACATCCTCAGTGTGCTGATGCAGTGCTTTAGTATCACCTGTGTGGCCTCGCTGTTGTGGTTTGCCGTGGCCTACAGCATGGCGTTCTCTGATGGCAACGACTTTGTCGGCGGTCTCAGCCGTGTTCTTCTGGCCGGAGTAGGGGAAGACAGCTTGGTGGGAGATATCCCCGAGACGGTGTTCGTAATGTTCCAAATGACATTCGCCATTATTACGCCGGCACTCATCGTGGGCGGTTTTGCTGAGCGTATTCGCTTTTCTGCCGTGATGCTGTTTTCGGCACTGTGGCTGCTGGCCGTTTACGCGCCCATTACCCACTGGGTATGGGGTGGTGGCTGGCTCGGCCAAATGGGGCTGCTCGACTTTGCCGGGGGCACGGTTGTGCACATTACCGCCGGCGTGGCCGCGCTGGTAGCGGCGATGGTAATGGGGCCGCGTAATGGCTTTGGCAATGTTGCTTTACCGCCCCACAACTTAACGATGACATTCACCGGCGCGGGAATGCTCTGGGTGGGTTGGTTTGGCTTCAACGCCGGTAGCGCGCTGGCGGCCAATGGCGACGCCGGTATGGCAATGCTGGTGACACACCTGTCAGCGGCAACCGGCTGCCTTACCTGGTCACTGGTCGAATGGTGGCGTTACGGTAAACCCAGTGCGCTGGGCGCTGTGACCGGTATGGTGGCCGGGCTTGGTACCATCACACCAGCATCGGGGTATGTGGGTCCGGCGGGCGCGGTGGTGATTGGTTTGAGCGCAGGCGTTATTTGTTTCTATTGCACGCTGTGGATCAAGCAAGTGTTGAAAATTGATGACTCACTGGATGTATTCCCCGTGCACGGTGTTGGCGGTATTCTCGGTACCTTCCTCGCCGGTATTTTTGCCAGCAGTGAGCTGGGGGTTTTCAGTGGTCAAGGCTTGGCCGAGGGCGTGACAATTGTTGAGCAGCTGAAAGTGCAGCTTATTGGTATCGGGTCGACCTGTGCCTATACCGCGGTAGTGAGTTTTGCGCTGTTTAAACTGGTTGATAAGTTGATTGGCCTGCGCGTTACCGCTGATGAGGAATCGGAAGGTTTGGACATTACTGGCCACAACGAGGTCGGATACGACTTATAATGGCCTAACACCTGACCTGGAGCCTGGCAGTTGCCGGGCTTTTTTTTGGACCAAGTATGCGTGAATTAACTCTGTATGGCACCTCGGCGTGCCACTTGTGTGAGCAAGCTGAAGCCCTGCTGGCTAACTTGCTTGCCAGCCATCCGCAGTGGCAAATAGAAGTGGTGGATATCGCTGAGAGTGATGCCCTGATTGCCGATTATGGGGAGCGTATCCCGGTATTAGGCGATGGCGACAGGGAGTTGCAGTGGCCGTTTGATAGCGCTGCCGTTGTGACCTTTGTCAGTGAGGGGGAGGCGTTGTGCAAGTAAGTGGATTGTGGCGCTATCCGGTAAAATCGTTGGCCGGAGAGTCCCTTTCGACGCTTGATGTCAGTGATTGGGGGCCGCATGGCGATCGGCGCTGGATGGTTGTTGACCACCGTGGCCAATTCCTTAGTCAAAGGCAGTTGCCGCAGATGTGCCGACTGCATGCAAGGCAAATCGATGGCGGCATTATCCTGGAAGACTTGAGCAGCGGCGACTCTCTGCCGGTGGTGAAACCCACTGGCAGTCATCACATGGCTGTTGTTGTTTGGCAGGACCGCTGCTCGGCCGCGGACGGTGGTGATGAAGCTGCCCAGTGGTTGTCCCGCCGGCTCGGGGTGGAGGTACGACTGTGCTATATGGCCGATGATTTTCACCGGCAGGTCGATACCGCTTATGCTCAGCGCGGTGACAGAGTCAGCTTTGCCGACGGTTTTCCTTTTTTGCTGTGCCTGCAGCAGAGTGTTGATGCCTTATCTGAAGGCTATGGTAAGCCACTGGCGATGGCGCGTTTTCGGCCCAACCTCGTTGTTGACGGCGCGCCACCCTTTGCGGAAAGGCAGTGGCAGCAATTACGTATCGGCGATGTTATTTTCGATGTAGTCAAGCCCTGCACCCGCTGCGCGATTCCGACCATTGATCCGCAGACAGGCGAACGTGAAAAGGCTGTTTTTTCGCTGTTGCGTGAGCACTGCAGCGAGGGAAAAAATATCATTTTTGGGCAGAATGTGATTCAGCGTGGCCAAGGGCGGATAACCCTTGGCGACGATGTTGAGGTGCTGGCTTAGCTCAGGGCGTTTGAAGCTCCTCGAAGGGACTGATCCGCCGCTCATGCTGAGCCAGAATAGGTTTGCTCAGCTGCAGCTTTTTGCCGTACACCACACTGAAGGCCATCACATTCTTGATGTACTCACGGGTCTCGCCGTAGGGTAAATTCTCTATCCAGATATCTGCCGGCATATTGCTGTCTTGGCGCATCAATACTCTTTCCACCCTTGACGGGCCAGCGTTGTATGCGGCGGTGGCGAGAATGCGATTGCCGTTGAAGCGCTTGAGTAGCTGGCCCAAGTAAAAGCCGCCCATTTCGATATTGGTGTCGGGTTCCAGTAACTCCTTACCACGGGGGACGGGGCGCCCCATTTGTCGTGCAAGGGTGCGAGCGGTGCCGGGCATCAGCTGCATCAAACCGCGGGCACCAACGGGAGAGCGGGCATCACTGGCAAAGGCGCTTTCTTGTCGGGCGATCGCGTATATCCATTTCAAGTCGATATTTTCTTTCTCGGCGATACGCGCAAAGACTGTCTGGTAGGGAGTGGGAAAGCGCAGAGACAAATCGTCCCATTGCCCCGCTTGAATAGCGGTGGCGATGGCCTGGTGAGACCACTGCCAATCCAAAGCTAGTTGCGCGGCCGCGATTTGTTCTGCGGTGTTTAAGCTTCGCATTGCCTGGCGCCACTCAAGTCGGGCTGTGGTTGTTGCGCCGTGCCAGTACAGCTCGCGCGCGCGTAGAATCGCGCTGTGTTGTTGTACTTCGCTCACCAAGCTGGGGTCGAGGTTGCGTTGGTGGCCCAAGCGATATTCCTGATTCAATAAATCGGCCGCCATAAAACTGTAGTAGCCGCGATCAGTCGCCATGGCCCTAAGCCGCGTCTCTGCTTCGGGTGTGAATCGCTGGTTTTTTTCAATGTCGGCACGTGCCCACCAGTACTGCCAGTCTGGCTGCTGGCGCAGTTTGGCGGGCAACAGGGCAATGTAGTGGTGTACTGCCTCCCAGTCGCCATCTTTTAATGCGAGCCTCACGCGCCACTCGGTGAGGTAGGGGTCTTCAAAGGCGGGGTCATTGGCGTTAATCCAATCCCGGGCGTATTCCGCGTCGCTGGCGATAATTTGCCGGGCGAAGGCGTCACGCAGCGCGTAGTTTTGCTGGCTACTGAAAGACAATTCCCGCTCTAGTTGGTGCCAGAGCGTATTTGCACGCTCGAAATCGCTTTTCGCCAAGCGGCGCAAGGTAAGCAATGCCAGCTGGCGGTTCTCGTCGTTGGCCGACAACTCGAAGCCACGGGTATAAAGCAGGCTGGGCTGCTTAAGCAGCGCGAGCGCATCATCGCTGCCCGGTACGTTTTTAAGTAAATAGATCGCTAGATTGTGCTGTCCGGCGGCAATTGCCAAGCGCGCTCGTTGGCGGCGTTGTTGGTGGCGTTCCTGTGGTGCTAAGCGGCTTAGCCACTGATCTAATACGCCGTCGCAACGCGTGGGCAGCGAGTGTCCGGTATGCCATAGTTTTTGCGTTTCTTTGTCCGCTAAGGCGTTATCGCCGGTATGTCGGAGGGCGCTAATATAGGCGCAGCGCAGGCTGCTGATAGGCTTTTTGCGGTAGTAACGTATAAATTGCGGCCAGTCGCCCGCGCGACGCAGCTGGTGTAGCCAGGCAATGTGAATACGGCTGCCAACGACCGTGTTACGGTATTGTTGTAGGTAGTAGTCGATGGTGCCGCTGGCAACGTCGCCAATCTGTGCTTTTAACAACTCCAGTTCAACGTAGGGGAGCAGCGGGTAGTTGGCGAGTGCGGGAAGGTGGCGCTCGGCCTGTTCGCTGCGACCGCGGCTGATTTCATCCATGGCTTCACGATATACTTGCCGCTGCTCGTTCAACTGGGCATTATCCGCCCAGCATGATGCAGCGCCAATTGAAACAAGCAGCGCGAAGAGTCGCGTGCCAATCGTCTTGTTTATCATCCTTGTGCACCTGCTTTTCCGGCCAGCGATATGGCGCGGCAGTTAACCTTAATACCCATGGAAACCACTATATGCCTTTAATTCGCGGCACTCAATTGCAACACAGCATTGGCCAGCAGACGGTGTTGGATAACACTGATATCCAGCTGGATGATGGTGATCGCGTCTGTTTGCTTGGGCGCAATGGTTGCGGAAAGTCGACATTATTGCGCATGGTTGAGGGTGGCCTTCAGCCGGATGCGGGTGAGTTTTGGCGCCAGCCAGGGCTGGTCATTGCGCGAATGGAGCAAAACCTGGACTTCGCGTCGGCAGATGACTGTGTTTTTGACGTCGTTGCAGGTGGCCTTTCCGAACTCGGTGATCTGTTGAAGGGCTATCACAGTCTGACGCACGGCGAAATGAATGATGCCTCGTTAAAAGCGTTGGAGCGTCTACAGCGTCAAATTGAAGCGGCGGATGGTTGGCGTTTTCAGCAGCGTATCGAGTCGACCCTGAGCCGCCTGGAGCTAGACCCTGAAGCCCCGATCTCATCCCTGTCCGGTGGGTGGTTGCGTCGCGTATCGCTGGCGAGGGCGCTCGTCGCAGAGCCCGATGTATTGCTGCTGGACGAGCCGACTAATCACCTCGATGTTGAGGGCATTCTGTGGCTAGAGCAATGCGTTAAAAGCTTTGGTGGCTGCGTGCTTTTCGTCACCCACGACCGTGCACTGATTGAGTCACTGGCTAACCGAATTATCGAGCTGGACCGGGGGCAACTGAAAAATTACGACGGCACTTACAGTCAGTACCTGCAGCGGCGCGAGCACGAGCTAGAGGTCGAGGCTGAGCACAATGCGTTGTTTGACAAACGTCTGGCCCAGGAAGAAGTCTGGATTCGCCAGGGTATAAAAGCGCGGCGCACGCGCAATGAAGGGCGGGTCAGGGCGCTTGAGCAAATGCGTAGGGAGCGCGCCCAGCGCCGTGAGCAGCAGGGTACTGCGCGCCTGAACGTCAACGAAGGGACAAAAACCGGCAAGATTGTTGCCGAGCTGACCGATGTTTGTTTTAGTGTGCCCGGCCGCGACTTGGTGAAAAACTTTAACCTGTTGCTGAATCGCGGCGACAAGCTGGCTTTGATTGGGCCGAACGGCGCGGGTAAAACGACGCTGCTTAGGTTGATACTGGGGGAATTGGCTCCTCAGAGCGGCGAGGTCAAGCAGGGGAGCAATCTGCAAGTCGCCTATTTTGATCAATTGCGCGACCGCTTAGACCCCAACGAGCGTGTGGTAGATATCGTCGGCCAGGGGCGAGAATCGGTTTCGATCAATGGCAGCGAACGGCACATCATGTCGTATTTGGGTGATTTTCTGTTCACACCTGAGCGCGCTCGCAGCCATTTTGGTGTGCTGTCAGGGGGTGAGCGCGCACGCGTGCAGCTGGCATGCCTGTTTACGCAGCCGGCAAATGTGCTGGTGATGGACGAGCCGACCAACGATCTCGATATGGAGACCCTCGAGCTGCTGGAGAGCTTACTCGTTGACTTTAAAGGAACCGTGCTACTGGTCAGCCACGATCGGTCTTTTGTCGACAGCGTCGCCAGCAGCTGTCTGCTGTTCGAAGGTAACGGCAATATCAGTGAGCACATTGGCGGGTATAGCGAAGTGGCCGCCTACCAGGCGCGCAGGGCGGTGGTAGCGCCTGAAAAACCAAAAGGCGAGAAGAAAGCGACGGCTGCGCCGGCCAAAAAAGCAGCACGTAAGAAGTTAAGTTATAAAGATCAGCGCGAGCTCGACAATTTACCTGACAAGATTGACGACCTGGAGAGTCAGCTGCAGCAGTTGAGCGACCAGAGCGCCAGTGCTGAGTTCTATCAGCAGGACGCGCAAAAGGTTAACGATACGCTGGCGCGCTTAGCGGCGCTCCAAGAGGAACTGGATAGCTGTATGGAGCGCTGGATGGAATTGTCTGAGGCGGCGGGAGACTAACCCACTCGCACAGACAAAACGTCGCACTTGGCGCCGTGTAACACCGCGTTTGCTGTGGAGCCAAGTAACAGGGCGAGCCCTTTGCGGCCGTGGCTGCCCACGACAATTAGGTCGCAGTCTAGCTCTTCGCTGAGTTGGTGGATGTGGGCCTCCGGGCGGCCAGTAAGCAGGTGACAGTTGTCGGTTTGAATGCCGTATTGGTCGGCATAGCGCTTAAGACTGTTTTCCGCTTGTTGTTGCAGCTCTTCCTGTATCCCTGAGAAGTCCATGGGGATATCGCCGCCGTAGGCCAGGCTCAGGGGTTCAACGACGTGTAGAAGATGCAATTCCGCTTGATGCTGGCGGGCCATGGCTGCCGCGCGTTGCAATACCGGAATCGCCTCATCCGATAGGTCGATCGCCGTCAATATCCGTTGGTAGTTGGCCATGGTTTCTCCTTGCGCTGTACTTGCGGTGAGTCTATACGACATTTTATAGCACGGGTTGTACGACCAGTGTGCAATGATTTATTAAGGATAACCATGTTCTGGATCATCGCGGCGGCGGTTTTAGCATTTATGTTGGCGCCGATATTGTGGATCATTCCCAGCCCGCGCCAGCGCTTGCAGGCGGCGCTTCGCGATCGGGCGAGGGCGCTGGGTGTTACCGTGCAGATCACTCAGCTGCCGCAAACCCGTCGCCAAAAAGTGCGCAAGGAAGAAACCGTCAACGGGCTATGCTATGCCATGACCCTGCCAAAAGCCCGCGCCAGCGAGCGCTGGCGATATTGGCCCGATGGCGCCGAAGACGATGTGCCCGGTCCGCCTGCTGCGGTGCAAGATCGCATTGCCGGCCTGCGTGACCGGCTGCCGAAAGACACCATAGTGATCGAGGCCAGTGGCCGAATGGTAAAAGTGTTTTGGCGCGAGGCGAACGCGGATATCGCGGCAGTTGAAAATTTGGCTGATATCCTCAATACACTAGTATCAGATTAAGGTTGGAGTATGTCGCAAAAGACACAGGTAGAGCTTGGTCGTTATCGGCACTATAAAGGTGGTGAGTACCAGGTCTACGGCGTAGCGCGTCACAGTGAATCCGAAGAGCTGCTGGTGGTATATCGCCCCTTGTACGGGCAGTCAGAACTATGGGTTCGGCCTGTTGATATGTTTCTCGAGCATGTTGATATCGACGGTACCTCAACGCCCCGTTTTGCGCTGATTGAGCAAAATAAGGAAGCCATTTAGGGGCGATGTCGGGTTGGCATTATTGTGACCAGCCTTGACCACCGAGGATTGAACACTTATATATGTCGCCTCGCCACTGGCGCGTCATCTAATCGCATTTTGCAGATAAGGGTAATATGGGTAAATCTCTGGTAATCGTGGAGTCGCCGGCCAAAGCTAAGACGATCAACAAATATCTGGGGTCAGATTTTGTTGTTAAGTCCAGTGTGGGCCATATCCGGGACCTACCCACTAGCGGCAGCAGCAAGGCCGGGGCAGATCCGAAGGAGCGCGCCAAGGCCGCCGCGCTAACGCGCAAAATGTCGCCGGAAGAGAAAGCGCGCCACAAAAAGAAAAAGGCGCGTGAGCAGTTGGTGGCGAGAATGGGCGTTGACCCGGAAAAAGGCTGGAAGGCGCGCTATGAAATACTGCCCGGCAAAGAAAAAGTCGTCAGCGACCTGAAAAAGCTGGCCGCCGATGCCGACACCATCTATCTCGCGACCGACCTTGACCGCGAAGGGGAGGCGATAGCCTGGCATTTACGCGAGGCGATTGGTGGCGACGACTCGCGCTACAAGCGCGTCGTTTTCAACGAAATTACCAAAAAGGCGATTCAAGAAGCCTTTTCCGCTCCCACCGAGCTCGATATCAACAGGGTTAATGCCCAGCAGGCGCGTCGCTTTCTCGATCGCGTTGTTGGTTATATGGTTTCGCCACTGTTGTGGGCAAAGATTGCACGAGGCTTGAGTGCAGGCCGAGTTCAGTCGGTAGCCGTGCGCCTGATAGTTGAGCGTGAGAAGGAAATCCGCGCTTTCGTGCCAGAGGAATACTGGCAAATCCATACGAACAATCGCGCTGCGGCAGGGCCGCTGCGTCTGGAAGTCAAAAAGCAGGGGGCGAACAACTTCCGGCCCAATAACAAAGAGTCAGCAATGGCGGCGGTCACCGCACTTGAAGCCGCAAGCTTTGAAGTCGCTGGCCGCGAAGACAAGCCGACGCGGAGCAAGCCTGGCGCGCCGTTTATTACGTCTACGCTGCAACAAGCGGCGAGTACGCGCTTGGGGTTTGGCGTTAAGAAAACCATGATGCTGGCGCAGCGCCTCTACGAGGCGGGTTATATCACCTATATGCGTACTGACTCGACCAATTTGAGTAATGATGCTGTGGAAGCCTGCCGAGGCTACATTGAGCAGAATTTTTCCACGCGTTACCTGCCTGAGCAGCCCCAACGCTACTCAAGCAAAGACGGTGCTCAGGAGGCTCACGAGGCGATTCGCCCCTCCGATGTCAATGTCGAGCCGACCCAATTGTCCGGCATGGAGCGAGATGCGGAGCGTCTTTACACCTTGATCTGGCGGCAGTTTGTTGCCTGCCAAATGGTGCCTGCTGAGTTCACCAGCACGTCTATCACGGTCAAAGCGGGGGAGTTTGAGCTGCGTACTCGCGGGCGTGTGATGCGCTTTGATGGGTTTATGAAGGTTCAGCCGCCGGCTGCGAGCAAAAAAGACGACGATCAGGAACTTCCCGATGTAAAAGTCGGAGATCACCTTGAGTTGCTTGAGGTTGATCCCAGCCAACACTTCACCAAGCCTGCGCCGCGTTACAGCGAGGCAGCGTTGGTAAAAGAGCTTGAAAAGCGCGGCATCGGCAGGCCATCGACCTATGCGTCCATTATTTCGACGATCCAGGACCGCGGTTACGTAAAAGTTGAAAATAGACGCTTCTACGCCGAAAAAATGGGCGATATTGTCACCGATCGTCTAGTCGAGAGTTTCAGCAATCTTCTCGACTACAGCTTCACCGCGCGGATGGAAGAGTCCTTAGATAGCGTTGCTTCTGGTGACAAAAACTGGACGGCGCTGCTGGATGAGTTTTACAGCAATTTTAGGGCGACCCTCGAAAAAGCGGA
Organism: Spongiibacter marinus; assembly: GCF_016906995.1. Classification (GTDB taxonomy): domain Bacteria; phylum Pseudomonadota; class Gammaproteobacteria; order Pseudomonadales; family Spongiibacteraceae; genus Spongiibacter; species Spongiibacter marinus. Next base: position 140,793 of record NZ_JAFBBD010000003.1, on the reverse strand, counting down.
GGGCAGTGACGATGGGATGCGCAGCAACCAGCCCACCGAAACGGATATTCCCTGTCCGAAGTGCGGACGTAATATGCAAATCCGCACGGCCAGCACCGGTGTCTTTTTAGGGTGCTCGGGTTATGCCTTGCCGCCCAAAGAGCGTTGTAAGCAAACCATCAATCTGGTTCCCGGTGAGGAATTTATTAGTATTGATGCGGAAGACGAAGAGGCAGAGTCTCGGGTCTTGCGCAGTATGCACCGTTGCAAGCTGTGCAACACGGCAATGGAGAGTTACCTGATCGACGAAAGTCGCAAATTGCACATTTGTGGCAATAACCCCGATTGCAGCGGCTATGAGATTGAGCAGGGCGCCTTTAAGGTTAAAGGCTATGACGGCCCAATTATCGAATGTGATAAGTGTGGTGCCGACATGCAGCTGAAAACGGGGCGCTTCGGCAAGTATTTCGGTTGCACGAGCGAGAGCTGCAAAAACACACGCAAATTACTGCGTAACGGTGAAGCGGCACCGCCGAAAATGGACCCGGTTCCTATGCCGGAGTTGCAGTGTGAAAAAGTCGATGACCACTACGTACTCCGCGACGGTGCCTCCGGACTGTTCCTGGCTGCCAGTGGCTTCCCCAAAAACCGTGAAACCCGGGCACCCAAGGTGAAAGAGATTCTGCCTCACCAGGCAGAGATCGATCCTAAATACGCTTTCTTGTTTTCTGCGCCAGCGCAAGACAACGAGGGGCGAGATACTGTTATTCGCTACAGCCGTAAGACCAAGGAGCAGTATGTGCAGTCTGAGGTTGACGGCAAACCCAGTGGTTGGTCCGCCTTTTATGAAGGCGGTAAATGGGTGGCGCATGTAAAGCAGAAAAAAGCGGCTAAAAAATCGCCAGTGAAGAAAGCGAAGTAGGGCGTATGTCAGAGAGTTACCGGGGGCAGTGCAACCTCCATTTACACTTCGCTAAGCAGTATCTCGCTGACAGTGAAAGGGACGCTGAGCCACAGTGGAGCGGGCATTATCAGCGAGCTTGTGTTGAGTCTGCGTTGTGGCAGCTACGGCTGGCCTACGAGTGCCATTTGGCCGACTTACTCATCCAGCAACCGCTGTACAGCCAGACTCTGCCCACTGGGCGTATGAATGCTCAAGTATTGACGAAGGCCGCGCATCCTCCGGAAATTGGAGAGTTGGCTGATCGCGAAATACACGATGATCAGTTGAAGTGGATGCTGGACTACCGTTTTGTGCGCCAGCCCGGTGATGCAAAACAGTACAACCCGTCGCTGCTAAGCACCGTTACGGTTTCTGACCAGGACGATGTTGAGCTTGCTAAGGGCTGCTTGCAGTTCCTCAGCGAGTTGATCGCGAGACACCGAAGCACACTCCTGGAGTATTAATAGCTCGGTCTACTGACAGATTGGCCTACTGGTCGCTGGGTTTGTTACACTTAGCAAACGCGTCAACGCGTGGTGATAACAAACAAGGGAAACTCTGTGCTGGCTTATTTAGAATTGGTCGAATTGGCAAATGGCGATATCGTGCTTCAGCGTTCCGAAGGCGACGAAAAGCCATTGGTGATGATCCGGTTCTCAAGTGAGGCCAGAGAGCAAATTCCAGGCTCATGTTTAGAGATCGCCCGTGCAATGGTGCAGGCTGGTCTAGAAGCTGCGCAGGTTGTGAGCGAAGAGCTTAGTGACGACGCCGCTGAAGCACAAGACGACGATCAGGACGATATTCACCCCCCATCAAAGACCCTCCACTAGGGCATAGAGCACCTCTTTACCCCTTATGTATTGTGGCTGCTGAGTCCCTCTTGGCTGTTAATTTTGAAGCTGTATCACCAGGCACTCGGCGTCGCCAGCCAGCGCAGCTCGCTCTAGAGCGCAGCGTTGTTCTGTGCTGAGGGAAGTGTTCGTCAAAACCGCCACGGTGTGACTTTTCCCGCGCTCCAGCGCTCGTGCGGCAATATTGCAGAGGCTGCCGCCGTTCGCCACAACCTGTAATATTCGCTGGCCGCGATCTTTGCCACAGGCATCGAGCAATGGTTTGAGAGGTCTGTCTGCAACCCAGCACAACCAACGCTCCTCAGTTTGTCCGCTTAGCTGCATTAGCATGGCGGCCAGCAGCGTGCGTGACAGGTGCGCCTGGCTGCTCAACACGATATCGGTAATGCGCGTAGCAGTGTTGTGCTGCTGAGCGTTTGAGAACAATGATGTTTGCTCGATCAGTGCCATGCTTAACTCCCGCGTCTCAGTACACCCACACTCAAGCCCTCAATGGCGAAGTCCTGTTCTCGCAGGTCAACTTCAATGGGGGCGTAGTCGGGGTTTTCGGCGATTAATAGCAATTGGTGTTTGTTCTTTTGGTGTTGCAAGCGCTTTACAGTGACCTCATCACCAATTCGCGCGACGATGATTTGTCCGTTCTGAGCCACCTGGCAGCGGTGTACAGCCAATAGATCATCTTCAAATATTCCGGCATTGATCATGCTGTCGCCGCGCACGCGAAGGAAGTAGTCGGCCGAGGGAGAAAACAGGTTTGGCGAAATCGCGCAATGGTCTTCAATGTGCTCCTGAGCCAGGATGGGGCTACCTGCAGCAACCTGGCCAACAATGGGAATGCCGAGGTCTTCGGGAAGGCGAATACCTCTTGAGGCGCCGGGTATAATTTCGATCGCGCCTTTTCTGGCCAGAGCCTTGAGGTGCTCTTCGGCAGCGTTAGGTGAGCGAAACCCGAGTTCTCTGGCAATGTCTGCACGGGTCGGTGGGTAGCCGGTATCGTCGATATGGCTCTTTATCAGCTCGAGTACTTGCGCTTGTCTGGCGGTTAATTTTTCCATGTTCTGGCATCTGTTTATCTATACAGTAACTGTGAGTATATACAGTATTTTGTTCTGTGCAAGCCGCGATCGGTAATTTTGATGTTGGCTGAAAGCAGGAGGGTAGATAAAAAGTGGGAGGGTAGATAAAAAGAAGCCCACCCGAAGGCAGGCAGGAGGGGGAGCGCGGAAAATTCAGTGTTTCAGTGGCTAGAATTCATCGAGGATGCCGTTGACAACATCGCTCTCGATTTCGTGTAGCGGGTTGCCGATCTGCTCCGGCATGATGCCATCATCCCAATGGCGGTAGTCGTCATCGCTGAGCTCGAACGCATTTCGCCAGTCCTCTGGCTCTTCAATACCGGTGAGCTTTAGCTGCCTCCAACTGTCCAAATCGTACTCGCAGATTTCTCCGTCAATTAATTGCACTTCTATTGTGTCCAGGCCTTCATCTGTAGCCACAACTTCGAACTGCTGACCGGTTTCCAAGTCTTTGTACCAGCAGCCTATCAACGCATTTAATGATGCCATAGCGTTCACCTCCTAAAGTACGTATCTCCAAGCTATCATGTCCCTTCGGGCTGTCCAGTAGGGATTTATCCGAGAGCCCGGGTGTGGCTTTGTGTCGTTGTTATGGGCTTCAAGTTTAAATCTTCGCACTTTCAGTAAGATGCCCGGCTAAGTTAAACTGATTTTCTTTTTTTCACCCCGTTTTTTAGCACGCTAATGAATAAGTGGCCCGGGGCTAACAAGCAATCTGTATAAGTAGAGGACAGCGTTTGATGTCGATGGATTGGATTAAAGGTATAGAGTTTTCTAACTACCCTTGGCTCACGGAAGTGTTCATCGTTGTTCTTATTGTTCTGACGGCGAACTTATTGGCAGGCCGCTTGCTGAATGTCCTGGGTGAGCGTTTTAAACGCACGCATAACCTGTGGGACGACGCCGTTTTGCTCGCTGCGCGTCGTCCGCTGGTATTGTTGATATGGGTGGTCGGCGCCAGTCACGTATTGGAGATTATCGCCGGTAGCACTGACGCCGACATCTTTACCGCCCTGCAACCGTTCAGAGCCGTTGCGGTGATGGCGATTTTGGGCTGGTTTCTAGTGAAGCTGGTTCACGAGATCGAAGCGGGCCTGCTCTCCAGAGAATACAGCGATAGCGACGAGCCGATCGACCAAACAACGGTGATGGCGCTGGGCAAACTGGTGCGAAGCGCGGTCATCATTGTTGTGGTGTTGATGATCCTTCAGAACCTTGGCTACAGCATTTCTGGTGTGCTGGCCTTTGGCGGCATTGGCGGGATAGCGGTGGGCTTTGCCGCTAAGGATTTGTTGGCGAATTTTTTTGGTGGCCTGATGGTGTATTTAGACCGTCCATTCTCTGTGGGCGACTGGGTGCGCTCCCCAGATAAAGAGATAGAGGGCACGGTAGAGAATATTGGTTGGCGGCAGACCCGAATTCGCACCTTTGACCAGCGCCCACTGTATGTGCCCAATGCCACGTTTACGCAGATCGCCGTCGAGAACCCATCGCGCATGCTGAACCGGCGTATCTATGAAACGGTGGGCGTAAGGTATGAAGATGCGAGCAAGTTACCCGGCATTATCAGCGACGTAAAAACCATGCTGGAAGCGCACCCCGAGATTGATCTCAGAAAAACGCTGATTGTGAACTTCAATAAGTTCAACGCGTCGTCCTTGGATTTCTTTATCTACACCTTCACTAAGACAACCCAGTGGGTGACGTACCATGAAATTAAGCAAGATGTTTTGTTAAAGGTTTTAGATATTGTCCATGAGCATGGCGCTGATGTGGCGTTCCCCACCACCACGGTGAAAATGGCCCCCTTACAGATCGAAAATGCTGCTCGCCAAAGCGGAGCGGTTGGAGACGAAGAAAATGCGTAGACCCATTGCAGTAATTGGCGGTACCGGGCTGTGTGATTGGCCGGGCGCTCACATGTTGAGCAGTGAAACCGTGTCAACGCCCTACGGTGAGCCCAGTGCACCTGTTCAGCATATGGAGTATCAGGGGGCGGAGTTTCTGTTTCTGCCGCGGCACGGTGTGGGGCATTCGCTGCCGCCCCATGCGATTAACTACCGCGCGAACATTCACGCCTTGAAGGCTGTTGGCGCAGGGGAAGTGATCGCAGTGAATGCGGTAGGGGGAATCAGCGAGCGCTTTGTTGCCGGTGTTATTGCATTGCCTGAGCAAATCAATGACTACACCTGGGGACGTGAACATACCTTTTACGATGGCCGTGATGGCAGGGTTGAGCATGTGGACTTCAGTTACCCCTACTGTGAAGAGCTGCGGCTACGATTATGCGCCGCTGCCCAGGACGCGGATATTGATATTGAGCCCTACGGCACCTACGCGGTAACCCAGGGACCGCGTTTGGAGACGGCAGCAGAGATACGCCGCTTGGCGCGCGATGGCAACGATATGGTGGGTATGACCGCGATGCCTGAAGCAGCGCTTGCTCGGGAGGCTGGTTTGGATTACGCCTCAGTGTGCTTGGTGGTGAATCCAGGTGCCGGCCTGAGCGACACACTCATTACGATGGAAGATATTCAGGCCGTTATCGATACCGGAATGTTGCAGGTAAAGTCGTTACTCTCCCACGCTATCGCCAGCCACGGGTAATTCCTGAGGCTTGCTGATCATAACCAGTAAGCCAAACAGGGGGTGGTCGATGTAGTGCAGCTCTTCGCTGCGCATGCGGCGTTCCTGCTTCATGACCACGATGCGCTCTACCGGCTCCGCCCCTGCGGGGATAGTAGGCTCAGAATCTGCCAGCTGGGGATTCTGTTTTAAAAATTCGGCGTACTCTGGGCTATTTTCAAACGCCTCATCGATAAAACCGTCCTCGTTTTCCGGTGCTGGTCGGTAGGGGTGGCGGGGCAGATAGTAATTGCCGCCGCGTTCGCCGAACTGAGAAAGCCAAAGCATGGGTTGCGCATATAAGTAGCGCTCCAAGGCGATGCGAATATAGCCCTCAAGCTCATAGTGCTCGCCGACTTCCCGTCCGCCGCGAATGAGGATTGCCGGTGCTTTGCCGCGTGGTTGCAGGTCTTGAATCCAACTTTGCTGAGTAAGAATGCGGTAGCGCGACGACAGCTGCAGAGAGCGTAGGGCTTTGGCAAATTGTGGGTGGTGCTGATCGGTGCGTTGCAAGTGGCCGCGGCCGGTGTTTTTCAAGCTTCGCCAATCTCGCGGGTAACGCAGGTGCAAATTGTCTGGCCATGCCTCGGCATTGTTCGCCGCGGGATCGGTATTGGCATAGACGACAATATCAATTTGGTAACGGTTGTCGGGCTCAGCGTGCAGCGGCGCGGCAAATGCGACAGCAAGTAAAAAGAATGTGGCGAGTTGGAAGCGGGGCATATCTTGGTCTCTTGTTGTTAAGCGCCGTCATCGACGTTTACTTTGTACTGGGTGTCAGTGCTGCTAGCAAGTCGTCAACGGCACTAATACGCTGCTCGGCGCTTTCTACCTCTTCTTTGAAGCGCATAGCGTTAGCGCCATCAAGCTGGTAGCGCAGGGCATTTTTCTGCACCAATTGAACAATGGCCATTGGGTCAACCTGCGTGTCTTCCGCAAATTCCAGGCGACCCCCTCCCGCTGATGCCTCGATTTTGCGTATACCCAGTGCTTCTGCTTTGAGGCGGAGCTGGGCACAGCGGAACAGATTTTTACAAGCCTCGGGGAGCAGGCCAAAGCGGTCGATCATTTCCACCTGTAGCTCGCGCAGCGCGTTGTCGCTAGTAGCACTTGCAATGCGCTTGTAGAGCATTAAGCGTTCTTGCACATCGGGCAAGTAATCGTCCGGGATCAGCGCAGGAATACGCAGGTTAACCTCGGTGTGGTCAGCTTGGCTGTCTTCCAGGTTCACTGTTTTCCCGGCTTGAATGGCTTTTACGGCGCGGTCGAGCATTTCCATGTAAAGGCTAAAGCCGATGGAGTGTATTTGGCCGCTCTGGCCTTCGCCGAGCAACTCGCCGGCGCCGCGTATCTCCATGTCGTGCGTTGCAAGGGTGAAGCCAGCGCCGAGGTCGTCGGCCTCGCTAATGGCGGTCAGGCGCTTCTCGGCGTCGCGGCTGAGCTGCTTGGCCGGAGGCGTTAGCAAATAGGCATAGGCCTGGTGGTGAGAGCGTCCGACGCGGCCTCGCAGTTGGTGGAGTTGCGCCAGCCCGAATTTGTCGGCGCGCTCAATGATAATGGTGTTGGCGTTGGGGACATCGATGCCTGTTTCAATAATGGTCGAGCACAGCAGTACATTGTGGCGCTTGTGGTAGAAGTCGCTCATTACTTGCTCAAGCTCGCGCTCGCGCATTTGTCCGTGACCAATACCGACGCGTATTTCCGGCAGCATCGCCTCGAGCTCGCGCGCGGCTTTTTCAATGGTTTTGACCTCATTGTGCAGGTAGTAAACCTGGCCGCCACGCAGAATCTCTCGCAGTATCGCCTCTTTAATCAGCGCGTCGTCACGCTCGCGGACAAAGGTTTTTACCGATAAACGCCGCGCTGGGGGGGTGGCAATGATGGATAAATCGCGAATCCCCGACATCGACAAATTCAAGGTGCGAGGGATCGGTGTCGCGGTCAGTGTCAGTACGTCGACTTCGGCGCGCAAATTTTTAAGGGCCTCTTTTTGGCGAACGCCGAAGCGGTGTTCTTCATCAATGATGACCAAGCCGAGGTTGGCATAGCGAATATCACTGCTGAGAAGCTTGTGGGTGCCGATAAGGATATCGATCTTGCCGGCTTGCAGGTCGCTAATTACTTGCTTTTGCTCGGCTGCTGAGCGAAAGCGCGACAGCACTTCAATTTTGACCGGCCAGTCTGCAAAGCGGTCGCGGAATGACTCATAGTGCTGCTGGGCAAGCAAGGTGGTGGGCACTAGGATCGCGACCTGAGTGTTGTTTTCCACGGCAACAAACGCGGCGCGAACAGCGACCTCGGTTTTGCCAAAGCCCACATCGCCGCATACCAGGCGGTCCATCGGTTGCTCGGAGCGCAAGTCGCCCAGTACCGCGTCGATCGCCAGCTGCTGGTCTGGCGTTTCTTCAAAGGGGAAGTCATCCGCAAATTGCTGATAGTCGCCGCTCAATGAAAAGGCGCGGCCCTGTCGCGCTTCGCGCCGGGCATAAATATCGAGCAGCTCCGCAGCAACATCGCGAATTTTTTCCGCGGCTTTGCGTTTGCTGCGACTCCACTGGTCGCTGCCAAGTTTGTGTAAAGGAGCCAGTTCCTCGTCGGCACCGCTGTAGCGACTTATCAGTTGCAGTGATGACACCGGTACGTACAGCTTGGCATTGTCGGCGTATTCCAGTGTCAGGAATTCGTTGCTTTGCCCGTCTACATCAATGCTGTGTAGGCCGAGGTAGCGGCCCACGCCGTGATCGGCGTGGACAACGGGCGCGCCGATGCGCAGTTCTGCAAGGTTGCGGACCACCGCTTCGGCATTGTTGTTGGTGTTTTTCCGCCGTCGCCGGCTCTGTGAGACCCGGCGGCCAAACAACTGCGGCTCGGCGACCACCGCGAAAGCCGAGGGCGCGCTGAATGCGAAGCTCTCCTGCAGGGCGGCGGTAGTGATCGCCAAATCGCAGTCGGCGCTTTCGAAGGCCTGCCAGCTATCGATCAGGGTAGGGCGCAGATGGTGGCGCTGAAGCAACTCTACAAGTGCCTCGCGCCGCCCCGCCGATTCTGCACACAGTAATATCCGCCGGTTTTCGCTGAATGCACGCAGCGCTGCCACGGGGTCGTCGGCGCGGCTGTCGATGTCGAGGACGGGCAGGGATTCAGCGGCCAGATTGTATTCAGGGTTGCTGACGCCGTCTCGGCCCAGGCGCAGACGGGGGTAGTGCTTAATACTGGCAAACAGGTCTGGCACCGGCAGGAAAAGCTCTGCGGGGCTTAACACGGGCCGCTGGGTATCGCCGTTGCGTTGCTCGTAGCGTTGGTGAATGTCCTGCCAGTAGTGGTCTGCTGCAGCCTCTATACCATCGCAGCGCAGCAGCGTGACATTGTTCGGTAAATAGTCGAACAAGGTGCCGCAGCGTTCAAAAAATAGCGGTAAGTAGTACTCAACCCCCGCCGGGGCAATACCGCTACTCACATCTTGATAGACCGGGCATTTGCGGTGGTCGACATTGAAGCGCTCGTGCCAGCGCCGGCGAAATCCGGCAATGCCGTCGTCATCCAGCGGGAATTCCCGCCCAGGAAGCAGGTCGATCGCCTCAACGTGTTCCAGGCTGCGCTGCGTTTCTGGGTCGAAGCTGCGCAGGCTGTCGATATCTTCATCGAGAAAATCCAGGCGGTAGGGCAGATCGCTGCCCATGGGGAAAATATCCAACACAGCGCCGCGCAGGGCGTATTCGCCGTGCTGAAAGACGGTAGTGACGTTGTTATAACCGCCATTTTCTAATTCCAGCCGGAAGGCATTTAAGTCGACGGCTTGACCACGCTTCAGCGACAGGCTGTGACTGCCCAGGTATTCCGGTGGGGCGATGCGCTGCATGAGCGACGTGATCGGCACTACAACGACGCCGCGCGTCATCTGACGAATTTCAGTCAGGCAGCGCAGCCGCTCGGAAATAATATCCTCGTGGGGGGAGAAAGTGTCGTAGGGCAGGGTTTCCCAGTCTGGGAGCAGCTTGACGGGCAAGCCAGCGGCGAAAAAATGCAGCTCTTGCTCAAGCCGGTAAGCACTTGCGGTATCCGGGGTGATCAGCAGCAGGGGCTGCTCAATACGCGATGCGAGTTTTGCGGTGACAAATGCCTGGCTGGCGGGGGTAACACTACCGAGATCGAGGCTTTGACGGTGGCTAAGAGAGAGCGTATTGGGAAGTTGTATCACTGTGCTTTTATTCGTCGGTGGACAGGGGCGGGCATTGTACCGCGTCGGCGCTTGCAGTCATAACCCCGACGATCACGGCAAATTTGCCAGGATTAGTACCGACATTGGTAGCAGTTGACAGTTGTGGAGGTTGATCTGGATGGCGTGAATAAAGATAATACGCGCTCCTGAATTTTCCCCCCGACAGCAAAGGGTATCTGCCGTGACTGAGAGAAGACGAGAGCGTCCTGATGATTACTTCGCCGACTGGAAAGAGCGCGAAGCATTAGCCGAGGGAATGATCCCTCTGATTGGTAAGCTCTACCGCAGCAATAACGTCAAAACCTATATCTACGGAAAGAATCTGGTCAACCTCTCGGTGCTGGATATTATGCAGGCGCATCGCTTTGTTCGTCAGGTTGAACAAAACGAGTTGTCTGAATTTGAAACCTTCCCTGTCATTCAAGCACTTGCTGGTTTGGATTTGGGCACGGCGCACATTGATGCCGGCCGTATTGCTGTTGCTTACGAAGAGCAAGGCAAGCCAGCAGGGCAGAGTGTTGACGAGTTCGTTCGCAGCCAGGTTGCCGATCTGATCGGTGGCGTCAAAGAGCCTGCGCGCCCACCTCGCGATGTCGTTCTCTACGGTTTTGGTCGTATCGGTCGCCTGATGGCCCGTCTCCTGGTAGAGAAAGCGGGCGGCGGTGACAACCTGCGTCTGCGCGCAGTCGTTGTTCGCCAGGGCGGTGCTGAAAACGATCTGGTGAAGCGAGCCTCATTGCTGCGCCGCGATTCAGTGCACGGTCCCTTTAATGGCACCATCCGCGTTGATGAAGAGCGTCAATCCTTCGTCGCCAATGGCGTAGAAGTCAAAGTCATTTACGCCAACTCTCCTGAAGAGGTGGATTACACCCAATACGGTATTAACGATGCAATTCTGGTCGATAACACCGGTAAATGGCGTGACCCGGAAGGTTTGGCGACACACCTGGCGCGCCCCGGTATCGCCAAAGTGATCTTAACGGCGCCAGGCAAAGGCGATATGAAGAATATCGTTGCCGGCGTAAACAATGCAGAGATTCTCGACAGCGACACCATTATTTCTGCCGCCAGCTGTACAACCAACGCCATCGCGCCACCGCTTAAAGTGCTGGATGACCGTTTTGGTATTGAAAATGGTCACGTTGAGACGGTTCACTCGTACACCAATGACCAGAACTTGATTGACAACTATCACAAGGGTGATCGTCGCGGCCGCAGTGCACCGCTGAACATGGTTATCTCTGAAACGGGCGCAGCGAAAGCCGTTGGTAAAGTGTTGCCGCAAATGCTCGGCAAGCTGACCGGTAACGCGATTCGCGTGCCGACCCCGAATGTGTCGCTGGCTATTTTGAAGCTGAACCTCAAAACGGAAACCACTGCCGACGAGTTGAACGAGTACATGCGCAAAGTGGCGTTGCACTCGCCGCTGCGTAAGCAGATCGACTACTCAAACTCACCCGAAGTTGTATCCAGTGACTTTGTCGGCTCTCGCCATGCCTGTATTTTTGACAGCGAAGCCACCATCGTGAACGGCAAGAGCGCTATCTTGTACTGCTGGTACGACAACGAGTTTGGTTACAGCTGCCAGGTGCACCGTATTTTGGAGCAAATGGCAGGGGTTTCCTACGCGGTATATCCAGCCGAGTAAGTGTCGATACGGCCAGCAGCGCACATAGCGACGCTGGCCGTTTTGCATAGCGGTTCTGGCCGGTATCGCCAGTTTCGTCGTGACAGACTATGCCGTGAGTCTATATACTTGCGGCAATTTTTTGAGCTGGGTGACCGTGCTCACCCCGCCTCCCGGGCCAGCATCTGCTCGGAATCGCAGAATTTTTATTTTCGCGTTTAACCATAAGAGTGTCAGAGAGCCTTATGATCAAAATCTCCAGGGGCCTGGATTTGCCCATATCCGGCGCACCCGAGCAGCGTATTGAGCCAGGACCCAAAGTCCGCTCGGTGGCTGTACTCGGGTTCGACTATGTTGGTATGAAGCCAACAATGGCGGTGAAAGTAGGGGACCGTGTAAAAACGGGCCAACTTCTTTTTACCGACAAAAAAACTGAAGGTGTACGCTACACTGCGCCGGCTACCGGTGTGGTGTCAGCCATAAACCGCGGCGAAAAGCGAGTGCTGCAGTCGGTTGTTATCGATGTGGAAGATGACGAGTACGAAGCCTTCGCTAGCTACTCTGCCGAGCAGCTAAGCGGGCTGAGCAGGGATCAGGTTGCTGAAAACTTGCAGCAGTCCGGGCTTTGGACAGCGCTTCGCACGCGGCCATTCAGTAAGGTGCCGGCCTTAGATGCATCGCCAGCCGCCATTTTTGTTACGGCAATGGATACTCATCCACTGTCTGGCGACCCACAGTTGGTGATTGCAGAAGCAGAGCAGGACTTTGCTAACGGCCTTGAAGTGCTGAGCAAACTCACCACTGGCAAAGTTCATCTTTGTGTTGCCGCCGGTAGTCAAGCGCCGAGCGTTAACAATAGCCAGCTGCAGGTCAGTGAATTTGCCGGTGCCCATCCGGCAGGTTTGGCGGGCACGCATATGCACTTCCTGGAAGGCGCTAGCCTCAGCAAGCAGTTGTGGCACGTTGGTTATCAGGATGTGATCGCCTTCGGACGCTTGTTTACCACGGGTAAGTTGCAAGCGGATCGCGTTGTCGCACTGGGCGGCCCGCAAGTTGAACAACCTCGACTGCTCAGAACTCGTCTGGGTGCGAGCTTGGAAGAGCTTTGTGCCGGTCAATTGAAAGCAGGCGAAAACCGATTGATTTCTGGTTCCGTACTCGGTGGTAGAACCGCGCGCGGCGCAATGGCGTATCTCGGCCGCTACCACAATCAGGTGAGTGTCCTTCTTGAAGGTGTGCAGCGCGATTTCATGGGTTGGCTATCGCCCGGTGCAAACAAACACTCGACCCTGCGTATTTACCTCAGCCAATTCCTGAAGAAGCGTCTGCCATATACCACCAATACCAATGGTAGCGAGCGGGCTATGGTGCCGGTCGGTGCTTACGAGCGGGTTATGCCACTAGATATTTTGCCTACCCAGCTGTTGCGTGCCCTCATCGTAGGGGATACACAGATGGCGCAGGATTTGGGCTGCCTCGAACTGGACGAAGAAGATTTGGCGCTGTGTACCTACGTTTGCCCTGGCAAATATGAATACGGCCCGATTCTCCGTGACAATCTCAGCCGTATTGAGAAGGAGGGTTAATCATGGGTCTGCGAACTATTCTCGACGATCTGGAACCGCATTTTGAAAAAGGTGGCCGCTTTGAAAAGTGGTATGCCCTTTATGAAGCGGTTGACACTATTTTTTATTCGCCGGGTTCGGTAACAAAAACCACGGCCCATGTGCGCGACGGTGTTGATCTTAAGCGCATCATGATCACCGTGTGGTTCTGTGCGTTCCCTGCCATGTTCTACGGTATGTGGAATATTGGTTTCCAAGCCAACACCATCATGGCCGATATGGGCATCGCTGCTGGTGAAGGCTGGCGCCACGCTTTGATCGGTATGTTTGCCGGTTATAACCCGGCCAGCGTGTGGGACAACTTCTGGCATGGCTTCTGGTACTTTATTCCGGTATATGCCGTCACCTTTGCGGTCGGCGGTTTCTGGGAAGTACTGTTTGCCATGAAGCGCGGTCACGAGGTGAACGAAGGTTTCTTCGTTACCTCTATTCTGTTCGCACTGATTTGCCCCCCGTCAATTCCGCTTTGGCAAGTAGCTCTGGGTATTAGCTTTGGTGTGGTTGTTGGTAAGGAAGTATTTGGTGGTACCGGTAAAAACTTCCTTAACCCAGCGCTGACCGGTCGTGCCTTTTTGTTCTTCGCCTATCCTGCCCAGCTTTCTGGTGACGCAGTGTGGACGGCGGTAGACGGTTATACCGGCGCGACGGCTTTGTCGGTCGTGGCCAGTGACGGTATGGCGGCACTGCAGGATAAACTGACATGGTTCGATGCGTTCAGCGGTAACATGCACGGCTCCATGGGTGAGGTATCCACTATCGCGATCCTTATCGGCGGCGCTGTTCTGCTTTGGACGGGCATCGCTTCCTGGCGCATTGTGCTGGGTGTGTTTAGTGGCATGGTGGCGCTGTCGTTACTGTTTAACGGCATCGACAGTGACAACCCAATGATGGCTATGCCTTGGTACTGGCACTTCGTTTTGGGTGGTTTCGCCTTCGGTATGATCTTTATGGCCACCGACCCAGTTTCCTCAGCCATGACCAATACCGGCAAGTTCATTTTTGGTTTGCTGATCGGCTGCATGGTTGTCCTGATCCGCGTCGTTAACCCGGCCTTCCCAGAAGGTATGATGTTGGCAATTCTATTCGCCAACCTGTTCGCACCACTGATTGACCATTTCGTGGTTCAAGCAAACATCAAACGGAGGTTGGCACGTGGCTAATAACGACAGTATTCAAAAAACACTGCTGGTCGCGGTAACACTCTGTATCGTCTGTGCATTGTTTGTTTCCTCGGCTGCGGTCATGCTGAAACCGGCGCAAGTTGCCAACAAAGCGGAAGACCGCAAGGCAAATATCCTCGCTGCTGCGGGCATGCTTGACCCAGAGAAAAGCATCGATGAGCAATTCGAGCGTGTGACTACGCGCATTGTTGACCTTAATACAGGCAAGTTTACTGACCAATTTGATGTTGCAAGCTTCGAGCAAAGCAGCATCGCTAAAGATCCGCAAACCTCTGTGGAACTGGGCGGTGACGACATTGCCAAGATAAAGCGCCGCGAAAATTACGCGACGGTCTATCTTGTTGAGAGCAATGGCGAGCTGGACAAGATCATTCTTCCCGTGCGCGGCGCTGGGCTGTGGTCGACGCTTCACGGCTTTCTGGCCTTGGAAAATGACCTCAACACCGTTGCCGGTTTGGGTTTCTTCGAGCACGGTGAAACACCAGGGCTTGGCGGCGAAGTTGATAACCCGAACTGGAAAGCGCTGTGGCCGGGCAAAAAGGTCTACGACGAAGGTGATGCAAAAATTCAGTTGATCAAGGGCAGTGTTGATGCCAATACGGCAGAAGCAGAGCACAAGGTTGACGGTTTGAGTGGAGCAACTTTGACCAGTCGCGGTGTAACCAATCTACTGCAATTCTGGATGGGCGAGAATGGCTACAAGCCTTTCTTGAGCAACCTGCAGTCAGGGGAGGCCTAAGTAATGGCAACGATGAAAGAGGCATTGACCTCACCCATATTTAAAAACAACCCAATAGCGCTGCAGATCCTCGGTATTTGTAGTGCCCTGGCGGTAACCTCAAGCATGAAGGTTACCCTGGTAATGTGTATTTCAGTGATTTTCGTTACGGCGTTTTCCAACCTCGCCGTATCGATGATTCGCAACCACATTCCTGGCGCTATCCGTATCATCGTACAGATGGTCATTATTGCCTCGCTGGTTATCGTGGTTGACCAGGTACTTAAGGCCTACGCCTATGCCATCAGTAAGCAGCTGTCGGTATTTGTTGGTTTGATCATCACCAACTGTATCGTTATGGGTCGCGCTGAAGGCTTTGCAATGAAGAATCCACCGCTGGCGAGCTTTATCGATGGTATCGGTAATGGCTTGGGCTATAGCGTGGTGCTGTTCAGTGTGGCGTTTGTGCGTGAGCTGCTTGGTTCTGGAAGCCTGTTTGGTATCGAGATTCTCGCCACAATCAATAACGGTGGCTGGTATGTGCCGAATGGCTTGTTGCTGCTGCCTCCCAGTGCGTTCTTCTTGATCGGTTTCTTCATCTGGATCCTGCGCAGTGCAGATAAAGAGCAGGTAGAAGAGGAAGAATTTAAAATCACCAAGAATACACGCAGCGTTAAGGAGGCCTTCTGATGGAACACTATCTCAGCCTGTTTGTCAGGTCGGTGTTTATCGAGAATATGGCGTTGGCCTTCTTTCTTGGTATGTGTACCTTCTTGGCAATTTCAAAAAAAATCCAGGCCGCCATCGGTCTCGGTATTGCGGTAATTGTTGTACTGACACTTACCGTGCCGGTTAACAACCTGATTTATACCTATTTGTTGCGCGACGGCGCGCTGGCGTGGGCCGGCTTCCCGGATGTGGATCTCAGCTTCCTGGGCTTGTTGAGCTACATCGGCGTTATCGCCGCTATCGTACAAATCATGGAGATGTTCCTGGACAAGTTCGTTCCGGCTCTCTACAGCGCGCTGGGTGTATTCTTGCCGCTGATCACGGTGAACTGCGCGATCATGGGTGGTTCACTGTTCATGGTAGAGCGTGATTACAACTTCACCGAGTCGGTAGTTTACGGCGCGGGCGCGGGAACCGGTTGGGCGCTGGCGATCACTGCCTTGGCAGGGATCCGCGAAAAGCTCAAGTACAGCGATGTTCCCGAAGGCCTTCGCGGTCTTGGCATCACCTTTATTACTGTCGGCTTGATGTCGTTGGGCTTTATGTCCTTCGGCGGCATCGATCTGTAACCGAGAAGAAGAACTGGAGGCGTTTTAATGAATACAGTGGTTGTTCTCGGTGTAACGATGTTTACCGCGATCGTGTTGTCGCTGGTAGCCGTTATCCTGTTTGCTCGCGCGCGCTTGGTGAGCAGCGGTAATGTGACCATCGAGATAAATGGTGAAAAAACAATCAGCGTACCCGCTGGCGATAAGCTCCTGGGTACGCTTTCGAATCAGGGCATCTTTTTGGCATCTGCCTGTGGCGGCGGCGGTAGCTGCGCGCAGTGTAAGTGCATTGTAAAAGATGGTGGCGGCTCCATGCTTGCTACTGAAGAGGCACACTTCAGCCCCCGTGAAGCTCGCGAAGGTTGGCGTTTGTCCTGTCAGACGCCCGTCAAGCAGGACATGGTTATTGAAGTGCCTGAAGATGTCTTTGGCGTTAAGCAGTGGGAATGTACGGTTGAGTCTAACCCCAACGTAGCTACCTTCATCAAAGAGCTGACGCTCAAGCTGCCCGAAGGTGAGAACGTAGACTTCCGCGCCGGTGGTTACGTGCAGTTGGAGTGTCCGCCTCACCACGTGAAGTACTCTGACTTTGATATCCCCGAAGAGTATCGCGGCGATTGGGAGCGTTTTGGCTTCTTCAATGTTGAGTCAAAAGTTGACGAGACCGTTGTGCGCGCTTACTCAATGGCCAACTATCCCGAAGAGAAGGGCATTGTTAAGTTCAATATTCGTGCAGCAACACCGCCGCCGAATAATCTTTCGCTGCCAGCTGGCCAGATGTCTTCCTGGGTATTCAGCCTGAAACCCGGTGACAAAGTTAAGGTGTACGGTCCCTTCGGTGAGTTCTTTGCTAAGGAAACTGAGGCAGAGATGGTGTTCATCGGTGGTGGTGCGGGTATGGCGCCGATGCGTTCGCACATCTTTGACCAACTCAAGCGCCTGAACTCCAAGCGTAAGATTTCTTTCTGGTACGGCGCTCGCTCATTGCGCGAGGCGTTCTACATGGACGAGTACGACAAGCTGGCGGAAGAAAACGACAACTTTGAGTGGCACTTGGCGTTGTCTGACCCGCAGCCTGAAGACAATTGGGAAGGTTTGACGGGCTTCATTCACACCGTGTTGTACGAAAACTATCTGAAGGACCACGAGGCTCCTGAAGATTGTGAGTTCTACATGTGTGGACCCCCGATGATGAACGCGGCAGTGATTAAAATGCTCGAAGATTTGGGCGTAGAACCGGAGAATATTCTTCTTGATGACTTCGGTGGTTAAGCGATCTCTGTCCGTGGAAAAAGCAGCCTTAGTGCTGCTTTTTCTGTTTTTAAGTGCCTGTAGTCCGGCGCCAGAGGAAATTATCCAGTTCAGTGGCGAGACGATGGGCACCACCTACCACGTCACGCTGCGAAACCCTGGTGATTTGCGCGCAGAGCGCTTGAAGCAACAGCTCGACTATCAGCTCGCGCACTTTAACCAAATTGCGTCGACCTATATTGAAGACTCTGAGCTAAATAAGTTAAACCGCGCGCCCATCGGTGAGTGGCAACAGCTGAGCGAGCCGCTATATGCGATTCTGACCATGGCAATGGAGGTGAGCTGGCTTAGCGGCGGGGCATTCGATATTACCGTGGCGCCGCTGGTGGACCTTTGGGGGTTCGGGCCGGTGAAGCGCGAGGGCCGTCCGAGTGACGACGCCCTGGCCGACGTGATGGATAGGGTGGGTTATACCCGCCTGCAGCTCGATATGCTTGAGCCAAAGCTGATGAAGTCTGCGGCATTGAGCATGGATCTTTCAGCCATTGCCAAGGGCTATGGCGTCGACGCTGCCGCGATTTGGCTGACGTCGCTGGGTGTGAAAGACTACCTCGTTGAAATCGGCGGCGAAATGCGTGTAGCTGGGAAGAGCCCGCGCGGCGATGCCTGGCGCATCGGTGTTGAGAATCCGGCCGGCGGTGGCCCTCAGTTGGCGATAGCGCTGGGCGATATTGCGGTGGCGACCTCCGGTGACTACCGCAACTATTTCGAGCAGGATGGTGTGCGTTATTCTCATACTATTGACCCGCGCACTGGCAGGCCCATCACTCACACGCTGGCGTCGGTGACGGTGCTTGATCCATCGTGCGCTTTTGCTGACGCGATGGCGACCGCGCTGTCCGTAATGGGTACGGAGCGTGCGCTGGCGCTTGCTGAAGCTCAGGATTTACCTGTGTATATTATTGAGAAAGGGGAAGAGGGCTTTGTCAGTCGTTACAGCTCGGCCTTTGCTCCCTATCTACCGAAGGAGTAAGTGATGGCGACTATTTTTGCAGCAGTACTGGTGATGTTGCTGATCGTGGCGGCGATGTCGGTCGGCGTTATCTTTGGACGCAAGCCGATAGCGGGCTCTTGTGGCGGCGTGGGTGCAGCGTTGGCTGATCCGGATTATGTCTGTGACCTCTGCGGGAACGACCCGAATAAGTGTAAAGAAGAGTCCGAGAAAGCGGCGATGCAGGCTGACAGCAAGCAATTTTATGACGCTAGCCGCGACTAGCGGTTCCTGTGCGCCGCACACAGCGGCGCAATAACTGCGGTTTCTTGTCCCGACAATGCTAGTATAGAGGCCCAACCGTTCACGGCCTCCAGCAACACTATGCCAGCTTCACTCCCATTCTTTATTGGTCTTCGCTACTTTCGCAAGGGTGCGGGTGATGACCGTTTTCTATCCTTGATGTCGTGGTTTTCACTGCTGGGCATGATGCTCGGTGTTGTCTCACTGATCGTCGTGACCGCCGTCATGAATGGCTTTGAAGCCGAGCTACAGAAACGAGTGTTGTCAGTGTTACCCCATGCGTATGTGGAGGGGCCGAATCAGCGCCTGGATGATTGGCCTGCACAGCGACAAGCGATAGCCTCGGCGCCAGGGCTAAAGGCCTCGGCACCCTATGTCGGTGGCAAGGCGATGCTGTCGGCGGCAGGCAGAATACAGGGCGTTGCGATGTACGGCATCGACCCCGAATTAGAGCGATCAGTGTCATCGGTCGCCGAAAAAATGATCGCCGGCCGCTACTTGAGCGAAACGCCGGGTCACTACGAAGTGGTAGTCGGCGATATCCTTGCGCGGCAGTTGGATTTGATGCCCGGCGACACGCTGCGGGTGATTTTGCCGAAGGTCACCGTCACGCCCTTTGGTTTATTTCCCCGGGAGCGGGTTTTCACCGTTGTTGGAATGTTTTCAGCGGGCGCGCAGCTTGATGCCAGCACCGCGTTTATTCATCTTCAGGACGCGCAAAAACTCTATCAACTGGGCACTGATGTGCAGGGCTTGCGCCTGCAGTTTAGCGACCTTCTCCAGTCGGCAAAGTGGTCTGCCGATCTACTGCCCTTGCTCCCTAAAGGCAGCACAGTGGTGGACTGGAGTATCAGCCAGGGCAGCCTGTTTCAAGCCGTTAAGATGGAAAAGCTGATGGTGCGGCTGCTGTTGATGTTTATCGTCATCATCGCCGCCTTCAATATTATTTCCATTCTAAGTATGGCCGTTTCCTCTCGGCGCGGCGCCATTGCGGTGTTGCGTACCATGGGTGCATCGCCTGGCAGTATCACCGGGGTATTCATTGTCTACGGGGTCGCAACCGGGCTGTGCGGTGTGTTGTTGGGCTTGCTGATTGGCGTGCCGCTGGCAGTGAATATTGGTGACGTCGTCGCGTGGTTAGAGTCCGTGACAGGTCTGTATGTGTTTGATCCGCAGGTGTACTTTATCAGCCGAATACCGTCGCTGCTGAGGGTGACGGATATTGTGTGGATTTGCGGTTTTGGTCTCGCACTAAGTGTATTGGCCACATTGTATCCCGCGCGCCAGGCGGCCAAAGTCCAGCCGGCAGAAGCATTGCGCTACGAGTAAATGAAAAATATGGAACAACTAAGCACCGCGAAACCGGTTTTACACTGCCAAGCCCTCTGCAAGCGTTATCGTCAGGGCGACGGCGAGCTCACCATTCTCGATAACATCGAGCTGGTGGTGAAGAAGGGGGAAATGCTGGCGATAGTCGGGCCCTCAGGGGCTGGTAAAACCACCTTGTTGCATATGCTGGGAGGCTTAGACTTGCCCAGTAGTGGTCGGGTGCTGATTAACGACCGTGATATCGCCGCTCTTAATGACCGTGACCGCAGTCGTCTGCGCAATGCCGAGCTGGGCTTTGTCTACCAATTTCACCACCTGCTGGCAGAATTCAGCGCGGTCGAAAACGCCGCAATGCCGCTGCTTGTTGCCGGTAGAAAGCGGCGTGAGGCAATGGCAGAGGCCGCGAGCTTGCTGGAGCGCGTTGGCTTGGGCAGTCGGCTCAGCCATCGTCCCGCTCAGCTTTCCGGTGGCGAGCGGCAGCGCGTGGCCATTGCCCGGGCGCTGGTCAATCGCCCTGCTTGTGTGTTGCTTGATGAACCAACCGGGAATTTGGACGGTGATACCGCTGAGTCTGTGCACGCGCTGCTGGCTGAACTTAACCGCGAGTCTGCAACGAGTTTTTTAATTGTTACCCACGACCTACAACTGGCGCAGCGCATGGACAGGATTCTGGAATTGCGGGCTGGCCAATTGACCCAGAAGGTATAGCAGTGGCCGGTATCTCCAGATTTATTGGTTTGCGCTATAGCACCGGCGGTGATGGCAGTCAGCTGATGTCATTTCTATCGCGGTTGTCCATGGCGGGGTTGATATTGGGCATTGCCATGCTGATTACCGTGTTGTCGGTAATGAACGGTTTTGACCGGGAGATGCGTCAGCGTATTCTCGCCCTTGTGCCGCACATAAGTATGGTGCCCTGGAATGGCGGCGACGCCGATTGGCAGTCATTTCGCAGCAGTGTTCTTGCACATTCTGAGGTTCGCGCTGTGGCGCCCTTTGTACAGGGCAACGCGCTGTTAGTGAAGTCCAGTCAGGCCGAGCCGGTGCAGTTCTTTGGGGTCGACCTTGCGCAGGAAGCGACGGTGTCGCAGATGACACAGTTCGCTGATTTCAGCGCATTTCAAGGACAGAACGTCGTGCTTGGTAAGGGGCTTGCGACGCGCCTTGGACTGGCGGCGGGAGACTCGTTGAGCTTGGCAATTCCGCAGCCGGAGAAGGGGGGAGTGCGGTTTTATCGCTTTACGCTTGCGGCGATTTTCAGCAGTGGCACGGAGCTTGACCAACAGCTGGTGTTGATGCCGCTGGCTACGGCCCAGTCATTATTGCCGAATCAGTCGTTGTCATTGCGGGTTGCCCTGCACGACGTGTTTGCGGCGCCGAAAGTAGCCTGGGAGTTGTCAACAGTGCATGGTCGACACTACCGGTTGCGTGATTGGAGTCAGCAATTTGGCAATATGTATCACGCGATACAAATGTCGAAAAAGTTAGTGGTGATAATGATGTTGGCCGTAGTGGCCGTTGCGGTATTCAACATTGTTTCAACACTGGTGCTTGTGGTGAATGACAAGCGCTCGGATATTGCCATTCTGCGCAGCCAGGGCGCCACACAGAGCGACATTCTGAAAACCTTTATGGTGTACGGCGCGATCATTGGCGGTATTGGCACGCTCATCGGCGCCATACTGGGCGTGCTCTTTTCTTTGGTGATCGGTGACCTTGTGGCTGGCCTGGAGCAGGTGTCCGGAGCGCAGCTGTTGCGCTCGGATGTCTACCCAATTAGTTATCTGCCGACTGATATTCGTGCCAGCGACGTCGCGATTGTAAGTGCGGCGGCGTATTTTATGAGTGTTTTTGCCAGTTTGTATCCCGCATGGCGAGCATCGCGGCTCGCGCCCGCGCATACCCTGCGGCAGCAGTAACAGGGGTCAGTTAGGTGTTTTTGCTCTGCGCTGCTGTTGACGTTTACGCCAGCGGCGCACAACGTGCACGCGCCACAGTATATGGATACTCACCGCACCGACCAGGCCGCAGAATAGCCCGGTCAGCAAGCAGCCGAGCAAGAATGGCCGCCACAACAAAATCAGTTCATCCTGAATCCACTGCCAAGACAGCTCAAAGGCGAAGTCCTTGGCAGGCACATCAAGCAGGGCAGCACCCACTTTGTAGCTAAAATAGAAGAAGGCCGGCATGGTAACGGGGTTGGTGATCCATACCAGCATTACCGATAGCGGCAGATTTGCCCGCAGCAAAATAGCCAGCAGTGCCGCAAGGAGCATTTGTGTGGGAATGGGCACAAAGGCAGTGAACAGACCAATAAAAAACGCAAAGGTCACTGAACGGCGATTTAAATGCCACAGATTGGGTTCGTGAAGAAGACTGCCGAACACGCGCACTGAGGGGTGTTCACGCATGCGCTCGGGAGCCGGAAGCCATCGCTTGAAGAATTTACGAGCCATTGGCCCCACTTTACGTAAAATGAATGCACATGACAGCCGCTAGCACAGTGCCATGCGGCGGTATTATGCATGTAAGTCGAGAGCGAGACCAGTATGTTGTCATGGATGACATTTGCTGCAGCCGGGCTGGCAGTGCCTCCTTTTCTGCCAGAGGTCATCGACTGGCGCCTGCTCGTCGGCGCTGCGATTGCTGCTGGCCTGATGGTAAAACGGCAGTGGCGCAGCGCAGCGGTAGCGTTTTTCCTCGCTTGCGGCTACAGCGCCCATTATTGCGAGCAGCGTTTCGCTCAGCTTCCCCCGGCAGGAGACATGCCGACAAAGGCGGTTTTCGACGCCCTTATCCTCGGCCCAATTGAGGAACAGAGTGGCTATGGGCGGGTTTACTATCGCTTTGATATTCAGTTGGCCGCCGGGCAGTGTGCCGACGGCTACTGCCCCGCCGGTCGCGCCCGATACCGTGTGAACTATTACGGCGCCCGCCCCCCTCTAGCTGGCACCTGGGCGAGGTTGACGCTGCGCTTGCGACCGCCAACGGGTGCCCGGTCAGTGGGTGCGTTTGACTACGGCCAGTGGCTGATTGCCAACGGCTACGCCGGGCGCGGTTATGCCAAAGCCATTGTGCCAATCGCAGGGACTGAACACGCAGCCAGTATTGGTGTTCGCTATCAGCAAGTGCGTAATCGCTTGTTGAGTCAGCAGCGCGAGGCGCTCGTTGGCCTGTCGCGGCAGGGTATTATGCGGGCGCTGCTCTACGCGGATCGGCGCGATGTCAGCGACGAGGATTGGGCGCTGCTTTCCCGAACCGGCACCAGTCACCTGATGGCCATATCAGGTATGCATATTGGCATTGTTATGGCTTGGGGCTTTGTTCTGGCTCGCCTGCTTGGCGCCGTATTGACACGAGGCGGGCAGGGCAGTGTGTGGCTGGGGCCGACTCTTGGGTTTGCTCTGGCCAGCGCTTATGCCGCAATGGCCGGGTTTACGCTGCCCACTCAGCGGGCATTAATCATGGCCGCCGTGCTATGCGTCGGGCTGCTATTACAGCGGCGCATATCGCCGTGGCAGGGCCTTCAGATTGCGCTGGTATTGGTGCTAATTCGCGACCCACTGGCACTGCACAGCGCTGGGTTTTATCTGTCATTTGTTGCTGTGGGCGTGTTGCTGATGCTGACAATGGGGGTGCAATCGGGCCAGGCCGCGTGGCGCAAACTGCCGCTTCTTCAAGCGCAACTGTTATTCGTATTATTGCCGGTGCTGGCGATTTGGGGTTTCGGCTCAGGCGTTGCGGCATTGCCGGCAAATTTAGTGGCAATTCCGGCGCTCGCGCTGGTCATTATGCCGGTGCTCTTTATCGCGTTATTGGCGGCTTGGCTAGGCTTGCCCGATTTTGGCCTATTTTCTGCCGCGAATTCGTTGCTCAAGTGGCTGTTTAATTATCTTGAACTGCTGTCACAGCTGCCATATTGGCAGCCCGCACTTAGCGTTTTATCGATCCTGTGCCTACTGTTGGCTGCGGGTTTACTGTTGTTGCCCCGCGGCGTACTGGGTCGCCCCTTGGCGGTGATTTTTGCCGGGCTCGGTTTGCTACAAACACCACCATCGCCACCACCCGGCCATGTATGGGTGAGTGTGTTAGATGTGGGTCAGGGCTTGTCGGTGTTGGTTCAACAAGGGCGGCGTGCATTGATCTACGACACCGGGCCGAGCTTCTCGGCGCGCTACAACAGTGTTGATGCGGTGCTACTTCCGCTGCTCCGTCGCCGCGGCATTCACCGGGTCGACCGCTTAGTTCTCAGCCACGGAGATCGCGATCACGCCGGCGCGGCCGACAGGCTGGTGAGCGCGGTGCCGGTGAAGCAGGTACTGTCCGGCGAACCCGAGCGACACCGCGAATTGGCGGCGAAAAACTGTCATCACGCTTCACCTTGGGTGTGGGAGGGTGTGGAATACCGTTTTTTACGCTATTTACCCTCTCGTGACAGCAAGAGCAATAACCGCAGCTGCGTTCTGCTTATTCGCGCTGGCGATCATCGAGTGCTGCTGACCGGCGATATTGAGCGTGGTATTGAAGCAGAGCTGGCGCGGAGTTGGCCCCCAGAGGCTGGGCTAGACATGCTTCTGGCGGCGCACCACGGCAGTAAGAGCTCTTCTTCTAATGTATTTCTTCGTGCTACCCAAGCCGAGCACGTCGTCTTTGCGGCCTCGCGGTTTAACTCCTATGGGCACCCGGCCAAAGACGTTACCGAGCGTTTCCAAAGGCTGGGGAGCCGCTGTTGGCAAACGGGTATCCACGGTAGTGTGCATTTCGAGATGACCAGCAACGGCATGCAACTTTTGCGATATGACGGGAAAAAGCGCTACTTCTGGCAGATTACCCCCAAAGATGTGTGCGCCATACCGGATTCAGGGCCATGATGACTTTTTCATTGTCAGCATCGCTGTATAATGCAGCGACAAAAATAAAGAGGCTGTGCTGTGCTGGAACTCGTCAAAGCTGGTGGCTGGCTAATGCTACCAATCATCCTATCTTCCATTCTCGCCCTGGCAATTTGTGTAGAACGGTTTTTAGCGCTGAACCCCGACAAGGTCGCCCCGCGCAATTTGCTCAATCAGGTGTGGGGCTGGATGCAAAACAAGCAACTGGATAATGAAAAACTTCGCCAACTGCGCAAGGGCTCACCACTTGGTGAAATCATTGCCGCCGGGCTTGGCAACGCCAAACACGGCCGCGATATTATGAAAGAGAGCATCGAAGACGCGGCCTCCCATGTTATTCACGAGCTGGAACGCTACCTCAATGCCCTGGGAACAATTGCTGCTGTTACCCCGCTACTGGGCTTGCTGGGAACCGTGGTCGGCATGATCCGGGTATTCAGCGAGATCATGGTGCAGGGGACCGGAAATGCGGGGGTACTGGCTGGAGGTATTTCCGAGGCACTGATCACCACCGCCTCCGGACTGTGTGTAGCCATTCCCGCGCTGATTATGCACCGGTATTTCTTGCGCCGTATTGATGCCATCGTTGTGACGATGGAGCAAGACACCATCAAGCTCATTAATGCCGTCCACGGCGATGTGCAAATGAAAGAAAATAGCCACTCGGGGCGCTCGGCGTGAAGTTTCGCCGGCAGCGTATCGATGACGGCGGCGTAAACCTGACGCCGCTGATCGACGTGGTATTTCTCCTGTTGATTTTCTTTATGGTGTCTACAACCTTTACTAAGGAAAGTCGTCTACAGCTGGAGTTGCCCACGGCCGAGGGTGAGTCGGTTAGCGATGACACAGACCTGATCGAAATTATCATCAACGCGCAGGGCCGTTTTCAAGTCAATGAACAACCACTGGGTGATGGTGGTCTAGAGGCATTACTTAAGGCTCTGCAGAATGCCTCGGGCGGTGATACGATGCGCCCGGTCACCATTACCGCTGACGCCAACAGCCCCCATCAAGCAGTTGTTACGGCGATGGATGCGGCGGGCCGCCTGGGCTTTGTTAAGCTTAGAATTACCACACAGGAAGCTGATGCCAGCCCAAACTAGGGCGGCTTATATTATGAGCAAAAAACCTTCAGATTTAGCTATTTATGGCCGACTTTTAAAGTACGTTATCCCATTTTGGCCGTTGTTTTTGCTCAGTGTTCTGGGCTTCTCATTCTATTCGGGTGTGCAGGTTTTACTCGCCGATATGATGCAGCTGATCGTCGATTACATCGGCGGAAATGTTAAGCCGGGCGAGGGCGGGGTAACGGCCAAGATGATGTGGGCGCTGGGCGGTGATGACTTCCACCTGGGCTCGGCGCGTACCTGGATCGTGGTGGCGCTGGTGGCACTGGGTGTTGGTCGCGGGCTGGGCTTTTTCGCGGGTAACTATTTTATTGCCGGTATCTCACACCGCTTGGTGCACGTGTTGCGGGTAGAGCTCTATCAAAAAATGCAGTTCATCCCCAGTAGCTATTTCGATCGAAGCTCCACGGGTGCACTGATCTCGAAAATTACCTTTAACGTGGAGCAAGTGACGGGTGCTGCAGTCAACGCCTTGAAGGTGGTACTGCGCGAAGGCACCTTTGCGATTGGGTTGCTGGCCTACCTTCTGTATATGAATTGGCAGCTGACCCTGGTTTTTTTACTTGCCTTGCCAATGATCGGCGTGACCGTGTGGTGGGTGGGCAAGCGCTTTCGCAAGATCAGCCGCAAGATCCAGAACGCAATGGGCGAGGTGAACCAAGTCACCAACGACAGCATTAATGCCTATCGTGAAATTCGCCTTTATGGCGGCAGCGCCCAGGAAGCAAAGCGGTTTCAGGCGGCAAGCGAAAAAAACCGCAATCAAAATATTAAAATGGCGTTTTACAACGCGATTAGTCCAACGGTCATTCAATTTCCGGTGGTGTTGGCGACGGGCCTGTTGATATGGATCGCTCTTGGGCTTACCGGCCAAATGACACCCGGTTCTTTTGTGGCCTACCTGTCCGCGGCGCTCTTTTTGCCCAAACCCATTCGCCAACTGGCCGAAGTGAGCAGCGTGATTCAGAAGGGCTTGGCGGCCGCCGAGAGTATTTTTGAGTTTCTCGATGCCGAACAGGAAAAAGACGAGGGCCGCATCGAGTGTGAACGGGTGCGTGGCGAGATTGACATCCGCCACCTCAATTTTCGCTACGGCCCAGAGCTGCCGAATGTGCTTACCGATATTAACCTGCATGTGGAGCCCGGTACGTCGCTAGCCTTGGTGGGGCTTTCTGGCTCCGGCAAGTCCACCTTGGTCAGCTTGCTGTCGCGTTTTTATCAACACAGCGAAGGTGAGCTGTTGCTCGACGGCGTTGATATTCGCGATTACACCCTGGATAACCTGCGCCACAATATCGCCTTGGTTACCCAACAAGTGACGCTGTTCAACGACACGGTGTACAACAATATTGCCTATGGCAGCATGGCATCGTCCAGCCGTGAAGAGGTGCTTCGCGCGGTTGAGGCGGCCCACGCCAGCGACTTTATCAATAGTTTGCCTGAGGGAATCGATACCGTCATCGGTGAGGACGGCGTCATGTTATCCGGCGGCCAGCGTCAGCGTTTGGCCATTGCCCGGGCATTTTTGAAAAATGCGCCGCTGCTGATACTCGACGAGGCAACGTCGGCGCTCGATAACCAGGCGGAATCCCATATTCAAAAGGCGATGGAAGAGGTCATGAAAGGCCGCACGACCATCGTGATTGCCCACCGACTCAGCACTATTGAGAGTGCCGACCAAATCGTGGTGATGGAGGAGGGGCGCATTCTGGAGCGGGGCAGCCACGCTGACTTGTTGGCCTTGGGGCAACGCTACGCTCAGTTGTATAACCGCAATTTTGAGGAAGATAGTGAAGCTTGAGCAATGGCTGAATGCGCGTTGGTACGGGCGGCCGGGAGTGCTGTATGCATTCTGGCCTCTGGAGTGCCTGTTTCGCGCATTGGCCGCATTGCGACGGCGCAATACCCGCCCACAGCGCTGTTCGGCGCCGGTTATTGTGGTCGGCAATATCGCTGTCGGTGGCAGTGGTAAAACCCCCGCTGTTTTAGCGATCGCCCAGCACCTCCAGCAGCGCGGTTGGCGCCCCGGAATCGTCAGCCGCGGTTATGGTGGTAAGGCTGCGCAGTATCCCTTATTCGTCACCAATGCCACACTGCCCTCGGAAGCGGGCGATGAACCCTGCCTGATGGCGCGGCGCAGCGGCCTGCCGGTTGCGGTAGCGCCAGACAGGGTCGCCGCTGCAAATTTGTTAGTGGACGAGCACGCTTGCAACGTCATTATCAGCGACGATGGTCTGCAGCATTATCGCCTCTACAGGGATGTTGAAATTCTGCTTGTTGACGCAGCGCGCGGCTTTGGCAATGGCCACTGCCTGCCGCTTGGGCCGCTGCGGGAACCGCCGCGGCGCAGTGAAGAAGTGGATCTG
Source organism: Spongiibacter marinus (assembly GCF_016906995.1). Taxonomy (GTDB): domain Bacteria; phylum Pseudomonadota; class Gammaproteobacteria; order Pseudomonadales; family Spongiibacteraceae; genus Spongiibacter; species Spongiibacter marinus. Next base: position 112,413 of record NZ_JAFBBD010000003.1, on the reverse strand, counting down.
GTGATCAGCAACGGCCGCGTTGAAAGCGATGTTCTTGCGGCGTTATCCGGCTATGAAATGCGCCTGAAGGGCGACACCTTGATCAATGTTCATTCGGGCGAGCGATGCGCGGCAGCAGACTGGCCCGAGAATGCCCGTCGGGTGAATGCAATTGCGGGTATTGGCCATCCACCACGCTTTTTTGCTGCATTGACTGCGCTGGGCTTTGACTGTCGGGGGCAGGCTTTTCCCGACCACTACGAATATCGACCCGAAGACCTGCAGCAGGACTCGTCATTACCACTGGTGATGACGGAGAAAGATGCGGTTAAATGCGCACAGATCAGTCCGGCGGATAGCTGGATGCTTCCTGTTGATGCCGTGTTGCCCGACACGTTTTTTGAATCGCTTGATCAGTTACTCGACCGAGTTGCCTAAACGCCAGAGGTTTCCATGTCTTACACCGTTATTATTCCAGCCCGTTACGCCTCGAGCCGTCTGCCGGGGAAACCGCTGATGGACATCGCGGGCATGCCGATGATTCAGCATGTATGGCTGCGCGCCTCACAGAGCGGCGCCGAACGAGTGGTGATTGCAACCGAAGATGAACGCGTGGCCCGCCGCTGTGAAGCGTTTGGGGCGCAAGTTTGCATGACCAGTGCTGAGCACGAGAGTGGCACTGACCGCTTGCAAGAGGTGGTTGCCAAATTGGGGCTTGCCGATGACGATATCGTGGTCAATGTCCAAGGTGACGAGCCCCTGCTGCCCGCACCGGCAATAGAGCAAGTGGCGCAAAACCTCGCGGCCAATACTCAGGCCGGCATTGCAACACTGAAAGAGCCGATTAACGATGCCGCGACGGTCTTCAATCCCAATGCGGTAAAAGTGGTGAGCGATCGCCAGGGTTTAGCACTGTACTTTAGCCGCGCCCCCATCCCGTATTGCCGCGACCAATGGTCCGATGGCCAGGGGGTGCTGCCTGAGGGCGTTGAATACTGGCGGCATATTGGTATCTACGCCTACCGCGTCGGCTTTCTGCACCAGTTTGTTAGCTGGCCCGCGGGCGAGCTGGAGAGTTGTGAGCGCCTGGAACAGCTTCGGGCCATGGAGAACGGCGTGCGCATACATGTGGCGCAGAGCTGTGTCGATATTCCCGGCGGTGTAGACACCGAAGAAGACCTCAATGCGGTACGCGCCATTTTGGAGTCAGGCCGTGGTTAAGCGGGTGTTATTTGTCTGTCTGGGAAACATATGCCGCTCGCCGACGGCGCACGGCGTATTTTTGCACAAGGTGATTGATGCCGGTTTGCAGGCGCAGATCGAGATAGACTCGGCGGGCACCGCGGCTTGGCATACCGGTAAGTCGCCAGATGAGCGCAGCCAAGCCTTCGCCGCGCGGCGCGGCTACGATTTATCGGCCCTGCGTGCCCGACAGGTGTGTGAAGCCGACTTTTATCGCTTTGACTATATATTGGCGATGGACCGCGCCAATATGGATTCCTTGGCAGAGATCGCGCCGAATGATGCCAGCGCGACAGTCTCCTTATTGCTGAACTTTGGCAGCAGCACGATTGAAGAGGTTCCCGACCCATACTACGGCGGCGATGACGGCTTTAACGCCGTGTTAGATCTTGTCGAGGACGCATCAGAGGGGCTGCTACAGGCTCTGCAGCGAGAACATTAATGTTGGAAATCGCAAAAAACGTCTCACTGCTCAATCACAATACCCTTGGCGTAGCGGCGCAGGCATACGCCTACAGCGCGATCGACAGCGACGGCGACTTGCGCGACGCCCTGCAGTACGCCGAGCAGCACGGCCTGCCAAGTCTCGTACTGGGTGGCGGTAGCAATATAGTATTGAGTGATGACTACCCCGGTTTAGTGATACACATGCGCCAGCGCGGTATCAGCGCAAGTCCCATTGAGGGCGGCGTGGCGCTGCGGGTTACCGCGGGCGAAAACTGGGATGCCTTGCTGCGGTATTGTCTGGATCAAGGGTGGTATGGGCTCGAAAACCTGATAGCCATTCCTGGGTCCGTGGGGGCCGCACCGGTGCAAAATATAGGCGCATACGGGGTGGAGCTGTCTCAGTGCCTGGCCTGGGTAGAGGGCTGGGATCGGCAGCTCGGCGAGCGCCGGCGCCTGTCGGCAGAGCAGTGCCAGCTGGCCTATCGGGACAGTATTTTTAAGGGCGCGTTGCGCGATCAATTCATCATTACTGAAGTCGGGCTACATCTGCGCCATCGCGCCCACGCCAATACCGATTATCCTGCGCTGCGGCAATTCCTTGTCGAGCACGGCGAATCACCCGAGGAGGTTCACCCTCGTATCGTTGCGCAAGCCGTTGCCGCTATCCGTGCTGCTAAGCTTCCCGATGTGCACGCTGAGCCGAATGCCGGCAGTTTTTTCAAAAATCCGCTGGTCAGTGCTGATGTCGCCAAGCAATTACTTATCGATTTTCCGGAAATGGCGCACTGGCCGATGCCCGATGGGCAGGTGAAGCTGGCCGCTGCCTGGTTAGTGGACCAGTGCGGCTGGAAAGGGCGCCGCCTTGGCCCGGTCGGCGTGCATCCTAAGCAGGCGATTGTGCTGGTGAATTACCAGCAGGGCAGGGGCGAGGATATTCTTGCCCTCGCCGATGCCATTATTGGCGATGTCGCCCAGCGCTTTGGTGTGCAGTTGGCCATCGAACCGCGGGTCTACTGACGATGGCGACCGGCCAGCGGGAGATACAACTTCCCGGCGGTGCGTTAATTTATCAGGCGGATTTTGTACCGGCGCCGGATCAGTTGTTCCAGCAGTTGCGTGATCACGTTATGTGGCAGCAGCCGATGCTGCAGGTTTTCGGGCGTTGGTCTCCTACGCCGCGCCTGGTGAGCTTTGTCGGCGACGATGGGCTGAGCTATCGCTACAGTGGTCAGCAGCACGACAGTATGCCGTGGCCAGATGCTCTGTTACCGCTAAAAGCCGAACTGGCTGATAAATACGGCCTGTTATTCAACTGTGCATTATTAAATTACTACCGCGATGGCAAGGACTGCATGGGTTGGCACAGTGATAATGAGCGTGAGCTGGGGCCATCGCCGGCCATCGCTTCGGTCAGCGTGGGGGAGTGTCGGGATTTTCGGCTTCGGCCCTCGCCCAAGGGGTGTGCGGCGGGCCGTCCGCCCATGAGTATCGCACTGGAGCACGGTTCGCTGCTGCTGATGCTGCCGCCGACCCAATCCCACTGGCAGCATAGCCTCCCCAAGCGAGCAAAACGCGGTCCACGCATAAATATCACGTTTCGTCAGCTGATTCGCTGAGCTCCCTGTAGCCTGAATATATCCCTAAATGGTATCGTTTGCGTCTTACACAGGGAGTAACACTATGATCACAGTGCTGGTTGCAGATGACCACGCCATGGTGCGGACGGGCATAGCAAGGATGCTAGACGACGCGGACGATATCAGTGTCATTGGCGAGGCGGCAAATGGCGAAGAGGCCATTCAACGTTGCCGCGAACTTCGGCCTGATATCGTGCTGATGGATATACGAATGCCGGGCATGAGTGGCCTTGAAGCCACCCGAAAACTTCAGCAGGTTGCGCCGGATACCCGGATTATCGCCGTCAGCGCCTGCGAACAGGAGCCGATGCCTAGCCGCTTATTGAAAGCCGGCGCCTGGGCCTACCTGACGAAGGGTGGTGACGACAGCGGACAAGAGGTGCTGACCGCCGTGCGCCAAGTGGCCAGCGGCAAGCGCTATTTAAGCCCCAGTATTGCCCAGGCCCTGGCGCTGAGGGGTTATGACGAGCAGTCGGCGTCGCCCTTTGACAGCCTGTCTGAGCGAGAAATTCAGATCAGTATCATGATAGGCAATGGCTTACGCGTGCAGGATATTGCCGATACCTTGCATATTCAGGCGAAAACCGTGAACAGTTACCGCTATCGCATCTTTGAAAAGCTTGATGTCAATGGTGATGTGGCACTGACGCTACTGGCCATTCGCCACGGCCTCATCGAGGCTCCAAGCAGTAGTTGATAGGACAATATGGCGTCTTCGCAGAGTTTTGACCACCAGCGCTTTTTAAAGACGGTCACCCAAAAAGCGGGTGTCTATGTGATGCTCAGCGAAGCGGCCGATATTCTCTATGTCGGTAAAGCCAAAAATCTGCGAAACCGGCTGAGTAGCTATTTCCGCAGCGCCGGGCTGACCAATAAAACGATGGCGTTGGTGGCGCGCATTCATCAAATTGAAGTGACGGTTACCAGCACAGAGCGAGAAGCTCTGCTGTTGGAGCAAAACCTCATCAAGCAGTACCGGCCGCCCTATAACATCCTGCTGCGTGACGATAAATCCTACCCCTATATCTACCTGAGCAGCGATCATCGTCATCCTCGCCTGAGTCTGCACCGCGGCAGCAAACGCGCCAAGGGCACGTATTTTGGCCCTTACCCAAGTGCCGGCGCGGTGCGAGAGAGCCTGAGCTGGCTGCAAAAAGTCTTTAAAGTCCGCCAGTGTGAGGACAGCTACTACCGCAATCGCAGTCGGCCTTGCTTGCAATATCAAATTGGTCGCTGTACTGCGCCCTGCGTCGGCAAAATTTCCGATGACGAGTATCGGCGCGACGTCGCCTACACAGAAATGTTCCTCAGCGGGAAAAGTGCCGATTTGCAGGCCTCACTGGCCGATGAAATGGAGCGCAGTGCCGAGGCCCTGGAGTTTGAAAAAGCGGCGGAGCTGCGCGACCGCATCGGTTATCTGCAGCAAGTTCAAGCCAGCCAATGTATTGAGGGAGAAACCGGCGACCTGGATATCGTGGCCGGTGTTATCAACGCGGGTCTGTGTTGCATACAACTACTATCGGTCCGCGGTGGGCGGGTGCTTGGCAGTCGCAGTTATTTTCCCAAAAGCGCATTGGAGGAGGGCGTCCAAGATCACGTGGAAGCGTTTATCGCTCAGCACTACCTGACGGGTAGCGGCGCAATGGATTTGCCGAAGGAGCTGGTAGTCAATATCGAGCTCAACGATGCCCCGTTGCTGGCCAGCAGTTTAAGTGAGCAAGCAGGGCGCAGTGTTTCCATCGCGCACCGGGTGCGTAGCCAGCGCGCCAAATGGTTGCAGCTGGCAATTACCGCCGCCGAGCAGAACCTGCAGAATCGCTTGGCGGCAACAGAGAGTATGGCTGGCCGCTATCGAGCCCTGCAGGAGCTGCTTGATTTGGACGCGCCGCCGTCGCGACTGGAGTGTTTTGATATTAGTCACAGCAGTGGTGAGGCAACGGTCGCCTCCTGCGTCGTGTTTGACGATAACGGACCACTGAAGTCGGATTACCGCCGGATGAATATCGAGGGTATTACCGGGGGGGATGATTACGCGGCTATGAACCAGGCGCTGAGTCGCCGCTACAAACGTATCGCCAGCGGCGAAGTCCCCAAACCCGACATCCTGTTCATCGATGGCGGTAAAGGACAGTTGAACCAGGCGCTTACGGTTTTGCATGAGCTCGGCATTCGCGACCTGCTGACCGTGGGCGTTGCCAAGGGCTCCGATCGCCGCGCGGGATTAGAAGTGCTGATTCGCGGCGATAATGGTCGCGAACTCAGCTTGCCAGACAACAGTCCCGCGCTGCATCTTATTCAGCATATCCGCGATGAATCACACCGGTTTGCGATTGGTGGGCACAAAGCCCGTCGCGACAAGGCGCGTCGACAGTCGGGCCTGGAGGCGATTCCCGGCGTGGGCGCCAAGCGTCGCAGAGAGCTGCTGCGCCATTTTGGCGGTTTACAAGCGGTACGCCAGGCGAGTATTGCCGACCTGTGTCGCGTGTCGGGTATTAGCGAAAAAATTGCCCGTGATATCTATGAAGGACTGCGTAGCGCCTAGAAAAAGCCTAAAATAGCGCCAATTCAAAGAAATGAGAGCCCCATGAATATACCCAACGCCTTGACGCTATTCCGGATTGGATTGATTCCCGTGTTTGTAATCCTGTTCTATCTGGACTTTCCCGGTAGTTACATCGCAACGGCCGCGGTATTTGCGATAGCCGGCATGACCGACTGGCTCGACGGTTACCTTGCCCGCAAGCTTGAGCAGTCCACCCCGCTGGGCGCGTTTCTAGACCCCGTGGCCGATAAGCTTATGGTCGCCGTTGCCTTGGCGCTGTTGATAGAGCGCTACAACACCCTCTGGTTTACCGTGCCTGCCATCGTCATCATTGGTCGCGAAATTGTAATTTCCGCTCTGCGTGAGTGGATGGCGGAATTGGGCAAGCGCACCAGCGTGGCCGTTTCTTACTTAGGTAAAGTTAAAACGACGGCGCAAATCGTCGCGATTATCGGCCTGCTGATGATGCCGCCCGTGGAGGGCAGTTTGTGGTACCAAGCAAATATGCTGTGCTTGTATGTTGCGGCGGTATTAACCCTGTGGTCAATGTTGATCTATCTTCATGCGGCGTGGCCTGATTTGCGCGGCAAAGCGGAAGAAAACAGATAAAACTGCGATAAATCAGCAACTTTCCTTGACAGCAAGCGGCGAGAAGCTAGAATAGGCGCCTTCTTGAGTTGCCGCCCTGTTGGGTTCTTGTCTGGCATCTCAAAGTGCGGGAATAGCTCAGTTGGTAGAGCGCAACCTTGCCAAGGTTGAGGTCGCCGGTTCGAACCCGGTTTCCCGCTCCAATACTTGTAACCAGTCGGTTGGAGTATTAAAGGCGCGGTGGCAGAGTGGTTATGCAGCGGACTGCAACTCCGTGTACGCCGGTTCGATTCCGACCCGCGCCTCCATTTTTCTCCAGACATAAAAAAACGGCTGAATAATCAGCCGTTTTGTAGTGTTTCTTTACGTTTTCTTTATCTGAAATCAGGCAATGCCGACATGGCGGGTAGTGTCGTAATGACCCCGGTGCGCCTGGCTAAAGTGTTCCCAACTCATTGGCATTTTTTGGCGCCAGCGGCCGGGTAGGTTGCTCAGCGGCACCGCAATACCGTCGCTGTCACGCCAGAACAGCCAGTCACAGTGTAAATGCGGTGTCAGGCGGCTGGCAATCTGCGCGGCCGCGGGGCTTAGCTTGACGCCACGCAAGTCACTGCGTTTCATGGTAATGGCTTCGAGTAGCGACAGGTTTTCGCTCAAGGCAAACAAGATGGCAGCTCGCTCACCCCGCTCAAAGCGCGAGATCATATACCCCGTTTCTGACACATTGCTTAATGGGTCTGGCAGCAAGCTGTTAGCGGTTGCAATCCAACCGTTTTGCTCCGCTTGCTCGGCGGAAATTTGTAAACGGTGGAAAGCGTCGTGCCTAGCGCTTGCACCGTCCATTAGCTCAATGCGGTTAAGGGCTTCCGCAACATCCTTAAGAGCGACTTCCTCCAGTCGTAGGTCATAAAAGCATGTTTGTTTAAAACAGCTTAGGTCCACAAAGCAATTCAGGTCTGAAAATCGCATGGTTTATCCGCCTCTGTGCTCTAACGGTTTTATTATGTCTCTGGTCTGGCGTAGGAACAAATCCAGATACGTATTTTTCCCTATTGTTACAGAAAAACGTGCAGTGTGTCTCCTTTTCTAATGGTATTGCTGCGGCTATTTTGCTGCGAAATGACGCGAAAACCCCTAACTTAACTAGTGTTAAACCATGTATCTGCAGAAAAGTGTGCAGTAGTCTTTGGCCTTTATGCCAGCCCGTGCAGACATAGCGCCGAGGCGCTGAACACTGCGTGAATCCCTTACAGTTCCTCGACCGTCTTCGCTTTATCCTTTTCCTCGTGTTTGTGTCATACCCAGTGTGAGGGATCGGTGTTGGGGAAGCTGCGCGTAATACATTGGCTGCTTTGCGCGATTACGCTATCCAGCGCGTTGTTATTAGCGTGCTCCGAAAGCCCGGAACATAAGCTCTCAGCGGGCGACGCACAATGGCGAGCGGACAGGTTTTATGGGCCGCGATTACGAGAATATATAGAACGGGGCAGGGCGGAGGTTTTGTTTAATTCAGAACAGCGTTTTCTGCTGCATTACCGCGCGGGAAGTCTGGCCGACTAACTTGAGCGCTTAAAACTCCACGACTACGCTGTGGAGAAGACGAATGCGACCTTTCTGCAGATTACACTGCGCCTGAACAGTGAAGAGAAGCTACATCAACTGCAACAAATCGATGCAATAACGGCGGTATCTCTCGCGCCAATGCAATCCTCAATTTCTAAATGAGACCCTGATATGACCCTAGCCCCAGCAAAAATCGGATGTGCGATCGCGGGAATACTGAGCCTGGGCATGAGCTCAGTAACATTGAGTCAGGGGGCAGACACTGCCATTAGCGAGCGATTGGGCAGCCATTTGCGGGATATGCGCGCAGGCGTCGGCCAACAAGACAGCGCCGGGCTAACGCGCTTGATGCGCAGTAGCATGGAGCAAGCGCGCTTGTTCATCACGTTGCGCATCAACCCGGAGAATGTCACGGACGAGGCTTTGCGCCGCGAAATACACAGCCTGGCGGGCGTTGATCTGCGCTATCTGAGCAACGATAGGCGCTGGGCGCGCATCAGTATTTCCAACCTGGATGTGCTCGATCAGCTTAGTCAGCAGCCGTGGCTGAGTGAAGCAAGTTTTGCCCCGCCGGCCATTCTTCGCCGTGGTGAAGCCCGAAGCCGAGCAGGCGTTGCGCTGCGTAGCGAGCAACTGGCGGCGAGCTATACCGTTGATGGCAGCGGTCAAGCGATTGGTATTATCTCAGACAGTTTCTCGCACACCAGTAATGTCCGTGACGCCAATACCACGCCCGCGGTGGGCCAGACGGGCACGTTAATGGGCAGTCGGCCGCAAGACAGTGGCGATTTGCCGCAATCCGTGCGCATCCTCGCCGATGGCAGCCGAGACGAAAGTGGGAATTTCGACGGTACGGATGAAGGCGCCGCTATGGCCGAGCTGGTGTACGACATCGCTCCCGGCGCCGATATTCTATTCCACACCGCGGGGGGCAATCGCCGCGAATTCGCCGATGCAATCAGCAACCTTTGCAATGGTGGCGCCAGCATTGTCGTCGACGATATTCTATTTCTAACCGAATCCAGTTATCAGGACGATTTACCGGCGATTGCGGCCAGTAATTGTGTCGCCAAAGGCATTCCCTATGTCAGTGCGGTCGGTAATGACGGCGACCAAGGGCATCGCTTTGTCTATCGCGACAGCAACCGCTTGGTTGATGAAGAGGCCGGCAATCGCAACGCGCCGACGGGCAGCGATCTTCACAATTGGTCGCAGAGCGGCACTGACCACTTTATGGCGGTCACCCTGCCAGCCCGAGCGTCCACGTTTGTATTGCTTAACTGGAATCAACCCAGTGCCAGCGTAAACCCAAGCAATGGCGCGCAAGTTGACTTAGACCTCTACGCGACAACCCGCGCCGATATCAGTGCTCTCACCACCACTAACGCAAGCTTCTATGCGCGCGGCGCCAATACACAGGGCACCACCAATAACCCGCGTGGCGACGCCGTCGAGTTTTTATTGCTTGAAACCGGCAGCACTGCCCAGACATTTTACCTGGCCGTTGAACACTATGCCGGCAGCCAGGGAGACATCCCGCAACAGAGGGGGGTGCCCTTGGAGTTCCGGCTGCTATTTTCCGGTACATCGCCTGACTCTGTTGAATACGACTACAACGGCCCCAGTACGTGGGGGCACGCGCTTACCGCGGGCATAGCAGCCGTGGCGGCCGTGCCGTGGTGGGAATCACCAGAGTTTGCACCCAGCCGTTACACCACACCGGATATCGACCCCGAGCCATTCACCTCTCGCGGTGGCAGCCAAACCATCCAATTCGATTCCCAGGGTAACTACCAAGCCAGCAATCGCAACCCGCCTGCCTTCGCCGGCGTCGATGGCAATAACACAACCTTCCTGGGCTCGCCCTCCAGCAGTGCAGCCCCCGAAGATGGCGAGCCCGACGGCTTTCCCAATTTCTTTGGCACCTCAGCCGCGGCCCCCAATGTTGCTGCGGTTTTTGCGCTGATGTTGGAAGCATTTCCGGCCGCAACGCCCGCGCAATTAATCAGTGCCGCGCGCGATAGCGCCATTGATGTCACCGGATTTCGCGCCGCATCGGGCAACGACGATGTAACCGGCCCGGGCTTACTAAACGCCAGCGCAGCGGCGGATCTTTTAGCGCAGCGTGTTGGCGACGATGACAATACCGACGACACTCCGCCGCAGGATAATGACGGCGGCAATACCGGTGGCGGCAGCGGAGGTAGTGTCGGTGGCAGCTCCGGCGGAGGCGGTGGTGGGTGTTTTATCGCCACGGCTGCCTACGGTAGCTTTATTGCCGAAGATGTTGAGCTGCTGCGGGACTTCAGAGACCGCGTGCTGTTGCAGTTTGGTCTTGGCAGACAATTTGTCGCCTTTTACTACCAGCACTCGCCAAAACTCGCCAACGCCATTGCCGAGCGAGAATGGGCAAAATCGGTGGTTCGTGCTGGCCTGTACCCAATGGTACTTTCTATTCGTTATCCGCTGAGCAGCGCGGCAGGCTTACTGCTGATGCTGCTCGCGTTGCACATCCGACGTCAAAAAAAAGCGCTGATTCAAGTGTAGAACAGCGCTAAGGCATTGTTTTTGAGGGGGGTAGGCAGTAGAATCTGCCGCCTCTACAAAAACCGCGATGGCTGCAATAGCCTCGTCGGCGTTTTGCCCGGATGGTGAAATTGGTAGACACAAGAGACTTAAAATCTCTCGACCTCACGGTCGTGCCGGTTCGATTCCGGCTCCGGGCACCAATACCTCTCAAGCAGATAGTGTATCTTCTTTGATCGAGCTTGGTTTACTGACCTTAATAGTGCCTTTATTGGGACGCGTAGATGATCAACGGTGACTGTTTCTAAAACAACACGTCGTATTCCTAGGTCATCACACTTCTCGTTGTTTGCCTCCCGACCTATTTTTCTGTGGAAATGCCGTTAAGATGCCCTTCAATACAAAAATACTGTCGAGGCAGGCTAGTTGACGAGTAGAGACTGGGGTGGCGATATTGTTGTGTCCCAAGGGGTGGCAATTTACCGCGGTCGCGTCGGCGATAATCGTTTGCATAGCCACTGGGCATCGCAGTTAACCATAGCGCTGGATTCTGAGCTCATTTTTGAAACGCGCGCGGGTCGGCGCAGTGCCGGGGCGGTGTATTTCCCCTCAAAGACTGAGCATCGCCTTGAGTCGGGCTTTGTCTGTTCGATCTATCTTGATCCATTGGCAGCGCCGCTTCCCGATAGCGTCGATTTTAAGCTGGTTGATGGCTGGGCGACGTTGCCATTGGATACCTTACCGGAGTGGTTATCGGGCATTGACCGAGAGACAGATTTACGGGCGCTCGTAGATTCGGGGAACTTGCTCAGGCCACGTCAGACGATGGATCCGCGATTTGCTTTAGTAGCCGAGGAAATCAGCCAGCAGCTGGCGTTGGGACGGGATATCAGTCGAGATGCCCTGGCGGCGGTCGCGGGTTTATCTCCTAGTCGTTTTTCGCATTGGTTTGTTGAGTGTTCTGGTGTGCCACTGCGGAGCTACAAAAAATGGCTCAAGTTGAGGCTGGCGGTGGATGCGGTGTTGGCGGGTCAGCCTCCGATGGAGGCGGCAATGCAGGCCGGTTTTAGCGACCTGGCGCATATGAGCCGTGCGTTTTCAGCGTCTTTTGGCTTCACCTATTCCGATGCGATGCGCGCGATGGCGCAATCAACCTTGGTATAGCTGTTTCGTTCAATACCTCTGCCAACTCACAGAGTAGACTGGGTCTTTTAGAATAATCCGCGGCTGTTAGGGGAGTGCTGGCATGAAGGTCAGAGAGGGTTTCGTTGAGTCGCATGGCCATCGCCTCGCTTATTTGGCGGTCAATGAACACTTGGCGAGCGATGATCAGCCGACGATTATCTTTATTCATGGAGTGCTGGCCTCAGTCAACTTTTGGCGAGACTGTGTGCCGGCCAGCTTCCGTGAACAGCGCGCGTGGTATGCCTTAAGTTTGCCCGCCCATCACCCCTCTACCGTTTCGGAAAACTTTGCTTCTGAAAACCTGGATGAGCAGTGGTTTTACGACATTACTCACGGTGCAATTACCGCATTGCTAGGTAGCCGAAAGGTAATTGTTATCGGGCATTCCACTGGCGGTTTCTGCGCGTTAAATCTGGCGATCCGTCGTGCGCCGAATGTGATTGGTATTGTAAGTATTGCTGGCTTTCACAGCGGCAACTGGGGCGGAGTGGAAGGTTTGCTCGTTAAGCTGGCGGCTGCGGGAAGCTGGGCGAGAAGCCTGTTTGCGTTCAATATCTGGTTGGCCAAAAAAAGCGCATTCGTTCAGCGCTTGTTTGCCAGTTTGCTGGCCTACGACCGTCAGACTTACCTGGCAAGCCTATTGAGTCAGAAGATGATCGACAATATTCGGGCTAATGTTCGCAGCCAAGACTCCTCGGCACTGTTTTATTTATTCCGAGGTATCAACCGTCTGGAGATTGCTGAACAGCTGAGTGACATTTCCATACCGTGCCATCTGCTTGCCGGCACTCACGACCCTGTTGTTCCAGCCGAGCAATCCCTGTTGTTGGCGGGAGCGATTAAACGGGTCAAAACGGTGGTGTTCCAAGAGGTTGGTCATATGCCGTTTATGGAAGCTACCGAGGTCTGCATGACCGCCATCGAGGGGGCTGTTAACGACGTTGCATCGCAGTATAGCCGTTATAGCATCGAGACTGATGCTCAGCTTGAAGGAGAGCGCTGATGATCGCTACGGGTGCCGACAATGTCATTGTCATCGGAGCGGGTTTTTCCGGGCTGGCCGCGGCTGATGCACTTAATTCAGCGGGCCTGGCGGTAACCATTGTGGAAGCGCGTGACCGCGTTGGTGGACGAGCGCGCACGCAGCAACAGGAAAATGGTATTTGGCTGGATTACGGCGGTCAATGGCTGGGGCCCGGGCAAGACGAGATGTATGCGCTGGCAAAGCGCTTGGGCCATAGCACCTGGCCGATGTATACCGCTGGCAAGCACCGCACCTTGTTTTCCGGGCGGCTCGGCTCATATCGCGGCAGCATTCCCCTTAACTTGCCACTGCGCGCACTCTCTAGCTTAGGCTATGCCTACTTACGCTTGCTGCGCCTGATGCGAAAGGTCGACAGAAATAGCCCCTGGCTGTCGCCGAGGGCGCAGGAGCTGGATAGCCAAAGTGTGGGGGAGTGGATGCGCAAACATGTGCGTCACCCCGATGCCTTCAGTGTTTTTCGTATTGCTGTCGAAAGTATCTTCGCGGCTCACCCGGACGATATCAGCCTGCTGCATGCGCTGTTCTATTTTCGCAGTGGTGGGGGCTTTTTCTCCTTGGTGGAATCCGAGGGTGGTGCGCAGCAAGACCGTCTGCAGAGAGGCGTGCAACCCTTGGCCGAGGCCTATGCTAAGCACCTGCAGCAGCGCGGAGTGCAGATTTTCCTGAATGCTCCTGTGCGCAGCGTCGAGCAGACGGGCAGCGCGGTAATAGTGAAAAGCGATACCCGCGAGTGGCAGGCAGCGGCAGCAGTATGCGCCGCGCCGCCAATTCTCGCGCATGACATTGTATTTACGCCGCCCTTGCCGCAGGCAAAGAAAGCGCTGCTTAACAATCTACAACCGGGCTGCGCCATTAAGTGTTTCGCTATTTATGAAACGCCATTCTGGCGCAAACAGGGTTGGTCTGGCTCGGCGGTTTCGGATGTGCCCCCGGTACATGTGTGTTTTGACGTAACGCCTCCCGACGAAACGCGCGGCATTCTTATGGGCTTTATCGAGGGGCGCGAAGGCGTCAAATACACCGAGTTGGGTGAATCGGCGCGCCGCAACGCCTTCTTGGCAGGGCTGGCAAATTGGTTTGGCGATGAGGCAGCAACCCCGCTGGATTACTACGACCACAGTTGGCGAAATGATGACTGGGCGCGTGGTTGTTACGCCGGAGTTGCTGGCCCGGGCCACTGGACGTCCGTTGGGCATAGCATTCGTGCGCCGCACGAGCGGGTGTTTTGGGCGGGAACGGAAACGGCGACGCAGTGGAATGGTTATTTCGAAGGGGCGGTGCGCGCGGGGAAGCGCGCCGCTTCTCAAGTGATCGAGACTTTGTCTTAAAACGGCAGGTGATTCTCTGAGGGTATGGGTGAAAAATGCATGTAGGCACCATTAAGGAAATATGGCGTTTTCCTGTAAAGTCGATGGGTGGTGAGCGCATCAGCGCAGCCAACATTGACTATGCGGGCTTTGCAGATGATCGCACCTGGGCGGTCCGCGATGACGAGACCAATGAGATTGCCACTGCTCGGCGTATTCCCAAGCTAATGATGCTAAAGGCCCGCTATCTCACTGAGCCGACCACCGGTTTTGGCCCAGTGGCGGCGTCGCGGGTAGAGATCGAATTTCCAGATGGGCGCCGCGTGAGCTCTGATGATCCCTATGCATCGGCGATTTTGTCGATGTATCTCGGCAAACGCGTAACCTTGATACCGCGACCGGCTGCGCGAGATAAGGCTGCCTACCGCCTGACTCAGCCGATGAGCCCGCGAGAAATCCGCTATATATTGGGCATGGCAGCGGATGACCCAGACCCGGATTTTTCTTGGTTTTCGCTCAAAGTACTCACCAATTTGTCTAAGTACACAACGCCGCCAGGTGCGCTCTACGATGTCTATCCGCTGCATTTCATCACAACTGCCGCGCTGGATAGCATGAATGCCATTTACCCTGAGGGAAATTTTTGCCCCCAGCGCTACCGGCCGAGTTTTGTTATCGAAACTAACCCCGAGCTAACGGGCATAGTGGAGAACAGCTGGCGCGGCCGTGACCTGCGTATCGGCGATGCCCTCATTCGCTGTAATCATCCGACTATCCGCTGTTCTATGCCCGGCACGCAGCAGCCCGGTATTCACCAAGACCCCAATGTTCCCCTCACGGTGATGCGGCATGCCGGTCAGCACCTGGGGGCGTATGCGAGCCCGCGTAACCGCGCGGGGATTCAGCTCGGTGATAGCGTTGAGCTGGTCGACCAGGCAAGCACAAAACTTTACGTCTGGGTTGATGACGTTGGGCGTCGAGTCAAGTCGCAGGTCGTTAAGGCAGGGAATCGTATTGCCCAGTGGCAGGAGCAGAAGCGCGACCCGTCGTCAGCGCTAAAATCGCCTTATCCCCGGGGATTCCGTCCTTTTACCCTGGTTAAACGGGAGCAGGAATCCAGCGATATTATCTCGCTGTGGTTTCAAGACCCGGAGCGCAGCGAGCTGCCGCGCTTTGTACCCGGTCAGCATATCGTGCTGGCCATACCGCAGCTTGATGGCGGCCTGGTTTATCGGCCCTACACGCTGTCCAGCCCCGGCCATCAATTGGACAGTTTTCGCATATCCGTGAAGCGCGAAGTCGGCTCGGTGAACGGTGAACCGGCGGTGGGCAGAGGCTCCGGCTGGCTGCATGATCAACTCGCCGTTGGTGACAGGGTGGCGATTAAAGATCCCAATGGGCAGTTTGGCGCCGTGCCGACAGATTCCCGACCGCTCGCGTTAATTAGTACCGGCATCGGTATTACGCCCATGCTGTCGATCCTGCAGAGTGTCGCCAAAGAAAACCCCGAACGGGATGTGCGCTTATTTCATGGCATTCGCGACCCGCAGGATTTTGCTTTCCAAGGTGCGCTCGAGGGGCTGAAGCAGCAGTTAGCCAATTTCCGCTTACAGCTTTTTGTGACGGGGCAGGGAGGTGAGCCGCCTGTTGGCAGCCATGCGGGTCGCATGACCCCTGAGCGAGTGTGCGCTGTACTGCCCGATGTCGACAAATATGACGTTCTGATCTGCGGAAAACCGGCATTCAGTAAGGCCTTCCACGACGGCTTGTTAGCGTGCGGAATCGCCGCAGGACGCCTGCACTTCGAGAGTTTCGGTGCTAGCCTTGGCGTCGATGACGGCGACCAAACCGCGTATCGCATCCACTTTAGCCAGAGCGAGCAAACAGTAAACTGGAACCCTGAACAGGAGAGTTTGCTTAGCTTTGCCGAAGAGCAGGGCATTGATGCCAATTCGGGCTGTCGCTACGGCGCCTGCCAGGCTTGCGAGTGTACCTTGCTTTCCGGTGAGGTCAGCTATCCCGATGATATTCAGCCGCCGGGAGGCAAAAACAAAATCCTACTTTGCTCAGCGAGGCCAAAGTCGGACTTAACGCTAGCGCTGTAAGTTGCCGTCAATGTAGGGTTGCGACGAGTAACGCTCTGGCTTGTTGTCGATTCCAACAAGCGTGTTTTAAGAATTGCGGCTGTGCTTGTCTGAGCGCAGCCGCGTTGTTTGGGTAGCTCTAATGTGTGGTCGCCTGTTTTTTGAACACAGTGCATCGGTTGAAATGTTAATCAGAGCACTGGGGTTTAATGACTTTAAAATGCCGTCGTTGCCCAATGTGGCACCTACTGAGGCCGTGCCTGTTGTACGTTTTCTAGAGGGGCAGTTGACGATCAGCCCTATGCGTTGGTGGTTGGTGCCAAGTTGGTCAGACGGGCCAAGCACGAAGTTTGCAATGTTCAACGCCCGGATCGAGTCGGTACAGACAAGCAGGGCCTACAAGGGGCCGCTCAAATACCGGCGTGGGATTGTTCCAGCGTCAGCATTCATGGAATGGCAGACGGTAGCGGGTAAGAAACAGCCCTATTATTTTACCGGTGACCCAAAGCCGCTGGCGCTAGCGGCTATCTGGGAGGAGAGGGGCGGGGAATTACTGTCGGTATCAGTGCTCACGCAGCCTGCCGATAGCAATTTTACCCGCTACCACCCGCGTATGCCGGTTATGCTATCGGGCGAGCAAATAAACCACTGGCTCGACCACCGGCTTGCGCCAAAAGACGTGCTGGCGGCTGTGTCTGGCGCAAGTGTTCCGCTGTTAGCCAGGACGGTTGATCCCCAGCTCAATAATGCCCGGCTGAAGGACTTTCCCGATTCTTTCACAGCGTAGTATTCATGGCGGTCAACGCAGGCCCCACCACTTGGGCAGTAATGCCCGGATTGCGGGCCGGCTAAAGCGATCATCGATTAACTCGATAACGCCGCGATCCTCCTCGGTGCGAATTAATCTCCCTGCCGCTTGTACCACTTTTTGTATGCCGGGGTAGAGGTAGGTGTAGTCATAACCGCGGCCGTAGCGCGCTTCAAGCCGTTGCCGGAGAACTTCGTACAGGTCGTTGTGGGGAGGAAGGCCGAGGGTGGCAACGAACACGCCGATCAGCCGTTCGCCCGGTAAATCTATGCCCTCGCCAAATACCCCGCCTAATACCGCGAACCCGACACTGGGGGTGGCATCGCTGGCTTCAGTGATAAAACTGTCTCTTTCAGTGGGAGGCATGCCTGGGCGTTGGCGCAATAGCCGCAATGTGGGGGCGTGCTCCCGAAGGTATTCAAACAGGGCGTTTAGGTAGTCAAAACTGCTGACATACACCAGGTAGTTGCCAGGGATTGCGGTCATTTGTTGCACGATACGGTCGCAAATTGGCGCGAGTGAGTGCTGGCGCTGCTGCTGACGCGTGTTGATTGAGGTGATGAGTCTCAGGTCTATTTGCTCGCGAGAAAATGGGCTCTCCACATCCTTAAAAACCGTATCGGCGGGCAGTCCCAGCAGGTCTTGGTGGTACTGAGGAGGGGACAGGGTGGCGGAGAACAACACGGTGCAGGCGGCGGCGTCAAAGCGAGGCCGCAAATGGTCGGCGGGAATAAGGTTGTCGATACACAGTTTGCCACTTCCCGGCTTCGCTTGAAGACTACCACTTACGGTTTCAAAGCTGAGCGTACACAGGGAGTGGTCTGCGAAGCTGTCAGCCAGGCGCAGAAAGGCGAGGGCGGTGAATAATACCTGTTGTACATCGGCGGCGGCTGGGTGGTCAGTGAGGTAGTCGGTAATGGCGGCAATGACACTGTACAGCGCGCTATTGAGCGCCTCTGGCACCTCGTCGAGATAGTATTGGTGGTGAAGTTCGAACTCGCTGTCCTCAAGATAGGGGCGAATCAACGCGGCCCAGGCGGTTTCCAACTCAGAGAGCGGTTTGAGTAGCGGTGCCGGAACCTTGCGCACGGTGTAAAGTAACTCGGCCTCGGAAAGCTCCATGCTGTACATGCCGCGGGCCCGGTCGATAAGGTTGTGGGCTTCGTCAACCACCGGCATTACTCGCCATAAATGTTGCTGGGCCAAGCTGTATAGGAGGGCGAATTGATCGAAATAATGATTCACATCGCCCACCACAATATCTGACCAGCGCGCCATTTCCTGGGCGAGAAAGTAGCGGCAAATGTCGTGCTCTGCGGCAATACGGCGCAGCGTTGTTTGGTCGAGACAGCGCGTCTGGGTCGCCTGCTGACGCGCTGCGCTAAGCCTGTCGAAAAAACCATTGGCCAGGGGGCAGGAATCGCCGTGACAGGCTTTGTCTGGATGGTCACAGCTGGCTTCTTTGGCAGAGAGCTCCACGAATCGCAGGGGCACTGTGGTGTCTTGGTGGTCGAGGATGCTGCGAAGGCCATCTAAGCCGAGCTGACGCCCGGTATTGCGATTACTTAGAAAAAACACGCGATCGAGATCACTGGCCGGCATAGCCTTTATCGCCGGGAATAAAACACCGACGGTTTTTCCGATACCGGTCGGCGCTTGGAGTAACAGTGGCGTGTCGCGCCTTGCGGCCTTGTACACGTTTTCGGACAGTGCCCGTTGGCCGGTGCGAAAGTCCGGGTAGGGGAAACGCAGTGCCGCGAGGGCCTCGTCCCGCGCGCGGCGGTGTGCGGTTTCACTTTCCGCCCAGTGCCGATAGCGGTCGCAAAGTGTGGTTAAAAACTGGGTCAGTAATGTGGCCTCGAAGGTTTGCGTGTCCTGCGTTTCCTGTTCGTCGCGGACTTCAAAGTAGGTGAGCCGCAGGTCGATATTGTCGCGTTTGACGCGCATGCACAGTAGAGCGCCGTACACTTTTAGCTGCGCCCAGTGTAAGGCTCGCCGCCCGGGTCCAATGCGATTGATATTTCCCCGATGCGTTTTAATTTCCTCCAGATAGCATTTGTCGGGGTTCGCGTAGTAGCCGTCTACGCGCCCGCTTATCGCGATGCCCGAGCACTCCCCGGTTAACCGGTATTCCGCGACATAGGGATCGGGCCGGCGTTGTTGAACGGTGAGGTGGCCGATAATGCCCTCATCGGCGCTCGGTGCGGGGGTGTAGCGAAACTCCAGGCTGCCGCTTCGCGCGGCAAATTCGCAGAGGTTGCGCACCGATACCTCGATCATGATTTGCTCTCCCAATCGACTTCTGCAACGGATACGGGCAAACCGGCCTGAAGCATGGTTTCAATCCACAGGCGCTGATGGTCTTGCAGGCGGTCGCCGGGGCCTTTGACTTCAATCAGTTGATAGCAGCATTGGGCGGTATCGAATATCACCAGATCCGGCATACCGCGCCGGTGGTGGCGAAGATCGCTGAGTAGGTGGCGGAAAACGATGCGCAAATGCTCGGCAGGAATACAGCGTAGCGCCGCTTGGACAAGCGCTTCGCTCATCGCTGGCCAGTGTATCAATGTGCAGGAAATACCGTGCTTGGCCCGCCAGATTTTCCATATTTCCTGCTGATAGGCCTTGGTTTCGAGCAAGCGTAAACGCTGGTCGATTAGTGTTTGCCGGCGAGTGACAAAATCGGCTCGAAACAAGTCGGCGGGGCCGGCCTGAAAAGGATGAAAGAAGGCGCCGGGCAGTGGTTCAAATAACACCGGCCAGAACAGCAATCCAAAAAGCCCAGTGAATAAGGTGTTTTCGCTATAGAAGCCGGTAAGCGCGCTATTTTCGGTTAGCGCGGTTAGCGTTGCAATTTCCACGCTGTGTTCAGATTTACGCAATAGCAGGGTCTGGCTGGGAATAGGCTGCACGCGGCGCGTCGGGCTGGGCTGACCGGCCTTGCGCCGAAGGCGATGTTGAATCCGTTGTAAGTGCAGTCGAGTTTCCGGGCGCTGCACGTTGTGAAGTGACGCATCCAAACGCGGTAGCAGTTGCTCGGGTAAGGGTGTGGATTTTTCCAACACGCGAAACTGCCTGACCAGTGCTTCTTCTAAGGGGTTGTCGCGGTAGAACTGTAGTGCGGTATCGATATCACCGCAGCGCTCAGCGTGATGGGCGAGCTGAAAGAGTAGTTTTTGTCGGCGGTGTTCCAGCCAGTTATTTGTGCTGGGGCCAGGCACCTGAAGCTCATTGACTGGAACGCCCTCTGCCAGGGCTGTTTGACAGTGGTAGATGTCGAGGTAATCGTCGACGTCATTGCGGTCTGAAAACGCGCGCGATTGTGGCGTGAAACTCACTGCCTCGTAGCGCTGATAGCCCAGCTCGGCGAGCACAAATTCCGACCAGTCTTGGTAGAGATTGCCGAAGAACATCAATCGAATTCGCTGCAATAGCGCGTCGCGAAGTAGGCTGATCGTGTTAATAGCGCCCTCGGGCCACCACTGCTGCATGGTTTGTGCGGAGTGATTGGCAACCAGGGTTTGCAGCGGCGCCAGCATCTCGCTTTTGCGCAGTGTTCGTGGGCAGTCAACGCCGCGGCTGGTCAGTAATTGCAGTAATTCCGCTCGGCGGCACAGCTTGTGAACGTCGTTGGCCGTTAATGTCGGGTTTAGCGCCACCCAGCCAGCGTCGACCAGTGGCCGTAGCGCGTCATCGATAGACGGAATCTCTCGATAGCGCAGCGCGTCGCCACGAAATAGTGTGCCACTGCGCATGCTTAGTCTGGCGAGTAATGCGCGGCTGTGCTTCGGTAGCGCGATAAACTGGTCGAGTATCGATCGTTCTGCCGTCTCCAATAAGTCACTGTGGTGGCTGCGTACCCAGTGAATAACCGTTTCCAGATTCGCCAGGTAGTACAGCGGATCGTTCAGCGAGGCGCGCTGAATTTCTGCGTTGTGATGGCGTTTATCCGAGGGCGTTGTTTTCATAGAGGGTGTTTGTGAATGAAGCAGGGGTCTTAGCAGTTAGAGGAAAGCGACTGGCGATACTGCGTCGATCGGTCTTCGCTCATCATACATTTTGTACTGTACGGGTGTACAGTGATCGGCCGGGGCGGGCGGGAATGCAGCCGCGCGCCTGTGGGGCGATTAAATAAACCGTAATCCAAATACGCGCTGTAACATCGTATACCGTAACAGATGGCTCAGTAGTGATGTGATCAACCGCCGTGGCGGGTGAATTTCATCGGCGTTGGGATATCGCCAACCTATATCGGAGGGAAATGGCATTGCCGAATTCTACAAAGCGCGGGCGGCGCATCCTGGCGGCGGGGGCGCGTACCTTAGGGCGCGGCATAGTGCGCACCGTTACCCGATCAGATGCGGGGGCACACTGGGCGCGAGTAGGGGGCGACTGGTACGAAACCCTGGGGGAGCTTAAAGGCGCGGCAATGAAACTTGGCCAGCTAGCATCCCAGTATCACGATGTGCTGCCGCCCGAGTTGTCTAAGCAGTTGGCGCGACTGCAGGCCGACGCCGCGCCGTTGCCCTGGGAGCGCATCCGCGAAGTGCTTGATGGACAGTGGTCAGCACATCAGTGGCAACTGATTGCAGAGATTGAACACGCGCCACTGGCCAGTGCCTCGATTGGTCAGGTGCATGTGGCAACACTTCGTGACGGGCGAAAGGTGGCGGTAAAAGTACGCTACCCCAGTGTTGCTGCGGCGATGGACGCTGATATTAGTAATCTCGGCAGAATGCTACGGATGGCGGGCATTTTGCCCTTTGATGGCGACAGCCTGAAGGCCGTGTTGGAAGAGGTTCGCGAGCGGATGGCCGAGGAGATGGATTACCAGCGCGAGCGAGAACATTTAGAAATTTTTGCCGGCTTGCCAAATCGCGATGGCATCATCGTTCCCGATGTCGTCACTGAGCTCTGCAGTCCATCGGTGGTAGTGACGGAGTTTGTCAGCGGTAGCGGCATCGAGGTGGCGCAACGCTGGCCTCAGGCTGTGCGCGATCGCATCGGTGAGCGCTATGTCGACTGGATGGTGGCGCAGATATTTGATCACGGTATTGTCCACGCCGATCCGCACCCCGGTAACTACAGTTTCCGCGAAGACGGCAGCATTGTTGTTTTCGATTTTGGTTGCGTGAAGCGCGTTAATGGCAAAGACCAACGGCTGATTGCCGAGCAAGTGCGTGCGGTGGTTGAGCGCAACATGGCGGCGCTGCATCAATCGCTGGGTGAGATGGGAAGTTTGGCCAAGCCGGGCCGTCAGCCCTCTGCTGGCCTGGAGCGCGCATACACGGAAAGCACCGAGTTTTTGCATGAGCGGATGATTGTAGAGCCGCCATTCGATTTCGCAGATCCGAGTTTTATTACCGACGCCCGGGCGATCGCGCGGCGCGCACTGCCGGTGTGGGGGCAATTTAAGCCGGTTCCTGACCTGGCCTTCGTCGCTCGTTCTCTCAGTGGCGGCTACTGGTTGCTGCGCAGGCTGGAAGCGCAAGTCGATTTACGTGAGCGCATTGTGGAAATTGCAAAACGGCACCACTAGCTAAGGTCGTTATTCAGGCTCGATTCAGGCTGAGCGCGCCACACTGGCTTCACTGTTCACTCTTGGAGTACTGCAATGAAGCCACAACTGATGGGCTGGGCGCTTTTACTTTCTACTACCTCAGGTGTTGCGACGGCCGGCCACGCTGGCGGGCATTATTCTTCTTATAGCCGCTCTCCCAATTTTTATTTATTCGGAGGCCTGGGAGCCTCTGAGTTCACCACCGATGCCGGTGATATTCGCTACAGTTTTGGCGACGGCTCACTGAGAGATATCGAGGTGGATAACCAGTCTACCGCTGGGCGTTTTGGATTTGGGGTTGTGCTCAGTGAGGCGCTGTCGCTGGAGTTGGGTTACGCGCATTTGGGTGAGCTCAGCGCCAGAGCGCAGTCCGACGGTAGCCAGGTGTTAAATAATGGCTATGCGCCGGGGCCGGTTGCGATCGATGGCGACATAGACGGTGCGTTTTTCGGTGTGCGCTTTCATACGCCGATGTCAGAACCGGCGTCGGCCTTTTTCCGAGCGGGGATGTATGGCTGGACAATGGAGGGCTGGGTCGACGACAGCGATCGCCGCGGCCAATTCACCCTTGAGGGTAGCGACCCCTATGTGGGCGTTGGCTTTATGATGGCGATCTCGCCCGCCGCTGCGGTATCGCTTTCCTATGACTACTATCCTCTAGAAGATGACCGCCGCTCCTTTGAGTCAGCAGCCGATGTGTTGTCACTGGATGTGGTGATGAGCTTCTAGGAAGTTACGGCTATGTAACTCGATAATAATGCATTTTCGCTGCATGTTCTGCGAATTATGAACAAGCTGTAATGGGGTTGTCAGCATCTTTTCTCCATAATCGTCGGTTATAAAAAATAGTCGTATGCTCGCTGCTGAGCATGCAGATCTAGTACGGAGAAAATATGACCAGTCTGGCATTTACGCTAAACGGTAAGGCCGTTGAACTTGATGTTGACCCGAGCACACCGCTGTTATGGGTCATTCGCGACGAGCTGGCAATGACCGGCACCAAATTCGGTTGCGGCATGGGGCTGTGCGGCGCATGCACGGTGCACTTAAACGGCAACCCTATTCGCAGCTGTAGCTTCCCTGTTCAGGGGGCCGTAGGCCAGGCAATCACCACGATTGAAGGCTTGGTTGACGAGCAGGGTGGCCTCCACCCGGTTCAGGAAGCGTGGATCGAGCACAATGTTCCCCAGTGTGGATATTGCCAGTCCGGTCAAATTATGTCGGCGGTGGCCTTGTTGGAAAGCAATCCGCAACCGAGCGATGCCGATATCGATGCGGCCATGTCCGGTAATATCTGCCGCTGCGGTACGTATTCAAAAATTCGCGCGGCGATTCACGCTGCAGCGGCGGGCGTGCAACATTATGACCCCCAGGCAAATAAAGCGGAGGTGGCGTCATGAGTATTCGTCGTCGCCGTTTTATCCAAGGTAGTGCCGCCGTCGGCGGGTCCCTGGTTCTGGGCGTTAATCTCACCGGTTGTGGGCCAACGCCGCTGCCGCATGCCGCGTCAGCAGACCTTCAACCCAATGCGTTTTTGCAGCTGAGCCCCGACGGGCAGATAACCTTGCAGTTGCACAAATCGGAAATGGGTCAGGGAACCTACACAGGAATGGCGACGATGGCCGCCGAAGAGCTGAACATGCCGCCAAACATGCTGTATATCGAACAAGCTCAATTCCACCCGGATTTTATCGACCCCGATTTCTACGTAATGCTTACCGGTGGCAGCTCATCGATTCGCACCAGTTTTGAGCCCTTGCGTAAAGCTGCCGCCAGCCTTGCGTATTTGCTGCGCAGCGCCGCGGCGGAGCAGGCGGGCGTGGATATTGCGACAGTGATGTTGCGCGATGGAAATGTTTATATCGGTGATTTAGAGGTTAAGCCGGCCAGCCTGATTGATCGAGCTCGTCAACAAGAATTACCCGAGGAGGTGCCGCTCAAAGCCGCGCGCGACTACCGTTTTATTGGCAAGCACAATGCGCGCTTAGACGCTCGGGCAAAAGTGACAGGGCAGGCCGACTTCGGACTTGATGCCCAGTATCCTGGTGCGCTGAGCGCCGTGCTGGTGCGCTGTCCACATTTTGGCGGCAGCTTAAAAAGCTTTGATGCCAGCGCTGCCTTGTCCAGCCCCGGTGTCGAGCAGGTGCTTGAAGTCGACGGTGCCGTGGCGGTATTGGCCGGTAATTATTGGCAAGCGCGCCAGGCGGCAAACAAAATCAGTGTTGAGTGGAACAAGGGGCCACTGGCTGGTGTGAGTAGCAGAGCACTGCGCGCCCAGCGTCACGAGCTGGCAAAGACTGAAGAAGGCAAACAAGTTGAAGAGGTCGGTGAGGCAAGTGCCGCGGTAGGGGAGCGCTTTGAAGCTTTCTACGACGTGCCACTGTTGGCACACGCCACGATGGAGCCGATGAACGCGCTGGCCGTTGCCAGTGACGATGGCATAGAAATCTGGTCTGGTATGCAGGGTGTGCAACTGGCGCTCGATGCGGTAGAGCGTGCCACCGGAATTGAGCGTTCACGGATTCGCCTGCATAACCACTTTCTGGGCGGTGGCTTCGGGCGACGCATTCAGAACGACTATGTGGTTGAAGCAGCACGTATTGCCCAACTCTCTGGCAAGCCTGTGCGACTGGTATGGAGCCGTGAGGACGACACTCGCCACGATTTTTATCGCCCCAACTCTACGGCATTGATGGCCGCGACCATCGATGGCGACAGCGTAAGCAGCGTGCAGATCAAAGCGGTGGCGCCGAGTATTTTCGGTCAGTTTTTACCGGTGATGACCCGCAGTTTGTTACCGAGCTGGTTGCCATCGGGTGTACACGACGGTATTGGTAGCATGGCGGCGGGCTCAGACCCTGCGGCAACAGAAGGCTTGATTCACACGCCCTACAACTTTGCTTACAAGCGCAGTAACTACGTGATGCAGGACGTGTCTGCGCCGCTGGGTTACTGGCGCTCAGTGGGCCATTCGCAGAATGCGTTCTTTATGGAAGGCTTTATCGACGAACTGGCTCACCAAACCAACAAAAATCCGCTGGATTTTCGTCTGGCCAATATGGATCCGGAGTCTCGCCACTTTGCGGTGTTGAGTAAGGCCGCTGAACTGGCTGATTGGGGTAACCCGCCTGCCGGTCAGTATCAGGGCTTAGCGGTGCATGAATCCTTTGGCAGTGTGGTGGCAGAGGTGGTGAATGTGTCAGCTGACGGTGGGCGCATTCGGGTGCACAAGGTGACGTGTGTTGTTGACTGCGGTCAAGTGATTAACCCGGATATCGTCGTTGGGCAGATGCAAAGCGGCATTAACTTTGGTTTGACGGCGGCCCTGAAAGGCGAAATCACCCTTGAGGATGGCGCTGTCCAGCAGAGTAACTTCCACGATTATCAGTTGCTGCGGATTAACGAATCCCCAGAAATTGACGTTCATATACTGCCGAGTACCAACCCGCCCAGCGGCGTCGGTGAGCCAGGTACGCCACCCGTGGCACCGGCGCTGGCCAATGCCATTTTTGCGGCGACCGGGCAGCGTCTGCGCGAGCTTCCTTTGCGTTTGAGCTAAGTCTGCACTGAGGTTAAACCGCCGCCGCTTTGGCGGCGTGTTTAGCTGCATCTTCGCCAATCTTCTGCCAAACTGGTGTTTTTGCCTCTCTTCACGGCAACGATGGACCGTATCTATGAGTTCCGAATCCCAAAACCCTATTCGTTATCCCTTCTCTCAGGCGCCTGCTAAAGGGGAGTGGATTGAAGTTGCGCCCGGCGTCTTTTGGTTGCAGATGGCGCTGCCCATGGCCTTGGATCACATTAATTTATATGTGCTGGACGACGGCGACGGTTGGTATATCGTCGATACCGGCATGAAAACAGGGGATACCCAGGAGCGCTGGCAGTTATTGTTCGACGGCCCGATGGCGGGCAAGCCGCTCAAGGGGGTTATCTGTACCCATATGCACCCCGATCATATTGGTCAGGCGGGTTGGCTTTGCCGCGAGCACCGCGTGCCCCTGTATATGAGCTTTGGCGAATATATCAGCTCGCGCGTGTTTAGCTCGATGGGGCAGGGTGATCTGGAATGGACCACTGAGCGCTATTTTCAGAACGCCGGCATTCCCGCAGACGTCATAGAGAAAATGCGCAATAAATTCCGCGGCTTCGGCAATATCGTTGAGCCAATGCCCAAGGCCTACCAGCGTCTGAGAGACGGTCAAACGCTGAAGATTGGTGGCCGACGATGGCAGGTAATGACAGGCAGCGGGCATTCGCCGGAGCACGTCAGTCTGTTTTCTGCCGACGATAAACTGTTGCTTTCCGGCGACCAAATTATTCCGCGCATCACGTCAAATGTTAGCGTGATGCCCAGCGAGCCAGAGGCCAACCCCCTCGCAGACTGGTTTGCCGCCCTCACGCGCTTTCGTGAAGCATTGCCTGCCGATACCTTGGTGATGCCGGCCCACAATGCACCGTTCTACGGCGTGCATTACCGCTTGGAGTATTTGATTGATCATCACAAGGGGCACTTGGCGGCTGTGGAGAAGGCCTGTGAACAGCCCAAATGTGCCATTGAGCTTTTCGATGTTCTGTTCGCGCGCAAGGTCGAGATGAGCCAATTAACGCTGGCCCTCGGTGAGTCCATTGCCCACCTGCATTACTTGTATTACCAGGGGCGCTTACAGCGTCATCTGGACGAGCAAGGCGTTTATCGCTACAGCAGTTTAGACCCGGATGGCAGCCCTTACTCGCGCTGCCCGCATCAGCCCGATGATGGCCCGATGGAGGTATAGAAATGAGCGATTGTATTTTTTGCCAAATTGTTGCGGGCCAACTTCCCTGTCACGAAGTGTATCGCGATGATCAGTTACTGTGTTTTATGGATATCGCACCGGCCAGTAATGGCCACTGCTTGATAATTCCGCATGAGCACCACGATGATATTTTCACCATGTCAGACACTTTGCTGGCGGCAGTAAACCAGTTCGCTGGACGCCTAGCGCCCATTTTAAAGGCGCACTGCCAAGCAGATGGCATTGGTGTTCATCAGCTAAACGGCGCCGCCGCTGGCCAAACGGTATTTCATTATCACATGCATTTGATTCCCGCCTATCCGGGGCAAAGCATTCAAATACACGGTCGCACCCAGGGTGACCCGCAGCAATTGGCTGATAACGCGGCGGCGTTACGTGAGGCGCTGGCCGCGGGTAATTGACCGATTTTGTGCATGGGCTGGCGTGTAATGCTATTGAGGGAAGGCCGGTCTGCGCAGAGAATGAAGGCACTTTAGGAATCATCGAGGAGCCAACCCATGCCAATACCCAGTGACATTAAGGTCGTGGACCTGATGCTGAGTGTGCCCGGGGAAGACAACAGCCAGTGGTACGAGTTTATGAAGCCGCTGCTGATGGACGAAGAAAGCCGGACCATGTTCAAAATGCCGGCGCAGTACATGTTCAAAGACATTCCCGACACCGGTAAAAAAGAAGACTATATTGCCTACACCATCGAACAGATGGACAAGCATAATATTGAGCGGGCAATGCTGGGCATTGACGACCACAACGAAGTGGCCAAAGAAGCCTACAAGCGTCATCCGGATCGCTTCTTTACCTCACTGGAAGTCAACCCGAACAATGGCATGGACGAAGTGCGTAAAATTGTGCGCTTCCACGAAGAGTACGGTATTAAAGCTGTAACTGGCTTTGCCTCGGGCTTGTGTCCGCAAGTGCCTTACAACGACAAAAAGTGGTATCCGATCTACGCCAAGCTGGTCGAGCTGGATATTCCATTCTGCCCATGTGTAGGGGTTCCCGGACCACGACTGCCCATGGCGCCGCAAAAGGTGGAACTGCTGGATGAGGTTTGCTGGTTCTTCCCCGAGCTGAAGGTTGTTATGCGTCACGGCGCCGAGCCATGGGAAAAATTGGCGTGGAAGCTTATGCTGAAATACCCAAACCTGTACTACATGACCAGCGCCTTCGCGCCGAAGCACTACCCACAAGAAATTGTGAACTTTGCCAATAGTCGCGGTGCTGACAAAGTCATGTACGCGGGTTACTTCCCGATGGGCCTGTCACTGGATCGTATTTTCCGCGATATGCCCAATGTGCCGTTCAAAGACGAAGTATGGCCGAAGTTCCTGAGTGAAAACGCACGCCGCGTGTTCAAGCTCGACTGATTCACCCGCTTGGGTCATGCGCGATAAAACGGCAGTCACTAGACTGCCGTTTTTCGTTGTACTGGCGTTATATTTTTAACGATAACAATAAGAGGGCATTGCCGTGAGCTTGAGCTTGCAAGAGATTTCTGACCGCCTTGAAATACAGGACCTGCTATTCCATTACGCCGATATTATCGACCGGCAGGCGGCCGACGAACTGCGTGACGTGTTCACGCCGGACGCGGCGATAGACTACAGCGCTTTTGGTGGCTCAGTGGGTGATGTGGAGACCACAATCGCGTTTTTGAAAGAAGCGCTGCCTGCCTTCAGTAATACCCAACACCTGAACGCGAACATTCAGATACGCGTTGACGGTGACCGCGCAACCGGGCGGGTAATGTGCTTTAACCCGATGGAAATGCCGCTGGGTGAAGAAAGCCAAGTATTTATGCTGGGCCTCTGGTACGTAGATGAATACCGCCGTGGCGACAATGGTTGGCAAATTTCCAGCCGCCGTGAAGAGCGCAGCTGGGTATTTAATGTGCCCGACTTTATGGGCTTGTAAAAGGCAGCCCTAGGCCGGAAGGTCCACAGGTGCGCCGCCGTCGCGCTTAGTACTGGTTACCACCTCGGGTTTAGTCGTCAGTTTCTTTGCATCCGGCGGCACGAAGCTGATCACTGTGTCGCCGTTTTGCAAGCGGCGACTGGATTTGCTCAACCACTCCAGCTTGCCACTTTCCGGAATTAGGGCCAGTTGCACTGCCTCGTCTGGCAGGCTACTGAGAAACTGGGACTCGTCGAAGCTCTCGGTGATACTGGTTTTACGAAAGCCCCAACCGCGAATGAGCCGGGTCCACATTTCGGCGTAGGAGACATTGCTTGAAAATGCGGTGATTCCGCGACGGGTCTCGGGGACTTGGTGTTTTTCGCGCTCGCTGCCACTGTCGTGGGGCTGAAAAACGCGGTGGCGTCCAATATGGGGGGCGTAGTGGTTACACACCATGGAGTTGTAATGGTTGTTACCTGTGGCCGCCAGCACGGTGTATATGTTGTCCAGCGCCATCGCTTCCTCTGCCATATCGGACAATACTTCGCCGAACCAGGTCTCAATACCGCGCTGACGGGCCGTTTGTAATCGCGCCCACTCGCTGTCGGCGATGATCACATCCTGCTTTAGGTTCTTCAGCTCCAGTGCGAGTTCTATGGCCCACGGTGAGGCGCCGACAATCAAGATGCGGCCTTTGCCCGGCGAGCCTAATTTCAGTAGGCGGGTGAGGGGCCCCAATGAGAAGCCGTGGGCAAGTACCGTCACAAATATCAACATAAAGACGGCGGGTACCAGATACTGAGCATCACTAAAGCCGGCATCGATCAACGCTGGTGAAAATGCACCTGCCGAGGCCGCCGCCACCACTCCGCGAGGGGCGATCCAGCCAATTAACAATCGGTCGCGCCAGTCGCCACCCGCGCCGATCGTTGCCAGGTACACCGCGAGAGGGCGCACCACAAACAGAAACGCCAGCACCATAAATATCAGCGGAGGGTGTATCGCGCGAATGGATTCCATGGTGAGTGAGGCGGTGAGGACCACGAACAAAAATGACACGAGTATCAGTGTTAAATACTCTTTAAAGCGCCGCATTTCATCCAGACTGCGCAGGCGCATATTGCCCATCACAATGCCCATCAGGGTTGTCGCCAGCAGGCCGGATTCGTGCTGCACCAAGTCCGCCAGAGC
This sequence comes from Spongiibacter marinus, assembly GCF_016906995.1. Taxonomy (GTDB): domain Bacteria; phylum Pseudomonadota; class Gammaproteobacteria; order Pseudomonadales; family Spongiibacteraceae; genus Spongiibacter; species Spongiibacter marinus. The sequence goes on along the minus strand of NZ_JAFBBD010000003.1, from coordinate 82,014 downwards.
ATATACCGCCAGTACCGACGCGATGATTACTGGCGCTTTCAAGTATTCCGGTATCCAGCCCTGACGAAAGCTCACTCCCAGGCCGTAGGCAATGCCGCCGCCCAATAGCAGCGATACACTGATGGCCAGGCCCAGACTGGTTAACACGTGGCCGATCGCTGGGCCTTCACCCGAGTACAGCAAGTACTGATAGACAAGCACCGCGAGCAGCACCCCGATGGGGTCGTTGATAATACCTTCCCACTTCAGGTAAGACGCGGTGCGCCGATTCAGTTTGGCGTGTTTTAACAGTGGCATGATTACCGTGGGGCCAGTGACCACTAAAATCGCCCCGAGTAGCGCCGAGACGCCCCAACTGAGCTGGCCAACCCAATGGGCGGCGGCGGTGCCCAGCAGCCACGCAAAAATCACCCCGAGGGACGTGAGTCGCCGCGTAACTTTTGCGGTTTCTCGCAATTCGTGGAACTGAAGGTTCAGTCCCCCCTCAAAGAGGATGATCGCTACAAACAGTGAGGTAACGGCTTTTAAACCGTCGCCAAAGTCGTCCAGCGGCGAGATCCAGCCGCTGAGTGGGCCAAGTATCAGGCCACCCGCAGCGAGTAGTACAATGGCCGGCAGGCGGAACCGCCACGCCAGCCATTGACAGAAAATACCTAAAACCAGAATGCTGACCAAAGTAAGGGTCATAAACCACCAAGATTAAAACTTACGTTACAGCCCGCCACATTGGCATGAAGCGAGGTAGACAGTAAAGACGCGACAGCGATCAACGTCTACGCACAAATACCGGGCTAGGATGACGCAGGGTAAAGAGATAATGAAATGAAATGTAGTTCCTTGGGTGTTTTTCGCAACAGCTTTTTAGCCAGTGTATTGCTCGTGTCGGCCTGTGCTCTGCCTACTCAGGAGCGCGTGCTGTTCGATGGTGATGCGGGCAGCGTGGTGTTTGAAGGCCGGATGAATGGCGACATGCCGCGCGAGGGGAAATTGGTGTTCAGCGCCAGTCGCAGCGAGTTTAGCGGCCGCTTTGACGATGCCGGCTTTCCAAAAGAAGGTGTGCTGACTCAGGTGTATTCTGATCGCTCCGGGGAGCCGCTTACACTCTCTTTGGATGGCCGGTTTCGGTATAACGCTAGCGAGCGGCAGTTACGCTTTCGCGGCGCTTTTGTTTTGAGCGATAGCAAACAACGCGTATTGGCTGAGTCAAACAAGAGCCAATGGGTGAGCCATTATCCGGCAGCGGTGTTTCGCATATCGCCGCCGTTGTTTGCCATGGATGGCAAACAACAGTATCGCCAGTATCGCCGCGATATCAGCCCCGCTAACGCCCCCCGCCGACTGTTGAGCATCTACCGTCCCGTGTCGGGGCCCTTCATTGTCAAAGCCAACTATCAAGACGGCCTGCCGCGCGGTGTTGCACAAATTCGCCGTGAACTCAGTAGCGGCCAGCGTTATGTTATTGAGCGCCAGTATTTTAACTATCAATTACCCGACCAGCGCAGTCACTACTTTTACTTTGAACCGGGCAGCTTTGAGCGGGTTAGCATTATCGGCGGTTGCGAAGCGCCAAACCTCACCGTCCCCCAGCAACTGATCAACGTCTATGCCTACGACTGCGACAGTGGTAATTTCTATGCATTGAGTGAAAGCCTGCCGGCCTCTGTGCTCAGTATTGCCAGCAGCCAGATCGATAACAGCGGCCGCTTCCACAAAGTACGTATCATGCACCACGGTAATACCTCAGAATTTGAGGTGGATGCCGAGGCCTTATTGCAGGGGGTATTGCGCCCCCACGGTCTGTATTTAGACTGGCATTATGGTCAATTGCGTGCCGCCCACCACGCACAGCACGGGCAAGCTGTTGGCGTAGGTATTGAGCAGCTTAGTGCTGGCGAGCCGCGTTTTATCAGCCACCGGCTCGAAGGCAGCGAGGGAAGCGCGCCATCTGAAAGTCAGCACGCCGCGCTCAATGGCCTAACAGCCAACGACGCTGAGCGCCTGGAGCAGATATTTAAAGCCAAGGGGGTAGGGAGTCTAAACACGCGCCGGGCGGAAGCGCTGAAATCTGCACTGGTGAAAGCCTATCAGCAACCAGCGGCGGATGCCGTCAAGCAATTGCCCGGCGCCTTGAGCCTTTATCAGCGCTGGCAGCAAGACTCTAATGCGCTGCTCTCACGTTGGCCTTGGGCATCGCGCCGCAGTGCGAAGGATATCTCAACACTGCGCCGTGCGTTGCTTGCCAAACACAAGCACTACAGCGAACAACTGGAAGCGCTGCATGCAGAGCAGGCGCTGCGCTTTTGCCGGAGTCAGGGTGAGAGCTTTGATGCATTGCGCTGGCAGTGCCGCCTACAGGCCGATGTGACCATTGCGCAGATATGCCAGCAGGCCTACGGTATTACCCGATGCGACGCAATGCAGGCCGAGTTTGGCGCCAATAGCCAGTAAGCTAGCGCTGGTGTCGGCGGCAAAAAACTCTACAATGGGCGGCCTTTTTGCCGCCTTTTTTATACTGGAATTATCGATTTTATGTGGTTTAAAAATCTGCTCGCCTACCGTTTTACCCGTCCCTTTAGCACCAGCCTGGAAGAACTTAATGAAAAGCTCAGTGCAGCGGCATTCCACCCCTGTTCGAGCCAGGAGCAGTCGAGCTATGGGTGGAGCAAGCCCCTAGGCGACGCCGGCAGCGAGTATCTGCACGCGGCAAACGGCTGCGTCATGTTGTGTGTTAAACAGCAGGAAAAAGTCTTGCCTGCCGCCGTGGTTAACGAAGTGCTCGATGAAAAAATTCGCGAAATTCAAGAAGCTGACGGGCGCAAGCCGGGCCGAAAAGAGCGAACGGATATGAAGGAAGAGATTGTTTTCGACCTGCTGCCGCGCGCTTTTTCGCGATCCAGAAAGCTGTACGCCTATATCGACATTGAAGCGGGCTTGCTGTTTGTCGACAGCGCCTCCCACAAAAAGGCCGAGGAGCTTCTCACCTTGTTGCGCGAGACCCTTGGCAGTTTGCCCGTTATTCCTCTGAAAGCTAAGAACACTGCTCAGCATTGTCTGACCGAATGGGTTGCTGGCGCAGCGCCAACCGGTTTTGAATTAGGCGGAGAGTGTGAATTGCGTGATCGCGCTGATGAAACGGCCGTCATTCGCGCCAAAAACCAAGACTTGTCCTCGGAGCAAATTCAAAGCCATTTGCAGTCTGGTATGTTTGTCAGCAAGTTGGCCATGACATGGACCGGCGGGATCGATTTCGTGGTTGATGATCAGCTGAGTATAAAGCGTATTGCGTTTGGTGACTTGATCCGTGAGCGCGCCGACGACATCAATGCCGATACCATGGCCGAGCAATTCGATGCAGACTTCAGCATTATGGCGGGCGAATTTGCGAAATTTATCCCGGCAGTCATTGCCGCCTTTGGCGGCGAAGAGGTGGAAGAGGGCGCCGCATAGTGCGCCATAGCATGCAGTAATGCGCTGATCATGCAGACCAGCGCATTGCCTTACTTGCCGCTGCGGGTGATCTTGTCCAAATAGCCCATCGCAAAAGCAGACACCACAAAGGTGATGTGCAGCAGCAAGTACCACATAATTTTGTCGTTATCGATCTGCTTGGCGTTCATGAATACCTTAAGCAGATGAATAGACGAAATCGCCACGATAGAAGCCGCGACCTTGTTCTTAAGTGAGCCCGCATCCAACTTGCCGAGCCAGCCAAGCTTATCGGCGTCATCATCGACATCCAGCTGGGAAACAAAATTTTCGTAACCGGAAAACATCACCATCACAATCAGGCCACCCACCAGGGCGATGTCGATTAACGACAGGGTGACGAGAATTAAATCTGCTTCCTTCATCGAAAGGATATGCGGGAACACATGGAAAATTTCCTGGAAAAATTTGATGCCAAGAGCAAGCAAGACCAGGCTGAGGCCGAGATAGATCGGCGCCATGATCCAGCGGGATGAATACATGAGTTTTTCAAACATTTTTTCCATGGCGGTAAAGACTCTGTGTAAAGATGTAGAGAGCGTGACAAGCGGCGGTTAACCGGGGCGGGATAATACCGCCCAGATTCACAGCACACAATTGTTTGTGGTCCGCGGTTGAGTACGGTTGATCATGCTGATGCCGAAATGGTGTGCAGGCAGTACTCATCGGCTCTGCTTTGCCTTAGGTGTGTGGCTTCGTGTTGATGACATGTGGCGATTATACATTCGGTTTGTTCTTGAGTGGCTCACACCTGTTTGCTGATATGACTAGGTGGTTACACGGTTGTATTTGGCTTCACCCACTTCGCCGCGCTAACGGCGGAAATGATAGTTTGGGCGGTTTGGATTTCGAATGGCACAGGAATGAGGGGTTTTCAGGCCATCCGTAATATAGGATGATCTCGCGTCTAACATTGAGATATTCTTGTCGCTGCCCTGCAATGTTTGTATCGATTAGCCTGCTGTATCGTTGAGTCGTATCGTATGCCCACGCCGCACCTGCCCTCACTTAACTTGATTCGTGTTTTCGAAGTCGCCGCGCGTCGATTAAGCTTTAAAGACGCGGCAAATGAACTGTTTGTGTCTCCCCCGGCTGTTAGCCACCAGATTAAGGCGCTAGAGGAAAATCTTGGTGTCACTTTGTTTCAACGAGAGAATCGTAAAATCTCTTTGACAGCGGAGGGCAAACGCTATTATTTGCATGTTAAACGCGGTTTAGACTTGATTGATACCGCTACACTGGCGGTGCGCAAAGAGCAAAAAAAGCGGCGCTTTGTTATCAATACTTTGCCAAATATCGCAACGCTATTACTTTTTCCCAATATCCACGAATTCCAAACCAAATATCCAGATCTGACAATTCAGATCGATTCCGATATTTCTCGTGTTGATCTAGAAAACTCGGAAACCACCGTCGCAATCCGTCACGAATGTGGTAATGAGCCAGAGCTTACCTATCATCCCCTGGTAGAAATCTCACTCACGCCTATCTGCACGCGTCGCTATCTCGCTGAGCACCCCGGCTTGGCAGAAGGCGACTTCACGGGTTGCCGGATCATCAAAATCGCCAACGACAGTTATCAATGGCCACGATGGCAAACGCAGTGGGGCCTGCTCTCGGATATTGCGAATGAGCTTGTAGTCAGCACGGTTCAGGCGAGTATCGAGGCCGTCAAGAGCAATATCGGCGTTGCAATGGGCTACCTGCCAACATCCTACCAATTCATGCGTAGTGATGATGAGCTAGTACTGCCAATGTCAGAAAAGGTGACGCGGCACGGGGAATGTTTTTTAACCTATAGCAACAACTATCGGGGCGATGGCGTCATTCAGGACTTCCAGCAGTGGGTGTCTGGCATCATCGCTAAAGAATGGTCGGATAAGATAATCTAACCTGACGGCGCTGAATTATTCATTTGTCAGCCCCGTATTCACAGGGGAAGATACTCGGCAATCGCAACGGAAAAGTGATCGCCAACATGCCCCTCGACAACGCTAGTATGCTGTATTCCGACGTAAAGCCGCTGCCTCTCACGCCCCGTGAGCGCCAGGTGCTCCAGGAACTTGCACTAGGTAAGAGCAACAAGATGATTGCAAATATCTTATCTATCAGCATGTACACGGTAGACGGATACGTGAAAGACATTTATCGAAAACTCGGGATTAAAAATCGCGCGATGGCGACACTCGTCGCCGTCCAGCACGGCATTCTTAATTTGAACCATCTTGATATGGCAGACTTTTCTCAGAACAACGCTGCAACTCAGTAAAGACAACCCAGCGCTGCAACATTTTTAGAGGGAACCTAATGCCCAAGTATACGAAGGCGGACCGGGCGTTTACGGCCGCAATAGTTAAATCAATAGTGGCCACCGTTGCCATTTTGTCTTTTTCTTCCTCTGCCGTGGCGCAATTGGACTCGAACAGTCAGCCTCCGCCCGCATGTAATTTAAGCTCAGAGCAGCTCGAGAATCCCCGTGCTTTCGTCGCCGTTGACAAGTCTTTTGGTGTTGTTGCGTTTTGGGCCCTGAAGGGCAAAGAGGGGATACAAACGGCGGCCTCCTACATGCGACGCGACTTCGCAGCACAGGTATTTGGAAAATGGGCTCAAGATCACTCCAATAAATTAAAGAAAGGCGAACCAAACCGCTGGGGCATTGTGCCCGATAAAAAGGTGGAAAAAGCGCTGGAAAAGCACAAGCCGCTTCCTCTCGACAGAATATCCGAGTATCCGCCGCGTGAAGCGATGATCATGGTGACAAAGATTTACGGCGATTGCTTTGGTGAGCGCAGCGCAGAGCTCAATTTCGAGGAGATTGGACTGATTCGCGGTGAATTCTCGGCCGACTTCTGCAACGCGGCAGCGGCAATGCCGAAAATGACGCACTACCTAGCAAAAGATAAAGCCTTGATGCATTGGGGGCGCTCGCAAATCGAGCATCGCAATGCGCGAGGGTGTGGATATGTTCCTGCCATCGCCTATGAATACGCGCTGGAAAACGACGCAGCGGGTCGAGAAGTTGCCGAAAAAGCACGAAAAATCGCAGCGGCTCAACGTCAGCAATATCTCGATAGTATTCGGGGCCAGAAACTAGCCAAAGAGGCTTATGAGGCGGGCCGGGCGCAGCGTGAATTCTATGCCAGGCAGGAACGCGATAAACAGGCAGCCAAAGACCAAGCCCGCAAACAGGCTGCAGATGCTGCATATAGAACAATGATCAACAACTCGCAAAACCAGTTGCCGTCAGCGCCAAGCTCCAATCGCCGCGATTGCTACGACCAGGGCAACGGCAAGGAAATCTGTTTCACCGATTAAATGCTCGGCTTGCAAGCATTGGGTTGCGACAACAAGCATGGTAGGCCGTCAATGCGTCCAAAGGACACCTGTCGGATTCTAGCCCGGTGAGCCTTGTATCTGAGAAAGGCACCAAGGGTGCGGTCTATTTTAGTATCTACCCCATTATGATGGGCTTAATTGAAATCAAGACCGACGGTAAACGACGCTTTGGAATTGGTCGTTTCGACCTGGTAATTATCGACGAAGCCCACACAACGTGTATCAATAAGTACCGGGCCATCTCCGACTACTTCGATAGCTCTCTAATCGGACTGACGGCCACGCCACTCGAATGCCAGGTACTCCACGAACTCGCGATGGGTAAGAGCAATAAGATATTTGCCAATATCTTATCCATCAGCATGTACACGGTAGACGGATACGTGAAAGACATTTACCGAAACCTCGGCGTTAGAAACCGGGCGATGGCGACACTGGTTGCGATTCAGCACGGTATCCTTCAACTGAATCAACTTCAAATGGCTGACTCTTAGCAGCGCGGCGTTGTGAGTAAGCGAAGAGATATCCGTTTCAATGTATTGAAGTGGAACATCATGCTAAACCTGCGCAGGGGTATAGCGTCAAGTTAAACGAATACGCAGCCATTGCTCCTGTTACACCCACTGCTTTGTCGCAACTGCATCCGCATAGTCAGCCTTTCTCGTGCAATTTACCTTTACATTAGCTACCGCATTATCAACATGTCCCGGTGAATATAAGCCTTTCTCTACGAGTGATCCCCACAAGTTAAATCATGCTACGGCGGAAAATATTAAGTCCGGTTTGAATGTACTAAGGCCACCCACAGCTCGCGCTGATTAGACACAGCACCCCTGAATACGGGGTTGTTGGAGGGGCTTGTCCTGCGAATACTGCTTGCAAAATTATTCAGAGGTTTCGCGCAGTTGTTATCCCAGCGACGGAACTAGATGATCGTATAGTCGGAGAGCGTTATGAAATTTGTAGCTTGGAAGCACCTTCCCGTGCTGGCGTTGGTCGTCACGGTGGCAGCTTGTAATGAAGATCATAAATATCCTCAGGGCGGTGAGTCAGAGTCGATAGCGGTGTCGCCGTCTCTAGGTTTGGTGTCCAGTGCTCTGGTTAACATTTATGAGGCAGATGGCGTCACGCTTATCGGTACCGGAACAACGGCTGCTGACGGCAGTGTTAGCGTGGACTACGGTCGTTACCAAGGGCCGGTAGTCGTAGAAGTGCTCGGTGGCGGTGGTGCTAGCTATTACGACGAATCTGCCAGGGCAACATTGGCTTTTCCTTCGGGTCAGAGTATGCGCGCGATGGCTATTGCTCCTAATCGTGCCCTGGCGGTAACACCACTGACCCACCTCGCATATGAGATCGCTATGGCCCGTGGCAGCTCTCCGCTGACAAGCGATATTGTGACTGCGATTAACGATGAGGTTCGCACTGCGATCGCGCCAAGTTTAATTAGTATTCTCAGTGTGCCGAGCCTCGTGTCTGGTGCGACGGAAGCCAACAGCCTGGATGATACCGAGGCAGGGCGTTACGCTCTGCTACTGGCCGCTCTCGCGGAAATGTCTTCTGGCGAAGGATTACCTGCTGTGAGCACCATGAATGCGCTGATTGCCGATGGTAAAGACAGCGCCCTGGATGGTGTCTCGGACGGTTCTTCAGTGGCCGTTCCCTATACTGATTTTGTGGCGGACTTGTCTGCAGCGATCAATTCACAGGCTGCGCTGTTAGCCAACACTGCTCTACAGGCAAACACAGTAGTCCTCATTCCCGATTCAAACACAATAGGTGACAACGCGTCGGGTGGAGAAGCCGGAGGCGAGGCTGGCGGCGAAACCGGAGGTGAGTCTGGTGGAGAAACCGGAGGAGAGACTGGCGGAGAAACCGGAGGAGAGACTGGCGGAGAGACCGGAGGAGAGACCGGAGGAGAAACCGGAGGAGAGACTGGCGGAGAAACCGGAGGAGAGACTGGCGGAGAAACTGGCGGGGAAACTGGCGGGGAAACTGGCGGGGAAACTGGCGGGGAAACTGGTGGCGAGACTGGCGGGGAAGACCCGGAAGTCGATAATCAAGGCCGAGGCCGCTTCACTGGCGATGGTTTCACTGGCGATATCGACGGAGTGAGCTATACCTTCACCGATGTTGTCGATGTCCTAAGAAGTAACAACGGCAACGGGCTGGTTTATCTCGAGGGGCTGGATAGTGAACGGCGCGAGAAATGGCGAGTTCACGTACCGGAAGCAATAGGCACCTATTCTTGTGACGATAGTGGCCACGACACAGTACTGCAGTACATCAATGCCGATGATCTCGATCAGTCAGGACTGGCTTCGAACAATGGCGACTGTGTGATTAAGGTGGTGCAGGCCGGCCCTGTCTACGAGGGTTACTTCTCCGGTAATTTCTCGGGCGAGGAGCCTCGCCGGGCGGTGAGCAATGGCTACTTTAAGGCGACGATCGAGAATAGCAGCGGTGGTGAAACCGGGGGCGAGACCGGAGGCGGTGGCGTCGCGGGCGAACTCGACAATCCGGTTTACGATTCTCTGAATGGTAAGAACGGCGCTTACTTGAAGTTTGCAGGCAGTAATTATCGCTATTTGTTGGATTATGCCAGCGTGTATACCACGTTGGGTGGTGTTCGGCAGCTGCGGTTTAATGTCGATACCCGTAACAACATCGATACCACAGAGTACGAAGGCGTAGTGCCTGCGGCCATGTATCTGAATATTCCTCATATTCTGGGCGAGCAAATCTGCGACGATCAGCTACAGATGGTGCTGTCAATGAATGCCGTTACCGGAGCGCCAGCTAATCGCGGCGATTACACGGCCAGCGACTGTAGGCTACGCACTGACTACGTCAGCGAGTTGGGGGGTATTCAAGGCGTTATTCTTGCGGCCACACTGGAGAAGGACGACTACGCTATTCAGCTTGAAAATGTGCCGTTCCGCGTATATGACCATGAGGGTGTACCAGGAACACTTGAGGGTGACTTGCCTCGGGACTATTTTGGCAGTATCGAACTGGCCGATAATCCAAGTTATGAACTGGGTTCAGATCAGCACTTCCTGTTGGATAACCCTGTTGGTCTCGGTGGTACCAGCCCTGATGACGGCACGCCTCCGTTTACCGGCAATGCCTCCGATATCATTAGCCTGCATGCGGGCACCCAGCCACAGGGTGGCTTTGCTGGGGATGCAACCTACCACTGTGGCACCGAGTACCGAAATCGTGCTGGCGCTATGCACATGTGGGTAAAAGTCGGTACCTATTTGCTGGAGCAACGCTATACCTCAGATGATGCCGGTGGTGAGTGTGAAATCGTAACCGTGTCGCGTGGTGGCAAATTCTATGACGCTAGCTACACCGCGACGTTGTTTGCCCAGGAAAACTTATTGGAGGGTGACGATCGCCGTTTGGAAATCAGTGGTAAATTCCGTAACTATGCCGTTGTGCTGACGCGCCCTGATAATGACAGCGGTGACGAAGGCGAACTGGCGCCCGACGAAGTCGGCATGACCATGCGTGTTGAAGACGGCAGCGGCCATTGGCAGACGGGCGATCGTTTCAAATTTATCTATGACCCCTTCGATCAGCTTTACAGCTATGAGAGTTCTTACAGTCAGTACGGTTATCGCACCCTGGATCGCCGCAAAGGCCTCAAGTTGGATGTGATCAATATGCCGCGTGCAGTGGGTGTGTATAACTGCGCCGATGTAAACAGTGCCGACAATCGCGCGGTGCAGGTGAATCTGCAGGCGATTGGCGCACTGTACCAGACTACGCAGTATGATCGTGACGCCAAGGCAGAGCTGACGCTGGATGGTGCAGCCTGTCAGGTAGAAATTCTTACCGATGACAATGGTTATGTGACCGGCACCTATAAGGCCACAGCGCTGATTATCGACGGTGAGCAAATCATGCCCGATGGCGACAATATCGTGCGGATCTCGGGCAGCTTCCGTCGCAAATTGGAGCCAGTGCCCAAGTCTTGAGCAGACTTAGAGAAAGGGTTGTATCCGCAGGTTGAGCGGCCTAGCCCTTACTACACGATGAATAGCTATTTGCTTATCCCTTCGGGGCGCCTTCGCGTTGCTTCGGCGTCTAAAACGCGTTGCGTTTTATAGAACCCTGGCGAGGGTTCTCACCGACCCACACGCCATAAATAAAAAACCCGGCTCAAGGCCGGGTTTTTTATTTATGGCGGTGAGGGAGGGATTCGAACCCTCGGTACGTTGCCGTACACACACTTTCCAGGCGTGCTCTTTCGACCACTCAGACACCTCACCAAAACAGGTACAGCCGAGGCTGTGTTTTGAGGGCCGACACTCTAAGGGATTTTCTACGCCTTGGCAATTGTGAATTTACATTGACGCATGCGGCTGCGCTAAGAGTGGAACATTTCTTGCGTCGACGTTGCTGCTTATTCACGCTACGCCTTGTGCGGCTAAGGATATCCAATGTTGTATACCCCGGAGATGGTGTCGCGCCTTCAGAAGCTGCGCTCCAGATTGTATGCCGAGTTTGGCATTCGTATTCGTTTGGCCGATCCGGAATTGCTAGATATTTTGTCGGCGTTGGCGCCCCGCACCCGCGACCCTATCTCGAAAAACACCATCGGCGAGCTACTCAGCCTCGCTGGTCGAGAGTCGGCGGAGAAAAAATCGCTGGAGGCTATTACCGAGATTACTTACCGGGGACATAAGATCCCCTCTATTGATGAGCAGCAAAACCCGGCCCCCGGCGCTAAAAAGCATGTGTACCGGGGACGGGTGTTTTATAAGTAAGGTTTTCTGCTGGCGGTGTTAGCCGCCAATATTTCCCAGAACTTCAATGTAATGCTCAACGGGCAGGTTCTCAGGGGCTTCGGTCATTGCCTCTGATAAGGCCTGCTGCATGCGTGCATTGAAGTCTGCAATGCTCTGGTCCGCTGTCAGGGGAGAGGGCGAAATACTGGGGGGCTGACGGTGCAGAGTTGCCTGTTCGTAGTCGTAAGCGATGGCAAGTCCGGTTCCCTCGTCATACTGACGAACGAATATCTCCATGCCGCGCGGTACACCAACGCTGTCGTCAAAGCCGACTGGCACGACGATTGAGCCCATTTGAGTGGTCGAACCGAAATCGCAGGTTCTGCCGCCGGTCGGCCCCGGGCTCAAAATCAGCGCATCCAAGCGTACCTGTGCACCATTTTCGTCCAGTACCGGTTCGCCTGACTCATCGACCAAGGCGTCCATAAGTGAGGTGGTGTAGTCACGCATTTCAATCAGACCGTTGAGCTGGGCTTCGCTAGGCGCAAGATTTGGGTCGTCTGCGGCAACAAGCGCGAATAGCGCGGCTGTGCGCGGTCCCACTCTGCCCGTTTCAAGTATGCCGTCCAGGCCACTGCAGGCCTCGCGCTCATGGGCGATGGAGTCGGAGCCGTTGGTGGCAATCGCCAGGCTGCTTACGCAGGCTCTGGGGCTGTCTCCGCCTTCTTCCTCGAAGGTGAGGAAGTACTGGTTCACATCATAGTGCCGTGAACCCGCGCCGCGGCTTTCAAAATCGGGGAGGTAGATGTCATAGACCTCTGCGCCCAATTCGCGCATTTTTTCAACAGCAGCGCTAATCAGTTCGCCCTGGGCGCCGGTACCTGCCGCATCGCTGTTGCTGCCCAGCTGTTTTACCACGCCAATTTTTCTTCCCTTCAGACCATATTTTTCCCGGTCCAGAAAGCTCATATAGCTTTCGGGCCGCAATTCGGCAGGGTAGAGAAGGGTTTTCGGGTCGCGGGGATCAACGCCCGCCATTGCATCGAGCATTAACGCTGCGTCGCGCACCGTTCTTGTCATCGGCCCGCCGGTGTCGCGCTCGTGGCTGAGGGGGAAGATACCGTGCTGAGAGATAACACCTAAACTCGGGCGGATGCCCACTAAGCCGTTAACTGAGGAGGGATGGCGAATTGACTGGCAGGTGTCACTACCGGTGCCGCCTAGGGCAAAGTTGGCGGCGATAGACGCGCCGGTGCCAGAGGATGAACCTGCGGGGCTTTCTGAGGTGTTATAGGGGTTGCTTACCTGGATGGCGCGATTGGAAAAGCCAGTAGTAAAAAAGGCGAATTCGTCTTGATTGGCCTTGCCGAGAATGACTGCTCCAGCCTGTCGCAAGCCCGCAACCGAGTGGGCATCTACCCCGGCCTGATGGCCGAGCATACTGTAGGAGCCCTGTGTGCTTGGGTAATCGTAGGTGTCGTAGTTGTCTTTTAATAAAACGGGCATGCAGTGCAGCGGGCGGTCGCCGATGCCACCGTCACGTGCATAGAGGGCATCCAGCGCCTTGGCCTGGTCGATACTGTCGGGGTTAACAGCAAGCACGCCGCGAATAGGCAGCCCACCGTTTGGTTGGGGGTTGTCGTTATAGGCGAAGATTCGCTGGATATACATATTAACGAGGGCTTCGCAGGTGAGTCGCTGACCATCGGCAAGGCTGAGATCGCCGCGAAGCGCCGCGTGGACGTCCGCCGTGGTGGCTTCTTCCAGCACAAACTCCCCACCTGGAGTGGTAGGCGGCGCGGGCGGCGCGCTGGTACTTGATGAGCTGGACGAGCCGCCGCACGCAGCAAGTGCGAGGACGATGGGGGCTAGGGTGTATGCGAATGCACGCTGCATAGTGAAATTACCTCTAATAATGTATCGCCTCCTGGCGAACTCCTCACCTCCCTGTGTAAATGGCTAGCTAAGCTAGTGTTTGCGACGTTTGTGGTTTCTCAGTAACAGTCAGCAAACAGCGTGCCAGTATCGATTTATCGCCGCTTGCGCTATGAAGTTGCCAGTCGACTGCTTATCATTGTCGCCAGATGTGGAATAACGAAGTGGAAGAAAAAATGAAGTGTGCGATGGTGCCGGTAACGGCATATCAGCAAAATTGCTCGGTGCTGCTCTGTGAAGAAACGGGGCAAGCCGCGGTGGTTGATCCAGGCGGCGATATTGACCGCATCGAGGCAGCGTTGGAGCAGTTGGGCGGCAAACTGTCAGTGATTTTGCTGACCCATGGCCATATGGATCATTGCGCGGCGGCAGATACCTTGCGCCAGAAATACGGGGTGCAGATCATCGGGCCGCATAAGGACGATGCATTCTGGATCGACAAATTGCCTGAATGGTGCCAGATGTCCGGCTTTCCCCATGCGGAGGCTTTCACGCCGGACCGCTGGCTGGATGACGGTGAGTCTGTTAGTTTCGGGAACCAGCAGCTGGCGGTCAGTCATTGCCCTGGGCACACCCCGGGGCATGTGGTGTTTTTTCATGAGCCGAGCAAGCTGGCGATTGTCGGTGATGTGTTATTTCAAGGCTCGATCGGTCGCACCGACTTCCCGCGTGGTGATTACGATACCTTGATTACGTCCATCCGAGAAAAACTCTGGCCGCTAGGGGATGATGTCACCTTTATCCCCGGCCATGGCCCGACCTCGACATTCGGCGAGGAACGCCAGACCAATCCTTTCGTTGCTGACAGTCGCTATGGGTGATCACGTGGAAGAAAAACAGTTCACGCATTTTGATGCACAGGGCCAGGCGAGCATGGTCGACGTGACCGATAAAGCGGTAACGGCCAGGGAAGCCGAGGCGACAGGCCGTGTGGTGATGCAAGCAGAAACGCTGGCTATGGTTGCCGCTGGCAATCATAAAAAGGGTGATGTGCTCGGTGTAGCCAGGTTGGCGGGCATTCAAGCGGCAAAAAAATGCAGCGATTTGATCCCCTTGTGCCATCCGCTGATGCTGTCTTCAGTCAAGGTCGATTTTGACATCGACAGTGCAGGGCAGTGCGTGCACATTCGTGCGCGGTGTAAATTAGCTGCGCAAACCGGCGTCGAGATGGAAGCCCTTACGGCCGTATCTGTGGCCGCATTGACGATCTACGACATGTGTAAGGCTGTCGATAAAGGCATGTGCATTGAGGGCATCCGCCTTCTCAGCAAGCGAGGCGGGCGTTCCGGCGAGTGGTCGGCGGAGGGGCATGACCATGATTAAGGTCTTGTTCTTTGCCAAGCTGCGTGAAACCTTGGGCACCTCTGACTTGGATATTGACTACGCCGGCACTGTAGCCGGCCTTAAGGCACAGCTGTCCACGCGCAATGATTGTTGGGCCGAGCAGTTCGCCCAGGAAAATTTGCTATGCGCGATTAATCAGCAAGTTGCTGCCGACGAAAGCCCTGTTTCCAAGGGTGATGAGGTTGCTTTTTTTCCTCCAGTTACAGGAGGTTAAGCTAAGTGATTAAAGTTTTAGTTCAGGTTGAGGATTTCGATGCAGGCGCTGAAGTAGCGCAACTGCGCAGCACCGCCAGCGGCGCAATTGTGCAGTTTGTAGGCGTAATGCGCGATAACAACCAGGGCGACACCGTGGCGTCGATGCACCTTGAGCATTACCCCGGTATGACCGAGTCCAGCATCGAGCGCATTGTGGTAGAGGCGAGTGAGCGCTGGTCCTTGCTTGGCTGCACCGTTATCCACCGGGTTGGTACCGTGCTGCCCGGCGAGCAGATTGTACTGGTTGCGGTGAGCGCGGCGCACCGTCACGCTGCATTTCAAGCCTGTGAGTTCGTTATGGACTACCTTAAAACCCAGGCGCCATTTTGGAAAAAAGAACAACTGCACAACGGTGAGAGCCGCTGGGTGGACGCCAGGGAAAGCGACGATAGGGCCGCCGCGCGCTGGTAGGGCGTCAGCCGTTCGGACGAGCTGTAACAGCATCGGTGAATGCATTCCCACGGTATACTACGCGCTCCTCACGCCGGCCCATACGCAGGTCGGCGGCGAATCACAGATAACAGGATATTTATGAGCTTCGATCCCCGTAACTTCCGCAATGCCCTCGGTCAGTTCGCGACAGGTGTGTGCGTAATTACCGCCAATCCACGCGGCTATGAGCCTTTCGGTATGACGGTTAATTCATTTGCCTCGGTGTCGCTGGACCCGGCTCTGGTGTTGTGGAGCCTGCGTAACGACTCCGAATGTTACCCGGCCTTTGAAGCGGCCGATGGCTTTACGGTCAACGTACTGAGCCAAGAGCAGGTTGGCCTGTCCAACCAATATGCGAAGAAAGATGCTCACCAACTGGATAAGGATCACTACCGCATTGGTAAAAGTGGCCTGCCGGTTCTGCGCGGTGCACTCACTAGCTTTGAATGTGATATCTGGCAGCGCTATGATGGCGGGGATCATTTGATTCTTGTTGGTAAAGTTACTGAAATGGACCTGAGTCCCACTGGTAAACCTCTTGTTTTCCACGGTGGTGGCTATCAGGAACTGCGCTAGGACTTTGCCTCTCAGCGGAGTAGCGGTATAGATGAAGTTTTGCAGTGAGTGTGGTGCGCCGGTTGAACTCCGTGTGCCGGAAGGAGACGACCGACCACGTTATACATGCACTCAGTGCGACATTATTCATTACCAAAACCCCCGTGTGGTGGTGGGCTGCCTGCCCACCATCGGCGATCAGGTTCTGCTTTGCCGGCGCGCTATTGAGCCGCGGTTGGGGTTCTGGACGATTCCCGCCGGTTTTATGGAAAACGGCGAGACGATGCTGGAGGGCGCTCTCAGGGAAACCCGTGAGGAAGCGGCCGCGAAAGTGAAGGACGAGAGCCTGTATCGATTATTCGATATTCCCCATATCAATCAGGTGTATGTATTTTTCCGCGGTGAACTCGACGGCGATTTCGGCGTCGGTCCGGAAAGCCTGGAAAGTAAGCTTTTCCGAGAAGAAGACATTCCCTGGTCCGAGCTGGCGTTTCCGGTGGTTACCGATATTTTAATAGATTATTTCGAAGACCGTCGGCGCAACGATTACCCCATTCGCCTGGGTAAGCCCGGCCCCCTCTGGGCCAAGCACGTAAACTGGAACTTCGACCAATAGCCGCTGCGCGGCACCCGGGTAGGGTTTCAGCGCTCGGTGTATAGTACTCCATTCACTTTCTAGTCAGCCCGAATACGATGAATAATGTAGATCTAATTTTGCTTGTTAGCAGCGCGGTAGCGCTACTGCTAGGGCTGGGTATTGGTGCGCTGATCTGGCATCGCATAGCCGTGCTTGAGCGAAAAAAAACGGTCCAGCAAATGGACGCATTACGTGCACAGAGCGAGGACCTTAACGCGCGTTTAGACACCGCACAACATCGCTTGAATGCCGCTGAGCAACGGGCTAATGAGGCGCAGCGCGCTGAAGCCGTTGCTCAGGATAGAGTGCGCCATCAGGCAGAGGAGCTGGCAAAAGCCGAGGCGTACCGCAAGCAACTGGCGGACGCTCAGGCGGCGCTGGCGCGCAAAGAGAGTGACTATCAGCACCTGCAAACTGCCAGCGCCGAGCAAATTGGCCTGCTCAAGCAGGCCAAGGAAGAACTGAGTGCGCAGTTCGAGAAGTTGGCGCACAAGATCTTTGACGAAAAATCCCGCCGCTTTAGCGAGAGTAATCAACAGAGCCTTCAGCAGTCGCTCAATCCCTTTCGCGAACAACTTAAAGGCTTTCAGGAGCGCGTAAACCAAATTTACGACATCGAAAATCGCCAGCATGGTGAATTGCGCGAGCAGTTAAAAACCCTTCAGGAAATGAACCACAGTATCAGTCGCGAGGCGCACAACTTAACGCGCGCGCTTAAAGGGGACAACAAGGCGCAGGGCAACTGGGGCGAAGTGATTCTGGAGCGGGTGTTGGAGGAGTCCGGGCTGCGCAAGGGCCACGAGTATGACACCCAGCAAAGTTTTACTGATGAGCAGGGGCGCCGCCGTCAGCCCGACGTGATCGTCCACTTGCCTGACGACAAAGACATCATTATCGATGCCAAAGTCTCTCTTATTGCTTATGAACGCTACTGCAGCAGCGAGGATGACAGCGAGCGCAGCGCAGCGCTCAAAGAACATATCCAGTCGGTGCGCCAGCATATTGGAGGCCTGTCGACCAAGGCCTATCAGCATATTGAGGGCCTGCGAACCCTGGATTTCGTGTTTATCTTTATCCCTGTAGAGGCCGCGTTTATGGCGGCTTTTGAACATGATCCGGAGCTGTTTCGCAGCGCGTATGAGCAAAACATTGTGGTTGTCGGGCCGACAACCTTATTGGCGACGCTGCGCACGGTGCAGAGTATCTGGCGTTACGAGCGCCAAAACCGCAACGCCGAGAAAATTGCTCGCGAAGCGGGTGCCTTGCACGACCAATTTGTATTGGTGTCCGAGTCTCTGGAAGACCTGGGTAAGCACCTGGAAAGAGGCCAACAAGCCTATGAGAAAACCCTTAAGCGTATGACAGAGGGGCGCGGCAACGTGGTTGGTCGTATTGCCAGGCTTGAGGCTCTGGGTGCGAAGGTTAAAAAGCAGATCCCAGCGGCACTCAGCGATCGCGCTGATCTGCAACACGACGATACTGACAATTCAGCGATAGATGATTGAGGAGTAAATCATGGCGTTCCCCAAAATCGGTAATCTGGCTCCCGCCTTTACGTTGCAAGATCAAAATGGCGACAAAGTCAGCTTGAAAGATTTCAAGGGTAGTAAAAATGTCGTTTTGTATTTTTACCCCAAAGCGAAGACCCCGGGTTGCACTGTGCAGGCCTGCGGTATTCGTGACACGCAGAAAGAATTTGCTAAGCGGGACACCGTGGTGCTGGCTGTTAGCCCCGACCCGGTTGCGAAATTGAAGAAATTTGAAGAAAACCCCAAGAAGGAAGAGGCGCCGTTAAACTTTACCCTGTTGTCTGATGAAGACCACGCTATAGCGGACAAGTACGGCGCCTGGGGCCTCAAGAAGTTCATGGGGCGTGAGTACGATGGCATTTTGCGTACGACCTTTATTATTGGCAAAGATGGCCGCTTAAAACATGTGATGGAAAAAGTGAATACCAAGCGCCATCACGACGACGTTATCAGCTTGCTCGATGAGCTGGATTTAGGCTGAAACCGCGCATAAATACGCATAGGCAAGGTTCTGTGGGCTTGCTATAAAGAGGTAACGTCACAGGAGATGCCGATGAGCAGCGACGCACACGGTTCTTTTTCCGTAGAAACTCAGGGCAATATCGTTATTGCCACCTTGCGCGGGGCCTGGAATATAGAGGGCGCCATGGCGTATTTCCAAGAATTGGAGCGCGTGGTTGCCCGCTATGACAAGCAGCCGTGGTGTCGAGTGGTGGATTATCGCGATTACGACCTTCATACCCCGGAAGTCACCGCGGCGCAGCCGAAGTTGTCGCTCTGGTGCCAGTTACAAGGCTGTGTTGACCAGGTTTATGTCGGCTGCAACTCGGTTGACTTAAAAGCGCTGGACTTTTCCTACGCCGACTCGGGGATGACCTATGTCGCCTGCGATACTGTGGAGGAGGCAGTGCGTTATTGCCAGAGCGTGCTCAATGACGAACCACCGCCCTCTGACCTCAATTTCATTCTCGCCGGTGACCTGCCTGACGATTAATCGGTGTCTTCGTTGCTTATTTCGCCCTGTTGCTCGGCCTCATCTTTACTCAGACGGTACTGCTGAAGGTCCCGGGCGATCATGTCTAAACACAGTTTTAACACCACGGCGTCATCCAGATAGCCCGCTACAGGAATGAAGTCCGGGATGCTGTCCAATGGCATTAAAATATAACCAAGGGCTGTAATGACCGCGCCGATGGACCACCAGGGTATTTCCCGATAATTGCCCCGAGCATAGTCTTGCACAAGTTGAAACAGGGTTTTCACTTGTTCCAGGTAAGGGGCCAGTGATGCGTTAGTGAGGACTTTATCGAGAATGCGCCGCCGGTTTGTCAGGGTGGCTTCAAGCTGTTCTTGTTGGGCGTCGTCGGCCCCGTCTTCAAGAATCTTGCGCGCCCGGCGCTCGGAGAAAAATTTCATTAGCGCTCCGAAGGATGGCCCGGCCGTTAGCCGGGCGTGAGAACTTAAACCTTCGCCAGTGTAGCGTACTCCTCCTTAATTTGCTTTTTCAGCAGCTTGCCTGCGGCATTGCGGGGCAGGGGCTGTGGTACGAAGTGCAGCGCCGAGGGCACTTTAAAGCCGGCCAATTGCTCGCGTAAAAAGGATAGCAGGGCATCTTCAGTGAGCGTTTCGCCGTCATTCAGCCTGACCAGGGCGGCTACCGATTCTCCCATACGCTCATCCGGCAAGCCGATAACTGCGGATTCAAGAACCGATGGGTGGCGGCTTAGCAGTGTCTCAATTTCCGCTGGATAGATATTTTCCCCGCCGCGAATAATCAAGTCTTTGGCGCGGTCCGCGAGATGAACGAAGCCGTCTTCGTCTAGGAATCCGATATCGCCGGTGGCCATCCAGCCATCTTTAAACTGGCTGGCGGTTGCTTCAGGACGGTGCCAGTAAGACTGGATATTACACACTGAGCGCAGCCAGATTTCCCCCTTTTCCCCCGGCGGGAGGTCGCGGCCTTCCTCGTCGCAGGTTTTAAAGTCGACCAGGGGGGACAATGTTCCAGCTGCGCCGGGCTTTTCTTCGTAGGCAGCGCCGGTGCAGCTGGAGCAGATCGCGTTGCTTTCCGTCATTCCGTAGCCGGTGCCCACGTAGGCTTGTTCAAAACGCTCGTCAATCACGCGTTTAAACGTCGGTGGACAGGCGCTGCCGCCGCCACCGAGAGAAAACAAGCTACTGGTGTCGCGTTTGTCGAAGTCAGGGTGCTGCAGCAGGTCTATCACCATGGAGGGGGCTGCGCTGAATATCGTGACGGTTTCCTGCTCAATCAAACGCAGGGCCTCGGCGGCGTCCCATTTATAGGTCATCACAATTTTGCGACCGCCGCGAAGGTTCAGCAGAAAGGCGGCATAGCAGCCGGAAACGTGAAATAGCGGCACTGATAGCAGTGAGCAGGGAGCATTGCCGCCGGCAAACATCGCCTCGATCGCCTTCGGGTTGGCCATCGCTGACATGATGGCCTGTACCTCAAAGCTGATAATCGCCTGGATGATATTGCGATGACTCGAAAGTGCTCCCTTGGGCTTACCACTGGTGCCAGAGCTGTACATGATTTGTACAGGGTCATCCAGCTGGCATTGCCAGGGCTGCGGCATGGCTTGGCCCATTGCGCCGGCGATAAGCGCTTCCATACTTTCGGCGTGTTCACTGGCCTGGCTGCGTGCAACGATGGCGCGGCAGGGCAGATCGGCCAGCATTGGTGTGAGCAGCTCGAGACGGCGAGCGTCGCAGAAGACAATGTCAGCGGCGCTGTCGCGCAGTACAAACTCCAATTCTTCAGCGCTGCCCCAGCTATTCAGTGGCACCACAATAGCACCGAGTGACGCGATAGCTGTGTAGGCCTCCATCCACTCTGGATAGTTGCGCATGGCGATCGCTATACGCTGGCCCTGTTTGAGTTGATAGTGGTGGACAAGCTGGTAGGCGAGTGCGTCCACCCGCTGAAAAAATTGTGCGAAGCTGCGCCGCTCTTCCGGCTTGCCCGGCTCGGCATACACCAGAAATTCTCCGTCTCCATGCTGGCGGCCGGCATCGAGCAGTTCACGCATGCTCGATGGTGCCTGCTTGAACTGACGGAAATGCTGCCCGTTTACCACACAGTCTTCCATCTCATAGGGGGCACCCGGGGCGCAGAGCTGGTTTTGGCAGTCGCGAAGCGTTTGAGCAATATTGGTCATAGTCTGGGTTGCCTATTTCTTTTCAAACATACTGTGGGTAAAGCTCAGGGTCGATGGAATCGGCGCATTGATGGTTTCCATTATCCGCTCATATTCCGTTCGGCAAATTTTCCACTCACCATTATCCAGGCGATAGTGATCCGTGTAGATGGCTGTGCCAAACAGCATCCAGTTTTGCTCTTTATTGAACACGAGGTCCTGCAGGTACCACTTTCCGCGTGCCTCACTTTCGCTGAGCAACTCGATTTCAGGGTGGTGGCCATTGTGCATGGTTAGTACATTGGGGCTATCCATGTGGCCGCGCAGGCCAGCGATGAGTTCGCTGCGGTTGTCGAAGCTATATTTGCCGCCGTCGTAGCGGGCAACGCAGTCTTCACTGAGCGTGCTTTCCAATAATTGCCAGTCGTGGGTATCTACTGCGCGCAAGTAAACATATTTGAGACGTTTAATCGCCTCGATCTGTAAGAGTTGGTCAGCGGAGCTGGCGTTCATAGCGAATGTTCCTGTTTGGTCTTTATGTTGCCGCAATGCGGTTGTTATCGACCCTGATTCTAGGGTAAGCGACGCGGAACAACATGCTCTGTATGGGTGACGTTATATGGCTTCAAAACATTGAATTTGGTGAAAAAAAATGTACAGCAGTACTCGCCGGCAGGCCGGGTCTGCTAAGCTCGGCCATTTTTTGGAGGGTACGTGGTGCGCGTAATTACCGTAAACACCAACGGTATTCGAGCAGCAGCTCGCAAGGGTTTCTATTCCTGGCTGGAAACTCAGCAGGCTGATGTGGTTTGTATTCAGGAAACCAAGGCTCAGCAACACCAGCTAAGTGACCCACTGTTCCACCCCCAGGGTTATGTATCGGCCTTCAATGATGCGCACAAGAAAGGGTATAGCGGCACGGCCATCTATTGTCGCACGCCACCACAACGCTTTGTTTGCGAGCTGGGCTGGGACCCGCTGGACAGCGAGGGGCGGTATGTCAGAGCCGACTACGACGAGCTCAGTGTTATCTCTCTTTATATGCCCTCCGGCTCAAGCAGTGATGCGGCGCAGCAGAAGAAAGATGATTTTCTGGAAAAGATATACCCGCATTTTGTCGAGCTAAAAGCCCAGGGCAGGGAGCTGATCATTTGTGGCGACTGGAATATGTGCCACCGCGAAATTGACCTAAAAAACTGGCGCGCGAATCGCAAAAATTCAGGCTTTTTGCCCCACGAGCGGGCGTGGCTGGATAAGCTCTATGACGAAGCGGGTTTTGTTGACGCCTTTCGGCAGATTAACACCGAGGCGGTATACACCTGGTGGTCAAACCGAGGGCAGGCCTATGCCAACAATGTTGGTTGGCGGCTCGACTACCATGTGGTCACCCCCGGGCTCATCGATAGCATTCGCGATGGCTGGGTATACCGCGAAGAACGCTTTTCCGATCATGCGCCTTTTATAATGGACTATGACATCTCGCTTTGAATCTGGGCCTTGTGTACTATATTTCGCTCGGGATCTGCTGAGCAGCCCAAATTGAGGGCTTTCGCCCGGCTTTTTTAGTTTTGTTTAAGGAAACACGATGAGCTTTTTTATCTCTCAAGCCCACGCACAAACTGCTGGCGCTGCAGGCGCCCCTCCGGGCGGTGAGTTGTTCCAAATCGGCTTTCTGGTGCTGATGTTCGGCCTTTTTTACTTCATTGCGATTCGTCCTCAGCGCAAGCGTCAAAAAGAGCACGCGGCAATGGTCGCCGCTCTGGCAAAAGGCGACGAGGTGGTCACCAGTGCGGGTATTCTCGGCAAAGTCACCAAGCTTGACGATGACTATGTTGTGTTGAGTGTTGCGGACAACGTAGAGCTGAAGTTCCAGCGCGTTGCCGTGCATGCAGTGCTGCCCAAGGGCACGCTCAAAGCCATTTAATACCGTAAACGGGGCGCATCAAGCGCCCCGTTTTCATTTCACGTCATAAACGAGCGATTGCGGGTTTCACATGACTATCCCGACTCAGTTCACGCCCCCACGTCTGGGCCTAGCCAATCTACCAACACCGCTCCAGCTTCTGACACGCCTGCAGGAAGCTCGTCCTGGTCCGCGCATATGGGTGAAGCGCGACGACCTAACGGGCTGCGCACTGTCTGGCAATAAAATACGCAAGCTGGAATTCAGTTTGGCGCAGGCGTTGGAAGAGGGCTGTGACACCATCATTACCTGTGGTGGCTTACAGTCCAACCATTGTCGGGCCACCGCCTTGCTGTGCGCTCAGCTCGGTTTGAAGTGCCACCTGCTACTGCGCGGCGAGAAGCCCGAGCATGCCGATGGAAATTTACTGCTCGACCAATTAGCGGGCGCCCAGATTTCGGCTTATCCCGCCAAGCAATTTCAGGCTCAGCTGCCGCAGTTACTCGCGCAGTGGCAGCAGTACTACGCCGACAGAGGGCGGCGCGCGTTTATCATACCCACCGGAGCATCCGATGCGGTGGGGGTTTGGGGCTATTTCTCGGCGTGTGCCGAGTTAGCCGACGATTTTCGCCACCATGACATTCGTCCACGCCATATTATCTGCGCAACCGGATCCGGCGGCACCCAGGCTGGCTTGACCGCTGGAGCCCACTATTATCTGGCCGGTAGCCGCGTGTGGGGCGTGAATGTCTGCGACGATGAAGCGTGGTTCTTAAATAAAGTGGCCCAAGACCTGCATGATTGGCAGCACCGTTACGACTTAGACGTCGCATTGGACGACTTACAAGTGAGTGTTATCGATGGTTACGTTGGGCCGGGCTATGCGTTGGCCGACGAAAAGGTTTATGAAACCATCGCTGACCTTGCCGCGACCGAGGGCCTTATTCTGGACCCTGTGTACACAGGGAAGGCCTTTCATGCGTTGCTGGAAGAGCGCGACAACGGCCGCTTTGGTGACGACGGGGACATCGTCTTTGTGCATACCGGCGGCATTTTTGGCGTCTTCCCGCATCGGCAGCATTTTACTTCATTGGGTGGATGACTATTTGACCTGCTATTAGCGGGCCAGCTGCGACTATGCACCGCGACCCAATAACAACGATAAGGTAGCGCTATGGAAATAATTACATCGGTCATTGGCGGCCTCAATGGTCTGGTGTGGGGCTGGCCCATGCTTATTCTTATTCTCGGCACCGGGGCCTACCTGATGTTGGGGCTGGGCTTTATGCCACTGCGCAGAATCCCCCAGGCCTTTGGTCTGTTATTTCGCGGTCGCAAAGGCGAGCAGGACAGCGGCGATATCAGTCCCTTTCAGGCCTTAATGACCTCCTTATCAGCAACGATCGGCACCGGCAATATCGCCGGTGTTGCCACAGCGATCGCGCTCGGCGGTCCCGGTGCGCTGTTTTGGATGTGGTGCACAGCATTGGTGGGTATGGCAACCAAGTACGCCGAGGCGGTCTGTGCCGTGCACTATCGCGAACAAGACGAGCAGGGCAACTTCAGCGGCGGCCCGATGTATTACATAAAAAATGGTCTGGGGCCAAAGTGGCGTTGGCTGGCGGCAACCTTTGCATTTTTCGGTGTCTTTGCGGGCTTTGGCATTGGCAATACGGTTCAGGCTAACTCTGTGGCCGATGCGCTTCACGCCACGTTTTCTCTGCCGGTATGGGTAACCGGCGCGGTGCTGGCAACAGCGGTTGCGCTGGTGGTGTTGGGCGGGGTGAAGCGCATCGCCTCGGTTGCCGGCGTGCTAGTGCCCATCATGGCGGTGGCGTATATGGCGATGGGCCTCGTTATTATTGCGATGAATATTAGCGAAATTCCGGCACTGTTCTTACTGGTAGTCGATGCCGCCTTTAATGGCGCGGCGGCGGTTGGTGGATTTGCCGGCGCGAGTGTGGTGGCCGCGATACGCTTTGGTGTGGCGCGGGGAATATTTTCCAACGAGGCTGGCTTGGGCAGTGCGCCAATTGCCCACGCCGCCGCACGAACACACAACTCGGTGAACCAGGGCCTGATCGCCATGCTGGGCACCTTCATCGATACCATTTTGGTGTGCAGCATTACTGGCTTTGTCATTCTGTTGTCTGGGGCATGGCTGGGCGGCGAAAGTGGCGCGGCGCTGTCGGCGTTGGCCTTCGACAGCTTGATCGGCGGCGGTGACTTTATTGTGTCCGTGGGCTTGGCGGTCTTTGCGTTTACCACCATGCTGGGCTGGGCCTACTACGGCGAGCGCTGCGTGGTGTATTTTTTTGGCACTCACGCTATTTTTGCCTTCCGCCTGGCCTGGGTCGCGGCAATTCCCCTCGGCGCGATGGCGGAGCTCGATTTTATCTGGCTATTGGCCGATACCCTGAACGCGCTGATGGCGCTGCCGAACTTGCTGGCATTGCTACTGCTCAGTCCGGTGGTTTTTGCGTTGACGCGTGAGCGCCTGGGCAGCAATGGCTCAGCGGAAGCGCGCGAATGAGCGGTATAGGCGCTAGCTTATCTGGCGCATTGCAGCGCCTGAACCCACGGCGAATTCTCGTTCTTCTCGACGATATCGATGCCGACGCAGATAGTTACCGTTTATCGCGCCCGGCGGCGCTCAGGCGGGTTTTTGCGGTGCTGGCCTGTGTGTCCGTGAGTTTGCTACTCATCCACTACTTAAAGTTTTCCTCTAGCTTGCAAACCCTGCTCCAGTGGCTCAGTGAAGTGCAGGGGCGTACACCGAACTATTGGTGGTGGGAGCTGCGTCGCAGTGGCTATGGTGAGTTGCTATCCTACCTGTGGTGGACCACTTGGCATGTGGTTGGCTACGTGCTGCTGCCGTGGCTGATAATTCGCCGAGTAAT
Source organism: Spongiibacter marinus (assembly GCF_016906995.1). Lineage (GTDB taxonomy): Bacteria > Pseudomonadota > Gammaproteobacteria > Pseudomonadales > Spongiibacteraceae > Spongiibacter > Spongiibacter marinus. The sequence continues at coordinate 55,805 of NZ_JAFBBD010000003.1, read as the reverse complement.
GGGCGAGCGCATGCGCCATTTTGGCTGGGGCTGGGGGGACACCCATCGGCACTGGCAGGGCTATCTGCTGTTGCTCAGTCCAATTCTTGTGTTCATTTACCTGGCCAGTTTTCGGCCCGATTTTTTACAGCACTATCCCTTCTATAAACAGGCGGGTAGAAGCTGGTTTGACTTCATTAGTTGGGAGCTTCTGTACCTCACCCAGTTTATCTGCCTGGAGTTCTTCTTTCGCGGCTTTGTGCTGCAAGGCTTGCGTCCGGCCATCGGCGCGAATGCAATCTGGGTAATGTGTGTTCCCTATCTGATGATCCACTTTCCGAAGCTGTGGCCTGAAGCGGTGGGTGCCATCCTGTTTGGGTTGTTTCTGGGTATATTGGCGCTGCGCTCGCGATCTATCTGGGGCGGCTTTTTCGTTCATGCCGGTGTCGCGGTTGGTATGGATGTGGCCTCTTTACTGCGCCAGGGACGAATACCCGAGACGTTTTGGCCCTTTTAAATCCTGCCAACGCGACGACTTACTTCCCCGCATTTTTGCGCGAATAACGGTGCAATAGCGCCGTTATAGCGCAAAAGAGCGCAACGCCGAGCGCCGCAATGCTGCCGCCAATATAGGCAAATAACACTGGCGCTTGCATCATGGTCGACATCAGCGAGTCTTGGTAATAGAAAAACCATTGGTGCTCTGCCGGAAACACCCAAATATGCAGTTGGTAGAACACCGCTTCAAAGCCAAAAACGCCCAGCAGGCCAGCTATTAACACAGAGACGCCAAGTAATTTACCCAGTTGCTGAGTCAGAGGCGGGAAGGGCGCCTTGCGGCGTATTTTTGCCAATGTCCAAACGGCCCAGAGCATCGCGGTAAGGATAACGAGCAAGCGAGTTGCACCAATCAGATGCGCGACATCTTGGAGGTGGATAATTTCCGCCTCGTGCAACAGGGCGACAGCGCGGGTTCGCCCTGCGGCGCGATAGCTTATCTCCTTAAGGCCTTCACCATCGCTGTGCACGGCGCGAACAATCTCGGCAAAGAGCGTGATGCGCTGTGCTCGGTCAGTTGTTTCAAAGTCATCTTTAAAGCGATTTTGGGGGCCGTATTCCGCGATGGTTTCAGCGATGCCGATATGGTCGTGAAAAAAGCCGTAAAAGTAGTTGAGCTGCGCTGATAGCAGCCATGCAAGACCGGCGGCAAGCACCAAGGTTAATAGGGCGTAGAGGCCATTGCTTGCGCCGCTGCGCAGGCGGTGAACGTTGCCAGCGGTGCGTTTAGTCATAGTAGCGCTCAACCCGTGATGACACCTGAGTGAACAGCTCATAGCTGATGGTGCCGCAGCGCTCGGCGACCTCCGCGGCACTCACGCCCTGGCCCCAAAGGGTGACCTCGTCGCCAACCTTAACGTGCTCGACGTCAGTGACGTCGGCGGTGAGTAAGTCCATGGAAACACGCCCGGCCAACGAGGCGCGCTGACCATTCACCATTAGCGGTGTACCGTCAGTGGCGTGGCGCGGGTAGCCATCGGCATAGCCAGCACCAATAGTGGCGATGAGGCGTTGTTCCCTGGCCTGCCAACGCCGCCCGTAACCGACGCCGTCGCCCGGGTGAACGGTTTTAAGCGCGATAATCCGGCTCTTGAAGTGCATCACCGGGCGCAGCGCGTTATCGCCCGTTAATGTCCCCGTGGGGTCGTCGCCGTAGAGCATAATGCCTGGCCGCTGCCACTGTGCATGGGTGTGCGGGTGGGCAATAATCGCGGCGGAATTAGCCAGGCTTAAAGGGAATTTGCCCAGTGCTCGACTGCTGCTGAACAGACGCTCAGCCTGTTCTTCGGTGACTTCCGCCCGAGGTGTATCGGCATCACTAAAGTGGCTCATATGAATCACTTCTTTCACATTTTTGCTACCGACGAGAAGCTGCTGCGCGGCCACAAAATCCTCATGGGTCATGCCCAAACGGTTCATGCCGACATTCCGCTTAAGCCAAATTGACAGGGGGGTAGTTAAGCGAGCGCCGGAAAGCCGTTGTGCATCCTCAAGGCGATGAATAACCAAGTCCAGGCGCGCCTCGGCGCAGTGTTTAAGCGTGTTGTCATCAACCAAGGTGCCGAGCAGAAGCAAACGTTTGGACGGCGCGTGTTCGCGCAGTGCCAGTGCTTCACACAGGCGCGCCAAGCCAAAGCCCTGAGCGCGTTCACCCAGGGTGTCGGCAACCCAATTCGCGCCGTGACCGTAGCCATTGGCCTTGAGCATGGCTAAGATAGCGCCGCCCGGCGCTAACTGTTTCACAACAGCGAGATTGTGGCGCAGTGCCGCTGCATCAAATTCCAACCAGGTTGTATTATGCAAGATATGTTGCCGCTCCGAAGCCTGTTGAGAGATTACCGCTGTCGCGTCCCGCGTAATTCTACCGCCCTCTGGTTTACCCTGACAGTGTTTCTGCTCGGTGTTTCTCCGGCGTGGTCCGACAATCAATGCCCGCCGCGCTATTCACCTGCAGACGCCGACGATGCGCTTTATATCAGTGTGTCGGCTTGGCAGGCGATGCAGGCACAACGTCGCCTTATCGAGCGCTGCCCGACTCTGGCGGCAGATTTTGCATGGGCGATTTTTTTCAGCGGGCCCGCAACGCAACAGGCCGTTGCTGAGTCTGCGAATTATGCTGCGCTGGCGACCTCGGTGGAGGCCCGCGATCAACTGCGTCTCATAAGAGTCGCCCATGTTTTGTTCGGGGCGTCGCAAGATTTCAGCGTGTCGGCTGCGGTGCGCCGCCTGCGCCGGGAATTCCATCGACAGCCGATGATTTATCGGGATAAAGCCCTGGCGCTAAGCAATCGACTTGCTGAGTTTCTGCCAAGGGTGTCCATTGACGGTCGCCGCGGCCTCGCGTTGCCTGTGCATCCGGGCTATTACCTGCTAGCGGGGGAGCAGGGCAGACCTGAACTGGTGTTTAGCGCCGCAACGCCGCAACGCGAGCAGAGCAGTGGTGCGGTGTTTTTTATTAACGCGCAGGCCCGAAGAGTCCGTGTTTGGCCACAGGCTGGCGTCCAGCAATGGCAAGTGGGGCGCTTATACAGCCAGTACCGCAAGGGGGACGCCTGGTGTACTGCCACGGCATTAACACGGCGCTGGCTGATAACGGCAGCGCACTGTTTGTTTGAACCGCGCTCGCCTGCACGCAGAGCGCATTCGGTGGTGTTCTACCCGGCGCGCGATGGCGCGCAAAACCCGGGAATCCCGGCGGTGGCGGCGTGGACATTGGACCACAAGCATGCACAATTGCTTGCTGGCGACCTCGCTGCCTATGCAGGTAGTGACGTAGCACTCGTACAGCTTGCCTTGCCGATTACTGGGCGCTTTATCGGCGCGCCATTGGCAGCGCTGTCTGCAAATGATGCCACCATAGAGATAGTTTCCTACCCAAGCGCGTCGTTCTCTGGCGGTTTGTGGTTGAGTCGCTGTCAGACGAGTCCGCGCAGTGAGGTAGGTGGTGACCTTGCTCTTGTCGGGCTCGACTGCTTGAATCAGCCGGGCCAAAGTGGCGCCATGCTGCGCGAGGGAATGAAAGCGGTTGGGGTATTGTCGGCGAATGTCAGTAGCGAGGGCATCGCCGCCACATCGATAGCGGCTGTATTTTCCCAGGCATTAATCGACGATATCGCCTTGATTCGTCAGGGCAGCAAGCCGCGCTCGATGAACTGGCAGCGTTTGCAATTCTAGCTTCGGCTCTTGTCTGCACTTCGCCATCTTGTATAGTGGAGGCGCTACGTATTGAGGGACATTCATGCCCAAGGGATTTGAAGACAAGTTAGTCGTTGCGATTTCATCACGGGCGCTGTTTAACTTGGATGACAGTCATCAGGTGTTTGAAACGCAGGGGCTGGACGCGTATCAACAATATCAAATCGATCGCGAAGATGAGGTGCTCGATAAAGGCGAGGCCTTCAATATTGTTGAGCGCTTACTCAAACTTAACGACTTGCTGAAAGAACCGCGCGTTGAGGTTATTTTATTGTCTCGCAATTCCGCGGATACCGGCCTGCGGATATTTAACTCTATCGAGCACTACGGTTTGAACATACGCCGTGCCGCCTTTAGTGGTGGGGCGAGTCCCTACAATTACGTGTCGGCGTTTGGCTGCCACCTGTTTTTATCCACCCATGCCGAAGACGTGCGTCGAGCACTTGAAAACGGCGTTGCTGCAGCGACCTTGTTACCACGCAGTAAAAAGTCTGAGCAGTCAACGCAGCGCGAACTGCGTTTTGCTTTCGACGGTGATGCCGTGCTGTTTTCCGATGAGGCAGAACAGATATACAAACAGCAGGGGCTGGAGGCCTTTACAGCCAGTGAAGTGGAGGCGGCGGACCGCCCGCTGAGTGGCGGCCCCTTTAAACCCTTCCTGTCAGCACTAAATACCTTACAGCGAGAATTCCCATCGGACGCGCCGCCAATTCGAACTGCCTTGGTGACCGCCCGGTCTGCACCGGCGCACAAGCGCGTGATACGTACACTGCGCGAATGGAATATCCGGATCGATGAGTCACTATTTTTGGGTGGCCTTGAAAAGGGCGAGTTCTTGAAAGCCTATGGTGCGGATGTATTTTTCGACGATCAGCAAAGTCACTGTGAATCAGCCAGTGAACATGTGCCAGCCGGGCATGTCCCGCACGGTATTGCTAACGCCCCACAGGCTTAGCCGTTGTATTTGGAGACAATAATCAATGAAACTTCAGCAGTTACGCTACATCTGGGAAGTGGCCCATCACGAGATGAACGTATCCGCAACGGCGCAGAGCTTGTTTACCTCCCAACCAGGGATCAGTAAGCAAATTCGCATGCTAGAGGATGAGCTGGGCGTGGAAATCTTCGCGCGCAATGGCAAACATCTGACACGGGTAACGCCGGCGGGCGAGGCAATATTAAAAGAAGCCGGAGAAATACTGCACAAGGCTGAGGGCATCAAAAGCATTGCTCAGGAGTTTAAAAACCCGAGCAAAGGCAGCCTGTCTATCGCCACCACGCACACGCAGGCGCGCTACGCATTGCCGCCGGTGATCAAAACCTTTATCGAGCGCTATCCCGATGTGTCCCTGCACATGCACCAGGGAACGCCCATGCAAATATCGGAGCTGGCGGCGAATTTCGGTGTGGACTTCGCCATCGCCACTGAGGCTCTGGAGCTGTTTAGCGACCTGATAATGATGCCTTGCTATCGCTGGAACCGGGCGATACTGGTGCCGCGAGATCATCCTTTAGCCAGCGTCTCCAAGCTATCTGTGGAGGATGTTGCTGCCCATCCTATCGTCACTTACGTATTTGGTTTCACGGGACGCTCAAAATTAGACGATGCGTTTTTACAGCGCGGCTTGGAGCCTAAAGTCGTGTTCACAGCCACCGATGCCGACGTTATCAAAACCTATGTCAGACTTGGCCTGGGCATAGGTATTGTCGCGCAAATGGCTTACGACCCCGAGGTTGATAGCGACTTGGTTGCCCTCGATGCCAGCCACCTTTTTGAAGCCAGCGTTACCAAAGTGGGCTTTCGCCGCGGCACGTATATGCGCAAATTTATGTACGACTTTGTCGAATTATTTGCTCCGCATCTGACGCCGGAGCTCGTTGACCAGGCCTACCAATGCCATAGCAAAGCCGACCTGGAAGCGCTGTTTGCGCCTATCGAGTTGCCCACCCTTTAGCGAGATCGCTCCGGTGTTGACCTGAGGCGTTGCTTTTAGCGGGGCAAGCCGTTAGATTGACCGCCTTTTTTACTTGAGGAGACTTTCGCCGTGGAAATCGCATGCCTGGACCTGGAAGGTGTACTGATTCCGGAAATCTGGATCGACTTCGCCGAACGCACGGGTATTGAGGCGCTAAAAGCGACGACCCGCGATATTCCCGACTACGATGTGCTGATGCAGCAACGTCTTCGTTTACTGGACGAAAACGGCCTTGGTCTGCCCGATATTCAAGCGGTGATTGCCGATATGCGGCCGATGGAAGGCGCGCGCGAGTTTTTGGATTGGCTGCGGGCACGCTTTCAGGTGGTGATCCTCTCCGACACCTTTTACGAGTTTGCTGCGCCATTGATGGCCCAGCTCGGCTGGCCAACCCTGCTGTGTCACAAGCTGGAAACCGACAATGTCGGAAAGGTGGTCGACTATAAAATTCGCCAAGTAAACCCTAAACGCCAGTCGGTATTGGCGCTGAAAACCCTGTATTACCGCATTATTGCCGCTGGTGATTCATACAATGACACCACCATGCTCGCGGAAGCAGACGCCGGTATTTTGTTCAAAGCACCGAGCAATGTGATCGAAGAGTTCCCGCAATTTCCAGCGGTGCACGACTATGAAGCGCTGAAGTTGGAGTTTTTGAAGGCCTCTAACCGCAACCTGAGCTTGTAACGAGCGCTACTCGGGCTCGGCAAGCACCGCCATGAGCTTGCCGAGCTTCTCTTCCGTTTCGACAAATTCCATCTTTGCCTCAGAATCGGCAACAATGCCGCCGCCGGCCCAGCCGCGAATCTGCCCGTTGTGGCAAACAAAGCTTCGAATGGTAATCGAGCTGTCCAGCCGCCCACTTGCCGACAAATAGAACACGCTTCCGCAGTACAGTGATCGTCGGTTTGGTTCAAGCTCGGCGATAATCTCCATCGCCCGTCGTTTTGGCGCGCCGGTGATGGAGCCGCCCGGAAAGCAATCCAATAGCGCCTGAAGCGCGGTGATCTCGGGGTTTAGCGTACTGCGAATGGTGCTTACCAAGTGATGAACCGTGTTAAAGCTTTGCAGCTCAAGCAAACGCTCGACCTGCACACTGCCCGCTGTGCTGTTTTTACCCAGGTCATTGCGTAGCAGGTCGACGATCATCACATTTTCCGCGCGATTTTTTTCACTGGCCTCCAGGGCCTCGGCATTCGCCTTGTCCGTTACCGGGTCAGGGGATCGTGGCGCGGTACCTTTGATGGGCTGGGTCAGCATGCTGCCCTTATCGATTTCAATAAAACGCTCGGGGGAAAGGGATAACAGCTGGCATTCCCCTAAATCGAGATAGGCGGAAAAGGGCGCTGCGGCGACCTTTCTCATGCGTTTATACGCCTGCCACGGGGAGCCTGAGTAGGGCGCGCTAAACTGGCGAGTGAGATTGATCTGGTAGCAATCACCGTCGAGGATATAGCGCTGAATCGCCTCGAAGCAGCGAGCGTAGTCCGGCCAGTCCAGATGGCTATGAAATGGCGCAGTTAGCATAAATGTGGCATCGTTGACGGCGTGCTCGAGGGCCGATGACGACAGCTGGCGCGCTATCTTGCTTTGGCAGTCAGGCTGTAACACCAGCTCTGCGCACTGCGTGTGGTGGTCAACAATAATTGCCCAGTCGTAAATGCCAACGTGCAGCAGCGGCAGTTCAGCAGAGGGGGAGAGGTTCATATCCCTGGCCTCACCAAGCTCATAGTTGATACAGCCAATCGCCCCGCCGCAGAAGGGCAAATCGTCGGCGCTGTGCATGCCGGCAACGGCTTGCTTTATAGCGGCCTCCGCCTGTGAAAGCAATATACCGATAGTCGTGTTATCACGTGGCGCAATGCTGATTATAGTGGTGGGATCGGCACTAATGATGCTGTAACGGCCGCGGTCGCTGTGGGGCTTTCCCGAATCGATAAACACTGGATTCGGCGCCGACGCCACAGCCTCGAAGTAGCGGCTGCTGTCTGCAAAATAGGCTAAAGGACGGCGTTGGAGGTTGGGCATTGCTGCGGCGATAGTGCTCTTGAAAGCGGGTTGGCAAAGACTGATTGTACGTGCTAGGCCTATGAAAAATCTAGCATTTTGTCATCGATAGTGATCGGTATGGTCACCCATATCAGATTGACAGCGCCACCGCCCTAAAGTAATGTTAGCCGCCGCTTTGAGAATCAAATAAGCCGTCGTTGGAATGACACCTAGAACGGCACGTTCTCAATCATCCGTCGCTCACATGCCAGTTGGCAGGAATCTAGGCAGCCTGAAATTCAGTGGCTGTGGATTACTTCAGCCTGTATGCGGGTGCGGAAACAAAACAATATTGCATCTGGGACTGACAGGCATGAGTAAAAAAGAGCAATTGACTCCCTCGCTGAATAATCCATTCGCGCAGAAATCCGAGCTGGAATTCACTGTGCCCGGTCAAATTGACTACGATCCGGGCCTCTATGAAGCTGCGCTTCAAGCAGGTTACGACTTGCAGCAGCGCCCAATGAAGGCTGCGGGAATAAAAGGCGTTCAAAAGCAACACGAAAAGAAACGCATGACTATCTGGGAACGTATCCAGGTGCTTGCGGACGATGGCAGTGAGCCAAAGGTGCTCTACCAAAACTGGGGTAAAAACCTCGATGGAGCCTCACTGGTAACAGCCATTGTTAAGGTTAACGGTCGCGATGTGGCGATGTACGGCCACGACTTCACCGTTCGCGCGGGTTCCATGGATGCCACCAACGGCACCAAGCTGGCCAATCTTTTCCAGCTTGCCGGTAAACTGGGTATTCCCCTGGTCGGCATGAACGACTCTGCGGGGGCGTACATTCCCGCGGGTGTCGGCGGCCTTGACGGTTATGCCGAGGCCTTTACGGCACTGCGTAAGATCAACGGTGTGGTGCCGTCGATTATGTGCATGTTCGGCTATAACGCCGGTGGCGGTGCTTATCTGCCGCGTCAGGGCTCATTTGTTATTCAGCCCAACGACACCTTCTTTGGCCTGACTGGCCCAGGTGTTGTTAAGTCGGTACTGGGTGAAGACGTAACCGCCGATGAACTCGGTGGCCCCAGTGTTCACAGCCAGTCTGGCGTTACAGACTTTGTTGTGCCCGATGAAGTTGCAGCGCTGCGCAAAGTTAAAGAGCTGCTGAACTACCTGCCAGACAACGCATCGTCGAAGCCTCCCTTCCAGCCGACGTCTGACCCACTGAATCGCAAAACCTGGGATATCGACCTGCTGCTGAAGAAGGCCTTTAACAGCCCAACCGGTTTCAACACGCCCTTTGATATCAGCATTATCATTCAACAGATGTGCGATCACGGCGACTATTTTGAAATTCAGCCAGAGCGCGCTCGTAACACCATTTGTGCGCTTGGCCGTATCGGCGGGAATGTTGTGGGCTTTGTCGCCAACAACTCAGCCGTGTCATCGGGCCAGATCGATATAGACGCCGCCTACAAAAACGCGCGTTTCATCCGCTTCTGTAATGTCTACAACATTCCGGTGATCTTTATGGAAGACACCACCGGCTTCCTGCCCGGTCGCGACCAGGAAACGGGTGGTATTGTTCAAGCCGGACGCGCCATGCTCGACGCGATTATCGACCTGCGCACACCGCGCTTCCTGATGATTGTGCGCAACGCCTTCGGCGGCGCATACGCCTCCTTCAACAACTATCCAACGGGTGCGGATTTCGTCTGCGCGTTGCCAACCACTCGCCTGGCCGTAATGGGGCCTGCAGGGGTTGAGTACGTGTATAAGGATGAAGTGCGCAAAATCCGTGGTTCAATCAAGTCTCGCATCGCCGAGGCAACCCAGCAGAATATTGCTGCTGGCATGGCCGAAGGCGAGGCGCGCAGCCAGGCTGAAGCGGCAGTTGCCGAGTGGCAAAAGCAAGAAGAAGCGCTGTTAACCCAACGCTACGAAAAAGAACTGATGAACCCCAATGAAGCACTGAGCCTGGGATCGATTTCCCAGATCGTCATGCCTGCGGACCTGCGAAAAGTCCTGGGCGAGCAATTGGAGCTGCACTTGAAAGCGTACACGCCTGAGCCGATGTCCGGTCCTCAGCGCGAGTTCCACTAAGCAGCCTTGCTCGACAACAACTACTAGACGATTCGCTTAAGAGGTTATCAACGTGCAGACAAGCAATAATTACTACCTGAACAACCCGCTGATCCACAAAGACCGTCAGCTGGCTAAATCTAACTCAGAATGGGTGAGAAGTTTTTCTTGTAAAGACTTGAAACCATTGATTATTTGTCGCGGCCCCATCCGTAAAGAAGCGATGGATGTTTTCGACGAAATGGGCATTAACGGCTACGGCATTTTGCTGTCCGAGAAAGACTCGATCACCTATACCAATGCCCTGGCGCCAGAACTGCGCACACTGACCGACCCCGATCGTGTGCACCGTGTGCCGGATTACACCGGTGCCACCAAAGAAGAACGCAACAAGCGCATCCAGCAGATCATTCGCATTGCCCACGATAATGGCTACAACGCCATCTTCGCGGGCTATGGCTTTATGTCGGAAGATGCCGACATGGTCGAAGCGATGGAGAAGGCCGGCCTGAACTTCATTGGCCCTTGTTCATTCACGCAGAAATCGGCGGGTATGAAGGACCAGGCTAAGCGCACCGCGCTGGAGACTGGTGTATCGGTTACGCCGGGTGTGAATAACGCCACTAGCCTGGCGCTGTTTGCCAAATACGGCAAAGATGGCCTCGAAGCCTGCGCAAAAGACAATAACCTCAATGTCGACTTCGCTAGCTGCAAAGACGATGAAGAAAAAGCCCTGGCGTTGCTCGCGGCGTCCTATGAAGCGGGTATCGATATTATCGATGCCGCCGACGTCGGCGCAGCCCTGCAGGTTGAAGCCAAGCGCATGTTGGCTGAAAAGCCCAACAACCGCTTCCGCCTGAAAGCCATTGCCGGTGGCGGTGGTAAAGGTCAGCGTATACTGCAATCGGCCAATTCTTACGAAGGCGCCAGCCTCGAAGAAAAGGTTGAAAAAGCGGCTGAAAATGTCCCCTCATTGGTGCTCGAGTGCTTGATCGAGCTGAAAACCAACGGTGTTGGCGACAACAAAAACGTATTGATTGAAATGAACATCGATACCACTCGCCACCAGGAAATCCAGGTGGTGGGTAACGGTGAGTGGTGCATGACGATGGGTGGTCGCGACTGCTCATTGCAGATGCACGAGCAAAAGCTACTCGAGGTGTCGGTGACCGAGGAGGAGCTGGTTGCCGCCATCGCCGTCGCTGAAGCCGAGGGCAAAGAGGGCGAGCTGGCTCAATTGAAGAAAGATCTGGTCATTCTTCAAAAAATGGAAGAAGAGGGCGCCATCTTCGGCCAAGCGGTAAAACTCGACTCTGTCGGCACCTTTGAGTGTATCGTCGACGGTGAAGCGCACTATTTCATGGAGATGAATACGCGTATTCAGGTTGAGCACCGTGTTACTGAGCTGTGCTACAAGCTTAAGTTCACCAACCCGGATGACCCCAGCGACTTCTTTATTGTTGAAAGCTTGGTCGAAGTGATGGCGCTGTTGGCCCGTCACGGTAAGCGCCTGCCCAAGCCAGAGCGCATTGTGCGTGAAAAAACCTCGGTGGAAGCGCGTATGAACGCGACCAACCAAGCGCTTCAACCCCACGCGGGCGGCATTATCGAAAACTGGTCCAACGCGATTCCCGGTGAGATTCGCGATGACCAGGGTATTTCCACCCACAACCCGGATACCGACGTGTTTATGAAGTACCACCTCGCTGGTGCGTACGACTCAAACATTGCACTGCTGCTCACCACCGGTGAAACCCGGATGGACAGCTACCAGCGCCTGGCGGAGATTCTGCGTCGCACTGAGCTGCGCGGCAAGGATCTGGCAACCAACCTGGAGTTCCACTACGGCTTGGTGCATTGGTTTATCGGCAACGGCATCAATGCTCGCCCAAGCACCCGGTTCATCGTGCCGTATCTGACCTTGGTTGGTTTGCTCAAGGAGCAAGCGAATCAGCTCGACCTGGATTACGCCTACGGTGAAATTCGCCAGCGTTATCTGGACGAGAACAGCGATCAGGCCGCGGAGTGGGCGGCTGTGCTCGATGCCAAAAAGCTGCTGTTTACACGCCCGCTGGAGCGCCTGTTCGCAGAGCCTCACTACATGTCGGGCTGGCTGAGCATCAACAAGAAAGCGCTGCAAATGACCGACAACGGCGTGCAGTGGCTGGAAAACCCAATTCTTCTGCTCGATCGTCTGTATCACTACTTGAACATGGATTATGAAACGGGCAAGCCCGCGCGTTACATGATCTGGGATCACGATGCAGAGATCCTCAGTGACGCTGTTAGCTTCTACAAGGCCTTGGAAGAGAAGTTGGCGACACAGGACTTCACCGCCATTGAGCAAGCTATCGCGGGTGATGCGCCACAGGGTATTAGCAGCGAAGAATGGGCATCAGTACGCAGCGCTCACGCCGGTTACATGGCGGGAACGGAGCTATTGGCCATTCTTGCGCACATTGCCTCAACCACTGGGTTCTTTGACTTGGCGGTACAGCCGGACTTGAGCATTGATATTCCCGAGCGTCTCACCGATGACGCACTGCAAAAGCGCATGGCGAAGGTGCTGGTACCACCGCCGGTGGCCAAGTCAGACGAAATCCTCGCTGCCAGCGGCGGCATGTTCTACCCGCGCGAAGCGCCGGGTATGGACGTATTCGTCAACGAAGGTGATCACTTCGAAGCCGGCGACACGCTCTACATTGTTGAAGTAATGAAAATGTTCAACAAAGTCGTTGCACCGTTCTCGGGTACCATCGAGAAGGTGTTGATCGACGGCGATGGTGTGATTATTAAGAAGGGGCAACCCCTGTTCAAAGTGAACCCCGACGAGAAGATCGAAGTGGTAACCCCTGAGCAGATTGCCGCCGAGCGTCGCGCTGCGACCGATGGTTTTCTTAAACACATTGCTTAAGCTCGTCTAATCGACGGCGACCGGTGTGGGGCAGCTAAGTCCCGCGTCGGTTTGCCCTGACGTATTCGGAGTATTTATGATCACTGCACTAGACCATATCGCCATCGCTGTGCCGGATTTGGAAAAGGCCATCAAACGTTTCATGGAAGACTTTGGTTTGCCTTTTGAAGGCACTGAAGATGTTGAAAGCGCGAAGACCTCGACGGCGTTTTTCCCGCTTCCCCCGACCAGTATTGAGCTCGTTCACCCGCTTAATGGTGAAGGCCCTATCGCCAAGTACCTGGAGAAAAAGCCAGGCGGCATCCATCACCTGTGCTTTCGCAGTGATGACATCGAGGCCGATGTCGCGCGTTTGAAAGAGAAGGGCTACCAGTTTTTGTCAGATGCGCCGTCACCCGGTGCGCATGGCTGCCAAGTTATCTTTATCCACCCCAAGTCTTGCGACGGCGTCCTGATTGAAATCAATCAGCCCGCTGCCGACCACTAATCAATCCTAGTCGCCATAGCTACTCACAGAAGCGGCGTGGCACTGACACACGACAGGTACTCGTATATGGCCGATTACAAAGCCCCAGAGATTTCGTTGGACGAATGGCAGAACATTGCCAATAAATCGCTTGAACGCAGCAACAAGTCATTGGATGACTTGGTTTGGAATACCCCAGAGGGTATTGATGTAAAACCGCTGTACACTGCAGAAGATACTGCTGATCTGCCGTATACCAATACCTTCCCAGGCGTTGAGCCCTTTATCCGCGGGCCGCAGCCAACCATGTATGCCGGCCGTCCCTGGACAATACGTCAGTATGCGGGCTTTTCAACGGCTGAAGAATCTAACGCTTTCTATCGCAAAGCACTGGCAGCCGGCGGTCAGGGCGTATCGGTCGCCTTTGACCTGGCTACCCACCGCGGTTACGACTCGGATCACCCCCGTGTGACCGGCGACGTCGGTAAAGCCGGTGTTGCAATCGATTCTGTCGAAGACATGAAAGTGCTGTTCGACGGTATTCCACTGGACAAAGTCTCTGTATCGATGACGATGAACGGCGCGGTACTACCCGTGCTGGCGGGCTACATTGTGGCGGCCGAAGAGCAGGGCGTTGGTCAGGATATGTTGTCAGGCACCATTCAGAACGACATTCTGAAAGAGTTCATGGTGCGCAACACCTATATTTACCCGCCCGCGCCCTCAATGAAGATCATCGGCGATATTATTGCCTATGCTTCGGAAAACATGCCGAAGTTTAATACCATCTCCATTTCTGGCTACCATATCCAGGAAGCCGGTGCTGATGCCGCGCTGGAGCTGGCCTATACCCTGGCAGATGGTAAAGAGTACATCCGCACCGCGATCGCCGCTGGCCTGGACATCGATAAGTTTGCCGGCCGCCTGTCCTTCTTCTGGGGCATTGGCATGAATTTCTACATGGAAATTGCCAAAATGCGTGCCGCGCGTCTGCTGTGGGCAGAAATCGTCTCTGAATTTGAGCCGAAGAACCCGCGCTCTAAGATGCTCAGAACGCACAGCCAGACCTCGGGCTGGTCGCTCACCGAGCAGGATCCGTACAACAACATCGTTCGCACCACGATCGAAGCGATGGCGGCAGTATTTGGTGGCACACAATCGTTGCACACCAATGCACTGGATGAAGCGATCGCCTTGCCGACGCAATTCTCATCACGCATCGCGCGCAATACTCAGCTGATCATTCAGGAAGAAACTGGCATCACCAAGGTGGCCGATCCCTGGGGCGGCTCGTACATGATGGAGTCGCTGACCAAAGATATCGCCGACCGCGCTCGCCAACTGATTGCAGAAGTTGAAGAAAAGGGCGGTATGGCCAAGGCCATTGAAACCGGCATGCCGAAGCTGCGTATCGAAGAGTCGGCGGCGAAGAAACAGGCGCGTATTGACCGCGGTGAAGACGTGATTGTCGGGGTGAACAAGTACACCTTGTCTGAAGAAGACGATGTTGAGGTACTGGACATCGACAATGAAAAAGTGCGCCAATCGCAGGTCGATGCACTGGCTCGTATTCGCGCTGAGCGCGATGAAAAAGCCGTCGAAGATGCGCTGGAAGCCATCTATCAATGTGCTTGCAGCGGCGAAGGCAACCTGCTGGATCTGGCCGTGAAGGCAACGCGTCTGCGTGCAACAGTTGGGGAGATCAGCTTTGCTATGGAACGTGAATTCGGTCGCTTTAATGCTCAGGCGCAAACGGTTTCAGGTGTCTACGGTAGTGCCTATCAGGACGACGAGAACTGGCAGGGTATCAGCAGCGACATCGAGCAGTTTGTTGAAAAACACGGTCGTCGCCCACGTATGCTTGTCTGCAAAATGGGTCAGGATGGTCACGACCGCGGCGCGAAAGTGATCGCCACGGCCTTTGCTGATGTCGGGTTTGATATCGACCTGTCGCCGATGTTCTCAACACCCGAAGAAGTAGCTAAGCAGGCCGTCGAGAACGACGTGCACGTGGTCGGCGTTTCTTCCCAGGCTGCTGGCCACAAAACGCTGGTTCCCCAGTTAATTGAGGAGCTGAAAAAGGCGGGCGCCGATGACATTATTGTTGTCGCCGGTGGCGTCATTCCCCGTCCTGACTACGACTTCCTGTATAACGCTGGCGTAAAAGGTATTTTTGGTCCCGGTACCAAGATTCCCTTGGCGGCACGTGATGTACTCGATGCGATCAATGAGGCCTACAAAGGCTAATCACGCATAGAGAACGGCAGGCGGGAGGCGGAGCTCAGCGTTGCTGATGGTCCGGCCTCCCGTTTTTATATTGGCAGGGATTATGACTATTGATATAGAAGCGTTAACCAAGGGCAATTCACGCGCACTGGCCAAAGCCATCACCTTGGTAGAGAGCAAAAAAGTCGAGCACCGCACGCAGGCGCAGGAGCTCTTAGAGGCGGTGCTGCCGCAAACCGGCAACAGCATTCGTATCGGTATCACCGGCATTCCCGGTGTCGGCAAGTCCACGTTCATCGAGGCGTTCGGCCTGTATTTGGTCAGCCAGGGCAAGCGTGTCGCGGTATTGGCGGTCGACCCGAGCTCGCCCATTGCGGGCGGCTCAATTCTGGGTGATAAAACCCGCATGGAAATGTTGTCGCGCAGCAGCGACGCTTTCATTCGACCGTCGCCTTCCGAGGGCTCACTGGGTGGCGTAGCGCTAAAAACCCGCGAAACCATGTTGCTGTGCGAGGCGGCTGGCTACGACGTTATTTTGGTCGAAACCGTGGGTGTCGGACAGTCGGAATACGAAGTGGCCAGTATGGTCGACTTTTTTATGGTGCTTATGCTGCCCAATGCCGGTGATGAACTGCAGGGCATCAAAAAAGGCATTATGGAGCTGGCCGATGCACTGGTGATTAACAAGGCCGACGGAGAGAGTATTAACCTCGCAACGCAAACCCGGCGTCATTACCAAAGTGCGCTACATTTGCTCCGTCACAGCAGCTTCTGGACGCCACAGGTAATGACCTGCTCGGCGATCAAGAACGAGAATATCGAAGCGGTGTGGGGCATGATCAGTGACTTCCAGGTCGACGCCACAAAAAACGGAGCGCTTGCCGACAAGCGTGCCCGCCAGGCCAAGGAGTGGATGAACAAACTATTGCACGAGATGCTGGATATTAAACTCAAGGAAAACCCGTCTGTTAAAGCGCTGCTGCCGGAACTGAATAGAAAGGTGACCGACGGACAGACCACGCCATTTTTAGCGGCGCAAAAACTGATAAACCTGCTGTTTGAGGAAGCGTAATCATGTCGCAGCCTATCGCTCACCGCCTGAGTGAATTTATTGCCGAACACTTACCCACGGCGCGCCATATGCGGCTTTCTGTTAGTGACTATTCCGATGGCGCATTAACGCTGACCGCCCCGCTGGGGCCGAGTATTAACGATAAGCAAACCGCCTTTGGTGGCAGCATCTATGTGGTGGCAGTGATGGCTTGCTGGGGCAGCGTGTATCTACATTGTGTTGAGCGCGGCCTGGACCCGGATATTGTGGTGGCCAAAGCGGAGATCGAATACTTACTGCCAGTGCCCAGCGATATTGTCGCGCGCTCGCTGCCCGCAGAGGACACCGATTGGCAGGGATTTTTTACTCGCTTTGAGGAGCGCGGCCGCGCCAAGATTGAACTGTGCTCAGAGGTGATTGTTAACGGCGAAGTCGCGGCGCGCTTTAAGGGCTTGTACGCGATCGTCGGCCTAAAACAGTAGCTTTTATTGGTAGAGGAAAGCGTTGATGTCATCGCGCTGAGCAAGCCCGTCACGGTAGCCTAGATCGATCAGCTTGGCGCAATATTCCTCGGTAAATAACAGGTAGCTGGCAATACTCACGCTACCTCCGCGGCTACTGCCGGTGCGCCCCAGGAAAGCACGTAAACTGCGTGGTAGTTCTTTCACATGCTCGTCGGCAATGGCGTCAATATCTTCGCTGGGGCTGATTACCAGGCACTCAACCGGCAGTAACTCACGCCCCATCATTTGCATATTTTCCCGTGGTATCAGCGCCAATAATTCGTTGATTCTTTCCAGACGCTCAATATCGGTTTCGATGCTGTCGATAAAAGCGCTGTTAAGTAACTGACCAATAATTTGTCCGAACGCCGGAGACTGAATAGGTTTTGGGGTGTGGTGATAAACCCGTTTATGCCCGTTGGCGGGAATCACCAATACCCGGTTTGCACCTAAATGGATGGCGGGGCTGATCGGGGTCAATTGGCGCAGCGCGCCGTCGCCGTAGAAATAACGGCCTACCTTGGCGGGTGGAAAGATCGTCGGGATGGCTGTGGACGCCATCAGGTGTTGCAGCTGAATGGGTGTCGCCAGCCCCTGTCGCCGCCAGCGCTGCCAGCCAGCATGCTGTGGTCCGCCCTGAAAGAAGGTTTCCGACAAGCCGAGGCTGTAGTTCATCGCCGTGAGCGAGAGTGCGTCCAAGTCACCGTTGCGGATGTTC
Source organism: Spongiibacter marinus (assembly GCF_016906995.1). Taxonomy (GTDB): domain Bacteria; phylum Pseudomonadota; class Gammaproteobacteria; order Pseudomonadales; family Spongiibacteraceae; genus Spongiibacter; species Spongiibacter marinus. The sequence goes on along the minus strand of NZ_JAFBBD010000003.1, from coordinate 38,144 downwards.
ATGCCGATCGACTCGAAGCGGATTCGCTCTTCTAGCAGTTCGCGCAGTGGGCTGTTGTCCAGCAGTGCCACCGGTCGACCGACGGCAATGCCCGAGTTAAACAGGGAGCCGGCCAGTCGCAGGGCATTGCGAAGAACCCCCATTAAATCGGCGCGATAAATCCGGTCAGTGGAAAGCTGCTTCCACATGATTTCCAGGGTTTCCACGGTGCCGGTAAAGTGGTGTGCGCCCGCCGCAAGGGAGGTGGCATTGATCGCGCCGGCCGATGTTCCTGCCAGGATAGGGAAGGGGTTGCTGTGCCGCTTGCCGTGTAGCGATGCAATGGCTTTTAGCACGCCAACCTGGTAGGCCGCACGAGCGCCACCGCCGGGTAGAATGAGCCCGGTGTTGGCGTGACTGGCGCTGGCGTCAGGACAAGACATCGCGAGACTTCCCGGCTATGACCGCTGACCGCGCAGGCCGCTTTCAACCAGCACGCGCGTAGCAATTTCCTCGACAGAGGCATGCGTCGTATCCAAGTAGGGAATGCCAAAGCGGCTAAAGAGCGCCTCGGCGTCGCGCACCTCATCCTCGCAGCGGCGCAGGCTGGCGTAGGGGCTGTCGGGACGGCGTTCGCTGCGAATTGCGGCAAGTCGCTGCGGTTCTATGGTCAAACCAAAGAGCCGGTCGCGATAAGCAGCTAGTGGTTTTGGCAGCCTGCGTTCTTCTAGGTCTTCTTCGGTGAGCGGGTAATTGGCGACGAAAATACCGCCCTGCATCGCCAAGTAAAGGCAGGTTGGGGTTTTGCCACTGCGGGAAACGCCGATCAATATCACTTGGGCTTGGTCGTAGCGGTTGATTCTTGCACCGTCGTCGTTGTCCAGTGCGAAGTTAACAGCGTCGATGCGATGTTTGTACTGGGCGTCGCGGTCGGCGTTTTTGACGCGGCCAACCGTGCTAGAGGGTTTCTCCCCAAGGGCGCTTTCCAGCTGGTTGAGGAAGGTGTCGAGCACGTCGATGATAAAACCATTGCTGGTGGCAATTACGGCGCGAATCTCTTGGTTGACCAAAGTGTCAAAGATAATCGGCTGGCGCCCCGTGGCCTCGGCGACCTGATTGATTTTATCGACGGCGGCGCGCGCTTTCTCCACGGTGTCTACATAGGGCACGACAACGTGGTCAAATTTTAACTGTTCAAATTGGGAGAGCAGGCTGTTGCCCAAGGTTTCTGCGGTGATGCCTGTACTGTCAGAAATATAAAAAACGGTTCTCATCATGTAGTTTTTTTACCGAATGCTGCGTTGTTTTCGACGGGAATTTCCAGAATAGCTGTTTTAGTATGCTCGCGTCGCATTTTTTTACGCTTATTGCACTATGCACCAAGCATAGCAAAAGGAGATACACCGCATGGCTGAATACGTTATCTGGTTCAGGGACCTGGGAATGAACGATGTCGAAGTCGTTGGGGGCAAAAACGCCTCTCTCGGTGAGATGATCAGTCAATTGTCTAATGCCGGTGTATCGGTACCCGATGGCTTTGCCACCACGGCGCAAGCATACCGCGACTTCCTCGACCAAAGTGGCCTGAACCAGCGTATTCAGGACATGCTCAAAGGTCTGGATATCGACGATGTCAAAACCCTTGCCAAGGTAGGCAAGGAGATTCGCCAAGCCATCGTTGATACGCCATTTCCCGCGCCATTGAATGACGCGATCAGCGAAGCCTACGCTAAAATGATCGACGGCAACCCCGCAATGGCCTGCGCAGTGCGCTCCTCGGCCACAGCAGAAGATTTGCCCGACGCCTCATTTGCCGGCCAACAGGAAACCTTCCTGAACATCAACGGCCTCGACAATATTATGATCGCGATCAAGGAGGTCTTTGCCTCACTGTACAACGATCGCGCTATTGCCTACCGCGTTCACAAGGGGTTTGAACACGCCGATGTTGCCTTGTCTGCCGGTATTCAGCGCATGGTGCGCTCAGAAACCGGTGCCGCAGGCGTTATGTTCAGCATGGATACCGAGTCTGGCTTTGACGGTGTGGTCTTCATTACTGCCAGCTACGGCCTGGGTGAAACCGTGGTTCAGGGCGCTGTTAACCCCGACGAATTTTACGTTCACAAGGCCACGCTGGAAAAAGACCGCCACGCCGTGCTGCGCCGCAACCTGGGTAGCAAGCTGATCAAAATGGTCTACGGCAGTGAAGCATCGGCCGGCAAATCGGTAGAAACCGTCGATGTTCCCGAAGCCGATCGCAGCCAGTTCTGCATCACCGACGAAGAAGTCATGTCGCTGGCCCGTCAGGCGCTGATTATTGAAAAACACTACGGCCGACCCATGGATATTGAGTGGGCGCGCGACGGCGACGACGGCAAGCTCTACATCGTTCAGGCTCGCCCGGAGACAGTAAAGAGCCGCGAGTCGGCCAACATGATGGAGCGCTACCTGCTGAAAGAAAAAGGCGAAGTGCTTTGCGAGGGCCGCTCTATTGGTCAGCGCATTGGCGCGGGCCCTGTGCGGGTTATCGACAACCTGGCGGAAATGGATCAAGTACAACAGGGCGATGTCTTGGTTACTGATATGACCGACCCCGACTGGGAGCCGGTAATGAAGCGCGCAGCCGCCATTATTACCAACCGTGGCGGCCGTACCTGCCACGCGGCTATCATCGCCCGCGAACTGGGTATTCCTGCGGTCGTTGGCTGTGGTGATGCCACCGAGCGTTTGAGCTCAGGTCAGGACGTGACCGTGTCCTGCGCGGAAGGTGATACGGGCATGGTGTACGCCGGCCAGCTCGACTTCGATATCAGCCGTAACAAGCTCGATGCCATGCCCGAGCTGCCCTTTAAAATTATGATGAACGTGGGCAACCCCGATCGCGCGTTTGATTTTCAGGCGTACCCCAACGCCGGTGTGGGCTTGGCGCGCTTGGAATTTATCATTAACCGCATGATCGGTGTGCACCCCAAAGCACTGATCAACTACGACACTTTGCCGCGCGATGTTCAGCAAGCGGTGAAGCGTCGTGTGGCTGGCTACGCCGACCCTGTTGAGTTTTATGTCGAGAAGCTGGTTGAGGGCATCTCTAGCATTGCTAGCGCGTTTTACCCGGAGCGGGTAATTGTGCGGATGTCCGACTTTAAATCAAATGAGTACGCACACTTGATTGGTGGCAGCCTTTACGAGCCCTCAGAAGAAAACCCCATGTTGGGTTTCCGAGGTGCCTCACGCTATATCTCTGACTCGTTCCGCGAGTGCTTTGAGCTGGAGTGCCGCGCGCTGAAGAAAGTGCGCGAAGAGATGGATCTGCAAAATGTTGAGATTATGGTGCCCTTTGTGCGCACCGTAGGCGAAGCGAAACAAGTGGTAGAGCTACTGGCCGATAATGGCTTAAAGCGCGGTGAAAACGGCCTGAAGGTCATCATGATGTGTGAGCTACCTGCCAATGCCCTGTTGGCGGAGCAATTCCTCGAGCATTTTGATGGCTTCTCAATTGGTTCAAACGACCTCACTCAGCTGACACTTGGTCTCGATCGCGACTCCGGCTTGATCGCTCACCTGTTTGATGAGCGCAACGAGGCCGTTAAGGTACTGCTCTCCAATGCGATTCGGGCGTGTAAGGAGCAAGGCAAATACATCGGTATTTGTGGACAGGGCCCCTCAGACCACCCGGACTTCGCGCAGTGGCTGATGGAGCAGGGCATCGACAGCGTGTCACTGAACCCGGATTCGGTACTGGAGACCTGGCTGTTCTTGGCCGACAAGCTGAAATAAGTTCGGCAAACTACGCTAAAGCCCGGTGAGCGAACTGCTACCGGGCTTTTTTGTTTCTGCTGGCAGGGGGTTCCGCCAAGCGCTACTATGGCGCAAACCTCTTGGCGAACCCTTTAGTTATGCGTTATTACAGCCTTGAAAAGCTGATCAATCTTTACGATGGATACCGAAAAGTCTTCAAGATTGATGATGCACAATTGATGCTGCTGCAGCTCGACGGTCAGCACTATTTGATCGAAAGTAATTGCCCCCACCGCGCCTGGCCTCTCGATACGTCGGATATCCGAGGTGAGAATTTGGTTTGCCCCAAGCACCACTACCGCTTTGACTTGCGCAGTGGTGAGTTACTTCACGCGACAGAAGAACCCTGTCGGGGCTTGAGGTGTTATGAGGTGGTCTACCGAGACAACGAGCTCGGTGTAATGCTGGGCGATTAGACCAGCGGGCGCAGCCAGGGAGAGGGTTTTGCGTGCTGCCACAGGCGGTCAAACTGTTCTCGGTAGGCACTTGCGGTCGGCCGCGAATGAAAACAGCCCCAGGCCCGGCCGCCGCGCCGCATACTGTGAACGAGGGTTGCCTCGTTGTCGGCGAGCAAGAAGTATTCACTAAGTTCGCCGTGCTGCTTTGGATTAGAAACCCGAATATGAATACTGCTGCTCAGCCGCTGACTGAGTTCTACCAAGGGATGGCGACTCTCTCGCAGCGGCCTGTCGTCGCAGATCAGCAGTCGTATTTCACTGTCGCGATGCTTTCGAGCGAGGGTAGAGACAATATCAATCAGGCGCGGTTGGGCATAAACCTCTGGCTCCAGACTGTGGCAAAACACCCACAACTGTCGGCGACTCAAACTGGCTAAGGCCAGGGCGCTGTCGGGCAGTGACTCAACAGCAAATTTGCGGCCATCTTCTCCCAGGCGTTGTGTTCCCCGCAGCGTTCGCGTCATTGACTGGTGAGCGATACCGGCGTCCATAAAACTGTCGCCGATGGGCTGAAAACCTTCTTTCCGGTAGAAGTCGATGGCGTGTGTTTGGGCCGCGAGCTCCAATTTGGGCAGTTGCTGTTGGATCGCGTCATCAATTACGGCATGTAGCAGCGCGCGACCGATACCTCTGCCGCGATAGTCAGCGGCGACAGCCATACGCCCGACGTGGCCGTCAGCCAAAAGACGAACGGTTCCGACGACTTCGCTGCCATATCGCGCCAGCCAGTGACGCGCGGTGAAATCATCTTCGTCAAGTTCCAGTTCAATGGGAACGCGTTGCTCTTCAACAAAAACCCGACGCCGAATTTCCGTTAATTCCCGCCAATGTTCTGACCAGCGTACGCGCTCAATCTTCAACATCGTCATCGAAATACACCGTGCCTGTTTGGTAGAGCTGATAGCGTAGCTCAACCACCAGCCCCATCACATCATCACCGCCTTCTTGTTCACAGAACTCAGCCACGGCGGGGCGCAAGTCACTGGGGTAGGGGTAGGCAATACCATCGGCAAACAGATAGTGGGCGTCGAAGGCCAAGCGCGCACCCAGGCGCAGGCAGGCTGGCACCTGTTGTTCGCGGAGAGCATATTCCTCAAATGACAGCGCTGGGTTATCGAAGCGCTGCTGCTGGTCGACGTGAGTCATCATCTGTCCAAACCAGCGTGAAAGGGCTTGATCATCGTCTAGCCCTGCGCTCAGGCGCTCTCGCAGTTGCGGGAGAACGTCTTCAGGGATCCAGCCACTGGGCGCGCTGGCATTTAGGGCCTGATCGCTAAACCGCTGCCCGTCGCTCAACACGGTTTCTCGCTCGATTGACCAGCTATTCAGTAACTCGGCGTCGGAGGGGGCTCTAAAGCCCACCGACAGGGTGATGCAGTCATCGCCGACAGCGGTTCCCCAATGTGCGACACCCGGGGGAATGTAGAGTATGTCGCCGGCTTCAAGAATCACTTCCTGTTGACAGTCGAAGTGTTTAAGCAAGCGTAATTCAGGGTGGCCGAGCAGTTCGCTGCTATCGTCGCAGTGCTGGCCCAGCTGCCAGCGACGGCGGCCGCCGCCCTGAATGAGAAATACATCGTATTGATCGTAGTGGGGGCCCACGCTGCCGCCATCGGCCGCGTAGCTGACCATAATGTCATCGATACGCCAGCGCGGTAAAAAACGGAAATCGTTTAGTAATTCTGCAACGCCGGGTATCCATTGGTCGACCGATTGAACCAGGAGAGTCCAATGGCTGGCGGGCAGCTCGGCGAAGTCACTCTCCTTCAGCGGCCCGTGTTGTAGCTGCCAGTCGCTGCCGTGTTGTGAGATTAGCCGTGAATCAACCTCGTCTTCACAGGCCAGACCAGCGAGGTCATCACCGTCCACGGGGCATTCAAAACCCTGCAGGGCGCCGCGCAACACCCGTGGACGGCGCTGCCAATCCTCGTCGAGGAATTGCTGCGCATCGAAGCCCTGCAGCGCCATTTTATATCCGCTTGGCTTGCGCGACGGCGTTGCCGATATAGCTCGCGGGGCTTAGCTGACGAAGCTCCGCTTTTGCTGCCTCGGGGATCTCCAGCGTGTCAATAAAGCTGGCCAAAGTCTCCCGTGTGATGCGCTGACCGCGGGTTAGGGCCTTCAGTTTTTCGTAGGGCTCTTCTACGCCGTAGCGACGCATGACGGTTTGAATGGGCTCAGCCAGTACTTCCCAGGCATCATCCAAGTCAGCGGCCAGTCGCTCTGGGTTGATTTGCAGCTTGCCCAAGCCTTTCAGCGTGGCTTGATAGGCGATCATGCTGTACGCCATGCCAACGCCCATATTGCGCAAAACCGTCGAGTCAGTCAGGTCGCGCTGCCAGCGAGAGATCGGCAGCTTCGCCGCCAGGTGTTGCAGCACCGCGTTGGCAATGCCGAGGTTACCCTCGGAGTTTTCGAAGTCGATGGGGTTGACCTTGTGAGGCATAGTGGATGAGCCAACTTCACCGGCGATGGTGCGCTGTTTGAAGTAGCCCAGTGAAATATAACCCCAGATGTCGCGATCTAAGTCGATCAAGATGGTGTTGAAGCGTGCAATGGCATCAAACAGCTCAGCGATATAGTCGTGAGGTTCGATCTGTGTGGTGTAAGGGTTCCAGCTAAGCCCCAGGCCTTCAACAAAGCTCTGCGCGTTGGCTTCCCAGTCTACGTCGGCATAGGCACTGATGTGGGCGTTATAGTTGCCCACCGCGCCGTTGATTTTACCCAGCAGGGCAACGTCGGCAATGCAGGCGCGTTGGCGGCGCAGGCGCGCAACCACATTGGCCAGCTCTTTACCCATTGTGGTGGGGCTCGCCGTTTGGCCGTGGGTGCGAGACAGCATCGGAATGTCCGCAAACTCGCGGGCTTGCTCGGCCAGCTTGTCAACGATAGCGTCGATGTCCTGCAGCAATACCTCGCGGCCTTCACGAAGCATCAGGGCGTGGGAAAGGTTGTTGATGTCTTCTGAGGTGCAGGCAAAGTGAACGAATTCTGAAATCGCCGCTAATTCAGCGTTGTCTGCAATGCTTTCCTTAATGAAGTATTCAATCGCTTTAACGTCGTGATTAGTGGTGGACTCAATCTCTTTGACTCGCGCCGCTTGTGTTTCACCGAATTCAGCGATCATGGCCTCTAATCTAGCGGCTGCGTCTTCAGAGAGAGCCGGTACTTCTTCAATGCCAGGATTTGCCGCCAATTGGGCCAACCAGCGCAGCTCGACGATTAAACGGCTTTTGATCAAACCGAATTCGCTGAACACCGGGCGCAGCGACGCTGTCTTACTGCCGTAGCGGCCGTCGACAGGGGAAATAGCAGAGAGCGCGGACAATTCCATCATGGGGTTACCTTTCTATACGCGGAGGGCAAATTAATGGGGCGCAATCATACACTGCTCAGTGCTGAATTTCAGTGCCCAGTAGCCGCTGCGCTTCGGTAAAAAGGCGATTTCTGAGGAACATCAGACTAAAGCGATTGCCGCCCGCCGCTCGCCAGAGATAGGCGCCGCGAATGGCCGCTAACAGCAGTGCACGAATTTTGGCGGCATTGTCATTGTTTTGCAGTTGTTGAGCGCTACCACTGACCTGAATGCGAAAGCGATATTTGGATAGGGTGTCTTGATAGATATCTGCCAAAGCCGGCGCCAAGCTCGTTAATTCACCGCCAAACTCCCGCTGTTTGGCGCAGTGCTCTAGACGGTTACGCATGATGCTCGCGGCTGCATGGTCCCGGCGCAGTTTGTTTTGTAAGAACAATACGCCCATACAGTAGCGCGTAACGGCCTGGCGCTCGCCGTAATCATTGCCACTGAGCAAATCACGCAGGGCGCGGATACCCAGCTCAAGTGCATTGATATTGCCGAACACACTGCGGGTGTCATTCCCTGAGAAGGCAAACAGGCTGGCCAGGGAAGCGTCGAGCGCTGCGGGTTCAGCTTGCCCGGTTCGGGCAATTTGATCGACCAGCGTCACGGCCTGCAGAACGCCGGCCAACGCCAGGGTTTGTTCTGTGAGTTGCTCTGCATTGGGAAAGAAAGCCATTAGCGATTGTATCCCGATTCGATAATGCCGCCGCCCAGGCATTGCTCACCCAGGTAGAAAACCGCTGACTGACCAGGGGTTATTGCGCGCTGGGGAGTATCGAAAATTACCTCGTAGCCGGCTTCGGTCGCCAGCAGCTCGCAGGGTTGGTCGGCCTGGCGGTAGCGCGTTTTTGCACTGCAACGCAGCGGCAGCTGGGGTGGCGGGGGAGTGATCCAGTGAATGCTGGACAGCCGCAGGCAATTTTTAAACAGCGCAGGGTGCTGGCTGCCCTGGGCAACCAGCAGAACATTGCGTGACAAGTCCTTATCAACAACGTACCAGGGCTGTTCACCGGCACCGCGCACACCGCCGATACCGAGGCCCTGACGCTGGCCAATAGTGTGATACATCAAGCCGCTGTGCTGCCCCATATCCTGGCCATCGAGACTTTCGATACGGCCCGGTTGAGCAGGCAGGTATTGCTGCAAAAAATCCTTGAAGCGACGCTCGCCGATGAAGCAAATCCCGGTGCTGTCTTTTTTGTTGTGGGTGACGAGCCCGTGCTCCTCGGCGAGGGCGCGGACGGCAGGTTTCTCTAATTCCCCAACTGGGAACAAGGTCTTGGCCAGTTGATCGGCGCTGACTGCATGCAAGAAGTAACTTTGGTCTTTGTTGTTGTCTATGCCTTTTAGGAGTTGGGTATGTTCTCTGCCCGGGCTGCGCCGGGTGTAGTGACCGGTGGCAATGCCATCGGCGCCCAGCTGCAATGCGTAGTCCAAAAAGGCCTTAAATTTAATCTCCCGATTGCAAAGAATATCGGGGTTAGGGGTGCGGCCCGCGCGGTACTCTTCGAGGAAGTGCTCAAAGACATTGTCCCAGTATTCCTGAGCGAAATTGGCGGTGTGCAGGTAAATATCCAGTTTTTGGCACACGGCAGCAGCGTCGGCGAGATCGTCCATGGCGGTGCAGTATTCTGTGCCATCGTCCTCATTCCAGTTCTTCATGAACAGGCCTTCGACCTGATAACCCTGCTGCTTTAACAGCAGTGCCGTTACCGATGAGTCGACACCACCGGACATGCCGACGATCACTTTGGTGTCGGCAATGGCCTTGTCTGCCAGAGGGTTGTAGTCGGTGGCGCTCATTAAGGTTCTCCGTAAATCATCGCCAGTGGGAAACGTTGGCCTTCTAGATAGCGTTCAACGCAGTCGAGCACCATGGGGCTGCGCAGCTGATGGCGGCGCTCGCGAAGTTGTTCAATAGTCAGCCAGTGAACGCTATCGATATCGCTGTCCAGCGGGCTCTCAGGGCAAAACGCCATGGGGCGGCCAAAAAACGTGGTGCGATGATACGTTGCGTTTTTTGCTGGAGGGCTATACAGGCCAATACCGACGACGCCCTGTAACTCAACCTTCCATTGAGTTTCTTCCAGCGTTTCTCGCAGCGCCGCTTCACAAAGCCCTTCGTCGGCCTCCAGGTGGCCGGCGGGCTGGTTGAGCACACGCTTGCCGTCACGGATCTCTTCAACGATCAAAAACTTACCGTCATTTTCTATTACACACGCGACCGTGACTCTTGCCTGCCAGTCCATAGTGGTTCCTAGTCTGTTGTGAATTGTCGCAGCACCGAAAGCCGGGCATTGTACCGCCACCGCTCAGCGTGGGCTACGTTTGCCACGCCGGGCTGGCGAAGTTCGCGGCCTGGGTTTGCGCGTTTTAGCATTGCGTGTACTACCGCGCCCGGCCTTCGGAAATAATTTACGTTGCTCTGAAGTACTCAGTTCTACTATTCGCGATTGTCCGGGGGCCAAATCGTCGAGTGACCAAGGGCCAATGCTCGCCCGAATCAACCGAAGTGTTGGAAAGCCTACCGCTGCCGTCATACGGCGAATCTGCCGGTTTCTACCTTCGGTGATTTCCAGTGACAGCCAGCTGGTGGGAATCGCAGCGCGATAGCGCACCGGCGGTTGCCGGGGCCACAGTCCGGCAGGCTCGTCCATCGCGTGGGCTAGCGCGGGCTGGGTCAGGCCGTCGTTTAGCTCCACACCATTTTGCAAGGCGTTAATTGCCGATTCATTGATCTCACCCTCCACTTGTACCCAATAACATTTGCTAAGCTTGTGGTCGGGGTGGCTAATACGGTGCTGAAGTGAACCGTCTCCGGTGAGCACCATTAACCCCTCTGAGTCAAAATCCAGTCGGCCAGCGGGATAGATGGCGGGAATATCAATGTAATTCGCCAGCGTTTCGCGGTCGTCGCAGGGGGTAAATTGGCTCATAACCCGAAAGGGCTTATTAAAAAGATAAAGAACTGTCACGGGAATCTAATATTCATGGAAGAAATTCGACTATAAAGTGTTATAATGCGGCGCTTTTTAAAGAAAGCTAGGCTTTAAAGCGCTCGCTGACCAGACTTGGAGGGGCGGCATTGTAGCAGCGACACTGCGCTGTTGCCGCCACCGAACGAGCTCAGATACTAACCTATAAACCATGGAGTCAAAAATGGGATACCAACATATCAAGGTACCTACAGAGGGTGAGAAAATCTCCGTTAATGCGGATCTTTCCCTGAACGTACCCGATCGGCCAATTATTCCTTTTATCGAAGGCGATGGCATCGGGATCGACATCACTCCGGTAATGATCAACGTTGTGGATGCAGCGGTTGAGAAAGCTTACGCCGGCAATAAAAAAATCAGCTGGATGGAAATCTTCACTGGCGAAAAAGCCGCCGAGCTCTACGACGGCGACTGGTTCCCCGCAGAAACACTGGATGCCATCAAAGAATACGTCGTGGCGATCAAAGGTCCACTAACTACCCCTGTTGGTGGTGGTTTCCGCTCTTTGAACGTTGCACTGCGCCAGGAACTGGACCTCTACGTTTGTCAGCGCCCCGTTCGCTGGTTTGAAGGCGTTCCTTCTCCCGTTAAAGAGCCAGGCAAAACCAATATGGTGATCTTCCGTGAAAACTCGGAAGACATTTATGCGGGTATTGAATGGAAAGCGGGCACTCCTGAAGCTGATAAAGTGATCAACTTTATGCAGGAAGAAATGGGTGTCACCAAAATCCGCTTCCCGCAGGAGTGTGGTATCGGTGTTAAGCCGGTATCGGAAGAGGGTACTAAGCGCCTGGTACGCAAAGCGATTCAGTACACTATCGATCAAGACCTGCCTTCGCTGACACTGGTTCACAAAGGCAACATCATGAAGTTCACCGAAGGTGCCTTCAAGAACTGGGGCTACGAGTTAGCCATGGAAGAGTTCGGTGGTGAGCTGCTAGACGGCGGTCCATGGGTCAAGCTGAAAAACCCAAACACTGGCAAAGAAATCATCATTAAAGACGTAATTGCCGACGCGATGCTCCAGCAGGTATTGCTGCGTCCGGATGAGTACAGCGTTATCGCGACGCTGAACCTGAACGGCGACTACCTCTCTGATGCACTTGCCGCGCAGGTTGGCGGTATCGGTATTGCACCTGGTGCAAACCTCAGCGACAACGTTGCACTGTTTGAAGCCACTCACGGTACAGCACCAAAATACACCGGCCAGGATAAGGTTAACCCCGGTTCACTGATCCTGTCGGCTGAAATGATGCTGCGCCACCTCGGCTGGAATGAAGCAGCGGACCTGATTATCGACGGCATGAACGGCGCGATTCAGGCCAAAACCGTCACCTATGACTTTGAGCGTTTGATGGAAGGGGCAACCTTGCTGAAATGTTCTGAGTTCGGTGATGCGATCGTCAAGCACATGTAAGTGTGTCGGCCACCCCTGGTGGGGTGGCCTTGCTGTCGATGTGGGCGCGTTTATTGAGGGCTTGGATCACAGCGCGGAGTGATTGCCCACGTATTCGTGGCGACTAAGGCACTTTGCAAACCTTAGCCTTTTTCTTGGTTCACTGCTCAACTTCTTGTTCTAATTCAGAATCTGCCTGAATATTTGTTGCATGTAGGCCTTTCGGGCCCTGCTGGGCATCAAAGCAGACGCTCTGACCTGCCTTAAGCGTTTTGTAGCCTTCCATTGAGATCGCGGAGTAGTGCGCAAACACTTCTTGATTGCCATCTTCGGAGAGAATAAATCCGTAACCTTTGGCGTTATTGAACCACTTTACAACACCATTTTGCATAGCCTTACACCCTGATTTCTCGTTATAGTTATTGTCACATTTAACGCGATAGACCTTGTTTTTCTCGCGCTAATACCCATTTTTAAAACACGGAGTGCTTGGCGTCAAGCCGCGACTTCTCGCTAGCCGCGCTTCGTGAATACCCCTATTGTGGGGGAATACCGCGATGCTAAGCTCAGGTAAACAGAATTATGCCGTACCCGAACACAGTTATGAGCCAGGAAGATCACTCCGATTATGAAGGAGGCACCGCTCTACAGGAGTCGAAACCACAGCTGAAAAAGCCGCCGCTCTATAAAGTGGTGCTGCTAAACGATGACTACACCCCAATGGAGTTTGTCATCGAGGTACTCGAAGACTTTTTTTATATGGATAGACAAAAAGCAACACAAGTGATGCTAACCGTTCACACCCAGGGGAAAGGGGTTTGCGGCGTATTTACTCGCGATATCGCTGAAACAAAAGCGGAGCAGGTTAATCAGTATTCACGTGAAAGCGGCCACCCTCTACTCGCCGAAATCGAAGAGAACGAAGGCTGATCATGTCACGTACAAAGCAGTACCCATGTGCAACAACAGAAGGCGTAACAGGCTATGTTGAGTAAAGATTTAGAAACGACACTCAGCCAGGCATTCAAGTCTGCCCGCAGCCGTCGGCATGAATTTATGACGGTAGAGCACTTATTGCTTGCCCTTGCAGACAACGAAGCCGCCGTGAAGGTGCTACTGGCCTGTGGAGCAGATTTACCCCAGTTAAAGGGTGAACTAAGCGAGTTTGTTGACGCGACCACGCCGCGTATTCCCGACGATGACGTCGAGCGAGATACCCAACCCACTTTGGGCTTCCAGCGTGTTTTGCAAAGAGCCGTGTTTCACGTGCAATCCTCCGGCAAACAGGAAGTGACCGGCGCTAACGTTCTGGTTGCTATTTTCAGCGAACAGGAAAGCCAAGCGGTCTATTTCCTGAAGTCACAGAGTGTTAACCGCCTGGACATCGTGAATTACATCACCCACGGCATTTCCAAGGTGTCCGGGGGAGAGTCCGGTGAGCACGAGCAACACGGCGAGCACGAGGGTGAGGGCAGTGATCCCGAGCAACGCCCACTGGAAAGCTTCTCGACCAACCTCAACGAAGAGGCGCAGTCCGGTCGCATTGACCCCTTAATTGGTCGCACAGAGGAAGTAGAGCGCGTTGCCCAGATACTCAGCCGCCGTCGCAAGAACAACCCTTTGCTCGTCGGCGAGTCTGGTGTCGGTAAAACCGCTATTGCAGAAGGCTTGGCAAAGCGGATTGTCGATGGCGATGTCCCCAGCGTGCTGGCCGACAGTGTCGTTTACTCTCTGGATATGGGGGCGCTATTAGCCGGGACCAAATACCGCGGCGACTTCGAAAAACGCCTGAAGGGCCTCCTAGCAGACCTGAAAAAACGTGAAGGTGCGATCCTGTTTATCGACGAGATCCACACGATTATCGGCGCAGGGGCCGCGTCAGGCGGTGTTATGGATGCCTCGAATCTATTAAAGCCGCTGCTCAGTAGCGGACAAATTCGCTGCATAGGCTCTACCACCTTCCAGGAGTATCGCGGGATCTTTGAGAAGGATCGCGCCCTGAGCCGCCGCTTCCAAAAAGTGGATATCGGCGAGCCCAGTGTGGAAGATACCTTCCATATATTGAAAGGCCTGAAGTCACGTTTTGAAGGGCACCACGAGCTCAAATACAGTGACGCAGCGTTGCGAACCGCCGCAGAACTGTCGGCGCGTTATATCAATGATCGCTTTTTACCCGATAAAGCCATCGATGTAATAGACGAAGCCGGAGCGTATCAGCGCCTGCAGCCCGAGGATCAGCGTGTCGATGTTATCGATGTGGCCGATATTGAGGCCATTGTCGCCAAAATTGCTCGCATACCGCCCAAGAGCGTATCGTCGGATGACAAAGCGTCACTGGCCAAGCTCGAAGATAATCTCAAAATGGTGGTCTTCGGTCAGGATCAGGCAATCACCGAGCTCAGTGCATCCATCAAGCTGGCGCGAGCTGGCTTGAAAGCCGGGGACAAGCCCATTGGCTCGTTCCTGCTGGCCGGCCCCACCGGCGTGGGTAAAACAGAAGTTTGTCGCCAATTGGCAAAAATACTGGGCTTGGAATTGATCCGCTTCGACATGTCGGAGTACATGGAACGCCATACGGTATCGCGCCTGATCGGTGCGCCTCCAGGCTATGTCGGCTTTGACCAGGGCGGGTTATTAACCGATGCGGTGACCAAGCACCCACACTCTGTTGTGTTGCTCGATGAGATCGAAAAAGCACACCCAGAGCTTTTCAATCTGTTGCTGCAGGTGATGGACCACGGTTCACTGACCGACAACAACGGCCGCAAAGCGGATTTCCGCAATGTTATCTTTATCATGACAACCAATGCCGGGGCCGAGAGTATTAGCCGCCGCTCTATTGGTTTCACCGAGCAGGATCACCACACTGATGCCAGCGAGGCGATCAACCGGCTGTTTACGCCGGAGTTCCGCAACCGCCTGGACAGCGTGATTAACTTTGCGCCCCTGCCTGAAGAGGTCGTGCTTACTGTCGTGGATAAGTTCTTGGTTGAACTACAAGCTCAGCTCGACGACAAAAAAGTCGCTCTTCACGTTGATGACGACGCGCGCCGCTGGCTGGTGAAAAAAGGTTACGACCGCACAATGGGTGCCCGCCCGATGGCGAGAGTCATTCAAGAACACATCAAAAAGCCGCTGGCGGAAATGGTGTTGTTCGGCAGCCTGGAAGAGCAGGGAGGTGTTGTGCACATCAGTGTGAATAGCGAGGCAGATACGCTAACACTGGAAGCGGAAACTCAGCGGGAAACAGAAACAGAGGCCTGACACAGGTCTCTGTTTCATTGCTAGCGCTTAACGGCCGCGGAAAGTAATGCGGCCTTTGGTCAGGTCGTAAGGCGTGAGCTCAACCTTAACTTTATCGCCGGTCAAAATACGGATGTAGTGCTTGCGCATCTTCCCTGAGATGTGGGCAGTAACAACGTGGCCGTTTTCCAGCTTTACGCGAAACGTGGTGTTGGGCAGGGTATCAATAACCTCGCCTTCCATTTCAATCTGGTCTTCTTTCGCCATTCGGCAGCAATCCTCAGATGTGGTTGAAAGTAGAGAGTGGGGCCTAGTGACCCGGAAAAAACTGCGCGCATTTTGCCCTAAATAGCGGGATTAGGCAATTTGTGATCAATTCAATCGCACCCAGCGCTGACTCATAAGCAGCTCCAAGGGGCGATAATCAATTTTGTAGCGCATTTTTTGGCAGTCTCGTATCCAATAACCGAGATATAAATAGGGTAGTTGTCGCTGCCGGCAGGTTTCGATCATATGCAGGACCGCCAGCTTGCCGAGGCTGCGACGTTGCGCTTCTGGCGCATAAAACGTGTATATCGCCGACAGCCCGTCCCCCATCTGGTCGCATACACTGACCGCTAGCAGCTGACGTTGATGGTATATATGCAGGTAAGTCGTGTCCTGACGGCTGTCGGCAATAAAGCTGTCGAACTGTTCGCGCGACGCGGGGTACATATCGCCATCGCGGTGACGCTCGTTGATGTAGCGTTCATACAGCGGGTAGGCCTCAGCATCTAACGATTCACGCCAGTAGTAATCCAGGTCTTTGTTGCGGGCGATTTGCCGCCGCTGATTGCGACTCAAGCTGAAGTCGGCGACAGGAACCCGGCTGGCAATGCAGGCGTTGCAACCGTCGCAATTTGGCCGGTAATAGTGGCTGCCACTGCGCCGAAAGCCGGCTTGGGACAGGCGAGTATAAAGGGGAGAGCCAACGTCGCAGGCTGGGTCTACAAACAGGGTCTGCGCCTCGCGGTCATCAAAGTAACTGCACGGGTGAGGGGCAGTGGCGTAGAGCTTAATTTGTCGGTCGTCATTCATAGCTATCTAGCAGGTCTGCGTCCAGCGTCCAGTGGCTCGCATCACTGGCTGTCGGTTGGGCGAAAGTCTCCAGCATCGATTTAAAGTCTGCGCGCGCTAGGTCTTCGGCGCCCATGCTGTAAAGGTAGTCATTGCCGACCTGGCAGTCGATAAGTTCAAACCCCCATCGCTGTAGTTGTTTGCACAGCCCCAGCAGCGCGAGTTTTGAACCATTGCTGCGATGGCTGAACATCGACTCGCCAAAGAACATTCGCCCCAATGCCAAGCCGTACAGGCCGCCAACCAGTTCTCCTTGCTGCCAAACTTCGATGGAATGCGCCCAGCCGAGTTCATGCAATTGTTTATAGGCTTTCCGCATGTTTGCGGTGATCCATGTGCCTGGGCGCTTTGGACTCAGTTCAGCGCAGGCATCCAGCACTTCGCCAAAACATTGATCGGCAGTGATCCGAAAACGCTCTCGCTTTAACTGCTTGCGCAGCGTTCTGTTCACATAGATCTTTTCGGGGAAAAGCACTGCTCGCGGTTGTGGCGACCACCACAAAATGGGTTGTGGGTCTTCATACCAAGGGAAAATCCCCTGTCGGTAGGCTTCCAAAAGGCGAGCAGGGGAGAGATCACCGCCAACGGCGAGCAGGCCGTTGGGGTCATCCAGCGCGGAGTCAATCTCTGGGAATTGCAGCGAATTTTCGCTTAACCAGGGAATGCTGGGCACAGCAACGTGCCCGTATTTAGGCGAGGTTGTCTAAATAGCGCTCGGCGTCCAGTGCCGCCATACAGCCAAAGCCTGCAGAGGTCACCGCCTGACGGTAGATATGGTCGGCCACGTCGCCCGCCGCGAACACGCCCTCTACTGAGGTTTGGGTCGCGTTGCCCTCTGTGCCGCTGGCAATCTTGAGGTAGCCGTTATGCATATCCAGTTGCCCCTCGAAGATACCGGTATTGGGCTTGTGACCGATCGCAATAAACACACCGGCAACGTCAATTTCCTGCGTACTGTCGTCTTGTGTGCTGGCCAGGCGCAAGCCGGTTACCCCTGAATCATCGCCCAGGACTTCATCGAGAGTATGGTTCCATAAAATATTGATGTTGCCATTCTCAGCGCGCTCAAGAATTTTATCCTGCAGGATTTTTTCAGAACGCAGCGCGTCTCTGCGATGCACTAAGGTCACCTCTGAGGCAATGTTTGACAGGTATAAGGCCTCTTCAACAGCGGTATTACCACCGCCAATAACGGCTACTTTCTTGCCACGATAGAAAAAGCCATCACATGTTGCACATGCCGACACGCCTTTGCCCATAAAGGCTTCTTCTGAGGGCAGCCCCAGATATTGAGCAGAGGCTCCCGTTGCAATAATCAGTGCATCACAGGTGTAAGTATTGCTGCCTGTGAGCGTGAAGGGGCGCTGCTTCAGGTCCACGCTTTCGATGTGGTCGAACAGCACTTTGGTATCAAAGCGCTCGGCGTGCTCCTGCATACGCATCATCAGTTCAGGGCCTTGAACGCCGTTTTGATCGCCGGGCCAGTTGTCGACGTCCGTGGTGGTAGTCAGCTGTCCACCCTGCTGCATACCCGTAATCACCACTGGGTCGAGGTTGGCGCGGGCAGCATATACAGCGGCGGTGTATCCAGCAGGGCCGGAACCAAGAATAATCAGACGGTGGTGTTGGCTGTCGCTCATGAAGGCAGAATTCCGTGTTTGGGGATTGAACTTGTACTCATCCCGGGTGACTGAGATTAGGCGCTTATCATAGGGTAAAAGGCCGGGGTCAGCAAAAGCTAACACGGCGACAAACGCCACTTCGAAGTGCTAATATTGGGCCAAATTTCGCGGTTTCAACCGCTTCGCTTGCGCCCGCGCAGTGTTTTATCGCTACGAAGATAAGAAGGAAGCCGATTTCCCTTGGCAAAGACCACGAAGTCAAAGAACAACACTCCCGACAAAGGCCGCGACACCCTGCATTTGCGTTTGCGCGAAGGGCTGCTTATCGCTCTGGTCGCGGCCTGCCTGTACATTTTTGTCTCGCTAATCAGCTATAGCGCCGCCGACCCTGGTTGGTCGAGAACGGGCAGTGGGGAAGATATCGCTAACGCCGGTGGCCCCGTGGGCGCCTGGCTCGCCGACGTGTTTTATGCATTGTTCGGCTACATGGCCTATCTCTTTCCCGCCATGCTGGCCTTTCGGGCGATACAACTGTTTCGCGACCGCCTGCATGCCAGCGGTTTCGACTCTGTTGTCTTCGCCTTGCGTTGCATCGGTTTTGTGCTGGTAATGATCGCCAGCACCGGCCTGGCCGCCACGGAAGATCACGGCAACAGTGGCTTGCCATTCGGTGCGGGGGGCGTTCTGGGCGATGCGATCGGCAGCGCTACCGTCGCCGGTTTCAGTTACTTCGGCAGTCATCTGCTGCTGTTGGCGATCTTTTTGTTCGGAATGACGGTATTCACCGACCTGTCCTGGCTGAAATTAATAGACCGTCTAGGGGGCATTACCCTCACGCTTTATGCGCGCCTTCAGGATCGCTACTACCAATTCCTCCAGCAGCGGGCAGAGCGCAAGGCCTCTCGCGAGGCGCAGCAACAGCGCAAGGAGTCGGTGGCCAAGAAAAACGAGATACAAAAGACCCGAACTGCACCGGCTATCACGCCGCCGCCCAAGCCTGCCGCACCATCGGCGCGTGTAGAGAAAGAGCGCCAAACCTCGCTGTTTGACGGCATCGTCACCGGCAGCTTGCCATCATTATCACTACTCGATCCGGCGGAACACCACCCAGACAAAGGCTTCTCTCCTGAGACGCTGGAGGCGATGTCGCGGCTGCTCGAAATTAAGCTGTTGGATTTTGGTGTCTCAGCAAAGGTTGTCGCGGTGTTTCCGGGGCCGGTAATTACGCGCTTCGAGCTGGAGCCAGATGCAGGCGTTAAAGTAAGTAAAATCAGCAACCTGGTTAAGGATCTTGCCAGATCACTTGCAGTAGTCAGTGTGCGCGTCGTGGAGGTTATTCCAGGCAAGCCCTACGTTGGCATAGAAATTCCCAATGAAGATCGCGAGATCGTGAACTTCCGCGAGGTGCTTTCCTCTCAGGCTTTTGAGGCCTCTAAGTCCGCGCTCACGCTGGCCCTGGGGCACGACATCTCGGGAGAGCCGGTTTGCGCTGACCTCGCTAAGATGCCGCACTTATTAGTTGCCGGTACGACGGGTTCCGGTAAATCGGTCGGCGTTAACGCGATGCTGCTTAGCTTGCTGTACAAGTCATCGCCGGAGGAAGTTCGCCTGCTGTTGGTAGACCCCAAGATGCTTGAGCTATCGGTCTACGACGGCATTCCCCATCTGCTGACGCCAGTCATTACCGATATGAAAGATGCCGCCAACGGGTTGCGCTGGTGTGTTGCTGAAATGGAGCGGCGCTACAAATTAATGTCAGCAATGGGCGTTCGGAACCTGGCGGGCTTCAACCGCAAGATCAAGGATGCCATCCAAAGCGGCGAACCCATCAAAGACCCACTATTCGTGCCAGACGAGAACTACCAGCCGGGCCTTGAAGAGGCGCTAGCGCCCGACCTTGAGCCGCTGCCCGCTATTGTGGTGGTCATCGACGAATTTGCTGACATGATGATGATCGTGGGTAAAAAGGTTGAAGAACTTATCGCACGAATTGCTCAAAAGGCCCGTGCGGCGGGTATTCATTTGATTCTTGCCACCCAGCGCCCCTCTGTTGATGTCATTACCGGCTTGATCAAAGCCAACGTGCCCACGCGGATTGCGTTCCAGGTTTCGTCGAAAATCGATTCGCGCACAATTCTTGACCAGGGTGGCGCAGAGCAGCTGCTTGGCCACGGTGACATGTTGTATTTGCCACCCGGTTCCGGCCTGCCTGTGCGGGTGCACGGCGCCTTCTGTAGTGATGATGAGGTGCACAGAGTTGTTGCCGATTGGAAAAAGCGGGGAGAACCTCGCTATATCGATGGTCTATTAGAGGAGGGTAGCAGCAGCGATGCCATGCCAGGCATGGCCCCGGAAGGGGGCGATGACGACGGTGAGGCCGATGCGCTCTACGATGAAGCGGTTCGCTTTGTTACCCAAAGCCGTCGGGCGTCGATCTCCTCTGTGCAGCGTAAACTGCGCATTGGCTACAATCGCGCTGCTCGATTGATAGAAACCATGGAGTCTGCAGGTGTGGTCTCCGAGATGGCCAGCAACGGCAGCAGAGAAGTTCTGGCGCCGCCACCGGTCGAATAGGATTTCCTTATGTACAATGCCTTTTTGGCCCTCGTTATTAGCGTAATATTTGCGGTGCCAGCACACGCCGGTGATGTTGCGCAACTGCATTTGCACTTATCCTCTCTGGAAACCCTGCAAGCCCAGTTTGAGCAAGAGGTTCGCGATGAAAGCGGCAACGTTTTGCAGCTTACCCGCGGCGAACTTGCGGTAGAGCGCCCCAA
Organism: Spongiibacter marinus; assembly: GCF_016906995.1. Taxonomy (GTDB): domain Bacteria; phylum Pseudomonadota; class Gammaproteobacteria; order Pseudomonadales; family Spongiibacteraceae; genus Spongiibacter; species Spongiibacter marinus. Next base: position 17,398 of record NZ_JAFBBD010000003.1, on the reverse strand, counting down.
CAAGCTTCGCTGGGAGAGCCGCGAGCCTTTTCACTACCAACTTATTAGCGACGGTGTAACGCTATGGCGTTACGACGCCGACTTGGAGCAGCTCAATAGCGAGCCATTTAGCGACGAGCTGGCAGAAGCACCGGCGATGATTATCGGCGCCAGCATTGAACAGCTAGAAAGTCAGTTTGATGTGCGGTTTAACAAACAGGGCGCACTGCGGGAGTTTATTCTCACGCCGAAACAACCCGGCATGTTCAGCCAAATGAGTCTGCGCTTTCGCCAGGGCAAACTTATCGGCATGAGTATGCGCGACAACCTGGAACAGTACACAGAGGTGAAATTTATCAAGCCGCGCTACAACGTACCGCTGGCTGACGACACCTTCATCTTTTCCGAAAACAACGCCCCCTCATGAGTAACCCCGCGCCGCTGGCGGCGCGTATGCGCCCGCAATCACTCGCTGAATACCGAGGACAGGCGCATTTGCTCGCTGAAGGGCAAGCGCTGCGCACAGCGCTTGATTCAGGCCAGCTTCACTCGATGATTTTTTGGGGGCCGCCGGGAGTTGGCAAGACCACCCTGGCGAGATTGATTGCCCAGCATAGCGACGCTCACTTTATTACGGTCTCTGCGGTACTCGCGGGCGTAAAGGATATACGTCAGGCCGTTGAAGAGGCCAAGCGGGAGCGCCAGTACGGTCGCCGGACGGTCTTGTTTATCGATGAAGTACACCGTTTTAACAAGGCCCAGCAAGATGCCTTTCTTCCCTATGTGGAGGATGGAACACTAATTTTCGTCGGTGCCACTACCGAAAACCCCAGTTTCGAGATCAATAACGCACTGCTATCGCGCGCCCGGGTGTACCCGCTTCACGCGCTTGATGCCGAGAGTCAGCTGGCAATTTTACGCCACGCCTGTGAAGAGGAAGGCTGGCAGTGTAGTGATGAACTGTTGTCAGAGCTCGCTCTGCAGGCAGACGGCGATGCACGCCGAGCGCTTAACCTGCTAGAGCTCGCAATGGACATCATGCGCGACCGGGGCGACGAACAAACGATTGACGCCGACGCTGTCTCGCAGGCAATGAGCCATCAACCCCGGCGCTTCGACAAAGGCGGCGACCTGTTTTACGAGCAGATCTCCGCCTTGCACAAGTCGGTAAGAGGCAGTTCACCCGACGGCGCTCTGTACTGGCTTATTCGCATGCTCGACGGCGGCTGCGATCCTATTTACGTCGCGCGGCGCTTGGTAAGGATGGCCAGCGAAGATATCGGTAATGCCGACCCCAGAGCCCTGCGCGTCTGCCTTGACGCCTGGGATGTACAAGAGCGCCTCGGCAGTCCGGAAGGGGAGTTGGCACTGGCGCAAGCCGTGGCCTATTTAGCTGCCGCGCCCAAGAGTAACGCGGTCTACACGGCCTTTAATGCCTTAAAAAAACGCATCGCCAGCGACCCAAGTCACGATGTGCCCATGCACCTACGCAACGCGCCCAGCAAGTTAATGAAGGCCCAGGGCTTTGGCGAGGGCTATCGCTACGCCCACGATGAGCCCGATGCCTACGCCGCCGGGGAGAGCTATTTGCCGGAAGCCCTTCACGGTGAGCATTTCTACCAACCCGTCGACCGCGGTTTGGAGCGAAAAATTGCTGAAAAAATGCGTTATTTACAGCAACTGGATGCACAAAGCCCGCATAAGCGTTATCCGTGAGCGCAGTTCTTGCTAAAATGCCCGCTTTAACCAACAGGGAAAGCGCGTGCTGCAATATCTACTGATCGCCTTAGGTGGTGCCAGCGGCGCGCTGAGTCGCTACGGTATTGGCCGGCTTTGCCAGGTGCTACCCGCGAGCCAATGGCCAGTGGCAACCTTTGCAGTGAACGTGCTCGGCTCCGCCGCCATTGGCGTTGTATACGTGCTGATTACCGAGCGCAGCACCTTGCACAGCGACTGGCGCTATGTGTTGATGGTCGGCTTTTTTGGTGCCTTCACCACCTTTTCCACGTTTTCCCTTGAGTCTGTAGCGCTGTTGGAGGCGGGCAAACCGCTGCTGGCGCTGGCCTACATGCTCACTACTGTTACCACATGTGTACTGGCCTGCTGGCTAGGAATAATCGCTACAAGATAGCTTAAATATCAAAGGTTTGGAGAGTTTATATAATGCTGGATATCAAGCAGCTTCGCCAGGACCCGGACGCCGTGGCAGCCGCCTTGAAGAAAAAGGCCTACGACTTCGACGTGGCGCATTTTCAACAACTCGATACCCGTCGCAAGCAAGCCGATGTGGAAAGTCAGGAGCTGCTTGCACAGCGCAAACAAGCCTCTAAGCAAATTGGCGAATTAGTAAAGAGCGGCCTGTCGGTCGATGAGGCCAAAGCCAAGGTAAATGAAACCCTGGCAACTATAGAAGCGAGCCTCGAGCGCGTAAAAAATGAAGCCAAGGCTGCGAACGACGAACTCGACGCGGTGTTGATGGCAGTACCCAATGTACCGGTAGAGGAAGTGCCCGAAGGTGCAGACGAGGACGCCAATGTAGAGATTTCGCGTTGGGGCGAGCCGCGCCAGTTCGACTTCGACGTTAAAGATCACGTGGATGTCGGCGGCAACCTCGGCGGGCTGGATTTCGATACCGCAAGTAAAATCACCGGCAGTCGCTTTGCCGTTATGCGCGGCGGTTTGGCGCGTCTGCACCGCGCACTCACGCAGTTTATGCTCAACACGCACACCGGTGAGCACGGCTACCAAGAAGTTTACGTGCCCTATATCGTCAACAGCGATTCACTGCGCGGTACCGGGCAGCTGCCTAAATTTGAAGAGGACCTGTTCCGCCTTAACAGCGAATCAGAGTACTACCTGATCCCCACAGCGGAAGTGCCGGTTACCAATATGCTGCGCGATGTTATCGTCGAAGCGGGCGAGCTGGGAGAGGGCTTAAAGTTCACCGCCCATACACCGTGCTTCCGCTCAGAGGCGGGCAGCTACGGCCGTGATACCCGCGGAATGATTCGCCAGCACCAGTTTGAAAAAGTGGAGCTGGTGCAGTTCGTTAAGCCCGGCGATTCTGCCCAAGCGCTGGAAACCCTGACAGGGCACGCCGAAGCCATTTTGCAAAAGCTGGAGCTGCCTTACCGCAAGGTCTTGCTCTGCGGTGGTGATCTTGGCTTTTCCGCGCAAAAAACCTACGACCTGGAAGTGTGGCTACCGGCCCAAAACACCTACCGGGAGATCTCCTCTTGCAGTAATTTCGGCGACTTCCAAGCGCGCCGTATGATGGCCCGCTGGCGCAACCCCGAAACCGGTAAACCTGAGCTGCTCCACACCCTGAACGGCTCAGGGCTGGCAGTGGGGCGAACACTGGTCGCCATACTGGAAAATTACCAGCGCGCCGACGGCTCGGTGACCATACCGAGTGTATTGCAGCCCTATATGGGCAATATTGAGCAACTCAGCGCTGAGGAACTTGGCTGATGGACTTTTTGCCGCTGTTCACCAAACTCGACGGTAAGACCTGTTTGCTGGTGGGCGGTGGCGAAGTCGCCTTGCGCAAAGCCCGGCTTCTCAGTAAAGCAGGAGCGATACTGCGCGTTGTCGCCCCGGATATTGCCCCTGAGCTGGAACAGCTTGCCCGTGAATCGGGGCAATGTTTGCACGCGGATTACCGCTTGGATTACCTGGATGGCGTGTTTTTAGTCATCGCCGCCACCGATGACCAAGCCCTCAATGAGCAAGTGTCGCGGGACTGCAACGCGCGCAATATTCCGGTAAATGTGGTGGATAACCCGCCGCTGTGCAGCTTTATTTTGCCGGCAATTATCGATCGTTCGCCCATCGTGGTGGCAGTGAGCAGTGGCGGTAAAAGCCCGGTGCTGGCCCGGATGATTCGCTCGCGGTTGGAATCGAGCATTCCCGCCGCTTACGGGCGACTAGCCGGTTTGGTCGGACAATTTCGCGACGCCGTTAAAGCCCGTTTTGACGACATAGAAGATCGCCGTGACTTCTGGGAGCAAACGCTCCAGGGGCCTGTGGCGGAGATGGTCTATGCCGGGCAAGAACAAGCGGCCGGCGAAATGCTCAGCAAATTGATCAATGAGGCAGAGCTTCGTCCTGGCGGCGAGGTATACCTTATTGGTGCCGGGCCCGGCGACCCCGACTTAATGACGTTTAAGGCGCTGCGGCTATTACAGCGCGCGGATGTTGTGCTGTACGACCGCTTGGTCGCACCGGAAATCGTCGAGTTGTGCCGCAAAGATGCCGAGCGTATTTTCGTGGGCAAAGCGCGCTCGAATCATGCGGTGCCCCAGCAAGACATCAACGCCTTGTTGGTTGAACACGCCAAGCAGGGCCGAAAAGTCGCTCGCTTAAAAGGCGGTGACCCCTTTATTTTTGGGCGCGGCGGTGAGGAAATTGAGCAGCTGGCAAACGAATCGATCCCTTTTCAGGTTGTGCCAGGCGTAACTGCTGCGGCCGGTTGCGCGAGCTATGCCGGTATACCGCTGACCCACCGCGACTACGCACAGTCAGTGCGTTTTGTTACCGGCCATTTGAAAGACAACAGCATTAACCTGCCCTGGGCCGAGCTGGTTCATGGCCACCAAACGATCGTTTTTTACATGGGCCTGGTTGGCCTACCGGTGATCTGCGAGCAGCTCATCGCCCACGGTCGAAGCGCCGATACACCAATTGCTCTGGTGCAACAGGGCACCACGCGCCATCAAAAGGTCGTGGTAGCCACCTTGGCAACCATGGTTGAGGAAGTGGCAAAAAATCCCGTTAAAGCCCCCACGCTGATTATTGTCGGCGAAGTGGTCAGCTTGCGAGAAAAACTGGCCTGGTACGAGCACTACGATCTCGCGTCGCCAAGTTTGTAACATCGGTCGCTGCGGCGAGTCCCAATGCCATATTCACTTGATTCGGAGGTTTTGTGAGTCAGTTTGATTACGATCTGTTTGTCATTGGTGCCGGTAGCGGCGGTGTTCGCGCGGCCAGAATGTCAGCGTCGATGGGCGCCCGCGTGGCCGTGGCCGAAGCCCGTTATCTGGGTGGCACCTGTGTAAATGTCGGCTGCGTGCCTAAAAAACTTTTTAGCTATGCGGCCCACTTCACCGAGAACTTCCACGATGCAGCCAGCTTTGGTTGGGATGTTTCGCACGGCCTGATCGACTGGCCGCGCCTGCGCGACAATAAAACCCGCGAAATTGAGCGCTTGAATGGCATCTACGGCAATATTCTCAAAAATGCCAATGTTGATCTGATCAACGGTCACGCGCGCTTTGTCGACGAACACACAGTGGACGTAAACGGCAAACACTATCGCGCCGAACGGATTCTTATTGCTGTTGGCGGCTGGCCCTATATCCCCGATGTGCCTGGGAAAGAGCACGCCATTAGCTCCAATGAGCTGTTTTATCTCGATGAGCTGCCAGAACATGCCACGGTAGTGGGCGGAGGCTATATTGCCACCGAATTTGCCGGCATCCTCAACGGCCTGGGGGTTAAGGTCACACAAATTTACCGTCGCTCGCTGTTTCTGCGTGGCTTTGATGAGGAAATACGCGGCCACCTTGCAGAGGAAATGCGCCAGCGCGGCATCGAACTGCGTTTCAATGAAAACGTCACTGCAATCGAGAAAACCGCCGACGGCTTGCAGCTTCAGCTGGAGAGCGGCGGCGTGCTGAATACCGGCGCTGTGCTTTATGCCACCGGGCGCCAGCCGCTACTCGAGGGACTTGGGCTTGAAAACACCCGGGTTGCGCTCAACGAGCAGGGCTTTATTGCCGTGTCGGACACCTTCCAAACGGCGGCGCCCAGTATTTACGCACTGGGTGATGTCATCGGTGGCATGGAACTGACGCCTGTGGCGCTCGCCGAAGGAATGAATCTCGCTCGGCGACTCTATGGCGGCATTGACCAGGCGATGGACTACGAATACATTCCCACCGCGATCTTCTGCCAACCCAATATTGGAACGGTTGGCTACAGCGAGGAACAAGCGCGGGAGAAATTTGGCGATATCAGCGTGTTTACGTCGCAGTTCAAACACCTGAAACACACCCTCACTGAGAATCCGTCAAAGGTATTTTTGAAGCTGATCGTCGATAAAGCCTCAGACCGCGTTGTCGGCGTTCATATGCTCGGGGATGATGCCGGCGAGTTAATCCAGGGCTTTGCAGTGGCGATAAAGGCGGGGGCAACCAAAGCCGTTTTCGACGCCACTATTGGCATTCACCCCACGGTCGCTGAAGAGTTTGTGACCATGCGCGAGGCCAGCCGATAAGCTGGCCTTCAAGGGAAGGCCCTTTTTAGGGCCGCCCGGCGAGTCTTTCCTGCTGGAAGGCAGGAATCGCGTCCACCAGAATATGGCCGGCCTCATTTAGCAGCGGGTCAGGGCGTTTGTCTTTCTCTTCACCCTCATTCTCCGCCTCGGTATCCGGGCTGATCAACAGATCATCCGGGGTATCGAGCTCGTCATCTTTCAGCACATCCAAGGGCTTTTCACCCTTGGCCACACGACGGCGGTTTTCCATCGCCAGCTGCAGGGCTTTTTGCTCTTCGCGCTCTTTTTTACGCTTGGCAATATTCAGCGACAGGTACTTTCTGTCGCGATATTTTTCTATTGCCGCTAATTGCTCTTTCAAAAACCGAAAATCAGGGTCTTTAGCAACGCGCTCCTCGTGGCGTTTTTCCAACTTATCCAGGCCACTGCGCAGGTCGTAATAATAGCTGTGGCGAGCACGGGCGATGCGGTCCCACGCCATCGCATTGTCGAGAATGCTTTCGCCAATCTGCTCGGAATCATAGAGGGGAGGGAAGCTGATATCGGGAATCACGCCGCGGTTTTGGGTGCTGTCACCCGAAATGCGGTAAAACTTCGACTCGGTCATTTTTAACTGACCGTGACTCAGCGGGTTTACCGACTGCACCGTTCCCTTACCGAAAGACTGGGTACCGATCACAATACCGCGCTGGTAGTCCTGAATGGCACCGGCGAAAATCTCCGACGCAGATGCGCTCATGCGGTTGATCAACACCGCCAACGGGCCGGTGTAATAGGGCGAGCTGCGGCGCTTACCTTCGCGAATCACCCGGGAATTGGACTGGCGTATCTGCACCGTCGGCCCGGATTCAATGAACAGGCCCACCAGACCGTTGGCCTCGGCTAGCGAGCCGCCGCCATTGTCACGCAGGTCGATCACAATACCTTCCGCGCCCTCGGCCAGTAGTTCACCAAGAATGCGATGCACATCGCGGGTGGTGCTGCGGAAGTCGGGATCACCCATGCGGAAGGCGTCAAAATCCAAGTAAAAGGTTGGGATATCGATAACCCCAATCTTTCTAACCTTGCCCGAGGCATCTTCAATATCAAGGATCTCTCCCTTGGCACTTTGCTCTTCGAGCTTCACCTCGTTGCGCTCGATCACAATTTCCTTGCGCTCTTCGTCGCTATGCGCCAGCGCAGGAATAACTTCTAAGCGCACAACCGACCCCTTCGGGCCGCGAATCAGGTCGACAACATCGTCCAGGCGCCAGCCAATTACATCCTGCATATCACCCTTCTTGCCCTGGGCAACACCGACAATACGGTCTGCAGGCTGCAACTCACCCTGCTTATCGGCAGGGCCGGCAGGCACCAGTCGCACGATCTTGGTGTAGTCGTCTTCCATTTGCAGAACAGCGCCGATCCCCTCGAGCTTCAGGCTCATATTAATCTGGAAGTTTTCCGACAGCCTCGGCGAAAAGTAATCGGTGTGGGGGTCGTACAGCGACGCGAGGGCATTCGCGTAGATTTGGAAGGCGTCTTCCGCCTCGAGCTGAGTCAGGCGCTTCACCTGATTACGGAAACGCTTCTCCAGCAACTCAACGATGGCTTTATCTTCTTTGCCCGCCAGCTTTAAACCGAGAACACGATTTTTCAGCTGCTTGCGCCAAATCTCATCGGCTTCGGTCTGGTTTTTTGGCCAGGGCTGTTCAGAGCGGTCCAGCAAAAAGCTCTCGTCGACACTGAAGTCCATCGCTGCGACGGTTTTTTCCAGATCGTCGAGGCTGCGCTCCAAACGGCTCACAATGCGTTGACGATAGCGGTTAAAAATCAGAAAACCTGTATCCAGGCGGCCTTTTTTCAGTTCATCGTCCAGGCGGTCGCGGTATTGCTGAAAACTGGCAATGTCCTCGGCGAGTAAAAACTGTCGATTAGGGTCTAGGTCACTGAGGTAGGCATCCAACAAACGCGACGACGAGGCGTCATCAACAGCCAATTTTACATAGTGGCTACTATTGAGTTGGTTGAGCATGTCGCGAATCGCCTTGCGATGCTCTTTGCTGGGTTCTAAGTCGGTCAGCGCATAAGCGGGCGACAGCAAGAATAAAAAGAGGAGTGAAACGCTAGCGAAAAGGGTGCGCGACGAACGATGTTGAGTAAAAAGCATAAATTACCTGTGTTTTTCCGCTGTGGTTCAGTCTTACGACTAATTTTCCGGTGATTTCCTATCAGCGGATTTCCCGTATCGGTATACCGCGTTACACTGAAAATATCCACTTAGGCTAACTGATGGAGCCCGCAATTGTGAGTAAAAACCCTAAAGTGACAGCCGTTGAAACATATATCAAGGCGCTGACTGAGCACGACCTCGGCGCAATTGACGCACTTTTTGATGACAACGCTACCGTGGAAGACCCAGTCGGCGGAGATGTCATTCGCGGTAAGGACGCTATTCTAGGATTCTACAAGACCGCATTTAGTTCCGGCATTTCTGCAAGATTAGAGGGCGCAGTGCGCTTAGCCGCTAACCATGCAGTGTTTCCCTTTGTGGTAGAACTCAACCCCGGCAACGGCGAAATGCGCCTGGAAGTCATCGACCAATTCACCTTTAATGACGCCGGAAAAATCTGTGCAATGAAGGCGTTTTGGGGTGAAGAGAACATGACAACCCCCTAACGCCGCCCCGCCAAATGCCTGTCACCTAGCGAATGATCGCCACCGACTTAATTTGTGCAAACACCGACATACCCACAGTTAAGCCCAAGTGGTCGATACTTCGCCGGGTCAGCCTCGCCAATAGGCGCTCGCTACCCAGCTGCAAGGTTAGTACCTGCATGGCGCCTACCGCCTCATCACTGATTGCCGTTATCGAGCAGGGCAGCACATTCAAAATACTGCTGTCGCCGTGGGCCGACAGGCTAATACTCACGTCCTGCGCGCGAATTCGCAGGCGCTGCTCGCTCCCTAAGGCTTCATCGTTGTGTTGTACCCAAAGTGCACCCCCATTAAAGGCCAATTCCGCGAGTTGCCATTGTTCATCAATGCGGTTCACCCTGGCACGCAGCACCGCCGACACATCGGCGCTGCCCGGCCGGGCGATCACCTGCTGCATGAGCAGCTCTTCCATTGGCCCGTAGTGGCTGACGTTGCCGTTTTCCAGCATTAGCAGGGTATCAGCGAGGCGGCACACCTCATCAACAGAGTGGCTGACATACAGAATAGGAATATTCGACGCGCGGCAGAGTGTTTCCAGATAGGGCAATATCTCGGCTTTTCTGCGGTCGTCCAGGCCGGATAGGGGCTCGTCCATCAGCAGCAACTCTGGGCCGATTAACAGCGCTCGCGCAATCGCCACACGCTGGCGTTCTCCCCCCGACAACTGATCTGGCCTGTGCGACATCAATGCGGCAAGGTCCAATAAATCCACCACTTCTTCCAATGCCGGCGCTTGGGGCGCTGCGCGCCGCTGTGCATAGCGGAGGTTGCCCGCCACACTGAGGTGTGGAAACAAGCTCGCCTCTTGAAAAACGTAGGCGATCGGCCGGCGGTGGCAGGGTAGGCAGTGGCGCCCTTGCTGCCAGCAAGCGTCGCCAAAAAACAACTCGCCGCGAGCGCGTTGCAAGCCTGCGATGCAGCGCAGCAACGTTGTTTTTCCCGAACCGGAAGGACCAAATATCGCCGTAACACGGTCCATTGGCAGGGAAAATTCGGCATCAAGCGCGAACTTGTCGCCGGGAAACGCCAATCTAAAATGACCTGAAAGCTGCTTTACCACGGCTAGAAACCCAATACTTTTGCTGAGCGCTTGCCGCTGCGAAGCCCATGCAGCAGTAGCATGGTAATAAAGGATAGCGCCAACATCAGCGCGGCGAGGCGATGCGCTCGGGGGTAGTCGAGGGCTTCCACATGTTCATACAGCTGCACCGAGAGCACCTGGGTTTCACCCGGAATATTGCCGCCAATCATCAGCACCACACCGAACTCGCCCAGCGTGTGGGCAAAACCCAGCACCGCCGCAGTGATAAACCCCGTTCGGCACAGCGGTAATAACACCGTGAAGAAACGATCAATTGGGCCGGCACGCAAAGTGGCGGCCACTTCAAAAGGGCGCTCGCCCATGCTTTCCATTGCGTTTTGTATGGGCTGTACCACAAAGGGCAGCGAATAAAACAAGGAGCCAATCACCAAGCCCGTAAAGCTGAACGCCAGGCTCCCAATTCCCAAACGCTCGCTCAGGTAGCCTATGGGCCCCTCCGGCCCCATTGCCAACAGCAAATAAAAGCCAAGCACTGTAGGCGGTAGTATCAATGGCAGGGTGATCAGCGCCGCTACCGGAGCGCGCAACCAAGAGCAGCTGCGGCTTAGCCACCAGGCCAGCGGTGTCGAAATCACCAAAAGTAAAACAGTGACGACCAGTGCCAATTTCAGGGTAAGTAAAAGCGCGGTCATATCCTGGCTATCGAACCCCATCATTCTGCACCCTCCCTTGTGGGCAGCTGATAACCATCGTTACGAATGATCTGCTTAGCAATATCGGTTTGTAAAAACATCAGAAACGCCCGGGCAGCATCAATATCGTCACAGCGAGTTAGCAGCACTCGTTGCTGCCTGATCGGCCGGTGCCAGTCATCGGGAATTAACCAATAATCGGTGGAAGAGGGGGGCATCTGAGCGCGCGCTAACAGGCCCGCCTCCGCATTTTTGGAATGCACAAATTGGTAGGCCTGAGCGATATTTTCGCCGACTACCAGTCGCTTTGCCGCCGCTTTTTCTAGCTTAAAATGCCGCAGAACATCTTGCGCTGCTCGCCCGTAAGGGGCCAAACGCGGGTTGGCAATGGCAAAACGCGAATAGCTAAATGCTGTCAGTTCACGCTGCCCATCTTTATTTACCGGCCACAGCACTAAGCGGCCACGCGCATAGTCCTGGCGGCTGCCATCGATGACGAAGCCGTTATCCTCCAGCGCTTTCGGGCGGGCGATATCAGCCGAGAAAAACATATCGAAGGGCGCACCTTGGCGAATTTGTGCGTATAGCTTGCCCGACGAACCGCGAACAAGCTCAGGTGACACTCCGCCTAGGGTCGCATAATGCGCGGCGAGCTTCTCCAGTGTGGGAGCGAAATTCGCGGCCACAGCAATACGCAGCGGCGCCGCCACCGCAGCGCCAGACCACACACATATCAATAACAGGCCAAACAGTCGGTTCAACAACACAGGCACCCTAAAATCAGGCAGCTAGTCTCGACCAAATTTAGGTACGACACAAGCGGCGCCTCTACTTAGCCTCTATTCAGTTAGCCTCTAGTGCATGTTGTGCGACAAGGGCTGCTGCGGCCTGACCCGCGTCGGTAATGTAGGCTGGGTCATGGTGAATCAACATACTCGACAGAGCACCTTCCAGTAGCAAAAACACCTGCCTCGCGGTAAGCGCCGGCGCGGCCAGTCCTGCGGCGCTAAAGGCCTCAGTTAACCATTGCTCCACATTCTTTTTATGCCGAGATGCGGCTTTCATTGCCGGGTGCCCCGGTTTGTTCGCCAGCTCTCCGGCTGTACGCTGAAAACCGCAGCCGCGCCATTTTGGGTGGCTGGTCGCCCTGGCCACATTGGCAAATATCGCTGCTACCTTGTCGGTGACTTCCCCATCCTGCTCGGCGAACGCCTGCTGATAAGCAGCTAAATTCTGTTGGTCCCGCGAGCGTAAATACGCCGCTATCAAGTCATCCTTGCTGGCAAAGTGGTAGTACACCGTGCGTTTGGTAACCCCCGCCTTGTCGGCGATTGCATCAACACTCGTCGCCTTCACGCCCAGCAGGTAAAACAAGGTGTTGGCGGCCTGCACAATCTTTTCTTTGGTGTCGCCCTTGGCTTTCGTCATTAGGTATACCGTATAGTGAGTGTACTAAATGCTACGCCACTCCTATCCTCGTGAACAAGGTCTTTAACAGCCTATGCACAACGAGGAAACGACGATGGACAGTACCGTATTATTTGAGCAACAGGGCGCCGTTGCACTGCTGACCCTAAACCGGCCAGAAAAATTAAATGCACTGAATTACGCCACAAATGATCGCCTATTAAGCCTGCTCGACCAGATAGAAGATGACCCCGGCATTGCTGCCGTAGTTCTCACTGGGGCAGGGGACAGAGCCTTTTCTGCTGGCGGCGACATTTATGAATTCACACAGAGCATTGAGCAAGGCACCGATATCGCTGTAAAAGCATTCGTTAACCGTGGCCAGCGCATGACGGCAAGGCTGGAGTCATTTCCCAAGCCTATTATCGTCGCCGTAAATGGCATCGCCTTTGGTGGTGGCTGCGAAATTACCGAGGCCGCTCACTTAGCGATTGCCAGCGAACGAGCCGTCTTCGCCAAACCGGAGATTAATATCGGCATTCCACCGACCTTTGGCGGCACCCAGCGCCTACCTAGGCTGGCAGGAAGAAAACGCGCACTAGAACTGCTGCTAACCGGAGACCAATTTTCAGCGCAGCGAGCCTATGAAGTCGGCCTGGTAAATAACGTCGTGCCCCATGAACAACTATTAAGCAGCGCCATGGAGATGGCCGAGCGCATTCTGCGCCATTCACCACTTGCGGCGGCGCGCATACTCTCGGCCGTCACACGCGGCATCAATACCACCATAGACGAAGGCCTTGAGATCGAAAAACAACAGTTTGCTCGCATGGCCGGTACCTGCGACTGCAAAGAAGGCCTGCATGCCTGGATAGAGCGGCGGCAACCACAGTACACAGGTAAGTGAGCACGACGGTAACGATTTCAAACAAAACCGACGATGAAGTCGAGCTGTGGTTAAAAAGCTAAAAGCCCGCCATAACGAGGGGTCGCAAATGCTGCATGTCCTCATAAAGTGAGCAATTGTTCGAAAGGTAACTTATTGACAATAAAGAGAATCTCTTTTGAAAATTTCAAGTATAATTCGCATTTCAATGAAAAATAATATCACGTTTGATGCCGCCGCTACTTTTCAAGCAAAGTAGGCAATCGGGCTACCACTCCAAAGCAGGAATACCCGTCGGCTGGGAGCCTCGTCTCTGGATCAGCCATGTTGGTTCGCATCAGACAAGTAGGGGCATCCCCAGTGAATAAAAACACGCCACTACAACTTCCACTTTTCGTACCCCTGACGCCACATGTCCCGTGTCCTGGGACACGGGACAGCCGGTAGGAAAAAGTAGAATAAAGTCAAGGTATTATGTTCAGAGGAGTGACTAACCACGTTTCGGAGGCGGAAGCGCTTTGGGCAATTCGGAACAATGTCAGTTAGGGAGCAGCTGTTGTATGAAGAGCCTGCCATTGAGGTCGTCGGGGCATTACGCGCTTTGTGAAAATCGACTATTTTCACAATAGCGGACATATAGACCACCGACACTCTCGGATTACGTTTGCAGATCCTGTCGCCCGCTAAGCCAATAAAACGGCCGTTCAACAATGAGGGTGACCAGCGTCGGCAGAGTGCCATGAACAGTCAGTGCGCTTATCTGAAAGGTGGCCGCTCACTGCATGAAGCCGCCGTTCATGTACGGTCCAGGGTCGGTCGCAAAGGTGCCAAGAATGGGCGGTGAATGCGGAACCTTTTTCCTCTTTTGCCCCCCTTAGCAGCCATTGCCAAATCCGATGTTCTAGAGTCTTCCTATGTGTTAACTGTCGCCAAAACCGAGTGAGCCTAACTCCGAATACAATTGGCGACTTACACTTACGCCAAATTTATAATTTCTATTCTGCTAGCAGGAAGCATATCAGCGCTGTGCAATACTCACGATAGATTGAAAAATCTGGTGACCTTCAAGAGTCGACTCAATAGTGTATTGCTGGAATCGATTGGCCGCGCCTAATGGAACTCTAAAAGACAGTCTGCCAAAGTTATCAGATTGCACAGAGAATGCCTCTGCACCAGATATATGGATTTCATAGGTTTTGTTTGGTGCATACTAGGGAGCGGAGGTTATGTCGGCTTCACCGCTGCCCTCAAGAGTGAAACCCTCTGGAGAAACGTCGCCTAATCGAGTGAATTCCATCGCCTCGCGTATCATTGTGACATGCCAACCATAGACATCGTATTCGGATTCCGCAGAGATATAACTGAAAGGAATGGGTGGAGATGGAGGTTCTGCAAAGACAGACAGACCCGGTAGGCCTGTTCCGGATGGGCGCGGGCACGCAGTTGGGCATCCACCCAGACAAGCGTTTCCGGCCCGATCTTGCTTGCCCATTGCTTTAAACGGCCTGGTGTCCACTGTTGGTGCTTGCGGTGTCGTGTGGGCATGTGCGCGGCTTCGGTTGTGGTGCCGGGGCGCTGGCCGCGCGGATGGGAGGCAATCTGGCGCTGGCGGAAGTAAATCGTGATCAGGGATTCGCTAGCGTGTAGCTCCAGAGTTTCACCCACATAGTGGTGCGGTACGGAGTAATGATGCTGTTGGTATTGCACGTGGTAATCGATGTTGACCTTCACTGGCTTGATGTCGACGAAGCGGTAGGCCTGAGTGGGTAGCGGGTTCAGTGCTGGTTTATCCAACGACTGGAAGGCTTCAATTCGGTTGCCGGGCAATTGCTTGAAGGGCCTGGCGTTGAGTTCTTCCAGCAACACCCGGATACAGCGATTCAGTTCTGCCAGAGAGAAGAAGGTCTGTCGTCGCAGACGCGCCAGAATCCAGCGCTCCACGATTTGTACGCCGACCTATGCCTTGGATTTGTCTTTGGGTTTGTAGGGGCGAGCCGGCACGACGGCCACGCGGTAGTGTGCAGCCCACTGCTGATAGCTGGGGTTGAGATCGGGATCATAACGACAGGCACGGCTGACGCCGCTACGCAGGTTGTCCGGCACGATCATCGCGGGACAACCGCCAAAGAACGCCAGCATGCGAGTATGACTGCCAAGCCAGTCCGGTAAGGATTGACTGAAGGTAGCTTCGGCATAGGTGTAGTTCGAGGCGCCCAGCACACCAACAAAGATCTGGGCCTCGCGGATCTCACCGGTACCGCCGTTAACGATGGGCACCGTCTGCCCGCAGTAATCCACAAAGCACTTCTCACCCGCCTTGTGAATCTGACGCATGGATCGCTTCTGCCGTTTGCTCCACTGCCGGTACAGGTCACAGAACTGGGAGTAGCTGTAGCAACGGTTGGGAAACTGCTCGGTGTGTAATCCTCCCACAAGAGCTGCTTGGTCATGCCTTTGCGTTTGAGTTCCTGGTGGGCACTAGCCCAGTCGGGGACGTGATAACGGTCAGACACAGTGGTATCGGCTTGTGGGTAAAACAGCGTGGCCAGAGCGGTGTCGTCGAGCTCGGCCGGCAGCGGCCACGTCAGGGAAAGTTCCTCGGCTCGCGCCACCAGTTTCTGGATGGCGCCGAGGCTGGTCTTGGTACTGGCGTTGATTTGCCGCAGTGACAGGTTAGCGGCGAGTCGAAGCCGCAACACTTCTCGGATGTTACGCATGGTGATCCTCTTGGCAGGCATGACCCCTCCGGAAAAAGCGGAGAGGGTAGCAAATTCAAAGAAAATCAATGCGTTGAGCGGGATTCCGGTTCAACGTGAACACCGGTTCCGAGAAGATGAACAGTGATTCCGGAAAACCCGGTAAAAGTGTTCACGTTGCGCCGGAATCAGCGTTCACGATGGATCGGAATGGGTGTTCACGTTCGTCCGGAATCGGTGTTCAGGTTGGGGCGGAATATGCAGGAGTCCAACGGCATCGATGAAGTACCTGACTACACCGACCCGATAACCTTCAACGCAAAAATAAGTTCGCCCCAGGTTGGCCAGTTTGTCGGCTTAGTTTGCAAACTCGATGCGTTGATGATCTCAATGGACACACTCTGGTTATCTAGCGTGCTTAGCAACAAGCAACGTGTTGATGGTAACTACGCATGGCAACAGCGCATCATCAAACTTGCACGACGCATTATTGATATCGAAATTCGAGCACGAAAATCAGCTCAAGCCAAGGGTAAAGAAGCAGAAGTTGAGCAAGCGGTGCCTTCAACCGATGACCTGACATAACTTTAAGCGTCCGGCGATCACAGGTAGGTGTTCTAATTTAAGTGTCCACTTAATTTTGATACGTACCTGCAACAGTAGACACTTCACCAAGCACTGCTCTTCAACTGAAAACTCTCTGGGCTTAGATAGCTAAGAGTACTTAAGGAATGCGCATTACCGTAATCTCAGGTGAGCTTCGCTTTTACATGTATGCGCGTTTAATATTCTTGGCACCTTGAACTCCGAACAGAAAACAAGGTACCTATTGAGACACCCAACCGGCCAAGAGAATTGTCGTCAACTGGTCATCCTAATTGTCGCCGAACATCCCCCCGGCCTGCGTAGGGCCGTGTGGCCCTACGCAGCGTGACCTGATTGAGTCAAGGCCGGGTTGTCATGCAGGCAGTTTGGCTGCAAGCAGTTCGACCTTCTCGATATTGGGCGGAGAACTGAGCAAGGTCGCGGCGTTGGCCATCAAGGCCGCGGCGATCTGGCCGTTCAGATGTGCCCGGCGACCTGCCTCATCGGCAAACCCATCGAACACACCGAACGTCGAAGGGCCAAACTTCAATGCAAACCAGGCAGTGGTGCCGGATTCGGCGTTGGCGAGCGGCAGTGCGCTGGCCAGGAAGTCGGCAAGCGCAGCCTCCTGGCCGGGTTTGGCTTCGAGGCGAACAAACAGGGCGAGCTTGGTCATATTGTAATCCTTTGGGTAAATGGTTTAGGTGAAAGCACCGACGAGCCTGCAGTCTAAGTCTTCATGACAACCATTTATATAGACAAAAATGACAACTTTGATATCATTATTGCCATGAAACTTCATATCCTTGTTTGTGATGGCGTGTTTGATCTGGGGCTTGCGGCGCTCACTGACACAGTGGGCTTGGCCAATGCGATGTCGAGCTCGCTGCCACAGGCTCCCGCGCACATAGAGCTCACGCTGGTGGGCGTGCG
The DNA here is from genome assembly GCF_016906995.1 of Spongiibacter marinus. GTDB lineage: Bacteria > Pseudomonadota > Gammaproteobacteria > Pseudomonadales > Spongiibacteraceae > Spongiibacter > Spongiibacter marinus. The sequence continues at coordinate 204 of NZ_JAFBBD010000003.1, read as the reverse complement.
GCGTCGCATCCTAACGGCGCAGGGCTTGACGGTCCCCGTGGTCACTGCGCGTGGTGTGCCGGAACCAGACGTCGTGCTCGTGCCCGCGTTTGGTGACAAGATGCCTGACACGCTCTCGGCTCGGCTCACACGCCCCGACGTGCCCGATGCGGTCGCCGCGCTACAGTTGTGGTCCACCGCTGGCGCGCACCTTGGTGCCGCCTG
>NZ_JAFBBD010000002.1:147666-438269 GCF_016906995.1 Spongiibacter marinus | reverse complement strand
TTGATCTCATCTTTTTAAATAACTCAAAACCGCCAGGGCTTTGATATTCGCTTCAAGTTATCCCCGAAGCGAGGACGCGTATTATAAATACTTCGTCCTGTTTGGCAAGCGTTTTTTGAAAAGTTTTTAAAGCGTTTTCAAAAGCCGTTTTGCCGTCTCGCCTACCTCTTTAACCAGCACTTCCAACCTCAGCTGAAAGCCCGTCTCCGTAAGCGAGGGAGCGCATTATAGAGCCGCTCCTGGTAGAGTCAACCGCTTTTTGAAAAAGTTTTTAAACCGCTTCAAAAGCAACTTGAAACCACCCTCGCAAACCTCAGCAACACCACCTTCCAAACTTCCCGAAAGGCCCGTCTCCGTAAGCGAGGTGGCGCATTATAGAGACCCAAACCCCAGAGTCAACACACCGCAACAAACTAATTACAAAAAAATGACAATCGATCAAAACTACAGCAATTAACGGTCAAAACAGCAGCAGGTTGATCAGCTCTTGAGCAGATTAGCGCGCGAGCTGGAAGCGCCGTAGACGCGGCAGGGCCAATACTGCGATAAGCAGGCCATAAATCAGGACCTCTAGATAGCTAGAGCGAACCTGCCAAACAACATGCAGCCACGCCAAGCCCATTACCGGATACATAAGCTGGTGAAGTTGACGCCAACGGCGCCCAAGGCGACGAACCGAATAGTTGTTAGAGGTGACTACCATTGGCAGCATTAGTAGCCAAGCTGCGAAGCCGGCGATGATGTAGGGGCGTTCGCTAAGCTCTTCCAAAACAATGGTCCAGTCCCATGCGAACAGGTAGGTGGCAACAACCAGTATGTGAAGACTGGCATAGAAGCCGGCAAATAAGCCCAACATACGTCGAAACCGGAGCAACCGCGACCACCCCAACCAACTGCGTAGCGCGGAAACTGAAAAAACCACAAGCAGGGCACGGATCGCCCAGTCACCGGTCATCACTATTAACGCTTTAACCGGATCGGGGCCCAAGTCACCAAGGACGGCACCATAAACCACCGCAGCGAGCGGCAGCAGGCATAGCACGAACACCAGGGGCTTACCCCACCCCGTCCCAAGCGGTTGCCGGGCCTTTTCTGTCACATCAGCCATCAAGCCAACCTTCAGTAGTAGCGCCGCAGGTTCATACCTTTGTACAAACTGGCGACCTGCTCTTCGTAGCCATTGAACATCTGCGTGCGAATGCGATTGGGAGACAACAAGCTGCTGGGCAGGCGTCGTTCATAGCGCTGACTCCAACGCGGATGATCCACCTTGGGGTTCACATTGGCATAGAAGCCGTACTCGCGCGGCGCAATGCCCTGCCAGCTGGTTTTGGGCTGACGCTCGGTAAAACGAATTTTTACGATCGACTTGATACTCTTGAACCCGTACTTCCACGGCACAACCAAGCGAATTGGCGCGCCGTTTTGATTTGGCAACTCTCTGCCATACATTCCCACACTCATTAATGTGAGGGGGTGCATGGCCTCATCCATCCGCAAGCCCTCAATATACGGCCAATCGATGGTTGAGAACGCAGAGCGCTGTCCGCGCATTTCAGATGGGCGATACAGGGTTTCAAACTGGATATATTTGGCTTTACTTGTTGGCTGCCACTGTTTGATTAAGTCACTGAGGGGAAAACCAAGCCAGGGAATGACCATTGACCACGCTTCTACACAGCGCAAGCGGTATACCCGCTCCTCTATGTCGACACTCTTTAAAATGTCTTCCAGTGCATACTTGCCCGGTTTATCAACCTCGCCCTCAACGTCGATTGACCACGGGTCGACTGTCAGTGCGCTGGCGTATTTCGCAGGGTCAGATTTATCGGTGCCGAACTCATAGAAATTGTTGTACCGGCTGGCATCTGAGAACGGCGTCTGTGCTTCACCTGTATAAAAAGGATTGTCCGCCCGCGCGTCCACCGGCGTGTGCGACAGCGGCGAAGGCGCAGAAAACGCCATCGGCGCCACGGCCATTGCCGCCATTGCTGCAGCCCCCTGCATAAACTCTCTGCGGCGGAGGTAGACCGCCTCCGGGGTAATTTCGCTGCTTGCAATATCATCCGGCTTTTTTATCAGCATCGTCGCACTCCTCAACCATAACTAGTGATACGACGCAGCCACAGCGCCAGCGTTACACTTTTGGCGCTTTTACTCGTCGATAAATCGCTTGTACGGGACCGGACAAGGCATAGAGCAAGACAATCCCCAGCAGTATCCGCGCGGGGTCGACCGAAACCAGGCCGAAGGCCAGCACAACCAATATCATCACTACAAAGGGAACGCGTCCGCGGAAATCGATGCCTTTGAAGCTGTTATAGCGCACGTTCATAATCATCAACATGCCAACGACGGCCATTAACACACCGACAACCGCCGCTAACTCAATAGGCAGCGCCGCGCCGATCCAGCCCTCCTCGGCAGAAACCCAGACCACCCCCGCCATAACGGCCGCTGCAGCCGGACTTGCCAGGCCAGTGAAGTAGTTTTTGTCGGCGGTATCAATTTGGGTATTAAAACGCGCTAGCCGCAGCGCCGCACACGATACATAGACAAAGGCGACTGCCCAGCCGAACTTGCCGAGTTCCGACACGCCCCAGCTAAAAACAACCAGCGCCGGGGCGACACCGAAAGACACCATATCGGCAAGGCTGTCGTATTCCGCGCCAAACTTGCTCTGCGCATTCATCAAGCGCGCCACCCGGCCGTCGAGGCCATCGAAAACCATGGCCACGAATATTGCCATCGCAGCCGCTTCAAAGCGGCCATTCATTGCCGAAACAATGGCGAAGAACCCCGAAAACAGCGCCGCGGTCGTAAACAAATTCGGCAGCAAATAAATGCCACGCTTACGCACCGTTTTGCCGTCGACGGAGACTTCCTCTTCATGGTCGTCAATCAGCAGTAGCGCCTCTTTATCAAAGGCCGGCATCGACTTCTTTCCGGTTTGTTCGTCAGCCATAGTGTCCTTATCCGTTCAAACAGCAATTAAGCGTGCATGATAAATTAAATAGTGCTGCGGTACGATGACTGCGCACAGTCCCAAAATGCTTTTACCAGCGGATCGGCCAGACGCTGTTGCCGTACCACCACGCCGATGTCCATACTCGGCAGCTCAGGCAATATTGTCACCACGCGCACCTTGTCGCGCAAAAAGGACGTATCGAGCACCAAGTCAGGCACGACACCAATTCCCAAACCCAAGCCCACCGTACTGACAATCGCCTCGTGACCACTCACTTGCGCGTAGACATTCGGCCGCAGGCGCTGGCGGCGAAACCACTGCTCGATCAGGCTTCGTGCGACGCCCCGCTCAGGAAGAATAAAAGGTAGTGTATTGAGCAGGGACGCGCTGAACTCCCCGCCGTGGCCAGCAATTTGCTCACTGAGGGCGCAGGGAATATTCGGCACCAGCAACTGCAGTGAAGACCGGCTCAGCGGCAAGTAGTCTAGCCGACTGGGTAATTGCGGCGGGCGAACAGTAATTCCGAGGTCTTCGCCGCCATCAGCGATCCGGTCAACGGCATCAGCTTGGTCGCCGGTATGCAGTTTCAGGTCAATGCCGGGGTAGCGCTGACGAAACGTCTCCAAAATCGTACTGAGCACGCTGTAGGCCGCGGTCACCGAACAGAACAGACTGATCTCCCCCTGCAGAGATTCTCCTTGTTGCCGCAGACGCTGAGAAAGCGAGCGCCAACTCAACACCGCCTGCTCCGCGTAGCGCAAGAACTCTCTGCCGGCCGGTGTTAATCTGACACTGCGCCGATCCCGCTCAAACAAAGCCACGCCGGCTTCGTCCTCCAAGCGCTGTATCGCCCGGCTAACGGCTGAAACACTGAGATGCATTGCCTCACTCGTTTTGCCAAAGTGCAGCGACTGGCTCAGGTGAATATAGATCTCCAGCTCTTTGGTTTTCACGGCGGCTTCAGTCTCGAAAAATGCAACACAGTTTCCACTATATATCAATTTACGCAACAATAAAGACTTGCTAGAGTGCCTCCCACTAACCCCCCCTTTACTACACGAGCACATAATCAGGAGCCTCACCATGGGTCAGAACTACTTCAACAGCTTGCCGCTGCGCCTGCAGCTCGAAGAGCTGGGTAAATGCCGTTTTATGGATCGCAGCGAGTTTGCAGATGGCTGCAACTACCTGAAAGGTAAGAAAATCGTTATCGTTGGCTGCGGCGCCCAGGGCTTGAACCAGGGTCTGAACCTGCGCGACTCTGGCCTCGACGTATCCTATGCCCTGCGCGCAAGCGCGATCGAGGAAAAACGCCAAAGTTGGAAAAATGCAACCGAGAACGGTTTTACCGTCGGCACTTACGAAGAGTTGATCCCCACCGCTGACGTGGTGATGAACCTGACCCCAGATAAGCAGCACACCCCTGTGGTCAACGCGGTAATGCCGCTGATGAAAGAAGGCGCTTGCCTCGACTACGCGCACGGCTTCAACCTCGTTGAAGAAGGTATGCAGATCCGCAAAGACATCACCGTTGTTATGTGCTGCCCGAAATGCCCAGGCACCGAGGTTCGCGAAGAGTACAAGCGCGGCTTTGGTGTACCGACGCTCATCGCTGTTCACCGCGAAAACGACCCCAAAGGCGAAGGCATGGCCATTGCCAAAGCGCTGGCATCCGGTACTGGCGGCGACCGCGCTGGCGTATTGGAGTCCTCGCCAATTGCCGAAGTTAAGTCTGACCTGATGGGCGAGCAAACCATCTTGTGCGGCATGCTGCAAACCGGCGCGATCCTGTGCTTCGACAAAATGGTTGCAGAAGGCATTGAGCCCGGCTACGCCTCCAAGCTGATTCAGTACGGCTGGGAAACCGTTACCGAAGGCCTGAAACACGGCGGCATCACCAATATGATGGATCGCCTCAGCAACCCCGCCAAAATCAAAGCGTTCGATTTGGCCGATGAGCTGAAAGACATCATGCGTCCGCTTTACGAGAAGCACCAAGACGACATCATCAGCGGTCACTTCTCGAAAACCATGATGGAAGACTGGGCTAACGACGACAAAAACCTGCTGAACTGGCGCGCCGCTACCGCTGAAACCGCGTTTGAAAAGACGCCCTCTGGCGATATGGAAATCAGTGAGCAAGAGTTCTACGACAACGGCATTCTGCTTGTGGCAATGGTTAAAGCCGGTGTTGAGCTGGCCTTCGAGTGCATGGTTGCCGCCGGCATGAAGCCCGAGTCAGCCTACTACGAGTCGCTGCATGAAACACCGCTGATCGCTAACACTATCGCGCGTCGCAAACTGTATGAGATGAACGTGGTTATTTCTGATACCGCAGAATACGGCTGCTACCTGTTCGACCACGCTTGCCGCCCATTGCTGCAAGACTTTATGAGCAAGGTCTCTACCGATGTTATCGGCAAAGGCCTTAACGTCAAAGACGGCGGTGTTGATAACGCTGAGCTGATCGCGGTTAACGCAGAAATTCGCAACCACCCCGTTGAGGTCGTTGGTCAGAAATTGCGTAGCTACATGACGGCGATGAAGAAAATTGTCTAAACACTTTTAAGGCTTAGACAAAAGGGCGCCTATAGGCGCCCTTTTTTGTTTCATGCTTTGGTAATCGCGTTGATGTCAGCGCGGCGCATTCATCGCCGCTCTCTGATCGCTGGTGCCAACGGCGCTCCCCAAATCGAAATCGCCAACCATATTATTGAGCTCTTCCGCTTGAGCAGCCAGCTCCTCGGCAGCACTGGAAGATTCCTCAGAGTCCGCAGCGGCTGATTGCACAACCTTATCCATTGCCGCCATTGCCTTGGTGATTTCATCAATGCCCTTCGCCTGAATCTCACTGGAGCTGAATATTTCATTCACCAGCTCGGTCACCTGCCCAATGGCCGAAATAATGTCTGAAAAACCGCTATTGACCTCACTCGACAGCGCGCCGCCGTCCTCCGCAGATTCGGCGCTTTGCGCAATCAATGACTGCGTTTTATCTGCAGCGGTCTTCGCGCGAAGCGCCAGGTTCCTCACTTCTTCCGCAACCACTGCAAAACTGCGGCCTGCCTCTCCCGCCCGGGCAGCTTCAACCGCCGCATTTAGAGCCAGCAAGTTGGTTTGGAAAGCAATCTCGTTGATATCGCTGATAATATCCTGGGTATCTTGCGTCGCACTTTTAATTCGCGTCATCGCCGCCAGCATTTTCTCCATCGTCTCGCTGCCTCGTTCAGCAAGCCCCTGGGTCTGCGCCGCCCGGTCTTTGGCCAATCGCGTGCTATCCACATTCTTGCGCGTTTCCTCACTGAGGCTCTCTAAGGAGCGCCCCGTTTCCTCAAGGGAGGCCGCCTGCTGCGACGCGCCAATGGCCACCGAGTGACTACTCGACGCAATCAAACCTGCGGCAGACGACACCTGTTCCGACGCCACCGACACGTGGCTGAGCGAGCTTCGCAGCTGGGAAACCGCCGAATTCACGTAGCCCTTCAGTTCACCAAAGCGCCCCTTAAAGTCGCTCTTCACCCTGCGCGTAAGCTGATTGCTCGCCACAGCTTGCATCACATCTGCCACCTCATTGATCGGCAGCGTAATGGCATCGAGCATAAAGTTAATACTCGACAGCAACTCTAAGTTATCACCCTGAAAGCCATCTAACGTCGCTCGGTCATCAAGATAACCTTGACGGGCGGCGTCGATCAGCCGTGCAACCTCTGACATTGCCTGTTTGCGCTCGGTGATATCCGTCGCATATTTCACAACCTTGAAAACGCGCCCCCGCAGGTCTTTTATCGGCGTATACGAGGCTTGTATCCATATCTCACGGCCGCCCTTCGCCAAGCGCTTGAATTCACCAACACGGGCTTGACCCTGCGCCAGAGAACGCCAGAACTGCGCGTAATCTGCCGATTTGGCGTACTCGCCATCAACAAAAAGCCGATGATGCCGGCCTTTTACTTCCTCCAGCGAATACCCCATCGCCTGAAGAAAATTGTCATTTGCCGACAAGATCGTGCCATCAACTTCAAATTCAATAACTGCCTGACTCGCAGAAATACCCTCGATTTGCCCCTGATAATCGGCATTCACCCGCTTTTGTTGAGTGATGTCACTGGCATATTTCACTATTTTGAATACCTTGCCATCGACATCGCGAATCGGTGTATAGGACGCCTGAATCCAAACATCGTCACCGCGTTTATTGAGCCTGCAAAACTCGCCAAGTTTCGCCTGCCCCTCAGCCAAGTCGAGCCAGAATTGCCGGTACTCCTGACCGGCTCGGAAAGCCGGGTCAACAAATATGCCGTGGTGCTTGCCAACCACCTCGTCAAGGCGATAGCCCATCACCGAAAGAAAGTTGTCATTGGCATCAATTATCGTTCCGTCGACATCAAAATGAATAACTGCCTGCACCGAATTAATTGCATCGATCTGACCTTTAAAATCGGCATGCAACATTTTTTGCTCAGTGATATCAGTGGCGTATTTCACCACCTTCACCACATCACCTTGAACATCTCTGATTGGCGTATAGGAGGCTTGAATCCACACGACTCGGCCACCCTTGGCAATGCGTCGATATTCACCTACCTGCGCGTCGCCTCGAGCCAAGGACTGCCAAAACAGTGCATAGTCGCCAGAATTCCGCGTTTCAGGCGAAACGAACAGCGAGTGATGCTGGCCTTGTATCTCTTCAAGCTGGTAGCCCATCGTTTGCAGAAATAAAGGGTTGGCATCAAGAATAGTGCCACTGGGGTCAAACTGAATGACTGCCTGGCTGGCATTGATCGCCGTAATCTGCCCCAAATAATCGAGGTCGAGCGCCTTCTGCCGGGTAATATCGCTCGCGACTTTAATAATGCGCGTAACGTGCCCCTCGTCATTAACAACCGGGTTATACGAGGCCTGAATCCAGAATACTGAACCATGCTTGTCATAGCGGCAAAACTCGCCGCTCTGCGACTGGCCGTCGCGAAGTGACTGCCAGAATGCACGGTATTCCTGCGAGGCAGCATAGTCGGCGCTGACAAATACCCGATGATGCGAGCCCTTCAGCTCGTCGCTACTGTAACCGGTGACGTCTAAGAAATTCTGGTTGGCTCTTAGAATATTGCCGTCGGGGTCAAACTCTATGACGGCCTGAGACTCTTCTATCGCCGCTAGGGTCTGCAGCAACTGATCTCGGCTGGGTGCTGAGGGGGCCATGACAATGCGTCCTGATTATTTATATTGGTGTTTCAGGGAAAGCAGTAGCATTACTTTCTTGCCGAGTGTGGTTAAAAATCAAGCGGCTGACTATACGTAAAGTCCGCGCGCAAGCCGCCAGCGGATAATTCAAAAATGGCCCCCAATCATCGCCGATATCTGCGATAATTCAGCGTTTTCAACGGCCTCTCAGCAATTATGCAAAACGCGCAAAATTACGATGTTATCGTCCTTGGCGGTGGCGCCTCGGGCCTGCTTTGCGCTTTCACAGCCGCCCAGCGCGGACGCCGTGTATTGGTGCTTGAACGCGCAAACAAGGTCGGCAAAAAAATCCTAATGTCCGGCGGCGGCCGCTGCAATTTCACCAATTACTTCGTCGATGCAAACAACTTCATTTCAGAGAATCGGCACTTCTGTAAGTCGGCCCTAAAGCGCTACGGCGCTTGGGACTTTATCGGCATGGTCGAGCGGTACGGCATCGCCTATGAGGAGCGCAAGCACAGCCAGCTTTTTTGCCTGAACTCTGCCAAAGATATCCTGAGCATGCTTCTTGAGGAATGTTCGCAAGCGGGTGTTGAGATTCGCTGTAAGATCGAGCTGGAGGGCGTTCAAGCGCTAGAGGCGCGCGCGGGCTACCAATTGCACATCCGCCAGGATACCAGCGCTCTTTCTCTGCACTGCCAGTCACTTGTTGTGGCAACGGGCGGGCTTTCCATACCGACCCTAGGTGGCAGTGGCGTCGGTTATCAACTCGCCGAGCAATTTGGCCTTGGCGTGACGCCGCGCAGAGCGGGCCTGGTGCCCTTTATGTTTAGCGACCAGAGCAAAGGTCTGTGCGAACGCTTGGCAGGCCTGGCTGTTGATGTCTCAGCAACGTGTAATGGCCAGACCTTTCGCGAAAATTTGCTTTTCACTCACCGCGGCCTAAGCGGACCGGTGATGCTACAAATTTCCAACTATTGGCACCCCGGTGACGCCCTTCACATCGACCTGCTGCCGGATATCAACGCCGAGCAATGGCTCATTGAAGCGAAGTCACAGCAGCCTAAATCGCTATTGCGCAGTGTCCTGGGGCAACGCTTGGCGAAAGGCTTGGTGCAGGAATTCCAGGCCCTTTGGTGGCCAGAGCACGCCGATACCCCTATGGCCGGGCTCAGTGAGAAATTGCTACGCCGCATCGCCGCACAGCTGAATAACTGGGTCGTCAAACCCTCTGCAACCGAGGGCTACCGGACAGCAGAAGTCACCCTGGGTGGCGTGGATACCGATGGCATCAGTTCCAAAACCATGGAGGCGACGTCACAGCCTGGGTTGTACTTTGTCGGCGAAGTTCTCGATGTCACCGGCTGGCTGGGTGGTTTTAACTTTCAATGGGCCTGGTCTTCGGGTTACGTCGCAGGATTACACGTATAGGGTGTTCGAAGCACGGCGCAATACAGGATAGAATATCGCCCTCTTTACCCAACGCTTGAGGCCCAGCATGGCATCGCTGCAAGAACAGCTACTTATGGCAGGCATCGCCGACGAAAAGAAAGCCAAAAAAATTAAGCAGGAGCAGCGCAAGGCCAAAAAAGCCAACAAGGGTAAGCCTCAGGTCGATGAGGGCAAGCTCGCCGCGCAACGTGCACTGGCAGAAAAGGCCGAGCGCGACCGCGAGATAAATCGCCAGCGCCAAGCCGAAGTGGAGAAAAAGGCGATTTATGCGCAGATTTTGCAGTTAGTCGACATCAATAAGGTCGATCGCAAACAGGGTGATATCGCCTACCAATTTACCGATGGTAAGAAGATCAAGCGTATTTACGTCACCAATGCTCTACAGGAGCAACTGGTAAAAGGCCTGCTTGCCATCGTCAAAGTCCGAGACAACTTTGAGCTCGTGCCTGCCGCCATCGCCGATAAAATCAAACAACGCGATGCCAGCGTGATCGTTCTGCACAATGACAAACCTGCGGACCAGCCCGAGGAAGACGATCCCTACGCCGATTACCAAATCCCTGACGACCTGATGTGGTAATGACAGACGCCACTCTAAGCACTCAGGACAATGCTCGACAGGTATTGCAATCGGTATTCGGTTATTCGGACTTTCGCAACCACCAAGCAGAGATTGTCGAGCAACTGATCGACGGCGGTGATGCGCTGGTGTTAATGCCCACAGGCGGCGGTAAGTCACTGTGCTTTCAAATCCCGGCATTGATCCGCAGCGGCACCGCTATCGTCATCTCGCCATTAATTGCGCTCATGCAGGACCAAGTTGATGCCCTGCAGCAAAATGGCATTCGCGCGGCCTGCCTGAACTCTGCACTAGACGGTATGGCCGTACGCGAAGTCGAGCAGCAGTTAACACGCGGCGAGCTCGACCTACTTTACATCGCCCCAGAGCGGTTGATGATGCCGCGAATGCAGCGTTTGCTTTCGCAAGTGCACATCGCCTTATTCGCCATCGATGAAGCCCACTGTGTATCCCAATGGGGGCACGACTTCCGCCCCGAGTACATCCAGCTTTCAATCCTTCATCAGTATTTCCCCGACGTGCCGCGCATCGCCTTAACTGCAACGGCCGACGAGCGCACCCAACAGGAAATTATTCAGCGTCTCGGCTTAGAGCAGGCACGCGTCTTCAATAACGGTTTTGACCGCCCGAATATCCGCTACCGCATCGCTGAAAATAACGGCAATGCCCGCGAACAATTGCTGCGCTTTATTCGCAATGAACACGACGGCGAAGCCGGCATTGTCTACTGTTTATCACGCAAGCGTGTCGACGACACCGCAAAGTGGCTCAGCGATAAGGGGCTCAGGGCGCTGCCCTATCATGCGGGTCTCTCCAACGAGACTCGCCAACAAAACCAAAGCCGATTTTTACGCGAAGACGGCATAATTATCGTGGCCACCATCGCGTTTGGCATGGGTATCGACAAGCCCGATGTGAGGTTTGTTGCCCACCTTAACCTGCCAAAAAGCATCGAGGCCTATTACCAGGAAACCGGCCGCGCCGGGCGCGATGGCTTACCCTCTGACGCCTGGATGCTCTATGGCCTGCAGGATGTCATCACGCTGCGTCAAATGCAGGAAAGCTCCGACGCCGATGACAGCTACAAACGCATAGAGCGGCACAAATTAGATGCCATGCTTGGGCTTTGCGAACAGGAAAGCTGTCGGCGGCAGGCCCTGCTGCACTATTTTGGCGACAGGCTGGACAAGCCCTGCGGCAATTGCGACAACTGTCTATCGCCACCGGAAACATGGGATGCCACCGTCGCTGCGCAGAAGGCACTATCTTGCGCCTACCGAGCCGGCCAGCGCTTTGGTGTCAATTATCTGGTAGACGTTTTGCAAGGTAAGGCCAATAGCCGCATTCAGCAATTCGGGCACGACAAACTCACGGTTTTCGGTATTGGCAAGGAACTGAATACCAGCCAATGGCGGGGCCTGTTTCGCCAGCTTATCGCCAGGCGCCTGCTGAGCGTAGACCTGGATGGCCATGGCAGCGTGCAGCTCAGCCAAAGTGCCAGACCGATTCTGCGCGGCGAGCAAACCTTAACCTTGCGCAAGTTGGCGAAGGTGAGCGCCGGTAAAACACGCTCGAGCAATTTCGCCAATACCGCCCACAGCCAACTGTGGGAGGCTCTGCGCGCTCACCGTAAACAACTGGCCGACGAGCAGGGCGTTCCCGCCTATGTGATCTTTCACGATGCGACACTGGCTGAAATGGCGGAGAGGCAGCCGCAAAACCGCGAGCAACTCGCACTTATCTCCGGGATTGGCGAGCGCAAGCTCGACGCCTACGGAGACAGTTTTCTCGAGGTTATTCACGAGAATATTGGCAGCCAACCTCAATCCGGTGACAGCAATGCAGAGACTGTGCTGCTGCTCTGTCAGGGTATGACCCCGCTGGAAATTGCCCACCGCAGAGAGCTCACCGTCGCGACCGTATACCGCCACCTGGCAAAGGCGATCCGCGAGGGCGAATTGGAGCTCGCTGACGTGGTCGCCCTCGACGAGGCCGAGCTGCAGGAAATTCGCTTTGCCTTCGAACACAGCGAAGACAAGCGCCTTAAGCCGATCTACGAGGCTCTTGGCGGCGAATACGACTACGGTATTTTGGAGTGTGTACGCGCCGCCAGTTAAGCCAACTGCCAACAAGATCCAGCATTGCCTATACTGCGTACTACACAGTTTTGCAATTTGTATCACAGAGAGGATCTGACCTTGGTTTCCTGGCTTAGCCAACACACCCTTCCCCGCCGGCTCCTCTCCATTTTGCTTATCACGACTCTCGCCGCGCTTATGCTCGCCACCGCCGTTATTTGGGTGCCGCTCTTTTGGCTACTTGGATGGGGCTTTCCCGCAAGCCGGTCGGGCCTGCGTTGCCTTACATTTATCAGCCTGTTTCTCTTCTGCGAGGTCGCGGGCATTCTCGCCAGCACTTGGCTGTGGTTGCGCTACGCCATAACCGCTAACACCCAGTCCGAGGGCTACTTACGCGCCAACAGCGCACTGCAATACTGGTGGGCAGATACCTTGCGACGCGGCGCAGAACGCCTGTTTCGCCTGCGTTTCGAAATCGCCGGCCAGGAGGCCCTGGAAGGCAACGCCGCGATACTGCTGCCACGGCACACAAGTATTGGCGACACGGTATTGCCCATGTCTTTTTATGCCATACCGAAGGCTTTTCGCGTGCGCTATGTTTTAAAACGCGAGCTACTCATGGACCCCTGCCTGGATATCGTGGGTAACCGCCTACCCAACGTGTTCCTAAACCGCGTAGCCGAGGACATGGGGCCAGAACTCAGCGCTCTGAGCACCCTCGCTGCCACCGCCTCCGAGCAAGAGACGCTGATTATTTATATGGAAGGAACGCGGTTTTCGACAGCCAAGCGCCAGCGGCTGTTTGAGTCCTTTCAAAAAAAGAACGATCAGAAAGCCCTGCGAAATGCCGAGCGGTGGACCCATCTCTTGCCTATTCGACCTGCCGGTGCACTGGCACTGATGGCCGGCGCCCCGGACAAAGACCTCGTGTTTTTTGCACATAGCGGCTTCGAGAAGTCATCCAGCTTCGCCAGTTTGTTCAACGGCGGCTGGATGGATACCACCGTTAAACTCAAGTTTTGGCGCATACCCGCAAGTAGCATTCCTGCCGACGACGCTGGCCGACGCGAGCTACTGATAAACCAATGGCATAGAATGCAAGATGAAGTCGATGCTATGCATCGCGGTGTGGGCTAGTCTGCTCGGCAGCAATATTTTCGATAAGCCCCATCACTAAACGCACCGCAGCGCGCACCACGGTCCCTTTTGCAATGGCATAGTCGCTGCGCAGCCAGTGGGTTGCCGCCTGCCGCATGGCGCCAACCAGCGACATACCCAGCATCAGTGCCTCCTCATCGTCGAGCTGCCACTGAGGGTAGACGTAACGTGCCAGCTCCAGAATCAAGTCTGAAAAAGACATTATGTAACCGTGGTACAACTGCTCAACTTCTGGACTGATTCCCTCTAACTCCACCATACATACGCGCGCGACGCGGGGATCTTCCAGCGCGGTGAAGTAGGCGTCCAGCATTCGCTCAACAAGCTGCCTTACCGACATGCCAGGCGGCGCATCCATCACACTGTCGTAAATGCGCTGGCGTATCTGCCCCATATGAAGCTCGTACACTTCGGTTAATAGCGTCTGTAAATTGTCAAAACTTTCGTAAAAGTAGCGATCGGTTAATTTTGCTTGGCGGCACAATTTGCGCACCGTCGCAGCGCGAAAACCCTCTGTGCCAAAGATTTCTAATCCTGCCTCAAGGAATTGCTGCCGCCGAGCAGCCCGCCTCTCCTCCGCCTTTACACCGCCGTATACCCGGCCACTGGTCGCATTTTCAGCGACGGTTTTCACACTGTCATTTGCCATGACAGCAATTTGACATCACGCGTCGTCAAAAGTAAAGTGAAGACACTTGTCATCAGATATAGCCGAATGGGCTGCTCACAGATAGGAAAAACAACGATGAGTGAACAACAGCAGGCAAGCCGCCATCAGGTTGTGATTATTGGCAGTGGCTTCGGGGGGCAGTGCGCGGCAATAAACCTGAAGAAAAATGGTATCGATGACTACGTCATCCTCGAACGACGCGACTTTATGGGCGGCACCTGGTGCCAGAATACCTACCCCGGCGCCGCGGTAGATGTGCAATCAGCGCTCTACTCCATCGCATCAGAGCCCTATGACTGGTCACAAATGTTTGCCGACGGTGATGAGCTACAACGCTATACCAATCACGTCATCGATAAACACCGTCTCAGAGAGAAAACACGCACTGGCTGCAATGTCAGCAGTATTCGCTGGCAGGAAGCGTCGCAACAGTGGCAGGTGAGTTGTGAGGACGGCCGCCGCTTTCTCGCGCAATTCATCATTAATGCCTCTGGCCCGCTAAGCACCCCGGTTATCCCGGCCTTCAAAGGTCGCGAGCGCTTCGAGGGGCACAGCTTCCACACTAATAATTGGGATCACAATTACGACTACCGCGGTAAAAAGGTGGCGATTATTGGCAGTGGCGCCAGTGCAGCACAAGTGATTCCCGCTATCGCAGAAGACGTTGCGCAATTGCATGTCTTTCAACGCAGTCCCCACTGGGTGATTCCACGCCCAGACTATCGATTCAAACCTTGGCAACGCGCGATTCTGCGGCGCCGCTGGGCGTACAAGCTACTTCGCCAAGCCGTTTATTGGGCACTGGAGAGCCGCGTTATTGGCTTTAAATACTCCGAAGCCATGCTGAATATTCTCGCCAAACGCCGCGCCCTCAAGCACATTAACAAACAGATTGCCGACCCTGAGCTGCGCGCTAAAGTAACGCCGGACTACACCATCGGCTGCAAACGTATCATCTTGTCAGATACCCTCTACCCCGCCTACTGCCGCGATAACGTCACGCTTCACAGCAGCGAAGACGGCATTGCCGAGATCACCGAGCGCGGCATTCGCACGCAGCAGGGCCAAGACCTGGATCTGGACTTGATCGTCTACTCCACCGGCTACGATGCCACTGACGGTGTTATCTCATACTCCGTTGAAGGCCGCGGCGGCCAAACCTTGCAATCGGCATGGGCGGAGTTCCCACGGGCGTACCTGGGCACCAGTATGCCCGGCTTCCCGAATTTATTTGTGGTGACAGGGCCGAATACCGGCATCGGCCACACCTCGGCCATCGTGATCATCGAGGCGCAGATGGACTACATCATGAACAGCATTCGCGCGGTTCAACGCAGCAATAGTAAGACTAT
Source organism: Spongiibacter marinus (assembly GCF_016906995.1). GTDB lineage: Bacteria > Pseudomonadota > Gammaproteobacteria > Pseudomonadales > Spongiibacteraceae > Spongiibacter > Spongiibacter marinus. The sequence goes on along the minus strand of NZ_JAFBBD010000002.1, from coordinate 422,830 downwards.
TGAGGTCAATCGCGACGCAGAGAAACGCTACACCGAGCACATCCACAGCGAAATGGAGCGCACCGTGTGGAAGTCCGGCGGCTGCAACAGCTGGTATCAGAGCAAAAGTGGCCATGTCATCGCCATGTTCCCGGGCTTCAGTTTCACCTATCGACGCTGGACACGGAATTTCCGCCCCAACGACCACCAACTTTCCTAGGCAAAATAATGAAAAACCTGATTAACAAAGTTGTTGTAATCACGGGGGCCGGCTCGGGTATGGGCCGCGCCTACGCCCATGCTTTCTCCGCTCAAGGTTGCAAACTCGCGCTGTGCGACCTCGACAGCGACGGCCTGACGGAGACCGTGGCGCAGCTTGACGTCAACCCGGCAGATGTCTTTCATCAGAGCGTAGACGTCAGCGACCATGCCGCCATGACGGATTTTGCCGACGCGGTGAAACGTCAATTGGGGCCGGCACATATTGTTATCAATAACGCCGGCATCGAAGGTAGCGCCAAACCAACTTGGGCAACAGACCTTAGTGACTATCGCCGCGTAATGGATGTGAACTACTTCGGCGCTATCCACGGCTGCCAGACCTTTCTCCCCCACCTACAGGCCAATAATGAAGGTGCCATTGTCAATATTTCCAGCATCTTCGGTTTGGTGGGCACACCGAATCACAGTGACTACTGCGGCAGTAAATTTGCGGTGCGCGGCTATACCGAAGCACTGATGGCCGAACTGCATACCAGCCCCATTCAAGTCCACCTCGTGCACCCGGGCGGCATCGACACAAATATTGCGCGCCAGGATCGCAGCCGCGCTTTCTCCGACCACTTCCTCAGTACCAAACCGGAGGCAATTGCCGCCAAACTCATCACCTGTATTCGCCGCAACCAGCCACGCCTGGTGTACGGCAACGGGTCGGGCAAAACCTGGTTGGGCGCGCGCTTCGTCCCACTTAAGTGGCTAAGCAGTATCATATGGCGCGAAATGCGCCCGGTCATCGACCTAAGCGAATACCCCAAACAACCTTAACCCGCCATAATAATTCCAACACAATAAAGGAACGCGCTCGTGAAAAAGTTTCTGCTGATTGCATTTGTCACCCTGATTGCCGGTGGACTGTGGAGTTATCACAGCTACCCCGCTTTAGGGCACCTCCTGTACACCGCCAGCATGGCAGGCGAGGCATCGATCTATGGCTTCAAAGAGCGCCGTGTCGATATCGGCGAATTGGAGATGAGCTTGTATCAAGGCGGCAACCCAGAGCAGCCCACATTGCTGATGCTGCATGGCTACAGCGCCGACAAAAATGTCTGGCTACGCTTTGCCAAACACTTCGTCGACGACTACCACATTATTATCCCGGATATGGCCGGTCACGGTGACACCGCATTTGTCAGTGGCGGCGACTACAGTATCACCGCGCAACCCCGGCGCCTCCAAGGCCTGTTGGATGCGCTGAACATCGACCAGGTGCATATCATCGGCAACTCCATGGGTGGTTTCATCAGCGCCGACTTTTCACTCAGCTACCCAGAGCGGGTATTAACGACCGGGCTCGTAGACCCAGCGGGAGTGAATTCGCCTGAGCCCAGCACAATGCAAAAATTACTCGCCGAAGGGCGCAACCCCTTCCTCGTTGAAAAACGCGATCAGTTCCGTGAGTTCTACGCGATGACGATGGCCAAGCCGCCGTGGATGCCCGGCGTCGTGCTGGATGCAATGGCTGAAGACTACCAGCAGCGTCGCACTGATCTCGCTGAAATCTTCAACGACTTTCACAGTACCGCTTTGCTAGAACCACGATTGGCCAATCTGCGCTCGCCTGCTTTATTACTGTGGGGCAGTGAAGACCAACTTATCCATGTAAGTAGTGTCGACACCTGGCGCGCGGCGATTCCTACGCTGGAAATCACCGTGTGGGAAGGCATCGGCCATATGCCCATGCTGGAAATTCCCGCAGAGAGTGCCGCGCGCTACCAACAGTTTTTGACCAAATACTCGGAGTCAGCCCAATGAAAAACCTAGCCGGCAAGGTTGTCGCGCTTACAGGTGCTGGCTCGGGAATAGGCCGGGCCCTCGCCCTGCAACTGGCGGAAAAGAGATGCCACTTGGCGCTGGCCGATATCGATGAAACCGGGCTCGAGGAAACGGTCCGCCTTATTCCCGCCAGCGACCTAAAAGTCACTCAGCAAGTGCTGGATGTCAGCGATAAAGCAGCGGTATTCAACTGGGCCGACACGGTGCAGCGCGATCACGGTCAAGTGAATATCGTCATCAACAATGCGGGCGTTGCATTGTCGGGCACCGTAGCGGGCTTAAGCCTGGAAGAATACGAGTGGATTATGGACATTAATTTCTGGGGAACGGTCTACGGCAGCAAGGCCTTTCTCCCCCTGCTGGAGCAGTCCGGAAGCGGGCATATCGTTAATATATCAAGCGTGTTTGGCTTAACCGCACAACCACTAATGAGCGGCTATAACGCCAGTAAGTACGCGGTGCGGGGCTTTACCGAGTCACTGCGGCAGGACCTGGAGCTGATGGATTCCAGCGTTAGCGCCACCTGCGTCCACCCCGGTGGGATTAAAACCAACATCGCAAAGCGCTCAAAGGTGAACGCCAGCGTGGCCGCGGCCACCGGCAACAGCGCCAATGACGCCGTAAATCAGTTTGAAAAGCTATTCTTCAATACGCCAGAGAGTGCCGCAAAGGTGATTATCAAAGGCGTGGAGAAAAATCGCCGCCGCGTACTGATCGGCCCGGACGCCCGGGTTTTTGACTTCTTAGCGCGCGCCTTCCCGGCGGGCTATCAACGCCTGTTCACCTTTGCGGTGAAATCACGCCGCCAAGCTCATTGATGACGGCGCGGAGGTTGGCAGCGCCCCTGCCAGCCTCCAAACAGCGCACTGCCTCAGTTACCGAAGAGTTTATTAAAAGCCTTATCTAACGCCTTATCGACAACGTTATCAGTTTGTTTGTCGACTTCCTCTTCCGTTCTATCCTTTGCTCGTTCTTGCTGGCGTTCAGCCTTTTGTTGAAAGATACTGCCAAAACTAAAGCCGGCACTGCCCTGCGCGTTCTGCTCATCACTTTCCACTTCAGCACCTGCTGAAATCGCCGCGCCAAAGTTACCTAAGTTAGGCATCTGCATCGGCTCCGCAGGCAACGCAAAACGCCCCTTATCGATTTTCTTGCCCGACAACGCGACAACTTTCATGTCATTGCCAACACGAAGATACCCGTAGCCGCGCTTTCGCAACTGCTCGAACATCTCATCGGCTTGATCAGAATTTGATCCACTGGCTTTAATCATGCTGCGCATGAAGCCCATCATGGCATCGCGCATTTCCCTGGCGGCGGCATCCTTTGATAGCACCATTTCCACCTGATGCCGGCCCTCTTCATCAGTGTAATCGGCGATCCACACCTCACCTTTCACACCTGCCACCGTTTCTTTTCGGCCGGTATTTCGCAAACTGTGAACGCCCGTCGCGCTCGGGCCTACATCGGGCATCATTCCCCCGAACATTTTCATCGCCGCGGAGGCGTCAATAACGGTCTCCTCGCCCTCGGCACCACTGACAACATAGAGCGTGCCGTTTCTGTGTAACATGTAGCCATCGCGGTCTGTCTGCATACGCAGGTACTCTTCACCGCGAAACTCCAGAGTATTTCGCTCCCCATCTGATTCGATAGTTGCCGTACCGGCGGTCACATTCGCGCCCACCACAACGAATGACATAGCGAGACAATAGCGGAGGGTTTTATTGATTGGTGTGTTCATTGTTATCGTCCTTGAGAGTGCGTTCCATATCCTTTGGCAGCGCAGGGAGACAGCGCTGGCTCACGATGTAGAATGTATCAGGAGAAGGAGCGATTCACTAGCGCCAACCTCCCCCTGCTGTGAACCTTAGTCAGACAGGTAGTATTCTACCGTCGACACAACCCGCAAACGCTTTATATGCGGATTGTTTCGATCGCGGTCGCTGATCGAGAACTGGCCTTGGCTCGCGCGTTTGATTTTGCCCAGAACGCTCTGTGAGTCTGCAGCAAACTTTAGTGCAACCTCTCTGGCTTTCGTCGTGGCTTCCTCGATCATCACCGGTTTGACTTCATTCAAGCGCGTAAACAGATACTCGGTCTGCGACTGGTAATCACCGCCCGTTAACACAATCCCCTGCTTACCTAGCTGCGAAACCTGGCCCATCAGCTCACGGACGGCGTCCACCTTCGTGGAATATACCGTTACCGACTGGCTCGCGGTGTAGCGAAACTCCGCGCGTCCGCCGCCACCGTATTGTTGTGCCGATTTATCGATAATGACGGGTGCCGCCCGCGTGATCTCCTGCGCGGTAATGCCATTTTCAAGCAGAAAGCGGCTAACCGCTGCCGCATTCGCTTCAAGCTGATCATAGAGCGCGCCGAGCTGATTGCTGGCCAAGGTATATTGAATGGGCCAGATGACAATATCAGCTTTATACTCACGTTCAGACAAGCCTTTCACACGCACACTGCGCTCATACTGTTTAAAGTCATGAACGGCACCGGCAAGCACCCCCCCCAACGAGGCCAGACCGATTATCAGGCTGACGCCCAGCATGGCGGCACTACTTCGGGAAAAGAGATTCATCGTATTGTCCTCATTAGGGGCGGCATAGTGATAGCTAACAGACCCTCATCGCTGAAATAAATTCCAGTCGTACTAGCGATGAAGCTCGCCCGCCCGCTCGGGCTGATAAATCACTTCTTCTATTCGCACCTGCAATACACCACCAGAGGGCTTTGGCCACTCGATAGTATCGCCCTGAGAAAGCCCCAGCAAAGCGCTTCCTACCGGCGCCAAAATCGAGATTTTATCACCCTGACCATCAGCATCCCGCGGGTATACTAAGGTCATACAAAACTCGCGGTCAGTCGAAACTTCTTTAAAGCGCACCGTCGAGTTCATACTCACTACTGAGGGCGGCATGTCGCTTGGCGAAACAATTTCTGCGCGCCCCAGCTCGACCTCCAACTCCTCACAGCCCGGCGCATTGGCCGCCGCCGGCGAGTCCAGCAAAGCCTCAAGACGCTCCGCGTCCAAGGATGAAATAGTAATATTTGGCCTGATATCCATGATGTCTCTCTTTGTTACGTCCAGCCTTTCCACCTATGCGACATAGCGAACACCCTCGCGCGGCGAGCGTGTCTGTGGAGGAAATTGAAATGAGGTTAAAACAGCCAGCCGAGGGGATCCGGGTATGGCTCGCGTGCGTCCAGAGCTTTGAGCCCTTTGATACAGCGCACTACCAGCCATATTAGACAAAAAAATAAAATAAGCCAGCCCACCAGCACCAAGGACAATACCGTGCCCAGCGTGACGTAAAGCGCGCCAATCCAAAATGTGCGTATTTGAAATTGATAGTGACTTCGCAACCAGGGGGCGCAGTCATCTCGATTGATGTAAGCAATTACAACCGCAACGATGGCGGTGATACCAAATACCAGGCTCACCAGATACAGCACATAGACGACCTTGGCCATATTTTCCGCCGACGATGAAGGCATCGCAGCTTGCGTCATATCATCCACTCCTTGTTGATAGATGCGCTTAACACAATCACTATCCGCTGACCTTAGATCACGATCAAGGGCGTATCAACGCCCCAGTGTCAAAACCCGCTTGCTCAGCCTTGCGCAAAAAGGACTGCCAAACGTCCTCGCTAACCGCAGGCTCCCTCGCCAGCAACCACAAATAGTCGTTGTCTGGCCCAGAAACGAAGGCGTGCTGGTAGTTTTCGTCCAAGCCAAACACGACATAAGACGCATAAAAAGGGCCAAAAAATGACACTTTCAAATGCGCAACCGACGCATCACCAACGAAATAGGCGCGGCCCTCTGCCTCTTTCCACTCGCCAGCCTCCGCGTCAAAGCCTCGGTTAATCACGCGTACCCCGCCGTCGTCTCGGCGTTCGTACTGCGCGGTAACCTTGCTTAAACCGCGCTCAAAGCGATGATCCAGCCGAGCAATTTCATGCCACTGCCCGAGATAGCGATCGAGTACAAAGTTAGTCACCGGCGGCGCCCCGGCAGGATATGAGGTACAGCCGCACAGAAAACAGATCAGTAGACACAATGACACGCTACGCATGGCTGGCACTCCTCAATTATCCAGTGATCACCCAAACAAAAACGGGAGCCAAAGCTCCCGTCACAACGCCTAATCTGGGGACAGCTTACCAGTAAAAGCTAAAGAATAAATACAGCGCCAAAAATACCGACAGCCAACTTACCATGGTGCCCGTAGACAAGTTGCGCGACATCACTCCGCCCGGTCCGTGGCTCTGAGCCACTTTTTCAATAACGGCATGAACGGCCTTCATTGCCACGGCACGCACTGCCGAGTCGAGTCGCCACATCCACGCCAACAGCTTCTTCACGACGGCCGGCAACAGACGTCTGTATACCCAGTCGAAATCCAAGTTCGTTGAGCGAATCTCTTCCGGGTACCAGCCTTTGCGAATTAACACACAAAACGCCAGCGCGGCAAACATCAGTAGCTGCAACTGCGTGATGATGTGGTAGCTGGTATAGGGCTTGTAATCCACCGGGAAAGGCAGAATTGCATATAAGGGCTCAGGCCAAACACCAATAGCAATACACAGGAAGGCCGTTACCCCCATTGCCAGCAGCATGTTCCAGGGGGCTTCTTTCACCCGGTGCCCGGCGTCATGATAAAAGAAGGAAAAGAACGGAACCTTAATGCCCGAGTGATCCAATACCCCGGCCGAGGCAAACAGCAGCACCGTCCACACCAACCACTGGTGCTCAGCAGCTGCCGCGGTAAGAATCATTGACTTGGTAACAAAGCCAGAGAACAGCGGGAACGCTGAAATTGACATACCACCAATAATGCAAAACAACGTGGTCCACGGCATGGATTTATACAAGCCGCCCAGCTCACTGGCCTTAACCGTACCAACTCGCAACAGCACAGCCCCCATCGACATAAACAACAATGCCTTGTAAAGGATGTGCGCAAAGGCGTGGGCCGCGGCGCCATTCAACGCCAGTTCGGTGCCCAAACCGACGCCAACAACCATAAAGCCAAGCTGGTTATTCAGGCTGTAGGAGAGTACCCGCCGCAGATCGTTTTCAATTACTGCGAAGAAGATCGGGAACGCCGTCATCACCGCGCCAATGGTGATTAATATATCCTCGCCGGCAAAGCCCCGCGCCAGAGCGTAAACCGCCAGCTTGGTGGTGAACGCCGACAATACCACGGTCCCCGTTGCGGTAGCCTCTGGATAGGCGTCTTGCAACCAATTGTGCAAAAGTGGAAACGCACATTTGATGCCGAAGGCCAGGAAAATAATCCAGCCACCGGGGCTGTCTAAGCCGAGGTGATCAAAGGCCAACGAGCCTGTCGCTTGATAGTGAACAATCGCGCCGGCCATTAATAACAAACCGGAGATCACCTGAATAACCAGGTAGCGCAGGCCCACGGTATACGCGCGTGCCGTGCGGTTTGCCCAGATCAACAGCACAGAGGAAATGGCTGTTAACTCCCAGTACAAGAACAAGGTCAGTAAGTCGCCCGCCAACACGGCGCCAATCGCGGCACCGGCATATACCAGCGCTGCAGATTGCTGCATGCGATCTTTCACATGCCAGGCATACAGCCCCGCCAGTATCGCAGCAATATGAAAGATCACCGCCCATACGAAACTGAGGCCGTCCACTCGCAGCGTTGTCAGTGTTAGACCGTATAACGAAACAATCCCCTGCTCACCATTGGGCAACTGGCAAAGCATTAGCAAGCCCAATGTCGGGGTTACCACCGCCAGGGGGCCCAGCAATTTCGTGGGAAGGCGAATCGCCAGCAGCCCTGCCAACATCATCAACAGGGCGGGATTCATCAGCCAATCATTCGCCATAATAATCCTCGCTACGTTTCAACACACGACGCAGCGCCTTTGCAGAGAAAACGATCGTGCAATACGCCAAAAATCCGAAGCCCGCGTAAAAGCCGAAAGATCCATCAAAGCCAAAATAAGGGTGCTTTTCGTAAAAAAATTCAGCGACGAGTAAGACGCCACAAATCAGATAGACCAGGTAGACCAACTTGTCGACATTGGCCGGCTGCTCCAGCCATGCTTTTTTATCCGATGTCTTCATGTCAGGCTAATTCCTTGCAGAAACTGCATAATGGGCCCTGCGGTAAAAAACAGCACAATACAACTGAGCGCCGTTACGCACAGCGCCAATAGTGATGGCCACGGCGCTTCCCCACCATGTTGATCGCTTTCACTAGCAGGAGCCGCGCGCAGAAAGGCCCGCGCCGGTAATTCCAAAAGGTAAACAATATTCAACAGCGAACTCAGCGCTAATACTGCCAATACAAATAACTGATCGCTATCAACAGCCCCCAGCATCAGCGTCCATTTGCTCCATGTGCCACCCGTGGGTGGCAAGCCAATAATCGACAAGGCCGCAATGGTGAACGCCGCAAAGGTATAAGGCATTTTTCGACCTAAGCCGTCCAGCTCACTCACCAACGTCTTATGCGCGGCAACATAAATTGCCCCTGCACAGAAAAACAGGGTGATTTTGCCCGCCGCATGCATGGCAATGTGCAAGGCGCTTCCCAACACACCATTGGCGCTGGCAAGGAAGGCGCCCAAGGTAATATAGCCAAGCTGACTGATGGTGGAATATGCCAATCGCGCCTTAATATTGTCCTGGCGCATGGCCACTAGCGACGCCAGCAGAATAGAGGCACATGCCAGATAGATTAGCCACTGCGTGACCGGTAGCGACTGCACCGCGTCAATACCAAAGATAAATACCACGACCTTCAGCACGGTGAAGACCCCCGCCTTCACCACCGCCACAGCGTGAAGCAACGCTGAAACAGGCGTCGGCGCCACCATCGCACTCGGCAACCACCGGTGGAACGGCATCAATGCGGCCTTGCCGACACCAAAGGCAAATAACACTAACAATACCGACAGCAAAACAACGGACGTTCCTTCCTCGAAAACGCCTCCCGCTGTGAAGCTCAGTGTGCCGCTTTGCATCCAGGTAATAATCATCGCCGGCAGGAAAAACGCGATGGAGGTACTCAACAAGATGCCCAGATACACACGGCCACCGTGCTTAGCTTTATCCGTGCCCGCATGGGTAACAAGTGGGTAGGTGCAAAGCGACAGTACTTCGTAGAATACAAATAACGTAAACAGGTTCTCGGCAAGGGCAACACCCATCACCGCGGCGATCGCCACAGCAAAGCAGGCATAGAATCGTGTTTGATTCTGTTCGTTATGGCCGCGCATATAACCGATGGCGTACACCACTGTCACAAACCACAGCGAGCTCGCTATTAGCGCAAACATCATCCCGAGGGGCTCGACATGGAAGGCGATCGTCAAGCCTGGCAATAGCTCCCACCACTGCGCGGCCAGCACGGTGCCCGCCTGCAACTGCTGAAAGAGGTTCACTGACAGCCAGGTCAACGCCGCGGCGGCAATGAGTGACACCGCTTCACGCAGGTTTTGCTTGTTGCCAAACAATAAAATACCCGGCACGGCCAATACAGGCGTAAGAATCGTTAGACTGATCAACAGTTCTGTGGTCATTGTCATTTGCCCCACCCCAACAGCGCTTGGGCCGCATCAGCCGTCACGGATACGGGTAGCGCCGTATCGATACCGAAATAAATATTGGCGACCACCAGTAACCAGAGCGGCAGCAATACACTGACGGGAGCTTCTGAAACCTGACTCGATGCCGGCGGGTCGCGGAAGTACATCACCTCCACAACGCGCCAAATGTACATAACGGCAAGTAAAGAGCCGACCAGTATCAGTACCGCAACCGGCCACATGCCCATTTCCAGTGTCGCGATAACCAAATACCACTTGCTAATAAACCCGACGGTCAGCGGCACGCCGATGAGGCTCAAACCACCGAGGACAAAAGCCATTGCAGTCAGCGGCATACGCTGAGACAAGCCAGCCAAGTCATCCAGGCGTGTGCTGCCCATACGCAGCGCCACGGCTGCCAGGCTCATAAACAACGCACCTTTCATCAGCGCGTGGTTAAATAAATGCAACAGGGTTGCCTGCAAGCCCGCCGCACTGCCGAGTCCCAAACCGATAATCATGTAACCGATCTGAGCGACACTTGAATAGGCGATCGCGCGCTTAATGTCGATCTGCAGGATTGCCACCAGCGACGCGCTGAACACCGCAATCAAGCCCAGGGCAATAAATAGTTGATGAAGGGGTATATCCATGGCGCCGAAGTCGGCACCAAATACCGTAAAGCTGAAGCGAATTAGCAAGTACACCGCAACTTTCGTCGCTGTCGCCGCGAGAAATGCGGTAACGGCCGACGGGGCATAGGCATACGCATTGGGCAACCACAGGTGCAGCGGAAACAGCGCCAACTTCAAACACACGCCAACAATCACAAAGGCATAGGCAGCGAAAACCGTGCGAGTGTCTGCAACAACAGGCAGGCGCTGGGCGAGGTCCTGCATATTGAGGGTGCCGGTCATCATGTACATGAGGCCAATACCAATCAGGATAAAGGTGGCGCCGATGGTGCCAACAATCAGGTATTGGTAACTGGCCCACAGCGCTTTGCGGTCGCGGCCTAGGGAGATTAACGTGTAGGTCGACAGCGACGACACTTCCAGGAAGACGAAAACATTGAATGCATCGCCTGTTGCGAGAATGCCGAGTAAGCCGGCGAGGCATAACAACCACGACACGTAGAAAAGTGTCTGTTTATTCGGCTCGACCTCTGCCGCCACGCTCTGACGGGTTCCCGCCAACACTACCGTGCTTAACGACGAGACGATCAGCAGTAAAAAGGCATTGAGCAGGTCTATGCAGTATTCGATCCCCCAGGGCGCTTCCCAGCCGCCGAGAAAATAGCTAATAGGCCCCTCTAACCAAACCTGTTGCAGCAACAGCATGCTAATGAGCATGGCGGCAGCACTGGTAGCAAAGCTAAACCCCCACGCCAGCGCCGGGCGACCAAGAATTAAGCACGACGGCGCCGCAAGAAGCGGTAAAATAACCTGCAGTATGGGAAGGTGACTCAACACTGATTCTGTTCCTGAATATCTTTTTCTTCCGCACTGCCGTATGCCTCGCGCAGGCGAATAATCAGCGCCAGCCCTAGTGCAGTGGTCGCAATGCCCACAACAATCGCAGTCAGAATTAATACGTGGGGCAGCGGGTTGGAGTAGACCGAAATCGCGTCATCCAAAATGGGAGCACTGCCGCCCGATACCTTGCCCGCGCTGATATACAAAATGAACACCGAGGTCTGGAAGATGTTCAAACCCACCAGCTTTTTGACCAGATTGCCCTGGGCGATCACGATATAAAAACCAATCATCATCAACACCATCACAACCCAGTAGTTGTAATGGGTAAGCAGCATGTCAGTCATCTTGATGCCCCCTGTCGACCAAGCGCCCGGCAAAGGAGAAGTAAATCAGCACCATTACCGCCGCAACGGTAATGCCAACGCCCAGTTCGATAACGATGATGCCGTAGTGTTGGCCGTGGAGTGGATCCTTGGCCAGCACATCGTAGTCAAGAAAGTTGCCACCGTTAACCATGGAGACCACACCGACGGCGCCATACAACAGCACACCGACCGCCGCCATCACCCTTACCCAGGCTTGATCAATCACCTGGCGAGCGGAATCCAGCCCGAACAACATGGTGTAAACAATTATCGCCGCGGCAAAGATCACCCCTGCCTGGAAGCCGCCACCGGGGCCATAGTCGCCGTGGAACTGAACGTACAGAGCGAAAAGCAGAATAGGCGCGATCAGCACCTTGCTGACGATACGCAGAATTTTATGTTGACTGGCCTTCAGTAAGTGACTGGAAAGCGGTTTGGTCGCCCTGTCGCCAACCATCAGCAATGACAGCACACCGACGCCGGCGGTAAAAATCACCGTGACCTCACCAAACGTATCGAAGCCGCGATAGGTCGCCAGCACCGACGTCACAATGTTGGGAATACCCACTTCTTGTCCCGATTGCTCGATGTAGCGCGGCGCAACATGCTGCTGTGCCGGCGCATCCGGCGCACCAAACGCGGGCATATCCATGGTAGCCACTAACAACAATGCACCAGTGATGCTCACCAACACCAGGGCAGACAGCGACCAGCGATGGGGAAGCTTTTCGTAACGTCCGACAATCGCCATGGTTGTAAACATAAGCAGCGGCGAAATTCCGGCACCCACGGCCGCCTCAGTAAACGCCACATCCACGGCATCCATTGTCACAAAGAAATTGGCGGACAGCAGTCCGTAGATCGACGACAACATCACCACAGACAGCAGGTCGCGATTCACCGCTATACCAATCGCGGTGGCAATCAGCATACTCAGCAAACTGATATCGATAAAAAGTTCTATGGCGAAATCCTCCGGGCCTCTATCACATTTACCGCTGCAGCGACTTTCCGGTTAACGGCTTTACGCCTGCCTTCCACGCCGCCTTGCCCAAAGCATGGCTGGATGTTGGGCCGGTAATCAGCAAAAACGCCAGTATCATCATCAATTTGAGAAGTACCAGGCTAAAGCCAGCGAGCAACATCAGCGCCAGCAGTATCAGGCATGCACCGAGGGTGTCAGTAATCCCGGCTGCATGCATACGGCTGTACACATCGGGAAAACGTAACACGCCAATACCGCCAGACAATAATAAGAAGCTGCCAGCGGCGAGCAGGACGGCGCTCAATAACTCATAGGTCTCCATCACGCGTCCTCCTCTTGGCTACTGCTATTTTCATCTTCCAGGTACTCAATAAGCCTGAGCATACCGATCACGCCAATAAAGTTAATCAGCGCGTATACCATCGCAATATCTAAAAATTCTGGCCGACCAAATAGAAAGCCAATCACCGCTATCAATAGGACGGTTTTGGTTCCGAACATATTCGCTGCAAGAATGCGATCAAATACGGTGGGGCCTACAAACGCTCGGGACAGCGCCAAGGCCATAACCAGTAGCAACGTCACTGTGGTAACTGTCAGCATCACTCTTCCAACCCGCAAACTCGTCGGCTCATCTCACCGCTTTTCAGCTCAGCCATGCCGTCACTACTGAGGGAGTGCACCAAAATATAATCGTCTTCAACCACCACAGAGAGCGTACCCGGCGTCAAATTAATGGAGTTCGCGTAAATCACCCGGCCGATATCCGTCTTCTGAGGGGCCGGTACTCGCTCGAATTGCGGGCTGATCGACGACGGTCCCCGCCAGGCACGTATCACCACGTCGATATTGCTGGCGACGATTTTTTTGAACAACCAGAAGTAGTAAGCAGGAAGTTTTGTGGTGAGATGCAGCGGCTGTGACTCGTGATCGACAACATCCATACGATGAGTGATCCACAGCACGAGGGCGATGGACACAACCCCAAAGCTCAGTAACAGCGCATCATAATGGCCGGAATTCCCCAGCCAAATAGCGGCCAACACCAGAGTTACACTGGCAGTATGTCGCATAAGTCTCCTAACAGCACAGCGAGTCGTTGCCTTGCGAAAACCTGAGGTGCATCGCCCCACGAACTCCGACAACGGATTGTTATTTTATTGACCTAGATCATACCAAAAGCGCGAAAAATCGTTGTTTTTGGTCGCCAGGGCCCTTGGATTGTAAAAAAGGTTCTCTCACAGAGTCCAGAAAAATCGGTTCTAATTGCCCACCGCCCACTCAAGCCTCGGTCGCCGTCAGGTTTTTCGACGCCGTTTTCACTTCCTCGCGCCGCTGCTGTGCCCTCACTGAAGGCTGCCCCTGCAGCGCATAGTGGTTTAATCCCGGCATATGAACCTGGCGAATGTAGTGCTGCCAATCAATCACTCCGGCATCCACGGGAAACAACTCCTGATCGACAGCGCCCATCGACTTCGATAAAGAGAGCAACTTGTCGCCGTGAAAGCAGTAATTGGGCTGAGCATAGAAAGAGAATATTTTGGAGAGCTCGACAGCGGTGTCGATATTTCGCCGCGCCCTGAGCTTGCCGCGCCGCCCGAGGCGACGCAGTATCGCGCCAACGATCGTCAGCGCCACCTGAACGCACATTGCGACGCTACTGAACACGCGCTTATCGACTGCCGTAAATCGCCGGCGGGGCGGCGCGTTAAACAGCTTGTCGTAGTCACCGTGATGACTGCTGGCCTCTGCCACCAAGTGGTCAATAAAGTCTCCCAGCATTAGTGGGTTACGGCCACCGCTACAACATTGATAGATGCGATGCTGGCCCGGCTCGAGCAGCTGCTCGGCTGTCGAGAGCAATACCGCATTGGCCACGAGATCGGCCGGAATAATATCGATCACCCCGGCCCGCTTACCGGGAAAGAACGCAACCTTGCCGCGCGCATATGCCATCAACACCGCGTCGGCGACCTTGACCCCCTCAATCCACCCGGGGTTTGGCTCGCGCAGTGTACTCTCGATGATCGACGGACGAACCACCGTCAGCGAATAGCCTCGCATCACCTTGTACAAATATTGCTCACCCAGCCACTTGGTGAAGGTATAGGTATCGTTCCAGCCCGCAGCTTGCGCTTCCTTCGCGCCATGCTCTATGAGCTTGGCCTTTAGCGCCCGCCCCTCGTATTGCCCGCGCAACGCCTCAACCAGGCGTTGCAGGCGCTCAATCAAGGCCGAGGTTTCGTAGAATCTACCCGGCCCCTCAGGTAACGCCAGCCCAACAGGCCCCTCGGACGTCTCGTGGATATCACCCGCTCGGTAGCCGTTTACATAGCAAGTGGACACGTGAACAAGAGGTATATTCCCCCCCAACTCACAGAGTTTGGCGACGTTTTCCAGGGAGAACGTATTAATTTCCAGCGCTCGATCCAACTCTTCACGAAAATTTACACTCGCTGCGGAATTGATCACCACATCGAGCTTGTCAGCCAGCGCCGTAAAGTCTGCACGCGTCAGACCAAACCGCGGTGCAGTAATTTCCCCCGTCACACAGTGAACGCGACTTGCAATCAGCGCCTCAAAGCCTTCTTGCCCCAGTTCATGTCGCAAGGTGTCAAAAATGGAGGAGCGGATCACTTCTTCCCGAAAGCGATCAGTGGCATCACGAAAATGTCGATTGCCCCGCATCAGCAAGTAAATACCGCCCACACCGGGCGTGGTGCGCAGAACCTTCTCCAACAACACCTTGCCCAGGAACCCCGTCGTACCGGTAATCAGCACCTGCTTACCCGTCAGGGCCGCTATCGTCGACGACTTATCTCGATTCAGATCCCGCATCCTCATTGCCCCCTATCGCGAATTTCATCGCCACATTGATCGGCCTCTAACGCTAGCAAGCGCAGTTGACGACCACATGACACCTCGCCGGCATCCCCTCTGCCGCTTTGTAGGCAATTCACTTGCAGGAAACACGCCAGTTATCGTGTCACTCAACGACCCCTGTAGAAGAGGCATCGGTTTTTTCGATCGGATTCAACAACAAACACGACCCATACTGAATCGCTCCGGCCATACACTATCCCTGAACACTGAGATACGGAGAGAACGATGGGTTTACTCATAGACGGAAAGTGGCACGACCGCTGGTACGATACAGAGAACAATCAAGGGGAATTCAAGCGCGAACAATCACAGTTTCGCGGCCAAATTGGTAGCGATGAATTTCCGGCAGAAGCCGACCGCTATCACCTGTATGTATCGCTAGCCTGCCCATGGGCACACCGAGCGCTGATTTTTCGCCGCTTAAAAAAGCTTGAATCGCTGATCTCTGTTTCCGTGGTAAGCCCAATCATGCTTGAACACGGCTGGACCTTTGATATTGACCAGGGCAGCAGCGGCGATCCGCTGCACAACGCAAAGTACTTGCACGAACTGTATACCCGAAACCAACACGACTACAGCGGGCGCGTTACCGTGCCGGTGTTATGGGATAAAAAACAACAGCGTATCGTGAATAACGAGTCCGCCGATATTATTCGGCAATTCAATGACGCCTTTGCAGACCTCGCTGAAAAAACCCAGGACTACTACCCCGAGTCGCTGCAAGCGGATATAGATGCCATCAACGACGAGGTCTACAACAAGGTAAATAATGGCGTGTATCGCTGCGGCTTTGCGACAACGCAACAGGCCTATGAAGACGCCTACGACGCGCTTTTTGCAGCCTTAGACACGATTGAAAATCAGCTCGGCACGCAGCGTTTTCTGTGCGGCGATACCATCAGCGAAGCAGACTGGCGGCTTTTCACCACCCTTATTCGCTTTGATGCCGTTTATCATGGGCATTTCAAGTGCAACCGTCAGCGCCTTGAGGACTACCCTCACCTGTCAAACTACCTTCGCCACCTATACCAATGGCCTGGCGTGGCCGATACGGTGGATTTTTCTCATATCAAACGGCACTATTACGTCAGCCACCCGATGATCAATCCCACGCAGGTCGTACCTGTCGGCCCAGACATCGACTACAGTCGCCCACACAATCGCAACGAATAGCGCTTTACCGAAAATGCTGGAAATTTCTAACGCCGTCCGCTTACCTGATAACGAAATTGAACTGAGTGCGATTCGCGCTCAGGGTGCGGGCGGCCAAAATGTCAACAAGGTGTCTTCGGCCATACACCTCCGCTTTGATATTCGCGCCTCGTCACTGCCTGAGTTTTATAAAACAGAACTTCTGGCCCTGAAAGATCAGCGCATCAGCAAAGACGGTATTGTGGTGATTAAAGCTCAGCAGTTTCGTACTCAGGAGCAAAATCGAGAAGATGCCCTGCAACGCCTTCAGGCACTGATCCGCAGCGTCGCCGTCACCCGCAAAACACGTCGCCCCACCAAGCCCAGCAAAAGCGCCAAAGCAAAAAGGATGGACAGCAAAACCAAACGGGGAAACATCAAAGCCCTTCGCAAGAAAGTGTTTGATTAGTCCCTCTCCCACGCGCCCCTCGGATATACCGTATACCGCCCTCGACCGAAGCACCTGACACTATCATTAATAGCGTCAGCACGGCCCAAGGCGATAGCGAAATCCAAGGAGAGCACGATGCGTTTGGCAGAAGATATTAAAAATTACATGGAAACGCTGGTGGAAGAAGAGATTGCCCTGCGTGGACTGGCCGAAAAACATGACAACGACTATCTGCAAGACCTTTTTTGTCTGACGCTAAACGCACTGCCGCCAAAGTATGTTCGCTATGCTATCGATATACTTATGTACATGAGCAACGAAGAGCGTGCAGCCCTGCAAAAACAGGTTACCCGAGCATTGAATGATGCAACGATTGTGATGGGAAGCAACCGTCGAAAAGAGTCCCGGTCGGAATAATATCAGGCAACACTAATGCCCCTTCACCACCGCCAGCTCCTTGCTGGCTTTAGAGGCGTGGTAAAGCTCAGAGAGCCTAGGCGCAATTTTCTTCAGCGGTAGCAATTCCTGTACAGCGCCCAATTGATATGCCGCGCCCGGCATCCCCCATACCACCGAACTGGCTTCGTCCTGAGCAAGCGTCAGGGCGCCCGCCTCACGCATCGCCAGCATGCCAGCGGCGCCATCTTTTCCCATGCCGGTGAGCAATACACACATTGCATTTTTGCCCATCTCACGGGCCACTGACTCAAACAACACATCGGCAGAGGGCCGATGACGATTGACCGGCTCAGTCTCATCAACCACGCAATAATAGCGCGCACCGTCGCGTCGCAACCTTAAGTGCTTGCCCCCTGGCGCAATATATACGTGACCATGCAGCACCCGCATACCGTCTTCCGCTTCACATACCGTCATCTCGCTGCAGCCATCCATACGTTTGGCGAAAGCCGAGCTAAACATACCGGGTATATGCTGAACGATGACCGTGCCAGGTGTGTCGGCAGGTAGCCCTTGTAGAACCTCGCGGATCGCCTCGGTTCCCCCCGTGGAAGCGCCAATCGCCAAAATCTTATCGGTAGTACCAAAGTTCAAGGCCGTTTTCTTCGCCTTTTTACTCGCTACCTTTTTGTGCTCCACCTCGTTCGCTAAGCGGCTTACATTGGCGACACTCGCCGCCTTAACCTTCTCAATTAAGTCGTCGGCATAGGCCTTGATACCCTCTGCAACATCGACCTCGGGCTTCGCGACAAAATCCACCGCGCCAAGCTCCAAGGCCTCAAGAGTAACTGCCGCACCTGCCTGAGTTAAGGATGACACCATCACCACAGGCATCGGCCGCAGGCGCATAATATTGCGCAAAAACTGTAAGCCATCCATGCGCGGCATTTCTACATCGAGGGTGATCACATCTGGGGATAGCCGCTTA
Source organism: Spongiibacter marinus (assembly GCF_016906995.1). GTDB lineage: Bacteria > Pseudomonadota > Gammaproteobacteria > Pseudomonadales > Spongiibacteraceae > Spongiibacter > Spongiibacter marinus. The sequence goes on along the minus strand of NZ_JAFBBD010000002.1, from coordinate 404,536 downwards.
ATTTTTTCTCTGGCGATAAACGGGTCTGAAGCCACGCCGACCACCTCAATACCCGGGTCTGCAGACAGAATTTCCGTCAGTAAATGCCGAATCAACGCTGAATCATCAACCACCAATACCTTAATACGCTGCTCCGGCATAAACACCTCTAACCAATGAACGCCTTATCCCCTTCCCTGAGTGACTTTCAATGCACTCAGAATTCCTCCCACTCGTCGCCGCCGGATACGCGCTTACCACTTACGCCGTGATAGTTTGCATTGCTTCCCGCTGCTTCGGGCTTCGCTCTGGAGGGGCTACGCAGCGGTGCCACCGTCTTGCTTGCAGGCGCTACGCCATGGCCCATGGGCGCCTCGGCCTGGTCACCAATTTTGAAGTAGTTCATCCGATCACTGAGGCCAGAAGAGAGGGTATCCATTGACTGACTCGCCGCCGCAGCCTGCTCTACCAGTGCCGCATTCTCCTGGGTCACTTTATCCATCTCTGATACCGCTTTATTCACTTGCTCAATGCCAGCTGCCTGCTCCTGACTGGCCAGCGCGATTTCAGAAATAATGTCCGATACTTTTTTCACGCTTTGAACAATTTCTTCAAGCGTTGAGCCAGACTCGTCGATCAATCTTGAGCCTTCCTCGACCTTCTCGACGCTGTCTTTAATCAGGGTTTTAATCTCTTTGGCGGCCTCCGCACTGCGTTGCGCCAAATTACGTACCTCTGATGCCACCACAGCGAAACCACGCCCCTGCTCTCCGGCACGTGCGGCCTCAACGGCGGCATTAAGCGCAAGCAAGTTAGTCTGAAAGGCTATCTCATCGATCACCCCGATAATGTCGGAAATACGTTTCGAAGAAGAATTAATCTCGCGCATTGCATCGACCGCGCGGCCAACCACATCGCCGCCTTTCTCGGCTTGGCCCCGTGCGCCGGAAGCCAGGTTATTTGCCTGTGAGGCATTCTCAGCGTTCTGCTTAACCGTCGCAGTAAATTGCTCAACGCTGGATGCCGTTTCTTCCAGCGACGCGGCCTGAGCCTCCGTGCGGTTCGATAAGTCGAGGTTCCCTTGCGCGATCTCAGACGCGGAGCTGCGAATACCCATCGCGGCCTCTCGAATCTGCACCACCATGTCCTTCAGGTTACCCACAGAGGTGTTGACCGCATCCTGCATCGACGCGAACTGGCCTTGATACTGGCCGGCCATCACTTCCATCAAATCACCTTCGGCAAGCGCCTCCATAACCCGAGAGCTTTCTCTAAGCGGCTCAGCAATGGTGTCCATAAGGCTGTTCAAACCCGCACCGAGACGCTGCAGGAATCCGGTCGTCCCCTCCAGATCGATCCGTGCTTCAAGCTGGCCAGCAATGGCGCTATCTACCAGCTCTTTAATTTGCTGTTCGGCATTATTCTGATCATCGACAATGGCATCCATTAGCCCGTTAACAGACTTCCCGAGCCGCTGCATAAAGCCAGAATAATTCTCCGCGTCCAAGCGTTGATCAAGTTGCCCCTCCGCCGCCGCGGAAATCAGGCTGGCAATCTGCCGCTCGGCGTCCTTCTGCTCCGTAATATCCTTCCACTCGACCATATTCCCCATATAGTCGCCGTTTGCATCCAAAATTGCCGTGGCGTTCACTTCAAACTCCAGGTCAGCAATTTTAATTTCTGCCTTCGCCGGCAGCGCGGCCACATTGGCAAGCAAGCCGCGCTGATGCGCGGGGTTTTTGTGAAATTGGTCAATGGACTGGCCGACAAGATTATCTGCAGAGAAGCCCGGGAAATGCTCGCGCAATATTGCTTCGCGGTTTTTCAGCATTTCAACAACCGCCGGATTCGCATAGGTAATATTCAGATCAGCGTCGCACATCATAAAGTTAGCATCAGCGCCGTTCACCGCAGACTGTAACGCCGCCACCTGCGTTTCGCGTGCGCGCTGCTCGGTAACATCGAGCCACTCCAAGGTGTTGCCAATGTAGTTACCCTTGGCGTCAATTTGGGCCGTCACATTAATATTGAAAGTCAGGTGCCCTACGTGAATATCGGCCGAATGCGGCAGGTTGGCTGGGTCGGCGAGCATTTTACGCTGATGAGCGGGATTCTTGTGGAAGATATCAATGCAAGTGCCAACGATATTGTCGACATCAAAGCCTGGGTATATCGCCGCCAAAGCCTCTCGGTGACTACCCAATAGGGTCTGCGTAGATTCGTTGACATAGGTGACGTTAAAATCACGGTCAATCATCATAATCGCTGTCATCGCCGAGCCAACAGCTGTCTGCAGACGTGCAACCTCCGTCTCCTTAGCTCGAACGTCTGTCACGTCGAGCCACTCTAAGGTATTACCAATGTAATTACCTTTGCCATCTATCTGCGCCGTTACGTTGATATTGAAGGTGAGGTCGCCCACATGGATATCGGCCGAGTGCGGCAGGTTGGCGGGGTCTGCCAATAAGCGCCGCTGGTGTTGAGGGTCCTTGTGAAAAATATCGATGCAAGTGCCGACGATATTTTGCACGTCAAAGCCCGGATATACCGATGCCAACGCAGCGCCGTGCTTCTGCAGTAATGCTTCAGTTGCCGTATTCACATAGGTTACCGTCAAATCACGATCGACCATCATGATAGCGGTCATGGCACTATCTACCGCTGTTTGTAGCCGCGCAACCTTATCCTCATGAGCGCGTTGAGCAGTGACATCTAACCACTCAAGCGTATTACCAATATAATTACCGCTATCGTCAATTTGAGCAGTCACGTTGATATTGAAAATAAGTTCGCTAACATGAATATCGGCCGAATGTGGCAGGTTGGCTGGGTTAGCGAGCAAGGTGCGCTGATGGGCGGGATCCTTGTGGAAAATATCGATGCAGGTACCCACAATGTTATTGGCATCAAAGCCTGGGTAGGTGGCCGCCAACGCATCTGCGTGCTTAGCAAGTAACTTTTGTGTGGATTCATTCACATAGGTGACCACGAGGTCGCGGTCGACCATCATGATGGCGGTCATGGCCCCACCGACGGCCGTTCGCCAACGCGCCAGCTCTTGAACTTGTTGTTGGTCGGCTTTGCTGCGACGGGGGGTTTTCGCAGTGCCGGTAGTACGGCGGGCTGTTGCGGATTTTGTATTCTGCGCTGCCATGTGACTTCTCCTGAACCTATCTATGCTGCCCTATCTCAACCCTTTGGTCATGAGAGACGGCTAATTATCTAGTCGTTGGTATATTGTTCTTCCGATCAGTGCGTACTTGTCGGTCACTGCCGCAAGATTTTCAGAGTGGCCAATGATCAACACGTCACCAGGTTGTTGTAGTTTTGCAATTTTGCTGAATATTTTTCTTTGCGTGTCTTTATCAAAATAGATAATGACATTACGAAAAAAAATCAGATCGAAACCCTTCTTAAACGGGAACTCATCTAAAAGATTCAGTTGGCGAAACACCATATTGGTGCGCACCTCATCGCGAATCTTCACTAATCCGTTACGCGCGCCTTTCCCGCGTAGAAAAAAACGTGACCGCAGACGCTCATCAACACCTTCTACGCGCGCTGCGTCATAGACGCCCTGTTCTGCTTTGCGCAATACCGACGTATCGATATCGGTGCACAGAATCTTTATATCCCAGGCATCCGGGTTAGCAATGCTGTCCAACACCGTCATCGCGATACTGTATGGCTCTTCACCGCTACTGCATCCCGCGGACCAAATACGACAATACCTCGACGCCATCTCGCGTTCGGCAATAAAGTTTTTAAGAAACTCGAAATGATGTGGCTCTCGGAAAAAGCTGGTGAAGTTCGTCGTGATGGCGTTAATAAAATCGGTGACTTCCGATTCCTCATTTTTCTCAAAGTACTCGATGTATTCCGAAAAATTTTGAAGATTCAATTTGCGGATACGCTTGGCAAAGCGACTGTATACGAGCTGGCGCTTTTCTTCCCCTAAAGTAATCCCTGTACGCGCGTACACGATCTCTTTCAGCTTATTGAAGTCGCGATCTTTGAATTGATATTCAAATTTCACGTCAGACAGATCTTCCGCAGCACTCACAGCAACGCCCCTTGATTAGGCACTGAAACTTCAATTTGAGTACATCACAGCGATTGCCTCACAGACCATAAGTAATGGCACCTACCGCGATTACGATAAACGTCAGTGGGGAATACAAGTCTTCAGAGAAATCACCACCGCGCCACCAACAGCCATTAAGGCAGCACAGGCGATTTGTCCGGCGAGTGTTGGCACCGCAAAGACAACCGAGCATCCCCCAACCGCAAGCATTGACAAAACGGCGATCCATTTTGTTCGACAGTTTACGCAGCGCTGACGCTCCCAGCGTTTTATCGTCGGACCGAAAAGACGGCTTGCCAACAAGCGCTGATGACAGCGCTCAGAACTCTTTGAAAAACATGCTGCGGTAAGCAACAAGAAGGGAGTGGTCGGGAGCAGTGGCAAAAACACGCCAGCCAATGCCAGCAACAGGAATAATAGTCCCGCAGACAAATAGAACATCCGTGCGACGCCAGTCGCTTCTACCGCTCTCATCGCTACGAGACGACGAAATACAACTTGCCATTACCATAGCGTGGAATCGGCACAGTAAAACCGATCACCGCTGAGCCCTCTAGGGTGCCAACGGCATCTGCCAATGCAGCGCCTTCGACTAGCTCTGCCAGCTTTATATGGGTGGATTGATCATTCATCAGCAATCGCGAACAAATGTTTGCCACTTCGTAGAAGTTAGCCCGTACACCTTCGGAGAGATCCTCGTCCTTAGCCATGTCCTCAGCGCCACCTTTGGGAATCATAGAAAGTGCGGCCCCCGAAAATGCGGCGAATGAATAATCGGCAACGAGCATAGCAACCAGTGCACCCTCATCATCGACATAGCTCGCGCCTATCGCAGATGATGGCAAAGACGCATCACCGTCGCCGACCTCTAAGTCATCGACGCCGAAAAGCATGGCGAGCATACTCGCTACCGAACCGGCTTTGGGTTTTAACAGTGATGCCATGGGATTTACCTTCTACATGATTGCACTTAGTACTTTTTGAAAGGAGTCCACAGAGAACGGTTTTGAAATCAAAAACTTCGCGCCACCGGCTGTGGCCTTGGCACGCATTTCCGATGTGGCTTCGGTTGTTATAAACCCAAATTTGGTTTTCAGCCCTTCCTCGTTCATGGCTTCTAAAAGCTCTATGCCGGTCATATTTGGCATGTTCCAATCTGCGAGGACTAAATCAGGCAACTGGCCTTTCACCATTTCCAAGGCGATGGCGCCATCTTCAGCCTGAGAAACGTCATTGCCGTCGAAGCCTGCTTGACGCAATGTTCTGATAATCATATTTCTCATCGCCGCACTGTCGTCGACCACAAGTATGTTCATGCTTAGCCACCTTTTTTCATCGAAATTGCGCAATACTTCTATGCTGATAATTTGAGCACACACATTGCGAAACTCCCAATTAGTGAACATACCTATTGTTGAAAAGGCGCTGCGAATGAGACTGTTTGTAAAATAACTTGTCCGGGATTACGCCAATGGAAAGTGCAAAATCACTGGTAACAAATGCGAGCTCTCTGGTGTCTTTTCCCAGCATCGCCATTGAAGTTGGAAAAGTGATTAATAGCGAAGATGGATCCGTTCGAGACGTCGCAAAACTCATTGAATCAGACCCTGCTTTAACCGCGAAGTTACTTCGAGTGGCAAACAGTGCTGCCTTCCCCAGTGTCTCAGAGGTCGACACCGTCCCTAAAGCCATTACCCGCATTGGTTCGCGCACGATCAATCAAGTACTCACAGGAATCGAGGTGGCACGCTGCTTCGAAGGCGTCGAAAACGCCGCCTTTTCGATTGACGAATTTTGGCGCCACAGTATTTATACCGCGCTTATCGCCCAGAATATTGCCAACATCTGCCGGAAGGTTGAGCCCGGCGTGGCGTTTACCGCAGGCCTGCTACACGATATTGGCGATCTTATTTTATATAACGCGACAAAAGAGCGTGGCGAACAATGTTTCTCACAGTCGCTGCTCGACAACGACGGTCTGGAAACTTATAAAACTGAGCAAGATTTTTTTGGCTTTGACCACAGCGACGTCGGCTACGAATTAGCCAGTCAGTGGTCACTGCCGACGTCGATCCAAGAGAGTATTCTTGCTCACCACACACCGAATAAACTGGAGGATATTCCAGACCTGGTATATGTGGTGCATATCGCAAATAGCCTCGCTGTATTATGTGAGCTAGACAGCGACGATTTTTCTGAGGCGGCGCCGATTCTGGACACGGCGTGGCAGACTTTAGGTCTGGACCCAAGTCAGGCGACAGAGATTATCGGCGACATCAAAGCCAGCGCTGAAGACATTCTCCAGGCATTTTCCGCTTAAATATTCAGGTCCACCAAACGTCGCTTCTCCGCCCAGCGATAGGCGAAACATCCTTCAGCAGGTGAAATTCAAACGGTATTAACCGGCCCTAGTCAAAGAGTTCAATATCACCGTACTCCGGCTGCTCAACCAATGTTTTACCGTAATCGGTTTCTTCTCTGGCAATTTGCTGTGCATGTAGAGAGCGCAATCTCTTCACTAGCACCTGACCCGTAGTGGGGAAATAATTCACCTTCCTGGAAAAGCTCTCACCCAAGTCAGCGGCAGCTATCGGATAGCCTTCCACACTGAGGAACTCTCGAACAAATTTGATATTTTTTGCACCAATATCAGTGAGTCCTCGCATTATTTTGCCGCCGCCGAACAGCTTGATCTCCAAGCGCCTTTTATCGCCGCCACGACGGATAATGTCGTTGATTAAATGCTCCATTGCGTAAATACCGTAGCGCGCCGCCACGCCATCTGCAGCGACGTCACCACCAGGCAGCATAAAGTGATTTAAACCACCCACCCCAATCTCCGGATCGCGAATGCACGCTGCGATACACGACCCCAGCACGGTTGAAATCATTTGATCACTGCGGTCTGTCACGTAGTATTGGCCAGGCAGAACGCGAACCGCATACACGTTGTGTACGCTGTCCCAGTGACAGGATACGCCTGGATAGTGTTCGGAGATTTCACTTCGATTGCGATTTGGCATATTCAAGCAAACGCGCTCCGCCCGTTGTCATGGCTCTACTATTTGTCTGGTGCGCCGCCAGCCTCATTACATACCTGGCCATGCACCTCATGTTCTACCGGACAGCTGTAGCTGCTGGCTAATGTTGCAAGCTCAGAATGGTCGCTATCCAATGTCTTCATTCGCTCAGCGCTGTCTGCAATATGCCCAAGACGCTGAGCACTGCCATCAAACATCTGTAAGCGCTCTGTAATGGTATTTAATGCGCTGCGAACCGCCTCAACGGCCTCGGGCTCACTACCGCCATCGCGCTCCATCCGATCCAATGCTGAAGTAATCTCCATGAACAGAAGAATAATGTCACAGGCTTCCTCTTCCAGCTCCGATGCGACCGCGCGTAATTGAGCAGCATATACAGACAGTACTCGCCGGTCCTCTTCCGACCTCGGTAACATACCGTGATTTACCTCTCGACTGAGTACCACCATTAAAGCCTCTTTCGCGGGTTCCCACTTGCGGTGTCATGCGGCCAACAACGAGGCGAACCCTGCACGACGTATCACGGTATCGATGTCGTCAGGAAAGCCTTGATAGCTAACCTCCCGACCGGTTTTCTGTTGACTCTGGCGAAACAGCGCCAATAACTGCAGACCGGCACTATCGACCTGCTCAACGGCCGACGCATCAATGCTGATATCGCCGTCTGCCGCGGCAGCAAATTCTGCCAAAACCTGATAGAGAGAACCGGCACTGGCAATAACAAGTTCACTGGGAAGTGACTTACCACCGGGCTCACCGTCTTCGCTGCCAAGCAGGACAACAAAACCGTCGTCTTCGGTGTTCGGAGTGGCCGCTCCTTGTTCTGGTTCTGGGCTGTTTATATCGCTGCCCGAGCCCTGTTCAGGCTCATCACCCAATAGAATAATAAATTCTTCATCTGCCATCGCGTTTTCTCACGCTGTTTTCGCCATAGGCGTCGGCGCGTCGTGGTTGAGTTCATTGCCGGAGAAAAGCTTGTCGATATTTAGAAGAATGAGCATCTTTTCATCGACGGTAGACAAGCCTTTTACATAGTCACTACTCACGCCGCTCGCCCCGACTTCAGGCAAGGCCTGTATATTGGCATCATCCAAGCGATACACTTCCGATACCCCGTCCACCACCATGCCAATGGTTCTCGGCTTGTCAGCGCTCTCGACTTTGACAACAATAATCACCGTAGTCGGACCGTGGGGTATGGTCTCCATATTAAAACGCTTTCGCAGGTCGATAATTGGAACGATAGCGCCCCGCAAATTCATGACACCAAGCACAAAGTCAGGCGAATTCGGAATTGGCGTCACGGTGTCCCAGCCCTGAATACCTTGCACACGCAATATTTCGACGCCGTATTCTTCACCATTCAGAACAAAGGTCAGATACTGATTGGCATCGCCGGCGCTCAACTGATCGTCAGGGCTGTTGCTATATTCACTTGTCATTCGATTTCCCCTACTTTTTAAGCGGCGTTAGAGTCATTGGCTTTGGCATCGCCTGCGTCGCGTACCAGGCCCGGTACGTCGATAATCATGGCAACGTTGCCGTCCCCCAAAATTGTTGCGCCCGCTAGGCCGGTGACCGGCATGTAGTTTTCCTCAAGACTTTTAATGACGACCTGCTGCTGATCTAACAGCTCGTCGACAAATAGCCCCAAGCGCTTTCCATCACTTTCCACGACGACCATCAACTCGCCATCGCTCTCGAGGTACGTTTTTCTTGGTGCAGAGCAATTTAAATTAAAGCGCTCACGCAATCTCACCACGGGGATGTAATCCTCCCGCAGCCGATAGACAACAGAGCCCCCAGCCAAACGCTTTATCTGGTTTGGCGGCACAAGCACCGTTTCGACAATGGACCTTAGTGAGAAGATGTAGACATCATCGCCCACACGCACGAGCTGACCATCGAGAATAGCCAGTGTGAGGGGCAGGCGAATTTTCAGACAGGAGCCTTTTCCTTGCTCGGAGTGAATATCAATCCGGCCACCCAGGTCGGCGATGTTTCTTCGCACGACATCCATACCCACACCGCGGCCAGATAAATCGCTCACGGCCTCGGCTGTCGAAAAGCCTGGCTGGAAGATTAGGTGATGAATTTGCTCTTCACTGAGTTGCTCGGTTTCGCTCACCACACCACGCTCTATGGCGATTTGGTGAATTCTTTTGGCATTCAGGCCCGCGCCGTCATCTTCAACTTCAATAACGATACTGCCGCCTTCGTGGTACGCGCTCAGTTTAAGCGTGCCCACTTCCGGCTTACCGGCCGCGAGGCGCTGCTCGGGCATCTCTATGCCGTGATCTAAGGAATTTCGCACCAGGTGTACTAACGGGTCGCTCATCTTTTCGAGAACGGTTTTATCCAGCTCAGTGTCTTCTCCGGATAATACGAGCTCTACTTTCTTGCCCAGCTTACTACTGATATCCCGAACCAAGCGCTTAAAGCGACTAAAGCTGCTGCTAATCGGCAGCATGCGTATTTGCATCGCACTCTCTTGCAGCTCCCGAGTGTGACGTTCCAACACCATAAGCCCATCGCGCAGACCGGAGTTCGCACCTCTCTCACCACCATTCTCGCCAAACCGCGCCAGCATGGATTGGGTGATAACCAGCTCACCAACGAGATTCAACAGAGCATCAATTTTATCGATATTAACGCGAATCGACCCCGAGTCCCGGCTAGCGGCGGCGGGCGCGGCTGCCGGCTTCGCGGCGTTAGATTCACTTTTCGGCGGCTCAAGTTGGGCAACGGTATTGGCGCTTTCAACAGCGCCCGTATCGGCTGCTGCAGCAGCTTGCGGGTTCCGGCAGTGTATTTTTAAATCACACTGCTCTTTCACCCATTCAAACGCTGCCTCAATCGCCTCTGCGTCTACGTCGGCTTCCAATTCCAGAACCCAGCCGCAGTAACAATTTTCCGGGTCGACGGAATCAAACTCGACATCCTCAGCCAATTCAGCGAAGACATTTAGCTTCCCCAGTGACTCCAGCTCTCTAAAAATGCGAATAGGCTCATTGCCGGTTTTGAATATATTCGCATCCGGTCTGAACTCGATGTCCCAGGTTTTCACGCCCGGCCTTTGCGCCATTACCTCATCGGTGTCAGCAACAGAGTCCGCCGCTGAAGTGACCGGCGCACTGCCCAACAGGGCATTTATTTTCTCCTGGCACTCCGTCACGGAATTCAGATCGAGCTCAGCGTCGTCCTTAAGCGCAGCGAGCATACCGCGCACGCAATCAACGGCGCCGAGTAACACTTCGATAAGGTCTTCACTCACCGCCCGCTGATTACTGCGCAGCTGGTCTAAAAGTGTTTCAACACCGTGAGTGAATTCTGAAATTGCTGTGAAGCCAAACGTTGCGGCACCACCTTTTATCGAATGTGCCACTCGGAAAATCGTATTGATAAGCTCTGGGTCAGCATTCCCAGGCTCCAGCCCCAGAAGCCCGGACTCCATTACATCGATACCTTCCTCGCTTTCTTCGAAGAAGATATCGTGGATTTCCTTCATATCCATATCAATGGACATATCTCAACTCCTAGCCGAGCACGCGATCAATAACCTTTATCAGCGACTCAGGGTTAAACGGCTTCACTATCCAGCCTGTTGCACCGGCCTGTTTGCCACGCAGCTTCATATCAGACGCCGACTCGGTCGTCAGGATTAAAATGGGGGTAAACCGACAGGTATCCAACTTGCGAAGATTTTCGGTAAGCGTAATACCATCCATTATCGGCATGTGGACGTCGGTAATGACCACGTCGTAGGCATTGGCTTCCGCCAGCTCCAATCCTTCTTGACCATCGCTTGCCGATTCCACACTATGGCCGGCCTTACTCAGCGTGGCAGACACCAGCTTCCGAATAGATGGTGAATCGTCTACCGCTAAAATGTTCGCCATAGCCCCGCTCCGACTTTCTCGCTGCACTGCTGATTTTTAGAGTCCCCAACGCTATTCAGTACATAGACTTCACGAAAGCCTAAGTATTCGTAATTGTACTAATCTGAGCGGGAACTCACGCAGGCAGAGCGCGGACACACGCTATGATTTGCCGGCATCACGACTCGGCGAAGCCCCAACTTCGTTATGCGAATATCAGCTAGGTACAAACTCGAATCCCCTCTCTGATAAACATCTCAGATACTCTAATTCACATTGAACGCCACAAGGGATTCGCCGCCATGGAACGCAAGCAACCATCGGGACTCGCTATCTTCGCAAATGTCTTACTTCTGTGCGTGAGTGCGGCTGTCGCGCCGACTGAAATTAGCATCATGAGCGGCATCGCTATGCTAGCGATCTTGCTTCTCAGCGCTGCGGCGTTAAGTGGTTGGCACCGACATAGCTAATGTCATTACGCAAGCAATTAACGCTGATCTTATGCGGCTTCGCACTCCTGCCGCTGCTGTTCTTTGGTGCAGTGGACTATTCCATGTCCGTCGCTCACCTAAAGGCCGCCGCTATGCGGGAGCTAACAGCGTTAAGTGACATCCAGCGAGAACGCCTACTCAATCAAGTTAATCAACACAAACAACAAATGCTAATGATTGCCCAGGCACCCGCTGTGACGCAGGCGGCCTACGCGGTGTGGCAGGGCGATGCCGACAACAACAGGTTGGGCTCAGCGCTGGAAGAGGCGCTTTCCCTAGCGCCAAACGTGACCGAGGCGCATATCTATGGCCCCGCTAATACACTGCAGAGTCGCGTGTTTGGTGCGGGATATCATGCCCAGACACCCACCGACGGCCGCCGATATTCTGAGATCTCTTTATCCCACGACACCAATGGGCAGGCGCTGCTCGTCGATGAAGCCCCTATCTACCACAGCGGAAAATTTGTCGGCCGGATTCGTCTGTACACAAATGCTGAGCCACTACTGCATATATTTACCGACTACAGCGGCATGGGTGAAACCGGCGAATCAATACTGATCCAACCCGACCAGGACCTTCGAGTCAAAGCGCTACACAAACGCCGATATAACGACAGTGGCGAATTGACCTACAACCCCTTTCGCGCGCCCTTTAATAGCAACCATAAAGAGGCTTACGACGTTTTTGATTATCGCGGCGAAGCTGTGCTCTTAGTGGGGCAATTCCTTCCCGAGTTGAACTGGGGAATTATTGTTAAGCGCGATATCAGCGAGATACTCGGCCCTGCCAAAGCCATGCTATCGCGTCTCAACATATTCATTATTGCGATTGCCGGGCTCAGCATAATTATTGCCCTGCGTGCAGCAGCGATCATTCATCGCCCTGTGGCGAAGCTAACGCAAACCGCTGAGCGCATTCGCACAGGCGATCTGCGCAAGCGGGCCGATGAGAGCGGTCACAATGAAATGGCGGTTTTGGGTCGCGCGATTAACGGCATGCTCGACCAGCTTATCGACGATAATACCCAGCTTGAGAAAGCCGTCGCGCAGCGCACCTTCGAGGCGGAGTCAGCAAGAGAGCGAGCCGAGGAAAATAGCCGGCTACAAAGCGAGTTTCTGGCCAATATGAGCCATGAAGTCCGCACACCACTGAATGGTATTATGGGTATCGCGAGCATACTAAAACGGTCGGTCAGTGACGACCGAACACAAGAGTACCTCGACATCATCGAAAACTCTGGGCAAAACCTGCTTGTTATTATCGATGACATATTAGAATTATCGCGCGCAAACACCGGGCAACTCTGTCTTCACAACGACGACTTTAGCGCCCGCGATGTCTTTTCCACGGTACTGAAATCATCTGCTGATGCGGCCAGGGAGAAAGGGCTCGCATTTACCGTAGCGTTTTCCAGCAATGTGCCACGCACCTTGCACGGCGATGCCACACGACTTACGCAGGTGTTAAAGCAGTTGCTTAGCAATGCTTTGAAGTTTACCCAGTCAGGGAACATAGACGTTAAAATTAGTTGGTCGGCGACGTCTGCTTCTCGCGGTCAGCTTTGCCTGTCCGTTACCGATACCGGCATCGGTATCCCGCCATCAAAACAACAAGATGTCTTCAAGCCCTTTGTTCAGGCTGACGGTGGCAGCACTCGCCGCTACGGGGGCAACGGTTTAGGGTTGAGCATTGTCTCCCACATCGTCGCCATCATGAACGGCCGTATTGACGTCACCAGCACGGAGAACCGCGGCACGACATTCACCGTAACTACCGAATTACTCGTTGCTGAGCCAGCACCACTGGCAAGCCAGAGAACGGATCACGTTAATGGCAAACATACCGATGCAAGCACAGCAAACATAGAGTCCAGCTCGCCAGCGAGTGGGAACGTACATCAACTACAGCCGCCGGCCCAGCGAGCGGCGCCAACCAGAATGAGACCTGCAACGGCGAAACTCTCATCACAAGCAGCTACACTGGCATTTATAGATGACTGCACGTCGTTGCCAGAACCGGCGGTAGAGGACGATAGACACATGATACTGGATGAACAACGCCTGCGTGATATTACCCGCAACAAGCCTGCACTCATCACCAGCATCTCTCAGCTCTTTATCGATGAGCTTCCAGATATGTTGCAAAGTATCGATGATGCCTATGCCAAGGGCGAGCGCGACGAGCTCGCTCAGGCCGTTCACAGGCTGAAAAGCGCACTGGGGAATTTCGCAACGCAGGAATACTACCGCGACATTAGTGGATTGGAGGCCCAGGCCAAGGAGTCTGACGAACCGCTATCCCTGTGGCGTGAAAAATGGGATACAGTCATCCTTAAACTACAATTACTGGAAAATGAGTTAAAGGATATAGCGGGCCTCTAGCCGATGGATATTTTACTGGTCGACGACGACCCAATCACTCGCCTCGCGCTTTGCGCCGCCGTAGAAGACTGGGGCTTTACGCCCATTGTCGCGAAAAGTGGTGAACAAGCGCTCGAGATCCTGAATGAAGACAGCCCGCCTCACCTTCTTATCATCGACTGGTCGATGCCGGGAATGAGTGGCCCTGAACTTTGTGAAAATATACGGCTGCGAGATGACGGCCAGTTCTTCTACATTCTTATGCTCACAGGCAAAGAGGGCAATGAGGCGGTTATAGAAGCGATGGAGTCTGGCGCCGACGACTTCTTGAGCAAACCCTTTGATCACCGCGTGCTCAAGGTTCGGCTCGCCGCAGGCAGCCGCATCGTTCGCCTGGAGCAAACCCTCAATCAACTGGCTTCCCGCGATTCTTTAACCCAGTGCTGGAATCGTCGGATGATCGATGAGCTACTCGACTCAGCGATTGCAGAAGCCCGCCGCAAAACCTCAAATCTGTCGCTGATGGTGCTGGATATCGACCATTTTAAGAAAGTAAACGACACCCACGGCCACGCCGCCGGCGATGTTGCCCTTAAGCATATGGTCAATATTCTCAATACAAATTTGCGCGAGTACGACCAGGTCGGGCGCTATGGCGGAGAGGAATTTGTGGTGATCTTGCCCTCGACCGACAAAGATTCCGCCTGGGGCGTTGCCGAGCGTATCAGGGCCTCTCTGCAATACCACCCAGCTCAGGTTGATGCCGAGCTCGATATATCAATGACAGTAAGCATTGGTATTACCGAGTTCCGGCACGACGGCAGCGACGGCCGCATAAGCCTGTTTGAACGGGCCGACCGGGCTCTGTATACCGCTAAGCACTCGGGCCGAAACCGCGTCGTCTATGGTGATTAGGCGATGAACTTTCTTTGGTATCGCGCTCGTTTTAATATAGTCGAATTAAAAATACCATAACACATCTCACTCGTCACGAGTAGCGTATAACGCCGTATCACCAACACAATGGAAATGATCATGCCTAGCCCCAGCCTCACATTGAGCCATGGCTCTGATATTCGGCCTCCGCGTCTCTCGAACACCCTCGGAGAGTTCGGTCGCGCCGCCAAGGAATGTAGCTTGCTAGTTTCCCGCCACCGGCAGCTCGCAAAATTGCCGAGAGGCGACGGCCACCCGGTTATCGCCCTCCCCGGCTACGGTGGTGACGATGGCAGCATGTCAGCATTGCGTTACTGGCTGCGGCGCTGGAACTACCAGGCCGAACCGTGGAAGCTTGGCCGCAATATTCCCGCCGGGCGCATCTCACAAATGGAGCACATGCACGAGTTTCAAGAGCATATGCTCAGCCGCATCCAGCAGCGCGTAGATGATTTATACGAGCTGTGCGACAGGCAGCCCATCAGTCTAATCGGCTGGAGCCTGGGGGGCATTTACGCCAACGCAATGGCGCAGCGTGAGCCAGAGAAAATCCGTCGCGTGATTAGCCTGGGCACCCCCTACGGTGACCCGAAAGGAACCGCCGCCTGGAATGTCCTCAAGCTACTCAATCGCAGTACAACGCCCGACCACGAGCAAAACACGGATCAATGGGTAGAGTTGAATGCAGGGCCGCGCACCGTGCCGACAACGGTGATCTACAGTCCCTGCGACGGGATTGTGTCGCCCTCTATCGCCCGACTTGAGGGGCCAAATATCGACAATATCGAGGTCGAGTCCAGCCACCTCGCCTTTGCCTGGAATCCCGCTGTTATGGAGAAAGTTGCCGAGGTTCTCGCTCGCCCCCTCCCCTGAGCACATCGTCGCCGCTACGATGCGGCGATCTCCCCCCACATCGTAGCCGCGCGCTCCCCCAGCGCGATGCCAACAGCCTCTAGTACAAATGGGCTGTTGCGTGCAGTAGTCGAATATGCTTTAACTGCACACTGCAACATAACAATAATCAGCACCAATGGAGCACTACGTGAAGAACACAACCCCTATTGCAGCAGGGCTGTGCCTGCTCGCCAGCTCAATCGCCCAGTTAAGCTACGCCCAAGAGAAAAATACGCCTCGCGGCCTGGAAGAGGTGATTGTGACCGCTCAGAAAAAAGCGGAATCCCTACAGGATACGCCCATTTCGCTGACGGCCTTCGGCGAAGAGCGCCTAGAAATTGACGGCATCAACAACTTGAACGATATCGGCTCCAAGGTCCCCAGCCTGACGATCGAGCCATTTCCGATCAACAATGCAACACTGCGAATCTTTATCCGCGGTATCGGCCTGTCGGACGTTCAGGTAACGCAGGATCCGCCGATCGGGATTTATGTGGACGGCGTTTATATCGCACGTTCCACAGGCACCGCGCTCGACGTCGCTGAATTACAGCGTATAGAAGTACTCCGCGGCCCCCAGGGCACACTATACGGCCGCAACACCACTGGTGGAGCCATCAACCTAGTGACTAAGCGCCCAACGACTGAGGCCTTCGAATTCAAAGAAAAACTCACATTTGGCAACCGCAACCAGTTCACCTCTAAAACCACCGCGAACATTCCCATCAGCGATACCTTGGCGGCCAAGGTCGCCTATCTGACAACGGAAATGGACGGTTTCATCGAAAACACCGGCCCCGGCGGTGATTTTGGCGACCGCGAAGTCGAGGGCTATCGCATCGACTTTCGTTGGGATATCAGTGACACCATGACCTTGGATTACGCCTATGACAAATCCGAGTATGAATACATAAACTACATGTATCAGTCGATTCGCCCCGGCGAACAAAACAAAGGGCAAGCAGAGCCCGTTAGAGAGTTTTCGGTAAGTCAGGCTAAGCACAGTGAAGACCGCTTCGACTCCATGGAAACGTTCCGCCCGATGGAGACGTCAGAAACCGAAATCGAAGGCCACTCCCTCATCCTGACCAAAGATTTTGAAAATGTTCAGGTGAAGTACATCGCGGCCTATCGCGAATTGTATGACGCGTCGTATGCTGACTTAGGCGGCGGAATAGGTTCAGGCCGCTACCGCACCGACTCACATGAGTACTGCGGACCCGCAGTCGAGGCACAAACTGGCGAGGAATGCCTGCCTCTCGTCGTGCCGAAAATCTCTCAAGAACAAACCTCTCACGAGCTGCAGTTTGCAGGGAGCCTGTTTAAAGATTCGGTTGACTACATCGTGGGCGCGTACTACTTCGAAGAAGAAGCCACGGAAAACAATGCTCCGCTCCACCACCAGTTCAGCTCAGAAATCAGTGATAACGTTATTCCTATCCCCGTTTTGGGACAAATTCTGGGAAGCACGCTACTCACGGCTGGCGACGTTAAGATCGTTAATATGTTGTCGCAGCGATACGACATCGAGAACACGGCCAAAGCGGTATTCGGTCAGTTTACCTGGACACCGGGCATTCTTGATGAACGCCTACACCTAACCTTTGGTGCTCGCTACTCCAAAGACTCCCGCGAAGCACTGAAGAATCAGACAGATAAAACCTACCTAGAGATAGGCACGTTAAACCAAGCAATAGATATGCAGAACTTGGGTCCATTGCAGCCTGTTTTGGGTGCAGGTGGCTTCTTATTACCGGGCGATCGCGCCTTCGATAATATCTACGCATCGAAGGATTTCACCGATAGCTCCTTCAGCTTTATTGCCGAATTTGACCTGACCGAGGACATCAACCTCTACGGTAAATTTATCCAGGCCTATAAATCAGGCGGCTTCAACACGCGCGACCCACAACGCGGCTCCACAGGCACACCCTCAGGGCCAACCACACCAGAGGGACGCGGTGACGACACAGATCAGCCCGCGCCAGATGGCGTCGTCTACGGCTACGGCTTTGCTGACGGCTTCGACGAGGAACACGTGGACTCTATTGAAGCAGGGATCAAGAGCGAGCTTCTGGATCGCCGACTGCGCATAAATGCCAACCTGTTTTACAGCGAGTACACCGACATTCAGCTCAACTTTATTCTCGCCGGCACCATTGCCGACACCAAAGTGGCGAATGCGGGTGAAGCGGAAATGCGCGGCCTTGAAGCTGACATCACCTTCATGGCGACAGATAACTTGATGCTGATGCTGAACTACGCTTACCTCGACGCAGAAGTGACCAAGGCCGTGGACAAGGCCGGTAACGATGTTACCGATACCTTCGTGTTCTATTCCGCGCCCGAGCACAGTTACACCGCGTCTGCGGACTGGACGATCGGCTCTTGGGATTGGGGCGTGCTGTCGGCCAACGTGAGCTATAACTTCATGGACGACCGCAACGGCGGTGTGCGCGAAGCCAATGCCGTCAACACCTTCATTGGTAGCTACGGCCTGTGGAACGGTCGCCTAAGTCTCAGCCAAGTGCCCGTAAGTCGATTTGGTACATTAAATATCGGCCTGTGGGGTAAAAACCTCGGCGATGAGGAATACGAAATCACGGCTATCGACAACCTGCCGCACAGTGACCGGGCCGTTATCTGGGGAGAACCTCGTACCTACGGTATCGACGTGATCTACGAGTTCTAACCGCCCTCACACCGAGTGTGATAATACTAAGCAATAAAAAAGGCAGCCCAAGGTCTGCCTTTTTTCTACACAATCCCTTCTAGATTTTGATAAAGGGTTGCACCAATTTAGCGATCCACCCGCGGAACTCCAGTGGTGCATCCATGCCAGCTAAACAAATGCAGTCTTGATCTGCATCGGCGATCGGCTGGTGCTCAACCGAACCGTCCAAATCAGCAAAGTCTCCCGCGTTGAACTTACCGAGACTGTCGCTATAGCCACCGCGCAATATCAGTGTCAGTTCGTGGCCGCGATGGGTGTGAACGGGCATTTGCTTGCCAGCCGCTATTCTCAATAACTTGGCGTCCCCTTCCCCGCACTTCAAATCCACCTGCTTCATACCAGGCACGATACTTTTCCATGGCAGAGAATCGAAGTCGTCTTGGTCCACCAGATTGCGCAGCAAACGAGGTAACTCGCTCCGCGACGCCGCCGCAGGTGAACTTTCGTGCGCCGCGGCTGGGCTTGCTTCGCCGCTCGGACTCGCGTCCAGCAACGCCATCATGGATTCGCGTCGCCCGTCTGAAAGCGGCTTCTCCTGCAACTGCGACATCAAGCTACCGCCAACAGCGTCAGCCTGCGCCACTCGTTCCCGGCATGCGCTGCAGTATTGCAAATGGCAACCCACAACCAGCGCCATGGCGGCTGGTAACGAACCGGCCGCGTAGCTCAAAATTGTCTCATCGTTTGGATGATGTTCGATGTGCCCCATCATTCATTATCTCCGAAGTGCTGGCGAAACGCCCGAATCGCCAGCCGTAAACTAGATTTCACACTGCCTAGAGGCATCCCAGTCTCTAGCGCTATCTCACTGTGGCTTTTGCCCTCATAATAAGACTTGTACACCACTTGAGCCTGGTTGTTTGGCAACTGCTCAATGACTCTCAAAAGTCGGTCGCCGTCTGCATTAATGCTCGGCTCGGGTTCGTAGGTCTCTGTCAAATTCTCGTCAGATTCATACGCTATCCCACGTTGTTTACGCAAACGATCTATCCACAGATTTCGCGCCACGCGAAAAAGCCACGTGCTTACCGCGGCTTTTTCGCGCTTGTACAAATGCGCTTTATTCCACAAAGCGAGCAGTGCATCCTGCGTCAAATCTTCCGCTAGTGAGGCTTCCACGCCTTGGCCCAGCAAATAGGCGTTCACCCTGGGTGAAAAGTGATCAAAAAGCAGCATAAAGCTCTTTTTATCCCTCTCACCGGCAACGCGCTCCATGCAATCCGCCCAGAATGCCCCTGTGCGCTCTTGTTGTGTGGCTTCTTTTGCCATGTATTAACCTCTTGAGGCCTCGTTTACGTTGGAGGACTGATTACGGATCATCCCTGATGTTGCCCATAAAATAGCGGCTATCAGCACGAATTGCAGCGGTATGCGCAACCATAGAACCGTGTCAGGTAGCTCGCCGCCGGGGCCTGCAACGCCCGCCATAGCTTGGTAGATATTGGCGGGCAGAACAGCGATGCAATACAGCGCCATAATCTGGCCAACTCGCTGGCGCCAGCGAGATAAAAATATCAGTGGCGCAATCAGCAGTTCGAACACACCGGTTAACCAAACAATCCAAACTGGGTATGGCAGAAACGGCGGCACAATAGCAGCAAACTCCTGGGCGAACAGAAAATGTGCAACCCCGCCCGCTAGAAAGAATAAACAGATCAAGCCACGAATTACTGCCTTCACCCTAATCTCCATTTTTGCAAAGGTGTACCCTAGCACCGCGCTGGCAGATTCTACACAGATGCTATCGGCATTTATCAACAATAGTCTAAATACAGGCGCTTGTGACCGCGTCCACCGCTCGTTAACATGGACCTATTCGCTGTGGAGAAGTAGTAATGACCTATAAGAGCATGCCGGAGCTCATCGGCAACACCCCTTTAATACAGCTGAAGGGAGTATCAGAACTCACCGGCTGCACTATTCTTGGCAAAGCGGAGTTTCTTAACCCCGGAGGCTCCGTCAAAGACCGCACAGCACTCGGCATTATTCGCGAAGCAGAACGCGACGGCTCACTGCGCCCCGGCGGCACAATTGTAGAGGGCACCGCTGGCAATACGGGTATTGGTTTGACACTGATCGCCAATGCTCTGGGTTATAAAAGTGTTGTTGTAATGCCGCAAAGTCAAAGCCGCGAAAAGATTGAATTACTCGATCTCTATGGTGCAGATTTGCGGCTCGTTCAAGCCACAAGCTACAGCGACCCCAATCACTATATTCATACTGCCCGCCGCCTCGCTGAAAGCCTCAATGACAGCGAAGCCAACGGAGCCATTTGGGCGCGCCAGTTCGATAATACGGCCAATGCAAAAATTCACCAGGAAACCACCGGCGAGGAAATTTGGCGTCAGACCGACGGGCAAGTTGACGGCTTTATCTGCGCCGTGGGCACTGGCGGAACACTGGCCGGCGTCAGTCGCGCACTCAAAGCCCACAACAAGGACATACACATTGGTCTTGCCGACCCACAAGGCTCTGCACTCTACAACTACTACACCCACGGCGAGCTGCAGGGCGAAGGCCGTTCCATCGCTGAAGGCATTGGTATTAGTTTAATCACCGACAATTTACGCTTGGCGGAAGTCGACAGTGCCCACCAGATCGCAGACGCGGAAGCGCTGCCCTACATCTTTGATTTGCTCCGCAATGAAGGCCTGTGTCTTGGCGGCTCATCGGCAATTAATATCGCGGGCGCCGTTGCACTGGCCCGCAAGTTGGGTCCCGGCCATACGATTGTCACGATTCTTTGCGACTATGGCGACCGTTACAAAAGTAAGCTCTACAACCCGGTATTTTTGGAAAATATGGGCCTGCCCGCTCCAGATTGGCCGGTGAACTGAGTCCTGCAATAACAATACAACACGGAGAGCACATCGCCATGGCCGTAGGCACGATGGTATTTCTAGCAGTACTGGTATTTACCGTACTCTACTTAGTTCTTATGTATAACGGCTTGGTGAATCTCAAGCACAACGTTGCCAAGCACCTCGCCAACATCGATGTGCTGCTCAAACAGCGCCACGACGAACTCCCCAAGCTCGTCGAGACCTGTAAACAGTATATGCAGTTCGAGCAGGATACCCTGCAAAAGGTTATCCTGGCTCGCCAACAAGTCGCTGACGCACAAGCTCAACACGACATAAAAAGCCTCGGGCAAGCGGAAAATGGCTTGCGCAGTAGCCTCGGGCAGCTCTTCGCTCTCGCGGAAAATTACCCAGAGCTCAAAGCAGATGGGGTATTTCAAAATCTCCACACCCGCATTTCTGCGCTCGAGAATGCCATTGCGGACCGGCGCGAGGTCTACAACGAAGCCGTCAACAATAACAACGTGCGTATAGAACAGTTCCCGGACGTACTGATTGCCCGAGCATTTAACTTCAAGGCCTTCGACTTGTTACAGTTCGAAAAAGCAGAATTGAAGGATGTGAATATCAGCACCTTGTTCAACAGCTAGCGCAATATGGAAGGGCTTTTCCATATTGCCTTATTGGGCGTAATAAGCACTGTTGCCGCCGTTGCCAGCTTTTCTCGGCTGGGACGCGCGCGCCTCATTGAGGACACCCCAACATCCAAGATCCGCTCAGCCTCTCAGGGCTATGTGGAGCTAATCGGCAGCGGCGAGCGCCCGGAGCAAACCACGCCGTTGCTTAGTAAGCTATCGGCCAGCCCCTGCATTTGGTTTCGCTATCGCATAGAACGCTATGAGCGCAGTGGCAAAAACAGCCGCTGGCGTAAAATAGAAGGCTTCAGCAGCGAGCAGCCTTTTTTGCTCAACGACGGCAGTGGTCGCTGCTACATCTTCCCCGACAAAGCAGATATATCCAGCCACCGCAAACGCAGCTGGTATGGCAGTAGCCGCTACCCGATTTCGGGGCAGAAGCACTCGCTGTTTGGCCGGCGTTACCGCTATACCGAAGAGCTTCTCTGCGAGGGCGACCTACTCTACGCGCTGGGCCTTTTTGAAACCCGCCACCCGCCGAGCGACGCTCAGCGCAACCAATCGCGAATGGCGGAGATTCTCAAGGACTGGAAACAGGACTACGACAAACTCGTGCAGCGCTTTGACCGCGATAACAATGGCGAGATAGACCCGGCTGAGTGGGAGCTGGCGCGCAGGGAGGCCCTTCGCATGGCAGAGCGAGAAGCGCGTAAAAGCTCGCCGAGCCAAGCAGTGAATACGCTCCGTCACTCGCCCAATCGACAACAACCGTTTATCATCGCCACCTCAGAACCCGAATCCCTGAGTCGACGCTACCGCTGGCAGGCGCTAGCATGGTTAATAGTGAGTGTGGGCTGCGCCGCTGGCGTGGCCTGGCTTTTGCTTCAGGAAAACCTGTCGACGATAGGCGCAGTATAGGACCAGCACCATGACAACGCGGCGCAATACCCGTGAGCGCATTTTACAAGTGGCAGAGGAACTGTTTGCACAGCAGGGCTTCGCCGCGACTTCTATCAGTGAAATCGCCGTGCAGGTTGGCATCAGCAGCCCCGGGATCTACAAACACTTCAGCAACAAACTCGCCATTTACGAGGAAGTTTGCGAACGCCTGATGGCCCCCCTGGTGGAAAAAACCAGCAAACTCCACACGGCTGCCAACTTTCTGGAGATCCGCGAGCAAATTCATACCATCATGAGTGACCTGAGCGCTCGCCCCAATATTGCTCGTCTGGTGCAACACGCCACACTGGCGCAAGATGAAACGCTGACTCTGCTCAGCGAGCGCTGGTACCGGAAAATATTCGCCTTTATCAGCGACGGCGCTAACAACCCCAATATCGAGTGGATACACGCCCCCACTGCGATGGCCTTCCACTGTATGATTTTGGGCTACGTGACACTGGCCCCATTACATCAATCCATCTTTGGCATAGACCCAATGGAGCCAAAACAGCTAGAGGCACAATTGCAGCTGCAGCACGATATGGTCGACGGCTTCAATTTACTGTTGCCCGAGCAGCAATAAACCCATTACCTGGCTAGTATTTCCGCCGCCTCTCGCATGGCAGTGGCGTGCTTCTCCTCGAGCGCAGCCATATGCTTGCGATAGTTCTCACGCTCGGTGCGACCCAATGATTTCCAGGCATCGTGAGTGGGGATATCTGCTAGTTCTGCCGCCATTTCAACAAACACCCCGGCTTGCTGCCGCACCCCAGCATCGATAGCCGGCTGATCAACCAGCACAGCGACCCGCAAACACAGCTCACTGCCCCCCACCTGCCCGTCGAGGAAACACTTTGCCAACACGCGAATACTCTCGCGCGCCCCCAAGGCGTGCTCGTTGCTCGCTGGCTGAAATTCTACCACTGCGTCGTCTGCGGCCTGCACTGCAGCGCGCTGGGCCTTGGATAGCGCGCGCAACCGCATCAGCAGTATCGCGGCGTAACTGGCCAATACCAAAATGATCACTGTGCCCGCCACAAGCCACACTGTGTAGCCTTCCATAATCCCCCCAAGCCGTTTCGTAAAGGCGAGCATTTTACCCGCTATCAGCGGAGAACGCCCTGCCTTATAATGGCGCCCCCAAAAACGGAGGCTTGCCGTGTCTACGCCAGATGCTATCCGCTGGAACAACAACCAGCTAGAACTACTCGATCAACGCGCACTGCCCAATACCTGCGCCTACTTGAGCTACGACCGTGCTGAAGACGTTGCCCACGCAATACGCGACATGGTCGTGCGCGGCGCGCCCGCCATCGGCATTACCGCTGCCTACGGTATGGCATTGGCGTGTAGACAATGTGGTGAGCAGCCCAGTGTTGCCGCTTGGACAAAAGCCTTAGCGGCACCTCGCCAGGCCCTCGCAGACAGTCGCCCCACTGCCGTGAACCTGTTTTGGGCGCTGCAACGTTGCGATCTCGTCGTGGAACAGTACGGCAACGGCCCGGGCCTTGGATCGGCGATGCTGGCATTGGCCCAGCAAATCCATCAGGAAGACATCGATATTAACCGGCGCATCGGCGACCACGGCGCGACATTAATCGAGCCCGATAGCCTGGTGTATACCCACTGTAATGCCGGCGCGTTGGCGACTGGCGGCTACGGTACAGCGCTCGGCGTCATTCGCTCTGCATGGCGTGAAGGCACTCTCCGCGGCGTGATTGCCGGAGAAACTCGGCCGTGGATGCAGGGTGCCAGATTAACCAGCTGGGAACTCATGCAAGACGCTATCCCGGTAACGCTGGCAACCGAGGGTGCAGCCGCTCAATTAATGCGCGAATTGACACCCAGCTGGGTCATTGTCGGGGCCGACCGCGTCGCCGCCAATGGCGATGTCGCCAACAAAATCGGCACCTACAACCTCGCCATTATCGCGCGTCACCACGGCGTAAAGATGATGGTGGCCGCGCCTACGAGCACCTTTGACCGCACGATGGATGGCCCTGACATCCCCATCGAGCAGCGCAGCGCCTCGGAGATCACTCACAGCCAAGGCACTGCCATTGCGCCTCAAGGCTGCCCGGCACACAACCCGGCCTTCGATGTCACGCCCGCGTCACTCATTGATGCCATCGTGACCGAACACGGTGTCATACATCAGCCAGGGCGAGACACCATCGCCGCTCATCTCGACAAAGCAGCAACCGGGAGCGCCTCATGAAAAAGACCAAGACCTTTTTCGACAAGGCGATCGCGCTGGCTGCCGCGGGCGCCGAGTTGTATCAGCGCGGCTGGGTGCCAGCCACTAGCGGCAACTTTTCGCTCCGCCTGGACAGTGATAGCGCGCTGGTAACCGCCTCAGGTAAACACAAAGGCCAGCTCGGCCCCACCGACTTTATTGCCGTCGACTTCGACGGCGCCGCGCTTAGCGACGGCAAGCCCTCGGCGGAAACCCTGCTCCACACCGCCCTGTACCGCCGCTTCGCAGACCTCGGCGCGGTCCTGCACTGCCACAGCGCAACGGCGACCATTCTGTCGCGGCTCCACGCCAGCGACGGCAAAATCACGCTGCGTGACTACGAGTTGCTAAAGGCTTTTCCCAACATTGACAGTCACGCGACGTCGGTTGATATTCCGATCTTTGCAAATACGCAAGACATCGCCGAGTTGGCCATAGAAGTAGATCAGTACCTTCAGGAATACCCAGCGTGCCCAGGCTATCTGATAGAAGGTCACGGTCTGTACTGCTGGGGGCAAACCCTGAACGACTGTTTACGCCACCTGGAAGCCCTTGAATTTATGCTGGACTGCGAGCTGGAAATGCATCGCTTGCGCCGCTAACCGAGGATCAACACCATGACAGCATTGCGCGTGTACCGCGACGATAACAGCGACGACATCGTTACCCAAAGCACTGACGCTGCCGAGATTCAACACCAGCTCGCCGCGCTCGGCGTGCGCTTTGAACAGTGGCGCACGCGCAGCGAGGTCAAAGCCGGTGATGATGCCGAGACGGTGTTAAAAACGTATCAAGCCGAGGTAGACGCCCTGGTTGCGCAACAGGGCTACCAGAGCGTCGACGTTATCAGTCTTGATAACAGCCACCCCGACAAGGCTGCCCTGCGCGAGAAATTTTTATCCGAGCACTGCCACAGCGAAGACGAGGTGCGCTTTTTTGCCGACGGTTGCGGCCTGTTTGCACTGCATATTGGTGCCATGGTCTACGAAGTGCTTTGCGAGCGTGGCGACCTGATTAGCGTCCCGGCAAACACCCCACACTGGTTTGACCTGGGACCCACTCCGGCATTGCTCGCGATTCGATTTTTTAATAATCCCGACGGCTGGGTGGCACACTACACCGGTAGCGATATTGCCCAGCGTTACTCTCGCCTGGACACACTATGATCAAGGCTATTGTCACCGACATCGAAGGCACAACCAGCGCCATAGACTTCGTTACCCAAGTGCTGTTCCCTTACGCCCGCAAACATCTGGGTGACTTTGTCGTCGCGCACCATCGCGAGCCGAAAGTCAGCGGAATACTTAAAGAAACCGCCCGCATTGCCAAACTCAATGCAGATGACCACTCGGCCATCATCCGTGTTCTGGAGCAATGGATAGATGAAGACCGAAAAATAACACCTCTGAAAAGCTTACAGGGCCTAATCTGGGAGCACGGCTATGCGAATGGCGACTTCCGCGCCCATGTCTACAGCGACGCTGTCGCCGCCCTGACGCAGTGGCATAAACAGGGCATCGCCCTCTATGTTTACAGCTCGGGCTCGATCCTCGCTCAGAAACTTTTTTTCGGGCACAGCGAGGCAGGTGACCTTCGCAAGCTGTTCAGTGACTACTTCGACACGACCACCGGCCCCAAACGCGATGCCGCCTCCTACCGGGAAATCAGCCGCGCACTGGACATACCAGCCGCGCAAACGCTCTTTTTGTCCGACATTGTTGAAGAGCTCGACGCCGCCGCCCAAGCGGGCATGCGCACGGTCTGGGTTCAGCGCAGCGGTGACCTTGTCGGTCACGCAACACATCAGTGCGTTAGCCACTTTGGCCAAATCCAGTTGAATTAAGGCTAGGTCCCTCGCCGCTGCTTGCGAACAAGCGGCGGCTCCCTCCCCCCCTTTGCTCAGTTCGTTACAGCACAGCGAAAAAGTGACACAAAAAGTTGACGTTAACGTAAACGTAATCTATAACATGCAACACAACCGCCTGAACCCATTTCAAAATGACGCAACAGTACAGCATCTCCGACCTCGCCTCGGAGTTTGACATTACCACCCGCAGTATTCGCTTCTACGAAGAGAAGGGGCTCCTGCGCCCCATACGCAGGGGCCAAACGCGAGTGTATAGCAGCGCTGACCGCACCAAGCTGAAACTGATTCTGCGCGGTAAACGGCTAGGCCTGTCACTGGAGGAGAGCCGCGACATTATTGAAATGTACGCCCCCCAGCGCGACAACAGCCCGCAGTTGCAAAGACTGATCGACAAAATTCGCGAAAAGCGCCAGCAGCTAGAGCAACAACTCAACGATATTCAAACCCTATTACAAGAACTTGATGCCGCAGAGACGCGATGCCTTGACGCTTTAGACAACGCCTCGCCTGACCAGAGCATCACTGCTAAGGAGCCCTGATATGAGCACCGCCTACCCCAGCCTTAACTTCGACCTCGGCGAAGACATCGATATGCTCCGAGAAACGGTTTATCGCTTTGCACAGGCCGAAATTGCCCCGCGGGCAGAGAGCATAGACAAGGACAACCAGTTCCCCTTGGACCTGTGGCGTAAATTCGGCGACCTGGGCCTGCTGGGTATCACCGTCAGCGAAGAATACGGCGGCAGCGATATGGGCTACCTGGCGCACGTTGTGGCGATGGAAGAGATCAGCCGCGCCTCGGCCTCTGTGGGCTTGTCCTACGGCGCGCATTCCAATTTGTGCGTAAACCAGATCTTTAAAAACGGCAACGCGGCTCAGCGCGAGAAGTATCTGCCCAAGCTATGCAGCGGCGAGCATATCGGCGCGCTGGCGATGTCAGAACCCAACGCCGGCTCCGATGTGGTGAGCATGAAACTGCGGGCAGAGAAAAAAGGTGACCGCTATATCCTCAACGGCAACAAAATGTGGATCACCAACGGCCCCGACGCTCACACCTATGTGATCTATGCCAAAACTGACCCACAGGGCGGCTCCAAGGGAATCAGTGCCTTTATTGTCGAGCGCGATTTCCCGGGCTTCTCCCGCTCCCCCAAACTCGACAAGCTGGGTATGCGCGGCTCAAATACCTGCGAGCTGGTATTCCAGGACTGTGAGGTCCCTGCAGAAAACCTCATGGGCAATGAGGGCGACGGCGCGCGCATTTTGATGAGCGGCCTGGACTTCGAGCGCACGGTGCTGTCTGGCGGGCCCACGGGGATTATGCTGGCTTGCATGGACGTCGTGGTGCCCTACTTACACGAGCGCACCCAATTCGGCCAGAGCATTGGCGAGTTTCAGTTAATGCAGGGCAAGGTCGCCGACATGTACTGCGATCTCAATGCCAGCCGGGCCTATTTGTACACTGTCGCAAAAAGCTGTGATCGCGGAGAAGAAACCCGCAAAGACGCCGCCGCCGTCATTCTGTATACCGCTGAAAAGGCCACACAAATGGCTCTGCAAGCCATTCAAACTCTCGGCGGCAACGGCTACATCAACGACTACCCGACAGGCCGCCTACTTCGCGATGCCAAGCTTTACGAGATTGGCGCAGGCACCTCTGAGGTTCGCCGTATGCTGATCGGTCGAGAACTGTTTAACGAAACCCGCTAAGTGATTGGAGACCTGCTATGACCGTGCTTAACACCCGTGTCGACAAACACAGCGCTGAGTTTCAGGAAAACTACCAGGCCCTGGCCAAAGAGGTCGAGGCACTGCGCAACAAGTCGGAAGAAATTGCCCAGGGCGGTGGTGAAAAAGCGCGTGAGCGCCATCACCAACGCGGAAAAATGCTGGCCCGCGAGCGTATCGACGCCCTGCTGGACCCCGGCGCCGCCTTTTTGGAAATCGCTCAGCTGGCGGCTGAAGGAGTCTACGGCGAGTCCGTACCTGCGGCGGGCGTCATCGCCGGTATCGGGCAGGTTTGCGGCATCGAATGTATGATTGTCGCCAATGATGCCACGGTTAAAGGCGGCTCCTATTACCCCCTGTCTGTCAAAAAGCACCTGCGCGCGCAGACGATCGCCGAACAAAACCACTTACCCTGCATCTATCTGGTGGACTCCGGCGGTGCCAACCTGCCCCGCCAGGATGAGGTTTTTCCAGACCGCGAACACTTCGGCCGTATTTTCTATAACCAGGCGAATATGTCGGCGAAGAATATTCCTCAAATCGCCGTGGTGATGGGCTCCTGTACTGCCGGTGGCGCCTATGTGCCTGCCATGGCTGACGAAACCATTATTGTTAAGCAGCAGGGCACCATCTTTCTGGCTGGCCCCCCGCTGGTAAAGGCAGCAACGGGGGAAGTGGTCACGGCCGAAGAGCTTGGCGGCGCCGACGTGCATTGCCGTGAGTCGGGCGTTGCTGATCACTACGCGGAAAACGATGAGCATGCTCTGCAGCTGGCCCGACAGGCCGTCTCAAAGCTGAATCGCCAAAAACCGCAACAGCTAGAGCAATGCGAAACCAAAGCACCGCTCTACGCCGCCGATGAACTCTACGGCGTTATTCCCAACGATAGCCGCAAGCCCTTCGATGTGCGCGAAGTAATCGCGCGTATTGTTGACGGTTCCGACTTCGACGAATTTAAGGCGCTGTTTGGCAGCAGTTTGGTCTGTGGCTTCGCGCGGCTATACGGCTACCCGGTGGGCATCGTCGCGAACAATGGCATTCTGTTCAGTGAATCTGCACAAAAAGGCGCCCACTTTATCGAGCTGTGTGCACAGCGCAAGATCCCGCTGATCTTCCTGCAGAACATCACCGGCTTTATGGTAGGAAAGCAGTACGAAGCCGGCGGCATTGCTCGTCACGGCGCCAAAATGGTGATGGCAGTCGCCTGCGCCCAGGTTCCAAAATTCACCGTCGTTATCGGCGGCTCCTACGGAGCGGGCAATTACGGTATGTGTGGCCGCGCGTATGAGCCGCGCTTTATGTATATGTGGCCCAACGCGCGAATCGGCGTGATGGGCGGCGAACAAGCGGCCGGTGTACTGGCCGACATTAAACGCGCGCAATACCAACGCCAGGGCGAGAGCTGGAGCGATGAACAGGAGCAGGCCTTCAAACAGCCGATCCTGGATAAATTTGCCGAGCAGAGCCATCCCTTCTATGCCTCGGCACGATTGTGGGATGACGGCGTTATCGACCCTGCGGATACCCGCCGTGTGCTGGGCATGAGTTTGTCTGCCAGCTTGAATAAAACCATCGACGACAGCCGCTTCGGCGTCTTCCGGATGTAGGAGTGCAGCCCATGACAGATGCGACCCTTATCTGCGACGTCGACCAACGCGGCGTCGCGACTCTTACGCTTAACCGGCCAGCACTTCACAACGCCTTTGACGATAGCCTTATCGCAGAGATACATGCCGCACTGACGACGCTGGCGGCCAACCCCGCGGTGCGCTTGTTGATATTAGCCGCCAACGGGAAGAGCTTTTCTGCCGGTGCCGATGCCAACTGGATGCGGCGCATGGCCAACTACAGCGTAGAGGAAAATCTGCGCGACGCCCGCGCATTAGCGGCCCTGCTAGATGCGCTGAACGGCTTCCCCCATCCGACCATCGCCCGGGTAAACGGCGCGGCCTTTGGCGGCGGTGTCGGCCTGGTCAGCTGCTGCGATATGGCGATTGGAAATACGCGAGCAAGCTTCTGCCTGAGCGAAGTAAAGATTGGCCTGATCCCCGCGACCATCAGCCCCTACGTGATCAACGCTATCGGTGGGCGCGCCGCGCGCCGCTATTTTCTTAGCGCCGAGCGATTCGACGCCAACACCGCCACCGAACTAGGGCTGCTGAGTGAGTGTGTCGATGACGACCAGCTCGACGCCCGCCTGGAGCAACTGGTTGCACAGCTGCTCGCCAATGGCCCCTCCGCCATGCGGGCGGCGAAACAGCTAGTGTTGGACTATCAAAATTGCGAAACCAATAGCGCGCTGATCGAAGATAGCTGTCAGCGCATCGCCGATATTCGCGTCTCCCCCGAGGGGCAAGAAGGCCTGACCGCCTTCCTGGAAAAACGCCAAGCTGCTTGGCATAGCGGAGAGTAAAATGTTCAATAAAATCCTGATCGCCAACCGCGGCGAAATCGCTTGTCGGGTCATCGCTACAGCCAAACGCCTGGGCGTAGCAACCGTTGCCGTATACAGCGATGCCGACCGCAACGCCCAGCACGTTGCCCAGGCCGATGAGGCCTACTATATCGGCCCTTCAGCCGCGACTGAGTCTTACCTCTGCGCTGACAAAATTCTCGACGTCGCACAGCGCAGCGGCGCCGAAGCCGTCCACCCCGGCTACGGTTTTCTGTCGGAAAACGCTGACTTCTGTCGAGCATGTGATGCCGCTGGCATCGTCTTTATTGGGCCGCCTGTCAGCGCGATTGAGGCCATGGGTTCCAAGTCGGCAGCGAAGGCGATTATGAGCGAGGCCGCCGTGCCGCTGCTGCCAGGCTACCACGGGGACGACCAGGACGACGCACTGCTAAAACAGGCGGCGGCCGATATTGGCTACCCGGTGTTACTCAAGGCCAGCGCCGGTGGCGGCGGTAAAGGCATGCGCATTATCTGGCAAGCCGAGGACTTTGACAGCGCTTTGGCGGCCACCCGCCGCGAGGCCATCAATGCATTTGGCGATGACAAAATGCTGGTGGAAAAATACCTCACCGGCCCTCGCCACGTGGAAATTCAGGTATTTTGTGACGGCCACGGCAATGCCGTTCATGTGTTTGAACGCGACTGCTCGCTGCAACGCCGCCACCAGAAAGTCATTGAAGAGGCGCCGGCCCCGGGCATGAGCGCGTCACTGCGTGAGGCGATGGGCGACGCCGCCGTGCAGGCCGCAAAAGCGATTGGCTACCGCGGCGCAGGTACGGTGGAGTTTCTGCTTAACAGCGACAACGGTTTCTATTTTATGGAAATGAATACCCGCCTGCAGGTAGAACACCCCGTCACTGAAATGATCAGCGGCCAGGACTTGGTGGAGTGGCAGCTTCTGGTCGCCAGCGGCGAGCCACTGCCCTGCCAACAACAGGAGCTGCAAATTCGCGGACACGCCTTTGAAGCCAGGCTCTACGCCGAAGACCCCGAGCAACAGTTCTTGCCGCAGACGGGACGCTTGAACACCCTGCACTTTCCCACTGAAAACCCCCATACTCGCGTCGACTCAGGGGTCATCGCTGGTGATACCATCAGCATGTACTACGACCCCATGATAGCCAAATTGGTCGTGTGGGATGAAGACCGCGAGCGTGCGCTCAAACGCTTACAACGGGCACTGTGTGAATGTCATATTGATGGCCTGACCACGAACAGAGACTTCCTGTATCAACTGGCCAGCCACACTGCCTTTGAAGCCGCGGACTTTGACACCGGCTTCATCGACAAACACTACGACGATATGCGCCGCGACGAGCAACAGCGTCAAGCGGAGCAACAGCCCCAGCTACACGCCCTAGCCGCTCTCCACTACCTGCTTTGCGAAAGCACTCAGTGCAGTAGCGACTCACCCTGGAAACAGGACAGTTGGCGCTTGAACCTATCCCGCTCACGTGAACTCGCGTTAACGATCGACGGGCAGCGAGTCAATGTTGGCGTCAGCCACCTCAGTGCTGGCTGGGCCTTAACCATAGATGGCCAGCGCTTCCACGTGAACGGTAACCTCGATGGCAGCAGTGTGACGGTGGAAATCAATGGTTGTAGAAAACAGCTGCGCCGCAGCACCAAAGACGATTGTCTGTTGTTCACCGAACGTGGCCAGGCATTGCGCTGTGAGCCCCATCGCTATCAAAGTGCCAGCGACGAGCAACATGGCGGGCTGCTAGCGCCGATGAATGGGCGCATCGTCAGTCTGTTGGTAGAGCCCATGCAGTCAGTCCAACAGGGCGATGTACTGATGATTATGGAAGCCATGAAAATGGAGCACAGCGTGACCGCGCCATCAGCCGGCCACGTTGCTAGCTTCCACTTCGGCGAAGGTGACCTGGTTGAAGGCGGCGCCAGCTTACTCAGTTTCGAGGAGGCCTAGCCATGCTCCCCAATAGCGTAAAGCTGGTAGAAGTCGGCCCCCGCGACGGCTTACAGAATGAAAAACACGCCATCAGCGTTGCCAACAAAGTGGCTTTGATTCAGCGGCTTGCAAACGCTGGCGTCAAGCATATTGAAGCCGGTAGCTTCGTGAACCCCAAGTGGGTGCCGCAAATGGCCAACAGCGAAGCGGTGTTTGCCGCCCTTCCCGACGACGGGGTCTGTTACAGCGCATTGACGCCCAACCTGCAGGGACTCGACCGCGCGCTCGCCGCTGGGGTAAAAGAAGTAGCGGTATTTGCCGCCGCGTCGGAGGGCTTCTCGCAAAAGAATATCAATTGCAGTATTGCCGACAGCCTCAAGCGCTTCGAAGCGGTAATGCAAAGCGCCAACGACGCCAAAATACGCGTGCGCGGCTATGTATCCTGCGTGCTCGGCTGTCCTTATGACGGCAGCGTTTCACCACAGAAGGTCCTCGAGGTGAGTCGGGAAATGCTGGCGATGGGCTGCTACGAAATATCGTTGGGCGACACCATTGGCGTGGGCACCCCCGCGTCGATGAACCGTTTACTCGACGGCTTGCTTGCCGAAATATCACCCGAGCAGCTCGCCGTGCATTGTCACGACACCTATGGTCAGGCGCTGGTCAACATTTACGCGGCAATGCTGCGCGGCATTGCGACCATCGATAGTTCGGTTGCCGGCTTAGGGGGCTGCCCCTACGCAAAAGGGGCGTCGGGCAATGTGGCAAGTGAGGATGTTGTGTACCTGCTCAGCGGCCTCGGCATTCACCACGGCATTGACCTGTCTGCGCTTATCGATGCGGGTAACGCTATCTCGGCGACCTTGGGCCGCCCCAACCAATCCCGAACCGCACAAGCGCTGACGGACCAATCAGCGTAGCTGATCAGTAATTGTCAGTGGTGATGGTGCTCCATTGACTGACCAGCACCATCAGTCGCTCCCGAGTGACCACCGTGCGAAGCAAACAGGGTCGACGCAGAAAAGACCGCCCACAGAATCATGAATACCGCAACGGTATTTCGAAAGAAGCTGTTGCGCAGCCATGCCAGCGCACTGCGCTGTGCGGCACTGACTGCCAACATCGCCGGAAGCGTGCCCAGGCCAAAGAAAAACATCAGTGCCGCCGCCTGCGACGCGCTGCCACTGGTACTGGCCCACGCCAGGCTGCTGTATATCAGCCCACAGGGCAAAAAGCCCCACAGTACACCCAGCGCCAGCGCTTTGGGCAAACGATCAGCCGGCAATAGTTTCACGGTAAGCGGCTGGATACGACGCCAAATTTTCGCGCCGCCGCGTTCAATAAGGCCACCACCCCGCCACCAGCCTGCCAGTGCGACGGCGACCATAATCAGTAGCACGCTCGCCAATAATCGCAACGCCTTGCCAACGACCATAAACTCCGCGCCGAGCCACGCGGCAATACCGCCGCCGATCGCGCCAATAAGGGCGTAGCTGCTGATTCGACCAAATTGAAAGCCCAACATTAAGATTGGCGATCGCCCCGCGCTGGACGCCGCGCTAAGCGCGCTGATGGCACCGCACATTCCCAAACAGTGCGGGCTGCCCATCAAGCCGAGCATAAACGCCGCGGTGTAATTGATGTTACTG
Organism: Spongiibacter marinus; assembly: GCF_016906995.1. Lineage (GTDB taxonomy): Bacteria > Pseudomonadota > Gammaproteobacteria > Pseudomonadales > Spongiibacteraceae > Spongiibacter > Spongiibacter marinus. The sequence goes on along the minus strand of NZ_JAFBBD010000002.1, from coordinate 369,911 downwards.
GGATCAATCATCGTTTTTGTCAGCGCGCTTCTTGCGGCGTTCGTCATCGTAGAGAATCCGCTGCGCCTCGCGGTCAAGATCGTCAAATTGACGATGATTCACCGCCCAAAAAAAGAGCGCGCAAATGGCGACGAAAAACACCAACGCGACCGGAAGTAGAATATATAAACTAGACACTGGCCAACTCCACATGCTGAGTATTCAGCGATCGCTGTTGTTCTTGTCTATCCAAACGCAGGGCATTTAACACCACGACCAGCGAGCTCAACGACATACCGATTGCTGCTAACCACGGCGGCACCAAGCCCGCTGCGGCTGCTGGCAAGGCCGTGCCGTTATACAGCAAGGCCCAGAATATATTTTGCCGAAGAATACGCCCCATCTTGGCGGATTTGGTAAACAACAACTCGATCAAGCTTAAGCGATCGCTCAATAGTGCCACATCTGCACAGGAGCGCGTCAGATCACTCGCCCCCGCCATCGCGACTGAGACATCGGCGGCGGCAATAACCGGCGCATCATTAACGCCGTCACCGACCATAAGCACCGTGCCGCCCATTGCCTGCAGTGAGCTAATACGGGCCAGTTTATCGGCAGCCGTGCAGCCCGCTTGATACTCATCAAAGCCCAAAGCGTTGGCGAGAACGGCGACTTGATCAGAGCTGTCACCGCTTAACAACACACTGCGCACACCGCGCTGCTTTAAAAAGGCCAGCGCCTGCGCAGCGCCTTCACGCAGGGTGTCTTCAAGGAAAAAACGCGCCGCAAGTTTGCCGTTTTTAGCAAGGTACACAGTCATCAACTCATCGCTGTCACCTTGCTCGGCAAAGCCGCAAAACTCACGTCGGCCAATTTTATAGCTGTCGCCATTAATAACGGCGCTAATTCCCTGCCCGGCCTGCAAATCGAGCTGACTGGGCGCCAGCGCTGTCAGTGTATAGCCTGCTGCACCGAGGGCATCGACTGAAAAAGCCTGCGCAATCGGGTGGCTGGATGGGGCTTCAAGTGCGGCGGCAATACTCAGTGCCTGGCATTCGTCTAACTCGCCAGCAAGCTCCACTTTCAACAGGCGAGGACGGCCCTCGGTAAGCGTGCCGGTTTTATCAAAAATAACATGGCTGATGCCTGCCAAATTCTCAAGCACCGCCGCATTGGCAACCAAGGCCCCGCGGCGACGCAGGCCGCTGACCGCCGCAGAATAACTGCTGGGGGTTGCCAGCGACAACGCACAGGGGCAGCTCACCACAAGCACCGCAAGCGCGGTGAGAAAAGCGCTGTGGCCAGGGTTGAAAGACCAATAGGTATAGGCCGCCGCTGCGCAGAACAACACAAACAAGGTGAAGTAGCCACTGATCCGGTCGGCGAGCTCTGCTATCGGGGGTTTAGCAAGGCGCGCACTGTCGAGCAACTGATCAATTTGCGACAAGCGACTTTGCTCTGGGTGGCCCTGAAGGCGAAGACACAAACTGCCATCAATATTGTGGCTACCCGCCAGTACGGTATCGCCGGGCACTTTACTGCGCGGCATAAACTCGCCGGTGAAGGCGCTATCCTCAACACTACTCTGCCCGCTGACGACCACACCATCCACGGGCACCAGCTCACCGGGCTGCACCAGCAGCTCATCGCCATCCTGGAGTGCCGACAGCGCCACCCACTGGTTTGCACCGTCGGGCGCAACTTTCCTGGCGGTGAGGGGAAGTAATGGTCGAATTGAGGATTCGCGGCGCAACTGCACCGCATTTTGCAGGTAGCGGCTGAGCAGCAAGAAAAAGCAAAACATGCTCACCGTATCGAAATAGACGTGACCTTCCCCGCTTACCGTCGCCCTTAGGCTGGCACCATAGGCGGCGAGCATAGCGATGGAAACCGGCACATCCATGCCCGCTCGGCCTGCCTTGATACCCCGCCACGCGCCGGAAAAAAACGGTTGTGCGGAATACAAAATCACTGGCGTGGCAATCGCCAAACTAAACCAACGCAGCAATTGACGGATATCGGTGTCGATGCCCTGAAAGTCGCCAGCGTAAAGTGCGATGGCAGTCATCATTAACTGCATCATCGCCACGCCAGCCAAACCAAGGCGCCTTAACAGGCTTTTCTGTCCTTCTTGCAGTTGCTGGAGATGGGCCTCAGCAGACCAGGGTTGAACGCCGTAGCCGAGCTGATGAACCGACGCAAAAATCTCACTGAGCTGAACCTGGGCGGGACACCACTCTACTGTTGCCATGCCGCGCTGCAAATTGACACGGACTGCGTTGACACCATCGATTGCACCGAGGCGGTTTTCGATCAACCAGGCGCAGGCCGCACAATGCATATCACTGACGCTGAGCTGGCTCTGCCAACATTCGCCATCGGGGTGGGAGAACTGCTCGAATACGGCGGGAGAATCGTATTGCAGATAATCTTCAGCGCTGGCCGCAGGGCGGTTAGCTTGCTGGTCCCGCATGCGGTAGTAGTCGTCCAGACCCGCTCCCAATATGCATTCCGACACTGCGACGCAGGCCGGGCAGCACATCAATCGCTCTTGGCCATCGATAATTAAGCTATAGCGGCCTTTCGCTGGCAACGGCTCACCGCAATGAAAGCAGCTTGTCTCAGCCACCGATACGGCTCACCAATAGGGCTTCCCGCCGGCTATTCAGATCGACCTCTCCCTTTAAGCGCCAACTTTCTGCCTCGGGCAAACCGACACTCTGTAAGGTCAGATACCAACGTCCCTGCACAAGCGTATCGACATCAACGCGATAGCCGCCCTGAGACTCACGAGACAACACCACACTGTGATCAAGCTCCTGGCTGGTCGGGTGTTGTAACAGCAACTGCACATGGTCTGGCCATGACACGGTATTGCCGGAGAGCTCGAGGAGAATACTGCCACCCGAAGCAAAATCGATCGCCGCCGAAATATTACTCTCCGCGGCGCGGCGATCCTGAGACAAGCGCTGGTTAATCGCCAAACCTTCTTTGTAGTAATCGTCGGCAACCAAGTTATCGGCGTGCTTCATCGAAATGGCGACGGTGGACAGCCCCGCCACCACGACAGCGCCTGGCAGTACAATTAAGAACCACGGCCAAAACTGGCGATACCAAGGGGTGTTAGCGGCGGCATTCATAGGCACAATTTAACCTTAACGCTGAGGAACCGGACCAAAGAAACTGCTTTCAACTTCGGCAACACTGCTCTCCTTGTCCATTTGCCGTACGCTGATCGTGATCGGCGAACGACTGGAAGGAAGGCTGTCTGCGCGAGCCTGCAGTCGCATTGGTAAGTCTAAGAGCTCTCCGGATTGTAAACTGATTTCCTGCTTGTGGAAGTTTTCGAAGTTTATCTCACTCTCGACAACGACCTGATAGCGATGCTCCTGCTGTGTTTTATTCGCGATCTTTACGGTGTAGCTATTTTCAATCATGCCGTCCTGCACTTCGGTGAATAGCGCCTGACGGTCGCGCAGCACGCTTAATTCAATCACATCGCGATCAGCAATATTATAGGCTAACAGCCCCACCATCAGCGTCATCGCTACCACATAACCCAGCAGGCGCGGACGCATGATATGGGTCTTCTTGCCCTTTAAGCTATTTTCCGTTGCGTAGCGAATCAGCCCGGGCTCGTAACCCATTTTATCCATTACCGAGTTACAGGCATCCACACACAAGGCACAGCCAATACACTCGTATTGAAGACCATCGCGAATATCGATCCCGGTAGGACAGACTTGCACACACAATTGGCAATCTATGCAATCACCCAGGCCAACGCCCTGGGATTGCGCTTCCCGTTTCCGTGAGCCACGGGGTTCACCGCGCTTACTGTCGTAACTGATGATTAGCGTGTCGGGGTCGAACATCGCTGATTGAAAGCGCGCGTAGGGACACATATACATGCATACTTGCTCACGCATCCAACCGGCATTGAGGTAGGTCGCGGCGGTAAAGAACGCGATCCAGAAGAAAGCCCAGCCATTCGCTGAGAGGTCAATAAAGTCGACGGCAAGCTCTCGAACGGGGGTAAAGTAGCCAACAAAGGTGAAGCCGGTTAAAAATGCAAAGCCCAGCCACATAGAGTGTTTGTACGCCTTCTTGCGCAGCTTTTCGAGGGACCAGGGCGCCGCGTCAAGCTTGATACGCTGGTTCCGCGTTCCCTCAGCCTTCTGTTCCATCCACATAAAGATGCTGGTCCATACGGTCTGCGGGCAGCTGTAGCCGCACCACACTCGACCAGCGAGGTTGGTGACCGCGAAAAGACCGAAGGCAGCGATGATCAATACCCAGGCCAACATCGTCATATCTTGTGGCCAAAAGGTGAGCCCGAGAACATGAAATTGCCGCGCGGGCAGGTCAAACAGGACCGACTGACGGCCATCCCAATTTAACCAAGGTAGAATGATATAGCCCAACAACAGCGGCCAACCGGTGAATACGCGAATGCGCTGATAAAACCCTTCAATTGCGCGAGTGTATATTTTTTCTCGCTTTTGGTAGAGATCGATTTCCCCAACTTCCGCAGGGACTACAATTTCTACCGCTAGGTTTTCTGGCTTTGTTTCACTACCGCCAGCCGGTTGCCGCTCCTGAGTGTTCATAGCAGATTATGGTTCCTCTTCTGCAAGCTGATAAACATAGGCACTGAGTAGGTGGATCTTCGCTGCGCTCAAATTGTCAGCATGAGCGGGCATTTTTCCTGACCGGCCATTGGCGATACTGTGGATAATCTTGCCGGTGTCACCACCGTACAGCCAAATGTCGTCATTCAACCGAGGGGCACCCATAGCAATATTGCCCTCGCCCGATGCACCGTGACAGCCTGCACACAGCATGGTGAACTTCTCGCGCGATTCGGCATGCTCCGCCGAGGCACTCGCCTGAGCATCGCGTAAGCTTTGCACGTAAGCCCCCATCGACTTGACACCCTCGGCGCCGAGTACCGACTGCCAACCAGGCATCATGCCACTACGACCATCGCGAATAGAGTGAGCAATTTGATCCGGACTGCCTCCGTACAACCAGTCGTTGTCGGTCAAGTTCGGAAAGCCGTAGCTCCCTTTTGCATCATTGCCGTGGCAAATCGCACAGTTGTTGGCGAACACCCGTTTGGCAATACGCATCGCTTTGGGGTCGGCAACCAATGCCTCGGCATCTTTCTGCATAAACTCAGCGTAGAGCGCTTCGTTCTTTTGCTTTGCCGCATCCACATTGCCCTGCCACTGCGAAACCGACGTCCAATTCAACAGGCCGGGGAATTTGCCCATGCCAGGGTAGGCCAACAGGTAGCCCGCACCGAACACCATGCTGAGCACAAACATCTTGATCCACCAAGATGGCATAGGATTATCGTATTCCTCGATACCATCGTAAATGTGACCTGTTGTCGCACCGTCTTTATGTTGATTGATCTTGCGATTTGACAGCAGAAGCCATGCCAAAAGCACATAGGAGACTGCCGTTAGGACAATGATCCAGCCACTCCAAAAATCACTCATCTCGGCTCTCCTGCTTTGCTTTACCTTCGTCTACAAATGGCAGCTGAGCTGCTTCGTCATACATCGATTTACGGCTTCTTCTATACACGTTGAAACACACACCCATGAAAGCCAGGAACAGCAACAACGTTGATAAAGCACGTAGATTGTCTTGATCAAACATACATCCTCCTCAACGCTTGTACTTGATAAGTGTTCCCAGCTGCTGCAAGTAGGCAACCATGGCGTCGATCTCTTTCTTACCTTCCACTTGGGAGGCCGCTGTGGCGATGTCGTCGTCGGTGTAGGGCACACCCACTTTGCGCAGCGCTCGCATTTTCTTCCCAACTTCATCGCCATTGATCTCGTTCTTAAACAACCAGGGATACGACGGCATAATGGATTCGGGCACGACATCGCGCGGGTTATACAAGTGAGCACGGTGCCACTCGTCGCTATAACGTCCACCTAAGCGCGCCAAATCGGGCCCTGTTCGCTTGGAGCCCCACAGGAAGGGGTGTTCGTAAACAGATTCACCAGCAACAGAGTAGTGTCCATAGCGCTCTGTTTCAGAGCGCATAGGGCGAACCATTTGCGAATGACATACGTGGCAGCCTTCACGGATATAGATATCTCGGCCGGTTAGCTGCATCGCGTTTAATGGCTTCAAGCCAGCAATCGGCTCTGTCGTTTGCTTTTGGAAGAAAAGCGGCACGATCTCCACCAAGGCTCCAAAACTAATGGCGACAATGATAAAAATAATCATCAAGCCGATATTTTTCTCGACGACGTCGTGATTCATGCTTCAGCCCCCGCAGTATTTGCCACCAGTTCCTTAGTTTCTTTGCTGGAAATGGTTTTCCAAACGTTCCAAGCCATCAACAACATGCCGACCAGGAACAGGAACCCACCAAACAGTCGCACTACGTAGCCAGGGTGGCTGGCGATAACCGATTCAGCAAAGCTGTAGGTCAGGCTGCCATCGGCGTTGTAGGCGCGCCACATCAGGCCCTGAACAATGCCGTTTACCCACATGGATGCGATGTAAAGCACGGTACCGATGGTGGATAGCCAAAAGTGTGTATTGATCATATTGACGCTGTACATTTGCTTGCGGTCAAAGAGCACGGGAATCAAGTGATAAACCATGCCGATGGAGATCATCGCCACCCAGCCCAATGCGCCGGAATGCACATGACCAATCGTCCAGTCAGTGTAATGAGAAAGAGAGTTAACGGTTTTGATCGACATCATCGGACCTTCAAACGTCGACATACCGTAGAAAGAAAGCGACACAATCAGGAAGCGCAGAATGGGGTCAGTGCGCAGTTTGTGCCAGGCACCACTGAGGGTCATCATACCGTTGATCATACCGCCCCATGAGGGTGCCAGCAGGATCAGCGACATCACCATACCCAGGCTCTGTGCCCAGTCAGGCAGCGCGGTATAGTGAAGGTGATGAGGGCCAGCCCAGATGTATACAGAGACCAACGCCCAGAAGTGAACGATCGATAGCCGATATGAGTAGACCGGACGCCCAGCCTGCTTAGGAACGAAGTAGTACATCATTCCCAGGAAGCCTGCCGTCAGGAAGAAGCCCACAGCATTGTGCCCGTACCACCACTGGATCATGGCGTCGACAGCACCGGAGTAGGCCGAATAAGACTTGGACATGCTCACTGGAATCGCGGCGCTATTGACGATGTGAAGCACCGCAATGGTCACGATAAACGCGCCGTAGAACCAGTTCGCCACATAAATATGCGACATCTTCCGACGCATGATCGTGCCGAAAAAGAGTACCGCATAGGCCACCCAAACCACGGCGATAAGCACATCTATCGGCCATTCAAGCTCGGCATACTCCTTAGCGGAGGTAAGCCCCATGGGAAGCGTAATCGCTGCCAGCAAGATGACCAGCTGCCACCCCCAGAAGACGAACGCCGCGAGGCGGTCCGACAGTAGCGCCGTTTGACAGGTGCGCTGCACCACAAACAGCGAAGACCCCATCAGAGCACAGCCACCAAACGCAAATATAACCGCGTTAGTATGCAGGGGTCGCAGTCGCCCAAAACTGAGCCAGGGCGTGTCGAAGTTGAGTTGCGGCCAAACCAATTGCGCTGCGATGAGAACGCCGACGGTCATTCCGACGATGCCCCATACCACAGTCATAATGGTGAATTGCCGCACCACTTTGTAGTTGTAAGTTGGATGTTCTTGCGAAGATGTCATGACAGTTCACGAACCTCAGGTGGACTATGCGCGAACCGGCAACCAGCGCCGTTCGGGCAGACATGATGGAGGTGGGTATTGTCCCAGCAGGTGGGGGCCGCAATGCTGACCCAGATCAACAGAAAGCTAAACAGGCCTGCGACACTATGCCGCAGAAAATTTACCTTCCTACCGACTCATTTATGCCGCTAATCAGTGAACACCGGTGTCATTCCCATATCCCAGAGAATAACCACCGCGCCCATTAGCGCCATAAATATCACCATACAGATTGCGACTACCGCCGAGGCGTACAAAAAGCCGCGCTCTTCAGGAATTCCCATCGCCAGCGGAATACCTAAATACAGCAGGTATACAGACCAACCCAAGGCCAGAATACCCAGGGTCAGATCAAACCAGAAAAGAGGAAAGAAACCGCAAAGCCCCGCAATGAACAGCGGAGTTGCCGTGTATCCAGATAAGACGATGCCCTTGAGCACCGACGAGGAAGCGCCATAGGTCTCGGACATCCAGTGAACGAAATATCCGATCACTGCCAACGAGCCCAACATCGCAAAATAGAAGGCAATGACAATCTGCAGAGCACTCGCCTGAGTCAGGCGCACCACCTCGCCATCGCCCACCGTCCAACCCACTTGGCTGGCACCGTAGTACCACGCAACGCATGGCCCAATGGCAAGAATGATGGGGTAAAGCAGCTTGGCCGCCAAACCCTCATCGCCGGCATCGGCAACCATGCGCCACTGCTTACGGGGACTGAACAAAAAACCTAGGGGATTGCTAATTATTGCACTCACGGCCTACTCACTCTTTCCGGGGAGATTTATTGAAAGTTTACCGCCCAACGGGCGGCTCCGGTTGATCTGAGTCAAGCCTGTGCCACTACGGCACAATGACAGCCACAATTACGGCTGAAGGTTTGCGGCTGCCTTAAGGCCTTCGACATCGAGATCGCTAATTTCCTTATTGTCGATTCGAATTAAGTCTTGTTTTGCAAAACGGCTGAGAACGCGGCTTACGGTCTCGACAGTGAGCCCCAGAAAGCTGGCAATATCCGCACGCGACATTGGCAATCTAAACGCGGATGCCGACAATTTACGGCGCGCCTGGCGAGCAGAGATGCTCACTAACAGCGATGCGACACGCTCGTCAGCCGTATTTTTACTGAGCAAGGTAATGTGTCGCTGATCATCAACGATCTCGCTACTCAACAGCTTGAAAAAGTGTCTTTGGAGATTGGGCAACTGGCCGCTGAGATCTTCGATCTGAGAAAAAGGAATTTCACAAATCGCCGACACCTCTAATGAAACAGCGGAACTCGCGTAGCGGTTTTGACCAATACCATCCAAGCCAACAACTTCACCCGGAAAATAAAAACCGGTGACCTGCTCCTCTCCAGCATCGGTAATGCTATACGTTTTTACAGCACCAGAGCGCACGGCAAATACAGACGTAAACGCATCGCCTTCACGGAATATATGACGGCTCTTTGGCAGGGGGCGACCGCGCTGCACGATATTGTCCAGCTTAACAATTTCATCGCTTTCCAGAGCCAGTGGCAAGCAGATGCCACTTAATCGACAATTGTTACAGCTAACAGCAGGGTTGTGGGGGCAGGCTTTGGAGGCTTCCGCGCGTCGCATGTGGTCTCCTTACACATGTCGGGGGGTGATTACTGCCGCCATTGAACGCCTTATCTCCGGGTGGGTCAAGTCTACTTTCGGCGTAGTCGCGATAAAGTTACTACACAATAAAATAGCGCGCCAAAAGCCTGTAAACCGCTACAAGGTTTTGGAATATGCTCCGCGGTGCAGAGACAAACTTTCATCAAATAGCATGCAAACATTTCGTAAAACTGCCCGCCCCGCTTCCGTTATTTTTATCCCCTCATCGCTGAGTAACAACACGCCTGAATTGTGAAATTCTTCTAGCGACGGCAGGACGGCAGCAAATTTTTCTCTAAAGCTGACCTGATAGCGACCGTGCAACTCCTTAAAGTCCAGCTTTAAGTTACAGGCCAACTGCATAATAACGTAGCGACGAAGCATATCTTCTGCTGAAAGCTCTAACCCGCGAGCCACCGGCAGTCGCCCAGCGTCAATCTCGGCGTAGTAGGCTTCAAGATCCTTCTCATTCTGGGCATAGCAGCGCCCCAGAGAGCTTATCGCGGACACCCCCATCCCCAATACATCGGGTGAATGGCAGGTCGAATAGCCCTGGAAATTTCGTTGCAGACGGCCCTGCTGCTGATAAATGGCCAGCTCGTCATTGGGCTTAACAAAATGATCCATACCAATATGCAAATACCCCGCAGCTTGCAATCGCTGGCTCGCCAGAGCAAAAATTTTCAGTTTCTCTTCGCTATCTGGCATTGGGTATCTATCCACCGACTTTTGCCATTTAAAACGCTGTGGCATATGGGCGTAATGGTAGATGGCAATTCTATCTGGCGACATGGCAATTAATGCGTCCAGCGTCGCTTTAAAACTTTCCTCGGTCTGTAATGGCAGGCCGTATATTAAATCTGCACTCACCGATCTAAATTTAAAACGCCGCGCCAATGACACCAGCTCGGCGATCATATCTTCACTCTGTACGCGATTAATGGCCTGCTGCACATCGGGGTTCGTATCTTGCACACCAAAGCTGACACGGTTAAAACCCAAGCCTTTAAGCAAGGCCAAATAATCCTCATCGACGCAACGCGGATCCAACTCGATGGAAAACTCCCGGTCGTCACTGTCATCGAGATTGAAGTGACTGGCAAGTTGATGCACGAGCTCGGTCATTTCCGCTTTGTCCAGGTAGTTTGGCGTTCCACCCCCCAGGTGAAGCTGACTTACACGGCGGGACACGCCCACATGCCGCGACAGGAGCTGTAGCTCTCTGTTTAAGTGGTCCAGATAACGACGACTTGCTCGCGGGTCTTTGGTAATAATTTTATTGCATGCACAGTAGTAGCAGAGGCTTCGACAAAACGGAATGTGCACATATAAGGACAGCGGCGATGGGCTATTTCTTGCATCGTCAAGAAAGCGCACATAATCGCGATCGGTAAACGCTTCGCTAAAGTTCAGTGCCGTAGGGTACGACGTGTAGCGCGGCCCCTGCACCGCATAGCGGCGCACCATATCAGTGGCGTTATCAAATTCTCTTGCGATCGCAGTCGGCATGGATATTCCCTTCAATACTACTGTTTGAATGCACCAGAGTAAGACGCATGCTCAGGCTTAAATGTCGATAGATAATCATCTCGCTCGTGCTGACCAATCGGCCCGATGACGGCATCTATCTCGCGCTCAATCGCCTGCCAATCAGCGTCGCCAAACAACTCTCCGGCCATCTGAAAGATGCCTCGCTCTTCATGAATGTGCGATATCTGACGACTGTGATAATGCTTACTTAAGCGAATAATTGCCGGCCGGACAGGCTTTTCACTCAGCCGCAATTCAGAAAATATCAGCGACAGCTGATCACTCAAGGCCTCCAGCATGCCGTGGTCTCGCAATACATTTTCCACGGCGTAGTGATTCACTCCGGGCTTGGTGAGCAGCTGTCTAAAAATGATATCTTCAACAGGGTGGTGCCATACTTCGGGGTAGATCTGGATGTAATCCAGGCAACGCATCATTGCGTCGACATCCGCCGGCGCATCATGTAAGCCAAAGTAGCTCTCAATTTGATGATTGAGGTCATACAGCATTCGCTGCATGCGCTGATGATCCGTTTCCAACTGCAAAAAAATGGGATGCATGGCCCGCTCCATATTATTCTAGCCAAGGCATCATAATATGCGGCAACGCCATTCCCATTGACCTGAATCAACAGCAATGAGGGAGATCAGCTTATCGGCGCGACAAGCTCACAGAAAAGCGGAAAAAAGCCGGGCGGTGATACCCGGCGAGGGTGGTTCTAGGCTTGTTTGGGGCCACCATTTTCACCGGGCCAGCGAGAGCCGCCAATGGTGTCGGCAAAGGGCATAAAGCCCTCGGGGTCCAGCGGGCCTTCGAGCGTAATGCGACGGTCGAGGAAAATCGGTGTCCACAGCCATGCCTCGGCCTCCGTTCGCATAGGCAGTTTGCTGGCCAGAGGGTCCCAAGGGCTGTCATTTAGCGTGACCTGGCCCTGCAATTTCTCGATATGCGCCGTGCCGTATTTTGCGTAAACACGCACAACGTGAGGTGGGAAGTCCCAGCTGGGGTTTTCCATATCCACACCGCGCAGGTGCTTTATCCACCACTCATTCGTTTCGTGCTCCGGGGGAATCTCGCCCTCACCGGTCACCTGCCCCTTAAACTCCAGAAAGGTATATCCGCGGTGGCTCACCTTTGCTGATACGTAGTCCATCAAGCGGAAGTACTGGGTCTCCCCATAATACTTCGGCTGCCCCCAGCGCTCGTGACTTCCGTAAATTGCCGCCTCCTGATCGATGGCAATACCCAGAGTGTACTCGCCTTCAATGCCATTGTAGTTAGCGTCAACATTCACCACGCAACCATACTCGGGCTCATTTAATACCGGGAAGTTATAAATAGTAATGGTCACGCCCGGTTCTTTACCTGGCTCAATACCGGGCGGTAAAAGTTTCGCTATCGCCTCAGCGTCCGTTTTATAGCGAATTTTTAGCATCGGCCAGTTGAGAATATCGCCGGGCTTACCCATAGGGGCGTTGGAGTCAGTCATGGTAGTTATTCCTCGTTATTATGGTTTTGGGACGGGTTGAGCACCGCGATCTACGCCGCGTAAAATTGCTCAAACCACTTACGGTATTTTGCGATCGGGCCGTCGCCATCACACAGCGTGGGGTGCTCCAGATACACTTTGTTTTCCCAGATAGGGATATCCTGACCGACTTGGCGAACGATCTCGTCGCGGAAGGCATTGGCGTATAGGGTGTGCTCACCACTCTGCTGTTTTGGCATAGAGAAGTTAAAACGCATGTGAATGTTCTGGTCGTCGATAGGTGTGATGGTGCCCATCATGACAATATCGAACATGCGAGAGAATTTTTGGTAGGTTTGTCCCGGGCCAAATGAATAGGTTTCCAGACGCCCCTGGTCATAGTTCTCGCCACTCAGGTCTACATTACCCTCTTCATCGATGGCGTGCTGTAGGCTGTCCATCAGCGTGCTGCGTTTGTAACCGTCGATGGTGACGTGGCCATCCGGCATTTCCGGAGACTCATGAACGGTCACAAAATGCGCGATGTCCACGGCATTTTCACCGGTCTCCTGAATGATCGAGTTAATCTGCCAATCGAAGACATCCATCTCCGTCCACTCGTCGGAGTGCAACTCGGCGTGGCGCTCAACCTCCCACAGCGGCGCCACCCCTTGGGGGTGATACCAGGCCCAAATCATTTGATTCAGCTCCACCACAGGGTAGTTGCCAATTGCCTGCTTGCCATCGACTTTAGGCGGCATATTTTTCGCGTAGGGCACCTTGGTACAAAAGCCCTCGCCGTTAAATTCCCAGGCGTGGAAGGGACAGGCGATGCTCTCCCCCTTTACCTGACCACCGTGCCCCAGATGAGCACCCAAGTGCGGGCAGTGGGCGTCTAGCAATACTGCCTCACCCGATTCCGTGCGAAACAGCACCAGGTCCCGGCCGAAATACTTCAGCGGCTTCACATCCTTAGGGGCGAGCTCTTTGCTGTACTCAATGGCAAACCAGCCGCATGGGATGGGCTTCTTATATCTATTATTCATTCTCCCTCCTGACCCTTCTCTCAAAAAGGTAACCGTGATGTAAAAAAAGTATACGGTTTCCCTATTTCGGTCAAGCGAGAGCAGCGGAGAAATGATTACTGATTGGTAAGGCGGGAAAAGAAAAGTGCTGACATCGGTCTACCGATGCCAGCACAGCGGCGCTTTCAGGCAAGCATGCTGCTTTTTATAAAGGCGAGTAATTGACGATAACGGGTTTCTGAATCGTAACTTTCATCGTGCACCCAGTTCAGCGTGATGGCATTGAACATGCCCACGGTCATTTCCGCACAGAAAGCCGGACTCAGCTCCGGCTTTAAGGCCTGGCGATTGTGCTCATACAAACGCAGGAAGCTACTGTTAATAAAGGCCAACTGCCCCGCGCCCTGGCTAATATTCGCCGACATTGCGCCGACTGAATAGGCGATCAGCTCACGTTCGATACCGCCCGCCAACTGCTCGCGATTGATAAACACCTCAATGATGTGACCGAGCTGTTGCTCAAAAGATTTACCGCTGGCCAGCACATCGTCAATCAATTGATCGGTGCGTTGCAGCAACTCCTCCTGACACAGCTCCACCATTAAGTCATGTTTGGTCGCGTAGTAGTTGTAAAAGGTTTTCTTGGCGATATCCACGCAATCACAGATCGCGTCGATGGTCAGCCCGTCTACCCCATGGCGGCCGATCAAGCGCAATGTCTCTTTACGAATGGTCTCGCGCACGGCCTTTTTTTTGCGCTCTCGCCGACCAAGCTGGCTCGCTGGCACCGATGATTCTCCCATCTCTGTCAAAGCGTCGAATGGTAGCGTAAGCCGGTCCGTCAAGCGAATGCCTCCTACAGTACGTTTGGCGGCGTTGGCGTTACGCCATTGAGAATGCCCTGGGTGCGCTCAATAAAGGCGGCCCGGGACTTCTCCGACATTGGGGTAATCCAAAACTTGTCTTCGCGCAGCCCGTTGAGCGCAAACGCAGCAACTTCTTCCGGCTCGGTGGTTTTCAACTCCATATCGTATTGCGCCATGATCGCCTTCATATCATCGACCGAGTGAATACCAGAATCGGGCTTATTCGGGTCGACGGGCAAATCCTCAGGACGATTGCGTTCAGAATTAAAGATGCCGGTATTCACCACATGTGGGCCGGGAAACAGGGCATTGACCTTCACCGGCGATTGCTGGGCCTGCAACTGAAAATGCAGGTTTTCCGTAATCGCCTGCGCCGCTGCCTTGGTCGCGGTGTAGATCGGCGTATCCGGTAACATTAAGAACGCGCCATTCCCCGAGCCAGTCACCACAAAGTGCGCCTCTTCGCCCTGCTCCACCAAGCGGGGGACAAAGGCGTTAATGGTGTTGATCAAGCCCCAGGTATTTACCCGGAAGCCCCACTCCCAATCATTGGCGCTGTACTCCCACATATTGCCGCCTTCGCCCGTCCCCACACCGGCGTTGGCAAAAACGAGGTGCACCCCGGAAAAGTGGGTAAACGCCGCCTCGGCAAGAGCAGCCATCGACTCTGGCTGCGTAACATCGGCGCGTTGCGCCAAACACTGGGCTCCGCGCTCCTCCAATTCCGCTTTGCAGCGCTGCAAAGCATTTTCTTCGATGTCGGCAATCACCAGCTTGGCTCCCTCATCGGCCAGCGCGAGCGCCAATGCGCGCCCCACACCACTGGCCCCGCCGGTGATTACCGCTACCTTGTCTGTAAAGTTTTGCATTACCACTCCTTATTGTTATCGCCGCGACGCGCGGTAAATTAAAAATAATGTCACTTGAGAATAAAAATACACGGTAGTATATTTTTTCGCAAACACCGATATTTTTGCGAGCCGTTGCGGCGGTGCAAAACAATAAAGATAAGGAGTGTACGCAATGCAAACCACCGAACAGCGTGAGCTGCCCCCGATCGAATCTATCTTCAATCCCAATTCCATGGAATATGCCTTGGATCCCGGCCCCCAGTGCAAGGCGCTTTCCGAGCGCGGTCGCTTGGTGTGGTATGCCCCCTGGATGTGCTGGGTTATGACCCGCATGCCCGACATTATGGATTGCTGGAAGAATGAGTACCTGAGCTCAGACTTTTACGACTGGGAGTTTGCGCCGCCACGGCCACTGGAAGAAAACTGGAATAACTTCGAGCGCGCCCTGGTGGGCCACAGCCTGCTGGCTGACCCGGACCACCACCGCCTTATTCGCAAAATCACTTCCCCGGCGTTTTCTCGCAATGTTGTTGATAACATCAACCGACGCATCGAGCCCGATATCGTCCGCCTTTTCGAGGGCTTAAAAGACGCCGATGAATTCGACTATATTGAAGATGTCGCGCGGCACATCCCCTTTATCTCCATCACTCGCATGGTGGGTATTCCAGAAAAATACTGGCCCCAGATCAAGCAAACGGTGCTGACCTTTACCGAAACCTGGAACCCGACTATCTCCGACGAGCGCCGGGAAAAAGCCCAGCAAGACAGCAACCTGGCCATCGATATCTTGCTGGAAGTCATCGCCGAGCGCCGCCTGTCACCCGTAGGCGAAGAGGACTTCCTCAGCGCGCTGCTGCAAGTGGAAGCGGAAAACGACGACTTCGACGAGTGGGATATCGTTACCCTGATCCTGGCATTGATTGGCGCTGGCGCCGACACTACGTTGATGGCGCAGCAGTGGTCAGCCTATGCCTTTTTGAAGAACCCAGATCAGATCCCCCTGGCATTGGAGTCTACCGCCACCTTCTCTAACGCCTTTAGCGAAATTATGCGCTGGGCAGGCAACTCGAAAATGGGCTTTGCCCGCTACGTTCCGGAAGACCGTGAACTACTTGGACAACAGGTGAAGAAAGGGCAAATGGTGTTAATGATGCCCCACCTAAAAGATCACGACCCCGATTTTTTCGACGACCCCTATCGCCTGGATGTACGCCGCGAGTTCAATCCAGACGTACTCTTTGGTTATGGCCCTCGCTATTGCATCGGTGCCGCGCTGGCAAAACATCAGTTGTACTTGAGTATGCGCGAGTTTTTCCGCCAGTTCCCCAACGCTACATTAGCAGAGGAGCCCGAGCGCGACCTGGAGGACCACAACTCCATTAGCTTTAAATCCCTGCGGGTAAAAACCAACCGCTAAGCCTCTGCGGTGGTGCCAAAGTGGCGCCACCGCAACGCGCCCGCTATTCTGGCCACTACAAACAAAAAACAGCAATGTGTGGTAGCCAACGCCAATGACCCCAGTCCGCTCTAATCATGTCGGCATAGCCCTCCTCCCGCTATGCTTGGTTCTCGGCCTGCTTGGTCTCAATGTCTATCTCTATGGCGATGCCGGTATAGAAGGCCCCAACCAGCTGGCACTGCTGCTGGGGGGCGGCGTCGCGGCCGTTATCGGCCTGCACCGCGGTCGCCCCTGGCAAACCCTGCAAGACGGCATGCTGAAAGTGATCAGCGTTGCGATCATCCCCATCTTAATGCTGTTTATGATTGGCGCGCTGTCCAGCACCTGGACGGTCGCCGGTATCGTACCCACGCTTATCTACTATGGATTGCAGCTGGCCGACCCCAGCTGGTTTTATGCTGCCGCGGCAATTGTCTGCGCCATTGTGTCAACGGCCATTGGCAGTTCCTGGACCACGGCGGCCACCATCGGCATTGCCATGATGGCAACCGGGGTGGGACTCGGTATGAGTGAAGCCATCACCGCTGGCGCCGTCATCTCTGGCGCCTACTTTGGCGACAAGCTCTCTCCCCTTTCCGATACCACCAACCTGGCCGCAGGTGTGTGCAATGTCGAGTTGTTCAGTCACGTGCGCTACCTCGCCCTCACCACACTACCCTCGTTTGCCATTGCCCTGCTTATTTTTGTTGGGCTGGGTATACACCACAGCAGTGGAAGGGAGGTCGCCGAGACGCAAGCGATTATGAATGCCTTGAGCACCAGCATGACCCTGTCGGGCTGGCTATTGCTTGCGCCGCTGCTCGTCGTTGTCATGATCGTAAAACGCGTTCCGGCGCTGCCCGTGATGTTTATTGCAACGCTCATCGGCACGGTGATCTCCGCCTATGTGCAGCCGGAATTGGTCTATCAAATTGGTGGCGAGCGTTCGGCAAGTGGGCTGTACAAGGGGCTGGTGCAAACCATTGTAGGAAGTAGCGAGATCATCACCGGTCACAGCTTTAGTGATACCTTGCTGGCCAGCAGCGGCATGGCAGGCATGCTCAATACAATATGGCTTATTTTAAGCGCTGTGGTTTTCGGTGGCATGATGGAAGCCTCGGGCTTGCTCGGCGACATTACAAGCGGACTAAAAAGACTGGCGCGCAGCCGGACGTCGCTCGTGGCAACCACGGCTGGCAGCTGTGGGGTGCTCAATCTCACGGCGGCCGAGCAGTATCTGACCATTCTTATTGGCGGGCGAATGTACGGCGACATGTACGCCCAGCAGGGGCTGAGTCAGCGCAACCTCAGCCGCACGCTGGAAGACGCCGGAACCGCCACCTCAGTACTGGTTCCCTGGAACACCTGCGGCGCATTTCATGCCACCGCCCTCGGCGTTGCAACGCTCAGCTACCTGCCCTTTTGCTTTTTTAATTTGATCAGCCCCTTTATGTCGATGCTGTATATGCGCTTCAACATTGCCATAGAAGAGGCTTAGTCGCAGCGCGTGTAACTTAGGCAGCGCTCTCCCAGCCACTGCCAATACACGGTAAATATACAGCCCCTTGGCAAGGCCAAGCCCAGCGCGGAGCGCGGCTTGAACTGGAGCGTGCGCCGCTCCGGATCGACCGCGATAACACGCACTTCGGAAAAGTCGATGTAGCGCTGCAAGCGAGGGAACAGCGCTTTGTACAAGCTCTCTTTGGCAGAAAACAGCAGCGTTAACGCGCGATCGCGAGGCAACATAGAGAGCCGCTGCCATTCCTTGTCATCACCCACCAAGCGCCACAATTCGTCAATAGCATCGCTGGCGACTAATGGCTCAATATCGATCCCCAAATGCCCTCCACGTCCGACCACGCACAGCGCGCTGTCGTCGCAGTGGCTGATGGAGCCGGTAATCCCCTGCGGCCATATGACCTCGCCGGTATCTCGCCTTGCCGGGCTGTGATTCTCTACGTTTTCTATACCCAGCGCATAACAAGCAGCATAACGACCGGCAAGGAATTGCGCCTGGCGCGCGGCCGACACCCGCGCCAAAGAGGCTGGCAAAGCAATTCCCCAAGAGGTCAACAGGTCTGGGGTATAACGGCTTTGTTTAAAACGACAATGCACCGCGTTAACTGCCAATTCGGGCATTGGCAGCAGCGAAACCTGCTCGATAAATCCACCTGCGGGCAGGGGTGATGACAAGCTCAGCGTGTCCGCGCCACTATTGCGCAAGGCTGGGCTCGGTAAGGTCGCGATCAACAGCGGGGCTTGGCTCACTGACGGGGGTCAGGTAACCCCATTTGGACAACTGCGCGATGGCCGCCGCCACGCCATCTTCGGCGCGAATTTGCGCGCCCACCGTGGCTGCGCGCTGACGCAGCGCCGCGTCGGTTGCCGACTCAATGGCCTGCTCAACATCCGCGACATTCAAGCTCTTGCGATCCAGTGAACGGGTGGCTACCCCAAGTTGCTGCAAGCGCCACGACCAAAATGGCTGGTCGCCAAAAAACGGCATAATTATCGACGGAATCCCCGCCCTTGCCGCCGCCGCCGTCGTACCCGCTCCGCCGTGGTGAATGGCCGCCGCCACTCGCGGAAACAGCCAGTCGTGCGGCGCCGATGTCAGGCAGTACACATTGTCGTCGTCGACATCTGCCAAGCCTCCCCAACCGGTGGCAAAAATGGCGCGGCGGCCACTATTTCGCAGCGCCTGTAAAAACACCTCACTGAGCGCCGCACTGTCATCACCGAGCATACTGCCAAAGCCGACATAAATGGGTTTGTCCCCGGCGGCTAAAAAGGCTTCCAGTGATTCCGGCGCCTGCCACGTCTGAGCTTCGTCGAGAAACCAATTACCCGCTACCCGCACCGACTCTGGCCAATGACGCGATGGCGGAATAATGCTCGGGCTAAACCCATACAACACATGGTGAGTCCGACGCCGCCGGTAAAACGGCCCATACCAGGGTAGCGGCGCCAAATCGAGTTTTTGACGAACCTGACGGTAGGCCGGGCTGAGCATCTGCCACGTCAGCACGCGACAGGCGTGATACAAGCCTTGGTTTACCATACCGGGGCGCGGGCGGCGCGGCGGTGGCAACATCATCGGCGGAATATCAGGACACGGTGTCACCGGTTGCAAGTGGGTCTCGACCACCGGAATGTCATAGCGCTCGCCAATAGCGGCGGCCAGCGAGGCCACCATGCCACAGCCCAACAATAAGTCAGCCCCGTTCGCCGCCTGCGTGGCCTGTGTGACCCAGTCTGCAGACATTGCCAACAACTCCCGCCGCGCGGTGCGCAAAAGCGCAACGGGGTTCAGGCCGCGCTGAAGCACCTCCGGGTCCTTGGCCATCAGCTCCAAAAAGTCGGCGGTCAGCGGCGCGTAATCGAGGCCATGACGACGCACCAACTGTTCACAGCTGTCGCCTGTGACAATGGATACTTGATGCCCCTGCGCCTGCAAACCCAAGCCTAGCGCGACAAAAGGGCGGACATCTCCCTGGGTGCCGATGGAGAAGATCGCGATTTTCATGCTTATCAACCTGCCAGCGCGCGCGCAACGAAGGGTCCGATTACTGCCAGCGGTTCCGCGTCCAGCATTTGCTGGTGATGGCATTCCACCGGATAAATATTGAGACCCGCGACGGCGTCCTGCCAGGCATCTGGGCGGTGGTGCAGCTCCTGTGACGTGGCAGTTTGCACCGCTTGAAAAAAGTGCAACTCCACATCTACAGGCCGCGGCTGGAAGTTCTGCAGCAGCTGCAGGTTATTGCTAATCACCGCACTGACATCGTCAATTAAGGCGCTTTGTTTACCCTGCAACTGTTTAACAAATTCCAGGTTAAGCACGTCGTATTCCCGGCACAGGAGTTCACTCAGCTCCTCCATGGTATCGGGCAGCTCGCCCTCCACCGCGATGTCGAGAAATTCCAAGATGCTGCGTACCTGACCGGCCTTGTCGTCACGCTGCTGCGACACGAAGGGGTAGGAATCCAAAGCGCCAAGGAAGCTCACTGACTCGTCCAGCTCACGCAGCTGACGCGCCATTTCCTGAGCGATAACGCCGCCCATCGACCAGCCCAATATACGGTAGGGGCCCTGTGGCTGGCGGTCCCGCATCAATGCAATGTAGTCTGCGGCAATTTCCTCGATGCTCGCAGGAAGCTCCTGCCCGCCAGAGAGGCCACGCGACTGAATGCCAAACAAGGCCGTTCCGTCAGGCAGGTATTGATTTAGCCCCGCAAAGCCCCAGCTCAGGCCGAGTACTGGGTGAATACAAAATAGCGCGTCACCCTCGCCACGCGCGGCTAAAGGATTGAGGGCTTGCACGCCTGCCAGGGGATCTATTTTATCACCGCGCTCCAGCTGCTCCGCCAATTCAGCGATCGTCGTCGCCTCAAAGATGGCCGCGAGGGGTACGTCTTTACCCACGACATCACGCAGACGCGATACCATGCGCGCCGCGGTAATCGAGTCAGCACCGAGGTCGAAAAAGCTATCGTGGATACCGATACGCGGCAGTTTGAAGATCTCACACCACAGCTCTGCCAGCTGCGTTTCCAGCGCGTTACGCGGCGCCGTGTATTCGCTAACAAGTTGCCACTGAGGCTCAGGCAAGGCTTTACGGTCCAGCTTGCCATTCACATTCAGCGGAAAATCATCCAGCACCTGATAGTGAGAGGGCAGCATGTATTCCGGGAGACTGCGCTCGATCTGCTGGCGCAGTGTGGCGGCCTCCAACGCGGTGTGGTGGGCATCGAAGCCCTCCTCACCGAGCAGGAACGCCACCAGCTTTGGTACGCCAGCGGGGTCGTTACGCAACACCACAGCAGCACGACGCACACCCTGACAGCGGATCAACTGCGATTCAATTTCTTCAGTCTCTACACGAAAGCCGCGAATTTTAATCTGGAAGTCGTTGCGCCCCAGGTATTCCAGTGCACCGTCGTCACGCCAGCGCGCAAGGTCACCGGTTTTATACAACAAGCCCTCACCGTGGGGATTGGCAATAAAACGTTCGGCGGTTAAGTCGGGACGTTTGTGGTAACCCAGCGCAAGGCCCTCGCCGCCAATATACAATTCCCCGGCAGCGCCATTTGGCAACAACTGAAGATCGTCACCCAGCACATAGACCTGCGTATTCCAGATTGGACGGCCAATGGCCGGCGTGCCGCCCTCCAGCTTGTCCAGGATCATCATCGTGGACCAAATCGTTGTCTCTGTCGGGCCGTATAAGTTGATAATCGGCGCTCCGAGCTTACGCATTTTGCGCGCCAGCTCCATCGGCAGCGCCTCACCGCCCACCAGTGGTTGAACACCCGTAAAGGCCTCGGCATTATCTTCAAGCAGCGCCTGCCAGTGCGAAGGTGTCGCTTGAATATGCGTGATCGCCTGCTCGTTCACCAGCGCGGCCAGCGCCGCCGGGTCTCTGGCGATGTCGCGGGTAGCGACATGGACTTGAGCACCGGCAAGCAGTGGCAAAAACATCTCTAGCACAGCTATATCAAACGACACGGTCGTTAGCGCCAACATCCGCTGCTCGGGCTGAAGTGCCAAGGCATCCTGCATGGCCAGCAAAAAATTCATCAAGCTGCGATGGCCAATCACCACGCCCTTGGGGCGCCCCGTCGAACCGGAGGTGTAAATGATGTACGCCGGACTGTTTGCGCCAATATCGGCAAGGGGCACATCGTCGCCGGAAAAGGCGTTTAAGTTGAGCTCTTCCCACAGCAGCGTTTGTATTTCACAGTCAGGCAACTTTTCGGCGGTCTCAACGCTGCTGAGCAGCAGGCTGGGCTTGGCGTCGTCCAATATCATGGCCAGGCGCTCAGCGGGGGTTTCCGGATCCAGCGGTAAATACGCCGCTCCGCATTTCATAATCGCCAACAGCGTCATCGGCATTGCCGCGGTGCGCGGCAGGGACACGGCCACCAACTTACCCGGCCCCACGCCCAATACATTCAATGCCCGGGCCAATTGATTGACCTGTTGCCCGAACGCTGAATAACTCAGCGTTTGCCCGGCGTCAGATACCGCGGCGTGGCTTGGGAAAGCGGCGACACTTTTGTCAAACAACGCTGGCAAGTGGCTGTCCGGCAACGGCTGCTTGGTATCGTTCCAGGCCTGCAGCTGCAGGTGCCGCTCCTGCTCGGAGAGCAGGTCAAAGTCACCGATCGCGCCCTCAGGGGCGGCAATCATCGCTTCGATTAATCGCGCCAATCGATCGCGGTGCTCATCGAGCTCTCGCTGACTGTAAAGCGCGGGGTTAGCGTCAATCACCACATTCATGCCCTGCTTCGCACCGCGATCAAACACAAACACTGTCATGTCTTCTACGGTGCCATTCGACAGGTTGTGTGCACTGCACTCGTGGCCACCGAAGCCCAGGTCGTAATCAAAGGGTTCAATATTCACTCCCATCCAGGAGATCTGCTGCCCCTGTGCAAGCAGGCCGAGATCACGCCGCAGCTCCTCATAGCGATACTGCTGGTGGCGAAGCGCATTCCTTACGGTTTTCGCTGTTTGCCCAAGCAGGTCGACAAGGCTAGCATCGTCGGCCATCGCCAGGCGAATCGCCACGGCGTTGGCCATCATTGCCGGGATGCTGCGCAGCGTGCGGTTTGCTCGTGCCGTAACCGGCATACCGAAGACCAAGTCCTGCTGACCCGTCATGCGGTAGGTGTAAACCGCGAGCATGGCAATTAATAACTGCGGTACTGAGCCGCCATATTGCTGGGCGATGTCGCGAATTTTCGCAGAGTGTTCTAGCGACAGGGTAATACCGCTGCGCCGCAGGCCACCACTGCGCTGGGCATTGCGACGCGACAGCGAAATTGCATCGGGCAGGCCACTCAGTTGTTGCTTCCAGTAGTCTCGGTCACGCTCAAAACGTGCAGATTCGCGATAGAGCTTTTCCTGCTCCAACTGGGTTACCAAGGGTAAAAATGGCGACTCACCTGGCTCCTCGCCACTGAGCAGCGCATTATAAATTTCCGCCATTCGGCGCGCGATCAGACCGCCACCAAAACCGTCAATGGTGATGTGGTGGCAGCGGTGGTACCAAAAAAACCGTTCATCCTCGACCTTGATTAGCGCGCTGAACCACAGTGCATCGTCTGCGAGGTCTGCGGGGCGGCGCAACTCATCGTTCATCCACCGCAATGCACGCTGCTCGGCGTCGGCATGGCTACTGAAGTCGACAACCGGCAACTCTCCCATATAGGCCTCTGCCACCAATTGGCGAGGTCCATCGGCGGTTTCAATAATCTGTACTCGCGTTGACTCCGCCTCTTGGGTCAAGATGGAAGTCGCCCGGAGAAATACCGCGGCATCAATATGGCCGCGGATATCGACATACTCGGCAAGTTTATATACCGCATCGGCGGGGCCAATCTTTTCGCCCATCCACATACCGCGCTGCGCTGTTGCAATTGGCAACAGTTGGGGAACCTGCGTCAGAGGCCTGACGGGTGAGGCTGGCAACTCAAGTGCGCCGCCTGTGGCAACTTTACCCCGGCTTATATGCAGCTCGGCTTCAAGGTCCTTTCTCAGGTACGGGTCTCGCGAATTTTGCGAGCGGGGTAACTTTTCCATCTTCTTCGTCTCTCTGGCTAGGTATCGCACTAAACAGGAAACCTACCGACGAATCGGAAGCAGCCCCTGCTTAATTTTTTCATTTTTATTTCGGCTGTTAAGCAGCCGCATTTTTATATGTGTAAATCGCTAAGACACACAGAGATGATAAGGACATCACTAAACGACCAGCGTGACTTAAGTCACACCTAAGAACATGGGGATAAGAATTTTTACTTATATTTCAATACTTTGCAGCACACTGAGACACGAGTGTGACATAGTCAATTCGCGCCTAATGTGTCATAGTGTTTTTTTGAGCAATAAAACACTTGCCATACAGTCGCTTACAAATAGCTATAGGGGTTTATGCGTATATGAGTAAATAACGCCCTGCCGATGGCGCATATTTTTTGTCAATGAGGGGAAATATCTGCGGGAGAATAAGGCCTGTTTCCAGGCCTTGAGGGAATGACGGGGGCACCCCTTATCAAGCGGCGCCCAGTTCTCGCTCCACTAACCTATCCAGATGCTCGGCGTAATCGCGCAAAACCGGATTAACGGGCCGCCCGGCAGTGACCGCTCGCATACTTTCAGCGCTGGCGCTGCGCGACACGGCCAGTAACGGCGCTAGACTCGCCATCACGGCGTCGGGGCTCTCTCGCAACGCGGAATAATCCACCTCGACCGTCTGGTCGCTCGGCATTGCCGCCAACTCGCGACGGTAGGCCGCCACTTGCTTGGCCACCGTTCGCGCCAGCAGCGGCCTTGCCAGGCGGGCAATGGCACGGCGGCCAATCAGCTTGCGTAGCCCCCGCAGTCCGAGCCATACGATATAACCGGCGCGATAACTACGGCGCCCGTCACCACGGTCCAACAGCATTTCAAGATAGTGTTGAGGCCCCTCTAAATAGGAAAGCAGCGCGTTTAGCATGCTATTGAGCACCGCGATAGGCTCACGGCTGATGTAAATAAACCTCGCCTCGGGGAATCGCTCCGCCATCCAGCGCGCATTGCCGGTGTCCCAGGGGTTCTTAAGCAAGACCGCCTCACTACCGGCATGCACGGTCAACAGCTTTCGGCACATTTCCTCAAAAAACGCGGCGCTGTGCTCGTTGAGCTTAAAACTGCCGAAGCGGCGTCTGAGCAGGTAGCCGTACTCTTCAACTTCCTCGGCGGAAACGGGCACCGAGTCGATATTGCGGTCTTTAATCCCGAGCGCGGCGAAGCAGGCATTCAAGCGCTGTGCATCTTGTTTCGCACCGCCCTGCTGATGGTTGCGAAGCAGACGGTCATAGTAAAAAAAATCGTAAAGGGTTAACTGTGCCAGAGGAAAGGCCCTGGCCACACTGTCGTAGAGAAAGGTAGTGCCGGAACGGTGCAAGCCCATAATAAAAATGGGCTTCACCTTTTTCTCAGCAAGATCAGCTTTCAGTGGTGCATCTTCATCGCGTACTGGGAAATGGGGGTCAACGGGATAACGCATGTGGAGTCTCTCGGGCTATTAAACAGCGCTGTTTCACGCTTTGGGCGGCAATGTATAAGAATAGCGGTAAGAAAATCCAAGAACGGATAGACGTTTTTGGGCGCCAACAACAAAAAGCGGGCTTTTTTTACCCGCTATAACACACAGTAATAGTGGCGAGAAGCAGCTCCTATAATTCAGCGCTGCGGCGAAGAAGGTGATAGTAAATACGCACCGCCTCAACATAACTGGCAATAGAGACGCGCTCATCGGTACCGTGAATACCCTTCATTTCTTTCGGGCCAACCTCTACTCCGATAAAACGATAACTGTTTTCCGACACCTCCTCGAAATGTCGGGCATCAGTCGCCGCCACCACTAATCGCGGTGCGACTAGGGTGCCAGGGCTCACTTGTCGGACGAGATCGGCAAGTACGTTGAAGCCTGCCGAGTCGGGCGAGGCCACCGCAGAGGGATTGTTCCCGAAGCCGCCGTAGGTCTCAATGCGAATGCGAGGATCATCAATGATCTCCGCCACCTTCTGCTGCACGCCGTCAATCGTATCGCCCGGTAGAATGCGGAAGTTCACCACGGCATAGGCAATAATCGGCAGCACATTGTCCCGCACACTGCCCTGCAACATGGTAACGGCCGTTGTTGTCCGCATCCCGGCGTTGATCGGCGCTTGACTGCTCAGTACTTTTTCCAGAAGCGGCTCAAACAACCAGTTATTCGCAAACAGCAAGCGTTGGTAAAAAGGTACGCTGTCACCCAAATAACGAATAAAGTCCACCGTATATTGCATATCAGCAGGTAGCGGATTGGATTCAAGGCGCGCCACTGCCGCCGCAACAACGCCTGCCGCACTCTGCTGCGGCGGCATGGAGGAGTGGCCACCGCCACCGTCGGCACTGAGCTTCAAACTGACATAGCCCTTTTCCGCCGGGCCGATCAATGCGACGCGCTCCGCGACACCGGGTAGCATGTCCTTGGCGATCACCCCGCCTTCATCTAATAAGAAGGCCAGCGACTCGCCGCGCTCAGCCAACAGCGCCGCCATGGCCTGCGCGCCCTTACCACCCACCTCTTCGTCGTGACCAAACCCTAAATAAACCGTGCGCGGCGGAACAAAATCCTCTTCAAGCAAACGCTCGGTGGCCTCTAAAATACCGATGACACTGGCTTTATCATCGATTGCTCCCCGCCCCCAAATGTAACCATCGGCGATGGTTCCCGCGAAGGGAGGATAGCTCCACTGATCTTCAGTACCCGGTATCACGGGTACCACGTCTTGGTGGGCGATCAGCATAATGGGCTTTAAGGCTTCACTGTTGCCCGACCAGCGAAACAGCAAGGTACCGCCCGGCAGGCGCTGGTGGGGAATTTGTGCAAACACCCTGGGGAAACGCTGTTTTAAATACGCCTGAAAGTCTTCAAATGCCTGCAGGTCTACGGCATCAGCATCGATATTCGAAATGGTGGGAAAACGCAGCGCTCCGGCAAGCCCCGCCGCCAACTCCGCCTCTGACCAATCAACGTCAGCCAAGGTTTCGCTCGCCTCAAATTGAGGTGGCTCGAATTGCAGTGTGCGAATTACCAGCACCGCGGTCAGTAGCAGCACTGCACCAAGCAACATGCCAAATATACGCTTCATAGTCCCTCGTCCATTTCTCGTGGCCGGCTGTCGGCCGCGTCCATCTTTATCAACGCGAGTGCCCGTAAATGGCCTAACCATCCACGAGCCTGGCGGCATTACGGTTTATTGAAATTGGTAGCTAAACTCTACGCCCACCTCGCGCGGCGTTCCGGGAACGCGATTGGCAACACCGATCACGCTGGTTACTGCGATCCCGCCAACAAAGTAGGGGTCATCTTTTAGGTTATTCACGTAGGCCGATACGCCCATCTGTTCATTGATCTGCCAGCGCGCCCTGGCATTGAAAAGCTCGTACTGACCGATGGTCGAGCTCGCGTATTCACCGCTGAGGTAATCAGTACCGATGAATATTTCATCGGAATAGTAGTACTGCAGCTGTGGAATAATCAGACCAATCGGCGAGTGCCAATCATATTGCACGACAACGCCGCGAACATTTTGCGGCACCTGGGGAAACGCCTCGCCGCTGCGGTCAACAATCGCAAAGCCATCAGCGGTATTGGTACCCAGGTCATAGTCAATAAAGTCGCCGTCGGTATACCCGGCATTGGCATTGATGGTGAAATCACCCAGTAGGGCGGTAATCTCAAATTCAAATCCGTCGACCACGGCCTCGCCCGCATTGCCGGTAAACTGCACCACTTCTGTTTGAGTGGTGCCGCGCTCATAAAGCGCGACCTGTAGATCGGTGTAATCCATCTGGAACACCGCTACATTGAAACGCAGGCGGCTATCCAAGGCGTCTAATTTAAAACCGATCTCTTTGTTGACGACAATCTCAGGCTCAAACTGCTTGATCGACGAGTCGGTCTGCGTCGAGCGCACATCCAAACCACCCGACTTAAAGCCCTTGCTCACTGTGGCATAGGCGATAAAGCTGTCGAGATTCAGGGACTCAAGCAGTTCATCATCAGCCAGGTAATTGAGCGTGACCGCTGGCGTAAATTCCGAGAAGCGCGTATCACCGCGCAGCGGCGCCGCATACAGCAGAGGAACCGAGGGCGCCTCATAGGCAAAATACTGCGCCAGCGGCACCGGCGAAAAAATACCGTCCATCACATGGGTGACGGGAAGCAATATTGCGGGGTTGCTGCCGATCTGGGCATTGAGCCGACTCGCGTATTCATCGTAGTCCGGCGTGCCTTGAATTTGCACCGTACTGCGCTCTTCTTCGGTATAGCGCAAACCCAATGTCAGCTGCAGGGTCTCGGTCATATCCCATGTTCCCTGCGCAAACACTGCCGCAGTGGTGTTTTCGTAGTCGGCCAAGGCAACGGCGTTGGCCTGCACGGGCAACACCAGGGCATTGGGAAGCGGAATGCCCAGATCAACCGCAGCGCCCGGCCCTACCGCCACCAAGCCGTTGTCGCCCACCTCGGTGCCATCAATGCTATTGTCCAAACTCTCCTCGGCGTAGAACACACCAAAGGTGTAGTTCAAGGTATCGTCCCAGGCGGTGCCGTTGAATTTCACCTCCTGACTGAATTGCTCACGCACAGCATCGCCGACCGATGGATCATCAGAGCCATTGAGTACCTGATAACCGGCATCAGGACCAACCGCCACTGCACGAATCGCCGTGCCATCAGAGTCGCCACTAATTCGGATATTGTCCTGCATCGCGTAGCTGGTAATGCTCTCTACATCTATTCCCGCAATCGAGCCGCGCAAGGTGAGTGCCAGCATATGGTTGTCGATCGCATAGACCGCATCCTCCGCGGTTTGACTGACCTTAAAGGTTTTCGCTAATTCAGAGCTCTCGTTACAGGCGGCCTGTAAATCCGAACCATCAGCCCCTCGGTAAATGCCCTGCGCAAGAATGGCACTGCTGTTTTGAAAAACGCAGTTGTAGGGGGAACCGCGCTCATCGATACGACTTAAAAAGCCGAAGACGTCGACTTCGAACTCATCGTTGACATACCAAATCAGCCGCGATGACACCGCCATGCGGTCCTGGTCAAACAGCGCATAGTCAGCGGCGACATTATCGATTGAGCCATCGCTGCGCTTGGCATTCACCGCGACACGCATAGCGATGCTGTCGCTGAGCGGTAGGTTGGCATCGAGCTTGACACTTTTCTGCCCGTAATTCCCCGCGCCAAGTTTTGCGCCAAATTCAAAGCCGTCGGTAAACGGTTTTTTCGAATCAACCAGTATGGCGCCACCAATATTGTTCTTGCCGAACAGCGTGCCCTGAGGGCCGCGCAATACCTGTATCGACGCCACATCAACCGCATCGAGCAGCTGGGCATCAGAGCGTGGCACGTAGACGCCGTTCAAGTACATGCCCACCCCCGGGTCCAGCACGGGATTACCCGAGCGCTGGCCAATGCCGCGAATAAAGACCGCCGGCGCTTTGTAGTTAGTCTGCGAGAACTGCAGACTGGGCGCCAGTGTTTCCACGCCTTCAATATCGCTGATACCCATTTGCTCAAGCATATCCGAGCCCAACGCCGATACCGCCAGCGGGGTATCCTGCAAGCTCTCTTCGCGCCGCCGAGCGGTGACCACCACCTCTTCCAGCATGGCGCGATTTTCAGTTTGCGCAAAACTCGGCGCGACGCACAACGTCGATAGCGCAGACATCGCCAGCGGGAACAACACAGCTTTGTTCGTTTTCATTTACAGCTCTCCAGCATTCCATGGAACATGGTTATATTTTTTTTATTATTGGCAAACCCTGCGTGGCAAATCCCGTGCCATCGCCTATGCAACCGCTTCTACGTTCACCGGCACACCGTTCAGCGCCGCATTTCCCGACAGGCTGTCAATAAACTGCTCGTCAGTAAGGTCGTTAACACTCACCCCGGCATTGGCCTCTGCGCGGCGCCAGGCCGTGCCACTGCGGTGATGGCCCCAACCGTGTGGAATGCTCACCACACCGGGCATCACCTCGTCGCTGACTGATGCCGGTAACTCAACACTGCCAACCCGCGAACTGACTCGCACGGTGTCATCGTCGGCAATATTCAAGCGCCGGGCATCATCGGGGTGAACCAATACCGTGCAGCGCGACTTCCCTTTCACTAAGCGCTGGCTGTTATGCAACCAAGAATTATTGCTGCGCACATCCCGGCGGCCGATAAGTAAGAATGCTGCCGCGCGCTGTTGCTCGAAGAAGCGTTGCTCAACACGGGGCAGGTCAGCCAGGAAAAACGCCGCGCTCAAGTGAATACGCTTATCTTTATGATAAAGCCCCTTCGGCAACTGCTGCTGCAGCGGCCCCAGATCAATACCGTGTGGCGCGGATTTCAGTTTAGACAGCGTCAGTCCCTTAAAGGGATGCAAACCTGCGCCGTAGGGGCCCCGGCGCAATAGGAAGGCCAACAGGCCGCTTGGCCCGAGGCGTTGTTCAACGCGGCGGCTCAGCCGTTCCTTCATCGAGCGAGGCGGTGCCAGACGGTCCCGCAGGCCCAACAAAATTTGCCAATCGTGGCGGGCTTCAGCACCGGGAGGGAATAATGCTGGCGCGTAGCGAACATTGTTGCGCACCGCCAACAGATTGAAAATCACATCGAAATGCTCGCGCTCAAGCGGGCTGACCGGCGGCAAAATAAAATCGGCATGGCGGCTACTTTCATTCAGATAGAAGTCTACCGACACCAGTAAGTCCAAGCTGGCAAAGGCCTTATCTAACTGGTCGCCATTGGGCGTAGACAGTACCGGGTTTCCCGCGATCAGCACCATGCCTTTAATCTGGCCTTCACCGGGGGTGGTAATTTCCTCTGCCAGCGTGGAGACCGGCAGCTCG
Organism: Spongiibacter marinus; assembly: GCF_016906995.1. Lineage (GTDB taxonomy): Bacteria > Pseudomonadota > Gammaproteobacteria > Pseudomonadales > Spongiibacteraceae > Spongiibacter > Spongiibacter marinus. The sequence continues at coordinate 338,930 of NZ_JAFBBD010000002.1, read as the reverse complement.
CCATTAAATTCTGGTAGCTGGCGAACCCGGCTGTGAAAGCGCCCCATGTTTCCGCGCCCGGTCTGGGGCAAAATGTCGGCTGCGGGCGTGGTGAACATCAAGCCGCCGGGGCTATCGAGCGTACCGGTAAGCACGTTGAACAGCATAATCAAGTACTGACACAGCGCGCCAAACTCCTGCACCGACACGCCCATGCGCCCATACAACACCGGCGCCTCGGCCGCACAAAACTCGTCCACCAGTCTGCGAATATCAGCGGCACTGATGCCAATATGTTCCGCCACCCGCTCGGGAGTGTAGGCATCAAAATGCGGTTTGAGCGCCACTGGGTCGCTATCGAGCAAACTGCGATAGTGGCCGGACGTCACCTGCGCTGAGGCAAACAAGTGATTCAACATCGCCAAGAGCAGCAGTACATCGCTACCGGGGCGTATAAAGTGATGCTCATTAGCCAGCTCTGCCGTTTGGCTTCGCCGCGGGTCAATCACCACCACTTTGCCGCGCTGCCTTACCTGCTTTAGCCGTCCGCGCACGTCCGCCACACTCATAATGCTGCCGTTCGACGCCAGCGGGTTACCGCCCATAATGACAAAATAATCACTGCGATCGATGTCGGGAACAGGGATGCGCAATTGATGCCCGAACAGTTTCCAGGCGACCATATGGTGGGGCAGTTGGTCTACCGACGTCGCCGAAAATTTATTGCGCGTTTTCAGCGCGCGCAAAAAGCCGCCGTTGAGCAGGGTTCCACCCAGATTATGCACATTTGGGTTGCCCAAATAGACCCCAAGTGCATCCTTCCCATGCTCCTGCTGAAGACTGCGCATACGCTCGGCAACTTTATCCAGCGCCTCCTCCCACTCCAGCTCATGCCACTGGCCATCGCGCTTTTCCATCGGCTTGCGCAGGCGATCGGGATCTTCATACAGGTCTTTTAGAGCCAGCGCTTTGGGGCAGATATGGCCGCGACTAAAAGGGTCGTTTTCATCCCCTTTTATCGCGATAATCTGCTCCTCTTCCAGCGTTATCGCCACACCGCACATGGCTTCACAGAGGTTACAGGTTCGATAAAACGTACCGGATCGCGGCATAACAGGCCTCTCTTGCACACGCTTATTATTATCTGCGCGCCATCGCGCACAATGTATTCAGTGAATACACTCTAGCAGCAAGCGCCGTAAACTGCACTCACAGGCCACCCAGCGATAGCTGCTGTTGCATAACACGGTCGCGAGAGGACCAGCCCAGCGCGAATTGGTAGTCACCGGCCGCCATGGCCCAGTCTTTGGCGCTGTCATCCCAATAGCTCAAATCCCGTGAGCTAAGCTGATAGCGCAGGCTTGCTGACTCGCCCGGTGCCAACCAATGCTTGGAGAAGTCTTTTAGCGCCCACGGCGGCTGCTCAATACCAGCAGCCGGGCTTGGCAGGCCAACATATAGCTGCGGCACCACCCAACCGGCGCGGTCGCCGATATTGCTCGCCCGCGCCGTTACCACGACCCCACCCTCGTCGCGGATAACTCGCAAGTCCGTCAACGAATACTCGCTATAAGACAAGCCGTAGCCGAAGGGGTAGGCGGGCTCTCGCGATTGCTGATCAAACCAACGATAGCCGATAAAAACGCCTTCACTATGCTCCGCTTGATTGGCAAGGCCCGGGTAGCGCCAAGGGTCTCCGGCAACAGGGTTGTCCAGCTCCTCCTCCGGAAAGCTCAGCGGCAGGCGGCCGCCCGGGTCGGTATCGCCAAACAGCAGCCGGGCAATGGCACTACCGCCCTCCTGCCCTGGGTACCAGACCTGCAATAGCGCGTTAACCTGCTCGCGCCACGGCGTGAGCACCGCCCCCGAATTTTGTAACACCACCACAGAGTCGCTATTTGCTGCCGCCACCGCAGTGATTAATGCATCCTGGTTGTCGTGAGACACCGGCAGCAACGGCGCGCCTAACAGCAGCGGCGCAAACAGTTGATCAAGTACCTCGCGTATTGGCGAACTGGCAAATACCGGATCTATCAGCTGATCCAATAAGGTGGGGGCTCCCCCTTGGAGGTTGTTTAGCAATAGGGAGTCAGGCGCATCGGCGAGTGTGCAGTCGAGTGCCAAACAAAAACGGTCGCTGCCCTCGGTTGCCAAATTGCTGGCAAACACCAATGCGACATCTGCCTCGGCGGCGCCCGCTACTGCGGCAGCGATATCACTACCGTCATAGTAAGAGACCGCTACGTCGTCGCCCGCCCGCTCCGTTAACGCCTCGAGTGGCGTTTTAAAACGAAATGGCGTCACGAAAGAGGAACCACCGCCGCTCGGGCGCGTTTGCGCCGACGCGCCGATCACCGCGATGCGGCGAACATCGTCGTTCAACGGCAACACCCCTTCGTTGCGCAGCAGCACCGCCCCTTGCTCGGCAACATCTTGCGCCAATACCGCATGGGCAGCCTGGTCGATATTGTCGTCGTTGCGCTGATAACGGGGGCGGTCAAAAAAACCGACGCTGAACAAGCGCCGAAATATCTGGGTAAGATTGTCGTTCAGAACCTGCTCAGGCACCGCGCCAGACTGCACAGCCGCCTGCAACAAAGGCTGGGAGAAAAATACGCCGTAGGGCATTTCGATCATGGGCGAGGCATTTGCAGTTTGCACCGTATCTTTCTGGGCAAAGAAGTAATCGGTGACTAAAAAGCCGTCAAAACCCCATTCATCGCGTAATACGCTTTTCAACAAGTACTCTGAAGAACACGCTGGAGCACCGTTCACGTAGTTATAGGCGCACATTACCGAAGCAACATTCGCTTCCTTCACCGCGGCTTCGTAGGGCGGCATATACAACTCGCGCATACTGCGCTCATCCACCACCGCATTCACTACCGAGCGGCCACCCACCACCGCAGCGACGGGCGGCACACTAACGATGCCTTCTTGGGTGTTCATCAAATAGTGTTTGATATTGGCCATCACGCCCTGGGCTTGGCTACCTTTCACCCACTCGACAACCATTCGTGTTGCCAGCAGGGGGTCCTCGCCAAAGGTTTCGAAACTGCGCCCCGCCAGCGGGTTGCGCACTAAATCGGCCACCGGCGCATGCACGAGATCATTACCCTTGTTACGCACTTCATTGGCGATCGCTGCACCGGTTTCATGCGCCAGCGCCGGGTTAAAACTTGCCGCCAAGGCCAGTGGTATCGGCATCGCCGTGGCCGGACTTCCGCGCACGCCAACCGGGCCGTCGCTCATTCTCAGCGGCGGGATGCCCAAGGCATCGATACCATTAACGATGCCGACATAGGGGTCGCCACTGGCCGAGGCCTGGGGATCGTCGCCCGCGAGGTAATCGATTTTTTGCTCCAGGCTCATTGCAGACACCAACAATTCCGCGCGCTGCGCGGCTGATAGCGAGGCGTCACACCACGGTCGTTCACTAAGCTCGCCGCAATGTTGGCTTATTGGGTCTGGCGTTGTTGTTTCAGAGGGTGAAGAACTGCCCCCGCAAGCGACTAACAGGGCGCTCACAGCGGCGAGAATTACTAGCCCATTAACCGGGAAGCCACACTTCATGGGAACACCACCTGGCTGTCGCCCGCTGGCATACTCAATACAAGCTCGCCGTTACGCACCTGCCAGCGACTGCCCTCAACCTCAACGCTCTGGCCATCATCCAGACCGGTGAGGCGAAGCTGGTAGGGACTATCGCTACTGAGCACAAGACGTTTATTGTCGCGCTCAGCAATACCGGCCTCGCGCAAATTGATCGTTAGCGCTGCCACCTGAACTAGGCTGGCCCGCAGCTCTCCGGTCGCCGCCTCTGCACTCCCTCGCTGCCACAACTGACTGTCGCGCACGGCTGGGCTCAAGGTCGTCGCATCGGGAAAAATCAACTCGCCTACGCTGGGCTCCAAAGAAATACTGGGCTCGGGTAAGGCGCCGGACTGGGCGCGAATTTCGGCAAACTCGGCGCCTGCAACGGCCTCAAGTTCTTCCAACCACCACGCCCCAGTAGGCCCGATGCCCCAATCGGCATTCACCTTATCTGGCTCCCAGCGATAAACCAGCTCACCGGGAGCAGCGCGACGCTGACCCTCTGATGCCTGCCAGTCCACCATCCACTGTGCGGCTTTTTCAAAGGCAGAGTAGCCGGCATCTTTCAGGGTCCAGACAATATGGTCCTCCACTAAGTAGTGGTCGAAGACATAGCGATAGCCGAAGTCGCGCATGCCGTCTGCCGTGGCGCGCGCATCCGGAAAGGGCACAAGTTGGTCAAAGGTGCCGTGGGCCTGGTAGTACCCGTTCCATTTCAGGTTCTCCATCAACTCCGGCCCCTTGGGCTCGACGCAGCCGTTATTATCCAGCGAGCACGGCAACAGATTAGCGTTGGCATGGGAGCCGGCAAGGATCACCCCGCCAAAAAACACCTCAGGGTATTTCACCATGAGATTGATCGAGCCAATCGCACCCATCGAGTAGCCGGTGGTAAACACGGCTTCGCTGTCGATATTGAAATGCGCCGCCACATCGCGCCACACCTCCCAGAAATCCAGCTCTGCGGCGGTCTCATAGTAACCGGCTGAACCGCGGCCCAGCGGCGTGACACACACCGACTGGCGAAGATTTTCGCAGGCCGATAACAAGTAGTTCGGGACGCTGGCACTGTATTGGTTGTGGTTCTGCGTAAAGCTGTGCAGCAACCAGGTAAACAGGCTCGGCGACTCAGAAGATGGCGAGTAACTGCTGGGAATATAAATCCCGTAGGGCTGAACAGCATCGTAGTAACCGGGGTCGGCAACCACCCCCGCCTCGCTGCGATCAACACCCGCCGCGAAGTTGCCATCCCCGAGCTCGGTACCCGCTACCGAGGACAGATACCAGCGATTACTGTAGCCATAGCGCAGCGGCTCGGGCTCCGTCTCGCCCATTCGCGCCCAGTCAATTTGCTGGGAAAAGGCGGAAACATCGCCCGTGTTCAGCGCCGTCGACTGACTTTCATCAAACCAGAAATTAAATAACGCCGGCTCATCGTCGTAGTCGCGAAAAGCCAGGTTAAATACCGGCGGCTGATGAGGTAGGCTGCGAAAGCCCGCGTTATCGTTAAGGAAGCCACCTTCGCCATTGTTGATGCCCGAGGCAACGTACAGCGTCCACGGCTGACCCGTCGCCAAGCTGCTCTGCGGCAGCGCCGCAATAAACGATCGCGACGCCATATCCACAGTGACCGGCGCCACAAACTGCGGGCCACTGCCATCTTTATAATCAATAAAGGCCCCATTCGCCGATAACATAAGTAGAGCATCGACCCCGGGGCTGCGCAGGCCTGCAATACCCGGCCACTCGTCGCTACCCCCTTCCTGGTTGTCGATGGCAAAGGCCGCCACCGGCACGCTGTGGTCTATTAGCGTCTGCCAATCTACCCGGAAAAATAATTCGCCATTTTTTCGGCCCAACGCCACAACGAATAAATCGGCGCCGTTACCCGCCATATTTGTCTCAGGGTAATGCAGGCTACCGCCGGTGGGCGTACCAATGCGATAGAACGGCACATTGGGGCCCTTGGCGCCATTGGCGTCGTAAATAAAGTCGGTCCAGTAATAGGCGCCGTGGGCATAGCGGCCCGTGCCGGACGTTCGCGGCGCGCCCTCTTCAAAGGGCCAGCTTGCCGGTGAGTGGAGCTGGGGTATGTCCCCAAACGCCGCCGCGGGCGCGCCACTGGGTACAGCACCACGAGTCAGGGCTGTGTCTAACGCTGACGAAACGGTATTTGATGATGAGGAGGACTGCCCACCGCAAGCGGTTAGGCCGAACAGCAGTGCAGCAAGCACCGACAACTGAGCGCGCATACGCAAAACCTTTTGTCACATTATTGTTATTAATGTGATCTTACGCTGCTCCGCCTGCCGCCAGCAAAACCCAAATGGACGAGTCGCTTAGCTGCTGATGTGCCCCTGCTGCGGTCGCAGCACAATGTCCTCGGTAACGACATTGCGATCCATCGCGTAGAGGTGCCAGAACGCGCGCGCAACATCTTCAGCTGGCATCAGGGCCTGCTCGGCGATACCGCTATTTTCCCACGACGGCGACCATGTTGGTCCCGGCGAAACGCTGCATACACGAATATTTTTACCGCGCATCTCTTCACGCAAGGCCTTGGCAAAACCCAGTACGCCATGTTTGGCTGCACAGTAAGCGGACACGCCTGCATAGCCTTCCAGCCCAGCGGTAGAGGCCATATTAAAAATATCACCGCTTTCTCGCTCCAGCATGGCCGGCAAAAATTGGCGACACATCAAAAAGACACTGCGTAAATTACTGGCGATAATCCGGTCAAAGTCCTCTACGGCCATGTCCGCTACCGGCTCTCCGTGCCAGCTGCCCGCATTATTTATCAGCACATCGACGGCGCCCATATCGCGCTGTAGCTGCTGGCCAAGACGCTGCACAGCCGCCGCATCGCTCACGTCACAGGGGTAGATTTCAACCCGTGCGGAACCGCTACACTGCGCGGCAACCTGTTCCAGTTTATCGGCATTGCGCGCCACTAATGCCAACCGCATAGCGGGCTTCTGGCGGCTAAACTCCCGGGCAATTGCTGCGCCTATACCCTGGGAGGCACCGCTTATCAGCAGCAGTGGCGACTTGTTCTCAGAAACGCTTCCTGTCATGTTATTTCCTGTTTGGCAGTCCTGCCGAGCGCATTTGCCCCCAAGCAGCAGGCCACGAATGATCGACAATATTGTTAATAACAAAGCTATCAAACTCTTCATCTTAATGGCGGGCTTTTTTGTCGCCAATGCATTAATTGCTGAGTTTATTGGCGTTAAAATTTTCTCGCTGGAGCACAGCCTGGGGATTGAACCACTGTCGCTGAGCCTGTTCGGCGTCGACAACCTCTCCTTCAACTTAACCGCCGGGGTGCTGCTGTGGCCCTTTGTGTTTGTGCTCACCGACCTGATCAACGAATACTACGGGCAACGCGGCGTGAAGCTGCTCTCCTACCTCACCGTCGGCCTGATTCTATACGCCTTTGCAATGTTCTACGTGGGCATTGAGCTCACCCCTGCCGACTTTTGGCCCCAGTCTCATATCAGCCCTGCACTACCCAGCGCGGAGCAGCAGGCAATTGCCAGCAAGGTCTCCGATTATGACTACGCCTACCGGCTGGTTTTCGGCCAAGGGCTGTGGATCATTATCGGCTCTTTGGTGGCATTTCTTATCGGCCAAATTATCGACGTCGCGGTATTTCACCGCATCAAAGCCAGTACCGGCGAGCGCTTGATCTGGTTGCGCGCGACGGGCTCCACACTCGTGAGCCAGTTTATCGACAGCTTTGTTGTATTGTTTGTTGCCTTTTATCTCGGCGCCGATTGGGGACTATCGCTGGTGCTCGCCATCGGTGTCGTGAACTACCTGTACAAATTTACCATGGCCATTGCGCTCACCCCGGTAATTTATGCGGCGCACTACGCCATCGACCGCTACCTGGGTGAGCCCCTTGCCACAGAAATGAAAATCGCCGCACAGCGACAAAATTAAACCGCAAACTTTAAATTACTGTTAGATAGATGACAGTGACAACATACTATTGCACACTAGGGTGTCGACGAGTTCTTATTGCTTAGAATTTGTCCACTGCGATCGCAGTGCGCCAGGAAGGCAAAACCATAACAACCCGGGTAATACGTATGAACGCCAAGCTCTCTATCACGCTTCTCGCCGCCGTGCTGCTCGCCGCATGCGGCGGCTCAAGCTCATCATCGAGTAACAACAATAACAACACCAGCCAACGCGGTATTCCCGAAACCCGCTTTGCCATGGCCAACGGCTGCTACTCTCTGCAATCCAATGCGACCAAGCAATACGCTGCTCTCAGCGACAGCACCTTGCGCATGGACAGCGCGAAAACCAGCGCCGAACGCTTCTATATGAGGCCGGCAACTCTCGGCAAATACTTGCTCTATACCAGCGACGAGCGCTTTATTACTGCCAGCGGCGGCAATATCACCGCCGCGACGGAGCCCAGCGACGACGCCATCTGGACCATTGAGCGCGATGCCAGCGCCAAAACCTTTAGCCTGCAAAGCCACAGCGGACAAACACTGAGCGTTGCTGCCGATGGCGCGCTAAGCACAGGCGACGCCGGCGGCGCAGCCAGCCAATTCCTGTTTGCCCCCACAGCAGGTTGCAGTGGCTACCCGGAAATGCCCACCTCGGTGGCTGGCGAAACCTTCAAAGGTCGCGGTATTGACCAACCCGCTATCGGCTTTGCCGACATCCACAATCACATGGGCATGAGCAGCGAGCTGTCCTACGCCGGTGACGTTGGTCCCTCTGCTGGCGGCGTACTCTACGGGGAGGCCTTCCATCGCTTTGGCGTTACTCACGCACTCGAAGACTGCGAAGAACTCCACGGCCCCAACGGTATTCGCGGTCCCGACCTCATCCTGGAAACCGGCGCATCGCCCAACCATGAAACGCAGGGCTGGCCGACCTTTGTCGACTGGCCGCGCAACAAGTCCCTGTCTCATACCGTGCTGTATTACCGCTGGGTGGAGCGCGCCTGGCTGGCCGGATTGCGTTTGATGGTCAACCACGGCACCAATATTGCTGGTTTGTGCACCGTGGGCTCTATTTATTCACTGACGCCCGATGCCGACTGCAACGATATGAGCATCGCCATCAAACAAATCAAATACATGTATGAAATTCAGGACTACGTCGACGCCCAGCACGGCGGCCCTGGTAAAGGGTGGTACCGCATAGTTACAAGCCCCCAGCAGGCACGCGAGGTGATTAACGAGGGTAAGTTAGCAGTGGTACTGGGAATGGAGGCCGCACAGGTCTTCGACTGCGGCATGACCATGATCGCGGGCAATATCGAAATTCCCAAGTGTGATGAAGCACAGATCGACGCCAAGCTACAGGAGCTGTGGGATCTTGGCGTGCGCCATCTCTACGCCTACCACGATATCGACACAGCGCTGGGCGGCACCGGCCTGTTCAGCGACATTATGAACTTCCTCAATTTGTTGGATACCGGCTCTTTCTGGAAAACCTCTGAGTGCCGCGACTACCCCAGCGAAGAACCCACCGTGCGCGATCCCGGCCTCGCCATTGCAACTGCGCTGCCTGGCAGCGGCAATGACCCGCTATCCAGCATGGTACTCGACATCACCGGCGGCGCATTACCAATCTACCCCGAGGGGCTTCGCTGCAACGCCCGCACAGTAACCGAGCTGGGTAACTATGCGCTCAACGCAATGATGGATCGCGGCATGGTGATGGATATCGACCACGCCGCCTACCACAGCAAGGATATTATGCTCGACCTTGCGGAACAGCGAACGCCCGCCTACCCGATGGTATCGTCACACGACGCCCACGGCGGCCTGACCAGTGATCAGGCCGCGCGCATCCTTAAAAATGGCGGCGTAATCTACCCCTACAAGGGCAATGGTGTTAAGCACAAAGAGTTTATGGAAAAGCTGAAATTCTGGCGCGAAAAAGCCGGTGTTAGCGACTCCCTGATGGCACTGGGTTATGGCGCTGACGGCAACGGCTTTGGCGGCCACGCCGGACCACGCGGTGGCGACTCCGAACCAGTGCAATATCCCTTTGTACTGTTCCAGGGTGACGACTGGGGGCCACAGTTCCAAGGCGCCGAGCCCGTCACCGTGCAAATGCTGACCATTCCCGAAAGCGGTAAGTACTGGCATATCGATGAAGTGGGCATGGCCCATTACGGCCTTGTTGCCGACTACGTTGAAGAGGTCCGACTCGAGGGCGGTCAAGAAGCTATCGATGCCCTGTTCAACTCGGCGGAGGCCTATCTACAAACCTGGGAGCGCTCATACAATCCGCGCAATGCGCAGTAGGCTGCCACCATGCGCACAGTTGCATTAGTTCTCAGTAGTGCGGTGGTGCTGGTGGCGCTGTGGTGGGGGCTGAAACCCACCACCTCAGCACCGAGCGAACCACAGTTGCGACAGTATTCACTGGTGTTCAGTGGCCAACAGTACCAAGGCCCGGCAACGCTCACCGCTTATGCCGGCGACACGTTACGTTTGAACGTCGTCAGCGACAGCGACGATGCGATGCACGTACACGGCTACGAAAAACACCTGGTGCTGCCAGCCGGCGAACTGACCACACTGGAGTTCACCGCCGATAGCACCGGTCGTTTTATGCTTGAGCTACATGGTAACGACCTGCAGTTTGGCACCTTGGAAGTGTACCCTCGGCAGTGAAAATTCGACTCGCAACGGCTTTCGCCGTCAGTGTGGGCAGCACCGCCGTGCACGCCCACTCCTTCGCCCAGCCCTACCAGTTACCCATGCCCTACTGGATGTACATCTACGGGGCAATGGCAGCGCTGGCACTTTCCTTTGTTGTGCTGGCGTTTTTCCTGAGAGAAACCCCCAACGCTCAGCAACCGCGACACCTGCTGCTTGGCCAGCTCAAGATGCCGTGGCTGCAGCGGCTGTTTCAGACCGCTATGTTTGCCAGCATCGTGTTGGCCATTGTTGCCGGCCTCATCGGTAATCAGGACAGCTATCGCAATATCAACATGACCTACTTCTGGATCGTGTTTGCCCTGGGCGGCTGCTATTTGAGCGCGCTGGTGGGTGGCTGGTACGACGCCGTAAACCCCTGGAAGGTGTCTGTAGAAGTGCTGTCAAAACGCTGGCCCGTTTTTGGCAGCGGCTACATCGCCTACCCAAAGCGCCTCGCCTACTGGCCGGCACTGGCCCAGTACATGGTGTTTATCATTATCGAGCTGTTCGGCGATACACGGCCGTTTTCACTGTCAGTCATTCTGCTCGCGTACACGGCCTTAACCCTGCTGGGTAGCTGGCTGGTCGGGAGTCGCCAGTGGTTTTACTACGCCGACCTGTTCTCAGTGCTATTTCGTGTGATCGGCCATATGGCACCGCTGCAAAAAAATGCTGAGCAGCGTTGGGTGCTGCAGTGGCCGTTTGCCGGCTTAATCGGCCAGCGCGCCACGCACCCGAGTTTGCTGATCTTCATTCTGTTTATGCTGTCGTCCACCGCCTTCGACGGATTAAAAGAAACGCAGCTGTGGTTCAACCTATTCTGGAAAGACCCTTGGAATATTCTCACCCCGCTGCTCGGCGAGCACCCAATCTACGCCTACCCCTATTTGCGGCCCTGGTTCATCGCGTACGAAGTGTTTTGGTTGCTGCTGTCGCCACTGCTGTATTTGGGATTGTTTCTCGGCTTTTTATGGCTGGGCAAGATGCTCAGCCGCAGCGACCTCCCACTCACTGAGCTTACCGCCCGGTTCAGCTATAGCCTGCTACCCATCGCACTGGTCTATCACATCACCCACTACTACACCTTGCTGCTGAATCAGGGGGTGAAAATTCGCGGGCTGATCTCCGATCCCTTTGGCTGGGGCTGGAACATTTTTGGCAATGCCATTACTGGCCGCCTGCCTATCATTCCCGATATGGGCGTGGTCTGGGATAGCCAGGTTTGGCTGATACTGATCGGTCACGTGGCCAGCGTTTGGTTGGCTCATGTCGAAGCTCTGCGCTGCTTCAATAGCCGCCGCCAGGCCACACTCAGTCAATTCCCGATGCTGGCACTGATGATTGTATTTACCGGCTTCGGCCTGTGGATTCTGGCGCAACCCCTTAAGGGCTAAACGCTGCGGAAATAATGCGCCAAATCGCCCTGGGCGTTCGACCTCGCGCGCTGAAAGGCTTATAGTGCGCGCCTCTCTGCTCATCGATTTACGCACTGCCACGCGCAGGCTCAGGATACTCTGTTGATCTCTACTGCAAACATCACCATGCAATTTGGTGCCAAGCCGCTGTTTGAAAACATCTCAGTGAAGTTTGGCAACGGCAACCGCTACGGGCTTATTGGCGCGAATGGCAGCGGCAAATCCACGTTTATGAAAATCCTCGACGGCAGCCTCAAGCCCACCTCTGGCAATGTGTCGTTAGATCCGAACGAGCGCATCGGCAAGCTGCACCAAGACCAGTTCGCCTTCGAGCAGTATTCAGTGATCGATACCGTGATCATGGGTCACACCGAGCTTTGGGAAGTGAAACAAGAGCGCGACCGCATTTATTCGCAGAGCGAAATGTCAGAAGAAGACGGAATGAAAGTCGCCGAGCTGGAAACCCGTTTCATGGAAATGGATGGCTACAGCGCCGAGAGCCGCGCCGGTGAAATTTTGCTGGGCGCGGGCATCGACCAAAGCCTGCACTTCGGCCCAATGAGTGAAGTCGCCCCCGGCTGGAAATTGCGGGTATTGCTAGCGCAAGCCCTGTTCTCCGACCCCGATATTCTGCTGCTGGACGAGCCCACCAACAACCTCGATATCAACACCATTCGCTGGCTGGAAGAGCTACTGAATGAGCGCAAGAGCACGATGGTGATCATTTCCCACGACCGGCATTTTCTCAATGCCGTTTGCACGCACATGGCGGATATCGACTATGGCGAGCTGCGCGTCTACCCCGGTAACTACGACGACTTTATGATGGCGGCGACCGCGGCGCGCGAGCGCTTACAGGCCCAGAATGCGAAGAAGTCTGCACAAATTGCCGAACTTCAGCAATTTGTAAGCCGCTTCTCCGCCAATGCCTCCAAGGCTAAGCAGGCGACCTCCCGCGCTAAGCAAATTGAAAAAATCCAACTGGATGAAATCAAAGCCTCCAGCAGGGTCTCGCCCTATATCCGCTTCAAGCAGGAGAAGAAGCTGCACCGCCAAGCGCTGACGCTTGAGAGCGTTGGCCACGGCTTCGATGACAAGCTATTTAGCGACGCCACCATGATTATTGAAGCGGGCACTCGCCTGGCAGTCATCGGTGAGAACGGCGCCGGTAAAACGACTTTTTTGCGCTGCTTAATGAAGGAGTTAGCAGCCAACGAAGGCAATATTAAGTGGGCCGAAAATGCCAGCCTGGGCTACTGCCCTCAGGACAGCAGCAATGACTTTGACAACGACCTCAATCTGTTCGACTGGATGGCGCAGTGGCAAAAGCCCAGTCACGACGACCAGATTGTGCGCGCAACGCTTGGGCGCTTACTGTTCTCTTCCGACGACTTCAAAAAGCAGGTTAAGGTCTGTTCAGGCGGTGAGAAGAACCGCCTGCTATTTGGCAAGCTGATGATGATGGACTGCAATGTTCTGATTATGGACGAGCCGACTAACCACTTGGATATGGAGTCGATTGAAGCCCTGAACCTGGCGCTGGAATACTTTGAAGGCACACTAATCTTTGCCAGCCACGACCGCGAATTCGTATCGTCGCTGGCCACCCGTGTTGTTGAAATCAAAGACCAGAAGCTCAACGACTTCCAGGGTAGCTACGAGGAGTACTTGGCCAGTCAGCAGCTCATCGGCTGAGCGAGGACGAGTGCCTACCTCGCCGCGCAGTCCAGCAGTGATGCCATCACTTTGCGGGGCTGCGCGGGCAACATAAACACCTCGTCGAGCAAGCGCTCGTTAATCACCGCCGCAGCACCGCCCTGGGCGACGAGCCGGCCATTGCTTAATACCCAAACCTGATCGGCAAAACGGTGCGCCAGCACCAAGTCATGAATCACACAGGCAATAGCAAAGCCGCGATCTCGCAGCGACTCAAGTAAGGCCATCAGCGCAAATTGGTGATTCAAATCCAAGGCATTGAGCGGCTCATCGAGAAACAGATAAGCGGGGTCACCTGCCTTTAATGATGGCAGCAACTGCAACAGCACCCGCGCTATCTGAACCCGCTGACGCTCGCCGCCAGACAGGGACAAATACTGGCGATTAATAAGCTCAGCGGCCGAAAAGTATTGCAGGCAGTGTTCGATATCCTCGTCGTTGGCAGCGAGTAAACTCCCCATTGCCACAACATCCCTGACCGTGAACGGAAAGAGCAAGCTTTGCTCCTGGGTCAACACTGCCCTGCGCCGCGCTAAAGACGCTGCACTATAGGTGGATAGTAATTGCCCATCTAAACTCACTGTTCCGGTATCCGGCCGTTCACCACCGGCTAACAAATGCAGCAACGACGATTTACCCGCGCCGTTGGGGCCAACAATGGCCAGCAATGTTCCCGGCGCTAACTCGCCGCTGACATCGTTTAGGATATGTTTGCCTTTTTGCGCCCACCCCAGTCTCTCTGCCAGCAAACTCATAGCCGCCTTCCCTGAGAAATCAGCAAATACAGGAAATACGGTGCGCCAAGCAGGCTGGTAATAACGCCCACAGGCAGCTCCGCAGGCGCAACCACCGTCCTCGCCAGCGTGTCGGCAGCCAATAGCAACAATGCACCTAGCAGGGCACTGCCCGGCAATAGCCATCGATGTTGAGGGCCGATAAGCATACGAAGCAGGTGTGGCACCAATAGACCAACAAAACCGATAACGCCGCTCACTGCCACACAACTGCCAACAATTAATGCCGCCAGTATAACGGTGCGACGCTGTAACTGGCGGGGGTCAATACCGAGGTATTCGGCGCTGCGATCACCCAACTGCAAGACATCCAATTGCCGAGCACTTCGTGTTAGCAGCAACAAGGCGGGGATCAATACACTGCAACACACGGCAATTTGCGTCCACAGCGCGCCGCCCAGGCTACCCATTGTCCAGAAGCTGAGGCTGCGCAATTGCTGGTCATCGCTCAAATACGTGAGAAACCCAATAGCTGCACCACAAAGGGCGTTTATCGCCAACCCCGCCAGCAGCAGCGCCGCAACACCGCCGCCGCTGCGACGAGCAAAAAGAAATATAACGATGCAGCAAATCAAACCGCCGCTAAATGCGGCGATGCTTATGCTGTACAGTCCCAGCAAACCCCAGCTGGACGGAATGGCAATTAAACTGATGGCCACGGCGAGCGCCGCACCGTTGGCAATGCCCAGCAGGCCGGGGTCAGCAAGCGGGTTGCGAAACAAGCCCTGCATCGCCGCGCCCGATGCGCCGAGTCCTGCCCCAACGATGGCCGCCAAACACAAGCGCGGTAGCCGGATATGCCAGAGTATGGCGGCCTCTGGATTCTGCCACGCCCGCCACTGCCAGTGCTGCCACTCGACACTGGCCGCACCGACGAAGGCAGCCAGCATCAACGCAGCCAATAAGCAGGCCATTAATAAGCCCAGCACGCGATACGCCGCATTTGGATGACGCGTTTCAGTAATCGCGCTGGGCATCATTTTCGGGTTCGCCGTGTAGTGCATTGAACAGAGTGGTGGCGGCGTCAGCCGTACGCGGACCAAAACCCAGCAATAGCAATGCATCCATGCTGAGAATGCGCCGCGACTCAGCGGCCGGTGTTAACGCCATCCCGGGCTGGCGCAACAAGCCGTCGACACCACCAAACTGCTCCAGTCCCTGGTCAGTCACCACAATCCAGTCTGGCGCTGCACTCACTAACGCCTCTGCCGTCATGGGTTTGTATGCGCGTATCGCGTCGGCAACATTCCGCCCGCCCATCAGTTGAATCATGCTGTCGGCAGCGGTATTACGCCCCGCTATCATCGGTGCGCCACCACCGTGATTCATCACAAACAGCACCCCAGGGCGATGCGATAACCGCTGACGCCGCTCGGCAAGCGCGGCGAAATCCGCTTTGAGCGTTGCAATAATATCCTCGCCGGCGGCCACGGCTCCCAGCAACGATGCTAGCCGGCGAATCTTGTCATACAACTGCTCAGGTGTCGGCGTTGCCTCCACTAGCTCCAGTTGCTGACCAGCGGCCTGGATCTGCTGCTTTACTGCAGGCGGGCCAATGTCGGCATTCGCGATGATACGATCTGCCGACACCGACAATACGCCCTCGGCGGACAGGGCGCGAAGGTAACCCAGCTGGGGTAGCTGACGCACCTTCGGCGGGTAAACGCTGGAGCTATCTACTGCCACCACGCGATCACCGGCGCCGAGCGCAAATACAATTTCTGTTACATCTCCGCCCAAGGTGACCAGGCGCTCACTCGCGTTACCCAGACTGGAGAGCAATGCCGCGCCAAAGGCCAGTGCCACGGCGCGCTTATTTATTCTCATTAAACATTTCCCTTTGGTGCAATAATTGAACGCGCTCGACCTGCGCTTTTTGCAGGGCATCGAGCAGACTGACCAAGGCCTGTAATGGCGCCTGCTGGTCGCCGGCGATGAGCAAGGTGGCATCCGCACTCGCCTGATAACGCGCCAGAAGTTTGGGCATCAGCTCTGCGGTGGTGGAATAGCGGCGCTCGTCCAATACATAAACGCCTGTCGCATCCACGCTTAACTGCAGCGGGCTATCGGGCATCGGCGACGACTCGCTGCCCTCGGCCTCCACCAGTGCTACGGGCATTGGCGCCACTGCAGCGCCGGCAGTAAGTAAGAAAAACAACAGCAGAATGAAGAGAATATCCATCAACGGCATCAGCTCCATCGCTGCGGGCTCTGCAGAGTCAGGCAGTTTGATCATGCAAGCTCCACGCGCAGCGTCGGCGCTGCCACTTTGGCTCCAGCCATATCCAGCGATCGCTGATTGAGTTTTGCGGCCCAGTTCTGCAGTACCACTCGGCAAACACTGTTTTGCAATGCTGCCAGCACGGCGGCAAGCAGTGCGATGGACAAACCCACAGCGGTCGTTGTTAGCGCCTGCCACAGGCCATCGGCAAGCAGTGCGGGATTCACCGCGCCGCGGTGTTCACTAAGGCGGTGAAACGCGGCCATCACACCGATGATGGTGCCCAGCATTCCCAGCAGCGGGCTTACCGTGGCCAGGCCACGCAATACGTTTTGACCGCGCAACCACTGCGTGGAGAGCATTTGTAAATGCAGGGCCAGCACTTCATCGCGCAACGCTTTGTCACACTCGCGGTTACTGTCTAGCAAATTCAGGGCATCACTATAGGTTTGTTGCCGATGCCAAACTGCCCACACCGCAAAACACAGGCGCTCTCCCGCTACAGCGAACAACAGTAAGGCGCAGCAGATTAACGGCCACGCGAGTACGCCGAGAGTATCAATGGAAAACATTGCCATCATCAGTCAGCCAAGGTCTGCAACAATTCGCGCCACAGCGGCAATTCGGGTTGACCGGGTTTGCGGCGCCCAAAGAATGTGACGATCAGTTCACCGCCCGCGCCATAGACCTCCAACGCGGAGACCACACCATCGACGGTGGGCTTGCGAGTAAGCCAGCACGCGGCGACCGCATCTTCCTTAAGGTGAAGATTGAAACGTGGATCCAATACGTTAAACCACCCCGGTGTCGCGCGCAGATTAGTAACCGGGCCACTGTGAATCTGAATGCAGGCGCGGTTGCCTACAAACACCATAATTTCACATTGGCTATCGCGCGCCGCTTCAAGCAGACGACAGGGAGATTCTGTGCTGAGCGGCTTCGCAAGATCGTCGCTGACCAAGCGCAAGGCCTGCTCACGCTGCACCTTGTAGGTCGCGAGTAAGGCGTGAAAATCGTGGGTGTCTTTCAGCGCCCGCCACGCGCTCTCGAGTCCCTGAATATCAATGTCACTGTCAGCGAGAGGCGGCGACGGCTCGGGGTAGGCCTCCAACGCCAGCTCTTCAACCTGAGGGCAGTCAGAAAATTTGCTGACCAGGGCTCGATACGCGGCGGCGTCCGAAGCGTCGGTCAAATAGATTTTGTGGGCCGCGGTTCCCGAACGATCAAAAAACTGCAGACTGTGACGGCCAGATTCCTCGACCGCGAAAATACTCGACCAATGGTGCATGAATAGTCGCAGGTCAATCTCTTCGTTTACAGCAAGGCCCATGCTGCCGTTGAAACCGATTTTTTGGTAGCAGCCTTTGCGTTCATGCACACAGTGTTCATTACGGGTCAGGGCCATTACCTCGCCCAGTGTTTTTACCTCTTTCAGTATCGCCTTCGCATCATTGCGTAAACGTGTGACGCCAAGGCCAATACGACTGGCGACCAACTCCGCCTCTGACACTCCCAGCGATTCAGCGGCATTGCGCGCACGAAGTGTTTTCCCTTGTTGCTGCAGTGCTTCGTAGCGCTGCAGCAAACTCTGGCCGTCCTTTACTAAGGTATCCATACACCCTCCATATCAATTGAGTAAAAATTCGATGGGTACTCGCATCCACTGTCCCTGCATGGGGCCTGGGGCAAAGCGCCACCGAGATACCGCGGCAAGCGCGGCCTTATCCAGCAAACCAAAACCAGAAGACTCAGCCACCTTCACATCGCGCAGCGCACCACCACTGTCGATCAACACATGCAGAACCACCATGCCCTGCATACCCAGCTCAACGGCACGGCGCGGATAGCGCGGCGCTCGTCGCTCAACCACCTCAGCCTCGGCCAACGCGGTGGGCGTCGACGCCTGATTTTGGGTTTGCTGTTGCGCGGCAACGGCATCGGCTACCTCGCTTTCCTGCGGTGAGGCTTGTGATATTGGTTCGCGCTGCTGAGTTTGTTGGGCCTCACGTCGGGTGCGCCGCGGTGCCGGTGGTGATCGATGGCGGGCGGGCTGTGCAAACGATTTTTCTCGCGGGGGCGCAGCGAGCGCTTGTTGAACCGGCGGCGACGCCTGCGATGCTGGCTCGTTTGCTGTTGCGTTATCCGCCGTGTTTTCTGATTCCGGCTGAAATGATGGTGACACCAGATTTACACCCACGGGAACAGCGACGGAAACCGGCGCCGTGTCGGGTAGCAACGCCGGCGCAAGTACGTGCATTAGCCACAACGCCGCAAGTGCGCCAGCGGCACTAAGCCCCTGGCACACCCGCGCTGGGTAGGTGCCCGACGACACTACCATTGATAACTCACTCTCGCCGTTAGGTTACGCTCCGGCGCGGCAGTGAGTGCAACGGGCCGTTGGTAGGTCTCGTCGGTAAGGTTGTTAACGCCGAGATCAACCGTCAGCGACTCCACCGGTGACCAGCGAGCATAAACATCGTGAACCTGGTAGCTATCGCGCCGCAGCTCGTCCTGTGGCACCTTGCTGGTGGAGTCAGCAAAGCGACTACGCAAACCGATCTCGGTGTTAATCGCAGCGACCTCGTAGGCCAGACTGATCGCGGCGGTACGCGGCTGATTGCTAACCAGATACTCGTCGGTTCGGCTGTTCTTACCCGTGCTATATGCCACACTCAAACCCAGTTGCCAGGGCCCAAGTCGGTAGTCGGCAGTGGCATCCCAACCCCGAATAACCGCATCAGAAATATTGCGAGATTGTGTTGTGCCGCAACAGGGTTGACCAGAAAACGGCGGAACGAAGTTCACCTCCAGGTCGATGTAGTCTTCGGCATCAACATTGAAGTAAGCCGCTTTAACATTCAGGGCATCCCCCTCTCGCCAAACATTTTGAAAGCTCAAGCCCATCCCCAGCTCTGCGGTCAAATTGGTTTCCGGCTTTAGGTTTGGGTTAGGCACAAAGCGGTTACAACCGCCCGCACCGGGAATGTTTAAGCAGAAGTGATTTCCCGTCGCGTAAATTTCGGTCATCGTCGGCGCGCGAAATGCCCCGGTATAATTGGCAAACAGCAGCAGCCAGTCCTTTGGCGCAAGGCTGACACCAAACCTTGGCGACCACTTGGACGCATCAATTGAGCTCGCCGGATCCGGATCACTCGCACTGCCCGGCAGAGGAAATGGCAACGGCCAGCCCGCGCCACCCGATACAGCCCCCTCGCCCTGACGTTTGGAGCGGTAGCGGTCGTAGCGAGCACCGGCGAGCAGCAACCACTGCCCCGCCGCATTCTGCCACTGCCACTCTTGCTGGGCGTACACGGCGGCAAAGTCCGCCTTGGCGTCGGGGATACCGTTGGCTTCACCGTTTGCGGAATCTGAACCGCGCTGCTCCTCTCGGTAGGCCTCAATGCCATACACCGTGACGCTGTCACCCGACTGCCACAGCTGTTTGTTTTCCAACTTCACACCATCGGTGATCAATTGACGTCGACGCTCGTCACCCTGCGCACCCATGCCGGTGGCGACGGTCAGTGTTTCCTCCAGGTCCGTGTCTACGCGATAGATCTGAGCGTCGAGATTAACGCCCTCGTGGTCTGGGTTCTCATAGCGATAACCGAGGCGCCACAAGGTCGAGTCAATGCGTTTATCCACCAGCTCCTCACTGTGATCGTCGCCAACTCCCAGCTGGGGATTGTTAGGCTCTTCAGCGTCGCCGCGATAGTGCTGGGCACTGAGTTTCAAGCTGTGAAAATCTGCCAGTGTTATGCCCAGCTTGAACAAGCCGCTGAGCACCTCATCATCGGCCGGCAGTGTGCTGCCGTCAGAAAGATCGACGTCACCCGACTCGCGTCGACTCACTGACAGCAAACCATCCATGGCGGCGGTGCGACCAAATACACTGGCGGTCTGGCTGCGTTCGTTGTCGACAGACTGATAACCCGCCGCCAGCTGACCGCCGACCTGCTCGCCCGGCGCCAGCAAATCCACCGCGTCGACCGTTTCCATCGCCACCACACCGCCGAGCCCGCCGGAGCCATAGAGCATGGAACTCGCTCCGCGTATCACCTCCACCCGCCGCAACAGCGCGGGGTCGACAAAGAAGGCACCGTCGTGCCCGGATTCAAAACGCTGGCGAACACCGTCGAGCAACACGAGCACGCCGTCGCTGTCGTAACCGCGCATCACCAGTGTTTGACCATTGCGGCGCGCACTGCCCGCAACCTCTACCGACGCCAGGCTATCGAAAATATCGGCCACTCGTGAGGCAGAGGCATGCTCAGCCGAACGCGCATCAACAACGTTGCTCATCAGCGGCAAGCGATGGCTGTCGCGCGCTGAGCGGGTGGCGTACACGGTTAATTTATCGGTGCTAAGCAGTGCCGTATCGGCGGGCTCACCTTGACTATCGGCGAGCACAGGAAGAATAGTAAGACTGCCTGCCAGCAGCCCCAGTCGCGCAATTCGCATAGTTGCTCCAAATACGATGGCGTTGCTGGCGACGTGCTGGCTGGCCTAATTTTGAGATGAAATTACTTGGTTAAAATCAATTTTCCCTGACGAGTAATTCGCAGTTGATATTGCTCGCCGGCGTGCAAAATACGCAACGGGCCTTCCTTGCAAAGCAACTGCGAACTCTGCACAACGTTGTCACGAATCGTGACATAGCGCTGGCTTGAGCGGCGATCCGGTTCCACATCAAACTCCCTAAACGTTAATGCGAACTATTATCATTTAATTTGTAAGTGGCGTCAACTCCCCAACCGCGCCCTTGCCTTTTATTTTGGCCGGGCTATGCTGTCAGCTCACTCATCGACTTCCCGGCAACCATGAAACGCAAGCTCAAGACCTGCACAACACCACTCAAATTTCTCTCCTAAGCCGGGGAGTTAGTTCGCTCTCCGGCATGAAGGCAAACACCTTGTTTTCACCATTGGAGGGTCGACATGTCTTCTCGCGAGACTACCCAAACTACCAAGCGCAACATCGCCGACAAACGTGAATCGCTGCTCCCTGTACAACGCTTATCCGGGCTTCTGTCCGACACGCCAATTTTCAGCCAGCCCGCTGAGTTACTGGCAATATTGTGCCGGCTCGAGCAGGCATCTGTGGGAGATAACCGGGTACAACTGGGTGATCACGTTCTACTTGAATGCGGCGAATTTAACGAATTACTGTGCGTCAAATTGGTGTTACCAAAAGACGTGACACTCAGGCACTACCACCTTTCTGTGTTTTCGCCGCTGGGCAGGGCCGTTTACCAACAGCCACTCGGCGCAGAGCTGTCCATCAAGATGGCCCGCCGCTCGGTAACGTTCCGACTGCTGCATTTCTACCGCTAATCATCGATGGAGGGAAACCCGTTATGGAGCGTTTATCGCGCCGCACGCTTTTTTATTCATACATGAATGCGATCAGCAGCGCTCGCAACGCGGCGCAGCATGGCGCTGGATCGTGGGAGAATAAACATGGCCAAAGAAAAGCCGAAAAAAACCGCCCAAAAATCGCTGAAGGATAAACGCCGCGAGAAGCGCGAAAAACGCAGAAACAGCGATTAACTCAGCCATTCGGCGCCGCCCCGCGGCGCCGTTATTAAAGCCGATACTTCAGGCTGACATCTAACTGACGCGGCGCAATTGCCTTTCCAAAATGCGCGCCACTGAGTGTGGGAATATCGCCGCTGCCTTCCAGCGCATGTTTGTCACCGGCATTGCGCAAAAATGCCTGCAATGACCACTGCTCGTCGTCATCGGCGACGCGCAGGCGCAGATTATAGGTACCAAACTCACTTTGAAAATCTATCGGATCCTGGTCGGCCTGCAGGTACTTATCGTCTTCATATAGCACGTCGACGCCAAACAGCACGTTCACCGGCCATTCACCGAGGTCATGAAAATAATTCACGCTGAAATTTGCTTTCCACAACGGCGCATTCGCCAACGGTCGCCCGGTTAGGTCACAGGGCGTGTCTTCACCAGCGGGACAAGGGCCATTTTCATAGTCGGTAAAACTGGCATCAAGATAGGCAACGGCGAGGTTGCCTGAAATACCCCAGGGCGTCACGAAGGCCGATTCCAACTCGGCACCTTTGGAGATCGCCCCCGCTGCATTGGAGATGCGACTGACATTGCCTTCAAAAATAGTAAGCTGAAGGTCTTCGAATTCCGTGTAAAACGTGGCGAAATTGAGTGAAGCTGCGCCACCGAAGAAACGGGCTTTCGCGCCTAGCTCATAGGTCAGCGAGGACTCAGGTTCTACTTCGGTTATTTCAGCGCGAACCGCAGAACCACTGTAGCCACCGCTTTTAAACCCCGCCGCCGCGCTGCCATAAAACGTAATATCGTCACCCGGAATCCAACTGAGCGACAACTTGGGGCTAACATCTTCATCGACGCGTTTATCGATAAGGCGATATTCCTCAGCGGTGACCAGCTGAGTAAAGATGGGGCCATCGATATCGGTGCCCGCGGTGAACATTTGCAGCTGTTGGTCGACGTCCTTCTCTTCACGCGACACACGAATACCACCGGTTAACGTCCACTCCGGCGAAAAATGCCAGCTTGCCTGCGCGTAAGCCGCCGTACTGAGGTTTTCCTGGTAGCCGTCAATCAACAGCCTCTCTCCCGGCCCACCGCCAATCACTGAGGCCAAAATGGGGTCGAGACTCGCCAGCAGTCCACTGGTTGCCGATAGTCCTGTCAACAAATCTTCAGGATTCGGCGCGGCGTCGATAATCACGCGAATACGGGTATCGCTGGTGGCGGCGTAAATACCCGCCACGTAATCAAACTTACCGTCAAACATGCCCAGCGGAGAGACAATGCGCAGCTCGCTGCTCAGCTGTTCATAATCCTCAGCGTTCAAAAAATACAGCAGAGGAATAGGTGAAAAATCCAAGTCGCTATTGGACTCCTCTGCGATGGTGGTCAGCGAATTTATCCAGGCAAATTCATGCCCCCACAGCTGGGCGTTGAACCGGATATCGTATTTATTGCCATTTTGGTAAGTCTCAGCAGGATAGTCCTGCGAGCTCAACTCATTGGAGGGGTCCAATTCAACACGCGGGTCATAGAACTGCATCAGCTGAAACTGCTCGGGCGTTGCGATTTGCACCTGAAAACTACCGAGACGAAACTCCTGATTAGTATCGGCCGCGGCGAAGGTAACATCCAGCCAGTCGGCAATATCCCAGCGCAGCTGCACGCGACCAATACGCGCATCGACACTGCCCTCATCGCGGTCCAGGGTGGTGTTGTACACGGCGCCATCGCGCTGGTTAATTAAGCCAGAGGCGCGTAATGCCAGCCTGTCGTTAATAGGAATGTTCGCGGTTACGCTGTATTTATCGAGGTCTTCTTCGCCCGTTACCAGCTCACCTGAGAATTCCAACTCCTGGCTGGGCTGGTTGGAGCGAATACTGATCGCACCTGAGATCGTATTTTTACCAAAAAGTGTGCCCTGAGGGCCTCGCAGAATTTCCACCGAGGCCACATCGAGAAAGGCCGCATCAAGAAACGCCAGGCGGCCGAGGTAGACCCCATCCAAAAACAGGCCAGCCGATTGTTCAAAGCCTTTATCAAAGGGCGAGCCCAAGCCCCGCACCTGCAGGCTGGTAAAAGGCGCATGACTAAAAACGCTGAGATTAGGCGTGAAGTTGGAGATGTCTTCCATATTGCCAATATTGGCATCTGCCATCATTTCCGCCGACATCGCCACCACCGATATCGGCACCTCCTGGAGGCTTTCTTCACGTTTTTGCGCGGTAATAACGATCTCTTCGAGCACCGGTGAGCGCGCCATCAAGTCTGTGCTCAACAGACAAAATACACTAGCAAGCAATCGCTTCTTCATCATTTATCCACTGGCCTCAGTCTTATCGCGCTGGCGGGCGCATCACCAATACCGGTGTATTGGCTTTGTATTGTTCATAGTCCACTTGACCACCCCACTTATCGTCGGCGCGTTTCTCAAGCAGCGGTACGCCGCTAATACGCGTGAGCAGCACCACGACAAACAACGGCGAAATCATCGTCACCCACTGCCAGCCCTGCAAACTGGGAATCGCCACAATCGCGACACCCAGCCAGAGCACAATCTCGCCGAAGTAATTGGGGTGGCGCGACCAACGCCACAGGCCAACATTTATAAATTTACCGGCGTTCTCTGCTTGCTGGTTAAAACGGGTTTTCTGCGCGTCGGCGATCGCTTCTATCGACAAGCCCGCCAGCCACACCAAGCCACCAGCAATCGCCCAACTATCGATGTCAGGCGCTCGCGAGCTGGTGATCGCCGCGAGCGCTGCCGCCAGAGTGACGAACACCCAAAGTCCCTGCAGCGTCCAGGTAACCAAGAAGCGAGACCAAATAGGTTTAATTTCATCGAAGCGGCCATCTTTACCCGCACGTTTTACTCGGCGAAATAAGAAAGGCCCGAGGCGCAATGCCCAAATGAATACCATTGCACTGAGCAGTATCGACCGGGGAGCGGCCTCTGCCAATGAGGCCGACGACGCCAGCAGCGCAAGCGTAATAACAGCCAGGTAGGTAAGACTGCCGGTAAGGTCGTAGTAGTGCTCGGTTTGGAAAATATACGATGGAACAAAAATCAGCCACTGCACGAAAAACGCCAACCCCGCGCAGGCCAACATCAGCGGAACACCGGCAACCTCCAGGCCACCATCGCCGCCAGCAAGGGCAATTGCCACGGCAATCAGCACCGACACCAGGATCACCGCCAGCGCAATTAATTTCTTCTTCATGGAGCATCTCCTTCAGCTATCCAC
Source organism: Spongiibacter marinus (assembly GCF_016906995.1). Taxonomy (GTDB): domain Bacteria; phylum Pseudomonadota; class Gammaproteobacteria; order Pseudomonadales; family Spongiibacteraceae; genus Spongiibacter; species Spongiibacter marinus. The sequence goes on along the minus strand of NZ_JAFBBD010000002.1, from coordinate 313,755 downwards.
CGGCTGAGCACCAGACGTTAACTACATGCATACTTCTATGATGAACGATTAAGCTGCCTGCTCCTGGCAGTGACTACGCTGCCAAATGACGCTGCCGAAACATCGCGGTTCAATGGGATATTGAGCGGCTTACCCGTGGGCACAGGCGCACACCGAGCGACCAATTCTCCTGACACCTCGACTTTTATTCTTCGTCATTATTTCTGAAGCAAGGCTCGCACATCATTTGCCAGCGAACCGGCAAATGCAAGTAAGTTACTCAATGCAAGATGCGTGCATTAGGTAAGCCAGCCAAAGAAGGTCTACGTACGCAGCGATAAAATGGATGCGTCCCGCCTAGGGAATAAGCCGATAAAGAGACAGCGCATTGCCGTAGGGCAAGGGGTTAGGAATGAGTAAGCCTTTCTCACTGACGAGTATGTCTGTCGGTTCAAAAAGCGGTGGGCGACCCAGGCGTAACTGGCTGGGGCTATCAAAGCTGAGAGGCTCGCTGCGACTAAGCAAGTCGCCGTCCTGACTGACCAGCGCGACAGCGCCCTCACTGAAAAAACTGAGCAACAGTGCATCGCCTGCGACACTCAAGTCGTCGGGAATGCTGGTGAACTGAAACAGCTCTTCCGGCTCGCCGGCGGAGCCATCAGCGGCAATGTCTACCCGCAGTAGCACACCGAGTGCTGGCGGCAGTAGTCGGCTTGCCGTAATAAACAAACTGCGCCCGACACTCGCAATACCATTGGGTTGATAGCCTGTTAGCGAGATCCAGTCGCTCTGCTCAACAACCTGCATGGCATCACTGGCTGAAAACTGAACCCTAACCACCTTGGGGTCAGGCAGCGTCAAACCCAGTTCAAGCGGCCCGTTAACAACATATAGCTCCCCACTCGGCCCGGCAGCCAAGCCATTGGGCATAGTCAGACCGAGCGGATGGATAAGAGAAAACTCAGGGGCTTCGGTAAGCCGCGCGGCCCACAATCCGCCGTCGTCGAATACGTTGACATAGAGCGTGTCGCCACGCTGAGCCATACCACCAAAACCACTGCCACCGTCTGTACCCACCGAACGAGGCAGCGCGCGAAACTCACCAGACTCTTTTACCACTTCATAGATATTGGCGTTACCCGTGACAAACAAACGGCCACCGTCGGTAAAAAACACATTCTCCGCGCCGGGGATCTCCAATAAACGCTGCTTGCTGCGGCATTGTGCCGTGACACAGCTCGGCGTGAACGTCGTGTTTGCGCTGCCACCGCCAGTGCTACTGTCATTACAGGCGGTCATCATTAGCAAACTTAACAGCAAGAGTGGGCTTTTCATGCGGGCAGCTCTCCTTCCGTTTCCTGTGCAGCTGGGCTGCTGGCGGCAAATTGCACATCCTGTTGTTCGGCAAGCATCTCGCAACTGCCGCACTGCACCTCAATTTTCAGGGCCTGCCCACAAGATTTATGCGTTAGCGTCAGAACCTCGCCCTGTGGCCGCCAGTCCACCGCCCACTGCCGCAAGGCAATGATGATTGGATACAACGACAAGCCTTTTTTGCTCAGTTGGTACTCATAGCGCGGCGGATTGGTCTGGTAACTTTTGCGCTCAAACACATTCACTGCAGACAACAGGTTGAGGCGGTCCGTTAATATATTCGATGCAATACCCAACTGTTTCAGAAAACCGTCGTAGCGGCGCGTGCCGAAAAACGCACAAATCAGTATGAGTAAGGTCCAGCGATCGCCGATCAGATCACTAATCCCCGCCATGGCCAGATCCTCTTCACCGGTAGACTGAGAAACCCGCACACGCCGTTGACCGCTGAGCGACTTAATCGCGGCGATTTGTTGCTCGGTATCTCGCGCCACGGTGGGCAAAGCCATTGAACCCAGGGTTATTGGCTCATGGCAGTGTCCGCACACAGCAACGGGGTGCATCGGCTGCCCACAATGCGTGTGCAGCAATGTGTAAGGCAGGGCATCGCGATACGCAGCCCCGCCCCACTCCAACTCCCATTGCCATGCCAATAGTGAAACGGGAAACAACGCCCGGCCTTTCTCGCTGAGGCGGTATTCAAAGCGGCTGGAGCCTTCGCCGTAGGCATGCTTTTGCAGCACACCCTCTGCAACAAGGGCATTGAGCCGGCGACTCAGGGTCGCTCGGCTGGCTCCGGTGTGACGCCGAAACTCTTCAAACCGCTGGCGCCCCAAAAAGGCATCGCGCAGGATCAACAACGACCAGCGGTCGCCGATCACATCCAAACCCTGCGCAATACTGCTGTTAACAACTAAGTGATTGATATTCATAGATTCTCTATACCCGAGAAGCAGCAGTATAGGGCCAAAGCCACCGTCGCAACAGTCGAAAGCATTGACAGCACAAATTTCAGTATCATAATGCAACTCACTATATCGATTGATTTGGCAAGCCCAACAAGGAATACCGCTGTGACGATAAGCTATAAAAACACCGTCAAACACACGCTCAAACCGAGCCTACACCCCTACCTCAACGGTGCCTGGACACCCAACTTTGACGAACTCACAGCCACCGACCTCGAGGTGATTGGCACCATTCCCAGCGATATCGACGGTGTTTATATTCGAAATACCGAGAATCCCGTCCACGAAGCTATCGGCCACTATCACCCCTTTGACGGCGACGGCATGCTGCACGCGATGGTGTTTAAAGACGGGAAAGCTGAGTACAGGAATCGCTTTGTTCGCACCAAAGGCTTTGACGCGGAAAAAGAAGCTGGCGAGGCCATTTGGGCGGGCATTGCCAATAACCCGAAGGAATCCAAACGCCCTGGCTGGGGCGCCCAGGGCTATTTAAAAGACGCCTCATCGACGGATGTTGTGGTCCATGCCGGCCAGGTTCTATCCACCTTCTGGCAATGCGGCGACGGCTACCGCCTCGATCCTTTTACCCTGGAACAGCACGGTGCAGAGCGATGGACGCCACTGGACGGCATCTCTGCCCACCCAAAAGTGGACGAGCGCAGTGGCGAAATGCTGTTTTTTAATTACTCCACCTATCCGCCTTATCAACACTATGGCGTGGTGGACAGCAACAACAAGTTGGTGCACTACACACCTGTACCAACACCGGGGCCGCGCCTTCCACACGACATGGCGTTCACGGAGAACTACTCCATCCTGGTCGACCTGCCGATGTTCTGGAATCCCACTCTGCTCGAGCAAGGCAAATATCACGCGGAGTACCACCCCGAGCTACCCACGCGCTTTGCCATTTTGCCGCGCTATGGCACTGCCGAAGACGTCATTTGGTTTGAAGCGTCGCCCACCTATGTGCTGCATTGGATGAACGCCTACGAAGACGGCGATGAAATTATTTTGGACGGCTACTTTCAGGATGACCCAGATCCAGCGCCGCTGCCGGGCCTACCGCCGGCTGCGGGTAAAATGATGGCCAACATCGACCTGTGCTCGCTAAAAACACGGCTGCATCGCTGGCGTTTCAACCTGAAAACCGGCGAGGTCAAGGAGCAACATCTGGACGAACGCGCCCTGGAATTCGGTACCTTCAACCAGCGCTATGCCGGCATCAAGTCCCGCTACCTTTACTCCGTATGGAACGAGCCCGGCATGTTCCTATTTTCCGGCCTGGTCAAACACGATCTGGAAACCGGCGACAGTTGGGAGCTGCCCTTTGGCGAACAACGCTACGGCAGCGAAGCGCCGTTCGCGCCCCGGGTAAATGCCAAAGACGAGGACGATGGCTACCTGGTGAGCTTTATCACCGACATGAAAGCCGACCGCTCTGAGTGCGTGTTGATCGACGCCAAAGACATTGAAGCGGGCCCCGTTTGCCGGATTATTCTCCCCCACCGCATTTGCAGCGGCACCCATGCGACTTGGGCCGACGGTAATACCGTGCGTTCATACCAAAACCGCTGAAGCGCTGGTAGTCTGTATGCTCGTGCCGTCATTAGGCGGCCATAACAACCAACAATAAAGAGTGGGGAACATATGGACGCAGCATTCTGGGACGGCCTTCGCGCGCCGGGTATTCCAAATACCGTAGATACTGAAGCCTACAACAACGTGCTGGAAATCATCGAGCAGGCCTTTGCCGAGCACGCCCAGCGCCCTGCTTTTACGGGTATCAATCACACATTGAGTTACGCCGAGATTGATCAACTTAGCGACGCTTTCTGCCGCTACCTTCAGCACCATACCAATCTTAAACCCGGCGACCGCATCGCCATCCAAATGGCCAACCTGTTGCAGTACCCCGTGGTGATTTACGGTGCGCTGCGCGCTGGCTTGGTGGTGGTGAATACCAACCCACTCTACACCGCCAGGGAAATGCGTCATCAATTTAAAGACTCGGGCGCCAAGGCGCTGATCTTCATGAGCACATTTGGTGACAGCGTCGCAGAAGTCATCGCCGACACCGACATTGAAACGGTGATTGTCACCAATCTCGGTGACCTGCTGCCCACCGGTAAACGCCTGCTTTTCAACTTTGTTGCCAAGCACGTGAAGAAGATGGTGCCAAGCTACCACCTGCCACAACAACTGCAGCTGCGCGACGTGTTAGCACAAGGCAAAAAAGCGCCGGCACGCCAACCCGTTTCGCCCAAGCGCGACGACTTGGCCATGCTGCAATACACCGGTGGTACGACCGGCGCCGCAAAAGGTGCAATGCTCAGCCACGGAAATTTGGTGGCCAATATGATACAAATAAATGGCATTCTGGAGCAGCACAACGAACACGGGCAGCCGCTGTTTGATAAAACCAAAAGCGAGAACATCGTTGCGCCGCTGCCGCTGTACCATATATATGCGTTCTCCATGCACCTAATGTCAGCGGCATATAATGGTCAGCACAATATTCTTATCGCTAACCCACGCGACGCAAACACCTTTGTGCGCGCGCTCAAGCCCTGGAAAATCAACATCTTTATTGGCCTGAACACGCTGTTTGTTTCACTGCTCAAACACCCCGAGTTCCGCAAGCTCGACTTCAGCGGGCTGAAGGCCACGAACTCAGGTGGCACAGCATTGGTTCCCGACACGGCGAGCCGCTGGCGCGAACTCACCGGCTGTAATATTGGGGAAGGTTATGGCCTAACAGAGTGCTCGCCGGTCGTTAGCGCCAGTGGCGCAGGCGCCTTCATTAACCCCGAATCAGTGGGGCTACCGGTACCCAACACCGCCCTGAAAACCGTCGATAGCGACGGCAACGAAACGGCACTGGGCGAACCGGGAGAGCTGTGCGTGAAAGGCCCACAAGTCATGCAGGGCTATTGGCAACGCCCGGATGCCACCGCCGAGGTTATCGATGAAGACGGCTGGTTCCACACCGGTGATATCGCCACCATCGACGAGCAGGGTATTGTGCGCATCGTCGACCGCCTCAAAGACATGGTGCTGGTATCAGGCTTTAACGTCTTCCCCAATGAAATCGAGAACGTGGTACTCGAGCACCCTCAGGTGGAACTGGCTGCGGCCATTGGTGTGAAAGACGAAAAAACCGGCGAGGCCGTCAAATTGTTTGTGGTACCCACCGACCCAACGCTGACGAAGGAAACACTGCTGAGCTATTGTCGGGAACAGCTAACCGCCTACAAAATTCCTAAGTACATCGAGTTTCGTGACGAGCTACCGATGACGCCGGTGGGTAAAGTTCTGCGCAAGGAGCTGCGCAAAGAAACGGAAGAGGCCTGACGTTCATGAGCCGCCCACGGGTCTACATTTTAGGGGGAACGCAAAGTGATTTTGCCAACAACCTCTACCGCAGTGGCGGTGATATCGCATCGCTCTTTATCAATACCGTGCGGCAGGGGCTCGATGCCTGCGCGCTCGACCCCGCAGACGTAGAGGTGGGGCACGTAGGCAACTTTGTCTCATCGCTGTTTACCGGCCAGTCTCAACTGGGCGGCTTCTTCGGTCATGTCGATCCCGCTATGGCAACCCTGCCCGCCTCTAGCCACGAGGCGGCCTGCGCCTCCGGCTCTATGGCGCTGCTCGCGGCAATGGCAGACCTGCAGGCTGAGCGCTACGACGTGGCCTGCGTAGTTGGCATCGAAGTTATGCGCAATGTGCCCGGGGACGATGCCGCCAACAATCTGCGCCCCGCCGCCTGGGCGAGCCAGGAATGGCAGGACACACCCTATGTGTGGCCCTGCGCCTTCGACAATATGATTGATGAGTACCAACAGAGATACGGCCTGGATAAACAGCACCTCTACGCCATTGCCCAGCAAAATTTTGACAACGCTAAGCTCAATCCCAATGCCCAAAGCCGGAACTGGCAGTTTGGCCCAGACAGCTTCAGCGACGACGACACCGCTAACCCAAGGATCAGTGGCAATATTCGTCGCCAGGACTGCGGACAAATTACCGATGGGGCGGCGGTGGTGTTTTTGGCCAGCGAACAGCGCGCGAGGGACTATGCCAAGCAGCGCGGTATCGCCCTGGAATCGCTGCCGTATATCAAGGGCTGGGGCCATATCAATGCCCCCATCGCCTTCGCCGAAAAACTGCGCTTGGGCGCAGGCCAGCCGGCCATCTTCCCGCATATACAGCAATTGTTCTCCCAAACCCTGCAACGGGCAGGCATGACAAGTATCAACGACGTCGACGGCCTGGAAGTGCACGACTGCTTCAGCATCACCGAATATATGATTATCGACCACTGCGGTCTGTATTCGCCGGGGGAAGCGTGGAAAGCCATTGAAAATGGCGATATCGCCCCCGGCGGCAAGCTGCCGGTGAACATGAGTGGCGGATTAATCGGCCTTGGGCACCCGGTTGGGGCCACCGGAGTACGCATGGCATTGGACGCCAGCAAACAGGTTCGTCAGACCGCCGGCGGCTACCAAATAGCGGGAGCCAAAAACATCATGACCTTCAACCTCGGCGGCAGCGCAACCACCTGCGCCAGCCTAATTATCGGTCGTGACTAGCGGCTATATTGAGCAGGCGATAGCGCTTTGATATAGTTATTCGCCTCGTCGTTGCCACGCGATTATGCACTCGGAATGTAGCTCAGCTTGGTAGAGCACTGCCTTCGGGAGGCAGGGGTCGGAGGTTCGAATCCTCTCATTCCGACCAATCCCCGAAAGACAAACACGCTTAGTGTGCCAGCCCCCATCTGATTGATTACGGGTGTCATTCCACCCCGAAAGCACCGCCCCTCTTCTGTTTCCTGAACACGACACATCGATGGCTAAGACAGCCACGCCGTTCATCGACGATCGACTCACGGTAACAGTTTGCTAGGGTGCTTCGCGTATATGTTCGTATTGCCATCACCGCCGTACTTGTCAGACTGGCTACACAGTGAAGGCTCTTGTTACAAAATATACGCGAGTAGGAGTTTAGTCTTGGTGGATCACCCAAATAGCGACCCTGCTGTACAACGCTTTTTACAGTCTATGCCCGCCAGTGCGGCGAACAGTTTCAGCACCGAACAGCTGCTCGGGATTCAACAGGCGATTGCCGGTCGGCAAGGGGGAAAACTCCCTGTCGACCTCCGCCTGACACTGAAATTACCGCTGATACCGAGCAGTCTTTTTATCGTGTTGTTGGCGGGGCGAAACCAGCGCACGCTATCGCCGCGCGAGCAAGCCGCGTCGGCAATGGCATTTCTATTCGTGGCGGCGATGGCGCTAACTGTCGCCGTAAGCGTGGGGCTATTGCTGCTGTATATTGCCAAGTCTGCTGTTGGCATCAACATTTTTAGCGAGCAGTCTCTGGGGCTCTGGGACTGGCTTAGCAGTTGGTAAACAACACCATCTGCATGCCGTTGAGGTCGCACAAGGCTATGCCTCATCTTTCTCCCAGGCTTTTATTTTTCGATAGATTGTCGATGCACTCACGCCAAGGCATGCCGCAGCAAGCGGGATATTGCCATCACACTGCTCAATCGCCGATTCTATGGTTTCTTTCTCCACCATCCACAATGGACGAATACCCGGCTTAGCCGCTACGACGCCTGGCGGCATGGAGTCGGTACCCGTTAACGATTGCGGTGCAGGAGACGAAGTCGTCAGTGGCGTTGGCACAACGCTGCTCGTCACCACTCGCAGCATTTCATCATTGACGAATTCTTCATCGTGGACCACAACGATATTTTCGATAACATTTTGTAATTGGCGAATGTTGCCAGGCCACTCGTAGCTGAGTAACAGCTCCATCGCCGCATCGGTAAACCCACGAAATACTTTGTTATTTGCCGCGGACTTCTCTGCCAGAAAATGCGTCGCCAAGGCGATAATATCCCTGCCCCTGTCACGCAAGGGCGGCAACTTAACCGGAATAACATTTAAACGATAGTAGAGGTCTTCCCTGAACTGCCCCTGTCGAACAGCGTCTTCTGGATCGCGGTTTGTGGCGCACACAATGCGTATATCTGAGTGCATCATTTTTTGGCCACCGACTCGACTAAACGTCCCGGTTTGCAAAAAGCGAAGCAGTTTTGCTTGCAAGGCCAAATCCATTTCGCCGATCTCGTCGAGAAACAGGGTGCCACCATTGGCTAATTCGGCCGCACCTTTGCGCTGGGACACCGCGCCGCTGAAGGCGCCTTTTTCATGGCCAAAAATTTCCGACTCGAATAACTCAGCGGGGATCGCCGCGCAGTTAACGGGAATAAACGGCCCAGAAGCGCGCGAGCTGGCATCGTGCAGCGCTTGCGCACACACTTCCTTGCCGGTGCCACTTTCGCCAGTGACAAACACACTCGCCTTACTGCGGGCCGCGCTGTCGAGAAGCTGATAAATGCTCTCCATTACCGAGGACTCGCCGACAAAATGCTCTCTTACAGCTCGGATTGGCCGGGGTTTTGATGCCGCCGTGGCACCAGCAGTGACTTGTCCCTGATCTAAGGTCGACTGCTGCGCGGCATCGGCAACAGCGGCGATCAGTCTGTCCTTGGAAAACGGCTTTTCTATAAAATCGAAGCCGCCATCGCGCATCGCCTCAACGGCGATATCGATGGAGCTGTTAGCGGTAATAATGATCACCGGAATATCGGCACGCGCTTTGGTAAAGCGCATTACCTCCATACCACTGATGTCGGGTAGGCAGACATCCTGCACCAAGATATCTGGCATCTTTTCCTTGATAGCTACCAGGGCGGAATGGCCGTCAATAAAATGCGACACCGCATAACCAGCGGCCTCGAGGTAACTGCTATAAAGGGCCCCGCTGGACACACTGTCTTCCACAACATATACCAGCTTTTGCGATCCCTCAGACATTGAATGCCCTCCGCAGATTTTTAAAAAATAACACGACTACAGCAGCTCTACCTGAACTTTCTGACGTGTTTCATGACACACCGCCAGCAACTGTTCGGCAAGTTCGATGATTTGCTCTCGGCCACTTGGTGGCGCTTCATTGATATAGCGGGCCAGACACGACAGGTGCTTGGCGCCGTACAACTCCGCCGAGTTTTTTAGAATATGCGCCACGGCCATTACTTCAGTCTCTGAATTATGATCGATAGCGGTACTTAAACGCGCCGACAATACTGATAATTCGTCAATAAACAGCCCAAACAAACGCGCAACTGTAGCCGGGTCGAACTGTTCCTGCATATCGCGATGCACTGCTACATCGAGCAACGCTTCGTCACCGCCGAAGCCGGCTATGTCATCGCCCTTGATGGATGACTCACTGTCGCCCGATTCGCTCAGTACGGACACCAGCGCCAGCTTACTGACCGGCTTCGCCAACATCGCGTCAAAGCCCGCTGCGTCCATTACCGCGCGGTGCCCGCTCCCTTGTTCGCCGCTGAGCGAAATAATCATGGCATGCTGGTTAGGGCCCGACTCCCCTCGCAGCGCAACGCATATCGCCGACCCCTGCAGCCCCGGCATGTGCTCGTCTAACAACAGTGCGTCGTAACGCTCGTGTTGCGCTTTTGCCAGTGCGCTGCTTCCATCATTGGCGGTATCGCAGATGATGCCCTCAGCCTCAAGCATGGCCTTTACTGCCAATAAGCCGGGCAAGCTATCATCGGCGACCAAGACTTTGCGTGTCACTAGTGAGTGGCTTTGCGGTCGGGCCATCATTTTTTACCTCTGCGCTGCGGTGGCGAAAATAATTTTCTTCCATGACCACGCAATATCGGCACCAAGTACTTACAACAGCAACTTTGTTATAACTATCATGTTGTTAGCCTGCTTTGCGGCGAACGACAGCCAGAACAGCGACAATTTTTATCACCAACATCCTATATTGCTTTGCAAAATGCAAACTGTTCTGCAACTCAGCAATATGGCCAGCCAGGCGGAAATTGACTGCGCCGACCAGATATCAAATACTCAGATTACCTTTCGCGACTACGTAAATGCTTATGACTGACGATCGTCCCTCAAAGCAGCCGCAGGCTGGCAGCAGAAGTATTGAAAGCTGGGCTGAATTTGAGATCGACCACGAGGGCACCATTACCCGCATTCTGCACCGCGGCCCTATCGATACACTTCGGTCTCTCGCGTCAGTCAGTCCGGGAGACAAACTACGTGACCGCCTGCCCAGTGCTGCGCTGCATTCACTCAAATCCGGGGCGGCGGCTGGCGTCGCATCGCAAAGCTTTGCCGCAACCATGGATGGCGAGCCGCTTATCCTCCACCTTACGGCCTCTGATGAGCCGGCGGGGCGTTTTCTACTGACGATCTACCCCGATCGATTGGGGCTGAGTCGTATTCAACGCCAGCAAAAGCACCTGGAAATCATCTCCCGCTCACTGTACGAGTCCAGCCTCGACGCCATCATTACCATTGATGACAAGAGCGTCATCCATGAATTTGGCAGCTCTGCGGAACAACTCTTTGGCTACACCCGGGAAGAGGTGGTCGGTAAACATGTGGCGGACATCGTCATTCCCCACGGCATGAGAAAATCTCACAACGAGGGCATGGCCAACTTCAATAAGACCCGGCAGGGGCCTGTTCTGAATACGCGGATAGAAGTAGAAGCTATCCGGCGAGATGGCAGCCTCTTCCCCTGCGAGCTAACCGTTGTTCCCACTGCCGAATTCGAAGGGCAAACCTTCTTTACCGCAACCATTCGAGACATTACAACGCGCATCGAGCGGGAAAAAGCGCTTACTCAGGCAAGGGAAACCGCAGTCGCAAGCAGTAAGGCTAAATCCAGCTTTCTCGCGCATATGAGCCACGAGATTCGCTCGCCCCTGAACGCCGTTATTGGCTGTATGGACCTGCTGCTTGAAGGCGATTTATCCACCGAGCAACGCATGCTGGCAGAGACCTCACTTGCGGCAGGCAATAGTTTATTAAGCGTCATAGAAGACGTGCTGGACTTTTCAAAAATCGAGTCCGGGCAACAAGAAATTCACTCCAGCAAGTTCAGTTTATTAGAGCAATGTGAGCGCGTGATGGAGGTATCAACCATTCGCGCGGTAAATAAAGATATCGAGATCTCCGCCTGCATCGACCCCCGCATACCGAAAACGGTAATCAGTGACCTGAGCTTTGTACGGCGTATCGTCACCAACCTTCTCGATAACGCGATTAAGTTCACTGACTCTGGCGGCGTAAATCTAAAAATCTCTCAAACCGATGAAAAACTGGCTGACGGCCGACTCGGACTGGTACTTGAAGTGCGCGACTCTGGGGTTGGGATTTCAGAAGAGGATCAAGAGAAGTTATTTAATGAATTCTCTCAAGTAGATAATAGTGACAGCGCCGTTCACGGCGGCACGGGCCTTGGCTTAGTCATATGTAAAAAACTGACTGAATTGCTCGACGGCAGAATCTCGCTGACGAGCAAAAAAGGCGAAGGCTGCCGGTTCCGCGTTGAGATACCGGTCAATGCAAGTAGCACTAGCCTTCCCAGCCTGGCAAAGCCAAAACGCGCACCAGGCAGGCTGTTTTTGCGGAGCGACAACAAAACACTGCTTGCCAGCATACTGCAACAAGCGGACTGGCTGGGCATAGAAGCCATCGCAATTCGTGCCTTAGAGAACCTTCCGAAATTATCTGCACGCGACATACTGATCGTGGACATGCGCTGCTTTGCCACACCGGAAAAATTGAGCACGTTATTGATGGCGCAGCAGATCCCCATTCAACAAGTGGTGCTGTACAACCGCAATTTTTCGGCGGAACTCTTGCAACACAGTAGCAAGGCCGGCTTCCAACATATGATGTATCGCCCCTTTCGGCCGAGCCAGCTCCTTGCCATTCTCGACGGCGACGCCGAATCGGAGCCCGCCGATGAACACACCACCGACGAAATAAACCCAAGCCGGCACAAGCTCCTACTCGCAGAGGATAACGAAGCAAACCAGTTAGTCGCGAAGACTCTGTTGTTGCGCGCCGGCTATCAAGTCGACATCGTCGCCAACGGCATTGAGGCATTAATGGCCGTAACCAGTGGCCGCTACGACTTGGTGCTAATGGATTTGCGCATGCCTGAAATGGACGGTTTAGAGGCAACCCGACACATCCGCCAATTGCCCGGTAAAGAGCGCAACACCCCAATTATCGCAATGACCGCCAATGCCTTCGATACCGATGTAAAGCGCTGTGAAGACGCGGGCATGGATGGTTTCCTGTCTAAACCGGTAAACCGCGATGAATTGCTGAACACACTTGAGTCCTGGCTGCCTGTTGAACAAACCGCTGCGTCCAGCTCCCAAGATGACGTGGGCAACACCGCAACACTCACTGCAGCCCTGTATGCCGCGGAGATAGACACCACGATCCTTGAACAACTCGTTGTCGATACAGGGTTAGAGACCGCGCTCATTATTTTAAAAATGGTCGTGGAGCAGCTTGATAAGTTGCAGTCTCTGACTGCAGCGATTGCGGACTCCGTCGATCAACCAGCACTCGCCGGGCTTCGCGACGCCGTGCACTCCGCGAAAAGTAATCTTGGTTATTGCGGCGCAACGTCGTTGCAGGACTATTGTTTGCAGATCGAAAAATGCTGCGATGCTGAAAATACCCAGCTTCTTATGGAGCTACTTTCGGTATCCGGCGAGAAATTCTCGTCGGGCAAAGAGGCCCTCAATCATGCGGTCGCTGAGTTAGAAGCGCGGTCATTCTAAGCCTAATGTTTCTCGCAGTGCGGCTTAGCATCACCGGCAAGCCAGTTGCATTGCAAAATGCAAATCATGCTGGCTATCGAACCACTCTCTGCGCCGTTAAAAACCCACCTAATCCTTTGACAAGCACTTATAAATCATAGACTTAAAATAATTTTACGCGTCTGGCACAGGCATTGCCCCTTTAGCTCTAAACAGCCGAGAGGATGCCAGCATGCGCCATCACACCGTTTACAACAAATCGCTCAACGCCCAGCTACGCTGTGTAAAAAAAACAGACCGTATATTGGCAGTGGCAGCCGCGTTAGCCTTCGCTCCGTGGCTTTTCGCTCATACTCTGTTTCGCCTGATTAAAGGCAAAAAAATCGTTGACCGCGTTACCTTGCACAGCGCTGCCGGTGATGGCGTGCCCGCCCTACTGCTGCACGATCAGGCAAACCTCAGTCGCCTGCCGTTGCTCCTAAACGTCATTAAAGGCGAGCTGGCACTGGTCGGTTACCGAGCGCGCACCGAGCAAGAGCCCGCTGCAGCGGGTACCGAAACCCTGAATCCAGGTATGTTTTCACTGTTCGAACTGCGACGAATTTCTGGTATCGACTTTATCGACGAAGAGGCCTGCAATCTCGAATACGCCGACAAGCAGGGATTCAAAACAGACGCTGCCATCATCGGCAAATCGCTGCTAGCAGGCCTGTTGTACAGCGGCGGCAAAACTCTGAAAGACGTCGACAGTTTTACGATTTTTGGCGTAAACATCGCCAACATCTCAATGGAAAACGCACTTTCGGTGATTAATAAGCACGTGACACATCGACATCGTGCGACAGTTTTCTTCGCGAACGCCCACACCTTAAATCTCGCCTACAACAACAGCGAACTGCGATCACAACTGAATCAAGCAGACTATATGCTGCCCGATGGCAGCGGTATCGAAATGGCCTGTCGGCGCAACGGTATTCGCCGTAAGGGCAATGTAAACGGCACCGATATGCTGCCTTTGCTGTGCGAGCAACTCGCCCAACGCGGCCAGCGCCTGTTCATGCTCGGCGGTGAAGACGGAATTGCCGATGCCGCGATGCAGGCAATGTTGAAGCAACAGCCACACTTGCGAAGCGCCGGCACACAGCACGGCTATTTCGACAAACAGCACTGCCAGGACATCGTCGATAAAATTAACGATAGCGGGGCGGACGTGCTGCTGGTCGGCATGGGTCAACCCCTCCAGGAACAGTGGATTATCGCCCACCGGGAGCAACTGAATAGCCCAGTCGTCATCGCCGTTGGCGGCTTATTCGACTTCTATGCCGAGAAGGTATCCCGGGCGCCCCTGTGGCTGCGTGAGCTGGGTATGGAATGGATCTGGCGGCTACTACAAGAACCGGGCCGGATGTGGAAGCGCTACATCATTGGCAACCCTCTGTTTCTACTCAGGCTGCGGCAGGCCAGCTAGAGCTAAGGATCGCACCACATCGTATACCGCCACTGCGGTGGCGCACCCTCCAGCAATATGATTCGCAAAATGCAAACGCAAGGCACGATTTGCATTTTGCAATTTCCCGCCGTCGACAAAAAACACTATCCTACTGTTTTCAAAGCATATTTTTATTCACGCCAGCTGGCACGCCCCCTGCAATATTCAAGATATGCCGTCTCACAATAGCAGTGAGATCAACCCAATCAGCAGCAGGAAAGCGCTATGAACATTGCCAAATGGACCCTATCTGCACACCGCCTTTTCACGCCGCGACGCTACCGCCGCGCCGTCCTCGCCAGTGTCGCATTAACACTGGCGGCCTGTGCGTCGATGCCGGATATTTCGACAAGCCTGCCTGAGCGCGACACGCCAGAGGTGGAACAACGCCACGAGTTTAGCAGTCGCATGGCGGTGAATACCTGCTCGACCGATGGCAGCGGCATGGCGCTGAACAGTGCGGACTATCGTGTCGATGAACCCTTAGCGCAGCAGTGGCGAAATCCCGGTACCCCGCGATCGTTAAACAGCCAAGGCCGGCGCTTGCTGCCACTGTCACCGGGCGACAGAATCGAAATTCGCATCCATGAAGGGGAGGAGTTCAGCGGCGAGTACTTGGTTAACCACGATGGCAATATTGAGCTTCCCTACCTCGCCCCGGTGCAGGTGGTTGGACTGGACACCGAAGAAGTGGAGAACCGCCTGCGCATCATGCTGGTTGCCCAACAGATGTTTCTCGCCCACACCCTTCACATCAGTGTGCGCCCGCTTCAGTGGGCCCCCATTATGGTTTCGGTGTCAGGCGCGGTATTTGAGCCTGGCCGCGTACTCATCAACGACCTGATTCCCGCGCAGACCGACGACAGTAAAATTCGCATCAGCGGCGACTACCCCACCAAACGCTATCTCAGTGAAGCCATACGCGCAGCAGCGGGTGCACGCCCTGACGCGCGTGTAGACAAAGTTTTGCTGATTCGCGACGGCTGGCAGCAAGAAATCAATCTCGCAGGGATATTTTCGGGCCAGCACACCCACGACGTGCCGTTGATTGCAGGCGATCAAGTGATCGTTCCCTCAGCAGGCTGCATGCAAGCCGAGCTGATTCGCCCGAGTCAAATCACGCCAAAGGGAATACGGGTGTTCATTTCAAATTTGACCAATCCAGCAAGCAACAACGCCTCTGCCGCCGTAGGGAAATACAGCAGCAGCATGCCCTACGGCACGCGGCTACACCAGGCTGTGGTATCGGGCAACTGCAGTGGCGGCACGCAATTCACCAATGCCTCACGCTACGTCGTGTTGGTGGGCACTAACCCCATCAGTGGCGAGAGCGAAATTATGAAACGCAATGTCGAAGAACTGCTGCGCAATCCAGATTCCGACGATATCAATCCCTATTTACTACCCAACGACACCGTTAGCTGCTATGACTCTACAATAGGGAATTGGCGTGATATCGCCAGAGCGATTGTCGACGTCGCCACTCCCTTTTCACTCTTTTGATCTGCGCGGCTGAGAAGTGACATGACACCGACGATACAGCCAAATCAAGAGCTGCAACTCTACAAGGCGCCCGCTGACAAACCGCGCTGGACGCGATACATCGTGGTGGGGGTGATCTCCTTTGCAATGATTTGGGGAATGGTATTTCTCTACATTGCCTCGGCGCCCCAGTACGTCAGTAAATTCGCGTTTATGCTGCCGGGCAAGGCAGTATCCACCAAAGTTAATTTGGAAAGCATCGGTGAGGCCAGCAGCAGTAGTAGCTCACCGTTTGGCACCAGGGGTGTTAACCCGAGAGTGAATTACAAGGAAATCCTGCTGAGCACCAGCGTGATTGGTGGCGCGGCGAAAGCCCTGAATATCGACTACGCGGATTTTCGCAAGCCTGTGGTAAAGCTCGTAGACGAGACCACCATTATCCAAGTGGCAACCAAAGCGGGCTCTCCCCGCCTCGCACAGGACCAGGCACAGGCGCTAATTTCGGCGTTTAACACCCGAATAGAAATCCTCCGCGCTGATGAGCTCGACCGCCGCGAGGCAGGTATTGCGCAAGCGCTAAAAAGCTATAAAGAGCGATTGGAAGCCGCGCAACGCGCCTTGGTATTGCACAAGCAAAGCTCTGAATATGTGTCTGGTCGTCAGTATGAAGAGCTCAGCCTGCGCCTAGAGCGTTTGAAAGAAGAGCAAGTACGAGCCGAGGCCGAGCGCGACCGAGTCAGCAATTACGTCGACCAACTTTCTCGCAACTTAGGCATTACTCCGCAGCTGGCAGCGAGCGCGTTTATCCTGAATGCCGACCAACAGTTTCGGGAGCATTTAGAAAATTATCAAAACGCGACAACAACGCTGGCGGTGTATCGCTCAAAGTGGGGACAGGCTCACCCTCAGGTGGTAAAAGAAAGCGCGAGACAAGACAACACGCTCAAAGCCCTGCAACAGCGCAGCTTAGAATTGGTCGGCCACAACGACATGGGCACCATCAAGCTGATCAGCATGAATGATGCCGGCAAACAGAGCGCTCTCTTTCAAGATTTGCTGGTGTCCTTCGCCAAAATTGAAGGCCTCATTGGCAAAATTCAACAGCTCTCAAGTGCTATCACTAAGCATGGTCTGAACTTAAAGCGCTACGCTGAAGAAGCAGCGATCCTTGAGAACCTCGAGCGCGACTATCAAATAGCCGAAGCGGTTTATACCTCGGCGATCACGCAGATCGATACCAGCAAAACCGATATCTTTGCGTCCTACCCGCTAATTCAGGTACTTGCAGCCCCTTCTCTTCCCAGCCAACCGGCGTCACCCAATAAATTACTGGCCATTATTGGCGGTGTGCTGGGTAGCGGCATGGCTTTATTCGGATTATTTCTTCTGTGGAAACGCAAGCAATTGCTCCAGAAAATATTATCGAAAAGTGGATTTGGTACGCTCTAATTCTTACCTATCCCTTTTACGCCCTCGGCGCGGTATACATTATTGCGCCGGTGCTCGGTTGGATTCTGCTCGGCTACTGGGCCTACAACCTGTGGCTACCTGCGCCGATGCGCGCCAGATCGATTCAAGTTGAACCGCACCCCGTGGTTATACTGTGGGTGGTCGCCATGCTGGTGATGGAAGTGGCCTTGATTATGGGGCATTTGGATTTCTATCTCGGCCTGCCCGCGATGATCAAGTCCACGATCGGCTGGGCAAAGGGCTGGGCACTACTGGCCATTTTCATACTAATTGGCGCCACCTTACCTATCCGTGCAGAGCTGGTTTATCGCGCCTGCTGCGTTATTTGCCTGCATACGCTGTTGTTAATTCCGCTATTTGTTATCGCCGCGTATACCCCCATTCCGGGCACTATCTATATTTCGCCACTCAAAGCAATTGGTGGCCCCGGCCCGGAGTTCTTCGAGTTCCAGCTCTATGGCATTAACCCCGAATCCCTCGGCCCCCGCTGGCGCTTTTTCACCCCCTGGGCACCGGCTGCCGGCCTACTGGCCAATTTCTACTTAGTCTTTGCACTGCAGGAAAAAAATATCCGCTGGCGCTGGATCGGCATTATCGGCAGTGTCGCGATGGTGCTTATGTGCCAGTCTCGCGCCGGACTGGTTGCAATGCTTTTCGTATCGCCAGCGGTCTTTTTCATTTCCCGCCTCAACTCACCGGCACTGTGGCTAACTGGCGGTGTGGGCATATCAGCAGTGGCCGTTGTAGCCACCCAACTCATGGCCTTCGCTGAAAGCTCCATTGCGGAATTCAAAGCTGCCCGCGCAGGCTCGAGCCGAGTCCGCTCGGCGCTGGCAAGAATTGCAATACAGCGCTGGCGAGATGAAGCGCCTGTTTGGGGACACGGCGTTGTAGAAAGAGGGCCTCACCTGGTGGAATATATGCCTATTGGCTCCCACCACAGCTGGTACGGCCTACTATTCGTCAAGGGCGCCGTTGGCTTTCTGGCGTTGCTGATTCCCATGCTTGTCACCCTATTACTGTTACTCATGCAGGCCCAGCGGTGCTGCGTATCTCGCGCGGGCTTAGCCTGTATGCTAATACTCATTATGTTCAGCTTTGGTGAAAACCTGGAAATTCTTGCGTATCTGTTTTGGCCGGCGCTGGTGTTAATCGGCATCGCCTTTCGCAATGACACCATCGCACAAAGTATTCTCCGCCAGCGTTCTTCGGCAACGCATCACTGATTAGGAACCAAGAAAATGGCTGCCTTCGACACCCTGCTAATCGGCTATTACGGCATGCAAAATACCGGCGATGATATGCTCATGGCCGCCGCTGCCGAGGGCGCGCGCCGTCGATATCACAGCCGGCATATTGCCGCCACTGGCGCCAGCGGCAGTGAGGCCTTGCAGCAACTGCAGCTAAGCGCCGTGCAGGCAAAAAAGCAACGCTTCAAAGGCCAGGACCGGCTGCTCAAGTATTGGGCCGCGGCGCGCAGCGAGCACATTATCATCGGCGGCGGATCTGTCTTCCATACCGCAAAAGATATTGCGCAAAAAACCCACTATTTAAAACTCGCTACCAGCAACCAGCATTGTGCAGCAGGCGTCGGCCTGGGCCCATTCAATGACGTAGCGGCAGAAAAAGCCTGCGCAACATTCCTAAATGCCTGCACCTTTACCGGGCTGAGAGACAAAACCAGTCTCGATATCGCCCGCAGTATCGCTCCCAACGCCAATACCGCACTGACCTTCGACCTGGCCCCTAGTATGATCAGCCAGCCCGCGTTCCAGCAGGCGCTAATGCCCGAGCGCGACAACGCTATCGGCGTTGCCCTTTGTCCCGTCGAACGGCTCACCGGCGATGAGAACGCTGAACATGTGCGCAACCAGATACTCGCCGACGCCTTGATTCAACATCATCGCGAAACCGGCGCGGAGATACGCTTGATCGACTTCAATGGGCACCCCACATTAGGAGATCAACAAGTACACCGTGATTTATGCGCGCGACTTGGCGAGACGCCCTGCAAGATTATTCCCTACAACCCAACCCCCTATGAGGCCGTTAGGGAAATCAGCAAGCTATCAATGATCGTGGCGATGCGACTCCATGCGGCGGTCTTTGCCTACCTCAGCAATACCCCGTGTATTTCCCTGAACTATCACCGCAAATGCGAAAATTGGTGCCGCGATATTCAGCAATCGACTGACTTTGCCATTGATAGTCGGCATGTCGACAAAGACTCGCTAAGTACCGCAATAGCGACGATACATCGGGGCGACTATGTCCCGCCCCGTTTGCCCCTTGCCGACGCGGAAAAAATGGCCCTCAGTAACTGGACTCACTAGCCATGACGACCTCAAATGTTGACAGCAGCACAGACAAACAACCTCGGTTTTCCGTTCTTATTCCCTTGTACAACAAGGCTGCACACATTGGCGATGCGCTGCGTTCCATACAGGCGCAGAACTACGACAACTTGGAAATTATTGTTGTCGATGACGGCTCCAGCGACGATGGCCCGGAGAAAGTTCGCAGCATGGCGACATCGGACTCGCGTATTCGCCTTATCGAACAAGAGAACGCCGGTGTTTCCGCCGCTCGAAATACTGCCATCAGTGCAGCAACCGCCGACTACCTGTTGTTTCTGGACGCCGATGACCTATGGAAACCCGGGTTAATACAAGAAATCGAGGCGCTTATTCACCTATTCCCCGAATGCGGCGCCTACTCAACGGCCTACTCCCACTATTACGAAAACAGCGGAACAGAGCGCCCCATCCATCCGCGCTTTCCAGCGAGCACAAAAAATCACAGCCAGTTCAGCTATGATTTTTTCGAAGTCGCCAGTCGGGGCGAGCTACCCATTACCCCGTCGAGCTGCTGCATTCCAAAATCCGTATTCGAGGAGATTGGTGCATTTCCTTTGCACGAGCCAATGGGAGAAGATCAGGACCTTTGGGTGAGAATCGCCTATAAATACCCAATGGCCTTTTCCCGGTCATACAAAGCACTCTACCGACAGGATGCCGACAATCGTGCGTGTATTAGTAATCCCCCCGATCAGGAGTGCCCATTCAGCCTGCGCCTGCGAGCCACAGCCGAGGCAAGCAACGATCCGCGAAGCAAGGCAATGCTACGGCTAACCGCTAACCATATTCTTCACATCGCGCAGCTAAACATACAGGCCGGCGAATATGATAAAGCGCGGGCCTTACTACGTGACAAACGTTGCTGGCTACTACCAAAACGGAAATTGAAATGGGAACTTGCCTTGCTACTGAAGCGCTAGCCTGCACCGTCCATTGGCGGGCGCTATTTAGCCACGGCGTTACTTTTTGTGGGGCAAACTATTTTCGCAATAAATGTGCGGCGTAATCCGGGAAGTGGCTGTCGACAGCGCACTGTTGTGGGGAAGGTTTTTGCGGACAGCTTTGCACAACGCTTCCAGCTGCTGCGAGGGAGAGCCGCCCGGTTCAGCCTTTGCGATACTGCGTAACAATCGCATGATTATACGATAGCCATAAAAGCCAATGACTTCGCTTAATCGCGGCTTGAACATATCGCGCAGCGGGCCAGCGCTGTAGTGGCGAATATAGTCATCCATCTGCGGGCAATAATTATTATTCCAGCGCGACGAGATACGCTGAAACCGGCTCTCCGTTTTCAGGAAATGAATAATGTGCCCGTTTTCGCCCCAGCCCACCTCATCCTCTTCTGGCAGTGTCATTGTCATTGCGGCGATTACACGGTTTAGAAACGCCAGTGATTCGGGCCCAGCGCGAAATACCAACACCCCAGAATTAATACGCCCCGAATACCCGTTCGCCGCAAATATCGATTTTCCGACGGACATAGCCTCGCTAAAGTCAGGGGCGTCTGCACGCGGCTGCGCATCGGCATCTATAAACATGACCTCGGCGTAGCCGCAATGCAATGCGTCTCGAATCAAGTACAACTTTAGCCAGGCCACCTCATTGCACAGCGAGTGCACACTTGGCTTGGTAACGGCTAGGTACTCCGCGCCGACACGCTCGGCGTATCGCCGCTGAGCAGCAATGCACTGCCGATAGCGCAAGTGATAACCGTTAAGGGCCAACGTGAAGATTAAGCGTGGTTTATTCATAGTGGTCATCCAGAGGCGGTGGAGTACGACGGCCAATATGTGCCGGCTCGCGAATACTGCGGCTGGAAAGCTCTACACAGAACTGACCCCAGAAAAAAATACCCAGCAGTTTCGCACCCTCCTCTAGCTGCAATAGCGCAACACCATTGCTGATACCACTGTCGATCAGTACATCAACGCTAACGGAAATACCCCAGCACATCGCCGCAGTCAGTGCATAGCGTCGCGACCGGCCGACAACCCCACGAAACAGCCAAAGTAGAAGAAGTGCTAACAAACCCAACGTCGCTTGGAAACAGGCTCGGATAACATCAACCAGAATACTGTCGGTTGTCATCGGCGCAGAGAATAAATCATGCAAAAGCAATAACAGGGTATAACTTGCAAACCAAAAGCTGGCGCTACTGCGACAATGGAAGCGCTCATCCTGCCGCCGTAGATACACGGCAAATAGCAATATGGCGGCACTCATACCCAAGACTATGGTACTGAGTTTCGCCAGCAAACCATCGTACCAATCCGCTTGGCCTCTGCTGCCGGTGCGGCCATCTATGAGCGCCTCTGGCGACACGCCCAGGGTATTCGACAGCATCAGTACCGAGAATAAAATCGCCAGGCTCAATGTCAGTGGCCACAAGGAGGGCAAAGCGAGCCACCGCCGATAATGCGGGGCGCGCCTAACAACAAGCTTTGTTAAGGACTCCATTTGTAGGCGCACCTATGACGGCATTGACGACATAATCAGTCGCTCAACGGTGTCGTATCCGCGAGTGGGAAGAATCAGCAACAGCGATGCGCACCCGGCCGTTAGCACCGTTTTTAAAGGATCCCTAAGCGAGATCGTCCAGTCACTGCGCAGTGATTTCACCAATAACAGCGCCGCATTCTTCGCATCTCTCGATTGAATGGCACGCCGGCAAAGGTAGCGATACTGGTAGGCACGCGCCAAGCCTTCATGGTCGTTAAAAAATGATGGCGACAGTGCGCGATTTTTGTCGACATTGCGCTCCCAGGCGGCCAATTGCTTGACCCAGTTCGCCGATAAGCCGTCTCCATTTACGCGGTAGTTCGTTAAGGCCTCCGCCAGCCCCTCGAATCGCCACGACGTCGAGAGCGCAATCCGTAACCAGCATTCCACATCCTCGGACTGTCTAAAGGATTCATCGAAGAATTGCGGGTCGCGATGGCCAACAGCGGCGTTCGTGAAGGCGATGTCCTTAAATACGCCTGCGCGGAAGACGGGCGCAGAGCCATTGCCCACCGGGTTTCTACAAAATATATCGACTGCCGTGACGCCCGTTGTTTTCGGGTACTGGCCGATCCCCATATCGACACTGGCTTCGTTCATAAACCGCGATGCACTGTAGCTAACACCGATTTCAGGGTCGGACAGGAGATGATCTACGTGCCTGGCAATTTTCGTTGAATGCCAACTGTCGTCAGCGTCTAGCAGGGCAATAAATGCGCCGTGCGCGTGGCGAATACCGGTATTGCGCGCACCGGCCAAGCCCCTGTTTTCTTGCTGAATAACCACAATGCGCGAGTCCTGGTAGCCCCGCACGATGTCGGCACCGTTGTCCGGAGACCCGTCATCCACCGCAATTATCTCCAGGTGTGGATAGCTCTGCGCAATAACAGAGTCAATACATTCGCGAAGATAGGCCGCTGCGTTATACATTGGAATAACAACGCTCACTAAGGGCTGATCGCGGTGTGCTGAGTGATTATTTTTCATCGCTGGTTCCTCATTCGCTATTACTGGCAGTGCCGGGCAGATACCCGACGGCCCGCTCTTCAATACGCCCCGCTTCCCGACAACACCGCAGGTACTGTTTTCAACGCTATTCGCAAATCAGTGGCCAGGCTTTGTTGGCGGATATACTGCAGATCCAGCTCCACCTGCTGATCAAAATTCAAATCCGCTCGGCCAGACACCTGCCATAGGCCTGAAATTCCAGGTAATGCCTTCAAACGTCCGCGCTGATACTCGCTGTATTGAGCCACTTCTGCAGGCAGTGCCGGGCGCGGGCCGATCATCGACATTTCGCCGCGCAGTACATTAATCAGCTGCGGTAACTCATCGATTGAGTATTTGCGAATAAACTGCCCTACCCGTGTCACGCGAGGGTCGTTTACGAATTTCTTGCAGATACCATCCCGGTCACCTGACATTGATTCCACTTGTCTATGCAGTGCTCTGTCAGTACACATCGACCGAAACTTATAAATTGAAAACTGCTCGCCATTCTTTCCGACACGCTGCTGACGGAAGAAAATTGGGCCGCGGCTTTCAAAAAGAATGGCCGCCGCTGTGACGACGAGTAGCGGTGACAGCAGCAATAGCAATCCGCCACTTAATACAATGTCGTAGCTACGCTTATAACCACTGCGTAGAAATTTCCGCAGAGATAACCCGGCGGGCATGAACAGGCTGGAAATAAAAATTAGGTAGGCACTGGAGACCTGATTCTTTATTGCTTGCATATCAATTACCCCGTTGGTGTTCGCTTTCCAGGGAAATTGCAACCGCTATGCCAAACAAAAAAATAAATTAACTTTATGTTTTTATTATATTTTTTAAAAATTATCGCTAAATAGCTTTACCGCTACTGCAAAGCTATTCGCATTTTGCAAGGCAGCTTGCCGACTAAAGCGACGATCATCAGGGGAAAATAAAAAGGGGTAAGCACGCCGAGCGCAGTGGCGCTATGCGGCAGATAAGGGCGCGCGAATAACACCGCGAGGTGCGCGGTGTATCATCACGAGTACCGCCCACGCGCCGCCGAGATAGCAAATAATCATTGCCAGGGCGACGGCTTGCGCTCCCAGAAAACTCGACGCCGCGATCACCGCACAAAACAGCGCGGTGAAGGCCACGGCAATGTGATTTTCACCGCGTAAGTTGTCAGCCGCACGAAAATACATACTGGCAGACTCAAACACCATTCGCGGAACCGCCGACAGACACAAAAGCGCAACAAGCACACTGGCTGGCGCCCATTTCTCGCCGAACAGTAACGGCACGTATAACGGCGCCAATAGTGCCTGGCAAAGAATCACTGGCGCGATGAGTCGCATCGCCGTTTTTAAACTTGAGTAATAACTCAGTTCCAGTGCACCACCCTCGCGACGGGTATCACACAGTTTCGGCAGCAAGGCAGTATTAAAGCTGTTTGTCAGCGACAGACTTATTCCCAGACCGGCATTGCGCGCAAAGGCATAAAGCCCAAACAGGTCAGCTGGTAACAGGCGGCCGAGGATAAATAAGTCAAATTGACCGCGGCCGTTTTTTAAGCACTCTGCGAGCAATACCCCTCCGGAATAGCGTCGCGCGGTCACCAGTTCCTGCAATGAAAATTGCAGCTTCGGCACCCAGCGGATGCGCCGATTAATCACCACTACCCACACCACAGCGGCGAATAACTTCGGCCAAATGACCGACCAGACACCGAATCCGCTCAGCGCCAGTGCGGCACTGATCAAGTTATCCATTGTCACCGTGGCCCCCATAATCAGACCCGCTTCCTTCATCCGGCTATCACGCTGCAAGAGGTTAAATTGAACCATCGCAAAGGGGTAAATTAAGTGACTAAAAGCCAGCGCCTGTAACAGCGAGGCCAAAACGGGAGATTGGTAAAGGTCGGCGATAAGGGGGGCGAGGAAAAACTGCAGCGCAAACATCACAATGCCGATAGACAGGTTAAGCCAAAACACCGTCTGCGAAACCCGCCCCAGTTTGTGCTCCTCGGCTTTGACGATTAGATTGCCAATGCCATTGGCAGCAAGAATTCTCACAATCTCCGCGGTCGCTAGCGCGAGCGCTGCGAGTCCGTAGTCCTGCAAACTCAAGCAGCGAGCCAGGATGAGTGTCGTGATCAATCGCGACACGCGAACCATCAGTTCGCCGGTTGCCAGCCAACTGAGATTACGCCGAAAACTGCTTGCTGATTTCATGCCCTTGCCCTGAAACACCACTAATAAATGACTGGTCCGTTTACTCAGCAAAAACCAGGCCAACCTTTTCCTGATTGAAAATTGGCGCTAAAGGCCATTACCACGGGCGTTGAACCCGAAACGTCCGGCAAAATGCTAGCCAAGCGCGGATAAATCTGGCTTGATTCGCATTTTGCGAAGCAACCTACAACGCGAACAGGGTCGTATCGACGCAAAGCGTGAAAGGCCATTTCGTCTAAGCAGCGATGAGCGCCTGCTAACAGCGTGCTATCCACCCGAGCAAACCTCTATTAGGACGTTCCAATGATTGAAAATACGGCCAATGCATCCAACAAGCTGCCCGCAGATGCCATTTTCATCATCGTTACGCTGTTGGCAGCCATCAGCTGGATCTTCTCCAAGGAAGCCGTCGCTATCATGCCGCCGCTGCTGTTCATGTCGGCACGCTTCCTTATCGCCGCCGTCATTCTGGCGATGGTGGCAAGAGCGGAGTTGCGGGTTCTCAGCCGCGCGCACTTTATTCGCTGCGTGAAGGTCGGGGTGGTCTTTGGCATAGCCATGAGCCTATGGGTCGAAGGGCTCGCGGCCTCCAACCACGTCGGTGAAGCGGCGTTCATCGTCAGTTTGGGCGTCATTCTAGTGCCGGTCATTGCGGCGCTGTTATTCAAGGAGTCGGTTCCGCGCAGCACCTGGGTCGCGCTGCCAGTTGCCTGTGTTGGGCTCGCCCTCCTTTCTCTGAATCAGCAATTGCGGCTAGAGTTATCGCAACTGCTATTACTCTGCGCCGCGGCGCTATTTGCGCTGTATTTCAATTTGAACACGCGCGCGGCCAATCCGATGTCACGCGCCGATAAACACGGACACGCTCAACACGTTCCAAAGGTGCCGGTATTGGCACTAACGACCTTGGTATTGACCACCGTCGCGGCGGTTACCGGACTACTCTCAACACTACTCGAGACCTGGCACATCAGCGTATTGGCCGGGCAACCGATGGTCTGGTTATGGGTCACGCTCTCCGCAACCGTTGGCACGGCGCTGCGCTTTTACCTGCAAACCTACGCACAGAGCCTGTCGCCGTATAGCAACGGCGTTATTATCATGGTGCTTGAGCCTGTGTGGACGGCGCTGATCGCGGCGGCATGGTTTATGGAGCGCCTTAGTGCAACGCAATTGCTAGGCTGCCTGATGATATTCCTCGCGCTGATGATTACTCGCTGGCGAGCACTCCAAGGTTTACTGAAATCTGTTTTTCGCAAACGCCGAAGCCCTTAACCCACTCTGTGTTGAGCCGCATCAAGATACTTCCGGCGAAAATGCGCTAAAGTGCGCGTTTACTCACTTGCCGCTGAAGAGATTGTCTATGTCACGAGGCATGAAGATTTACGCGTTTTTTAGCGCCGCGCTCGCCCTCACCGTAATGGTAAATATCTTTTACGAGCCCTCAGAGGTTCGCGCATTGAATGCGGTGTTGAAGCAAGACGCCAAACTCAATAGCTACCCCTACCGCTTTCGCGTTTTAGCGGTAAAAAATGGCGTCGCGGTAATGACGTCACCTCGCTCAGCAGATGTGCCAGTGCCCGTCATCATTAAGGTTATTGACCCTTCTTTGCAGAACGTCTCTGTCAGCGAAGAGCGTTTTTTTGAGGCTCAGCAAACCTTGGCCGACCTGCAAGCCTACGCCAGAGAGCAGGTTATGGCTCAGGAGGGCATCAGCCGCGTTATCTGGAAGCTTGACGAGGAGTGGCTGCTTAGCCACGGCGTTAAACTGCCCCACTAAAACCCTGCGCATCGAATCGTGCGCACACACCAGTAGCCTGAATATACTCGACTATACTGTTACTCGTTAGCATCGGTGGGCACGCCGTTTTTCCCACCATACCCAGTGACATTTATGCAGAGGAAGACATCATGTCGAAGAAAGCGAAAAAGAAAATCACCAGCCTGAAAAAAGCCATCAAGCAGCGTAAATCGAAAATCGCCAAGCACGAAGGCAAACTCGCCAAACTCAAGAAAAAGCTGAAGAAGGCGGCTTAGCAACAACAGATCAGGGGCGTAAAGCAGCCCCTACCATTGCGCCGTTTATGGCGCTGTCGGCTCGCAACAAAACACGGGGATATCTCGGTCAGTTCGCGCCTGGTATTCATCGAAATCGGGATATAAGCTAACTAAGTGAGGCCAGAGTTCCCGCTTGGTATCAGCGTCCACTTCTCGCGCCGTGTAGGCGAGTCGCTCGCGCCCAACTTGAATCGTAATCGCAGGGTTCGCCTTGATATTGTGATACCACAAAGGGTGCGATGCCATGCCTCCTTGGGAGGCGACCAGTAGCTTCTTGTCACCCAGCGGCAGATGGATCAGTGCGATCTCTCTGGCTTTACCCGTTTTTTTGCCCGTCATACCAACGAGACAAATGGGATAACCGCCGGGAAAGTTTTTCATCAACCTCCCGCCACTTTTCTTATACACCCAGACATTGAAACGGGTGTAGTGACGCATAACGGTCTTTATTGCGCCGGACCAGCTCTCTGGAATACTGGCCACATCCTCGCGCCGTGTTTTTACATAGTCGAATTTCATATTCTGCCTGCCCCTATTTTATTGTTATTGGCCATGGGTCTTTTCACCTCAGAGAGTCATCGGTGCAGCTCTTCCATCAATTGGTCTTTTTCCTTCCACAGTGCGCTAACCCATTGCTGGAACTCATAGCGGAAGTCCTCATCGTCGCTGTAGCTACGACCCAAAAATTCGCTGGGAATCTCTCGTTTCTGCACGCGAACCTTAACGTTATCCACCCGTCCGCAAAGGAAGTCGCCAAAGGACGGCTGTGTATGGCCGGGATAAGCAATGGTAATATCGACCAAGGTTTTGACACTTGAGCCCATTGCTCCCACAACAAAGCCGATGCCACCTGCCTTGGGTTTTAGCAGCCATTTATAAGGGGACTGCTGCGCGTCATGTTTGGCAGGGGTATAGCGCGTACCTTCCAGGAAATTGAAGACCGACACGGGTAAATGCTCAAACTTCTCACAGGCGCGGCGGGTGCTTTCAAAGTCTTGGCCACGCTTTTCTGGGTGCTTCTCCAGGTATTCCTTGCTGTAGCGTTTCATAAACGGGAAGTCCAACGCCCACCAGCACAAGCCTATTACCGGCACCCAGATGAGCTCCTGCTTCAGAAAGAACTTGAGCATTGGAATTTTTCGATTCAGCAAATGCTGAAGAATAAAGATATCGGCCCAGGACTGATGATTAGAGGTCACCAGATACCACTGGTCCTTATCGAGTTGTTCAATACCATCCACTTCCCACTGCATGCGCTGGGTTAAGCGCATCCACTGAGAGTTGATCGCGATCCACAATTCGGCGATCCACACTGCCGCCGCCGTGCAGCGGCGTTGAAAGCCCACTAGCGGCACAAGAAAGCGAAGTAGCGATACCGCCATCAAAAACGGCGCCAGTACAACGGTATTCATGGCCAACAGGCACGCAGCGAGAAATCCCTTTACCACAGGCGGTAAAAAACCGAGCATCCGTCCTTCCCCTCTATTGTTGTCATCACCCCAGCTATCACCCTAGTTGTCACTGGGTCGCGGCCGTATTTTAGGGTATCCCCGCGGGGGAAGGTAGCGCTGCTAACATCACCGACCTCGGCAAGCCCCTAGCTCTCCATCAATAACGCTCGCATTGCCACTGCCGCGGATGACAGCTGCTGTCGTCGGCGCCTGATAATACCCACTCTGCGCTCGATGCATCGCCCGCTTATCGGCTTACAGCAGGCGCCCAATTGATGCATCTGCTCCTCACACAACGCGGGTACTAGCGCCACCCCCAGACCAGCGGCCACCATTGCACCCACGGTAGTGAGCTGGAACGCCTCAAAGATCGCCGGGGGCGAAAGTGACTCCCTGGCAAAGGCATCTTCGGTCCAGCGGCGGGTGCTGGAGCCCCTGTTCAGGGTAATCACCGTATCGCCGAGCAGGTCTTTTATCCGCAGACGACTGCGCGTCAGTAAGGGGTGTGCCTCTGGGAATACCGCCACAAAGCGGTCGGTGAAAAGCGCTTCAAATTCCAGCCCTTCGCTATCGTCTGGCTCAAAGGCCACGCCAAGTTCAACACGGCCAGCGCGTACCGCTTCAATAAGCTCTTCCATCACAATATCGCGCACCGCGATATCAATATTGGGGAACTTCTGCCGGTAGGTCGCCAACACAGCAGGCAGGCGTGTGCTGGCAAACGAGGGCATTGCCGCGATGGTCAACTTGCCCTGTTGTAAGCTATACAAACGCTGCAAGTCGGTAAAGGCATCGGACCAGTCCCGCAGCAGGCGCTGAGCGGTTGGCAAAAATGCACTGCCCTCGGGGCT
The DNA here is from genome assembly GCF_016906995.1 of Spongiibacter marinus. Taxonomy (GTDB): domain Bacteria; phylum Pseudomonadota; class Gammaproteobacteria; order Pseudomonadales; family Spongiibacteraceae; genus Spongiibacter; species Spongiibacter marinus. The sequence goes on along the minus strand of NZ_JAFBBD010000002.1, from coordinate 283,878 downwards.
TAAACTCAGCGACCGGGTCGAGCGCAGAAACAGGCTTCCACCCACTTCATCCTCGAGGTTCTTCACCGCCATGCTCAGCGCCGGTTGCGATATATTCAATTGTTCGCATGCCTGCGCGAAGCTGCCTGTCTCGGCCACAGCGACGAAGGCGCGCAACTGTTTTACACTTACATTCATAAGAAAATATTATTAATTAATAATTATTATCAATTTGATAAAAATATCTCAACAAGGCAGTCTACGTCAATTACCCTATCACTCGCTCCAGCTATAGAGACATCGAATAATGAAAAACTGTCTTTGGGAACCTTCGGCGGCGCGCATTCAGCGCAGCCAATTGAGCCAATTCTTGCAGCAGCTCGACCGAGAGCAGCAACGCCAGTTCGACAACTACGCCGACCTGCACCGCTGGTCGGTGGAGTCCCCCGAGGCTTTTTGGCAATCGGTGTGGGACTTTTGCGATATTCGCGCCTCACAAACGAGCGACCAGGTTCTGGTAGACGGGAACCAATTTCCCGGTGCGCGATGGTTTCCCGATGCTCGCCTGAATTTCGCTGAAAACTTGCTGCGTAACCGCAGTGATAAAACCGCGCTGATTTCCCGGCTGGAGAACGGCCGGCGCGAGACGATCAGCTACGCCGGCCTCTACCAACAAGTCAGCCAGTTAGCCCAGGCGCTGCGCAATGCCGGTGTTGGTCGCGGCGACCGCGTTGCCGGCTTTATGCCTAATATCAGCGAAACCGTCATCGCCATGCTGGCGAGCGCCAGTATTGGCGCAGTCTGGTCATCGTGTTCCCCGGACTTTGGCATTAATGGCGTGATGGATCGCTTTGGCCAAATCCAACCCAAAGTACTGTTTGCCTGCGACGGCTATTTCTACGGCGGAAAAACCCTCGACAGCTTACCCCGCGTGTCGCAGATCAAGGCGCAGATCAGCAGCATAGAGACGCTGATCATTGTTCCTGTCAGCCGCACCGCCGAGGAAATATCGCTGCCCGAAGGGGCAACATTGTGGGCGGAGACACTCGCCGCGTATTCGCCGAACGATATTGAGTTCGAGCAGCTGCCCTTCGACCACCCGCTTTACATCATGTATTCGTCGGGCACCACTGGGGTACCGAAGTGCATCGTCCACAGCGCCGGCGGCAGCCTCATTCAGCACATGAAGGAGCACCGCTTACACACTGATCTGGGCAGTGAGGACACGCTGTTTTACTTTTCCACCTGTGGCTGGATGATGTGGAACTGGCTGGTAAGCGGCCTCGCTTGCGAAGCGACCCTTGTTCTATACGACGGCTCTCCCTTTTACCCACAGCCGCAATCGCTGATGGACATGGCCGACGAGGAAGGCATTTCTATTTTTGGCACCAGCGCCAAGTACATCGAAGCGCTACAAAAAGCCGGGGTAAAGCCCGCTGAAAGCCATCAACTCAGTGCTTTAAAAGCCGTGTTATCAACCGGTTCGCCATTGTCCGACGAGAGCTTTCGCTATGTGTACCGGCACATTAAACCGGATATTTGCCTGTCATCGATTTCCGGCGGCACGGACATCCTGTCTTGCTTTGTTCTCGGCAATCCCTGCCTTCCCGTCTATGAGGGTGAGATTCAGTGTCTCGGCTTGGGTATGGCAGTAGAGGTTTGGGACGATGATGGCAACGCCGTTGTCGGTGAAAAGGGCGAAATGGTCTGCACTCGCCCCTTCCCCAGCGCCCCCATCGGGTTTTGGAATGACCCCGACAATGCCAAATACCGCGCGGCCTACTTCGACACCTACCCCAATGTCTGGGCCCACGGAGATTACGGCGAGATCACCGAACACGGCGGCATGATTATTCACGGCCGCTCCGACGCCGTGCTCAACCCCGGCGGCGTGCGCATTGGTACCGCGGAAATTTACCGCCAAGTTGAAAAGGTTGCCGACGTTGTCGACAGCATCTGCATCGGGCAACAATATCAAGGCGATGTGCGAGTTGTACTATTTGTAGTGCTGCGTGAAGGCTGCACGCTGGACGACTCCCTGCGCAATACCATCCGCAATACCATTCGTCAGGAAACCACGCCGCGCCATGTACCGGCAAAAATTATCGCGGTGGCAGAAATTCCACGCACGATCAGCGGCAAGATTGTCGAGTTGGCGGTGCGCGATGTGGTTCATGGTAAAACCGTGAAAAACGTCGATGCTCTGGCCAACCCCGATGCGCTGGCCCTCTTCAAAGATTTGCCAGAACTCCAGTAACGCGAGGTCGCCCTCTACAAAATACCCGGAAATACCGCTTTGCGGTGTGCCGGGTAATTGTCGAAGGTCTGCCGATACCACTGGTGATTACTGAGAGCACGGGGAAGCAAGTTCGCCAAGGTCCACAATAGGAAAACGGCCCCCGCCGACGACCACGTTGCGAGCGCCCAACCACACCACACCATGATTTCTCCCAGGTAATTGGGACACGACACCCACTCATACAACCAGCCACGCGGTATTTTGTAACCGCTCTCTCCCGGTTTGCGCAGCGCGGCCAACATGGCATCGCTGCGACGATTGACGTAATAGCCGACGAAAAACAGCGCAACACCTAAGATCAAGCGCGGGTCGGTAATCCATGCCGCGGTGTAATCCATCGCCAACGACGACCAAGACAGTATGCTGGCATTGAGAAACGAAATGCCAAAGTTGGTGAACAGCGCGATCAGCGGCAGTAACAAGGGAGTTTTATCGCCCGGCTTAACGCTGCGCTTAAACGGGTAGATAAAACTGCGCTGGAAGTAATGTACCTGCCACAGCGCAAACAGTAATAACGGCACGGGCTGCCAAGCGTTGTCACCCAGAAAATAGATCACCGCAAAGCCGATTGACGACGGCGCCTCCATGATCACCCATGCCACGCGCGTCGGCACTCCCGGCCCCCACCACCAGGCGCGATCCTCGGTATCGTGGCGACCGTACGATGCCTTAATAAAAAACTGCAGTACCACAAATACCAACACCGACATTGCCGCGTAGGCCATTAGCAGGCCGTCGTGCCACTGTATAACCGTCATAACAACCTCACACCACATAAGTCTTCAGACTGGCGCCATAGCTCCGCTGCCAACGCCGGATCCTGCGCTGCCGCCACCGCCGCCACCTTGGTGGGCGGGCCGCGAAATTCAAAGGGGCCGGCTGGGCCGATATAGTCACCACCGCTCACCGCTGGCGAGGTCGCCGCATACAGCGTTGGCCAGGCTCCCTGCTCTGCTGGCTGCGCCAAAATTCGATTACCCAAATACGCAATCCACTCCCACAGACGCCGCCGCAACCCCGCCGGCGCATCGCTGGCATAGGCGACGTTGGTTGCCGCATAGCCCGGGTGGGCGGCAAGACTGAGGGCATCCATGCCCGCGGCGTCAAAGCGACGCTGTAACTCCAGTGCAAAACTCAGATTCGCTAATTTGGCTCGCCCGTATGCCGCGACTTTGGAGTAAGGCGTGTGCTGCCAATGCAGATCATTCATTAGCAACTGCCCCTTGCGCGCAGCGAGGCTGGAAACCGTGACCACCCTCGCCTGTGTCGCCGCGCGCAGTGCCGGCAACAGTTGCGCGGTAAGTGCAAAATGACCAAGGTGGCTGACAGCAAACACCATTTCGTGGCCGCGCGCATTGCGCAGCAGCGGCAGGCCCATCACCCCTGCATTGTTTACCAAACAGTCGAGTTGCCCATGTGTGGACAAAAACGCGTCAGCCGCACGGGCAACTGAATCCAGGTCAGACAGCTCCATGGTTATCGCCGATAGCTGCGCGCCAGGCACAAGCTGCTGAATGCGCTGCAGCGTTTGATCGGCCTTTTCCTGGCTGCGGCAACTGACGACTACCCGCGCTGAGCGCGCCGCCAACTGCGCCGCCGTTTCAAAGCCGATGCCGCTATTCGCGCCAGTGATCAGCACAGTTTTGCCCGACAAGTCGGCAATTTCATTCGGGGTCCAGTGCGCCATGAATTCCTTTTCCTCTATAGTGGTAGCCTCAACGACGCGCGACATCTTAACCGGAGACTCCATTGGCACGCTCACACTGCGACGCATGCAACCGCCCAACGAAAACCTGCCTGTGCGACGTTATTGTCACGCGCCGCTGTGCATATGAGCTGATTATTCTACAAGACCCGAAAGAGGCACGGCATGCTCTCTCCTCGGCCCCGGTACTGCAGCGCTCCATACAAGATAGTCGATTAGTCGTCGGCGAGTATTTTCAGCCCGAGGCCTTGTTGGGCCCAGACTGGCGCAAGCAATGCCTGCTAATCTTTCCCGGCGAAAACCCGCTCAGCGCGGCGCAAGCACAGCAACGTCAGTTCTCCCAAATACTGTTGCTCGATGGCAGCTGGCGAAAAGTACGGCGACTGTTGCACTTGAACCCCTGGCTCACAGAGTTGCCCTGCCTCGCTATTAGCCCTTCGGCGCCCAGCCAATACCGCATCCGAAAGTCCCCCCGCAGTGACGGTCTATCAACCATCGAGGCCGCGGTGGCCGCGCTGAATGCGCTTGACCACAGTAGCAACTATACCGACATCCTCGCCGCCTTCGATCGAATGATCGATTACCAAATTGCCGCCATGGGCGCCGCCACCTTTCGCAAAAACTATCCCGCCTAACCTCGTCTAACCCAGCCTATTTCTTCCTATGCACGCCTTGTATGGCGAGCGTGGCGTCGACGCCGCGACGTTGACTTATGTAACGCAATTATATATCTTGCCGAGCAACTTATGTAAACCAGTTACAAAAAATAACGAGACATTATGCAGTCGCACTGTTCACAAGCTCGCCGTAAAGGCAAAGGCCTCGCCCGATGAAAGTACTGGTAACAGGGGCGTTTGGTAACCTGGGGCAATTGGTGGTGGAACAGCTATTGGCCGACGGCCATCAGCTGCGCTGCTGCGACCTGGATGCGCCACAACAGCGGCAATTAGCCAAACCCTATCAAGCACGCTGTGAAATCCTGCTGGGCGATATCACTGATAGCACCCAGCACGCGGCGCTAGTCGACGACATGGATGCCATCGTCCACCTCGCCTCAATACTGCCCCCCTTAACCGAGCGTGCACCCGCTGTCGCTCATCGGGTAAACGTCGACGCTAGCTGTTCACTTATCGACCAGGCGCAAGCGCAGTCGCGGGCCCCGCTGTTTATCTTTCCATCGTCGGTAACCGTGTTCGGGCACTCACAACGCCAGGCGCCACTGCGCCATTGTGCAGACCCGGTGATCGCCACTGACCAATACACCGAGCACAAGCTGGCAGTTGAGCAATACCTTCAGCAATCGGCTATTCCCTGGGTGATTATGCGAGTGGGGGTTTCGGTAGATGCTCGCACCACGCGAACAGAGCGCGAGGTGCTTCGACAGCTGCTGGAGATTCACCCTGACACGCCGCTGGAATACATTCACCCCCGCGATGTCGCGCTAGCGATTAGTCGAGCACTGAGCTGCCCCGCCGCGCAAGCCAAAACACTTTTACTCGGTGGCGGGGAACGCTGCCAAATCAATCAACGGCAATTCATCAATACCGCGTTTCAAGCGCTGGGATTGCCACTACCAGAGGGTATTCACGGACAGGCAAATTTCTACACCCATTGGATGGATACGCGCGAGTCCCAGGCACTGCTGAATTATCAACGGCACAGCTTCGAAGACTACCAGCAGGAAATGCACACGCTCTTTGCCAGCGTCAGGCGTCTACTCTGGCCACTTCGGCCGATATTGCGGCCGCTTCTGCCAACGGTACTCAAGCAACTTTAACCCTTAAACCTATGCAGATAATGATAAAGGTGTGTTCTATGAAAACGCAGAAAAACCACCGCCTTCCTCTCACACTGGCAGGACTCATGGCGGCAACCCTGCCCCCCGCCGTGGCGGCGAACCAAGGCAGCTCCGCGGGCGTGATTGAAGAAGTGATCGTCACCGCGCGAAAACGCGCTGAGAGCATTCAGGAAACGCCGGTCGCCGTCACCGCGATCACCGGGGACTCGCTACGTGAGCAGGGCATACTCGGCGCTCAGGAGTTGAGTAAGTCGGTGCCCAGCCTGCAAATCAATAACAGCACATCGCCACAAATTTTTATTCGCGGCATCGGCCAGCGAGCGCCCTTTGCGCGCTTCGACCCGTCAGTGAGCGTGTATTTAGACGGTATTTTCATCCCACGTCCGGATGGCCAGCTTTTGGATACCATCGATGTAGACAGCGTTCAGGTTCTGCGTGGGCCGCAGGGAACGCTGTTCGGTAAGAACAATACCGGGGGTGCCCTGGTCTTCACCCTGACAAAACCGGGAGAAGAATTCGGCGGCTATATTGAGGGCAGTCTCGGTAACTACAATGAGCAGCGCCTGCAGGCCGCGGTCGACTTACCCATCAATGATGAATTGCTGACCCGCATATCGGTAAACACCCGCCGCCGCGACGGCTTCCTGAAGGACGCCACCGGCCGGGAAAATCAGTCGATCGATCGGCTGTCTGCCATTTTCCAAACGCGCTGGCTGGCAAGCGATGATTTAACCATCGACGGTTTTGCCTTTGTCGGCCGCACGCGGGAAAATTTCCCCTCGTACAACTGTCGGATTGTCAACGAAGATGCCCTCTTTGTGAACGGCCTCGGCATACTTTGGCCCGGTGACACAGACCCAAACAACCCCTCGGCCTACAAAGACAATTGTGAGGCAAACTCCCGCGAGTCACAGGCAGACCTGCACACCAATCAAGGCGATAGTCAGCGTCAGAAAAAAGACCAAGACGAGCTTATGCTCGGCCTGACCTTTGACTACCAGTTCAGTGCAGACCACAGCATGAAGTCTATTCTGGGCTACCGCGACGCAACGAAATTCAACCCGCAAACGACCGCAGACGAAGGCGGGCCAGCTGAGTTTTTGCGAGCAGACCTACTCGACGACAGCCTGCAAGAATCGCTTACCTTTGAACTGCAATTCAACGGCGTTTTGTTCGACAGTGTCGACTACGCGGCGGGTATCTTCTGGCAAGACGAATACAAGTCCGAGCGCTTTAACACTGCCAACCCACTCGTCGGTGCCGAGCCCACCAAATTTCTTGGTTTGGCAGCTGGCCAGCAAGGTGTAGACATTGGCGTTGTCGGTGACTTGCTCAACACACTGACTGGTCTTGTTCCCGGTGGCACACTACCTTTGGTCGCGGGCGCACTGCCATTGGCAACCGTTCAGGACTTTGAAATCGACGGTGAAACCTTTGCTGCGTTTACTCAAGCCACATGGCACATCACCGACAACCTAGAGGTTACGCTGGGCGGGCGCTACACCGAAGAGACGCGCGACTCCTACTTGGTTACCCGCAGCGCCGACCTCGCTGAAGTGACCTCCATCATTTCTAGTGCAGACCCACGCTTTGTTCCGGTATTGCCAGATATGGGGGCCATGGCATTTTTGGGGCGTTGGTCACAAGACCCACTCACCATTGCCAACAACATCTTGCGCGAACGTTTCACTGGCGATATTCGAGCGCCCTTAGGCGATGCGAAAATCGACCAGCGAGAAGACACCTTCCGTCAATTCACACCGATGGCTTCTGCCGCCTATATCTTCCCCGAGGAACTGCTTGACGGCAGCATCATCAACTCGGCGATGGTTTACGCAACATGGAGCAACGGTTTTAAGTCAGGCTTCCAGGAGCCATTTGGCTTAGACGGCCTGAGCGTAGTTGAACCCGAAGAGCTCGAAAACCGCGAAATCGGTATCAAGATCGATGCGCTAGAACGCTCTCTGCGGATCAATCTTGCGGCCTACTCCATGACGTTTGAGAACATGCACCTAATCACTGTAAATGTTGATTCGAACAACACCTTGGTAGTTGGCTCGCAAAATGCGGGTGAATCAGTAATCGAAGGTGCCGAACTGGAGGTAATGTGGTTCCCGTCAATGAATACCATGGTCAACTTCACTTACAGCAACAACAATTATCGCTATGAAGAATTCATGGATAACGACCTGAAATCCCTGGCGCTTCGTGGTGAGTTTGTTCCCATCGACCGTTCTGACGAAGAATTTGCAGTATCGCCGGAAGAAACAGCGGCACTGGGTATCCAGTACACGCTCAATACCGAGTTCGGTCGCTTCGTGCCCCGACTAGACGCCAGCTATAAGAGCGATATTTACCTCGGCCTGGACCGAGGCGCGTGGGAGGCGTCAAAACGCAAGGAAGCACTCACGTATGCCGATGCCTATGTGCTCTTCGACGCGCGCCTGAGCTGGAGCAACGACGCCGATGACCTGAGCATTGCCGCCTATGTGAAAAACCTGACCGACGAGCGCTACGACATTGGTGCGGTAGCCGCCGGAGACAGTATCGGCACACTCACTACTGTGCTCGGCGACCCGCGCACCTACGGCATAGAACTTCGTAAAACCTTCTAACCTTCCTGTTATTAGGTGGTGTCCGGCCCACCCTCCGGCCACCGCCCTTTTTTTACGAGCGAATTGATGAACTCTTTTACAGCTAAAACGGCCTTGATCACTGGCGCCGCCGGTGGCCTCGGCAGTGCGCTGGCGGCGCTTCTGGCCAGTAAAGGCTGCCACCTCGCACTGGTTGATATCAACGGCGACGCACTCAAACAGTTAGCGGATTCACTGGAGGGACAAGGTGCCACAATTTCTTGTCACACCGCCGACCTCTGCGACCGCCATCAGCTGATTGATCTAGTCGATGCACTGAAAGAGCAGTACACATCGCTTGATATTCTGATTAACAACGCAGGGATAACTCTGCAGAAGAGTACTGAAAATCACCGCCAAGCGGATTGGGAAAAGGTCTTCCAACTGAATTTTTTTAGTGCTGTGTTTCTCAGTCGAGAATTGCTGCCGCTGCTCAGAAACAGCGGACAAGGACACATCGTCAACCTATCTAGCATGGCAGCATTCTTCGGTCTTCCCAGCCAGTGTTCGTACAGCAGTAGCAAAGCGGCCCTGCAAAAATTCAGTGATTCGTTACGCGCGGAACTGAGTGGCGAGGGAATCGGCGTCAGCTGTATTCATCCGGGAGCCATTAAGACCGATATGATTCTGGCCACACTCAAAGAATCGGACGATGTACAGCAGGCAGAGAAAAATATGCGACTGGCGCAGCGCGTTGGCGTGAGTGCACACTACGCCGCGCAGCGCATTGTAGGCGCGATAGAGCGCAACAAGCGCAGTATTTGCATTGGCGTCGACGCGAGGGTATTTAAAATTGTCAGCGGCGCATTTCCCGGCCTGTTATCACAGCTGCTGGCAAAAACATTTGCTCGCCTAAGCTAAGCGACAGGTCGCTTAGCAGCGATGCAGGGCCGCGCTACCTATCATGGCATTTTCCACAATGCCAATGCGGTCCTGCCCCCATAGCACTAACTCGCCATAGCGAAAACTCGGCACGCCCCAGCAACCCATGGCATACATCTCTTCCAGGTTTTTTTGCACCGCGCCCCGCCAGTGGTCATTGCCGAGTTGCTGTCGCGCCGTCTCCCAATCCAAACCACAGCGCTGAATAATACGCTTCAATCCACGATCGCTGGCGGCATCAATGCCTTGAGCATTTACGCCGCGGGCAAAACTAAGCAAAAACGGTAGCAAGCGTCCGCTAGACTCCGCGTAGTCACAAAGTGCATAGCAACGCTCCACGGCATCGCCCAGCGGGTCGGCAACAAAACCGTACTCCAGGCCCTGCTTTTCCGCCTCCCGAACCGTGTCATGAAAAATATACATTTTCTTGTCAGGAGGTACAGGCATCCCGCGCATCATCATCGGCAGCACCGGCTTCACCTCAAGCGCGATGCCGTAGTGCTCACTCAGCTGCGCCGCCTTCTCTAGCGCCAAGTATGAATAGGGGCTGCGCGCAGACCAGTAGAGCACTAAGGGCAGATCGGGATCGACAACATCGGCGCGCTCACCGCGACAAAAACCGCTGTAGCTGCGCGTATACACCGCCTTTTCATCCGGCCGCTTTGCGCCGCCTTCGGTAATAAGCCGCCGTTCAAGGTGATCCAGCCGGTCCACGCCCCAATACCATTCCGGCGCACAGTAAATCATCGCCCCAGCGTAATGCCCCAGCGTTTGTAAGCGTTGAGAATTTTCCGCCAGGCACTGACGGGCCCAGGAATCCAACGCGAGTAATTGCGTCGGCATCCGTCCCTGCCAGAGCGCCGCCAGCAGGCCGCGCGCTTGCCGCGGAAAATCGTCTACGGGTAACGATAGAAGGGATACCGCCGTATGGTCGATAGCGGCCTGCTCTAACGCGGGCAATTGTGAGGGAAAGTCTAAGTTGTATAGCCTGGCAAGATGTTCAGCGTCGCGACAGGCATACTCCCGCCACATGGTTTTTTCCGGGTACATGTCCTCGGGCGACTCGACGATCACCCACCACTTTACCTCGACATTAAAGCGCGAGCAGACATCGTCCATCACCTGCAATAGTAAATAGCTGTAGGGGTCATCAACGCGAATGAACACATCGAGCGTATGCGGCCTACCTGCCAAACGCCGCTTCGCGCTGTGGTAGCCCCGCCGCAAGGAAAGTAAGGACGTACTTGAAAGCACCCGGGCAAGGTGGGGCATTAGCGGGTTCATGTCACGACTCGGCTTGCTGAGCTAGCGGAAATTGCACGCCACAGACGCGGTTGCGGCCAGATTGCTTGGCAAGATACAACTGCTCATCGGCAATTTTGAGCAGGTCCGGCGGCTCCAGTGCATCGCACTCGGCGGTGGTGGCAACCCCGAGACTCACCGTTACCGTTGCCGCCGTTTTCGATTCAACGTGGGGGATCGCCAGCCCTTCAACGGCCTGACGCAATTTTTCGGCAATATGTTTGGCGCCCTCCAGGTCGGTATCCGGTAACAGGCAGACAAATTCCTCACCGCCGAAACGGGCGAGCATATCGCGTCCGCGCTCAACACTGGAAGCCAACGCCGATGCTATTGCCTTCAAACACTGGTCACCGTCCAAGTGGCCATAGTGGTCGTTGTAGAGTTTGAAGTGATCAACATCAACCATCAGCAACGAAAGGGGCGACCCTGAACGGCGACATGCCCGCCACTCGGCATCCAGCCGCTCATCGAAAATGCGTCGATTGGGCACGCCGGTCAAACCATCCAGGGAAGCAAGCATGCGCAGCGCATCGGTTTGCGCTTTCAGTGTGAGCTGCGTTTTTACCCGAGCTCTAACCACTGCGGGGTTTACTGGCTTGCTAATAAAGTCGACAGCCCCCACCTCCAGGCCGTGGGTCTCCTCTTCGGGGCTATTTTGCGAGGTCACAAAAATCACAGGAATGTCGGCGGTATCGGCATCCTCTTTCAAGCGTTGGCAGGTTTCCAGGCCATCCATACCCGGCATGATCACGTCCAGCAATACCAGATCGGGCTGTTTGTCTCGACACAGCGCCAGCGCTTGCTCGCCACTCGTCGCCATGAACACTTCGTGATCGTCAGCGAAAATCTGATAGAGGGTCTGGATATTCACCGGCTGGTCGTCGACGAGCAGTAGCTTTGGCAGCGACCGCAACATCGGCTTCACCCAGTCGAGTGCCTTTTCCGTCATTGTTTACAGCTCCGTATTACTGTTTTGTGCGTCGAGCTCTGCCTTAACACGCTCCAGCGCAGCAAGGGCGCCGGCAAAATCGAGACTCGCTATGGATTCCGCCAGTATCTCGGCTCCGGCGACCGCTGCCAAGCCCCCTTCCGCGCGGAGCGTATCGTGCACGGCCATCGCGCGCATATTACTGTCCCGAAGGAGGGCTTCTAGCTCCTCACAACCCTTGAGTAGCTGCGCGGCATCCACCTTGGTATGCCCTTCATCGCCCGCACTGGGCGCGGGCGTCAACTGGTTCGCCAACTCACTAAAAACGGCACACGCGCGTTTTAATTCGGCGTCTGCACGCTGAAGATCCTCAGCAAGGGCATCGGCACTTGCCCCCTGTTTACAAGCATCCTCAAGATCACCCAGCATCTGCGCCAGCGCCGAAGCCCCCAGCGTGGCAGCAACACCGCGCACGGTATGCAGTTCACGAGTTGCCAGCGGCGCGTTATTTCCACGCAGACTTTTCTCAACCAGTTTGAGATCGCCGCAATGCCTGTCGGCAAATCGTCGCGCCTGTGTGGCCAGCAAGCCGCGATTATTCCCCATGCGCAGCAAGGCTTCCTTAAAATTGAAGCCCTCCGGTGATGCTGGCAAATCGGGCTCGACACGCTCAACCACAACTGACTCATCGGCCACTGCCTCTCGCCCCGCGGCCTTTAACACGGCATCAACCAATTCAGACAGCTCAAAAGGCTTGCCTACATGATCATTCATTCCTGCGTCTAAGCAGGCCTTGCGATCAGATGGCAGGGCGTTGGCGGTCATCGCGATGATGGGCAAATCTACCAGACCCATTTCCTGACGAATCTTCCTGGTCGCTGTCAGGCCGTCCATCTCAGGCATTTGCAAATCCATCAATACAGCATCAAAGGGCGATGCACTCGTGCGTATTTGCTCCAGCGCCTCCAAGCCGTTTTCAGCCAACTCGATCTCAGCGCCCTCCAATGCCAGCAGCTCCCGCGCCACTTGTTGGTTGGTGAGATTGTCCTCCACTAATAACAGGCGCATACCTGCCAGCGAACCCTTCGCCACAGGCCTGACAACCTGGTTCTTGTCGCTGTCATCCACCTCGGAGACTGCCTCTACCGGCTCCGCCCTCGCCGGCAAGCTCGGTGCCACAGCATGTGTCAGCGCTTCGCTAACCGCATTGAAAATATCTGAGGCGGTTACCGGCTTCATCAAAAAACCATCCATCGGGCTGCCGCCCTCGCGCTCTTCCTGCGCGTATACATCTTTCGCGTGGGCGGTCACCATCACCAGTTTTGGACAGCGCTCACCCTGCTCGCGGCGGATCGCCTCAGCGGTTTGCCAGCCGTTCATGCCCGGCATCATCCAATCGATAAACACCACATCGTAAGGCGTCGAGGCAGCGCGGATTTTTTCCACGCCGGACTCGCCATCCGCCGCTTCGTCGCAGTGCCAGCCCATCGACTCGCAACTGGTAGAGATGATCTGTCGCGCGTTGGCGTTGTCATCAATACACAGTATACGAAGACCCTGTAAACCCTGAGAGAGTTCACGCGCACGCGGTGCCGAGCGCTCTGCCCCTTCAACATTTTCTAACAACAGGCTAAATGAAAACGTACTGCCGCGGCCTTCCTCACTGTCGACTTCGAGTTCACCACCCATCATGCGGATCAAGCGCTGACAGATCACTAGGCCGAGCCCCGTGCCGCCATATCGACGGGTCGTTCCCGCCTCGGCCTGAGAGAAGGACTGAAAAATGCGCTGCTGCTGTTCAACCGACATGCCAATACCGGTGTCACGAACGCTGAAACCCAAAACAATGCGCTGGCGCTGCTGGTGCTGCACCACCACACTGATCATCACTTCGCCGCTATCGGTGAACTTCACGGCATTCCCGGCGAGATTGATAAGCACCTGCTTGATACGCAGGGCATCACCACACACCTGACTGGGAATGGCCGGGTCCACATTGAAGAGTATTTCCAGTTGTTTTTCGTCAACATTCATACTCAGTATATTGGCGATATCGCGCAAGACCTCGTCCACGCTAAAGGGGTGAGGGTCCAGCAACAGCTTACCGGCCTCGATTTTGGAGAAATCCAGAATATCGTTGATGATCCCCAGCAAGGCCTCGGCAGCGCCACTGGCCTTTTGCACATAATCGTGCTGCCTTGCATTGAGGCCGGTATGATCCAATAGGTTTAGCATCCCCAGCACCGCATTCATCGGTGTGCGAATTTCATGGCTCATATTGGCGAGGAATTCGCTCTTTGCTTTGCTGGCGTCCTCCGCCACCGCCCTGGCGTGCTCCAACTCGCGCTGTTCTTGCTTGCGGGTGGTTAAGTCCACGGCCACGCTGAGGAAGCCCAGTACATCCCCCTCGTCGCTGAGCATCGACACGGTTTTTAATAACACTGGGAACTCTTGCCCATCCCGTCGACGAAATACCCACTCTCGTTCATCGCTGAAACCCGCCTTTAAAAGCGAATAGGTATCGAGCTCACCGCCCTGCTCAATCGCCTTGTCACGCAGGGCCTGGTTAAATTCGTCGCCGACAAAGAAGCTGTTGATATAGCGCTGGCCTACCACCTCTTCTTGGCGATAGCCGAGCATTTTTTCCGCAGCGGAATTAAACAGGGTGATTTTGCCCCTGGGGTCGCTGGCGATAATTCCGTAGCCGGCCTTTTCAAGAATTGCCCGCTGAGTTGCCAAGGTCTCACTCAGGTCCTTGGTACGCTGGGCCACCACCTCCTCAAGGGACTCATTGAGCTGGCGCAATTTGCTGCGCGATTCCTTCTCCTGGCTGATATCCCGGACGATCATCGCCGCGCTGGTTATTTTACCCGCGACCTTCACAGGCGAGACATTAATAGCGACCTCAATACGGTTACCCGATTTATCTTTCCGGTGCGTTTCCACATGCGGCACAGGCACACCCGCGCGCATCTGCTTTAGAAAAAGCTGCTCTTCATCTCTGCAGTCATCCGGCAAAATCAGTGACGCCGTCGTCTTCCCTACCACCTCGTCTTCGCGATAGCCGAACAGCAACTCTGCCGCTGCGTTCCAGCTAATCACCACGCCATCCAGGCTGACCGCGATCACGGCATCGTTACTGCCATCAATAATCGCGACTCGCTCCGCATTTCGCTCAATGGCTTCGTCGCGTCGGCGCATATTCACAACGAACTGAAGAAGTAATATGAAGGTGATCAGCGTAAAGCACACAAAAACCGCCGCATTAAAACGCAGCATGCGAAATACCGCATCATCAACCAGCGCTTGATCGGCGGCGACAACCAACGTGACCCAATGGCGGTCATCGTAGGTCAATCGCTGTTTCAGTGAGTACCAAGTGGCTTCCCCACCGCGCTCACGATAGGGCCTCAGGCCATCGGCCATCGGCGCATCGAAGGCCTGCCCCCACTGATAGGACGGCCCAAGTTCGTAGGCCAGGGTTTTTTCACTGTAGGGATGCAACAAAAAATGCTGCTCTTCATCAAGGAGGTAAACTCGGTAGCCCTGCGGCAGATCTTCCCGGATCAATCGCTGGCTATAGCTAAAATCCAGATTCATCACGACCACGCCAAACAAACGCTGTTGCGCGTCGAAAACCGGCGTCGCTATTCGCAGCGTGGGCCAAAGTGGGCGCTCGATCTTCCCGCGCTCGCGGTTAAAATTAACCCGCGAAAAATACACCTCGCCTTCATTGAGCTTGCTCGATTCTTTAACGTAGTCACTGTGGCCTTTTTGCTGCAACTGAGACTGGGGAATAATTTGAACGGACTCGCCATCACTGTCGACGCGCACTAATTCCCGCCCACCATCATCCATTCCGATAAAGCGCAGCTGACGCACCTCACCGCGGCTGTACATGTAGGCACTAAAAATCTCTTGTAAGCGCTGCTGCCAGTCTTGCAGGTTGCTGCGGGTGTCGGGGTCTTCCCCGGAATTTTCCAAGGCGCGCATAATGCCAGAGATGGGCGGCGTGTTCGCCAGGAAAAGCGTGTCGCTTTCGTACTGACCTATGTGATTATCCAGCGCTCGCGCGCGGGCATCGAGAAGGCTGCTCAACACCTCACCAACCGCCGACACTTCCTGTTGATAGGCACGACGCTCCGCCAGCGGAAACATCACAACAAATACACAGAGGAAGACCAGCAGCACACCGGCGAGTAATCGCGGGCCAAGCGTGTTGTAGATGTCCTTCAAGCGCTTAAAAATCAACATGCGTCCTTTTGATATCGCGTTTCATCCGTAGGGGTCACAACGGGATGTTACCGTCATTCTCGCACACCCTCCTTTAAAACATAGTGCACCGCCGCACAGCAGAGCTGTATTCGTATTGGCCCCTAGCCTTCTACCGATATTGGTAAGAATCAGCGCGATAACGCTCACAATAACAACGCCTTGAATTCAATCGGCGCTGTCTTCCCGTCGTCGCTCCAGCACGCGCCGAGCCCTTGCGACAAAGGCCGCGTTGGCCTGCGGGTGTGCCGGCTCTCCGAGGTGCTGACGCCACTGCTCACTCAGGGCCTCCATACCGGCAACCCGGGCATGGTACTTGTCGTTCGCCGCAACAAGCTGCCACGGTACCGGCTGGGAGCACTGCTTCAACATGTACTCATAGGCCTGGCAATACTGATGATGAAACGGAAAGCTATTCAGGTCAGCATCGGTGATTTTCCAGTGTTTCTCCGGGCTTTCCAAACGGGTCAACAGACGATTGCGCTGCGTTTCTTTATCGATGTAAAACAGCACCTTAACCACCATAATCTGGTCGTCAACTAACATCCTTTCAAATTCGGCGATCTCGCGACACGCACGCTCCCGCTCGTTGTATCCGTGCTCGACATGTTCCACCAGAATACGCCCGTACCAAGAGCGGTCGAATACACACAATTGTCCGGAGGTGGGCAGGCGCCGCCAAAATCGCTGCAGGTAGTGCTGACCCGCCTCTATGGCATCCGGGGGCCCAATGGCATGGACCCGCACCCCTCGGGGGTCCATATACCGCAGGGCACGTCGCAAAAAGCCCCCTTTTCCCGCCGCATCCGGGCCCTCCACCACGAGTATTGCACGGCGTCGGCTTCGGTATAATTGCAGCTGCAAAGCCATTAGATCGAGCTGGAGTTGGTCGCGCCGCTGACGGTAGAGTTTCTTTTCTAAAACAGGGTGTTGTAACGACGACAAGTCAATTTGAGTCAAAGAGCGCCCTTCCCTTAATTAACCACCATAACGTTGCTTCATTAGCGGGTCTTCGGGGGACTTCAAAAAGTCCGCTGCCAAGCAGTCTAGCAGCGCTTTATGCTCAAGGTCTTGTAGCCAATGCTGCGGAATATCATCGAGGCCGCGCCAGGCACCCAATAGCTGCCCCGCTAACGCGCCGCAGCTGTCACTTAAACCACTGTGATTAACCGACAGCACCAGACCAGAGGCAAAGTCCTCGGCGCACAGCAGTGAGTACAAGGCAACGGAAAACACGTCCAGGGCCATAGAGTCGCCACAGAGGGATTCTGCGGCACTGGCCGAGTTTGGCTGGGCATTGGCCAACTCAACGGCATGATCGATAGCTCGGCGCAAGGCTTGGCTGTCCTTGTTGGGGCGCAGCTGCTCGTCGATCCGCGCCAGGCACGCCTCAGGCGGGTGACCATACAACAAGCCAAGCAACAGTATGCCCAGCGCGCCGCCGGTTAAACGACCATTAACGTGGCCATCGCTGAGGGCGCTGATATCGGCGCTGAGTGAGAACATTTCAGCACGCAGCGCCTCTCCCCAGAATTTGCGCGTATCACTAACGAAGTGCACAGCAAGGGGCGCAATTCGGCTCAAACCGGCACCGAACTGGTATTGGTTGTCAGCCGTTACGCCGCCCTGCTGACTTTTACTTAACACCGCCAGAAAGCTATCGCGCGCTGCTCGCTGACTGTAGAGCCCGCGCTCTGCCAATAAGAAACTGCGCTGCTGCCCTGTGGTGGTTGTGGTCTGCGTGGATAGCCAACGTAAGTCCGCGCGATGAATAAAACTTCGCAAATCTGGCTGCTCGCCTCTCGCGCTCGCCACGCGGTAGCGGAGTATGCCTTCGGCGGTGAACATAAGGCGTTGCGTGTCGTCAGTGACCGCTCCCTTCCTTCCGTAGGCCGGCATATAGTCGAGTACGCCCCGCTTTCCGTACTGCTGCACAATATCGTCGAGACTAAAGAACTGCACCGGGGCGCCCAGCGCGTCACCTACCGCCCCGCCCAGCAAGCATGCTCTTTGGTAGTCAGCACTGTTTGCTGCCCAGTGCTCGCTCTGTTCGGCCATCTTTTCGCCTCACCTTTTTCCATCCTCTTACCAGTGTAGGCGCAAATACTGCGGCTTGCGGCTGAGACACAAATCGACCGAGGCGAGCACTAACTTGATTTACCGGTCAGGAAACCAAATATCTGTAAATTGCGTAAACGATGAAAAACAACACGAGACAAAAACATGATTTCCAAGGAAGCCAATGCCGTACACAGCGCATTACTGGAAGCGGGCCTAGAAACACCGATGCGCC
Organism: Spongiibacter marinus; assembly: GCF_016906995.1. Taxonomy (GTDB): domain Bacteria; phylum Pseudomonadota; class Gammaproteobacteria; order Pseudomonadales; family Spongiibacteraceae; genus Spongiibacter; species Spongiibacter marinus. The sequence continues at coordinate 265,787 of NZ_JAFBBD010000002.1, read as the reverse complement.
CCCAAAGCTCACTGAATGACGACCAAAAAAAGCAGCGGATCGCCGACTTGATGCTGGGTGTTATGGAAACCCTCGGCCTCGATCTCAGTGATGACAGCCTTGAAGAAACCCCATCGCGGATTGCGAAAATGTATGTAGATGAAATTTTTTGTGGCTTGGATTACAACAACTTCCCCAAAATCACCAATATCGACAACAAAATGCGTGTCGAAGAAATGGTAAAGGTTAGTGGCGTTAGCGTAACAAGCACCTGCGAGCACCACTTCGTTACTATCGATGGCGAAGCCACAGTCGCCTATATTCCCGGCGAGAAGGTGATTGGACTGTCGAAGATTAACCGTATTGTGCGTTTCTTTGCACAACGGCCGCAGGTGCAAGAGCGCCTTACCCAACAAGTGTTGGTCGCTCTGCAAACACTGCTGGAAACGGAAGATGTTGCCGTTACCATCGATGCGATTCACTACTGCGTGAAAAGTCGCGGCGTCATGGACACTAACTCACGTACACAAACCACTGCCCTGGGTGGCAGTTTTAAAAGTGACCCAAGCACGCGAAATGAGTTTCTAAGCCAGAGCTGCCGCTAATGCGGCAGCCGTCTTCACACCGCCTTAAATTAAATGCTCGTCGCTGAGCGGCGCTATCGCGATACGCATTTCCGTCTCTTCACTCTTAACTGGCTGGCCCAGCATTTCGTCATAGGCACTGCGCTGAATTAGAAAAAACGTTTGGCAACGGCAGTCGGCCAGGCGTCTTCGCAGGCTAGTTATGTCCCGCGTTACCATTCTCTTGCCGCGCTCATAGACCGGGAAACTTCCGCCGTCAATAATCGCCGAAAGTACATACATACCGCCATCGAGAGAATGCACCTCGATCTCAGATACAGGGTAATGATTCAGGTCGTCAAATTCACATTTCGTCATAGGTCACCTCCGACTAGGTATACGCAGGCAAGGTAAAAGGTGTTTCGCTACCGGTGTGAACACACTGCTATCGATGGCGGCCGCTATGGCATAATTGCCGCGACGTAAACGAGGGAGAAAACCAAATGGCCATGCCAACGCTGCGCGATGCAACCTTGACCGTGGACGGGCGAGTCGCACTATTGTGTTTCCAGCGCGACGACATCCGCAACGCCCTAACGGGCAGCGCGCTCATCGACGACATCTGCGATACCGTCACTTGGGCAAATCAAAACCCCGCTATCTCCTGCTTAATTCTCACTGGTGAAGGCCGCGCCTTTAGTGCTGGCGGCAATGTAAAGGAAATGCGCGACAAGCAAGGTATGTTTGGCGGCAACCCCGCTGAGATCAGCGCCAGCTATCGCAACGGCATTCAACGCATCTCAAGAACAATGCACAACGCCGAGGTGGTTACCATCGCTGCGGTAAATGGCGCTGCGGTCGGCGCTGGCTTTGACCTCGCCTGTATGTGCGATCTGCGTATCGGTTGTAACAGTACCCGCTTTGGTGAAACCTTCATCAATTTGGGGATCATTCCCGGTGACGGCGGGGCCTGGTTTCTGCAGCGTTTAGTGGGCTACCAACGTGCCGCCGAGTTGAGCTTTAGCGGACGTATTATTGAGGCAGACGAAGCACTCGCTCTGGGCCTGTTATTGGAAAAGGTCTCAGACGACACACTCTTGTCCTGCGCCCAAGGCTATGCAAACACCTATGCCAGCAAGCCGCCACAAGCACTTAGGCAAACCAAACGTCTAATGAAGCTTGCACAACGCCAGGAGCTGGACGATTTCCTGAGCGTTTGCGCCGATGTTCAGGCCCAGTGCCACCAAACAGAGGATCACATGGTGGCGGTAAATGCATTTTTTGATAAAACCAAGCCCGAGTTCAGCGGCCGCTAATTAGCACTTGCTGCTAGGCCCTAGCGCGCTGGGTTGACATCGATGCGATCGACAACGCCCTCGCGCTCGTCAAACACTTCCATGCTGACCGTAAAGCCCCATAGCTTAGATAAATGCTTCAGCACTTCTTTGGCATCGTCGGTAAGCGGTCTGTCGCGCAGCCGGGTGTATCGCAGCAGCAGCGAGCGGTCGCCCATGTGCTCATAGCGAAGTACCTGGATGTCCGGCACCAAAATATCGCGATTGTATTGCCGTGATAGCAGGCGCCGGACGTCACGGTAGCCCTCGTCATTGTGAATTGCCGCCACCTCGACAAAGTCGTTTTTCGCTTGATCTGCTATGGCAAAAAGGTGGAACTCGCGGATTAATTTTGGCGACAAATACTGCGCGATGAACGACTCGTCTTTGTAGTTACGCATCGCAAAATCAAGCACTTCGCGCCAATCTCGCCCCGCAATATCGGGAAACCAGGCGCGGTCCTCAGCATCCGGCGACTCGCAGATACGGCGCAAGTCGCGGAACATGGCAAAGCCGAGGGCGTAGGGGTTAATGCCGCTGTACGCGGGGTGATCAAAGCCCGGTTGCATGACCACATTGGTATGAGACTGAAGAATCTCGAACATAAAGCCGTCATCAACCAAACCGCGGTCGTACAGGGTGTTGAGCAAGGTATAGTGCCAAAACGTCGCCCACCCCTCGTTCATCACCTTAGTCATACCCTGCGGGTAGAAATACTGCGCCAGCTTACGCACGATTCGAACGATCTCACGCTGCCACGTTTCCAGGGTGGGTGAATATTTTTCGATAAAGTACAGCAAGTTTTCCTGAGGCTCAGGGGGAAAATTTGCTGCCTCAGCGGGGGCATCGTCATCGCCCTGCTTTTCTTTGCGCGGCAATGTTCGCCAAATATCATCAAACTGCTTGCGCGCATGCTCCGCGCGCTCGTGCTGACGACGCAATTCATCCTGCGCTGAAAGTGGTGAGGGCCGGTGGTAGCGGTCCACGCCATGATCCATCAAGGCATGACAGGCATCGAGGGTTTCCTCCACACGATCAATGCCATATTTTTGCTCGCACTCAAAAATATACTTACGAGCAAATACCATGTAATCAACAATCGCATCGGCGCTGGTCCACTGCTTAAACAGGTAATTCCCCTTAAAAAAGGAATTGTGTCCATAGCAGGCATGGGCAATGACTAAGGCCTGCATCGGCATACTATTGTCTTCCATCAAATAGGCAATGCAGGGGTCAGAATTAATCACCAGCTCATAAGCCAAGCCACGCATTCCGCGGCGATAGGCTTCTTCGTTACGAATAAATTCCTTGCCGTAACTCCAGTGGGTGTAGCTGATAGGCAAGCCCACGGACGCGTAAGCATCGAGCATTTGCTCAGAGGCAATCACCTCAATTTGATTAGGGTAAGTGTCCAAGCCAAACTCTTTGGCGATGCTCGCTATCTCGCGGTCGTAGCTGCGCAGCAGATCAAAATCCCAGTCGCCGCCCCGGGACAATACGCGGTCTTTCACCGTCTCGCTCACGCCGCCTCCCGCTGGAATAATTCCCGCAGTACGGGATAGACATCGCGCCGCCCCATTACTTTGGCGACCGCAAAGTTTTCACTGTGGATTTGGCTGTAGGCGGCACCCAGCGGCGTGATGCTACTGGCATTGTCCGGCACCTCTACGTAGGCGTAGTAGCGACAGTGCGGCAAAATATCGTCGCGCAACTTAGCCGCGCTGCGTTGCGGATCGCTGCCAAAGGCGTCGCCATCTGACACCTGCGCGCCGTATATATTCCACTGGTCTGGCGCATAGCGATCTTGAATGATGTCTTCGGCCAAATTAAGCGCCGACATCACCACCGTACCGCCGGTTTGCGGGTCGTGAAAAAACGCGTGTTCGTCAACTTCTTCGGCGTTTGACGTATGCCGAATAAATACCAGCTCGACATGTTCATATTTTCGATTGAGGAACAAATACAGCAAAGTAAAAAAGCGCTTGGCCAGGTCCTTTTTTTGTTCCGACATCGACGCCGACACATCCATCAAACAAAACATAACCGCGCGACTAATTGGCTTGGGCTCCTTAACTTTATGCCGGAAGCGGAGGTCGTACTCATCCAAAAAGGGAATGCGATCAATGCGGTCTTTTAAGTCTTGAATTTCTTGTGGATCAGCACCCCTTTCCTCAAGCTCACGCAGTTCTCGTTTCAGCGGTGCCGCCAGTGCGATCTTCCTGGCCATGGCATTTTGCAGGCTGCGTCGCACCGACAAGTTAGACGGCACCCCCGACGGGGTATAACCCGCGCGACGAAAAGTGAATTGTTTAGCGTCACCCAGCACATTACGCGCTAAACGTGGCAGTTCCAGGTCGTCGAAAAAGAGGTTCATAAACTCCTCTTTTGACAGGGTAAACATAAAGTTATCCTGTCCCTCACCGCCTTCACCCTGGCCGTCCCCGCCCTCGCCTTCGCCGCCACCTTGGGGTTTAGCGATGCGATCTCCGGGGGAGAAACTGTGGTTGCCTGGGTGAACCATCTCCCGGTCGCCACCCTGGCCAATACGGAACTTCGGTTCGGAAATATCTTTTACCGGGATTCCCACCTCGCCACCGCGCCCCATATCGGTGATGGAGCGCTCGGCGACAACGTCTGCCACAGAGCGCTTAAGCTGGGATTTATATCGCCTGATGAACCGCGCGCGGTTCGTCGCATTTTTGTTGCGGTCGTTCAGGCGGCGGTCAATAATCATCGACATATTCGCACCTTGCTTTCGACGTGGCAGTGTTAACTAGCCAGCTTTGCGTACGCGCAGATACCACTCTGACAACAAACGTACTTGCTTGGGTGTGTAGCCCTTCTCGACCATGCGGGTAACAAAGTTTTCGTGCTTTTTCTGGTCCTCATCGGAGGCTTTGGCATTAAAGGAAATGACCGGCAGCAGCTCTTCAGTGCTGGAGAACATTTTCTTCTCTATCACTTCGCGCAGTTTTTCATAGCTCGTCCAGTTCGGGTTGCGGCCCTCATTTTGAGCGCGAGCACGCAGCACAAAGTTAACGATTTCATTGCGGAAATCTTTCGGATTAGCGATCCCGGCGGGTTTTTCAATTTTCTCCAGTTCACCGTTTAAGGTGGCACGGTCGAAGATCGCGCCGGTTTCCGGATCTCGGTAATCTTCGTCCTGAATCCAGTAATCCGCAAAGGTCACGTAGCGGTCAAAAATGTTCTGACCGTACTCTGAATATGATTCGAGATAGGCCGTTTGAATTTCTTTACCCACGTATTCAGCGTAGCGCACTGCGAGCCAGCCCTTGATAAATTCTAGGTAGGTACGCTGCACATCCTCAGGCAGCTGCTCGCGCATAATGCGCTGCTCAAGCACATACATGAGGTGCACGGGGTTAGCCGCTATCTCGGCGTTGTCGTAGTTAAATACCGCCGACAGTACCTTGAAAGCAAAGCGCGTTGACATCCCGGTCATGCCCTCATCAATACCGGCATAGTCGCGGTACTCCTGGAAGGACTTCGCCGCCGGGTCGGTGTCTTTCAGTGACTCACCGTCGTAAACACGCATTTTGGAATAAATGCTGGAGTTCTCCGGCTCGCCAAGGCGCGTCAAAACCGAGAACTGCGCGAGCATTTCCAGCGTTCCCGGTGCACATGGCGCATCGGCCAGGGAGCTGTGGCGCAGCAGCTTCTGGTAAATTTTTACCTCTTCTGACACCTGCAAACAGTAGGGCACTTTGACGATGTATACCCGGTCGAGAAATGCCTCATTGTGCTTGTTGTTGCGAAAGCTCTGCCACTCGGATTCGTTGGAGTGAGCAAGTATTACGCCCTGAAAGGGAATGGCGGAGAAGCCCTCGGTGCCCTTGTAGTTTCCTTCTTGCGTCGCCGTCAGCAGGGGATGCAGCATTTTGATAGGCGCTTTGAACATCTCGACAAACTCAAGCATGCCCTGATTCGCCAGGCACAGGCCGCCAGAGTAGGAATAGGCATCGGGATCGTCTTGCGCGTAGCTCTCGAGCTTGCGAATGTCCACCTTGCCGACCAGAGTGGAAATGTCCTGATTGTTCTCATCGCCTGGCTCGGTTTTGGTAATCGCCACTTGCTTTAACACTGAGGGCTGAATACGCACAACGCGGAACTGGCTAAGGTCGCCTTCATACTCGTCCAGACGCTTGATCGCCCACGGTGACGCGAGGCCACTGAGATAGCGTTCGGGAATACCGTACTCTTCTTCAAGCTGCTTACCGTCGCGCTGGGGGTCAAACAACGACAGCGGCGACTCGTTAATGGGCGAGCCTTTCAAGGCGTAGATCGGGTAGGCTTCCATCAATTTTTTCAGCCGCTCGGCGATCGACGATTTACCACCGCCTACCGGGCCAAGCAGATATAGCACCTGTTTGCGTTCTTCCAGGCCCTGCGCGGCATGTTTGAAAAATGCGACGATCTGCGCGATCACATCTTCCATGCCGTAAAACTCTTCAAAGGCTGGATAGCGGGCAATCAACCGATTGGAAAAAATTCGTGAAAGCCGAGGGTCACTGCGGGTATCTACAAGTTCTGGCTCGCCAATGGCTGCCAGCATTCGCTCAGCCGGGGTGGCGTAAGCAAGCGGATCGCTGCGGCAAAGCTCGAGGTAGTCAGTCAATGACATCTCCTCGTCCTTCGCCTTCAGATATTGCTCGCGGACGTTATCAAGGATACCCATCGGTGCAATCTCCTTTCTGCGTTAACGCCACGTCGCTGACATTCCACTCGCGATGTAGCGCGACGACAGTTTCATGTGTATGCGTCTTCACTCTACTCTGCTACGCAGAGATCATCTACTTCGATCCACAAAAAAAGACTACGCGATTACCGAAGTGTGGCTAGTGCATGTGCCAATAGAGTGCTTGGGAAAACGCTCGGCCTACAACTAGTGTAGACCGTAAAAACGCAGGGAAAGTGCCGCAGTAAAATTTACTGCGGGCGGAGGAATGCTAGTGTTCTATTTGACCGAGATTGGCATGGATTACCGCGCCACTAATCACCGGAGAGCGCGCACAAAAATACAAGGTATCGGCGATTTCTTGTGGATCTATCAAGCGCCCAGCCGACACATTGGCGGTGATTGCGGCAATCACCTCTGGGTCGTTGTTGATGTGCCCGCGCAGCATGGCGGTATCGGTAAAACCGGGACAAACACAGGCACTGTGGATACCGGTGCCGGCCAAGTCCTGCACCGTTGCTCGCATCAGCCCCACCAGACCATGTTTACTGGCCACGTAGGAAGCGCAGCCGCGCACGGCTTTTTCAGCGAGGGTTGACCCCACATACAAAATTGATGACCCCGGTTTCATATAGGGAATCAGCACGGCATTGAGCTGCTGCGGAGCGACCAAATTGATCTGCAGTACCGCGGCAAAATTCTCGGCGGCTAGCGTGGCAACGGTATCGCTGTCTTGCCGCGCAGCATTGTGGATCAACACGATTTCGTCGGCACTTTCTGCAGCAATACTGAGCGCCTCCGCGGCCATACCCTCTAGCCAATCGATGCGCCCCATGTCCACCGACAACTGGAGAACGCCCTCAATGTCCAGCGACCGCCGCGACAGGTTGATTACCCGGTACCCTTCCGCCAAAAAGCGCTCCACTGTCGCGCGGCCTATGCCCTGGCTTCCACCACTGATTACTACTAATTTATTCACAATACCTTTCCATTCACAGTCGCCGAATCAATCGCGAGTCCAGCTTGCAGAGCCCCACTGACCCGGGCCCGAGGAAACCTTCATCACCAACTCGCTGATCTCATTGCCATCAATGAAAGGGGCGTCGTCGAGCAGGCGCTCCAGCACATAGCGAGCAAACTCTTCAACCGTGGTGTTGCGCAATGGCAGCAGTAAGGTGTCGGCCTTTAAAAACAGCAATTCCTCACCGTTAAATTCGGCGCGATAGTACTTGCCCTGTTCCTCAACCCGCATATACGGCGACTGCGCGGGCAGCAGCGTGTACTCATCTAACTCTGCGCACAGCTTGCGCAGACGTTTTTTAATCTCCACATAGCTAAAGCACATACCGTCCTCACCCACCTCCGCGGTCAGGTCGAGGCTAACCCGAAAATTATGGCCGTGCAGCCGCTCGCGGTCGGTCGCCGAAAAGATAGTAAAGTGGGCGCCGGAAAACTTCAGATCTTCCTTGCATATTTCAATACAGGTATGTCGCTTGATGGGCATCCGCCCCTCCTTATTCTTTGGTGTCGCTCTGGCGTTGTTGCCATTCGGCCGCTGCCAGCAAAATTTCTTCCGCCAGCTGCTGCTCGCCCCGGTCCAGCGCCGCCACGCGCACATCGGCCTCGCGTTCATATAAGGGCTGGCGTTCGGCGTAAAGGGCCGATAAATCTGTTCCCGGTGCACAGGCAACGCCGCGCTCGGCAAAATTCCCCAGCCGCTTGGCCAGTTCGCTCTCTGTAACATCAATAAAGACCACAGGCCCCAGACGGTGCAGTTTCTTCATCACCGGCTGGCTGTATACGGCGCTTCCGCCGGTTGCGAGCACCACCCCGGAAAAATCCTCCGCCAATAATGCACGCTCCTCGGCTTCACGCAGGCCTAAATACCCTCTTTGCGCTAGCAACTGCGCCAGTGTCTGGCCTTCACGCTGCTCGATAAGCCGATCGCCATCCACAAACCTCAACCCGGTGCGCCGGGCTATATGCCGCCCAAGCGTGGACTTACCACAGGCGGGCATACCAATAAGACTAAGGGAATTGATCACTGAACTCGCTACCGCTACTAATCTGCTATCTAGAGTGCCACAGAGCGCGAAGCACACGCAAAACAAAGCGCTGTTGCCCCGCAGTGACTTTAATCAAGCCCCTGAATCCTGTAGCATTTCGGCTCTACACAGCACAGGCTCAAGCATGCAAACCCTGCACATTACCCGCCCCGATGATTGGCATATCCACCTGCGCGATGGCGATGCCCTGACACAGACAGTTAGTGACGCGAGCCGCTATTTTGGCCGCGCCATTGTGATGCCGAATCTTACCCCGCCGGTTCGCAAGCTCGATGAAGCACGCGCCTATCACGAGCGCATTCTCGCAGCGATACCTGCCGAGCGAGCGAGCTTCACCCCACTAATGGTGCTCTACCTTACAGACCGTACCCAGCCAGCCGATATTGCCGAGGCCAAGGCATCTGGCCTGGTTTATGCGGCGAAGCTATATCCCGCGGGCGCCACAACCAACTCCGACGCTGGCGTCACCGACGTCGATGGCCTGTGGCCGGTGCTGGATGAAATGGCGAAGCAGGGTATGCCACTGCTGGTCCATGGCGAAGTCACCGATGCCGATATCGACATCTTCGACCGCGAAGCAGAATTTATAGAGCGCCACCTCAAACGTATTGTCGCCGCCTTTCCCTCGCTGAAAGTCGTTCTGGAGCACATTACCACCGCCGATGCCGCCGAATTCGTCGCCAATGCCGGCGAGAACGTCGCCGCAACAATTACCGCCCACCATTTGCTCTACAATCGCAACGACATGCTTGCCGGCGGCATTCGCCCGCACTATTACTGCTTGCCCATTTTGAAGCGCAACCGCCACCAACAGGCGCTTATTGCGGCGGCAACCTCGGGCAGCCCGAAATTTTTCCTCGGCACCGACTCCGCCCCCCACGGCCGCCATCGCAAAGAGGCCGATTGCGGCTGTGCCGGTTGCTATACCGCCTACGCGGCCATAGAGATGTACGCGGAAGCGTTCGAGGCAGCCGGTGCACTGGATAAGCTAGAGGCCTTTGCAAGCTTCCACGGCCCGGACTTCTATGGTCTACCCCGCAACCAGGATCAAATCACCTTACAAAAAGCCGACTGGCAAGCCCCTGAGGCACTGCCATTGGGGGACGATACGGTACGTCCGCTCCGCGCCGGAGAAACCCTGCGCTGGCAGGTAGCTTAAGTAATGAATGGCGATAAAAGCTTGATTGCACAGCGATTTCGCGGGTTTCTGCCTGTCGTTATTGACGTTGAAACCGGCGGTTTCAATTGTCACACCGACGGTATCTTGGAAATTGCTGCCACCCTGCTAAGAATGGATGACGCGGGCAACCTCGAGCCCGATGAGACACTCAGCTACAACATCGAACCCTTCGAAGGCGCGAATTTAGAGACCGCCGCCCTTGAATTTACCGGTATCGACCCCCATCACCCTGACCGACAAGCCGAAAAAGAAGTCACTGTGATGGGCGAGCTGCTGAAGAAAATCCGTCAGCAAGTTAAAGCCCACGACTGCACACGCGCAGTACTGGTGGGACACAACGCCCACTTTGACCTGGGGTTTGTAATGGCCGCGATTAACCGCTGCGGCATAAAACGCAACCCTTTCCACCCGTTTTCGGTGATGGATACGGCTAGCTTGTCAGGCCTGGCATACGGACACACAGTACTGGCCCGGGCCTGCCAACTGGCCGATATTGAGTTTGACAACAATGAAGCGCACAGCGCCGCGTACGACGCGGAAAAAACCGCAGAATTGTTTTGCCAGATCGTTAACCGCTGGCAAGACCTTGGCGGCTGGCGCTGGACATAAATTAAGTTATTGGAACTCCGGCACAGATCGGCGTCCAACACCGTAGAGATAACGCGGGCGAAAATACGCCCTCGACACCGTAAACACCCACTAAACGTCAGGAGAGACCCACATGGCTTTTGAATTACCTGCACTGCCTTACGACAAAAACGCACTTGAGCCCCACATTTCAGCGGAGACTCTGGACTTTCATCACGGCAAACACCACAACGCCTACGTGACCAAGCTGAACGAACTGACGGCCGGTACCGACAACGAAGGCAAGTCACTGGAAGAAATCATCAAATCGGCAAGTGGCGGCCTGTTCAACCAAGCAGCCCAGGTTTGGAACCACACTTTCTACTGGAACAGCCTGAGCCCCAATGGCGGCGGCGCACCCACTGGCGAGCTGGCAGCAGCCATCGACGCTAAGTTTGGCTCCTTCGACGAGTTCAAAGCCGCTTTTAACGCTAGCGCGGTCGGCAACTTCGGCTCTGGCTGGACCTGGCTGGTAAAAAACAGCGATGGCAGCCTGGAAATCGTTAACACCGACGACGCTGACACCCCTATCGCTCGCGACGGTCAAACGCCATTGTTCACCGCCGATGTTTGGGAGCACGCCTACTACATCGACTACCGCAATGCGCGTCCCAAGTACCTTGAAGGCTTCTGGAACTTGGTGAACTGGGAATTTGCTGCCGCTAACTTCGCAGCCTAATCCCCGCGACACTGCGTGTTGCAAAACCCCACTTCGGTGGGGTTTTTTGTATCTGGCGGAAACGCCTCCCGCGCCCCCTCACCTCACCACTCCGTCGCCACAACAGCATTTAGCGCGGGCGTCCTGTACACGCGCTTACACCCTCGTCACCAGGACAGTCACCCACAAAAAAGCCCGATCACCTTGCGGTCATCGGGCTTTTTATCGGAACTTGCGGCTCGCGCCGCAAAGTCGCTGTATTACAGCTTGTCAGAGTTCTCTGACAGGTAAGCCGCTACACCAGTCGGTGATGCGTCCATACCTTTGTCGCCTTTATTCCAGCCAGCAGGGCAAACTTCGCCGTGCTCTTCGTGGAATTGCAGTGCCTCAACCAAACGCACCAGCTCATCGACGTTACGGCCGAGAGGAAGATCGTTAACCAGCTGAGAGCGAACCATGCCTTCTTTGTCGATCAGGAACGCGCCGCGGAATGCCACGCCACCTTCAGCTTCAACGTCATATGCACGGCAAATGTCGTGACGCACGTCAGCAGCCATGGTGTAGGTTACAGGACCGATGCCGCCATCTTTGATGGCAGTGTTGCGCCAAGCGTTGTGAGTGAATTGAGAGTCGATCGATACACTGATCACCTCAACACCCAGCTCGCGGAATTTGTCCATACGGTGATCCAGAGCGATCAGCTCTGAAGGGCAGACAAAGGTGAAATCCAGCGGGTAGAAGAACAGAACCGCGTATTTGCCTTTAGCCGCTTCGCTAAGCGTGAACTCATCAACGATCTCGCCGTTGCCAAGTACTGCCGCACATGTGAAGTCAGGAGCTGGTTTACCTACGAGTACACCCATGATGTTTACCTCCGGTTGTTTTCATTAGACAGTGCAATCACGCACTCTTAAAAAGGAGTAGACCGGCAATCATACACGCCGTCACAAACCAATCCCATTGAAAATTCTAATCGCCCCCATAGCCTGCAACTATGGCAATACCGACTAAAAATACCAAAAAGACAATTGACAAGCATTCTCATTTTCATTAACTTTAGAATCCTGAACACAACGACACCACACAGGTTCCAGCAACATGTACGTTTGTCTCTGCAAAGGCATTACCGATACACAAATTCGAGAAGCGATGGACAATGGCACCAGCAGCTTCCGTGAATTACGCCGTGAACTTGACCTCGCCAGCCAGTGCGGAAAGTGCGGTTCCCTGGCTCGCAGCGTTTTTGACGCCCATCTCAGCAACTATGACGAATCCCTCTGTTACGCCGTCGCCTAAGCCGAAAAGCAATTGAGAACGATTGGCTTTACCCTTCTAAGATACCATTTAAAATCAACAACTTAGCTTGACTCACCCCCATAGCGCGTCCACACTATTGGCTATTCATACGCCACGTTAATTAAGGACACAGCAATGAAAGGTGACGCTCAGGTTATCGCCCATCTCAATAAGGCACTTGGCAACGAACTGGTCGCCATCAACCAGTATTTTCTGCATGCGCGCATGTACGAGGACTGGGGCCTGAAAGAGCTCGGCGAGCACGAATACCATGAATCCATCGACGAAATGAAACACGCTGACAAGCTGATCAAGCGTATTTTATTTTTGGAAGGCATCCCCAACCTGCAAGACCTTGGCAAGCTGATGATCGGCGAAAACACCAAGGAAATGCTCGAGTGCGACCTCAGCCTGGAGCTGAAAGCCGTACCAGACCTGAAAGAAGGTATTAAATACTGCGAATCAGTTGGAGACTTCGGCAGCCGAGAGCTGCTTGAGGAAATCCTGGAGTCTGAGGAAGAGCATATCGACTGGCTGGAAACGCAACTGGGCCTTATCGAGAAAGTGGGCATCCAAAACTACCAGCAATCCGTTATGGGCGGCCTTGGCGACTCATAAGCCGCCAAGTCACACCGCAAAGAAAGAATGGCCCGTTCCTTATTGGAGTGGGCTTTTTTTTTGCGCGTTAACTCTTCGGCTTCACCGGCGACACATGCATGCCGATCTCAGCGGTGAAGACGACCGTACCATCTTCTTCTTTTACCTCGACCTGCACAGGTACTTCACCTTTTTCACCCACCTCTATCTCGCGCATACTCGCGTAGCCGCGCAGCACCCCTTTCGCAGGCTTTAAATAACGTACCGTCATTCCGGCGGGGATCCAACGCATACCATTGGGCATAGAGACTTCAGCGGTGATGCCGCCAACGACTTCGGCCAGGTTACAAAGCGCGATCGCATGAACCGTGCCAATGTGATTGTGAATAGAGCGACGCTCACGAATACGCACAACGCCATAGCCAACGCCCAGCTCTTCAAAACGCGGAGAGATCGTAGAGAAGTAAGGCGCTTTCAGGCATATCGCCTTAGAGAAAGCCAATTTGCCACCGGGATACGCTGACAATTTACGCCACATTTTCAATACAGAATTCATAATACTGTCTCCAGAACAAGGCCATCAGACTAGCACCACGGCTATTGCAAACCATTGACTGAAGCGCCTATCCGCTTTGTATTTAAAGCCAAGATTTTTCTGACGCGAACCTACAAACTCCCGCGATGAAGACAACGCAACATCGCAGATAAATCCGGCTACCCCAAATTCAAAGCACAAATAAAAATGCCGCGACAAAGTTCCCCTTGTCGCGGCACACTTATCCACACTCTTTGAGCGATCAGAAGTTTACACGAATACCCGCATAAGCGGTGCGCGGTAGATTGACTCTAGCGCCAGCTGGACTGCGCGCAACAATGGCTTGCTCGTCGAGCAAGTTGTCGACTCGAGTGTAAACCTCAACACCCTGAGCGATAGGCATACTGGCAGCCAAATCAACGGTTACATAGTCCTCAGTGCTGCGATATCGCTGATCGACATTCCGATTACATTGATTATCGACACACATCTCATCAACGTAGCTAGCTGATAAGTAAGCCTTCTTGCCATCCTCGGCCTCGACGCCCACGCTAATGTTCAATACATTTTCAGGGAGGTAAGGAAGGTTGTCCCCCTTCAGAACACTGCCTGTATCAGAATCCTGGGTAACTTCTGCATCAGTGTAGGTATATGCCATTGTAAGAGGCACCTGAATGCCTCGCACCTCCGCAAGCACACTGCGCAAACTGACCTCTAAGCCTTGAATTTCTGACTCACCAAAGCTCTCGGTCCCTGAATTCGCGCCATTGCTACATGGGTTAGCAACCGAGCAATTATTAACGGTATTTTCATAGTCGCTGAAAAATGCAATCACGTCTGCAGAAAAGCGGTCTGCGCGGTAGCGAGCGCCAAACTCGTAGTTCACACTTTCCTCTGCGCCAGTGCCTCGGCTTGCACCACCTCCTGGAGGGGCAAAGCCTTCGTGAACACCCGCCAAAATCTGCCAGTTGTCAGACAAGCTATAGGTAACACCCAAGCCCGCCATTATCTCATCGACAGAATTGTCGCGTCGGCTAGCAACCGTTGTGCGCTGGAGATCCCCGTAACGCGTTTGTTTGGTGTCGATATCCTCACGTCTAATTGACGCTGTCACATCAAAATCACCGATTGTAATGCGATCAACAAACCAGAGAGAAAGAGTTTCCGCCTCCCCTACTCGGTTATTGCTAGAGCTAGGCTGAATAATGGAGTCAAACTGCAAGCTACCATTGACCTGATTGAAGACCGTCGTCGGTTGGAAGCGGTCGACTTCGTCCTCATGACGACGAATACCCAGTACCCAGTCATGGCTAACACCCATTGCCTCAGATTGACCGGTCAGCTCGATCTGAACACCCCGCCCAAAGTACTCCCGTGCATTGTCTTTTACGCGCACATCCGCGACGTCCAGGCTACCTTCTAAAATGCCAATGGCTGCAGCATCACCCGCATTTGCCTTGCTTATCAGCGCCGATATGCTGTCACCCCCGACGCGATCTAATTTGAACCAGCTTCGCTCAAAATTGTTGCGGTATACAATACTGTTGAATGCGACAGACTCGCTCAACGCAATGTTGTAGTTAATAGATATACCCGATTGACGGGTATTCATTTGATCCTGCTCGGTGAGTCCATAGCGACGGAAAGGGTCTCGTTTAAACTGTTGGTCGGTCACCCCTAAATATGTCGCGTTCGACTGCTCTTCCGTATAGTTCAGCTTTAGGTCGAGCTGCTGCGGGTGCTCGGCCCCTTCAGCACTGCGCCAACGAAGTTTGGCAACATAATCTTCTTTATCGTAGCCAGTGTCGCGATTGGAACGATCGATGTCTTTGAAACCGAGCGTTTCTTCTTGATAGCTTTCAAGGAGGAAGCCCCACTGACCTTGCGTTGCCCCGTAATGGACGTGGGACTTCTGTGCACTGTTTTCGCCAATTTCAACGTTAACAAAGCCTTCAGCCTCTTCAGGAATCGGTGTTGAAATTAGATTGATCGCCCCTCCTACAGTGAAAGGACCGTACCTGAGCAGTTCAGGGCCCTTGAGCACCTCAATAGCCGACATTCTGCCACTGGTAGGGAAGTAATAGGCTTCGGGAGCCGCATAGGGAGCGGGAGCGATCAAAACACCGTCTTCCATGAGGGTGACTTTTCCACTGCGACCGCTACCTGAGCCGCGAATACCGATGTTGGCGCGCAGACCGTAACCATCTTCTTCCTGGAAATAGACACCTGGAACCTGTTTCACCATGCGGTGTATATCTGAGTACTCAAACTTTTCTAGCTCTAGCTCATCCACCACATATGCCGAGCCCGCTACTTTTTCGACGCGCTCACCGATAATAGAGACGTGCTCTATTTTAAGATTTTCGCGAGCCTCACTTTGATCATTAATGGAGCCCCTAGTATCAATAACCTCACCAACTGCCATCATCGGCACGGTCGTTATTGCTATTGCTAGCGCCGTTTTTTTCATTTCGGTGTATCTCCAATCTCGATAGGCAATGCTGCCCGCCCCTCTTTGTGGGCCTAGCAGGTTCTAATTCGAGGTGGATAATAGCAAGCAATAACTCAAATAAAAAGCATTCTCATTACCAATTTCATAAACGCCGTTCCTCTCCCCGTTATCCCCGATGTCTGGGCACAAAAAACCCGGCGCTAGGGCCGGGTTTTCAAGAGGCGTACTTGCAAGCCAAAAGGCGTTAACCTTCCGCGGCCTCGCCAGCCGAGGTTTCTTTCAGCAGGGTTTGCAGCTCGCCGCTCTCATACATTTCGCAAATAATGTCGCAGCCGCCAATCAGCTCGCCCTTAACCCACAGCTGGGGGAAAGTCGGCCAGTTAGCATACTCGGGCAGTTTTGCACGAATATCGGGGTTAGACAAAATATCCACAAAGGCGAATCGCTCGCCACAACCCATCAGTGCCTGAGAGGCGCGTGCAGAGAAGCCACACTGAGGCTGATTGGGTGACCCCTTCATATAGATAATGATGGGGTTATTTTCGATTTGCTGTTTAATTGCGTCGATCGTATCCATTGAGTACCTGCCGTATCGGCGTCCGGCAAACCGATGAGTAAAAGCCCGGACCATTTCAGAGCGCTATTCTAACAATTCCCGGCGCGAAAAGTCATGCCTGCCCCCAGCCACCCCCGCCAGGCGTGGCAATGCGCAAGCGGTCACCGGGCTTTGCCAGCGCACTTACTTTTGCCGGTAAGCGCTCGCCATTCAGGCTGTTTTCCCCGCAGCGACCCGCGTCACCCCCATGCAAGCCCCAGGGCGCGACATAGCGGCGCTCGGTAAGCAAGGTAAAGCGAGCGGTCGCCAGGAATTCAAACTCGCGCACCAGGCCGTCGCCTCCGCAATGCCGCCCGCCGCCACCGCTGCCGCGGCGCACGCTGTATTGGCGAATGCGCAGCGGGTAGTGCATTTCCAGGCTCTCCACCGGAGTGTTCAGCGTATTGGTCATATGGCACTGCACACCACTCAGTCCAGCGCCCTCGGCATGACCGCCGCTCCCCCCCGCCAGGGTTTCATAGTAGTGCCAAGGCTCGCCCTCTAACGAGCCCATAGCCACATTGTTCATGCTGCCGTGCGCCGCGGCGGGAATACGCTCCGGCAGCGCCTGCGCGAGCGCGCCCAATACTGCGTCGCACGCGCGCATAGAGGTTTCCACATTGCCCGCCGCCACGGCCGCCGGCCGCCGTGCATTCAGCAGGCAACCTTCGGGAACACGAAGACTAATGGGACGGAACAAGCCCGCGCATACCGGCGCCTCATTGGGCATCAGACATCGAAACGCGTAATACACCGCCGCCGCAGCCACAGACCGCGGACAGTTAATATTGCCCGGCACTTGTTCAGCGGTGCCGGTGAAGTCCACCGTCGCCCGGCCGTCCCCCAGGGACAACAACACCTCAATCGTCAGGTTTTTCTGACCAAAGCCATCATCGTCCATAAGGTCTTGAAAACGGTACTCCCCAGCCGGTAATTCGCTTAAGCGGGAGGTCGCCAACTGCTCGGCATACGCCTGTAACTGGGTAACGGCCGCAGGAAACGGCAGCGGCAACGCCTCAACAACCTCGGCTAAGCGCGTCAGGCCACAGCGGTTCGCGCTAAGTTGGGCGACAAAGTCGCCGTGCTCACCCTCACCAAACCATTCGTCCAGCAGGTGTCGCTGAACAACACCATCTCGCTGCAATAGCGTGGGCGGGATCACAACGCCCTCTTCATCCAGGCTTTTTGACAGGGGCATCGAGCCCGGCGTTGAGCCGCCAATATCCGCGTGGTGGGCGCGGTTCACAACAAACGCCAGCAACTCGCCGTGCAAAAAATACGGCGCAATGACCGTGACATCGGGTAGGTGGGTGCCGCCAAGAAACGGGTCATTCAGCACCAACATATCGCCTTCTGACCAGTCACAGGCGCCGACAATATCGGCCATCGCATAGGCCATACTGCCGAGGTGAACGGGAATATGCGCCGCTTGTGCGCACAGCGCGCCACCGGCATCAAAGATGGCACAGGAAAAGTCGAGCCGGTCTTTAATATTGGGTGAAAAAGCCGCCCGCTGCAGTACCGCCCCCATTTCCTCGCATACCGCTTCCAGGCGACTTACGAAGAGCCCAAGTTTCACTGGGTCGAGCTGGGCGGTGTGAGTCATACCATCATCCTGTTAGGGCTAGCAAAACACTATTATCCCCAAAGCCACCAACATTCGCCAAACGCACCTGAAACAAAAACGGCCCCGAAGGGCCGTTAAGTCGATTATGTGTCAGTCCATGACGACCTAGAAGTTATAACGCGCGCTAAAGCCAATGGTACGTGGCTGGTTGACGTGGTGACCAACGCGGGCATTGCCGCCGCGCTCGGTATCCAAGGACAGCTCAGCACGTTCATTGGTTGCATTGCGCACAAACAATGCGGCATCCCATTGATCGTTTCTCGCACCCAGGCGCAAGTTCACGATCTGATAGCCACCCTGCTCGCGATCATACTCGTAGGTCGGCTGGGTCAAAGGGCCACCCACATTGGAGTACAGGCTGGCAACACCGCGCCCACCATTTTCCTGATCCGCAAGCTGGGTGTAGCGCGAACCGACGTTTTGATAGGTGGTATTGAAGTAGCCTTCCCAGGTTTCGAATACCGGGAAGTAATAGGTAGCCGTCGCGGCAAGCTCAAAGCCCGGCGCCGTTGGCAACTCATTACCTTCGCGAATGCCGCCAACAATGCTCGTCACATTGGCGTTGTCGGTAGAGGTAACATCCGAATCGATCTCGGCGCGCACGTAGCTGGCCGACAGACCAAACTCGAAATTGCTCATCGGGCGCACGAAGAACTCAACTTCCACCCCGGTGCTGTGGGCCTCAGGCACGTTGTAAACGATCCGAGAGGAACAGGTACCCGCGTTTACGGTTGCCTGCAGATCTTTAATGTCGCTGTAGAATGCCGAAACGTTAAAGGTACCCGCACCGCCGAACAGGCGCATTTTACTGCCCACTTCATAGTTCGTCAGTGTTTCATCTTCAAAGTCATCGCGACCGCCAAATGTGGCTTTATCGGCAGGTGAACACAACGGTTCATTCAGCGGGTCGTTAATACCCCCCAAACGGAAGCCCTTCGACACCTGCGCATTGAGCATCACATCGTCATTCATGTCGTAGCGCAGCATCACCCTCGGCGACACACCGTCCGACGACACATCGCTCTTCTGTCCGAGCACGCTGGCGTTGTAGATACCATCAAAGTTCAGCGTACGCTTTTCCTCGTAGTCGAAGAAACGGGCGCCAACCACGATCATGGTTTTGTCGTTCAGGTCATAAGACACCTCGCCGAACACCGCGTACTGCTCCAGCTCGTAGGGAATGTCTGAGTAGAACAGTTCATCAACCGCATTCGCGCCCAGGGTCTCGCCGGGGTCGGTGGAATCGGGCGCCGTGGTGCGCGCGCTGGCGTCGTAACCGGCCACTTGCAGAGACTGGCCATAGCGACGCTCGATATCGCTATAGAAGATACCCGCCACCCATTGCACGGGGCCATTCAGGCCACTCAAGCGCAGCTCCTGGGTCAGCACCTCAGCTTCGGTTTCGTCATACAGCGGTGCATCGAGGGTATAAACCGCCTCGCTTTCACCGAAGGAGCCGCCAGTGATACTACCGTTCAGGGCCGTGGCATCGCGCAGCACCAACACATCGCGATCGGTATACGAGGACACCGACGTCAGCGTCATATCTTCAGTCAGATCAATGGTGGCGGTCAGATCAACCAGCAAGAAGTCGTCCTCAAAACTCTCTTCAAGCTGAGTAAACTGCTCGTAGTCGCCCAGGCGAACGGGCGGGCGGCTGGTGGTGTAGGGGTTGGCCAACATGTTGTAGTCGTCTTCGCGATTGAAGCCGTCCATGTCGATGCTCTGGAAAATAACCCGTGGCGTGATAACCACGCTGTCAGATGGCTGAAAGCGCAACGCGATGCGACCACCACTGCGGGTGCCTTCGTTAACATCGTCGTTCGTGCTTCCGTCGGGCTGCAAGGCATCGATGTAACCGGCGTATTGCTGAGCGTAACCCACGGCGCGGAGCGCCAAGGTGTCGCTAAGCGGAATATTGATATGCCCCTTAATATTGCCGCCTTCACTGCCTTCATCGACGGTTTCACCGCCCACTTGTACAGAGCCGCTCAGCTCGTCGCTGTTGGGCGCATTGCTGATATAACGCACCGTGCCCGACAGCGAGCCGGAGCCGAACAGCGTGCCCTGCGGCCCGCGCAGCACTTCCACACGATTGATGTCGTAAAAATCCAAGTCGGGCGTGAACAGCGACATCGAGATCACTGACTCGTCAAAGTAGACCCCAACCTGCTCTTTAACGCCGGGCTGGTCGCGAACAATTTGCCCAGCAGAGATACCGCGGATCGAGACCTGGCTCTGACCCGGCCCCAGGTTTTGGATCGAAATACCGGCCACGTTTGTCGCCATCGACTCAAGATCCGTCGCCCCACTCTGTTTTAATTTTCCCTCTGTCATCGCCGCAATAGAAAACGGCACATCCTGCAAGGTTTCCGACTGCTTCCGCGCGGTTACCAGCACCTCTTCCAGAACATTGCCGTTGTCCTGGGCCGAAACGGCCACTGGCAACGCCAACATGGCAAGGGCAAGCTTTGATCGTTTGAACATACGCTTGTGTGTCATCTGTAGAAGTCTCCCCGACTACAATTATTATTGGCACCAAAAACACTGGCGCAGCATTTTGAGTCAATCTACTTATAGCAAACATCTCGGAGATTGCCGTATTGCACTTTTACGGCCCCCATGTTTTCAGGTAAAACATTAACAATAAATTTCCCCCCATCCAAGCCGCACCCGCTTCGCCCAAAACCACGGCTGACCAATCGCCCAGCGCCATTGACAAATTACCGCGGGCTATGGAATTTACAAAAGCTTCCTTATATGATTACTCCCTTAATTCTCGGGCAGCAGGCGCTGCCCTTTTGCGTTTTGGGGTTCGCTCAAATACCCCGCTAGAGGAGATACGCTGCAATGACATTGCCCGCACTGATGAATACTTACGGCCGCCTGCCTGTTAGCTTTGTGCGCGGTGAAGGTGTTCGCCTGTTCGACGAGCAGGGCAAGGGCTATATCGATGGCATTAGCGGCATTGGTGTCAATGCACTCGGCCATGCCCACCCCGGCGTTACACAAGCCATTACCGAACAAGCGGGCAAGCTGCTGCACACCTCCAACTTGTACAATGTGCAGCGCCAACAGCAGCTGGCCGAATCTCTGCGCGATGCCAGCGGCATGGACAACGTATTTTTTGCCAACTCCGGGGCAGAAGCCAACGAAGCGGCCATTAAACTGGCGCGTATGCACGGCCACCAGCGCGGTATCGACATCCCCCATGTTGTGGTGATGGAGCAGGCCTTCCACGGCCGGACTCTGGCCACGCTTACCGCCTCCGGCAACCGCAAAATTCAGGCGGGCTTCGAGCCGCTGGTGCGCGGCTTTATCCGCGCGCCCTTCGGCGATATTGCGGCCCTGGAAAGCATTGCCAACAACAATGACAGCGTAGCCGCCGTGTTACTGGAGCCGATCCAGGGTGAAGGCGGCCTGCACGTATTACCGGAAGGCTTCCTGAAACAACTGCGCGAGCTATGCGACCGCAACAACTGGTTGTTAATGCTCGACGAAGTACAAACAGGCAATGGCCGGACCGGCAAATATTTCGCCTACCAACACGACGGCGTACTGCCCGATGTTCTGGTTACGGCCAAAGGCCTGGGCAACGGCCTGCCTATTGGCGCCTGTCTGGCACACGGTAAAGCCGCGTCGCTGTTTCACCCCGGCAACCACGGCTCTACCTTCGGCGGCAACCCACTGGCCTGCGCGGCGGGACAAGTGGTCGTAGAGACCCTCAATACCGAGGAAATGCGCAACCACGTCAGCGACATCGGCGACTACTTACAGGCTGGTCTGCGCGAGCGTTTAGCCGATGCCGAGCACGTTGTAGAGGTGCGCGGCCGCGGCCTGATGGTGGGCGTTGAATTAAACAGCCCCTGCGCAGGCCTTGTTAAACAAGCGCTCGACCAGGGCATATTGATTAACGTTACTGCGGAACGGGTCGTGCGCCTGCTTCCCCCTCTTATTATTAGCCGGCAGGAAGTCGACGCGCTGCTCGACATCCTCTGTCCACTGATCCTTCAGTGGCCCGCCCAGTCCGATGCCGCGTAAGGCAGCAATCGATGCAGCAAAGGTAGCCACTTATGGCCTTGAGACACTTTTTAACCCTTAACGACCTCAGCCCCGCGGAACTCGACCACGTCATTGCGCGGGCAATTGAGCTGAAAGCCGAGCACCGCGAGCGCCGCCAGGGCGTTCAATTTCCCAACTACGTGCTGGGCATGATCTTTGAAAAAGCGTCTACCCGCACGCGCATTTCTTTCGAGGCGGGCATTGCCCAATTTGGCGGCCACGCCATCTTCCTGTCACCGCGCGATACGCAATTGGGACGCGGCGAGCCGACTGAAGACAGCGCACGCGTGATCTCGTCAATGTGCGACATCGTGATGATCCGCACCTTCGAACACAGCATTATTGAAAAATTTGCCGAGTACTCGTCAGTGCCGGTCATCAATGCCCTGACTGATGACTACCACCCCTGCCAGCTCCTCGCCGACATTCAAACCTTTGTCGAGCATCGCGGCAGCATTAAAGGCAAACAAGTCACCTGGGTTGGCGATGGCAACAATATGTGCCAGTCCTATATCAATGCCGCAATCCAGTTCGACTTCAAACTGAAGATCGCCTGTCCCGAGGGCTTTGACCCGCGCGCGGACCTGGTCGAGGCCGCTGGCGACCGCGTGGAAATTATTCGCGACCCCGCCGAAGCGGCAAAAGGCTCCGACCTGCTGGTTACCGATGTCTGGGCATCCATGGGCCAGGAAGAAGAAAAGGCCGAGCGCCGTCGCAAACTGGCGGGATACCAGAT
Source organism: Spongiibacter marinus (assembly GCF_016906995.1). GTDB lineage: Bacteria > Pseudomonadota > Gammaproteobacteria > Pseudomonadales > Spongiibacteraceae > Spongiibacter > Spongiibacter marinus. The sequence continues at coordinate 242,784 of NZ_JAFBBD010000002.1, read as the reverse complement.
CAATGCCGAACTGATGTCCCATGCCAACCCTGACGCGCTGTATATGCACTGCCTCCCCGCCAAGCGCGGTGAGGAAATTAGCGCCGAGCTGATGGACAGCCCCGATACCGTGATCTGGGACGAGGCAGAAAACCGCCTGCACGCCCAGAAAGCACTGATGGAATTTTTGCTCACCCAGTAGATTGTTGCTTGCGGCGAGGCGTATCGGCCCGCCGCATAGCAAGCGAAGGAGCAGTCTTGCTAAAAATTCAGGACATTCACTGCCGCTACGACACCACCCCCGTCGTCAATGGCGTCAGCTTTCACGTCCACAACGGTGATATATGCAGTCTGCTAGGGCCTAGCGGCTGTGGCAAAACCACTATCCTGCGCGCGATTGCCGGCTTCCAGCCGCTTCACAAAGGGCAGATCCTGCTCAACGAGCAAACCCTCAGCCAACCCGGCATGCAGCTACCACCCGAGCAGCGCCACATCGGCATGGTATTTCAGGACTACGCCCTGTTCCCCCATTTGAATGTTATCGACAACATTCGTTTTGGCTTAAAAAAACTGCCGCATAAAGAGCAACAGCAGCGCGTCCGCCGACTGCTTTCCCTCGTTCGCCTGGACGGCGTGGAAAAACGCTACCCACACGAGTTATCCGGTGGCCAGCAACAGCGCATTGCACTGGCCCGCGCGCTGGCCCCCAACCCTCAGCTGTTGTTGATGGATGAGCCCTTTTCCAACCTCGACGCCGAACTGCGCAAGAAGCTCAGCCTGGAAGTCCGGGACATTTTAAAAGAGCTTGGCATTAGCGCTATTCTGGTCACCCACGACCAACACGAAGCCTTCGCCTTTAGCGATCAGGTCGGTCTGCTGCACGGCGGTCATCTGCAGCAGTGGGATACGCCCTTTAATCTCTATCACGAGCCGACCAACCGCATCGTTGCCGACTTTATCGGTGAAGGCTGCTTCCTGCCCGGGCTGATCGGCACCGAGTCCAACACGGTGAATACCGAGCTCGGCGCGCTCATTGGCAACCGTGCCTACCCCTGGCCTACCGGCACACCGGTGGATGTGCTGCTGCGCCCCGACGATATCGTGTTGAGTGACTTCGGCGGCTTACGGGCAACGGTAGAGCGTAAAGTCTTTTCAGGCAGCGCCACGGTCTACACCCTGCGCCTGCCCACCGGCAGCGTGGTAGAAGCCCTGCTACCCAGCCACCGCGACTTCCAACTCGGCGAAACGGTACAGATCAGCACCGAGCTGGAACACCTCATCGCCTTCGCCCAGGAAGGTGCAAATTTTGAGCACGCCCCCCGGCCTCATAGCGGCGCTGCATAAAAAATTTTTTGTTATAAACATTCCGTCTAGCGACAGTGGTCGCGGCAATTTTAGTCGCCACTCGGCGCTAAAGCCCGCCCCGCGGGCACTTGCGAGCAAGGCAAATTTCACCCCCTGCTTACCCACACTTTATCCACAGCTCATTCACATCATATGGTGCTTGCACCCACCCGAAAACCGCATTATCTTGTATCCCGATTTTCAAAAAACCCCATATATGGGTGGCGGCGTCAACATTCACCTAGCATTGAATAACGCCTGAGATCAAGCTGTAGACAAAAAAAACCTCGCCCGAATACGGGTAAATAAGCCAAGCAGCGCCCCGCAAACATCCGTTTTTTTGCGGCATTAACACCAACAACACGCGATCAGCATAGCAAGGGCCCTAAATACCATGCAGACCACCCAAGATAGCAGCACCAGCAACGCGCCGGTTCCTCCTACCGCCCCTAAGCAAGACGAGCTCAGTGCCACCGCACCCGGGCAAATCCGCGTTATCAAACGCAATGGGTCAGTGGTGAGCTACACCGATGACAAAATCAGTGTCGCCATCACCAAAGCGTTTCTGGCTGTAGAGGGTGGCAATGCCGCGGCCTCGACCCGTATTCATGAAACCGTAGCCAAGCTGACGGATCAGGTTTCCGCCACCTTCAAGCGCCGCATGCCCACGGGTGGAACCATCCACATTGAAGAGATTCAAGATCAGGTCGAGCTGGCCCTGATGCGCAGCGGCGAGCACAAAATTGCTCGCGCCTACGTACTGTACCGCGCGGCCCGCGCCGAAGAGCGCGCCCAGCACAGCCCGGAAGTGGCCGAGAAAACCCACCCCAGCATTCGTGTTAAACGCGCTGACGGCAGCGAAGTACCGCTGGACCTGGGTCGCTTGGAATTTATTGTGAACGAGGCCTGTGAAGGCCTGGAAGATGTCTCTGCCAATGCCGTGCTCGACGAAGCGCTAAAGAGCCTGTTTGACGGCGTGTCCGAGAAAGAGATCAACACCTCGCTGGTCATCGCCGCCCGCGCCATGGTGGAAAAAGAGCACAACTACAGCCTGGTTACTGCCCGCCTGTTGCTGGACAAACTCCGCGCCGAAGCGCTGAGCTTCCTCGGTGTGGCCGAAAGCGCGACCCAGCACGACATGGCCGTTTACTACCCCAAGGCACTGCCGGTTTACATTGAAAAAGGTGTCGAGCTGGAGCTGCTGTCGCCCGAGCTGCGCGACTACGACATGGCCGCTCTGGGCGCGGCCATCAAGCCCGAGCGCGACCACCAGTTCCAATACCTCGGTTTGCAAACCCTCTACGACCGCTACTTTATTCACAGCAATGAAGTGCGTATCGAGCTGCCACAAATTTTCTTCATGCGCGTTGCCATGGGCCTGGCCATGCGTGAAGAGAATAAAACCGCGCGCGCGATCGAATTCTATGACCTGCTGAGCTCCTTCGACTACATGAGCTCCACCCCCACGCTGTTTAACGCCGGCACACTGCGTCCCCAGCTCTCCAGCTGCTACCTGACCACCGTACCCGACGACCTGCACGGCATTTACGGCGCTATTCAAGACAACGCCATGCTGTCTAAATTCGCCGGCGGCCTGGGTAACGACTGGACGCCGGTACGCGGCCTGGGCGCTTACATTAAAGGCACCAACGGCAAGTCACAGGGCGTTGTCCCCTTCCTGAAAGTGGTCAACGACACCGCCGTTGCGGTTAACCAGGGCGGCAAGCGCAAAGGCGCCGTCTGCGCCTACCTGGAAACCTGGCACATGGATATCGAGGAATTCCTCGAGCTGCGCAAAAACACCGGTGACGATCGCCGCCGTACCCACGACATGAACACCGCCAACTGGATTCCCGACCTGTTCATGAAGCGCGTATTCGAAGACGGCGAATGGACACTGTTCTCACCGAACAATGTGCCCGATCTGCACGACCTCTACGGCAAGGCCTTCGAGGAGCGCTTCGAACAGTACGAAGAAATGACCCGCACCGGCGAGCTCAAGCTCTACAAGCGTGTTAAAGCGGCTGACCTGTGGCGCAAGATCCTGTCTATGTTGTTTGAAACAGGCCACCCCTGGATCACCTTCAAAGACCCCTGCAACCTGCGCAGCCCGCAGCAACACGCCGGTGTGGTGCACTCGTCTAACCTGTGTACCGAGATCACACTCAACACCAACAAAGACGAAATTGCCGTATGCAACCTTGGCTCGGTCAACCTTGCCCAGCACATCATCGACGGCGAGCTGAACCTGGCCAAGCTGGAAAAAACCATCAAAACCGCTGTGCGCATGCTCGATAACGTTATCGACATCAACTACTACAGCGTGCCGCAGGCCGAAAACTCAAACCTGAAGCACCGCCCTGTGGGCCTGGGTTTGATGGGCTTCCAGGACGCGCTGTACAAACAGCACATTGCCTACTCATCAGACGCGGCAGTGGAATTCGCCGACCGCTCTATGGAAGCGATCAGCTACTACGCTATTAAAGCCTCTAGCGACCTGGCCGTTGAGCGTGGCAGCTACCAGAGCTACGAAGGCTCGCTGTGGAGCCGCGGCATTCTGCCCATCGACTCACTGAAGCTGTTGGTGGAAGAGCGCGGCAGCGACTACATCGAAGTCGACCACAGCCAGACTCTGGACTGGGACAGCCTGCGCGAAGTCGTTAAGCAACAAGGCATGCGTAACTCTAATGTGATGGCCATTGCCCCAACTGCCACCATTGCTAACATCACCGGTGTGTCGCAATCGATCGAGCCGACCTATCAGAACCTCTACGTGAAATCGAACCTGTCAGGCGAATTCACCGTGGTGAACCCGCACCTGGTTAAAGACCTGAAAGCGCGCGGCCTGTGGGATGCCGTTATGGTTAACGACCTCAAGTACTACGAGGGCTCACTGCAGAAGATCGACCGCGTACCCGACGACCTGAAGGCCATGTACGCCACCGCCTTTGAGGTTGAGCCACGCTGGTTGGTGGACTCGGCAAGCCGCCGCCAGAAATGGCTGGACCAGGCCCAGTCACTCAACCTGTACATAGCCGGTGCATCGGGCAAAAAGCTCGACATTACCTACCGCATGGCGTGGTTCCGTGGCCTCAAAACCACCTACTACCTCCGTGCATTGGCAGCCAGCTCTACCGAGAAATCCACGGTAAACCAAGGCTCCATGAACAAGGTATCGGCAAGCGCCGCCGCACCATCGGCGCCACAGGCCGCGCCCGTACCACAAGCCTGCTCGCTGGATGATCCAGATTGCGAAGCTTGTCAGTAATAGAACTAGCTGCACCCGGGGCGTCACCGCGCCCCACCCAAATAGCAGCGAACGAACACACACTTAATACCGAGGTAACTCACTAATGCTTAGCTGGGACGATTTCGATAAAGACGACGCACAAGAAGCGGCAAAACCTCAAACCAAAGAAGCACCACAACAGGCCGCCCCACAGGCTCCGGCACCTGAAGCGCCCAAGCCTGCCGTAGCCAGCCAAGCGGCTCCCGAGCAGCCCGCTGCACCGGCCGCCAGTGCACAAGCCGTTATGGAAAAAGCCAGCGCCTCACTCGACAACCTCGACGTTGCCGCCGGCCTGGAAGACCTGGAAATGGGCGCTGCCCGCCTGCGCGTTGAAGACAAGCGCATTATCAACTGCCACCTGGACCTCAACCAACTGGTGCCCTTCAAATACGACTGGGCATGGCAGAAATATCTGGACGGCTGCGCCAACCACTGGATGCCGCAAGAAGTTAACATGACCGCCGACATCGCCTGCTGGAAAAACCCAGAAGGCCTGACCGACGACGAGCGCCGCATTGTTATGCGCTCGCTGGGCTACTTCTCTACCGCCGACTCACTGGTTGCCAACAATCTGGTACTGGCCGTTTACCGCCACATCACCAACCCTGAGTGCCGCCAATACCTGCTGCGCCAGGCTTTTGAAGAAGCCATCCACACCCACGCCTACCAATACTGTGTAGAGTCACTGGGCATGGACGAAGGCGAAGTCTTCAACATGTACCGCGAACTGCCCTCCATCGCCAAGAAAGCGGCCTGGAGCCTCAAGCACACCCAGGCACTGGGCGACCCCAACTTCAAAACCGGCACCCCGGAAGACGACCAGGAACTGCTGCGTAACCTGATTGGTTTCTACGCCGTTACCGAAGGCATCTTCTTCTACTGCGGCTTCACCCAGATTCTGTCTATGGGCCGCCGCAACAAAATGACCGGCGTTGCCGAACAGTTCCAGTACATCCTGCGCGACGAGTCCATGCACCTGAACTTCGGCATCGACATGATCAACCAGATCAAACTGGAAAACCCACACCTGTGGAGCGAGCAATTCCAGGAAGAAGTCACCCAAATGATCGTGGAAGGCATGCAGCTGGAAATCGAATACGCCAAAGACTCCATGCCCCGCGGCGTACTCGGCATGAACTCAGCCATGATGGAAGAATACCTGCAATTCATCGCCAACCGCCGCCTGTCGCAGCTTGGCCTGAAAGAGCAGTTCCCCAATGCACAAAACCCCTTCCCGTGGATGAGCGAAATCATGGACCTGCGCAAAGAGAAAAACTTCTTTGAAACGCGCGTGATTGAGTATCAAACAGGTGGGGCGTTGAGCTGGTAAGGCCAACACAGTAAACACCCCAAGGCCCTCATCTGAGGGCCTTTTTTATTACCCCCAAAACACCTTAAATACGCCCACGACTTACCTCATCCAGCCAGAGCTGGCATTGCGCCCACTCGTCGGCGAGCCGAGGGGCGATACATATATCTGCCCCATCCTTGCTGCTTTCACCGAGCCTGGGTTTCGCCCTTGCTGGGCGACCTACTTATTATTTGCGCAAAAAAATAAGTAGGCAACAACAATGCGTTTTCTGCATTGAGCGCCGCTTGTCGGCGACCCGAAGGGCGAGGCATGTAATGCCGAGTAAAAGTGCGCCCCGCATCACTGTCGTCGGCGATCGCCGCCGATACCCTGCGCGCGGCGCGACCAGCACGGGCGCTGCGGAACTCGCCTGACGGCTCAGACAGTCCTCGCGCAATTCCCGTACTGGCCGCGCCGTGCTCGGCAGTGCTGAGGGGAATATTAACCCCTGCCAACGTCTGGCTGAGTGGATAATACTTGCGGGATTCGCGCTACGAATTTATGGTAAACGCATAACGCAGTTAAGGATGTACTGCCCTACTACCCAAGGATAGGTGTGCAATTCCAGCTACTTTCTTGCCACTCCCCCTGTAGAAACGGTACGACCTACTTAACAGGCTTAACTGCACAAAAAATGACCCTGTTAATGGGTTTTGAGGCGATTTATTTTAGAAATAGTCTTTACCCTACAATGGGATAGGCCTTCGCCGGGCGGAATCCAAAGCGTGATAGATGGCCCCCCGATAATATTTATTATGAGGCCGAACTGAACTCATAAGCAGTCTGTAATGACTAGTTCATAAAGGAAAGTCATGAATTCGATAATCGATAAATTGTCAGACCCCGGAAATTGGGTGGCAGGAATACTATTTAGTTTGATTGCCGCAATAATCTACAAACTAGGCTCAATGTTGCCAAGTGTCGTCAGAGGCTATAGCCGATCGCGAAGATTGATAAACATTAATCAGGTTAGAAAGCAAAGAGTAAACCCTTTGGAAGTTACATACGCAATTGGAAAAGCTAATGCTCAATTTGTTGCCTTTCTGTTGATGTGCTTTTTTTATCTCGCGGCTTTGCTGGTTTCAGAGACATTACGTGAAATAGCTAATCAGTCCATCATTCTAGTGCTAATCTTAGCATCCCCCATATTTGTCTTCGAAATTTTCTGGTTATTCCAAGACTCACGTGCAAAACGGCTGGTAACAGAACATGGAAAAATTTTAAATTATAGACAGCGTCAAGCCATAACAAGGCGTGTCAATTCGCACCCTTAGGGAGCCGGGAACCTCCGGACGCACGTCGCGCTGACGTTAAGTGTCATGGAGAACAAGGAGAAAAAGGTGAGTAATTGGTTCGAAACCAATGCAACCAAATCGGTCATTGTTCACACGAAATGAACTCATGCATTTTAAAAGTTCACATGAGTCCATTGACTTGCCCGGTCATAAAGCATTTGGCCTTGCTGATTCAACAAGTTACGACTCCCTCACTCAAGAGTTCGCCCAAAATATACTATCTGCCAGCGAAGGGGTGCTAGAAGAAATTTTCGCGCTACGTGGCATAAGCGTAGAGAAGGTCCCTCATTCAATGCATGCATGGACAGGGAAATTTCCCATATAAAGGTTAATAAGTGACGGCAATATGCATCCTGCGGGTGCTTTACAACGGGAATCTTCGAGGGTCTATATGAGGGAGAAAATTTTTAACTGCTTTCTCTACACTGATGGTGAAAAAATTAGTCAGCTCGGTGTGGCAGCGCATGAAATGGATGGCTCTGATGAAGAAAAAATGGAATTCCTTAGAAATTCCGTGTCTAGCGACTGCTTGATAGCAGATATTGCCAACGTACGGTCGTGTGCAATTGGGACTTCCGACAGCATATTTAAGTACTCTTCCTACATGGCGCTAGTGAGGGCTGGGCGAAGCATGGAAATCTTCGAGGAATTCTTCTCTCGCCATAATGCTTCTGAAAGCCCACTTTGCTGCATTACTCCAATTGTAAATGGTGAAGCGCAAATAGATGTCATACACGGGCATGAGCCATTCTATGTCAGCTCATTCGAAGATCACCCAAAACTCGGCAAAGGTAAAATGGCAGATTATCTGGAGTCTTACATCACGCCAGCTGGCTTTGATATGCCCCGATTGCTAAACGACGATTATTTTAATGCCATAAAGCTTCTTTTTAACGCAAAGCACTATGTATCGTGTATGAAGCTTCTTGTCTCATTCATCGATACGGTCGCATATCTCGAACTCGGTGATATTGTTGGAGGTTTCGTCCAATGGCTACAAAAGTATGCATCAATTGAAGAACTTGGGATTACAGAGCAGCAGTTGTGGGAGCTTCGGAATTCCATTCTCCATATGTCCAACTTGGATTCCAGAAAGGTTCTATCTGGAAAAGAAAAGAGAATTAGCTTTTGCATCGCTAGAAGTGGATACTGTAGTGGTCAAGTAAAACTGGCCACGGGTTTGTAAGTTTTCCAGTACATACTTTCTGCCACATTTGGCGGCAGGTCATCGTTGTGTCGATGCGGCCTGATTCCGCTGTAGTAGCCAATCACATAATCCGTGATCGACTGTTTCGCTTCAGCAAATGAGCGGTATCCCGTTTCCGGAACCCACTCAGTTTTCAGGCTGCGGAAGAACCGCTCCATGGGCGCGTTATCCCAGCAGTTACCCCGTCGGCTCATGCTCTGCTTAATCTGGTAGCGCCACAGATTTTGCCGGAAGCGCAGACTGGTGTATTGAACGCCCTGATCTGAATGGAACAACAAGCCATTAGGCCTTCCTCTTGATTCATAAGCCATCAGCAACGCCTTGCTGGTTAGCTCGCTATCAGCCTTTAGCGACAGCGCCCAGCCAACCGGTTTCCGAGCGTATAGATCCAGCACTACCGCCAGATAGGCCCACCGTTGTCCTGTCCAGATGTAGGTAATATCACCGCACCAAACCTGGTTGGGTTTACCCACAATGAACTGCCGATCCAGTGTATTCGGAATGGCCACATGCAGCTTATCAGCCCTTTTATAGGCGTGTTTGGGTAGCTGATTGCTCACCAGCCCCAACTCCTTCATCAAGCCACTCGCCACATATCGTGTTAGCTTTTCGCCTCGTTGGCTGACAATCGATGCAACCGTCCTAGCGCCTGCCGAGCCACCACTTAGCAGGTGTGCGCTGCGCACCATTAATTTGAGCTTGCGACGATAGGGAGCATCGCCTTTTGGTCGACTGCGCCAATACTTGTAACTGCTACGCTGAATATCGAATGTTTGGCACAGTAGCTTTACAGGGTAGCTCTCTTGAAGCCGCTGAATTATCGAATATTTTTCAACTCGTCTGACATCAAGAGAGCCATACCCTTTTTTAGAATGTCTTTCTCTGTTTCAAGGCGCTTAACTTGCCGCTCGAGTTCTCGAATACGGCGCTGTTCCAATGTCATTGGAGAGGCATCGTAGCTGCCGCCAGAGCGCTCTTGCTTGAGTTGACGAACCCATTTATCCATCGTGGACTTACCCACGTTCATGGCTTCGGCAGCGTCTTTCACTGAATAACCCTGGTCAACGACGAGTTGTGCGGATTCGAGCCGAAACTCGGGGCTGAAGGTTGGGCGTGATGGTCTGGTCATGGGGGCACCTGTAGTCGAATGAGGTGATGCTATCACCTCTAATCAGGTGGCCAAATTCACTATGCCACTACATACATTCCGATCGCGGACCTAGACACTCAATACTTCAACTTTAAAGATTTAATAGATGAAATAGCGAAGGCATTATCTCGTTGGGTTAAGACATTCCAAGAAACCCCCGACAAGATGCTTGTATTTATCGAGCGATATGACCGAGTAATTTCAGATTCAAGAAACGCCATTATGCATGCCAAATAAACACCCGCAAAAATACGTGCCGGTCGGACAGTTTGTACCGTGTTGTTTTGAGATCAATAAAGCCAGAGTCATTGACCCTAGCCGCCATCCATCTATAACTGCCGCACCCCTATAGTCCTCGGGTAATGTATGCAAGGCTGGCGGCTCACTGAATCAAAACGGAATGTCGTCATCCGCGTTGCTAAAGGATTGGTCATATGGCGTGTTGTCTGCCGGTGGGTAGAGTTCACTGTCAGCGGCACTGGCGTCTGACTGGATTTTCCAGCCGACCAAATTATTGAAGTAGCGCCCGTTGTACTCGCGCCCGCGAATGTCGAAGCTCACGGTGACGCTCTGCCCAACACTAAGGCTGTCCAGTAGGCTGATCTTTTCTTTCAGGAATTCCAGGCTGATATCCTGCGGGTAGTTGCCGTCTTCGACGGTAACCACCATTTCCCGCTTGCTAAAACCGCTATTGAAGGTCTGCGTTTCCTGAATCAGCTTAATTTTGCCGGTGAGTTCGTATGACATGCTTCTCTCTCGGGGGTTGCGTGTGTGCCACTAAATGGCCAAACGCATTGTACCAAGGCCCCATTGAATCACCAGACTTGGCGTCAATGGGGCAAGCGTGATTAATTACCGCCCTCTGGCTACCCCCTCTGGCTACCCCCTCTGGCTACCCCCTCTGGCTACCCCCTCTGGCTACCCCCTCTGGCTACCCTCTCAGTCCAACCCCAACCACGCTTTGAGGCTGTTGCCGATATCGATGATTTCCTCCATACAGACTTCATGCTGCATGGGGTAGCTGCGGTAGGTGGGTTTAAAGCCCATGCTTTGCAGGATTTGATCGGCGGTATGGCCCATCACTTCGGGCACCATTGGGTCTTGGCTACCGTGGAAAATATGGATAGGCAGGGCTTTATTGGCCTCGGAGAGCGTTACTTCCTTGGCGGTGGCGAAGTAGGTAGACATTGTCAGTAAACCCGCCAGCGGTTTGGGATAGGAAAGCGCGGTGTGGTACACCACTGCCCCGCCCTGGCTAAAGCCTGCCAATACGATGCGCTCGCTGGGAATACCGGCATCCAGTTCACGCTGAATTAGCTCGCGCACGGCCGCAGAGGAGGCTTCTATCTGCTCGGTATCAATCTCGCGCTCCAGCGACATGGCGAGTATGTCGTACCAGGCGGGCATGACCATGCCGCCGTTGATTGTGACGGGAATCTCAGGCGCATGGGGGAAGATAAAGCGCACGCCGTGATTTTCCGGCAGGCCAAGATGAGGCACCACCGGTACAAAGTCGTGACCGCTGGCACCCAGGCCATGTAGCCAAATAACGGCAGCATCGGCCTTCGTTTTCGGTTCTATTACTTCACATTTGAGCAAGGTATAGCTCCTGAGTCTGAATACACTATCGGCAGAACGGCCTATACACCGCTGATAGTAATTGTTTGATCTATTTGAGGAAAAATAATAACAGTAAGAGCGCCGAAGCGCCCTTAAGGCGTTGGCGGCTAGAATAAAAAGCGAATCGCAGCGTTGACCGTATCAACGTCAACATCTTCATATTTAGTGAACTCCAGGCCGAACTCAATACTTTGACCTGGCTTAAAGCTGAAGCCTGCACCGTAGAGCATGCCGTTGCCTTCGTAATCACGCGAGCCAAACGCGTGTACCGTACCCTCACCATCCCACTTGTGCATACCAACGCGAGCATACACAGAAGCCTTTTCGCCGAGAGGAGCGATGACACGTCCGGACAAGGCAATGGTGCTGGCTTCGACTTCTCCGGTAACCAGGTCATGTTCAAAATCTGCACTGCCAAAATCAACATAAGCTGCTTCAAGAGCAAAATTAGGAGACGCTTGGTACCCGAGAATCATTGAGAAGCCGGTCGATTCGTCGACATCCGCCATACCGTCATCTTCATAAGTCGCCTGACCTACCGAGACACCAAGATACAGTTGTTCCGCATGAACCCCCAGGCTAGCGAATGCAATAGAAGCGACTAATAGACTTTTACGTAGCATAGAAAATTCCTTTTTGTTTTATTCATGCTCGGCAACCCGCTGCCGGGCGACGATAAACTATCAATTTTTGGTGGTAATGGCGAGGCGGTAGCAACAGCGTTTACCTTGCTACAACGATGCCGCAACCCGCTAGCGCACACCTAGGAAATAAGTGCCATAGCAGTCAAACAGCAATTTGTGCCGGCCAATTTGCGCGGCATTTATCAGTGTTCTAGCATGTTGCGCACTGTAGCCTGCGCGCCTGACATGGCCCGGCAGCGCCTACTAAGCGAGCTGTGACAACAAGGAACTCACTCATGCTACGCCACCAGAACGGAAGCCTGCTCCAGCTTGAGGATGCAGAGATTTACTATCAGGTATCGGGCTCGCCAACCGGCCACCCGCTTTTGCTGCTTCATGGCGGCCTGGGTAGCCTGGAAGACTTTTCAGCGATCGCGGGCAGCATACCTGAGCACTTCTTTGTCATTGCCGTGGACCTTCGCGGCCACGGCCGCTCCACAATAGGGAGAAAGCCCCTTAGCTACTTACAACACCAGTTGGATGTTCAGGCCCTTATCGCTCACCTAAATCTGAACGAGTATTCAATATTGGGATTCAGCGACGGCGGTATTGTCGGCTATCGCTTGGCCATCGAGAATGCCGCCATCAGAGCCCTTGTCACGGTAGGTGCTCAATGGCGAATTTCAGACCAAGATGCCTGCTATGAAATACTCAGCGGGGTAACACCTGAAACATGGACAGAGATATTCCCCGACGCGCCTCGGAAATATTCTGAACTGAATCCACACGGCAACTTTGCCGAGTTGGTTCAGAGCTGCACCAGGCTCTGGACGGACCTTGATCCCGCTGGCTATCCGGGAGATGCCATTGCCCGTATTCAGTGCCCGACGTTGATCCTTCGCGGTGATAGCGACTTCCTACTTTCTTTGGAAGAGGCAGCAGACGCACAAACCATGATCAATGGGGCATCACTTGGGAATATCCCCTTCTGCAGCCACGCAGCCATCGAAGAGTCGCCCGATATTGCAGCGCGCTTGATCTGTGACTTTCTGAGCGCGCCCAGAAAACGCCATACCGATACCTAGAACAGCCGTACTCGTTTCTTTGTGGGCCCTAGGGACGAGCCGAAGGAGAGCAATAGTCAGCAAACAGCTTTTGCATTTTCTCCAAACGAATATAGCCTTGCAGTGTTCCCAGCAGTTGTCCCTGTGGGCCGAATATCAGCGTCCACGGTGTGGCGGGCACGTCGCCCACAACGTTCATCAAACTAGGCGTTGCACTCAGAGCAGGGTACTGAACCTTAGCGCGGCGCACCTCCTTGCGAAGACGCAACACATCGCCATTTACGCCGACAGACACAGGTTGAAGGTGATCGCCGCACTGCGCCTGAAGGCGATTAAGCACTTTCATTTGCCGATAGCACCACGGGCAGTCTGGCTCAAAGAAGCTCATCAACACCACTTTGCCACGGTACTCGCTCAATGCATGCTCGCCGTCGCCACGCAGGCTCGGCAGCGCGAGGTCTTGCAATGCAGCCTGAGCCAGGGAGTTCGCCCCCAGGCTCAGTAACAGCAGAATGCGAAGGGCAGCGCGCATCAGAAGGTGTACTTCACACCGGCGTAGGCTTCGCGGCCACGCAGCGGCCCGTAAATATGCGCGACATCGTATTCCCCGCCCTCATAGAACAGCGGCGTTTCCATGTCTTCCGCTTGCGTGTATCCAAACAAGTTACTCACCCCGGCATAAACCTGCCACTGCTCGCTGAGTACTTTGGCGACCCGCATATCTACCGTCCAATATGACTCGGCGTCTTGCGACTTCGCTTCTGTACCTGCGGCATCAAAGCTTGGGCTTTCCGGCACGCCATACTCACTAAGGTCGCGACTGCCTACCCACGTCGCCGAGGCATAAAGATCCCAGCCCGCAAACTCCCAATCTGCGCTCAGCACAATGCGCTGCTCCACAGGCACCACACCATAGGAGGATTTGAATTCGTCTGAGTAATCGATGTTCTCTGCTGTCGCCATCAACGCCAGGTCATCGCGCACGTTCCAGGTAAGCGCAACATCGGCGACCAGGACACTGGCATCGTTTTCGGACTGGGTAAGCACGGGCACACCCGCATTGTTCTCATCGAGCGCGGCAAGATTTTCCACATTGGTGTGAGACAGTGAGCCCGTAACGGCAAGGGCCTCGGCCTCGTAGCTCAGGGCATAATTGTATGAGCTGGAGCGCTCAAGCTCGTCAATTTGGATATCAAACCCGACGCTGGCATCCAGAATGCCGTGGTCGCTTTCGAAGAACGACAGTGGCGCTCGATAGCCCCGGCCAAAGGAAAAACGCGACGTCCATTGGTCGTTGTGGCTGTAGCGCATATCGATACGCGGGGAGGTAATACTCTCGTCGATCTCGGTACCCGGCTTTGAGGCATCCACAAAGTTCGCTTCAACCTGGTCAAAACGCAGCGCCATCGCTATTTCAAGGTTTTCTGTGGCCGACCAGGTGTCTTGCACGTAGAAGCCTTGCGTATCGTAGTCAAAACTGTCTGATACGTAGGCTGGGCTGGTGCTATTGGTCTGTGATCGAAGCTCTTCCGCCCGATTGTCGGCCCCCACAGTAAGTAAATGGTCATCGCTCACTGCCCAGTGAAACCGCGCATCCAGGTAGGTCATCTCGTCGTCGGCTTCATAAATAAAGCCTTCATAGAACGAGTCCTGCGTGTGCTCGTTGTGCGCAACCGAAAGTTGCATATTCAAATCGCTGCTAAACTCGTGCAGCCAGCTCAGGTAGACCTCGTCTCGGTCAGACTGAATCCACTCGGTGGTCTCCCAGCCTCGGCCAATATAATCCTTGCGTACATCGTCATCGACAAACAAACTGGCTGAGGCGAAATTTGGATCGCGATGGTAGTCGGCTTTCACCTGCCCAATGCTCGTACCTGTTGGGCCGCCAAGAATTTCAGATTCGGTGTGATTCACGCGCAGGCGAACATTGTCACGCGTACCCAAATCCTGGGAGAGGTACATGGTCAACGAGGTGTTCTCCAGCTCGGGGTTCTCGCTTACACCATTGTCATCACCGTCATATTGATCGCGTGTGTCGTACTGCCCGATAAGCGTAAGTCGGGTGGTGTCTTCGTTCGCCAGCGCCGTCGCCACGACACTGCCTTTTCTATATCCAAGCTCGCCGGCAGACAGGTCCAGCTCAACGGCGTTCTCCCTCGCCTCTTTGGTGACCAGGTTTATCGTACCGCCAATGGCCTCAGGCGCTATTAATGAGGCCCCTGCGCCGCGAGCAATTTCGATATTCCCAATACCGGCGGATGCAGCGGCATCCAATCCGTAGAATCCCGACATCATCGTATAGGTGGGAATGCCATCCACCAGAATGGTTGTATGCTCTCCGCGCAACCCGTTCAGCATGACTCGCTTAACACCGCACATAGAGCATTCATTATTAACACGAACGCCCGGCGCCTCCGCGATGGCCTCCGTAAGGCTTGCCGCATTCATTTTTTCTATGGATATATTCGAGATGACTTCCGTCTTCTGAATAACGTCCTTCAGCATACCCGCCTGATACAGGCGCTCGCGCAACCCCGTAACCGTCACCTCTTCCAACACGGTGTTGTCTGCCAAGCTAGGCGCCGCTAACAGCGCGCCAATTGCCGACCCTAAAAATACGTTTTTCATAGCGTTCCCTTTCAATATCGGCGATGGCCCAGAACACCATCACGCCGCGAATAACGCTAATGATAATGATTTTTATTTGCGAAATAAGATAAAGCGTCAATTTCTTGATCCAGATCAAGAATTGGCGCATTCCATGCGACTTATTGTCCGATCAGAATCAGTTTTCCGGTCTCCGGGTCGCGATATACAGTGCCCAGTGACTCGTAGCCGCTGCCGTCTTGCAACTGTGATTGCATACTTTCCGGCGCCTGGGGCAGCTCTTCACCCAGTGATAAATCCCGTTGCTGGCGTGTGCTGTCAAAGTGCTGCTGTAGCTCGGGGCTATAGGCCACCAGCGCCGCGATCAGGCCGCAGGCAAATACCAGAATGATGTCCACCAGGTTCGCCATAGGGCCCAGTGGGTCGTCGTCGTGCTCAAAGAAGTGACTGCGCCGCCAATCATCCATTACGCTATTCCCCTGCGTTTGTCGACGGCGTTAATACCAGCAACGCTCGGTCGTACCAGCGGCGGCGCAAGCGGCCAAGTACAAAGCCGATCATGCCCGCCAACAAACCGATAACCGTGGTATCAAAAGCCGTGATCATCGCCGTGGTAAGCACCTGCAAGTCGCCCTCACCCAACGCGGCCAGCCCTGGCCCCAATGGAATCAGTGTGCCCATGAGGCCGAGCATGGGCGAGAGTCGCGTGACAAAATCTGCTCGCTCGATGCGCCGCCGCCCCGTTTCCAGTAGCGCGGCGCGGCTCATGCGGGCAATGCCGCCAAAGCGCTCACCCAGCGCCAGGCCACACTCAAACACGGCCACTGCCAACATAAGCAACAGTGCCCACACCACAGGCTCTAACAGCAGGCCAGATAACGTATGTAAAACATCCAGCGATAAACTCGAAAACATAGCGACTTTCCTTTTCTAAAGGTTACGCATTAGCGCGAAAACCGCGGCGAATACCCACGCCAAATATCACGACGACGATTGCCAGCAGCCAATACCATGTTGGCGACATGCCACTGCGCGCCGACTCAGCCTGCTCACCGTCACCCTTCGCTGCCGACGACTCCTCGGCATGCTGGTCTGGCGCTAGCTCGCTAGGCGCCACTTGCACCTCACGAATGGTGCTGGGCTGGGCAGCCGGTTGCTCGGCCGCCGTGCGGCTGCGCGCCAACACGGCCTCAAGCTCCGCAGCGCGCTCGACGCTGAGCTGAGCTTTTACTAGCTCATACATTGGGTGATTGGCATGGGTGTGGCCGCTGCCGGGGTTGCCGTGCTCAATAATATTGCTGGCAAACTGCTGGGCGAGCTGGGCGGTGGTTTGTTCATCGGCCTGCCAAAACCCTTTGTCGATAGCCACCAACATCACCGCCAAAATATTGGTTTGCACATAGCGCTTATCACCTTCACTCAGGAAGGTAGCCAGCCCAAGGTCGCGGCTGTCGTCGATGTAAACGTCTTTTAGTTCGTTCCACACCGCGTCGCTGATTAACTCCGGGCTGGTGACTTCCCAGCCCCAGAGGTATTCGACGAATTCACTGCCCATGGTGCGCGCACCGGCGTAGCCCTCTTCCATTAGGGGTTTGATCCATTGAGGATTGAAGAAGCGACCGCGCAACTCGGTGGCGAGCGTTTTCTGTAGGCTATCCATGCGCAGCGCATCGCTGCGGGCATGATTGATCACCGCACTTTCCGGCTGGCGACCGGTGACGGTTTCCACTGCCAAGTTAAAACCGCCGAGGTAGTCGAAGGCATCGTTATTGTCGATCAAACCATAGAGGTTACTGGCGCGCCCGAGAAAGGTTTTGGATACACCCGCCAGCTGATCGCGAAACACCTGCTGCGCCGCCTCGCCCTGTAAACCCACGCCGAAGGCATGCCCCATACGCTTAAGGTAGACCTCGCCCAGTTCTTTCCGGTCTTGCCAGGCACCTGAACGCTCAACCAGTCGGTTAATACCTGCGCCGTAACCGCCCGGTGCAATACCAAAGACGCGCAGGCTGGCTTGCCGCCCCACTTCACTGGCATGCATCCCCGGCTGCGCGGCGAGCATCGCGCGCGCCTCTGCCACCCAGTTAGTCGCCACTTGGTTTTTCTCCAGCGGCTCGCGACCACCAGCTGCGGTGTCGTCGATCAGCGCGAGCGCGGCGTTGAGGGCGGGCCGTAAATTCGGGTATCGCTCTGCGATGGTGTCGCGGCTGGCATCCAGCGCCATTAACACGGCGCGATCAAGCAAGGCCATATGTCGCCCGTATAAATCGCGAAACAGCCCAGAGGCGGTAAACAACACGTCCATACGCCGGGGCTGATCGTCTCCCAGTTCGATGCGCTCCAGCCCTTTTACAATGCCGCGACTGTTCCACACCGGCCGCATACCCAGCAGTTTGAGGCCAAAGGCCACCATCGCCCCCTCGTCCCGCACCGCATCCGAGGCCCAAAGAATCACGCCCTGTTTATTGGCAGAGCCCGCTTCGCCGTATTTGGCGGCAACGCGCTGGGCGTTTTCACGCAGCAGAACCTCGTCGCTTTGCTCACCGCGAAGCACCTGATCAGCCAACTGGCGCCCAACCTGATAGCCGAGCTTGCTGGGAATAAGACTGCCGTCCAGGGCGTGGAAGTTGCGTCCCGTGGGCAGGGCCTCGGGAGTTCGAATCGGGTCGTTGCCTTTACCGGGCGCAACAAAGCGCCCATTTAAGCCATTGAGTAGCGCGGTCATCTCGGCTTTGGGAGAACGCGTCAGGTCTCGCCGCCACACCGCTTTTTCAGCCTCAGTCGCGCCGCTGTCCGCCATCGAAGCCAACATGGTATCAACGCCGGCTGGGCTCCAATCGCGACCCAATACATGCAGGCCCAGCGGCATAAAGTCTTCCTGAACATGGGTCAGATAGTGGCCGACTTCGTGGAGAAAGAGTTCTTCATCGATCTCTTCAAAGCCGATACCTCGCACTTTTAGCTCTTCGTCCATCGACGCTTCCAGCTCATCGCGCAGACCATATTCATCGATTTTCGCCCTGAGCTGCGCCAGCGCGCCGCTGCGGGTGAACGGGTCACTCGCGGCCTCGGCGCTCTCCACTAACTGCCGCACTTCCAATAGCTCATCGTAAAGCTCAGTAACTGCCAGAGGGGGCGTTAAGTGATCCACCATCACCGCCAGGCCACGACGCTTGGCTTGAATCCCCTCGCCAACACCATCGACGATATAGGGATACACCCCCGGCAGATCACCCGCGATAATGCTCGGGTAGTCGTCTTCCCCCAGGCCCACACCCCGACGCGGCAAAAACTCGTAAGTGGAATGACGACCCACATGCACCAGCGCATCGGCGCCAAAGTCATCCTGCAAGTAGCGATAGAACGCCAGGTACTGATGCGGCGGCGGAAAACTCAAATTGGCGTGCAACAGCTCTTCATTCAGTTCCCAGCCTCGCGGTGGCTGCGGGCCAACGAAGACATTGCCAAAGCGAACGCCGGGCACCAGCAAACGCTCGTCCCAGACCATTACCTTGCCGGGGGCATCGCCCCAGCCGCGAATGCCTTCAATGCCCAGCGCAACCAGCGCCGCCACCCGCTCCTCGGTGGCCTGCCATGACGCTTGACCACCACTGGCCACGGCATCAATCTGCGCCTGGTATTCGCGCTCTAACTGCTCCAATAAATCCAGCGCCCGATTGCGGCTTTTTTGACGCACACCATCGAGGGCGTGGTGAAGATTCGTGACGGTATTGTGCATACTCTCGGTGAGTAGCGTTAAACGTTTCTGGCGCAGGCGAAAATCCTGAAGTGCGCTGAGCCGCTCAAGCTGACTCACCATGCGCTGGTGTAACTCACCCAGCGGACCAGCCACCATTTCCTGCTGTACAACCTTGGGCAGCGTGGCAAACCACTTCCGATAGTCGTCTGCACTCAGGCTGGCGACCTTGCCAGACATCTCCGCCAATGCCTGACGGTCTTCGGGTAAATTCACGCCCCTTTCCTGCAGTAAACTCAGCAAGGCCTCGGTACTCTCTGGGAGCTTTCCGGTGTGATAGCCCGCAGACTGCAATGCCTGCAGCATTTCCAGCAAACTGTCCGGCACATTGAGATTATCGGCGCCGATATTGTGGCGACCGGGAGGATGGTTGTAGTAGACAATGGCGATTCGCTTATCTGCGTTGCGCTTGTTTTGCAGCGCCAACCAACGCTCTACCCGCCGCAGTTGCCGGGCCAACTCAGCGTCCACCACTTTGCTGCGACGCAGCTTGGCACCGGTGGCCGGGTCGATACCGGAGTCTGACGCCAGCGAGAGAATTTGCGCCTGTCCAATGCCCTGGAGTTCGGGCATGGCCAAACGGTAGTGCACCGAGTCTGCGGGCAAACCCTGAGCGGAAAGCTGCCAGTCACTATAGCCCCAGTCCAGCACTCGCAGGCCTTTCAACACGGGCAGGTTAAGCGCTTGCAGTGCATCGAGAACCGCTTGGCGACCTTCACCGCCGCCGACGACAAAGTCCTGGAGAGAAATAATGACCGAGGGCGTGGCCGCGCGCTTACCGGCCATTAGCGTTGCGATGGTATCTACAGCGTCGACGCTGGGCTCACCCCATGCCGCCAATAACGAGACGCACTGCCACTGCTGGTTTGCGCAAATAGCGCGATGCAACGCCCATTCACCGTTGAGGTCGCCGGTGTTGTGGTCGAGCACCCAAACAATGGGTTTATCGGCAGACATTGATTTATCCAGCTCGTCCCTCGTCAGCCAACGCTCCCCTTGTTTACCGTGTAAGGCCAAACGCAGCGGCGCCTGTTCTTGCAGCGGCGGTGCCTCGCCTTTATCCAGCAGCGCAATCAACGACTCGGCATTCACCGCCGAGCGGTGAATCCAATACGCCCGTGCCTGCAACCACGCGCTGTAATCGGGAAATTTTTGCTGGCTGGCCGCCAGTGACTCAGCATCCAGCGCCAGGCCCTCGCTGCCCACAAACTGCTGACTAACGGCGCTGGAAAACAGCTGCCCATTGGCATCGCGCTGCAGCGCCATAAGCCGGTTGTCACTGTGCAATACAAAGCGGCGTTGACCGCGCGGATACGCCATTGCCAGCAGGCGTTCGACGGATTCGCCGAACACCCCCGCGAGAAGTAAGGAATGATGACTCAACAGCAGCTGCTGTAAATCTGCGTCGTTCAGTCGCTCTACTTGGCTAACAGTGCGAATCGCTATATCCGCCTGCGGCTTCTTATCAAGATAGCGGTGAGCACCCGCCACCAGCACCGAGGAAGAGCGATCGGAGACGATCACCAGACTCGCCTGCGCCGCCGAGCACAACACACTCGCTGTCAGCGCCAGGAGGAATACCAGTAACGCCTTAGTCCAGTGCCACTTGTTAAGATGCTGATTCACCCGAAGTCCCTTCCTGTACGGCAGCCAAAGTAAGGCCGTGATACCGCGTGCAAGTGGACGTCTCGACAACTGGCATAACCAGCTATTGCGCTCGCATGCCCACCCGCATGTGATTGATAAAACGCGGTTGTCGAAAAGGGAGGAATTTAGAAGGGAAAACTGACCCTGCTACGTCGCCCACCGCAACTACGCACTGTGTTCAGGCCGGTCTCCGGGCTTACAGAAGTGGATCTCTCCAAATGTTTGACGCCTTCCCGTCGTGAGACAGTGGCCGTGCCAAACTACTTCTGATTACCGTTGCGGGGGCAGCACAGGGCTAGCATGCATGGCCAGAATCAGCACAGTATGCGCACCTGTTTCCCGTTTAACCCAAGTAAAACAACAATTGGGCACCTGGAACAGGGAGCGATCATACCGACTTAATTAACTCGGTCAAGACAAAGGCGCGGGCACTAAGTACCGGGTAGCAGACGCCAGGCGATATTTAATCGCGCGAAATTTGTGTGGGTCAGCCAATGGCTTGCGAGATCAATACTCTGAGTTTTTCCTCGTAGCCGCTGCGCAGTTCGCGATACATTTCCTCACCAAACATCTGGCTCAATGTCGGCTCGGAAACCAAAAAGTAATTCATCGCCCCGAGCAGCTGATACACGGTAATTAAGGCCTGGGCATCGGACGCAAAGGTGGACGGCGAGGCCTGCTTGGCCAACGCGATAAGCGACTCCAAAAATGGCCGCAGGTACCAAACATTGGCAGAGGTTGCGCGGTGTTTGTTGTCCAGGAGTTCGCGCATTAGCAGCTGCGTTTTGTGGGTCTGCCCTTCCAGCAGGCGGTAAAAGCGTATCAGCGTGTCTTCCAAGGCACTGCTACCCTCGCCGCTTGTGGCATCGCGCGCTGCCTCTAGTTCTGTCATCAACTGGTCAGAAATTCCTTTCAGCACTTCGCCGTATAGCTTTTCCTTGCTGCCAAAGTGGTGAAGCAGGGCCTGCTTGGTATAGGGCAACTCGTCGGCAATGGCCGCGATGCTGGTGCCATAGAAACCGCGCTCGGCAAACAGACGTGTTGCCACCGACAAAAATTGCTGTCGCGTATCCGCTGCCTCACTCATCACCATGCGCTCCTACTGCCTTCATCAAACGGGCTGTTTGCCACCCTTTATCGCCGCTTGACAGCTTACCATGTGGTAAGTATGGTTTCACTTACCACATGGTAAGCCACGTAAATCGCAAGGGGTCGCAGCGTGAAACACACAACTGAAATCCACCGCATTAACGAGTTGCTGAAACTCAATGAAGAAAAGTCTGCCTTTCTTGACGACAGCGTTAGCCATAACCCTGTTGAGCACTACTATTCGGCGTCGATTTTCGAGCGGGAACAGGCCGCCATTTTCCGGCAACTACCCCAGCCTCTGGTGCACAGCAGCGAGCTGAAAGAACCCGGCGCTTTTCTGCGCCGCACACTGGCCGGCTTACCTCTGCTGATCACCCGCGATGCCGATGGCCACGTGCATGTTTTCTTAAATGTTTGCCGCCACCGGGGCACGCGATTGGTAGATGAACAATCTGGCTGCAAACACCGCTTCACCTGCCCCTACCACGCCTGGACCTGGGACAACCGCGGCGAGCTCATTGGCGTACCCCATCAAAAGCTGGGCTTCCCCGAGCTGGACCGCGCTCAGCACGGCTTAAAACGACTTGGTTGCAGCGAGTTTGGTGGTTGGCTGTGGGTAAATCCGGCCGGCGAAGAAGCGCCGGATATCCCCGCCTTTTTGCAGGACTATGCCCCGGACTTTTCATGGTTTGGCGGCGAGTCGCTGCAGCTTCTCCACGTAGAGGAGCAAACCCGCGAGGTGAATTGGAAGTTGTTGGTGGAGGGCGGCATAGAGGCCTATCACTTCCGCGTGGCCCACCGAAACACCATCGCGCCTTACTTCTTCGACAACTTATCGAGCTACGAAAGCAGCGGGCCGCACCTGCGCTCCATACTTGCCAAGCGCTCAATGGCCGACTTGCGCACGCAAGCTGAAGCTGACTGGCAGCTGCGCGACCATGCTCAGGTGGTCTACACCTTGTTCCCAACCACCCAGCTCCTGGTGCAGTCTGACCATATTGGATGGGTGCACTTTGAGCCACTCAGCGCGTCGTCCACCCGCATGCGGCTGTGTACACTGGTGCCGGCAAACCGCGTCGAAACGGACAAAGACCTGGCGCACTGGGCGAAAAATCATGCGATAACCGTGAAAACGCTCAGCGAGGATTTTGCAATTGGCGAAAGCATACAACAGGGGCTGCGCTCAGGCGCAAACGAAGCACTAAACTTCGGTCGGTTTGAAGGGGCACTGGCGGTATTCAACCAGCAAATCAATG
Source organism: Spongiibacter marinus (assembly GCF_016906995.1). Classification (GTDB taxonomy): domain Bacteria; phylum Pseudomonadota; class Gammaproteobacteria; order Pseudomonadales; family Spongiibacteraceae; genus Spongiibacter; species Spongiibacter marinus. The sequence goes on along the minus strand of NZ_JAFBBD010000002.1, from coordinate 219,506 downwards.
ATCGACTCTCGCCAAAATAGCGATAACTCAGGGTTGCGATAAGAACGCAGCCTCTGTTTCCGAGGTGATATGAATACACGCGCTCGTAGCTATTTGCACATGCCGACCATCCCCCGCGAGTTTATCGCGCAGATGGTCGAACACCTGCAGCCACAGGAGCTGACAAATTCCTCACTGAAGGGCTTGGTATCCGACCTGCTGAGTAAGAAAAAAGTCAGCATCAACGAATATCGCAGCTTGCACCGCTGTCTGGCCGAGCAATTAGATGACGAAATGCTGGGCTTTCTGCCGCGACCCGTGCCGCGAGGAAGCCTTAATACCCTGAGCCATCTGCTGGTGCACAGTCCAGACCTGTACAGCGCCCTGGAAAACTACAATCGCTTTTACAGCCTGTTTCCCGATGCCGAGCAAACTCTGTTGGACTTGTCGCAGTTACGCAGCCAGCACTGTATCGAGCTCAGGCGCATTAACGGTCGTACGACCAGTCCTATGTTTCAACAAACCATCATGATGGCGCTGGTGAAGATTCCCAGCTGGCTGGCGGGGCAACAATTGCCCATTCGCTCGCTGCACTTCCAGTTTGACGCAATGCCCTTCGACCGCGAGTTTGCCTATCTTTATGGCGCCGTACCGAGCTTTGGTGCGGCCTCGACACGCTTGCAATTTCAAGCGGCGGCGCTGGCCTTTGCGGTGCGGCCATCGCTGAATGCGGATGACTACAGCAAGCGATTTATGGAGCATTTTCTGTACTGGTCTGACGATGATGACCTCACCCGGCGGGTGTACGCAGAAATCTCTCACCGCCTTGGGAACGATGACGCAGACGTGATTGCAATAGCGGGGATACTGGGTGTGTCGAAACACACCCTGGCCCGCCACCTCAAAGCCAGAGGCACGAGCTACTCGACCATTCTCGCTAAAGTGCGCCGTGACAAAGCGCTGTATCAGCTGGTAAATAGCGATGCCTCTATCGAAGCAATTGCCGAACAGCTCGGCTACACAGAAACCGGATCATTCAGCCGCTCTTTCAAAAGCTGGATGGGGATCAGCCCCGCCGACTATAGAAAGATCGCGCAGCAAAATGCGACGAAATGCTAAATTCTTGCAACGCCTAAACATTCTTCCCGCAGCCACTGCCGCCTACACTGCATCAAAGGCTTACCTAAGGGCCAACAAATATCGATTCAGAGGAAAAGGCAATGACGACATCCAAGCAAGAAAACTTTGACAGCTACGTGTCTTCTGAGACCGCTCGCAAGTACAAAAAATCGGCCTCCGATGCATTGAGCAAAGTAGATCGACACATGCTGGATAAACAGTTGGCCGCAGTTCAACGCGATGGCTACGTTATTATCCCCAACGTCCTGTCTGCTGAACAACTGCATGAAATTCGACAAGAGGTGTCTCCCCTCCTGGACAGCACGGGCCGCAATGACTTTGAGGGAGCGCTAACCCAGCGACTGTATTCCGTTATTGCGAAGACTTTCGTTTGTAACCCGTTGGTAGAGCATCCACTTATTCTGGCGTTACTCGACAGCCTCTTTCAGCCGGGCTATCTCTTGTCACAGTTACAAGTCATCAATATTTTGCCGGGAGAGAGCCAGCAGGCGATACACACCGACGATGCTTTTTACGCTCTGCCGCGCCCACGGCAGGCACTAGGCGCCGCGACTGTGTGGGCGATAGATGACTTCACGACAGAAAATGGCGGCACCGTGGTGATTCCGGGGTCTCACCAATGGGGAGAGGGTGGCCCCAGCGACGAGCAACTGTCCCGGCAAATTCACTGCGAAATGCCCGCAGGCTCAGTGGTGTTTTTTCTCGGAACCCTGTGGCATGGCGGCGGCGCGAACCGTTCCTCGTCCTCACGGCTGGCTATCACTGCGCAGTATTGTGAGGGCTACTGCCGTACTCAGGAAAACTTCAGCTTATCTATACCACTGAAGCGCGTGGCAAAATGTTCGGAAGATATTAAACGGATGCTGGGCTATTCAATTTATGGCCCATTTATGGGCATGGTCGATGGCAAGCATCCAAAGCGATTATTAGAGGGCCTGGCGTAATTTACTCGGTGATAGAAGCGCCGACAGTGACCGGCGCTTTTTCAGTTAGCGTTTGCTCAACCGTATCACTGATAGGCTCGCTTACCTCTTACCGGATAGTTGTTGTCCGGGTCTCGTATCCAACGCAAACCGGATACCAAGGTGCTTATCTCTGGGCGAACAAAGGGGTTATTTGAGATATCCACCACATGTAGCTGGCCCTCAGCATTGATAACGAATATACCGGGCTCCGCAAAGGGATGGTCGGTTTCCTGCGCTGATCGCGGGTCAGAAATATACAGGCCCAGGGCCTGCATTTGCTCAACAGACAAGCCGGTGTACAGGGGGAAGTTAACCTTGAGTTCGGCTTTGTGCGCTGCCAGCTGCTCAGGGCTGTCGGCGGACACCGCGGCAATATCTACCCCACTATTTTTGAGCGTCTCTCTGACCTCCTCCAGACTGTTCAAGTACCGCGTACACAGAGGGCAATGCTTGCCGCGATAGACGACAATCATCATCCAGTCACACCCATTCTGTGGCGTAGTAATATCGCGAGTCGTTTGATCTTCGGCGATAACGTGTATGCTCGGAAAAGGCATACCCGCTTCGAGTTTAGGCGTTGTCATAATGGCATCTCCCAGGTAAAACCATTAAAGGTGAGTGGCGAGGTGGCGTTGAAAACGCGTAAAGTCACTGTCGATATCAGGCGCCTTCATCACATCGTGCGCAGAGAAAGTAGGCAGCGGCGTCGCGGCAAAAAATTTCATATTTAAATGAACCGGCGCGAGTAAATCATCGACACTCATGCCGCTAAAAAATGGCTCAGCGGGATCGTCGAAGGCCTCTTTTGGCGCATTGAACGTCACCGACAACATGTAGCGTGTATTCGCCAACACTCCCCCAGTGCCATAGTTGCGCTTGGGATCAGCGGCGCTGCGGCCGTCCCCTTCGCACAGTCGCCCATCCATGCCTGCGGTATACACCTCGTCCATGTACTTTTTGAAAGACCAGGGTACCCCCATCCAGTTCGCGGGGAATTGCATCAGTACAACATCTGCCCACTGATGGTTAGCCACCTCCTCGTCAACATTGTAGCCATCGGCAACAACCGTCTGGCGCACGGCGTCGCCGCGCTCGCCAAAGTAGGCTGCAGCGGCGCCAACGAAAGCCGCGTTTAACTCGCCCTTTGCGAAGTCATAGGGCTGATGCCCATTGATAATCAGAATATTACTCATGAAACCCTCCAGTCAGGTCAGGACTTGATTAAGCCAAGCAATGAGAGGACGATATCGACAGTGGTTACCAAAAACAACCAGTTACCTTTTGGTTACCTTTGCATCAGCCCAACGGGTACAGTTGGGCGAAGAACGGGGAAAGCACACAATGAAAGCACGGGTGAACGTTGACGAACGAGGCCGCCGAACCGCCAGTGATGCCTGCCTGGAGCCCTGCTCGATTGAGCGCGGCATGAGGGTGATTGGTGGAAAATGGACTGGCTCTATTATTTATCACCTAAAAGACGGTCCAGTACGGTTTAATGACCTGGTACGAATGCTCGGCGGGGCAAGTAAGAAGATGATAGATCAACGCCTGAAAGAGCTTGAAGCGCGCAATATGGTGACGCGTACCGTGATCAGCGAGCGCCCGATCGCCGTCAATTATGCGCTGACAGACTTCGGCCGCAGTGCGCTGAAAATTTTGGACGATCTGCGAATATGGTCGGAGTCCAACAATATTACTTAACCACCATCGCGAATGGGTCTGCAGCGGCCACACAGACGCCCAAACACAACATCCACTATGTCTACGGGATTAAAATGATTAAACACATCGTACTACTCACGTGGAAGCCCGAAACCACGAAAACTGAAATAGACGCCGTTAGCCAGGGGCTAGCCCGACTTCCAGAAGATATTCCAGAGATCGTCTCCTACCACTTTGGCCCCGATGCAAAGCTGTATCGCGGTAATGCCGACTACGCGTTGGTGGGTGAATTTCACTCGGAGGCGGACTTAAAAACCTATGTTACTCACCCCAGCCACCAGCGCTTTATGAAAGAGGTGGCAAACCCCATTCTCGACACCTTCCAGTCGGTACAGTTTGAAACGCCCTAAATTCCCGTGCTAGCTAGCTGCCAGACCTAGTTAGCCCTTCTACTCAGAATAAGCGGGAGCTTTTCTGGCTTTGGTAGCGGAACAAACTGAAACTTCACTTCGAAATTTTTCGGCAATTCAAAAGTGAAATTCAGCAACATGTGATGCATGAATATCTTTCCCAGCATGACGCCAAAATGCATACCTATACACTTATGCGCACCGCCACCGAACGGGAAATAGGCAAAGGGGTGAGATTTTTTTTCATTCCTCTCGCTGGAAAATCGGTCCGGGTCAAAAGTTGTTGGGCTGGACCAATATTTCTCTGAGTAGTGGTTGTGAATCGCTGCCATCATCACCGGCGTATGCGCAGGAACCTCGTAACCACCTAACTGGGTCGGCCGAATACTGCGACGAATCAGTATCGGAATGGGTGGATGCAAGCGCATACACTCATAGAAGCCATTCTCAACATCGCTCATAGCCTCCAGGCTATCAAAATCGAGTAGCGATTTGTCGAGCGCAAGACTCTGCTTTCGCGCCCTTTCCTGCCAGTGTTGATTAGCCGCATAGTAATACACCAGATGATTCAGTACGCTTGTCGCGGTATCGTGGGCAGCAAATAATATAAATGCGGCATGATCACTGATTTCTTCATCGCTAAAGGGCGTGCCATCTTCCTTACACTCTTTGCTCATTAGTGTAAGCATGTCGCTCTTGTCGCTATGCCGCCTTGCCGGTATCAAGCTGGTAAAGTAATCCCTCAGGTAAGCCACCCCTTTTTTTGCCTTGTAGAAGGGGGTACCCGGAATATTCTTTTTTACCGGGTCGTTAAAACCAGCCTGGATGTTTAAGAACGCGTCGTTGAGCTTCTGATACTCCTCGCCGACATCATCAACACCGATGAATATTTCAGCACCTATACGCAGCAGTATTTCTTTGATCTCTGGATAAAATTCCAGCGGTTTGTCGTCGTTCCAGCCGTCTATAAACAGCTTTACCAGCTCATTAATCTTTTGCGCGTAAGCCCTCATCGACTCCGTTTTGAAGCATGTTTGCAGAATGCGCCGCTGCATTTTATGCACATCGAAGTCATACGCGAGTACGCCACCATCATAGAAGTGGCGCATCGTTTTTTGGTACCCCATTTCGGTAGACCAATTCTGATCCCTATCTAAAAACACCCGCTGGATATCATCTGCCCCCAATAGCAGCAGGCCTTTTTGGTCGCCAAACTGTATGCGCGACACTTCTCCCCACTTTTCGTAGTGCTCTTTGATTAAACCAGGGAAGTCCACAAAACCCCTTATGCCTCTTCCCACAAGCGGCAAGCCATAGCTCCCCGGTATATGCCTGATCCGAACACTGTCTTTTGCGCGGCGATAGCCGGTCTCCAGGTCGAGTTTTTCTACAGATTCCATAACAGCCCCTCGCCGCCAACTGAGTTACACATGTGTGCAACTTAGTTTGCTATGGTAAAGTTGTAAAATTAAAGATATGTAAGGGAAGGCGTCTTGGCGTTAACAGAAAAGCAAATTCAGCGAATCGAGAATCGCAAAAAGCAGTCTCGCGACAAGATCACCTCAAGCGCTTTAAAGCTCTTTGAGAAGCAGGGCATTGCCAATACAAGCGTCGTCGATATTGTCAAAGCATCAGGCGTAGCTCACAAAACCTTTTTCAATCACTTTAAGAACAAAGATGAGCTCATGATCCACTTGGCGACGGAAGCCGCCACGATTGGCGACGTCTTTTTCGCAGAGGCATTAGCCGTCAGTGACGAGCCCAGACTTCAGATAGAACATGCCTTAATGGGGATGGCGCAAGCCTTTGTGCCGGTGAATCAGACTTACCGCGAACTCATCAATTATTATTTTATTTCAGGTAGCCATCGCGACATGCGTAATCAGCAGCGCAATCATTTTCAAGACAACATTAGAGCCATTCTGACGACAGCTAAAGAAGACGGTAAGTTAGTCGACGACAATAACTTCGAAACCTATATGGATGTATTGGTAGGCGTTTTTATCTCCCTCATTATCAGCTGGAATATTGAAGACGCCTTCCCCATCGAGGCGCGTATGGAGGGCGCTTTGAAACTGGTGAACGACAGCATTTTCAGAGCCATTTGAACAGCGAAGATGAAAACCGACGCAGACCATAGAAATGTCTGCGCCAAGTTTATTCACCACCGACTAGCTCAATGCCTTCGCCAGCGGACGATCCACTCTCACTTTGAACGGCATTTGAATTTCATAGGTAACACCTGCCACGCGGGTTGGAATGGGCGAGCCGGGTTCCAATTCCGGCGGCAACAAGCCTAAAGGACGGCTGCGCTGCCCGGATACGTATAAGCGGTCCCCAGTAGGGGCAATGGCAATGCCGGTCACCTCGGTAAGGCTAGGGTTGCCGGGAAGCTGTAACAGCGGAATGGTGGTTCGGTCCGGCAACAGCACCATGCAGCGCATAAAACCGCCGTCTTCCACCACCAGCATTTCACCGTCCAGCGTCATGGCAATATTGTCCACCCCCGTCAGCGGCTCTTCGGCATTGTCGAAGGGGGAGCCTGCCACGTCATCGCGAGGGGCGTAGATGCTCTCGATGGTTTCGCCGTCAATATCAATGGCCCAGATATTGTCGTCACTCTTCGTGGAAAAAAAGATAAAGCCATTGAGGTACCAAACGCCTTCATTGCCACCAAAGATCGTGGCGTCGACCTCACCCACCGTGGCAGGCTGAGCGCGGCCGTCGTCAATGGCATCGTTCCATACAATCGGCGTCGGGCCAGCACGCGCGGCATCAATGCCGGCAGGCACATACAGCACCTGCAGTTTCCCGGCAGCCATGTCAGGGCGTTCATTGGCTACCGGCCAGCTGCTGCTCGTCCAGGCGGTGCGGTAGAAGCGGTCGGTTTCGGTGTCGATATCTTCGGTGTGGTAAATCGCTCGGCGCTCGGCATCAACCGCCACCATTTCGTGTGCTTTGCGGCCGAAGCACGGCAGCTCAACCGCCTCGCCGCCGTCGCGAAGCGGACTGCACTCAAACATCTTACCGTCCCAGATTTCCTCGCCGTTAATCCAGGTTCCCCAGGGGGTGGCGCCGCCAGAGCAATTCGTGGTGGTACCGCGCTGGCAGGGGTAGGCATCGACAAGATTACCCGCCGCATCAAAGCGCAAGGCACTGACCCCGCCGCCGAAAAATGGTGGCAAGAACGCGGCGGTATCGCGGTCTAGATTGCGTCGGAATTCACCAGTCGGGTCCTGGTCACGGATCGTTGTCAGGTCGCGCGCTTCGGAGTTACTAACATAGATCCAACCACCGTCGTCGGTTCTGAAGGTGCCGCCGCCGTCGGGGTCTGAATGCCAGAAGAACAGCGGGTCAACACTGGGTACCGGCGGCTCGCCAAATACCGCCAACTGACGGGAGGTGAACCCCAAGGGCAGGCGAATGCCGTCGTCATTGGGCTCTTGCAGAGGGCCAATGTTGCGAAATTTACTGGAGAATGTCGCACTACCATTGCTGCTGGAACTGGACGAACTGCCACCACAGGCGGTCAACCAGCTTGCCGTGGCAACACTGCCTGCCGAGAACAACAGGTTGCGCAGAAATAGTCGCCGCGACCAGCCCTTGCGCTCCGCTTCTTTTAGTAATGGATTCATCCAACCTTCCCCTCTAATTTTCTATTACTTGTATTTTCTATTACTCGGCCGCAGCGCCCAGCGCTGAAAAATGGCGGCCGTGTGACACCGAGATGACAGCCCTATAGGTTTTAGCATAGTTATATGACAGCGAAATAACATTCCGGGCTGACCCTCAGGCCAGCAGCGCCTCTGCACGCAACAGATTACGCACCCAGCGGTGGGCGAGATCATGGTCCAGACGCGGATGCCACGCTGCAGCGACGGTGATCGACGGCATCGTTGCCGCAATCTTTACCTCACTCAGCGGGCCAGACATTACCGACAGCAGCCGGCGCGGGATCATCGCGATGAGATCGCTAGCCGCCAGCAAACTCGGCAACACCGCAAAATTGGGCAGCGTAACCGCCACTTTGTCGAGTAACGGCGAGTGATGCAGGTCGCGGAACAAGCCTCCCTCAAAAGCAAACCCCGTGGGCGAAACAATGACATGGTCATAACCCAAAAACGACTCTGCGGAGGCTTGCTGGTCTGCCAGCGGGTGCCCCTGCCTTGCCGCTGCGATGTAAGGGTCGGTAAAAAGCTCTTCGCTGGAAAAGTCGGCCGGCAGGGCCTGCGGAAAACTCAACATCAGATCCAGCTCGCCGCCGCGAACGCGCTCGGCAGCCGCCTTGCTGTCCAGATCGAACAGGGCAACTTTTACCTTTGGCGCGAGGGCGCGAATCCGCTGAACCAGTGGCACTATCAGGGCGATTTGCAGGTAGTCATTCGCGGAGACCGACAATGTGAATTCAGCTTCCTCGGGGACAAACACCGGCGGTGCAATCAACTGCTGAGCATCGCTGAGCAACTGTTTGATGGCAGGGCGCAATGACTCAGCACGGGAGGTTGGCGTTAACCCCCGAGGGTTGCGCACAAACAAGGGATCGTCGAACAAATCGCGCAGTTTTTGCAGTGTGTAGCTGACGCTCGGCTGGGTGACATGCAATCGCTTTGCCGCCTGTGAAACACTGCACTCATCCAGAAGCACATCCAGTACCTTCAGGGCATTCAAGTCGGCCTTCAAGATATCGTTCATTTTTATATCTTTTATAAAATTTAATAATTTGATTTATACCATGTGCATTTCTATAGTCCAGCCACGCTCCACACCTCTAGCCTTTTTGGGAGTCGACGATGTCCTCGCGCAGCCAACATGCCTCAATTTGCCGAATGTGCCATGCCGCCTGTCCGGTCATTGTGGAAATGGAAGACGGCCTGCCCGTTAAGGTGACTGGCAACAAGGCCAGCCCCACCTATCACGGGTTTTGCTGCAGTCGCGGCCAGGCCTCGGTGGAGCATATTCGCCACCCCGACCGCTTGCTCCACTCACTGAAACGCATGCCCGATGGCCGCTTTGAGCCCATCGCGATTGAACAGGCAATGGATGAGATTGCCGAAAAATTGCAGGCCATCGTCGACCAACACGGCCCTCGCGCACTGGCCGCTTATTTCGGCACTTACTCCGGCCCCTACCCTGCCGCCGGTACATTGCTTGGCTCACTGGTGGCCTCGCTGGGATCACCGATGATTTTTGCCAGCGCCACCATTGACCAGCCAGGCAAAGATATTGCCAACGCCATGCTCGGCCACTGGAAAGCCGGCCCCCAGGCCTTTGCCGACTCCGATGTTTGGCTGATGCTTGGCGGCAACCCCATGGTGACGATTGCCGGCGGCGTGCCCAGCCAAAACCCCGCGCGACGCCTCACCGACAAGATCAAAGATGGCATGACGCTCATCGTGGTCGACCCGCGTAAAACCGAAACCGCCGCGCGCGCACAAATTCACCTGCGCCCAACGCCCGGCGAAGATGTCGCGGTGCTGGCGGCAATGCTGCATGTCATCATCAAAGAGCAGTTATACGACGACGCCTTTGTTACTGAAAACGTGAAAGGCTTTACCGAGCTGAAAAATGCCGTTGCCCCCTACACCCCAGAGCATGCGGCTGCCCGCGCCGACGTTCCCGCTGAGCAAATTGTTGAGGCTGCGCGGGTATTTGCTATGGCTAAGCGCGGCGTCGCCACGGGCCTAACCGGCGCCAATATGTCCGGCCACAGCTCGCTGACCGAATATTTACTGCTGTGCCTGAACACCTTGTGCGGCCGCTTCGTGCGCGAGGGCGAGCCCGTCGCCAACCCCGGTGTACTGCTGCCGCGGGCAACACCCATTGCCGAAGCGGCCGACCCCGCCCCCTATCACAATGTTGGCGAAGCATTGCGCGTGCGCGGCCTTTCGCAGAGCGCGGCAGGCATGCCCACCGCGGCATTAGCAGACGAGATTTTGCTGGAAGGCGAAGGCCAGGTGAAGGCGCTTATCGTCAACAGCGGCAACCCCGTGGCGGCCTGGCCCGACCAGCAGAAAACCGTGGCGGCGATGAAAAAGCTCGAGCTGCTGGTTCACGTGGATATCAAAATGTCAGCCACCGCCAAACTGGCCGACTACATTATCGCCCCGAAAGTCAGCTACGAAGTGCCGACCATTTCGCTCGCCGTCGAGCACCTGGAAAACTTCTCTTACCACTGGGGGCTTTGTGAGCCCTTCGGCATGTATGCCCCGGCTTTGATGGACACACCCGAGGGCTCCGACTTAATCGAGGAGTGGGAGTTTTATTACGGCCTGGCCCAGCGTTTAGGCATTGGGCTATTCAGCTTCCCAATGCAATCGCGCACGGCGACGGTGCGAGAGGAGCGCGACTTTGTGATGCTGGATATGGACAACAAACCTACCAGCGACGACATGCTGGCGCTGTTGTGCAACCGCTCTCGCATTCCCTTGGATGAAGTGAAAAACCACCCGAACGGCGCGCTGTTCCCCGAGAAGATTGTCGCCGCCGCCAAGCGCCCCGACTGCACAGCCAGACTGGATATTGGCAACCCCGATATGATGGACGAACTTGACGCCGCAGTGGCGGCCAGGCCGCGCGATGACCGCTTTCCGTTTACGTTGGTGTCGCGCCGAATGAAAAACGCCTACAACTCATCGCTGCGGGATCTGCCACGCTTGGTGAAAACCAAACGCCCGTACAATCCAGCCTACTTGCACCCGGATGATCTCGCCGCACTCGGCCTCGATGATGGCGATTACATTGAGATTCGCTCGGCGCATGGGGCGATTGTTGGCATTGCCAACGCCGATAAAACGCTGAAACCCGGCGTACTATCGATGGCCCATGCCTACGGTGACGGGGCGCTTTCTGAAAAGGCGAATGTTCCTGAACAGAAGGATATTTTGTTCCGTGAGGGCAGCAACACCTCGGCATTGATCAGCACGGATGATGACTACGACCGCATCTCAGGCATTCCCCGTATGAGCGCCTTGCCGGTTGCCATTCAGCCCTACCACAGTCACCCCGTCCCCCGTCAGCCCTCTCCGCAATAGCGGGTGGAGTGCGGCACTATTTCGGGAAAGCAGGCGGCCGCGGCTGCGCCTCTGGCCAGCGTTGCGGCTGACGCTTAAATTCGCTGAGGTCGTAGCCCATCTCGGCGATGCGCACCAGCAGCTCCTGATAACGCGTCTCCGACAGCTGTGGTGAGCGCGCCATCAGCCACACGTAGTCGCGCTTCTCGCGCCCGATAATGGTTTCTGAGTAATCCTCAGAGATATAGGCCACCCGATAGTCTGCCTTGAACGGCCAAAGGAATTGCATCTTCCACTGGGTGTTCGCCGTTCCCTCCACCACGGTTGCCGAAGGGCGATACGTTTTGAGCGGGGCATCGAAACTGCCATCGCGAAAATGGTAAGCCACGGCGATACCGCCGTCGTCCTTAAGCTGGTAGCTCTCTATCCCGTTGTGAGCATCGCGCTCGGGGAACAGCGGAATAAAGCCGATCACATACCAGTCTCCCATAAAGCGCTGAAGATCGAGCGAAGACGGTGCCGGGAGCGCGTCACGCGCCGTGGTGCAAGCTGAAAGAATCGTCATTGAAAGTCCGAGGATGGCCATACGTAACATGTCACACTCCTTTGCCAGTGAATGCCTGCTGTACGTAATTTGACCAAACTCAGAGCATTGAGAAATACGCTCGTATTAACACCGCCATCTGCTGTTAACTAAGGGGTATGTGAATACTTGCCTACGTAGACTGCCAGCTTGCCGGTATTTCCGCCCTCTGCCAGCGTCGCTAGGGCTTTGGGCGCATTTTCCAAACCGTGGAAAAGCTGATTTTGGTTTACCAGTTTTCCAGCCAGAAACCACTGCTCAAGCTGCCGCAATATAGCAGGCACCTCAGCCATGTGGTCCAGAATTAAAAAGCCTTCCATGCGCAAGCGGTGCAGCGTCACCAGCGGTAAATTCTTCACGCCGTAGCTGTCCTGCTTGCCGTATTGCGACACACTACCCGAGGCAACAATACAGCCGCCGATAGTCATGGTGGGCAGCACGGCATCAAGGATTTCGCCACCGACATTGTCGAAAAACAGCTCCACGCCGTCGGGGATCATTTCGCGAATGTCGGCGGTCAAATCGCGACTTGCCCGATAATCAACGGCGCCGTCCAAGCCCAGCTGCTCGGTGAGGAATTCACATTTACGGCTGCCACCAGCGATACCAAACACCTGAGCTCCGGCAGCCTTGGCCAATTGCGCAGCCATTAACCCAGTAGCACCCGCCGCCCCGCTAATCAGCACCCGCTGCCCCGCTTGCAAACGGCCGACCGTCATCAAGCCAATATGCGCAGACCAGGCAGTGAGCCCCAGCGTTCCCATGTAGGCATCCAATGGAATATCAGTGTGGGGAGAAAACCTCAGCGTAAAGCCGTCGTTAAGCAGCTCATCACCGCTTACCACCTTGTAATCGGCCCACGACTGCAGACTCATCACATAATCACCAAGCGCGAAGTCGGGGTGGCGCGACGCGACCACTTTTGCGATCACATTACCGCGCATCAATTCGCCCACCTGCAACTGCGGCAGGTAATCGCGCTTCTCGCTAAGCCACAGTAAATTGGATGCATCGAGCGACAATAGGCAGGTTTCCAGCAGAAGCTGTCCCTCCCCCAACTCGGGTAACGGCTCGCTCACCCAGCGCAGCTCGTCGCCAGCCAGGGTGTTGTCGAGATAGCGGGCAATACGCCAGCCGTTGCAGGATTCCGGTGACATGATTCATCCTTTTTTAGCTATTGTTAACGATGCCAGCGCACTATACGTGGCGCATAAAATTGCCCGCAATGTGTATCCACGACGAATCTACCCCGCAACGACGACAGCATTGCCCACCGTGCGCCTGGGCTGCACCGCCCTGTTTCAGACTGATAAACTGCATCTCATACCCAACGGAGCGATAGCCGCGATGAAACCCCACACACCGGCCCCTACATGCAGCGAAGACACCGGGCAACGCCCCCGTGAGCGGCGTTTCCAATTTTCCAGTAACCGCGGCAACGCCACCCATCGCGTGCGCTATGTTGAATCCGGTGGCGGCAACGCGGACCAGGCATGTCGCCTTTGCCAGCCAACACTGCCTCCCAAGGCACGGTAGGCGGCGAAAAGTTCCCCCCGAGTGCTTGCAGAAAAAACACGGAAAACAGCCCCAAATCCGCCTCGCTACGACATACGTAACAGTATTTTGCGCTGTAAATAACAAGATAGTTTGGGGGATTTATGAAAAGAACCACATTTGCGCTGCTGTCGATGATGGCGGCGAGCGGATCTGTACTTGCCGTTGAAAACTGGCAGGGACTCTACACCGACCTACGCGCAGGCGCGGGTTTTAATCCAGGCGACAATGGTGAGTTGGAATTTCGCCGCGCAGATGGCAGCGACAACCGCGCCGCAATAGACGGCGCCTTTGGCGATAACTTCAACGGGGAATTTAACGCAGGCAGCTTACTGGGCGCGGCGATCGGCTATAAATTCCAGCAAGATCGCTGGGTCTATGGCGCCGAATTCAGCCTTTCCTCGGCCGATTTATCGCAGGATCAAAGCGCCTTCTCGGCCACGCCCGCCAGCTATGTCGAGCGCCGGGAAATCGACCTACTCACCCATGCCTCGTTCAACATCGGTTATGCCAGCGAGCTGCCTATTCTGCCCTTCTTCCGCTTGGGCGCGTCCTATGGCGACGTCGATTACAGCTGGCAGGGTAACTCCGGCGCTTTTCGTGGTGACAACGGCAAGGACGACCGCAATATTGGTTACCACGTTGGTATTGGCATTGAAGTGAAGCTTAACGGGCCGCTGTCGCTCACCTTCGAATATCAATATGTCGACCTCGGCGATGCTGACTTCTCCACCAAATTCAGCGGCGAGCAGGACTTACTGGGGCAGAATAACGGCGCCTTCAACGCCTTTGGCAATGCCGCCTCCGGGGGCACCAACGCACGGGGCAGCGACGACGACTTCGATTTTCAAACGGTCGGGGCGGCGCTGCGCTACCGCTTCTAAGGCGTCTCTCCAGGCAGCGTGTCACGAACCGGCACGCTGCTTGGCCACCCACCTCACATGCCTGGCTATCGCTTCATCATCACGCAAGGCCTCTATGCTTGAAAACCGTTGCCCTAGGGTCAGCTCATCATAAAGCTGGTGGATACCGCTGTGGCATGGGCGACAAAGCCATACCCCGGTGTTTAATTCATTGCGGTTAAAGCGCTTGTAAAAGCGTGGCCGACGGTGGAGTTTTCGAGGGATCAAATGATGAAAGGTCAGCGCTACCTGCCTTTCGCAAAGCTGACACGGTTGTTGGGCGGGGCGGCGGCGAGGCATTGATATTTAACCCCGAAAAAAAGCCCCTGGGGGAGGGGCAAGAAGCAGGATCATGAAAAGCAACTACTCTTATGCGAAATCCGCCCCTTTGGATCACCATTAACAACGTGTGCTAACGCACAACTTGCCCAGCGCGACGACAAGCGCCCACCGCTACTGCACTAAATTGTCTACTCGGTCACTTACACAGCGCGAGGCAACTCTTAGTATTGCCGCCTCTATTTTCCAGGCTGGCCCAGTGACTTCTCAAACAACATCTCAGCACCATATCGCCCATCTGCACGCTTTTCGCGGTTTCGCCATTTTGAATGTGATCGGCGCCCACGCCTGGACATCGCTAATGTTCCGGGTTGGGGGCTACGAAATGGCCGACAGCATGCGGCCACTGTATTCATTGATCCAGACCGTTTTCCACGATGCCACGCTGTATTTTGCGGTGATATCGGGCCTGTTGTTTACCAAAGTGTTGCGCGGCCGACCCTGGGCAAACTTTTACCGCGCCAAGCTTAAGAATGTCATCCTGCCGTATGCCGTTTTGAGCGTGTTCTTTTTAACGGCGCTGTGGGATTGGTATGTTGGCTACGCTGCCGACAACGGCTTGCCCACCGACTACGCCACCGCCCTGCTACGCGGCTTGCTACTCGGGCAAACACTGCCCCAGTTTTGGTATATCCCGGTGCTTGCCGTGCTGTTTGTGATGACGCCGGTATTGGACGCACTTATCCAACACCCACAACGTCGCTGGCTGGCCGTAGCGCTGGTTATTCTGCCTTTGTTTATCTCGCGCACGGGCATGGCAAATTCAGTCAGTGTGCAGACGATTGTCTATTTTAGCGGTGCCTACCTCTGCGGTATGTTGATGGGCCAACACTATGAAGCCGTTCAGGCTGCCATCACCCGCAACACTCTCAATCTACTCTTACTGGTATTGGCAAGCTCGGCGGCACTATTCGCTCTCTATGCCAACGGCTATAAAAGCAGTAGCTGGCTGTCGTACACCGAAAGCCTGTTCTACATACAAAAACTGGCGATCACCGCGCTGATTCTGCATACCTTCCTCTGCCTGGAGGGCGGGTTACCAAAGCTGCTGCACACGCTGGGCGACTACGCGTTCGCGATTTACTTCTTGCACTTAGTATTTATCTTTTTACTGGCACAACTGCTCGTCGAGCCACTGCGAGCGCATCTGCACAGCGGCTGGATGTTCGCCGGGGGGCTCTTGGTCATGGTGGGCAGTGCGGCATTGACCCTGGGCGCCAGCGCAATGTTAAAACGCTTGCTCGGCAGGTATTCAAGGATGATCATAGGAAGCTAACGCAGCCAAAACGTAAGCAAGGGAGTTGCTATGCGCTATGTATCGCGCGGCCTTGCCGCTTTCATGATCGCCCTGATGGCCGCACTCAGCGCGCTTGCTGAACCGCCAACACCAAGCCCGCAAGCCTACCGCGATGGTTTACATTGGCTGC
The DNA here is from genome assembly GCF_016906995.1 of Spongiibacter marinus. Classification (GTDB taxonomy): domain Bacteria; phylum Pseudomonadota; class Gammaproteobacteria; order Pseudomonadales; family Spongiibacteraceae; genus Spongiibacter; species Spongiibacter marinus. The sequence goes on along the minus strand of NZ_JAFBBD010000002.1, from coordinate 203,535 downwards.
CAGACCTACCCTACGGCGACCACCCTCGTCAGCGCATGGATATCTATTTGCCCAGTGTGACTCAGGGCGCACCAGTGATCGCAATGGTGCACGGCGGCGCGTGGCGTTTCGGCGACAAACGTCACCGCGCCGTGGTTAAGCACAAGCTGGCTCACTGGTCATCAAAGGGCTTTATTTTTGCGTCGATCAACTACCGGCTTTTGCCGGATGCCGACCCAGGCGTTCAGCGCGACGATATCGCCCGCGCCCTCGCTCACTTGCAAACCACCGTTGGTCAATTGGGCGGCGACGCCGAACGCCTGATATTGATAGGGCATTCTGCCGGCGGCCATCTTGCCGCTTTACTCGCCGCACGCCCCGATATTGCCTATGCCGCTGGCGCCACGCCGTGGCGAGCGACCATCGTCCTCGACAGCGCCGCCGTCGACCTGGAAACGCTAATGGGCGCACCGCATGCCAAACTCTACGACGCCGCTTTTGGCGATGAGCCCAAGCATTGGCAGCGCCTGTCACCGCTTCGCCAATTACAGCCTAACGCCAGCGACTTTTTGCTGATCTGCTCCCAGCGTCGCGACAATGCCTGCCCCGCCGCGCAGCGTTTCGCTACCGCAGCAGAGGCGGCCGGCAGCCACGCTGAGGTCAGCCCTCAGCCATATACACACACGGGAATCAATGCGCGCCTGGGCCAGGCAAACGACTACACAAGCGCGGTAGATGCCTTCATTCAAAGGCAGTTGTCGGGGAGCGATAAGCGCTAGTCGAAATCCACGGCGCTGTGACGTTCTGCCATTTGCTCCTCCTCCGGCCCCCACACGCGGTTTACGCGGCGACCGCGCTGCACCGCCGGGCGCTCAGAAATTTGCTCGGCCCAACGCACAACATGGGTATATGAGGTGACATCGAGAAACTCTGCCGCATCGTAGAGGTGGCCCAGCACCAGGGCGCCGTACCACGGGAAGGTGGCAATATCAGCAATCGTGTACTCGTCGCCGCACAGGTAGGTATTCTCAGCCAGACGCTTATCCAGCACATCCAACTGGCGCTTCACCTCCATGGTGTAGCGTTCAATGGGGTATTCCAGTTTCTCCGGAGCATAGGCGTAGAAGTGACCAAAGCCACCACCCAGGAAAGGCGCACTGCCCATTTGCCACATCAACCAGGACTGACACTCGGCGCGCGTCGCCACATCTTTCGGGTAGAAAGCGTCAAACTTTTCAGCGAGGTAAAGCAGGATCGCGCCGGATTCAAACACCCGCGTTGGCGGCGTTGTGCCGCGGTCCAATAAGGCCGGTATTTTTGAGTTGGGGTTGATGTCGACAAAGCCACTGGAGAACTGGTCGCCCTCCATAATATTCACCAGATAGGCGTTGTATTCAGCCTTACTGATACCCAGCTCAAGTAGCTCTTCGAGCATCACCGTCACTTTCACGCCATTGGGGGTTGCCAGCGAGTAAAGCTGCAAATCGTGGTTGCCGCTGGGCAGGGCTTTTTCGTGCGTCGCACCGGAGATCGGCCGGTTAATATTGGCAAACTTGCCGCCACTTTCACTGTTCCATGTCCAGACTTTGGGGGGGACATAGGGCTTGGATTCCGACATACACACATTCTCCACGTTGTTGTAGTAATGGCTCACCGCAGCACCTCGCGTTGAGCCTACCTTGCCACAATAGATGCAAGAGTACATAGCTTGTTACATCTCTTGTACTCCGGCTTTCTGCTATGACCGCGTGTCCATGACCGTGTTCATCGGCGAGCGCTGACGCCACAAACCCTGGTGAACGGCCAAGGCGGTAATAATCATGCCCGCGCCCAGTAGCATCGCTGGCGTGATCGGCTCGTCGACAACCACACTGCCAATGGCCAGCGCCAGCACCGGCGACACCAGCGGGATCAACGACACGGTTTCCACTGGCATGACTTTCAGAATGTAGTAATAGGCAACAAAGCCGACCAGCGACGCAAACAGAGCCAGGTACAGCAGGGATGCCAGCGACACAGCACTGAACACCAGTGGCTCAAAGCCAACCCACAGCCACCAGCTCAACAACATACCCGGCAACGCGAAGGCCATTGCACCCAGCGCCTGCTCCACAGGCGACACAACGATGGTGGCATTGAGTTTTTTCACCCACACCGCGCTGCCGGAGAACAGTAAATTCAACAGCAGCATTAGCGCGATACCGGTGTAGCTGTCGCCGGTGATTACCACATCGTCGGCCAGAATACACAGTAAGCCCAGCGCTGCCAGCGCAATGGCAAACAGTTTGCGCGGCACCAACATACGCTCACCCAACACCGGCCACGCCAGCGCCGCCGTGAAAAACGGCGACAAGCCAAACATCAGTGCGATCAGTCCCGAGGGAATATATTGCGCAGCCAAGTACACCAACGCCATATTGGGAAACAAGCTGATGGATGCGGCGAAGTAAAGCTTCCAGTGGCGGCGAATATTTAAACCCGCCACACCAAACAGTGTGCACAGTGCACTGCCGACAAAAAACGCAATAAGAATACGCAGGCTCAACGCTGCGATGGGGGCCAACGAATCGCCACCGAGTTTTATCGACAGTGGCGTTGTCGCCCAGATAAGAATAACCAGTAGATAGACAAACCGTACAAGCATGGCGCTTTACTCACGTATTTGCCGAGACATTTCCCCGAGGCCCACAACGAAAAAGGCCGCAGATGAAATGTCTGCGGCCTTTTGGAATTGGGTATTTTCTAACCTTGTATCAATTCTCCGCCGCACACCATCGCGCCACACGCACAATACGGCGCATGGCAGCGAGAAATTTGGCGAAACACCACTGATACATAATTTACATACTATATTCGTTAGCAACGCCATTACTATATGCCAGCGGCTTCCGTCGGCGCAAGACCTCTGAAGCACAAAGACAACTAACGATGATGGCATGCCGCTTACGCCCATCGCCAACGGCAGCCCCCAGCCCCTATCCACCCGCCCCCGCTTCCATCATCTGACACGCCATTCTTAACGCAAGAAACGAACAGGCCACACCGAGAAACCGATGACTTTTTTCATCATTAACATCAATATTGATGAAATAAAGAATCAACACAACAAAAGGACAGATAGCATGGATTAAAAATAAACATAAAAATCAATAGGTTAAGAAAATAACGAGTTTGGCATAGCTATTGCTATTACCGCTCTAACGATAAGATTAATTCAGTCTAAGGTTTGTACCATGAAGGTTTCTCGCTTCCGCTCTGCCCGCCAACTACTCACTGGCGAAGGCGCAACCGAACAATTACCCCAACACCTCAGCGCGCTGAATATCCACTCCCCCTTGCTAGTGACTGACAAAGGTGTGCGCGACTCCGGCAGCCTGACACTAATCAGCCAACACCTGACCGAGGGTAGCTTCAGTATTTTTGACCAAGTGCCGCCAGAACCAGAGGTGGACATTGTGAAGGCCTGTGCAGCCGCTTTTAAACACGGCCAGCACGACGGCATCCTGGCAGTGGGCGGCGGCAGCGCGATGGACATTGCCAAGTGCACCGCGGTGTATGTAGACCACGACGGTGAGCTGGAAGACTTATTCGGCGAAGACCAGGTACGCCAGCGCCGTGTTCCCTTGATCGCGATTCCCACCACCGCAGGTACGGGGTCAGAAGTGACCAACATCGCTATTTTGTCGGACCCCGAAGCCCAACTTAAAAAAGGCATTGTCAGCGACCACCTACTGCCCGACTTGGCGATAGTCTCCCCGGAAATGACCCTGAGCTGCCCGCCCACAGTAACGGCCGCCAGCGGCGTTGATGCGCTGGTGCATGCCCTGGAAGCCTACCTGTCGAACTTTGCCAGCGATATCACCGACGCCCTCGCCATTAAAGCGATGACGCTGATCATTAACGCCCTGCCCAAGGCCTATGCCCAGGCCGACAACCTCAGCGCCCGCGAAGCAATGGCCACCGGCAGTCTGCTGGCAGGCCTGGCCTTTGGTAATGCGGGTGTGGGCGCGGTGCACGCCCTCGCCTATCCCCTGGGCGGCCGCTACCACATCTCCCACGGTGTCAGTAACGCCCTGCTGCTACCCCACGTGATGGAGGTGAACAAAATGGCCTGCATTGAACGCTTTAGCGATATCGCCGCGGCCTTCGGCGCGCCGGTTCATCAACTCAGCCACCAGCAAGCCGCCGACTATGTGCTAGAGCGTCTTTACACGCTGTGCAGCGATGTGAACATTCCCGCCCGCCTTCGCGACCTGAGCATTCCTGAAGCCGACTTACCCCAGCTGGCAGAGGAGGCCTTCGGCGTAAAGCGCCTGCTGCGCAACAACCCCCGAGACCTGAGCGTCAGTGAGATCCTCGGCATTTACCAAGCCGCGTACTAAGCGCCTCACCGCGATCCAATAAAACAATAAAGGGACTCACCATGACTGCATGGCAACAACGACGCGACGGCGATGAATCGCCGTACATTCCCCTTGGCCCTTTCAAGCTAAGGCTGCCATTTATCCACTATCGCTTTGAGCTGCCCGACTACCTGCAGGGCCTGCTGATGTGCGCGGTAGATCTCGCGGCCATCCCGCTGATGGTCGAGCTGCTGGGCATGCCCTTTGAAGCAGCAATCGCCATCGTGATGCTCAACGGTCTGTTCTATCTGCTTCACCACCTGCTTGGCGACCCGGTAATCCCCGGCTGGATCACGCCTGCCATTCCCTTGCTGATCGCCTATGTGGAAACCTTTGCGCCGGGCAGCGACCGCGTTCACGCCTTGATCGCCTTTCAGATGATGCTGGGGATATTCGCACTAACGCTGGGAAGAACCCGGCTAGCGGCAAAGGTTGTTCACATGATCCCCGCGGCAATCAAGTCGGGCATTATCATGGGGGCGGGCATTGCCGCCATCGCCATTGTCTTTAAAGAAGGCGGCCGCTTTGACCAATACCCCATCACCATCAGCATCGCGGTGGGCATTGCGTTTTACCTGATTTTTTCCAAGCACTTTGCCACGCTTCGCCAACGCAGCCACGGCTGGGCCAACCTCGCCAAGCTGGGGATTTTCCCCATCATTGCCCTGGCCGTAATCGTTGCGCCGCTGGCCGGCGAAGCGCCGTGGCCCGATATTACCTGGGGCTTTACCCAACCCAACTTCGCACTGATGTTCAGTGACTACACCGTGTTTGGCCTTGGCCTGCCACCGCTAGCCATGTTCGTCACTGCCCTGCCCACCGTTCTCGCTGCCTATATCGTGTTGTTCGGCGATGTACTGCAAAGCAAGGCAATTCTCGCCGAGGCCGATGCGGTTCGCCAAGACGAAAAAATCGACTACGACCCCAACCGGGCGCACATGATTTTTGGCGGGCGCAATTTTCTTATGAGCATACTCGGCCCCGATGTGGTGATGTGCGGCCCGCTGTGGGCGGCAATGCACGTGGTTATTGTTGAGCGCTACAAACAGGGCAAAGCGTCAATGAACTCCATCTTCGGCGGTTCGGGCTCCTTCCGCTGGGGAACCAACACCGGCCTTTTGCTGCTGCCAATTGTCAGCCTTGTGCAACCCATTCTCGGTATCGCACTGGCGCTTACCTTATTGATACAGGGCTTTGTCAGCGTACGCATTGGTGTGATGGAAGCGCGCAGCCAGCGCGACCTCGGCATTGCCGGCGTCATCGCCGCCATCTTAACCATTAAAGGCGCCACCTGGGCGTTTGCCGCTGGCATCTTACTCACCGCGCTGATCTACGGCCGCAACTTTTTCAAAGGCGACGTCGACACCACGTTCACCAAAGACCAAAACGAGGTGAACAATGGATAAGCTTGAGTTAGCGCTGCTGCAGCCAGTGCTCGACACCCTGCAAGACGGCGTGTACATCACCGACGAAAATGGCCTGACGCTCACCATAAACCGCGCCTACGAACGAATTACCGGCATCCAGCGGCACAAAGTCGTTGGTAAACATATGACCGAGCTCGTCAAAGCGGGGTATATCTCCAAGTCCGTTTCGCTGGAAGTGATCCGCGAGCAGGAGCCGGTAACGCTGGTGCAAACCATTCACGACAGCCGCAAAATTGTGGTGAGTGGCAACCCTATGTTCAATGAACAGGGCGAGCTGCAATATGTGATTACCAATGTTCGCGATATAACCGAGCTACTGAATGCCAAGCATGCCCAGGAGCAGCTTGAGCAAATTATTAACACCCGTCAGGAATACAGCCTAAAAGCGCCGGATACGGCCTTGGATAGCAGCATTATTCTCAGCAACCGTTCCCAGGCGTGCTATGAGCTTGCGGAACGCATTGCACCAACACTGGTAAAAGTGCTGATACAAGGTGAGACCGGTACCGGCAAAACACTGCTGGCACAGTTTATCCATCAACACAGCGAACGCAGCGACGGGCCGTTCATCTCACTGAACTGCGCCGCCATGCCAGAAGGTTTGATTGAAGCCGAGCTGTTTGGCTATGTGGCCGGTGCCTTTACCGGTGCCAGTAATCGCGGCAAGGACGGGCTGCTGGATATTGCCCATGGCGGCACGCTGTTCCTCGACGAGATTGGCGACCTGCCGCTGGCGCTGCAGGCAAAACTGCTGAAAGTTGTTGAGGAAAATCGCTTCCTGCCGCTGGGCGCCACCCGCTTTAAAGATACCAATATTCGGTTGATCACCGCGACGCATCACGACTTGAAAGAGGCCGTTGCCCGCGGTCGATTCCGCGAGGACCTCTATTACCGCCTGTGTGTTGTGCCCATTACCCTGCCGCCGCTGCGCCAGCGCAAAGACGAGATCATTCCGCTGCTCAACCACTACCTGCAATTTTTTGCCGAGCAATACCAGGTCACCAAACAACTGGACCCGGAAGCCGTTGAGCGACTGATCAATTACTCCTGGCCCGGCAATGTTCGCGAATTGATGAACCTTACCGAGCGACTATTGCTCAGTGCCACGGGCGAGACCATCGGCCCCAACGACCTGCCCGCTGAGGTGCAACCCACGCTTCAACCTGGCGAGCCAGGCATTGCCGGCACTCTGAAAGAACAAGTTGCCGCACTGGAAAAACGCCTGATCACCACCGCACTGCAACAGCATCGCACCACCCGTGCAGCAGCGGCCTCTTTGGGTATAGACCAATCCACGCTGGTGAAGAAATCCCAGCGCTGGAAGACCGACGTGAACCAATAACTCAGGATGTGAACGTGAATTTAGCCAATACGCCCTTTTTCAAAAATCAGTGTTTTATCGACGGTCAATGGCTGTCCAGCAGCGATACCGCCGCTGTTCACAACCCGGCAAACGGCGAGGTCATTACTCACGTACCAATGATGGGTGCGGCAGACACTGAGCGCGCCATTCAGGCAGCCGAGCGCGCGCAGCGCGAATGGCGTCAGCGCAGTGCAGACGAGCGAGCAACCTTGCTAAAGCGCTGGCACCAGCTTGTGGTGGAAAACAGCCGTGGCCTTGGCGAACTGATGTCACTGGAGCAGGGCAAACCCGTCGCGGAAGCCGAAGGTGAAGTCCTGTACGCCGCCAGCTACATCGAATGGTTCGCCGAGGAAGCCCGGCGCCTGTATGGCGAAACCATCCCCGGCCATCAGGCTGACAAACGCATTGTGGTCACCCGCGAAGCCGTCGGCGTTTGCGCGGCCATCACACCGTGGAATTTTCCCGCAGCAATGATCGCCCGCAAAGTGGCTCCGGCATTGGCAGCGGGTTGTTCAATTATCGTAAAGCCCGCTCTGGAAACCCCGTTGTCGGCGTTTGCTCTCGCGGCCCTGGCCGAGCATGCCGGCCTGCCCGCGGGGGTGTTTAACGTGATTAGCGGCCACGCGCCCGATATCGGTAATGTCCTTACCGCCAGCCCTGTTGTACGCAAGCTCAGCTTTACCGGCTCGACGGCGGTCGGCGCAAAACTGATGGCCGACAGCGCCGCCAACCTGAAAAAACTGTCACTCGAACTTGGCGGCAATGCACCGTTCATCGTATTTGACGACGCCGACATCGAGCATGCCACCGACGAGTTGATTAAGGGTAAATTCCGCAACGCCGGGCAAACCTGCGTCTGCCCCAACCGGGTATATGTGCAGCGCGGCGTCTACGCCAAATTCAGCGAACGCCTGCAGGCAAAAGTCGCCAACCTGCGTGTTGGCCCGGGCTCGGAGCCCGACACCGATATCGGCCCATTAATCAGCCGCGACGCCGCCGACAAAGTGAAGGCGCAGATCGACGATGCCCTTGGCAAAGGCGCAGAGCTGCTGTGTGGCGGCGAACGTCACGAGCGGGGAGACAACTGGTTTCAACCGAGCGTTATCGGCAATGCCAATCGCGACATGCTCTGCGCCCGCGAAGAAACTTTCGGGCCACTCATCCCCCTGTTCCCCTTTAGCGACGAGGCCGAGGTGATCGCGGCGGCAAACGCTACCGAGTTTGGTCTGGCCGCCTACCTATTTTCAAACAACATACACACCATTGAGCGCACCACAGAAGAGCTGGAGTACGGCATGGTCGGCATCAACACCGGCATGATCTCCACCGCTGTAGCCCCCTTCGGCGGCATTAAGTCCAGCGGTTTCGGCCGCGAGGGTTCGCACTTTGGTATCGAGGATTACACCGAACTGAAATACCGGTGTTACCACATTGCTGCGCGGTAAGCCGCCTGCAACGAGGAAGGCGGTGCACACCGCACCGCATAGATAGGTCATTGAATGACGACAATAAACAGCAAAAGGAAGCATAGTATGATCAGCTCTCTGCACAACACACGCAAACGTTTCGCTGGTATGGCACTGGCGAGTTGTATCGGTTTGTTCGGCGCCGCCGCTAGTCATGCGGCCGGCGACATCGAAGCGCTGCAGAAAAAGTCCCCCAACAACTGGGGCAAATGGGGCAAGGAAGACCAGATCGGCGGCCTCAACTACCTCGATGGCAAACAAGTATTACGCGGGGTTGCCGAGATAAAAACCGGCGAACGCTTCACCTTGCAGCTGCCCATGACCCACGGTGTTGGCCCGGTCTTCCCCGGCCGCGTACCGGTTATGCACTTTATGTCTCAGGATGAAAGCATCTACTCATCCAATAAAATTAACGAACTGCCCGGCGGCGTGAAGTATTCTGACGACGCTGTATTTATGTACCTGCAAGGCACTACTCACGTCGATGCCCTCGGCCACGCGTGGTATGGCGACAAGGTGTACAACGGTAAGTCTGCCGACACCACCACTCACGGCCACAGCTTTGTGGATATTGGCACGCTGGGTGAAGCCGGTATTGCCGGGCGCGGTGTACTGCTCGATGTTGGCCGCGCAATGGGTGATAAGAACCACCGCCTGGCACCAAATGCCTGCATTAACCTCGACGATATCAAGGCAACCGCCAAGCGCCAGAAGGTCGATATTGAGAAGCGTGACATTCTGTTGATCCGCACCGGCTCTATGGGCCGCTTCTACGACGAAAACGACAAGCAAAACTGGAATGCGCAAACCGAACCCGGCCTGTGCTACAGCACCGCCTTGATCAAATGGTTAGACAAGATGGAGATCCCCGTGATCGCTGCCGACAACCTGGCCATTGAACGCGCCAACCAAGTCATCGATGGCGACAACTATGTCATTCCCCTGCACGGCGCGCTGATCCGCGACCTGGGTATTGTGCTGTCAGAAATCTACTGGCTGGACGACCTGGCAGAGTCCAGCGCGAAAGACGGTCGCTACAGCTTCTTCTTCAATGCTGCGCCACTGAAAATGAAAGGCGGCTCCGGCTCTCCCGTTAATCCCATCGTTATTAAGTAACACCACCCTTCCCTAGTGCCCGCCTGTGCGGGCTCCCCTTCGGGCAATGGCCTCGGTCACTGCCCTGGGGAACGGCTGCGCCGGAATTTTGCTTTTGGCCGAAAAATGCCTGCGGGAAAGGTCAGCACGATATCGAGATAACTGCCGAATAACGGCAAAATAACAAGGACACTCACATGAACAAACATACCCTACTCAGCTGCTTAGGCAGCAGCCTCCTGATAGCGGCGCCAGCCTCGCAGGCCCTGGAAATTAACGCCGACGACTGGACCCTTAGCTTCGGCGGCTATATCAACACCCACCTGGTGTATGCCAAATGCGACGACAACGCCCCAACGGTGGCGGGTAACGCCTTGCTGTGCACTGGCGAAGATGCCAGCGCCGTTTCCAACGGTTACAGCCCGGCAAGCTTTCAACTCAGTGCCAGTACCCAACGCAACGGCTTCGACATTCGCGCGACGGTGGCCATTGAACCGGGAACCACTGACAACGCTGCTTTCAATGGCAATGGCGACGGTGAAGCCTGGCGCGCTTTTTTCACCGTTGGTAACGATGAAGTGGGCACATTAACGGTAGGCCGCGCCTATGGCGTCTACGGCATAGACGTGCTGGTAGAAGACATGTCTCTCGCCTCGGTGGGGGCACCGCTCGCCGTAAAAAGCCCACTTAACACCAGTCTGGGCGGCGCCGGTTACGGCTATATTTTTGCCGACCGCCTCTCGCAAATCACCTATGACTACAAAGCCAGCAACGGCGTGAGTACCGCCATCGGTTTATACCAGCCACTGGATTTAGTTTCTTTTGGCGGCAATGGCTATGTTGGCGATACCGGCAGCCAGGAACCGGGCCTGCACGGCAAACTGCGCTTTGACCACCAGTGGGGTTTTGTCTCAACCACCTTCCTTCGTCAAAGCGTGGATGTTGCCAATGGCAACAACTACGAAGCACTGGCCGTCGACCTCACCGCCGCCATCAGCCTGGGGAATACCCGTCTCATGGCATCGGCATTCGACGCGACCGGCGTGGGCTACTACGGGCTGTTTATCGACGCCGCGGACATCAATGGTGAAGCGCGAGATACCCAGGGCTGGTTTGTGCAGCTCAGCCACCAGATCGGCGACACCAAACTCGGCATTAACTACGGTGAATCCAGTGTAGAGCTGGCACCCGCCGACACGGACACCCAGCTCGACACGCAGGCAAAACTCACTCTCGGCGTTTACCACACCCTGCTGCCAGGGCTGGTGCTTGCTGGTGAATACTCTGAGCTGACGGCGGACAACCACCGCTCTGAAGAGATGGAAAACCAAGCCGTAAGCGTGGGCTTGGCGCTGTCATTTTAAAGACACAGCCCTGGCCAATGTCTTAGTCCCACCCGATGCACGCGGATCTCTCCGCTGTGGTCTTTGCGGCTGCGATGCAGCCGCCTTTTTTCAACTTCCAGCCAACTGGTTACTCGGCGTAGGTCTCATTGAGATAGTCGATAATGTCTGTCGACTCAAACATCGCTACCCCCGTGTTGGGGTCGACCAGGTACGGCACCTGACTGCGACCGGTTAGCTCCCGCAAACGCAGCCGGTTATCACTGGTTATTGGCGCATCGGGGAAGAATTTTTCGCGCACGATCGGCGGCCCCATTTCCTGCCAACGAGACTTGGCGAAATTGCGCAGGCGGTAAGGGATCTCCAACTCGCTTAAACGCTCTCTAACCAAACGCGCGTAGGGGCTGGACTCAAAGCTATACAATTCCAAAGGCTCAGCGGGCGCTGTGGACTCCGCCGCATACATACCGCGTGGTTTTGGCGACGATCGCAATGCCGTTGCCGCCAGCGACGACAACATATCCACCTGACGCAATACTCCCCGCGAGGCGCGGCGGCGACCACCACCATACTGGTGGTAGAGATAGTCGATGATCTCTGCAGACTCCAGTAGCACCACATCATTGTTGGGGTCGACCAGCAGCGGGAACTGGCTGGCACCGCTCAAGTCGATCGCGGTGCCACGAAAGCGCATGCCGCCTTTCGGGCAAGGGTAGATCATCGCATCCAGGTCCAGCTCACACAGTACTTCCCGAACGAGCCGACAGAATGGACAGCCCTCATACTCGTAGAGCTCAAGTAATTTTTCCGGCTTGCTCGGGGTCGATGCAAAGGCGGCGGTGCCGCGCCAGGCACGACTGGAACTGGCAAAAACAGATGTCGCGATATCGAGCGCTTTCATGACGGCTTCCTCATAAAATTTGCCCGCTACCCTAGCACAGAATGCCTACAGGAAGGCGACACCACTATCGCGCTTTGCGACGCTTGCCCTTACCGGCTTTACCGCTTTCTTCACCCGGCAGCTGCGCCTCTAACCACAATAAGGTATCGAGGTAGCCAACAAACTGTTTCAGGTAGGCCGGCGAGCGTTCGCGCATATTGGTCAGCGAGCGAATAGCCAGCATTTGCGGGTTGAGAGGGCCGGGATCTTGAGGAGCGTTTTGAATGGCCTGATCAATGCGCTGCTCGATATCCTGATGGCGCTGGCGGCTGCGCAATTGGCGCAATGCGCGCAGCTCTTTTGGCGGCTCGCTGGTCGCCTTATCGGGTGGATGGCTCTGGGAAGCGCCCAACAGCGAAAATTCCTGCTGGCGGAGCAAGGCACTGATCGGCGAACTTGCTTCGTCGCTGGCGGCGTCATCCGGGGTGTCTCGGTTTAGCTGGGCTTGCAGAGCTCGCAGGGCTGAAGCCGCCCCACTGCGACGAGTCGCCAATTGCTGGCGGTGAGTCGCCAGCACACCAGCCAGGCGGCTCGGCTGCTCGCTGAATTGCTCACAGTCGCGCCGGTAATCAGCAAGCATTGATGCCGCGCGGCGCAATAGTGGCGCCTGCACTGACGGTCGCTGCGGCTGCGCCTTCTCCAACAGACTTTCCACGCCGCGCAGGCGCGGTGGGTCGAACTGGGGGCACTGCCCTTGCAGCGTCGCCAGCGTTGCCTGCAATTCAGCCAGTGGAATACCGAGAGCGGGAGTCACTTCGCCTCCTGCTTCACGCGGGGGACGGGCGCCATTTCCACGCGGCGGTTTTGGGCGCGACCATCTTCGCTATTATTGGCAGCCACCGGTTGCTGGTCGCCAAAGGCGGCGGCAAACACGCTGTCGGCGGGCATGCCTTCGTCGATCAACGCGCGGGTAACCGTTAGCGCTCGCTGCGCAGACAGCTCCCAGTTGTCAGAGAACTGCAAGTTGCCCTGTTGAATGGGCAGGTCGTCGGTGAAGCCGCTCACCATCAGCAGCTGATCATTTTCCTGCACAAACAATTTGAGCGGCGGGATCAGGCTGCGCAGCAGTTCTCGGCCTTCTTGCTGGAGTTCCGCCGAGTTCAGCGAAAACAACACACTGCCGCTTATGCCAATGCGGCCATCGCGCAGGGTCACTCGGCCACTGGCCAAGGGCGCGGCAAGCGCTTCTTCCAACACGGCGCGGCGCTGTTGCTCCACCTCCCGCTGGGCGACTTCTTTTTCCAGGCTTTTCGCCAGCTCCAGCTGAAAGCCCAGCGCCCAAATGAGCAGCAGCACGAACACGCCCACCATGCCGGTCATCAGGTCGCCAAAGATCGCCCAGATTGGCGGTTCTTGGCTCAAGCCGTCGTCAAGTTCGCGACTCACGCCTCGGCCCCTTCGGCATTCATATTCAGCTCAAGTTGCTCGGCACTGTCGGTAAGGGCTTGCAGGCGCGCCAAAATATCCTGATGGGTGAGCAGGTTGTGGTCGATAATTTCCCGCGCCTGGGCAACGTAGTAACTCATTTGCTCATCGCTGCGCTCGCCGCTTTCCTTGAGGGTTTGTTCGACACTGGCCAGCGCCGCCAGCAGTTCGCCGTTACTGTCACCAAACTGCTGCACCGCGGCGGCAAAGGTGTCGCCCACGCCGGACAGCTCCAGCGCGCTACCCGCCAGTTGGTCGCCAAGCTCGGCCAGCTGACCGGCGCGCTGCTCAATGCTGTCACCCAAACGCTCACCCAGCTGCTTGAGAGTATCGCCGCTGTTAGCGAGCAACTGCTCAACCGCTTCGCGCTGCGCATGACTGTTGTCGCGCAGGCCATCGGTCAAATTGGCCAGCTCCGACATTAACTCACGGCGCTCATCGAGCAGGCTATTATCGCGTTCAATGTTCTTGGTAATTTCGCCGCGTAATTGCTCCATCAGCTCTGCCGCTACGCGGGGCGCCTCCGACGCGGATTCGATCAGATTGGCCAGCGGCGCCTCTAATGAATTGCCCAGTTCGGCCAATTGCGTCGCCACCGCGGCTTGCAAGGTTTCCAGTCGGCTCACGGCGGCATCGCCGCGCTGCGCTTCCTCGTCGCGCAGCTGTTGCAATTGACCTTGCAGGGCATCAATCAGTGCACTGCTGCGCTCTGCCACATTTGCTTGCCAGCGCTGCTCGGCGGCCTGTTGCTGGCTCAGTTGCTCGGCAATGGCTGCCTGCAGCGTTTCCAGACGGCTTACCGCGGCGTCGCCGCGCTGCCCTTCTTCATCACGCAGCTGTTGCAACTGGCCCTGCAGGGCATCGATCAGCTGCGTACTTCGCGCCGCCACACTTTCCTGCCAGCGCTGCTCAGCCGCTTGCTGTTCTTCAAGTTGCTGGCGCTGCTGCTCCAGTAACTGTTGGTTGACGCTGTTCAACGCCGCATTGCGGGTTTCGGCATCCTCGCCCAGGGAGCGGGCCACTGCCGACAACATGGTTTCGGCATTGGCAAAGGCCGCCTGCCACTGCTGTAACCGCTCGGCTTCGGCATCGCGCTGAGCCTGTAGCGCCTCGGCACTGCGCTGGGCGGCATCGTCCAGCAACTGGCGGCTGTCGCGGGCCATCTGCTCGGCGCTACTGCTGAGGCTTTGACCCACCGCATCGGCCAATTCACGATTGGCGCGCTGCTGATTTTCCAGGCCTTTTTGCCAGGTGCTATCAATGGTGGCCGCGCTTTGTTCAAGCTGGCTAGACATCGCTTCAAGGCGCGCATTGGCCGCCTCGTCAAACTGTTGGTGGCGCTGCTGTAGGTCGCGCTCCAACCCTGCCAGCAGCCCCTCTACAACCGGCTTGATAGTTTCGCCAGCCTGACGACCGCTGTCCGCCAAACTGCGATTGAGTGACTCGGCCACCGCATTGGCCAGTGATTGAAAATCCTGTTGCACGCTCTGCTGAAACTGCTGCTGGTTGTCGAGCAATTGCTTGCTGAGCTGCTCGCCCATCACACCGAGGCGCTCACTCAGTGCCGTGAGCTGGCTGGCAACGGTGGGCAGCGCATCGGCTTGTTGTTGCAGGGCCGAATAGGTTTGTTGGCGCTGATGACTGAGAGAGTAATTACGGAAGCGGCTGTCGCGCTGTTGATCCAACTCGCGGGATACGTCAATACGCTCGCGCCGGCTGAGCGTAGCGATAAAACCCAACATCGCCGATGCCGCCACACCGGCCACAGAGGTACCAAAGGCCATGCCCAGACCCTTGATCGGTGTGGTCAAGCCGTCGCGAATAGCGCTTAGCTCGGTGCTACCCTCCAGCGCCTGTACCGCACCGCCCAGGGTTTCGACCATGCCGACGAAGGTGCCCATCAAACCCAGCATGACCAGCAGGCCAACCAGATAGGGCGTGAGCACGGGTACCGGCAGCCCTACATATTCCCCTTCGATACGCTGACGCACCGGGTTGCGCAGCGAC
Source organism: Spongiibacter marinus (assembly GCF_016906995.1). Taxonomy (GTDB): domain Bacteria; phylum Pseudomonadota; class Gammaproteobacteria; order Pseudomonadales; family Spongiibacteraceae; genus Spongiibacter; species Spongiibacter marinus. The sequence continues at coordinate 188,087 of NZ_JAFBBD010000002.1, read as the reverse complement.
GCGGGCAAGGCATCCAGCCAGCGATTCAGCTCCACATCGCCGCCCTGCGCCAGGGCCGCGTGCAGCGCGCCGGTGGCCTGCTGATAGCGCAGCAATTCTGCCCCGCCGGTAAAGTAGGCCAGCGCGATGAGTAACATCACTACCGATGCCAGCAAGTGGCCGGCGGCAACAGCCACCCCCATCCACAGAATAACCAGCGCGCCAAGAATAAAGGCAGCCAGGGAAAGCAATCGTGTCATGGAGTGTCCTCGTGTTCGGAGTTCAGGGCTTCCAATAGGCCCTGTAGCGGCTGCAGGCGCAGCGCGAGTTCAGCAAGTAGCAAACTCTGCATGTCGGTATGAAATTGCCAGAGCCAGCCCCCGTCCGCGAGCCACTGCTCACTGGTAGTTGGCTGCTCGGTATCGGCATCGATGTTTTGTTGCTCACTGCGCAGCGCGAAAAAATGCTGCGCCAGTAATTTAGGTAAGGCAGAAAGTGCACGACGGCTGTATACCGCCAGCGTGCCCTCCATCATGGTATCCAGCGCGGCCAGCTGGGCCAGCGCCTCGGAGCGACCCGCCAACAGCTTGCGTAACTCGCCGCGCAAGCTGATGACCCGATGGTCAATTTCACTTTGATGCAGGGCATAAAAGCGTTGATAAGGCGCGTACCCGGCGGCATCGCTGCCAAAAGTGTCGGCGTTTGGCGAGGGTAGAATAAATCCCGCCGGGCTGTTGGCCATGGCCTCCGGGTCGAGGGTGAAACTCGCGGAGATCGCCTCAATCATGTCGGCGCGACGCGCCATAAAAAGGGCTTGGGCATCATCGCCAGCGGCTTCGCCGGTCGCCTTCACGCGTCGCAAGCCGCGCAGTGACTCCGACAGGGCAATCGCTCCGGAGAGGTCAATCAATTCGGCCAGTTTGTCGGCAAAACCCGCGCGCGGCGCAGCACTCGCCGCCACACCCAAGGCATTGAGGGTATGGGCCAGTCGCGAAGGTGTCGGCGGGGCGTGCGCGGCGGCCTTGGGCATAGAATCCTAGTGCGAGTTCTCATCGAACACGATGAGCGAGTTTATTCGGGACAGGCCATTCTGCCAGCGTGACAAAATTTAGAGTGGTCACTGACGCCTGTTACAGGCCACAGCGGAACGGCGTTGCTTCTACTTTTTTGGCTATGCTTTTGCATTTTTGCGCCCCATTATCGCCATTTTACCGCCCGATTCAATACAACTGCACAGGCGATGTATTGGCTTTTCTGCCCCTTTTAGACGATTTTTTGCGCCAGACAGCCCCACGGGAATTCCGTACTATGGCGGAATTACCCGTAACGGAGCAGTCAATGAGTACCACAGCTGGCGCGAGCATTCTGTTTATTCCCCACGGCGGCGGCCCGCTGCCCCTGCTGGGCGACCCCGGCCATGCCCGGCTGTGTGCCTTTCTAACGCAAATGGGGCAAAGCCTGCCAAGGCCACAAGCGATTGTACTGATCAGCGCGCACTGGGAGGCCGAGCAAGCCCGGATTACCAGCGCCGCTCGCCCCGAGCTGATTTACGACTACAGCGGCTTTCCGCCGGAATCTTATCAACTGATGTATCCCGCCTCAGGCCATGCGACGCTGGCTTGCGAGCTGCAGCGCGCCCTCAGCAACGAAGGACTAATCGCTCATCTTGATGCAACGCGCGGCTTCGACCACGGTATGTTTGTGCCGCTAACGCTGATGTACCCCAATGCCGATATTCCCGTTGTGCAGCTTTCGCTGTTGAGCAGCCTCGATGGCGCAGAGCATATCGCCATGGGACGCGCCTTACGGGTATTGCGTGACCGCCGACTATTGGTGTTAGGCAGCGGCGCCACCTATCACAACCTGCAAGCCTATTTTGCCGGCACGATGGACCGCGACGCCCACCACCAGTTTGAAAACTGGCTGGCGCAACAGTGCTGCGACGAAACGCTCTCCGACGATACCCGACAAACTGCACTTGCCCACTGGCAGCGCGCACCGGGGGCACTGCACTGCCACCCTCGCGCGGAGCATTTAATGCCACTGCAGGTCTGCGCAGGCATGGCCCATGGCCCCGCTCAACGAGTATTTTTTGACGAGGTCATGGGCGAACTCAGCAGCGCATTTTTGTGGCAATACTAGGGCTGGCTCACCCTCATCGCACTGCACCTGCTAAGGGCAAATGGCGCCTGTCCTTTGGATCGTCACTAATGAACACTTGTTAATTTATTTTTATCCGCCAGCCGACTACACTGGGCCTCGCCATCGATCGTCACAACAATAAACACAGGACCCCGGCTATGCCAAAACTCAGCGACCCCCTTACGCTTCCCTGCGGCGCAACACTGCCCAACCGCTTGCTGAAATCTGCGATGACAGAGGGCCTCGCCGACGAGCACGATCACGCCACCCCGCGGCTCGCCAGACTTTACCAAGCATGGTCGGAGGGCGGCACAGGCACCCTGGTAACCGGTAACGTGATGGTCGACCACCGTTTTTTAGAGCGCCCGGGCAACGTGGTAATCGACCACAACGGCGGCGAAGAGCAGCTGAAACACTGGGCAAAAGCCGGACAGGTCGCCGGTAACCAGTTGTGGATGCAAATCAACCATCCGGGGCGACAGTGCCAAAAGGTCGTATCGCACCAGCCACTGGCCCCCTCGGATGTGGGCATTGATCTGGCCGGCATGTTCGGCAAACCCCGCCCCATGACCGAAGACGACATCGAGCGTGCAATCAGTGGCTATGCGCGCGTTGCCGGCATCGCCAAGGAAACCGGCTTTAGCGGCGTGCAGATTCACGCTGCCCACGGCTACTTGATCAGCCAATTTCTGTCGCCGCTGGCAAACCGCCGCCAGGATCAGTGGGGCGGTAGTCTCGAGAATCGCGCTCGCTTCCTGCTGGAGGTCATTCGCCGCAGTCGCGAGGCGGTCGGCCCCGAATTCCCGATAGCCCTGAAACTCAACTCCGCCGATTTTTCCAAGGGTGGCTTTAGCCACGACGAAAGTCTGCAAGTCGCGGCCTGGGTGTCGGCAGCCGGCATCGACTTGCTGGAGATTTCCGGAGGCACCTACGAAAAACTGGCACTGATGGGCGACCAGGAAGAAGGCGCCGCCGCCAGCCAAGCGCGTGAGGCCTACTTTTTGGACTACGCCAACGGCATTCGCGACGTCACCTCAATACCCTTGGCAGTGACCGGCGGCTTCCGCAGTTACAACGCCATGCAAGCTGCACTGGATAGTGGCGCGATGGATGTGGTGGGCATTGCGCGGCCTCTGTGCATGGAGCCCGATGTAAAACCCCTGTTGCGTGGCGAAAAACTCGGTTTTCGCGCCTGGGAAAAAGAGCTGCGCATCGGCCCCGGTTGGCTCGGCCCCAACAGCCCCAACCGCACCCTTCGCACCCTTCGCACCCTTCGCACCCTGAATTTTGGTCTGGCGACCCAGTGGTACTACCAACAAATCATCAACCTCGCCGAGGGCAAGCCGCCAGTCGAAGACACCGGCCTGCTGCGCCGCGCCGCCAAGCACATGATTGGTGAACGCAAATTGGCGAAGCGCCGAGTGGCGCGGAACAGCTAGGGCGATTGCAGCCATCTACTCAGGCTGCACCGCCGACTGCGCATAGGGTTTTAAGGGCGGCTCTTCGGTCACCAGTGATAGGTCGGGGAAGCCCTGACCGCCTTCGCTGGTAAACACATCGATAAAATCGGTAAGCAGGCTTGGCGATAGCGCCGGCTCGGGTAAAAATGGCAGTAAACCACATATCTCGCCGCCGGCCCGCTCTGGACTGGCTGGCCCACCGTTGGCCAGGGCGTCTAGCACCAGCTCGTAGGTCGCACGATCGGTCAAACCGATCGTCGCATGCTCGACAATGCGTCCCGGGCAAACATCTTGAATCAGGATATTGGCAACCCTGGGGTTGTCCTGCTGCCAATCCAACGCCGCCGTTGGCACTGGTGACACCGGCTGCACCAGCTCGTCAAACTGGGTGTAGATATTGGTGTAATCAATATCACCCGGCGTTTCATCGTCGCTATTCAGCGCCTGCATATAGTTCGACTCTTGTCCGAACTGAAAAAACACTGCCGGCATGGGCAGGCCGAGTGCCGTTAATTGCGCAAATTCCAGGCCGTGGTTAGGCGTTGCCAGAAGAATCATGTCCTCAATCTTGTCGCGCAGGCTCGGCCACCAACGCACTGCCCAGCGCGGCCCCATACCGCCCTGACTATGACCAACAATGGATACCTTGCGCCCGGAGTCGGCAATTTGATCAATCGCATTCACCACATATTCGGCGGCAATCTGCGCATCACTTAACCCGCGGTTGGGGTAGGTCACAATACAAACATCGTAACCCTCGCCCAACAGCAGGGGCTCGTAATTCCACGTCCACTGCTCTTCGCCGTGGGTAAACGTGCCGTGCACCAGCAGCACAACAGGCCCGCTCTCGGTGAAGGGGTTACAGACCAGCCCCTCGTTGAGCACCGACATTTCTGTTTCAAAGGTCGGCTCAGAAAAACGCTCACCGGAGGAACCGGAGCCCGACGAGGAGCCTCCACAGGCGGTTAATACCGCGATGAATAACAACCCCAGTGTTGTGAGACGTCCTTTTTTCACATGGTCAAACATGGCTTACCCTCGGTAGGTTTAGCGCTTGGCGCTGCGAGATCGCTCATTGTTTGGCAAGGCGCGCAGCTGATCAATCGTCCGTTTTACATAATTATAGAGAGACGCTATGAGCCTACCACGCAAGGATGTCGAATTTTTAAGCCAGGGCACTCGCTGCCTCGCATGGCATTACCCCACGGCCACACCACAAGCCTGCATTGTGATGGCGCACGGTTTGGGCGGTACACGGGATGCGGGCCTGGAGCCCTACGCCCAGCGGTTTGCCGACGCGGGCTTTGCAGTGCTGCTATTTGACTACCGCCACTTTGGCGCCTCTGACGGTGAACCCCGGCAATTGCTGTCTGTTTCCAAACAGCTGCAGGATTGGCGCGCCGCCATCAGTTTTGCTGAAACCCTGCCCAATGTTGACGCCAAGCGCATTGCGCTGTGGGGCAGTTCGTTCTCGGGTGGGCATGTGATCAGTACGGCGGCCGCCGATAAGCGTGTGGCCGCCGTGGCCGCTCAGGGGCCGATGATGGACGGTCTGGCCTCGGTAGCGGCCATGCTCGGCTATGCAGGCGTCGGCCGGCTACTCAAACTCAGCGCCTACGGCGTGGCCGACCTGGCCAAATCCGCCCTTGGCGGCTCACCGGTGATGGTGCCCATTATCGCTAAGCCCGGTGGCTTTGCCGCCATGAGCAGCCACGACGCCTGGAGTGGCTACCGCGCTATTCAACCCGATAACTGGCAAAATGCCATGGCTGGCCGCCTGGCCCTGGCGCTAGGCACCTATCGCCCCACACTCAAGGCAAAGCAAGTCCATTGCCCTGCGCTGATTCAAGCCTGTTTGCGCGACACCGTGGCACCGGCTTCGGCAGCGATCAAGCTGGCGCATAAGCTCGGCGCGAAAGCCACGCTCAAACAATACGATATCGGCCATTTCGATATTTATGTTGGCGAGGCGTTTGAACAGGCGGTGAGTGATCAGATCGCCTTTTTCCAAAAGCACTTAAACGGCACTCAATAACCAACCTGCACCGGCGTCAACGCGCTCTCGCTGCGATGCGCCGGTATTCTCGGTAACTCGGTGTCCAGAAGTTGCGCTCTATATCTGCGCGTAACTCTTCGTCACTGCGCTCGCGGGCCAGGCCCTGCGCCTGAGCCACTTTGGCAACGGCAAAGGCGATGGCACGACTCAACTCAGCGAGCTCGGTTAGCGGCGGCAGCACCCTATTACGTTTATCGTGATACTGGCTAGCGGCCTCGGCGAGGCAACGACTGGCGGCCATTAACATTTCGTCGCTGACGCGGCTGGCGCGACTGGCCACCACTCCCAAGCCAATTCCAGGGAAGATATAACTGTTATTGCACTGCGAAATCTCGTAGCGCTGCTGCGCGTATTCCACCGCTGAGAACGGGCTGCCGGTGGCGACGATAGCCTGCCCATCGGTCCATTCAAGAATCTGCTGCGGCCGCGCCTCAACATGCTTTGATGGGTTACTTAATGGCAGGATGATGGGCCGCTCACAACGCTGGTGCAGACGGCGAATTGCCTCTTCGGTAAACAGACCAGGCTTGCCGGAAACACCTATCAGCACACCTACATCGATATTACTCACGACATCCAACAGGCTGGGATAGTCGCCATCATACTGCCAGGCCGATACCGCCGATTCGGGCTGAGCCAGCGCCGCCTGAAAATCCAACAGCCCGTCCATGCGCTGCATAAGTAAGCCAAAGCGGTCGATCATGTAGAGTTGGGCGCGAGCTTCGGCGTCGCTCAAGCCCTCCTCCACCATTGCACGAATCAATTGCTCGGCAATGCCACAACCCGCCGACCCCGCACCGACGAACACGATATTCTGATCCCGCAGCCGTTCGCCCTTGCGCTTACACGCGGAAAGTACCGTCCCCAGGGTCACTGCAGCAGTTCCCTGAATATCATCGTTAAAGCAACAAACACGCTCTTTATGCCGCTGTAAAATCGGCATGGCATTGGGCTGAGCAAAATCTTCAAACTGAATCAGCACACCTGGCCAGCGCTGTTGCGCCGCGTCGATAAACTGGTCGACAAAGGCGTTGTACTCATCCTTTTCAATACGCGGGTGACGCATACCCATATACATGGGGTCGTCGAGCAATGTTTGATTATTCGTGCCCACATCCAACACAACCGGCAATGTGTACGCGGGGCTAATTCCACCGCAGGCGGTATACAAAGATAGTTTGCCTATGGGAATACCCATTCCCCCAATGCCCTGGTCGCCCAGACCCAACACGCGCTCACCGTCGGTGACCACCAGCACTTTTACTCGGTCCTTACTGACACTGTGCAAAATGTCATCCAAGTAGTCACGGTCTTCATAGGAGACAAAGATGCCGCGGGCACTGCGATAAATGTCGGAAAAATGCTCGCAAGCCTCGCCTACCGTCGGGGTGTAGATAATGGGCAACATCTCTTCAAGGTGATCATTCAGCAGGCGATAAAACAGGGTTTCATTGTTGTCTTGCACCGCCCGCAGGTAGATATGTTTATTGATCGGCTCATCGAAGCTGCAGTACTGCATATAGGCACGTTCGACTTGCTCGTCGATATTTTCGTAGCGCGGCGGCAACAGCCCCATCAAGTTAAAGCTGCGACGCTCCTTTTCAGTAAATGCCGAGCCTTTATTTAGCAGCGGGGTTTCCAACAACATGGGGCCTGCGTAAGAGATATACAGCGGTTTCTCAGAATTCATAATGGACTCGTATCGGAGGGGTATAAACAGCTTCTCGGCGCGCCATTCTACACATGAATAACGCCAATCACAAAATAAATACCACTAAAGTCTATGCGACGATTGCCAAGCTCGCACAGGGTAACACGCCCCATGCAAACTGCTATGCAAGCTGCGACGCAAGCACAAAACCGGCAACGGAATAAAATAAATACTCTTTATTTTCAATGACTTAAACATGGAGCAAAACTTGCAACCAATTACCTCAGGAAATTCACACTGCGCAGTAGATATGCGCGCCGGAGCGTTTTGGATGCGTAACATTGCGAATCACCCCAGCCCGATTGAGTCGTCACGCATACTCATTATCGATGACTCTCCCGTAGAGCTGTTCCGAATGGAGGCCTTACTAAGGAGGCATCACTTTGAAGCCCTGTGTTGTAACGACCCCAGCAAAGCACTGCAAATTTTACTGACTGAGCATATCGACATTGTGCTTTGCGACTGGCAAATGCCCAAGATCACTGGATTAGCGCTCTGCCAAACCATTAGTCAGAGCCCTGCAATGGGCGCACCCTACTTCATTATGCTGACGGGGCGGAAAGACCGGGCAGACATGATCGCAGCCATGGACGCGGGCGCCGACGACTTTATCTGCAAGCCTGCCGCCAGCGAAGAACTTCGCGCTCGCATTCAGGCAGGCTTGAGACGCTTGGACAAGGAGCGTTCCATGATGATGCGCCAGCAACCGCTACTTCTCTGCGGCGAATAAATACACCATTAACGCCTCGCGCTGCGCTTCATTTAAATTTAACTGAGGCATCGGTGGTGTCGGCGTTATAAAAAAGCTCATCAAGCTCTGCGCAGAATAACGCTCCGCCAACCCTTGCAGGGGGCGCAATCCTTTACCCTCATGACACTCGGCGCAGGCATAGCGTTCATATAAGCTACCACCCATTGCCACAAGCCGCTCGCGATCGCGCTGACTGTAGTCGCGCAGTGGATCGGTTTGGTCGTGCTCAGCACGGGTATTAACCGCTGCGCGACTGGCTTCACCGCGGTGCACACGATAGACCCGGCCACTGTAATCATCGGAGATAAATATCTCTCCGCTTGCCGCCTCCACAACATCCACTGGGCGACCCAGCAAGCTGTCGGCCTGCAGGAAGTTACTTAAAAAGTCGCGCTGGACAATACTGCCGTCTTGCTGCCAGTGAAGTGACACCACTTTGTAGCCATCTGGCTCACTGCGATTCCAGGAGCCGTGCAAGGCCACAAGGGCCGAGCGCGCGTAAGGCCCGTCCTGGTGCCGCAAAAAACGAATACCGAGGGGGGCATTATGCGCGGGGAAATTATGGGCAGGCGGTCTGTTTTGCGGCAAACCTTGCGGAATTTTCTCACCGAAGTCCGGGTCCAGCTGATCCGCATTGTAGTAGGGCCAACCATAGAAGCCGCCCTGCACCACCTCATTCAGCTCGCAGGGCGGGAAGTTGTCACCCAATAAATCGCGGCCATTATCAGTGGCAAAAAGCCGCTGATCCCAGGGCGTCCAGTCAAAGCCAACACTGTTGCGTAAACCGCGCGCATAGATTTCCAGACCACTGCCATCCGCTTGCATGCGCATGATCGTCGCGCGTTGCGGGTCACTTTCTTCACACACATTACAGGTGGACCCGGAGCTAAGATACAGCCAGCCATCTGGGCCAAACGCTATGGTTTTTGTCCAATGGTTGCCGCCATCGCCAAATCCGCTCACCAACCGTTGGTAATCGCCTTGAATGCGGCCATCACTGTCCAGCGCCACGCGACCAATTGCATTCGACTCGGCAACATATAAGTGATTTTCTCGCAATGCCAGACCATGGGGACGCGTCAGCCCCGCCAGCACGACCTCTTGAGCGTCGGGCAAGCCATCACCATTGTGGTCTGCAGCAAGACGCAGCACTTCACCGGTGCGCGGGCGACTGACAAAAAGATCGCCACCTGAGGTGATGGCAAGAAAACGAATATTTCCAAGACCACTGGCATACACATCAACGCGATACCCCTCCGCGACTGTCAGATCAGTACCGCCATCCATCGGCGCGGCATCGCTGTAGCCAACGGCCGCATGCAACAGCGCCCGGGAGGCCGTCGCCATACCCGGCGAGCCAAATTGAATCAAGACAAACGGGCTGGCGACAATCAGGATCAGACAGAGTAACAGCGCAGAAAAAACAAAGACCAACGTGCGTTTCAAAAGTGTATTTCCCCTTAGTGTATATTTCGGCTCAACAGCGCCTTATGACGTCTCACCGACTTCACCAGTGGCGTGTGGCAGCGACGAATCGGGCAGTTGAGCCAACGACGCGTCAACCAGATCCTGAAGCTCTCGCAACACCACAGTGAACACCGACAAATCCTCGGCCGCGGCAATTCTGACACTGTCGATGATGGTATTGTAACGGCTCAAGCGCGACTGATTGTCAGTTTGCCAGCTATCGAGTATGTCAGACAAACTCCGTTGCGCGTCGCTCAACAGGCCAATGCTTAGCTGGCGCAACAATGACTCCAGGCTATCCACATAGGACTCCCGCGCCAGGTCCTGCCAACGCCCACCCGGCTGCCAGGAAATTAGCACCTGCAGCGCCCAATCCATTTGCAAGGTTTCTAGCAGAGCGAACTGCAACTTGCTGAAACGCTCCGCCGGGCAATTAACTTCCAAGGCGGCATCCACGCAGCCTGGCAGCATAAAATAGGCATCAAATGCCGCAATCGTGGTCGCCAATTCTTCCGGCACCCCGGCATCTATCCAGCGCGCGCTTCTGCTGCGGTATTCCTCTGCCCATACACCGCGCAGATTCTCCACCACGCACGGCATGAGCGCGGCGAAGCCCGGCTGCATTTTTTCAATCAATCGCGACGGCTGTATATGGTGGATATTTCGCAAAAACCAGCGCGTGCTGCGTCGCCCAAGACGCATAATCTGGTGAAACAAGGCGTACTGCACGGTGCTATCGACACCTTGATCCAACGCTTCTACGCGGCGCCACAGCCCTTCAATACCAAATAACTCGACGACGGTGACAAACGCACAGGCTGTCTCTACTGCTGTTGCCCCCAGGGAGATTTCCTGACGATGGATGTAGCGAAAGCCCATGATGTTCACCAGCTCATTGGCCAACTGCGTGGCAATGATTTCCCTGGCCAGACGGTGGTCGCGAATCTGTGAGGCATAGTCGCGACGAAGACGCTGAGGGAAGGCCCTGTATACACGCTCAAGCAACCAGGGGTCGTCGGTATCCGCCAGCGCCATCAACTGTTCCTTAAGCTCAACTTTGGCGTAGGAAACCAGCAGCGCTAGTTCCGGTCGCGTCCAGCTTTTCCCCTCGCTGTGCAGCTCGTTAATACGCTCGTTATCAGGCAAAAACTCCAACTCTCGATTCAGCGCCCCCGTCTCTTCCAGGTGCTCAACAAAGCGAAGGTAGTCGTGGTGGTGCTTGTCTCGGCTATAGCTTGCCAGGCTGATTGCCAGGGTCTGACGGTAGTTGTTATGCAACACCAAGGACGCCACATCATCCGTCATATCGGCAAGCAGCTGATTGCGCTGCTTGGATGTTAAGTCCTCAGACTCGAGCTGTGCATTGAGCAGAATCTTTATATTTACTTCGTGATCGGAACAATCCACACCAGCAGCGTTATCGATAAAGTCGGTATTACAAATACCGCCATTGCGGCAAAACTCCAAACGCCCGAGCTGGGTAACGCCGAGATTTCCGCCCTCACCAAATACCCGGCAACGCAGCTCGCTGCCATTTATCCGCAACGGGTCATTGGCGCGATCACCAACATCGGCATGACTTTCTTCCGCGGCTTTAACATAGGTGCCAATGCCGCCGTTCCAAATCAGGTCTACCTTGGCCTGCAGCAGGCGGCGAATCAGTTGCGTGGGAGTGAGTGCGGCGTCGTCACAGGCTAGCAGCTGCTGCATTTCCGGCGACAATGGCACCTGCTTGGCGCTGCGCGAGAAGACGCCACCGCCCGTCGAGATCAATTCGGTACTGTAGTCGGCCCAACTCGACCGAGGCCGCTCAAATAGGCGTTTGCGCTCCTGCCATGAAGCTTCTGCATCGGGCGCTGGGTCAATAAAAATATGCAGGTGGTTGAAGGCGGCAACCACCTTCAGCGACTTGGACAACAACATGCCGTTACCAAATACATCCCCGCCCATATCGCCGATACCGATCACCGTCACGGGATCGCGCTGCACATCGATGCCGAGCTCACGGAAGTGCCGCTGCACCGCGACCCAAGCACCCTTGGCGGTAATTCCCATCGCTTTGTGGTCGTAGCCGTTACTGCCCCCGGAGGCAAAAGCATCGCCCAGCCAAAAGCCGCGACTGAGGGCAATATCATTGGCAATATCGGAAAAACTCGCCGTGCCCTTATCCGCCGCAACCACCAAGTAGGGGTCGTCGTCATCGCGGCAAACGACAGACTCGGGCGGCACCACACGATCACCCTCGCGGTTATCGGTAATATCCAACAGGCTGCCAATAAACAATTTGTAGCAGGCCACGCCCTCGGAAAACAGCTCCTCTCGCGACTCAAGCTGCGCCGAGCGTCGGGCGACAAAGCCCCCTTTAGCACCGGTGGGAACTATGACGGCATTTTTCACCTGCTGCGCTTTTACCAGCCCCAGGATTTCGGTGCGGTAGTCCTCCAGACGGTCAGACCAGCGTATGCCACCGCGCGCAACTTTGCCGCCCCGCAGATGAACGCCTTCCACACGCGGCGAAAACACAAATATCTCGTACTCAGGGCGAGGTGCTGGCGCAAAACTAAGATCGCGGGTGCTGATCTTCAACGCAATACAATCGCGGTATTGCAGCGCGTCATCCTGTTGAAAGAAGTTACACCGCAGCGTGGCGTCGATACACTCAAGGTATTGCCGCAGCACCTGGTCCTCATTGAGGTTTTGCACTTCATCCAGCGCATGAAGAATGCCGTCTCGTAGCTTATTTTCGCGCTCTTCACTGCTTTTTTGCGCGCCGCGCCTCGGGTCAAACAGGCAGCGAAACAAGGCCATTAAATCCCGAGTAATATCGACATTACTGCTCAATACCGAGGCGATAAAGTCCAAGCTCAACAGTGAGCCGAGCTGCTTGATGTAGCGCGCATAGGCGCGAATCAGCGCCACAGAACGCCAGTCCAATCTGGCGCCAATGACTAGACGATTGAAGCTGTCATTCTCGGCCTTGCCCTGCCAGATCGCGCGCAAAGCGTCTTCGTAGCTGTCGCGCACTGACTCCAGATTAAGTTTCCTACCGCCGCCCAGGTCGTGCTCCAACACGAAGTCGTGCATCCAGATATCGCTTTCACCGTCGGGGCAAATTTGATACGGGTGCTCCACCAATACCCGCGAGCCCATTTTTTCCAACATCGGCAATATATCTGATAGCTGCAGCGATTCTTCGCGATGAAACAGCTTTAAGCGCAAGCGATTATCGTCACTGCCGGCCTGATGAAAAAGGCTGATGCTGATATCACTGCTGTCTGTAAGGCGCCGACAGAGCTCAATATCATTCACCGCCAGCAGCGGCGAAAAACGATCCCGATAAGCCGCAGAAAATGCCTGCTGGTATTGCAGGGCTAACGAGCGACCGGTTTCCTCGCCATGGCGCTCAATACACAGCTCGGTAAAGCGCTGCCGCCAGTCCCGGCACAATTCAATAATCTCAGTTTCCAGGGCTCCGCGATCAAGCTGACGAAATTGCTGATCGTGAATGCGGAAAACCAACTGCATGCGCGCCAGCACCGATTCCGAAAGAAACTGCGTGGACAACTCACAATCGCTACTGCCAATGGCTTGCCCAAGCAGTCGTTCGATGTCCTTTTCCATCTTCACCGCTTCGCGCGGCAAGTAAACGATGCAGCTCACGAATTTTTCAAAGCGATCAACGCGCAGCACCAATTTCACTGCGCGCCGCTCGTAAATTTTCCAAATTGCCAGGAGCGCGTCGAGCAGGTCGCTTTGCTCAGCCTGAATGAGCTCGTCTCTGGGGTGGCGCTCAATGATCAGCGCGAAGGTTTTGCCATTGTGGCTGGCGCCATCAAGCTGGGAGTGGTGTCGCAACCATTGCGCCTTGCTGCGCAGTAGCGGTATTCGCTCGACACTGTGGTAGTACATACCAGCGGTATACAGGCCGAGCACCCTTGTCTCACCAACCGCCTGGCCCTGCTCATTGAAACGTTTTATCACGATATAGTCGGCGTAAACGTGGCGGTGTACCGTCGATTTTTGCGAGGTTTTCGTAAACGCCAATGCCGATCGCTGGGCGTAGAAGTCGGCAAAGCCCTGGCACAATTCAGTCAAGGCAACAGCGGGCAGTGGCGCGCGCTTACCCATTAGGCCCAACTGATTATCCGGTACCTCGGCAATGTAGGGTTGATCATTTTGGCTGGAGAGAAGAAAGTCCGACATCCCCAAAAACGTGAAATTGCCATCGCGCAGCCAACGCAGAAACACGGCCTCTTCGTTATCCTCCCCAAAGGTTCGCTCACTTTCGTCGATACAGGCCTGCAAACGCTCAAGCATCGCCGGGAAGTGCTCGACAACTCGCTCAACGTCGTCACTGGCGGTGCGCAGATCGGAAGTCAATGCATGAAGCACGCTCTGATCACTGCAGGTGTCTATCAATACATAGCCGACACTTTCGCAACAGGCGTCACTATTGCGACTCGTCGAGAGCGACTCCAATATTCCCTCAGGGCTGCGTTCAACCCACATTAAGTTGCTCTCAAACACGTGCACATTTAGGTTGGAGTTATTCAACGCGATACGCAGAGAATCAACGAGAAATGGGCGATCGGGCTGGCAGTAGTAGATTACGGTGTGCTTACTTAACCAACCGTCGCTTTCCAGGTCCGGATTAAAGACTTTGACCAATGACTCCGATTCAGCGCGCTGGGAGACAAAGTCATACAAGCCATATAACAAACCGAAGTTAGCATCAGCTTCCCAACTCAGCTGGCTCTCGTCAGGGTGAACATGTACCACCTGATCGAGAAACTGACGAAAAACCTTCGCGTCACTCCCATCCAGCTGTTTATCCGCAACCGTTGCGATACGCTTGAGTAATTGCTGCCTAATGTTCAGGTTAGTCATATCAACGGTCTCACTCTGCAAAAAAGCAAAGCGGCCTGCCAGACACGCCGCTCAACCTGAGTCTAGCAGCTGTCTGGCAGGCCGCCCGCCAAGCCGCAAGCGCCGTCACACATGGCAGCAAAGGCGCATTAGTATTCGCGAATAATCACCCGCGTGTTCCAGTCATTGCCCTTACCATGAACCCGGTGGTTTTTGTGGGGACGGTGGCCGCCCTTGTGATAGTGCCGGTCGTAGCGGCTGCTGTGGTGACGCCAATAGTCGCGTTTGTGATGGTGTTTGCCATAGTGGGGGCGGCTGTAATCGTAAGCGCCATCATCGTAGCCATCTCGATAGCCGGATCGATAGGCATGCTGATAACCGCGCCGGTAATTAGGGTGCTTCGCCACCCGGTGACCACAATGTGCATGGTGACGGTGCACATATCTGGCGTCGCTATCGTGCGCGGCGTAAACCACTGCGGCACCCAGCAACACCGCAGCAGCAACCTCAGCATTGTCGGCACGCGCCTGGCTTGGCAATGCCATTGTGCCGACCAACAATACGACCACCGCCGCCAATAGATGGTTTTCTGACGACACTCTACCTGTCTTGTTCATCGCTATATCCTCCATTAGAGTTTTTAGCCTAATCAGGTTTGCCTTAACCCCAACTGAAGCACCTGACCTCCACACTTTTGTGCCTGCCGGACCAGGCCCGCCCTCAGCGCCACTCGGTTCACAACACCGCCCACTTGAGCGAGGGACTACGCATTTAGCGTCGCAATTTGCGAAAAACCGATAGAGCTTCCCGCCAAAAACCCCAAAACCATGAAATAAAAGGATTTTTTAATTGGTATCAATTTTGCGATTAGTAGGACATCTGCCAACGAATAAGTGATGACCAATATGAAACGCAAAATTCTGGGCCTTGTAAGCCTGCTTTCATGCACCACCTCGCTGACGTATGCCCTGCCCTTTGAGCGCTGCCCCGGAGAGGCCTTTCTTATTCAAGACAGGGTGGCGCAGCTGTACAGCGTCGATCTCGCCACCGGCTTCAGTAAGCCGCTGAGCACGCCGGGTTGGACGAGTGCCAAAATGAATGCCCTCGCCTTCAATTTAAGTGACAGCTATCTCTACGCCTACAACTACGAAACGGGCTCTATCAGCCGCCTTGGCGCTGACAACAGCGTGGTGGAACTCAATGCCAATATGCAGGGCTTAAGTTTCTTTGTCGGTGATATATCGCCCACGGAAAACGCCTACTACTTCTACCGAAGCGGTAGCGATTACGGTCTGTATCGGCTCTCGTTGGACAGTCTCAGCGATGACTATCTATCGCTGCAGAAAGTTATTTCCGGCGCGGCACTGAATCTCAAGATTTACGATATGGCCTTCCACCCCAGCAACGGCATGGTCTATGCCGTGGATAACCAAGGCGCACTTTGGAAGATAGATATTTCGAACAACACCGCTGAAAAGCTCGGCAATACCGGCGAATCAGGAACGTTTGGCGCCGCCTATTTCGACGTTGATGGCAACCTCTATATTTCCCGCAACAACGATGGCCTCATCTTCCAAATTGACGTTTCACAAAGCACGCCGAAAGCCGTTCGCTTTGCCTCTGGCCCGGCCTCCAGCAACAACGATGGCGCCCGGTGTGCGCTGGCCCCTATCGTTACCAGCGGCATCGCCATCGCGGATTTCGGCAGCGCTCCGGACAGCTACGCTAGCTCGCTGCAAAACAACGGTGCCCGCCATGCCAAGGGCAACGGTGAGCTCTATCTGGGCGCGAGCATCAGCTACGAAGCCGACGCCAAGCTGTCCGAGCTAGGCAACGCGACAACCGAGAATGATGGCGTTGCCTTTCTTAATACGCCTCTGCGTGGGAAAAGCGCATTAGTGTCAGTTGAAAGCAGCGGCGCAGGTTTGCTCAGTGCCTGGGCGGATTGGAATGGCGACGGCAATTTCAGCGACGACGAACAGTGGTTGGTGGACCATCCAGTCGCGGCCGGAACGGCAATGCTCTCCTATACCGCCCCCACCGATGCAGCGATCGGTGAAAGCTGGATGCGCTTTCGCTTGAGTACCACACCCCGGCTGACCAGTCAGGGTGGTGCACCCGACGGCGAGGTGGAAGATTACGCCATTGAGATTGCTGAACAGCCCGCCACCACCATTTTTTACCCCGGTGAAAATGACCGCGCGACACTGGCCTTTGAGGATAATTGGCCGCTGATGGGCGACTACGATATGAATGATGTAGTCATTCAATATCGCTTAGCCAAACGCCAACTCGGCAACTCGCTGACCCATATCGAGATAGAAGGGGAAGTCGTCGCCCATGGCGCGAGTTACCACAATGGCTTTGCTTTTCGCCTTCCCGGACTTAACCGCGACGATGTTATCGAAGCACTGAGCCACCTATCGATCAACGGCCTTCCACAAGCCAGCGTCATGGAGCCAGATCAAGATGACGCCATCGTGATCATCGCAGAGGACCTTCACCAATACACCACCCCGGGGGAAAACTGCCGCTACTACCGCACCGAGCCCGGCTGCGGCTCGAACATACAAATGCGTTTTAGTGCCACGATCACGCTGCAAACAGGCGTGCCATCAGAGCGCCTTGGCGACTTCCCCTTCGACCCATTTCTTTTCGCCACGCCAGGCTACGCAAGAAACTATCTGTTTGGAGAAGCACCGGGACGCCGCTTCGAAATTCATCTCAGGGGTATGGCCCCAACAAGCGCCTTTCAACAGAATTTTCTTGGCAGAGGTGACGACGCCAGCAATACCAACGTGTACTACGTCAACCAAAACAACATGCCCTGGGCAATGAACATACCGGCAAAATGGGATTACCCCTCAGAGTACATGGACATTCACTACGCCTACCCCAAATTCCACGACCACATACGCTCGTCGGGAAAAGAACACCTGGACTGGTACAACCGTGAAAACGCCAACACCAAAAACATTTTCAACCGCTAAACACGGCGACACACCGAGGTCACTATTATGAGCAGCCACTCACTTATCGCACCACTCTGCCTTAGCCTTGCCATTACCGCCTGTGGTGGTGGAGGTGGTGGCGGCGGTGGAAACAATACGGCAAGTACTGCCGACAGCGACAGCGCAAACATCACCCCAGCGCCCGTTCAGCAACCCGTCGTTGTCGACGAACCGCAGCCGCCCGCGGAAACCACCGCCGATTTACAAGTGCCCGAGGGCTTTGATCTTCGCCAAGACTACACGCTGACCGTCACCAGTTACATTGGCGACAGCGGCGGCAATGAATTCCTGACTATTTGCCGCAACTACAGCGAAAATGCCGACGGCTTCGACGTCGACTTAAAAAGCTGCCTATTGAAAACCTACGTCGCAGGAAACAGCGATTACACCGTGCAAGCTCGCAATACTGACGACACCTTGCTGGTGAGCATCTGGAAACTCGATACCCCGGATCAGACCCAGCATCGCGTCTGGCAGCGGCAGTACCGCGATGAGGAATTTATTGAAATTCGCTAAGGCCAGTCCCCCCTACATGACAAAAAGTTATAGCACCGGCACTTGAAGTATTTTTACACTATGGTGTAAAAATACTTCAAGGTAGAAAAACTACTTATAACAATAATTAAACGGCGGCGTATTACCGCCCGCCAATTCGCCGGAGAGTCATCGTGGATTATTTTGCACGCCCTAGCCTCAGTGCTATCGCCGGGGGCATCGCCCTCGGCCTAAGTATTAGCCCGTTTGCCAACGCCGAGTCAGCCGCTGACAACACCTTACAAAAAGGTGTGCTGGAGGAAGTGCTGGTGACAGCGCGAAAGCGCAGCGAGAGTATGCAGGACATCCCTATTGCCGTTACGGCAATTAGCGCCGACAGTCTCCGCGAGCGCGGCATTAGCAACACCAGCGAGTTAACCAAGTCGGTTCCCAGCCTCGAGATTCGCAAGGGCCAGGCCAACCAAATTTACATTCGCGGCATTGGTGAACGCACCGGTTTTGCCCGCGTTGATCCCACGGTAGGCGTGTATTTAGACGATTTATTCCTACCCCGCTCAGACGGCCAGCTACTCGATACCGTCGACATCGCCAGCATTCAGGTATTGCGTGGCCCACAGGGAACTCTCTTCGGGAAAAACACCACCGGTGGCGCCATGGTGGTCAGCCTGCAAAAGCCCGACGCCGAGCCCGCAGCGTATGTGGAAGCAGGCGTCGGCAACTACGCCCAGCGACGCTTGAAAGCCGGTGTAAACTGGCCAATCGGTGATCACTTTTTCACCCGCGCAGCGATTAACATCACCAAAGACGATGGCTACTTCGAGAATGTCGCCACCGGCCAGAACAACCCCACCAATGACCGCCAGTCGCTGTTGCTGCAAACCCGCTGGGAAGCCAGTGAGCATTTCAGTCTGGATACCCAGGCATTTCTGGGGAAAATCCGCGAAAACCTCAGTGGTATCAACTGTTCTGTGCCCAGCCAGGAGGCCCTGTATATACAGGGCCTTTGGGTTGCCCACCCCGGCGACACGGATCCTGCAAATTTGCGGGCCTTTCAGGAAAACTGTGACGCCAACTCCCGGGAGCGCCTGGGCGATTTAAAATCGAACCAGGGTCCCAACCCGCGCTTGCAGAAGGATCTTGATACCGCGCTGCTCGCGGCGACCGCTGACTGGCAGATCAGCGACACCCTGAGCCTGAAGTCCGTTATCGGCCTGCGCGGTGAGAAGGAAGGCCCAATACAGGCCAGCGATCCCGATGGCGGCCCCGCGCTGTGGAGTAGCTACATTAATACCGAGGACAGCGACCGGCGTTCCTACAGCTTTGAACTGCAGCTCAATGGTTCAGCCTTTGAACAACGCCTGCGCTATACCGCCGGCCTATTTGCCATGCAGGAAACCAACAGCGAGAACTTCACCGTCTCTAACAGTATTCGTGGCATCGACTCGCAGACCCTGGCAGAGCTTGCCCTGAGCCAGTCGCCCACACGCCCCGTGCCGGGCGGCACCGTGCCCTTGGTCGGTTTTATCGGTGCCCCGCTGGTGGTTTCGGACTTCGAATTGGAAAACACCACCCTCGCCGCCTTTACGCAAGCCTCCTTTGATATCAACCAACAGCTAGAGCTCACATTGGGCTACCGCATTACCGAAGAGCAGCGACAATCCGAACTCAGCACCACCGAGGCCGACATGGCGGCAATTGAGCAGCGCCTGCTCGGCAGCGGCCTGTTTGGTAACGGCACTAATATCGGCGTGTTTGGCCCCGGTGCCGGCGGCTTTTTCCCCTACCTCGGCCCCCTGGGCTGGCGAGACGATCCAGTGAGCATTGCCGCGGCCCTGTTCCCAGACGCCGACGGCGATGCCCTTCACGACTATCCCTTAGACCCGAATACCCGCCGCAAGGATATCGGCGACGAAACCTTTCGCCAGGCCACGCCAATGGTGTCATTGGCCTACACACTGCCGGACCACTGGCTAGACGGAGAGTTGCTCAACAGCGCATTGTTTTACGCCACATGGAGCCGCGGCTTTAAGTCGGGCTTTTTCGAGCCGCGGGGCGTCGACGGCCTGCAGCGGATCAACCCGGAGGTCGTCACCAATAACGAGATCGGCTTTAAGATCGATGCCTTTGAGCGCAGTGTTCGTATTAACGGCGCGTTCTACCACATGGACTTTGACGACCAACAACTCATTGCCGTCGGCTCAGACTCGGCACAAAACGTTGTTGTGGTATTCGGCAATGCCGGCCAGTCTGAAATACGCGGCGCGGAGCTGGAACTGTTATGGCTTCCCAGCTCGGCACTGCAAATTAACGCCAGCCTCAGCATCAATAACTATCGATACATAGAATTCACCGAGCTGGACCTGCAGTCGGCCATCGTTGGCCAGGAAAAGTTCGTCGATCGCAGCAATGAGACCTTTCCTGTCTCCCCGGACAAGTCAGCCTCGCTTGGCGTGCAATACACCTGGTCCGGCGACATCGGCATAGTGACCTCTCGCCTCGACCTCAGCTACAAAAGCGACGTTTTCTACGGTTTTGACCCGGCATCCTATGCCGCCTTCAAAGACTCACCGGAAAAGGCCGGCCAGCCCGCCTATGCACTGCTAGATGGCCGCCTGACCTGGCAAAACCCGGCCGGTGACTTAAGCGTATCGGCCTGGGCCAAGAACATCACCGACGAGCGATACCGCATCGGCGTCGTCGCCGTTGCCGACTCATCCGGCACCTATAACCAGGCCTGGGGCGAACCCCGAATGTTCGGCCTGGATCTTCGACAATTGTTCTAACACTGGCAACACACTACTTATAACAAGGAGAAAACCATGCAAAGCTTCAAAGAAAAAGTCGTTGTCGTTACCGGCGGCGCCAGCGGCATTGGCCGCGCACTCGCCAATGCATTTTTAGAGGAAGGCGCCAAAGTGGTGATCTCCGACGTGGAGAAAACCGCACTGGATAAAACGGCAACCGAGTTAGCCGCCAAAGGGGGTGTGGTGCGCGCTGTTGTCACCGACGTATCCAAACCCGAGTCGGTCAATGCTCTGGCCGATGCGGTGTTCAGCGAATTTGGTGCCTGCCACGTGCTGTGCAACAACGCCGGGGTTAGCGTGCCCAACAATAATGTGTGGGACACCACGCCCAACGACTGGCAGTGGGTATTAGGCGTGAATCTGCGCGGCATCGCCCACGGCGTTCAGGCCTTTGTGCCACGCATGCTGGAGTCCGGTGAAGAAGGCATTATTATGAACACCAGCTCTGGGGACGGCGGCATTTCACCGCTGGCAGACCAATCTGTCTACGCCTCGAGCAAAGCCGGGGTGTCGATCATGACGGAGTGTCTAAACGCACAGCTTGTCGGCCAGGAAAGTAAATTGCGCGCCTGCATCTTCTATCCGTCCGGGGGTATCTTGCCAACGGGCATCTGGACCACGCGCCGCAACCGCCCCGCTGAGCTAGCGCGAGAAAAGCCTGCCCCCGAAGGCGCAGAAATGACCTTCGACGAGTTTATGGAGGGCATGAAGCAAATCGGCGTAGACCTGCCAGTACAAGACCTGGACGAATTGGCACGGTTTGCTCTGGATGGGCTGCATCAGGGCGACTTTGTGATTATGATTGGCCGCGAGTCGATGGAAGACACACTGGTGGAGCGCGCGCGCAAACTCGCTCGTGGGGAATGCCCGATTGAGCACGGCCTGCACGCATAGTTACTGAAACCACGCCCACCCCAGGTGTAAGAATGCCCCATGTGGATGCGCCGCCGGTGCGCCCACATGGGTAACCACAGCAACCGGGAGGGCGCCATGTTAACGCGCGTAGAACACGATTTTGGCCGCGGCCCCGCGGCCTGGCTCCACGGCGGAAAGGGCGAGCAGCCGCTGCATTTCGCTGCCGCTAACGGCTTTCCCGTTGCCAGCTACCAGTTCTTTCTACGCCACTTTGCCGACGACTTTTCTCTGCTTGGCATGGAAAACCGCGGAGCCTGGCCGCATGCGCAGCCACCGCGAGGTTTTAACTGGCAAGATCACGCCGACGACCTGATTGCCTTTCTCGAGCACCAACAAACAGCCCCGGTCGTGGCACTGGGACATTCCATTGGCGCATCGGTAAGCGCCCTCGCCGCCGCGCGTCGGCCTGATTTATTCAAGGCACTGGTGATGTACGACCCCGCCACATTGCCCGGCCGCCTACTGCCTAAGTTTCCAAAGCTGATTTCCCCGTGGGTCACACGCCATATCGGCCTCGTCAAACGCACACGCGGGCGGCGGCAACAGTGGACTGACCACCGCGAGTTCATCGACTATCACGCGCAAAAACCTATATATAAGCGCTTCTCTGAACAGGCTTTTGTCGATTACGCCAACGCTGTACTTAGCCCCGTCGACGATGGTTACCAACTGAATTACTTACCGGCGTGGGAAGCACACAACTTCAGCCATGTTGACTCCCCCTGGCAGGCGTTGAAAACCATTAAGGTGCCAACGCTGTTGCTGCGCGCCGAACACAGCTACCTCTACCCACCCAGCGTATTTGAGTTTCACGCGCGGCGGTGCTCGCCCTGCGTCGACCACTCTGTGATCGCCGGCGTCGGCCATATGGCCCTGCAAGAGGATGACGAACAGGTTGCCGCCATAACCCGGCGCTGGTTGAGCGAGCAACAATTGCTGTAGATCAACGCTGTCCGCACTTGGCATTCTTTTTATGGCGCCAGCCTTGCTACACTGAGCCACTTTCCACAGCGAGGTGAGCCATGACGACCATCATTCCGCAGTTCATCAACGGCGAGTACCTGCCGGGACAATCCACTGAGTCGCAAAGCATTGTCGACCCCGCCACACAGCAGCACCTTGCCAACCTTCCCTACAGCAGCGAGGCCGATATTGAACGCGCTATTGAAGGCGCCGAGAAAGCCTTTGCATCGTGGCGGAAAGTGCCAGTACCCGAACGCGCACGGCTGATGTTGCGCTATCAGCACCTGCTAAAAGCCCACCACGATGAACTGGCGGAAATTCTGGCCCAAGACAACGGCAAGACCTTTGAGGATGCCAAGGGCGATGTCTGGCGCGGCATTGAAGTTGTCGAGCAGGCCTGCAATATCCCCAGCTTACTGATGGGCGAAACCGTTGAGAATGTCGCCCGCGATGTCGACACCTACAGCATCACCCAGCCACTGGGAGTGTGCGTAGGCATTACGCCGTTTAATTTCCCAGCGATGATTCCACTGTGGATGTTCCCGCTGGCAATCGCCTGCGGAAACACCTTCATCCTCAAGCCCTCTGAACAAGTGCCAATGACCGCACTGCGACTTGTTGAACTCTTTGAAGAGGCGGGCTGCCCTGCAGGCGTCTTGCAAATGGTGCACGGCGGCAAACAGCAGGTCGATGCATTACTTGATGCGCCACTGACCCGAGCGATTTCGTTTGTGGGATCGGTTCCCGTCGGTGAGCATATTTATCGCCGCGGTTGCCACCAGCTCAAACGCGTGCAGTGCATGGCCGGTGCGAAAAACCACATGGTGATCATGCCCGATGCCGACAAAAACACCGTGATCAATAATTTGCTGGGCGCAGCTGTCGGCGCCGCGGGTCAGCGCTGCATGGCAATAAGCGTGGCGGTATTCGTGGGCGATGCGATTCAGTGGCTGGACGAACTTACTGAGAAACTCCGGGCAATTCGCCCCGGACATTGGAAAGATCCCGAGGCCGGCTACGGCCCCTTGATCAGCCCGGCAGCCAAACAGCGCGTGGAGGCCTTAATTGCCGCTGGCGTGGATGAGGGGGCAAACCTGAAACTCGACGGCCGCCAATGCCAGGTTGCGGACTTCCCCGACGGCAACTGGCTTGGCCCCACGGTATTTGCCGATGTCACCACCGACATGCGCATCTATCGGGAAGAAATTTTTGGCCCGGTACTGTGCGCCATGCAGGTCGCCAACCTCGACGAAGCGCTGGCACTGGTCAACAGCAGCCCCTTTGGCAACGGCACGTCGATCTTCACCGCCTCTGGCGCCGCGGCTCGCCGCTACCAAAGCGAGGTTGAAGTGGGCCAGGTGGGTATTAATATTCCCATTCCCGTCCCGCTGCCGTTCTTTTCATTCACTGGTTGGAAGAAGTCATTCATGGGCGACCTGCATGCCTACGGCAAACAGGCGGTGCGCTTTTACACTGAGACGAAAACCATCACCGCGCGCTGGCCTGAAGACGACGCCAGCTCAAGCGCGCCGAATATGACCATTTCTCTGAAATAATTAGAGGGGTCGCCAAAAAGGCGACCCCGCTAAAACAAGATGAGCTTTACTTGATTTTCAAATTCAGCGAGCAGGCGATCGCCCTCGCTGGGTGAGTCCCGCGATACATCGAGAATGTCGGGGATCAAACTGAGGCCCAGTGAAATAATGGCGGCCACAGCGGCATACTTACTTTCGAGGTCAAAGCGTTCAAAGAGCCCACGCCGATGGAAGTCGGTCGCCATGTCCTCAACAATTTCCCGCACCTCATTGCGAATCGCACCTCGCAATAGCGAAGAACTCCCCGCCCGTTCTCTGGCGATCAAAATAAACAGCGGTTCATTGCCGCGAATATACCCAAACGCCGCCTGCACTGACGCCTCGATAACCGCTTCCTCTGACTCCGCGTCCCTGACGCTACTCAACACCTCGCGCAGGGTGCTGCCCACTTCATTAACGAGCGCTAATCCCAGTTCCTCCACCGAGGAAAAGTGGCTGTAAAACGCCGGGGGACTCAAACCACAGGCCTTGGTGATTTGTCTCAGGCTGATACCAGACAAACCACTCTGATCTTCCGCCAAAAGGTTCAGGGCCGCATTCATCAACTTTTCCTTGTTCCCCTTGCGGCTCTGTTTGGGCTTGCTCTCGCTCATTTTCTCCTCAACTGTGAACGCATTTTTACAAATGTTAACACCATCACACGACTAGCGCCCAACAACATTCACACAAACCGTTGATAACACAACAAAAATAGCCCATTTCACGAAGCCACCAGTGCCTCGCATAAAATCTTGACACCCGTTAAGTTAATGAACTAAAGTCCATCTTAACACATGTTAACTTTAATGCGAGGCGATTTCGGATGTCTGCAAGCACTACACACTGGCGCGACCCCAAGCGCTATATGTGGGCCTTGGGCCTATTGGTTCCCCTGTTCCCCATTGTTGGCGCCGCCATCTACATGACAACGGGACAAATTTGGGGCTGGTGGTTTGCTCCTTTCATGGTGTATCTGGTGATCCCGATGATGGATTTCGTCATTGGCACTGACCGCTCAAACCCACCAGAGAGCGCTGTTGCGCAACTCGAGGCCGACCCTTATTACCGCTACATTGTTTACGCGTATATCCCGCTGCAATACGTGGGCACGTTAATCGCCGTGTGGTTTGCCTGCACCGAACTTGGCCCCTGGGGTATCGCTGGCGCCCTGTTAAGCTGTGCTTACGTAAACGGCATCGGCATCAATACCGGTCATGAGCTTGGCCATAAACGCGACGCTCTCAGCCAGTTTTTGGCGAAGCTGGCACTGGCCCCCGTCGCCTATGGCCACTTTTATGTCGAGCACAACTTCGGTCATCACCGCAACGTCGCGACTCCCAAAGACCCCGCCAGCTCAAGGATGGGAGAGAGCTTTTGGCGCTTTCTGCCCCGCACCGTCATTGGCAGCTTGCGCTCAGCATGCGAAATTGAAAAACAGCGCCTCGAGCGCAAAGGCCTCAGCTTTTGGCACTGGCGCAATGACGTGCTTCAGGCATGGTCAATGACGATTGTACTGTTCGCGGCATGCACGCTCTGGCTGGGCTGGCCTGCTCTGGCGTTTCTGGTGGTTCAAGCAGCCCTCGGCGCGTCATTGCTGGAAGTCATCAACTATGTTGAACATTACGGCCTGCTGCGCCAGCAAGATGAAAAGGGGCGCTATGAGCGCTGCCTGCCCAAGCACTCGTGGAACAGCAACCACATCGTTACCAACCTGTTGCTCTATCAGCTGCAGCGCCACTCCGACCACCACGCCCATCCCAACCGAGCGTTTCAGGCCCTGCGGCACTTTAGCGACAGCCCACAGCTACCCTCTGGCTATGCGTCGATGATGATCCTCGCCTACTTTCCGCCACTGTGGTTCCGAGTGATGGACCCGAAAGTTGTCGCTCACCATCAGGGCAATCTCAGTCAGGCGCATTTGCACCCCAGTAAGGCGCAGAAGCTGAAACGCCGTTACCCAACGTCAAGCAATCAGGGCCTAGCGGCCTAATCAACACGAACACACCTGTCGCCGCCGCTTAGGCGGCGCCTCAGTTTGTAATGGAGAACCATAATGATAAGAAAGACTGCACTATACAGCGCGCTATCTATCGGACTCTGCCACAGCCCGCAGCTTTTTGCCGCACAGCTGGAAGAAGTTATCGTTACCGCGCAGCTGCGCGAGCAAAGCCTGCAAGACGTACCGGTTTCGGTCAGCGCTATCGGTGGTGAGAAATTAATGGAAGCCGGGCTGGCAAAAATTGAAGACCTGCAGGCCTACGTCCCCAACTTTACGATGACCGAATCCAGCATCGGTACCGACATTTATATTCGCGGTATCGGCTCTGGTGAAAACCAAGGCTTTGAGCAATCGGTTGGCATGTACGTAGATGGCGTGTACTACGGCCGCGCCCAGCTGGCGCGCGCGCCCTTCCTCGACCTCGAGCGTGTCGAAGTATTGCGTGGCCCACAAAATATCCTGCTGGGTAAAAACAGTATTGCCGGCGCCATTAATGTCGGCACCGCCTCGCCCAGCCAGGAACCCGAGCTGTTTATCCAGGGCACCTACGAGCCCGACCTCGGTGAGCGAGTGATAGACTTTGTAGCCTCTGGCCCACTGACCGACGCACTGAGCATGCGCTTTGCAATGCGCCAGCGCCAGATCGACGGCTTTGTGGAAAACCAGGTTCTCGACCGCGATGAGGCCGAGCGCGACGAGGCAACCTATCGACTGAAAGTCGGCTGGGACCCAGGCGATGACTTCAAGGCCATGCTGAAACTGGAAATCGGCAGCTTCGATGTGGTGGGTCGTCAGTCGGAGATTATTAACGATACGCCCTCTGACTCAGACATCTTTATCTTCACCGGGCGCACTTATGGTGAGATTCTCAACAACACCGTATTCCCGGACTTCGGCGCCGCCAGCGGCGTTTTCGCTGCCCTGCCAGCGCCGGTGCGCAACCTGCTGCAACTACAGGACAACGGCTCTATTCTGAATATGCAGGCCGATGACTCGGTGCTCGACACCAAGGCCGATCGCAAGCGCCACGCCAACGGCGACTTCAGCTATAACGATACGCAAAACGTCACCCTGAATATGGACTGGTATAAAGATGGGCACACCTTCTCGTCGATTACCGCCTACATGGCTTACCAGTACGATGAGGAGTGTGACTGCGACTTTACCGGCTCACCCCTTTTCCAGGTGGTTATGGAAGAGGAATACGAGCAGTTCAGCCAGGAGTTTCGCTGGATATCCCCGGCAGGCGAGAACTTCGACATGATCGCTGGCACGTACTTCCAGTACAACGATGTCTACTTTTTCGACTCCATTGTTCTGCCCTCCACGCTGGTTCCCCAGCTGATCAATGCTGCCGACCTGCTTGAAGGCGGCGCACGCGGCGACATCGACCCCGGCGCCAATGGCAGCAGCGGCTTTGAACTACTGGGTATAGGCGATGCCGGTAACTCGCTGATCGATATTCGCTCACCGCGCGATTTCAAAAGCGACTCGATTATTGCCTCGGCCTTTATGCAAGGCACCTGGATTATCAACCCGAGTTGGCGCCTGACTCTGGGCGGCCGCTATACCTACGAGAAGAAAAGCGGCAGCAGAAAGCTAGAGTTCGGGCTGCCGGATGGCTCTCGCCTGCCGATTGGTGAAACCGATACCGCCGCCGCCGTGACCTTTGCCGCCGAACGCCACGACTTAAAAGGTAAGCGCACCGAGTCACAGTTTGCACCGCTGGTAAATATTCAGTGGGACATCAACGACGCGGCAATGAGCTACTTCTCCGCTCGCCGAGGCTTTAAATCGGGCGGCTACGATGCCCGCTCCAACTCCTCGCCCAGTGCCGACCCCACACCGAGCAACCCCAATGCCGTTGGGCCTAACCCGCAGGTGTTAATCGGTAGCTTCGAGTATGAGGAAGAGCGCGCCACGTCCTACGAGTTAGGTTTGAAAACCACCTTGTTCGACGGTGTTGCCGAGCTGAATACCGCACTGTTTTACACCCAGTTCGACGATCTTCAGGTCAGTGTGTTTGATGGCACCCTGGGCTTCAATGTCGGCAATGCCGCCAGCGCTGTGACCCAGGGTATTGAATTCGACGGCCGTATCGCACTGAGTGAAAACCTGATGCTTGCCGGTGGCTTGGCGTTTTTGGACTTTGAGTTTCAAAACCACGAATTCGGCACCTGTATTCAGGACCAGATTCCCGACAACCCCAATGGCATCAACTGCGATTACTCCGGGAAAACCAACCAGTATGCCGCCGACTTCTCGGGCAACTTATTGCTCGCATACGAAAGCGCACTGGGTGACAGCTTAATGCTGCGGGCAAACCTGGATGCCATCTTCAGCGACGAGTACCACCCATCGCCAAACCTGGATGAGCGCGTAAAACAAGACGCCTTTATTCAGTACAACGGCCGGGTATCACTGTCTGCGGCAGACGGCACCTGGGAGCTGGCGCTGCTGGGTAAAAACCTCACCGACGAGCTGATAGTGCTGTACGCAGTTGACACCCCTGTGGCCAAGAAAGTCATCGCAGGCACCACCAGCCACCACGGCTTTACCAACCCACCACGGACGCTCGCCCTGCAAGCCTCCTATCGCTGGTAAGCCGCAGACAAGCTCAACGCAAACTGTCGTTGAGCTTGTCTAATACCTTCTGACCGGGGCAAAGCTCTGCCTCGGTCAAGGCCTGCAACGGTGTCTTGCTGGTACCGATAATTTCATGCAGGTCCTGAGAATCCTCATCCATATACAACAGCCCGGTGAGAATTTGCTCTTTGGCTCGGTAATCCTTTATCAAGCGCAACGCCGAGCGCCGGCTGTTTAGGTCCAGCTCTGGATCCGCCTTGCGAAGCTGCACCACTGAGCCGTCGTGCAGCGTTACCGCCTTGCTTTCACCTTCGGCATAACTGGCCGAAATTTCCTGCTTAAACGGAACATAATCCACCGTCCCCGTCGCCGCCAAGTGATCCCGCACATACTCATAACCCTTGGTCGAAGCCGGATTATTATTAAAGGTGACACAGGGTGAGATCACATCGATAAAGGCAAAACCGCGGTGACTGATCGCTGCCTTGATCAACGGCACGAGTTGCTCGCGATCCCCCGAGAAGCTCCGCGCAACAAAGCTGGCACCGAGCTGCAGGGCGATGCTGGCCAGGTCGATGGCCTCAAAGGGATTGGGCTCCCCCTTTTTACTGGCCGAGCCAACATCGGCGGTCGCGGAGTCCTGCCCCTTTGTTAAACCGTAGCAGCCGTTGTTCTCGACCACGTACATCATATTCACGTTGCGACGCACGGCGTGAGTGAACTGCCCCATACCAATGGATGCTGAATCGCCGTCACCTGAGACGCCAACGTAGATTAAGTCGCGGTTCGCCAGGTTCGCACCTGTCGCGACCGATGGCATGCGGCCGTGAACCGAGTTGAAGCCGTGAGAATTGCCGAGAAAGTAGGTGGGTGTCTTCGAGCTGCAGCCAATACCGGAAAGTTTGGCCACCTTGTGTGGGGCGATGGATAACTCGAAACAGGCCTGCACAATCGCCGCGCTAATCGAGTCGTGGCCACAACCCGCACAGAGGGTCGACAGCGCGCCCTCATAATCCTTGCGGGTAAAACCCAACTCGTTAATCGGCTGCTCCGGATGGCGGAAACTCGGGCGTAAATAGGTCATTACACGGTCTCCTTGGCGGCGCGCAGCGGCTGTACTTTGTTCTCGTCAAGGTGGCGGCAAATATCGCTCTCAATCTGCCGAGCAGTAATCGGCATACCGCCGTAGTTTAAAATAGGCACTAAACGACGCGGCGATACCAGGCATTCGTTGACGATTAAGCTGCGCATTTGCGCGTCACGATTTTGCTCAATAATAAAAAGTTGCTTGTGGCTATCAATAAACGCGGCCACACCATCGTCGAAGGGAAAGGCCTTTAACCGCAGCGTGTCGACGGCGATCCCCGCTCGCGACAAACTGTCTACCGCCTCTCGCGCTGCCTCGTGGCTGGTTCCGTAGTAAATCACCCCTACATCTGCAGCGCCGCTCGCATTGCACGCCTCCGCTTTGGGCACCTTGGTGGATGCCGTTTGCCATTTCTTCAGCAGGCGCTGCATATTCAATTCGTATTGCGCACTGTCTTCGGTGTACACGGCGTACTCGTCTCGGGAGGTGCCGCGAGTGAAGAATGCGCCCTTCTCGGGGTGGGCACCGGGATAGGTGCGATAGGGAATACCGTCGCCATCGGTATCGAGATACCGACCAAAGCGTTCCGACATCGCCTCTAGTTGCTCGCCGCTGTACACCTTGCCACGCCGGTATTCGCGCTGGTCATCCCAGCTCAACGGCGGCGACATACTGTCATTCATGCCCAGATCCAAATCGCTCATCACAATCACTGGGGTCTGCAACTCTTCGGCTAAATCGAAAGCCTCCGCCGTCATGGAAAAGCACTCCTGCGCCGTGGCCGGAAACAACAGCACGTGTTTGGTATCGCCGTGGGAGGCATAGGCGCAAGCCATCACATCCGATTGCTGTGTTCGCGTCGGCATACCGGTAGATGGCCCGGCTCGCTGAACATTAATAAGCACACAGGGAATTTCGGCAAAATACGCCAGCCCCAAAAACTCACTCATTAGCGAAATTCCCGGGCCACTGGTTGCCGTAAATGCGCGGGCACCGTTCCAACTGGCACCAATCACCATGCCAATTGCCGCCAGCTCATCTTCAGCCTGCACAATGGCGTAGTTCTTATTGCCGCTGGCAGGATCAATGCGCAAGCGCTTGCAGTATTTATCAAAACCATCGACGACCGAGGTCGAGGGCGTAATGGGGTACCAGGCCGCAACGCTTGCGCCACCATAGATGGCCCCCAACGCCGACGCCGTGTTGCCGTCGATAAGGATCGCGTCACCGACGGCGTCGCGACGCTCCACGCGAATACCCAGCGGGCAGTCGATGTTCTCCGCAGCGTAGTGGTAACCCAGCTCCAGGGCCCGCACATTGGAAGTAATCAGCTTTTCCTTGCCCTGAAACTGGTCGGCCACCAGGCCGGTAAGCACATCAAACTCGATATCCAGCAACGCGGCGAGCGCCCCCACATAGACCACATTACGAAACAGCTGCTGCTGACGCGGATCGCTAAATTCCCGACGGCACAAGTCGCGAAGCGGAATACCAATGAAGGTAACATCACTGCGCAGTAAACGCAGGTCGAGAGGCTTGCTGGAGTCATAGAGGAAGTAACCTCCGGACTCTAATTCTTTGATGTCTTTCGCCATGCTCTGCGGATTCATGCAGACCATCATATCGATGCCACCACGGCGACCGAGAAAGCCCTTCTCGTTCACCCGCACCTCGAACCAGGTCGGTAGCCCCTGAATATTAGAAGGAAAGATGTTTTTGGGGCTTACCGGCAGACCCATACGAAACAGCGCCTTGGCAAACATATTGTTGGCACTCGCCGAGCCGGTGCCGTTAACATTGGCGAATTTGATGACAAAATCATTGACCGCTTCAATACGCTTCATGGCTGTACTTCCTCGCCGGCTTTGCTGACGCTGTAATAAAACTGCTGCATATCCCAAGCCGCAGTAGGACAGCGCTCGGCACACAAACCGCAGTGCAGGCAGACATTTTCGTCTTTAACCATGGCCCTGCCAGTTGCGAGGTCCTCGGATACATAAATGGCCTGATCAGGGTTGTTCGCAGGCATCCGCAGTTTCTGACGCAGTGTGCTTTCTTCGTCGTCGTTAACAACAAAACTCAGGCAACTGGTTGGACATATATCCAAGCAGGCATCACATTCAATGCACAGTTTCTCGGTGAAGACAGTTTGCGCATCGCAATTCAGGCAGCGCTGCGCTTCGTGAAAGGCTGTTTCGGCATCAAAGCCTAACTCAACCTCCAAGCTGCGGTCGGACAATGCCTGATCCAGGTTGGCATGGGGAACACGATAACGGGCGTCATCTTCAATTTGATTGTCGTAGCTCCATTCGTGAATACCCATCTTCTGGCTGACCAAGGTCACCCCCGGCGGCGGGCGCTGTGTCACCGACTCGCCGCGGCAAAACAGATCAATAGAAATCGCCGCTTGGTGGCCGTGGGCAACAGCGGTAATCACATTTTCCGGCCCAAAGGCAGCATCGCCACCAAAAAACACATTGGGCAGCGTCGACTGGAAGGTGTCCTTATCGACAACGGGCAATTGCCACTGATCGAACTCAATACCAATATCGCGCTCAATCCAGGGAAACGCATTCTGCTGACCGATGGCGACCAGCACATCGTCGCAGGCCATATCGACAGGCGGCTCGCCGGTGGGTATCAGTTGCCGCTTGCCGTCTTCGTACACGGCCTTCACTTTCTCAAAGCGCATGCCAACCAGCTTGCCGTCTTCAACAAGGAACGCCTTGGGGACATGGTTATCGTAGATCGGAATGCCTTCCTGCTGGGCGTCTTCCTTTTCCCAGGGTGAGGCCTTCATCTCTTCAAAGGGGCTGCGCACCACCACGCGCACGTCTTCGCCTCCCAAACGCCGGGCGGTTCGGCAGCAGTCCATGGCGGTATTCCCGCCGCCGAGTACCAGCACTCTGCGCCCAACTGTCTGCACATGACCAAACGCCACACTGGCCAGCCAATTGATACCAATGTGGATATTCGCGTCGGCGGCTTCGCGACCAGAAATATCTAAATCGCGTCCCATGGGCGCGCCGCTGCCAACAAACACCGCATCGTAATCGCCCTGTTCAAGCAGCGCTTTCAAACTGTCGACATAGTGCCTAAAGTGGCTGACCACCCCCATATGTAAAATGGTATCGACCTCTTCATTCAGCACCGACTCAGGGAGCCGGAACGCCGGTATCTGGCTGCGCATGAATCCGCCGCCCGCTGGCTGCTCGTCAAATAAGTCGATGTTGTAACCAAGGGGCATGAGGTCGCGGGCAACTGTCAGCGACGCTGGCCCGGCACCCACCAAGGCTATTCGCTTACCGTTTTTCTTTTTCGGGATGATCGGCAAGCGGTCCTGTATATCCGCCTTATTATCGGCAGCCAAGCGCTTTAACCGGCAAATGGCAACGGGCTCTTCTTCCACCCTGCCACGCCTGCACGCGGGTTCACAGGGGCGGTCACAGGTGCGCCCAAGCACACCGGGAAAGACATTCGACTCCCAGTTAACCATATACGCATCGGTATAGCGCTGAGCCGCGATCAGGCGAATATATTCGGGAACGGGGGTATGGGCAGGACAGGCATATTGGCAATCCACCACCCTGTGGAAATACTCCGGGTCTTTTACATCGGTCGGTTTCAATGTTCCCCCTAAATACTATTCTTATTTGGGTTTGAGGAAGCAAAAACGTCTTGTTAGTGGCGATTACAGCATAGCGGCATTAAAAATTCACCAGAAAAATACCGCCATAAATGGCGATAACCGATCAATTTTTGAGGAGGCACCCACACAACTTCTGTAAAGCATGAGCAGCGCTGAACTTTCTGGGCTAGGGTTTACCTAACAGGGTGTGACGCAAAATTAAGCTGTCACCAACAGCAGGGAGGCGACAATAAAACCTACGCAATGCTGGAGAGAGCAATGATGACCCAACAAGATAAAGCCCCTTTTTATAAACCTCTGGCAATCGCCATTACCAGCGCCATTCTGTTGAGCGCCTGCGGTGGAGGCTCTAGCGGTTCTGGCGGCTCAAGCACCACGACATTCTCTGTGACCGATGCCCCGGTCGATGATGTCGAGGCAGTAAAAGTCACGTTCACACGCATTGACCTGAAAGCCGCGTCTGGCTCCGAAAATGATGTCTCCATCACCTTCGATGAGCCCGTTACCATTGAAAACCTGCTCGACCTTACCGGTAACGCTTCAACACCTATCCTCTCAGAGGCAAGCATCCCTCCCGGCGACTACAACCAACTGCGTATTTTTGTTGATGGCGGCTTCCCGAACTCAACCGTCACCCCAGAGGGCGGCAATGAAACCGACCTGTATATTCCGGGCCAACAAAATGGCAACCCCAACGGCAACCCACAGTTTCTGCGACTTGTGTCAGGTTTCACGATCGCCGCGGGAAGCAAGTCAGATTTCACTATCGACTTTGTCTTACGCAAGGGCCTGACCAAACCGGCAAACCAAGACTACTATCTGCTACGGCCTGCATTACGACTGGTAAATAACCTCGAAGTGGGCAGCATCAGCGGCTCTGTCAGCTCGACCGTGGTCAATCACCCCGAATGCCTTTTAAACGAGGGCAATGGTGCGGTTTATCTCTACGATGAGGACCTGACAACGGGTGATGCTATGCCGGAGGACTACTTCGATAGCGAATTGGCAACCGGGGTGCGACCTATTGCCAGTGCCGAAGTGGGGCAGAACGAAAGCGGCGAATTTACCTTCACCATCGGCTTTGTCGAAGCACGCGAAGCGGCTTACAGCGTCGCCTACACCTGCGAACCCGCAAATGACGAGCCAGGTACTGATGACGATATAGATTTCACGGAAGTGCAATCGACCACCGTCACTGCTGGTGAAGAAAGCACGGTTAGCTTCACCGTGGAGCCCGAAGTCGCCGTTGAAGAGCAACCTTCTCAGGAAGCAGAATCAAACCCTGTTTAGCGCCGCAACCAACCCCGTGCTCTTGGCTTCTAACCCGGAGCACGGGCGAGACTCAGCTGGACTTCTTAACAAACTTACTAATAATCACAATGCGCGTGCCATTGACACGCCCTTCAATATGCTCGGGGTTATCGCTAAGGGAGATATTGCGAACGGCAGTGCCGCGTTTGGCGGTGAAACTGGTGCCTTTGACGTTAAGGTCTTTGATCAGGGTAACGCTATCGCCGGCCTGAAGTACCGCACCATTGGCGTCAACAGTTGTCACCTGGTCGCTATAGGCTAGCCCTGCATCGGCCCATTTCTGCAGGGGCTCATCAAGAAACACCATATCCAGCAGGTCTTGCGCCCAGGGCTCGCTACTCAGGCGATGTAACATTCGATAGGAAAGCACCTGAACGGCGGGTTCAGTGCTCCATACACTCTGATTCAGGCAGTGCCAACGCGCCGCCTGCAGGGCATCGTCACCGGCAATCTGCGCAAGGCATTCACCACAAACCACCACCGACGCTGGCTGCTCCGAACCGCTAACCTCATACTCGCTGAGCCCATCACTACTGCCACACAGCTCGCACTGTCCCTGGCTGCGCTGCATCAACGCCTGATCAATTGCCATGATTGCCTCCAAGC
Source organism: Spongiibacter marinus (assembly GCF_016906995.1). Classification (GTDB taxonomy): domain Bacteria; phylum Pseudomonadota; class Gammaproteobacteria; order Pseudomonadales; family Spongiibacteraceae; genus Spongiibacter; species Spongiibacter marinus. Next base: position 152,655 of record NZ_JAFBBD010000002.1, on the reverse strand, counting down.
AAAAGCCGCGCATTATAAACGATCTGCAACCGCTGCGGTGAAGGTAGTGACTATCAGCCGGCCGCGCGGTCGCTACTGTCTGCGTCAGCACTTGCGTCGACAGGAGTCAGCACCGGCGCATCGTGTTTTTTAACATGGCTCGCACCGATAAACTGGCCCCCCGATTCAATGGCCAGCTCACGCACTCGGATATCGCCATTCACCTGCCCTGACGCCACAATTTCAATGTAGTCGGCATCAACCTTGCCATCGAGCCTCCCGCTCACCAGCACGCGCTTGGCTTTTATATCGCCCTTAAAATGCCCGCTCACACCGATGGTCACATCAGCCTGCGAGGTGATATTGCCGTCTACCGAGCCATCTAAGTGAAAGCTGTCTTTTAACTCGAAGTCCCCGACGAAATGGGTCCCCGCAGCGATAATCGTCGTTCGGGTAGGGCTATCTGATCTCTTACTGTTTTTGCTAATGAGTCCCACTTTATCCTCTCCTCGCGCGTGAAAAGCCCGTCATAATTTTCCAGCGACCACTCCATAAAACTTCTCGGAGCGAGACGCCGATGCAAGTGGCGAACTTCGTAGTGCAAATGGGGAGCGCTGGACAAGCCTGTATTCCCGCTGTAACCAATCAGCTCTCCCTGCTTTACATAGTCGCCAACAGCCACTGTCGACTTACTTAAATGCCCGTATACCGTGGTAAAGCCAAAGTTATGACTCAACTTCACCATCTTTCCAAAACCGCCATCGTTGTACCCTGCCCACTCCACAACACCATTGGCCGTTGCATACACCGGGGTACCAATGCGGGCGCGCAGATCGGCCCCGCCATGCAATTTCATTTTCCCCAATACCGGGTGCTTTCTCATACCGTAGAAGCTCGTGACCTTGGCCTCTTCCAGCGGGTAGCCACTGGGAATGGCGGTGAGCATATAGCGCTTTTCCTGCGCTGTTTGGCTTGCGGTATCCAAGCGAAATTCAATCTCGGCATCCGGATTAGGAGACAGGCCCATCATCGCCTCAATGCTGCCTAATTCCTCGCCCATCATCGACAGGGCTGCCACTTTTTCTTCAACGGAATTTTGCAGTCGTTGCTGCTCTTGCAGTAAAGCCGTATTCTCTGCGCGAATTTCAGATTGCTGGACATGAAGGCGAGAAAGCTCCTGGTCCATTGCATCGAGCTTATTGCTGAGTACGTAAATAGCCAGCACACCGCCGGCAAATAACAGTCCAAGCACAGCGACAAAGCCCGTGGCAAAGTGCTTAATAAATTGCGGTACGCGATAATGCCGCGTTCGCTCAAAACTCGTAACGGTTATTTGGTAGTGATCCCGCATAGCCAACCTGCCATCGCTGCACCGATTTAGGGCGCAATTAGTAGGGACGCCCCGGAGTGTGCGCCCGCTCAAAACGGTGAGCGAGATGCGCAAAATGAGGCAATACTACACAAAGACTGACCAACGGGACAATCTTCGCGACCACCACCCGACAGATCCACGGCCGTTGCGGTGCGCTTTCGCCCAACAGCAACGCACGATATGTGCCAATAATGACAGAACGATTACTCTCATCTATGAAGCAACTGCCATTGGTCACCAACCCTGTTTACAGCTATTCCTTTGATCAAAAGCACCGCTTTCCGATGGAAAAATTTGGCCTGCTAAATCAGTATTTAGCCGGTCAACATATTCTCTCTGCAAGCAACGTCCATCGGCCGGGAAAAGCCCGACCCGAGCTGTTGCAACTCGCTCACTGCAGTGACTACATCAAGCGCTTCACCAGCAATACCCTGGACAAACAGGCCTCACGGCGCCTGGGACTGCCCTGGAGCCAGGGCTTGGTTACGCGCAGCTGGATCTCACCAAATGGCAGCTTTTTGACCGCGCAGTTGGCCCTGCGCCACGGCATCGCCTGTCACCTTGCCGGCGGCACTCACCACGCCCATCGCGACTTCGGCTCTGGCTTTTGCGTATTCAACGACTTGGCTGTCGCCGCTAAAGCCCTGCTTGCTCAGGGCCGGGTGAAGCGCTTGTTGATCTTTGATTGCGACGTTCATCAGGGCGATGGCACGGCCACCATTCTCGCCGACGAGCCCGCCGCCTTTACCTGCTCCGTACACGGTGCGAAAAATTTCCCCGCGCGCAAAGCCTGCAGCGACCTGGATGTTGAGGTGGCCAGCAACTGTGAGGACGACCAATACCTGAGCATCGTCAGCGACACCCTGGAAACGGCATTGGCCAGCGCCCGCCCGGAGCTGGTGATTTACGATGCTGGCGTGGATATCTATGCCGGCGACCCATTGGGCCTGCTAAAGGTCAGTGAAAACGGCATTCGCCAGCGCGACCGCATGGTCATCGAGCGCTGTCGCTCAGCGGGCATCCCGGTGGCAACGGTCATTGGCGGTGGCTACGACGATGATCGCAAGGCACTGGCCAGACGACACGCCATCGTTGTTGAAGAAGCCCAGCGCCGCTTTTTGCAAGAGCAATAAAAAGGGCGGCTAACAAGCCGCCCTGCAGGGGGTCGCCGAAACGCTTAGGGGATCAAACCACCCAGTAGACCTTTCAGGGTATCTGTCAGCAGTGCCAGCGGGTCTGCCCCCGGCTGCTGGGAGACTGCCGACTGAAGCTGATCCACTGCCGAACAGAGTACCGCTAGCGGCGTCCCCTCTAGCGGGCACCCGCCACCACTTAACGCCGACGCAATGGGATCCAGCAGCAAGTCCAGGGGCGTGCCAGTCAACCCACCATCACTACCGCCGCCCTGCAACGCCGCCGCCAGTGACTCGAGTGGAGCAAGCAGAGCATCGAGAGGCGTACCCGTGGGACCAGCGCCAGAACCGCCGCCATTCACACCGTCGCTCAGCACCTCACCCAGTGGGGTCAGAATAGTATTCACGCCAGCGAATAATTGTGCTGCGGCACCACCAAACAACTGATCAAAGGTGGGTGCCAGCACAACCGCCAAACCACCGAGAAGCTGTGAACTTAACGCCTCGACACCGCTATTGATCTGGTCGGACACAACACCCTGCTGCCCGGCCTGCTCTTCGATAAACGTGACTGGAACAATGCCGGTCAGTACATTTTTTAGCAGGTGCTCAACGGTCTGCGACACGCGAAATGCCGTCAATACGCCGTTGCCACTGTCCAGGGCCACCACGGTATTATCAAGGTCGGCGAAGGTCACACTCAGGGTTGTCAGTGCGCCACCCAAGACCGGCGCCGACATCACCTCGGCCGGCAAATTGCTCAAACCTTCTTCGAATGCATCGCTTAACTGGCCGGTGAGTACGGTCAGTGCGGTCAGGTCGAGATCGCCATCAGCACTGCCACCACCACCGGCATTCAGCAGCGGTGCAAGGGCTTCACCCAAGGGAGCCAGAGGCGTTCCGGCAAGTGGATTGTCACCGCCAGGGCTAGCGCTACCGTCGCAATCGCCCTGCCCTGCAAGCGACATTAACAACCCCGGCAGATCAGCCAGTAGCTCGCTGCTCGCCAGCTGCACATTCTCCGCCGCTGCCGCAAAGGCTTGCTGCGGATCCGCCGCCGACTCGGGGTTTACGGCGGCGAGCACTGCGTCCAGAATATCTACAGTATCTTGCGCGACGACTTGATCCAGACAACTGATGCTGGCTTCTAACGGTGTGCCTTCAGCTGCCGACGCCAAGCCACCAAACACCTGCTCAGACAGGGGCTGCTGAATCACATCCAGCGGTCCTTCTACTCCCTGATAACGGGTTGTCTCATCTCCGCCATCATTTGAGCCGCCGTTGTCGGAACCCGACCCAGACCCGCCGCCATCGTTACCCCCATCACCGGAGCCGCCGTCATCGGCGCCATTACCGCCATCGGGAATACTACTGGGGTTATTACTGCTACTGCTGCTCGAGCCTCCGCAGGCACTAAGTGCCAAACTGACACTGAATGCCAGTATAAAGGCGCGATTTAAAGAGGATAATTTCAACATAGGCTTTACTCCGTTAAGTCGCCATGGGTGCAGAAAGACACTGCATACGGCGCTACGCTTTATTCAACCAATACGGCACTTTTTTTGATGTACGGAAAAACCGAGTTATTCATAGTCGCGGGCAAAAAAAAGGCGACCTGTTGGCCGCCTTTTCATCACTGACGCGAAGCGCTTAGCCCAGACCGCCCAACAGGGGGCCCAGAATGGTGTCGAGCAAATCTGTCAACAGATCCAGTGGGTTACCGCCACCACCAAGACCGGATAACAGGCCATCAACCACGGTGCAAAGCGGGTTCAGAGGCGTTTCTGCCAAGGGGCAAGAACCACCGCCGCCCAATGCTGAAGCCAGCGGGTCGAGCAACAGGTCAAGCGGTGTGCCAGTCAGGCCGTCGCCACTACCGCCACCAGTCAGGGCAGCAAATACACCTTCCAGGGGTGCCAGCAAGGCGTCGAGAGGTGTGCCAGTTGGGCCAGCGCCAGAGCCGCCTGAAGCCAGACCGCCAGTGATCGCCTCACCAATCGGTGTCAGCAGCATGTTCAAACCGCTAAACAGTGGATCCAGAGCGCCACCGAACAATGCACCGAATGCAGGGTCCAGCACCGCGCCAAGACCGTTGTCCAACTGCGCTGTTACCTGACCGATACCATCTTTAATCTGGCTGCTAACCGCACCCGGTTGACCAGCTTGCTCTTCGATGAACTCGACAGGAACAACTTGAGTCAGCAGGTTACTTAGCAAGTTATCCAGCGTCGTCGCGATAGCGCCAGCCGTCTCGTCGCCAGAGGCATCGTCGAGGGCACCAATAGTCGTGTCCAAATCGTTAAAGGTCGTTTGCAGGGTAGTCAGCAGACCACCAAGAACTGGCGCGTCAGCCACTTCTGCGGGCAGATTGGCCAGACCTTCGTTAAATGCTGAAGACAGTTGATTAGTCAGTGCTTGCAGCGCCGTCAGATCCAGATTTTCACCATTACCAAACCCACTACCGCCTGCAGCAGTTAGCAGCGGAGCCAACGCGTCACCCAGCGG
>NZ_JAFBBD010000002.1:0-147571 GCF_016906995.1 Spongiibacter marinus | reverse complement strand
CCCCAGCACTTGCTCAGACAGCGGCTCTTGAACCATGTCTAATGGGCCTTCTACACCTTGGTAGGTCGCTTGCTCGCTCGAGCCACCTGAGCTCGAGCCGCCACCACCGCCGCAAGCGGTAAGAAGTACCGCAGCGCTTAAGCCGAGCAGGCCAGCGCGATTAAATTTATTAAGTTTGAACATGTTCCGTAACTCCGTAAAAACAGGTATCGAGGTGCCTGCCAACAATAGGGGGAGAGCTGTGCATTCACACCGCCATGCCAACGCCGAAGCGCCTCATCCACTGATGGGGCATGTGTGTACATTGAACCAGCAGTGGGAAATAGGTGAAGTAAGGGAAAACCGAAGTAGACGCGGAAAACCCCGCGCTTTTTGAGACCTGCATCACAAAAAAACGAGTTAACTAAGCTGCCACTCTGCTCACTGTGACACAAACCCACAGTTCACACGCTTCCCTTCTTCACGGCAGTCGCCATAATACCGTTTTGGCAAAGGGAAAGGCTATGACAATTGTAAACTCCGATTGGGACCTGCCCGCCCCGTTCACCCAAAGTCTGAGTGTCGGCCGCGAAGATATTGACGGCCTCGGCCATGTGAACAACGGTGTGTACGTGAGCTGGTGCCAGCGGGTTGGCTGGCAGCATTCCGTCGAGCTTGGGCTAAACCTGGACGACTACCATCAGCTCGATGCCGCAATGGTTATTCGGCATGCCGAATACGACTATGTCGCCGCAGCCTTTTTAGATGAAGAGTGCGAGATAGCCACGTGGTTAACGGCTAGCGACCAGCGCCTGACGATGGAGCGACGCTTTCAGTTAAGACGCTCTCGCGACGGCGTTACCCTTCTTCGGGCGCGCTGGCAGCTGGTATGCATTCGGTTGAGCAACGGCAAGCCGCGCCGAATGCCGCCAGTATTCAACCAGCGCTATGGGCCAGCGGTTATCGCCACAGAAACGTAATTCACAGCCTCCAGATAGCGTGTAGAATGTAGCAATCCCGTAACATAAAGAGAGACACAAGTGAGCCAACAATACGCAGAACACCCCGCCATGTTTCGCAACAAGCCATTCGGCTTCATTCTCGCGCTGCTGTTGGTGCCGGTTGGGATTGGCATTTTGATCCTGCTGTATTGGTACCTTAAATGCAAAGCCACTCGCCTTGAAATCAATGGCAACGAGATCGTGCTTGAGCAGGGACTGCTGAACAAAGACCGCACCGAGCTCAACACGTCGAGTATTCGCACTGTTAAAATCAGTCAGTCTCTAATGAACCGCTTGTTCGGCGTTGGCACCCTGAGCATCTTTACGGCGGGCGACAAGGCCGAAGTGCAGGCTAGCGGTATGCCCCGCCCTGAGGTATTCAGGGAGTTGGTAAAAGCCAGCCAAGTTGACGAGCAATGAGCGCAGACCGCCAGCAAGTCTTAAAAATTGGCGGCCTGCTGCTTGGGCTGCTGCTCCTGCTCGGCGCTGCCACAGCCATGATGCTGCCATTAGTTGCTGGCTTCATTGACCAGCACTTCACCCCAGGCCTCGACTTGCGCAATGCCGCCGTCATCGCTTTTTTTGTAACGGTGGCCACCTTAGTCGTGTTCGCCTTTGCGGCAGGGGATGGCCTGCTCGGTGAGTTGCAGTTCATGCTTAGCGGCTTTGTGAGCTTCTTCCTGATATTTTGGCTATTCATTGCCTGGATATTTTAGTGTTGCAACTCAGCGATCTGATCGCCCTTATTATTCTCTGCATCGTGCTCTACCACCTCTGGGCATCGGTTGGCATACGGGAGCGCTGTCTGATCGCCGTTAAGCGACACTTGGCCGCACAACACCTGCAGTTACTCGATGAGAATATTGCGCTCCGTGCACTGTGGTGGAAGCGCAACCGCAGAGGGCAGATCCAAGTGTGGCGACGCTATCATTTCGAATTCAGTGCTCAAGGCGACGAGCGCTATCAGGGCCGCATCATTACTCTGGGCAAGCAAATTGAAAATATTGAGCTCCAGGCACACCGGCTTCCCGACGAGAGACTCCACTAGCTATGCACGGGCACACACACTATTCTGAAGACCAACGGGTAAGCGCCCGCACCCTGCTAAAGCTGGTACCCTACCTCCGCCCCCATATGCCGCGCATCGGCCTGGCACTGCTGTGCCTCATCGCGGCAAAGCTGGCCAGTGTCGGGCTGCCCTTTGCCTTAAAACATATTGTCGACCACCTGGACACAAGCGGGCTGAACGCACTGACACTCGCGCCCATAGGCCTGCTCTTGGCCTACGGCGGCCTGCGCTTTGCCAACGTATTATTCGGTGAGCTGCGCGATACCCTGTTTGGTCGCGTTACTGAGCGTGCGATGCGGCGCATTGGTCTGTCGGTATTCAAGCACCTGCACCAACTGGATCTGGATTTTCACCTAAACCGCCGCACTGGCGGCCTGTCTCGCGATATCGAACGCGGCACCAATGGCATCAGTTTTTTACTGCGCTTTATGGTATTTAACATCGTGCCGACATTTATTGAGATCGGCATGGTATTGGTACTACTGGGCTGGCAGTACAGCGTGTATTACGCCCTGATCGTATTCCTCGCCGTGGTGAGTTATGTCGGGTTTTCCGTGGTGGCAACGGAGTGGCGCACCGGCTTTATCCGCCGCGCCAATGTTGCCGAATCGCGCAGCAGCAGTCGCGCTGTCGACAGCCTGCTCAACTTCGAAACCGTGAAATACTTTGGCAATGAAGACTACGAAGCCCAGTGCTACGACAACGAGCTGGCGCAGTGGGAGCGCGCGAGACGACAAAACCGTCTCAGCCTGTTTGCCCTGAACGCCGGCCAGGCCTTTATCATTGCAACCGCGATGACATCGGCAATGCTGCTGGCCGCCAAACACACCCTGTCCGGCAGCATGACCATCGGCGATTTTGTGTTGATTAACGCCTTTATGATGCAAATCTTCATGCCGCTGAATTTTCTGGGCTTTGTCTACCGGGAAATGAAAGGCTCAATGGCGAATATTGAAGCGATGTTCGCCCTGCTGCGCCAACGTGCCAGCGTTACCGATAAGGCCGATGCGCCCGCACTATCCGTTCGTGATGCGGAGCTCGAATTCAGCCAGGTTTGCTTTGCTTACGACCGCGATAGGCAGATTCTCCGCGATATCAGTTTCCGCCTGCCGCCCCGCAAAAAAGTCGCCATCGTCGGCAGCAGCGGCGCGGGCAAATCCACCCTGCTGAAACTGCTATTTCGTTTTTACGATGTCGACAGCGGGCAAATTTTAATCGATGGCCAGAACATCGCCACTATCAGCCAACAGTCGCTGCGCAGCGTTCTCGGCATCGTCCCCCAGGATACCGTGCTATTCAATCAAAGCATCCGCGACAATATTCGCTACGGCCGGGTCGATGCCTGCGATGAAGACATCGACGAAGCCATTCGCCTGGCCCATCTGGAAGACTTTATTCAAAGCCTACCCGCTGGCGCCGATACCCTGGTGGGCGAGCGTGGCCTGAAATTATCGGGCGGCGAGAAACAGCGTGTCGCCATTGCCCGGGCACTACTCAAGGGGGCGCCGATTATTGTCTTTGATGAAGCCACCTCATCACTGGACAGCAAATCCGAACAAGCCATTCTTGCCGCCATGCGAGACATCGCCAGACAACACAGTATGCTTGTGATTGCGCACCGGCTGTCGACCGTTGTCGATGCCGATACCATTGTGGTGCTGCACGAGGGCCGTATTGTCGAGCAGGGTAATCATCAACAATTGCTTGCAGCCGAGGGCCACTATGCTCAACTATGGGCACTACAACAACGCCAACGGCAAGGCGACTAAGGGCCGATAAAAGGCTCGACACATAACAATAAAATTCAGCAGGGGGTAACACTATGCACCAGCTTTCCGGCCAAGATGCCATGTTCATCCATACCGAGGCAGCGGGCATACCGCAGCACATCAGTAGCCTCGGCATTTACGATCAATCCAGCGCCGACGGCGGCTTGGTTCGCTTCAAGCAGATTATTGAGTTAATCAGCGCCCGGGCGCCGCTGTCACCGATCTTCACCCGTCAACTGCAGCGCGTGCCCTGGGGCCTGGACCAGCCTTGGTGGGAGGAAGTCGAAGACCCCGATGTCGAACGCCATATCCACCACATGGCACTACCCAAGCCGGGTGACTGGCGGCAGCTGTGTATTCTCGCTGCCCGTATCCACTCGCGTCCGCTCGATATGGAAAAACCGCTCTGGGAAATGTACGTCATCGAGGGCCTGGACAACGTCCCCGGACTCCCGAAGAACTGCTTCGCAGTGCTGCTAAAAGTTCATCATGCTGCTATGGATGGCGCCACGGGGGCGCGTCTGTTGCCCTTGCTTCATGACCTCAGCCCAACCGTTGAAGATATCCCCGTGCCCGACGCTGAACATGAATCCATGCTTACTCGCGGCGACATACTTAAGAAGGCCGCGGCAAATAATCTGCGCAAACCGCTTAAGACCGCCAAATTGGTGGGCAATTTGGTGCCCGCTTGGCAGCGTATACGCCGCGGCAGGAAAGAGAATGACTTTCGAAGCCTCGACGACAAACAGCGCACGCGCTTTCAGGGAAAACTGTCCCCCCACCGCGTGGTCGACTCTGTGAATTTTGACTTCGCCGAGCTACGCAGCATTAAACAGCACTGCGAGGGTGCCACGATTAATGATGTGATGCTGTGCATCGTGTCGGGCGCGCTGCGTCACTACCTCAGCGCCAAGGGGGAATTGCCGGAAAAAACCCTGGTTGGCGGCTGCCCCATTGATGTGCGCAGCGCCGCCGAGCAAAACAGCGGCGGAAACATGGTCGGCTTTATGACCGTGTCACTGTGCAGCACCATCGCCGACCCTATGGAGCGCCTGACCCACATTCAGCAAGCCTCGCTGGAGTCCAAAGCCTATGCCAACGCGCTGGGGCCGCGTGTTGCGGTGGATGTCACTGATGTATTACATGGCGGGGTTCTGCAGCTCGCGCTGCGCGCCGCCTCAAGTACAGGCCTGTCCGAGGCAGCGGTAATTTTTAACACCGTGATAACCAACGTTCCCGGCCCGCGCGAACAACTGTATTTCTGCGGCGCCCGCTTAGTTAATGGCATGAACTTTGGACCGCTGTTGCCCAACGTCGGTCTGTTCCACATTGTTTATTCCAGCGTGCAAAACAAGCGCGGCATCATCGCCCTGTCGTTTACCGCCTGTCGCGATATGATGCCCGATCCCGACTTCTACGGGGAGTGCATCCAGCGCGCTTACGACGAGCTGCGCGAAAGTGCATTAGCCAGCACCGCCGAGCCGGCATAAGTTACCGCGAGCACGCATTACAGCACTATGAACAATAGCCATGACCTGCGACTCATCATCGAGTCGCGCATTCCGATTATTGTTATCGAAACCTGGGAGGAGCGCCGAGCACTGACCCTGCTGAGCAAACTCGGCATTCAACTCGCGAAACCGCTCTATGCCTGGTCTGCAAGCGACGGCTTGCGACGTGCCGACCTAGTGGACTCACCATCGCTGCCGCAAACAACGTCCCCGGAAGCAGCGCTCAAACATATTCGCGCCGCCAATTCACCGGGGCTATACGCCCTGTGTGACTTCCATCCGTATTTGGTCAATGAGCCACTGAATGTGCGCTTGATTAAAGACATTGCCATGCAAGCTGAGGCAGCAAAGCAGTGCCTTATTTTTATCAGTCATGCATTGCAGATTCCTGCGGAATTCAAGCGCATGACGGCGCGCTTCACGCTGTCGATGCCCGAAGACCACAAACTGCTCGCCGCGATTCATCGCGAAGCCCAGCAATTTGCTAAAGACAAAGGGCGTAAGGTCCGCACCGATCGCCGCGCATTGGACAAGCTGGTCAGCAATCTTCGGGGGCTGCCACTGCAAGACGCGCGAAAACTGGCGCGTGGCGCCATTTACCAGGACGGCGCCATCACCGAGTCAGATATTCAGGCCGTCAACAAAGCCAAGTTTCAATTGCTGGATATGGACGGTGTTCTGAGCTTTGAATACGACACGGAGAGTTTTGCCCATGTCGGCGGCCTGCTGCAGCTGCGCGACTGGCTGCAAAAGCGCGAAGCCGCATTTCTGCAAACCCAGGCGGATGCACCCAAGGGCATTATGTTGGTGGGTGTTCAGGGTGGTGGCAAAAGTCTGGCCGCCAAGGCCGTCGCCGGTATGTGGGGCCTGCCCTTGCTGCGCATGGATATGGGGGCACTGTTTAACAAGTATTTTGGCGAGTCTGAGCGCAATGTCCGCGAGGCGCTTGCGCTAGCCGAAACCATGTCACCCTGTGTGCTGTGGATAGATGAAATTGAAAAAGGCATTGTCGCCGATAGCAATGATGGCGGCACCGCCAAACGGGTGTTGGGCACCCTGTTAACGTGGATGGCAGAGCGCCGGCAAGCGGTTTTTGTCGTTGCCACCGCCAACGCCATCCAACACCTGCCGCCCGAATTGATCCGCAAAGGGCGCCTGGATGAAATATTCTTCGTCGACTTGCCCAAACCGGCAATACGCGAAGACATCTTCACCGTTCACCTGGAAAAGCGCGGATACTCAGCCGACAATTTTTCCTTGGAGGTACTCGCTGAGGAAAGCGCAGGGTTTACCGGCGCCGAGATTGAGCAGGCTATTGTCGCCGCTGGCTACACCGCAAACGCCCGCGATGAAGCGCTAAGCACAGCCCACATCGTCGGTGAACTGGGCAACACTGTGCCGCTATCCATCACAATGAGTGAGCGTATTGAAGCCCTTCGCCAATGGTGCAAGGAACGCGCGGTACCCGCCGATTAGCCCCGAAGCTACAACCCGGGCTCGCGCGCCGCGACCTCACGCAGTAACGGCAGCAAGCCATAGGCCTCAAACACGGCTTTGATCTGCTCATCATTGCCGGTGCGTTTGCTCTTGTTGCGCCGCTTTAACGACACCTCCTGGCTGCCTGCGATCACTGGAAAACGCTGCATCCATACCCCACGGCCTTCTAACATGGTGCACACGGTACCCGCTTTCAGGCTCATGGCTTTCAACCATACGTCGTCGGCATTGGGAGCCAGGCGGGAAAAGGCCTCAACGTCATCAATACTGTCGTCAAAACAACCGGGGAAATACAGCACACCACCCACGCCAGTGGGGAAAATCATTAGCGAGCTGTCGCGGTCATCATTGCGCCGCCACCATTGCTTATAGGGCAGCAGTTCGCCCTTTTCATCTAAACGGATGCGATGGCCGCGCGTGCAGTGAATTTCATTGGGCGCTTGTAAGTGAGCGCGATAGAGCTGGTCGACCATGTCCTGCGGGTAAAGAATATCGTCGTCAACCGTGAGTAGTAACGCCTCGGGATATTTCTGCAGGGCGTAGAAGAACTTGGTATAGGGGCCAAGGTCTTTTTCAACAAACTCGATGTCCAGCCCGCGCGCGCATTGACGCTTTAGAATTGCCGGAATGTCGGCATCGCTGAACTCCTCGGCAGACAACCACAGCACGATTCGATCCGGCTTGTGGGACTGCTGAAGCAGACTCTCAATCGTTAAGTAAACATCGTGAATGCGCTTGCTGAAACTGGTTAGCGAAACAACGATGGGGCGCGGTGTATTTTCCGCCACACCACGTTCTGTGCGATGCAAGGCATCGGCCTCAAAGCGCTGGGTTAAGGCCTCAACCCGGCGGTCAATCGCCTCGGCCAATGCGCGTTTTTGGCGCTTTTCCTGGCGGAGTTTTTTCAACATTGTGTAATGATTCCCGTAATCTCTGTCAGAGCGATGGCGTCGCCCAGCTGTGTCACTGTATGCTGCGCACTGTATCAAACCGTGAACAACTATGCCCTTACTTGCTCTACAACACCTCTGCTGCCCCATTGATGGCGAGGCCATGCAGCGCAGCGACCAACAGTGGCGCTGCCCGCGCGGTCACAGCTTTGATATTGCTCGTCAAGGTTACATCAACTTGCTGCCGGTACAGCACAAAAAATCCAAGGACCCCGGCGACAGCAAAGCCATGGTCAATGCGCGCAAGCAATTTTTGGATCGCGGTATATACCAGCCCATTGCCGATGCCATCACGCAGCTATTGCTCGACGAATTCGGCGAGGCAGCGTCATGCAGCGTCTTGGACGCTGGCTGCGGCGATGGCTACTACCTCAACAATCTCGCACAGGCGCTGGCCGACCGGGGCGACAACGTCACGGCAACGGGTTTGGATATTTCAAAGTGGGCGCTGCGTTGCTGTCTGCAGCGCAACCGCTCACTAAACGGCATTGTTGCCAGCAATCGCAGCGTGCCGCTGCCCACCGCCAGCCAGAACATTGTCCTCTGCGCCTTCGGCTTTCCGGTGTACAGCGAATTTTCACGGCTACTGCGCGACGGCGGCTACTACTTGCAGGTGGACAGCGGCCCCGACCACTTACTGGAATTGCGGGAAAAGCTGTATGCCGAATTGCGGCGCAGCGAGCCACCGAACCTGGATAAGGCAGAACAACTTATCGGCCCCTTACACAGGCGAGTGCGCGTCCACCAACAAACCCGCGCATTGTCACGCAGCGAGCTTGAAGAGCTGCTAAGCATGACACCCCACAACTACCGCGCCACCCACGAGGCTCGGCAAGCGCTGTTAAGCAGTGCACCGATGTCACTAACCCTGGATGTAGAGCTGCGGTTATTGCGCTGCCATGGCGCTTTTGGGGAAGGCCCGGGGAATGAATAGGGCCGCTCGCAGTCTATTGATCGCGGCGCATTGCTAAACCACGGCCCTGCAGCGCTTGAAAATGGCACAAATGCCCCCACCATCGGGCACATAAGAATATTGTCACAGGTAGACCTTAAATGACCGAACACCAACACATCAGCCAGCTCCACGACTGGTTGAACAGCCAGATTATCGGCCAGCAGCAACTCACCCAACGCCTGCTTATTGCCCTGTTGGCAGACGGCCACCTGCTGGTTGAAGGCGCCCCCGGCCTGGCGAAAACCAAGGCGATCAAAACCCTCTCCGATGCAATAGAGGGCAGCTTCCAGCGCATTCAGTTCACCCCGGACCTGCTACCTGGCGATGTCACCGGTAGCGAAATCTATCGCCCCGAAACCGGCGTGTTTGAGTTCCAGCGCGGCCCCATATTCCACAATCTGTTGCTGGCCGACGAGATCAACCGGGCCCCGGCTAAAGTGCAATCCGCACTGCTGGAAGCCATGGCGGAAAGGCAGGTCAGCGTCGGCAGCCACAGCTACGCCCTGGACTCCTTGTTCTTGGTAATGGCAACCCAAAACCCGCTTGAGCAAGAGGGCACCTACCCACTGCCAGAGGCCCAGCTCGACCGCTTCCTGATGCATGTCAATGTCGACTACCCCAGCGCAGAAGCCGAGCTGGCCATACTGCGCAGCGTACGCAACGAGGCCCAGGGCGAGCAAAGCGCCGCCCCGCAAATTAGTCAGCAGGCGATATTTTCGGCAAGACAGCAGGCTTTGGATATTCATATGGCCGATGCCGTGGAGCAGTACATCGTGCAACTAGTCATCGCGACGCGCAATGCTGGCCAGTGGGATCAACAACTCGACCAGTGGCTCGATGTCGGCGCCAGCCCGCGAGCCACCATCGCCCTGGACCGCTGCTCCCGTGCCCATGCCTGGCTGGCCGGCCGCGACTACGTTAGCCCGGACGATGTCCAAGCTGTTGCCCACGACGTGCTCCGCCACCGTTTAATTATCAGCTTTGCCGCCGAGGCAGAGGGCGTTGCCCGCGACCAATTGATAGACCGACTGATTCATTGCGTACCCGTTGCCTAAACCGCTATGGCCAAAGCGACGTCTTCAACAGAATCGATGAACTACGTAGTTCGCGGTGCGAGTGTTAACCGCGCTGCGCTGATAGCCGCCAGACTGACCGCACGGCAACTTCGCCTGCGCCAACAACGGCGCCACGTCGCCCGACAAACCGGCAATCACCCGGCGCCCTTCAAAGGTCGCGGTTTAAGCTTCCAACAACTGCGCGCTTACCAGGGCGGCGACGAGATTCGCCACATCGACTGGCGGGTAACCGCGCGCACCACAAAGCCGCACACCCGCGTGTTTGAAGAAGAGCGCGAGCGGCCGATTGTTATTTGCCTGGACCAGCGTCGGCCGATGGCCTTTGGCAGCCGCCATTGCTTTAAGTCAGTCATGGCCTGCCACGCCGCGGCGCTGCTGGCATGGAATGGTCTGGACAGCAATGACCGAGTCGGCGGCCTTATTTTTTCCGACGACCGCCACAACGAGTTCCGCCCAAAGCGTAGCAGCCGAGCAGTACTGCACTTGTTAAACAGCGCCTGCGAGTACAGCGAGCGGCTACTCCAAGCGCCCGCTGCGGATAAGCAACCCCTATCGTCAGCGCTAGAGGAACTTCGGCGTATCACCAGGCCGGGCTCGTCAGTGTTTATCTTGAGCGATTTTCACGACTACGATGACCAGGCCCACAAGCAATTGCTGTTGCTGTCACGTCACAACGACATTGTCGCGCTGGGCATCAACGACCCGCTCGAGCTGCGCTTGCCGCTGCAAGGTGCGCTGCCCCTCAGCGATGGCCAGCAGCGTTCGGTCATTAATATCGACCAGCGGCTACAACAGCACTACCGCGATCACATTGCACAGGCCCAGCAAGCGCTTCAACAACAACTGCGTCAGCTGGGTGTTGTTTTGCTACCACTGAGTACCGATGACGACCTACTGGAAATCCTCAGCAGGGAGATCCGGCTAACATGACGCCAAGGCCCACAGACCCATTGGTCCAACTCGCCGACATTCACCTACCGCCACCGCCCGCTGATTTTCCCTGGGCCTGGGGCTGGTTTGCCCTGCTCGGACTGGCGTTATTGTTCGCCCTCGCCGGTGCGCTGTATTGGCGCCGCTGCTACAACCGCAACGCCTATCGCCGCGCCGCGCTGGCCGAACTCGAAAAGCTCTCACAACAAGGCGATGATAGCCTTTACGCCGCAAGCGCCAATCAATTGCTGCGCCGAGTCGCTTTACAGCTTGATGGCCAACGCGCCGCTACTGCGCGAGGCGATACCTGGTGCGAGCTATTAAATAGTTACTGCAAGTACCCGGTGTTTACTTCCGAGGAGATTGCCGAACTGGAGACTGCCGCTTATCAGGCAACGGCACAGCTGACTGATCGCGACGGGCTGTATAAGTCAGTAAGCACATGGCTACGCACGCACAGGAGAGCGAAGGGATGCTGAGTTTACAGTGGCCATGGCTGCTGTTGCTGCTGCCCCTGCCACTCATCGTTAGGGCACTGAGCAAGCCCCCAAGCGAGCAGGCCGCTCGAAGCGCCCTGCGAGTGCCGTTTTACCACCAACTGCTGCAGCTTCGCGACCGCGAAAGCCTCAGCATAAAAAACACCAAAAGCCCGCTTGTCATTGCACATTGGCTGCTCTGGCTCAGTCTGCTTGTCGCCGCCAGTGGCCCACATTGGGTGGGTGAGCCTCAGGCGCTTCCCAGCACCGGCAGGGATCTAATGCTGGCGGTCGATATCTCAGGATCGATGGCCCAGCAAGATATGAAAGTTCAAGGCAGCGCCCTGCCTCGCATTACTGTGGTAAAGGCAGTCGTCAACGAATTTGTTCGCCAGCGCCAAGGCGACAAGCTCGGACTCATACTATTCGGCTCGCGCGCCTACATTCAATCTCCGCTCTCTTTCGACTTGGCGACTCTCGGCCAGTTAATGGACGAGGCCCAGGTTGGCTTCGCTGGCAAACAAACCGCCATCGGCGATGCCATTGGCTTTGCCATCAAACGACTGCGCAAACGTCCGGAAAACAGCCGCGTGGTAATTTTATTAACTGACGGTGCCGACACCGCCAGCACCCTACCGCCCTTAGAGGCGGCCGCCGTAGCCCAGCGGGAGAATATCCGCATTTACACCATTGGTGTCGGGGCAACGGAAATGGAAGTACCAGGGCTTTTTGGCAGTCGGCTGGGGGCGCGCAAAATTAACCCCTCTGCCGACCTGGATGAAAAAACACTGCGAGAGATCGCCCACCAAACTGGAGGCGAATATTACCGCGCGCGCAACACAGAAGAACTGCAAGCGGCCTACAATGCCATTGCCGCACTAGAGCCAATTGAGCAGGAACAGCAACAAATTCGGCCGCGACGCTCCCTCCTCCACTGGCCGTTGACCGCTGCGCTAATAACAGCGCTGTCGATTGCCCTGGCGCAAAGGAGATCGCAATGATAACGCTACACTGGTTGCGTCCCGAGTGGGTGTGGAGCGCACTGCCAATACTACTGTGCTTGTGGCTGCACCTTCGCCAGCAGCGCTCGGCGCAGCAGTGGCAGCAATTTATCGACCCGAGCTTATTGCCCCACCTCCTTGAGCAGCCGCAAGGCCGCTATTCTCGGCGCCTGTGGCCAGTGTTCTTTGCGGGGCTGTTGTGCTGGCTAGCGCTGATGGGGCCGAGCTGGCAACGCCTGCCCAGCCCCGTATTGGAAGACCGAGGCGGCTTGGCGATTGTGCTGGACCTGTCACCCTCCATGCTTGCCGAAGACCTACAACCGTCGCGCCTGCAGCGGGCTAAATATGCCATACGCGATCTGCTGGCACTGCGCGCCGACGGCCAAACAGGCTTGGTGGCCAGTGCGGGCGACGCCTTTGTGGTAGCGCCGCTCACCGATGATGGCAACACCCTCAATACGCTGCTGCCCTCCCTCCATCCAGCTATGATGCCTGTGCAAGGCAGCAACCCCCTTAGCGGACTCGTCCAGGCGCAGCAGCTACTCGACAATGCGGGCAGCCCCAGCGGCCACATTCTGCTTATCGGCGATGGCTTTTCTGCACAGCAGCTAAAGGGGCTGGAGGGCTTTGTCGACCAGTCCTCTTACCCGGTTTCAATTATCGGTGTGGGCAGTGAACAGGGCGCGCCTATCCCCCTGCCGGAAGGGGGCTTTTTAAAGGACTCACAAGGCAACACCATCGTCGCCAGTATGCCAGAGGCCTTGATGCAGGCCCTGGCCCGCAAGGCCGGGGGGCAGTACATTAACTTAAGCGCCCCACTGGGCGATTCCGCCCTGCGCAAACTGGCAGCGGGCAGCCAACAATTTGAAGAGAGTACACAGCAGCAAACCTTCGAGCAGTGGCAAGACGGCGGCCAGTGGTTAGCCGTGCTCCTGCTGCCCTGTGCCCTGCTCGCCTTCCGGCGCGGTGCCATGCTGATTGTATTCCTCGCGATACTCACCCAGCCCGAGCACAGCTATGCGCTGGACTGGCAGCACCCGTGGAAAACAGCCGATCAACAAGCAATGCAGCGCTTTCAGGATGCGCCCGCAGAAGCCGCCGACATGTTCCGCGATCCAATGTGGCGCGGCAGCGCCCACTATCGCGCCGGCAACTATGCCGCGGCGGCGGATGCTTTCGCAGAGCGAGACTCCGCTGACGCTCACTATAACCGTGGCAACGCACTGGCCAAGGCGGGAAAACTGGACGAGGCCTTGAAGGCCTACGATCAAGCATTACAACGCCAGCCCGACATGGCCGATGCCAAAGCCAACAAGGCATTAGTAGAGCAATTAACAGAACAACAGCAGCAAGGCGGCGGCCAAGGATCTGAAAACCAGGGTTCTGAAAACGAAGGTTCTGAAAATCAGAACTCTGAAAACCAGAGCTCTCAAAATCAAGACGCTGATAACCAAGAACAAGGCGACGCCGGTGCGCCGAACCAGGCAAATCAAGGCGGCGACCCGCAAAGTAACAACGCGACGGCTGACAACAATGCCACCAACGCAGGCGAAAACCCGCAACAGTCGTCGGGGGAACAGCAAGCCGCCCCATCAGAGGATCCAGGCACCGACGACTCCGACGCCGCACCTGCTTCAGAAAACACAGCGAACCAGAAGGCTCTCGCCGAGCAGCACGCGCAACAACGCGGTGAGAATGACGATGCGCAAAACGACGCCTTCGCCCGACAAAGCGACGGCACTACACCCACTGAAAATGCCAAAGCAGCGCCTGCTGCCGGTGCCGCTCAGGCGCCGCTGTCAGAGGAAGAACAGGCGCAAGAGCAGTGGCTGAGAAATATTCCTGACAGCTCGGATACGCTGCTTCGCAACAAATTCCAATACCAATATGATCAGCGCCGCCGCCAAGGCGAGCTGCCGGAGGCCGAAAACTATGCCCCGTATTAAGTATCTAGCGACCTTGTGGCTGAGCTTTTTTGCGCTTTGCTGTAGCGGCCTCGCGCAGGCCGAGACCACAGTACGTGCCACGGTTGACCGCAATCAAGTCGCCCTGGAGGAAACCCTCAACCTCACCTTGTCAGCCGACAGCATTTTATTCAGCGGCGAGCCCGATGTAAGCGAGCTGAGCACTGATTTCCATATTCTGAACCGACAGCAGAGCAGCCGCACCAATATCGTCAACGGCAAAATCAGCAGCAGCCGTCAGTGGGACTACACGCTGGCCCCGAAACGCGAAGGCGACCTGACCATCCCCGCCATCACCATGGGCAACAAACAAACCAAGGCCATAAGTATCCGCGTCACGCCGTCAAACAGCGCGCGACGCCAGAATACTGACAATCGCCAAGTGTGGTTAGAGGCGGATATCACGCCGCGTCGCGGCTATGTTCAGCAAATGCTGGAATACAGCGTCAAGCTATACAGCTCGGTGAATTTTCTCGACGCCACCCTGGATCCCCTGGAAGTCGACAATGCCCTGGTCGAATCACTAGGGGAGAGTCGTTACCGCCAACGCATTGATGGCCGCAGCTTTCAGGTTATTGAACGCCGCTACGCCGTTTTTCCTCAGCGCAGTGGCACATTGGAGATACCTGCGTTGACGCTGCAAGCGCGCGTGGAAAGCTACCGCCCTTCACTGTTAGACCCAGGCCGTTTACTGGTACGTCGCAGCCCCCCCATGGAGATTGATATTCAATCTCCACCGGCAGACTTCGACGGCGCACTATGGCTGCCCGCGGGCAACGTAGAGATTTTTGAAGAGTGGAGCAGTGACCCCGAACAACTGCAGGTGGGCGAGTCGACTACCCGTCGCGTGGATATTCGCGCCGAGGGGCTGATGGCAGCGCAGCTACCTGCACTGCCTCGCTACGACCTGGCAGGGGCCAAGCTCTACCCTGACCAGCCAGTGCTGCAAAATAACAAAGATGAACAAATACTGGTCGGCCTGCGCAGCGAATCCACGGCGATAATCGCCAATGAAGCCGGGCGCTACACCCTACCCGAAATAAAGCTTGCCTGGTGGAACACGCGCACTAACCGCGCCGAGCTTGCGGTATTACCCGCCCGGGAGTTAGTTGTAAGCCCCGCACCGGGCGCGTCCGGTGATGAGGCCATCGAAACCGCAGCGTCGCATGCTGCGCCCTCGGCAACCCCGCTCAGTGGCCCGGCAACCAGCGCACACACGGCACTGACACCCTACCGGATAATTATTGCCCTATTAATTTGCACCAATCTTCTCTGCCTGTGGGCGCTGCTCCGTCGTCGTGATCGCACAGAGCCTCCTCTCCGGGATGTTGAGAAGAAGAATGACCAACACGAAAAGGCGGCTTACCAAAGGCTGAAAAAGGCGTGCAAACAGCGCGATGCCCGCGCCGCGAGAGCGGCGTTACAAGACTGGGCCTCTCACCAGCAGGACGGCTATCGCAGTTTAGCGGAGCTCGTCGCCCACGAACCCACCTTTGCCACTCACGTTGACAATATCAACGCCGAACTTTATCGCGCCGCCGAGCCCTGTGTGGATTACGCCGCGTTGCTACAGACCGCAGCGACCTACAGAAAGCAGCAGGCCGAGAGTCCCGCCAAACCGGCCCTCGCGCCGCTGTACAAGAGCCTATGAGCACTACTTATGTTTTGGCATCATCGCGGCCGCCGACAACCATCACACCGCCAAGAATCACCAGCGCAATGCCAATCAGTGTGAGCGTATCTGGCAGCAGCCCCCAGATCAGCCAATCCAGCAGCCCGCCAAAGACCACCGCAAAATAACTGGTCGGCGCGAGCACCGATGCCGAGGCATAACGATAAGCCCAGGTGTACAGCAGAAAGCACAAATAGATCACCACCCCCATATACAGCAACCAAGGGTAGGCCGAGAGATGCACGTCGCCGCCCTGCCAGAGAAAAAACGGCACGCTGACCATCAGGGACACGGCAAAGTAATAGAACAAGATCCGATTTGCGGGTTCAGTGGACGCCAACATACGCGTGGTAATCATAGAAATAGCCAGGCCCAAGCCCGAGCCCAGCGCAACCAAATGCCAGATACTCAACTCCGCAAAGCCCGGCCGCAGCACCAACACCACCCCGGCAAAACCCAGCAGTAAGGGTGGCAAGCTGCGACGGCTCACCGGCTCTCGCAACGCCAAAAATATTAACAGCGGCACCATCAATGGTGCGCTGTTGCGCAGCAGCGTGGCTTCTAACAGTGAGATTTTACTGAGCGCGAAAAAGTAGAAGTAGAAGCATGCAACCCCACTTAACCCCCTCAAAAAATGCATGGGCAGGCGCTCACTACGCAAGCTGGCAACGCCGCCGCGCGCAACACTGGGCAGGGTAAAAACAAAGGATATGCTGTATTGGGCAACGATCATTGCCGATACCGGCACCTGCATTCCCGACAAATGTTTACCGACCGCGGCAACGGTCGCCGACAGGAAAACAGTGAGCAGGGACAAGCCAACGCCAATGGCTAAGCGCCGCCTGTCTTGTGAAAATCGAAAAGGAAAACCTGCCACAACACCGCCCAACATACCGATAATAGGACTGCGCTGTGGCGCAGCCGCCGAACACTATAAATAGCGCTGGCGACCTTTACCAGAAAAGAGGAGTGGGCGGCGCTATTGCCGCCACGAATTTAGTGGCCGCACTTACCTTCGCCACACTTGCCTTCGTCACGGGCTTTGTTGCCGCCACATTTACCCTCGCCGCACTTGCCTTCGTCACGGGCTTTGTTGCCGCCACATTTGCCTTCGCCGCACTTACCTTCGTCGCTGGCTTTTTTGCCACCGCACTTGCCCTCGCCGCATTTACCTTCGTCGCTGGCCTTTTTGCCACCACACTTGCCTTCGCCGCATTTACCCTCAGCGTGCTTACCAAAATCCACTTGTTGATAGCCACTGCTCAGCGATTGCGCACTGAAGGGGTTGCCGCTATCGCTCACCGCAGCGGAAGCAAGACTTGAAGCGAACATGGCGGCGGTCAGTGCTGTCATTTTTGATTTATTCATGGATGTACTACCTCGTTTAGAAAGTTTAATTGACGCCAGCGAAAAGCACCTGCGTTACAGCATAGATGACTCACAGAGAAAGTTGTTACAGCGAATTAATAATTTTTATTGGCATCGCTGGAATATTTCCAGACGGTGTAACAATGGCGAACGCGGTTCGTCTATGGCGCATACCTGTAAAAATAAGGATGCTCGCCATGACGTTTCTCCAGACCGCTACTGACACGGTCACTCGCCTACACAACGGACTAGGACGCCTGCTGACACCGCTCTCTGGTTTGCCGTCACTGCTGATTCGGCTCTATCTGGTACCAATATTTTGGATGGCAGGCAGCAATAAGTACCGCCATTTCGACGATACCGTCGCCTGGTTTGGCAACCCCGAGTGGGGCCTGGGGCTACCCATGCCAACACTGATGGCAGGCTTGGCTACTGCCACTGAGCTGGCGGGCGCCGCACTGCTGCTCGTTGGCCTCGCCACACGCTGGATAGCGGTGCCGCTCGCCGTTACCATGCTAGTGGCCGCCACCACCGTCCACTGGTCTTTTGGCTGGCAAGCGATCGCCGATGCAAGTGCCCCCTTTGCAAATGCCCGTGTTGACGCCGCAGCGGAAAAACTGGACGCGGCGAAATCCATTCTTCAGGAACACGGCCACTACGATTGGCTGACTGAGAGCGGCAACTTCGTGATCCTCAACAACGGCATCGAGTTCGCAGCCACTTATTTCATTATGCTACTGGCCCTGATCAAAATGGGCGGAGGGCGCTACGTGAGTATCGATGACGGCCTCCACCGTTACATGACGCGACAACGCCACTAAAGATGTCAGCAATTTTACCGCCAAGCATTGCCGTCGGGTCGCGTTATCAGGGACACTATGGCCTACGTTTCGCAATAAAACGAAGGCCACTACGCGTGTCACAAGTAACGCAAGACGACGCCCTGCTCGAACGCCTGCAAAGCGGTGACAACGCCGCATTCAGGGATCTTATTGTGCGCTACAATCAGCGCCTGCTCATTGTGGCCCGCGCCATTATTGGTGATGTCTTTGCCGAGGATGTGGTACAGGAAGCCTGGACCTCAATATTCAAGGCGATAAACCGCTTTGAAGGACGCTCTGCACTATCGACCTGGATGATTCAGATCGTCAGTAACGAGGCAAAATCGCGACTTCGCAAGGAGAAGCGCCATATGAATGTAGCCGATACCGAACAGCTTCCTGCAGCGCTCGCGGAGAGCCGTTTCGCCGCCGATGGCCACTGGCAAATCCCGCCAGCGCATTGGGAACTGGGCACGCCGGAACGCCTGCTAGAGGAAGACCAGTTGCGCTGTTGTATCGAGCACACATTAACGTTGCTACCGGAGAACCAAAAAGCGGTGTTTATGCTGCGTGATATAGAGCA
Source organism: Spongiibacter marinus (assembly GCF_016906995.1). Taxonomy (GTDB): domain Bacteria; phylum Pseudomonadota; class Gammaproteobacteria; order Pseudomonadales; family Spongiibacteraceae; genus Spongiibacter; species Spongiibacter marinus. Next base: position 128,949 of record NZ_JAFBBD010000002.1, on the reverse strand, counting down.
AATGCCACTGAGTGATATTGCCGATCAATTGCTGCTAAGCGAAAGCAATGTACGCGTATTACTTCACCGAGCGCGACTCAAGCTATTAGATGTTGTCGACCACTTTCAGGAGACGGGGGAATGCTAAGCTGCAAGGAAGTAAGTCATTTGGCCAGTGACCACCTCGATAACCCGCCGCGCGGTTGGGCCGGCCTGCAATTTAAAATGCACCTAATGATTTGCGGCCCCTGTCGGCGCTTTCGGCAGCACCTAGTGACAAGCCGCGACACCGCAGCGAGGTTAGCCCGTCAACTCTGGCAAGAGGACAACGACACCGCTACCCGAATTCTCGACAAAATCGACGAGTCACCGGGCAAAAAGTGAGCGGATTATAGCAGCGGGAATTCAACGCGGAACTCGCTGCCACTCTCACCGTCGCTGATAACGCTGACACGGCCACCATATTCACTAACGAGGCGGCGAATAGACGCCAGGCCAACACCCTCGCCCTCCGAATGAAATTGCTCGAAGAGCGCAAAGACACGCTTCTGCTGGGCAGCGGGAATCCCGCGGCCGTTATCCCGTACAAACAGCGCGAGGCCACCCGTCGTAGGGTCGGGTAAGCGGCCGATATCCACCCGCAACGGGCGCTGGCCACTGAAGCGTTTGGCGTTACGCAATAATTCTCTGATAACCAAGGTCAGCGTTCCACCCGGCAGCACGGCGGTACCCAAGCCGGGCGGTTGAATGCTCACGACATCGGCCATCGCCTCGTCGTCGATAATTCGCGACACCAAGCTGTCCAGGCTCAATTCCTCAACGGGCTCATTCAAGGGCAGCTGGCTATAGCGCTGCAAGCCGGCATTCAAGCGCGACGCCTGGCTGCTTGCCTCACGGACTTTGCTTAACCATTGCCGCGATTCCTCGCTCAGCTCCTGGCCCGCGCGCTCTTGCAGGCGCTTGCTGTATACATCGATAACCCTCAAGGGCTCGACAAAACCCTCGGTACTGGCGCGCGAGAATTCTTCCAGTGCCGTATTGCTATTGCTCAGCGACTCATTGGTCTTTTCGAGTAGGGTTTTATTCAACCGCGCTTCGGCGAGCTCTTCGGTACGCTGGGTAACAAGGCTCTGCAAGTCTGCCGACAAACGCTCCACTTCTTCTTGTTTACGACGGTTCTCCGCAATTTCATTCTGTAACTGATTGTTCAGTTCGACCAACTGCGTGTTACTCGGCAACGCCAGGGCTTTGGGGATGAGGGGCCACACGAGTATTGCCGTGCCGACAGAGGCGATGGCCGTTATCGCCTTTATGGTGCCGCTTAACCAATAAGCGCCGTACCAAACATTCAGAATATTCACTAAGTGCGTGGTGCCACAGGCAAAAATAAACACCGCGAACATCAAGAACATATAATTGAACTTGAGATCGTCACGCCGTTTGACGAGGACAATCAAAGCAATGGGAATCGTGAAGTAAGACAGGGTAATTAAGGTGTCGCTAAGAACGTGCAGAAACACCAACTGCTCATTCCAAAGGTAGCAGTGACCATGGGGTGGCATTTCCGGCCCCAGGATACTGCGCCAGAACTCATTCATGACTTGCCGCCTCGCTGTGGTAATGCGCTGAGTGTAGCCGTTTTACGCAAAATTACATTGTCAGCAAGCACACCGCCCAGGGTTATTGGGTAATCTACCTACCTTTGTTGGGATGGCTGCTATCGCCGGAGGGGTGACGAGCAGTGACGCGCTCATAGCACTGCTGGATATCGACCATATCCGCATCCATATCGCCAGTGGGTACACACGGCGACGCGAAGCCAACCCGTTTTTCCGCGTAATCAAGATACACCGGCACAATGGGCACACCCGCCCCTGCAGCAATGTGGTAGAAGCCGCCCTTCCAGCGCTCTACGGCCTTGCGCGTACCTTCCGGGGCAATAATTAGCACCATGTCATCGGTATTGTGAAATTGCTCAACCATATGCTCAACGAAGTTATGTCGACTTGTGCGCTCTACAGCAATACCACCTAACCAACGCAGCAAGCTCCCAAGCGGGCCGAGAAATAAGCTGTGTTTGCCCATAAAGCGCACCTGTCGCCCCAGCGCGGCGCCAAGCGCTACCATCAAGAAAAAGTCCCAATTACTGGTATGCGGCGCAACGACCATCACATATTTGCGCGGCGCCGGCGCAGGCATCTGAAAACGCCACCCTCGCAGCCGAAACACGCCACCGACCAAGCAGTGAATAGCTGTTAAAACCCGGGGATAACTGCACACCGTTTTACGCTGCGCTATCTCAGAAACATAGGAAGTCATGAGTCGCTCTACATCGTTATTGTTATTTGTCGGTCATCGCCGACGCTCAGAATCATACACAAGAATCTACGCCGACGCTTGCCGCCCTGAGCTGCCCCCGCTATCCTCGCCAAAACACCATAATATGCGGCCTAGCTGTCGCGCCGCGACACCGGAGCCCCAAGTGAGCCGACTTCTTAAGCTACTGCTTATCCCCTGCTACCTGTACAGCTGCATTGCCATCGCACAGCACTCAAAACCCGTGGACCTGCGCGCACTGGACAACAATCCGGCTGACGCACAAACCAGCCGCGACCCAAAAGAAACCCTGCTCTACAGTTACGGCGAGATCTACTTCGACGACAGGGACGACCTGCTGGACAAAGCACTGGAGGTAAAAGAAGAAGGCGAAAATCTCGAGGCGAGGTCGCGAGGCCTATTGTTGATTCCGGGTGACGAACAAGATTTAGTCGACGCGCTCGAAGCCTTGGACGGCGCGACCACCAGCCTGCGCAGCCGCGGCACAATTATTCTGGCAACATCCAATGAGAGCCCGTTTCACTACCGGCTGGGCAGCGAGCTGCGTGGCACCGCGCGCTTTTACTATGACGAAGGCGATGAAAATCGCCTGCGCTTCGCCGGTGTAACCGGCCTGTTTGGCGGCCCCGACCTAGAATCCTACATGGATATCTCCGCCGTGCTGGAAAACCACGCGGGCATTAATTATCACTTCCGCCTGGACGCTCTGCCGAATACTGAATTTGGAATTCTGGGCAAGATACAGGTCATCAGCTTGCTTGAGCGTCGCATCGATTACGATGACTACGAAAAGAATAAAGTGTTCGACTGGGACACCGACATTAAGAACCGCGTGCAACTCAATGCCGACCTCGGCATGCGACATACCATTGGTCATGTCGGCCTGCACCTGTTAGTCAAAGACTTGTATACCGAATCCCTGCGCGGAGCCAGCGGTGACCTCTACCGCCAACGCAGCCGGGTGATCGCCGGGATCGACTATCGACGCCCATGGGGAGATGTGCAGATCATGGGTGACCTCGTGCCAAGAGCACGCTTTGGCGAGGCGCCACAGCGTCGCGACGTCAACCTCTCGGCGAGCCTGAACGTTACCCGCCGATTTGCCCTCGTTATGGGTTACAACTACGCCGAGCATCGCTACGAGCGAGATACCGGCAACGCCGGCATCCGCTATACCCTCGGCCGCTCGCTGAGGGCGGAAATCAGCGTGACAGCAGCAGGCAAACGCGAGCTCGGCGGCCACGCGTCACTACAACTGCCACTCTAAGCCTGGACCCTGTTTTCAGGGCGGAGGCTGCCCCTAGGCAGCAGCGCTGCTAGGGGCCGCATTTTCGTCGGTGAGCTCCTGCTTGGCGGGAATGTGACTCATCGCATGCTCGGTCAAGGCTGTGATAGTAAGTGAGGGGTTTACACCCAGGTTCGCGCCCAGCATGGAACCGTCACAGATATACATGTTTTGGTAGCCAAACACCCGGTTGCGGTAGTCAATCACCCCCTCGTCAGCAGAGCGCCCCATCGCCGCACCGCCCATACAATGCGCGGTGGCAGGAATATTAAAGAGCACCTCTGTAAGCAAACTTCCCGCCATTCCACCCAGCTTTTCCGCCGCCCGCTGGGCGAAATCGCTGGCCTGAGGAATATACGTGGGAATGCGCTCGCCATGACTGAGCATTTTCTTGCTAAAGGGCCAGTACCAAGGGCGCCGGTAGCGCATATCGATATGCCCTTCCAGGGTTTGCATACACAGAAAAATAATCGTTTGCGAGGCCATACCAAAGGGGATCAGCATGCGAATCCCCTGCAGGGGGCGGGTTAGCAGGAGCTTGAGTACAGTCTTGATCCACACAGCGATGCGCGTGGCACTTGTATCGCCGCGCGTCATTGCCGTAACCAGCATGCCCATCGCGTCGGACCCTTTTGGATAACGCGTTGCTTCGATATGCGTGTGCTCATCCAGGTACACCCCCGAACCTATCGCAATCCCCTTATCCATTTCCGGATTACCCGGCACACGAACCCCAATCAATGACTCTGCATTGGTTCGCACCCGGCGACCCAGTTGCGACGAAATATTTGGCAGCGACCCTTTGTCGCGCAGTTTAAATAACAAGTCTTGAGTGCCCAGTGACGAGGCCGCGAACACAACCGAGCGCACTCGCCAGCGACGGACATTTTTGCGAAATAAAGAGGTACTGCTTATCGCCGTGACCTCATAGCCCTGCGAGCCTTGGGCATCGCCGAGTGGTCGCACATCGACGACCTTGCTCTCGGCAAATACTTTTGCGCCCTGCTTTTCTGCAAAGTAAAGGTAGTTCTTATCCAGGCTGTTCTTGGCATTGTGCCGGCAACCAACCATGCAACCACCACAGGCGATACAGCTGTTACGCGCCGGACCATCGCCACCAAAGTAAGGGTCGTTATAACGGGTGCCCGGCTCATCCTCTTCGTTGCCGAAAAACACGCCCACCTGTGTTCGGTAGAACGTGTCACCACAGCCCCAGTCGTCAGCAATCTCTTTCAGCGCATGATCCGCGGGCCCAAGGATGCGATTTTCTGTGACCCCTAACATCGCCCTGGCAGAATCGTAATGCCGGGGCATAACCTGCTTCCAGTTAGTCAGGCCCGCCCAGCTGCCGTCGTCCCACACCGTTTCCTTGGGCACCAACAGCGTGTTGGCATACGTCACCGACCCGCCGCCAACGGCGTTGCCCTGCAAGATCAGAACATGCCGGAACCAGCGAATATTGAAGAAACCTTTTAAGCCAAGCAGAGGGCGCCACAGCCAACGCCAAAAATTCCAGTTGCTGGCGGGCAGGTTGTCGGCATTCCAACGCTTCCCCGATTCAACCACGGCAACCGAATAGCCCTTCTGCGTGAGCCGGTGAGCCGAAACGGAACCGCCGAAACCTGACCCCACCACCAAATAATCAAAATCGTAGTCTTGTTGTTTGCTCATTGTTCTCTCAGCGCCGCTGCGCCGCTCTTTGGTAAAAGACTCTCCGTCAGAACCGATGCCATTCTGACAATGCATGTTGTCACTTTACATTTGACAACACGCCATGTCAAAATTTTGCCCATGACAAATTCAAGCCCCGCACGCCGCCGCTCTTATCGCGGCCAAAGCCCCGATGCGCGACGCGCTGAACGCCGCCAGCTTCTTCTGCAGGCGGCGCTGGAAGTGGTGTCCTCGCAGGGATACAGCAACGCAACCGTTCGCAGTCTGTGTGCGTCGGCGGGGTTAACAGAGCGTTATTTCTACGAGTCGTTTGCAAACCGCGAGGCGCTGCTTGGCGAGCTGTATCAACAGCAAACCGCCCTGCTTCGCGACGCGATGTTGGATGCCATTGCCGCTCCCGGCTTATCGACTGAGCAAACCATGCGCACCGGGCTAAGTGCGTTTTTTGAAACTCTGGAGAAACAACCGGAGCTGGCGCGGGTCATCCTGTTTGAGATCTTTGGCGTGAGCAAAGCGATGGATACGCTCTACTATCAAGCGATGGAAGAGTTTGCCGAATTGATCGGCGAACTTGCTCAGGTGCTGGGTATTGCCGAGTTCAGCAAACCCGCCAATGACAGCATGGTCTATGCAGGGTTGGTGGGCGCCGTGGTGCAAATGGCGCGGCGCTGGGTGTTAAATGGCTATCACGAAAGCCGCGAGTCGTTAATAGAAAGCAGCGTGCTGCTGTTCACCGCCGTGTCGGCACATCACCAGCGTCAATCAACCAGCAGCTGATCACTCAATGCATCCAGCTGTCTGCTCGCGTCTCGCCAGCCCGGCATGGCCGCATCCATCAACGCGTAAAAAGCGCTACTGTGATTCATCTCGCGGATGTGACACAGCTCATGAACAATGACCATATCAATGCACAGTGGCGGCGCCTTCATCAGACGGGTATTCAAGCAAATACCGCGCCTTGAGCAGCTCCCCCAGCGCGAACGCATTGCCCTGACACGCAGTGGCGGCAGCGCCTGCGGCCACGGCAGGCTCGCCGACAGCTGCGTTAGGCGAGCGGCAAAATAGTCGCGGCTGCGCTCGCGTAACCAGCATAAAAACAAGCGGCGAATATTTTCCGGGCTTCGATCTCTGGCTTTGATAACCAGCAAACGCTGTTCGGGAAAAATGCTCGTGCCACGCCCCGGCTCAACGCGCAATTGCCAACGCTCACCCAGATAGGAAAAATAGTCGCCACAGCGATATTGAGGAGCCGGCGCCGCCGGCACTGCCTGCTCAATACACGACCTCAGCCACCGGCCGTGACGGCGAAGCATTGCATCAATTTCGTGCTGGGGAGTATGTTGCGGCACGCGAACTTCAACATCGCCGCTCGGGGAAACGCGCAACGCCAAGCGCCTGCGGCGTTGCGACTGGCGACGCACCACGTAGCGCACCGACAGGCCCTCCAGCTCGAGCTGTCCCTGCTCAGTCGCTGGCGGAGTCACGCGAGTCCGTCAACGCTGGATCTTGTGCAACGGGAAATTCGCAACAGAAAACTGCCCCGCCACCCGGGTTGGCCTCGTAGGCGATATCGCCGCCATGGCCCTGCATAATCGTCTGGGACACTGACAGACCAATCCCCATCCCTCCCTCTTTGGAAGTGACGAAGGGGCTGAATAACTGCTCTTCCACTTCCTTTGCGAGACCGAGACCAAAATCACGAACGCGAAAACCAACTCGGCCGTTGGCGAAAAACGTACTCACCTCAACGGGCCTGGTACTTTGCGCCGCCGCGGTCGACTCCATCGCATTGCGAATCAGGTTCAGGGCGACTTGCTGAATCTGCACTTCGTCGCCATAGACCGTTGGCAGGTCATTGGCGCCCATAAACACTACGCGAGTACGGTTGACCTTCGAATCCACCTCCGCCAGCGCCAACACGTCCTCCAGTAATTCATTGAGCGACAGTGTCGCCTTCGCCCCTGAGGGTTTTTTCACGTAACTGCGCATCCGCTGAATCACCGCCGACGCGCGCTCGGCCTGCACGCCGATTTTACTCAGCACATCGTCCAGCTTACTGCGCTGCGCATCGGGTAAGTCCGCCAGCAGGCGCTGGGCAACGCGGGCGTAATTACTCACTGCGGTAAGTGGCTGATTGACCTCATGGGCGATACCCGCTGCCATTTCGCCCCCGGTGCTTAAACGCTCAATATGCGCCAGGTGCTGACGCTGGTGGTCCACCTCGTTTCTGGCCGCCTCCAGCGCTTGTTGATTTGCCAGCCATTCGCCAATATCGCGCAATACCAGCACTGCCCCACCCTCTGCGCTGGCGCTGCCGCTCAAGGCCACCTGAACCAGCTCGCCGTCCTTGCCGGTTAGCTCAACGTGGTTCTTGCGCAAGCTCACACCGGCTTCGCAGAGCAGCGACAAGGCTTGGTTTAAGCCGTCGTCGCCGGGGAACAGTTTCAGTGCCAGCAGCGGCTCGCCCAGCGCGTCAGCCTGTGGCCAGCCGGTGAGCTCTGCGGCACGCGCGTTCATCGAGGAAACCCTTCCGGCGCTGTCGAGGCCAAAAATCCCCTCATCCACGGCGTTGAGAATACGCTGATTTTCATCCTCCAGTTCGCTATTTCGCTTGGCGAGCGCTCGCTCCAGGCGCTGCAACTTGATGTGCGTGCGCACCCTTGCGAGTACTTCATCGGCCTGGAAGGGTTTGGCGATATAGTCGACACCACCAATGGCCAGGCCGTGTACTTTGGACTGACTATCGGTCAATGCCGAGAGGAAAATAACGACGATATCTTCGGTTTCGGGGTCCGCTTTTAAGCGCTCACAAACCTCAAAGCCGTCGACCCCCGGCATCATGACATCCAGCAGTATCAGCGCAGGCTTGGCGCGCTTTGCCGTGTAGAGCGCTGACTCACCGTCGCGCGCCGCCAACAGCCGGTAGCCACTGCCTTCAAGCGTCTTAAACAATACCTGGAGATTGGTGGGATTGTCGTCGACGAGCAGTATCTGCTCTCCGCCGCGATCAGGTGCCATCGACGGCGGCTCCTTCATTTACTGACTTGAACAATTGCCCTAAGCGCTCAAAGTCGAATTCACGCAGAAGGCGCTCAGCCTCTTCACTCAATTCGCGCTGCTCTGGGTGACGCTTACGCAGCACCTCAAGCAGTTCTCGCAACCCGGTGACATCACCGAGGTCTACGGCGTGGGCTAATTTTTCCAGCAATTCCTCGGGCAGCGGCACATCCTCAGACGCTGATGCATTCGGATAAACATCGATATATCCCGCTTTTAACGCCGCCGGCGCAACGCTCGCCACCGGTGAATCGTCCGGCACGGCGGTATCGCAGAATCGCGCCATTACCTTGTACAGGTCTGCCATGCTAATCGGTTTGGGAAGGAAATCATCACAGCCGAAGGAGCGCGCTTCTTCCACCATTCCCTCGTCAGTGGTGGCTGATGCCATAATAATGGCAACATCGTGTTTCATTTCCTGCTTAATGATCCGCGTTGCTTCCATGCCGTCCATTTCCGGCATTCGCAAATCCATCAAAATAACGGCGGCGTCGCGCTCCTTCAAACGCTCTATCACTTCAAGACCGTTCGCCGCTTCTCGAACATCGTCGGTAATATCTTCGAGCATACCCAGCAATACCTGGCGATTCACCGCAACGTCGTCGGCAACAATCACCGCAGGATTACCCGATATCTCGGCTTCTTCGGCGACGGGCTCCTGCGTTTCGAGCACATCCAATAACGGCGAGCTTTGCTCTGACACAGGCATTAGCGGGATATGGAAGTAGAAACAGCTGCCAACACCTTCCTCGCTGCGCACATTCAAACTGCCACCCATCGCCTCTACCAAGCGGCGACAGATCGACAGGCCGAGCCCTGTTCCCTTACCGTCTTGAGGATTCACTTGGCGGAAAGGCTCAAAAACATCTCGCAGCTTGTCGGCGGGAATACCAATACCGGAGTCGCGAACCTCAAACTGCAGGCTATCGTCAACTTCGTTAACACCAACCTTCAAGCCTACCTGTCCACTGTTGGTGAACTTGACGGCGTTATCGAGCAGGTTAACCAATACCTGCCGCAGTTTTACGGCGTCGAATTGCAGCTTGCGCTCTACATCGTCGGCCACCTCAATAATGAACTCCAGGCCTTTCGACTTCGCGCGATGGCCGACAATGTCGCCAACACTGGCGATAACATCATCGAGATCATTCGCTTCGCATACGATATTGATATTGCCACTTTCAATTTTTGCCAGATCGAGCACATCGTTAATCAAGTTCAACAAGTGCTTGCCGCAGCTTTCAATCGCGCGTAAATACTCTTTGCTGTCTGGCGGGAAGCCCTGCTCTTTTTGCAATAATTGCGCGTAGCCCAGTACGCCGTTAAGCGGTGTGCGCAACTCGTGGCTCACACTTGAAAGGAACTGGCTCTTGGCGTGAAGCGCATCTTCAGCGGCAATGCGTGCATCCACCAGATCCTGCTCCATGCGCTTGCGCTCGGTGATATCGGTCATGATACCCATGGCGCGCAGGGGCTGGTCGCGCTCGTCGTTTTCGACAACGTCGCCGCGACTGTATATCCAGTGATAATTTCCGTCGCTGTCGCGAACCCGAAACTCGACGCTATTGCCAGTTGCCAAACCCAACCAACTATCAACGGCAGAGGCAATAATCTGCAGATCATCCGGGTAGGCAATTTCTTTAAATGCCGCCACGGCATAGGGCTTGCTCGGAGGGGTGTAGCCCAGCGAGCGAAAGAAGCTGGCACCCACAGTCACTAAGCCAGTGCTTAAGTCGAGATCCCAGAGGTGGTTTTGGGCAGCATCCAAGGCTAGTTGGAAGCGCCGTTCACTCAGTTTAAGCGCGCGCTCCGTTTGGGTGCGCTTCTCGACCATGAAGTTGGCATCTTCCGCCAAGTGTTGAAACTCGGCAAACGGCAGCCGCTCCACGTCGATAAATGTTGAACGCTTGCTGGCGTCGGCAAAAAACTGCTGAAAGATATTGAAGCCATGCGCACTGCGCCGAGCCAACCAGCGCGCCGCGATCATCGAGAACAACATCAGGCCGAAGGCGATGACCAAGATGAATAAAATATGTTCTTCTACACGGCTCTGCAGGGCGGAGCGCTCAGCCAACAGTTTGGCATTGAGCTCGTCCAAAAACACTGCCGAGCCCAGGGTCCAGCCCCAGGGCTGGTAGCGACGGATATAGGAAACCACCGGCTGCTGACCGCCTTCCCGGTCTCGCCAATTCAGCTCGGTAAACAAGCTGTTGTTTTCGGCGTCCAAACCCTGAGTAACAGCAAGCACGTCCGGCATTGGCTGGCCCACTGCCTCGGGGTCATAGCCATTGACCAACTGCCGCCCATCGCCGTCCACCATAAACAGGATTGAGTTTTCGGTATCGACGGGCACAGCGGCTATACGCTCAACAACTTCTTTCTGTACGCGCGCAATCTCGTCATGCAGGTAAACACTCGCCCCCATGTACAAGCCAAGCGGCTCGAAGTAGTACACAAAGCTGAAGTTGCGCTCACTGGTGCCAGGGCGACTGCTGTCAGTGACTCGGTATTCTACAAAGTCGTAATTTTTCTTTTGTGTGACCGAGCGTATCTGTTCGGCAAAGGCATTAAGCACCTTGCCGTCGCTCAGGCGTTTATCACCAGCGGGATGCATGGGCGGCAAAATTGCCCGCCCAGCGGAATCGAAAAGAAAGAAAAAACCGTTGTTGTCGTGAAAGCTGAGCGAGCTCATTGTGGTGCGCAAGCGGCTCAGCTGTTCCTTACGGCTCTCCCCCACATATTCTTTGCGTGTGTTTTCTATGAGGGACAGACCAATGGCCACTTGGTGGCGCAGGTCGTTGTAAAGCTGACGATTGAGCTGAGTGCGCCTAAACTCTAAGTACTCAACGGCCTTGTCGACCTCGCGACGCAGCAGTTCACGGCGCGACTCGATATAACTGTCGCGCCAATCCTCACTCTGCTGAGTGTAGCGCTCGTACTCTTTGGCGATCCAGATGTAACCCAGCACAGCCAGCGGAATTGCCGACAAGGCAACCAGGCTGAGGAGGTATATCTGTACTAAACTGCGCTTCGATTTCATGCGCACCCTTTCTTCTTCATATTGGTGGCCCGAAGGCATATAAACCAGAAGCTTATCGGCTCAGATCGCGCTTCGCCAGTATCGCAGTGAGGAATTTCTGCATGAAGCTGGCAAAACCCCATAGATTTCGGCTAATCTGGGCGAAAGACGCCTGACAAAGCAAGGACGGGATAATGACAAAAGAAGCAACTGTCTACTTGGTTGAAGACGATGACGCCGTTCGCGACTCACTGCAAATGGTCTTGGAATCGGTAGGCTACCACGTTGCCGCGTACTCTCGCGCAGATGCCTTTTTAGAGGATTTCTCCACTGATATGGCCGGCTGTATGGTACTGGACATCCGTATGCCCGGCATGAACGGCATGGAGCTTCAACGCCAGCTGAACATGCGAAACTCCATTTTGCCGATTATCTTCGTTACCGGCCACGGCGATGTTCCGATGGCCGTTGAAGCCATGCAGCGCGGCGCTGTCGACTTCGTACAGAAGCCCTACCGAGAGGAAGAGCTACTGGGCAAGATTCAGCAGGCGATCGCCGCGGACGCTGAAAACCGCGCCGACCTGGAAGAAAAGCACAAGATTATTGAGCGTCTCGCCGAGCTAACCCCCCGCGAGAAACAGGTTATGGAGCTGATGATTGAAGGCAAGGCCAACAAGGTGATTGCCTATGACCTGGATATCAGCCAGCGCACCGTGGAAATTCACCGCGCCCGGGTGATGGAAAAAATGGGCGTGCGCTCACTGGCCCATCTGGTGCGCATGGTAATGGCCGCCGAAGACAACAGCAGCGCAAGCTAAGCAGCCCCTTCCTCTGCGCGCCGGAGCGATGAGTTATCGCGTCGGCGCGTCGCCGCCATGACTTAATAAGCTGTCGATATGTCGCAGCGCAGCCAGCAACTCCGCCACGGGCAGATTCTGCCCTCGATAAAACTCCTCCGCCATCGGCGAAATATTACACGCCCCCGGTAGGCTCTGCTCCTGCTCCGCAAGAAAGCGTATTCGCGGAATAAAGATAAACTGCAACCACTGGCTGAACGTCAAGGTATCCACGGCAAAGGGTTGCTCGCTGCGCAGTGCCTGCTCGGGCGGCCGCTGGCTTTCCCAATGCCCGATGCGACGCAGCTCAGCTTCAATATCAATCAGGGTCGCAGACACGCGGTAATACACACTCACAGCTTTACTCTATCACTTGTTGGTAGGGCGGCATTGAATCGAGCATTTTGCGGCCGTACTGACGGGTGACTATACGCCGGTCCAGAATACTGATTTTTCCCCGATCAGACTCACTGCGCAGCAAGCGCCCACTAGCCTGAATAAGACGAACCGCCGCATCCGGCACGGTTATTTCCATAAAGGGGTTGCCGTTATTGGCGCTTATCCACTCTGCCAGCGCCTCTTCTACTGGGTCCTCTGGCACGGCAAAGGGAATTTTCGCGATCACCACATGCGAGCAGTATTTGCCCGGCAAATCGACCCCTTCTGCGAAACTGGCCAAGCCAAAAATAACGCTGCCCTTTCCGGCATCCAGACGCTCGCGATGCTGCCGCAGAATGTCATGTTTCGGCAATTCTCCCTGCGCCAGTATCAAGCTGCGCAACGACAAGGGCACTCCCTCATAGACCGCATTCAGCTGTTTTCGCGATGCGAACAGCACCAGGCTTCCCACCGCCTTGTCCAGCAGCTGCGGCAGCATCTCAATTAATGCGTCGGTATGCGCCTGGGCATCGCCGGCATCGCAGCTCATCGCAGGCACATGCAATTGCCCCGCTTCGGCGTGATTGAAAGGGCTGGGCACCACCTCAAAGCTGGCATCTTCGTATAAGCCAGCGCGCATACTAAAGCGCTTAAAACTGCCGAGCGCCGTAAGCGTAGCCGATGTTAATACCGCGCCATAACAGCGCGACCACAGTGACGACTGAAGGGTTTTTGCCGCCAAAATAGGGCTACTGTTGAGCTCCATATCCCTGAGCCCCTGACCGGCATCAACCAGCGTCAGCCAACGGGCGATAGGCGGCTTTTCCGTGCGGCTATCGCTGGCGTAGGACTGCCACAGGGCCAGCATATTCTGGCAGCGAAAGCGCATCGCCGACACATCACCCAACCACTGTTCCAACTCGTCGCGGCGCTGCTCTAATGTGCCCTTATCCAAACCGTCCTGGAGGGTGTCGCTCATGGCCTCGCAATGCTGCACCAGTGCAGCAAAGGCAACGCGCAACTCGCGCGCTCGCTCAGCCAGTCGCTCGGGCACCCTGCCCTCTTCAAAGCGCAGCTGCTTATTGCCCTGCCGCTCAACGGCCCCCTCTAGCAATTCCACCAATATCGGCCTGAGCGGATTCAGCGCCTCTCGCGCGGCAACGAGCAAGTTCAATAGGGAGTCAAACTGCCCCCTGAGTGACTTTTGCATGGCCGGTATGGCCAGAATAGGCGCAATACTGCGCTCCGCTTGTTCCAGCCATCGCTCACTGGCGCCGAGGCGAAAGTTCGCACTGAAATGATTGATCACCTTGTCGGGAAGGTGATGGGCTTCGTCGAAAATATAAATGCACTCTTCCGGCGGCGGCAGTATTGCGCCGCCACCCAAGGCTAAGTCGGCCAGCACGAGGTCGTGGTTTGCCACAACCACCTCGGCTTGAGCCATCGACTCCCGCGCTTTAAAGAAGCTGCACTGCTTAACATGACTGCAACGCCGACCGCTGCACTGCGCGTGGTCGGTAGTGACGCGCTGCCACTGTTCCTCGGGCAAGACGCTGTCCCAGTTATCGCGATCGCCGTCCCACTGGCCACTCGCCAAGGTATCGGCAAAACGCGTATACAGCGCCAACGCGCTGTTGTCAGGCGCGGCGCTGCGCTCATCAGGATAAAGCGGTAGGGTTGCGGCATCGCCACCACAGAGAATCTGGTCAAGTTTAGAGAGGCACAAATAACGGCGGCGCCCTTTGGACAAACTCAAGGTGAAAGACAGGCCACTGTGCTGCAAAATATCGGGCAAGTCACGCTGCAGAATCTGCTCCTGCAAAGCCACGGTCGCGGTGGCAATCACCAGTGTTTTGTCACATTCCCGCGCAATGGGTATCGCTGCCAATGCATAGGCCAGGGTCTTACCCGTACCCGTGCCAGCTTCCACCACACACAGGTGGTCCCCACCGCTGCGCTTGTGGTCTTGATTGCGCTTAATCCCACCCAGCACGCGCGCAATATGGGCAATCATTAAGCGCTGCCCGAGCCGCGGCCGCAGCGATTTGCTATCAAGAAACTGGCGGTACGCGCCCTGAATCTGCTGTTTTAGCGCATCACTCAGCACTATTGTGCTCCCGACAAATTCACGCAGAGGTGCTCTCTTGTAATGCCAATTGGTTAATCAGCGGTCGCGCATAGATCTCCAACGCCTTGCGCCGATAGTCGGGCGGCATATTGGCAAAGTGCTCGTCAAAGTGCGCCACCTCGGCGGCGGGCACATCGGCGGTGGTAACCGAGCGCCAGCGCTCGTCGTTAAACAGGCGCATATAGGCCAACAGGTTGCTGCCGTGTAAGCGGTAGTTACCAATGATCTGGGCATCGATGGCCTGGGCAAGCTCGCTGGCATCGCTGTAGTCGCCACTCATTGGCGTGCCGAAATGCACATGCACATGCCCCTTTTGCCCAACAATTCCTGTCGCGATGCTTTTCAGATCCTCGTGTTCGGCCTTTTCATAACGGCCATCCATTTCTATCTGCGCCAGCTCATGGGCCTTGGCCGCATCCAGCGGGTCCCATTCATAGCTGATGCTCACCGGCACAATATTCATCGCCGCAATAAATTCGGCATAGCTCTCGTCAGCCTTACGCTGCGACATACCGATCATCTTTAGCAGCGCAACTTCGGTCGCGTCGTTGCCGTCCTTTGCGCGCCCTTCCCGCTGAGCGATCCATATCGAGGAGCGCTCTTGATGCAGAGAATGGCGAATGTAGCTGGACAGCTTCTTAAATGCGGCCAGCATCTGCCTCGGCCCCTTGGCACTGCGCTGCACGATGAAGCTCTTATTAATACGCATCAAATCGGCAGCAAAAGCCTTAGACAACAAGTTATCGCCAATCGCGATACGCACAGTGTCCATGCCATTGGTATGGAGCGCATAGTTCACAAATGCGGGGTCGAGAGCGATATCTCGATGGTTACTGATAAACAGGTATGCCTTATCCGCCGAGAGGTTTTCCAGCCCCGATACCGTGAATGCACTGGTGGAACGAGCGATCATGCTATCCATATAGCTTTTCACCCGCTGCTGAAAATCTGCCACAGACACAACGCGCTTAAACTGCCGGCGCAAAATTGCGCTGATCAGCGGTCGCAGCAACTTTGGGAACCAACGGCTGGCTTTTGGCATGCGCAGCGCAGCAACGGCGTTGAGTAATTCATCGTCAACTAACAGGCGATCCAGCACCTCCCGCACCTCACTGTCGCGGTAGGGCCGAATATCGGCAAATTCATCCATCGTATTCACTCATCGCAGACCTCGGCGGCTGCGTCGTCGCGCCGAAGCAGTATCGCCCCATCGGGGGAGAGGTATTATTTGAGGGCAGAATTCTACCTCAATTGCTGAAAAGATGCGCAGCCGCGCCACGACGGTCCTAACGCGACATCGCCGCCGTGCAATGACACACCAGGGCATGAAAAGAGCTTCCTATCGGCGCCGAAAGCCGCTTTAATCGGGCACACTTTCAATAACTAAACAGCGAAGGATAAGCGAATGAGCCTGCAACGTTTCTCTCTGCAAAACCGTCGAGTACTTATTACCGGGGCCTCATCGGGCCTGGGCCACGGCATCGCCAAAGGGCTGGCCGAGGCTGGCGCGGAAATCATTGCCTGTGCCCGCCGCGAAGAGAAACTGCACGCACTGGTGGAAGAAATTCGCGCCGCAGGGGGCGTTGCCCATGCAGTCGCCATGGACGTCGCCGACCGCAGCAGCGTCAATGCCGCCTATGACCGCGCCGAAGCGCTGTCGGGAACGCCTGACATCATCATTAACAACGCCGGTGTTGCCGACCCGAAGAACTTCCTTAAAATTGATGACGCGTCTCGCGACTTCGTTATGGGTACCAACTTCAATGGCGTTTGGAATGTAGCGCAGGAAGGCGCCGCACGCATGGTTGCCGCCGGGCTACAGGGCAGCATTATCAACATCGCCTCGGTACTAGCGATTATGGCGCAGAGTGGCCAAACCACGTACTGCGCCTCAAAAGCAGCAGTCGCCCACCTCACTCAGGCAATGTCACTCGACCTAATGCGTCACGGCATTCGCGTAAACGCCATCGCACCCGGCTGGTTCCTAACCGAAATGAACCAAGACTTCTTCGCCACCGACGCCGGCAAAGCCTATATTCAGCGCATGCCTGCTAAACGCCTTGGCAATATCGACGAGCTTGTTGGCCCGGTCATCTTGCTCGCGAGTGACGCGGGATCCTTCATCAACGGCACCGTGCTACCTGTCGATGGCTCCATTCGCCACAGCGGTTAATGTGCTTTAAATATCGGTATTTTCAAAAATTTGAAACAAAACGCACATAAGGCTTGCAAGCCCCCAAAGCCATCCCTATAATGCGCGACCTGTCTTAGAGAACAAGACAACCAGTCAATTGCGGGGTGGAGCAGTCTGGTAGCTCGTCGGGCTCATAACCCGAAGGTCGTTGGTTCGAATCCAGCCCCCGCTACCAACACTACTTGCTGAAGCTCTGAGGACGATATGTCCTTGGAGTTTTTGCAAGCTTTCCCAAGACTTAGGATGCCTGCCAAGGCTCCGTGAAGGTCAATTTTCAAACCTTTCTTAGCCGTAGTATCTGGGCTCAGCACGATTTTATCGACCAGGCCGCGAATGATCTCTGCGGCCTCTGCGCGCTTGTCATCCTCGTTCAAAACAGCCACCAGTTTTTCGATTTGCTCGCGGTAGCGTTTGCCCATATTGGGGTGGATGTAAACCGGCTCTTCTACTGTGGTTTCAAGCAGGCCTTTCAATTCCTCATTGCGGTTTTCCAGCTCCCACATGCGGTCCTTCACACGGGCGGCAGGTACGCCATTGCAGATCGCGTCGATCAGCTTGTCGAGCTCCTTGTTATTGCGATCAAGCTCTTCTTTGTGGGTTTTGATGGCCGCATTGCGCCCCATGCGAAGCTTGTTCATATGGCGGGTATATTCTTCCGCGAACACCGCTGCCAATTCCGGGTCCATCAAATGATGGCGAAGCCCGTTCAGTACGGTATCTTCGAGGAGGTTGCGACGGATGGAACGGCGGTTAGAGCAGGTTCCCTTGTTGCGCGCCGTCGAACAACCAAAATGCTCGCTGGAGATTTTGGAGAATCCTCCGCCGCATTCCCCGCACTTCATTAAGCCGGAGAACAGATATTTCGGACGGCGGCAGTCCCACAGCGCATCATTCTTCTTGCGCGCCTTGGTCAGCTTCTGCTGGCGCACTTTGGCCGCTTGCCAAAGCTCTTGATCTACAATCGCCAGCTCCGGCACGTCCTGAATGATCCATTCGGATTCAGGATTAAGGCGCGGGACGCGCTTGCCGGTGTCTGGGTCCTTGATAAAACGCTGGCGGTTCCAGACCAGGCGGCCAATATAAAGCTCGTTATTGAGAATGCCGGTGCCGCGATCTCGATTGCCGTTGATCGTACTTTGGGTCCAGCCTTTACCGCTGGGGCCAGGGATGCCACGTTCATTCAATGATTTGGCAATCGCTTTCGGAGAGATGCCCGCCGCGTAGTCACGGAATATCTGATTGATGGTCTCGGCCTGATCCTGATTGATCTCGCGATCACCTTTGATTGGCTCGCCGTTCCCATCGAACTTGCGCACGACATCATAGCCGTAAGACTTGCCTCCGCCGGATTTACCGGCTTCAACGCGGCCACGTAGGCCGCGCCGGGTTTTGTCGGCAAGGTCTTTTAAGAACAGGGCATTCATCGTGCCTTTCAGGCCGATATGAAGATGTGAGATTTCACCCTCGGACAGGGTGACCATCTGGACATTGGCAAAGCTCAGGCGCTTGTGAATTCCGGCAATATCCTCCTGATCGCGCGAAAGACGATCCAGCGCTTCAGCCAGGACAATATCGAACTTGCCGCTTTGGGCATCTTGCATGAGCGCCTGAATGCCGGGGCGCATCATGCTTGCCCCGGACAGGCCATGGTCGGTATAGATTTGGACGATAGTCCAGCCTTCGCGCTCCGCTCGCTCAGTGCAAAGGCGAACTTGATCCTCAATCGAGGCCTGGCTTTGCATATCGGTTGAGTAACGCGCGTAGATGCCGATGTTTGCTTGTGAGCGTGTCATGCAGACTCCTCGCCATTCTGGCGATGTTCGTGCGACGATTCATGGGCCTCGCCGGAGGCTTTGTGATCGCTCTCCGCTGCCGCCCGCGCCAGCAGTTTGACCAGAGCTATCTGCTCCGGTGAATGCTGCGCTGTCGCTGTCTGATTTTTCTTTGAACACTCCATGCAGCCAGACTACGGGATGACTGCAAAGCCGAGCCTCGCGGCATCATCGCAAGGCGTTGGCTAGATTTTGAAGCGCTCTCTCATTGCCTCCGTTTTGGCCCAAGGGTCACCAGAGATTTCTGAAATCAGCTTATCAAAAACCAGTACAAAAGAGTCATGCAGGGCCTGATCGCTGAAAGATTCAATGTGATCGGAACGGACCAAAGGCCTCATATCCGATAATAAATCCTTGCTTGCCAGCTTCTGGAACATACGCTGTTCAGCGTTGGCGCGGGAAATGGGCGCATCTTCGACATAGCGCTCAAAAAGTCTGGCGATATTCGCCGGATCGACCGGGTCAAGGCTAGCAAGCGCATGAGACAGGTCGAACAGATCGCGCCCCTTGTCACGCTGTAACAGCGCTCGTAGCTTGGTAGCTAGCATCTCGTCGTTTGAGAAGGTGGGAATTTCACACCCGCCTGTAAACCAAGGGTTTTCAACTGCATATGGGGAGGTGACTCCTCCATCGAAAGCTGCCCTTTCCCGCGTATTGATCTCTATTTTTAGGCGTATCTGAGTACCGTCTTCCGCCTCTACCGAATAGGTGAGCTTAGGAGCAACTTTGCTCGTCTTATAGTTCGCATCACCCAGCCAAGGCCGCAGGATATCCTGCATCGTTCCCAGCAACCCCTTTATGGGGCCTTCTGTAGTACGCACCAAGTCAATATCTTCCGAATACCGCAGAGGGTCAGGGAAATGCAGCTTGTTCAGCGCTGTACCACCACGAAAACGCAATTCGCTTGCCAAGAAGGGATTAGAAAATAGTTCGACAAGCGCACGACTGATAATCAGGTCTTGCTCTATCTGATATCGTTCTGCCCAGGGCGCATGTTTTGACCATGCCGTTAAGTAGCTGTTTGGTATCATTCGTCAACCTCCACAGGACGACGAATGGTCATGCGCCAGCGCCGGTCTTTCTCGGTAATCTCTGGAATTAAATCGGGGTCCATATCCCGAGGCGGTGGAACCAGCTCGATTTGAGTCAACTTTCCTGTGTTTTCTAGCGTTTTTAACAGATAACGCGCGGCTTTATCGTGGCCAATGTAGTCCAGCAGGTAACCCAGCCTTTGTACTTGGCTGCGTTCAAAGGCCGTGGAGAGAAAGCCCAAGAGTGCCGGATCAATTTTTTCGCCCAGATCAACCAAGACCGTCGCAATATGGTTTATTCCGCCTGTCGCTTTGGGGTAGCGCACCAGATCAAACGCGGTCAACTCCGGCCCGGAAACCTTGTAATAGCCAGTGTCAGACTTTTGCTCAATCAGGCCTTCTTCGACAGCTTCAATATTCTTCCGGTAATAAAACCCGATATGAGAGCGTCCAGCTTTGATGCGGGGGAGCTGCTTATTCGTTATAACCTGAAACTCCATGACGGCCTGATGGCGCGCGCCATGAATTTCGGCGGCTTTCAGTAGCCCGACATAGTAGGGAATGTCCTCAAATCCCATGAGGTCGCGTATATACCAGTCTGGCGGGGGCGCTCCCCATGATTGGTACTGTGATGGCACTATGACGTAGAAGCCGCTTCGGGGGCTGAAGAGACGCCCACGTTTCTGTAGCTTTACGGCGCTGTGCAGGAATGACTTTGGCGAAGAGCCAGTAGCGTCTACGGCTTCGCTTTTGGTAAAGCAAAGCCTGCCGGAGGCTGCTTGATCATCAATGTAACGCTCTATGGTTATTTTCATCATATCCAAATATCCATCATTTATATGGATATTTCAATATATTTATGTTATTTTTTAACCTTCATATCCCTTTTTATGGGATAATGAAGATAAATCAATATGATACGGTAGTCTACCGCATACCCGGCGGTTTTGGCGCGGGCGCTTTCCGCTTTGCTTCTATCACTCCGCTGATGGCCCGAAGGTTAGCCGTGGCGATGGATTGATCCAATTTTGCACCTTGCAGCCCGTCCGCTTCGGCGCGAAACAGAGCCTGCAAAGAGCCCACGCTGTAGGATTGTAGTTCAAAGATTGTGTAGGACTTTCTCATTTTTCGTCTCCTTTTCCTGAAGACCCTGACTGCCAAGGCCTTTACGCCCGGCCCACACATCATCATCCAGTGGCTAAGGCATTTGACCGGCAGGGGAAAAAGGAAGAGGAAGAGGAAAACGGGAATTGCTACCCAAGATTGATGCAGATCGACGCGGGTTCGTTCGGGATCAAAAGGTGCGAAACGGGCTGTTGCGAAAATCCGCGCTATCCATTGCTGACCCTTGTTAAACCTTCATTAACCATATGCAACTTAGAATAGAGTGATGGATAAGAAAAAAGGAAATAAGCGGCAATCGGGCATACTTATCGAGTACAGAGGACTTGGCACAGTCTCAATGGACGAGCTTCTTCAGGCGCTGATTACAGATATTCATGTGCTTAGAGATGACTATAACGCCAAGTTTACGACCGGCGTTCGGCTTCTACTACCTATCACCAATGAATACGGTGAACATATCGATCTCAGAAAGCCGAGCGGGGAAAGAATATCGAAATTCGATACAAATCATTATCGACCGACCTGCCTCGACTTTGAAAGATGAAAGGCAGGGCTATGGAGCCACCAAAATACATAGGCTTATCAGAAGCCAGAGACGTTCTCGCCTCTATGGGCATAGAGCTTAATGAGCGACAAATTAAACGCGCAGCCGAACCGGATGCCTACGGCAAGCGAAAACTTCCATTCTTCGTGGACCCTATCGAAGGGAAACTAAAAATTGAACGCGGCACATTGGTTTCGATATATACGCAGTGCCGTGTTGAAGCCGAAAGAAATTCACATTTTAAACCAGGCTCACTGTCAAATAAGTTTGACGGACACCGGTAGAAAGGCTATGACGAATCATGGCCGACATAAGAAAAAGAACTGGTAAAAAAGGGACAACCTACCAAGTTAGATACCCCACAAGCGCAACAAAATCTGGATATGCGTTTAAGTCGTTCAATACAATGAAAGAAGCCCGTGCATTTATCGAAAGCGGTGCAGCAAAACATTCCTATAGTGCAGCCCGTACCGATATACAGACCATTGAGCAAGCAGTAAAAAAGTGGCTCGACATATGCAAAAATGAAGGTCGTGACGGTCGCGATCCAGTCACCACTTTCACCCTAAAGGTTTATGATTATCGCGCTGATATAATCAACTCATATGAATGGCCCAAACCGCTTCAAGAACTACAAGGCCCGGATATCATCGAATTTCGCTCGTGGCTGCTTGCGAATTACAGCAGAGACCAGGCAAAAAAAGCTCTATCCTCCTTTCAAAGTGTAATGAAAGAGATGGTCACCAGGGGCTATCTATCAAGCAACCCCGCTATTGGAATTGCAGTCAGAGGAGCGTCACGTTATGACGACCCGATAGTCATTCCCTCACTAAAAGACATTCAATCACTTCTTGCTGCGGCAGACAGGCTTGCCAACTCAAAAAACCGACATATAGCGCGGACATGGGAGAGGTATCGCCCAATACTTTATGTTGCGGCAGATACTGGAATGCGCCCGCAAGAATACTTGGCGCTTTCTCAAAATAGTATCCACGAAAATGGCGTAGACGTGCAGCGGGCTATCGAATGCGGCGGTTACAAAATATCAGTGACGAAGACAAAAGCAGCGCGACGTTTTATTGATCTGAGCCCACATGTTTACGAAATGCTTTCCCATTACAGAGACAACAAATCGATTGAGAACAAATATGACCTACTCTTTCCAACTTCAACTGGTCGATGGATATTGCCAGACCACTGGCGGAAAAGAGGATTCTATGCCGCGTGCAAAGAAGCCGGGCTAATGGACGAAAAAGAAGAGGATGGCGACACCCTTCTAAAGGCACGCTACAAACCATACGATTTGCGCCACTTCTTCGCCTCGATGCTGATTGATAAAAAAATGAATCTTAAACGCATCCAGAGGCTTATGGGGCACGAAGACATCACCACCACATTGAATGTCTATGGCCACCTCATCGAGAAAGCAGAAGATGACGGAAGCGAGAAAACGGGAATGCTTTCGATGATCCCGTCGAATTGATGTGGCAAAATTGTGGCAAACTAGCTACAACCAGCAGAAATCATAGTGTTTTATATGGCTTCCGGAGCCAAAGGCCAGAGGTTCGAATCCTCTAGGGCGCGCCACAATAAAATCAATGGGTTAGCTGCATAATATGGGAAGAAAACGGAGGGATCGGCCATTTTTGCCACAATTTTTCGCCACACCAGAACCCGCAGGAATCCGCCACCCTCTGAATCTCGCTGGAATTCCTTGTGGCAAATTTGTGGCAAATCGAAGACTGTGCATCGCACAGGAAATTTGTAATCAGGAAGGCTAATCGACCTGATTGGGGAATATAAGAAAAGCAGGACGCCTTAGTATGAGCAGCGACATCCTCAAATCCTTTGCAGAGACGCCCGTCAGAGAAACCAGCGGCTCAATGTCTTCTAACAGATTCGATTATCAGAAGAACTGGTCGCTATGCGAACTACTTGAATTGCATGCGAACCAAGATGACTACCTTATGGTTTTCGAACACCATGAAGATGTCGTTGTCTTTGATTCCCAAAGTGATCCCTCAGGGGTCATCTTTTACCAGGTAAAATCAAAGAAATCCGGAAACTGGACAGTCGGAGCTCTAACGACCTCTAAAAAGGAAAGTCCATCGATAATTGAAAAACTCTACGAAAACTATAAGCGGTTTTCGGATATCGCGGAAGTCAGTCTGATTTTTTCTTCAAACCAACCTCTATCTGCCAAGCTACGAAACGGAGATAAATCAATCGATCTAGGCCGCGTATCATTTTCCTGCTTGTCCGACAAAGAAAAGGAGAAAATAAGATCGGCAGTAGAGCCCTCCAGCCAGGAATATTGTAACCTGCACGGACTTAGCACCATTGAGACACAGAAAAGCGATCTGAGACTTTCTGATCACACATCCATTGCCAAAGGAAAGCTCGTAGAATTTTTCGAAAACCTGCATCCGGAAAGCCAGGTACATATCTCTCTGGTTTACAAAACATTTTTTGACGAAATCAGAAGAAAAACAAATCATGAAAGAGAAATCGGCAACGATTCCGAACTGCTTCGCCACAAAGCCATAGGGCGCTCTGACTTCGAGCGCATGATAGGTACGGTACTCAATCGCCGAAATGACGACGACCTGTGGAACGATGCCAGCAACGTATTGAGCACGGAGAATTTTCATTTTCAGCAAATAAGAAGAATAAGGCAGTGCTGGCAGGAATATATCGTCGCAAAAATGGATTCCACCAACGAATTCCACGCACAATTTTCATATGACGTTATCTGCGAGATATCTTCCCATGACGGAGAAGACGGCATAAAGACATTCGGGGATCTTGCTGAAAAAATAATTCCCGCTCTTTCCAAGAAATATAAGAACGAATACGATGAAGAATATGTTAGATCAGCAATTTTATACGAGGCATTGAGGAATGAGCCAATATCGAAGACTGATACGAAACTTACGGAAGAAGAAAAATGAAAAACTTGCAGTTAAAAAGCATGCTACTCGTATCGCATCGAGAAAAGAAAGCAAGGAAGATAGAGTTCGATCCGGACATAACAGTGGTCCAAGGTGAAAATGACACCGGAAAATCTTCTGTAATAAAATCCATTCCCTATGCTTTTGGGGCTAATCCGCACAAAAGACACCCCAAATGGACGAATGCCGACATCCTCATATTGATCAGATTCTCTCTCGATGGAAAAGACTACTCGATATACAGGCACCGAAATTCATTTTCCCTGTTTGATTCCGATGATCTTGAAATCGGCACTTACTCAAGCATTACCAACGAGCTTGCGCCGGAGCTGGCAAAGCTGTTCGATTTCAATCTAAAGCTCTCCGACAGAGAAGGCGTTCCTATAACTCCTCCGCCCGCCTATCTCATGCTTCCATTCTATATCGATCAGGATAAAGGATGGGTTGAAAACTGGAGTTCGTTTACAAACCTCTCGCAATTTTCACACTGGAAACAACGTGTCACCGGCTATCATTTCGGATTAAGACCCGATAAATGGTACGAACTCGAAGCTAAGAGGAAGAATCTTGAAAACGACAAAGAAGAGCCTCTCCGCCAAATAAAATCCATTCAGTCAGTGAAAGACAAGGCCTACAAAGATGTCTCTCGTGTAGACTTTAACATTGATGCCGAACAATTTCGCTGCGAAATAAATCAGCTCCTGGATCGATGTGAAATTCTTAAAGGAAATGAGAATAGCTACAGGCAAAAAATATCCGAATACAAAACCGAGAAAATCAGGCTTGAAGCACAGATCGAAATCGTAGTACGGACTCACGACGAACTCAGTGAGGACTATAAGTTTTCTACCCAACTCAATGATGAAACTATTGGTTGCCCCACCTGTGGGGCCAACTACTCAAACTCGTTCTCGGAGCGATTCGATATCGCACAAGATACAGAAACCTGTTCGGATTTACTGGCATCACTGCGGGATGATTTAAGGGATATCGAGAAAAAGATCGACGATACAGAGAGTCTATTCGCCCAGACAAAGGAGACACGCGAACAGATTAACTCGCTTCTCTCGCAAAAAAAGGGAGAGGTAAAATTAAAAGACTTGATTGATCTTGAGGGAAAGAAAGCACTCATCACGCATTTGGAAAATGAAGAAGGCGAATATCGCGCCGTTGTAACCGATTATGATGAGCGAATCCAGTCAACAACAGACGAAATGAAAAAATATGACGACCCTGAAAGAAGAAAGGCCATACTCTCACAATACGAGGAAAATCTCAGACGAAACACCAGCAAGCTTGGTGTCCACTCTCTGAGCGACAATGTTTTCACAAATATAAACGCTTCTATTGAAGAAAGTGGAAGTGATCTTCCAAGAGCAATATTGGCTTACTTTTTTACCGCGCTAAGCGCTATCGAAAAGAATGGCAATGCAACATTCTTCCCGATCATAATAGACGCACCAAACCAGCAGGAACAAGACCCCAAGAACCTTCAAAGAATACTTGAATTCGTTCGCGATAACCGGCCTCAAGGACGACAACTGATTATTGGACTGGTGGAAGATGCGAATATCGACTTCGGAGGCAAGGTTTTACTTTTTGATAAGAAATACTCAGTGCTAAACGAAGATGACTACGGCCCCGTTTCCAATGAAATCCGGCAATTTGAGGCTGCAAATCTGGCAGTCGAGTAAATGGGCCTTAATGCGGTTGTTCTGTCAAGAAAGCTCTGAAGCAGTCATAAGATCGATCCTTGTTAAGCCTGACCTGACCACTGAAATCACGCCAGACTTCCTTCCCGACTAGGTTATCTTTGGATTCGCGCGTTTTCTTGGAAATGCGCTTAGAGCAATTAATCCCAGTTCCCTGGAAATGCTTTCGCTTAATCCCGAAGTCCCTTTTTTTCATCAGCAAGCATAATAGCTCCATGGAGGGGAAAGCCTTCCCCTATCTGCAATCGGGCTTTCGCCCGCTTTCCAATACCCCTTCAAACGGGGAATCCCCGTAACGCCCCGAAAAAGCAAACGAGCATGAATGGCATTGCATCCCCTCAGAATCAAGAAAAATGACGGTTTCCGTCGTGGCCGCTATTCGCTACGACAGACCCTCCGCAATTTTTCTGGATTCTTTCACCCCCGCCTAGTCGGCCTAGTCGCCAAGGGTTCATGATCAGCGCACCAAGCGGTGCTTGATCAAAAACCCATAAAGGCGATTTAAAGGAGTAAAGACAATGAGCGATATCAATATCTATGTGGCAGACCTGGCGGCCTATAACGAGGGATATCTTCACGGGAAATGGATTGATGCCACACTTCAGCCGGAAGATATTCAGGAAGAAATCAACAAAATACTGGCAAGCTCTCCGGTAGAGGATTCCGAGGAATACGCTATCCATGATTATGAAGGTTTTGAAGGAGCCAGCCTTTCAGAGTATGAAGGGATAGAGTCAGCCCATGAAAAAGCTTGTTTCATCGAAGAACACGGCAAGCTGGGCGCGGAAATCCTGAATTATTACGGCGATGACCTGGGCGATGCCGAAAAGGCACTCGAAGACCATTATTGCGGCTGTTACAAATCACTGGCCGAATATGCCGAGGAACTGACCGAGCAAGGCGGCGGCATCCCCGAACATCTGGCCTATTACATCGACTATGAAAAAATGGGCCGTGATATGGAATATAGCGGCGACATCTTCACCATTGAAACCGCTTATGACGAAGTACATATATTCTGGAATCACTAACCAGTAATTGACCGGTATTCAAAACAATTAAAGGCTGCCCCTGTTAGTAGGGGGCGGCCAAAAATCAAAATTTTCCGCGAAGATGGGGCCGTCGCGGAAAATTTGACGCGCGTCGCCAGGTGAGACGCCGCGCGCTGACAATCCGGCATTGTGGCCGCCGGATTTACTTCTTGGTGATCCGATACGTAATTTCTTGGCGGATCGTTCTCTGTATCTCTATTGCCTCGGACTTGTGCTCAATGCGATAGGATGCGCCGATCGCCAAAGACCTCTGACTTTGGTTCTGGCGCTGATGTCCGCTAATATGATCAGAGGGTGACAATTCACCTCTTGAGCCACAGCGTGGCACGCATTCATGAATCCTCTTGCCGTTGATTAGCGTAAGTTTTTTTCCGCCACAATAAAGCTCACCGCAGTCATGACAGAATACAGTTCCACCGTCGTGGCCGCACCAAGGACAATAACGCCCATCATGGCAAAATTCGGTTTGATGGTAGGTTGTTAATCCCGCGCTTTTATTCGAAGAACGACCTGAAAACAAGCTGCGGGAATTATCTTCAGTGGCAAACTCCTTTGTTACCTCATCGACATAAAAACTGAGGAAACCTGGAGCGCGCTTATATACGACAGTATAGGGCTTGTCATATTTATCGCAGCGCATCGGTATCACCCTATATTCGGTGTGACCGCTTGCTTGCTGTAAAGCCTGCATTGTGCTGTCAAAGTCCAGTTCCCGATTGCCAGCTTTAGGGTCATATTTCACGATGTCAGTGTCGTTCCAAATAGTAAGCTTTTTCATGACCAGCCCTTCCTCTTCAAGATAACATCACGGGCCATATTGACCCTCTTTGCTTCGCGATCATCACCGCCAGTTTTATCGGGATGACAACGTGCGATTGCTCTTTTGTAACGTGCGTTCAGCTCAGCTTTAGTGAATGGCTCTGTAAGACCGATGACATTAAGCGCAATCTGATAGGGATCAGAGCCATTTCCTCCCGGACCACCAGAACCTCCGGGGTTGTTGTTCTCTTTTTGCCTGCGCCCGTTGTTGCCTCCCGAGCCGTTCCCGGTTCCCTCCGATCCGGGATATGGGGGATTTTCGCCACGCTGAAGCGCTTTCCAATACTTCATGAAGGCCCGAAAGGAGCGGAAGTCCTGCCGGTATTTTTCTTTGTAGGCCTTTTTCAGTGTCTCTCGCTCATAGCGGCGTCGTGTCGTCCTTTCAGAGAACCAACCATAGAGATCACCAATCAATTCAAAAATGAACCGCAAAGGCCAAGTCAGAAAATCCCAAATCGCGCGCGTGACAGTCGTTACGATGCTTATCACTCCGTTCACCAGCCACTGAGCCACCTCGATAAGCGCAGACACAAGAATTTCCAACTGGTAGAGCAACCATTTACCTATCGCGACGAAAACCTTCCACAAGCCGTAGCCGATCAGGAATAGGATGAAAAACGCCGCAGCGTTAATCGCTGCACCCACTATGACCAAGATCAAATGGCACAACAGGGTTAAAGGGTTTTCCCATGAGTCAGCAATGGCAACCCAGGCTTCTAACTTATCCAGATAGCCAATAGTCTCGGCGACCCAGAAAGGGGTGTGCCAACATACCGACACACCGATCACAAACGCGACCACATAACCCCATTCTTTGTGTTCATAATCTTCCACGGCGGCGTCCTCCTTGGTCCTACCCGACATCACCCGGACTATCGGTCCAGTCATCATCGGCGCTCATTGACAGCCCTTCGGCGAGCCCTGCCTGACGATTCAACACTTCGTTACAGGCTTGTAACCGGCACAGAAGTGCTTCCGCATCTTGCTGCCCGTAAATGGTCAGCAGGTCGTTGCGCTGCCCCAAGTAAACGAATGAGAGATGCCACGAATTCGCATAGATGGGCATCTTGGCTATCACGCGCCCTTTGCTGGCTTCTTGGCGGACAATCAGCTCATGTTTGCGTTGTTCCGCTATGGCGCTGTTATGCGGGGGCAAGGCAAAGCTATTGGGTATGGTTCGGTCGAACTTGCGGCTCCCGAACAGCCCGCCAACCTTGAGAGTGTCTTCGGTGAGCTCGAAGCGAGCCGTGCGGCTGCACATAAAACGAGCGACTACAAACCACAACTGCCAAAGGACCCAAGGAGAAACAATGGCCGCCAGAACTTCCCAACCGGGTTCGCTCACCGTGCGATCAACCAAAAACACGAGAGCGAACATCAAGGCCCAGGCCGTGACATTGGCGGCGAAGCGCGCTACCTTAAAACGCCAGGGCGTCAGATAGCGCGGAGTGACAATAAATGCGCGGCGGCCCTGATCATCGGTTACGATTTCGGTTTTTGGAGCTCCGTCAAACGGTGATATCTGCTTCATGATCCTGCCTCCTGAATACGTTAGGGACAGGTTAAAACCTTGGACTACGAAGCTTCCTCGCAGCTTCATCGTGCTCAGGATTTAATGCTCTATGGCATATACAGACTGGCAGCTTTTGCGAATGCGTAATGCGCTACGGGCCTATCATCGCTATGGCGGTTATTTTGATGGCGATGTTTACACCTGGATCGACGTCTCAGAAGCAATAGCTGAATATTGTGATGTCGAAGTGCCTCAAGAAAGTTTGCGCAAATTCGTTGAGGGCGTAAAAAAGAAGGACGGCACACGAAAATATTCGACACCGGAAGGTGAAAATAACGAGCGCATCCACGCGATTTTTAAGTTCGTCCAGGAAGAAGATTTAAACCTCCTGAATGAAGAAGAACTTAAAGAGAGGACATTCGGGCTGCAAGCAGCGAACCGGATGGTCGAATACCTTGAGCAAGACCAGCAATACACGCAGCTCGGAATTCCTGCGAACATAGCTGGCCGGTATTACAACTGGCGCGACGACGGCGACCAGGTGTGGTGCTCGGAACTGGCCATCGACCAGCCACTCGACAATCGCATTGCTGTTGTTCGGTTGCTCGAACGCAGTTATTTGAAAGGAGAAGAGCCCAGCCTGGTTGATGTTGCCATTGGCGATATGCCACTCAATTACAAATCTCAAACGAGATTAGACGGCTGGCTGGCCGTCTCGCCAGAAGAAAACATGATGTTCTTCTTAAAGGAAGTCAGTACCGGTATGAACCGGCACTATCTGCTTCTTGATAGCTCGCTGGGGTTGAACGTTGAAAGTAGCGCCCTAGAACTCAACTTGCTGTTTTTCCACGCACCAATGGAAGTGGAACATGCCCGCGCCTTAGCGAGCTTTAAAGACCCTTCACAGGAAAACCTGGAGAAGAGTCTTTACCGCTACGCCCGCGTAAAGAGGTGATATATGGCAGATTCCGGTGATAGACAAAACTTTACCGACAGGCTCCTGTCTTCCGATACCAACACGAAGCGCGTATCAGAGATCGAAAGTCAACTGGACGCTGATACCAAGGAAGCTTACAGGCTAAAACATCTCGCTGATCTTCAGCCAATGGGCATGGTATCAACTGGTGGTTACCAGGCCGGTGATGATAGTGCCCGTGGCAACGGCATGGAGATATTACTGGCCCGACGATTTTTCGCTGCGGTTGAGCGTGGCGATGCCATAACGGTATTGGCCTACATTCGCATCGGTTATGACATAAACAAAAGAAGGGAACGGCTAGGTGATACGGCTCTCCACATTGCCGCCGCTCGCGACGCAAAAGATGTTCTTAAGGTGTTAATTGAATCCCGCCGATGCGATTTCCTTATACGCGATAATCGCGGACTGCTCGCTTCAGAAATGGCCTATCTATTTGGTGATAATCCCGCCGCCGCGCGGCTACTGGGAAATAAGGAGCGTAAACAGGCAAAGGCCCAGGGCATTAAGTTGACTCGTAGACAATGAATCATCTAGTTTTTAACACGAGTATTTTTCGCAACTATTTAAGAAAATTCAATAATGACGCTCATAAAAGGACTATCTAATGGGGCAAGCTAAGCGGCTGTGGATGGATCAGCTAGAAGATGAATATCAAGAAGCAAGAGCTGAATGGATCAGGGAGCAGCTTAACGACGACGAAGCAGACGAATTCACTGAGGGCTGGGATGATTTTTCGGACGAATATGATGAGCTATATGGCAATAACGACTTTCGAGAATACGATTACGATGATGATTTAATAGTTTCCGGCAAAACTCCATTCGAGCTGTTTGAAGAAAGTATCGAGGCAACACGCGAAATACTAAATTCGCAAGTCAGTAGGCAATCTTCCACAAAACTGCTAGTCATGCTTCATGCACATATAGTCGCATCCGTCGAAGCCTACTTATCGGCAACATTTATAAAGAACTCACTTTCGACTGAGGAGCACATGCGTCGGCTTGTGGAGAGTGACCCAGAATTTGCTAAGCGCAAATTTACGATAAAGGAAATATTTACAAAAAGAGATCAACTAAAGGATGACTTAAGCCAATATCTTCGAGACCTGATTTTTCATGATCTAGCTAAGGTTAAGCCGATGTTTAATTCGGTTTTAGACATAGATTTTGGCGACATAGATTGGTTATTCAAAGCAGTAGCCACACGGCATCACTGTGTCCATCGGGCAGGATACGACAAGGACGGAAATCAGGTCCCTCTGACGAAAGATACTGTGGAGGAGCTAATTTCAAAAGGAATAGGCCTTGTTGGAGAAATAGAAGCTTCTATCACTTCGATGCCGGAAGACGGCGAGTTCTTTTGGAAAAGCAAGTGAGACCTCTTAGGGTAGAAGCTCTCTAAACAGCTCCGCGAACGGCCCATATTTATCGAAATACTCCACCCGCTGTAAAATCATCGGGTGGTAGCCTGCCCAGATCACGAGCTGACGTTTCTTGCAATCCGAGCGAGCGAAGAACCGCGTGACTTCTTCCGGGGTCATGAGATCGTGAAGCTCCAATGTTTCCGATTTTCCGGTCATTCCCTGGCGGGCCTGATCCTGGCCGACCTCACCACCCCGAATGGCGTTGATTTGAGTTTTGCCAAGCCTCTTCGAAATATATTCTGTAGTGGCAAGATCGTTGTTCCCGAAAAATTGCATGATCCCGGCATTGGCGGCAAAGCTCTCCCACCTTTCCTTATATAAGGTGGTTCCTTGCCCCCAGTCCTGCAAGATTACCCATAGCTTCACGCCAAAAGACGCAATCTGACCAGCGGCGTTTTCAAGTTGGCTCATATGGCCCAGTACCGGAAATTCATCCAGCACGACAAGGACCGGATTCTCTGGGGTGGTTTTTTCCCGCTCCATCGCATCGAGGAGCTGGTTGATAAAGATACGAAGCCAGCGGTTGCATAGCCCCATGCGGCTGGCAGGAAGGCAAAGGTAAATAGTTACGCCGCCAGCTTCCCGCTTCAGGTCGGCGAGATCAAAATCATGGCCGGAAAGTACCCGACGCATCGCCGTATATTCCAGTATCTTGGTATGGCGGCGAACGGTGGAAAGAACGCTAGCGCGCTCATTCTCGCCCTTATCAAAGAAATCGAGCGCAGCGCCCTCAATAGCGTCGGCGACATCGGTATAGCCGCAACCTTGCCCAAGCCAGTCAGCGTTTGCCAGCATCTCCGCTTTTAGCGCGAAGTCACCGTTGTCATCGTCGCCATGCCAATCCATAGCACGTCGGAGCAGGCTGCGCACGTTGATCAAATTTCGCTCACCTTCATACTGTGCTGCCGTCGCTACATGCAAAATGACGCCCTCAATAAAATTGCGGGCACTTTCATCCCAATGGGGGTCTTTGCCTGCGGCAATAACCATAGCGTCCCCAATCAGGGCCGCATCTTCAATAATGGTAGGACTCTCCAGGCTTAGCGCAGCCATCGGATTAAATTTCGCCCGATGCTCGGCTGCGAAGCCGGTTGTTTGCTCGAACGGATCAAGCACATAGACTTTTTGTCCAATGGCCGCCCGCCGGGCCGCCGTCAGGCTCGCAAGCTCGCCTTTCGGGTCAGTTGCCAAAATACTGCCGGGGTAAAAGCACATATTACCGATCACTGCGACAGATTTACCGGCGCGGCTACCAGCCACGGTCAATATATGGCGGTTGTCTTCAATTCCCACAAGCTTATTGCCTATGGCGCCCACGAGGATTTTTCCGCAAGGGGCTTCGGGGTCATAGGCCAGCACCGCGCTTTGCTGTATAGAACTACTGGTTTGCCAGCGTGCTTGCGGGGCACTCTGCTGCTTCAGCGAGCGGGTTGATACGCCACGCGGAATATCGCCTAGAAGAACATCACTGTCTTTGCTTGTCATTTCAAATATTGTCCTGCTAGTTCCGATAGCAGGGATTATCACGCGCCACGGGAATGGTGGTCCTCGCGGTGTCCTCGCGCTCGCAAAAAGAAAGGGCCACTTTGCAGCGGCCCTTTCAAAATTATTAGATCAACACTCGATTAGAAGTTGATTTGAGTACCAACAAGAAGATGTGTTGCGTCAACATCAGTCTGGCCTTCACGTTCTGCTTCGATATAGCTCACAGAACCACGGAAAGTCATGCCAGGACCATAAGTATATACTATACCACCTGTCAGACGGTTGGTCTCCACTGGAGTAGCCGCATCTACGTTGCTGTCGTTGTTCAACCAAGATGCACCGAGTTTGTAAGGGCCAGTCGTATAGTCAGCACCGACAACCCATGTTTCGTTTTCATCTTGTGTTCCGCTTTGACCATTGTTGTTTTCTGTGTAAACAACACCAAGACCGAAAGCTGACCAGTCAAGATCAACGCCTGCGTTCCACTCTTTGTAGTCATCAAAACCAGCTGCGGAATTTTCCAAGTCTACATTCGCGTAACCGGCACCAACTGTGTAACCGATTTCATCCATCTGGCCTTCGTAACGTACAGCACCTTCCCAAGCAGAACCGTAACCACCATCGTCATCTTGGTTAACACCACCGATAGTGTTTGTGTTTGACGCGAACTGTGCATCAATAGCGGCATTTGTGTCTGCAACATCAGGCGTGTAAGAAAGACCTAACTGAAAGCCATTCATGACAGGTGACAAGTAAGTTAGTTTTTCTGCATTTCTTGTAAGGTCGTTGTCATAGTCAAAACCTTCTCCGCCGCTGTGTACAGTGATGAAGTTTGCATTGTTACCGTCATTCAAGTTGGAAAGAGTAACATTAATTGGGGTGACAAATTGGCGAATGCCGTCGTAGTTGCTGTCAGCAGAAGGCGCAGCAACTTGGAGAAGGTAAGCTGCACCGTCTTCTTCACCAAAATTTATACGGCCCCATGATCCTGACAAATAAGCGTATGACTCGTCAAGTTCAAAGCTGTCAGCGCCATCAGCGTCAGCTTCGAAATTAACACCGACAGTTAAACCGTTGTCGAGTGTTGTTTCACCATTCAAGTGGATTTCTGTTTCGCGCAAAATATCAAAGCTGCGCTCTTCGTTGTTTAAACGAGAATCTTGATCGATGTAAGTGACGTAACCTTTAAGGTGGCCACCTATGTCAAGGCTAATACCATCGCCAGCAAGAGCAGGTGATGTGATTGCTGTCATACCAACGATGGCAGCAGAAGCTAGAAGTAGTTTTTTCATTTTCATCTCCATATGAAATATTTTTTGTTAAAAATCAGCAAACGATTCGCATACTGACCTTCTTGTTCTATATCGGAGATGACGTTGTTTCTATTAAATAATGAACCGTCGAGGTATTTTTATTAAGTCGTGTTGTATTTATGTCACAGCGTTGTGACTTTCATACAGCAACATTATTTCTTGCCTGATGGCGTAGATACTTATATATCTGAAAAAGTAAGTTTGTTGTAGTAGGCGAGCTTACTCTTCATCCGGAGATCAGTTCGTTTTAGTTGGCGGGCTGATCTCCTTTCTTTCTTCATTGATAATTTTCCCTGTTGAATGACTGTGATATTTGTCGGATTGGCGGCCTGTTTTGTAAGATCAAATTCTTACCCACAATTAAAGCGGGACGCGAGAGCGTTCCCGCTTCTCGTTTTTTCACATCCTGATAGAGTCAGAACCAGCCCGTTCTGGCCTGCCGGTTCCCCAAAGGAAGCGGCGACCTGAAACGATCCGTATCGACCCGGATAAACCCGAAAACCATAGAAAAACTGCGGCTTTTGGTGTTTTGTTAAGGTTATGGTAACGACCTCTTCCGTAGACTTGAAGGAGAGCAGGAGGAAGGCGTTAAGATGGAACACAAGGTGTGCGTGGTAATACCACGCCCACCTTGGAGGGGGACTTCCCATCCCCCGTTGACACCCCCTCGGAATCCCTAAGCTTGTCGATCCTTTTGGAATCGACGCACCAAGGGATTGTGTCAGCCAGACCGGTATCGAACCTCTCCGGCTGAGGTAAACGTTTCGCCGTTTCATCACGAGCAGGGGAGACTTCGCTCTCCCCTACAGCCCCATCGACCAAAGGGCAGTGTGCGCCCCTTGGAACCCTCCACAAGGCGTGTGCCGCCTTGACCTGCATTCAGGGGAATTCGCCTCCCCTGAAAACCCTGGACCAACCCTTGCGCAGGATTGGATGCCGCGAGGACGCCGCGAGGCTCGGCTTATGAAAGCCTCAGTAAGCTGGGAGGCATGGAAAAGCAAAATGACCAAAAGCGCAAAGGACCGATATCCTACCGCCCGCCTGTAGAGCTGGAAGCCGAATTTTGGTTGCGGGTCGAGCGGTCAGGGCTCTCGAAAAATGCCTTTATCACACAGGCAATTTTCGGTAAGGAACCTGCACGCGCCGCCAGAAAGCCTGTCATCGAAAAGCAGGTTATCGGTCATCTTTTGGCTCAGACGGCCCGCCTTCATGACGATTTGCACGAGATAACGCTCCTTGCCGGAGGCGATGCAAATGTCGCTTTAAAGCTGGAAGAAGCGCTCTTCGAGCTGATTGCTATCCGCAATGCCTGCTTTAAAGCCATGGGCAGGCAGTCATGATTCCCTTTGCCTCCCAGCGCGGCGGGGGCGGTGATCTGGCCACCCACCTGCAAAACGAAGCGGATAACGAACAGGTGGAAATCGCCCATATCCGGGGCGCAGTCGCTCACGACCTTCACGGCGCGTTTGCCGAGTGGGAGCTGCAAGCCCATTGTCTCACCAAATGCCAGAAATACCTCTACAGCCTTTCGATCAATCCCTGGACCAAGGTCAACGGCCAGATGAGCCGCGATCAATATATGGACTATATCGACCGGGTTGAACAAAAGCTTGGGCTAAAAAATCAGCCTCGTGCTGTTGTCTTCCATATAAAAGAAGGACGAGAGCACGCCCATGTGGTCTGGTCACGGATTGATGCCGAGCAAGGCAAAGCCGTACAGCTCAGTTTTGACCGTGAAAAGCTCATGAAGGTGACGCGGGAATTTGCCCGCGATCATGATCTGATCTTGCCGGATGGCTACGAGCCCGATCAAAAGGAAAAGAACAAACAGAATTCGCTCTACGAGCAGCACCAGCAAAACCAGACAGGCCGCACCAAAGAAGAGCGGATGACCGAAATCACGCAAGCCTGGCGCAGGGCCGATAGCGCCAAAGGTTTTGTGAATGCCCTTGCCGATATGGGCTATATCCTCGCGCAAGGTGACCGGCCCTATGTGGTGGTTGATCTTCATGGTCACACCAGTGCGCTCCCCCGCATGATCGATGACAAGTCGGTGCGGGCGCGAGATGTCGCCGCCTTCCTGAAATACGATTACCCCTCAGAACTTCTACCGACCGTGGATGAGGCCCGTGATATTGCCGCGAAGCAGCGGGCGGAATTCAAACAGCATAGCGATCTTGAGAAATGGGCCAAGAAATATGAAGACCTCAAGCAAGCCCATCGCGAGCGCCGTAAACCGCTTGAAGCCGAAGGCCCAAAGCTGGCCGAACGTATCGCAAGGGAAAAGGCGGCCCTTATCCAGAAGCAGGATGCGGAAGGAAAATTCCTTGAGCAGAAAATAGCCAGTGAAGAACAGGCTATTGCCGATAAGCGCGCCCGGTTCAATCCGCAAGGGCTGGCCGCCTTCCTTGGCCGGGTAAGCGGTGTCGAATTTGCCCGGAAGAAGCTTCACGAATATCAGGACAAGAAGCGCCATGCCGGGCAGGCGAAAGAATTTGAAGCGCTATCCAACGCCCATAAGCGGGAAACGCGGCTACAGCAAAGGGTTCATCAAGCACTAGAGCACGATATTGAGCGCCGCCTGAAAAATCTGGCAAAGGTTGAGGCGCGGGAGATTTCCGCCCTAGATGCCAAGTTCAAGCGTGAGCAAAGCCGCGATATTCAGAAACAGTTTGAAGGTAGTGAAGCACTAAATATCCGTGAGCATTTCCGCGAGGCAGCCGGGCAGGTGCGAGGTGGCCGCGAGGAAAGCACAGGGGGCGCTCGTGATAAACCTGATCTCGCAGCGCAGTTTGAAAAGGCCGCTGGCGCTAATCAAGAAAAGGCACGGACAGAAGCGGAAGGTAAGAAGGACCTTCCAAACCTGACGGCCGAGTTCGATAAGGCCTCCGGTGCTGACCAGGAGGATGGCGATACCGGTGGCGATGACGATAACGCTCCAAGCCATGACAACAATCGCAGTTCGCGGCCTCGCCGCTCAAGAAGACCGCGCCGTGGACGGGATCGGGGTAGATAGAGGAAATACCAAATGACTAAGTCAGCAATCAATCAAACCGCCGAGATCATCGTTCTTGGTGACATTCAGCATTTTCATGAACAGTGTGACGAATGCAACAAAGGTTTTATCGCTGCCGTTTCACGCAAGGTCTATGACACCGCGATGTGCTTTGAAAAACTGGAAACTGTTGTCGGTAAGCCGAGCTGGTACATGGCAGAGGCTTACGAGAACTTCTACCGCGAAATCCACGACTATGAAGAGCTCGCCTTCTGGAAGGAGGTCTGTGACTTTCTTCGAGTGATCAGCTTTTGCTGTCCAGGTGCGATCAAAATCCTGCCAGAAGAGATCGGAGAAGAAATCGATCTTGATGATCTGCCGTTTTGACGGCCTTCTTTTTTGCGCAGCTGATCCAGAAATCACGACTGACTATAGGGGCTACGAACCAAGCTGGACATATTCTAGGTTTCTGTAAAGGGAAGGGAGATGCTTGTGATTGACTCTGAACTGGCTGCGGAGTTTCAGCTTTGCCTTGTCAGTGGAAGCATTTTCCAGCTTGATACCGGGATCATAATAAACCGCCTTGTCCATCGTGGCAGACAGGAACATTTCAAAATCGGTGCCTGTTCCCAATTCAACTGTATCTCCGTAGCTGTATTCCCGGCTACCGGTTCCTGATGGCCTCATGATGCAGGGAACATAAACGGCCTGAGAATGCTTTCTTTTCCAGTGATCCATGATTTTGGAAAAACTCCAGCTTGCGGCCACTGTATTGGCCTGATCCCTTAAGGTAATTGCGCCAGTCGCATCAGTAATTCGTCCATTATTGTGGTCAAAGCCTTCAACATTCATGACGAGATTTGTAGCGCTGCAAAGGACACCGGCAATATGCCTGCCGCCAAAATTCAATCTGTCGGGAATGCCGGATTTGTCGGGATATCCGAATGCCCGGACAAACTCCGCAGCACCTTGTACTTTGTAGTACCCGCCATTGGGCTCAGGGGTCATAAGCGTTGTCGGCTTTGCTCCTTTTTGGGGAAAGCCTGTTACTCCAAACTGCTTCACTTCCCAGCCAAGATAATCGGGTTCCGATATACCATTTGGAACAATCCCGAGCAGGGATTCAAGTGTATATCCGCCGCCGTTTGGGGCTTTATATGGTATCGCGATCTCGTCTGAGCTCAGCCTTTGCCCTGCAATCCATCCCATGTTATGGATTTCGAGAAGCTTGT
Source organism: Spongiibacter marinus (assembly GCF_016906995.1). Classification (GTDB taxonomy): domain Bacteria; phylum Pseudomonadota; class Gammaproteobacteria; order Pseudomonadales; family Spongiibacteraceae; genus Spongiibacter; species Spongiibacter marinus. The sequence goes on along the minus strand of NZ_JAFBBD010000002.1, from coordinate 90,059 downwards.
GAAGAAGAGCAGATCGCGTGTCTGTTACACCTGTATGGCGAATATCTATCTGACCAAACACGCTACCGATATCCAGCAAGTTCGTATGATCAAGCTCTTTTGATAATGCAGAATCCGGTGTGGCCAAATAAGCATAGACTTTCTTACTAGCAGAAACACCAAGGATCAACCATCGGCCAATACTGGTTCCTTTCCTGTATCTATCCATCCATTCACTGGCATTTACAGGGGAGCCTTTCAGAAAGCCGGAAAACCGGACTTCGGGATATTGAGGGTAATAAATCAGCTTGGCATGAGGCGCTTCATAAGTTTTGGAGTCAGCATCGATCCAGGCTAGATCGACTGGCACCTGATACTTGATTTGTCGTTTCGGGTCACTTGTTTTACCGGACGCGGTGGCTGAGGGAACAGGTTCACCGGTAGGAATAAAAGCAAGGTCAGTGAGTTGGGCGCCAAGGTATGGCTGGTTCTTGCTGTTATCGTTAGGCGCGAGCTTTTTTACATACAGGCTGGTTGCCCCAACTCCAGCAAAGAGAGCTACAAGCTGATCCAGCGAGATATGTTTGGCCGTATCGGTATCATAGGTTCCTGGAGTGCTGGTCATTTCTTATCCGTTTTGTGTTAGCCGCTCACTGATACTATCAATTTCAGCCATGATGTCATGTGGAGATTTGCCTTTTAGTGAGCACTCCCAGACTGTTATAACCTGCCAGCCGCCTTCTTCAAGAGCTTTTCTTTGCTTTTCATCCCTAACCTGGTTTCCGGATATTTTCTCTTTCCAGAATTGGGGGTTTGATTTTGGCCATTTAAATAGCTTGCAGTTGTGGCCGTGCCAGAAGCAGCCATTCACGAATATGACGGTTTTGTACTTCGGGAATACCAGGTCTGGCTTTCCAGGCAAGCCTTTATGGTGCAGCCGGTAGCGAAATCCGCGTCTGTGGAGTTCCTGTCTGACGATAAGCTCGGGTTTTGTGTTCTTTCCACGTATGCCCGACATCATCTCCGAGCGTTTTTTCGGGCTTACAACATCCGTCATCAGGCCGCTTTTTTACGTTTGGCTTTTTTGCTCTTTTCCTGCGCTTTCGCAATGTACGGCTTCATAAGTAAGGCGACTGACTCAAATACGGGTACAACAACGCTATTGCCGAATTGCTTGTATGCCTGAGTGTCCGAGACCGGGATGACGAAATTGCTTTCGCCTTTCTTGTCAAAACCCATGAGACGGGCGCATTCTCTTGGTGTCAGGCGACGCGGCCTTTTGCGCGGTCCTCGATCAACCAGGACCTCGGAGCCGTCTTTGTAATACCGGGCAGACAGGGTGCGTGTTGACCGGTCACTTGCAGTTACCTTACCAAACCCGAAGCCATTACCAGCCTTCTTGTGCTTTTCAGCATACCCTTTCAGGTAGTTCCAGAGCTTTGGAGTGAGAACGTATTTCTCGTCAACGGTGGCTTCGTTTTCCAGAATGTCGCCTACAACAGGCTCTTTTTTCGGGAAATATTTTTTGACATCTTTTAGTGTCAGACCATCTGTGACATCAAGGTCACGCCGGAAGGCAACAATAACTATGCGCTCCCTGTTTTGAGGGACGAAATTTTTGCCATTGATAATCTTGGGGTCGGATTGTAGTTGGTTGTATTCTCGGTCTATGACATCGTAACCAAGTTCGTCGAGCGTATTCATGATGACCTTGAAGGTCTTTCCCCTGTCGTGACTTTTCAGGTTTTTGACATTTTCCAGCATGATGGCAAGAGGCCGCTTCGCATCAATTATGCGTGCGACATCAAAGAATAGTGTGCCCTGAGTATCGCACTCAAAGCCATGAGCCCGTCCGAGTGAGTTTTTTTTGGATACTCCGGCTATTGAAAAGGGCTGGCAAGGAAATCCGGCAAGCAGGACATCGTGATCAGGAATGCGCTCCTGGATGAATTCATAAGCCTGATTTTTATCCATTCCTTCCGGCTGGGTGATTTCCTTTATGTCACCATGAACATCGTGGTCACAGTGGTAGTTGGCAAGATATGTCTTGACGGCATACTTGTCGTATTCACTGGTGAAGACGCATTTTCCGCCAGCTTTCTCGAAACCGTATCTTATGCCACCAATACCTGCGAACAGGTCAATGAATGTGAACTCTCTGTCCTCAGAGCAAGGCTTGGGTAGCATGCTTTCAAGCGCAATGCGCTCAGCGTAAGTTAGCCAGTCCTGATCGGGCTGTTTGTTACGTTCTTTGAGCCAGCGGTTTACTACTTCTCTGGGGTGATTGATTTCATCTGCGATGGTCTGCTGTGAGAAGATCGAGGCAACTTTGTTCAAAAGCTCAAGATCATTCATCTCAGACATATTGGAACTCCAGGTAATAGCGGGTTTAAAAAGGGACACTTATGTGATTGAATGTCACATAATCATTCCAAAATGTCAACCAGCTGTAAAAAGAACAAGCTGGCTAGCCATTACGGAATACTGTATGTATTTACAGTTAAAAGAGCAAGCAGATTGGCGTCAAGAGCGTCCTGATTGTGAGAGTTAGTTAATAAAGCGCGGTTCGAAGGTCAAAAGATGAGCAGCCTCACAGATATTGATAAGCGATACTTGGAGAGAATATTGCAAATGGGGGGAGGTTACGTGCTGGATTACAGCGATGCGACCTACGGAGAATTCTTTTCTCGCCATAAAATAGATATTCATAGCACTCGTTATCAAATCTATGGTACGTCTAAGGCTAAAAAGATGAGAGCATTTTGGGAGTTAGAGCCAGATAGTATCGTTGCTCCTGTTTTGGAAGAAATGCTTGCATCATACGAAGCTAATTGCGAACTGAGTGGGACGGATATAGAACAAAACATACTTGAAAAATCTAGGCTCATAGTCGCAAGAATTGGCGGTAGGACTCCTGAAAATAACAAGGAGCAAACTGAAGATTCGTTCTTAAACCAGGAATTTAGAATCCCCAACCTTCACAAGCTTCCGGTTGAACACCAAATAGCCAAAATTATAGAGAAAAGGCTAGAAGAGGCGCGTTTAGCTTTAGCAGCTAATGCATATCTTTCTGTAATATTTATGTGCGGAAGCGTACTGGAAGCTGTTCTGTTGGGCGTAGCACAAAACAATCCTGAAAAATTCAACAGAGCATCGTCTAGCCCGAAAAGCCCTGAAGGCAAAGTTAGACCATTACAGGATTGGAGCCTTGCGCATTTAATCGACGTAGCTTGCGAAATCGGATTTTTGAAAGTTGATGTAAAAAAATTTAGCCACGGATTACGCGATTTTAGAAACTACATCCATCCTTATCAGCAGCTTATGTCGGGGTTCTCTCCGGATGAACATACGGCAAAGGTGTGTTTTCAGGTTTTAAAGGCAGCTCTCGCCGGGCTTGCAGGAGACAGATAATACAATGCATATAGAGTCATTATCGTTAAGAAATTTCAGATGCTTTGGAGACGTTGCAACAACGATTCAATTTCAGCCTGGCATAACGGGTTTCGTTGGTGATAATGGAGCCGGAAAATCATCAGCATTGGAAGCGTTGAAACGCCTTTTTTCACCTCTATCGAGTGAGCGTCAGTTAAGAAAAGCGGACGTACACTTTGGAGTCGGTGAAGATAGTCAGTCTGTGGCTGAGCGCGAGATCATCATTGACGTCGTATTTGGTTTTTCTAGCCCTGATGTTATTCCCCACGTTTTTAACGACATATTTTTCAATGCAAGTGATCAGGCTTTAAAGGTACGGCTAGTTCTTGAGGGAAATTATTTAAAATCAGAGTCTTACGAGGATGATATCGAGATCAAGCTCTATACGGTTCGCTCGCTGGACGAAGTTCCCTTTGGTCCAGACGATGAGCGGAAAACACCCCTGCGTGGTAAGTCTACTCAATTTGCCGAGTTGGTATACATACCAGCCCATAGGGATTCCTTGGGCGTGACCCGTCATGCATTAAAGAATGTCTTGAAACGGATAGAGCGCTCTGCAGACTGGAATGAAGAGACCAAAAATCAATCACAAGAATTTGCAAAACAACTTGAAAACAGTCTCAACGCTGTAACAGCTATCGGTACAACAAGCCACGACCTCAAAACATTTTGGGGTGCCCTACATGATGGTCATTACGATGCAGACCCACTCTTCAGTGTTGTGGCAACCGAATTCGAACAGTTGATTCGCGATCTAACATTACGGTTCGAAAAATCTCCTGGGGGTGGTAACCGTCAGCTTGAAGAGCTTAGTGAAGGTCAAGTCTCGTTATTGTATTTTGCCCTGTCTGCTACGCTACACAACTTAATTTGGAAGATGGAGGCTGCTGCGCCAGCTAGCCTTGAAGGCTTTAAACCTCTTGACTTTGTACCTGCGCCATTAACAATTTTTGCCCTCGAAGAACCTGAAAACCACCTTGCTCCGTTTTACCTCCCTAGACTAATAGGGCTTTTAGAAAGCCTTATAAAAACAGGCACAGCCCAATCGTTTGTGACTAGCCACTCTACAAGCGTCATGGCGCGTATTTCTCCGCGAAATGTTAGGTATTTCAGGAATTGTAATCAAACGCTTATTTCCGATGTTCGAGAAATCCCATTGCCCACTAGCGGAAGCGAAGAGGATAATTTCCTTCATCAAGTTATCTTGGCAAATCCAGAAATTTATTTCGCCCGCCTTGTGATAATTGGCGAAGGTGATAGCGAAAGGATTGTTATTCCTCGAATTGCAGAGGCTTTAGGCATATCACTAGACCCCTCATTTGTAGCATTTGTTCCAATAGGTGGTCGCCATGCTCAACATCTTTGGAAACTTGTTGTTGGTCTCAATATACCTTGTTTAACTCTTTTGGATTTTGATCTTGGGCGACACAATGCAGGCATGGGAAGGATAAAGAATGCCGCAACATGGCTTAACGATGCAGGATATGATCTAGACCCTTCTGCTGTCATTTCTAACGAAGCTTTAACTCCGGAAAATGTTGTACCGTGGACTCAGTGGTTACGGGCGCAATGGGTCTTTTATTCCACATGGCTAGACCTTGACATGATGATGGTTCAAGCCTTTCCGGAAGCCTATAAGCCGAGTAGAGCATTCGACCCAACAAAAGATGACCCTAGTAAAATAGCTGAAGCAGTTTTTGGCAGCAGTGGGTTGGGAAATGCAGAGCTTAACCGTATCGGTGCTCAGTTTTCAACTGAAGAGCTTTTTGCATACAAAAACCTGTTCAAGTCCCGGTCAAAGCCAGCTTCACATTTTAAAGCTTTGGCCGCACTGGATGATGAGGCAATCAGAACCAATTGTCCCGAGCCATTAAAGGCCTTGATTGCAATGGCCAAGATCATTCTTGCGCCTCCATCATCCATCTGTGCTGGGGAAGAAGAATGACCTACCTGAAGGCAGATGATTGGAAGCCTTCACCGGGCATACGAATTGAAGGCCGGGCCCTAGAGGTCGTTAAGGCCGTGGAACCAATGTCGGTGCTCGCTGGCCCGGGAGCAGGAAAAACAGAATTACTGGCACAGCGAGCAACCTTTTTGCTCATGACGGGATTATGTCCTCCACCGCAACGCATTCTTGCCATATCTTTTAAGGTGGATGCAGCAAGAAATCTTGGGGACAGAGTAACTCACCGTTGCGACCCAATTCAGGCCAAGAGATTTGAATCCCTTACCCTTGATGCTTTCGCTAAAAGGCTTGTTGATCAATTTTTAGAATCACTTCCCGATCAATGGCGCCCTAGTCATGACTACACTATAGAGTTCCCAAACCGAGATGTTTGGGAGGAATTTAAATTAAAAAATGAAAGTGACTACTCGGAAGTTAGGAGCAAGAATTCGGGTCAGCTTGACAGAATTGTTCACAGATCAATTCCAGATTTCCAATTTGAAGAGGCGGTAACCCCGGAGCAACAAATTCAGTGGTTATGGTGGCGACAACATATTGATGCCAATCCGTCTCGCCTGACTTTCGATATGATAAAAGCGTTGGCGGTTTTAATTCTTCAAATTCAGCCTAAAATTTTATCTGCTTTGCGAAAGACTTACTCACACGTGTTTCTTGACGAATTTCAAGACGTAACAGCTCGACAATACGAATTGATAAAAACGGCATTTCTCGGGTCAGACTCGGTTCTTACCGCTGTTGGGGATTCTAACCAGGCAATTATGAGATGGGCGGGTGCTAGGGAAGATATATTTAATCTATTTGAGGCTGATTTCGGCGCATCGGACGAGCGTCTTCCTTTTAATTTTCGATCCAACTCCCGTATCGTCAATTTGATCAATGATTTGGCGACTACTTTCGATGGCGACTATATTCCGACAGAATGTGCTCGCCAAGACGATCCTGTTCCAGAAAATTCAGTCGAAGGCTGGGTGTCTGAAACAAGGCAAGATGAAGGGGAGTATATAGCGTCATTCATAGCTAACGAGCTTCAGAAAAACGCTGACCTAGCTCCGGCAGATTTTGTGGTATTGGCGCGGTTACGGATAAATGATGTCGAAGATCGCATTAAGGTGGCCTTTCAAAGTAAAGGTTTGAAAATCAGGAATGAGGCAAGAGCTGTTGGCGGTATTGCCATTCAGGATTTGGTGAAAGAAAAGGCTTACACATTTTTTCTTGCCTCGCTCAAACTCGCGGTAAATGTTCGGTCTGGCCAACCATTTCAAGATTGCCGAAATGCTATTGCAGAAGTAAGAGGTGCCGACCTAGATAGCGAAAAAGGGCACAGCGAGACATTGTATGCTGTTCGATGCTTAATAGATGATCTGGAGCAGCTAGTCAGGGGTAGAAGCCCAGCGGAGGTTACCGGTAGGGAAATAGTCGATATCTTGTTAAATCATGTCGAGCGCGGCGAAATTCAAAGAACATATAGGGAGTATGCGGGCGGCGAGCGCCTCAATTCGGCTATTCTCGGATTTGCGGAGTATTTTGACGAATGTCGTGATGGTTCACCTTCTTGGTCTGAATGTATATCTAACATGGAGGGTACGGAATCTGTCCGCTTGATGACCATTCATAAGAGTAAAGGACTGGAGTATCACACAGTTATTTTTGTCGAATTCAATGACGACGCTTTTTGGGGAAATGACGATGATGTGAACGTATTCTTCGTAGCGTTGTCTCGTGCTCGTGAGCGTGTACTTTTTTCTTTCACTAAAGACTCCAAAGGAGCTCAAAATGTTAAGGGCTTCGTAAAAATCTTAAAGGATGCTGGCGTAATATTCATTAAAAAACAATAAGATATGCCTATTTCAAGGCGTGCGCGTCAAACAGCAAGCAGTGTCGGTTGCCTGCCCCCGCTACCAAAAAAGAAAAGGCGAATCATGCACTTAGCAGATTCGCCTTTTTTATCGCCTAAGTAAAAACTTCTCTGTGCCCACAGTGTGCCCATTGCCAAATTTAGCTTGCAGCAAACGCGACGCACCATGACCTTCGGGCACCCTATTCGCCAAAATCACTGCAATAACTCATGCATGGCACTTTAGATACAGCGCACCTCGTGGGGACAATAGGAGTGAAAGGGGAAAATTGACTGACAAATCATCCCCGGTTTGGGCTCTGGTATGGACGCTGCTTGGAGCGCGACACCAGCCAGTCAGCCGCAGGCGCCCATACGCTTTCCAGTGCACTTTTTCCAAGGATTACCCCCATGTGTCCTCCGGGGGCGATGTGGAATGCCTTGTCACGATTACCCACATCCACACCGACTACGTCCATGATTTTTTCGGCGATGGGCGGCTTCACTAACACATCTCCCTCACCGGCGAAGGCGAGCAGCGAACTTTGAATATTCCCCAGTTCAGCCACCCGCTCACCAACAACAATGCGGCCACTTGCCAAGTCATTATCCACAGCAACCTTGATTGCAAAGTCTCTCAGCATGCCTGCTGGATACATAAGCATATTGTTCAGATAATTTGCGGTGGTCGAGTGCGCAACCACAAACTCGCGGTCCCACGAGCGCATCAACAAATCCCAATAGGTTGTGACGCTTCCAATCGGGTCGGTGAGCTTAAAGATGACTGTCGTCGCCCAGGCGGGCAATTGAAGCTTGCTGGGGTCGAGGTTTTCGAGGCGAAAATCAGAGTAGCGCCGAACGATTTGCGCCGGCGCATTGATGGCCTGTGCGGCCCCCGCCACGATTCCGCCACCGCGCAAATTTATTGGACTGGCAACGGTAATTAAGTTTCGAATTCTGGGATCTTGCTGCAATCCAAGGTGGATCAATGACAACAGGCCACCCATGCACCACCCCATTAACGACAAATCCGTTTTACCCGAGTGTTTTCGAACTTCGTCCAGTGCGGTAGTAAACATCTCGTCCGCGTAGTCAAACAAGCCCAGGTGGGCATGGCGACGCTGAGGTTCCCCCCAATCAATCAGGTAGGTTTTAAAACCGCGCGCCGCCAGATATCTCACTAACGAGCGCTGCGGCAGCAGGTCAAATGTCTCTACGGTGACGCCCAAAGGCGGCACCAACACCAGGGGAACACTGTGCTGACGGCGACGCACCGGCATCCGGCTGCCATCTTCCAACTCGATCTCGTCTTCATCGACGAGGGAATAGTAACGCACCTTCATTAGATCCCCCGCGTAAACCGTTTCATACTCGGTCAACCCGGACTTCACCAATTGCTTGGGGCGCAATACCCAGTCATAAGTATTCACGGCAGCCTGCACTGCCCGCTGATTCATCAGCAACGCTTGGCTACGCAGTTCCGCTAATAGTGGCCGTTTGTTTTTCGACGCTTTGGGCTTAGACATGAACACTCTCTCCTGAGGGAAGAGGAATTTTACCAGCGCGGATAACGCGGTAGTGCACAAAGCTCGTGAGTATTTAACACGTTTTACGCACCCTGTGCTGTGTGTTTAATAGGGCCGGGGCCCTTTACCTGCGCAGGCACGCCAGACAACAACGTCAACACCCAACACTATTTCGGAAGGCAAAAAAAAGCCCCGGCGGATTCCCGCAGGGGCTTTCGAAAAGAACTAGCCAGCGGTGTTATTTCGCTGCTTTTTTCTCTTTCTCTTTGGCAATAACTTCTTCAGCTACGTTAGCCGGGCAAGCCGAGTAGTGCGAGAACTCCATAGAGAACTGGCCACGACCTGAGGTCATTGTACGCAGCGTGCTGATGTAGCCAAACATTTCAGACAGAGGCACATCGGCTTTAACGCGAACACCTGTTACACCCGCTTCCTGACCAGAAATCATACCGCGACGACGGTTAAGGTCACCGATTACGTCACCGACATTGTCTTCAGGGCTGAACACGTCAACTTTCATTACCGGCTCAAGCAACTGTGCGCCTGCTTTCGGCATAGACTGACGGAAAGCGCCTTTTGCCGCAATTTCGAAGGCCACCGCAGAGGAGTCAACTGCGTGGTAGGCACCGTCGTGAACGTTAATAGCAACGTCCAGTACGGGGAAGCCAGCCAGTGGACCATTTTCCATCATTGAAGCAAAACCCTTCTCAATCGCTGGGAAGAATTCCTTAGGTACGTTACCGCCCACAACCGAGGTGCTGAAGGTGAAGCCAGAGTTAGGCTCGCCAGGCTCCATGGTGTAGTCGATCTTACCAAACTGACCAGAACCACCAGACTGCTTCTTGTGTGTGTAGCTGTCTTCGATCTTCTGAGTAATGGTCTCGCGGTAGGCTACCTGAGGCTGACCCACTTCCAGCTCAACGCCGTAGGTGCGCTTGAGAATGTCGACTTTGATGTCGAGGTGCAGCTCACCCATACCTTTAAGGATGGTCTCACCAGAGTCTTCGTCTGTTTCAACGCGGAATGAGGGGTCTTCTGCAACCATCTTGCCGATAGCAATACCCATTTTCTCAGTTGAACCCTTATCTTTCGGGGTTACCGAGATAGAGATAACGGGCTCTGGGAATACCATCGCTTCAAGCGTACAGGGGTGATTTTGATCACACAGTGTGTGACCAGTCTGTACGTTCTTCATGCCCACGATAGCGATAATGTCACCCGCTTGAGCGCTGCTCAGCTCGTTGCGCTCGTCGGCCTGCATTTCACACATACGACCGATACGCTCAGTCTTACCGGTGAATGAGTTAAGAATGGTGTCGCCTTTGTTCAGCTTACCGGAGTAGATACGCACGAAGGTCAGGGCACCAAAACGGTCGTCCATGATTTTAAATGCCAGCGCGCGCAGTGGCTCATCGGCAGAAACAATGGCGTATTCACCAGTAGGCTCACCTTCTTCATCAGTCAACGGCTGCGGGTTAACCTCGGTGGGGCTTGGCAGGTAGTCAACGATTGCATCCAGCAGCAGCTGCATACCTTTGTTCTTGAAGGCCGAACCACAGTAGGTGGGGAAGAAAGCCAGTTCCAGCGTACCTTTACGGATACAACGCTTGATGTCATCGATAGAGGGCTCTTCGCCTTCCATGTAGGCCATCATCAAGTCGTCGTCCATTTCCACAGCAGTTTCGATCAACTGCTCGCGATACATGGCAACGTCTTCTTCCATGTCCGCAGGAACGTCGGTCACTTCGTAGTTTTCAGGCAGGCCAGTATCGTCCCAAATGTAGGCTTTGTTGCTCAGCAGGTCGACAACGCCGCTAAACTCATCTTCACGGCCAATAGGCAGCGTCATGATCAGCGGGGTAGCACCGAGCACGTTTTTCACTTGATCGGTCACACGCAGGAAATCCGCACCAACGCGGTCCAGCTTGTTCACGAAGATCAGGCGAGATACTTTTGATTCGTTAGCATAGCGCCAGTTGGTTTCAGACTGGGGCTCAACACCACCAGAACCACAGAATACACCGACACCGCCGTCGAGAACTTTCAATGAGCGGTAAACTTCTACGGTGAAGTCAACGTGTCCCGGGGTGTCAATAACGTTCAGTCGGTGGCCATTCCACTCACAGGTGACAGCCGCTGACTGAATGGTAATACCACGCTCAGCTTCCTGCTCCATGAAGTCGGTCGTCGATTCACCCTCGTGGGTCTCGCCAAGCTTGTGAATTTTACCCGTGAGCTTGAGGATACGCTCAGTGGTGGTGGTTTTTCCGGCATCAACGTGGGCGAAAATACCGATGTTGCGGTACAAGGATAAGTCAGTCACGGCAGTCTCTGAATAAGCAGTGGTTGAAAATGGTTGGCTACGATACTGGAAGTGAGAAAAAATTTCTCTCTTATTTTGCGGAATTATGCTAAATCTGGTGGAATTTTTCCAAAACAACTGAAAAATCCTGCCAAGAACACGGCCTTAAGCGCCATATTCAAGAATACAAACTGCCTTCAGCCCCCCCAATTTCTGGTGTTTCGCTTAAATGGGACGCCGGGAACGCTTGCAGAAAACTCTAAAAATTTCATTAAAATTCAAATAATTACAAACCAGAGACATCCACCTACCGTTATTTTTCGGCTTAGCAGCACGCCCTCAACCCCCAAAAGCAAGTTTTGCCACCGAAACTCCTCCTGTCGATAGTCATTCGCTATTAAGTCAGTAGAAAAAATCAACACGCGTCCGATCAATAAGTGAACTATGTTGAATAGGGCGAGGTTACTGGCGCCTGCCTGGGATGCACAATTGCCCCGACGCTGGAATCACGCTCGACATACCCATAATTTTCGCGCTAGCTAGGAGAATCCAATGCAAAAACAAAAATTTCCACCTCTAGCCGCAATAGCACTGAGCGCAGCAATCGCAACAACATTCGGCGCCAGCGCTTTCGCAGAGAATATGTTCAGCGGTAAAGCGAAACCCAACAGTTTCTGGTGGCCAAACCAAGTTGATCTGTCGGCACTGCGTGACCACGATCGACAATCGAGCCCCTACTCAGAAGACTTTGACTACGCCGCCGCTTTCGAAAATGTTGACCTTGACCAACTGAAAGCAGATATCGAAGCAGCACTCACAACCTCGCAAGATTGGTGGCCCGCAGATTGGGGGCACTACGGCGGCCTGATGATTCGCATGGCCTGGCACAGTGCGGGCACCTACAGAATCCATGACGGGCGCGGTGGCGCAGACGGTGGTCAACAGCGCTTTGAGCCTCTGGGCAGTTGGCCAGATAACGCCAACCTCGACAAAGCGCGGCGCCTGCTATGGCCGGTAAAACAAAAGTACGGACGGAACGTCTCTTGGGCTGACCTAATGATTCTGGCGGGTAACGTGGCGCTTGAGTCGATGGGCTTTAAGACACTGGGCTTTGCCGGTGGACGCGAAGACGATTGGGAAGCTGACCTCGTTTACTGGGGGCCGGAAACAGAGATGCTTGGCAACGACAAGCGATTTAATAAAGAAGGGAAACTGGAGAAACCGCTCGCCGCCGTTCATATGGGACTCATTTACGTAAACCCAGAAGGGCGCAACGGCAATATGGACCCCAAAATGGCTGCGGAGGATATTCGGCAGTCGTTCTATCGCATGGCCATGAATGACGAGGAGATTGTCGCGCTAATCGCTGGCGGACACACCCTCGGAAAAATGCACGGTGGCAGCAAAGGCTCGTGCGTTGGCCCAGAGCCCGCGGCAGCACCGATAGAGCAGCAAGGACTGGGCTGGAAAAACAAATGTGGCAAGGGCCACTCCGAAGACACCATGACCAGTGGCCTAGAGGGCGCATGGACACAAACTCCCACTCGCTGGTCGATCCTCTATCTCGACAACCTGTTTCGCAATGAATGGAAAAAACACACTTCCCCCGGCGGCGGAGAAGTCTGGGTTCCGGTAAATGAAGCCCTTCACAAAAGCGTCCCAGATGCCCATGTAGAGGGCAAGCGTAACCCGCCAGTCATGCTCACTACCGACTTAGCATTGAAGGAAGATCCAGCGTTTCGAAAAATCGCTGAACGCTTCTGGAAAAACCCCAGCCAATTTGATGAGGCTTTCGCAAAAGCCTGGTTCAAACTCACTCACAGAGACCTGGGGCCAAAAACACGATATCTGGGCGACAACGTTCCCACTGAGACATTCCTCTGGCAAGACCCCGTTCCAGCCGGCGAAAAAATCGGTAAACGGGAAGCCCGCAAACTAAAAGCCAAGGTTCTCGACTCTGGGTTAACCGTTTCTGAGCTGGTTCGCACAGCTTGGGCCTCAGCCTCAACCTATCGCTACACCGATATGCGTGGAGGCTCCAACGGCGCCCGAGTGCGCCTAGCCCCGCAGAAAGACTGGCCCGTCAACAACCCGGACGAACTCGCAAAAGTGCTGGCTACTTTGCAGAAAATTAAAGAGGACAGCCGCAGCGATATTTCGATGGCCGACTTGATTGTACTTGGCGGTGCTGCCGCTATCGAAAAAGCCGCGAAGGACGCCGGGCACAAAGTTGATGTGCCCTTTGATTCAGGGCGTGGCGACGCCACCCAGAGCATGACCGACGTCCAGTCCTTCGCCGTACTTGAACCAAAGGCTGACGGCTTTCGCAACTACTACAGTGATGGCGCTTACTACAAACCCGCGGAGATGCTCATAGAAAAAGCAGACCTACTCGGTTTAACGGTGCCGGAGATGACCGCATTAATCGGCGGTATGCGCGTTCTCGATGCCAATGCAAATGGCTCGAAGCACGGCGTACTCACTGAGCGGCCAGGACAGCTGAGCAATGACTTTTTCGTCAACCTAGTCGATATGTCAACGCAATGGAAAGCGAAATCAGACAATCTTTACGAGGGTGCCAGCCGTGATACCGGCAAGATAAAGTGGACGGCTACGACGGTAGATCTTGTCTTTGGGTCCAACTCAGAACTTCGCGCCATTGCTGAAGCCTATGCGGCGAAGGACGGCGATAAGCTCTTTATCAAAGACTTTGTAAACGCATGGCATAAAGTGATGAATGCCGGACGTTTTTAAGGCAGGGAACCTTATAGATACCTACGTTCATTCGAGCGTAGGTATCTGCTTAGGCGAGGATCACCCAACACTGTTGCTCTAATGCGCTAATTTAAGCGTTGCCACCCCGGCCACAATCAACGCGATTCCCACATAGCGCAACAGGCTGCTAGCGTCACCGAAAAAAAACACCCCCACCAGAAAGGTTCCCGCCGCGCCTATCCCGGTCCACACGGCATAGGAGGTGCCAATGGGTATCTGCTTCTGCGCCAACCACAGCAACATACCGCTAACGCCCATAAATACGACGGCAACAACTACCCCCAGGAGTCGCGTTTTATCCTCCTGCGCAAGTTTTAGGCCGACCGGCCAACCAATCTCAAATAAACCCGCTAACACCAGATAAACCCAAGCCACAACCACTCCTTATCGATCGTTCATTTAATGGGCGCACTCCCGATGCGGCCTCCTCCAGATGGAGGTGTTCAAGTCGCCACAGCCTGTTCATAGTAGGGGCTGATGGAAGTGTGCACCACTGATAACAATTCAAAAGCGACCCAACATCAGGAGAGAATATGTCTATCCCCGAGGCCATCCACCCTGAGGCCATCCACATCGGCGCCGACGAACTGCCTTTTATCGACATCGGCGACGGTAGTTTGTTGCGCGTATTGCAGGTTAAACGCGGCGAAGGATTATGGATTATCGAGAATGTCTTCAAGGCAGGCTACGAAGTAGAAACCCATAAGCACACCGGGCCAGTCTGGGGCTATACCACCTCAGGCGCCTGGAAGTATAAAGAGTACGACTACGTGAACCGGGCCGGGTCGTTTCTTTATGAGCCCGCAGGTTCTGTACACACGCTGCAGTGCATCGAGGACAACACCCGGGTTTGGTTCCAGATGTATGGCTCCAATATCAATTTGGATGCCGAGGGCAATATTACCTCGGTGGTCGACGGGCAAATGACCCTCGATTTTTACCTGGCCATGTGTGAGGCAGAGGGCTTACCCACCCCCAAGGTGCTGGTGGAATAGCTCAGGAGCCAATGATGAACATAGATGTATACAACCCTGACAACTATCTACAGGGTATTCCCCACGACCAGTTCCGGTGGCTGCGCGAGCATGCCCCGGTTTATTGGCACCCTCATCCCGATGGCAGCGGCTACTGGGTCGTTAGCCGCCATGCTGACGTAATGGCTGTATCGCGGGACTTTAAAACATTTTCGGCAGAACAGGGCTTTGTGTTGGTTGACGACCTCCCTGAAAGCACCCTGGAAATGACCCGCAACCAGCTGCTCGGCATGGACCCGCCGCGCCACGCCAAACCCCGCCGTGCGGTAATTAGCCGTTTTACGTCAAGCCGCCTCAAAGCGCTGGAGCCACAAATTCGCGAAATTGCCCAAGACATTATGCGCTCCGCGCGCGAGCGTGAAGAGGTCGACTTCGTTGAAGACCTGGCCGGCGACTTGCCGACCGCGGTTATCTGCCAGCTAATGGATATTCCGCGAGACATGTGGACGCAAATTCGCCAGTGGTCAGACATGCAAACCTCGTCCTCAGACCCCGACCTCGGCGGCACTGAGGAGGAGGTTTTGCAAGCAAGCATTGAAATGGGCACCTACGGCTTTGAGCTTGCCTGTGAGCGCAAAGACAAAAATGGCGACGACTTAATATCACTGCTCATCAACCAGGAAATAGACGGTGAGCTTGTCAGTGAAGCAGAATTTGCCAGCCTGTTCGTGCAAATTGCGGTTGCCGGTAATGAGACAACACGCGGCCTGATCAGCTCCGGCATGCATGAGCTGTTGCAACGCCCGGCCCTGTACCGTGAGCTGGAGGCAAACCCCGACAAACTCGGCAACGCGGTCGAGGAAATGCTGCGCTGGACATGCCCGTTGCATTACTTCCGGCGCACCGCCACCTGCGACACAGAAATTGCGGGTACCGCGATCAAGGCCGGTGACAAAGTGGTTATGCTGTACAGCTCAGCCAACTTTGACGAGTCCGTATTCGAGCAAGCAATGACCTTCGACATACATCGCCAAAATAACCCCCACATGGCCTTTGGTCACGGCATACATTTATGCCTCGGTGCGAATTTAGCGCGTATGGAAGCGCGGATATTCTTTGAGGAATTCTTCAAGAACTTCTCAGCAATTGAGGAAACAGCACCTCCGCGTTACATCCGCTCCAACTCCATCCACGCATTTAAGTCGATGCCAGTAAAACTGTCAGTACGCTAGAAAGCCCAGCCGTCGAGCGAACTGACCATCAGTTCGCTCGATATTCTGCCTATCGACACAGTCACAACATAAAAGTAACCTAAGAACTTAGGCGCTATAACTCACCGCACGCACATCGCGCAAGAGCCAGCGCAGAGAACCAGTCTCGCCCCCAAAAAAGGATTTACCATGCCTGCCAATTCATCACTGGCCAAGCCACTAATCTACGCTTTTAGCCTATTGCTTGTCGCCTGCGGGGGAAGCAGTTCCAGCAGCAAAAATTCACCGGCAAGCGAGCAGGTGAACCGTTTTGTCGACGCAGAGCGAGCGCAATGTATGCGCGATAGTGAGTACTTAAACGTTGGGGAAGGCATCGACGCCCCCAGCAAAACGCTCGCGATTACCCCAGCGGCCGCAGGCTCCGCTACCGGCAAACCCACCGGGAGTTGCGCTGACAATAACGAGTACCGTTTCGGTTCGGGCATTCACGACATCACCGGACCCGTTGCCAATACCAGTGGCATGGGCTGGGAGAGCCCTACCCAGGTTCTCAGCGGTCTGCATCAGCGCCAGTACGCTCGCGCCTTCGCCATCGAGTCCCCCTGCAACGGCAAGCGCGTATTATTCATGTCCACCGACACCGGTATGGTATTTGGCTCCATGCGTCAGGCTGTGTTGCGCGAAGTTGCCCAAGACCCTGAGCTGTCTCAACACTATGGGCCCGACAATATCATGCTGTCAGCGACTCACACCCACCAAGGGCCGGCGGGGTACTCCCACTACGAGGGCTTTAATACCTTCCACTTTGGCTTTGACAAGCTGGTGCTCGACACGATCGTCAACGGCATGATGGCCGCACTGAGAATGGCCCACCAAAATATCCAGGCGCACCCAGAGACCGCCCCTATTCAGTTAGCGGTAGACGAACTCTTAAATACCAATATCAACCGCTCCTTGATTGCCTTTGAGCAAAACAGCCAGCAAGAGCGTGAGGAATTTATCAATACCCGCGGTGAAGAGATCACTGTCGACAAGCGCGTCGTGCAGCTGAATATGGTGCGCAAAAGCGGCTCAGCTGTCGGTGTTATCAACTGGTTTGGCGTACACCCAACCGTGCTCGGCTCAGAACTGGACTTAGTCAGTTCAGATATTAAGGGCTATGCATCGCTCGGCTTCGAACGCATTATGAATACTCGCTACGGCGACACCGGCAACGGCGAAGACAACTTTGTCGCGGCCTTCGCTCAAAAAGATGAGGGCGATGCCTCGCCGAATATCTTTATTGTTGAACGTCCCCACCCCGACCCAACGCGTGGCGGCGGCGCCGATCCCTACGAGTCCAACGCCATCTCGGGGACAAAACAGCTCGCCAAAGCGCTGGACCTTTTCCAAACAGGCAAGGCACTGAACGGCCCTATCGACTACCGCTTTTTCCACGTAAAAATGGACGAGGTCAGCGTTACTGACCCAGCCGTTCTCAATGCGCTTAACCACCCAGCGGAGCTGGATGCCGAAGAAATTCGCACGTGTTTGGCGGCGGTTGGCCCCGCCTTTGGCGCGGGTGCCGAAGACGGCCCCGGCTTCACTCGCGAGGGAATTAGCTGCGACAGCGACCCCGACCTCATCGCGGCAGCACTTAGCGACATCGAAACGGCAACACAGGGTTTGATACCGCCAACACTGCTATCCAATGCGGTGCTCTGTAACCTTGACCAACTGCCCCTTCTCGACCTCTCCTGCCACGCCGAGAAGCCCATCCTCATTCCACTTGGGCCGCCACTTTCCGCAGAGCCCAGCATCGTTCCTTTCCAGCTCTTCCGCATGGGTAACCTAGCGATTCTCGGCATCCCCTGGGAAGTGACCACGATGTCGGCGCGACGCATTCAAAAACAATTATTCCCGCTGCTGGCGCCAGTGGGCATCGACACCATTGTCGTCGCCGGTTTGGTCAACGAGTACTCCCACTACCTGACAACCCGCGAGGAATACTCAGTTCAACAGTATGAAGGTGGGTCCACCATCTTTGGCCCGTGGTCTTTGGCTGCCGTGGAACAAGAAAGTCGCCGTCTGGCACGCTCACTTGCCGAGGGTAAAGCCTCGCCCGAGGGGCCAGACTACGTTGATGGCTCGCCAATTTTGATTCGCCTACCCTATATTCCCAGTGACTTACCCGGCCCGGGCAAGAGCTATGGCGATGTTGTTACCGACGCGCCCAGCAGTGCGGCGCCCGGCGACACCGTGACCGCCAGTTTCCAGGCCGGCCACCCCCGCAATGATCTGAAAATACAGTCCAGCTACGTGTATGCCGAACGCCTGGGAGAAGACCAACAATGGCAGGTCGTGGCTACCGACAAAGACCCCGAGCTGTTGTTCTCCTGGCAGCCCCTGCTGCCCTCGCCGCTACCCATAGAGCTACCGGAAGTTGGGCCCTCTACGGCTGAGGTCACTTGGCATATTCCCCGCAATACGCCTGCGGGCACGTACCGCCTGCGTCATGAAGGTGCGGCACAAACGCTGGTATTACCTAAACAAGCCTACTCGGGGGTGTCGAGTAGTTTCACCATCTCCGAACCTATCTCAAACTGCCCCTAAGCGCTTGCCAGGCCTCTGTTTGCACAGAGGCCTGGATATTGCCCCGAATGACATTTTCGCGTGCTATTTCATCAGTGGCAACATGGCTTTGAACTCTGGCCGCGCCGAATCCTTCAACAGTTCGTAAACCGCCATCTCAACGCTACTTAGCCCCGCACCATGCTCATGCATTTTTTGCAAAGCGAGCTGGTGATTACTTGCGGCTCGAGAGGATACGGCATCGCTAATAACCTCTACGTGATAAGCCCGCTGTAACATACCCACCACCGTTTGATACACACAGATGTGTGCCTCAATGCCGCATACCATCCACTGCTTGCGACCGGACGCTTCAAGGGGCTGAAGTGTTGATTCACAATCGCAGACACTGAACGTCGACTTAGCATGCGGCGTTAAGTCTACGAGTAATTCCGATAATTCCTCGACGGTTTCACCAAGCCCTTGTGGGTACTGCTCTATCCAAACGATAGGCACTGACAGTATTTGGCAGGCGCGAATCATCCGCCTTATATTGGCGATCATCGCTTCGCTGTCGTGCATCATCCGTGCAAGCTTGCCCTGCACATCAATAATCAATAAACCGGCATCGTGCTCATCCAACATGGGCGCCGTCTCCTCTGGCATGTGAATACCACAGGGTAAGGGTTTTCAACACCCAGTTCAGCTGGATTAGACCAAGGTCTAATCCATTGCCATCGACGCTGGCTGGAAATTACTGCAGTAGTCGCGGGCGCCGCTATCAAAGAAGCGCAGCGGCATGCTTGGATAAGCAAAACTGGCCACCTGCGCAGCGGCCTTATCACTGATGGCTAATCCCCACATTGCCAGGTATTCACGCATATCTCGCGAGGTACTCTGTGACAGCGCAATGGCCAGCCAATCATTATTTGAAAGTGCGCGCGCCTCGGCGCGGGAGTAGGAAGAAAAACCCAAGGCCTCACGCTCTGCCAGCCAGCTTTCGTCACTGTTGTCAGCACGATTAAAAACGCGATCCATAATGTGTAGGCGAGCCAGCAAGTGCCAGCCATCACTGAGCACACCCTCTGCCTGAGCCGACATCATCATTTGTATTGTTATCGCCACACCCTCAGACCAGCCGTTCAATTGTCGACGCTGCATATCTGCAAAGGGGTCCGCACTGGCGCGACTTTCAAGCAAGGCTTGCTTTAACGAATCAAACGGCAGTGCCTGACACCGGGGGTCCTCACCGGTATCGAGAAGATACCGCGATTTAGCATAGTAGGAGTAGGGATTAGTGCTGGCATGGCCGTCCCAACCCGCGAATCTAAAGCGCCCACGCTCTAGGCCATGACCCAATTCGTGTAGGTCACCGTGCCCTATCGGATTAAAAGACCAGTACGCATCGTAGGGGTTTCCGGAACAGCCGTAGCCGCACGTCGCTTGGTCGGCGTTCATATGCTTCACCACATCGATGGTGTCTAGCTGCCAACCCCGTTGCTCAGCGAATTGGTGAATCTCGCTGACACGGTCTATTCCCTCTCCTTGAAAGCCCGCCAGTACATGAGCAAAGTTATACATATAGCGCTCCGTCGCTTGGGCCAGCTCGGCGGCGCTGCGCCACTCGGCGATAGAGCTGCGCATTTTTTCCAGCTTGGAGTGAACTTCAAAGCCCGGTGTGGAGAGTTCTGCCCAGTCATAGTCGCCACGTGCCATCGCGGCGGCAAAATCGGCATTGTCGCCCTCTCCCGCCCAGTAAGGGTGCTCTCCCACCTCGCTAAATTCAAACTCTACCTGCTCGTCATTGCGGTCAAAGCCAATCTGGATAGGGCCGCCGTAGGCAGAGGTAAATCGCAAGGTCTGACCGGGCGCCAGCGCCAAAGCCTGACCCCGCAAAAATTTCGGACGCGAATAAGCATTCTCATTGAAGGGGTGGGTCGCGCCACTGCGCAGGGTATTCACAAAAATGGTGGTGGCTACCGCAGCGCTGTCGATTCGCCTAACTGTCACCGTTCTGCCGGGCAACGCGTAGACACCCGCCGCACGAAAGTGCCGCCGACTAGTTAGCTTCACCCTGCGGCTAACTGGCCGAATGTGGCTGAAGTCACTGCGGCTAAAGTTCCCCATATCAGCGGGTACTGGATTAATATCCCGGCGCTGATACTGAACATGGTCGGCAAAATACGCCTGCAAAAACACCGGTGTCGGGGTGGTCAGTTTATCCATGGGAAAGCGCACTGTCTGCCGATAGCTATCAGCCAATAACAACAGCGACTTGTAATAACGCATTCCACCGCGATCAAAGAGTGGCTGAGACTGGCTATCCAGTTGCCGGAAAAACTGCTGCGCATACTCCGCCGCCTCACCGAACTCCTGAGCATACCCACTCTCGGCAGGGCAGTTTTTATCTGCACAGAGGCCCAAATCCACGCTGAAATCACCGGATTCAAACCGTGCAATGAGGCCATTGATCGCCTCCACTTCTACGGGAACACGATCTAGTTGCCCCCTCACGTCATAGCCCTCAACACTGAGCCGTCGCCAGTAATTATCGCCCGCATAGGTCACACCAAGCTGCTCGAAGATCGCCTCTCCCAGTGGCTTAAGGTCGCCATCGTGATGCAGATACAAAAGTGGTTTACCTTCCGCCAACCACTGTTCAATCGCCCTGCGAGCGTCGTCGCCCGCCGCCCCTTCAGCAGATACTTGCGAGACAATCAGTAAGTCGGGCTGCGCTGCCAAACAGCCAGCCAGTGCCGAACCATCGCAGCTTTGGGCCTCATTGTAGGCCACTTGCTCGGGGTAGTTATCATCCAGCCACTGCCGGGTAGCGACGCGGTCCGGGAAATAGTAGCTTTGACTCATCTGAGCAATCACTACGTTAAATGTCGCCCGCGTGTCACCGCCCCGCAACCAGTCCACGCTGTTGCGCAGCCATTGCTGCATCTGGCTATTTACCGCTGCGCTATCGCGATAGACATTGCGCATTGGATTACTCGCCAGCGCGACGAAAGCTGCATTGCGGTTCTTTCCCGCCTGCTCACCCGCCACTGCCAAGCCCTGCGATCGCACCGTGTAATCTGAGTGCGTTACCGAATTGCTATACAAGAGCGTCGTATTCTCACCAAACGTGGCAGTCAGCAGCCCTGCATCGTGAGTCGGGTTCCAAGACACATCCGTCACGCTACTGCCATCGCTGCGCGCCTGCCCGTGAATGTCCAAGTTAAACAACTGTTGACGCAGTATCGCGCCTTGCGATGTTGCTTTACTGGATGCCGCTTGAATGCTGTCAATAAATCGCTGTGCCTTGTCAACATAGCGAGCATCACCGGTACGCAGTGCCTGTTCCAATGGCTCAAAGGCAACATCAATCACAAACTCTAATGTCGCGGTCGCGCGGCCATCGTTCGCGGTCAAGGTGATCCCTTCACCGCGCCCCACATCGCCTGCAGTCGGCACACCGCTCAAGACCTGCGTGGATTCGTCAAAGCTCAACCACCCGGGCAGCCCCTCAGCCCTTACCGTCACCGCATCACCATCGGGGTCGACCACCGTGGGCGAAAAGGAAAAAGCCTGCCCCTCTTGAGCGATGCCTGGCTGCCCCTGAATCTGTGGGGGCTGATTATCGCCTGCCGGTGCAGGCTGGCCGCCGTCACTTCCACTGGAACCACCACCGCCACAGGAGGCGAGTGTTAGTAGCATCAGAAAAACCTGTGGATTGAACCTCACGGCGAAACGTCTCCAAACACGCAGCACTGCACAAGGGCCGCAATGCTAAATTTATTTTATTGTGCTTAAGCCTAGCGGAAATGCGTTTGAACAACTGCGACATGTCACCCAGTTCACATCGAGCCGGCGCACCAAAAGGTGGCATCCACAGATAGGTGCGGTATATTCACAGGCTTTGCCCCGGCAGGGACGTTTTACCAGAGGGATATTTATGCGCGACGAAACCATTGCACTGCATCACGCCTACGAGCCAGATAATCAAAATGCCGTTGCCGTGCCGATCCACCAAACCTCGTCTTACTCGTTTGACAGCGCCCAGCACGCGGCCGACCTGTTCGACCTCAAGGTGGCTGGCAATATCTACAGCCGTATTATGAACCCGACATGCAGTGTGCTTGAGCAGCGTATTGCCGCCCTCGAAGGCGGTGTCGGCGCCCTGGCAATGGCCTCAGGCATGGCAGCAATTACCGCCGCCATCCAAACCATCGCTGAAGCTGGTGATAACTTTATTACCATTAGCGAACTGTACGGCGGCACCTACAACTTATTTGCCCACACCCTGCCTCGCCAGGGCATTGAAGCGCGCTTTGTCGACAAGGACGACTTCGATGGTATGGCGGCGCAAATCGATGCGCGCACCAAGGCCATTTACTGTGAGTCCATCGGCAACCCCTCTGGCAATATCGTTGATATTCGCCGTCTGGCTGATTTAGCTCACGCTCACGGCCTTCCCTTAATTGTCGACAATACCGTGCCGTCACCCTTTGTGTTGAAGCCCATTGAGCATGGTGCCGACATCGTTATCCACGCCGCCACCAAATACATTGGCGGTCATGGCACCAGTATTGGCGGCCTGATTGTCGACTCAGGCAAATTCCCCTGGGCTGAACACGCCGAGCGCTTCTCACTGCTGACGACACCTGATGTGTCGTACCACGGCGTAAATTACGCCAAGGATGTTGGCGAAGCGGCATTCATCACCCGTGCCCGCGTAGTGCCGCTGCGCAATATGGGCGCCGCGATGAGCGCCTTCAATGCCTTTCTGTTTTTACAGGGGCTGGAGACGCTGGCGCTGCGCATGGAACGCATTAATGACAACACGCTAGCCATTGCCCAATTCCTACAGGACCACCCCAAGGTCAACTGGGTTAGCTACGCGGGCCTACCCAACCACCGCGATCACGCGCTGGCCAAGCAGTATATGAAGGGTCAGGCGTCGGGCATCCTCAGCTTCGGCATTGGCGGTGGCCGCGAAGCCGGCGCGCGCTTTTACGATGCCTTGCAACTGATTATCCGGCTGGTAAATATCGGCGATGCCAAGAGCTGTGCGGCTATTCCCGCCTCTACAACTCACCGTCAGCTCAGCGACGAAGAGTTACTAAAAGCCGGTGTTAGTGCCGACATGGTGCGCCTGTCGATTGGTATCGAACACATCGACGACCTGAAGGCCGACTTAAGCCAGGCACTAGAGCACGTGTAGCGTGCTCAAGGCGGCAGCCATTGACACAAATTACAAATACTGTGCAATAATCATCGGCCAGTCATTTTAATAATAAGCAGGGCGCCTACGCGCCCGGCAAACAATGGTGGCCGCCTATGACGTTTCTTCGATGTAGCGCAGCGATTGCTGCGCTCCTTGTCGCCGCTTGCAATAACAGCAGCGATAGCCAAACCCAAAGTGACAATGCGATTGTCGAAACCTTTGTCACAGCGTCTCAGCACACAATAAGTCCCCTGGATATCAACCCCTCGTGCGTCCCCGACAGCGCGTCGAACTCGCCACTGCCTGAGGGGCTGCTGGTATTTAAGCGCGGTGAACAGCCTACCCGGCTCGTGGTGTTTAGCCATGGCATCGGCCACACCGTCCAGGCTAGCTGGCTGCCCCACATGCGGCGCGAATTGCGCCTAGCCCAGCACTATGAAAACAGCCCTGGCGGCGTTGCTTTTGTGGCCACCGACTACCGCGACAACCTGGGCTTTCCCACGCTACGCGGAGCCTACGACACCATTGCCGCCACAGAGTATGCTCTGGAAAAATTCCCCTCCATCGATACGGTATATCTATTTGGCGTGTCGATGGGCGGCGCGGTTTCGGGCACCGCCATCGTCGAATCAGCAGCCATCAGTGACGACGGCAAGGCGCTTTATGACTATTGGATTACCGCAGAGGGCGTCAGCCAACTCGTCGAAACCTACGGCGAGGCAAAAGCCGCCGCAGAAGCTACCGGCAACGCCACCGCCATGGCGGCGGCAGCGGGAATAGAACGCGATACCGGCGGCACCCCGGCAGAGTGCCCACTGGCCTATCAACGTCGCTCCCCCGCCTTACACGCGGCGCAAATGCAACTGGGTGGCGTACAGGCCGCTACGGTTATTCACCCGGTCAACGATGGCTTAGTGCCCCACAACCAGGGCCGCGAGATGGCAGGTGCTTTGACGACGGCGGGCATCGCTACACAGTTTTTCACGGTGGTGGGCATTCCCGAGGGCCAAGACCCCGGCACAACCGGCACAGGCACTCTCGGCGCGGGGGAGGCAGATGGTACGCTCAATTTAGCCGGCCACGGCAGTGAGGCCGATGCCACCCATCCCGTGATGCGCACCGCCTTTGAGCAGTTGCGCAAAATGCTGGACGGACAGTACAACGCTGAAGTGCCCTATTTCGAGTGTATCGTCGACCATCGCGCCCCTGAAGACAGCTGTCAGGTCGATCAATTTTAGTCCGCCCCCATCAGTGAGCAGGCCTCACAGCATCGGTGCGGATGTCGCCATGTGTTTAAGCAGGCGATAGCAGCTTTCACCAGACATTCGATAAGCATTGAAGTCGCTCACCGGCGAGAACTGCCGATAAAGGTCGCGTGTTTTCTGCGTCTCTGCGATGTAGCCCATTTGCCAGGCGCTAAAATCCCGCTCGGCAATTTCACGATAATCCAGCAAAACCGGGTTTGTGTGACGCGAGTCGTTGAGAATACGGTGGTAGATTGCGTTGATATTACTGCGGGAGCCCTCCAGGCACTGGAGGAAATAACGGCTGTTAAAAAACAACACCCCCGTCACATTCAGTGCGGCATTGCGCTCGCGGGCCACACTCAAAATACTTTCAATATCGAGTTGGTCGAAGCCTTCAACAACCTCACTGGTATAGATTAAGCGCGCTAAAAACATCGTGTGTCTCCGCTGTCATCGTCCCCTATGAAGACACAAGCGGTGATGCAGGTTGATACGTAGTTACCGTCACTGCTCGCGATACTGCGAAGGGGTTTGCCCCGACCAGCGCTTAAAAGCCTTTGCAAAGGCGCTCTCATCAGAGAAACCTAACTCCTCGGCGATGCCCGACACCGGCTCGCCACGTTGCAAGCGCTCTTCCGCCATTTTTTGTAACAAGCTGCTGCGCAACAGCTTGAAAGTGACGCCCTCATGCTGGAGCTTACGTACCAAGTGGCGACCACTCATACCCAGTGCTTCGGCCACTCGCTCCTTACCCCACTGAGGCTGCTGGCGAAGCATTCGCTGCACGGCCATGCTGTATTCGCCCCGCTCCATGTCTTGTAGCAGTTTATCGGCCAGCTTTTTCAGCTGATCTCGAATCTCGGTATTTGCCTGGATAAGCGGCGTGGCAACTAAGGCGGGGTCGAAAACTAACGCATCCTCGGGGGCGTCAAACTGCAGCGATGCACTCAGCATGCGTTGATAGTCGGCCATAGGCGCGGCAGCGGCCGAGGTAAACTGTAGACATCGCACCGCAAACTCCCCACCACTCACCCAGCGCGCTAAATTCAGTACGCAGGCCAGCACCGCTTCCACGCGCTGGCGGCGGCAAGTTTGATAGTGGGGCTGATAGATTAACAGGCAGTTGCCACCGGCGTGACGCAGAGCAAAGTCGCCCCCTTCGCCCACAATGGGGTGATATTCCAGTAGCAGGTCGAGTGCCTCGCCGAGGGTTTCGCAGCTCATCAGAAGCATGCCGACAAGGTCCAGGTGGCCAACCTGCAATCCCAGGCCAAGCTGCAAACCGACCAAGGGGTCATCAACGGCATCGCAGTAGGCCTGCCACAACTGATCTTGCACCGCCAAAGGCGTGCGCCCGGTTTCCGGCACACGACGACTCAACGCGGGGGGAAGCTCAATACCCCGGCGCTCGGCGGCCTGCAACAAGCCTTGGGTAAACCGCAATGTGACGGTGGGTTCGGTCATAGTCCTGAATTGGCAGATTGCCGTCCTGAAAAAGCCGTTACGCGCAATAGCTGTTCAATTAAGCTGTATTGCAATAATGATAACAAGAGTATGTGCTATGTACGCATTAATTGGCGCTGGCCCGATGGGCTTGGCGGCTGCCCGGAATTTACAAAAGTACGACATCCCCTTTACCGGATTTGAGCTGCACAGCGATGTTGGCGGCCTGTGGGACATCGACAACCCGCACAGCACTATGTACGACTCGGCCCACTTGATCTCGTCGCGCCACATGACCGAGTTCAAAGAGTTCCCCATGGCAAAAAGCGGTGCACCCTACCCGCATCACAGCGAACTGCGCCAGTATTTCCGAGACTTCGCCCAGCACTTCCGCCTCTACCCTCACTACCGATTTAACACCAAAGTGATTGACGCCAGCCCGCTCGACAATGGCGGCTGGCGGATCGTTAGCGAGCAGCATGGCAAGCGCCATATCGAAGACTTTGACGGCCTGCTAATCGCCAATGGCACCCTGCATCACCCCAACGCGCCAGCACTGCCCGGTGAATATACCGGTGAGCTAATGCACTCCGCAGACTACCGCAATGCCGAGGTCTTTGCCGGCAAGCGGGTATTAATTGTCGGTTGCGGCAACTCCGCCTGCGACATTGCCGTGGATGCCGTGCACCGCGCCAAATCTGTGGACGTATCGGTGCGCCGCGGCTACTACTTTCTTCCCAAGTTTATCGCTGGCCGCCCCACCGATACGCTGGGCGGTCTGATCCCGCTACCGCGGCCAATAAAACAGCGCCTTGACGCATTGATGATTCGCCTTGCGGTGGGCAAACCCTCGGACTACGGCCTGCCCGATCCCGACTACAAAATGTATGAATCACACCCGGTGATCAACTCACAGATGCTGCATCACCTTGGTCATGGCGACATCACGGCCCGTGGCGACATTGCCAACACCAACGGCCTCAGCGTCGAGTTCAGCAATGGCGAATGCGCCGACTACGACCTGATTTTGCAGGCGACCGGTTATCAGCTCCACTACCCATTTATCGACCGCAAGCACCTCAACTGGCAAGACGGCGGTGCGCCCTCACTGTATTTAAATGTGTTCCATCCCGAGCACCGCAATTTGTTTGTGATGGGCATGATTGAAGCAACGGGGCTTGGCTGGGAGGGTCGTAGCGAGCAGGCCGAGATGGTCGCTCTGTATATACGTCAGCAATTAGCCGGCGGCAAAGCCGCCCTGCAATTGGAGCGCGATATCAAACGCCACTGTGGCCAGCGCCTCGATGGCGGCTATCGCTATTTGCAACTAGAGCGCATGGCCTACTACGTGCACAAAGACAGCTATCGGCGCAGCGTGAATCGGCATATTCAACAACTGCAACGAGACCTGCCACAGAGCGACGCCGCGTATGTACGCTGATATTCAAGTCGCGTTCAGCCCCCAGAGCCTGATCCTGCTTAACGGGATTCTAGCGGGCATGATCTTTGGTGTGTCCATGGGCCTGCGCCGTGACGACTTCGTTCGCGTATTGCGGCAACCCCACGCGCCCGCTGCCGGCTTGGTGGCACAGTTTCTTCTGCTGCCAGCGGCGACCTGCCTGGCGACAATCGCCTTCGCCGTGCCCGCAGAATTAGCACTGGGTATGATACTCATCGCCTCCTGCCCCGGCGGGACATTCTCCAATATTATGACCTGGCTGGGCCGCGCCAGTGTGCCCGTCTCGGTCAGCATGACCGCCGTTTCGAGCTTGGCGGCCATCGTGATGACCCCCCTTAATTTTGGCCTTTACGCGCAGCTCAACCCCGCCACCCGGGAGTTGCTGCGCGGCATTTCTCTGGAGCCAATGAATATCTTGCTGCTGGTCGCATTGGTACTAGTGCTGCCCATGCTACTGGGCATGGCCGTTGGCAAACGCCACCCTGAATGGGCCACCCGCGCCGAAAAGCCCATGCGCGCGGTCACCCTGCTGGTGTTTCTGTGCTTTGTCGTGATCGCCTTCTCCCGCAACCAGCAGCTATTTATGGAGTACGCCGACCGCATCTTGCTGCTCGTTGCCCTGCAAAACGCCGGCGCACTGCTGCTTGGCGACTTGGCAGGGCGCGTTATCAAACTTCCCCAGGCCGAGCGCCGCGCCGTCACCATGGAGGTCGGCATACAAAATTCAGCACTCGGCCTGTCGATCATTTTCACGTTTTTCCCCCAGGCGGGCGGCATGATGCTTATCGCAGGCTTCTGGAGCTTCTGGCATTTGGCTGCCGGCCTTTGTTTGGCTTTTTACTGGTCGCGCAGCGCGGAGACTATTCATGCCTAAACGTATTCTCATTACCGGCGCCGGCGGCTATATCGGTCGCCAACTCAGCGAGCGACTCAGGAAAGATTACGCCGTGATTGGCGTGGACATTCGCCCTACTGACGACGCGAATCACATCCAGTGCGATATTCGCGACCCGAAGCTGGCTGACATTCTGAGCGAGCACCAGGTCAGCCACGTTGTGCACCTCGCCTCAGTACTCGAAGCCAGCGGCGACGAGCAGCGCGACTACGATATCGACGTAAACGGCACGCGCAATGTTGTGCATTGTTGCCTGAAGGCCGGTGTACAACACCTCACCGTCACCAGCTCCGGCGCAGCCTATGGCTACCATCCCGACAACCCCAGCTGGATCGATGAAAGCGACCCGCTGCGCGGCAATGACGAATTTGCCTATGCCCGCCACAAGCGTTTGGTTGAAGAGTATTTAGCCGAGCAGCGCCGCGCGCACCCGGAGCTCAAGCAGCTCATTTTGCGCCCAGGCACTGTACTGGGGCGCCAAACCCGCAATCAGATTACCCAGCTGTTTGAGAAGAAACGCCTGTTGGCTATTCGCGGCTCTGACTCGCCCTTTGTCTTTATCTGGGACGAAGACCTGCTCCGGATTGTGGAGAAAGGCATTATTGAATCCCAAGTGGGCATGTTTAATCTCGCCGGTGACGGCGCCCTGCGCATTGATGAAGTGGCAAAGCGTTTAAACAAACCCCTGTTGCGCTTACCTGCGGCGCTGCTTAAAACCGCCCTCGCAGTGGGGCATCGACTCGGCCTAAGCCGCTATCGACCCGAGCAGATTAACTTCTTGCGCTATCGCCCGGTACTGAGTAATCGCCGTTTGAAAGAAGAGTTTGGCTATCAACCGCAGTTGAGTTCAGCGCAAGTATTGGAGCTGTTTATCGACCACGCCCGCGCCCGGGGGCAGCTATGAAGACAGTACTCATTACCGGTGCCGCCAGCGGGCTCGGCTGGGCGATGGCGCAACAGTTTTATCAGCGCGGTGACTGCGTGTGGCTCGTCGACCGCGACGCCGAGGGACTGCAGCAACGCAGCGCAACACTCGGCAACGAGCGTGTGCACACCGTTGTTGCCGACCTTGCCGATGCAGCCGCTATCGACGCTGTCGCTCAGGCCATCACCGCAAGTGGACGCCTGGATATCCTGGTGAATAACGCCGGTATTACCCACCGCTCTCTCGCCGGCCACACTGATCCGGCGGTGTTTAGAAAGGTAATGGCTATCGACTGGCAAGCCCCTGTATCGCTCAGCATGGCCTTACTCCCGCTGCTGCGACGCAGCCGCGGGAGTATCATTAACATTGGCTCAATGGCGGGCTGGATGCCGGTGCTCGGCCGAGCCGCGTATTGCAGCGCTAAATCTGCACTGAGTCAGTTCTTTGAAGTACTACGCGGCGAAGAACAGGACAATGGTGTGCACGTACTGATGGTCTACCCCGCCTTCGTGAACACCAATATCGAACAAAATGCCCTCGGTGCCGATGGCAACGCTGCGCGGCACGCACGCTCCACCCTCGGCGGCATTGGCGAGCCCGAACCGCTGGCCGCAGCAATTTTACAGGCCGCCGAACGGCGCAAACCACACTTGTTTCCCCATCGCGGAATTTGGTTGGCAAGCTTGCTGTGGCGCGTTGCGCCAACAACCTTCCACCGCCTAATGCGGCGCAAATTTGCCGTGGAACTGGAGCAGCATTAATGGACCCTTGGATTCTTCTGGCGATTTTCGTTTTTGTTGCCTACAGCATTGAAGCGATCACCGGCTTTGGCAGCATTGTTATCGCCCTATCACTGGGCGCGTTGTTGCTACCCATTGAGGCCATGCTACCCGTGCTGGTACCGCTGAATATCTGTATGACGGGCTACCTACTGGCCCGCCACCACCAGCACATTCATTGGTCCACCTTACTTAAGCTGATTCTGCCGTTAATGGTTAGTGGCACCTTGGCGGGCTATCTGTTGAGGCCCTGGCTCGGCGATCAGCTTTTGCAATTACTATTTGGCGCCCTGGTCGTCTGGTTTGCCGGTCGCGAGCTGCTGCGCGCCTATCGCGGTCTGAGCAGCCGCCGTCACGGCGCGCTGTGGACACGGGGCTGGATGCTGGGCGCCGGGATTACCCACGGCCTCTACGCCTCTGGCGGCCCGTTACTAGTCTATGCGTTGACGGGCACCCAACTTGATAAAGCGGCTTTTCGCGCCACACTAATCACCGTGTGGTTCAGCTTAAACAGCTTACTCACCGTCGTCTTCGCCATTGATGGAAGCCTCTACCCCGCACTACCCAAGGTCGCCGCAATTGCCCCGGTGTTAGTCGCCGGCGTCGTCGTAGGTGAATATCTCCACCACCGGGTAGACGAGCAACGTTTTCGCAATGTGGTTTACGCCCTGCTGCTTTTTACCGGTAGCTTGCTGATCATTACCGGCTTTTAAGCACACCAGAACACAAAAAAACGATACATAATAAAAACGAGAAAACGCCATGACAACGCACAGCAACAGTAGAACGACCGCCCTAGGCATCCTTGCCTTGGCGCTGCTCAGCCCCAACGCCGAAGCCGAAAACCGCCCCCGCGTTTTAGAGGAGGTGGTCGTCACCGCGCAGAAGAGCCAACAAAGCCTGCAGGACGTTCCAATTTCAATCAGCGCCCTGTCTGGCGACTTTATGCAGGACAACGCCATCGGCGATTTGGTCGCCGTGTCAGCCTACGTACCCAATGTCAGAGTCGAGTTCACCAGCCCGTCCTCACCTCAGGTATTCATTCGCGGCTTTGGCACCAACAGTTTTAACCCCAGCTTCGAGCCTGCGGTAGGGCTGGTTCAGGATGAGGTGTTCTACGGTCGCCCCAGCTACTTCAGCGAGTCAATGTATGACCTTGCACGGGTGGAAGTGCTGCGTGGACCACAGGGCACACTGTTCGGTAAAAATACGATCGCCGGTGTATTCAATGTCAGCAGCCAAACTGTCCCCGCCGAGGAAGGCAGTGAAGGGGAGCTGAGCTACCGCGACGAAGAATACGGCGAACAACGTCTTGAGGCGGGCGTCGGGTATCGCTTTAGCCCCAGTCTGGGACTGCGCTTGTCCGCCATGAAGTGGCAGCGCGACGGCCGCCTGGAAAATACCAAACTCGAGCGAAAAGAGGACGACCGCGACCAAGATGCGCTGCGAGCAAAACTCAATTGGCAACCGAGTGACCGCAGTGAACTGGAGTTTATTGCGCAGCAATCTGTCACCCGCGTTAACTTCTGGCCGCGGCAGTTAATGAAGCTCGACGACGATACTCGGGACTATTTGCAAAACTTCGATCCCGAAATCGAAGATGACCCTTTCAACTTCCAAACCAGCTTTAATGAAGACGGCAAGCTCTACCAGCGCTCAGATAGCCTGGCCATGCGAGGTAGCTATGACTTTGGTGAAGTGGCTGGCTTATCGCGACTGGACACCACCGCTGTCATCGGCCTGTCCTGGTTGGATGTCGAACAACGACAGGATCTGGATGTCTCCCCCGCCGATTTATTGACCTTGGACGAGGTCGACGATTATCGCCAACAAACTTTCGAATGGCGCTTTAGCGGCGCGGCGGACAGCTTATTTGGGCTGGGTGGGAATGTTGAGTTTATCGGCGGCCTGTATTATTTCCAGAGTGACTTTCGCATCATTGCCGACATTATTGCTGGCCAGGATATTGCCTCCTACGTGCTAACCAAAGATGCCCAACAGCTACTAAGTGGCAGTAGTAATGTGCCCGGCAACCCTTTGGCCGGCACCTTGGCCGCCATCCTGCCGCAATTGACCAACCTACTTCAGGAAACCGATTACTACCGTTTTGACTATCGCCAGGACACCGCCGCCACCGCATTGTTTGGCCAGGTGAGCTGGGATATTAGCGAAAAGTGGGTACTTACACCGGGACTGCGCCTGAACCGGGAAACGAAGAAGTCCACCCCCACTGGCCAAGGCGTGTGCAGCAACCCATTGCTGCCCTGTATTACCGCGACCCTCACTGGCGGCCAGGACTACGCCCCCGGTGAAATTGAGCGCACTGAAACCCAGTTATCCCCCAAGCTCACACTCAGCTACTTTTTGAACGACGACATTTCCTTTTTCACCAGCCTCTCCCGCGGCTTCAAAAGTGGTGGCGTTAATGCCATTTCCTTCACTGGCGAGCAGCTGGAGTTCGAGCCGGAAGAGGCACAATCTTTCGAACTGGGCCTGCGTAGCCGCTGGCTCGAAAACAGTCTACAGCTCAATATCACTGCCTACCGCATGGACTTTGACGACCTTCAGGTTCTTGCATTTAACGGTTTACTGTTCGACGTTACCAATGCCGCGGCTGCATTTTCCGAAGGTATCGAGAGCGAGATTCAGTGGCTCACACCATATACCCCGCTCAGCATCAACGCCTCACTGGGCTACCTGCGCGCCCGTTACAAAGAATATGAAAACGGCCCGGCGCCCATTAGCGATGGCATCGGCGCTAAGCAAGACCTCAGCGGTAAACGCCTGGCTTTCGCGCCGGAGTTAACGGCCACAATAAGCCCAACGCTGGAGTATCAGCTGGGCAGCCTTCTGCTGCGTGCCAGCATGAATATTCAGCATCAGGGCGAGCACTACACTGACACCGACCTGGACGACAATACGCGCATTCCCGACACCACAACCGTCGCCGCAAACCTGACACTGCGCAGTGACGAACAAGGCTGGGCGCTGACGGTTGGCGGCAAAAATTTAAGTGACGAGCGCAGCCTCAACCAAGTGATTGATACCGCGATGTTCCCGGGCACCTATAACCCAAGCCAAAACCCCGGCCGGAGCGTATTCGCCAGCATGAGCTACCAGTGGTAGGCAGCGACACTAACCGCTATTGCCAAATCCTATGAGAACGATAGATTTTTAAGATTTAATCTTAGCGATTTGAGCACGTATGATGCCTCCTTAATTTACCCAAGGAAGTAATACCCGTGCTTAACAACAGCGTTAAAAATACCCTCGCGGTCGTCGGCCTGTGCCTTGGCGGCCTTGCTACCAGCGCAACAGCCAACGCCGATGCCGCGCTTCGCGCCCAGGCTCAAGCCTTTTTCAAACCACTGCCCGCGGCAATGCCTGGCAGCGAAAATGACACGCCCGAGCGCATTGCCCTAGGTGAACAGCTCTATTTTGAAACGGCGCTGTCGACCAATGGTAGTCAGTCTTGCAACAGCTGCCACCAAGTAGACAACAACGGTGCCGGTGTCGACAACGAGCCCACCTCGCCAGGCGCGCTCGGCGAACGCGGCGGTCGCAACTCACCCACCTCGTTTAACGCCGGCTTTCACATTGCACAGTTCTGGGACGGCCGCGCCGCCGACCTGAAAGCCCAGGCAAAGGGCCCCATTCTCAACCCGGTAGAAATGGCCATGCCCGATGAAGCAACCGCCGAACAGCGGCTGCGTGACGCGGGTTACGCAACAGCCTTCGCCAAGGCCTTTCCCAATGCTGAGCCCGCGCTGAGCTACGACAATATGGCCGAAGCAATTGCCGCCTTCGAGCGCACGTTGATTACCCGCGACCGTTTTGACGAGTTCTTGGCGGGCGACGACCAAGCACTGAACGCAGCGGAAAAGCAGGGCTTGAAAACCTTCATTAGCACGGGCTGCATCGCCTGCCACAGCGGCGCGACACTGGGCGGCACCATGTACCAAAAAATGGGTGTGGTGAATGCCTATGCCAATACCAGCGACATTGGCCGTCAGGAGGTAACCGGCAAGGCGAGCGACCGCTTTGTGTTTAAGGTGCCAGCGCTGCGCGATATCTCACGCACCGCGCCCTACTTCCACGATGGCGCGGCCAAAACGTTGGACGAAGCGGTAAAACAGATGGCGTGGTTACAACTTGGCCGCTCACTCAGCGACGCTGACACGGCGAGCATTGTCACCTTCCTGAACGCATTGGAAAATACCCGGCCAGTGACCTTAAGTTCAGTTAAATAAGTTCAGCGAAATAAGCGCACAAAAAAACAGCGGCAAGAGCCGCTGTTTTTCCCTCTGCGGATAGGCTATTGCGCAGCGCCCCTTATCAAGCGCTTCTCGCCACGCTCGTGTCCTAAGCGCGCCTGCTCGACAACATAGTGCTTGATCGCGATGGCTTCATCGTTATCAATGAACTCACCTCTCGCGGGCATGCCCATGGAAGCCAACGCACCGTCGCGCACAATGGCAAGCCACGCGTCATCTAGGTCATTGATGCGGTAACGCAAATCGGAAATCAGCCCCGCACTAATGGCATTGCCACCGTGACAGACCGCGCAGTAGAGGTTGAACAGCTCACGTCCTTTCGCAATGTCTTCATCGCTTGCCGCCGCCAATGCGGGCTTTGGCAGGGCTTGCTCAACAACCGGGATGCGCGGCAGTTCGGTATTGGCACCGAGCTTAAAGACCAGCACGCGGCTAATATTGATCATATTCCTCGGGCCAGATACCGCTCCGTAGGGCAGGCCACTGATACCGCCCCAGCCCTGGGCAATGGCAATGTACTGCTCACCATCAAGCTCATAGCTCATCGGTGCAGCCATCAAACCGCCCTGTACATCTTTTTGCCAAAGCAACTTCCCGGTATCGGCCGCGCGGGCGCGAAACTGCCCGTCCAAGTCTCCTTGAAATAGTAAGTTCCCAGCCGTGGACAGCAAGCCGCTGGCCGAGAAGTAGCCGCCCTCAATTCGCCAGGCATCGGTATTGGTGACCGGATCCCTCGCGATCAGCACCGACTGCAGCAGCATTTCACCCATTGCCTTGCGTTGCTCTACCGTCACCTGGTCGGGCACCTCGAGCATTGCTTCAACAGCGTAGTTGGTATTCCAGGTGCCCTTGCGATCCTTCGCGGAAAAGTCGTCTGAATAGATTGCCCCCGAACTCATCGCCGGAATGTACACCAAGCCGGTTTGCGGGCTGAATGACATGGGCTGCCAATTGTGGGCGCCGCTGGGCGCGGGCCTCACCATGCCCGGGAAAGTACCATCGCGCAGGCCCGCGGCTTCCACCGGCCGCCCCGTTTCCATATCCACATGGCTCGCCCAGTTTACGGGCATGTATTTCTCAGCTGACAATAGTTCGCCGCTGCGGCGATCGAGCACATAAAAGAAGCCGTTTTTCGGCGCTTGCATAATGACCTTACGCTCGACGCCATCAATTTCTAACTCGGCGAGAATCATGTGCTGTGTCGCCGTGTAGTCCCAACTGTCGCCGGGGGTCGTTTGGTAGTGCCAGACATACTCTCCAGTGTCGGCTTTCACGGCCACAATTGACGACAGGAATAAATTATCGCCTTTGCCATCACTGCGCGCTTTGCGGTTCCAGCTCGAGCCATTACCCACCCCGATGTAAAGCAGGTTCAGCTCGGGGTCGTAGGCGAAAGAGTCCCAAGCGGTACCGCCGCCCTTGCCATTTTCCCACCACTTACCGTGCCAGGTTTTAGCGATCATTTTCTGGGTGTCGTCTTCAAAACCCTTTGCCGGATTGCCGGGCACCGTATAAAAACGCCAGTCCAGTTCACCGGTCTTTGCGTCAAAGGCACTCACATAACCGCGAACGCCGAGTTCGGCACCGCCGTTACCAATAATGACGCGGCCGTCGACAATACGCGGCGCACCGGTAACGGTGTAGGGGTCTTGCTGGTTTATTCGGGTATCCACCTGCCATTGCAGCTCGCCTGTGTACCTGTCGAGGGCACTCAAGCGGCCATCATAACTGGCGACGTAAACAGCGTTGCCCCAAAGCGCCACCCCGCGGTTAACCCCGTCGCAGCAGCCATTGACGCCGTAGTCCTTGGGAACCTTGGGGTCGAAGTGCCAAAGCAGCGCGCCGTTACGTGCATCAAAGGCGAGTACGTGGCCCCACGACGCCGTTACATATAGCACGCCGTCTGCCATTAGCGGCGTGCTCTCAATGCCGCGACGCGTGGGCAAGTCGGCATACCACGCCAGGCCCAGTTCGCTTACCGTGTCATCGTTGATCTGCTTGAGCGGACTAAAACGCTGCTCGGCATAATCACGTCCGTGGCTCACCCACTCACCGGGCGCGGCAGCAATGATTCGTTCAGCATTAACAGGCTGGCTACCAGCGTTGGCCTTCGTGTCAACGTCGCGGCTACAGCCGCTTAAGGTCATCGCGAGCAGCACAGTACTGCTCAACAGGCGCATTGCAGTCTTCATAGCAATTCCTATTTATTGGTTTTCTGGGAAGCACGGGGAGCAGCTGCGCTCCCCTATTGAGACACTGGCTAAATGACGAGCGATCAGCCCTTGAGTTTTAGCAGCAGGTTGTAGAAGCGCGTGGCGAAATTGCCATAGGGTGGGCGCAGCCACTCCATCGGTGAGAAACCGGGCTGATAGTAGACCGGACGCAGCTTACTGAAGGTGATAAACCCTTCATAGCCGTGATAGTGACCCATGCCACTGCCGCCCACACCACCAAAGGGCAGGTCGTGCTGAGCAAGGTGGAACAGCGCATCGTTAACCGTTACGCCACCCGACATGACCCGCTCAATATACATGTCGGCCAACTCGCGCTTCTTGGTGAAAGGGTAAAACGCCAGCGGGCGGTCATGGGCATTCACGTAGTCGACCACTTCGGACGGGCTGTCGTACTCCAACACCATTAACAGCGGGCCGAAAGTTTCGCGCTGGCGAATGGTCATTTCGGGCGTGGTGTCCAACACCAGGTGCAACGGCAGTTTTCGCGCCTCGATATTCGCGTCTTGGTCGTTCAGGTTGATGACCGTTGCCCCCTTCGAACGCGCATCCTCAAGGGTAGCCTGTAAACGCTGCATTGAGCGGTCGTCGATAATTGAGGTGTAGTCTTGATGATTAATATCAGGGCAGTGCTTGGCAACGTAGCGTTTGGCCTCGTTCACAAAGGCTTCTCGTTGGCTGCTGTGCACGAATACATAGTCGACGTTGGTGCAAATTTGCCCGGCATTGAATTGCTTGATGAACATGATTCGTCCAACGGCTTTTTCAATGGGGTAGTCTGGATCAATCACCGCAGGGGCCTTGCCGCCTAGCTCTAACACCACCGGTGTCAGGTTTTGCGCCGCAGCAGCCATCACCGACTTGCCGGTCTGGCCTGAGCCAGTAAACACGAGCAGGTCGAAGGGGATCTTCGAAAATTCGATGCCGACACCGCCAGTTTCATCAAAAAATTGCAGCTTGTCTTCAGCGAAGTACTTGGCGGTCAACTCGCGAAGCAAGGCGCTCAGTGCGCGCGAGTTCTCGGACATTTTCACCATGGCGCGGTTGCCCGCGGCAAAGGCTTGGGCAATGGGTACAAAGCTGAGATTTACCGGAAAATTCCACGGTACGATGATTCCCACCACGCCCAAGGGCTGGGGAATGACACGGTTGCGGCCGCCGGGAAACATGGTGTGATCAACGTGGCGTTTTTGTACGCGCATCCATTTTTTTAGATGCTTGATCACATCGTTGATGGCATCGGTTACTGCGATGATTTCCGCAAACAAACTCTCGTGACGCGAGCGATTGCCATAATCCTGACAGATCGCATCAATAATCGCTTCGCGGTTGTCGCTAAGCATGCTCTTCAAGCGCTGAAGGTCCTGTTTGCGCTCGCTGTAGTTGGGCACTGGCGCGGCCAAATAGGCCTGGCGCTGTAGGTCGAATGCCTGGTGAAGTGGTGCAGCAATCTCACTGACGGCGGGTTGTATTGCGTTCATAGCCTTCCCCTTGTTTATCGTTTTATCAGGTTTGGCGATCGCACAACGCTTGGCGGCGAGTCTTCACCCTCCAAGTGCGACCGAAATCATCACTTGAGGGCGATGTTACCGCCGAACACACCGCTAGGCGATGTGAAGAGCGGACAGATTCAACCCGCCTAGCGCAATAGCAGCAGCGGCTTTTGGGTCTTGCTGAGCATTTTTGCCGTAAAGCTACCCAACAGCACATCGCGAATGCGGTGGTGGCTGTACGCCCCCATAACGGTGAGATCGATCCCTTCTTTCGCCTGGTAACTGATGAGTGCCTCGTCGATCTTTCCCTGCAGCTGCACACTCTCGTGCGCTATGCCCGCCGCCGTGAGCCGGCGACTGCCATCAGCTAAAATCTCCGCCGCCCGTTTGTCGTCGCCGACGTAAACCAGCTTGCAGGGAATGTCTTTGAAGAGCGGGCTGGCGGCCACCATGTCCAGGGCCTTCTGAGACGCCTCGGTGCCGTTATAGGCAAGCATGACGTTCTTCGGTGCACTAAACGCACTGTTCACCACCAGTACTGGCCGGTGCAAGCCGCGAATAACACTTTCCAAATGCGCACCTAACTGCCCCGCGTGATGCTCCTCTCCGCGCACGCCCATCACCAGCACGCGGATATCTTGCTCGTTCTCAATCAGCGATTCCTGCAGACTGCCGTGGCGCTGCCAGCACTCAACCTGTTCCACGCCATCTGCATGCACCCGTTCTTCGGCTGCCTTGAGCATCAATTTACCCTTCTGCATCAACAGCCTGCTGCGCTCTTGCTCAACCCGGGTGAGCTCTTCCAGCAGCTCTTCCTGACTGCCAAGGCCAATACTGCCGCTTAAATCGGCCACCGCCGCCTGCGGGCGATGTTCAAGATTGTGCAGCAGCTTAACCGGCGCCTGAACGCGGCTGGCGATCCACGCCGCGTAGTCGCACACGGCAGTGCTAAGTGCGGCGCCATCAATGCAGGCCAAGACATAGTTATCCGTCATCAGTGGGCTCCCAGCACTTTTTCAATTTCTTCGGGTTTATCGTGAATACCAAAGCGATCGACAATGGTTGCCGTGGCATCGTTTAAGCCAATCAACTCGACCTCTGCACCTTCTCGGCGGAATTTAATAACCACCTTGTCCAAGGCGGCAACGGCAGAAATATCCCAAAAATGGGCGCGGCTCAGGTCTATGACCACCTTATCAAGGGCTTCCTTAAAGTCAAAGTTTGCCGCGAAGCGATCCGCTGAATTAAAGAACACCTGACCGACGACGCGGTAGTTACGCTGGCCGCCGCCCTCTTTGAGCACGCTGTCCACATACATGAAGTGGCTGACCTTATTGGCAAAGAACAGCGCCGCCAGCAGCACGCCCGTCAGTACCCCGAAGGCCAGATTATGGGTCCATACCACCACCGCCACGGTGGCTAGCATAATGATGTTGGCCGACAGCGGGTTCGTCTTCAGGCCCTTGATGGAGGACCAGTTAAAGGTGCCGATCGACACCATAATCATTACCGCCACCAGCGCTGCCATCGGAATACGCGACACCCAATCGCTGAGGAAAACCACCATTGTCAGCAACATCGCCCCGGCAAAGAAGGTCGACAAACGGCCTCGGCCACCCGACTTAACATTGATAACCGACTGACCGATCATGGCACAGCCCGCCATACCACCGAGCAAGCCCGAGAAAATATTGGCAATACCCTGGCCTTTACACTCGCGGTTCTTATCGCTGCCCGTGTCGGTGAGGTCGTCGACGATCGTTGCCGTCATCAGCGACTCCAGCAAACCCACTACTGCCAACGCGGCCGAGTAAGGAAAGATGATCTGCAGTGTTTCCCAGTTCAGCGGCACGTCTGGCCACAGGAACATAGGCAGCGTGTCGGGCAGCTCACCCATGTCGCCTACCGTGCGAATATCCAAGCCTGCCATCAGGCTAAATGCAGTGAGCGTCAGGATACATACCAATGGCGACGGAATAACCTTGCCCACTTTAGGCAGTAGCGGGAACAGGTAAATTATCGCCAGACCCGCCGCCGTCATAGCGTAGACATGCCACGTTACGTTAGTGAGTTCGGGCAACTGCGCCATAAAGATCAAAATGGCCAGGGCATTCACAAAGCCGGTGACCACCGAGCGCGACACGAAGCTCATCAGCTGCCCCAGCTTTAGGTAGCCTGCAATGATCTGCAATACCCCGCAAAGCAAGGTCGCGGCTAGCAAATACTGCAAGCCATGCTCCTTAACGAGGGTAACCATCAGCAGCGCCATCGCCCCCGTGGCCGCCGAGATCATCCCCGGGCGGCCGCCGACGATGGCAATGACCACCGCGATACAAAACGACGCATACAGGCCGATTTTGGGGTCTACACCCGCGATGATGGAAAAAGCGATCGCTTCGGGAATCAGCGCCAGCGCAACCACTAAACCAGCGAGGATATCGGCGCGGATATTGCCGAGCCAGTCTTCTTTTTTAGACAGTAGTAACATGAAAAACTCGATTTCTTTGGGGGTAATTTCAGAGCTGTCAACACAACGGCCGCAGCGAGCCGAAGAGGCATCAAGCCAGCTCCGGCGAGGAATTTTCGGCCATTATACAGAGATTGACCGGGGGCTTCCTCCGGTCATTGTGGGGAAATGTCGTATTAGCGTATCTAACCATGGAAGATGTTAACATGTTAGATTTATATATTTTGGAACCTCACTAATGTACGACTACCTCATCGTCGGCAGCGGCCTTTACGGTGCTACCTGCGCCTACGAGCTGAAGAAACGCGGCAAAAAAGTCCTCGTAATAGAAAAACGCGAACACATTGGCGGCAACATCTACACAGAGAAAATGCACGGTATTCAAGTTCATCGATACGGCGCCCACATTTTTCACACGAATAGCAAAGAGCTCTGGGATTACATCAATCAATTTGCTGACTTCAACCGCTATACAAACTCTCCAACCGCCAACTATCGAGGAAAAATTTACAACTTGCCTTTCAACATGAACACCTTCTATCAACTGTGGGGCACCAGCACTCCACAGCAGGCGATGGCGAAAATCACCGAACAACGCGCAGAAATCGGCGACCGCAAACCAAAAAATTTAGAAGAGCAGGCTATTAGCCTTGTCGGCCGCGACATATACGAAATACTCATTAAAGGTTACACCGAAAAGCAGTGGGGGCGACCTGCCTCGGAATTACCCGCATTTATAATAAAACGACTACCGGTCCGCTTTACCTATGACAACAACTACTTTAATGATCGCTTTCAAGGCATACCAATTGGCGGCTACACTCAAATAGTTGAAAAGATGCTTGACGGCATTGAGGTGCGATTGAATACAGACTATTTTGCCGAACGCTCCGATCACAATGCTCTTGCGAAAAAGGTGATTTATAGCGGCGCAATAGACCGCTACTTTGACTATCGATACGGCAAGCTGGAATACCGCAGCTTACGCTTCGAAAACGAAGTTGTTGATACGCCGAATATACAAGGTAATGCGGTGGTCAATTACACCGATAAGGAGGTGCCGTACACAAGGATAATTGAACACAAGCACTTTGACCCCGTAGAAAGTTCCCGTTCAGTCATTACACGAGAATACCCCGTAGAATGGCAAGATGGCATGGAGCCATATTACCCAGTGAACAACGAACAGAACAATGCTCTATACCGTCGATATCGAGAACTAAGTAAAGCGGAGGAAAAAGTGTTTTTCGGCGGCCGCCTAGCCGAATATCGCTACTACGATATGCACCAAGTTATAGCCTCCGCTCTGAAAGATCTACAATCTATGCTATGAACGTCAAATGCATTCTAACAGACGCTTAGCGTCTTCACGAAAGCGCTCCTGCTCGCCGCGGATCATTGTACGGTACGCTTCGAAACACTCCCTGAGCGTATTGTAATCATTAAGGCAATGACGCACTTTCTCGACAACCCGAGGCAGCTCTGAGGAAACTCGCTCAAATTTAAACTCTTCCGGTATAGGAACATCCTCTGCATACTTAGCAGAACCGTTTTTCCCCGTAATGATGCAGGCTCCAGAAATACAGGCCTCTCGAGGAATTCGGTCCTTGCCCGGGTGCTCACCAAAGTCGATATAAAGTTTCGCCGTTTGCAGCAGCTCCACCACTTCGATTCGGCTCATATTTTCAATAGCAATAAATTCAACATCAGGCATCAACGACATTAACTCACGAGTATAAAACAAACCCTTTTTCGGGTTGTATACTACAATATCACGTTTTTCTCGATCAGCAGCGGCAGCACTGTCACGAATAAAGTCGGCATTAAGATAGTCACTAAGATAGCCAATCTGTTTGTCGGGGATATTCTTGGACAGCAGGTGCTCACGTGCATACTGCGACTGCACCAGATGAAAAATGTCATTTACCCCCTTTCGACCGAAAAAAAAATGGCGCTGGAGCTTTTTCGACTTACCCAGTAATTTAACAAAACGTCGTATTGGGTTTGCTAAAGCTTTATGGTCAGCGACCGAAAAGCCTAGCACCGTATAGTAAAAGTCTATACTCATCCACCAAATAGATTTTTTTATAAACAAATAATCACTGAGCAGGTTAGTTTTCGTTTCCGGCACAACCAATAAATTTTCTGGTGAGTCTACTATATTATCTGCACAGGGGTTGTTGTAGACCCTAAAATCCTTGTATACCGGATCAACCCCTGGCTCACGATGATAATAATATATCTGAGCATTAGCGCCCAACGTGCGCAAAACATGCACCAACTGCTGAGCAAGCTCGGGACCACCTGACGGGGCTCCAGCTGGCGCAGCAACATAGATCGTCTTATAACCTGAAGATTTTAATAATTCGGACAAGAAACACCCCCACTCATGAAAACGAAGAATAAGCAACGAGGCA
This sequence comes from Spongiibacter marinus, assembly GCF_016906995.1. Classification (GTDB taxonomy): domain Bacteria; phylum Pseudomonadota; class Gammaproteobacteria; order Pseudomonadales; family Spongiibacteraceae; genus Spongiibacter; species Spongiibacter marinus. The sequence continues at coordinate 46,668 of NZ_JAFBBD010000002.1, read as the reverse complement.
AGTGATTACCCCCCTTGCTCGACGGACGCGAGCATGGCATCTAGTTTAGCGTAATGCTGTGACCGATAGCAGTCGTGCCGAAGAACTGCGGCCTTCACAAAGGGGTAATCAAAAAAATGAACTAGTTCATACCAGCAGTAAAGTGTCGCATTGAATTTTAGATTCAATAAAATATCGGGGTACTGAAAGTCATCACCGAGTGACAAACAAAACTGCTGGAGATCTCGCTGGGGAAACAGTGCCTCAACGGAGCACCCAGCAGACTGCATTTGTTGTGTAAAACCCACTTCGTATTTTTTGATGATGTCGCTTTTCTTTTTCAGTACCCGCACTTTTCTCCAGAAACGTTCAAACACATTAGAAGACAGCAGCTCTGCCTTTACGTAAAGAAAAAATGATTGGAGATGATACCCCCTCTCGTGAGAATCATTCAGCCCAACGAGCCCAGCATCACATGCATCTATCTTAGCCCACAGAGGACCCAGCGGTTTTATTGGGCCGAGTATGCTATCGTTCGTCAGAAGCAACGCTTTGCGACTCTGCCAACCCGCAACTCTTTCAAAGCATGTTTTCCATGAGTAAAAATCATAGCCTGCATTTTCACGATGGATAACTACACAACACAGCTTCAAAAAAATTCGCAAGGCGTGCCCCGGCAGCTCAGGACTTGTAGAGCAAAGCACAATATCAAATCCATCACGCCGCAAAGCGCGCAAATAATTTTCCGTATGGGCTGTCGCTTCACCGTAAGGATGGTAGTTGGCAAAAAAACACAGCTTGTCGGAATCGCTTTCGACACCTCGATATTCCGCAAGCACTCTCGGCCGCCTAATGTGTGAACGCAGGTGTTCAAAATACTTCATCGTACCGCCGGTATATGGCTACGCAAAAGGTACGAGGCGGTAATACCATACACCCCGACACACTTTTCTTAGCTGTTTTTTCTTCGGTAGAAGACGCAATAAAACCCGCCCTTCAGAAAGCAAGAACCGCCGTAACTTCCAGTTGTAAAACAGACCTGTATTACGAGAATACAGCGTTCGGAAGTGGAGCAGCAAAAGCTGCTCTTCACTCCGCAACAATCCCGATGCAATCAAGCGATCGTAAAACGCGCAGCGTACTACAACCTTATCGCGGTGACGCAATACTTTCGAAGCTGGTCGACGCCGTTTATTACCCAGCACAGCATTGTCTTCATGACAACGATAGTAGGACAACACCTCACTCCCAGCTTTTAAACGCCCCTGATTACTTGCAGCAACAAAGGCCAGTAATTGGTCGTGATAAGGTGCCTCCTGCAATAACGATCCCGCCATGCTCAGCAATTCACGGCGTAACAAACAGGCATGCCCAGTGACGCAGTTAGCTAACACCAACGATATTGCGCAATCGCCATCAATACGCTCTGTTTTAGGGAATTCCCGCCCCTGCGGTCTAGCTTTGGCATCCACCATCTCGATGCGAGAATAAATTAGCAAATTCTCACCAATCTCCTTATAAAGATGCTCGATTTTATTTTCGAACCAAATATCATCCTGATCTGCCAGTGCAATGTAGTCCCCCTGGCAGTGCTGCATAGCCTTACTGAAGTTACGAACAAAACCTAGGTTTTGTTCGTTTTCAATCAAGCGGATCCTGCTATCACGTGCAGCATATTCACGCAGAATGACTACGGTGCCATCATTTGAGCAATCATCAACTATAACGATCTCGAGGTTTGAATAACTTTGATTAATAATCGTATCGAGCTGCTGCCTCAAATAGTTCTCGCCGTTATAGGTACACATTGCCACTGAGATTAGCGGTTGATTCACAGTCACCTCGTCTACTATATACCTTCTGCAAAAACTGATTTTACGCCATCCAATTTTGCCTTAGCACGCGTATAGCGGCGAAATCCAAAAGTAAATAGGGCTATAAGGCAGCGACGATGATTCTTTGCTACATAATTATCTATCAGCGACTTCCGCAATCCGTGCTTTCGAACGTAGAGCGCATAAGACCGCCCCTTATGAAAGTGCACAATTCGATTAATTTTTTTAGAACGCTCAGTCGATCCTCCACCAACATGGGGTATGCTGATGCGCTTACAGAGGATAACATCAAGCCCCGTGTCATTGGCGCGCTTGCATAGGTCAACATCTTCTTCATAGAGGAAAAACTGCTCATCGAAGAAACCCACTTCCCTCATTAGTTGGCAATCAATTAGCAGTACAGCCCCAACCAGCCAGTCAACTTTCTCCACGCTATCCTCAGTGGCGGCAGTTAAAGACGGTCCTGCAATCGCAGCTTTCCTTGCCTTCAGTTCAAACAGCAACTCCTGGAGCGCCATCTCCGACAATTTAGTATCAGGGTTTAGCACTGCTACATAACGTGTTGTGGCCTGAGCTATCCCAAGATTACAAGCCGCTCCGAAGCCGACGTTCTGCGGGCTTTGCAATAATTCAATAACACCCTTATAGTTTTCCAACAGCTCAACCGTGCCGTCGCTACTAGCATTGTCGACCACTAACCAGCGAGGCAGCGGCGATTGAGCACTTTGACGCAAAGATTCAATATGAGGCCCTAGAACCTCAGCGCTATTGTAGCCAACAGTTACCAAAGTCAATTGATCTGCTAAATGTTCCACTAGCTCCTCCCCTTGCCCCGCCGTATTTACGTATCAAGCTTCGCGAATACTTCTTTCAGAGCATTCTTCCAGAGACTTGGCATTAATCCATAATCTCGACTCAACTTAGCCGTAGACATAATCGAATACGGTGGCCGCTTCGCCGGCGTAGGAAAATGCTCTGTAGTTATGTCTATCACCTGTGGCGCGCCTCCATACCTCGCCTCTGCTGTTGCCTGCCTAAATATCTCTGAGGCAAAGTCGCACCAGCTTACCGCCTCATTGCCGCAGTAATGGTAGATGCCATAAGTAGCTCGACCGTCTTTCTCCAAGCCACAAATATCCAAAAACAGCTTGGCGATATCACCCGCGTAGGTAGGGCAGCCAACTTGGTCAGAAACAACATTCAGCTCTTTTCTCTCTTTACCAAGTCGCAACATTGTTTTAACGAAATTATTGCCATACTCACTGAACACCCATGCCGTGCGTATGATTATATGCTTCTCGCAACGGCGCTGAACTTCTCTCTCACCTTCAAGCTTCGTTCGTCCATATATGCCCTGAGGACTAGTTTCATCCTCTTCCGTGTACGGAGTGTTAGCACTACCATCGAAAACATAGTCTGTGGAAATATGGATCAGCACAGCACCAATTTCATCAGCGGCGCGTGCCAAATTACTAGGCCCTACGGTATTTATCTGCGCCGCCAACTCCGGCTCTGCCTCAGCTTTATCAACGGCGGTATAGGCCGCCGCATTGATAATCGCTTGAGGTTTGTGCTTTGCCACAGCAGATGACACCGCCTCGGCATCACTAATATCCAGCGCTGCACGATCCAAGGCAACCAGCTCGTAATCGGTTCTAGCGAATACATCCTGCACGCAGCGCCCCAGTTGCCCATTGGCTCCAGTCAGCAGTACCTTCATACGCCCAACTCCTCACAGAGCGTTTTAAAACTTGACGCCGCCGCATCTTTTTCAGACAGCTTAAAGGCCTGACCATTAATCTGCGGCCAATCGATAGCTAGATCTGGGTCGTCCCAGCGCAGGCCCCCCTCATCGGTGGGATCATAGTAATCTGTGCATTTGTACTCGAAATCCGCCGTTTCACTTAGCACCACAAACCCATGAGCAAAGCCGGGCGGCACCCAAAACTGGCGGTGGTTTTCTTCAGACAGGATTACGCCCTCCCAAAGGCCAAAGCTGGGGGAGCCTTTGCGAATATCGACGGCCACATCAAATACTTCGCCACGCACTACTCTGACCAATTTACCCTGAGGCTTGGTCTTTTGAAAATGCAGGCCGCGCAGTACGCCCGCTGCCGAGCGCGAGTGATTGTCTTGCACAAAAGGCAAGGTAATGCCGGCTGCATCACGATAGCGTTCCACTTGGAAGGTTTCCAAAAAGAAACCACGGTGATCACCAAAGACTTTGGGCTCAATAATTACGCAGTCTTTTAGCTTAGTGGGTATAACATTCATTATTTATACCCCTCGGCCACACTCTTTAGGTATTGGCCATAGCCGGTTTTTTTCAATGCATCGGCCTGCAATATTAGCGCCTCTTGACTGATCCAGCCCTGATGAAAGGCAATTTCTTCCAAGCAGGCAACCTTCAAACCCTGGCGGTGCTCAACAGTTTGCACAAAGTGGCCGGCTTCGAGCAATGAATCGTGGGTACCTGTATCAAGCCAAGCAAAACCGCGCCCGAGCACCTGCACATTGAGCTTCCCGTCGTCAAGATAAGCGGTGTTCACGTCGGTGATCTCTAATTCACCGCGCGGAGAAGGCTGAATATTGCGAGCAATCTCGACAACGTCGTTATCGTAGAAATAGAGGCCAGTTACTGCATAGTTAGACTTAGGCTTTGCCGGCTTTTCCTCAATGCTCAGCGCCTTCCCTTGGTCATCAAAGTCGACCACACCAAAACGTTCGGGATCAGTAACATGGTAACCAAACACCGTAGCGCCCTCTTGCTGCGCCACCGAGGCCTTGAGCTTGTCGCTAAAATGCTGGCCGTAAAAAATATTGTCGCCGAGCACCAAGCTAACATTATCGTTGCCGATAAAATCAGCACCAATTGTGAACGCTTGAGCCAAGCCATCGGGACTGGGCTGCTCTTCATAACAGATATTGATACCAAATTGGCTGCCGTCACCCAGAAGGCGCTGAAAGCCTGGCAGGTCAGTTGGCGTGGAAATAACCAAAATATCGCGAATCCCGGACAGCATCAGCACAGAAAGCGGATAATAGATCATTGGTTTGTCGTAAATGGGCAACAGCTGCTTAGATATACCCATCGTTATTGGGTGTAAGCGGGTCCCAGAGCCGCCCGCAAGAATAATGCCCTTATAAGGTTTCATAGATTTCCTGTCGTGTTAGTACTGCTTCAATGTATTAGCTGACCATTGCGGCCCAGCACCGCCTTCAATGGCGCTTTGCTACACAGCTTTGCCCAATCGAGAAAGCTGATAATCACCCGATAATACGCGCCGCCACCAGGACTCATTATCGAGATACCACTGAACAGTCTTGCGAAGACCACTTTCAAAGGTTTCCTCAGGCACCCAACCCAAGTCTCGCTCGATTTTACTGGCATCGATAGCATAACGGGCATCGTGGCCTGGGCGGTCAGTCACTAAGGTAATCAAACTCGCAAAGCCGCCCTCACGACCACTAGCAAGGGAGTGGGGGTTATCGGGAGCCAGCTCTTCGAGCAGGTTGCAAAGCGTTTGTACCACCTCGATGTTTTTCTTTTCATTGTGGCCGCCGATGTTGTAGGTCTCAGCCACTTCGCCCTCAGTTACCACTTTAATCAATGCACGAGCATGATCTTCCACATAAAGCCAATCGCGAATTTGCTTGCCGTCACCGTAAATCGGCAGTGGTTTACCGGCTAGCGCATTCAGAATCATGTGTGGAATAAGTTTTTCCGGAAAATGATAGGGGCCATAGTTGTTCGAACAATTAGTGATCAACACAGGCAAGCCGTAAGTCCGATGCCAAGCCCTCACCAAATGATCAGAACTCGCCTTACTTGCCGAATAGGGCGAACTGGGGGCATAAGGAGTGGTCTCTAGGAACAGGTCGTCAGTGCCTTCAAGGTCACCATAGACCTCGTCGGTGGAAATGTGGTGAAAACGAAATACTTCTTTGCGCGATTCAGACAAGCCTTGCCAATACGAACGAGCAGCCTCTAATAACGTATAGGTACCAACAATATTAGTTTGAATAAAGGCGCCCGGACCGGTAATAGAGCGGTCAACATGGCTTTCTGCCGCCAAATGCATCACCGCATCAGGCTGGTGCTCGTCAAAAAGTTGCGCGATCACCTCAGCATCGCAGATGTCTGCCTTGACAAACACATACCGGCTATCTTGCAACGCCCTAGGAATAGACTCCATATTACCGGCATAGGTCAATGCATCAATGTTGACCACGCTATGGTCAGTATTGGCGAGAATATGCCTTACGACTGCACTGCCGATAAAGCCAGCCCCCCCCGTAACAAATAGTTTCATTACTTTGGCCTTTAAGAATCTAGATCGACAGCTAAAACAGCCTGACGTAGCGGCTCTGTTAGCTGATATTCATTAAACACTGCGGCAATCTGCTGGTCGTTACCCAGCGCCGCCCCTTTGTTGCGACGTTTTAGCGATACTTCCTGACTGCCTAAAATAATGGGGTTGCGCAGCATCCATTCCCCCCGCTGCGCAAACACACTGCATTCGGTACCGCGCTTCAAACTCATTGCTTTTAACCAAACATCATCCGCGCGCGGCGCTAATCGCTTGAACGCTGATTTATTCGTGACCTCAGGGTCAAAACACCCTGGAAAGTACAGCACACCTCCCACTCCGGTTGGCATGATTAGCAAAGATGACTCAGACTCATTACTGTGCCGCCACCACTGTTTATAAGGCAGTAAAGTACCATCTTGGCCGAACGCAATACGATGGGCACGCCCACAGTGTATCTTGTTCGGCTCACGCAGGTGAGCGCTATACAATTGATCCAGCAAGTCCATCGGATAAAGAATATCATCATCAACCGTGACTAATAATGCGTCTGGGTAGCGCTCTAAGGCGTAATAGAATTTGGTGTACGGCCCTAGATCTTCAGCAACAAAATGAATATCCAAGCCACGCTCACGCTGCTTCTTCAAAACTGCCGGTAAATCTTCATCACTAAATTCGTCGGCAGACAGCCACAATACAACCTTATCGGCCTTCAGGGATTGCTGAAATAGGCTTTCAATAGTAAGAAAAACATCGTGAATGCGCTGCCCGAAACTCGTCAAAGACACGACCAAAGGGCGCACCTTGCCGCCAGCAACACCTTGGCTATCGCAATTGAGCGTACTCCATTGATACTGCACCGTCAGCGCATTGACACGTATATCGACCGCATTTTTAAGCCACTTTTTGTACTGCTTGTGGCGACGCTTTTCTCGAAGTTTTTTCAGCATATTCACGCACCAACTAATCAGGCCTTACCGCCCGCTGCTATTGTTTTGTAGAAATCCATGTATAAGTCGACGATAACTTGACGGCTGTAGCTGCGCTGGTATACCTCAGCAGCCTGACCAGACAGGCGCTGGCGCAGCCCGGAGTCCGTAATCACTTGCCGGAGCGCGTCAACCAGTTGCGGCACATCGTCAATCTCGGTCAATAAGCCGCTGTACTCGTGCTCTATCACCTCCCCCGGCCCCTGGGACTTTGTTGCGACAATAGGACAACGATGGGCGAAGGACTCCATCACTATTGACCCCAGTCCTTCATGGCGCGATGGGCAGACAAATGCATCAACACTGCGCATTAACGCAGTAACGTCGTTGCGCCAGCCTAAGAACCGCACCCGGTTATCCAGGCCCAACTCACTGCATAGGGATTTTAGTGCCTGCTCTTCCGGTCCACTGCCCGCCAGCCACAAGAATGCGTCGGGCACATTGACCAATGCGCGCAGCAGGGTATCAAAGCCTTTGTTTACGTGGAGGCGCCCTGCAGCGAGTAACAATGGAACATCAGCAGGCGTATCAAAGCTGTCTCGCGGCAGAGGCTCGACCGGGGTTTCATCAGCGAAATTGGGGATGTGAACCACACGCTCTTCTGGCATTCCCCCCTCGATCAGGTGCTGACAAATTCCTTTGCTAATCCCAACCCAATAATCGGCCTGCTGGTAATACTTCAGTTTGTAGTAATGTCCAAGTCGGTTTACCAGTACGTAATCACCCTTTGGCGTTGCATCGCTGGCGCGCCCCATCCAGGTCATGACCACATCCGGCTTGAAAGCACGCAGACGACGGCGATACACCCAGGCGTCGTAAAAATCGAATTTACCGCCAAAGCGAAAGCCTTCTGCTTCCACTCCCTGGCTGCGCAGAGCCTCCAAGCGGTGGGCGTGGCGGCGAATAAAGGCTCGCTCGTGAATGCTACCCGATGCCTGCAGCGCGGCACTCAAGCGCACAAAAAAGTTTTCGGCACCGCCGTGCTCGGCGCCTGCCAAGACTTGTGCAATTCGAAGTGAATCAGCCATGCTTATCAGCCTTTATCGGTGCAGCTCCACCGTGATCGAGTCCATCGTGAAAAAGCAGGCCATGGTAACCAGGAAACCCCCCCTTACCTCGAATGGCCTGCAAATCAGCAATACGCTGATGCAGATTTTCTACTTTGCGCTGCGCTTTCCGGAGCTGTATGACATTCGGTAACCAATGCGATGGCACTAGGTTGGCGCTGCCTAAGCCGTCGACAACAACAAGCCGACAGATCTGACCATTAACACCACGCTGCACCACAATATTGTGTAATAAAATATCTCTAGACGGCACACGGAAATCCAACCAGTGTTGGCAAAGCTGATCAACCGCTGCCAAGCACTCTGCCGGATAGCCGCTGTCCCAGATATACTGCTTGAGCGTAATAGAGATGCGGCCATCGCTGTCACGAATGAGTTCGGAAACTAAGCCGCGCCCCATATCGGTGTCCACAAAACCGTAGCAACGGCTAACGTGAGCAAATATACCTGCTGGGTAATGACGCTGAAAGTTAGTCATTACCCGGTATTCTTCTAAACTATCGTCAAAGCTCGACAGTGGCTTAAGGTTTTTAGGAAAACCCTTTTTCCGTCGTAGGTCTTCAAGACTGAAGTCGGGGCGACGCACCTTAATGCAGCGACCAGTGTCAAGAGGGTCAACGAAGCATAGTCGATTGCCGCCACGGGCGAATGGCTTTTCAGCACTCAAATCAATGGTCATGTCACTGAACCGTACGAATTAATATCACGCGCCCAGACATAGTCATGGCTGAATGGCTGCTCAAATGTCGCCTCGAGTATAAATTGCGAATAAAGCCCCGAATTCATTTCCTTGTGAAAGAAGTTTCGACAGCGTGCCGCCCACTCACGACGCATAGCGTCGTCAGCAGAAAAGCGTCGCACCTTAGCCAGTAGATCATCTTTGTCTCGGAAATAAACCGCCGAGTGCTCTGGTAGTAACTCATCAAAACGAGTGGCTGAATGAGTAAAAAACAAGATCCCATTACCAGCAAGCTGTGCCATACGATCAGATGAATACCAGTAGTCGCAGTCTTGGCGATTCAAATTCAAGGCCATGCGTGTACGCGCCAGAACACGGTCGTAGTCACGCCCCCACACAGGCGGCTCACCGAAGCAACCGTATGTCTTGAAATTCAACTCAGTCGCGAGCTCGACTTTAAGCAATTCTAACAATTCATAACGTTGCGTGTGGCCTGTCGCATTTCCACAAAATAGTAAATCAATATCTAAATCGGCTTTGAGCGAGTTATCCAAGACTTCGACACTGGCATCAACGGGGTTCGGTATGTGATAAACCTTCGCCCCCAAGCCTTCAAATTGCCGGAGCTCGCGGCGGCCGGTCGTTACAAAAATCGCATCTACCTGTTTAGCATATCGACGAATCCTCTCGACATTGCTAGGCACAAACAAAGGGTCACAATTACAGTGAATAATCCGACAGCTGGGATGCTGGCGACGCATCTCAGCGACAGTTTTATCGCTTACGATATCAGAGTGACCAATAATAATAAGGTCAGGCTCAAACGCCTCACTCACCGACAACAACCGGTGATTCGCCTTGGTATAGCCTAATTCACGAATACCGAGCGGGGCCTCAAAGGCTGCCACATCCCGGTCACTGAATGTATGCACGTAATGATCGTTACGTATTAAGCCGAAATTCATCTTCTCAGCCCAGCTAACTCGCCGGGGGCCATAGCTGCGCAATCGCTGATAGGCAATGTGCAGTACTCTCATAGTTATCTCGTTCTTGTCATTGTTGCGCGGCATTGCTGCCAGGGAGTGCCGCCCTGGAGCGGCCGACTATATCACCACCACCTCGCGGCGTCAGGGCGCGCTAGTGGGCAGAATTGCCAAGTAATTGCTCGTACACACTCAGGGTACTGGCCACTTGGTGATCCAAATAGTATTCAGGCGGCAGACTAATCTGATTGTCAGCCTCTAACAAATCGGCAACACGCGCCGCAAACGCCACCACATCGTCGGCGGGGACGAGCCCCTGACGAAAGCCGGCGTTCAGTGACTCACTTGCGCCACCGCGGTCATAGGCTACCACCGGCGTACCACAGGCGAGGGACTCCGGCACCGTGCGACCGAAGGGTTCTTCTTTGTTAGAAAGATGACACGTAACAGCAGCCAAGCGATAGAAATTGGCAATATCACTGCGGTGACCAACAAAGGTGACGGCCTCGGTAAGGCCCAGCGACTCACGCATGGCAAGCAGTTCTTCTAAATAGTGCTGCTTGCCGGGCTCGGCATCTCCCACCACCACCCCGTGGACATCCGGCCGCAAGCTCACTAAACGGGCCATCATTTGCAGGAAGGCCTCTTGTCCCTTCCACCGCGACAGCCGCCCCGGCATTAATATTATCGGCTTGCCATTGAGCTGAGGATACTCCGAAAACAACACCTCCAACCACTGGCTGTCGGCATCCTGACGAACGAAGGCCTCGGCATCCAAGCCCCGCGGAATCAGCGTTATCTTGCTTTCGGGAATCTGGTAATTATCGACCATGTAGCGCTTAACGCAATGTGAGATGGCAATGCAATGCTCCGCCTTTGCCATAATGGCACTGTAGGCGTTTACCGAATACATGCCGTGAAACGTGCTCACCAAGCGGGGGCGGCTAGCCGGGTCCATCTTTCGCCACGCCAACCAGGCTATCCAGGCCGGCACACGCGAGCGCACATGGATCACATCCGCCTGCAGTGTTTCCAGCAATCGCCGCAGGGGCCGAACCTGCCACAGCGAGCCCAGGGACTTGCGATGAATGGGCATGGCAATATGCTGGCTACCTTCGGCCTCTAGCTGCTCGACCATGCGGCCACCGTGAGAAATGACTACCGATTGATGACCCAGACGAACCAGCTCTCGCGCAAATTCGACGGTACCACGCTCAACGCCGCCGGAATTTAGCGCGGGCAGCAACTGCACGACCTTGAGCACGCAGGGGCTCGCCTCGCTCTCGTTAACAGCATCAAGCATGTTTTTTTCCTTCTAAGGTGTTGAGCAGCCAATCGGCGGCACGATCTGCCTCCCAAACCTGTTCAGCAGGGGATGGCAATGGCTCGCCAGCGGACCAAGACTCATACCCCTTGGCCAGACCTGCCGCCAGCACGCTCGCCATACTTCGCGTTACCCGCGAATCTCGCAATGGTGGAAGCGCTAACAAGCCGGTCGGAACCGCCGAGGTAATACTCTCGTAGACCATCGACACGCTGTCGCGACTGACCCAGGCCTCGGCAACTGCGGCTAACTGCGCTCTCAGCCACCCGGGTGGGCAATCACTGAAGGGCAAGGTATCTATATTGGCCACCGCCTCTGACGCCAATGCTTCCAGTAGGCCGGGCGGAGTACGCGGCGAGTCTGATACGGTCCAATGCAAGTCTGAGCGGGCGTTGGCAATCGCCAGCACCTGCGCTAATACTGCGTCGTTATCCCAGGCGAAGTGTTTGTTTACCCCGCCCAATACAATCAAGCCACGCCGCTTATCCCTGTTTTCAAAAGTCGGCTGCATAACATTGAGCACGCCCCTGGTAACCAGTATTTTCGGTGATACCGGCGGCGCATCATGCTCGGGAATAATCGCGGCATCAAATAAGCATCGCGGCAGACTGGGCTTCATTAATACCAAAGAGCGAGCGCCGCTCACCTTCGCGGCCCACAGCAAGGGCAGGTGACAACGACTCCCGGCGGCCACCACCCAATCGGGGAGCGAGCTGGCAGCGAACTGCTCGCACAGCCCGCGGCGGCCAGCCTTGCGAAACCCCTGCTGAGAAATATCCAACCAGTGAATTTGGCACGGTACTTTTGCCTCGAGCCGCTCGGCAAGCCCGCGCAACTGATTTAGGTGGCCGGGGCGCCCGTCAGTGATAAACCACAATCGCAAAGTCGTCGCCATAGGGCCTCAATACACCTTCGCAGCGCCTTCGGGGCGCGTTTTGAAACGGCGATGGACCCACATATACTGCTCCGGCGCTCGGCGAATATTCTCTTCAATCACAGCGTTCACCGCCCGCGCATCGGCATCGGGATCGCCACTGGGAATATTTTCCAGCGGAATGGCCTCCAGGCGAATTCGGCGCCCTTTCTCCAAGCGCTGTTGGTCGATATATACCACTTTCGCGCGCCCACCCTTAGCCAGGGTAGACGTCGCCACGGTGGTGGCGGCAGGGTTATTGAAAAACTCAACAAATGCCGCCGACTTGCGGCCGTAATCTTGATCCGGCAGGTAGAACAGCCGGTTCCCTTTGCGAAGGGATTTTAGTGCGCGTTTAAAATCGCGCCGGTGAATCGGCTCACCATAACGCCCGCGCGCTCGACTCAAAATCCACTCGATCACCGGGTTTTTTTGCTTGCGATAGAACGAGTCAGAACGCTTACTGCGCGCAATTAAGGCTGCGCTCAAATCGATAAAGGTGAAATGCGCGCCCAATACGATGACGCCCTGGTCGTCGCCGTCGAGATGCTCTTCACCGACGAATTCCAACTCAACGCCCAGCTTGTCAATTGGGGTAAACCACGTTCGCAGCATTTCGAGCAAACCGATACCCTGATCCTGCATGGTTTTTTTGAGCAGGCGACGACGTTCCGCCTCGGTAAGTTCCGGAAAACACAGCGCCAGATTTCGCGCGGCAACATGGCGTCGACCACCGGCAAAATAGTAAAACAAACTGCCCAGCAGCTTGCCGACAAGGTAGTTCAATCGCTGGGGCAACTTTGCCAGCACGAACATAAATGCCACACCCAGCCAGGTTGGCCAGTAGCGCGGATGTAAGAGTTGTCTCTGAATTGTCATCGTCCTGCTATTACACTGTGTCTTCTCGGCAGGCGGTTCTACCGGAGCTCGCGCGCCTACGCCCTTATATAACAGCCCTGCATAAGCATAGCGCTGAGTATTGTACACCGATTGAGACACAGACCTGGCTAACAGCTGTGAAATTACCATGATGAATAAGCCCGGCCGACACGGCCTCTGGCGACTGATTGACGCCACTCTCTATTCTCGCAAGGGGCTCGCCGCCGCGTGGCGCCATGAAGAGGCCTTCAGACAAGAGTGCATGCTGGCCGCCATTCTGCTACCCGCAGCGTTTTGGCTGGGGGAAAATGCGATCGAGCGCAGCCTGCTCATTATCCCGGTTTTGCTGGTCTTGATCGTCGAGCTGATAAACTCGGCGATAGAAGCAGCTATAGACCGTATTGGCACCGATCGCCACCCACTCTCTGGGCAGGCCAAAGATATCGGTTCAGCCGCCGTGATGATTAGTCTGATGCTTTGCGTAACGTGCTGGGGCCTGCAGATCGTCGAGCGATTGCGCTGAGGGCCAGGCGGCCTCACCTTCCCTCGCAAATAATCCCCAGCCAAGCCCCGTTTTCCCTTGACATAGGCGGCGCAAAACTGAATAATCCACGGCCTAAATTTTCAGCGCAAGTTCTAGAGGAGTAATAAGGGTGGCAAATTCCCCGCAAGCAAGAAAACGCGCACGTCAGGCGGAGAAACGTCGCACTCATAACGCCAGTCTGCGCTCAATGGTTCGCACTTACCTGAAGAAGGTTATTGCTGCAATCGAGTCTGGCGACCAAGAAGCGGCAAAAGCAGCCTACGCAGCCGCAGTACCTGTTCTTGACCGCACTGCCGACAAAGGCATTTTCCACAAGAACAAAGCTGCTCGTCATAAGAGCCGCCTGAACGCTCGCATTAAAGCCATGGGCGAAGCTGCGTAAAACCAGCAAGCCAGGCATAAAAAAACCCGCTTTATGCGGGTTTTTTTATGCCTGGCATTTTCGGTTACGACATCACGACCATATTATCGCGATGGATCAGCTCCGGCTCAGCCAAATAACCCAAAATCTCGGCGATCTCAGCAGTCGGCTTGCCAGCAATTCGAACAACCTCGTCCGCACGGTAATTAACCAAGCCCCGCGCAACCTCCCTACCTTCCGCATCAATACAGCTCACCAAATCACCGCGCTCAAACTGCCCCCGAGCGGCAACCACTCCAACAGAAAGTAGACTGCGCCCCTGTTGGCGCAATACCCGCGCCGCGCCGTCATCCACCACAACACTGCCACGCAGCCGCAACTGCCCCGCCAACCATTTCTTGCGTGCCGTCATCGGCGGCTCCTTGGCAAGCAACAAAGTACCCAGCGCCTCCCCCGACAGGGCGCGGGACAGCACATCGGGCTCACGCCCGCCCGCGATCAGGGTATTTGCACCCGAGCGCGCCGCCAAACGCGCCGCCCGCAACTTGGTCATCATACCGCCACGCCCCAAACTCCCGGCACTGCCACCGACCATCGCATCCAGAGACTTATCGGCAGCATCGGCTTCACTGACAAGCTCAGCCTCGGGGTTGTAGCGGGGGTCACTGCTATACAGGCCGCTCTGGTCCGTCAGGATCAGCAGCGCATCAGCATCAATTAAGTTGGCAACCAGCGCAGCCAAGGTGTCATTGTCACCAAAGCGGATTTCATCGGTCACCACGCTATCATTTTCGTTGACGATCGGCAGCACGGAAAGCCCCAGCAGGGTCAACAAGGTGCCCCGAGCATTCAAGTAGCGATCCCGCGCGGAAATATCGTCATGCCCCAACAGGATTTGCGCCGTCTGTAAGCCGTGCTCTCGGAATCGCGCCTCGTAAGCCTGAACCAAGCCCATCTGCCCCACAGCCGCCGCTGCCTGCAGGTGATGCAGGTCCTCTGGGCGGCGCGACCACCCGAGACGGGTCATTCCCTCGGCTACCGCCCCGGAAGACACCAGCACAATCTCACAGCCTTTTGCTCGCAGACCCGCTATCTGCGCCACCCAGGCGTCCAGGCCTTCAACGCAGAGCCCCTGACCATCGTTGGTAAGCAATGCCGAACCGATCTTTACAACAATACGCGTCGCACGCGAGAGCTGCTGCCGTCCCTCTGTCACGCCATCACCTCAAGGCCTGTAGACCACTTCAACATCATAATCATCATCGTCGCCGTCATCGCCATCGTCTTCATCGCCGTCAGCCTGCTGGCGCGCCTTTCTGGCTGCATGCAATGCCGCAATACGGTCACGCGCCTCTTGCTGCATTGCCTCCTGAATTTCTCGCTCGCGCTCCGCAGCGTCCGGGTCCTCACTCAAGCGCTCGGCCTGCGCCTCAACAAAGGCTAGAATGTCCTGACAAAGGCGCTTGGTATTCTCAGCGGAGATTGCCGCAATTTTGTATACCGGCCCTTCCCACGCCAGCGCATCAACCACCGCCTGACAGCGCGCCTCGCGCTCCTCCTCTGGCAGCAGGTCAATTTTATTCAGCACCAGCCAGCGATCGCGATTAGCCAACAGCGGGCTAAACTGCTTGAGCTCTTCGGTGATCACCGAAACCGCCTCTTCAGGCGTAGAGCCATCGTAGGGCGCCATATCAACAATATGCAGCAGCAAGCGAGTCCGCGTTAGGTGTTTCAGAAAACGAATACCAAGGCCAGCCCCGTCGGCTGCCCCCTCCACCAAACCAGGAATATCCGCAATCACGAAGCTGCGATGGGGCTGCACACTCACCACCCCCAGATTGGGCACCAAGGTAGTAAAGGGGTAGTTGGCAACTTTTGGCTTTGCCGCAGACACCGCGCGAATGAAGGTCGATTTACCCGCATTCGGCAAGCCCAACAGCCCGACGTCAGCCAACACCTTCAGCTCTAACCGCAGGCTTCGTATCTCGCCGTCGCTGCCGCGCGTAAACTGGCGTGGCGCGCGATTGGTACTGGATTTAAAGCGCGTATTCCCCAGGCCGTGGAACCCGCCCTGAGCCACCTTTAGCTCATCGCCCGCCTCGATAAGATCTCCCAAAACCTCGCGAGTATCTTCATCAATCACGGTTGTCCCTACCGGAACGATCAACACCAGATCCTCGCCGCTCTTGCCGCGACAATTGCCACCACGTCCCGGCTCGCCAGACTGAGCCTGATAATGCTTTACAAAGCGGTAGTCCACCAGGGTATTACTGGCGGAGTCTGCGCGCAGAATAATGCTTCCGCCATCGCCGCCGTCTCCACCATCCGGGCCACCTCGGGGTATATATTTTTCGCGACGAAAACTGAGACAACCATTGCCCCCGCGCCCCGCGGCTACGCGGATTACCGCCTCATCGACAAATTTCATTACCTTAACCTCGGTGACCGACACAGCCCGTTATGTTGTGTACAGAAACAAAAAAGCCCCGTCAACCGACGAGGCTTTGCGAACCAGTAGAGCCGGAAATTACGCAGCGACGATGCTGACGAACTTGCGGTTCTTAGGGCCTTTAACTTCAAACTTCACTACACCGTCTGCTTTTGCAAACAACGTGTGGTCTGTTCCGCAGCCTACGTTTTCGCCCGCATGGAACTTGGTGCCACGCTGACGCACGATGATGCTACCTGCGCTAACAGCCTGACCGCCGTAGCGCTTAACACCAAGGCGTTTACTCTCGGAATCGCGTCCGTTACGGGTACTACCACCAGCTTTCTTGTGAGCCATGAGTCTCTCCTCGTATTCTTAGCCGCTGATACCAGTGATTTTCACTTCCGTGAACCACTGGCGGTGACCGGCTTGTTTCATGCTGTGCTTACGGCGGCGAAACTTAACGATTTTCACCTTAGCGTGACGACCTTGAGAAATAACCTCTGCAGTCACTTTACCACCCTCAACATAGGGCGCACCGATTTTGAGTTCTTCACCGTTCTTAACCATCAGTACTTTATCAAAAGTAATGGCTTCACCAGTGGCGACTTCAATTTTTTCCAACTTGAGGGTTTCACCCTCAACTACACGGTGCTGCTTACCACCGCTTTCAATAACTGCGTACATGGGCATAATCTCCAAGAGCCTGCTTGCAATGCATATTGAGTGTTTGGCCACCACCAGTTTTTACCGGCCGTGGGACAAGTCCAGGCACCGCTGCAACCTCACTTTTCAGCCGGGCTGGGCGGTTTTGCTTCAGGGGCGCGAATTTTACTGGCTCCAGCCAATAAACACAAGTGCTTTATCCAGCGTTCAGCCTCGGGTACGCTCAACTTGACAGCCTAGCCCACCCCCCATACGATGCCAGCCGATTCCACCGCCGCAAGTCAATAAGTCCATGCAACATATCCGCCAGGTCGTAGATAGCGAGTTCAACTCCGTCAACGATTTTATCGTCGAGCAATTGCACTCCCGAGTCGCCCTTGTGGAGAACATTGGCCACTACATTATTGATGCTGGCGGCAAACGCCTGCGCCCCCTTCTCAGCCTGCTGAGCGCCGGCGCGCTCGGCAAGATTGACCACGACCACATTCGCCTAGCAGCCGTTATTGAATTTATCCACACTGCGACCTTGCTGCACGACGACGTTGTAGACCTTTCTGCACTGCGCCGGGGACGACCGACGGCCAACGCTGAATTTGGCAATGCACCCAGCGTGCTGGTTGGCGACTTCCTTTACTCACGCGCGTTTCAGGTATTGGTTAGCATTGGCAACATGCCGCTCATGGCATTACTGTCTGACACGACCAATACCGTTGCCGAGGGCGAGGTACTTCAGCTCGCGAGGGCAGGCAACCCCGACACCGATGAAGACACTTACTTCAATGTCATTCGCAGCAAAACCGCTGTGTTATTCGCGGCCGCGTGCTCGGGCGCCGCGCTGCTGTCAGAACAAAGTAGCCAACAACAAGCCCTGTATGACTACGGCTTAAATCTCGGCATTGCCTTCCAGCTGATTGATGACATTCTGGACTACGAAGGCGACCCCACCGAGACTGGCAAGAATGTCGGCGACGACCTGGCAGAGGGCAAACCGACCCTGCCACTGATCTTCATACTGCAGAACGGTAGCGCCACACAAAAACAGCAAGTTCAACGCGCCATTAGTGAAAAATCGGCGGACGAGCTTGACAGCATTGTTGCAGCCGTTAAGCAAAGCGGCGCTCTAGACTATTGCCGAGATGCCGCCCAGAAATACAGCCAGGCTGCTATTCATGCACTACAGTCCCTCCCGCCGAGCGCCCACAAAGACGCTCTTAGCAAGCTGTGCGAGCTGGCCCTTCAAAGAAAAAGCTAGGCAGCGGTCGCAAAAGGACGGCGATTTCATATAACGGTATGAATATTGCGTTATTATCGGCAGTAATGGGCTGCGATAATGCGAAGAGCGCCCACCACGGAAGAACGGGAGAAATCAGTGGCACCAGCAACACCGAGTCGCCGAGGCGAAATCTGGCAAACACTCGCCTCACTCAAGAGTGCGTGCTCAAAGCAACCATTAAAACAACGCTTCGCCGAACATGCGGATCGCAGCACGCAATTCAGCACGGAGTTGGGCGCCCTGTTTATCGATTACTCAAAGCAGCATATCGATAGCGACATTGCCAAGGCCCTGCACGCCCTCGCCCTCGATGCAGGCCTGCCCGAAAAGCTTAACGCTATGCGCAGCGGCGCGCTGTGCAACAACACCGAACAACGCAGTGCAAATTACGCCGCACTGCGAACGTGGGCGCACTCCCAACACAGCAGCGACCCCGCGATTCACACAATGTACGAAAACATGGCTGCGATCAGCGCAGGCCTGCGCAGCGGCGAACTGTGTGGCTGCACCGGCAAACCCTACAGTCATATCGTCAATATCGGTATCGGCGGCTCTGACTTTGGCCCGCGCCTGTTTACCGAAGCCCTGAAAGAGAGCGCAGAAGCCGCTTTTGAATGCCGCTTTTTAGCCAATATTGATCCGAGTTGCGCCAACGAAGCCCTCGCCGATTTGCCCGCCGAGAGCACCCTCTTCATCGTTGCCTCGAAATCTTTCGGCACGCAAGAAACCTTAGCCAATGCCGCAGCGGCAAAGCGCTGGTTGGAACAGGCTCTACCTGGGCAGGATATCGGCAGGCATTTTATTGCCATAACCGCCAACCCCGACGCCGCCGCCAAGCTGGGGGTTGCACCCGACCTCACCCTCGCCGTGCCGAGCTGGGTAGGCGGGCGCTTTTCCGTCTGGTCTGGCTTTGGCCTTATCGTCGCCGCCAACTACGGCTGGCCCTGCTTCTCAGAAGTATTATTAGGCGGCGCGGAAGTTGACGAGCACATGGCAAGCAGCAGCCTTGAGAGCAACCTGCCCGCTACACTCGCGCTATTGGATGTGTGGTATCGCAACAGCTGGAATATCAGCTCTCACGCCATCCTGCCCTACTGCAACCGCCTCAAGCAGCTCCCCGACTATCTCCAGCAGCTGTTTATGGAAAGCGCCGGAAAAACGGTGGACCGCAGCGGCCACGCCCTGCCGCAACAGAGCGGCGGCGTAATATGGGGTAGCGAAGGCACCAATGGCCAGCATTCCTTCCACCAATTACTCCACCAGGGCAGCGACATCATTCCCTGCGACTTTATTGCCGCCCTCAAAAACAGTGGCAAAGCTCTCGACCAACAGCAAGCCTTACTGGCGAACTGCTTTGCACAAAGCCTGGCGCTTATGCAGGGCAAATCTGCCAAAGAGGTAGAGCAAGAGCTACTCCGGGACGGCTTCAGCCCTGACGAGGCCGCACAACTTGCCAAACATAAAGCCATGCCAGGGAACCGCCCCAGCACCACAATTTTGATGGACGAGCTCAGCCCCCGCGCACTCGGCAATTTGATCGCGCTGTACGAATATCGACTGATCTGCGCGAGCTTCATCTGGGACATCAACCCCTTTGACCAATGGGGGGTAGAACTTGGCAAGCAGTTAAGCCACCAACTACTGGGGAGCCTCCGAGGCAACACAGACAGCGACACCACCCCCGACAGCTCGACAGCGCAACTCATCGAGCGAGCCCGACGCGCCAATAGCTAATAACCGGACGCACTCACCACAGAAACAAAAAAGCCGGGCTATGCCCGGCTTTCTAACAAGCAACAGAGACCGCGCTTATAGCTGGGTTAGCAGCTCCTCTGTTTTCTGCTTCATCAGCGCCATGTCCGCCTCACTCTCAACATTCAAGCGTACAACCGGCTCGGTGTTGGACATGCGCACATTAAACCGCCAGCCGTCAAAATCCATACTCAGACCGTCGGTATAATCAACGCTGCTAGCCTGCTCGGCATATTTTGCTTCAATGGCAGCAATACTGGCGCGCGCATCGTCGACCTCGCGATTAATTTCACCACTGCAGGGAAACTTGGCAACGCGCTCTTCGACCAGCGACGACAAGGCCGCAGACCTCACCGACATCAGCTGAGTAACCAGCAACCAGGGAATCATGCCACTATCGCAGTAAGCAAAGTCCCTGAAGTAGTGGTGGGCACTCATTTCACCGCCGTAGACCGCATTTTCCTTGCGCATTCGCTCTTTAATAAAGGCATGACCGGTTTTGCTCTGTACCGCCTCGCCGCCGTGCGCCTGAACAATATCGACGGTATTCCAGGTTAAACGCGGGTCGTGAACCACTTTTTCGCCTGGAGCATTCAGCAGGAAGGTCTCGGCAAGCAAGCCCACAACGTAATAGCCTTCGATGAACTCGCCGCGCTCATCGAAAAAGAAACAGCGATCAAAGTCACCGTCCCAGGCAATACCCAGATCTGCACCGTGCGCCTTAATGGCATCAATAGTGGGTTGACGATTCTCCACCAAAAGAGGGTTCGGCACGCCGTTCGGGAAGTTGCCATCGGCTTCGTGATGAACACGAATAAATTCAAACGGTAAATGCGGTTCCAACAAGTCAACCACACGCCCAGCGCCACCATTGCCGGCATTGACGACGATTTTGAGCGGTTTGAGGGCAGATACATCTACGTAGCTCAACAAGTGCTCGACATAGGCCGCACTCGTATCAAGCGACTGAAGCTGGCCACGCACCGCTGCCGGGGCTGAAAATTCGTTCTTCTCAGCAAGGGCTTTAATATCCAACAGGCCAGTGTCGCCGCTGATTGGCTTCGACTCCTCACGCACGAACTTCATGCCGTTATAATCTTTGGGATTATGGCTCGCGGTGACGGCAATACCGCCATCCATTTCTGCATGCGACGTGGCAAAGTAAATTTCTTCTGTTCCACACAGGCCGATGTCGTACACATCGACCCCTGCATCGCGCAAGCCGTTAGAAACGGCTGCTTTTATTGCCTCACTACTCAGGCGAATATCGTGCCCAACGACAACCTTCTTTGGCTTAATCACCTCAGCAAAGGCGCGACCAATGCGATAGGCAATATCTTCGTTGAGCTGATCGGGGATGCGACCGCGAACATCGTAGGCCTTAAAACAGCTTAGTTCTTGCACCATGAATCAACCCTGCCCGTCTTGATAGATGTTTTCGTAGACGTAGTTTGTCGCTTCGATAAATCCGGGCACGCTGCCGCAGTCAAATCGGCGGCCTTGGAATTTATACGCCAGCACGCAGCCGTTTTGCGCCTGGGTCATCAGTGCATCTGTCAGCTGAATTTCGCCGTTTTTACCCGGAGGAGTGTCGCGCAAAATATCGAAAATATCGGGCGTTAGAATATAGCGACCAATAACGGCGAGGTTACTCGGCGCGTCTTCAGCCTTGGGCTTCTCAACCATATCTTTTACTCGGTAGAGACCACCACCCATATCATCGCCGGCAATAACACCGTATTTCTCGATGTTCTCCATTGGCACTTCCTGGATGGCGACAATGCTACAGCGGAACTGGTTATACAGCTTCACCATTTGCGCCATCACACCATCTTCGCCCGGGTTCACGCAAAGGTCATCAGAAAGGATAACGCCGAAGGCCTCATTGCCCACCAGGCTTTCACCGGTAAGAATGGCGTGCCCCAAGCCTTTCATTTCGCGCTGGCGCGTCATCATAAAAGTGCCTTCGCTCAACACTTTCCGAATACTGGTCAGGTAGGACTCTTTGCTGGTGCCCGCTATTTGGTTTTCAAGCTCAAAACTAATGTCGAAGTGATCAGCAATGGCGCGCTTACCGCGACCCGTTACCAGAGCAATTTGCTTAAGCCCCGCCTCAATAGACTCCTCAACACCGTACTGAACCAGTGGCTTGTTGACGATCGGCAGCATTTCTTTGGGCATCGACTTCGTCGCGGGTAGGAAGCGGGTACCGTAGCCGGCAACCGGAAAGAGACATTTCCTGATCATATTACTTGTGCATCCTGTGTTTTTTTGAAATAGCTCAGTCCGTAACGAGCCTTGTGAACGAATTTTCCCAGCAGTGCAGCAGATTCGCAATCACCGCGTAGCCTACTTTGCCCTGCTTACCAAATTATTACAGCAATGATCAGGCCAATGTTGACATTTTTGTGTGCTCAGCAGGCCCTTATGCTACTATGCGCGCTACAAATTTCTCACTGGCAAGTCTTTTTCTTATGTCTCTTACCCATAAAAATAGCTTTACAAAAGAAGAACTCATTGATTGCGGCCACGGCCGGCTCTTTGGCCCGGGCAACCCCCGCCTTCCCGTCGACAATATGCTCATGTTAGACCGCATCACGCATATTAGCGGCGAAGGTGGCGAATACGGCAAAGGCCAACTGATCGCCGAGCTCGATATCAACCCCGACCTATGGTTTTTCGACTGCCACTTTGTTGGCGACCCGGTCATGCCCGGCTGCCTGGGGCTCGATGCCATGTGGCAGTTGGTGGGCTTTTTCCTCGGGTGGCGCGGCAACAGTGGCAAAGGCCGCGCGCTGGGTGCCGGCGAAATTAAGTTCACTGGACAAATTTTACCCGACACCAAACTCGTTACCTACACACTCAACTTCAAGCGACTCATTGAACGCAAACTGGTTATGGGTATCGCCGACGGCGAGGTCGCTGTCGACGGGAAAGTTATCTACACCGCTAAAGATCTGCGGGTTGGCCTGTTCAAAGACGACGCCACCTTCGCGTAATAACAATGCCACTAGCGTGGCAAACAAGACTCACTGACAGAACAAACATACGCTACGAGGTAGACATGAAACGTGTTGTAGTTACGGGGATGGGTATCGTCTCCAGCATTGGCAACGACATCAAACAAGCTTTGGCTTCGCTCCAAAATGGTGCATCCGGCATCACACATAACGACACCTACAAAGAAATGGGCTTTCGCAGCCATATTTCAGGCTCCATTAAAGACCTGGATTTAAAAGCCCACATTGATCGCAAGCAACTGCGCTTCATGGGCGACGCGGCAGCCTATGCTTACATCGCCATGCAAGAAGCGATTGCCGACTCCGGACTTGAAGACAAGGATATCGACAACGAGCGTACTGGCATTATTGCCGGCTCTGGTGGTGCCTCTTCGGCCAACCTCATTGAGTCTGCCGATACACTGCGCGAGCGCGGCGTAAAACGTATTGGGCCCTACCGGGTTACCCAAACCATGGGCAGCACCGTATCTGCCTGTCTGGCCACCCCCTTTAAAATAAAAGGTGTGAACTACTCTATCTCTTCAGCTTGCGCCACCAGCGCACACTGCATTGGCAACGCTGCGGAACTGATTCAGCTGGGCAAACAAGATGTTGTTTTTGCCGGCGGCGGCGAAGAAGAACACTGGTCGCTGAGCTGCCTGTTTGATGCCATGGGCGCGCTGTCTACGAAGTACAACGACACCCCCCAGCAGGCCTCCCGACCCTACGACGCTAACCGCGACGGCTTTGTTATTGCTGGCGGTGCCGGCATGATCGTTCTGGAAGAACTCGAGCACGCCAAAGCGCGCGGCGCGAAAATTTACGGCGAATTAGTCGGCTACGGCGCCACCTCCGACGGCTATGACATGGTTGCCCCGAGTGGCGAAGGCGCAGCGCGATGTATGCGCCTGGCCCTGCAAAATGTCAGCAGTGAGGTCGACTACATCAACTCACATGGCACCTCGACGCCGGCCGGCGATATGCAGGAGCTCAAGGCCATTAAACAGGCCTATGGTGAACACCCCATCCCCGTTATCGGTTCAACCAAGTCACTGGCCGGGCACTCTCTGGGGGCTACCGGCGTTCAAGAAGCCATCTTCTCGCTACTGATGATGCAAAATAACTTCATTGCCGCCTCCGCCAATATCGAGGAGCTGGATTCGGAAGCCGCCGGCATTCCAATTGCAACAGAAAAGCGCGAAAACGTGACGCTCAATACCATTATGTCTAACAGCTTTGGCTTTGGTGGCACTAACGCGAGCCTGGTGTTTAGTCGAGTTAACGACTAGCCCCAAAAACACTTGCGCATAAAAAAGCCCGCTTCTGCGGGCTTTTTTGTATGCCAAGTACGGTTATTCTTTTCGCTCTAGGCACCCAACTCAGCGAAAGAAAGGCAATCGATAACCTCTCCACGCTCAAAGGTTGTACCCGGCGGTACAATTGCCAACGCATTCGCCCACGCCACTGAACTTAGCGCCCCGGAGCTTTGCTGCGGATGCAAACTCAGCACGCCCCCCTTCAGGCGCACACGCAGATACTCTTGCCGACTACCAGGCTTTGGCCATTCGAAGTCCACCTTCGCCTGAACGACGTCGGGCATCGGGTCGCTGACGCCTTGCATGGCCAACAAATACGGCCTGACGAGCAGGCAGAAGGTGACAAAACTCGACACCGGGTTGCCCGGCAAACCAAAAAACGGCACGCCTGCAATTCGGCCGTAGGCCAAGGGCTTACCCGGCTTAATCGCCAGTTTCCACACCTTGAGCTCACCCAAGCGCTCTATCTGCGCTTTAACATGATCCTCCTCACCGACAGAGACACCACCACTGCTTATTACCACATCGGCCAACTCAGCCGCTTGAACCAAGGCCTCCGCAGTCGCCTCTGCCGTATCGGGGATAATTCCCAGGTCGATAAGCTCACCGCCCATTGCTGAAATCAGCGCAGCCAGCATCGGCCGATTGGAATTGTAAATTTGCGCGGTGCCGAGCGCCTCGCCGGGCTCTCGCAATTCATCCCCGGTCGACATCAAGGCAACTTTTAAGCGCTTGGCGACACGACAGGCCGGCACCCCAACGGAGGCCAACAAGCCGAGGTCCGCGGCGCCTAGCTTGCGACCGCGCGCTACAACAACAGCCCCCCTAGCGATGTCCTGGCCACGCGGGCGAATATGCTGGCCAGTTGCTGGCGTTATCGCAACCTCAACGCTCTCGTCGGATTGCCGGCAATCCTCCTGAGCAACAACACAGTCTGCCCCCGGCGGGATAACCGCACCGGTAAAGATTCGCGCTGCGGTTCCCGGCAGCAAGGCATCGGGGGCATGGCCCGCCGCTATACGCTGGCTGATAGGCAGGGCCCGCCCTTCGGCAAGATCAGCGACCCGCAATGCATAGCCATCCATCGCGCTATTGGCCGCCGGCGGCACATCTGTTGCCGCGACAATATCCTCCCGAAGAATGCGCCCAAATGCGGCATTCAGATCACAGCACTCATCCCCACACAGGCTCGCACCTGCCAGTAACTCAGCCTGTACTTCCGCCACCGGGCGCAGCGCCATTATTAGTGACCTCTGCGAGTATTTAACACACCCACAAAATTGCAGGGGCGATGACGGCTATCGAGCTGCTCCGCGATAAGCCGCGTCCACGCGGTTCGGCACGCCCCCGTAGAACCTGGCATGCAAAATATCACGGTATTATTAGCAAAGCCGGCAAGGGCTCGCGACTGGATGGTCGACGAGCCAATTTCTTCGTAAGACACGGCGCGAAAGACCTCGCCAAAGCCTTCGATGTGCTTGTCAAAAAGTACCGACACCGCCTCTGGCGTGGAGTCCCGGCCAGAAAATCCGGTGCCACCAGTGACCAGCACTGTGTCAATGTTTTCATCGGCGATCCAAGTGGATAGCGCAGCGCGAATTTGATAAATATCGTCTTTCACTATCTGTTTATCCGCCTGCCGGTGACCGGCCTCTTGCAGAGCGGTACATAGGTAGTGCCCGGAGCTATCAGAAGCCTCATCTCGAGTATCCGATACGGTCAGCACCGCGATCGACAGAGCTGAAAACGCGTCAGAGGCGCTCATCGCAATCATCCTCACAAAGGGTTTTAATCATTTTGGGCAACCAGGATCGCCACGCTAATTGCTTAATACCGAAATTACGCAATAAACGCTCACAGCGGAGTACCCGCGAATCCGTCACCCACCCCCAGCCATCGCCATCAATTGAAATATCGGGGGGAGTCGCCAGATATTGCCCGGCATGGGCGTAGGCCACTTCGGCAAATGCATAGGCGCTAGTGGCACCGCTGCTTTGATAGTGATAGATACCCCGGCACAGCGCACCACAGGAAAGCTGGTCAATCATTGCCGATAACACCCGGGCAAGGTCACCAACCGGCGTCGGAGCACTCTGCTGAGAATCATCAAGACCAAGCGCTTGGCCCGCTTTAAGCGCCTTGATAAAGGCGGACAGTAAATTATCACCGTCGGTCGCAATAAGTGGCCCCGTGCGCAGGATAAGCGCCTGCAAGGACGCGGATAGCAGCTGCTCTTCCATTGCCGCCAGACGGACAGCATCCCGACCTTGAGGGGCTGGGGTGGCATTTTCTGCCACCGGCTCTTCGCGATCCAACGCCGCGACAACCCGGGCATCACTCAGCCCCAAATAACACCGCAGTTTCGGACCTACAGCACTTATTAGCTCCGCCTGAATATCAACGACGGCGTCGGTGACGGGTTCGCCCGGTGTTAAAAGGGCGTTAACGAGAATCGCACCGTCGGCCAAGTGCGGTTGCGCCAATAATTCAGAGGGCTTTAGTTGCATCAATTCCCGGCCCCGGGAGTTCAGCTGCGCTTGCAGGGCCGCCGCTAACGCGGAGTCTTCACAGAGTAGTAACACGCTCACCGTTTCGCCCACTGCCGCCTTCATCTAGACATTGCACAACACTTTTCTGGGACGTTAATCCCGCCGCCGTCCCATCGGCGCTCACTAACTGCGAAGACATCTCTTAGAACGGAATATCGTCATCAAAGTCGTCAAAACCAGGAGCAGGAGCGTTTTGCTGGGCAGGCGCTTGCTGTTGCGGAGGGGCTTGGCGCTGCGGTGCTGATGGAGCAGGTGCTGCTTGGCGGCGCTGTTGAGGCGCCGGCGCTTGGGAGTAGCCATCGTCGCCGTAACCACCAGACATGCCACCACCGCTACGGCTGTCGAGCATTTGCATTTCAGCGGCAACAATCTCGGTGGTGTAACGGTCTTGGCCACTTTGATCCTGCCATTTGCGAGTGCGCAGAGATCCCTCAACGTAGACCTTTGAGCCTTTTTTCAAATACTCACCCGCGATTTCAGCCAGCCGATTGAAGAACACCACCCGGTGCCATTCTGTGCGCTCTTGCGGTTGGCCAGTTTGCTTGTCCTTCCACGTCTCACTGGTCGCGATGGTGACATTTGTCACGGCTCCCCCAGAAGGCATATATCGAGTCTCTGGGTCTTGGCCAAGATTCCCCACCAAGATAACTTTGTTGATACCTCGCGCCATGCGCACTCTCCTATTATTACTGTCTGCGGCCTGCCAAATGACAGTCACCACTATACCGGATTCTGCCGGAACCCGTCATTAGTCCCGGCGGTAAAGCTCCGCGGGCAACTGAGCTAAATCAAAGCCCTTGGATACTCGCAGATAGGCCTGGCGCTCGTCCTCAAAGACCGTCACGTCTAATGTGCCCGGCAGACACAACACCTCGTTTCGCAAACGCTCATACCCCCAACCGCCCTGCGGCCAGCTTAGGGTAACGCTAATATTCTGAACAGGAAGCACCATGCCGACGGTACACGCCAGCCAAAGTAAACCGGCAAGACCCGCCGCAAGAAATACTGCAGCTTCTCCCCAGTGTCCCAGCACCCATCCTCCTAGCGCACCGCCGCAAAACGCGCCCATGAATTGGAAGCTGGCAAAAACGCCCATCGCCGTGCCCTTGCCCCCCGCATATACGCTGCGACTCAACAACGCAGGCAACGATGCTTCGAGGTAGTTAAAAGCCGTAAAGAACAGCAGCAACACTGCCAATACTGAAACCAAAGAGAAAGGCAATACCGACGCGAGCAGCAATACCCCCGCCAAGAGGGCGATCGCAAGGCGCAAAATCAGCGCCTGCCATGACTTTTTCTCCGCAACAATTAATGCCGGAACCATCAATACAAACGCTGCGGCCATAACAGGCAAGTACACCATCCAATGCTCGGCAGGCGCCAGCCCCAGCTCCGTAAGGCGGGCTGGCAACACCAAAAATAGTGCCATCATGGCCATATGCAGGACGAAAACCCCCACATTCAAACGCATCAAAGACGGACTGCGAATACAGCGCAACAACAAGCTTGCCAATGGTCGGGCGCTCGGGTCGCGAGACTGGATGCGCGAGGACGGCACCACAAAGACGGCCACCACCACGCCAAGCATGGCGAGCGCCGAGGTCAACAAGAATAACGCCGGAACGCCAAAGCTGGCCGCGACGCCGGGGCCAACCACCATTGCTACGGCAAAGGAAACCCCAATGCTGACACCGATGGCGGCCATCGCCTTACTGCGGTGCTGCTCTCGCGTTAAGTCGGCAACGGTCGCCGTAAGCGTACTGGCTATTGCCCCCGCCCCCTGCATAAGCCGACCAAATATCACCGTAAATATCGATTCAGCAGATGCTGCAAGCACACCGCCAGCGGCGAACAATAACAAGCCCGCCACGATAACCGGCTTGCGACCAATCCTGTCCGACAGCATACCGAGCGGAATTTGCAGCACAGCCTGCCCGAGGCCATAGATACCCAGCGCAAGACCAACCAAAACCGGTGTACTAAAAGCGTAGTCCGCAGCATAGAGAGGTAAAACCGGCAGCAGCATAAACAAGCCGAGCATGCGGAATACGTATAAACAGGCCAACGCTGCAACAGCGCGACGCTCCAGCGCAGACATGGAGGAGTTCAAGTGTGGAAAATTCCCGAGCGGTGATCAATGAAGTAACGGCCAGTAGTCTACCAGTTTGCCGCCCCCTAAAAAACCAGTTGGCCTTTGCGCCGCCTTGATTCCGCCCCGTATAATGTTGGGTTTGTTTTATCGGGGTTTGTAATGGATCGGATTATCGTTCGCGGTGCTCGCACCCACAATCTGAAGAATATCGACCTGGAGATTCCCCGTGACAAGCTGGTTGTCATTACCGGCTTGTCTGGCTCTGGCAAATCATCCCTCGCCTTTGACACGCTGTACGCTGAAGGTCAGCGGCGCTACGTTGAGTCACTGTCGACCTATGCACGGCAGTTCCTGTCCATGATGGAAAAGCCCGATGTCGACCACATCGACGGCTTGTCGCCAGCCATTTCTATTGAGCAAAAGTCGACCTCTCACAACCCGCGCTCGACCGTGGGCACCATCACCGAGATCTACGACTACTTGCGCCTGCTGTTCGCCCGCGCCGGCGAACCGCGCTGCCCCGATCACGACGCACCACTGGCCGCGCAGACGGTGAGCCAAATGGTCGACACCGTTTTATCTCTTCCCGAGGGCAGCAAGATGATGATGCTCGCCCCAGTGATCAAAAACCGCAAAGGCGAACACCTTCATGTGCTAGACAAACTGCGCAGCCAGGGTTTCGTGCGCGCGCGCATCGACGGCATCGTCGTCGATTTGGATGACGCCCCCACGCTCGATAAGAAAAAGAAACACTCCATAGACGTGGTAGTCGACCGCTTCAAAGTGCGCAGCGATTTAGCCCAACGCCTGGCCGAGTCTTTCGAGACCGCCCTGGAGCTCACCGACGGCATTGCCAGCGTTGCCGACATGGATGAACCAAGCAAAGCAGAGCTTAGCTTTTCCGCTAAATTTGCCTGCCCTCACTGTGGCTATAGCTTAAGCGAATTAGAGCCCAGACTGTTTTCCTTCAACAGCCCGCTTGGCGCATGTGGCAGCTGCGACGGACTCGGCGTTAGACAATTCTTTGATGAGTCACGCATTGTGCAGCATCCCGAGGCCAGCCTCTCCACCGGGGCGATCCGCGGCTGGGATCGGCGCAGCGTTTATTATTTTCATATGTTGAAGTCACTGGCCGAACACTACGATTTCGACATTGACGCGCCCTTCGAATCCCTGAGCAAAGCAAATAAGCAGCGCATTTTGCAAGGTAGCGGTGACGAGGAGATCAGCTTTACCTATATCAATGATCGCGGCGACAGCTTCCAACGCAAGCACCGCTTCGAAGGCGTTATTCCCAATATGGAACGCCGCTATCGAGACACCGAATCGCAGACCGTACGCGAAGACCTGAGTAAATTCCTGAGCACTCACGCGTGCCCGGACTGCCAGGGCACGCGACTGCGCAAGGAAGCCAGGCATGTCTTTATTGAAGAGCAAACGCTGCCCGATATTGCCTCGATGCCGGTGGGCGCCGCCAAACAGTATTTCGAAAATTTAGCGCTGAGCGGTCGCCGGGCACAAATAGCTGAAAAAATATTGAAAGAGATCAACGACCGCCTGCGCTTTCTGGTGGATGTTGGCCTGAATTACCTGAGCCTCGACCGCAGCGCCGATACCCTTTCAGGGGGTGAGGCACAGCGCATCCGTCTCGCCAGCCAGATCGGCGCAGGCCTTGTAGGCGTGATGTATATCCTGGATGAACCGTCGATAGGCCTGCACCAACGCGACAACGAACGACTTCTCAACACCCTGCGCCACCTGCGCGATATCGGAAATACCGTCATTGTTGTTGAACATGATGAAGATGCGATACGCACTGCCGACCACATTATTGATATCGGCCCCGGGGCAGGTGTTCACGGCGGCCAAGTCGTGGCAGAGGGAAGCTTGGACGACATACTGAGCAGTGAGCAATCCCTTACTGGCGATTATTTGTCCGGGAAACGCTGTATCGCGATCCCCACAGCGCGTCACCAACCGGATCCCGAACGCTACATTCACCTAGAAGGCGCCATAGGCAACAACCTCCAAGACGTCGACTTGCATATCCCCCTGGGCTTGATGACCTGCATTACCGGTGTCTCAGGCTCAGGGAAATCAACGCTGATCAACCACACCCTGTACCCGATTGCTGCGACTGTGTTGAACGGCGCCACCACGCTGAAACCCGCACCATATAGCGACATCAAGGGCTTGGATCTCGTCGATAAATGCATCGACATCGACCAGAGCCCAATAGGCCGAACCCCTCGCTCCAACCCGGCGACCTATACCGGAATCTTTACCCCCATCCGAGAGCTTTTTGCCGGCACTCAGGAGGCGCGATCCAGAGGCTACAAAGTTGGCCGCTTTAGCTTTAACGTCAAGGGCGGCCGCTGCGAAGCCTGCCAAGGTGACGGGGTTACTAAGGTAGAGATGCATTTCCTGCCAGATATCTACGTCGCCTGCGAGGTTTGCCAGGGCAAACGCTATAATCGCGAGACACTCGACATTTTATACAAAGGAAAAAACATCCACGAAGTGCTGGAGATGACCGTCGAAGACGCCAACAGCTTCTTCGAAAATGTGCCAGCTATTGCGAAAAAGCTTCAAACGCTAATGGACGTCGGCCTGAGCTATATTCGCCTGGGCCAGGCGGCAACAACCCTGTCGGGTGGTGAAGCGCAGCGCGTAAAGCTTGCTAAAGAACTCTCCAAGCGCGACACCGGCAAAACCCTCTACATTCTCGATGAGCCAACCACCGGCCTACACTTCGAGGACATTCAACTGCTATTGTCGGTACTCCACCGGCTGCGTGACCACGGTAACACCGTGGTGGTCATCGAACACAATCTCGATGTTATTAAGACCGCCGACTGGCTTGTTGATCTGGGGCCCGAAGGCGGCAGCGGTGGCGGTCAAATCATCGCCGAGGGAAGCCCGGAAACACTTGCACAAGTTGCTGCGTCCCACACCGGGCGCTTTTTAAAACCCATGCTCAAGTAATACGACAAGCTATACGGATCAACGGGCATAAAAAAAGCCGGCATAGCCGGCTTTTTTTATGCTGTCGAAACAGCGAAGAGCTTACTCTTCGTCGTCTTCGATCTCATCCGCAACTGGGCGATCAACCAGCTCGACGTAAGCCATAGGAGCTTTGTCGCCAGTACGCAGACCACACTTCATAATGCGAATGTAACCGCCTGGGCGAGCCGCGTAACGCGGGCCAAGCTCGTTGAACAACTTACCCACTGCCTCGTCGCTACGCAGACGCGCAAAGGCCAAACGGCGGTTTGCAACACTGTCTGTTTTTGCGAGAGTAATCAGTGGCTCCGCGTGACGGCGAAGTTCCTTGGCTTTAGGCAGAGTCGTTTTAATCAATTCGTGCTCTACCAATGAAGCCGTCATATTGCGAAACATCGCTTTGCGATGCGAGCTATTGCGGTTCAGTTGACGGCCGCTATGACGATGACGCATGGCTTTTTCCTTTAATAAACGTTGCTATCTCAGCAAAATAATCTTCGGTTCAATGCTTACGCAAGAACCCGGTCGTCGTTTCTCAGGCTAGCCGGTGGCCAATTGTCTAGGCGCAAGCCCAAAGACAAGCCACGAGAAGCCAATACATCTTTGATCTCAGTCAGAGACTTCTTGCCGAGGTTCGGCGTTTTCAGAAGCTCAACTTCGGTACGCTGTACCAGGTCACCGATGTAGTAAATATTTTCAGCTTTCAGACAGTTCGCACTGCGCACGGTCAACTCGAGATCGTCGACTGGGCGAAGCAGGATAGGATCGACTTCGTTCTCTTCACGCGAGGGCTCTTTCTCACCTTCGCTTTCAAGATCAACGAACACGGCCAGCTGCTGCTGAAGAATAGTCGCCGCGCGACGGATCGCCTCTTCAGGATCAATGGTGCCGTTGGTTTCGAGATCCAGTACCAACTTGTCAAGGTCGGTGCGCTGCTCTACCCGCGCATTTTCTACAACGTAGCTAACGCGGCTGATTGGGCTGTAGCTAGCATCCAACTGCAAACGACCGATAGAGCGTGTCTCTTCCTCACCACCGTTGCGAACGTCGGCGGGGACATAGCCACGACCGCGAGCAACCGTGAGGCGCATATTCAGCTCGCCACCAGAATTCAGGTTGGCGATGACGTGATCCTGGTTGACGATTTCAACTTCATGGTCAGTCTGAATATCACCAGCAGTTACCGGGCCTTCGCCTTTTTTGCTGAGTGTTAATACAGCTTGGTCTTTACCATGAAGAATCACCGCCACTTCTTTCAGGTTAAGCAGGATTTCGATAACGTCTTCCTGAACACCTTCCATTGCGCTGTATTCGTGCAACACACCGTCGATTTCAGCTTCGGTCACCGCACAACCAGGCATTGAAGACAGCAAAATACGGCGCAAGGCGTTACCCAGGGTATGCCCAAAACCACGCTCAAGCGGCTCCAAGGTGACTTTCGCGCGAGTTTGACCCTGCTCTTCAACCTGGATCACTCGCGGTGTTAAAAATTCATTCACTGCACTTTGCATAGATCACCTGTAGTGAGAATGTCCGGAAATAACTTACTTCGAGTAAAGCTCAACGATCAGCTGTTCATTGATCTCTGAAGACAAGTCGCTACGGTCTGGTGCATTTTTGTAAACGGCTTCCATTTTGTCGCTGTTTACATCAATCCAAGACACGTCGCCGCGCTGTGCTGCAAGTGCGAGTGCGGACTGAACACGAAGTTGCTTCTTCGCTTTTTCACGCAGGCTAATCACGTCACCAGGCTGAACCTGATAAGACGGTACGTTAACGGTCTGGCCATTAACGAGGATACCTTTATGTGATACCAACTGACGCGCTTCGGCACGAGTAGAACCGAAACCAATACGGTATACAACATTGTCCAAACGGCCTTCGAGGTATTGCAGCAGGTTTTCACCAGTTGCGCCCTTCTTGCT
Source organism: Spongiibacter marinus (assembly GCF_016906995.1). Classification (GTDB taxonomy): domain Bacteria; phylum Pseudomonadota; class Gammaproteobacteria; order Pseudomonadales; family Spongiibacteraceae; genus Spongiibacter; species Spongiibacter marinus. Next base: position 12,802 of record NZ_JAFBBD010000002.1, on the reverse strand, counting down.
TGCCGCTTTCTTGTAGTAGCTACGGAATTGCTTTTCCAGAACACCGTACATACGACGAACTTTTTGCTTTTCGCGAAGCTGAACACCGTAGTCGGACAAACGTCCGCGACGCGCACCGTGCATACCGGGAGCGTTTTCGGCTTTGCACTTAGAATCCAGAGGACGAACGCCACTCTTCAAAAACAGGTCAGTGCCTTCCCGTCTTGCTAATTTACAGCTCGGGCCTAAATATCTAGCCATGTTAACTATTCCTCAACTGTTAATTACACGCGACGTTTCTTGGGAGGACGGCAACCATTATGGGGGATGGGCGTCACGTCTGTGATGTTGGTGATCTTGTAGCCGCAGTTGTTCAAAGCGCGAACAGCCGACTCACGGCCAGGTCCGGGACCTTTAACTTCTACGTCAAGATTTTTAAGACCGTAGTCTTTCGCAGCATTACCCGCGCGCTCTGCTGCAACCTGTGCCGCAAAGGGGGTGCTTTTACGCGAACCGCGGAAACCACTACCACCAGCTGTTGCCCAGCTCAGAGTGTTTCCTTGGCGGTCTGTAATGGTGATGATGGTGTTGTTGAATGACGCATGAATATGCGCGACGCCATCGACAACGGTCTTTTTGACCTTCTTGCGAGGCGCTTGCTTGCCTGGTTTAGCCATGTTTACTTCCTGCTTCTAATATCAACACTACACTAGTGGTGTAGCTACACTAAAGGCGCTTTGCTGCTTCGCAATTACTTGCGAATCGGCTTACGTGGACCCTTGCGAGTACGCGCGTTAGTTTTCGTACGCTGACCACGCAGGGGAAGACCCTTACGGTGACGCAGCCCACGGAAACAGCCAAGGTCCAGCAGACGCTTGATGTTCATAGATACTTCGCGGCGCAGATCGCCTTCTACCGTCATTTTGGCAATTGCGTTACGCAGTGAATCGAGCTGCTCTTCAGTCAGGTCAGCGATTTTCGCGTCTTCCGCAATGTTGTTGCCCGCGCACAATTTTTTAGCAGTTGTGCGACCAATTCCGTAGATATAAGTCAACGAAATAACGGCATGCTTGTTATCTGGTATGTTAACACCCGCAATACGAGCCATTCAGATTACTCCAATTAAAGCTTTAACTTTTAACGCTTGACAAAATCTGGCCAGATGAACAGACCCCGCGCGAAAGGCGCCGTAGTCTATCTACAACCGGGCCGGGTTTCAAGCCCAGCGACCAAATTTTGCTCAGCCCTGCCGCTGCTTATGACGTGGCTCTGCGCTACAGATAACGCGAACAACACCTTTGCGACGAACGATTTTGCAGTTGCGGCAAATTTTCTTTACCGATGCACGAACTTTCATGACGACACTCCAAACAAATTGCTGCGCCGCGATTAGCGGGCGCCGCTACCGTAATTTTTCAGGTTAGCTTTTTTCATCACCGAGTCGTATTGGTGAGACATCATGTGCGACTGTACTTGTGCCATGAAGTCCATAACCACGACCACTACGATCAGCAGCGATGTACCACCCAGGTAGAACGGAACGTTCCACATAACTACCAAAAACTGTGGGAGCAGGCAGACACCGGCGATATATAGCGAACCAAACATTGTCAGGCGAGTAAGCACATCATCAATGTAACTTGCCGTCTGCTTACCAGGGCGAATACCTGGCAAAAAAGCACCTGAACGCTTCAAGTTATCCGCGACTTCATCCGGGTTAAACATCAACGCGGTGTAGAAGAAGCAGAAGAAGACAATCAAGGCTGTAAATAGAATGATATTGAGTGGTTGACCTGGGCCAATAGCCAATGCCAACTCTTGCAGCCACTCCATACCCTCATTACTTTGTCCTACCCACTGCGCGATAGACGCAGGAAACAGCAGAATCGAGGATGCGAAAATAGCAGGTATAACACCGGCCATGTTCACCTTCAGAGGCAAATGGCTTGACTGAGCCTGATACATCCGATTGCCGCGTTGCTGCTTGGCGTAGTTCACCGTGATGCGGCGCTGGCCACGCTCGATGAAGACCACCAAGTAAATTACCGCAACTGCCAGAACCAAAATCGCCAGCAACACCAGTACATTCAACTCGCCTTGACGAGCCTGCTCTAAAGATTGCCCAACAGCCGAAGGCAGCCCTGCAACAATACCGGCGAAAATCAGCATAGAAATACCGTTACCGATACCTCGCTCGGTGACTTGCTCGCCGAGCCACATCATGAAGACAGCGCCCGTTACCAGAGAAACCACCGCGGTGAAGTAAAAGCTGATATCCGCATTAAAGGCGAGGCCCTGGTTAGCCAGGCCAACCGTCATACCTGTCGCTTGCAACAAGGCCAACACCACCGTCAAATAACGGGTGTACTGACTGATTTGTCTGCGGCCGGCTTCACCTTCCTTCTTAAGGGCTTCCAGCTGCGGGCTCACGGCGGACATTAGCTGCATAATAATGGATGCAGAAATGTAAGGCATGATACCCAAAGCCAGAATACTCATGCGCTCTAGTGCACCACCAGAGAACATATTAAACAGGCCAAGAACCGTACCCTGATTTTGATTAAACAGGGCGGCGAGTTGATCCGGGTTGATGCCGGGCACCGGAATGTGGGTGCCGATGCGATAGACAATTATCGCCAACAACAGAAAACGAAGGCGAGCCATAAGCTCGCCTAGTCCGGACTGCTTTCCAGTTGTCAAAGGACTGGATTTCGCCATGGGTTATAGTTCCCTATTCTTCGACTTTGCCGCCAGCTTTTTCGATAGCTTCGCGGGCGCCTTTAGTCACAGCCAAACCTTTAACTGTAACAGCCTTGGTCACATCACCAGAAAGAAAGACTTTCGCTCTCTCGATGTTGTTTGACACCAGGTCGGCACGCTTCAACGCATCCAGATCGACAACATCTTCGCCAACAGCATTCAGCTCAGAAGTACGAATCTGTGCGGTTACAGAGGCCATGCGAGAAGTAAAACCATACTTCGGCAGGCGTTTCTGCAAAGGCATTTGGCCGCCTTCGAAACCGGGACGTACGCTACCGCCTGAACGAGACTTCAGACCTTTGTGGCCACGACCCGCAGTTTTACCCAAGCCGCTACCGATACCGCGTCCAACCCGCTTGCCGTCTTTAACACGACCTGGGGCGGGGCTCAGCGTGTTTAAACGCAACTCGCTCATTTTTTAACCCTCAACACGAATCAGATAGTTAACTTTATTGATCATGCCACGTACTGAAGGAGTGTCTTCCACTTCGACAGTGTGACCAATGCGACGCAGACCCAGGCCCGCAACGCAGGCTTTGTGAGCCTTCAATCGGCCCGCTACTGAGCGGACCTGTGTAACTTTAATCTTGCTCATAATGAATCCTGCCCCTTTTTTAGCCCAGGATATCTTCTACCGATTTGCCGCGCTTCGCTGCGACTTCTTCAGGAGAAGAGATACTTTGCAGTGCCTTAATTGTTGCACGCACTACGTTTACCGGGTTGGTAGACCCATAGCACTTGGCGAGTACGTTGTGTACACCCGCAATTTCAAGCACAGAACGCATCGCACCACCGGCGATAACACCAGTACCTTCTGACGCCGGCTGCATGTAGACCTTAGAGGCCCCATGAACACCTTTTACTGCGTATTGCAGGGTATCGCCCTTGATATCCACCTGGACCATGTTGCGGCGAGCCGCTTCCATTGCCTTCTGGATGGCGACAGGCACTTCACGAGCCTTGCCGCGGCCGAAACCCACTTTGCCGTTGCCGTCACCTACCACGGTCAGCGCGGTGAAGCTGAAAATACGACCGCCCTTGACCACTTTGGCAACACGGTTAACCTGAACCAGTTTTTCCTGGAGGCCTTCTGTGTTTGCTTTGTCTTTCTGCTCGTTGTACGCCATCGCCTAAACCTTAGAATTCCAATCCGCCTTCACGGGCAGCATCTGCCAGCGCCTTGACTCGACCGTGGAAACGGAATCCACTGCGATCAAAAGCGACCTTTGTTACACCCGCAGCCTTAGCACGGTCTGCAATCAGCTTGCCAACGCCAGCCGCTGCACCGATATTGCCACTTGATGCGCTACGCAACTCTTTGTCCAGTGTCGAAGCACTGGCAAGAACGCGATCACCTTCTGCTGCAATCAGTTGCGCATACATATGGCGCGGAGTGCGATGAATGCACAGACGAACCGCTCGCAGTTCGCGCATTTTAGCGCGAGCTCGGCGTGCACGACGTAATCTTGAAACTTTCTTATCGCTCATATGCTAGCCTTTACTTTTTCTTCGCTTCTTTACGACGAACAACTTCGTCTTCGTAGCGAACACCTTTACCTTTATAGGGCTCGGGCGGACGGAAGGCGCGGATTTCCGCGGCAACCTTGCCGAGAACCTGCTTATCACTACCTGTCAGAACAATTTCCGTCTGAGAGGGAGTTTCTGCTTTAACCCCTTCGGGCAAATCGTAGTCAATGGGGTGGGAGAAACCCAGCACCAAATTGACAGACTTACCGCTTGCTTTGGCACGATAACCAACACCGTTCAGGATCAACTTACGCTGAAAACCTTCGCTGACGCCGATCACCATGTTGTTGGCCAAGGCGCGAGTGGTTCCCGCCATTGCCCAACCATTTTTTGCACCTTCACGGGCAGCAAATACAAGCTGACCATCTTCTTGTTTAACTTCGACGGACTCGTGCAGCGGCATGGACATGTTGCCATTCTTGCCTTTAACCGCAATGCTGTCGGCGCCGAGTGTGACTTCAACCCCTTTTGGGAGAGCCACTGGACTTTTCGCTACTCTGGACATTTTAGAAAACTCTTCTAACCGTCGATTTAGAAAACAGTGCAGAGCACTTCGCCACCAACACCCGCTGCACGTGCAGCGCGGTCTGTCATCACACCACGGCTGGTGGAGACAATGGCAATACCCAGTCCGGCACGTACTTCCGGAAGATCTTCTTTACCCGCATAAGCGCGCAGACCTGGGCGGCTAACACGCTGAATTTCAGCGATAACCGGTTTACCTTGAAAATACTTCAGCTCGATGCTCAGAGTGGCTTTACCAGCGTTATCGTCTACACGAGAACCGGCGATGTAGCCTTCCTGCTCAAGTACATTGGCTACCGCCTTTTTCAGCTTAGAAGAAGGCATTTGAACCTCGGTCTTCCCAGCCATCTGAGCGTTGCGGATGCGGGTCAGCATATCCGCTAAAGGATCTTGCATGCTCATGTTTTGCTCCCATTTATCGCCGCGTTATCGCGCGACAGCAAAATTCTCAATCTTACCAGCTGGCCTTAACCAGACCAGGCACATCGCCACGCATCGCAGCTTGGCGCAGTTGGTTACGGCACAGGCCGAACTTGCGGTAAACACCGTGAGGGCGACCAGTTACCTGGCAACGACGGCGCTGACGAACAGGGCTCGCATCACGCGGCAGCTTCTGCAGCTTAACCTGGGCGTCCCACTTTTCTTCATCGCTTGCGTCAACGCTGGCGATAATAGCCTTAAGTTCAGCACGCTTAGCGGCGTATTTGGCGACTGCGCGAGCACGTTTTACTTCGCGCGCTTTCATTGACTGCTTTGCCATATCCCTAACCCCTTAAGCTTTGAACGGGAAGTTGAACGCTTTCAACAACGCTCGACCTTCATCATCGTTACGCGCTGACGTGGTGATAGTAATATCCAAGCCACGTAGGGTATCGACTTTATCGTAATCAATTTCCGGGAAAATGATCTGCTCAGTCACACCCATCGCAAAGTTACCGCGACCGTCAAATGACTTAGGGCTGATACCACGGAAGTCACGTACACGAGGGATAGCAACAGAGATCAAGCGATCCAGAAATTCATACATACGCTCACGGCGCAGCGTGACTTTACAGCCAATCGGCCAACCGTCACGAATTTTAAAGCCCGCAATTGATTTACGCGCTTTGGTTACCACAGGCTTTTGACCGCTGATTTTCTCAAGGTCAGCCAGAGCAGCTTCCAATACTTTCTTGTCGCCCGCGGCTTCACCTACACCCATGTTCAGAGTGATCTTGGTAATACGGGGAACTTCCATCGCGTTAGCGAGACCCAGCTCTTCAATAAGCTTGGCGCGCAACTCGTTGTTATACAGTTCGCTTAATCGTGCCATTTTCTAATAACCCCTACGCGTCGATCGCTTCGCCGCTGGATTTAAATACGCGGGTCTTAGTGCCGTCTTCAGCAACTTTGAAGCCCACCCGATCCGCTTTATTCGAAGACGGATTATAAATCGCGACGTTCGACACCTGGATAGGCGCCTCTTTCTCAACGATACCGCCGGCCACACCCAGCTGTGGGTTTGGACGTTGGTGCTTCTTGATCATATTGATGCCGGAGACCAGCACGCGATTTTCGTCCAGTACTTTCTGTACCTTGCCGCGCTTGCCTTTGTCTTTACCGGTTAAGACGATAACTTCGTCTTCACGTTTAATCTTGCGCATTATGCTGACCTCAGTCTTCTCTTCAGCGAACCAATTACAGTACTTCAGGTGCCAGAGAGATAATCTTCATGAACTTCTCACCACGCAGCTCTCGCGTCACCGGCCCAAAAATACGAGTGCCGATAGGAGCCAAACTGGCGTTCAGCAGTACTGCTGCATTGTCGTCGAACTTAATCAGCGAACCATCGCCGCGACGAACGCCTTTCTTGGTGCGAACTACGACCGCTGTCATTACCTGACCTTTTTTCACTTTGCCGCGAGGAATTGCCTCTTTGACAGTGACTTTGATCAGATCGCCGACACGAGCGTAACGACGGTGTGAGCCGCCAAGCACTTTGATGCACATAACGCGACGCGCGCCACTGTTATCTGCAACTTCCAAATAGCTTTCTGTTTGAATCATTTCTTACTCCAAAGCAGTCAACTGTGCATCAAGCCATTGAACACAGGCCGCCGGCCAAATTAAATCTGCTTAGCCGTCTCTTCAACGCGCAGCAAAGTCCATGACTTACTCTTAGACAGCGGACGCGTCTCACAAACTGTTACCACGTCTCCAGTCTTGCACTCATTATTCTCATCATGAGCGTGGACTTTAGAAGAACGGGTCAAGTACTTACCGTAGATTGGGTGTTTCACACGACGCTCTACCAGTACGGTGATGGTTTTATCCATCTTGTCGCTAACTACCTTACCGGTGGCGGTACGAGCGCTCTTTGCTGCTTCTGACATTTTAATTACCTGCCTTTTCCTGGAGCACAGTCTTAATGCGCGCGATTTCTTGACGGGTCTGCTTCAGCAGATGCGTCTGCGCCAACTGGCCGGTACTTTTCTGCATGCGCAGCTTGAATTGCTCTTCGAGCAACTTCAGCAGCTGGGCATTGAGCTCGTCTACTGACTTTTCGCGTAATTCAATAGCGTTCATTACATCACCACCCGCTTAACAAATTGGGTTGCTACCGGAATTTTAGCTGCTGCCAGTGCAAAGGCTTCACGCGCCAGCTCTTCGGGCACACCTTCTACTTCATACAGCACTTTACCGGGTTGAATTTGGGCAACCCAATATTCAACGTTACCCTTACCTTTACCTTGACGAACCTCGAGAGGCTTCTCAGTAATTGGCTTATCCGGGAAAACGCGGATCCAGATTTTACCGCCACGTTTAATGTGACGAGTCATGGCACGACGAGCTGCCTCGATCTGGCGAGCGGTGATACGACCGCGTCCGACTGCTTTCAGGCCGAAATCACCAAAGCTGACCCGGCTGCCGCGTTCTGCCAGACCGCGATTGCGGCCCTTCTGTACCTTGCGAAACTTTGTGCGCTTCGGCTGTAACATGTGCGTAACCCTTACTCTGAACCTTTCTTAGCCTTGGCTTCGACTGCTTCGTTTCTGTTCCCCAGGATTTCACCCTTGAAGATCCAGACCTTGACACCGATGATGCCGTAGGTAGTCGCTGCCTCGTATGTGGCGTAGTCGATATCTGCGCGCAGAGTGTGGAGAGGTACACGACCTTCCCGGTACCACTCAGTACGTGCGATCTCAGCACCACCAACACGGCCACTAACTTGTACTTTGATGCCTTCCGCGCCTTGGCGCATTGCATTCTGTACCACACGCTTCATCGCGCGACGGAACATAACGCGGCGCTCAAGCTGCTGTGCAACGTTCTGTGCAACCAGCTTCGCATCAAGATCCGGCTTGCGAACCTCTTCAATGTTAATGTGCACGGGTACAGACATGCGCTTGCTGAGCTCTTTGCGCAGCTTCTCAACGTCTTCACCCTTTTTGCCAATAACAATGCCAGGGCGTGCAGTGTGAATAGTAATGCGTGCGGTTTGTGCCGGACGCTCGATCACAATGCGGCTAACAGAAGCGTGCGCCAACTTCTCTTCCAAGTACTCGCGAACTTGGATGTCAGTCACCAGCTGTTGTGCGTACTGTTTGCTGCCTGCATACCAGACAGAGTTGTGATCTTTTACAATTCCGAGCCGGATGCCGGTCGGGTGTACTTTCTGACCCATTTGGTCTCTCCTACTAACCTTCGCCGTCGGCTACTTTAATCGTGATATGACAAGACCGCTTCAAGATGCGATCGGCCCGGCCTTTTGCACGGGGGCGCAGACGCTTCATCGTCATACCCTCGTCGACAAAGATTGTCGAAACTCGCAACTCATCAACATCAGCACCTTCGTTGTGCTCGGCGTTGGCGATTGCAGAGTTCAGCACCTTCTTAATGATGCCGGCTGCCTTTTTGGAGCTAAACGTCAACAAATCCAGCGCTTCTTCTACACCCTTGCCGCGAATCTGGTCAGCAACCAAACGGGCCTTCTGGGCGGAGATACGTGCGCCTTTTAAACGTGCCGCTACTTCCATCGTTTATGCCTCTCCCAGCCCAAGCTTAACGCTTGGCCTTTTTATCAGCCACGTGCCCCTTGTAGGTGCGAGTCGCGGCGAATTCACCCAATTTGTGCCCAACCATATCCTCGGTAACCATCACCGGAACATGTTGACGACCGTTGTGTACCGCGATGGTTAAACCAACCATCTCGGGGAGAATCATAGAACGACGCGACCAGGTCTTGATCGGACGACGATCGTTTTTCTCAACCGCTGTCTCTACCTTCTTCAAAAGATGAAGATCGATAAACGGTCCTTTCTTCAATGAACGTGGCACAAGCTAATCCTCTTTACTCTGACTGCGCTTATTTTCTGCGATCACGCACAATCAGCTTATCTGTACGCTTATTTTTACGGGTCTTATACCCTTTAGTCGGAACACCCCAAGGAGTTACAGGATGACGACCACCAGAGGTACGACCTTCACCACCACCATGTGGGTGATCAACGGGGTTCATAGCCACACCGCGAACGGTAGGACGAACACCACGCCAACGCGCCGCACCGGCTTTACCCAACTTACGCAGGCTGTGCTCGCTGTTTGACACCTCGCCCAATGTGGCGCGGCACTCAGCAAGAATCTTGCGCATTTCGCCGCTGCGCAAACGCACAGTGGCATATTGGCCTTCACGTGCAACCAACTGCACTGATGCACCCGCACTACGAGCGATCTGAGCACCTTTACCAGGCTTCATCTCGATGCAGTGAATTGTGCTACCAACTGGAATATTACGCAGCGGCAGCGCGTTACCGGGCTTGATCGGTGCTGACTCACCTGAGAGCACTTCATCACCTGCGGCAACACCTTTAGGTGCAATCACATAGCGACGCTCACCGTCCGCGTACTTAAGCAGTGCAATATACGCAGTACGGTTAGGGTCATATTCCAAACGCTCAACAACAGCAGGAATGCCATCTTTGTTGCGCTTAAAATCGATAATACGGTAGTGCTGCTTGTGGCCACCGCCAACGTGGCGAGTTGTGATACGCCCGTTGTTGTTACGACCACCATTGCGCGACTGACTCTCAAGCAAGGCCTTATGCGGAGCGCCTTTGTGCAGCTCTGCATTAACCACTCGAACGACGTGACGGCGTCCGGGAGAGGTCGGTTTACTTTTTACAATTGCCATTTGACTCAGCTCCAGACTTATTCAGCGACTGCAAAGTCGATATCTTGACCCTGCACCAGGCTTACATAAGCCTTCTTCCAGTTCGGCTTTTTGCTCAGGCCAAAACGGTTACGCTTAACTTTGCCTTTCATGTTCACGGTGCGCACGTCAACAACGTCCACCTTGAACAGCTTTTCGACTGCGTTTTTGATTTCCAGCTTGGTAGCGCTGGGCAGCACACGAAAAACGACCTGATTGCCCGCTTCAGCACTCATTGCGCTTTTTTCAGAAACGTGAGGACCGAGCAATACTTTGTAAATGCGCTCCTGATTCATCCCAACATCTCCTCAAACTTTTTCAATGCCGCAACGGTAACCACAACTTTGTCGTAACCGATCAAGCTAACGGGATCGACACCGTTCACATCACGAACATCAACGTCGTGAAGGTTGCGCGCCGCCAGGTACAGGTTGCCAGTTACTTCTTCAGTAACAATCAACGCACCTTTTACATCCAGCTCAGCCAGCGACTTAACAAGCAGCTTGGTCTTAGGTGCTTCAAGTGCCATTTCTTCAACGACAACCAGACGCTCCTGACGAGCCAGCTCAGACAAAATAGAACGCAGAGCCGCGCGGTACATCTTGCGGTTTACTTTTTGACTGTGATCTTGAGGCTTCGCCGCAAAGGTCACACCACCGCCAGTCCAAATCGGGCTGCGGATGGTACCAGCACGCGCGCGGCCAGTACCCTTTTGACGCCATGGCTTCTTGCCGCCACCACTCACTTCGGAGCGGGTTTTCTGTGCACGGGTACCCTGACGAGCACCAGCCAGATAGGCAGTCACAACCTGATGAACCAGGTCTTCATTAAACTCACGAGCAAAGGCCACATCGGAAACCTGGATAGTTCCAGCCGCTGCACCGTTACCGGGTTTCGCAATATTCAGTTCCACTGCTTAGCCCCCTAGGATTTTTTTGCTTTAACAGCAGGACGTACAAACACGTCACCACCTGGCGCACCGGGAACCGCACCCTTGATCAAAATCAAGTTGCGCTCTGCATCGACACGTACAACTTCCAGCGTCTGAACAGTCACACGCTCAGCACCCATGTGACCCGCCATCTTCTTACCTTTGAAGACGCGACCAGGAGTCTGACATTGACCGATAGAACCCGGCGCACGGTGCGACAATGAGTTACCGTGAGTAGCGTCTTGCATATGGAAGTTCCAACGCTTAACACCACCTTGGAAGCCCTTACCTTTAGACTGCCCAGTAACATCAACTTTCTGACCTGCCTCAAATGCAGCAACAGTCAGCTCAGCACCAACCTCTGGAGCCTCGTCACCTTCTTCAAGGCGAAACTCCCAAAGACCGCGACCAGCTTCAACACCTGCTTTAGCAAAGTGCCCAGCTTCAGCTTTTGAAATACGTGACGCCTTACGAGCTCCAGCCGTCACTTGAATAGCGCGATAGCCGTCAGCATCGTCTGCCTTGACACGAGTAACGCGATTGGGCTCAACCTCAATCACCGTTACCGGAATAGATACGCCGTCGTCAGTAAAAACGCGAGTCATGCCGCTTTTACGACCGACCAAACCAATAGTCATTGCTCCAACCTCTCAGTGTACGGGGCTTAACCCTCTACGGCCGCGCTCTCACGCGTTACACAACCCAGGGCCAGCCCCTGAGCGGGTCTGAATATATTCAGTAAATTTTAATTAGCCGAGGCTAATTTGAACTTCTACACCAGCCGCCAGATCTAGCTTCATCAAAGCGTCTACAGTTTTTTCTGTAGGCTCTACGATATCCAACATGCGCTTGTGGGTGCGGATCTCATACTGATCTCGCGCATCCTTGTTTACATGTGGAGAGACCAGAACCGTGTAACGCTCTTTGCGAGTAGGCAGCGGGATTGGACCCCGAACCTGCGCGCCAGTGCGCTTAGCGGTATCTACGATCTCTTGCGTAGACGCATCGATAAGGCGGTGATCAAAAGCTTTTAAACGAATGCGAATCCGTTGATTTTGCACCTGATCAAACTCCCATCCCGAAATACCTTCGAGCCACTATCGGCGCCAACTGGCCGAGACAACCCGAAAAAAGAAGCGGCATATTAATGACCTAACCGCCCCGTGTCAACAACTATTCGACACAAAGGCAATTAAAGACGCTGCCGCGCGTTTTAGGGCGCCAATTGCACCCATTGTTACCCAGAAAGGGAGGCCGAAGCCTCCCTCCCACACTGCTGCGCGAATAACATCGCGCGTCAGTATTACTCTACGATTTTCGCTACCACGCCGGCGCCGACAGTACGGCCACCTTCACGGATTGCAAAACGCAGACCTTCTTCCATCGCGATAGGCGCAATCAATGTCACGTCCATTTTCACGTTGTCGCCAGGCATTACCATTTCTGTACCTTCTGGCAGCTCACACGCACCGGTTACGTCAGTGGTACGGAAGTAGAACTGTGGACGGTAGCCTTTGAAGAATGGCGTGTGACGACCACCTTCATCTTTGCTCAGTACGTACACTTCGGCTTCGAAGCGAGTGTGCGGAGTGATTGAACCAGGCTTAGCCAATACTTGGCCACGCTCAACTTCGTCACGCTTAGTACCACGCAGCAGAACACCAACGTTCTCACCAGCACGACCTTCGTCGAGCAGCTTGCGGAACATTTCAACACCAGTACAGGTAGTCTTGGTGGTGTCTTTGATACCAACGATTTCGATCTCGTCGCCAGTGTTCAGAACACCGCGCTCGATACGACCGGTTACAACAGTACCGCGACCAGAGATCGAGAATACGTCTTCGATTGGCATCAGGAACGGCTGGTCGATAGCACGCTCGGGCTCAGGAATG
>NZ_JAFBBD010000001.1 GCF_016906995.1 Spongiibacter marinus | reverse complement strand
CATTCGCCCATTCTTTAAACAAATGGGCCGTCATTGCCAGCATATCCAGGCAGTCGCCATGGATATGAATACCGCCTTCGACCTCGAGGTTCAGCGCCATTGCCCCCAAGCTAAGGTTGTCTATGACCTATTCCATGTGATTGCCAAGTATGGCCGAGAGGTGATTGATCGGGTCAGGGTAGATCAGGCCAACCAACTCAAGGGGGACATGGCAGCCCGAAAATGGATCAAGCGCAGCCGCTGGGTATTACTGAAAAATCGAGAGAATATGACGGGTGACCAGCAGAGTTATCTCGAGGAGCTATTGGCCGCCAACCAATCCCTCATGACCGTATACCTCCTCAAGGAGCAGCTCAAAGAGGTCTGGTACTGCCGGTCTCAATTAGTGGCTCTGCGGCAATGGAAGCTCTGGTGGAAGCAGGTGCAAGATAGCGCTATCAAGCCCTTGCAAGACTTTGCGAGAAAGCTAAAGCCTTACCTTCCCGGTATTCTTGCCTCAGCCATCCACCCACTCAGTACCAGCAAACTGGAGGGAATGAACAACAAGATAAAGGTGATCAAGCGAATGGCATACGGGTATCGGGATAACGACTATTTCTTCATGAAGATCAGGGCGGCGTTCCACCCTGATTTACGATGAACCAAAAAAAAGCCGCGACCTGAGTCGCGGCTTTCTGATTACTTCCAATTACTTGCTAAGGTAAGCCTTACAGCTCTTCCTCTGCGTCGTAATCATAGTCGTAGTCATATTCCTCTTCCTGAACATCAGCAGAGGGGTCGTAGTCATAGATGTCTTCATCCATCGCGGCGTCTTCAGCAGGTGCTTCAGCCGCAGCTTCTTCGACCATGGGCTCTTCTTCAACGGTCGGTACGTAAGCGGGCTCTACCACCATTTCTTCATCACCCAACACTTTCAGCTCAACGCGGCGGTTTTCCGCACGGCCGTCTTTAGTGTCGTTGCTGGCGATAGGCTGCTCTTCACCGTAGCCGCGAGCGGTCAGGCGGCTGCCGTCAACACCCTGGCCAACCAAGTAGTTTTTCACTGACTTGGCGCGATTCTGAGACAGGTTCATGTTGTAGCTATCGCTACCTGAGCTGTCAGTGTGGCCTTGCAGCTCAACGTTGAAGCCGGGCGAGCTGTTCAGCGTTGAGGCAACACCGTCGAGAATCGTTTCTGCATTCACGGTCAGCTGTGCGCTGTTCACTTCGAAGTTCACACCGCGCAGAACCACTGACTGCTCTTGGCCACAGCCGTTTGACATCACTTGCTCACCAGCAGGTGTGTTGGGGCACGCGTCGTCGCGGTCAGCAACGCCGTCGCCGTCGCTATCCAGCGAACAACCCTGGGCATCCACTTGCTCGCCAGCAGGCGTGTTGGGACACTTGTCGAGGTAGTCAGCAACACCGTCGTTATCGCCATCCAGCGGGCAGCCTACGCTGTCTACTTGAACACCGCGCGGTGTGCCTGGGCACTGATCGGTTTCATCAACAACACCGTCGCCGTCACCGTCTTTGGCGCCGTATTGGGCGTCGAAGAAGTTGTAGCGCAGGCCGATCATCAGGCTCTGTGCTTCGTATTCAGTTTCGAGTTTTGAGCCGCTGCTGGCAAACTCGGGATCTTCAGATACCGCGTAGCGATAACCGGCATCCATCACCAGGCGTGGTGTCAGGTGGTAGTTAACACCGGCACCCAACTGGCCGATGAATACGTCATCATCGCTGCCGTTGAGTTCCATGTTGGCCATACCCAGACCGAAACCCACGTAGGGGCGCAGACGCTCGCCAGCGCGGAAGTCGTACCAAACGTTACCCAACAGAGACTGTACTTCCAGAGCAGAGTCTGAGTTGCTTACGTCGTTCTCGCCTTCACTGTATTCCAGTTCCAGGCGCAGCGCACCGGCGGTTTTATAACCGAAGTTAACACCGTAGCCCCAGTCGTCGTCGTACTCGGTATCCACTTCGATCGAAGCACCCACTGGCGGTGGCAACAGGCCGAGGTCGGTCAACAGTTGTGTAAGTGGGTCGCCAGGCGCAGCCGCTTCAGTTGTCAGCGTGCCATCGGCATCGAATACTTCGGTGTAAGCGGCTTTGCCGCCGATGTAAAAACCTTTCTCTTCTTCGGCGCTGACAGCACCTGCAGACGCGAGCAGTACACCCGCTGTCAGAGCAGAAATCCATTGCTTGCTCATAGCAATCCCCCAGTTATTAGTTATAAATTTACATTCAACAAAGGCTTGATAGCCCCTGATACTAACCGATATTACGACTCACGTTTAGCGAAAAGAGTCACTCCCTTGGTATTTTTCCACTAAGTTTGCCGCTTTGCAGAAGATTTGTTCTCTGTAGCCGCCACCCCCAACGCCGATATACGTTACTATAGCCGCGTTTTTTATACGGGTTTTGATTATGACGCCTGAACTGCTCTCTCCTGCTGGCAGCCTTCGCAACATGCGTTACGCATTTGCCTACGGTGCCGATGCCGTTTACGCCGGCCAACCTCGCTATAGCCTACGCGTGCGCAATAATGAATTCAAAGACCTGGAAACCCTCGCCACTGGTATTAACGAGGCGCACAACCAGGGCAAGCAGTTTTATCTGGCGTCGAATATTTCGCCACACAACGACAAGATTCGCAGCTATCTGCGCGACTTAGAACCCGTGGTGGAGCTCGGCCCAGACGCACTGATTATGGCCGACCCCGGATTAATGATGCTCGTTCAGGAACGCTGGCCGGACCTCCCCATCCACCTTTCTGTTCAAGCCAACGCGGTGAATTGGGCGAGCGTGAAATTTTGGCATCGCAATGGCATTCGCCGGGTGATTCTGTCGCGCGAACTCTCCCTGAACGAAATTGAAGAGATCCGCCAGCGCGTGCCGGAAATGGAGCTGGAGGTATTTGTTCACGGCGCGCTGTGTATCGCCTACTCGGGGCGCTGCCTGCTGTCGGGGTATATGAACCACCGCGACCCCAACCAAGGCGCCTGCACCAATGCCTGCCGCTGGCAGTATCAAGCGCACGAAGCGAAGGAAGATGCCACCGGCGACCTGATCGCCGTGCAAAACTACGAGCCACAGCCCCAGGTCGAGCCGGTGCTGCTGCAACAGGCCCAGCGCCCCGGCGAATACATGCCCGCCTACGAAGACGAGCACGGTACTTATATTATGAATTCCAAGGACCTGCGCGCCGTGCAACATGTGCAGCGCTTGCAAGAAATGGGGATTCACTCGCTGAAGATTGAAGGGCGCACCAAGTCGCACTACTACGTAGCGCGTACAGCTCAGGTATACCGCCGCGCCATCGACGACGCCGTCGCCGGCCGCGAGTTCGATATGGGCTTGATGGACGAGCTGGAAACCCTGGCCAACCGCGGCTACACCGAAGGCTTTTACCGGCGCCACCCTCCCAAGGAATATCAAAATTACGAGATGGGTAGCAGCAACGCCCAGCAGCAACAGTTTGTTGCCGAAGTGGTGGATGTTAGCGGTAGCGATATTGTCGTTGACGTGAAAAACCGCTTCGCCGTTGGCGATACCGTGCAACTGATGACGCCCCAGGGCAACCAGCGCTTCACCCTGAACACCCTGCTCGACAAAAACGGCAAGGCGGCAGACGTTGCTCCCGGTTCCGGCCATCGCATGCGCATTCCTCTCGACGGACAACTCGACGAACAGGCACTGCGTTACGGGCTGATCGTAAAGGATATTCACGCCGGCGGTTGAGGCTGTTACGCTGAGTAAAGGCCGAACAGGAGACGCCCATGGAGCGAAGCAAACTGCGCAGCTTGCGCGGCTTAATTAACATTAGCTTGTTAAGCCTGATCTTCGGCGCCGCCATCCATATCTTGGCGAGCCTGCTCGGCAACTACGGCGCGATGGCCCTGGGCGCATTCGGCGTACTGCTCACCTTTTACTGCTACCGCCGCGCCGATCGCGAGGACGCCAGCCGACTGGCCTACACACTCTGGCGGCTGCTGCCGACCCTCACCTTTGTGATCTTACCCGTCGCCATTTTTTGGTACGGCAGCGACTCCCAATGGAGCGCCACCGAGGTATTGATGCTGGTGGAAATCAGCTGTAGCTACCTCATTCCTATCGCCTGCCTGCTATTGGTGGAACGCAGCCTGAAAAAAGCGCAGCAATAAGCCCCGCTATTCCCCCTGCTTGAAGGGTAGCGCCTGCGCAGCCTCTTGCAGGTATTCAGCAATATGGCGCTGCTCGGTATGAAGAAAGCGCGCCACCGCGTCGCTAAAACTGGCATCGGCCAACCAGTGCTGGGAGTACGTGGTGATGGGCTCAAAGCCGCGCTGAATTTTGTGCTCGCCCTGCGCCCCCGGGTCAAACTTGCTTAAGCCCTGTTCAATGCAATGCTCAATGCCCTGGTAATAGCAGGCTTCAAAATGCAGGAAATCGTATTCGCGAATACAGCCCCAATAGCGCCCGAATAAGGTATCCGCGCCCTGAAAATTCAGGGCCGCCGCCACCGGCACATCGCCCTCGTAGGCCAATACCAACAGCAGCCGGTCTGCCATTGACCGGGCAATGGCCTGAAAGAAGGCCTCCGATAAATAACCGCCGTGACCGCTGCGTTTGGCGTAGGTCATCTGATAACAGTGGAAGAAAAAGCGCCACTGCGACTCGCTCACATCACTGCCCGACAGGCGCTCCAGGCGCAGCCCCTGATCGGCCACTGTACGACGCTCCTTGCGCAGGTTTTTTCGCTTGCGCGAACTGAAGGTCGCCAGAAAGTCGTCAAAGCTTTGATAACCCCGATTAAACCAATGGTACTGCGGGCCAACGCGCTGCAATAAGCCGGCGCGTTGCCAGCGCTCGGCGTCGTTAACATCGGGGAATAGAACGTGGGCTGAGGAGGCACCCAGCTGTTCGGCGCGGCGCTGCAATTGCTCGACCACCACGCTGTAGAGCGCGTCAGCCTCCAGGTCATCGCGCAAGCACAGGCGCGGCCCGATTGCCGGGGTGAAGGGAATGGCCGACAACAACTTAGGGTAGTATTCCAGGCCATGGCGGCGATAGGCATCGGCCCAGGCCCAATCGAACACATACTCGCCGTAGCTGTGTGACTTGATATACAGCGGCAATAAGCCACACAACACGCCACCCTCGCGAATAACCAAATGCTGAGGTAGCCAGCCGGTCTCGGCGGTGGTTGCGCCACTGTCTTCCAACGCGGCTAGAAAGGTGTGCTGCAAAAACGGGTAGTCGTCACCGGCGACCGCATTCCACTCGTCGGCGGCAACGCGGTGAATGCTGTCGATAAACTGCAATTCCAGCATGTTCTATATCCAACAAACCATCAGCTGTGCATACGCGCTAGCAAAGCCGCACGATGTCATGCCGGCAGCGCATAGTGCAGCGCAATGCCAGCAAAGATCGCCATGCCGACGTAGTGATTATTCAGAAAGGCCTGGAAGCACTTGTCACGCTCCCGGTATTTAATGAGCTTTTGCTGGTAGATAAACAGGCCGCTGGCCGCCATCAAGCCGGCGTAGTAGATAAAGCTCATGGCAAATTGCTTGCCGACCAGCAACATAACGAGAATCACCGAGGCCTGCAGCATGGCGGTGATCGCCTTGTCGTCGTCGCCGAAGAGTATTGCCGTCGACTTCACGCCAATTTTCAGGTCGTCATCGCGGTCAACCATTGCGTAGAAGGTATCGTAGGCCACCGTCCACATCAGCACGGCGATGTAAATCAACCACAAACTCGCCGGCAATTCACCGCGCTGCGCCGAGAATGCCATGGGTATACCCCAGGCAAACGCGGCGCCCAACACCACCTGGGGCAGGTGCGTGTAGCGCTTCATAAAGGGATAACACGCCGCCAGCGCCACCGCCGCAAACGACAGCAAAATCGTTTGAATATTGGTAAACAACACCAGCACAAAGGCCGCGCCGCACAGCACCGCAAACACGGTCAGCGCCTCTTTTTCCGTCACGCTGCCAGTGGCAAAGGGCCGCGCTTCGGTACGTTTTACGTGGGCGTCGATGTGGCGGTCGGCGTAGTCGTTGATCACACAGCCCGCCGAGCGCATTAAAAAGGTGCCCAGAACGAAAATCAGCAGCAAATGCCAATCGGGCAGGCCCTCGGCCGCCAGCCACAGTGCCCAGAGGGTTGGCCACAGCACAAGATAAGTGCCAATGGGGCGATCAACACGCATCAGCGCTAAATAGTGGGGAAGCTGCTGGCGAAATTGTGGGAACTGCACCTTCATTCCGTGACTCATCGTTGAACGTAGGCGCAGAGTATAACGCGTCCCGCCGCTATCAACAGAGCGCTAACACCACGGCTGAAACTCGGGGAGAAAAATCTCGCTGACCATGATCGGGCGCTGATCGAAAACAAAGCAGGAACGGCGCCCCCACAAGGCCGCCTCTTGGTCAGGCAAGCCCTCCAAAGGCAGCTGCGCGGCTGGCAATCGGCAGATCTCGTAGGGAATGCGACGCATCGAGCGGTCGGTGAACAGGAGGTGCCCCAACGGCCGGCTGTCCAGGCCTCGCAGGCGGCGCAGATGCCCCGTTAAACTGCGCGCTGGCATCACACTGCGGGCATAAACCCAGGGTTCGTCGTGGCAGCACAACAGCACTTCGCGAATTAAACCCCAGTCGCGATCGCCCATGGCCAGTAGCCTGCGCTCCGACAAACGCGGTAGCCCCCAGTGCTGGCTGAGCACCTGCACACGGAAATTTCCCGCCGATTGGCGGCGCAAATGGGCGGTCAATGAGCCGGTGTCCAGCAGCCAGGGCGCGTCGTCCTGAAGCGCTGGAACTCCTACAAATTGATTAGCTGGCCGCCAGTTGGGCTCTTGGCGGTAGCATCGGTTTAATCGAAGGGCGTACAATGTCGGGCTTCCAGTGGCTAGATCACTGAATACTGGCTGTTGATACACAGACAGCCAATTCGCTGAGTGCGGCAGAATGCGTGAATCGCCGCCGACTTGCAAGCCAGCCGCCGCCGTAACCATAAGGCACAGAGTGTCGATAAAGGTGGCCGCATAAGACAAACCGATGACGGCAGGACGAAAGAGTATGAGTAAGTGGGAATGTATTGTTTGCGGATGGGTATACGACGAAGAAACCGGTGATCCGGATTCTGGTATTGAGCCCGGTACTCGCTGGGAAGATATCCCCGATGACTGGCTGTGCCCGGACTGCGGCGTAGGCAAAGAAGACTTCGAAATGATCGAACAGTCTGAGCCCAGCAGCCTGCCTCACCACGACGAACCCTCTACTGCCAGCCAGGATGCCCCCATCGTGGTCATCGGCACGGGCTTGGCGGGCTACGGTCTGGTGCGCGAACTGCGCAAGCAAGACAAAGAAACCCCAATCATAATGATCACTGCTGACGACGGCCGCGCCTACTCCAAGCCCATGCTGTCCACCGGCTACACCAAGAAACAAGATGCCGATGCACTGGCGCAGAAAGACGCCGGCGGCATGGGTGAAGACCTCAACGCCAGCGTTTGGACCATGACCAAGGTCACGGCGATCGACACAGCGGCGCAAACTATCTCCACCGGCGACGCCGAAACCAAGGTGCATTATAAGAAGCTGGTACTGGCACTGGGTGCCGACGTGATTCGCCCCCCTATTGGCGGCAACGGCCAGGACTACGTGTACTCGGTCAACGACCTGCTGGACTACGACGACTTCCGCAAAGCCGTCGACGCCAACAATGTGAAGAAGGTCTGCATCATCGGTGGCGGCCTGATCGGCTGTGAGTTCACCAACGACCTGATCAATGGTGGCTTCGAAGTAGAAACGGTCGACCCACTGGGTTACTGCCTGCCCACCTTGCTGCCAGAAGCTGCCGGTAAAGCCGTGCAAAGCGCACTGGAAGACAAAGGCGCCAAATTCCACTTTGGCCCATTGGTCACCGAGGTGAACAAAGCCGACAACGGTGTGGAAGTGACACTGAACAATGGCGAAACCATCAGCTGTGACCTGGTACTGTCGGCCGTGGGTGTTCGCCCACAAGTCGAGCTGGCCAAGTCTGCGGGCATTGAAGTGAATCGCGGCGTGGTGACCAACCGCCTGCTGGAAACCAATGCACCCAATGTGTACGCCATGGGTGACTGCGCAGAAGTCGCTGGTCACGTGTTGGTATACGTCGCACCGCTGATGGCTCAGGCTCGCGCCCTGGCCAAAACCCTCACCGGCGAGCCGACTGAGGTGAGCTACCCGGCGATGCCTGTCACCATCAAAACACCGGCCTGCCCCGTGTGCGTGTCTCCCGCTCCTCGCGACGCGAAAGGCGAATGGCAAATCGAGCAAGACGGCAACAATGTTGTCGCCAAGTTTGTCGACACGGCCACCGGCGACCTGCTGGGCTTTGCACTGACCGGCGAAGGCACCAAGCAAAAAATGGCGCTGCAGAAAGAACTGCCCGCCATCATGCCCTAAGCCTTAACGGCTGAGCATAATAAACCCCGCTACGGCGGGGTTTTTTGTGCCTGCACAAAGGCGCTACTGTCCGCTTTGCACATTGCCAGTGCATCAGCGCTGTGCTGAAATGCCTGGGCATAACGCTGCCTTGCCATTGCAAAACGATAATAACGAGACCGCCATGAGCCTTTACGATACCTACGTGCTACCCGCTGTGATCGACAAAGCCTGCTCCATGCCTGCTGTTATGGAGGCCCGCCGCGACGTGGTGCCCCAATGCCAGGGCGCAGTGCTGGAAGTAGGTATGGGTAGTGGTATTAATCTCCCCCTCTACGATGCCAGCAAGGTGGACTACATCTGGGGTCTGGAACCCTCAGAGGGAATGCGCCGCAAAGCGCAAAAGAACCTGGCCGCCAGCGCCTTGGATGTACGCTGGCTCGATCTGCCGGGCGAGAAGATCCCGCTGGCCGACAACAGTGTCGACACCGTGCTGTTAACCTTCACCCTGTGCACCATTCCCGACTGGCGCAGTGCACTGGCGCAAATGCACCGCGTGCTCAAACCGGACGGCCAACTGCTGTTTTGCGAGCACGGCCTGTCAGAAGAACCTGCGGTGGCGCGCTGGCAAAATCGCATTACGCCAGTCTGGAAGCGCTTTGCCGGAGGCTGCCACCTGAACCGCCCCATTGCCGAGTTACTGCAAGAAGGCCATTTCGCCATCGACCAACTCGAGCGCCGCTATCTGGAAAAAGCCCCGCGTATCGCCGGTTATGTGTACAGCGGCAGTGCCCACAAACGCGTTGCGGACTAGCCTCTACGGCATCGGCACGCTGGAGTGCGGCAAAGGCCCGTCAAACGCTGGGCCCCACCAATAAAAAATTCGGACGCACTATGCCCAAACTCGCTTTGCACTGGCAAATTGCTATTGCCATTTCCCTCGCCGTTATCGCTGGCATGCTCGGCGGCGCCGATGCCGAAATTGCCGGCATTAAATTACTGGCGGTATACGCCTTTCTCGGCACGCTGTTTTTAAACGCTCTGAAGATGTTAATCGTGCCTCTGGTCAGCGCCTCGATTATCAGCGGCATGGCCGGTATTGGCGGCGACAATCTGGAGCGCCTGGGCGGTAAAACCCTGCTGTTTTACGCCACATCCAGCCTCATTGCGATTCTGATCGGACTGACGGTCGTCAATATTATCCAGCCCGGCGTCGGCGACACCGAAGCCCTCGCCGCCAGCTTGAGCAGCGACAACGCCGAGCTCAACGCCACCCTCGCCAAGGTCGAAGGCCGCAGCGCCGCCGATATTGTGCAAGTGTTTGAGCGCATGATCCCCCCCAATGTGATCGCGGCAGCGGCCAATGGCCAAATGCTGGGGCTGATATTTTTCAGCTTGCTGTATGGCTTTTTCCTCGCCCGCAGCGACTCCGAGCACGCGGAAGTTCAGCTTAACTTTTGGCAGGGCTTGATGGATATTATGACCAGCATGACCATGTGGGTGATGAAATTTGCCCCCATTGGGGTTTTTGGTCTGGTGGCAAAAACCGTCGCCGGTACCGGCTTTGACGCCTTTGCGCCCATGCTCAAATTCTT
Source organism: Spongiibacter marinus (assembly GCF_016906995.1). Lineage (GTDB taxonomy): Bacteria > Pseudomonadota > Gammaproteobacteria > Pseudomonadales > Spongiibacteraceae > Spongiibacter > Spongiibacter marinus. The sequence continues at coordinate 521,775 of NZ_JAFBBD010000001.1, read as the reverse complement.
TTTTGCCGCCGCGCTGGCGCTGGCGCTACACGCCTTTGTCGCCATGCCGCTGGTGCTTCGCTACCTAGGCAAAGTACGGCCAGTCAAACACTATCAGGCCATGGCACCGGCAATGCTCACCGCCTTTTCCACCGCCTCCAGCTCCGCGACCTTGCCGCTTACGATGGAGTGTGTGCAGGACAAATCCGGTGTTTCCAAACGCACCAGCGGCTTCGTGTTGCCGTTAGGCGCAACCGTAAATATGGATGGTACCGCCTTGTATGAATGCGTAGCAGCCATGTTTATCGCCCAGGTCTACGGCCTGGACTTGAGCTTCGCCCAGCAATTCACCGTGGTAATGGTCGCCCTGCTAACCTCGATCGGTGTGGCCGGCATTCCCGCCGCCAGCCTGGTGGCCATCTCCGTCATCCTTGGCACCATTGGTCTGCCACTGGAGGGCATCGGCCTATTGCTGGTGACCGACCGGATTCTGGATATGATGCGCACCGCGGTGAATGTATTTAGCGACTCCTGCGCCGCCGTGGTAATCGCCCGTAGTGAAGGCGAACAAACAGCCATTGCCATTGAACAGGGCAACCGCCGATGAGCGAGCGCAAGCGTATCCCGCGCCTCAAAGGCAATGACTACTCGGAACAGGCCGCGCAACAACGCCGCAGTTTCCTTGAAGAGCAAACGGGTACGTCACTGACGAACACCCGGCATTACTCTCTCGACCCAGCAAGCGTGGAGGGAAACACCGAGAACTTTATCGGCGTTGTACAAATGCCGCTGGGCGTGGCCGGGCCCTATCGCATCAATGGCGAACATGCTCAAGGCGACTTTTACATCCCCATGGCAACCACAGAGGGAACGTTGATCGCCTCGTATAGCCGGGGCATGAGGTTGGTTAGCGAGTCAGGAGGATGCACTGTTACCGTCGTTGGCGAAGCCATGCAGCGCGCGCCCCTGTTTGAGCTTGCCTCTGCCCGCGAGGCACGCGCGTTATCACAATGGCTTGAGGAAAATTTTGCGGCAATTAAAGCCGAGGCCGAAAGCTCAACACGCGTTGGCACACTGGAAAATATTCAAAGCTGGGTAATCGCCAATAAACTGTTTACCCGCTTTAACTACCTAACCGGTGATGCCGCCGGCCAAAATATGACGGGCAAAGCGACCCACAAAGCGTGCCAGTGGGTCCTTTCAAACTTCTCCGGCATTCAAAATTTTTCCTTGTCGGGCGGCATAGAAACCGATAAGAAGCACTCCCATATGAACCTGCTTCACAGCCGTGGAAAAAAGGTGGTCGCTGAAGCCGTCATTAAAAAAGAGCTGCTGCAGAGCCTGATGCGCGCCGAACCCGAACGCATGGTGCGCCTGCGCCAACGTACAATTGTTGGGAGCTTATTGGCTGGCTCAGCCTACAATGGCCCGCACTCGGCGAACGGCATTGCCGCGATGTTTATCGCCACCGGACAAGACGAAGCCAATGTCGTTGAGTCCCACGCCGGTATCGCCTTTATGGATCTTACCGACAATGGCGACCTGTATTATTCCGTCACCCTGCCCTCGATTATCTGCGCCAGCTATGGCGGTGGCACCGGCTTGGCGACCCAGCGTGAGTGCTTGGAAATGATGGGCTGTTACGGTGAGGGCAAAGCCCACAAACTCGCGGAAATTATCGCGGCAACCGTCCTTGCCGGAGATCTATCGCTGGCGGCTGCCATAGTTTCCGATGAATGGGTATCCAGTCACGATCAGCTCGGTCGAAATCGCCCCTAATATTGAACTGGTAATTCGCCGACTACTCCTCCAGCCGCCGATACAGCGACCGCAGGCTGATACCGGCAATGTCGGCGGCTTTTTCCTTGTCGCCATTGCAATGCTGCAGCAGCGACTTGAGATACTGTTGCTCTTGCGCCTTTAAGTCCAGCCAGGGGCCCTTGTGAGGCGCGGCGGGACTTGGCGCGGGCTCTGCCTGGCGACCCTCTTGCCCAAAGCAGCGCTCCAGCACCGCGAGGTCGATAATACTGGAATGGGCGAAGATGGTGGCGCGCTCCAGGATGTTTTTCAGCTCGCGGATATTGCCCGGAAAATCATAGTCCTGCAGGCGCTTTACCGCAGAGTCGGTGAGGCGATAACCGCCATTGGGGCTGAGCTTTTTCAAGATCGAGCGGGAGATCAACGCAAGGTCGGCGCGGCGCTCACGCAGCGGTGGCAGGTGGATGGGAAAGGTATTAATCCGGTAGTAAAGATCTTCGCGGAACTGGCCCTCGGCGATCATCGCTGGCAGATCTTTGTTGGTGGCACAGATCAAGCGGAAGTCGGCCAGCTGAGGTTGGGTGCTGCCCACCGCGCGATAACTGCCGGTTTCCAGCAAGCGCAGCAATTTTACCTGCATACCCAACGGGACATCGCCGATCTCGTCCAGAAACAGGGTGCCGCCACGAGCCGACTCAAGCAGGCCCGGCTTATTGCTCACCGCGCCGGTAAACGCGCCCTTCACATGACCAAACAGCTCGCTTTCAAACAGGGTGTCGGTCAAGCCCGCACATTCAACAGTAACCATCGCCTTGTCGCAGCGCCCACCGGTACTGTGGATCGCCTGCGCGGCCAGCTCCTTGCCGGCGCCGGACTCGCCGAGCAACAACACCGAGGTGTCGTGGGGGGCAACCAGATTTATCAGCTCCAACATGGTGTTAAACGCCGCGCTGCGGCCCACCATATGGTCGCTGCTGATCTCCGCACTGGCGCTGCGCACTGGCTTGAGCATTTCAATAAAGTAGCGCAACTCTCCATTGCGACCTTTAATGGGTAGCATCTCTACATCAATATGCTCGCGACCACGGGGGGTATTGTGGATATGCAGCACGCGTTCGCGCTCGCCACTATGGGTACACGCCTGAAGCGGGCAGCTCTCGCCCGCCTGATCGCAGGGCTTATCGTAGCCATGAGACACCCTGAAACAGTGATCGCCCACCGGCACATCGCCAAAGCTTTGCTGGTAACGCTGATTACTCGCCACAATCTGGTAATCGGGCGTCAGTAGAATGGCCGGGTGCTCTAAGCCGTCGAGCAGAGACCGAAAATCGAGGTCGAGGTCTGTAGCAATTTGTCGCATCGTCTTTGCCAGAAATGACAGGTATTCTGACAAGACTGACACAAAACCTGGCACGCTGCGATACACATTGCCTTTCGAAAACCGCTCGCCTGATTTTTATCCATCAAAATCAATGCTTTGCGGAATTTTCGCGCACTGGCACACACATTGCTGTGTATCTTAGTACAAATCGGAATATTGGAATTCCGTTTAGATATATAGAGAGGAGCTTATGGATATCGACCCCCTTGTGCTGGCGCGCATACAGTTCGCCACCAATATCAGCTTTCATATCCTGTTTCCCGCCATTTCCATTGGCTTGGGCTGGTTGCTGCTGTTTTTTCGGGTGCGCTTTACCCAAACCGGCGACAAGGCCTGGGAATATGCCTATTACTTCTGGGTGAAGATCTTTGCCCTGACCTTCGCCATGGGCGTGGTCTCGGGCATTACCATGAGCTTCCAATTCGGCACCAACTGGCCGGGCTTTATGGAAAAAGCCGGCAATGTCGCCGGGCCGCTGCTGGGCTATGAGGTACTGAGCGCCTTCTTTCTGGAAGCTTCATTCCTGGGCATTATGCTGTTCGGCAAAGACCGCGTATCCAATCGCATGCACCTGATCAGTACCTTTCTGGTGGCATTCGGCACGACGCTTTCGGCGTTCTGGATTCTCAGCCTGAACTCGTGGATGCAAACCCCCACCGGCTACTACCTGGAAGACGGCGTGGTCATGGTGGAAAGCTGGTGGGAAGTGATCTTCAACCCCTCTTTCCCCTACCGCTTCTTCCATATGGTAATCGCCTCTGTACTGACCAGCGCCTTCCTCGTTGCTGGCGTCAGCGCCTGGCGGGCACTGAAGAATGTCGACGGCCCCGCCACCTGGAAGATTATGCGCACCGGCGTGATGGTTGCCGCGGTGCTGGCCCCGCTGCAAATTTTCATCGGCGATCTGCACGGCCTCAACACCCTTGAACACCAGCCGGCAAAAGTCGCCGCCATGGAAGCCATTTGGGAAACTGAGGAAGGCGCCCCCTTCACTGTTGTCGCCATTCCCGACGAAGAGAGCCGCAGCAATAAATTCGCGCTGGAAATTCCCTACGCCGCAAGCCTGGTACTTACCCACGAACTCAAGGGCGAAGTTAAGGGCCTGAATGAGTTTGTTGGCGAGCACCCACCGGTTGCGATCGTGTTCTGGTCTTTCCGTGTGATGCTCGCCATCGGCGGACTAATGGTACTGGTCGCGTGGTGGGCCGCCTGGGCACTGCGAAACGGCCGGCAGGCCAGTAAACCCGTACTCGCGGCGCTCTCAGCGATGACCTTCTCCGGTTGGATCGCGGTGCTGGCCGGCTGGTACGTTACCGAGATTGGCCGCCAGCCGTGGATCGTCGACGGCGTACTAAAAGTCCAGGACGTTGTCGCCGACCACAGCGCTGCCACCGTTAGCGGCACCTTGTTCGGCTATATCCTTCTATACCTTTTCTTACTGGCTTCCTACATCGGCGCGCTGCGCAATTTGTCAGCCAAGCCCGCTGCCTCGTTGATCTTAAACCCGGCTGGCACGGCGTCAGCTAACACCAACGATAACACCGCGAAAGGGGGAGAATCGTAATGGAATACTGGCTACCGATTATTTATATGGCGGCAATGGGCTTGTCCCTGCTGATCTACGTTATTCTCGACGGCTACGACCTCGGTGTTGGCATGCTTATGCCGCTGGCCAACGACGCCGAAAAAGACATTATGGTCGCCTCCATTGGCCCCTTCTGGGACGCCAACGAGACCTGGATTGTGCTCGGCGTGGGGATTCTATTAATCGCCTTCCCCATGGCCCACGGCATCGTGCTCACCGAGCTGTATCTGCCGGTAACGATCATGCTGATGGGCTTGATACTGCGCGGCGTGGCCTTTGACCTGCGCGTCAAAGCGGGTGACCACCGCAAAGCGCTGTGGAACCGCGCCTTTTTCGTCGGCTCACTGGTCGCCTCAATGGCTCAGGGCTGGATGCTCGGCGCCTACGTCACCGGCCTGCAATCCAATACCACCAGCCTGCTGTTCTCGGCCCTCATCGCGCTAACCCTGCCCGCGCTCTACCTCACACTGGGCTGTGGCTGGCTGCTGATGAAGACCGAGGGCGACCTGCTCACCAAAGCCATTGGCTGGGCGCGCAAGTCCGTGTGGCCCATGGGCCTGGGCCTGTTGCTGGTGTCTATCGCCACGCCGCTGGTCAGCGACGCGATTGCGGAAAAGTGGTTCAGCTGGCCCAACTTCCTGATTCTGGCGCCCATCCCGGTGCTGTCTCTCGCCGCCTTTGCCGCGATTGTTGCCCTGCTTAACAGCGACAACAGCATCTACCGCGGCCACGGCTGGAAGCTGTATGCCAGCACCGTGGCCATCTGCGTATTGGCCAGCCTCGGCCTTGGCTACAGCCTGTTCCCCAACATCATCATTGGCCAAATGACGATCTGGGATGCCGCCGCCTCGGTCAACGCCCTGCAATTTACCCTGGTTGGCGTTGTGCTGACCCTGCCGATTATTATCGGCTACACCATTTTCGTCTACCGCATCTTCCACGGTAAGGCGACCCACCTCTCCTACGACTGAGCAGCAACAGCCACTGCTCATTGGCGGGCTGCGCGCAAGCGGGCCCGCCTTTTTTATGCCCGCGCCTTCAGTCGACGTCATCTATCAGCCACTTCCAGCCCCCACAGAACACAACTCTGCCAAATGTGACGAAGTTTCTGCCAGATCTGGCAAAAGCAAAGAGGTTTTATTTGCGACGGCAGCTCAAGCAAGCTCGAATAAAATTTAATTCACAATAATTACAATAACTTACGAGCAATATTCGTTTTTGCCGTGTCTTGGCACGAATCCTGTTACTACAATCATACGGAATATAGTTATTCCAATTACGCATAACCGAGGCCGCGTTATCGCTGTACGCATCAGGGACCGATACCGCTCGCGACAAAAGTAAGAGGATTGCATCATGCACGACAATATCTCCATCGATTTCGACCACAAACCCGAAGTTATCGCCTTCTTCGACGAACCCACCAACACCTTTTCCTATGTGGTGAAAGACCCCAGCAGCAACGCCTGCGCGGTTGTGGACTCGGTAATGGAAATCGACTATGCCGCGGGCCGCCTGTCGCTGGTGGGTGCCGACAAAATCATTCAGCACATTCGCGACAATAAACTGAGCCTCGAATGGATCATCGAAACACACGTGCACGCCGACCACCTGTCAGCAGCGCCCTATATTCAAGAAGCGCTCGGCGGTCAGATCGGCATTGGCGCCAACATTACAGTGGTGCAGGAAACCTTCGGCAAAATCTTTAACGCCGGTACAGAGTTCGCCCGCGACGGCTCGCAGTTCGACAAGCTGTTTAACGACGGCGACGAATACCACGTGGGCAATATGCTGTGCCGCGCCATTCACACCCCCGGCCACACCCCGGCGTGCATGACCCATGTAATGGGCGACGCAGCATTTGTTGGCGACACCTTGTTTATGCCTGACGGCGGCACTGCCCGCGCGGACTTCCCCGGCGGGGACGCTCGCGTTCTCTATCAATCGATCCAGCGCGTGCTATCGCTGCCCGATGAAACCCGCCTGTTTATGTGCCACGACTATATGCCCGGCGGTCGCGAAGTCGAATACGAAACCACCGTCGGCGCGGAGAAGCAGTCCAACATCCATGTCCATGTCGGCACTAGCGAGGCTCAATTTGTTGCCATGCGCGAGGCCCGCGACGCCACCCTCGATATGCCGCGGCTAATCCTACCTTCGCTGCAGGTCAATATGCGGGCAGGCCACCTACCCGGCGCCGATGACAACGGCACGGTGTATCTGAAATTACCATTGAACGTACTTTAAGGGTTGGGCAAGGCATGGAATACAAGCAAATAGATTCAGGGCTGACGGTATCCGGCCAGCTCACTGTTAACGACCTGCCGGCACTGGCGGAAAAAGGTGTGAAAACGCTAATCTGCAACCGCCCCGACGGCGAGGGCGGCGATCAGCCGGGCTTTAAAGAAATCGAAGCCAAAGCCACCGAGCTGGGCATGAGCTGTCACTATTTGCCGGTCGTCAGTGGCAAAGTCAGCGACGAAGATGCCGCCAGCTTTGGCGAGTTGCTCAGCGGCCAAAGCGCGCCGGTCCATGCCTATTGCCGCAGCGGCATGCGCTCTACCACCCTGTGGGCACTGAGCCGCGGTGAAGAGATGAGCCTGACAGACATCGTCGACGCTGCCGCCAAGGCCGGCTACGACATGAGCGGCGTAGCCGCGCGTATCGCCGCCGCCCGCAATGGCGACAATACCGCCGAGGGCATTGCCAGCTACGATGTGCTGATTGTCGGTGGCGGTGCCGCCGGTATCTCCACGGCCGCCAGTTTGGTGAAACGCTGCAAAGGCATCTCCGTTGCCATTATCGACCCCGCAGAAAACCACTACTACCAACCTGGCTGGACCCTGGTCGGCGGTGGTGTGTTCACCCCTGAGCAAACCCGGCGCAGCATGGCCTCACTCATTCCCAAGGGTGTGGAATGGATCAAGGCCGCCGTCGCCGCCTTCGACCCCGACAACAACACCGTGGTACTTGAAGGCTGCCGCCTACTGAACTATCAACGCCTGGTGGTTGCCGCCGGTATCAAATTGAACTGGGACGCCATTCCCGGCCTGAGCGAGACACTGGGCAAAAACGGCGTCACCTCAAACTACCGCTATGACCTGGCGCCTTACACCTGGGAGCTGGTAAACAAGGTTCGCAGCGGCCGCGCGATATTCACCCAGCCGCCCATGCCGATTAAGTGTGCCGGCGCTCCGCAAAAAGCCATGTATTTATCTTGCGACCACTGGCACCGCGAGGGGCGCTTAAACAATATCGACGTGGAGTTCTACAACGCTGGTGCGGTGCTGTTCGGCGTTGCCGACTACGTACCGGCACTGATGAAATACGTCGACAAATACCAGGCTAAACTCAACTTTGGCCACACCCTGACCCGCATTGACGGCCCGGCAAAAACCGCCTGGTTCGCCGCCAAAGACGAACAGGGTAACGACGTGGAGGTCAGCCGCGAATTCGACATGATCCACGTGGTACCGCCGCAAGTCGCCCCCGACTTCATCCGCAATAGCCCGCTGGTCGATGGCGCTGGTTGGGTCGATGTCGACCAGGCCACCCTACAGCACAAGAAGTACGCCAATATCTGGGCACTGGGCGATGTAATGAACGCCCCTAACGCCAAAACCGCAGCGGCGGCGCGCATGCAGGCACCCATTGTCGCCAATAACATCGCGACCGATATCAGCGGTCGCAGCAGCGACATTGCCCACTACAATGGCTACGGCTCCTGCCCGCTTACCGTAGAGCGCGGCAAGATCGTACTGGCGGAATTTGGCTACGGCGGCAAGCTGCTACCCAGCTTCCCCAAAATGATGCTCGACGGCACCAAGCCATCTCGCCTGGCGTGGTTGCTGAAAGAGAAAATTCTGCCGCCCATATACTGGCAGGGCATGCTCAAGGGACACGAGTGGCTGGTTAAGCCCACCATTGGTGAAGACGCACCAGCGAAAAAATAACCCACCCTTTCGCGCCGCGGATGCGGCGCTGTTTTTTCGTTTATGTGCAACACCACAGCCGCGACTGGAGAGGACAGCATTTTGAAAGGCGCACTCAGCCAATACTTACCCATCCTGGAATGGGGAAAGCAGTACAACCGCGGGCAGCTCGCCTCCGACCTGCTGGCGGCCGTCATTGTGACGATCATGCTTATCCCGCAATCGCTGGCTTACGCCCTGCTCGCCGGCTTGCCTCCCGAAGTTGGTCTCTACGCCAGTATGTTGCCACTCATCGCCTACGGTCTGCTGGGCAGCAGCCGCAGCCTGTCGGTGGGCCCGGTGGCCGTGGTCTCGCTGATGACGGCCAGCGCCGTCGGCCGCATTGCCGAGGTCGGCAGCATGGGCTACCTCGACGCCGCCGTGCTGCTGGCATTGTTCTCCGGGGCGTTCCTGCTACTGATGGGCGTTCTGCGAATGGGCTTTCTCGCCAACTTTCTGTCCCATCCGGTGATCGCCGGTTTTATCACCGCCTCGGGTATTATTATCGCCGTCAGCCAGCTTCGTCACCTGCTGGGCGTGCACGCCCACGGCGACAACCTCTACGAAATTTTGCTCAGCCTTGCCGAGCAAGCCAGCCATACCAACCTCTACACCTTAGCGGTCGGTTTGCCGGTGCTGATCTTTTTATTCTGGGTGCGCAAAGGCCTGCAACCACTGCTGGAAAAACTGGGGCTGTCGCCCTTTGCCGCCGCCATGGTCAGTAAAGCGGGCCCGGTTGTCGGCGTGGTGATGACCAGTGTTGCCGCTGTCGTCTTCGACCTCGGCGCAAAAAACGTGGCATTGGTCGGCGATGTGCCCAGCGGCCTGCCCGCCCTGCGCCTGCCACCACTGCACCACGAGGCCTGGCAGGAACTGTTGATCTCGGCGATTTTCATTTCGGTCATTGGCTTTGTGGAGTCGGTGTCGGTGGGCCACACCCTGGCCGCGAAAAAACGCCAGAAGATCAGCCCCAATCAAGAACTCATCGGCCTCGGCGCTGCCAATATCGCGTCGTCGGTATCGGGCGGCTACCCCGTTACCGGCGGCTTTGCGCGCTCGGTGGTGAATTTTGATGCCGGCGCAGAAACCCCCGCAGCGGGCATGTTTACCGCCATCGGCATCGGGCTGGCGGCAATCTTCTTCACGCCGTATCTGGCTTACCTTCCCAAGGCGACGCTGGCGGCAACCATCATCGTTGCCGTGCTGTCACTGGTCGATTTATCGATTTTGAAAAAGACCTGGGACTACGGCTATTCCGACTTTATCGCCGTTGCCAGCACCCTGTTCGTCACCTTAGTGGCGGGTGTTGAAAGCGGCGTGGCCTGCGGGGTATTTGCCTCGTTAGCCCTGCATCTGTACAAAACCTCCAAGCCCCATATGGCAGTGGTCGGCGAGGTGCCGGGCACCGAGCACTACCGCAATATCAACCGCCACTCGGTGATTACCCACGACGAGATTCTGTCGCTGCGCATTGACGAAAGTCTGTATTTTGCCAATGCCAGCTTTATTGAGGATCGCATCTACGCGTTGCTGGAGGACTACCCGCATACCCGCCACGTGGTACTGATGTGCACCGCTGTGAACGAGGTGGACCTCAGCGCACTGGAAGCACTGGAAGCGATCAACGAGCGTTTGGGCGAGCGCGATATTGCCCTGCACTTATCTGAGCTGAAAGGGCCGGTCATGGATGTGCTGTGTAAAACCCACTTCCTCAAGCAACTTACCGGCAAAGTGTGGTTGTCGCAGCACCTGGCCGTTACCGGCATTGTTGAAGAAATGAACCAACACAAGGCCGATAACACCGAAAACTGGGATATCTAAGTCCGCAGGGAAAAGGTGATTCAGCCGCGTAGCTGCGCGGCTGAAATTTCATTGTTGCAGGCCTTTCCCTGCTCCACATCGCTGAGGTTTTGCAGTGTGGTGGCGGCAATGCTCGCCAGCGCCTCGGCGCTGAAAAAGCCCTGATGGCCGGTAATGAGTACATTGGGGAAGGTCAGTAAGCGCGAGAACACATCGTCGGTAATAATCTTGCCCGACAGGTCCTCGAAAAACATATCGCCCTCCTCTTCGTACACATCCAGCCCGAGATAACCAATTCTCATCGTCTTTAGCGCGGCAATCACCGCGACGGTATCCACCAGTGCGCCGCGGCTGGTATTAATCAGCATCACGCCCGGCTTCATTTTGGCGAGGGCGCGGTCATCGATCAGGTGGTGGGTGTCCGGGGTCAGAGGGCAGTGCAGGCTGATAATATCCGCGCGCGTTAGCAGCGCGTCCAGCTCGGTGTATTCCACGCCAAGGCGAGTACAGCGCTCATTGGGAAAGGGGTCGGCGGCAATCACCGTACAACCAAAGCCGCGCATAATGCGGCAAAACGCCTCGCCGATATTGCCCGTTCCAATCACCCCCACCGTCTTACCGTGCAGGTTAAAGCCCAGCAAGCCTTCCAATGAAAAATTGCCCTCGCGAACGCGGTTGTATGAACGATAAATTTTTCGGTTCAGCGCCAGAATTAAGGCCACCGCGTGCTCTGCCACACCTTCCGGCGAATACCTGGGCACACGCACTACGGTAATGTCGTGGGCCGCTGCGGCGTCGAGATCGACATTGTTAAAGCCCGCACAACGCAGCGCCACCGTATGAATGCCCAGCGCAGCCAACTCCGCCAAACAATCATCGCCCAACTCATCGTTTACAAAGGCGCAGACCGCATCAAAGCCCTTGGCCAAACCTGCCGTCGCCGCACCCAGGTGGGCATCAAAAAATGCCAGCGCATGGCCGTGGGGCTGGTTCGCCTTAGCGAGAAACTCGCGATCGTAATCCTTGGCTCCAAATATCGCGACTCGCATTCCATCTCCTCAGCACAAAATTTTCTAACTGCATTGAGTGTAGCAAGGGCCTCGGCGGATGGGGAAAACCCCTTCTGACGAATGAGTGATGCCTTATTTCTGTATTCCTGTCGCAATGCCTGGCGTTTCTGCTGTACCTTGAGTGCAGCGCTTTCACTTTGCGCGCGGGGAAACGACCAATGAAAAAAATCGATAACGAGAAAGAGTGGGTAAGAAAGGCTATCAATATTGGCAGCGCCTACGCAGAGAAGCGCGGCGCCGCCCAGTTTGAAGACGGCGACTCCAGCAACGAACGGCTGGAATTTATCTACCGCCTGTTAGTGCGCGACAAACTCATCCAACCCATGCCCGAGCTACAAGTATCCCAGCAAAGCATTCGCCACCGCTTGGCACTGTGGGCAAAATCGCTGGATAAAAAGGCCTGAGCCGGATGCGATTTGCCCGCCATGGCGACAAATACCGTTACAAAACGGGCGCGCGGCGGGCAGACTGTCCCGCCGCGCAGCCAGCTATGCCTGCATCGCCGCTTTGACATCCGCGGGACGAATTGGCAAGTTCCGCAAGCGCGCACCCACCGCGTTAAAAATGGCATTGCCAATTGCCGGAGCCACCGCGATCAAACCCGGCTCGCCGAGCCCCGTGGGAAACTCCGTGTTTTGTACAAAGCTGATATCCATGTCTGGAACATCCTTCATACGCAAGGGTTGATAGCTATTGAGGTTGTTGTCAGCAACTTGGCCATCCTTAATTGCCGTGCCCTCATGCAAGGCCAAACTCAGGCCCCACAACATGGCACCTTCAGTTTGCGCCAGGGCGCCGTCGGGGTGCACCACGGTTCCGCAGTCCATAACACTGGTGAGCTTAAGCACCGTAACCTGCCCCGATTCGGGGTCCACTTTGACGTGGGCCACGCAGGCGCTCCACGTTGGCATGGTGCGCTCCTGACCGGCGGCAACGGCCACACCCAGGCCCTCGTTGGCCGGTAGCTTGCGACCCCAGCCCGCCTTGCGAGTGGTTTCCCGCAAGACATTGGCCAGCCGCTTAGCGCCACCTACCGCCTCCGGCGCGTTGCCGGCATTCTTTCCCTTAGCGTCGAGCAAGCTCAGCCGGAATTCAGCGGGATCTTCGCCCTGGGCGTGGGCGACCTCATCCATGAAGGACTCAACCCCCCAGCCTATCCAGCCTGGCCCCACCGCACGCAACCATCCCGGTACAAAGGTCTTTTGTGCCAAGGGGTTATTGATGGCCCGCACGCGGTGATGGTCGAGACTGTACCAATGGTCGGCGCCGCTGATAGAAAAACTATCGACCTTGGTTTTCTTATCGACGCTATCGGGCATGAACCCGGGCGCCATGGTGAGTGTTGGCCAGCCTGCCGCGGCGGCGTGCTCAATGCCCAGCAGATCACCCTCGCCACTCCAGTAGGCCGCAAAGTGCTGTACAGACGGTGAGCGAATGCAGTCAAAGCGAGAGTCATCCTCACGGGTAAACACTAACTTCACCGGCTTACCAGTCGCCTTAGCAGTAAGTGCGGCAGGCACCATATAATCGCCCGCTAACCTCCGGCCAAAACCACCACCGAGATAGTGCTGATGGATCACCACTTTGTCTTCGCCGAGGCCGACTGCCTTAGCCACCACCGGCAAGAACAATGACTGCCATTGGTTGCCCGTATACACGTGGCAAACACCATCTTTAAACTCCACCGCAGCATTGACCGGCTCTAATGCAAAATGCAGTGCCGACGCGGTTCGATAGCTGCCTTCAATGGATTTTTTCGCGCGCTGCGCCGCTGCGTCGATATCTCCATGATCGACAAACAAGCCACCCGCTGTTTTATCGGCGACTAGCTTCTCACCTTCAGCGATAAGATCCTCTTCGCTGACATTGGCCGTTTCCCCCGCGCGGTATTCCACTTTGATAGCATCGGCAGCTTTAACCGCGCCGTAGTAACTGTCGGCCAAAACAGAGACCCAGCCCTGCAAAATATCACTGGGATCACTGAGCACCTCGTAACCCAAATACCCCTTCACGGCTTTTGCGCCGCTGTCATCAACATTCAACACAGTCGAACCGTAGCGGGTTGGCGGAATGAGGGGGCGCGCGTAGATCATTCCTTCCAGCTCAACGTCGATACCATACTGCGCCTCACCGGTCGTTTTCACCGGGATATCCAAGGCCCGACTCGGCTTGGCAATTAACTGACGGTTGTCAGGTTTTTTCGGAGAGAATTTGGCGAGCTGGTCTTCGCTGTAGGTTTTATCAATCTTGCCGCGCTTCACAATATCGGCAAAATCCAAACGCTGGCTGCCACAAATCACTTGGCTGTTTTCCGTGCGGCAGTCTTTCGCTGCCACCCCAAGCAGCTCGGCAGCCGCTTCAACCAGCGCCTCTCTACCCGCAGCACCGGCTTGCGACATCGGCACATACGACTGAAATACCGACCAGGAGCCGCCCGTCACCATATACCCCCACTTGGGGTCGGTATCCACGTGATTAAAGCTCACCCTATTCCAATCGGCACCCAGTTCATCGGCCACGATACGCGCCAGCGCTGTGCCCACGTGCTGCCCCATCTCCGCACGGGTTACATTCACTAAAATGGCGCCACTTTGGTCAATCTCAAACCAGATAGTGGGGTTGAAACGCTTGCTGTTTAGTCGCTCGGACGCCGACTCAGAACTGCACCCAGACAAGATCGGCGCGAAGGCCAGCATTACCCCTGCCCCCGCCGATGCAATAAGAAACTGGCGGCGATTCACGCCCGTGTTGTTGGCATTTTTTATCCGTGACATCTTAACTTACCCCCTGTTTTTCAGACGCTTGCGTCGTGGTGCTATCCACCACCGTATTGCGCTTAGGGTCGTAAATTTGAATGGTGCCATCACTGCTCTGGGCAACTTTTTTTATCGCCCGCTTAATGCGCACATAAGACATGCACCGACAGAGATTGCCCGACATATGCTGCACAATCTCCTCGTCTGAGGGATTCGCCTTGTTCGCCAGTAGCGCCGCCGCCTGCATGATCTGACCAGACTGGCAGTAACCACATTGCGGCACTTGCTCCTCCACCCAAGCCTGTTGCAAGGGGTGGCTACCCGCCAAACCCTCAATGGTACGAATATCCGCATTGTTCACCGCACTTAGCGGCAGCGAGCACGAACGCATGGGGTTGCCGTTCATGTGCACCGTACAGGCGCCACACATCGCTATACCACAGCCAAACTTGGTTCCTTTTAGCCCAAACTCGTCGCGAATAACCCAAAGTAAGGGGGTATCTCCCGGCGCATCTGAGGACATCTTCTTGCCGTTCAATGTAAAAGTCGTCATCCATTTCACCCGTGTCGTAGCAAAACCTGCCTCCCAGTGTAGCTACATCTGACAGATCTACCCAACTCAGCACAGACGGACTCATTCTCGGGATACCACAGGCTTAGCCATTACGTGCCACCCCATTGCGGGGCGGATAGACTCTCGGTAGCGGCAGGTTCGCCACGTCTACAAAAGGGCGATGCGAACTCAGCGCTTAAAGAATGTTAAACAGCACCAAGGCGTAGGCGTAGAAACGCAGAAAGCGGGTTAAGCCGATCAATAGGAATGTTCGGAAAGGATACTCGATCATCCCGGCAATCGTGCTCGCCATCGCAAACGGAATTGGCAATAGCGCAGCGATGACGATAAAAACACCGCCCCATTTTTTCATAAACTCGACGTGCTCGGCGTGGCGTTCAAAAAGATAACGATGCACCGAGGGAATGTGTTCAATACGACTGCCTATGCCGTACGCCGTAATACCACCCAGGTATGAGATAGCCGCGAGTACCGTCACCATCAGGTAAGGTGCTTCCGGGAACCGCGACTTCGCCCACAGCATAAACAGGTCGGGCGGCAACAACCCAAGAATGGATTCAGAAATATAAAACAGCGGGAAAACATAGGTCGGCGGCAAGCGCTGCTCAATAAAAATCCGCAGGCCTTCCTGATATAACGCGAGATACGGCCTTACTAGCCAAAGCAGCGCGACGAGTGCGGCCATCACCGTCAAGGCTTTCAGCACATTCACGGTAATGAGGGTGTAAAGTTCACTGCGCTGATCGAGTGAAAATGACTTTTGTGGGCTCCTCATCACTCCGCCTCTTCCGGCTGACCAACATGGTAACGATGCTGCGAATTTCGATTTTTATAATTATCGCCACTTGCCGCCAAGGCCTGATTTTCAGATTCGAGAATTTGGCGAAGACTATGCAAGGCATTGTACGGCCCATTGACCGAAAGCGCGTTTATAAGCCAGCCTGGGATCGGCCCACCCGGTTCGGCGTGGATCACCGTGCTTAGGCGAACACTAGAGGAACCGGTGCGTACCAGGGTCCATGTTCCCTCGGCTTTTTCCACACGTACGCGGTCATCGACAATTGACGGTATGGTGTTGTCAGCGTGGGAGAGGATGCGCGCCTGCGAACCATCGGGCGCTACCGACCACTGTCGGCGTAGCAGCATGTCTCTGTCGCTAACCGGCCAGGGCAAGTCATTAACCACGTAGATAATATCTTCGCTTTCCGACAGTTTTTTATATACCGATGCCTCGGTGCACACCTTATCCCAGCGCGGCCGCTGACCGGCATCAAGTAACAGAGCGAAGGCTTTTTCGAAGGGCGCATTAATGTCCACCTCGGCTTTCACTTCACGCGTTGCCGAGTCATGGATCTCGCGGCTGGAGACTTTTATGCCGTCCTCATACTTATCAACCCGCCACACCGTCATGCTTTCCCCGCCCCACAAACTGAGCGGGACGAAGAAGGCCACTGTTGCGGCGCAGCGAAGCAGCAGACGAAGCGCGCCGCTGGCGCGCACGCGGCCTCTAAAAACGGTAGCCAAGTTCGACTTCATAGGTTGTATCTACATAAGCGCCACCGAAGTGAGTACCCCGAAAGCCCGGTGTATCCTGAGCGGCAGCCAGCGATTCACGGCCGGTAATGTTGTCGCCGAAAAAGCTAATATGCCAAGTGTCGTCCATCGACTTAAGGCCAAGCCGCACACCGTAGGTAGTGCCAGAAATGCGCGTATCGATTGGGTCGAGGTCAGTGGCCAGGGCCACCTCGGATGAGTAGCTCGCGGTAATGCCTGCCAGCGTTAGGAAGGGCCAGTTGAAGGGCTGCCCCTGCCAGCCCGCCGTGAAGGTGGACTTAATTTCCGGTACCAACCGCAGGCGTCGGCCGGTGAGGTCACACGGAGGTGGGTTGGTATTTTCAGCCGTACAGGCGGCCTGGCTAAATTCAGAATATTCCGATTCCGTGAAGGCGCCATTCAGGCCGAGCAGGATGCCGTAGGGCGTCATCAACATGCCCTCGTATTCCAAACCGTAGATCGTTGCTGACGCCGCGTTCTCCACCACGTAGGCCACGCCATTGAAGGTCGATACCTGAAGATCGCGAAAGTCGGTGTAAAACAGTGACGCATTAAAACGCGCCGCGCCGCCCAACCATTCGGTTTTAGCGCCCAGCTCGTAAGTCAGCGCGGTTTCGTCGTCAAACTCCAGGTTTATGTCGTTGCTTGGCTGGCCGGTGAAGCCACCAGACTTATACCCTTTGGCGGCAGTAAAATACGCCATTGCCGCATCGGCGAAGTCATACTTCACAGAGAATTTGGGAATGAAGTTGAAGGTTTCCCGTTCACGCTCCGCTTCAAACTGTGTATCCCCGGCAATAATCACCGGGAAGATAGTCGCCCCTTGAGGGTTCGGGCCGAGGCAATAACCCGCTGGGGACGGGATGCCGCCAAGCCCAGGCAAATCCACAGGCAGCAGCTGGTTGCACGCCGCACCAGAAATAACCGCATTCCCCTCGCCACCGGTAACGTTATTAATCAGGCGGTGACCGGTATCGAGGGTTTTGTCTTCATAATTTAAACGCCCACCAAAAGTGGCCGACCAGCGCTCTGTGAAATGCCAGGTGACCTGCCCAAACAGGGCAGCGCTGCCGGTGATCTGGTCGAAGCGCGTTAACGCCGTTTCGATGGGTGACGGACCACCAGCCAGTGTTTGTCGCGCCTGGATCAATTGACCTGCCAACTGGCCACTGTTGGCATCGTTGAGCACCTGATCCTGACACGCTTCCGGGTCGGGCGATTGCAAGCAGGCCATGCGCTCGCCTTCACCCGTCACCTGTAGCAACTCGGTCAGCAGTAAAAATTGTTGGATGTTGTAATCGGCCTGCAAGTCCGACTTCATGAAAAATAACCCACCGACAAACTCAACATCCCCCGGTGGTGAAGTGATGCGAAATTCCTGACTGTACTGCTCCAGCACTTCATTGTTATCAAGGATAAGAAAAGGAATCGGTGAAAAGTCGGCATCCAACCTCACCTCTTCGTCCAACCAGGTGTAGTTGGTAATACTGGTAAGCAGGTAGTCATTGCCGAAACTCCAGTCGGCTTTCAAGGTAACGTCATAGGCGTCGCGCGCTACACGGCCCTGCGTATCTTTCGCTGTTCGCTCGTCGAAAGGGTCTGCCGTGGTTTCCGGGTCAAACACCTGCATGGCCGCGAGATGGCGGTCACGCGCGCGAATAAGCTGACTACCCTCGCCATGCTGGCGGATCAGCGCTGCGTTCAGTGTCAGGCCAATGGTCAAATCCTCGGAGGCGTCCCATACGACGCGCAGGCGCGCATTTTGGGTATCGATATTCTCTTCATCGATCTCTGCCGTGGTGTTGTAAACACTGCCATCGCGAAGCTGACTCATCAGCGCGACTCGCCACCTGAGCGTATCCGTTATGGGCCCCGTGGCCATCAGGCGTACGCGCTGTTGGTCCAGGTCACCCAGTAGCACGTCACCCTTAAAACCAAATTCTGTGTCGGGCATGGCGGTGCGAAAGTGTATCGCACCGGCCGAGGCATTTTTACCAAACAGGGTACCCTGCGGGCCGCGCAGCACTTCAATCGCCGCCAGGTCCATGGTGGCCTGATTAATATATGAAGCGCGACCGTAGTAAACATCGTCGATCAGCAATGCCACCGATTGTTCAAAACCTCGGTTATAGCTCGACCCCAAACCGCGCATATAAATACTGGGAAACGACGGTGTTGCCAGCACGTCCAGGTTGGGCACATATACCGCCACTTCGTTCATGTCGGCCATGTTTTTGTCGACAATGTCATCGCCACTAATCGCGGTAACAGATAGCGGTACGGACTGTATGTCTTCCTCTCGCTTCTGCGCCGTGACGACAACTTCTTCAAGGGCATTGCGCTGCCGCTTAAGCGATTGCTCCTCCGCGCTAACCTCGGGATTAGCGGCCGGCGCTGCGAAACCCAGAGCCGGAGCCGCCAGTAGGCTCGCCACAAGCAGTGGTTGTAAGCAGGGTTTGCTCCGCTTAAATAAAAAGTGATTGAGCGCGCTGAAACACCCTCTTGTGTCGACTGACATTTACGCTTCCCCTACTGCTTATTATTGTATTTATACTTTTGACGCTAGAAATAATTGTGTTCAGCGCGGTTCGTCCGAGAGCAGCCCGTGAACATTGTGCACCGTTGGCGACTTATCAACGGCCTTCAGGTCAGGCGCGGTCCCCAACAGCAAGTCGCCCAATCCGGTTGACACGCCCCACCATAATTTTTCGTCGCGGTAATGATGCAGGCGATGCATTCGCTGGCGGCGACGGTAGTAATTCACTGGCATACACCAGGTGGTGTGGCCCATGAAATGACAAAACTCATAGTGCAGCGCCAAAGTAAAAAACATGGCAAGGGCACCGGTTGCCAGTTCGACACTGGGCAACAACAGGTAGGCAAGCGCAATCAGCACCGGCACCACGGTGGGGAACACCTCTTTGTTGATGGTGATATCACTGAGGTCAGAGGGGTTTACATGGTGGGCACGGTGAGAGCGGCCCACACTGAGGTCGATCGTTTTACCAAAAATTTTGCGCGGCTTGGAATGCAGAATGTAAGCATGAATCAGCCATTCCTGTATCGGCCAGAAAGCCAGAATGCACAGCGGAGCGATTAGATCCGCATAGCTCCAGTTGCCGAGGTAAACCCGAAAGCCGGTAAAGCCCAGTGCCAATGCCGTAAGAATGATCGGGCTCATATGGCCATAAAAGGCTTTAAAAAAGTCGCTAGCCTTTGCCGGGTTGGCTGGTTGGGCCGCGCCACCAGATGATTGAACGCTGCTCGTCATGGGATAGTCCTCTACGCATTGTTATTTAAATGATTTTGCGTGTGTTGCTCGTACAGATCTAAAAACTGGTTAATGGCGTTGCTGCTGCCATCGATATAGTCGCGTGCTAACTCTGCCGCCTCGTCAGCTTTCCCCTCACGCACCAGCATCGCGAGGCCACGGAATGAGTCCAACTTGCGAAGGTCGCGATCCAGCATCTGGGTCAGTAGCTCCCATAGCGGTTCGTAGGTTTTGCGCAGCGAGTTAAAGGCCAGGCGGTAGGCGATATTGCCGCTGCCATCAACCAGCTCCTCCCAAAATTCAAACGCGAGGCGCTGCAAGTCGACGGGGGCCACTGCCGCCGTCATGTCATCGACCAAGGCATCTAAACGATCAGCGGTAGCTGCGCCGCCATTCACCGCGGCATCGGCGGCAATCGCCGGAGACAAGACCTGACGCATCCGCACAATGCTGCGCGCCGCATCGACCTGAATTTGACCGTCCTGGTCAAACAATAAACTGGGGAGTAAGTCGGCACTGGCCTCCCTGCGGTAGTCCAGCACCGTTGTCATGCCGCCGTGCTTAACCTCAACCAAGCGCGCTTGTTGCAGGCGCTTGATCGCTTCGCGAACGGCATTACGGCTCACCCCTAGCATTTCAGACAGCAACCGCTCCGAGGGCAATTCCTCACCGGCTTTCAGTTCCTGATAGACGATGCGATTACGCAATTGGTCGAACACTTCATCCGACACAGACCGCTTCTGTATGGCCTTGAACATAGCTGCTACTCTCCCTTGAGGTAACTTATCCTACCAGTGGACCTGTTATTGCGCAAGTAGGTAAATATGAGCAAAAGTAGAAGTCTGAGCAGCGAAGTCCCACCGAAGACGCTCGCCATCATCCCAACACGCTTAACGCCCTGATCACGATTCGAAAAAACCGGCGAATCAATCGATAAACACACCTAAAGTGGCCTTTCACCCACGACGTTTTTTGCCATAATCACTGCATAGACAATCAAACAGCGGGCAAGCTATGCGCAAAACGAAGATCATCTGCACCATTGGGCCAGCAACCAGCGACTACGAGTCACTGCACAAACTGGCCGACGCCGGGATGAATATCGTGCGCCTGAATATGTCCCACGGTGAACACGACAGCTGCGCGCAAATTATTAAGTCCATCAAAACCCTCAACCGCAAACTCCACCACCCGGTCGCGGTGCTGATCGACACACAGGGGCCGGAGATTCGCACCGGCGATATCAATAACGAACTCAGCCTGAAAACCGGCGATGTGATTTCGGTGGTCGCGCGGGGCGAGGCCGATGTCGAGGCCAGCTCGATCCAGATCAATTACGAAGACCTGATCAACGACGTGAATATCGGCGACAAGATCACCGTCGACAACGGCCTGATCAATCTGGAAGTGCTCAGCAAAGAACAGCGCACCATGCAGTGCCGAGTGATCGACGGCGGCGTATTAAAGAGCAAGCGCCACGTTAATCTGCCCGGTATTCGCGTAAACCTGCCCGCCATTACCGAGAAAGACCGCCGCGATATTCTGTTTGCCATGGAACAAGAGGTGGACTTTATCGCCCTGTCATTCGTGCGCAGCGCCGACGACATACGAGAATTGAAAACCCTGCTGGGCGACAAGGTCGATAAGATAAAAATTATCGCCAAAATTGAAGACCAGGAAGGCGTTAAAAACCTCGACGCCATTATTCAAGAAGCCGCCGGTGTGATGGTCGCCCGGGGCGACCTGGGTGTGGAAATTCCCTTTGAAGAGCTGCCCATCGTGCAGCGGCAAATTATTTCCCAGTGCGCGAAATACGGCCGCCGCGTGATTGTTGCCACCCACATGCTGGAATCGATGATCGAAAACCCCATGCCCACCCGCGCCGAAGTTACCGATGTCGCCAACGCCGTGTACGAAGAGGCCGACGCCATTATGCTGTCGGGGGAAACCACCGTGGGCAAATACCCGGTGAAATGCGTGGAGGTGTTAGACCGCATTGCCCGTTCCATTGAGAAGAATCGCGGCCTGCGCTTTAGCGATGAACTGATCATGGGCAACGACAAACAGGAAATTGCCGCCGCCGCGGTGAAGCTGGCTGAGTCCATTCAGGCCAAGGCGATTGTTGTGCCAACACGGCGCGGGCTGATGGCCAGCCTGGTCACCAACTGCCACCCCCAAAGCTCCATCATCTGCGCGTTTACTAACGACAGTCGCACCCGCCGCAAGCTGGTGTTAAACCGCAACGTGCTTAGCTACCGCATCAACTTCAGCTCCGACCCAGAGAAAACACTCGCCAACGCCGCCCACATAATGATGAGCCGCGACGAATTCAGCGAAACCGATAAAGTGGTGGTGATTTCAGACGCCCTCTCCAGCCACGGTATCGAGGCCATTCAAATTCGCCAACTTGGCGACTTGGTAGCGCGCTATGAAATTGACCATACATAGAAAGGCTTGCGAGACGTTGTGGACCTGAGTAACTACCTGCTCCAGTGCCAGCTCTCATCCTAGTAGTACAAAAGGTGTTGCGGATATTTTTCAAATGTCTTCATCATTTATGAATGGAATAAAAATTATGTATTGCGGTAAGGAATCCGAATGAAAAGTCATCTTATTAGTGTGTTATTGCTTCTCTCGCTACCTCTTTTGACGGCCCACGCAGGTGGGCCGATACGGTCGATGACCGGAGGAAAGTGTATCCCGCTGGAAAGTCAGCCTGAGCTCTGTCGCGAAGCCGGAGAGCGCTGGCTAGTCATGAAGGCCGATGGCTCTGGCACGATGGTGATGGGGTTTGTGAGGAGTTCGCCTACCTATAAGGACATGAAAAAGATCTCCAAAAAGTTTGGAGGCAAACGCGAGAGAATCCCGGAGAGTAAATGCAAAAAAGACTGGGGAAGGAAACACCCATGGGGGCTAATCGAAGCAAATGGTGCCTCTCCGGTAGAGCCTGCCGCTTACCAACTCATCATTCCAATATCGGATAAATTTGCAATCGCCCAGCCCTACAAGGACATCGACTGTCATTGGAACGATGAATACTACCTTGTGGAAATTGATAACAAACTCAAAAAGCTCAAAGAGCCACTGGGAAAGGGTAGAACTTACTACACCATGGGTGGCTACTCCATGCAGAGCCCGGTAAGGGTCTTTATTGCCAGGGGCACTACGAGTGTAGGTGAGAATACTGTCAAGTTTGAGCAACTGGGGCCAGATGGAAGAGTGGTCGCGACTTACGACAATATTATCTTCTCTCAGGCAAAGCTGACCTTCTATACACAAAATGAATCCGGCTTGATCTTTGCCAAAGCGATTGACCCTAGAACCGGGAATGAGGCCTCCGTCCGCTGGGGACCTATGGGAGACTTTCTCGGCTATTATCCGAAGATCGATATTATTGAGTCGATCTATGACTTAGACAGAAAGAAATTCACTAATTATCTGATGCAGGCAGTCGGACGCCTTCCTCTGCAAACGGATCTGCCCGATCACACGTTGTATGTACCACTGGATGAACAGGGAGAACCCGTGAAGGGCCCTAAAAACTTTGTGGGTATGACGCCGCTTTATGACAATTACTGGGGCTTTAATGAGCGGCAGAAAAAATATAAAGACTGGTTGCTAGTGTACAAAACACCCACTGGCTTCAGTTACAAAATTGCCGGGCTGGCTACGCGCGGTCAAGTCAAAAACAATAGCGAATCTTCTCCGATCAGTATCTTAGCCTCGGAGGCTGACTACGTCATGCTGGCTGATTTTGATTATCAGAGAGAAGAAGGAGCGCGGGAGTACAAGTCAAATAGCGATATTTGGCAATCCTATTTTATTCAATTCTATACCGCCTACGAAGCCGATGGTGTGACACCAAAGGCTAGCGCCTATCCCGGAAAATGGCACTCGCTATCGCCATGGATAGGAAGCCGCATGGTGGTAGATACGGGTTATAAAGCGAAACTGGCAACGGCATATGGACCAAATCGATACGGATGGGATGACAGATTTACCGCGATTCAAACGGTCTACCAGAATGCGCTAAAGTCCCGTGCAGATAGCCTGGCTCGCAAGAGGGCCTACGAGGCAAAAATTGCTGAATCGAAGCGCCGTAGAGAAGAAGAGCGTGAACGTGCTTATAGGGCAGCACAAGAAGAGTGGCGTAAACAACAGGCTTTTCAAGCCGCCCACCCGTCCAATCGTAACAGCTCACAGAGCTTTGGCGATGCATTGAATGCCTGGGGTGATGCGATGATTAAGCAAGGTCAGATCAATAACCGCAACAACAGTTACAACGGCTACCGACGGGACTGTTACAACAATTATGACGGCACAGAAACCTGCTTTACCTCAAAGCGATAGTTCGCCATGACGAAATGGATCGTACACTCTGAGTGGTGGATGCAACGTGTCGTGTGGCTTTGGGGTGCAATAACGCTGCTATTTGGCTTGGTGACGCAGCAAGATCCGCTGTCGACGTTTATTTATCCCTGCCTGGCTGTGGCGCTGGCTTATTTGGCCGCAGCTCTGCTGAGGTGGCTGTTCGTGTTTCAAAGCTCGACTACGCAGCGTGTCACACCGTTTATCAGCCGAACCATCACTGCCTTTTGGGTCTTAGGGATAATTGGGTTTCTTCAGCTGTTGGCAATCGCGTTATTTGAGGGATTCAGGAGTGGCGCTTTCAATTATTTTTTAATTGCTATTTCTGTATTTCCTGTGGGCACGTCAATGGGGGCGGCACGAGAGTGGCGTCGAGTGCGACAACTGCAAATTAGAAACACTATTAGCTAATTTATGGGAAGAACATGAAAACGGCTAAATACGATATAAAACGCTTATCACCCCAGGATAGAAAGCGCATACAAAATCAATATTGGTTGATTGGCGGTTTTTCACTCTTTGCCGGAGCGATCTTCTATGTGATTTTTACCTCGATTGTTTCTTCTACCCATAACAGCGCCATTCCAATGGTCATTTTTGGTTTTTTCGCTGTGATTTTTTTTGCTGTTATTACAAGCATCGCCCGGCAAAACCACATCGAGCTCAGAGACGGGGTCAAACACTGTTACACAGGGGTGGTAACCAATAAGCGTGTCAACAAGCATACCTCCAGAACAGGAAATCATCGCTCCCCAAATCGCGCAGGTAACGGGGGAAGCCGAACCAGAACAACCATTACACACTATTTGTCAATTAATGGCGAAGAGCTAAAGGTAACGCCTAAAGAATATCATCAAGCGTCCGTAGGGGACGAAATTTCATTACATATCAGCCCCAAGAAAAAGCTGATTCTGAATTTTGAGATTTTAAATGCTCACATTCATGAGCGAACTGAAGAAGCTCCTGAATCTCGAAAGGTTAGTTCTTCGCGGAAGAAACGAGAATTACATATTTCTCCTACTGAACGATCAATAGTTAAGAAGCTTTTCTTCAAACAATGGCGAAAGAAGCTTTATTTCTTTATCGCCATGCTGGTTCTGTTTTTCCCTATCTTTACGACCAATTTGATCCTTTTTTCATTTCCTTTGGCCATTGTTCTGCTATACAAGGCTTTAGGTCTTTTCTCAGCCTACAATCTTTACCGACGGTTTACGAATACTGATCTTGGCAAAGTGGAAATTAGAACGAGGGTAAAAGACAAATTCGCTACAACATCGAATCTGGCAAAAACTAAATTTCGACTTTTGACGGCTGAGGGGCGGTGGGACGTGACTGAAGAAATCTACAACGCCTTGTCAGCGTCGGATGCTATTACTCTATACAAGCCTGCTCATTTGGATATGATTTACGCGGTTAGTTACCAAAATGACAAAAATATTCTATATCTGGTGTAGCGCACTGCTTTAGTAAGCCTTAATTGAGTGGGGATTTCTTTATCGATTTACCAAGTTTTATTTTTATTATTAATATACGCGTTAAACCGTTTTCCTAGCTCCCGCCCGTCCTTAAAGTCGGTGATATCACTCTCTCGAATAATACCTAAACGCTGATAAGGAAACTTCGTATTCTGAGGTTGCATGAATGACAATTTGTGTGTCCCATTAGGAAGCTTCAACACGCCACCACCCATAAACATATACCACGGCGAGTGGAAATTGGCATTTGACCGCTGAGTGCGAAACACTTCGATATTTTGACCCTCGGAGATCTCCTCAAAAGCGCCCTCTTTATCCACCATCAAGTCGAGCTTCTTCTTACCAAACGTCCCTGTGTCGATGAGTGAGAATGCAATCTCGTCACCCTCAATCGACAAGTAACCTGGGGCACTGTGAAATAACCCGTTTAGCAGCCAAGCTTTCAAAATCATTGTCTAATCCTTTGCACCTGCTTTGAGTTTTTACACCAGTATGAGTCATCGGATCAAATGCTACCTGCTGTCACGTAATATTATTATCGACTAAGAAGACAGGCTTAAAAAAAAGCGTTTCACGATAACAATGGCGAAACACGCCAGGTGCGGGCTTGCTGTGGGGTATACTTTAAGGAGGGCTTCACATCCATGCCGTAGTCACTATTGACTCCATTCTGAAGTACGCGGTAGCGTTTTGCTGCGGCCTGCAGCGCCATAATCAGGTACTCATGCTGCATTGAGTATTCCACACTCTTTGGCGGCCTGGAACCGGCGAATTAACGGTGCGCTAACCGCCAAGCGTTCTTTTATTTGTGAATTTAATTGCCGACGTCGGTGTTTTGCCGCGGGTTTGGTGCGACACCATGTCACATCCTCAGGCGTTGAGTCAGTCATTAGACTATTGCCGACATCTATAATTAGGCGATTTTTCTGTGAAGAAGCAATTTTTACTGACGGCGTTCGCGATGGCGCCCGCACTGGGGTTGGCCAACCATGACTTGGCCATTGAATTGGTTGAGGTGACGGCTGAGCGCGACCTGGACCCAACAGCGGATCAGATTTTTAGCGATGCGCCGCTCACCAAGCCGGTGCACGACGCCGGTGAGTTGCTGCGTTCGGTAACGGGCATGAGTGCCACACGGCGTGGCGGTCGCGGCTTTGAGCCAATTATTCGCGGCCAGAGCCAGAACCGTTTGAATATTATTTCCGATGGCGCGTTTAACTACGGCGCCTGCCCCGGCCGCATGGATCCACCCACCACTTATGTCGGCTTTGACAGTTTTGATCAGGTTTCTGTGATTAAGGGTAATCGCTCGGTGATTTACGGCGCTGGCGGCAGCGGCGGCACGCTATTGTTTGAACACCAACGCCCGGAATTTGATGAAAGCGGTTATCGCGGCAATGTTCGCCTTGGCTACACCGGCAACTCCGACCTGCGCAGCGCTGCGGTGGATTTTGCCGCAGGCAATGACCGCGGCTTTGTTCGCGTATTCAGCGAGAACATTGAATCGGACAACTACGATGATGGTGACGGCAACACCGTGTCGTCGGCCTTCGACTCCAACAGCTTCGGCGTGATTGTAGGTGGCGATATCGGCAACCACTATCTTGAAGCCTCTCATGAGGTGGCCAACGAGGAAGACCTGTTCTATGCCGGGAACGGCATGGATGCGCCCTATGCCGATTCCACCACCAGCCGCTTTAAGTGGCATTACAACGCCTCGATTGGCCCGGTAGATGCGCTGTCGCTGAATCTGTATCGCAGCGATGTTACGCACTTGATGGACAATTACACGCTACGCCCGCGCAATGCGATGCCGAACGGCATGGCAGCGCCAAGTTCATCGGACACCTGGGGCGGCCGTTTTATGGCCACGCTAAATGGCGACAACAGCGAATGGCGAGTGGGTATCGACCACCGCGCCAATGACCGCCGTGCCGACCTGTTTATGGATGCCGGCAAAGACGGTAGCTTCGATATGCTGGTGTCTCGCATGTGGCCCGATATTGAGCAGCGCCTAACGGGCCTGTTTGCCGAACTGGACTACGAGCTGAACGCGGTGGATGAGCTGCGTGTAGGCGTGCGCTATGACCAATTCCGCTCAGAGGCTACCTCCAGCGAAAAACCCGCCGGCATGATGGGCGCGGCCACCCCCGCCAACCTTTATCAGGCTAACTACGGCACGCGCAGCAACAAGGCCACTACCAATGACCTGGGCCTGGTATTGGGCTGGGACCGCAAGCTGAGCGAAAGCACCTTGTTTAGCACCAACCTTAGCCGCTCGGTTCGCCACCCGGATGCCAGCGAGAACTTTATTGCCCGCAGCGCCATGGGCAAGAGCTGGGTGGGCAACCCCAATATCGACCCGGAAATTCACCAGCAGCTAGACCTGACCTTGCTGTCTCGCCAGGGCGACAGCCACTGGTCGGCCACGGTGTACTGGGACGAAGTGACCGACTACATCGAGCGCTACAATCGCGGCACCGCCACCCTGTACCGCAACACCAACGCCCAGTTGCGCGGCGTGGAATTGGAGGCGGGCAAACCACTGTTTGGCGGCGTATCTGCGCGGGTGGGTATTGCCTATACCGAGGGTGAAGGCGACAACGGCGACCTGGCGACTATCTCGCCGCTGCAAGCCACCACCCATGTTGATTATCAGCGCGATGGCTGGTCGGTGGGCGTTCAGTGGATTGTTGCCGATCGGCAAAACCGCATTGATGTCGACAACGATGTACCGGAAGAAACAGCCGGTTTTGGTGTGGTGAATATCTACGGGAACTGGGAAGTGACCGACGCGCTATCGCTGGAAGCCGGTGTGGAAAACGTGGCGGATAAGAGCTACGCCTACCACGTTAACACCGCCTCATCTGACCCCTTCGACCCAACGGCCGTTCGCGTGAACGAACCCGGACGCCAGTACTGGATCAAGGCGCGCTATCAATTCTAACCCCTTCACCCGCTGGCATTGCGCCGCGGGTGCTTTTTTTGCCGCCGTAGCAACGCTACTTAGCAGCGTAGGCGGCAAACACTTCTTCGCCGGTCAATTTCTCGGTGGCATTGGCAAACGCGTAGTAGGTTGGTTTTTGGTCGATGAAGATCTGCTTGCTAAATTGCCAGTCCACATCGCCAAACAAACCCACCGGCAGAGCGTAATGATTGTCGGCCGTTAATCGATAAAACAGGTGGGTGCCGCACTGGCTGCAAAAGGCGCGCTCGGCCCACTCAGAAGACTGATAACGGCTAATATATTCCTCGCCGCTGAACCGCACCTCGCCATCACACTCCACGGCCAATAGCGGACCGCCGCCCCACTGGCGACACATGTCGCAGTGGCAGGCATCGATATGCATAGAGGACGGGGTGGCAAACACCGACACCTTGCCACATAAACAACTGCCTTGTTGCTGCGTTTCACTGGCCATCACACTCTCCTTTTTGGGGTAGTTTCACTGCTCGGTTGTCGCCTGCTCCAGTTGCGCCACCAGCTCGCTTACCGCCTCGGCAAACTTGCTGTCGTCGAGCTGTTCGCTCAGCTCACTGGCCCGCTGGGCATGCGTTAACGCCCGCGCCAGGTCTTGCTGCTCGGCAAACACTTCTGCCAGGGCGAAATTTAATGAGGCGATATATTCATCCAGGCCTGCGCGCTCAGCGCAGGCTAAGCCGGTTTCGTAGGCGGTAATGGCCTGCTCCACGTTGTTGGAAAAATCGCCCAGGGCCTCCCATTGCAGGGGGTGGTCGGCCTCGGTGTCGGCATTGTCTGCACACAGCGCCTTTAAGGCCTGAAAGGCTTTGGCCTCGCCCTTGCGGTCGTTGCCCTCGGCGGCGCGCAGCAGATTGAGGGTGAGGCAGTGAATCTCATCGTATAGCGGTGCAGACATGAATAAATCCTTTGGCGGCAGTTTGGCGCTGCCCGAAACTGAAGGTAGTGGCACTGCCAAGGTTTATAGCACGGCCGGTAGTGTGGCTAACAGCTTGGCCGACTCTGCCATTGGCGGGCCGCCACTTTGCCACCTACTATGGTCGCAGCCCACTAACGATAAAAACAGGGAGCCATCACCATGCACAACATCGACCTCAGCGGCAAAGTTGCCTTAATTACCGGCGGCAGTCGCGGCCTCGGACGCGCCATGAGCCTCGGCCTGGCGAAAGCCGGTGCCGATATTATTGTGGCCAGTCGCAAGCTGGAGGCCTGCGAAGCCGTTTGCGAGGAAGTGCGCGCCTGCGGCCGCCGCGCCGTGGCCATTGCTGCCCACGCTGGCGACTGCGCCAGCCTCGACGCCTTAATCAGCCAAGCACTGGAGGCGATGGGCAAGGTGGATATTTTGATCAATAACGCTGGCATCAACCCCGCCTTTGGCGAGCTATCGGCACTGGAGCCCGCCATGTTCGACAAAATGGTGGACGTGAACCTGAAGGGGCCTTGGTATTTGGCCTCGCGGCTGGCGCCCCATATGGCAAAAAGCGGCGGCGGCAGCATTATCAATGTCATCTCTGTTAGTGGTTTAAAGCCCTCGGCACTGATGGGCTTTTACGCCACCACCAAAGCCGCACTGAATGCCATGACAAAAGTGATGGCCGCCGAGTGGGCCGATAACAACATTCGCGTTAACGCGCTGGCCCCCGGCACCTACCTGACCGACATGGTGAAAAACAGCTTCCAGGTACCGGGCTTTGAAGAGGCCACCCTGCAAAGCAATTTACAAAAACGTATTGCCGATGCGGACGAAATTCTCGGCCCGGTACTGTATTTGGCCAGCGACCTGGGGCGCTACACCACGGGCAGCACTGTCGTCGCCGACGGCGGCTTTATGGTGTTGTAAGGCGGCGTAAAAGGACTAATACGATGAGCAATTACCCCGACTTTAACTGCCTGCGCATCACGCCGCTGGAAGACCAGATTGTCGAGCTGCAACTGCACCGCCCGCAGTCCCGCAATGCGCTGAGCTGGGAACTGATGCGCGAATTAAAGGCGGCTTTGCACCTGCTTGATCAGGACAACCGCGTGCGAGTGATTATTCTCAGCGGCGCGGGCAAGTCCTTTTGCGCGGGCCTGGATTTACTCGACCAAAACAACCCGGACAGCCTGCGCGACACCATTGGCGAGATCAAAGCCGGAAGCCGCGCCGGTATGCGCGCCCAGGAATACATGGCCGATATTGCGCTGCTGATGCGCCGCATTCAGCAGCCGATTATTGCCGCCGTGCACGGCCACGCCTACGGTGGCGGACTGGCCCTGGCACTGGCCTGCGACCTGCGCATAGCAGCAAGCTCGGCGCGCTTTTGCAGCCAGTTTATTCGCCTGGGGGTTTCCGGTTGCGACTTTGGTGTGAGCTATACCCTGCCGCGTTTGATCGGCGCCAGTCGCGCCCATGACATGATGCTGACCGCCCGTGTGGTCGATGCCGAGCAAGCCGAGCAATGGGGCTTAGTCACCCGCCTGACCAGCGATGACGCACTGGCCGAAGAGGCCCGGGCACTGGCACGCTCGCTCACTGAATTCAGTCCCTATGGCGTGATTTCGACCAAGCAGGCAATGTGGGAAAACCTCAACGCCCAGTCACTGCAGCAGGCGTTGCAACTGGAGAATCGCAATCAGATTTTGAACGGTTTAAGCGGGGATGTTGAAGAGGCAGCAGCGGCCTTTTTTGAGAAACGGCCGCCGCGCTTTGATGACTAGGGCAGGCTTACATTACCCGCCAGCCCATCGCCTGAAACAGCACCTCAACCGCCAGCGCTATACCGCCCGCATAAGTGCCGAGTGCGCCTATAAACCGCATGGGGTTGGGGCGCGCCATGGTGCGCGTGGTGAGAATGCCCAGCACAAACAGCACGCGGCAGGCGGTAACGGCCACCATGGTCCACATCACCCACAGGGCCATTTGTGCCTGGCTGGCAATGTAGATCAACACCATTAGCGCCGGCGCGTATTCAACCGTGTTGGCGTGGGCGCGAATGGCTTTGTGCAGTGGGTCTTTCGGGTCATCTGGGCAGCCGCTACCGCGTTTGGCCTTGGTGCGCGCAATACTGACGTTTAAACCCAGCACAAAACACAGCAGCCCCAGTACCGCGATGCAGATCATCGGAATATTCATGTTTACCTCGTTATCGTTGTTGTTAGTGTGCGCGTAATAAGCGCTTTCCTAAGCCAGCCATAGCAGCGTGATGACACCGTAACTACACAGTGACACCAGCGCAATACCCAGCAGATTCAGGGCGAAACCGGCGCGCATCATATCGCGAATTTCCAGCTCGCCGCTGCCAAAGATCACGGCATTGGGCGGTGTCGCCACCGGCATCATAAACGCGCAGGAGGCCGCCAACGCCGCCGCGCAGCAAAACAGCAGGGGCGATATCCCCTGGGCCACCGCCAGCGCACCGAGCAGCGGCAAAAATGCCGCCGTGGTGGCGGTGTTACTGGTTAGCTCGGTGAGGAAGATCATTACGCTCACGATCAACAGTAATATGAGCGCCAGTGGCAGCGCCGCCAGTTGTTCAAAACGGCTGGCGATCCACTCAGCCAGCCCCGAGCTGCCAATCAGCGCTGCCAGCGCAAGCCCGCCACCGAACAACAGCAGCACACCCCAGGGCAGCTTTTCGGTGGTTTTCCAATCCAGTAATGCGCTGCCCGGCACACCGGAGCGAATCACAAACAAACTCAGCGCCGCCGCCAGTGCAATGCCGGTATCACTTAAGCCCGGCAGCAGTTGCTCGGCAAAGGGACGGCCTATCCACGCCGCAGCGGCCACGCAAAAAACAATGGCCACGCGGCGCTCGGCAGTGGTGATCGGCCCCATCTCAATCAGCGCCTGCCGGCTGATATCGGCATTGCTGTAGTCGGCAACGCCGCTAAAGTCGCGACGACATAATAGCCGCCAGCAGATCACTAACATCGCAAGCGACAGCGGCAGCGCCAAGCCCATCCACTGGGCAAAACCCACCTCAATGCCGTGACTGCTTTGTAAGTAGGCGGCGAGCAGGGCATTGGGAGGCGTGCCAATCAGGGTAGCCATGCCGCCAATACTGGCGCTGTAGGCAATGGCTAACAGCAACGCGATAGCGTAATTGCGCCTTGCGGCGCCCAGGGACTCAGGCAGCAGACCAATTACCGACATCGCTATCGGCAGCATCATTACCGAGGTGGCAGTGTTACTTACCCACATACTTAGAAAGGCGGTAGCAACCATAAAGCCGGCAATTTGCCGACGCGGCTCCGCGCCCACGCGGCACAATATGGTCAGCGCCAAGCGCCGGTGCAACTGCCAGCGCTGCATGGCCAGGCCGAGCATAAAGCCGCCCATAAACAGAAACACAATGGGGTGAGCATAGGCCGCCGCCACCGCCTTGAGGGGCGACAGACCGATGATGGGTGCGAACAGCAGTGGCAGCAGTGCCGTAGCGGGAATGGCAATGGCCTCGGTGCCCCACCACAGCGCCATCCACAGTGCTAGCGCCGCACATAGCCAGGCGGAGTCGCTCATCCCTGCCGGTGCAGGCAACAGCTCGGCGGCCAGCAGCAAGCCAGGGCCGAGTAACAGCGCAACGCGGCGCAGGGTGCTAGCAGACGATGGGGTATCAGCGGGTTTGCTCGGCACTGGCGGAATCCATGGCGACAAAACAAAGGCTTATAGTAACGGCCTGCCGCCACTTCCACTACCGCCCAGCGCGTACCATGTTCAAGATTGAAAATCGGTGCTTCAAACAACTCTCGTAAGCCGCTACCCAAGCCCCACTTCAATAGCTATGCTCTGAACAGCTTTATAGGAGAAGACACCATGCAACGCGATGCCATGCTGGCGTTTCGAGAGCGCTACCGCCGCGACATCAGCCCCTACTATTCCGGCTGGCTGCACATGCTCAGTGTGGCCGCGATGGGTTTGGCCGTGATCGCCTACGCCGTGATGCAAACCGAGCAGCCCTCGCCTGCGGAGTACCTGGCGCTGCCGATTACCTTAATACTGGTGAACTTTGCCGAGTACTACGCCCATCGCTGGCTGGGACACCGTAAAACCCGACTGGGCGGATTATTTTACAAGCGCCACACCGGCGATCATCACAGCTTTTTTCTGCACGACGATATGGACTACGCCAACTCGCGGGACTGGCGCGTGGTGTTGTTTCCCAGCTATTTGATCGTGGCGTTTACTGTCGGCTTGGCAATACCCGGGGCGCTGGTGTTAAGCCAGATTGCCAGCCCGAACATTGCCTACCTTTATGTCATTGCTGCGATTGGCGGCTATCTGTTGTACGAGGTGCTGCACTTTAGCTATCACATTCCCGAGGGCGCGGCGGCCGAACGGGTATTTGCCTGTATTCCTGGCTGGCGCTCACTGCGACACAGCCACCGCGTTCATCATCAGCGCGATAAAATGGCCGCGTGCAATTTCAACATCACCCTGCCGATTTTTGACTACCTGCTGAAAACGCGGCAGTAAGCGGGCACGAGGCCCGCCTTGCGTTAGAAGTTGCGGCTAAAACCGATGCTCAAGCCGTCCATTTCCAGCTCGTCTTTATCGGTGTAGCGGGTTTGCTCAACGGTAATCGCCAGCAGGTCGCTCACTTCAAACGCGACGCCCAGGCCGTAGGAAACACTGTCGCGCTTTTCACTAACCGTGACTCGGCCGGGGCGCTGCGCCACTGAGGCATTAAACTTAGTGTGCGACGCGCCGAGCAATACATAGGGATAAATGCTTTCTGTTACGGGGTAACCCACTTTCAGGTAGGCGCCGAGCAGTTGCTTGAGCTCAGTTTCCACTGCCATTCCCTCGATATTGACGCTGTCATCGCCCAGCCCCATACCCGCGCGGAACTCGGCCGCCAGGTAGTCGTTAAACTCCATGCCATAGCGCAAAAAGGCAAACGCCGGTTCCGCTTCTTCACCGCTCTCGGTCACGGTGAACTGTCCCGCTGCGGCGCCAAAATAACGGTCTTCTTCAGCAAGCGCTGGGCACGCTGCAGCAATACCGCTTGCCAGAACCAAAGCAGAGAATGTGTTACGCATGGTGTTTTCCTTCTACATCGCCGGGGAATGAACACGCTGTTCGATAGTTTATGCAAGGCGTGAAATACACCGCGCATCACCTATCGACAGCAAATTTGTCGGGCACGATATAGATTGAAAAAGCGGATCGCAAGGGAAAAACGGACAAATTCTACCGCATTATTTATGTCGCGATCATACATACATTTTACGCATTCAGCGCAGCAATAATTAGTATTGAGGCCGTGAATCAATGCGGTAAAAACCCGTGTTTTTAGCGATAAAACCCAGGGCCTGCTAACACTAATTGAGATGCACCTGCCCGAGGTCATTCTTGCCTCCAGCAGGGCGAAGGAAGCGACGTCTGGTTATTCCAAACTTCTCTTCTCATTCCTGGGTTGGCGAATTTTTAGCCGCAACAGGCGTAACTCAATTAGTCAGAGGTGCCCTAGTCACTCAGCTCAATATCTAAACTGTCGAGCAGGCTAAGCGCTTCGTAGCGGGTAAATTTTGCGCCGCTAATGCGATTGTGAAAAATATCAATGTGATAATTCTGTGCGTCGCGAAAATCCGCGCGCTCAAGAACGGTTTTTGAAAACTGCGCACCGCTTAAATCGCTGCGTTGAAAACTGGCCTGACTCAGATCTGCCTCGCGAAAATCTGCGCGACAGGCCCGGCAGTCTTCCACGATCAATTCCGGTAATTGCAGGCCGTAAAACGAGGCGTCGTCTAACAGGCACTGAAAGAACCGCACCGGCGCGGCAAACAATACCCGTGGCCAGGAAACTTTCGACCAATCCACGCCGCGCATTTTGCAGTCGCGAAACAGGCTGTCTGAAAATTTGCTGTAGCCAAGGTCCAGTAAGTTGAGGTCGCACTGTTCAAATTCGCAATCGACAAAATTGCAGCGCTGAAAACTGGCCTGAGAGAAATTGCACTGTTTGAAGTGACAGCCCTCAAACTCCACACCCTCGATGCATTGATCCTGCATCTCAAGCTCAGAGAAGGTCTGTGAGTAGTAGCTGCTGTCGGTAAAGGCGGTCATTGCGGCGCTCGTCCGGTGAGAGTGGTTCGTTATGCTGCCCTGCTACCCGGAGCGTCGCAAGGCACAAACGGCTTAGGCGGCGGTATATCGTGCTCGCCGTCAGCCGGCGCTGCGCACGCTCGCCCCGTCACGTTGCGTTGGCGGCAGGCGCTTATCTTGCGTCTCGTAAAATGCCCGCCTGGCGCGCATGCGGTGATTAACGCACTCAACCATGTGCCGATCGGATTGCCAGTTATGGCAGCCGCCCGGCGCCGTGTACTGCTGCTCGAAAGCCCGCTCTAATTTCGCCTGCCGCTCTGCCTTTGCCCGCGCCGCCGCTTTTCGCTGGAGAATGCGCTGTTGCTCGGCGTCCCGCTGCGCTTGCTGGGCCGTCTGGTGCGCGGCGATGCGCTCCAGATTTTGCGTTTGTAACTGCTGGACGTTATTCATCATGCGCTGACCAAACTGCTCGATAATTGCCACGCGAAACATCCACAGCAACGCCACCCCGGTGACGACAATCACCCCTTTGAATAACCATTGTTTCACTGCCGATCACTCCTTGAAAAAACTGCTAAAAATTCCGTTTTACTGCTATTGACGGGCCGGGCATTTCACCGTAAAAACCCGCCGTTCAATTGCGTGTGTTATACCATGGCCTGGATCTCTTTCGATGTGTTTCGCAGCCTCGGCTTCGCCGATACACAAGTCCTCAAGCCCGACGATATTTTTCGTTGTCGCGAAGATATAAGCAATGCCGACTGGGTGCTTTACCCAGAGTACTGGCAGCTCAATGCACTGGTTTATGGCCTGAACGCGCGGGTTTTCCCCAGCGAGGCCAGTTATCGGCTCGGCCACAATAAAATTGAGATGACGCGCGCCTTTGAAATTGTCGCCCCCGGGCATTGCCCACAAACGCTTATCCTGGCGAACACCCCCGAAAACGCACAGCGGGTATGGCGCGACATGTTGCTGCCCTTTGTCGCCAAGTTACCCAAGGCCTCTCAGGGCGACGGGGTATGGCTGATCGGCGATCGCGCCGATTGGGAGCGCTACCTGCAACGCAGCGACGTGATCTACGTTCAGGAGTACCTGCCGATCGACCGCGATATTCGCGTGGTGGTGATCGGCGACAAGGTGCTCTCGGCGTACTGGCGTCTGCAATCTGAACAGGGCTTTTACAACAATGTCGCCAAGGGCGGCTTGTGCGACCACGGCGCCGTTCCCGAGGCGGCCACTCAGCTCGCCCTGCACTTAGCGCGCAGCCTGGATATCAATCACGCAGGGTTCGATATTGCCATGGTGGGCAACCATCCCTATGTATTGGAGTTTAATCGGCTGTTTGGGCATCACGGTGTTGAGGGTGGCGGGCGCGCGGTACGCGATGCGGTGCAGGCCTATCTGCTGGAGCACTCCGAACCCACCGGCCCCAACTACCCCAGCAGGCCGCCGCGACGGCTGCAACGCGTGGCATAAAAGCGCTACCAGCGCAGCGCCAGGAACCCAAGTGGGTTATGGCTAAAGGCCACGCTGAGCATATAGAGAAAGACCAGCGCCGCCAACGCAGCGAAAGCCGCCTTTTGCGCAGGGCTGCGGCCGCGCTTTATCGCAACACTGCCCAGTACGATGTACAGCAGCAAGGCAGAGAGCTTTGCCGCCAGCCAGGGCGTTTGCTGCGGCCAGGCACTGAGCATAATCATCAGGCTGACACCCAGCGCCAACAGGCCGGTGTCGAGCACATGGGGCAACACCCGCACCCACCGCCGCTGCATCATAGGCGAGGCACGCAGTGACCATGTGGCGCGCAGCAAAAAGAATGCAAAGCTGCTCAGCGCCGCGCTGATGTGTAGCGCCTTGATCAATGAGTAATCCATATTGACTTGCCTTCCACGCAGCTTAGGGCTCCGCGGCCTCATAGTGTTGGCGGAAACGGCGCTTGGCGGCCAATTTATCGCTGGCGCATTTCAGCATTTGCGCGTCCGACTGGATGTCTTCGCACTCGGCGGGTGGTTGATACCACGCCGTAAACGCCGCCGTGAATGCCTGCTCGCGCTGCTGGGCTCGGCGCTGCATGTCGGTCAAACCCTCAGTTGTTTGGCTGGCATCCCCCCTGGGGCTTTGCACCAGCGCCTGGTGACGTACGCTTTTGTCGCTGCGTTGTTGGCCAGTTGGAGTGGGCGTTACCGCACTGGGAGAGGTATCAGCGCCGCGCCCCAGGTAAAGCGCAGCCGCAGCAATCAGAGTGCCCGTAGCAATCAAGTAAGCTGTTTTTCGCGCAATGATCATTTGCCCACCCCGACACCGTGCTGCGCTTAGTGAAACGCAGAACGCACAGCGCCTCAATAGGCTGTGCCGATTAAAGTAGCAAGCAAAAAGGTCAGCGTTGGCACAGGCCTCGCTTGAGTACATCGAGCTAACCGAAGAACCCAATTCCGGGCGCGAAAAACTGATTACCATGACCCCAGCGGGCAAGCAGCACTGCGAGGATATGATCGCCAGTGCCTGCGAGGTGATTCGCAATATCACCGACAACTTCAACGATGACGAGAACCGCATGGGCGTGTATATGTTTATGCGAATGGATGAAGAGTTCTCCAAGGTAAGAACCTAGGGCCCGCTTACTCTCATTGAATGGCTCCAGCCTGCTGGCTTGTAGCGAAAAATCTCCCCAACGCGATACGCCGTATAACGTTGTTTAGCCGCCAACGCTTGGAGAGATCGTGTTCACCATTGCCTGCCGCACACTGCTGCCCGCGTGGGGCCTTCTCGGCGCAGCAGCCTGTTTGTGGATGCCCTCTGACTCCCTACTCGCGATCACGCCCTGGGTATGCGGCGTATTGCTCAGCTTGATCGGCCTGGTGCTGGCGGTGGCCATCAAGCCCTATTTCCGCAGTCGTTCTTTATTTCACAAGCCCTATACCACCGTCGCCATCGCCGCCGCGCTGGCGCCCATCGCGGCCGTGGCCTTTGCGATAAATGTGCAGGCAACCCTCTCCCAACACGCGATTCGCGATATCGCAGTGTTGGTGTGGCTGCTGAGCTCTCTGGGCCTGGTACTGTCTACGCTGGTGGCCCGGTTGCTGTGGGCCGTACACCCTAGGCGCGCGGGGAATTTCAGCGGCGGGGAATAATGGCGAAGTTGCCGTTGGCCTGCGCCAATAGCTTATCGCCGCAGTAAAGTCGCGACTCAAGGTTAGCAAGGCTGCGCCCACGATTAACCATTTCCGTTACACAGCGCACGATGCCAGCGATAGCAGGCCGAAAATAATTGATTTTGATCTCGACCGTGGCGCAGTACTCGTCTGCCGCCAAACCGGGATATACCGCGGCCCCCATGCCGGTGTCGGCCAGCGCATACAGCACGGCGCCATGCACCACCTGATGGGGGTTCATGTGGCGGGCGGGGTCCAGGGTCAGTTCACATTCGCTGTATCCGTCGCGCTGCTCCAGCACCTGCAAGCCGATATGTTCTGCAAAGGGGTGTTCCATTACCGCGTGCTCCCGCTAAAGCGGCCCGTTCATGTGTCGAGCCAGGTAGTCCTCAACGCTGCCCGCCGGGTTTGCCAATACCGTTTCCACCCAAGCGTTGCGCTCAAGGGCCATCAGTTTCATATCCCACACACAGGCGATTAAACCTGAGGGAGTGGTATAGCGAAAGGCCGTTGGGTCTTCCAGTGGTGCCACGTACACGTGGTGGTGAAGCTCATTTTCATCGGCCCACCAATCAACGAAGACAAAGTGCGCCGTTTTACCCTGATGAACGCCGACATAACCCACGTGATAGTGAGCACTAACATCGGCGCTATCTGCCAGCCTATCTGCAGTTAGCTGTTTTGCTGCGCGCAACAACTGCGGCTGGATTGGCGCGTCGCCATAGCGAATGCCGTAGGCCTTCATGCGCCAATCCCCAAGCTGCCATGTCTCCAGATACTGGCAGTCGCGGGGTTCATAGGGAGCGATCATTGGTGGGAGACCTCAAAGCCAACCACCCGGCCCTGCTTGTAGAGGGTTTTCGCGGTTTCCGCGTCGAAGCAGGCGGTGCGTGTTCCGCCCTGATAACCGCAGATGAAGCTGTCCCAGTCGGGGCTGCTGGCGGTGCCCGAAAAAGACACCTGACCCGCACGAGGGATCGCGGGGTCGATTTCCACATAGCCAAAGGCATCGCCATTTTGGATTTTCAGCCACAGGGTAAAGTCGCTCGGCAGGCAGTCATCTTCTGCGCCGCCCTTCTGCCATTTGTAGTCGCCTTTCACCAAGGGCTCACCAAAGAAGTGACTCACCTCGTAGGCCACCTTCAACGAGGCCACTTGGCACGCGCCAACGGAGAAGTTCTGCTTGGTCAGTGTTCCCTCACAATCACAATTCGCCTTCTCTGCGGTATTCATGCGGCCGCTGTTAATACTGCCCGAGCGCGGTTTGGGGCGCGCCGCTTCTGCTGCGCGCTTGGCGGTCTCACGCTCGCGTGCCTGCGCGGCCTCCTGCTGTTGCTGGACTTGCTGTTGGGCTTGTTGCTCTCGGCGGCGCTGCTCCGCTTCGCGGCGTGCCTGCTCTGCTGCGCGGGCAGCTTCCTGGCGCGCTATTGCGGCTTCTCGTTGGCGTTGTTCATACGCCGCTTTTTGCTCAGCGTACTGGGCCTGCTTCATTGCGATTTGCGCTCGCTGCTCTTCCTGGCGACGCTTTTGTTCGGCGTTGTAGGCCGCAACCTGCTGTTGAATTTCGCGATTTTGCTGCTCAAGTTGCACGCGGGTTTCTGCCAAACGGCGCAGCGCGGGGTCTTTAATTTGGTAAGTGCCCTGAGCAACCTGTTGCTGCATTTGCGCCAGGCGCGTGCCCTTGCCATCGTCTACCCAAATATCGCCAACGGCCGCTCCCATCACATCCAGCGAGTTTTCGATGGGAATATCGGCACTGCCGGCAATGGCGCCAATCGCCACCGTGGCGAAGATTTTGCCAAACATATCGCCGCTGTTGGACTTTTTATAGGAGTTGGTCTGGCCACCGTATTGCTGAATATAGGCTGTGGTTTTTTTGTAACCGTGGCGCATAGCAATATCCAGCGCCGACTCATTGTCTTTGTCGCGCAGGTTGGGGTTGGCACCCAAGGAAAGCAAGGTCTTTACGGTGTCGTAGTAACCTTTATCGGCAGCGATGTGTAGAGCGTAGTAACCACCGTCACAGCGAGCGTTAA
Organism: Spongiibacter marinus; assembly: GCF_016906995.1. Classification (GTDB taxonomy): domain Bacteria; phylum Pseudomonadota; class Gammaproteobacteria; order Pseudomonadales; family Spongiibacteraceae; genus Spongiibacter; species Spongiibacter marinus. The sequence goes on along the minus strand of NZ_JAFBBD010000001.1, from coordinate 481,044 downwards.
CATCGGCACCCGCCACCGCCAACATTTTAATAATGTCGTCCGTAGCCTTCTTACCCGACTTCGCTGCAAAATACGTTGCCGTTGATTGGCGCTTACTTCTTTGATCAACATCGGCACCGGCCGCCACCAATTCTCGAACAACATCGGTATGGCCTCGTTCCGCCGCAGTTTGCAGAGGGCTCCAATCACCTTTGCCATTGCGTGTATCAGTATTCGCACCCGCTGCCAGTAGAAGTCGAACCACTTCTGCATAGCCCTCATAGCTGGCCAAATAAAGCGGCGTGAAGCCTTCCGTATCGGCTAGCTCAACATTTGCCCCGGCCGCCAGCAGGCGTTTTACCGGGCCAACATGGCCGTTATTTGCCGCGTTGAATAAGGCGGTCTCAAATTCGTTGTCATTGCCCAGGTTCACATCGGCGCCCGCCGCCAATAACAGGCCGACCTGCTCGTCGCGGTTCCAGCCCGCAGCGAGATACAGGGCGCTGTAATCGTCGGGGGTTTTCTTATCCGCCTCGGCACCTGCCAGCAACAGCGACTCAACAACTCCTGCATCCGCGCCCTGACGCGCGGCGCGTGTCAGCGGTGTCCACTTGCCGCGGATATTGGGGTCGCTACCGGCAGCCAGCAACATATCCACGACTTTTTGCTGCTCACTGTGCAAAAAGGCTTCATTAACACCGTTTACACCGCGATGAGAGGCGGCCACCGGGCCGAGGCGGGTCGCACTCTGCCAGCCACTTTTTTGGTTCCAGTTGCGGCGTTCAACACCGAAGTACAGCGCGTTGTAACCGGCCACAACGCCATTGCTCACGGCCTCAACATCGGCGCCGCGCACCAGCAGCAAGCGCACCAATTCGCTGTACTTGTTATGGGCGGCCAACATCAGGGGGGTATAGCCAGTCACCTGCACGTCGGGGTCGGCACCGGCATCCATCAGCTGGCGCGCGGCCTCGACATTATTCATGCTCACCGCGGCCCACAGCGGCGTTTTACCAAATGCATTGGCCTGATTGGGGTCGCCACCACTGCGCAGCAGAGCCGCCACCATGTCAGCACTATTGGCACTGGCACCCGCGGCCGCAATCAGGGCATTTTCCTGGCTTTCTCCCATTTCCACATTGGGGTTCGCACCGGCATCAAGTAAACGCGTCACGACCGCCAATCGGCCGCTTTGTGCAGCGCGGTGCAGGGCGGTGTAGCCCATGCCATCGCGCTCATCGACCGCACCACCCTCGGCAAGGTAGCTGTCGATAAAAGCCATATCGCCCTGGTTTGCAGCGGTGGTGTAGTCCGAGAAGCTGGCACAGGCAGAGAGCAGTGCACAGCAGAGGGCAAGTAAGCCTTTGGAGAACAAAGTATTTATGCGAGTCATGGTGGCTCCCAGAGAAAGTTTTCAGCGGCCCGGATCATCTTAGCAGCGCTCAACGGCAGATGAATCCCCAATTTAGAGGGCGGCCCAACAACCGTTTGGTCAACACGCGGCCCCTCGGCTCTGTTCACAGCCCCTATTAATAGACCCGACCACTCTCCTCTTAAGCAAGCAATACCCATACCCGATCTGAGAAATGTCACCTCCCTCTTTTCTTTAGACATGTTATAACATATCATTTTGTCCGAATTACTCACTGGCAGAACCCGTTTTGTTTGCCCGGCGTTGCAGAACACCACGGCAAAAACAATGGGGACGGCAACAGGCTGATAGGCGTGACCACCGCGGAGGCGCGACAATATGGCTATCCCACTGCAAACATCGATGCCCGAGGTGTACACCGTCGCCGGTGACAGCGCGGAAATCTTCGGCGATACCTACCGGGCCGACGTCAATATGGCGGTTTGGCAGCGCGCCGTTAGCCCGGCGCTTAACGCCGAGTGCGACGCCTTATTAAAAGAAGGCCGCTTTCGCGGCTGCAGTCTCTCTTTGCCAACAAGCCAGCTCAGTACACTGAGCGAGGCCGAGCCAGTATTAACAGCGTATCCAGCACTAAGCAGCGACATCCAGCTTCTGGCCGATATGTTTAGCCTGCTATTTGAACTGGACGCCGTCGGCCTGCGGCTCACCCCCTGAGCGGCAAGATGTGCCCCAAGTTCCACACCGACAACGTGGCTTGTCGGCTGGTAACCAGCTACAGCGGCCCCGGCACCCAATGGCTGCCGCACCACTGCGTAGACCGCAGCAAATTGGGCGCGGGTAGCCGCGGCCTCAGCGATGCCGATAGCGGTTTGTATCCCGCGGCAAGCGACATCAATACCTTGCAAACACACCATGTGGCCCTGCTAAAAGGCGAAAACTGGGAGGGGAACGAAGGCGCTGGCCTGGTTCACCGTTCACCCGCCGTCGCGCCGGGCCAACAGCGATTACTGTTAACTCTCGACTTTTTATAAGCCTGAACATACAGGCAAAACCCAATACCAATAGGAGCGGACAATGAAAGTAGTTTTGGGGCACTGCGCCCTGATCGGCATTTCGGGGCTGGCGCTATCCAGTGCCGCTCATGCGTTGACCGGCCAGGTCAGCGATACCCAAGGTAAACCCGTCTACGGGGCAACCATTGAAGCAGTGGGTAGCAAACAAACCGCCAGCACGTCTGCCGATGGTCGCTTCAACCTCGATACCGGCGCGGAACTGCCTGAAGAGATTCACATCAGCGCGCCTGGCTTTAGCCACCAGACACTGCACCTGGATGCCGGCAGCGACAAGCTGAGCATCACCCTGCGTCGCTCACCCATTGAGCAGGTTGATGTTGTGGGTTTGCCACTGCACATCTCGGTAATGGAATCGGCTCAGCCGGTTACCGTTGTCAGCGGCGAAGAACTTCGCCGTAAGCAGGCATCCACCCTCGGCGAAACGCTGAAAAACGAAGTGGGTGTTCACTCCAGCTACTTCGGCCCGGTATCCAGCACCCCGATTATTCGCGGCCTTAACGGCCCACGGGTGTTGATCACCCAAAACAGCCTGGATGTCAGCGATGCATCCCGGGTTGGCCCGGACCACGTGGTTGCCACCGAAGCGATGACCGCCCAGCAAATTGAAATTCTGCGCGGCCCTGCCACCCTGTTTTACGGCTCTGGCGCCATTGGCGGTGTCGTCAACATCGTCGATGACCGCGTGCCCTCCTCCAGCGAGCCCACTGGCGCATTCTCGATTGGCCACAATACGGTCGCCGACGAAAACGAAGCGTCTCTGGCCTTTACCGGCGGCAATGAGTTCTTCGCCTTTCATGTTGATGGCTTCTGCCGCGAGGGTAACGACTACGAGATTCCCGGCATCGCTGTTCTGGAAACCGAAGAAGAACACGAGGAAGAAGGTCACGAGGAGCACCGCGAGGGTGTACTTGAAGACAGCGCATCAGAGAGCGAGGGCTTCAATATTGGCGGTAGCTTACTGCTGGACAACGGCTACGTGGGTGTTTCCTATGGCCGCCTTGAGCGCCTGAATGGCGTACCCGGCCACAGTCATGGCGAGCACGAAGAGGAAGGCCATGAAGACGCTCACGAAGACGAGCACCATGACGAAGAGCACCACGACGATGAAGGTGTGCTCTCCGACCTTACACAAGATCGCTGGCAGTTGATCAGCGAGCTGTCGCTGGACAACGCGCTGCTGAGCGGTATTAACACCCGCCTTGGTTACACCGACTACGAGCACGCTGAAATTGAAGGCGGCGAAACCGGCACCGTGTTTAAAAACGAAACACTGCAAGCCCGCATTGATTTACTGCTGCAGGAATTTTCCGGCTGGAAAGGCGCGCTGTCATTTGAAGCAAAAAGCACTGACTTCGAAGCGATTGGCGAGGAAGCCTTTACGCCACCGAGCCGCACCGAAAGCTTTGCCATTGCCGTGATGCAAGAAAAACATGTCGGCAATTTCCTCTGGCAACTGGGTGCACGCGTCGAGAAAGTCAGCATTGAAGCCGACCCCATTGAATGGGAGGAGCACCACCACGGCGAAGAGGCAATGGAAGAAGAAGAGCATGACCACGAGTTACTGCACTTCGACGACCTCGACTTCACGCCCTACAGTGTTTCCGCTGGCGTAGTGTGGGACTTCGCACCTGACTACAACGCCGGTATCTCGCTTACCCATGCCCAGCGCGCGCCGAGTGCTGCGGAGTTGTTTTCCTACGGCCCGCACATAGCCACCGGCAATTTTGAAGTCGGCGCCCTGCTGCGTTTACACGAAGGCGACGATCCGCACTTCCACTACCTAAACGATGTGGAAGAAGAAACCTCAAACAACATTGACCTAAGCCTTCGCAAACACACCGGCAATGTCGCCTGGGTGCTGAATGTGTTCTACAACGAAGTGGATAACTTTTATTGCGAGCGCAATACCGGCCTAAGCAGCGAAGATATTGAAGGCCATGAGCATGACGAGCACGACGCCGGCGCAGAGGAAGAGCACGCGCACAGGGAGCTACCCCTTTACGTATTTGAACAGGCCGATGCCACACTGTACGGCATGGAAGCTCAGCTAGCATGGCAACTCGCGTCACCCTTTAAACTGAGCCTGTGGGCGGACCGCACCTGGGGTGAACTCGACGACGGCGGTGACCTGCCCCGCATTCCGCCCGCGCGACTAGGCAGCCAGTTGGCTTACAGCAGCAATGGCTGGGATGCAGAGATCAGCGCCACGCGTTATCTGGAACAAGACCAAGTGGCCGAGCTGGAAACCGTTACCGGCGCCTACACCATGATCGATGCGGAGCTCGCCTATACCTTTGCGGTATACCCCGGCGACGTCACTGTCTACGTGAAGGGCAGCAACCTGACTGATGAAGAAGCGCGCGTGCACTCCTCCTTCCTGAAGGATCGCGCACCACTGCCAGGCCGCGGCTTTAGCCTCGGCGTTCGGGGTAGCTTCTAAGTGAGGCCGGCGGGCTCCCGGTTAGCAACACGCGTGGCGAGATACACCGCGTATCTCGCCATTGTGGCCTGCGCCCTAGCGGGTAGCCCGCTGCATGCACAACATCACCATGCCCACGTTCACGGCGTGGCGGAACTGCAACTACTACAAGATGGCGAAATGCTGAGCATTGAGCTGCGCTCGCCAGCGCTGAACATCTTAGGATTTGAACACCCGGTAGAGCACGCCGACTATTTGCAGGCCGCCGAGCAAGCGCGGGCAAAACTGTCTGACGGCGGTTCACTTTTTCGCTTAGAAGGCGGGACTTGCCAACTCACAACGGTGTCGATCGACATCGCGGGCTCGTCAAACGACAGCGCCCATCAGCGTCACAACGATGTTGTCGCAAGCTATGGATATCAGTGCAAGCGCGCCGAGACATTGCAGTCGCTTTCTACCAGCATCCAACGCGTCTTTCCCAGCATACATTCGCTGAACGCTCAGTGGGTACTGAATCATCGTCAGGGAGCGGCCAACATAAACCACAACCAACAACACATTATATTTAAGTAACCCCACCTACGATGTGGCGAGGGAATACGAAATACCTCTACCCGTGATTTTGGAGACCATGTGAAGACACCCGCTGCCAGCTTGGATAAAACGGCCATTGGCCTTTCTTTATTTTGCGCCATACATTGCCTGTTATTACCTGTAGCACTGGTCATGGCACCAACGCTGGCTGCCTCCGGTTTTGCCAGCGAAGCCTTCCACCAATGGCTACTTATCGCCGTGTTGCCGATCAGTGTGGTGGCGCTTGGCCTTGGCTGCCGTCGGCATCACAATTTCAGCACCTTGCGCTGGGGTATTCCCGACTTGTTGATTCTTTCCTTCACCGCGCTGTGGGGCCACGACCTACTGGGCGAAACTGGGGAAAAACTGGCGTCGCTACTGGGCGCGTCACTTATTGCTGTCGGGCACTGGATAAATCATCGACTCTGCCAGCAACTGAACTGCCCCTGCGGCAATGAACGTTAATTCGAAAAATGCTGCGGTCGGTCTTTGTAGCGACGGCGCGACGACAACCCGCCATAAAGGTATGTAATGAGTTCCCGCAAAGAAAAACTGAGCGCCATCCCCACGAATGTCATTACTGGCTTTCTCGGCGTGGGCAAGTCCACCGCCATTCTTCATTTGCTTAAGCAAAAACCCGCCGATGAACGCTGGGCGGTGCTAGTCAATGAATTTGGTGAAATCGGTATCGACGGCAGTGTATTAGGCGGCCGCGAGTCGGAGGACTCCGGTGTATTCATCAGCGAAGTACCCGGCGGCTGCATGTGTTGTGCAGCGGGGCTGCCCATGCAGATCGCGATGAATCGACTGCTGTCCCGCTCTCGGCCCCATCGACTCATTATCGAGCCCACCGGCCTCGGCCACCCCAAAGAGGTGTTGGCGGTGTTGTCTGCCGACCACTACAAAGACCTGCTCGATCTTCGCGCCACCGTTACCCTGGTAGATGCGCGCAAAGTCAGTGATGAGCGCTACACCCAGCACCCGACATTTTTACAGCAATTAGCGATTGCCGACGTGATTGTTGCCAACAAGGCCGACCAATACGAGGCAAAGGACTTTCCTGCCCTGTTGAGCTTTCTTGAAGCAGACATCGGACTGGACGCGAAGTCAGTCTTTCAAGTTACCCACGGGCAATTGGCGCTGGAGTGGTTGGCAGCGCCGGCCCCCGAACATCAGCTCCCTCATCACCATCACCACCATGAAACCGAAGCGGCGGTTATCGATCCGGAGATACCCGAGGCGGGCTATCTCAGTATCGACAATCAGGGCGAGGGCTTCTTTAGTCGCGGCTGGATATTCAAGCCGGAGTGGACCTTCAACAGTCAGCAGCTTTATGACCTGCTGCTGGGTATTAACGCGGAGCGCCTAAAAGGCGTGTTTATTACTGACCGAGGTATCACCGCCTACAACAAAGCCGACGGCGTGCTAACAGAGGTGTCGCTTGATGAATGTATGGACAGCCGCGTGGAGTGCATTAGCGCCGACCCAGCCGTATTTGAGGGCATGGAAGCCGCGCTGTTGAACTGCGTTATTGAGCAGGCCCCGTCAACGCTTTACTCGGTATAGGGCGCCACCCTTTCGACCTTTATCGAGTAAGCGGATGTGGCGGTGTCGTTTTCGGTGAGGCTGGTCGTCAGCACGCCGGAGATCCAATACGGATCGTAAAGCGACTCCAGGACAAAGCCCTTGTCGTATTCGGCGTAGATAATTTGATTCGGCGGGGGCGGCGGCACGTGAATACAGGCGCCAAAATACGGGACTAAGAAAAAGCGCGTTACGTGTTTTTCTGTGGCGCCAAATTCAAGTGGCACGATAAACCCCGGCACCCGCAGTGACTGGCCATCAAATTCGGGCCGGACCCTGGTCGAACTAAGCGCGCTGATAAGCACTGTCATTCGCCTGCTTAACCGCTGAATACACTTGGCTGGCAATCCGGTCTTCCTCAGAGCCGTCTTCAATCTCGTTGAGGTACTCCGGCGGGTTTAGCAACGCTTCCAGATCGTCCGCTGGCATGAGATCCGTCCACTCGATGGTGCGGTAGTCCTTCGCCAGGGCGGCGTTGGGCGCCAACAAGCCAGGCAGCAGCACTACCGCCGCGAGCATCTTTATCAGTGTGTTTATCAAAGTAACTCCGAAGCTCGGCCCCGGCCGCGCAGTGCGCCGCAACCGCAGGCCTATGTGGCGAGATATCTCACAAAAGAAATGTTATATCATAGTTTGCCAAACGATCAGAACCGGTGTCAGGCCTTGCTCGTGACGATTGACGATCTGCGTTTTCACTACCGCGCCGATCACACCGCCATTCTTAATATTCCTCACTGGCAGCTCGCCAGCGGTGAGCAGGTGTTCCTGCACGGCCCCTCCGGTACCGGCAAATCGACCCTGCTAAACCTGATCGCCGGGGTATTATTGCCGAGCCAGGGCCGCATCGAGATACTCGGTAACAACACCGCACAGCTTAGTGGCCGCCAACGCGATACGCTGCGCGCCAAACATATCGGCGTGGTCTTTCAACAGTTTAATCTCATCCCCTTTCTTAGCGCGGTAGACAATATCAAGCTCGCCGGGCATTTTGCCGGCAACAAAAACACCACCGCCCGCACCAAAGCGTTGCTGTCCGCACTGGGTTTGGCGGAGTCCGATCAGCACCGCGCCACGGGCCGCCTGAGTATTGGTCAGCAACAACGCATTGCCATAGCGCGGGCGCTAATCAATCAGCCCGAGCTATTAATTGTGGACGAGCCCACCTCGGCGCTGGATAAAAAAAATGCCGATAAGTTTATGGGGCTATTAATGGAGCAGTTGAGCGAGGGCAATACCGCGCTGATTTTTGTCAGTCACGACCCGCGTTTGGCCAAATCCTTTGATCGCGTGGAGTCACTGCTCGATATTAACCGCGCCGAGGTTGCACTGTAATGCTAGTACGCCTCGCCATCGCCAGTTTGTGGAATCGCAAAGGGTCAGCCCTGCTCACTCTGCTGGCCATCGCCGTTAGCGTATTCGTATTGCTAGGAGTCGAGCTGGTGCGCGGCCAAGCGAAAAGCAGCTTTTATAATACGGTTTCCGGCATTGACCTTATCGTGGGTGCGCGCACCGGCGACATCAACCTTCTTCTTTACTCGGTGTTTCACCTTGGCAACGCCACCAACAATATTTCCTGGGAAAGCTATCGGCAGATCGCCGACAAGCCCGAAGTGGCCTGGACCATTCCCATCGCCCTGGGCGACTCGCACAAAGGCTACCGAGTTATGGGCACCAGCAGCGACTATTTTCAGCACTTTCGCTACGGCCAAAAACAGCCGCTGGCTTTTGCAAAAGGCAGTGCCTTCGCCGACACCTTCGACCTGGTGTTAGGCAGCGAAGTCGCCAAAACATTGGGCTACACGCTTGGCGACGAGGTTGTTCTGGCCCACGGCCTGGGTCGCACCAGTTTCAGCAAACACAGCGACAAGCCCTTTACCGTCGTGGGCATTCTCAATGCCACCGGCACCCCCGTCGACCAAACGCTGACCGTTAGCCTCGAAGGGATCGAAGCGATTCATCTGGGCTGGCAAAACGGTGTTCAATTGCCCCGCCACCTGAGTGCACAGCAATCACCGCAGCATGTTGACCTTACCCCCGAGAGCATCACCGCCTTTATGGTAGGGCTGCAATCTAAAATGGCCACCTTCTCGCTACAGCGACAAATTAACGGCTTTCAGGCAGAGCCACTGCTGGCCATTTTGCCCGGGGTAACCCTCAGCCAGCTCTGGCAGTTAATGTCGGTGATGGAAAATACCCTGCGGCTGATTTCCGCGCTGGTGTTTTTTGCTGCGCTGCTTGGCCTGGCGGCGATGCTGCTTGCCAGCATTCGCGAGCGCCAGCAGGAAATTGCCGTTATGCGCGCTATTGGCGCGCCGCCGTGGTTTTTACTGCTATTAATTGAAGGCGAGGCCACGCTGATTGCGCTGAGCGGTTTTGTCCTGGCGAGCGGCGCGTTGACGGCGACTACCGCGCTCGGCGCGCCGCTACTGGCAGAGAAATTCAGTTTGTTTATCGACTATGCGCTGCTGGCAAAACCCGCCGCGATCGTATTGGCGCTACTACTAGTAAGCACCGCCGTTATTGCGCTGATTCCCGGCATCAGTGCCTATCGCCGCGCCCTGCACCAGCAGCTGTGCCGCTAGTGCTCAGCCAATACCAAATCATTTACTTGGCTTGTTTTGACGTCGACTGCGGCGCCGCACCGTGTTGATTACTAAGCACACCGTCCAACACAGTGCGGCAGTGGCAAACAGGTAGCCGAGGGGAATCAGGCCAAAGGGTTCGCGAAGAACACCCTGCTCATCCACATAGGAGCCAATTTGCTGAAAACCCAGCATACAGAACAGCGCGGCCAGCCATAAAATAACGGGGCCACACCAGGGTCGGCGGAACAAGGTCATGGCGGCTCTCTCTGGTGTTTGAATTACGACACCCGTCGAGCCGCGGCGTTCCGCCTGGGGTTTATAGCTGCGGAATAATCTTTGAGAACTTGCTGATCATCGGCATAACAATTTCGGGCTTGTTCCAGTTTTCCATGCCCACACCGATGTTCACGCGGCTGATGCCCATATCGCGATAGCGCTTGAGCAGGTCGACGCTAAGCTCGCCCATGGCCACCATAGTGATGTCTATTTGGTCGGGATCGCGACCGTTGTCGCGCACGGCTTGGCGAAATTGGGCAATACCCTCACCGACATCGGGCATCACTACATCCACCGGCATCCAGCCATCGGCCCATTCGGCAGCGTGTTTAATGCCCAGCGGCCCCATCGCACCGAACAGAAACTTCGGGCCGCCCGCCTGCACGGGCTTGGGCTCAAACCACACGGGATCGAAGTCGATCATGTCGCCGTGAAATTCCGGCGCAGGGTCGCGAAACAAGGCGCGTGTCGCTTGAACGGTTTCGCGCAAGCCGCTGTAGCGTTTTTTCCAGGGCAGTGAGGTGGCGTTGGTAAATTCCTCTTCATTCCAACCAACCCCGGTGCCAATAATCACACGGCCACCCGACAACCTATCCAGGGTGGCAATGGTTTTGGCCTGGGAGAGCAATTCGCGCTCCATAAGTAAGGCGATGCCGGTACCCAGCTTTAGCGTTGTGGTCGCTGAAGCGGCTTCCATTAAGGAAATATAGGGGTCCATCATTTCTTTGTAGGGTTCGGGCAATTCACCACCGGGCGGATAGGGCGTTTTCCGCGACATGGGAATATGACTGTGCTCGCCATACCAAAGGGAGTCAAAGCCGGCATCTTCCACAATGCGCGCCAGCTCCGCTGGGCGTTGGTCGTGCACGGTGTTCATTGAGGTAAAGCCTAGTTGCATCGCAATTCTCCATTATTATTTGGCGCAGCTATTATTGAGAGCTCGGTTATGGGCGGCCATTCCTGATCTGCTTACGGCACTGTATTTTCGATGGTGAAGACCGTCAAACCTTTAACGGCCGTGCGGCGCCTAAATACGCCTGGGGCGCAGATTTTTAAACTGCCACCGCGGCGATGCACGCGCGCGTTTCACCCAGGCATAAAAAAGCCGCCCGTAGGCGGCGAAGGGTGATGGGTGGGAGATTAGTAGCGGTAAATCAGGTCGAGGCCGTAGCTGCGTGGCTCGCCCCACAATACCGAGCGGTCGGATTGCGGCTGATTGTCGATGGCAGTAATCGCGTACTCCTCGTCGGTGAGGTTTTTACCCCAGGCTGCAACACTGAGGTTGCCACCCGCAAAGGGCATGTCGCTCACACCGAAGCGCGCATTCCACACACCGTAGGCTTCCAGGCGCGTGTTTTTCACATTTTCTGCCCGCGAGCCGCCGTTGCGCTCATCCATGTAGTTGTAGCTCAGGTTCAACGAGGTACGGCCCCAGTCGGCATCGGCCAGTGTCCAATCCGCCGCTGCGGTATAGGACTGCTCAGGCGCAGCAAAGAATACAAATTCGTCGCTGACATCCTTGCCAGACACGTCTTCAGCTTTTGTGACCTCGGCATCCAGGTAGGCGTAGCTGAGCATCAGCAGCAGATTGCGCGTTGCCATGAAGGTGATATCAGCCTCAAAGCCCTGCATTTCCGCTTCACCCGCGTTGGTGATTTTGGTGTCCGCCACGGTGCCCGCCAGAATAAAGTTCAGCTGCATATCGCTGTACACACTGCGGAAGATGTCGGCGTTGATCCGCAGGCGGCGATCCATCAGCTCGCTCTTAATACCCAGCTCCATGGAGCGCACTTTTTCTTCATCAAAGCCTTCAGCAAAACCAAAGCCGTAATTCACGCCATCACTGGCCGGCCCCTGGTTACCGTCGCGCTGTGGGTCACGAGTGTTAAAGCCGCCGCTCTTATAGGCCTCGTTGATTTTGCCGTAGATATTCACGGTGTCGCTCAGGTCATACTCGGCCACAAAGCTGAAGGAGTTATCGGTGAAATCCTTCTCCGCTTTTACGTCGTCGAACTGACGAGATGGGTCGGTTTGGTCAATAGTGCCCCAGGGCAAATCCATTACCAGACCGTATAGCTCGACAATATTCAGGTCGGTCTGATTCTTAACCGCGGCGCGCTTGTCACGGGAGTGGCGCGCACCGAAGGTCAGGTGCAGGCGGTCTTCCATGATGGCCGGTGTCCAGGTGGCCTGGCCAAACAACGCCAGCGCTTCGTTGTCGATCTCGTAATGCTGCGACAGCAAGTTAACCGCATGGGTACGGAAAGGCACACCGGGCACACGCGCATCAGCGCTGAGCTGGTGGTGAAGAGGTGAGTTATCCTCAATGGCCGACTCGCTAAAGTAATAAGCGCCGGTCAAAAACTCTACACGGCCATCGGCCGCATCGCCGCTAAATTGCAGCTCGTGGGAGCGCTGGCGCTGGGTAACCAGCGGTTTTACCAGATCAGTTGGGCCACCGTTTACTTTATCGGTTGCCTGGCCATCGTAGCCGTGGCTGTCCAAACGGAATTCCGTAGAACCCGCACCGCCACCCAAGTCAGCGTAGGAGGAGTCACTCAGCTCGCGGTAGGCCCCGATATACTTAAACTCGCCAGCGTCAAAGTTCGCCGTCAGCGTAATGGCATGGCCGGTAATTTCAGTATTGGATTCTTCCAGCGGCATACCGGTTGCCAGCGAGTCCAACCGTTTCTTACTGAATACGCTTTGCTCAGCGGCGTGTTCTTTAATCGGCTCGGCCTGCCCCTTATTACCCAGAGGCGGTGTCACCGACTGATACATGGAGTTGTAGTAATCCAGCTAGGAGTGGTCGTAGGCGTAGTCCAGAGTCAGACTGTCGTTGATATCCCAGCGCACATCCATGCGGTAGCCTTGGACTTCGCGATCGCCAAAATCGCCACCCGGCCCGGTGTTTTCCACAAAGCCATCTTGCTCGGTATGCAGGAAGGCCAGCTTCGCTGCTAGGGTATCGGTGATCGGAATATTGGCAGAGGTTTTCGAGGTAAGCAGGTAGCGGTCGCCCACTGTGAATTTTTGCTCGAATTCGAAGGCTTCAGTATTTGGTCGCTTGCTAACCAGGTTGATGGCGCCACCGGTCGTGTTGCGGCCATAGAGTGTGCCCTGTGGGCCACGCAAAATCTCGATGCGCTCCAGGTCGGCAACGTCCAGCGCAGTGCCTGTAGAACGGGCGATGTACACACCGTCCATGTAGATGCCCACCGGCGGGTCTTGGGTGATTTGCGCGTCGGAAATACCAATACCACGGATAAAAATACGCAGGGTCGCATTGTTAATGGGGAAGGGTTCAATACTCATGCTCGGCACATTGGCACCGATATCAGCAAGGCTGTTGATGCCCTTGTTTTCCAGTGCTTGTTGGCCAAACGCAGTCAGCGAAATGGGTGCATCTTGCAGTGACTCCGCTTTTTTCTGCGCGGTGACAACAACCTCTTCCAATGCGTAACGCTGGGTGTCGCCGGGTTGTGCCATGGCCATTGGCGCGGCCAGCAATGCCACTAGCGACAGCCACCCCTTATCATTTTCGTTAGATTTCACTTTCACTCTCCCTGCCAGTATTTTGTCAGTGGGTTGTTAAACTTCTAATTTTTATGGATTTTTGCTTTTTCAGCGGCGCACAAGTTAATAATCTGTAACCCCTAATGGGATACGTAGTCACCGCAGCGATAATAAAAATGCTGAGTAATAGCAGGCGCTAACAATCGTGAACTAGTGCGAAATGGCTGGCTTTTATCACGAAAAATCGAGTTACTGCTCTGTAACCGAGTCGTACTCCGCAACAAGAAAACACTTCAGTTAAGGCGAGTTCATTAAAAATATTTTTGCCTAGCTTCGACTGGTTCAACTATTCAACTCTCATTTACCCCTCCCTGAACCAAAATCTGATACAAAAATCTGGCAGGCTATATTTCAAAAACTACATATATGGAAATTCATATATATTGCTGATAGCATATGAATCACGTCATTTCTCAGCTTGAGATCACCATGAAAGTACTCTTTCTGTGCACGGGCAATTCCGTGCGCTCGCAAATGGCCGAAGCGGTGCTTCGCCACCAGGCAGTCGAAGGCATAGAGGTCTTTAGTGCTGGCACTGCGCCGCAGGCCATCGACCCGAGAACCCTATCCACCCTCGCCGACGCCGGGGTGTCCACGGCTGGGCTGTCGTCAAAGCCGGTCGAGGACTTTGCCGATCAGCATTTTGACTATGTCATTACGCTCTGCGACAAGGCGCACAATGCCTGTCAGCAGTGGCCGGGGGCTGGGGTTGTTATGGCGTGGGATTTTCCAGACCCGAAAGCCAGCGACCAACCCCAGGCCTTCGCTCACACCCTGCAGGAGATCAGCGAACGCATTCGGCTGTTTCTACTGGTGAACAGCAAAACGGTCAGCACACCGCCGCTCAGCCCTGTGGACTTTTTTAAGGCCTTGGCGGATGACACCCGTTTGCTGTCAATGCTGTTAATTACCGAGCGCGGCGAGCTCTGCGTGTGCGATCTGATGGAAGCGCTTAACGAGTCGCAACCCAAGATCTCCCGCCATCTCGCGCAGCTGCGAAAGCGCGGCATTCTTCAGGACCGTCGGCAGGGGCAGTGGGTGTACTACCAACTTCATCCAGCGCTGCCTGAGTGGGCCCACGACATACTCAAGGTCACCCTTAGCAACAACGCCAACTACCTTAAAAGCCGCCTGGAAGAGCTGTCTTCCCAGTGTTAATTGCCACGAGGCTACTATGAAGATTTTATATATCTGCACCCACAACCGCTGTCGCAGCATCCTCTCTGAAGCGATCACTCGCCACCTTGCCAGCGACCTTATCGAGGCGCGCAGTGCCGGCAGCCAGCCAGCTGGTGAAGTGCACCCCACCTCACTAAAAGCCCTGCGCGCCGCCGGTATTGATACCAGCGGCCTACAAAGCCAGTCATGGAACGAGCTGGAGAGCTTTGCCCCCGACCTGGTGGTTACCGTTTGCGATTCGGCCGCTGGCGAGTCCTGCCCGCTGTGGTTCGGCAAGGCACTGAAAGTGCACTGGGGCCTGGAAGACCCGTCGAAACTGACCGGCACAGAGGAAGAGATCGACGCGGCATTCCGCGCCTGCATTGCGCTGATCAGTGAGCGTGTCACGGCGTTAAAAACCATTGCCACCCTCGACAAATCTGAATGGACTGCCGCGCTGGCAGACCTGGGAGCAAAGTAATGAGTCTTGATGATATGTCTCTGCCCAATGTGGATAACAGCCAGTTCGCCAGCCCGAGCACAGCACAATTTAACGCGAACTATTCCGGCCACAAGCCGCGCTTTCTTCTGCTGTACGGCTCGCTGCGCGAGCGCTCCTTTAGCCGCTTAGTGGTCGAAGAATGCGCGCGACTGCTTAGCCATATGGGCGGCGAAGTGCGTATCTTCAACCCCGAGGGCCTGCCACTGCCTGACGGCGCTGACGAGAATCATCCCAAGGTAAAAGAATTGCGTGAACTGGCCATCTGGTCGGAAGGGCAGGTGTGGTGCTCTCCCGAACGCCACGGCGCGATGACCGGCATTATGAAGGCGCAGATCGACTGGATCCCCCTGTCGCAGGGCGCAGTGCGGCCCACCCAAGGTAAAACCCTGGCGGTGATGCAGGTGGAAGGTGGCTCCCAGTCTTTTAATGTGGTGAATCAACTGCGGGTACTGGGCCGCTGGATGCGGATGATCACCATCCCCAACCAGTCGTCGGTGGCCAAGGCCTTTCTCGAGTTTGACGACAATAACCGCATGAAGCCTTCCAGCTATTACAACCGCATTGTGGATGTCATGGAGGAACTGATGAAGTTCACCCTGCTCACCCGCGATAACAGCGACTACCTGGTCGACCGCTATTCCGAGCGCGTGGAAAGCGCCGAAAAATTAATGGAACGCGTTAACCAACGCTCTATTTAAGCCGCAATTAAGCTGTAATCAAGAGAGAAAACCATGGGACTTTTTGAGCGCTATCTTTCGCTTTGGGTTGGGCTGTGTATCGCGGCCGGTGTTGTACTGGGCAATACCATCCCCGGGGTATTTGCACAGGTTGCCGCCCTGGAGCTTGCCCACGTTAACCTGGTGGTGGCGGTGCTGATCTGGCTGATGATCTATCCGATGATGATTCAGATCGACTTCGCCTCGCTAAAAGACGTGGGTAAAAAACCCAAGGGGCTGCTGCTAACACTCACCGTTAACTGGCTTATCAAGCCCTTTACCATGGCTATGCTGGGCTGGCTGTTTTTCAAGGTGATATTCGCCGACTGGGTAGACCCGCAATCTGCTGGCGAGTATATCGCCGGGATGATTTTACTCGGCGTTGCACCCTGCACCGCGATGGTATTTGTATGGAGCCAACTCACAAAAGGGGATGCCAACTACACCCTGGTCCAGGTGTCGATCAACGACATTATTATGATCTTCGCTTTCGCGCCGATTACTGCGTTTTTACTTGGCATTAGCGATATTCAAGTGCCCTGGGAAACACTGCTGCTTTCGGTGGTGCTGTATGTGGTACTGCCGCTGATCGCCGGCGCCATTACCCGTCACCGCCTGGACAGCGCTAACGACCACAGCCGCCTGAATAACTTTGTTGCCACACTGAAACCCTGGTCGATTATCGGCTTGCTGGCAACCGTGGTGCTGCTGTTTGGTTTTCAGGCAGAAACCATTATCGCCAAACCTATGGTGATCGCATTAATCGCTGTTCCCCTGCTCATACAAACCTACGGCATCTTTGCCATCGCCTACTTTGCCGCCAGGCAATTAAAGTTGCCGCACAATGTCGCCGCTCCCGCTTGCATGATTGGCACCTCCAACTTTTTCGAGTTGGCAGTGGCCGTGGCGATCTCGCTGTTTGGCCTGCATTCCGGTGCCGCCCTCGCCACAGTGGTTGGGGTGTTAGTAGAAGTACCGGTAATGCTGTCGCTAGTGTGGTTTGCGAATCGCACGCGCCACTGGTTTGCGCACTAAGACGACGCGCCTAGCTTGCTGAAAAAGCGTGCTGGGGAAACTGAACGGAGAGAAGTGGGTGTGGAATTCACCGGCGGCTATTGCAGCCGCCGGTGTTGAAAGGCTTATACGCGCTCGAAGATAACCGCGATACCCTGACCACCACCAATACACATGGTGACCAGCGCATATTTACCACCGGTGCGCTGCAGCTCGTAGATCGCCTTAGTGGCGATGAACGCGCCAGAACAACCTACTGGGTGACCCAGTGCAATGGCACCACCGTTGGGGTTGGTCTTGCTCAAGTCCAGACCCAGACCTTTAGCCACCGCTAGGGCCTGCGAAGCGAAGGCTTCGTTGGATTCGATCACATCCATGTCTGCCACTGACAGACCGGCCTTCTCCAAAGCTTTCGTAGATGCTGGGATCGGGCCCTCACCCATCACGTCGTTAGGAACACCGGCTACCGCGTAGGACACGATGCGTGCAATCGGCTTTTGACCCGCTTTCTCCGCCGCTTCGGCAGAAGCCAAGACCATAAACGCAGCACCGTCATTCAAACCCGACGAGTTGCCCGCGGTTACCGAGCCATCCTTTTTAAAGGCGGGGCGCAGTTTCGCCAGCGTGTCGACGGTGGTGCCGGGCTTCACGTGCTCATCGGTATCGAAAACCACTTCACCCTTGCGGGTTTTCAGCGTGACGGGCGCGATTTGCTCTTTGAAGTAACCCGCTTCAATGGCAGCGGCAGCGCGGCGGTGAGACTCGGCAGCAAAGGCGTCTTGCTCTTCGCGGCTGATCTCCCATTTGTCTGCCAGGTTTTCAGCGGTAATGCCCATGTGGCCCACACCGAAGGGGTCGGTCAACGCCGAGGTCATCGCGTCGAGCATTTCTACATTGCCCATGCGTGCACCGTTGCGCATGGTGGGCGACAAGTAAGCGCTGCGCGACATGACTTCCACACCACCGCCAATACCGTAGTCGCAATCACCCAACATAATGTTTTGGGCAGTGGTGACAATGGCTTGCAGGCCCGAGCTACACAGGCGGTTTACACCCATCGCCACGGAATCCATCGGCAGGCCAGCCTGAATTGACGCCACACGCGCCACGTAGGCATAGCGAGAGTCAGTGGGAATACAGTTACCCACTGTCACGTAGTTAATGTTCTGAGGATCAACAGAAGAGCGATCAATGGCCGCCTTCATAATCTGGCCGCCCAACTCATGGGGCTCGATACCGCTCAGGCCGCCACCGTAAGTCCCAATGCCCGAACGGGCCGCGCTCAATACAACAACATCTTGGGTCATGAAATTCTCTCCTGTTTAGTCAACGGTAGCGTACAGACCCCACCAGCACTGCGCCAGGGCGTCGCAAGGTAGGCGCTACTATAACGAGTACCGACATCAATACAATAAACAGAGGAAATCCCTACCATTTATTTTATTTATCTAACTGTGATAAATACGGCCTACCAGCGCCGAGGCCGCTTAGAAAAACAACAACTTAGGCAATGAGCCAAATGCTAATTATCCACACTTTTTTGTAAGGGCAGAAAAAGGGCATCCACCGCTTTTGAATAAAACGCCCTGAATAGTATTAGGGTAAAGAGCAAAAATCCCACCTCTGGCTTACCCACACTGAAAAAGTAGGCGCAGAGCAACGCCAGAACCAGTGATAGCGCCACCGTATAAAACCTCCCCACTTCCACCCCGGTCTGACAGCGCGGACAGCGATGTAAGACGCCCACTTTAAAGTCTTGCGGGGCGATGCACGTCTCTTTGCAGTGTGGGCATCTTCTTTTCATAGCGGCCTGTAAAACACCTAGTGAATATAAAAAAGCGGTGTGACTCCAACCCACTGCACGGCCGGGTCACCGCGCCGTGAGCGAGAACGCCGTTAAGCGCGCTTACTCCACCGTTACCGACTTGGCGAGGTTTCTCGGCTGATCAACATCGGTGCCTTTTAAAATCGCCACGTGGTAGCTCAGCAGTTGCAGAGGAATGGTGTACAAAATCGGTGCGACGATATCGCTGACATGGGGCAGCTCAATAATCTGCAAGCTGGGCTCGGGGCTAAAGCCAGCGGCTTTGTCGGCGAAAACAAAGAGCTGTCCGCCGCGCGCCTGCACTTCTTGAAGATTGGATTTCAGCTTTTCCAGCAGCTCGTCATTGGGGGCCACAGCGATAACCGGCATGTCGCTGTCCACCAGCGCCAGCGGACCGTGTTTAAGCTCGCCAGCGGGATAACTTTCGGCGTGGATATAAGAAATTTCCTTCAGCTTAAGCGCACCTTCCATCGCCACCGGCCACTGCGCACCGCGCCCCAGAAATAAGGCGTGGTGCTTGTCGGCAAAGGCTTCTGACATTTGCTGGATCGCTGCATCCAGGGTCAGGGTTTCGTCGAGTCGAGCGGGCAGTTGGTGCAAGGCGGCAACAATGCTTTGCTCTTCCTCTTCGGTGAGGTCGTGGTGGCGACCCAGCGCAACAGTAAGCAGCAACAGTGCCACCAGCTGGGTGGTGAAGGCCTTGGTCGATGCCACACCGATTTCCGGGCCGGCCTCGGTCATTAAATAGAGATCGGACTCGCGTACCAGCGAGCTGAGCGCCACATTGCAGATGGTGAGGCTGGCGCTGTAACCAAGGGTTTTGGCCAGCCGCAGGGCGGCCAGCGTATCGGCCGTTTCACCGGACTGACTGATGGTGACGAACAGGGTGTTTTCCTGCACTTTGAATTTGCGGTAGCGAAACTCGCTGGCAACTTCGACCCGGCAAGGCACACCGGCGATGCCTTCGATCCAATACTTGGCGACCATGCCTGCGTGATAGCTGGTACCACAGGCCACAATCTGCACCGAGGATACCGACTGCAAAATGTCGTTGGCGCGCGGCCCCATCGCCTCGGCCAGCACTTTTTTGCTGCCCAGTCGCCCCGCCAGTGAGCGCTGAATAACCGTGGGCTGCTCGTAGATTTCCTTGAGCATGTAGTGGCGGTAATGGCCCTTGTCGGCGGATTCCGCGGCGGCATCGATCTGGCTGACTTCGCGGGTGACCGGCTCCAGGTCGGCATTCCAAATGCGGTAGTGACCAACGGTCACTTCGGCAATATCGCCCTCTTCCAGATACACAAAGCGATCGGTCACCTGGCGCAGCGCCAGTTGGTCAGAGGCGATAAAGTTCTCGCCAATACCCATACCAATGACCAGTGGGCTGCCCTTGCGCGCACACACCAGTTTGTCGGGTTGGTCGGCGTGGATAACGGCCAGACCATAGGCACCCTCCAACTCCGTTACCGCCAGCTTGACCGCGCCGAGCAGGTCGCGCTGCTGTTGGTAATAGTGGTGGACCAAATGAACGATGGTTTCCGTGTCGGTGGCCGATAAAAAGGTATAGCCCAGCGCTTTGAGTTTGCTGCGCAGCGCTTCATGGTTTTCGATAATGCCGTTGTGTACCAGCGACAGCTTGCCGGAATTGTGGGGGTGGGCATTGGCTTCCGAGGGTTCGCCGTGGGTGGCCCAGCGGGTGTGGGCAATGCCAGTGTGGCCCGGCAGCGGCTGCTCGCCCAGCGCCTGTGCCAGCGCCTCGACTTTACCCACACGCTTGCGGCAGTCGTTGTCGCCATTGGCTGAGATAACCGCCATACCGGCTGAGTCGTAGCCCCGGTATTCCAGGCGACGCAAGCCCTCTAGCAGAATTCCAGCAACTTCTCGTTGGGCAACAGCACCGACGATTCCACACATATTCGAGCCCTAATAAATAGTAGCGATCAGGATGTTTTAACGGGCCGCTTCCAGCCCTTGATATTGCGTTGGCGGCCACGGGCAACGCCCAGTTCGCCGTCGGCGACATTTCCGGTGATGGTTGAGCCCGCCGCCACCGTCGCGCCCTCGCCCACCGACACCGGCGCGACCAGCGCGGTATTGGAGCCGACAAAGGCACCATCGCCAATCTCGGTGCGAGATTTGTTCACTCCATCATAGTTGCAGGTAATGGTTCCCGCACCAATATTTACGCCCGCGCCAAGGCTGGCATCGCCAACATAGCTAAGGTGATTGATTTTGCTGCCCTCACCCACCTGCGCGTTTTTGGTTTCCACAAAATTGCCAATGCGCGCTGCATCGGCCAGCACAGTGCCAGGGCGCAAACGCGCAAAGGGGCCAATGGTGCACTGCTGACCGACCACCGCATCTTCTAACACCGAGTTGGCCTTGATGACCGTACCCGCCGCCACGCGGCTGTTGCTGATCACGCAGTTGGGGCCAATTTCTACGCCGTCACCCAGCTCAACTTCGCCTTCAAACACACAGTTCACATCAATGCTGACATCCTGACCGATGGACAGCGTGCCGCGCACATCAATACGTTGGGCGTCGGCCAGGGTGGCGCCGTCGGTCATTAGTTGCTCGGCGATCAAGCGCTGGTACTGGCGCTCCAGCGCATTGAGTTGCAGACGATTGTTCACGCCCTCCACTTCCCACAGCGCCTCGGGCTGAGCCACGTCAACGGCAACTCCCGCCGCCACCGCCATGGCAATAATATCTGTTAGGTAGTACTCGCCTTGCGCATTGTCAGCCGACAGCGCAGGCAGCCACTCACGCAGGTACTTGGCAGGAAGGGCCATCATGCCGGTGTTCACTTCCCGAACGGCGAGTTGCTCGGGGCTGGCATCTTTTTGCTCAACAATGGCCTGCACCGCACCGTCGGTATTGCGAATAATGCGACCATAACCAGTGGGGTCGTCCAGCGTGGCGGTGAGCAACACCAACGTGTCGCGGCAGCGGGCAACCATGGCCTGCAAGGTTTCGGGGCGCACCAGCGGCACGTCGCCGTAGGTAATCAACACCGTGGCATCCTCGGCTACCGCGGCCAAGCCCTGAGCCACCGCGTGACCCGTGCCCTTCTGCTCCGCCTGCAAGGCCCACTGTAAGTTGGGGTGCGAAACCCCGGCCTTCACCTGCTCGGCGCCGTGTCCCACCACCACATGAATAGCGGCCGGATCAGTTTGCGCGGCCGCATCGATGGCGTGCTGCAACATCGGCTTGCCCGCCAATGGGTGCAACACTTTGGGTAAGGCCGAACGCATACGAGTACCCTGACCCGCTGCAAGGATAATGACTTCTAAAGACACCGATGATCCCTTCAATACCGTGGCGACAGGAGAATGGTAACGAATGCCGCCCACCGCGACCAGCGCGGTGAACGTAAGTACTTGCTATAAATGGAAAAGCTCAGTGAACCAACACCCAGCGACTACACAAATCGGCCACCCACCAACTGACGGTCATGGCAGCGCGACAAGCAAACCAGCGACGTGATGGCACCGACCAACGCCAGTGCCATATCCGACTGGGTGTCCCACTCATAACCTTGGGTGCCAAGGAAGGCTTCCGCGCCTTCACCGCTTAGCTCGGCCACCCACCATTCGATAAGTTCGTAGAAGGCGCTAAACGCGAGGCAGATAGCCACCACAAACAGTGCCAACCAGCGGCTGCCGTTCACCGCCTTTTTGCGAATAAAGATTTCCCGCGCCAAGACAGCGGGCACAAAACCCTGAAAGAAGTGGCCAATTTTGTCGTAGTTATTGCGCTCGCTGCCAAACCAACCATCAAAGCCGGGCACTTCGGCATAGGTGTAGTGGCCGCCGACCATCAGTATCACGCAGTGCAATAAAATCAGCGTATAGAGCAGCGGCGTGAGCGGAAACTGCCGGTATGTTGCCGCCATAACAACGACGCCAATAACCGCGGGCGCGACTTCCAACAGCCAGGTAAAGGGGTCGTGGGGCCCAATACCCGACCACAGCAACACCGCCGTAAACACCACAATCCAGATAGCTTTAATGGCCTTGCTCCTCACATTTACGGGGTGCGTTAGTTACGTCAACGCTTCAGCACGGCGAACCAGGCCGCGAGTCATGCCCTGAAAGCCGCGCGCCAAGTGCTTGCCCAATAGCAGGCGCACCAGCGGCGACAGCCCGCCGCGCAGGATAAACACCGATTCATAGCGGCAGCTGCTGTTATCCAACGCTGTTAGGCGGTGCTGGCGCGAACTGGATAAAAGGCCCAGCGGCAATTGAATGCCGTACTCCAGGTATTCGGCCGCCGTGTTTGCGCGGATGGTTTCGGTTTGAGAAATACACCGCGAGGGCAGCAGTTGTACCTGCATAAAAATAGGCTCGCCCACAACAAAGCTGGATTTGCAGGCCACGATAAACGGATTCCATACGGCGTAGTGGGCGGTATCGAGTAGAACCTGCCAGACTTTTTCGGCCGGGGCCGCCACGGTTTCGGTAAAGCGAATTTCAAACATATTGCTGCCCTGGTTAACGACTACTCGGCCGCCACGGTGCACACATACACCGAGTTGGTGGACTCGGTATTTTGGAAGGGGTTGTAAAACGACACCACGTGGGACGCCACGCTAGCGAATACGCTGCCTAGCAGCGCTTCAAATTCGGCGTCGGGCAGATTTTGCGACCACATGGCAAACACGCCACCGGGCTTGAGCTGGCTAGCCATTAGCGAGAGGTTTTGCGTGGTATAAAAACCGGCGTTGGCGGCGTTGAGAAACTCCGACGGCGAGTGATCGATATCCAATAATATGGCGTCGAAACGCTTGCCGGGTACCGCCGGGTCAAAGCCAAGTTCGGGCTGGGTGGCCAGCTCAAAAAAGCTGCCCAGCACATAGCGGTTGCGGCTATCGGCGTTGAGAATTTTACCCAGCGGCACTTTTTCGTCGCGGTGCCAGCCGATCACCGTGTCCAGCGCCTCCACGATAAACAACTCATCAATTCGCGCGTCTTCCAGGGCTTTAACGGCGGTGTAACCAAGGCCCAGGCCGCCCACCACCACGCTGAGGTTTTCGCCCTGCACAGCGGCTAAGCCCAGGGTCGACAGGGCTTCCTCGGCATCGTAAAACATGCTCGACATCAGAAACTCGTCGCCCAGTTTTACCTCGTAAATATCGCGCTCACCCAATGCGGGAATGCGCCGCCGACGCAGGGAAATTTCACCCAGGGCAGAGTCCTGGCTGTCGATTTCTTCAAACATTAGCGACACGGTGATGCTTCCTTATTCAGTCTGTTGCGGTGCGCCGACCATCATACGCAATATTGGTCGCTACAGCTCGTCGCCTGACGGCGCCAAACCATTGCCGCGGTAGCTTTGCTCGCTGTCGCCAATACGCACCAGGCTGTCGTGCAAATACGACAAATGCGGATGGCCGCCAAGCAGGGTCAACAGCGCCTGAGTATTGTTGTTTAGGTAGTACTCCATCCATGCCAGCGAGTAGTTCGCGGCAATTTCGCGACCCCAGGTTGAGGTGGGCAGCAAGGGATAATTAGTGTGCTGCGCATGACTGGCTGCCTCGGCAACAATAAAGGCGCGGTCGCTACTCAGGCTGTCGTAGAGCGGGCGCACCACGGCGGGGTTCACAAAGGGCAGTGGCGCAATGGGGCCATCGTGATCGCCGGTTTGGATCATCACCGGTATCGGACTGGCGGTGACCGACTCGAATACTGGCGCCGCCGCCACAACCGCGCGAACGCGAACCGGGTTGGGCTCGGCGGCATCGGCGGCCTCTTGTTCCTGCACGCGTAGCGCCGCAGCCGCGCCCATGCTATGGCCAATCACGCCCAGCCGGTCGGCATCCAACGCGGCGGCCACGGGCGAGTCTTCAAACAAGTAGCGAATGGCATCTTGGGCATCGTGCAAGTTGTTGTCCGGGTCGGACTCGCCGGCATCATCCGAGCGGCCCTGGCCGCTGAAGTCGAAGGCGAACACTACATAGCCATTGTCGGCGAACAGGCGGTGCCACCAACGATACATGGCGGTGTTGGTGTTTAAGCCCTGCAGGGCAACAATCACCGGGAACGGCCCCTGCGTAGGCGGTACCAAACCCTGTTTGGGCAGCACGATTTCACCGTGCAGACGAGTGCCGTAGCGGTTATTAAATTCCACCGGCACCAGCGCCACATTGGGGTTTTCGTAAGGGTGACCGTACCAGTGGTAAGCGTGCTCTATGCGCGAGCCATCCTGCCCCTGCGCCAGGGTTGATCGCACCATGTGCTCGACAATCACCGGGTCGCTAATATCGTTAATGGTGTAGCCGAGGGCAACGGGGTCGAACAGGCGGGCAGCCACATCGCGCGGCAGGGCCGCTGACAGCAGCGACAAATTCGTGATCAGTGGCGCCAATTCCTCCGGCGCAGCCGGGGGATCTTCACCGGGTTGCGAGGCCGGCCACGCCCGTAGGCTGCTGCCTGAACCTGCACTACCGCTATTACTACTACTGCTGCTGCCACCGCAGGCTACAAGGGAAAGAATGAGTAAAGGAACAACCAAACCACGAAGAAGCTGTTTTTTCCAACACACGAGTTGGAAACACGTGTTGACAATACGGTAACTGGAGACGCTCATAGAAACTGCCAAGAAATGCACATGGAATTACACACATTGTACACAACGCGGCGTAGTTATTGGGCATACCGAAAATGGAAAGCATCTCGCTGGCTTTCGATCAACATACGAAGAAGGGTAATTTCTCCCGACACCGAAGGGCGACATCAAGATAGCGCCCTATTTCACACGGACACTATCTAGGGTCGAAAAATACGTCTTTTAGATCAACGGTTTCATCCACTACCTTTAATGGATCCGCCGTTTTTCCCTCACTTAAAAATCGCTTGGCCAATAAGAATGCCTTAGGTTGGTTTATCGCATCCACAGCCAAAAGTGTATCGCCACTAAAATAGAAAGC
The DNA here is from genome assembly GCF_016906995.1 of Spongiibacter marinus. Lineage (GTDB taxonomy): Bacteria > Pseudomonadota > Gammaproteobacteria > Pseudomonadales > Spongiibacteraceae > Spongiibacter > Spongiibacter marinus. The sequence continues at coordinate 455,464 of NZ_JAFBBD010000001.1, read as the reverse complement.
AGCGAAGCTGCGACCACTTTTCGGATCACCACGTAAGACCACCTTGTCAAAACCAGCGCAAGATCCGGCAATCTGCAGTTTTACATCGTATTGATCAGACCAAAACCACGGCAAGGCACGATATGGCTGATACTTACCACATATTGTCCTTGCAGCAACCCTGGCCTGATCATTGGCATTTTGCACTGACTCCAAACGCAGGGTGGTTTTATAGATCGGATTGTAATGGCGGGTGCAATCACCCGCGGCAACGATATCCTCATCACTGGTTTGGGCAAACTCATCTACAACAATGCCATTGTCCACATCTAGTCCAGCCGCTTCTGCAAGCCCAGTCGCCGGGGAAACCCCTATACCAACCAATACCAGGTCGGCCGGAATGTAACTGCCATCGGCCAGGTGAACGCCGGTCACAGAGCCTTCCCCCGCGACTCTATCAATGGACACATCTGTGAGTACCCGAGTGCCCTCTTCGCGATGCACCCTGGCATAGAATTCGGAGATCTCTGGCGATGTCACTCGAGCCAGTACTCGCGGCAATGCCTCTAGTACTGTCACGTCCATGCCAACGGCCCTTAACGACGCTGCAGCCTCAAGGCCAATATAGCCACCACCGATAACGACCGCTGACCGCCCATTGCCAATATACTTACGAATTTCATGAACATCTTGAAGGTCACGCAGGTAACACACTCCCGGCAAATGAATGCCTGGAAGTTTAATTCTCCGTACGCTGGCACCGGTAGTTAAGGCCAGCTTGCTATATGACAGCTCACGCCCGTCTTCGAGAGCTATTTTTTTATCCACGCGGTCAATTTTTAGTACACGCGCCCCAAGCACCACATCAATGTCAGCCTTCTTATAAAAATCGGCTGGACGAATTAATATTTCGCTACCCTCTTTTTCACCATTCAAAGCACTCTTTGAAAGTGGCGGCCGATGATACGGCAGGGATTCTTCGGCGCTAATAAGAGCTATTTTGCCAGACCAACCTTCCTGCCTTAGTGACGCAGCCAGGGTCGCACCCGCGTGGCTACCGCCAATAATCAAGCAATTATCTACAGACATAGGTACCCCCAATTTAAAAGCGATTGCCGGGCTTAGAGAGCAACACGATGACTACCACATATATCAATGAGACAGCTCCCAATAACGCGGGAAAGAAAGCCAGTGCACCTGACAGCGATGCCGCACCCAGCGCGTTGCTTTGCAGTGTAAGGCCATGATTCGGGGCGAACATGCCAAATACATAGAAGCAAAAATTCCCCCAAATGGCGATTGAGCATCCTAAAAATATTTTTCTGCTTGAATCGCCATCTACGCCCAACAATCTAACCGACGAGCCTATAGATATCGCCATTAATGCATTCATAAGCATTCCAGTATGTACCGTTCTCCAGCCCTCGGTCGTGCCAGGAATGTCAACGGGAATGTGTAAGGGAATCGGACTAAGCGAAACCCCACCTATCATTGAAAAAATTAGCGTAAACCCAGAAATTAAAGCGACTAGCAGCGCCCAAAAACCTTGCCGAACCAGCCGGCAGCTGTAAAAATCAGTCATGCCAACATCTCATTATTTACGCTAATTAAAAAAATAATTCATTGATAGAAATTACGTTGACCAGAGCATCGGGGGGCAACAGTAGCTCAATAATGAACAAGGGGTCAGTTGCCGGAAGCGACTCACTAGCTGCAAGGTTTTGGTTTCCAAGGACTACCGCAACCAGCCCCTCGCTAATCCTCAGCGACTCATCAACACCTCTAATAACCGGTATGCCTCTGCCGTCAACAACAGGGAGGTCTTCCACCAAAACGAGGTCACTTAACACCGGGATATCGCGGCCAATAAACAACCCATCTACCTGGGACAAAACACCCACCGGTATTAAGGAGCCCAGCGAACCGCCACTGACGACGGGAATACCCATACTACTCGCAGAATTTGCTGAACTTAGTAAAAAAATTGTTATAAGCGTATAAATATAATTTTTTATTTTCATTTTTATAACCCTATTATCAAATCATAATAAATCGATTTTAGTAACGATATGTCATTTCTAAACCGTAGGTTGCCGGCGCGCCCTGTTGGTAATAATCGAACCCGAAACCAGCCTGTAGATTAATCGCGTAACTATCGTATTTAGTTTCAGTGATGTTTTTTCCCCAAATAGCAATAGTGTAGTCGTCATTGGAACTAAACCAGGTAAACCGCGCATTGTATATTGCGTAGGCATCCTGCTTTATATTTTCGTAGCCAATTTTGTCGTTGTAAGCGCTATACCATTGGTCGTCTTGGTAATTACCATTCAGATTCATACTCAGGTAGCCAGCGTTATTGCTGAATATTTCCCAATCGATTGATACGTTTGCGCTGATCTTGGGTGCTGAAATCAACTCATTACCAGAGAGATCCACAATATCATCGTCATCGTTAACCGTTTGCACGTTTGATAGTTCCAGTTCGGTATATTCCGTCTCAAGAATTCCCATACCTAGCTGGACGGTAAGCGCTTCCGTTATCGCGAAAAACATTTCAGATTCAAAGCCAATGATCTTAGAACCACCCGCGTTTTCAAGAAAGTTAGACACCCCGACTACGTTGATAAATTGTTGGTTGGTGTAGTCGTAGTAAAAGAACGCGCTATTGATGCGAGCGCGCCGATCCCAAAAGTCAGCTTTAATGCCTATTTCATAAGCATCCAGGAATTCAGGAGCGGCATAGGCGTCTTCAAATTCACGCTCTTCGTAATACACGCCAGCATTGAAGTTCCCCGCTCTGAAGCCTTTGCTATATGAGCCATATACCATCAGGGAATCATTCAGACGGTAGTCCATACCTATTTTTCCGGTCCATTCTTTTTCCTGAGCACTCAGCAGGGTCGCTGACTCCTCGGTGTAGGGACCGTGGGTATAGCCAGTTTGTGCCGTTAGCAAAAGGTCATTCACACTTATTTCTCCGGCGAGGAGCTCTTGTATCAACACCCCAGGCTCAAAGGGACTTTGCCCCGCTACATTTGCTGGAATGAAGATATTATCAACACCCGTATTATTCCCTGGAACTTAGGTACCCCTGGGCGATCCGTCATAGCCCACGCGTGAGATATTTAAATAGGGGAGGTCTATCTTGTCGTCGGTATAGCGTACGCCGAAATCAATACCAAAGTCCGCGGTGACGTTCCAACGCATCTGCGAATAGAGTGCAAAGCTCTCTTTCTCAGTTTCCATTTTTTGGTCGAGCGCACCAAAATCCAGTAGATATGGATAGTAACCCCCAACCCCTGGGAAGGTAGCTGCTACACGCGTATCCGGCGGCGTTTCATACAATCGATAAACGTTGTTTAGCTGTTGATCTTCGAACTGGTAGTAAGCGCCCGCTATCAGATCAAAATCCTCTTTAAACGTCGTCGATATCCGTAGATCTTGGCTAAATGCCTGGGTAGCGACCGCCCAATCGATTTCGAGAAGCCCATCAGGACTACCATCTACATTTTGCTGTTGCGCATAATCATTGTCGGTGTAAGACGTAACCGAGGTAACCGTAAAGGCATCATGGATATAATCTATTTTATGCACGTACTGGTCTAAATTAACCACTAAAGCACCAGTGTAGTTATCCTCAACCTCGTAATAGTCTAAGCCCCTCGCAGGCCGGGAGTAGCCGGTATTGTCGATATATCCATTGTTAGGCTGATCGTAGACACCGACCCCAGACGTCTCTAACGCAGTCACCAATGCCGGATTATTTGCCAACCTGCCACGCGGTTCATTGCGACTGGGGCTACCCAAGGCGTCGTTTCTTGCCTTGGTATACTTGAAGACCATATTGATATGATCTGTCATATCATAGTTAAGTACTAGGCGCGCACCCTGGAAATCCTGCTGAGATAGATCAGGTCCGCCAAGCGCATTTTTATAATAGCCGTCGCGACGCGAATAAGAGTAAGCAAGCCTCGCAGCCAGCTTATTTTGGACTAACGTACCCTCTACACCGTAATCGCCTTTATGGCTGTTGTAGTTCCCAACTCCCTGCTTAGCATCGAAGTGAAGACCATCGTCGATCTGCGGAGTTTTCGTAACAATATTGATAGCTCCACCCGTAGTATTCTTGCCGTACAGTGTTCCTTGAGGACCGCGCAATACCTCCAACCGAGCTACGTCAAAAAAACTCATCCCATGGGTATACACGGCACCCATATATGCTTCGTCGTTATACACACCTATTGGGCTTGCTTGGTTTGAGCTGTAGTCCGACATGCTAACGCCGCGAACCGAAAAAATCGGCTGTACTTCTCCGTAAGGGCCACTAACTTGCATATTTGGCACCTGGGCCGATATGTCATTAGCGCTAGAAAATCCAAATTTTTCCAGTTGATTCTCCGACATACCGGTAATTGCGATTGGTGTGTCTTGCGTGCTCTCAGATTTTTTCTGAGCTGTAACAATCACCTCCTCGAGCATAGGAGCAGCGACTGCTGTACTCCCAACACTAAGCAGACCAATACTAATAGCACTGCCTAGCAATAACTTCCGCGACTCCATTATTATTATCTCCCGCAACTTTAGATATTATGATTTATAACCTCACGCAAGATACGCTTGTGCGTTTATGAATAGCCGCCATTATTATTCAAATCAGGTCAAGCTATTGCCCGTCGCCAAAGGTACTTACACGATAATTACCAAAGCGGGTCCCCATCTACCCGCAATAATACGCGCATGACTGCCAACACGACTCGCCTCGACCGTTTCATCCGCCAGCATACGGCGTTCGCTATGTCGGATACGCGGCTGTTATTGGCGCAGGGGCGTATCCTGGTGGATGGGGAGCTGGCCCAGTCGATTAACCAACGTATTGATCGCTTTAGTCGCGTTGAAGTGGATGGGCTGTGCCTGCAAGCGGACTCACCGTTGTATATTGCCTTGAATAAGCCGAAAGGGGTGGTGAGCGCGACGAAGGATGATGCTCACCGCACGGTGATTGATGTGCTGGATCACCCGCGCAAGGCGGAGCTGCATTTCGTCGGTCGCTTGGACTTTAATACCACGGGTTTGGTGTTGCTTAGCAATGACGGCGGCTGGTCGCGGCGTATCAGTTTGCCGGAAACGAAGCTCGCCAAGGTGTATTGGGTGGAGGTGGCCACGCCGCTCTCCCAGGACTATATCGATGCCTTTCAGCGCGGTGTTTATTTTGCTTATGAGGGCATTACCACTCAGCCCGCGCAGTTGCAGATTCTGTCGGCCACCACGGCGCGGCTAACGCTTACCGAGGGTAAGTACCACCAGGTGAAGCGGATGTTCGGCGCTTTTGATAACGAGGTGTTGGCACTGCATCGCGAGTCGGTGGGGCCGGTAGCCTTGGCGGACTTAGCCCTGGGTGAAAGCCGCTTGTTGAGTAGTGAAGAGCTTGCGGCGATAGCGCGATATACTGCCCCGCCAACGTAAGGACGCGAAGACGGCAGTGGACGCATTTCATCATCAACAAACGCCCCGCGCGGCGGCCTGGATGGCTGGCGCCTTGGCGTCGTTCAGCACAATGGCGATATCGGCGCGTGAGCTGAGCGGCGAAATTGCCGTACACCAGCAACTGTTCTTTCGCAGCGCTATCGGTTTGCTGTGTTTGTTACTGATTATGCTGGTGGCCAGGTTTTCCCACTCAAACCACTTAGCGTCATCAGCGCTGCGGCTGCGCAGTCAGCGCCCGGGTTTGCATGTGCTGCGCAATGTTTTTCACTTTGGCGGCCAGTACGGTTGGTTTGTCGGCATTGGTTTGCTGCCATTAGCCGAGGTGTTTGCGCTGGAATTTACCGTGCCGTTTTGGACGATGCTGATTGCCGCCGTTGCCTTAAACGAGGCGATAACGCGCCGAAAATTATTGGCCATTTTGATGGGCCTGCTGGGCGTGTTGGTGATTGTTCAGCCGGGCTACAGCATTGTCGATAGCGCATCGCTTATTGTGTTGGCGGCGGCCATTGGCTACGCCGTTTCTCACACCTGCACGAAAGCACTCGGCGGTGCCGACTCGCCGTTCACAATTATTTTTTATATGTGTCTGGTGCAGTTACCCATTGGTTTTGCCCTGTCGATTGCCCACTGGCAGTGGCCTGATTCCGGGCAGTGGGGGTGGTTGCTGCTGATAGGCCTTATGGCGTTGTCGGCACATTTTTGCATGAGCAAGGCCATGCACTATGCCGAGGTAAGTGTGGTAGTTACGCTGGACTTTTTGCGTTTGCCATTGATAGCGCTATTGGGTGTGGCGCTGTACGCCGAGGCGTTCGACTGGGCAATATTATTGGGTGGTACATTAATGCTGGCCGGAAATATCATTGCCTTGCAGCCGCTACGAAAACACGGTCAAGCGCGTTAATGTAGAGCTGAATGGCCCGCAAGTTCTTTAGCTAACATATCAATAAAGGCGCGAACCTTTACCGCTGGATTGCGATCTTCTCGATGGAGAATGGTGATCGGTTTGGCGGCTGGTTGATAGTCTTCCAGTAGTATTTCTAACTTGCCTGCCGCGACCTCGTCGGCCACTTGGTAGGACAATACGCGGGTAATCCCCAGCCCATTCACGGCCGCTTCAACGGCGGCATCATTCGTTGTGACCGTGAGTCGTGGCGCAATCGTAATGCGCTGTTGCGCGCGGGCTTTGTCCGGCGATTGAAAGTGCCAGTGCTGGTTTTCGCCAACCGCCAGTGAGGCGATCAAGCTGTGCTTGCGCAGTTCGTCCGGGCGTTCTGGGCGATCATAGCGCTGCAAGTAGTCCGGCGAGGCGCAGACCACCATACGCACGCTGCCGACGTTGCGGCCGCGCAGTGACGAATCCGGCAGCTCGCCAATGCGTATACCGACATCAATCCCTTCTTCCAGCAGGTTAACCACGCGGTCGAGAAACACGGCATTTACCGTGGTTTTGGGATAGCGCTCCAGGTAACGAACAATACTGGGCGTAATAAAGCGCCGCCCAAACAGTACGGGCGCGGTGACGGTGAGCTGGCCCTGGGGTTCGGTGTTGATCCCGCTTGCGGTGTGGTCGGCGGCCTCCAGCTCGGCAAGAATCCGTTTGGCATCGTCCAGATAACGCCTGCCGATATCGGTCGTGCGCACGTAGCGGGTGCTGCGCTGCAACAGCTTTACGCCCAGGTTATCTTCAAGTGCGGCAATGGCGCGGGTAACGGCGGGGGGCGACAGCTCCAAACGCCGCGCGGCGGCGGCAAAGCCCTCGGCTTCGGCAACGGCCACATACACCTTAAGCAAGTGAAATTTGTCCATAAGTCTTGCGCGCCATTATTCCGGTTAAAGTAATAATGAATTGCAATGTACGCCGATTCTTCTTCTATGTGAAATTCGGCAAGGTAGCGGTGTCGGGCAGTTACGGCGGTAGCTGCACCAAACCACTTACTTGAGGATGCCACGATGAGCCGTTTACCTATTATCGACCATGACAACGCCAGTGCCGAGCAGCAAGAGTTGCTTGATGCAATTCAACAAAAGCTGGGCATGGTGCCAAATTTTCTGAAGATCTTTGCCAATTCCCCCGCGGCGCTGCGCGCCTTTCTCGGCCTGCACGGTATTGCCGGTGAGGGTGAGTTGCCGCCGGCTACCCGCGAGCGCATCGCTCTGGCGGTGGCTCAACAAAATGCCTGCCAGTACTGCGTGTCGGCGCACACGGCCATTGGTCGCAAGGCCGGTTTGAACGGCGACGAAATTGCCGCCAATCGCGCCGGTGGCAGCCAGGATGCCAAAGCCGCGGTGGCGGTGAAGTTTGCCAATACGCTGGTTGAACACAGTGGCAGTGTCACCGCCGCCGAGATCGCCGAGCTGCACAGCGCGGGCTACAGCGACGCGGAGGTGGTGGAGATTATCACCCACGTTGGCATGAACATTCTGACCAAATTCATCGGCAAGGCCAGCGAGGTGGAGATCGACTTCCCCACGGTAGAACTGAGCCTGAGCCAAGGCGCTGCCTGAGCGTTTTCAGCCACGGCCCCTTGGCAGTCGAGGGCAAGGGGCCACCGGAGGCAGCACCATGGGACACCGCTACGCCAAGCTAATGTTTAGCCCCGCCGCCAAAGCGCTGCAAAGCCAGGGCCGCAGCCGCGACACTTATGCGCGAATGGAGCAGGGCGAGGACTACAACTATTTGCTCAGCGACAAGGAGGCGCAATTTATTCGTCAGCGCGACAGCCTGTATATGGCCAGCGTTAGCGAGTCGGGCTGGCCCTATGTGCAACATCGCGGTGGCCCGCCGGGGTTTATCAAAGTGTTGGACGCGGCGACGCTGGGCTTTGCCGACTATCGTGGCAATCGCCAGTACATCAGTGCTGGCAATGTGCAGAGCAATAATCGCGTGTCGCTGTTTTTGATGGACTACCCAAACCGCCGCCGTCTGAAAGTGGCGGGGCGGTTGGAGTTTATCGACCCAGATGATGCGCGCTTACAGGCCTTGCTGGACCCGAACTACCGCGCCCGCATTGAGCGCGGCGTGCTGATACACATTGCCGCCTTTGACTGGAACTGCCCCCAGCACATCACCCCCCGTTATACCGACGCGGATATTGATCGCATGGTCGAGCAGCGCTTGCGCGAACTCGGCGTAGACCCCAACCAACAGTAAATGCCAACCCTAATAGCCAAGCACAAGGAAATGATGATGACCGACCCCAATACTCGCCCACCGCTGCCCCCGTTTAGCTACGAAGAAGCGGTAGTGAAAACCCGCAAGGCAGAAGATGCCTGGAACAGCCGTAACCCCGAGGCCATCGCCCTGGCCTACACTGAAGATTCTCAATGGCGAAACCGCGCTGACTTTCCGGTGGGCCGCGCAGAAATCATCGCGTTCTTAGCCAACAAGTGGCAGCGCGAGCAGGAATATCGTCTGATTAAAGAAGTGTGGGCCCACAGCGGCAACCGCATTGCCGTGCGCTTTGCCTACGAATGGCGCGATGACGGCGGTCAGTGGTATCGCTCCTACGGCAATGAAAACTGGCAGTTCGACGAGCGCGGCCTAATGGCCTACCGCCACGCCAGCATTAACGACATGGCGATTAGCGAGGCCGACCGCAAGTTCCACTGGCCGCTGGGCCGTCGCCCTGATGATCACCCGGGCTTGAGCGAGCTGGGGCTGTAAGGATAGCGATAAGGGCGGCCTGGGCCGCCCCTTTTATATGACTGGCCGGTTAGCCAGCCATAGCATTGCGAACCAAGAGAACAGTCGGGTAATCTCCACCATATCCGTTGCGTTTATAAACTTAGCTTTCGCTTTGGTTAAATAAAAATATTTCACCTCTTAATCTACTGTACTTTGTTAGGAATGAAGCTCATGGCACGTTCTGCCAGAGCGGTAATGGTCAGACTAGGGTTGACGCCTAGATTGGCGGACAGCATAGAGCCGTCGATGATGTAGAGGTTTTTATAATTAAAAACGCGGTTTTTTGCATCGATCACGCCGGTCTCGGGTGAGTCAGACATAGCGCATCCGCCCATACAATGTGCGGTCGTAGGAACGTTAAATGCAATTTCCGATAATGAGCTTAGTCCGATGCCCCCTGTAGCCTGAGCGACTTTGCCGGTGAAATCATTGGCTTCCGGAATAAATGTAGGGATAGGCTTCCCCTCACTATTAAGGCTCTTAGAAAAGGGCCAATACCAGCGACGTTTCCAGCGCATGTTGATATGCCCTTCGATGGTTTGCATAACCAGAAAGATCACGGTCTCTCGTGAAAATCGCCATGGAAGTAGACTTCGCAAGCCACTGATAGGCTGGGTGCATAGTAGTTTTATTATTGCTTTGAGCCAATATAGAATTCGCACAACACCGGGTCGGCCACCAGTCAATACGGTGAAAAGCCCGCTTAGTAAGTTGGAGCCGTCGGGATAGCGAACTGCTTCAATATGGGTATTCTTATCTATGTGGATACCTGAACCTATAGCGATACCTTTTGACAAGTCCTCATCTGTACCGGGATAACGAATTCCTAATATTGATTCTGAGTTAGTACGAACGCGATTACCTAGGTCAGAGGAAATATTCGGTAGCGAGCCCTTGTCTTTAAGATCAAATAACAAGCTTTGCGTACCTAGGGATGAGGCTGAAAAAATTACCGATCGCGCAGTATAGAATTTCGGTTTTTTTGAAAAAAAAGCAAAGCTGTTAACCGTCTTTACACGATAGCCCTCTTCACCGTCACCGGAGGTGCCCAGTGGTGATACATCCACAACACGCGTTTCAGGAAGCAACTGAACGCCATTATGTTCAGCCAGGTATAAGTAGTTTTTGTCTAAGCTGTTTTTCGCATTATAATGGCAGCCCACCATACAACCACCGCAACCGATACAGGAATTGCGAGAGGGCCCCTTGCCGCCAAAATAAGGGTCGCTATATTCAGTGCCAGGTGCGTCGTGCTTTTCTCCGAAGAAAACGCCAACATCGGTATAGTAAAAGCTATCTTCTACGTCTGCCGCCTTTGCCATCTGCCGAAGTTTTTCATCCGCCGCCGCTCCGCGTTCATTGCGCGTGACGCCTAACATTTTCTTGGCCATGGCATAGTACGCTGGCATGATATTCTGCCAATCATCAAGAGACGACCAGCCACCATCATTCCAAACTGAATCGGGGGGAATAAGCAGAGTTTGGGCATAGGTGATAGAGCCTCCACCTACGGCATTGCCATGAAGGACCATCACATGTTTAAAAAGACGAAGCCGGAGAAAGCCGTGCAAACCTAGTATTGGTTGCCAAAGGTAAGACCAAATTTTCCAGTTCGTCGACGGTAAATTCTCGGGAGTCCATCGCTTTCCTTGTTCGATGACCAGTACACTATAGCCTTTTTCGCTTAATCTATATGCGCTAACACTGCCACCAAAACCCGAACCGACGATAATATAGTCATAATCGAACTTATTCATAATATCGGCCAAAATAGTAAAAAAGCCTCTCAGGAAAAATCCTGTGTGATAATAAGCGTGCCAGATCCGATCACATAGAGGCGTAAGGGGAGGGTGATTAGTTATAATAATTACGAGGCTTTAGGAATCACTTTAACTTGCATATTTACATAACCATTCACAAAATTTGAATGTACTCTCTCTGGCTGTTTAAGAACTTCTATATTATCGAATCGCTTGAGTATCTCTTCCCAGGTAATTCGAAGCTGCATCTCGCCAAGCCGATTACCCATACAGCGGTGAATTCCCATACCAAATGATAGGTGTTGACGCACTCGAGGCCGATCAATAATTACCTTATCAGGATTGTCGATCACTCTTTCATCGCGGTTTCCGGAGATATACCACATAACGACCTTGTCGCCTTTCTTGATCAATTTGCCATTGAGGTTGAAGTCAGATTTAGCTATGCGGCGCATATAGGACAAGGGGGTCTGCCAACGAATAATCTCGGAAACCATGCTGGGGATTAGATCCGGATTATGCTTAAGTTTCTCGAGCTCACCTGGAAACATGTTCATGGCTAGAACACTACCTGTGATCGAATTGCGAGTTGTATCATTGCCGCCGACGATTAACAGGCCTAAATTGCCAAGAAACTCAGCAGGGCGATTGATCATATCTCTGGTGTCGGCATTAGCTTCCATTAAGCTAATTAAATCGAAGGTGGGTTCATGTCCGGCTTCTCTTAGCGCCGCTTTCTGAAACCACATTTTCGAAAACGTTTCTGCCATATCTTGGAGTGCCGCATTCCTCTCTTCTTTATCGGCGGTGCCTCCCGACAGTTCGGGGGCGCCTGTGGCAATATCAGACCAATACGGCAACTTATGACGATCTTCATAAGGAAAGTCAAAAATCGTTGCCAGCATTTGCGAGGTTAGCTCGACGGAAACTCGAGATACCCAGTCAAAGCTTTCATTGAGCGGCAGATTATCTAAGATCACGCCGATTCTTTCGCGAATGAGGCCCTCCATTGCCGATAAATTCCGCGGCGCCACGACTGGTTGAACCGCTGCGCGCTGAACGTCGTGTTTTGGCGGGTCCATCGCAATAAAATTTTCTAGCGGGAGGTCGGGCTCCGGGTCACCGATCATAATAAAAGGTTCAGCAGAGAAAACCTCATGATTGGTGTCTACGGCAACGATATCCTCAAAACGAGTAATAGACCAAAAGGGACCGAATGGACTGTCCTCTAGAAAGTGCACAGGGTCTTCGTCACGAACGCGCCGGAAGTATTCCGGCCACCTGTGTTGTGAATAAAGACGCGGATCGCTGAGATCGATTCTATCTAAGGGAACACTGGTCGCATCCGGCAAGGTATTATTTTGTGGGTCTAGCTGATTTGCCATTACTATCTCCTGATGAGCTACATCTGAAATTCTGGAAGTTTTACAACCAATCCGTTTAAAGGCGTCTCAACAGTTATTTGGCAAGCTAACCTGGACATTTCGTTTTTTTCTGGGGTCATTTCCAGCATTGCACACTCCGATTCGCTGGGCTTGCCGGCTTTGTCCATCCAGCTAGTATCGATGAAAACGTGGCATGTGCCGCAGGCACAGCTACCACCACAATCAGCATCAATACCTGGGACGTTGTTATCCAGCGCAGCCTGCATTAGATTGGTACCAGGTGCAGCGCGTACGTTATGTACTTCGCCGTTATGTTCAATGAAAGTGAGTTCAATCAACGTCGTTCTCCTTATTTTGGGTAATGCTGATATTGTCGAAAGAAATATAGGTTGGAACGACTTGTCATTTTCAGTCCATTCCTGTTCATAAGACGACAGCATGCTCAGCCTGTTGGAACTCAAGGAGAGAAATTATCTGGATGGAACGAAAAATTGTGCGCCGATTTGGACTACGGATAAAGTATTTGAAATATATAAGGAGGAGAGCAGGCAATATCAACGGTTTTAAGCCTATTGATCTTGACGAAATCTCTTGGGTGTTTTGCCGGTAAAATTTTTGAAGGCGCGTGAAAAATTGGAGTCGCTGTTATAGCCACAAGCGTGCGATATTTTACAAATTGGATCGTCGGTGCTGGCTAGTAAAAACTTCGCATGTTCGATCGAAACTTGTTGTTTTAATTCAAGAAATGATGTGTTTTCGCTCTGTAGGTGGCGCGCGAGCGTTCGCTCTGAATAATGCATTTGTTCGGCAATAGGAGCGATATGTATCGATAAGCCCTTAGTGAGTCGTTGCCGAAGAAGGTTTTTTACTTTACTGGATAATGACGGCGTCGACGGTGGGGTAGCGGTTTTTAAACTAGCGTAGACCTGCTCAAACGTGGATTGGTTATGGGTGTGAAGGTGTTGAATTAGATGATGGTTGTCGAAAATTACCTCAATAATGCGCTTTGAGAAAGCAAAGGTCGCTTTGAAATGATATTCATACCGGGAAATATCATTTTCAATGCAATGAGTCAGATGAATTCTTGGGGCAGGCAAAGGCAAATTACAAAAATATCGCAGGTTTAAAAAATAGCCTGCAACAACCTCATCTAAGTAATGCTGTACATCACCAAAATCGATGACCGGACGCATAACTATGTGGCACTTTCCGCCGCTATCAATTCTTTCGAAGTGATATGCGGGCATTACGGTATGTGAGTAGTCAACCATTAATTTCAGTGCCTGATCCACTGTTTTGGCTGTGAAGGATGCTAATCCAAACATACCGCCAGGTACCGTTATCGGCGCAAACTCCGAAAGTAAGACGGAAAGTGGTTGGCCCGGAATGGCGATGTCTCGACAGCTGCGGAGCATCTCGCGTAGTTGCCAGCCTGAAATATAGCTATCGCTACGGTTAATCTGATCGGCTGTGATCTCGCAGCGGTCGTATAAATTTTTTACATCTACTTTTCTGTGTTCAAAAAAATTTTCTCCTAAGTCCAGTAAGGAGATAGAGAAGGTTGAACCATCGATAGGGAGGAGCGTTGCTGTCGTCATTATTATCGTGTCTATTTTTCTGCGGATGGCGGGAAATGAATATAAACACTGAGCGTTAAAGAGTCCAGAGGATTGTGATTTACCGATATGGCGGTGATGCCCGTACACGCGGCTATGGGAGCCGCGCGAATGTAGATTATTGAACTTACGGAAATGAGATAGGCGGGTGCTAAAAACTTCACCCTATAAGCATACAGAAGCTGTTCGACATTCAACCTTCAAGCACCAGCGCAGATTAGATGCCTGCGTCCGAGAGCATTGAGTTTTAAAGTCTATAGAGCAACATAATCCCAAAGTGCTTGAAACCTGCGCTTTCTTTGGCCTTGATCTTTAGTTCTCGCTGACATGCTTTTTTTATAAATATCTATGTGTTCATTTTCAATATTACCGGATCGTAGCTCCGTAAAAAAATCATTCAACTTATTCTTAACATCTTCAACAGGAATCCGTTCTTGAACACATTTATTTGCCAAGCACCAAATACCGTACAAGTGAGAAACACCACCTACTCGATACGCATCAAAATCGATATCAATATTTTCAATATAAGTTGTCACTTCAATGAATCTAGATTCCAAGCCATTCCAATCTAAAGTCTCATTAACATATTTTTCGTACAAATCATCAAGTTCTTGTTGATTCGCGTGTAAGGGAGTGTCCTCGATTAACTGAAATAATATTTCTGATACAAACTCATAGTGCTCCATTCTTGCAACATCTGTTTTTGATAGCCTTTCCTTCCAAAATGGCAAATCTGCGATTCTCTCTACGAGTAGCAACAAACCTGTTCCGTGATATACAGATTTTCTCAACTCTTGGCCATTAAGCGGTTCTCCATTACGATTTAGTCTATCGAATATATTATCAATAACCTTTTTATCTGATGTATCGATATATTCAATTGGTATTACATATCTCCACAGTTTTCTCTTGTATTCTGTGAGCCCTTTTTTATCCAAATCGCTAAAATACACACCTGCAATATTTTCATCATAGAAGGGACTATTTTCAAACTCATCAGATGCTGGGATTTCATTTTTTAAAAAACGTATTAGAGAGGTCAACCTTTGCTTCCCATCAATGATATCGTACTTTGTTTTACCCGTATCATCATCGATCTTTTGATGAAGAAATATTGGAGGCATTGGAAAGTTTTTGAGAACACTATCTATAAAGAATGATTGTTTCTCATCACTCCAAACACTTTTTCGTTGGTAAGCAGGATCAAAATTATATTTATCAAGGAGAAAGTTTTCCCAAAAGTTTGCAACTGTGATGGTATTTGTTTCTCGGCTCAGTATGCTTGACATGTTATTTTCTCCTTCAATGTGGCAGAGCCAGAATACGTTACAAAATTGCTAAATATACTGGTTAATACAGCATTTATTGTACGCTTTGGATTTGGATTTATCATAGTAACGTCTAGGAGGGGGTCGCAGCTTACAAAAAGCTCATCGAGCTCGGCTCGATCCACATGCCAATAAGAAAGGCCACAAATTATCATTTCGTCGTTTTTATCTAAGCGTGTTGCCTTGTGTTTTGCAGTTCCTCTTATTTGCGAAGCCCAAGTGTGATTAAATCTAGAGGATTCTCCAGCTGGCGGAATTAAAGCGCTTACTAAATAATTATCATCTAGATTTTCGTAGCTGACTGTAAACTCGTCTGTTGACCCATCTAAAAGTTCATTATTGAGCTTGATGAAATATGAATCTTTATCCATTTTTTGTTTATGTGTGAAGCTTATAGAACCATGAGGCTTCAATATATTAATTTTCACCATGGGATCATTTTCGCCAATCATGCCAACGTTAAAGGGTATATCGAACTTCTGCAAAACACGTTCAAGCCATATATCATAGTTATAGGTAACTATAACTATTTCACTGTAATAGTCGCTCTCGTTTGCGTATTTTATAAATTTTAACCATGGCCAATTCTCAGCTGAGTCCGGAATATCCTCAATTTTCCGATTATAAAATATGAATAAATGTTTCAAGTATTGAAGCAATTCTTTGTAGGCATAAATGTATATATCATTAGGCCTATATTCATGGCCAACAGGGTTGCGTTTCTCCTTTGATGCGTAAACATTTACACAGGTGATTATATCCTCAATTAATTGCATTGCGCTGTCATTATCCATGTTCGGCCTCGCGCCAAGGTTCCAAAGATGGGGGCAGTGTTTGAACGATAAAAAACCAGGCATGCCTGTTGTTGGCCATGGAACTTCAGCGCCACGCTTGAATAGATTTACAACATCAATCTCGCCCTCTCGGTTTATATGATGGAGAAAGTCAACGGTGAACCCATTTCCTAGAGCTATAAATAGTTTTTTTCTCAAAAGTGATTCTCCAAATTCAGGGACGAGTAGCGAACAGCTCGTTTATCAGACTATTGGCCTCATAATTAATATTACCGAGCTGCCATCTATCACTTTCAGGCCATTATTTTACGCCGCTTTATTGAAAGTACTAATTCTCTAATTAATTAGCCCTGAGTTCATTAATAGGGCCAACAGAAGCTCGGTTTAACTGTTAAGTGGGTTGCCTTGTTAATAGCGAGGGAAGTTGGAGGAAATTTAGTAAAATTCTTACCGTTCCTTCGGTATTGGGGGCAGGACATCCTTAACTGCGTCGCGTTTATACCCTAAATTTTCGCTCCACATTAGGCAAGTATTTATTGGAGCTAAATCTCTGGCACGGACGAACTCTCCCCTCAGCACTGCCGAGCACGGCGGTGCTCAAGCGGATGAGAGCGAGGACTGTTTGAGCCGATAGGCGAGTTCCGCAGCGACCGCTTGGGCAGCGCCGCGCGCAGGGTATCGGCGGCGACCAGCCGACGACAGTGATGCGGGGTGCCTTTTTACTCGGCATTGCATGCCTTCGCCCTTCGGGTCGCCGACGAGCGGCGCTCAATGCAGAAAACACATTGTCTTTCCCCCCTTTCTCTTTGGGCAAGCAAAGAGAAAGGGGGTCGCCCAGCAGGGCGAAACCATTGGTATCAGCATCTGGGAGAATGAATATTTCAGCGGGCCATCATAAAGGGACCACGTATCGGAATCGCGGTTAAGATCGCGGTTAAAACCGCTCCTACAAGTAACTCGGATCGGTCGCGGTCACAGCCACTATGATGGTAGGCAGTGCCAAAACGCTCCTACATTGATGCGAACACGTTGATAGAAAGGAAGGGAATTGTTGAGTTGGTAGGGCTGTTTTGCAGGCATAAAAAAAGGCGGCCTAAGCCGCCTTTTTCTGTAACTCCCAAAGGGAATTACTTGCCCATCGCCTTGCGAATTTGCTGCAGGGTACGCAGCTGTGCAGTGGCTGCTGCCAATTGAGCCGCAGCGCGCGAGTAGTCTACGTCGGCGCTTTGGTTCAGCATGGCTTGCTGAGCTTGCTTTTGTGCTTCCAGTGCAGCGGCTTCGTCGAGGTCGTCGGCACGCAATGCTGTGTCGGCAAGAATGCTCACAACATTGGGCTGGACTTCGAGGTAGCCACCGGAGACGTAGTAAACCTGCTCTTCGCCGTTGTCCAGTACGAGGCGTACGGGGCCGGGCTCGAGCGAGGTTAACAGCGGGGCGTGACCGTAGGTCACACCCAGGTCACCCTGAATGCCATTGGCAACGATCAGCTTGGCGCGGCCGGAGAAGATTTCTTCTTCGGCACTTACGATGTCGCAATGTATTGTCATAGCCATATCTTCAGCCTCTTAGGCGTGAAGCCCGCTTGCGCGGACTTACAGTTTCGACGCTTTCTCGATTGCTTCTTCGATGGTACCAACCATGTAGAAAGCCTGCTCTGGCAGGTGATCGTAGTCACCGTTCAGAATGCCTTTGAAGCTGGCGATGGTGTCTTTCAGAGACACGTACTTACCGGGGCTGCCGGTGAAGATTTCGGCAACGTGGAAAGGCTGTGACAGGAAGCGCTCGATTTTACGTGCGCGCTCTACGGTCATTTTGTCTTCTTCAGACAGCTCGTCCATACCCAGGATGGCGATGATGTCTTTCAGCTCCTTGTAGCGCTGAAGTACAGTCTGTACGCCGCGGGCTACTTCGTAGTGCTCTTGACCAACCAGCAGTGGGTCGAGCTGACGTGAAGTAGAGTCCAGTGGGTCTACCGCTGGGTAGATACCTTTTGCTGCGATGTCACGGCTAAGTACTACCGTTGAATCCAAGTGAGCAAAGGTGGTTGCTGGCGAGGGGTCAGTCAAGTCATCCGCCGGTACGTATACCGCCTGGATAGAAGTGATGGAACCGGTTTTGGTTGAGGTGATACGTTCCTGAAGAACACCCATCTCTTCCGCCAGTGTGGGCTGGTAACCTACCGCTGAAGGCATACGACCCAGCAGTGCTGATACTTCGGTACCGGCCAGTGTGTAACGGTAGATGTTGTCGACGAACAACAGTACGTCACGACCTTCGTCACGGAATTTTTCAGCCATGGTCAGACCAGTCAGTGCTACACGCAGGCGGTTGCCCGGTGGCTCATTCATCTGGCCGTATACCATTGCTACTTTAGATTTCGCGAATTCTTCAACGTTTACAACGCCGGCTTCCTGCATTTCGTGGTAGAAGTCGTTACCCTCACGAGTACGCTCACCAACACCTGCGAATACAGACAGACCGCTGTGCTCAGTTGCGATGTTGTTGATCAGTTCCATCATGTTTACGGTTTTACCAACACCGGCACCACCGAACAGACCAACTTTACCACCCTTGGCAAACGGGCAAACCAGGTCGATAACCTTGATGCCGGTTTCCAGCAGGTCAGAAGACGCTGCAAGCTCTTCGTACTTCGGTGCAGCGCGGTGGATTTCCATGCGCTCTTTTTCACCGATGGGACCACATTCGTCGATGGGGTTACCCAGTACGTCCATGATGCGACCGAGTGTTTCGGTGCCCACGGGTACTTTGATTTTTTCTTTGGTGTTGTCGACATCCAGTCCGCGACGCAGGCCTTCAGAAGAACCCAACGCGATCGCGCGAACTACGCCATCACCCAATTGCTGTTGTACTTCCAGCGTCAGGCCGCTGTCAGTCACTTTCAGTGCATCATAAACCTGTGGCACGGCATCGCGCGGAAACTCCACGTCGATAACGGCGCCGATGACTTGTACGATACGTCCGCTACTCATGTTAGGTTCCTCTTAAAAACCTTAAAAATTTCAAAATCCGTTGCCGGTATCGTGTTATGACGATACCGCTGCAGCACCGCCAACAATCTCTGACAGCTCTTGCGTAATGGCTGCCTGACGGGCTTTGTTGTATACCAGTTGCAGACCGTCGATGATTTCGCCAGCGTTGTCGGTAGCGCTCTTCATCGCGATCATCCGGGCAGCTTGTTCACATGCTCCGTTTTCAACCACTGTTTGGTATACCTGTGACTCAACGTAGCGAGTCAGCAGACCTTCCAGCAGTTCTTCTGGAGTGGGCTCGTAAATGTAGTCCCAGTGATGTTTTAAGCTGTCGTCTTGCTCTGCTTCCAGTGGCAGCAGTTGGCGAACAAACGGCGTTTGAGTCATGGTGTTGATAAACTCATTGCCCACCAGGTAAAGACGATCAATCCGGCCTTCGCTATAGGCGTCCAGCATGGTTTTAACAGAGCCGATCAGATCGCTAACGCTGGGCGCTTCGCCCATGTCGCGCACTGATGCAACGATGTTGCCGCCAAAGCTGTTGAAGAAGCCCGCTGCTTTGCCACCAATCAGGCAAAGATCAACGTCGACGTTTTTGTCAGACCAGCTGCGCATGTCTTTAATAGCTTGCTTGAACAGGTTGGTGTTCAGGCCGCCACACAGACCGCGGTCTGTAGAGACAATAACGAAGCCAACGCGCTTAACGTCACGCTCTTCCATATATTGATGACGGTATTCCGGATTTGCATTGGCGATATGCCCAACCACTGCGCGCATACGCTGCGCGTAGGGCTTACCCACTTCCATGCGATCTTGAGCTTTACGCATTTTACTCGCCGCAACCATTTCCATGGCGCTAGTGATTTTTTGCGTGCTCTTGATGCTGGAGATCTGGGTGCGTATTTCTTTTGCACCTGCCATGATTAAAAATCCTCAAGCAGTAAAGCGCTCCCGGGAGAGCGCTTTATCCGTCTTACCAAGTCTGTGTTGACTTGAACTTTTCGACCAGTTCTTTGAACTTGCCTTCCAGCTCGTCATTCCAGTTGCCGGTGTCGTTGATCTGCTTCATCACGTCGCCGTATTCAGCGTGTGCGTAAGCCAGGATCGCCGCTTCGAAGTCCAGTACCTTGCTAACATCAACGTCTTTCAGGTGACCTTCGTTCGCGCAGTACAGTGACAGAGCCATGTCGGCAATGCTCATTGGGCTGTATTGCTTCTGCTTCATCAGCTCGGTTACGCGCTCACCTTGCTCAAGCTGAGCTTTGGTTGCGTCGTCGAGGTCAGAAGCAAACTGGGAGAAGGCCGCCAGTTCGCGGTACTGAGCCAGTGCGGTACGAATACCACCGGACAGTTTCTTGATTACTTTTGTCTGCGCTGCACCACCAACACGCGATACCGAGATACCGGCGTTCATTGACGGACGAATACCGGCGTTGAACATGTCGGTTTCGAGGAAGATCTGACCGTCGGTGATCGAGATTACGTTGGTCGGTACGAAAGCAGAAACGTCACCAGCCTGGGTTTCGATAACAGGCAGTGCGGTCAATGAACCGGTTTTGCCTTTTACTTCACCGTTGGTGAATTTTTCTACGTACTCTTCAGAAACTCGTGCAGCACGCTCCAACAGACGCGAGTGGAGGTAGAATACGTCACCGGGGTAGGCTTCACGGCCTGGCGGACGACGCAGCAGCAGCGAGATTTGGCGGTAAGCCCAGGCTTGCTTGGTCAGGTCATCGTAGATGATCAGCGCGTCTTCACCGCGGTCGCGGTAGTATTCGCCAATAGTACAGCCGGTGAACGGTGCGATGAACTGCATAGAAGCAGGATCAGACGCGGTCGCGGCTACGACAACGGTGTGGTCCATTGCGCCGTGTTCTTCCAGTTTGCGCACAACGGCGGCAATAGAAGAGGCCTTCTGGCCAACAGCGACGTAGACACACTTAATGCCTGAGTCTTTCTGGTTGATGATGGCGTCAACAGCGATGGCTGTTTTACCGATCTGGCGGTCACCGATGATCAGCTCACGCTGGCCACGGCCGATGGGTACCATGGAGTCAACGGCTTTCAGACCGATTTGCACGGGCTGGTCAACCGACTTACGCCAGATTACACCGGGAGCAACTTTTTCAACTGCGTCGGTGAGTTTGGCGTCGACGGGACCTTTACCGTCGATGGGGTTACCCAGTGCGTCGATAACGCGACCCTGAAGTTCGGGGCCTACGGGTACTTCCAGGATACGGCCGGTACATTTACAAGTTTGGCCTTCGGCGATGTCAAAGTAGTCACCCAGGACTACCGCGCCGACTGAATCGCGCTCGAGGTTAAGTGCCATACCGAAATGGCCACCTTCGAATTCGATCATTTCACCGTACATCACATCGGTCAGGCCGTGGATACGTACGATACCGTCTGATACCGAGACGATAGTGCCCTCGTTTTGGGCTTCAGCGGTCACATCTAATTTTTCGATGCGCTGCTTGATAATATCGCTAATCTCGGAGGGGTTCAGTTGCTGCATGCTCTGTTCCTCAATCCTATTCTCTAAAACGCTCAGGAATTTACTGCTTCAGCGAGTTTCGCTAAGCGACCGCGCACCGAGCCATCTATAACCAGGTCGCCGGTGCGAACCACAACGCCGCCCAACAGGCTGCGATCTTCGTGGCTGCTTACCTTCACCTGGCGTTGCAGTTTTTTGCTCAAAACGTCGGCAAGACGTTGCTCGGATTCTGAGTCCAGCGCGAAGGCTGTCGTCAGCTCGACGTCCACGGATTTCTCCTGGACGGCTTTGTGCGCGTCAAACAATTCGCTGATTAACGGCAGTAATGCCAAGCGCTTGTTTTCTGCGAGAATCCTGATGAAATTTTCACCGCCGGCATTGAGTGCATCGCCGCAGACGTCGATAAATTTCTGCGCTTGCTGCTCGCTGGTGATGGCCGGAGAAGACAGCAGCTTGGCTACCGCTTCCTGGCTGGCGACAGCGGCTGCCGTTGCCAGCATTTGTGACCACTCACCTAATGCCGAAGAAGCCAGGGCGTGCTCGAAAGCCGCCTTGGCGTAGGGTCTAGCCATTGTGCTCAATTCAGCCATGTCAACCTCGCTTACAGGCCTGCGGCCAGCTTGTCGACCATGTCTTTATGAACAGACTCATCGATAGACGCTTCCAGTACTTTTTCAGCACCTGCCAATGCCAGTTTAGCCACCTGTGAACGCAGTGCTTCTTTCGCACGGTTCATTTCCTGCTCTACTTCGGCTTGGGCTGCTGCTTTCAGGCGATCGCCTTCAGTACGTGCAGACTCTTTCGCTTCATCAATAATTTGATTGGCGCGCTTGTTGGCAGCATCAATGATGGAAGCCGCTTCCGCTTTGGCTTCGCGAAGCTGCTTGGCAGCTTTTTCCTGAGCAAGCTCAAGATCGCGACCCGCGCGGTCTGCGGCATCAAGACCGTCAGCAATCTGCTTTTCACGCTCTTCCATTGCCTTGCGAATGTATCCCCACACAAATGCGTGGCAGAACCATACGAAGAACAGGAAGGTGATCGATTGTCCAATCAGTGTGAGATTAATATTCACGCCGATACCTCTGCTATATCAAGTTGCTGAACGTGTCGTATTCCGAATGCGTGCAATTAAGCGGGCAGGCCGGGAACAACAACGAACAGAACGTACATAGCGATACCAACACCGATCATGGGAACGGCGTCGAGCAGACCAGCGATCAGGAACATTTTACCTTGCAGCATTGGCGCCAGTTCAGGCTGACGAGCAGAGCCTTCCAGCAGTTTACCGCCCAGCAGTGCGAAACCAATCGCAGTACCCAGTGCGCCAAAACCGATCATCAGTGAAACAGCAATCAGAGCCAAACCCATGGTAGTTCTCCTACATTTTAAGTTAAGAAAAGTTTAGTTAGTTAAAGCAAATACCTTAGTGGAACTGGTCTTCTTCTTCGATCTGGTGCGCCGTTGCCATGTAGACAATGGTCAGTACCATGAAGACGAAGGCCTGCAGTGTAATAACAAGGATGTGGAAAACTGCCCACGCCCACTGCAACACACCTGCAAAGAGTCCCAGAATCAGTCCGGCGCCGAACATTGTGGCGATCAGAATGAAAATCATCTCACCGGCGTACATGTTACCGAACAGTCGCAGACCGAGTGAGATCGGCTTGGAGATCCACGAGATCGCCTCAAGCGCGAAGTTGATCGGCACCAGGAACACGTTCACGTACCACTTGGGGTGG
The DNA here is from genome assembly GCF_016906995.1 of Spongiibacter marinus. GTDB lineage: Bacteria > Pseudomonadota > Gammaproteobacteria > Pseudomonadales > Spongiibacteraceae > Spongiibacter > Spongiibacter marinus. The sequence goes on along the minus strand of NZ_JAFBBD010000001.1, from coordinate 432,204 downwards.
TGGAACGGGTGCAGAGTGAGTTCTTTTACAAAGCCCATAAAGCCTTTTTTAGCGATGGTGAAGTAAACCATCAGGCCGAAAATGGTGAAGCCCATGCCCAAGGTGATGTTGGGGTCAGTCGTGGGAACCACTTTGAAGTAGAAGTGCGGGTCGCCGCTGATCAATGCAGCAAGCTGTGGAATCCAGTCGACGGGCACAAGGTCCATCGCGTTCATCAGGAAGATCCACATGAAAATAGTCAGTGCCATTGGCGCGATCATGGCGTTTTTGTGGTGGAAACCGTCTTTAACTGTTTGGTCGATAAAGCCGATAACCATTTCGACGGCATTTTGTGCGCCGCGGGGAATGCCACTGTGAGCGCGCTTGGCGATGCGGGCAAAAAACAACAGAAACAAAAAGCCCAGACCAATTGACCACAACATGGAGTCAACGTGGATAGCCATGAAACCCATGTCCGCCGCTTCCTGGCCGCTGTGTGCCAGCGTCCAAGTATCTGCCGCCAGCACTTCGTGCACGTGGCCTTCGCTATCAAGGCGCTCGTAGCCAGCGGGAAGCTTGCCATAGGTGAGATTGGTTAAATGGTGCTGGATATATCCAACAGTCGACTGCGATTCAGCTGCCATATGTCACTCTCATTGCAAAACTTAGAAACTGTGTTTTACCTTGCGCCGGGGTTTCTCAACACGGCCACCAGCAAGGTGTTTAAAAGCATACCCACCAGGTATGCCGAAAATACGGCGACGGCAGAGAGGGGTCTGACCATTGCGAACGTGGCGGCAAACAGCCCAACCGTCGCAATAAATTTGCCCGCTTCTGCCCGGTAGAATGATTGATTTACCTCGCGCGCGTATGCCGCGCCGGCGTACTTAAAAACCTGGCGCGCAAAATAGGCATTGGGTAAAACGGAAATCAGCCCACCGATTAACAGGGATTTTGCTACCACCCCGTTAATTGAATATGTAAACCCGCTTGCGACAAGCAGCACGATGCATTGCAGGCCATAAATTTTTAGCAGTGGGGGTTTGACGGTGGCTAGCGCAGTTTTCTGCTGCCGCTGTGTTGCTGTCATTGCCCTGTTTACCTGCCGCTGCAACGCATTTTTCGCTTGTCCAAAAAGCGGGGCGAATTATAGGTGGTCATTGGCTAAGGATCAACCGATTTACCATTTATGCGACCAAAGTCTGCAATAAGCACAATTCGCAATTCGTTAACAATATCAGGAATTTAGCAGCACAATTCGCGGGGTTATTTTACCTGGCTACCAGATGGGGTAGCACCGCTACATTGTTGCCACCAAATAAGCTATTTCATATGGCTTAGAATTCCGTCCAATTCGTCCAGGCTGCTGTATTTTATGGTGAGTTTTCCGCGGCCTTTGGCGCCGTGCTGAATTTGCACAGGGGAGCCGAGTTTTTCGGACAGACTGTCTTGTAATTGTTTGATGTCGGGGTCGATGCGCGTGCTGGATTTGGCGGGGCTTTTGGCCTCGTCAACCAAGCGTCGCACCAGGGCTTCGGTCTGGCGCACCGATAAACCGCGGCTGACGACAGTAGCAGCGGCGCTGCTCTGCTGCTCGGCGGGCAGGCCCAGCAGGGCGCGACCGTGGCCCATTTCAATATCGCCATTTTCCAGCAGGGTTTGCACGTCGTCGCGCAGCCCGGTGAGGCGCAGCAGGTTGGTGATGGTGGTGCGCGATTTGCCCACCAGGCCGGCAATTTCAGCGTGGGTGAGTTCAAATTCTTGTTGCAGGCGAACCAGCGCCAAGGCCTCTTCCATGGGGTTGAGGTCTTCACGCTGCAGGTTTTCGATCAGTGCCATCGCCGCCGCGGCTTCGTCGGGCACTTCGCGAATCAGCGCGGGTACGGACTCTAAACCGGCCAATTGGCTGGCGCGCCAACGGCGCTCACCGGCGATAATTTCATAGCGATTGTCGGCGATGGGGCGCACAACAATCGGCTGCATAATGCCCTGGGAGCGAATGGACTCGGCCAGTTCTTCCAGGCCTTCGGCGGGCATTTCGCGGCGCGGTTGGTATTTACCGCGTTGCAGGTATTCGATGGGCAGGTTTTTCAATTCGCCATCCACGGCGGCGTCGCTCACTGCCGCTGAGGTTGTCTCGCTGGCTTGCTCCACACTTGTCGCGGTATCGGCGATCGCTACCGGTTCTGCGGAGGCGCCCAGCAGGGCGTCCAGGCCTCGTCCTAAACCTCGTTTCTTAGCCATTGATGTGTTCAACCTGTTGTTCGTTCTGGCCGCCTTTGGCAGGCGCTTCAGTGGATGTTGCGCGACGCAAAATTTCCCCGGCCAAGGCCAGGTAGGCCAGAGCCCCTTTGGATTGTTTGTCGTAGTACAGCACCGGCAGGCCGTGGCTGGGCGCCTCGGCCAGGCGCACATTGCGCGGGATGACGGTGCTGTAGAGTTTATCGCCAAAGTGGTGGCGCAGTTCGTCGGTGACCTGATTGGTCAGGCTGTTGCGGCCGTCGAACATGGTGCGAAGTATTCCCTCAATCCGCAGCTGCGGGTTTATCAGCTGAGTCACGCGGCTGATGGTATTGAGCAGCGCACTCAAGCCCTCAAGGGCATAGTATTCACACTGCATGGGAATGATCACGCCATCGGCAGCCGCCAGTGCGTTAACGGTAAGCATATTGAGCGACGGCGGGCAGTCGATCAGCACGTAGTCGTAGTCGTCAGCGATATCGCCAAGCGCTTCACGCAAGCGGAATTCGCGACCGATCTCATTGATCAGCTCAACCTCTGCCGCGGTGAGATCCTGGTTAGCGGGCAGTACATCAAAGCCGCTCTCGGGTGCCACGGTGCGGGTATCTGCAATGGCGCGCTGGGCGACCAATACGTCGTACACCGTGTGCTCCGCCGCGTTTTTATCCACCCCGCAACCCATGGTGGCATTGCCTTGCGGGTCGAGGTCGATAAGCAGCACGCGGCGTTTTGTCGCCGCCAGAGACGCAGCCAGGTTAACACTGGTGGTGGTTTTCCCCACGCCGCCTTTCTGGTTGGTGATCGCGAATATGGTGGCCACGGCCCGGTCCCTATTGATCGCTCGCAGAATGTTCACCGCTGTGCTGAGAGGCGATCACCATCAAGTGGCGGGCCTCGTCGACACCGGGAACGGAAAGAGTATGACAGGCTTCGACGATAAAGTGTTTTGGCAACTGACTCAACTCTTGCTCGGGGTATTGCCCCTTCATGGCATAGAGTTTTCCCTGCGGGGCGAGTAAGTGCTCACAACCGCCAGCCATGTCGGCGAGCGAGGCAAATGCCCGCGAGGTAATGCCGTCAAATCCCTGTTCGTCGCGCAGGGATTCTACGCGGCAACAGTGCACCTGCACATTGTCGAGGCCGAGTTGCAATTTGGCCTCGATCAAAAACCGCGTTTTCTTGCCGTTGCTGTCGAGCAGCTCAAACTGGCGCTCGGGGAACAGTATTGCCAGCGGAATGCCCGGCAGCCCGGGGCCGGTGCCCACATCGAGAATGCGCTGGCCATCGACCAGATTGGCAACACTCAGGCTATCCAGCAAGTGGCGGCTGACCATTTGCATGGGGTCGCGCACCGCCGTGAGGTTGTAGGCGCGGTTCCACTTCACCAGCAAGGCGAGGTAGTTGAGCAGTGCGTCGATATTGGCGTCGGTAATCGAGAGCCCAAGTTTTTGGACACCCCGCGTTAGGAATTGGCGTTCGTCATTCACCTCAGGCGGACTTCCTTTCCAGCAGACCGCGCTTTTTCAGCGTAATCAGTAACAGCGATACCGCGGCCGGGGTCACGCCGGGAATCCGCGAGGCTTGAGCGAGGGTTTGCGGTCGCGCGTCGCCCAGTTTTTGTTTGATCTCGTTGCTCAGACCTTCGATCACGCTGTAGTCAAAGTCCAGTGGCAACGGCGTTTCTTCATGGCGACGCAGGCGCTCGATTTCGTCTTTCTGGCGCTCGATGTAGCCCGCGTATTTCACGCCAATTTCAATTTGCTCGGCGACATCGTCCACCACTGCTTCGCCGTCTTGCACCATGTCCGCCAAGTCGGCATAGCCAAGCTCCGGGCGTTTTAGCAGGTCGAGCAGGTTGTATTCGTGACTGATCGGTTTGCTGAACTTGGCCGCCAATTGCTCGGCTTGCGGGGTATTCGGTTGAATCCACGTGCTGGCCATACGCTGGCGCTGGCGCTCAATGGCTTCGCGCTTTTCGCAGAACGCGGCCCAGCGCGCATCGTCGACCAAGCCCAGTTCACGGCCCTTTTCGGTGAGCCGTTGGTCGGCATTGTCTTCGCGCAGCAGCAGGCGATATTCCGCACGTGAGGTAAACATGCGATAGGGCTCTTTGGTGCCCATGGTAATCAGGTCGTCAACCAGCACACCGATGTAGGCTTCGTCGCGACGCGGACACCACGACTCTTTGCCCTGCGCCAGCAAGGCGGCGTTGGCACCGGCCAATAGGCCCTGGGCAGCGGCTTCTTCGTAACCGGTGGTGCCGTTGATCTGACCCGCAAAAAATAAACCGGCAATGAATTTGGTTTCCAGCGAGTTTTTCAGGTCACGCGGCTCGAAGAAGTCGTACTCAATGGCGTAGCCGGGGCGCGTCATATTGGCGTTTTCAAAGCCCTTGATCGAGCGAACCAACGCCAATTGAATATCAAACGGCAGACTGGTGGAAATGCCATTGGGGTAAAGCTCGTGTGTTTTCAGGCCCTCGGGCTCGATGAACACCTGGTGAGAGTTTTTATCGGCAAAGCGATGGACTTTGTCTTCGATCGACGGGCAGTAGCGGGGGCCGATTCCCTCGATTACGCCGGTGTACATGGGCGAGCGGTCTAAACCACTGCGAATAATCTCATGGCTGTGCTCGTTGGTGTGGGTAATCCAGCAGCAGACTTGCTCGGGGTGCATGCTTCGGTCACCCAGGTACGACATTACCGGACGGGGTTCATCGCCCCACTGTTGCTCCAGGCCAGCAAAGTTGACGGTTTTTGCGTCAATGCGTGGCGGCGTGCCGGTTTTAAGGCGATCTACCCGGAAAGGCAGTTCGCGAAGGCGGTGCGCAAGTGCAATGGAGGGTTGGTCGCCGGCGCGACCACCGCTGTGGTTATCCAGACCGATGTGGATTTTTCCGCCGAGGAAGGTGCCTGCCGTCAGGACAACGCTGCTGGCATAGAATTTCAGGCCGATATTTGTCACCACGCCGCGAACACAGTCGCCTTCGACGATCAGGTCGTCTACGGCCTGCTGAAAAATGGCGAGGTTTGCCTGGTTTTCCAGTATTTCTCGTATGGCGGCTTTGTAGAGCACGCGGTCAGCTTGTGCGCGGGTTGCCCGCACCGCGGGCCCTTTACGGGCGTTAAGCACTCGAAATTGGATGCCACCGCGATCTGTTGCAAGGCCCATCGCGCCGCCGAGTGCATCCACTTCTTTGACAAGGTGGCTCTTACCAATGCCACCAATGGCGGGATTGCAGGACATTTGCCCCAGCGTCTCGATGTTGTGGGTAAGCAAAAGGGTTTGGCTACCCATACGGGCAGCAGCCAAGGCGGCTTCAGTACCGGCATGGCCACCACCGATAACAATGACATCGAATCGCTGCGGATAGTCCACAAAACACCTGAATGAGTAATTTTACTGGGGGCGAAATTATACGGGGTTCTGGATGCGCTGCAATGAATTGGTGAATTTTTAATCAATTCTTTTTTTGTGTTTAAAGAATAAGATTTTATGAATATATATGTTGATAGTTTTATGTTTTTTTATTCTTGATACTGATGTTAAGGAACCGCTTTTCTGTGAGTAAGTTGTCTAAGTCATTGTATTTAAATGTTTTTATTTATTTATAACTACCGTTTTTATCCACAGATATCCTGTCATCTTGGTGTGAGCGGTTTGGGGATGAAATGTGGATAAATCGGCGCGCGTTGGAGGCTTGTGAGTAAGTGCCGCCTTATCGACGGGTTTTTCACAGGCTCAGACGCGGCTATCCCGATCTTATCCTTGGGATAAATAGTAGAAAAAAGGGCTTAGGGCAGCTGTTCAGCAATGCTATTGCGCAATTGCTCTAGCGATACCGGTTTGGAGAGGAAGGCGTTCATACCTGCATTTAAGCAGCGACGTTGGGTTTCTGGATCAGTGTTAGCCGTTAGGGCGATCACAGGGATGTGTTGGTGCAAGCGCCTGCGGAGCTGCAGCGTTGCTTCAAAACCGTCCATTATCGGCATTTGCAGATCCATTAAGATCACATCGGCGTGGTGTTGCTCCAGTTGACTAATCGCTTCGGCGCCATTGTTAGCCGTAATGACGTCTGCCCCCCAACCTTCGAGACTGCGAGCGACCAACAGCTGATTGACGGGGTTGTCTTCAACCACCATTGCGGTGAGCCCAGAGAAACACTGTTCGTCATCCACCGTGTTTTCCTGCGCTTGTGCAGCGAGCTTGCGGTAGTGCGTACGCCACACCACGGTGAAACAGGAACCCTCACCGGGCTGGCTGCTCAGCTGGATGTCGGCCTTCATCAGCTCGCTCAGTCGCTTGACGATGGCCAGACCCAGCCCTGAGCCACCATAGCGGCGAACCGTAGAGTTATCGGCCTGGTGGAAGCTCTCAAATATGTGGGCTTGTTGTTCTGGGGTAATGCCGATGCCGGTGTCGCTAACGCGCAGTGTTAATTGCAGGGTTTCTGCATCGACAGGCTGTTGCTCCAGACTGACATCGACCTTGCCCTGATGGGTGAATTTGACCGCATTGGCCGCGAGGTTGATAACGATCTGTCGCAGTCGGGTTTCATCGCCACGTATTTCGATACGGCGCAGAACGGGGTCGATCTGAGTATTGAAAACGATGCCTTTACTTTGCGCATCCAGCTGCATGGGTTGAAGGATTTCACCCAGCAGAGACTGGGGTGTGAAGAAGCGCTCTTCGAGCTCCATATCGCCTTTTTCGATGCGCGAGTAGTCGAGGATATCGTTAACGATGTGGAGTAAATGCTCGCTGGAGCTTTTGGCAATATCCAGGTAGTGGCGTTGGGATTCATTCAGTTCGCTCTTGGCCAACAGCTGCAGCATGCCCAGTGCGCCATTCATGGGCGTTCTGAGTTCGTGGGTCATGGTGGCCAGGAACAAGCTCTTGGCCATGCTGGCCTCTTCTGCTTTGCCTTTGGCGAGTTTTAGCTCTTCGACATAGTCGCTGAGTTCGCGCTGCTGGGCTTCGATGGCGTCGGCCATGTCGTTGATGTGGCGCTGCAGTTCGCCGAGTTCACCACGCTCTAAGTGTTGGATACGGCTGCCGTGCTTGCCGCTGGCGATCTCTTGCGTGACGTGCTGGATTTCGCTGAGCGGTTGCGACAAACGGCGGCTGACGCGAAGGGCAAAGGCGGCGCCAAGAAGAATTGCCAGCAATGCAATACTGATGGACACGGCGATTATGCTGCTCTGCAATGCGTTGAGCCCGGCATTGGAGATATCCAGCTCCAGTCGTCCGAGAATATTGTTGATGGGCGGCAGCTGTTCACCGGTGATGGCGTCAGTTAGCGCGATGCTGCGCTGTTCCAGCAGGATACTTATGGTGTTACCAGGCCCGTTAGCGGTGTTTCGGCTGACGCTAATGGGTTTGCTATCGCCAAAGCGATACACGCGTAAGGCGATGATATCGCCCTGCAGCGCCGACTTGAGAATGTCATTGAGTTGTTGGTCGTTACCGCTAATCAGCGGTAGCTCAATCAAGGCCGCGACGTTTTCCGCAATGCGTTCACCCAGATCGATCTGATAGCGTTGAGCATCGCTGAGTCGTGCGGCAAGTGAGTAGGAAAACAGGGCAATAAACAACACCAGCATCGGAGCCAGGCTGGCAATTAAAATTTGTTGAAAGAGGCTTCTTCGCGCGCGCATTTACTGCCCCCTCAAGGTGTTGAGTAGGCTTTGCTCATCGTCGATAACCAGGCCCAGAGAATCAGCGACGTTGCGGTTGATGGTAATACTGTAGCGCTGTGGATAGCGCGCCATGGGCAGACGGCCGTGATCGCGGTAATGGTTGATCATTGCCTTTGCTTCAGCGGCGTAGTCGCTGGGCTTTGATACGACAGACGCCAGCGCTCCCGCGCTGACAAAACCGGCGTTGGGGCCAATAAGAAAGTTCTGGTGGCGGTAGGTTGCCAGCAGTACGCCGCGGATGGTGGCGGCGTTGTAGAGATTTTGCTCGGGTGTTGCCAGCAGCACATCGCTGCGCTGGATTAAGCGGTTTAGCTTGCGCTGCGAGGCGGATCCGTCGGCCGGTATTTGTTCGCTATTAAATTGGTACTGAGGATATTGGTCGGTGAGCTGGTGGAGTTGTTGATGGTAACTGGGGCTTTCCCAGGCCATGGCAATGCGCGCCGGTTTGCCCTTGAGTATTGCGTCGATCAACTTTATTTGTCGTGCGATAGGTTGGTCTGAGTAAACGGCGCTGGCATTCTCAGCGCGATAGGGGCTAAAGCGCACACTGTTTGCATACAGCGCCAGTTTGGCCGGGTAGTGAGCGCTGTTGATCATTGGCAGCAGGCCGTCGGAGACAAGCAACAGCACATCTCCGGCCTGCGTTGGGTCTGGGAGTTCGTTGATGTAGACCTGTAATTGGTAGTCGCTCGGGCTGGCAATTTCACTGGCAAGTTGCCGCAGGGAAACGTTATCCACAGGGAGCACTAGGTCGACCTTTAAAGAGGGTTTATCACTACCATACGCCGCCACTGCCAGGAGCAGTAAGAGCGCGTATTGAAGTCCTTTAAGCAGTTTTTTCAAGGATTCCTTCCTCGATGGTTGCCAGGTCACAGGCCTTAGTAGCGCAGGCTCAGTGTGAATAGCTGTCGCAGTTCTTCACGGTAAAAGTTATCCGATAACAGTTCGCTGTTATCGTCATGCTGATATCGTGCCACGTAGGCTAACTGCACTTCGGTGCCGCGCAGATTCAGGGTGTGAGCCAGCCGTAAATCTGATCGTGAAAAGGTATTTTTCCCCCGGCGACGCGTGTTTTGACTGTAGTAGCGGCTGAGTGAAAGTTGAGTATTACTTAAAAATTTATAACTGAGCAGCGCGCTGAAATTATTGCTGGGGGTGAAACTCTCTTCATTTTGGGTTGTGGTGTCGGAGTTGATGTAGGCGTAGCTGGCGTGGAAAAGCCAGTTGGGCGATGGGCGATAATCCAGCTCGGTTTCTATGCCCTGTTGGCGCAGGCGGTTGCTGTTCTCTGGGGAGAATTTATCCAGTGCGGTTGAGTCTGATACAAGGTTGCTTAGGTGGTCGCGGAACAGTTTTATATCCCACTGTAAGCCGATGTGTTGAAAGTTGGCGTAGTAGCCAATTTCGCGAGAGGAAATTTTCTCCGCGCGCAAATCTGGGTTCCCCGTAGCTTTAACAACGTACTCGCCGGTGGTTTGGCCATTGTGAGTGGGGGTGATGTTTTTAGCGCGATAGGTCCAATCGGCCGTGGTTTCCAATAAGTCGGGGCTGCGCACTGCTTCGGAGTAGACGGCGCGAAAACTGTGGTGATTGTTCAGGTGGTAGTGCAGTGAAACCCTGGGCGAGAGATGGTCTTTGTTGTCGTTGCTGTCCCGTTCCCACGAGGCACCAACATTGCCGGTAACATGGTCGCTGATTCGGTATTCGGCATTGGCAAACAGCTGGATGCTGTCGCTGCGGCGGCTGCCATCGTAGTACGTCTCGGAGCTAACTCGGTTGTGCTTGATGTGAATGCCAGCCACTGTCTTTAAGTCTGGTGACCACACCATGGTGTCCTGAAACTCAATGTCTTGGCGAGTTTGCCGGCTGTTTTCGTTGGCATCAACGCGCACCAGTGGTGAGGGATGGGTGGGCTGACCGATAAACGCCGGCGGCAGTACCGCCTGCCATTCTTTTTGCTGCTTTTGACCGGAGTAGTCAATGCGCAAGTGTTGATGGTGGTCTTTGCTTAAGTCCCAACTCATTTTGGCGGAAACAAAATGGTTGCGGTGACGGGTATCGGGTGAGGTGACATCGATATCGGCGAAGTCATCGGTCACCCACCCCTGTTTGTAGCCCATCGCCAAGCTGATATTGGCCTGGTCGAGGGCCTTTTCATAGCGCAGGTTGAGTGTGTCGCTATTATCGCTGTCGCGGCGGTCTTCACCGTCGCGGTTGACTTCAAAACCATCATCGCGACGGCTTTGTAGGCTCAATCGGTACTTACCGCCCTCGAAGCTACCGGCGTGGCTGAGCAGGTAGTCCTCGACCTGATTATCACCTTTGCGGGCTTGTAGGTAGAGTTTGTCGGCATCGTCGGGGTGACGGGTAATAATATTGATGACGCCCAAAAACGCATTGGCGCCGTAACTTGCCGTGGAGGGGCCCCGGACGACTTCGATACGTTCGATGTCTTCAATTGCCAGGGGAATATCGTTCCAGTTTACCGTTGCCAGGCCTGCTTGGTAGATGCTGCGTCCATCTACCAGCACCTGCATGCGCCGCGAGTCGCGATAATTTGTGCCGTGGTAGCTGACCACGTGGTTCCAGCCGTCGCGTGCGCCGACTGATGTGCCGGGTATCAGCCGGAATAATTCGGGGATACGGCGTATTCCCGATGCGATGATCATTTGACGGTCGATCACACTGACACTGGCGGGAACCTCGCTGCGGCTTTGTTTCAGGCGGGCAGGTGTAAGCACAACGGGCAGTGCCTCGTTATCCCACAACTGGGCATGGCTGGGTAGGGTGGCGGCGCTGCTAGCGACCAGTAGTAATAATAGAAAGTGGCGGGTAGCGTCAGCCATAGAGACGTCCTTGTGGCGGAAAATTTTAACGGTAGTAACTTACGATAAGTGTAGCTGGGGTCTCACATCTATGTCGCAAATTGTACTGCGCATGAAGTGATAATAGGGATAGCTATTTTCCGATACAAAAACTGGAAAAGATGCGGCCTAACAGATCGTCGGATGTGAAGGCACCGGTGATTTCTGACAGGCTTTGCTGGGCGAGGCGGAGCTCTTCGGCGAGCAGTTCGCCGGCATTATAGTGGTGGAGCTGGTGTTCGCCTTGCAGGAGATGCTCGCGGGCAGTATTCAGTGCTTCAATATGCCGCCGCCGGGCAATGAACGGGCTGTCGCCGTCTTCAAAACCAACGCAGCGTTTGAGGTGGTTGCGCAGCAGGTCGATGCCCTGCTCTGCCTTGGCACTGAGGTAGAGCGTGGGCAGCTCGCCTTGCGTGTCCTCGCGCACCGTTTCGCCACTCAAATCACATTTATTGAATATCAGGCTGAGTTTGCCGGCATTGGCGTGCTCGGCGAAGGTATCGGGTATATCGGCGTGGCGCTGTTGGTGGCTATCGACGATCAGTAGGACGCGGTCCGCTTTGTCGATTTCCTGCCAGGCTCGACGAATGCCCTCTTGTTCCACCGGGTCATCGCTGTCGCGCAGACCGGCGGTATCAATAATGTGCAGCGGCATGCCGTCAATCAGAATGTTTTCGCGTAGTATGTCCCGCGTGGTGCCGGCAATGTCAGTAACGATGGCAGACTCTCGCCCGGCCAGGGCGTTCAGCAAGCTGGATTTACCCGCATTGGGTTTCCCGGCAATAACAACGGTCATACCGTCGCGAAGCAAACTGCCTTGCTGGGCGGCGTTGCTGACATGCTGAAGCTGCTGTTTGATGGCGCTCAAGTCGTCGGCGACGCGGCTGTCGCTGATGAAGTCGATTTCTTCTTCCGGAAAGTCTATCGCCGCTTCGACATAGATCCGCAATACGGTGACCGCTTCGACCAGTTGGTCTATCTCGCGACTAAAGGCGCCGTCTAGTGAACGCATCGCCTGGCGAGCGGCCTGCTCTGAGGCGCTATCGATCAAGTCGGCGATGGCTTCAGCTTGGGCGAGATCGATTTTGTTGTTCAGAAACGCGCGCTCGGAGAACTCGCCAGGCCGCGCCATGCGAGCACCGGCACGCAGGCAGGCCTTGAGCAGGCGGTCCATAATTACCGGGCCGCCGTGACCCTGCAGTTCCAGAACATCTTCGCCGGTAAAGGAGTTGGGGCCGGGGAAAAACAACGCCAGCCCCTGGTCGATAACATCCGTTCCGTTGTCGATAATCTCGCGAAAATGGGCGAAGTGGGCACGCCGAGGTTGCGGGCTGCGATCCATCAGCGCAGCGGCAATGGCCAGGCTTTTACTGCCCGAAATGCGGATGATACCAACGCCGCCTTTGCCGGGCGGCGTGGCAATGGCGGCGATGGTGTCTTGCTGGCTCATCGCTTAACGAGACGGCAAGCCAGCTTTTTCGATGCGCTTGGTAATAATGTACTGCTGAATAATCGACAGGGTGTTGTTGACCACCCAGTACAGTACCAAGCCCGCGGGGAAGAACAGGAAGAAGAAGGTGAAGACGATGGGCATCCACTGCATGATTTTCGCCTGCATAGGATCTGCCGGTGGCGGGTTCAGCTTCTGCTGAATGAACATCGACGCACCCATAATCAGCGGCAAGACAAAATAAGGGTCCATTGCTGACAGGTCATTAATCCACAACATAAAGGGTGCGTGGCGCAGCTCAACACTTTCCATCAGCACCCAGTAGAGGGCGATGAATACTGGCATTTGCACCAGCATGGGCAGGCAGCCGCCGACGGGGTTAATTTTTTCTTTCTTGTACAGCTCCATCATCGCCTGGGACTGCTTTTGACGGTCGTCGGCGTAGCGCTCGCGCAGCTCCATCAGTTTAGGCTGCACCTTGCGCATATTTGCCATGGAGGTGAAGGCCTTGGCATTGAGCTGGAAGAAGGCGGCTTTTACCAACACGGTAACGCCGATAATCGCCCAACCCCAGTTGCCGAAGACGCTGTAGAGTTTGGTCAGCAGCCAGAACAAGGGTTGCGCTATCCACCACAGCCAGCCGTAATCGACGGTGAGTTCCAGACCAGGAGAGATTTCCTCTAAACGGTATTGGTCTTTAGGACCGATATAAATCGCCGCGCTCAAGGTGCCCTGCTCACCGGCAGCAACCGTTTGCGACGGCGAGGTGAAGCGAACAATATTTAAGCCCTGGCGTGTAACAACGGTTTTAAAACTGTTGTTGGCAGATTGGTCGGGCACCCAGGCGCTAAGGAAGTAGTGTTGGATTATGGCGACCCAGCCACCTTCCATTTGCTCGTTGAGTGGCTTTTCTTTCAGCTTGTGGAAGGCCAGTTTGTTGTAGGGATCTTCGCTGCTGGAATAGGCGACACCCATAAAGGGTTTCATGGCGAACAAGCCGTCGTCGCTGACACCGGGGTCGACACTGTTGTCGCGCTTCAGCTGGCCAAACAGTGAGGCACTAAAGGCTTCACTAGAGCGGTTTTCAACAAGGTAGTCGAGTTTTACCAGATAATCGCCACGCTGCAGGGTGTAGCGTTTGGTGATAAGAATGTCGTCGCTGTATTGATAGCGCAGATTCGCGGAAACACTGTCCTGACCTTCTTCCAAGGAGAAGCTCTCAAGGCTGGCGCTAAACATGGGTCGGCCCTGCGCCGTGTCGGTGGCGTTTTTACCGATTAAGCCGCTCTGGGCCACATAGCTGCGACGCTGGTTGTTTTCCAGCAGTACGAAGGCTTCTTCTTCCTCGATGCTGTCGCGGTGCTCCAAGGTTGCGGCATAGACAATGTCGCCGCCCTGTAGGTCGATTTTCAGGTCCAGAACATCGTTACGAATATGGATGTAGCGGCTGTCTACGCCCTTATCGGCGAAGTCTTCAACGCTGTTGTCGACATTGTCGGCGGTGGGTAAATCGTCACTGCCAGCGTCGTTGGTGGGTAGAGAAACGTCGACGTTGGCCGGTTGCTCAGCCAGTGCAGCGGCCGCGGCCAGCGGAGCAGTGTTGCCGCCATCAAAGTTTTTCCATTCAACCAGCAGCATAAATGAGAGCGCGGCGATGGCGGCGATAAGTAGGTAGCGCTGAATATCGATCATTGCTTAATAGCCTTGATTGAGTTGTTTTCGTTTTGGCAGTGATGGCAGAGTGGAACGGGGTCGTAGCCGCCGGGATTTAACGGGTGGCAGCGACCGATGCGGCGCAGGGCAAGCCAGCTGCCACGCAGGGCACCGTGCTCGCGGATCGCGTCGATAGCGTAATGGGAACAGCTGGGATAGAAACGGCAATGTGGTGCCATCAGCGGACTGATGCACAGGCGGTAAAACTTGATGCAGGCAATAAGTAGGCGCTGCAAGGTTTAACCCTCTTGCTTGCGCAGTTGCTTCTCGGCGCGCTTTTCTAACTGTCGCCACAACTGTTTGCAGGTTCTATGCAAAGTGGGATTGTCGAGGTTGTCGACGCCCTTTCGAGCCAGCACGATAACATCGATACCCGGCAATCGCGACTGCTGCATTCTGAAACTCTCTCGAACGATGCGTTTCAGGCGATTTCGCTGTGCGGCTAAGCGTACGTTCTTCTTGGCAACAACAAGGCCAAGCCGGGGATGGTCAAGGCCGTTGGCATTCGCTAGAAATAATAATTCGGCGGTAGAGACCTTCAGACGAGATTGGTCGAATACAGCCTGGTAGTCGCCGGCATTGAGTAGACGCAGTGATTTATCAAAGCCGAATTCCACTGCAATACCGGTACTTTAATCTAGCGCTTAATTATGCAGACAGAACAGCACGGCCTTTAGCGCGACGACGGTTCAATACTTTGCGGCCGTTCTTGGTTGCCATGCGAGCACGGAAACCGTGAGTGCGGGCGCGTTTCAGGTTGCTTGGTTGAAAAGTTCTTTTCATGATCTTGTCCGTTCACAGTGTCGTTATACGACGAGTTCTTTGTCTCCTGCCAGAATAAGTGGCTGGAGCACGAAAAATCGGATCGCGAATTTTAGTGGACAGCACCGCTAATAGCAATGCCTGTAAGGGGTTTATTTGCCAAGCCTCTCACTGGCTTCGTTATCGGAATTTCCGGCTGGTTGAGGGTCTTCGCTAGATGATTTCGATGATAACACCCTATTGACAAGTTATTCACATCTTGATCCCGAGCTTATCCACATGTTGTTCTGTTTTATCCATAGAGTCTTATTGTTTATTGTTATATATCATTGAAACTTAGGTATTTTTTAACGATTCGCGATTGTTGATAAAGTCGCGTAGGTGTGGATAAGTTTGGGTTGAAGGCGTAGAATGTCCGGCCTGTTTATAGGTTTAGCTGGGTTTTACCTCGTTTACGCGGCGCCTTTGTTGTGGTTACAAGGTCGGTGTTCGCTGGGCGGGTATTTTTGGTTTTGGGAGTGTTATTTTGTCTGACGCCATATGGCAGCGGTGCTTAGCGGTTCTTCAAGAGGAGTTGCCCGCGCAGCAGTTCAATACCTGGATTCGGCCGCTGCGTTTAGAGGCTGGAGAAGGTTGGTTGCGCCTGCTGGCGCCTAATCGCTTTGTTAAAGATTGGGTCAACGATCGATTTTTTGCTCGGATTGAAGAGCTGGTTGCAGAGTTCGCCGGCGGCCAAGGCTTCAATGTTGAGCTGGCCATTGCCGATCGCCAGCAATCGGCAATGGCGCGCCAACGCCCTACTCCTCCTGCCAGTTATGGTGAGGACCTGAGTCAAAGCCCTGCTGCCACAGAAAGTGCACCCGCGGGGGATGAGGGCGTTGCCCCGGTACCTGCTCCGGCAATTATCCAGTCCTCCACTGCGGCAGCACCCACTACCACCCCTCAGCGGCAAGTGGAAGTTGAAGGCGGTATTCGCCATCAAAGCTCTTTGATGGAGGGCTATACCTTCGAAACGTTTGTAGAGGGTAAGTCCAACCAGCTTGCCCGCGCGGCAGCAAGCCAGGTCGCTGAGAACCCGGGGCGCGCGTATAACCCGCTATTTTTATATGGTGGGGTTGGCTTGGGTAAAACGCACCTTATGCACGCGGTGGGTAACTCCCTGGTGCAACAAAACCCCAATGCTCGCGTGGTATATCTTCACTCTGAGCGCTTTGTTGCCGATATGGTTAAAGCCTTGCAGCTCAATGCGATCAATGAATTTAAGCGCTATTACCGCTCGGTGGATGCGCTGTTAATTGACGATATTCAGTTTTTCTCAGGAAAAGAGCGTTCCCAGGAGGAGTTCTTCCACACCTTTAACGCCTTGCTGGAAGGCGGTCAGCAGATGATCCTTACCTGTGACCGCTACCCCAAAGAAATTAAGGGGCTGGAAGAACGGTTGAAGTCGCGTTTTGGTTGGGGGCTTACCGTTGCGGTAGAGCCGCCAGAGTTGGAAACGCGGGTAGCTATTTTGCTGAAAAAGGCAGAGCAAGAGAATATCCCCCTGCCCTCTGATGCGGCGTTTTTTATTGCTCAGCGTGTTCGCTCGAATGTCCGCGAGCTTGAGGGTGTGTTGAAGCGGGTTATCGCGAGTTCACGGTTTATGGCCAAGCCCATCGATATTCCGCTTATTAAAGAATCGCTAAAAGACTTGCTGGCGCTGCAGGATAAGCAGGTGAGTTTGGATAATATCCAGCGCACCGTCGCAGAGTATTACAAGATTAAAATCGCCGATTTAATGTCCAAGCGTCGCAGTCGTTCGGTGGCGCGTCCGCGGCAGTTAGCAATGGCGCTTTCCAAAGAGTTAACCAACCACAGTTTGCCCGAAATCGGCGAGGGTTTTGGTGGTCGGGACCATACGACCGTGTTGCATGCCTGCCGTAAAATAAAAGAATTGCGCGACGCTGATGCCGATATCAGGGAAGACTATAAGAATTTGATAAGACTTCTGACAACCTAATGTTTTTAGGTCAGTTTTTATAATAAAGTGTAGTTTGTTATGGCCTGGGAAAGCGGCCCTGCGACCAGCAAAAACCAACGGGAAGACAACGAATGAAATTTTCTATTTCTAGGGACGCTTTGATCAAGCCCCTGAACCTTGTTGCCGGTGTTGTAGAACGCCGCCAAACGCTGCCTATTTTGGCGAATGTTCAGTTAGTGCTGGATGGTCAGCAACTTTCGCTGACGGGTACGGATCTCGAGGTGGAGTTGATCGGTCGTGTGGATTTGGCGGAAGAGGGCCAGGCAAGCGAACCGGGAGAAATCACGGTACCCGCCAAGAAGTTGGTGGATATTTGTAAGGCCCTGCCCGAGGGCTCGGTGATCGATGTCAGCCAGGACGAGCAGAGGCTCATTATTAAATCGGGACGCAGCCGCTTCCAGCTGTCCACCCTTCCCGCCAGTGATTTTCCCAGTGTTGAGCAGGGTCACGGCGGTCAGCGTTTCAGCCTGAAGCAAGGTGATTTAAAGCGCTTGATCGATCGCACCAGCTTTGCCATGGCGCAGCAGGATGTTCGCTACTATCTGAACGGGATGCTGTTTGAGGTGAACCCAGGTTTGTTGCGAGTGGTTGCGACAGATGGTCACCGGTTGGCGATGGCCAGCTTCAATGGCGACATCAATGTGTCTAACAGCGCTCAGGTGATCCTGCCACGTAAAGGGGTTATCGAGCTGGGTCGTCTGCTTATTAATGAAAACGATGATGCGGAGCTTTTCGTGGGTAGCAACCACATCCGCGTGGTCACCCGTGATTTCACATTCACGTCTAAGTTGATAGACGGAAAATTCCCCGACTACGAGCGTGTACTGCCTCGTGGCAGCACCAAGACGGTATTAGGTAGCCGCGCCGAGCTTAAGCAAGCCTTCGCACGTACTGCAATTTTGTCTAACGAAAAATACCGCGGCATTCGCCTGTTACTCAGCAGTGGCAACTTGCAGATAGTGGCTAACAACCCCGAGCAAGAAGAAGCGGAAGAAATCGTAGCGGTGGATTACGAGGGCGATAGCTTGGAAATTGGTTTTAACGTGAGCTATTTGCTGGATGTGATGTCGGCAATCAATGGCGAGACCGTGAAGTTCTCGCTGTCGGACGCCAACAGCTCAGCCTTGGTTGAAGAGTCTGAGAGCAGCGATAGCCAATACGTTGTTATGCCAATGCGCTTGTAAGCTGTCGGCAATTACGGATGTTTGCGATTTTGATAGCGGCCGCCAGCGATGGTGGCCGTTTTTGTATTCTTCCCCTTCCCTCCTGTTTGCGGAGTTTGTGACGCCCGATGCGGTTAAGTGAATTACATATCTCCAATTTTCGTAATTTGCGGCGCTGTGTGTTGAGTGATCTCTCTACCTTTAATTTCATCCATGGTGTGAATGGTAGTGGTAAGACTTCGGTGCTTGAGGCGATACATATGCTTTCCCTCACGCGGTCATTTCGTTCACGAAAAATTAATAGCGTGGTGAATTTTGACTCCCCTTCTTTATTGGTAAGGGGAGAGTTGGTTGACGGTGCCTTTGACGATAGTCGGATGCTTGGCATCCAGCGCGGGCGGGATAAGTCGCTGCTGGTCAAGTATGCGGGCGAACGACTCCGGTCCTTCTCGGAGTTAGCGGGCTTGCTTCCCGTGCAGTTGATCAATCCCGATAGCTTTCAATTGTTTGAAGGTTCGCCAACTGTGCGCCGGCAGTTTCTCGATTGGTCAGTGTTCCACGTGAAACATCTTGGTTTTTACGAGGAGTGGTCAAGGTATAGAAAAGCGGTAAAGCAGCGAAATACACTGCTCAGACGTGGTAAACTATCGGATGCAATACTCTCCCCCTGGGAGGAGGAAATTGCGCTGACAGGGGCGAAAATCACGGCTATGCGCCGCGCTCAGTTTGCGGAGCTAGAGGAAGCGTTTGTAGGTCTGCTTAACGAGCTTCAGGGTGGGTCTGGGCAGGACGCAAGCCACCTTCTGGATGCCTCGCGTTTTACTATGCGCTTTATCAGTGGCTGGGATGACGACGAGGGTCGTTTAGGCGCAGAGGATTTGCGTAGGCTCTTAAATGAATCCAGAGAGCAAGATCTGCGGCAAGGGTTTACGCGAGTAGGTCCGCACCGCGCCGATATTCGCTTTAGTTACGGTGGTACTAATGCGGCCGAGGTATTGTCGCGCGGGCAGATTAAAACGCTGGTATGTGCGCTGAAATTAGCACAATGCGGGTTGATGCGACGGCAAAACCTAGATGTGCTGTTGTTAGTCGATGACTTGCCCGCAGAGTTGGATAGAGAGCGCCGCGCTGCCCTGTTTGGTGTGATCGCGAGCATGGATATGCAGGTTTTCGCGACATCCATAGAAGCATCAGATCTTGATGACGCTTGGCTGGGTGACGCAAAAGAGATAAGAAGGTTTCACGTGGAACATTTTACCAACGCCTGATTCCAGCCAATGGCGTGTGGGCGACAGGTAAATAAAAAGGACTTGCTGCTGGGCAAGGCTCTTGTGTGTAGAGGTTCAAAGAATGACAGAAGAAAACAAAAATTACGATTCCTCCAGTATCAAGGTGCTAAAAGGCCTCGACGCCGTGCGTAAGCGTCCCGGCATGTACATCGGCGACACCGATGATGGTTCAGGCCTTCACCATATGGTGTTCGAAATCGTCGATAACTCGATTGATGAGGCTCTGGCAGGCCACTGCAGCAAGATACAAATTATTATTCACCCCGATGAGTCCGTTACCGTCTGTGACGATGGGCGCGGTATTCCCACCGAGATCCATGATGAGGGTGTATCGGCGGCTGAAGTTATCATGACCGTCCTGCACGCGGGCGGGAAATTTGACGACAATACTTACAAGGTTTCTGGTGGTCTCCACGGTGTTGGTGTATCCGTGGTAAATGCCCTCTCTGAAGAGTTGCGCCTCACCATTCGTCGGGGCGGTAAAGTTCACGAGCAAGTCTATCGCCACGGTGTGCCCGACGCGCCTCTGGCGATTATTGGTGATACTGAACGCAGCGGAACGGAAGTCCGTTTTAAGCCCAGTAAAGAAACCTTCAGCAATATTGAGTTCCACTTCGATTATCTAGCGAAGCGTATTCGTGAACTGGCATTCCTGAACTCCGGTATCAACATCGAGCTGATCGATGAGCGCAGTGGTGAAAAAGAAGTTTTCTGTTACGAAGGTGGTCTTAGCGCCTTTGTTGAGTATCTCAACAACAATAAAAGCGCTGTTAACGATGTTTTCCACTTCACTACCGAAGCAGATGGCATAGGTGTTGAGGTCGCCCTTCAGTGGAATGACGGCTTCCAGGAAAATATATTCTGTTACACCAACAATATTCCTCAGCGCGACGGCGGCACCCATTTGGCGGGTTTTCGGGCCGGTCTGACGCGCAACCTGAATAGCTACATTGAAAGTGAAGGCCTGGCGAAGAAGGCTAAGGTTTCCACTACAGGCGATGATGCGAGAGAGGGTCTAACCGCCGTTATTTCAGTTAAAGTCCCCGACCCCAAATTCTCCTCGCAGACCAAAGACAAGCTGGTTTCCAGCGAAGTGAAAACGGTTGTCGAGCAAGCAATGACGGCCAAGTTTGGTGACTTCCTACTGGAGAGCCCCAACGAAGCTAAGCAGATCGTCCAGAAAATGCTGGATGCGGCCCGTGCCCGTGAAGCTGCTCGTAAAGCCAGAGAAATGACCCGCCGCAAAGGCGCTCTGGATATTGCAGGCCTGCCAGGCAAGCTTGCAGACTGCCAGGAAAAAGACCCCGGTCTTTCTGAATTGTACTTGGTGGAGGGTGACTCGGCGGGTGGATCGGCTAAGCAGGGCCGCGACCGTCGCACTCAGGCTATTCTGCCCCTCAAAGGTAAAATATTGAATGTTGAGAAGGCGCGCTTCGATAAGATGCTCTCCTCTGCTGAAGTCGGCACCATTGTCACGGCCCTTGGCTGCGGCATTGGCAAAGAGGAATTCAACTTAGAAAAGCTGCGTTATCACCACATCATCATCATGACCGACGCCGACGTAGACGGCTCGCACATTCGTACCCTTCTGCTTACCTTCTTTTTCCGTCAAATGCCGGAGCTGATTGAAAACGGTTATGTCTATATTGCCCAACCGCCCCTGTATAAAATTGGGCGCGGAAAGCAGCATCAGTATTTGAAAGATGAGGCTGCACTGGCCAGCTACTTAACCCAGAACGCGCTAGATGGTGCAGCGTTATACGTAAACCCGGACGCGGCCCCTATCACTGGTGCAGGCCTGGAAAAGTTGGTGACCAACTTCAGGAAAGTTGAAGATATCACCCAGCGGCTATCGCGTATTTATCCTGCGCGATTATTGCGTGAAGTTGTCCACCTACCCACCGTTAAGGCCGATCAACTCGGCGACCGGGCTGTGATGGATAAATGGTGCACCGCGCTGGCAGAGGTCACCGTAGAGCTAGAAGCCCGCGATCCGCAACACCGCTACGATGTGCGAGTAGTGGAAGACAATGAGCTGAATATCTTTGTCCCTGAGGTGGAAATAACCTCCCACGGAGTAAGTACCCACTATCGATTTGGGCGCGATTTCTTCAAGTCTTCAGATTATCAAAGCATTGCAGAACTCGGTGAAAGCCTGCAGGGGCTGCTCGAAGACGGCGCCTATATCAAACGCGGAGAGCGCACCCAAGAGGTGGAAAGCTTCGACGAGGTGATGAACTGGCTAATGGCCCAGGCAGAGCGCGGCATCAACGTGCAGCGCTATAAAGGGCTGGGTGAAATGAACCCAGATCAGCTGTGGGAAACCACCATGGATCCAGATGCACGACGTATGCTGCGGGTCACGATTGAAGACGCGATTGCCGCCGACCAGATCTTTACCTGCTTGATGGGCGATCAAGTCGAGCCTCGCCGCGATTTCATCGAAAGCAATGCCCTGAAAGTGGCTAACTTGGATGTCTGATCCCAGGCACTAAAAAAGCCCGCGAGTCGCATCGATTCGCGGGCTTTTTTTTGTGTTGATTCTGGCTAAGGCATTTTATCGCAGTGTTGCTCGATCCATTCTGCGGCCTGTTCGGCCAGGGCCTTTGGGTCACCGTCGCGAGTGTCAATCAGCTCCCCTATCCACAGCGTGACGGTGCCTGGCCGAATAAGCAGGCTCTTGGGTGGCCACAGCCTTCCGGCGTTGTGAGCGATGGGTAAAATGGGTACGCCGGCTTTGACGGCAATGCCTGCCCCTCCCCTGGCGTATTTACCGCGCACGCCGTGGGGGACACGGGTTCCCTCTGGGAAGATAAGCAGGTTGCAGTTATTCGCTAGGTGTCGGGTGCCCTGCTCCATGGTTTGGCGCATGGCCGCCCGGGGGTTGCTGCGATCGATGCCGATCGCATTCATCATGCGCAGCGCCCAGCCGAAGAACGGCACGGACAGCAGCTCCTTTTTAACCACGGTGGTAACGGGAAAAAGAAACCACTGCAAATAAAAGGTTTCCCACTGGCTTTGGTGTTTTGCCAGGGCGACATAGGGCTGCTGCGCAGGCAATTCGCCGACGACGCGCGTGCGTACGCCACAAAATAGTCGCAGACTGAAAATGATCAGCGCATTGCCGATGACAAAGTAGCGGCCGCGAACATGGAAGGGTAGGAACCACGTGAACACGATACCTGTAACGCTAAAAAACAGCGTAATCAGCGCATAGCTTACAAAAAACAGCCCCGAGCGCAGTCCGAGCCACACTTTGTACGGTAACGTCATCCCTGCTCCCTTCGCATCGCTTGCCCGCTATTTTTTAGCAGGCACCAGCAGTGATATATCGGCCACTTCCAAGAACAAGGCTTGTAGCTGTTTGAGTAAGCTGAGACGGTTATTCTTGAGAGCCGGGTCGTCGGCGTTCACCATGACATCGTCAAAGAAGCGATCTACAGGGCCCTGCAAGACCGCCAGTGACTTCAAGCCTGCGGTATAGTCGCCGGATTCAAATAGCGCCAGGGCTTCTGACGAGCACGCCCCCAAGGCTGAGTGCAGCGCTTGCTCGGCGTCTTCTTGCAATAAGCTCGCATCGACTGTCGGCGCTACATCCCCTTCCGCTTTGGCGAGAATATTCGATACCCGCTTGTTGGCGGCGGCCAATGCACTGGCTTCCTTCAACTGGGTAAAGGCTTGAACAGCGTTAACGCGGCGATGAAAGTCGAGGGCATGAGTGATGCCTTTGGCATTGACGGCGAGGAAGATTTCGCTGGCCACGCCTTTGTCGTCATACCAGGCGCGCAGTCGCTCGAACATGTAGCCGAGGATGCTCTCTACCAGCTCGTCGCTGCCCTTCACCGCGCTGTGTTGAGCAATGGCCTTAACGACCAGCGGGCGCAGATCCAGGTCCAAGGCTTTTTCGATCAGAATGCGCATGACCGCCAGTGACGCGCGGCGCAGGGCAAAGGGGTCTTTCGACCCGGTGGGCAGTTGGCCGATGCCGAAAATACCGCTTATGGTGTCCAGGCGGTCTGCCAGGGCGACGACCGTGCCGACATCACCAGCCGGTAATTCATCGCCGGCAAAGCGAGGCAGATACTGCTCCTGCATGGCCTGGGCAACCGCGGCGGGCTCGCCATCATTCTTGGCGTAGTAGGTACCGGCAATGCCCTGCATATCGTCGAATTCCAGCACCATCTCTGACACCAGATCGCTTTTGCTAAGCTCGGCGGCACGGCGCGCCTGCGCGGCGTCGACATTCAATTGCGAGGCAATAAGCGCCGAGAGTTCGGCAACGCGTTCGGTTTTATCGAAAATGCTGCCAAGCTTTTCCTGGAAAACGACTTTCTTCAGCCGCTCGCGGCGCTCTGCCAATGTCGTTTTACAGTCGGTTTCGAAAAAGAAAGCGGCGTCGCTCAGGCGCGGGCGAATAACCCGCTCATTGCCATCGATGACTTTTTCCGGCTCGCGACTTTCGATGTTGGACACCGTGATAAAGTGAGGGAGCAACTCCCCCTTGGCGTCTACCACGTGAAAATACTTCTGGTGTTCCTTCATCGAGGACACCAAGGCCTCGGCGGGAACCTGCAAGAAACGCTGCTCAAAATTACCCGCTAAGGCCACCGGCCATTCAACCAGTGCGGTGACTTCGTCCAGCAGTGCCGGGTCGATCACCGCTTCACCGCCGAGGCGCTGCCCCTGTGCGGTGACTTGTTGGCGAATTAACTCACGGCGACGGCTAAAGTCGGCGATAACACGGCCTTCTTCTTCAAGCTGGCGCGCGTAATCTGCGGGCTTGCCCAGTTGCAGCTCGCCTTCGCTGTGAAAGCGGTGGCCGCGGGTTTTGTTGGAAGCGGTGATACCGAGGATGTCGAATTCAAGCACTTCGTCGCCGAAGATTAAAACTACCCAGTGTATGGGGCGAACGAACTGTTCACGCTTTGCACCCCAGCGCATACGCTTGGGTATCGGTAACGAAGCTAACGCCTCTTCAACTATATGATCAATCATGCTTTTCGTAAACCCGCCCGAGGCAATCGTTCGGAAGCACAACTTGTCTTGCTTGCCGTCATTGGCGATGTAATTACTCAGCTCATCCAGTGCCAAACCATTGCTCTTTGCAAAGGCCTCGGCGGCTTTGGTGGCCTGGCCGTCCTTAAAGGCGACTTTGACAGGTGGCCCCCACTTTTCTATGTCTTTGCTGGGCGCCTGTTCGTCGAGTTGACTAACGACCACAGCAAGGCGACGTGGCGAGGCGAAGCCTTCTACGCCGTCGAAGCTCAGTTCCTCAGCGGCCAATTGCTGGGTAATGCTGTTGGTGAAGGCCTCGGACAGGCTGCTGAGAGCCTTCGGGGGGAGTTCTTCTGTGCCGATCTCTATCAGCAGATCACGCTTGCTCATCAGGCTGTTCCTTTGTCTGCGCGAAATTGTTCGCGCCATACGGCTTTTCGCTCGTCGCTGGCTAGCGGGTAGTCAAGTTGGTTTCGCGCTTCGTCGTAGGCATGGGCCACTGCGCGGGCCAGGCCACGAACACGCAAGATAAAGCGCTGGCGCTCGGTGACCGAAATGGCGTGGCGAGCGTCGAGCAAGTTAAAGGCGTGTGAGGCCTTCATGACCATCTCATAGGCGGGAAGAGGCAGGCCTTTCTCTACCAGGCGCTGGCTTTCTGCCTCGTAGTGGTCGAAATTGCTGAACAGTTGTTCGACGTCGGCCTCTTCAAAGTTAAAGGTCGACATCTCCACCTCATTTTGGTGGAACACATCGCCGTAGGTCACTTTGCCTTCGGGCCCGTCGGTCCACACAAGGTCATAGATGCTGTCCACGCCCTGCAGGTACATGGCGATACGTTCCAGACCGTAGGTGATCTCGCCGGTAACCGGGAAACACTCAATACCGCCCACTTGCT
Source organism: Spongiibacter marinus (assembly GCF_016906995.1). Taxonomy (GTDB): domain Bacteria; phylum Pseudomonadota; class Gammaproteobacteria; order Pseudomonadales; family Spongiibacteraceae; genus Spongiibacter; species Spongiibacter marinus. The sequence continues at coordinate 407,134 of NZ_JAFBBD010000001.1, read as the reverse complement.
GGAAGTAGGTAAACTGGGTGACTTCCATGCCATTCAGCCACACCTCCCAGCCGAGTCCCCAGGCGCCCAGTGTCGGCGACTCCCAGTTGTCCTCAACAAAGCGTATGTCGTGAACCGTTGGATCGATACCCAGCATGCGCAGGGAGTCGAGATAGAGCTCTTGAATATTATCGGGCGAAGGCTTCATGACTACCTGAAACTGGTAGTAGTGCTGAAGGCGGTTAGGGTTCTCGCCATAGCGGCCGTCGGTGGGGCGTCGGCATGGCTGCACATAGGCGGCATTCCAGCTCTCGGGGCCGATGGCCCGCAAGAATGTGGCTGGGTGAAAGGTGCCTGCACCGACTTCCATATCGAGGGGCTGCAAAACAACGCAGCCCTGCTTGGCCCAAAACTGTTGCAGGCTCAGGATGAGTCCCTGGAAGCTGCTTACATCTGCCTGGTTCACTGTGATCCCCGTCTACCGCTGTGCGTGGAATAAAAGAAGCGAGGATTATACAGCGTTGCGTGGCTCGCGGCGACGCGTGTGGCCGAGGAATAGACTTGTTATGATCTAGGACCTGTTCACAGTGGTGTGGAGCAACACAGCATGGGAAAACTCATCGGCGCAGTACTCGGCTATTTTACCGGCGGAGTGCTATTGGCAGTGGTCGGATTGGCCATTGGGCATTTTTTCGACCGAGGCCTGAAGCAGGCGATGGGCTTCAACTACGCCGCGCGCCGGGAGCAGCTTCAGCAGGCGTTTTTTGACAGCACCTTTCGCATTATGGGGCATCTCGCTAAAGCCGATGGCCGCGTGTGCGAGCGAGAAATTCATCAGGCAGAAGCCATTTTTACTCAGCTGGGCTTGAGCAGCGAGCGGCGGCGCAGCGCTATTGAGCGGTTTAAGGAAGGTAGCGGCGACGCCTTTGTGCTCGAGGACGAGGTGTCCCGCTTTTTGGAACACTGCGCGGCTCAGCCGCTGTTAAAGCAAATGCTGATAGAGGCGTTGCTGGCAATGGCGATCGCCGACGGCGAAATAGATGCCGCCGAAGAGGCTGTTTTATCCCGCGTGGCGCAGTTCCTCGGTTTTGCCACGCGAGACTTTGAGCAGCTGCTAAAAATGAGTCGCGCTCAGCAGCACTTTAATTACCATCAACATTCATCCCGAGAACAGGCCCACCGCCAGCAACACAGTGACCTCGAGGATGCCTACACTGCCCTTGGAGTTAGCGCTGATGTCAGCAATGCTGAATTGAAGAAGGCTTATCGCCGGCTGATGAGTGAGCACCACCCAGACAAGCTCATTGCGCGCGGTGTACCTGAGGATATGCTGAAGATAGCGACCGAAAAGTCTCAGGAAATCAGGGCGGCTTACGATCTGATTCGCCGCCATCGAGGCGTGAAGTAACCCTCCTGTCACATTTAACGTCGATGTCACATAGTGGCGCTACACTCCCCGTTTTCACTGATTGGTCTTGTCGACGTGTTTGCCATTCGAAGCGGTTTTATCGCCTGTTGTATCATTCTCAGCGCCTGTGGTGGCGGGAGTTCATCGGACAGTGACAACAGTAGTGCGCCCGCTGATAACAGCGAGCTGACGATTATTGGCGAAACGGAAGTCGCCGCGCAAAGTACGCAAATTCTGTTAGCGCAGGATAACAGCGATAGCGCGACGACTGCGCCGTGGCAGTGGACGGTCGTCTCCGGCCAGTCCCTGCTGGAAACCGCCGAGGTTGATGAAGAGCGTTTTCAATATCGCAGCGTGGCGCTAAACGGCCCTGCCAGTATTCGTGTGCGTGTGCAGCGCCAGGCTGCCGACGGGGAGCCGCGATCTGCCGAAACCTCGATTCAGTTGAGGCCGGCTAACGATACAGCAATGGCGCCGGGGGTGGATGCCGGTTCAGATAAAGTGGCTGATGAAGGGGAAGAAATTACGCTCTATTCCTCGGTAACGGCGCAGTATCAGGGCCCTTTCCTGGCAGCAAACGGCGGGGCCGAGTGCCACGATTATTGGCGCCAGTGACCAAGACAGCTTGCACCTCCGCCTGCCCCAGGTTGAGCACGATGACACCCTGCGCTTTCGTCTGAGTGCCCGGGACAGCGGCGGCTTTATCGGTAGTGACAACACCTCGGTGCAGTTGCGCAATGTGTTTCAAAACCGTCTACCCATTATCGATGTAGGCGATAGTTTCGACGCGCGTGGCCGTGAGCGGGTGAGCCTTAGTGCATCGGCGATTGATCCCGATGGCGACATTGTCAGTGTGCGTTGGCAGGGCTTGGGTGAAGATAACGACCTTGTAATAGATGGAGCCGACACCCTGCAGGCAAGTTTTGTCGCACCCAATCCCAGTGAGGCACGAGACCTGGTACTGAGGTTGACGGCAACCGACAACAGCGGCGGTAGTGCCAGCGCCGACCTGCGTATCCATCTGTTGCCGGTCGCAAATCGGGCGCCACAAATCGAGCGTGTTGAGGTCGATCCCGGGGTTGCCTACAGCGGCGAAACCGTTTTCTTGCGCGGCATCGCCAGCGACGCTGACGGTGATGCTTTGCAAACAACTTGGCAGCAGGGCGAAACGAGCGGCGATGTGCGTTTGGGCCTGCGCGATGCCGACAAGCCCAATGCCAGCTTTATTGTTCCAGCGCTCAGTGAGCCCGTGCTTGTTGAAATAGCGTGGCAGGTGAGCGATGGTCGCGCGCGCACCGAGGAGCGTCGCAGCTTGCAGTTGGTGCCGCGGGAAGCGCAAAGCCCTGATCCTCTGTCGTGCTTAATGGACCCACTGCAACCCGGTTGTCCCCTCTACCCGCTTTCTTCGATACTTGATCCGCAAGCTTTTCTGGCTTGTTCAGACCCGTTAAGCAGCGACTGCATACTTGGCGACCTCATCGGCCCGTCGCTGCGCCAATGCTTGCGCCAACCTTCTGCCGAGGGCTGCGCGGAGGCCCTGCTGGATGTTACCGAGCCAAGCTATGTGCTTGAGCAAATTGGCCCGGAGGCACCCGCCGATGCCTGCACCCCCGCGTATGATCCCGATAGCTTCGAGGATTACATCGGTGCGATGCACGAGCACACCGCCTACTCTGACGGCACGCCGCTAACCAAGCCTGCGGATGTGTATCGTCGGGTGAAGGAACTTGGCTACGACTTCGTTGCCTCCTCTGACCATTCCGATAACCTGGGCATCCCCCTCTCCACGGGCATAGGCCGGGCAGAATGCCCACCTGAAAACTTCCTCTACTGCCTGTTTTTGGTTGACGAGCAACGCCCGCAGGATGCACTGGCCAAGTGGGCGGCGACGCTAAGTCAAAGCAATGCCGCCACTACCGATAATTTCACGGCTATACGCGGCTTTGAATGGACCTCGGACCGATTCGGCCATGCGAATGTCTACTTCTCGCGCAATATCATCAATGCCAAAACCGGCCCCGGATACGCGGTGAGTATGGCCTTGTTTTGGCAGTGGTTTACCTATCCTGCGCAGTTTGGCGGCGGCAGTGATGGACTACTTAGCTTTAATCACCCCGGCCGTGAAGATGCCTTGGAATCCGCCTTTGAGTTTGCCGGCGGTGACCCGGCTTTTACATTCAATGATTTTCGCTATGTCGATACCGCTGACTACCGCGTTGTCGGTATTGAGGTCTTTGGCAAGGGCAGTGAATACGATAGCGATGGGCCTGGCGGGAGCTGGTTGAGTTATGCCCTGGATAAGGGCTGGCACCTCGCGCCGATCAGTTCAGAAGACCATCACGGCATTCACTGGGGTGACCCCGACTTGCCTAAAACCGTGATCCGGGCGCGCTCTCGCAGCCTTGATGATTTGCGAGAGGCGCTGTTGGCAAGGCGGATATATGCCGTGGCGCAACACTACAGTGAATTGCGTTTGGACTACCGCGTGGCTGATGCCACCCTGGGGGCGAGAATTCGTCAACCGGCGGGCAGCGTGTTGCCTTATCGAGTATCGGTGAGCCTGCATGGCCAAGTTATGTCGAGCGCGGTGGTGCAGTTGGTTGGGCCGGGGAACACCGTGTTAGCACAGGCGACAGGCGGCGAGCTACAGGGTGAGCTTTCCGTAGGCAGCAACAAAAAATACGCCTTTGTTAGGGTGTTAGATTCGGCGAATAATAACCGTCCGGTGGCGTTTTCAGCGCCGATTTGGCTGCTGCCAGGCGACACACCGCTGCCATTGTGCCGCCCGCCTTCGGTCTGGGAAGGGGATAGTTTGCTCTATCCCGAGCTGCCTTAGCCTCGCCAGTGCACGCGAGAGGCTCCGCTGAGCCATTACCGAATTAATCAGAGCTGCCTTAAATATGCTGAGCTTCGTGGACGTCGGCGTAGCGTTTAGCCCAGTCTGAGAAGGCTTCGGCATTTAGCGCGGGGGTGTAGAGGAAGCCCTGTACCATGTCGCAGTGATGATCTTTTAGCAGGCGTCGCTGTTGCAGGTTTTCGACACCTTCGGCAATAACCGACATGCCGAAGCTGTGCGCCATCGCAATAATGGCGTTTACCAGCGTGACGCTATCTTGGCTTTGGTCGATATCGTGAACAAAGCTGCGATCGATTTTTAGAATATCGAAGGGGTAGCGCTTCAAGTAGCTGAGCGAAGCATAGCCGGTGCCGAAATCATCCAGTGACAGGCGAACGCCGAGCGCCTTCAATTCCTGAAAGCACTGGCGAAGATTGGGTGTATCGTTGATCAACAGGCCTTCGGTGATCTCGAGTTCCAATTGCCGTGCCGGCAGACCCGATTGCTGCAGGGCGCGCCGCACCGTATCGACAATCTCGGACTCTTCAAACTGCCGCGCAGAGATATTCACAGCAATGTTAATTTCGGGCAGCCCCGCGCGCCGCCACCGCATTGCCTGTTGGCAGGCGTTGATCATCACCCACTCGCCGATCATGCCAATCATGCCGCACTCTTCTGCAACAGAGATAAACTGATCCGGGCCGGGGTTGCGCAGTTCGTTATTGTGCCAGCGCAGCAGCACCTCCGCGGCAACCAGGCGGTTGCTGCCAAGCTCGATAACAGGTTGAAAGTGCAGCTTAAATTCATCGCGCTCTATCGCGCGGCGCAGTTGCGACTCTGTTTCCAGCCGGTATTCGGCCTGGCTGCTCATACCCGCTTGATAGAAAGAGAATTGGTTGCCGCCTTTGCCCTTCGCCGCGAACATTGCCGCCTCGGCTCTGCGTAACAGGGTTTCGGCGTCGCGGCCGTGGTCGGGATACTGGCTGATACCAATACTGGCTGAGACGTTAATCTCATTAGTGTCTATCAGGTAGCGCTCACTCACTTTGCTCAGCACAGTTTCGGCGAAAATACTGGCTTCATCGCTGCAGCTGCCCTCGCCGAGAATGATCAAGAATTCGTCGGCGCCCAAGTGAGCGAGTAGCTGTTCGTCGTTGATACAGCGTCGCAGGCGCTCGGCTGTCTCGCGAAATAAGCGATCCACCACGTGGTGGCCCAGCGAGTCGTTTATAAAGCGGATGCGGTCGAGGTCGAGGTGCAAAATGGCAAATCCGCTGGCGTCCTCGCCCTGCTGTTCAATAGTGCGCTGCAGATTTTTTAATGCCAGCTGGCGATTGGGCAAGCCGGTTAACACGCTGTAGTGTTCGCGAACAAAAAGCCGGTTGGCGATCGCCTTGTTCTCAGAAATATCCTCACAGCTGAATATATAGTGTTCTATATTGCCCTGTTCGTCTTTGGTTGCCGAGGCCACCGCGGCAACATATTCCTCGCGGTCGGCGAGCTGAATATGTAGCTCGCCCTCCCAGCTTCGGCCTTGCTCAATTGTGCTGCGAATGCGTTGGCGCGTTTCCTCGGAAATCAGCGATAGCAGTCGCTCTATGTCGGCGGTGTCCGGAACGCTGTCATCACTGATGCCGCTGAGGCTGTGAAACTTCTGGTTGGTGTAGATGGGCCGAAAGTGCTTGTTAAGCAAAATCAATGCGGCGGGGCTGTGATCCAACAGGGCCTGCAATTGCTGCTCTTTCGCCTGGCTGCGGCCGAGTCGTGCGCGCAGTGCGTCCAGCTTGCCGCTAAAGGCGATCAGGAAGCACAGCATACTCATCGTGAAGATGGCCAGGGCTAATACCGCCGAATCGTAGCGGTTTTCAGGCAGTAACAGGCTTGCGGCTGCTAAGGAGGCCGAGCTGGCGAGTGCTAGGGCGAGTTGCGCGTAAGCCATAGTCCATCTTTTATGTCAGATTACGGCGCTATGATGGCAGGCAAGGGCCATTTTCGCCAGCATTGTTGCTGACTGTCCTTCCTTGCAATGGCGCATTTATTGATAATAGGGTATTAGTGTCGCCCAATAACGATAAATCTGCTGTAAACGAGGCTAAGGATGATTCACTCCCATCAAATTATGAAAGGCGCTGTACTGAGCGCCGTGGTTCTGCTCACTGCCTGCGGCGGCGGAAGTAGCGGCAGTAGCTCCGGGGGTGGCCAGGGCGAGGCGAAGCAGTACGATGTTGAAGTGAGGCGCAGCGAGCACGGCATTCCCCACATTAAGGCCGACAATTACGCCAGCATGGGTTATGGCTACGGCTATGTGCATGCGCAGGACAATATTTGCGTGCTGGCCGAGGACTTGATGACCATTCGCGGTGAGCGCGCCCAATACCTCGGTCGCGACGGCAGCTATACCATTATTCCTAACGGTTCGACGGCGTCGAATGTCGACTCGGACTTCTTTTGGCGGGCGGTGGCGACTGATGACGCGATTGCGCCGATCAAAGCAAACAGCGATCCAGAGGTCGTCGAGGCAACCCGCGGCTTTGTTGCCGGTTACAATCGCTACTTGCGGGAGCTGAAGTCGGGCGAACACAGTGGCCGCCACCTCGCCTGTCGCGATGCCGCGTGGCTGACGGAAATCACCGTTGATGACCTCTACCGCCGCTATTTCCGCTTGTCTATTTTGGCGTCGTCGTCGGTATTTGTGAGCGAGGTGGCCAATGCCGCGCCACCCTCCCCGGATAACCTGCCACTACCGGTCAGCATTCCTGCAATCTCTGCACTGGACCCCTCTGAGATGCCGCTGGCAGGTGAGCAGCCTTTTGCCAGCAATATGTATGCCTTGGGCGCTGAGGCCAGCACCGATGAATCCATGCTGTTAGTGAATCCTCACTTTCCCTGGGAGGGCACTGAGCGCTTGTATCTGGCGCATATGCAACTGCCCGATGCCGAGATTATGGGGGCGTCGCTGTACGGTGTTCCGGCAGCGTTAATTGGCTTCAACCAACATGTTGCCTGGAGCCACACGGTGTCTACCGCATACCGCTTTACTTTTTACGAGCTTACCCTGAATCCCGCTGATCCCACTCAGTACTTCTATGAGGGGGAGCTTCGCGATATGGAAGCCAGCGAAATAACCGTCCCTATTCTCGAGGGTGACGGTACCTTGGGAAGTGAAACGCGAACCTTGTACCGCTCGCACTTCGGTCCCATGCTTGAGCTGGCCGTTTCCGGCGTGCCGGTGTTGGAATGGTCACCTGCTAAGGCTTATACCCTGCGCGATGCCAATGCTGAGAACAACCGCCTAATCAACCAGTTCTTCCGCTGGAATCGCGCGCAAAGTTACGAGGAATTTGTCGATTTACACGGCAGTGTGCTGGGTGTGCCATGGGTGAATACAACGGCGACGGGGCCGGGCAAGCCCGCCTACTATGGCGATATTACGGTGGTGCCCAATGTGCCCGACAGCAAGGTGCAGAGCTGTGGTGCCCAGCCGCTGCAAACGGCGCTGGGGGCACTGCTGCCGGGTTTGCCCATACTCGATGGGTCGCGGGCAGCCTGTGAATGGGATACTGACCCGGATGCGCCCGCGCCGGGTATTTTCGGGCCCGCTAATCTGCCGTCGCTGGAGCGCAATGACTGGGTTCACAATTGCAACGACAGTTACTGGCTGAGCAACCCGGCGCAGCCACTGACCGGCTTTGCTGCCATCATTGGCGATGAGGGTGCCGAGCGAACGCTGCGCACGCGACTGTGCATGCTGCAGGTTCAGCGTCGTTTAGATGGCAGTGACGCGCTGCCGGGCAACCGCTTTACACCAGACTTGCTGCAAACCGTGGCGCTCGATAGTGCTGTGTATTCGGCGGAGCTGGGTCGGCAGGCGGTGTTGGATAGCTACTGCCAGTTGCCGACCTTGCTCGGCAGCAGCGGACCCGTTGATATCAGCCAGGCCTGTTCGGTGCTGTCGGCCTGGGATGGTAAAAATAATCTCGATTCGGTCGGCGGTCATATTTGGCGAGAGTTCTGGCGCGGTGTTAACGCCAGTTCGATTCCCGCTGCGCTGCGCTGGACCACGCCCTTCTCGGCCGACGATCCGGTGAATACCCCTCGGGGCCTCAATGTGCTCAACCCGGATATTGCCCGGGCCTTTGCCGATGCTGTGCAGGCGCTGCAAAGTGCGGGGGTGAGCGAGACTGCCGCCATTCGGGATATACAGCGATCAGGCGTTCACGAGCAGGAAATTCCCATCTTTGGCGGTGAGAGCTTTGCCGGTTCATTTACCATTGCCGGCAGTGAAGGGGACTTGCAAGATGGTGCGTATGACGTCACCTATGGCAACAGCTATGTGCAGACCGTGACCTGGGACGCCGAGGGCACCCCCAGGGCCGAAGGCTTTATCACCTATTCGCAATCCACTGATCCGGCGTCGCCTTACTACCAAAATATGACGGAAGCTTACTCGGCCAAAAACTGGATTAAATTCCCGTGGACGGAGGCCGAGATCGCCGAAAAGACCGTTGAGGTATTGCGCCTTAGCGAATAGTGGCGGGTTTGCGGCCGATATAGCCGGTCTGCAGCGCGTGGTCGGGGCCTCGCAAGTCGAGGTCTTCGCGGTGAAGCAGTGTTTCGAGGCTGGCGTAGGCGCGGCTCAGTTCGCCCTCGCCGAGCAAAAAATCCGGGTTGCTTGGGCCGCGGAGCGCCGGGCGGCGCGAATTAAAGGTTTGGTAGAACAATAGTCCGCCGGGAGCGAGAGCGTCAGCCAATTGAGCCAATAGCGGCCGGTGCAAATAGTAACTCACCACAATAACATCGTAGCGCCGCTCAGCGTTGAGGCCCTGCGATTCCAGGTCTCCCCATTTGGCGCTAATCGACAGCTGCTCACGGCGTGCATAGTCGTTGAGCTTGTCTACGGCGTTGTCTGCGTAGTCGAGGGCGTCGACCGTCAGCCCAGCCCTGGCGAGTGCCATCGCATTGCCACCCAGGCCGCAGGCGACATCCAGGCCGTAGCCTCTGTCGGGCAGCCAGTGGCTGTAGGTATTGAGCAGCCAACACGGCGGTTGAGGCAGCCTGGCGTCAGCATAGCGTTGTTGCCATTTTTGCCGGGACATTAGCGGCGCCAAAAAGCCGGTAACAACAATACCAGCAACGTGAATATTTCCAGCCGCCCCAGCAACATGGCATAGCAGAGAATCCATTTGCCGGTGTTGCTAACAGTGCTGTAATTCGCGGCCACTTCGCCGAGGCCAGGGCCCATATTATTGATCGACGCGGCCGTTGCCGAGAACGCCGATAAGAAGTCGAGGCCGCAGGCCATCATTGCCAGCGTGATGCCCATAAAAGAGATCAAATACACGCCGACAAAACTCCACACGGCGCTGACGACCTTGGCCTCTACGCGCTGTGAACCGATCTTCAATGGAATCACGGCGCTGGGGTGAATCAGTTGCTTGAGCTCTCGAATCCCTTGTTTGGCGACCAGCATGATTCTGACCGCCTTCATACCACCGCCAGTTGAACCGGCGCAGCCGCCAATAAACGACAGCATCAACAGGCCGATTGGCAAGAAGCTGGGCCACACCGAGAAGTCGTCGGCGCCAAACCCTGTCGTCGTCGCAATAGACACGGTGTGGAAAATGCCGTTCACCACACTATCGGGCAAGTCCTGGGTGCCGCTCAGTAATAGGTAGCCGCACACAGAAACCGTGGCGGTCGCCATTACGCCAAGGTAGAACTTGGTTTCGGAGTCCATTAAATAGGTGCGGGGGCTGCGCGCGCGCCAGGCGTGGAAGTGGATGGCAAAGCTCATGCCGGACAACAGCATGAACACGCTGCAAATCATCAAAATTAACGGGCTGTCGAAAAAGCCCATGCTGGCATCGTGGGTTGAAAAGCCGCCGATGGCCACCGTGGAGAAAGCGTGGCAGATCGCATCAAAGGGTGTCATCCCCGCGAGCCAGTAGGCCAGCCCGCAGCTTGCCGTTAGCGCCACATACATCAGGAACAGCACTTTCGCGGTGCCGGTAATACGTGGCGTCAGCTTGTTATCCTTCACCGGCCCGGGTGTTTCTGCGCGGTAGAGCTGCATGCCCCCGATGCCGAGTATCGGCAGGATCGCCACGGCGATAACGATAATACCGATGCCCCCCAGCCACTGGAGAAATTGTCGATAAAACAATACCGACACCGGCAGTTCATCGATCCCAACGATTACCGTTGCCCCGGTGGTGGTTAACCCGGAGATCGACTCAAATACCGCCGCGCTAAAGGACAGGCCCGGATTGTCGGCAAGGAAGAACGGCAGCGAACCGAAAACGCCCAGTACCGTCCAGAATAGCGACACCACCAAAAAACCATCGCGAATACCGAGGTCGGGCTGCTTGCCCTGGCTGATCAGCCACAGCACCAGCCCGACACTAAAGGTCAGTGCAAAGGCGTAGCCGAAGGCGTGCAGTGCACCGTCTTGATAGATCGCCGCCAGCGCTGCGGGCAACGCCATGGTCAGGCTAAATACCATGAGCAACATGCCGATAATGCGACTTATCGTGATCAGGTGCATGCGCGGTCTCGTTTAGAAGAAGGTGAAGCCGACGGAGAATAGCTTTTCCACCGCCTTAATTTTGCTTTTATCCACCAGGAACAGGATCAGGTGGTCTTCACTGGCTACCGTCAGGTGGCTGTGGGCAATAAGCACCTCGTCGCCGCGAACGATGGCGCCAATCGTTACGCCTTCGGGCAGGTCTATTTCGTCTAGCCGACGGCCCACTACTTTGGAGGAGCGGCTGTCACCGTGGGCAATAATTTCCAACGCCTCCGCCGCGCCGCGCCGCAGTGAGTGAACGTTGTAAATATCCCCGCGACGAACGTGGGTAAGCAGGCTGCCGATGGTGATTTGCTGCGGGGAAATCGCAATATCGATCTCGCCGCCCTGCACCAGCTCCACATAGGCCGGGTTGGTGATCAGTGTGACGACTTTTTTCGCGCCCATGCGCTTGGCCAGCAGCGACGACATAATGTTGGCCTCGTCGTCATTGGTCAGCGCGAGAAAAACATCGGTTTCTTCGATATTTTCCTGGGCCAGTAATTCATGGTCCGAGGCGCTGCCATGCAGCACAATGGCCTTGCGCAACTGCTCTGACAGGGTGCGACAGCGATCGTAGCTGCGCTCGATAATTTTAACGTTGTAGCGACTCTCTACGGCGCTGGCCAGCCGCTCACCAATATTGCCGCCGCCGGCAATAATTAGGCGCTTGTAGCGTGTATCTACCCGCCGCAGCTCGCTCATTACCGGCATAACGTTCTTCTTGGCGGCGATAAAAAATACTTCATCGCCGGCTTCAACAACGGTTGTACCGCTGGGGACGATGGCATTCCCGCGGCGGAAGATTGCCGCCACACGCGTGTCGATCTGTGGCATGTGCTCGCGGATTGTCGCCAACTCGTTGCCAACCAGCGGGCCGCCGTAATAGGCCTTAACGGCGACCAATTGCACCTTGCCGTCGGCGAAGTCCAGCACCTGCAGGGCACCGGGGTACTGCAGCAGACGTTTTATATAGCGGCAAACCAGCTCTTCCGGGCTGATAAAAACATCGATGGGAATGGCGTCGCTGCCGAACAATTTCGACTGGCTGGTATAGGAGCTAGAGCGTATGCGCGAGATCTTCGTCGGTGTGCGGTAAAGCGTTGCGGCAACTTGGCAGGCGACCATATTGATTTCGTCGCTGCTGGTCACGGCGATCAGCAGATCCGCGTCTTCGGCCCCGGCGCGGTCGAGTATGTCCGGGTGGGAGGCTGAGCCACACACCGTGCCGATATCCAGCCGGTCTTGCAGCTCTCGCAAACGATCCTGATCTTGGTCGACAACGGTAATATCGTTGTGCTCACTGGCCAGGTTGGCAGCCAGTGTGCCGCCGACTTGGCCGGCACCGAGAATAATGATTTTCATGTCTGTTTTGTCGCCGCCGCAGAATATGCGCCAATTGTGCGTTGTTTAGCCGCTCGGGCTCAAGGGTTAATGCCCTGTTGCCGCTGCTTTTACTAGCTTAGCGTAGAAGAAGCCATCGGCACCCTCATTTGAAGGGAGTAGCTGGCGACCGACTTTTCTATCTATGCCCCACGCCACATCCAATGCTGCACTGTGGGCGTCGTCGTGGCGCTGCAAAAAGTCCGCGATCTGTTGCTCGTTTTCTTCTGGCAGTACCGAGCAGGTGGCGTAAACCAATATGCCACCCGGTGCCAGGCACTGCCACATGGCATCCAGAATGCGGCGCTGCAAGCTAACCAACTCGGGAATATCACTGGCGCGACGGTGCAAGCGAATATCGGGGTTGCGGCGCAACACACCGGTGGCGCTGCAGGGGGCATCAAGCAAAATGCGATCGAAGGCTTGGCCATCCCACCAGGCTTGGGGGTCTGCGGCATCCGCCACGTGGTAGTGGGCGCGAAGGCCCAGGCGCTGCAGATTGTCGGCCACGCGCTCTAAGCGCCCCTCATCAATATCCAGGGCTACCAGTTCCTGTAGCGCCGGTTCCGCTTCCAAAATGGCGCCGCTTTTACCGCCGGGGGCGGCGCAGGCATCGAGTACCCGTTGGCCCGGTTGCAGCTCTAGTAAGCGGGTACACAGCTGGGCGGCCTCATCTTGTACCGACACCGCGCCTGCAAAAAATTCGGGTAGGGCTTCCACACCACAGGGGCTGCTGAGGCGCAGGCCCATAGGCGCGTATTGGCAGGTGGTGGCGTCAATATCAGCGGCGCTTAGTTTCGCCAAATAGGCGTCACGGCTATGTTGCTGTTGGTTGACGCGCAGGCACATTGGCGGGTGGGTGTTATTAGCCTCGAACACGGCGTTGGCCTGCTCGGGCCAGGCGCGCGTTATCGCGTTATACAACCAGGTGGGGTGAGCGCTCGCCGCGTCGGCGGGGAGGTCTTTAAACAGTGCTTCGCCGTCGCGTTGGCAGCGGCGCAAAATGGCATTACACAGCCCGGCCGCCCATTTCTTTTTCAGTGCTTTACAGGCTTCCACGGCGCTGCTGATGGCGGCGTGTGGGGGAATGCGAGTAAAAAATAACTGATAGGCGCCGATGTAAATCAGCATTCGTATATCGCTGTCTTTGCGCTTTAAGCCCTTGCTAAAGCAGGGCTTCAGAGCGGCATCGAGCTGCCAGTAGCGCCGCAGCGTGCCGTAGCAAAGCTCGCGATAAAGTGGTCGCTGTTTTTCCGGCAGCGACTTTTCCTGCAGGGGAATTTGGCGGCTCAGTGACTGGCCATCGACGACGGCGACGAGGCAGCGCGCCGCGGCAACGCGAGGGCAGCTCATGCCGCACCCAAGACGGTGCCTACCGAGAAGCGTGCCGCGTGACCATTGAGCACATCGGCGACAGCCATTTGGCGCGCATTGGGCAGTTGCAGTGAGAGAAGTCGCAGGGCGCCCTCGCCACAGGCGACGACGATGCCATGCTTGTCACAGCTGAGTATTTCCCCCGGCGAACCCTCGCCACGGGTAGGCTCCGCCTGCCATACACGCAAACGGTCTTCACCGACGCTGGTGTAGCAAACGGGAAAGGGAATAAATGCGCGAATCTGACGATCTATATCAGCGGCACTGCACTGCCAGTTGATCTCGCCCTCTTGCTTGTCGATCTTGGCGGCGTAATTACTCAGTGCGTCATCCTGCACTTCAGGCTGAGCGGTGCCGCTGGCCAGCTGGTTAATGGCGTCTATCAGGGCCGGACCACCCATCTCAGCCAAGCGGTTGTGGAGGCTGGCGCTGGTGTCGTGGGGGCCAATCTCGCAGTGCACTTTGCGCAGCATGTCGCCGGTATCCAAGCCAGCTGCCATTTGCATAATGGTAACGCCGGTCTCGCTGTCGCCAGCTTCAATGGCCCGCTGGATGGGGGCGGCACCGCGCCAGCGTGGCAGCAGGGAGGCGTGAACATTTACGCAGCCCAGTCGCGGTATATCCAATACCGCTTGCGGTAGGATCAGGCCATAGGCGACCACTATCATTAGGTCGGCGCCGAGGGCGGCCAGTGCGTCGCGGTCGGCCTGGTCTTTAAAGTTGAGCGGCTGGTAAACGCTGATTCCGGCTTGCTCGGCAAGTTGTTTAACGGGGCTGGGGCGGGGCTTTTTACCGCGGCCCGCTGGGCGGTCAGGTTGGGTGTATACCGCAACGATGTCGTGGTGGCCGTCGTCCAGCAGTGCCTTCAAATGTTGCGCTGCAAATTCCGGGGTGCCGGCAAATACCAGCTTTTGTGAAGTGGCGGCCACTGCCGTCTCCTATGCCTTGCGTTTGTGTTGTTTTTCCAGTTTTCCGCGAATGCGGTTGCGCTTAAGCGGCGACAGGTAGTCGACAAATAACTTGCCCAACAGGTGGTCGTTCTCATGCTGAATACATACCGCCAGCAGTCCCTCGGGCTCAATTTCGAAAACGTCGCCGTTGCGATCCAGGGCCTTCACGCGAACGTGGCGGGGGCGCTCGACGGTCTCATAGAAGCCGGGTACAGACAGGCAGCCCTCGTCGTACTGGAAGATTTCTTCATCGAGAACGGTAATTTCGGGGTTGATGAACACCAGCGGTTCGCTGCGGTCTTCGCTCACGTCAATGACGACGATCTGCTCGTGTATGTCCACCTGGCTGGCAGCCAGACCGATGCCCGGCGCCTCGTACATGGTGTCGAACATATCGTCGATAATCTTGCGAATGCGGTCGTCGACGTTTTCCACGGGTTTGGCGACGGTGCGCAGGCGCGGATCGGGAAATTCGAGAATCTCTAGTACAGCCATAAATGATTGTGACCAAGTTGTCGTGTATGTTGCCCAACTATTGCTACTATAAAGAGTATTCGCAATTGCAGAGCCGTGTATCGGATAGGGTGGCAACGCCTTCTGCTTTTTACAACGATAACAATATGCAGTCGCCGCGACGGCCGACTATTATACCGTGAGAACGGCGGAAATGCCTGATTGTCGCGAACGACCGGGGTGCTACCCCCTTGCTGAGGTCGCTTGAAGGAAAGTGTTATGAGAAAAACTGTGCTGGGCTTGCTGTTTTGTGCGCTACTGAGCGCTGCCCATGCGGGTGATGTTTTGTCACTGAAAGCCGGTCACCCTCAAACCTACGTGGTAAAACGAGGGGATACCCTGTGGGATATCTCGGCGATGTTCCTCGATGACCCCTGGTTGTGGCCCGAGCTTTGGTACTACAACCCCCAGGTTGAAAACCCTCATCTTATTTACCCCGGCGACCTGCTTAAGTTGATGTGGGTGGACGGCAAGCCGGTACTGGTTCGCAACCCCGAGCCGCGCGACGCGGTGGTGAAATTGACGCCGCAGATGCGGATTTCCGATGTCAGCGATGCGATTCCCGCGATCCCCCTGGACGTGATTGCCCCCTTCTTAACGCGCAGCCGCGTTGTCGACGAGGGTGAGCTTGAGTCAGCGCCCTATGTGCTGGCGGGCAAGCGCGGCAATATCGTCGCGGGTGCAGGCGATGAAATTTTGGGTCGCGGCGATTTTGAGGATGCCAAAAATTTCGGTATTTACCGTCGGGGTAAAGTGTATGTGGATCCGCGCAGCCGCGAGCTGTTGGGGGTTGAGGCGATCGACATCGGCACCGCCCACCTACTGCATACCGAGGGAGATATCTCCACCCTGGCACTGAATCGCAGCACGCAAGAAATTCGCCGAGCCGACCGCTTTTTACCGCTGGAGTCGCGCCAGCTCACCGCGCGCTTTGAACCCCAGGCCCCAGACCAAGACACCCGCGGGTCAATCATTGCTGTCGAGGGTGGTTTAACTCAAATTGGCAGTATGGATGTCGTGACCTTGAACCTCGGTGAGCGAAATGCGATCGAGGCCGGCGATGTTATGGCGATTTACACCACGGGTGTGATGGTTCGCGATCCCCTGACGGGCGAGCGCCTGCAGGCACCAGGCGTGCGCGCAGGAATCCTAATGGTGTTCCGCGTGTTCGATAAAGTTAGCTATGCGCTGGTCCTGAAAGCCGAGCAAACCTTAAAGGTTGGCGACAAAGTTCGTAACCCCTAACTACTCCCCCGCGTAGCCTTGCGCTGCGCGGGCCATTGTCGGCAAGGATGCAGACCATGGACGCAGATGCCCTTCTTTGGCTGCTGATTCAGCAGCAGTTGACTATCCCCCCTGCGCAACTGCGCGCCTTAATGAGCCTGGCAGGACAACCTCGTCGCTTGGCGGAAATTTCTGCCGATGAGGTTCAGCAGTTTGTCGTGCAGCGCTACGGCGAAGAGGCCCGCAGTGAACAGCTGCTGAGCGCGCCGATGGGTGACCGTATCGCCGGGGTACTAAGCGATAGCAACGCCCTCGCCGCACTGGCGGAGCAGCACGCTCATTGCGAGTTGGTTTGCCTGACCGATGAAGACTACCCCTTGCTTCTAAGCGAGATTGTCGACCCACCACCAATCGTATTTATGAGGGGGCGGCGAGAGTTGCTGCAGAGCATTATGATTGCGGTGGTGGGGAGTCGTCGCCCCAGTCGCCGTGGCGAGCAAGATGCGCATGCCTTTGCCCAGGCCTTGTCTGCGCACGGCATTACGGTGGTTAGCGGTATGGCAATGGGGGTCGATGGCGCGGCCCACGCCGGCGCCATGCAGGAAGCCGCGGCGTCTGTAGCGGTGTTGGGTTGCGGAGTGGACATCTGCTATCCGCGACGCAACAAGGCGCTCTATGACGCGATGGTTGAGGGCGGGCTTGTGCTTTCCGAGTACCCTCTGGGCAGCCCGCCCCTGCCCCATCAATTCCCCCGTCGAAATCGCATTATCAGTGGGATGAGCCTCGGGGTTTTGGTCATTGAAGCGGCAATCAAAAGCGGTTCGCTAATCACTGCGCGCCAGGCCTTAGAGCAGAACCGCGAGGTATTTGCCCTGCCTGGCTCGATACATAGTCCGGCCAGTCGCGGCTGCAATGCCTTGATTCGCCAAGGGGCGAAGTTGGTCGAGACCTTAGAGGACATTGTCGAAGAACTCCCCTGCTTACCGCCGGGGCTCGCGGGTGCCGTACTGGAGAGCCCTGAGGCTGAGCCGCCTGCGTTGCTGGCGCTGTTGGAATTTGCGCCGCTTACACTCGATCAGCTGGCCGCGCGCAGTACCCTGCCGGTAACGGAGTTGCTCAGCGCGCTGGGCGAATTAGAGCTGGCGGGTTGGGTTGAGCAGTGTAGTGGTGGTTGGCAACGCTGCCGCTAAGTTGCAAAGCCGTTCGCCTTTGGGTACTTTTGCCGCGTCTTCCGCTGCCGGCGCCCCACTGCTGGCCTTTGCCTGTGCAGGGTCTTGCTTATCATGACAGAACTATCCCGTTATCGATTGCGCTATGCTGCCGACCTACTGCGTGCTGGTGGTATCGTTTGTCACCCCACCGAAGCTGTCTGGGGGCTGGCGTGTGTGCCAGAGGATGCCGCCGCGGTGGCGCGGATTTGCACCTTAAAGCGGCGCGACCCCGAAAAAGGTCTATTGCTGGTTACCGATAGCGTCGATCGCCTTCAGACATTGTTGGCGCCGCTGCCTGACTCGCGGCGCGAAGCCGTATTAGAGAGCTGGCCCGGCCCCTATACTTGGGTGATTCCCGATGAAGGCTTTGCTCCCAGTTGGGTGAGGGGGCGCTATAGCAGCGTCGCGGTAAGAGTGACTGACCACCCCCTCACCGCTGCCCTATGCAAGGCCGTGGGTGGATGTTTGGTGTCTACCTCTGCTAACCCGGCATCACTGGAGCCCGCGCGTAGCCAACAACAGGCCGAGCGGTATTTTGTCGGCGCCGTAAACTACTATTTGCCCGGTCGCCTCGGTGGCCGCCGTCAACCCAGCTGTATTCGCGATGCGCTTAGCGGCGACACGCTGCGTTCAGCCTAGGAGCATCATATGAGCACTATCGATATCGCCGCCGTTAAGCAGTATCTCCTGGACCTGCAAGACCAAATTTGCACCGCCATTGAGCAATGCGATGGCGGTGCCCGCTTTGTCGAAGACAAGTGGGAACGGGGTCGCAGCCGAGTAATGACCGACGGCGCCCTGATCGAAAAAGGCGGGGTAAACTTCTCGCACGTGCAAGGCGACTCAATGCCCGCCAGTGCAACGGCGCACCGGCCTGAACTGGCCGGCCGCAGCTACCAGGCGATGGGGGTGTCGCTGGTTATTCACCCCCTCAATCCCTATTTGCCTACCAGCCATGCCAATGTGCGATTTTTTGTGGCAGAAAAAGCCGGAGAAGAGCCGGTTTGGTGGTTTGGTGGCGGCTATGACTTAACGCCCTACTACGGTTTTGAAGAGGACTGCGTACATTGGCACCAAGTGGCCTTTGACGCTTGCAAGCCGTTTGGCGACGACGTTTATCCCCGCTATAAACAGTGGTGTGATGACTATTTTTACCTGAAGCACCGCGACGAGGCGCGCGGCGTCGGTGGCTTATTTTTCGACGACCTTAACGAGGGCGGCTTCGATCGCTGCTTCGCTTTTATGCAGGCCGTGGGGAATTCGTACACGGATGCCTATCTGCCCATTCTGGAGCGCCGCCGTGACACGCCCTGGGGCGAGCGCGAACGAGCGTTCCAGCTCTATCGTCGAGGCCGCTATGTAGAGTTCAATCTGGTTTTTGATCGCGGCACCTTATTTGGTTTGCAAAGTGGCGGCCGCACCGAGTCCATTCTGATGTCACTGCCACCGCTGGTGCGATGGGAGTACAATTGGCAGCCAGACGAAGGCAGCGCAGAGCAAGCGCTGTACACGCAGTTTTTGCCCCCTCGGGATTGGTTGGCCCAGTAATGATGGATGCAGTGGATCAATACGCCGTATTTGGTAACCCCATAAAACACAGTCGCTCCCCGCAAATTCACGCGGCGTTTGCCGAGCAAACCGGGCAGGCACTGCATTATCGGGCGCATAAGGTTGAGCTGGGGCGTTTCGCTGAAGTGGCGTCGGAGTTCTTTCGCAATGGTGGCCGCGGGCTAAATATCACCGTGCCCTTCAAGCTGGATGCCTTCGAATTTGCCGACGAACTCAGTGGTCGTGCGCGCCGCGCAGGGGCAGTGAATACGCTGGCGCGTGGCGAGGACGGCCGTATCTATGGCGACAATACCGACGGCGTGGGTATGGTGCGGGATATCAACGACAACCTCGGCTGGCCAGTGGCAGGTAAGCGAATTTTGGTGCTCGGCGCCGGCGGTGCTGTGCGGGGAATACTCGGCCCGCTGTTAAAACAGCGTCCCGAGGAATTGGTGGTTGCGAACCGCACCCTGGAAAAAGCCGAGGCCCTGGCCGAGTTGTTTGCTGAACTGGGGCCTGTGAGTGGGCAACCTTTCGAGGCCTTGCCGGGCCGCCAGTTCGATTTAATTATCAATGGTACCAGCGCCAGTTTGAGTGGCGATTTGCCGCCGCTGCCCTCCCACATACTCAGCAATGAAGGCAGTGCCTACGATATGATGTACGGCGCTGAGCCCACCCCGTTTATGCGCTGGGCGGCGGCTGAAGCTGCCTGGGCAGTATCAGACGGGCTGGGCATGTTGGTTGAGCAGGCCGCGGAGTCGTTCTGCATTTGGCGAGGCGTTCGCCCTGATACACGGCCAGTCATTGAGTTGATTCGCCAATCCCTTTCTCACTGAAAATCGCTTTGCGGGCCCTTGTTGTATGCTGTTGATCCTGACAACCCTCATTCTTGGTTTGGTTATTCTGGTGTGGAGTGCCGACAGGTTTGTTATCGGCGCGTCGGCGACGGCGTCGATTTTGGGTGTGTCGACCCTGGTGGTAGGTATTTTGGTGGTGGGGATTGGTACCTCTGCACCGGAAATGCTGGTCTCGGCAATGGCCGCCGCCGACGGTCAGTCGGGGCTGTCGGTAGGGAACGCGCTGGGATCGAATATCACAAATATTGCGCTGATTCTCGGCCTGACGGCGCTGTACATCCCGCTGCGCGTGCAAAGCAAGTTGATAACCCGAGAAATTCCCCTGCTGCTGCTGGTGATGCTGGGCGGCTATTTTTTGCTGCGCGATGGCGAGCTTGGTTTTACTGATGGCTGCATACTACTGGGCGGGTTTTTAGCGGTAGTGTTGCGGCAACTGTGGGAAGCCAAGCACAGCCGCGGCGATGCCTTGGAGGCCGAGTACGCCGAAGAAATTCCCAAGGATATGTCGCTGCCCGTTGCCCTGGGCTGGCTGTTAGTCGGCCTGATTTTACTGATGGCATCGGCGCGCATGCTGGTGTGGTCAGCGGTGGAGTTGGCGCAGATATTCGGTGTTAGCGATTTGGTGATCGGCCTAACGGTGGTGGCCATTGGTACCAGTTTGCCCGAGTTGGCGGCGTCGGTCGCCGCGGCGCGCAAGGGCGAGCACGACATTGCCATTGGCAATGTGATCGGCTCAAACCTATTTAACTTGCTGGGGGTGATGGCGCTGCCCGGCGTGATCGCGCCTGGCGCTATTGATATGGCGATCGTCGACCGCGATTACCCGCTGATGTTGATGCTAACAGCGGGCTTCTACCTCGTTGCCTTCGGTCCGCGTCGGGCCCCGGAAATCCGCCGCTATGAGGGCGGATTGCTGTTGACGGTATACCTTGGCTATCTGACTTATCTACTCGTCGACACCGGCGCTATCAGTTTCTAATTCAGCGATGTGGCGATCTTTTAGCTTGCTGTAGTTCGCCGAGCTGTAGCAGAAATAGCGCATTTCCTTTTCGCTCAGCGGCCGGGCAGCTTTAGCGGGGCTGCCGACATAGAGGTGACCACTGGCAAGCCGCTTACCAGGTGGTACCAGGCTGTTGGCCGCTACCACGACATCGTCTTCGATAATTGCGCCGTCCATGACGATGCTTCCCATACCGATCAATACTCGACTGCCAATTTCGCACCCGTGCAGCGTCACGCTGTGGGCAACGGTCACGTCGTCGCCAATGCGCAGAGGATATCCGTCGGGGTTGTAGGGGCCAGCATGGGTGATGTGTAACACGCTGTTGTCCTGAATGCTGCAGCGCTCACCGATATGAATGCTGTGCATATCGCCGCGAACGGTGCTTTGCGGCCAAATGGAACTGTCGCGACCAATGTGGACATCGCCGATGACAACGGCACTGGGGTCGATAAATACCCCCTCTTCCAACTGAGGTTGATGACCCTCAAAGCGGCGGGTGTAGTTCTCGGCGCGATAGCCCATTGCAATGATCCTCAAAGCACTGACGAAAGATCTATTGTAGCGAGACAGGTGGTCGGCGAACATGCTTTCCGGCCCAGCCTGGGCCTGCGATCTGTTAAGCTAGGGCCTGTTCATTTTTTTTGATCATGTGAGTGCTTATTCATGTATGCAGAGCAATCTCTTCCAGAATTTTCTCAATTGCGGCCGGCCGATTATCCCGCCCAGTGCGAGGAACTGCTTAATCGCAGCCGCGCCGATGTTGCAGGCCTGTTAGCCAGCGATACGCCGCCCAGCTGGCAATCGCTAATGCAGCCGCTGGAAGAGATCAACGATCGCATTGAGCAATTCTGGGCACCCTTGAGCCACCTTCATGCGGTGATCAGCGGTGATGCCTGGCGCGATGCCTACAATAAGTGCTTGCCGCTGTTGACGGCTTACAGCAGTGAGATGGGTCAGAATCGCCCCCTTTATGAGCGCGTGAAAGCGCTGTCTGAGAGTGACGAGTTTCAGCAGCTACCATTTGCTCGCCAGAAGGCGGTGGAAAATATGCTGCGCGACTTCACCCTGTCCGGGGTTGCTCTGGATGGTGACGACGCCACTCGCTTTAGTGAAATACAGCAGCGACTCAGTGAGCTGTCGACCGCCTACTCCAACCATGTACTGGATGCCACAGACGGTTGGGAAAAGTTTGTCGCTGATGCGGAGTCGCTCGCCGGTGTGCCGGAGTCGGTGCTGGATAACCTCGCCGCTGCCGCAACGGCGGCGGGCCAAAAAGGTTATCGCTTGAGTTTGGACATACCGAGTTATTTGCCGGTAATGCAGTACTGCGATAATCGGGAGATCCGCCGTGAGCTCTACGAGGCCTACGTGACCCGCGCTTCTGCGCAGTCACCCAGCGGCGCCCAGTGGGACAACGGCCCGCTGATGGTGGAGATATTGCAATTGCGTGCCGAGCAAGCGCGCCTGTTGGGTTTTGGTAGTTACGCTGAAAAGTCATTGGCGAGCAAAATGGCGCCGTCTTGTGATGCGGTGCTGGATTTTCTGTCTGAGTTGGCGGCTGCCAGTAAACCCGTGGCCGAGCAGGAGCTGAAAGCATTGCAGGCCTTTGCCGCCGAACAGGGTCAGCACGAGCTCGAGGCGTGGGATGTACCCTACTTTAGCGAAAAGCTGCGGGAGGCCCGCTATGCCGTGTCTCAGGAAGAGCTGCGTCCCTATTTCCCGGTGGAGCGTGTGCTCGAAGGCTTATTCAAGGTAACGGGCGAGTTGTTCGATCTGGATATTGTCGAGCAAGAGGCACCACTCTGGCACGACGATGCGCAGTGTTTCGCGCTGCGTCGCGGCGGCGATACCATTGCGGAGTTCTATCTCGACCTATACGCCCGCGCCAATAAGCGTGGCGGTGCGTGGATGGCAGACTGCCGGGGGCGGCGGATGCTTGGCGATGGCAACGTGCAGCGCCCCGTTGCCTTTTTGGTGTGCAACTTTACGCCGCCGAGTGCCGACCGCCCTTCGTTATTGACCCACAATGAGGTGACGACGCTTTTCCACGAGTTTGGTCACGGTCTTCACCACATGTTAAGCCAGATAGACTGTCTCGCCGTATCCGGAATAAACGGAGTGGCTTGGGATGCCGTAGAACTACCCAGTCAGTTCTTGGAAAACTGGTGCTGGGAAAAATCCGTGATTCCCGATATCTCCGGTCACTACCAAACCGGTGAGCCGCTGCCCGAGGCCTTGCTGCAAAAGCTGCTGGCGGCAAAAAACTTTCAGTCGGGTATGCAGATGCTGCGACAGATAGAGTTTGCACTGTTTGATTTCTGTCTGCATATGCAGGCGGATATTGCCAGTGAGTCGCAAATCGATGCCCTGATGGCTGAGGTGCGCGACCAGGTTGCCGTGTTGCGGCCACCGGCGTTTAACCGTTTTCAAAACAGTTTTTCGCATATCTTTGCCGGTGGATACGCCGCGGGTTATTACAGCTACAAGTGGGCCGAGGTGTTGTCTGCGGACGCCTTTTCGCTGTTTGAAGAGCGCGGCGTGATGGACAGAGATACCGGTTTGCGGTTCCGCAAGGTGATATTGGAACAAGGCGGTGCGCGTGATGCGGCGCTGCTATTTACTGAGTTTCGTGGGCGAGAGCCTGCCAATGACGCGCTACTGCGGCACAGCGGCATCGCGGTAAATACAGGAGGGGCCACGCATGGCAACGGAGTTTAAACCCAGGCGTTTTATTGCGGGGGCGGTGTGCCCCAAGTGCGCTGAGATGGATAAAACCGTGATGTACCGCGTCTCAGAGGTTGAGCAAGTGCGCGAGTGTATTCGCTGTGGTTTTAAAGAGTCGATCCGCGACGATGATGTTGCGGTCAACGAGCCGCCGACCCGTGTTAATCAACCCCGGGCTGGCGAAGCACCGCTCGCTCATGAAGATGAAGTAAGAGTCGTTTCTATCCTCGACCCCAAGGCCAAGCCTGAGCGCCGCGATCACTGAGACTGGTAATATCCACGCTTCGCGGAACGCATTTCAGTAATGCTTATCTATACTGTTATGTAAGCGGTCTAGGCCGCCTGAAATGGTTCGCGGAGGTAACATGATGTTGGAGCTGCTGCCAATACCTTCTTCCCATGTAATTGGGGTAAAGGTGTCTGGCAAGGTAAATCACGACGACATGGCGGAAATCTATGACGCCGTTGAACACAAGCTGGAAAACGAGGAATACCTCGGCATTTATATCGAGTTAGAGCATTTCAAAGGCTTCACCTTGCGTGGCCTGCTAAAAGAAATGCGATTGCTCGCGCGCTTTTTCAAACATATTACCCGCACAGCATTGGTCGGTGAGCCGCGCTGGTACAGCCGTGGCGCGCAGCTGATTACCCACTGGATGCCCAATGCAGAGATTGAACACTTCACGGAAATTCAGCGTGATGAAGCGTTGATCTGGGTAAGTGAGCGCGATGCCGGTGCGTTCTCTGGCTGATGCGGCGACGCATTAGTCGCCGTTAAAGCCGCATTCCTCAGCGCGACGTAATATGTCTCTCCAGCTGACAATGCCGACGGTTAGCTGCGCGCTATCCACAATGGGGATGCAGGCAATATCGTTGCGGTTAAAGGCGGCAATGGCGGCGTGAACATCGTCGTCAGGTGCCAGGCATAGCAGCTGCCTGCGCATGATCTGGTGGGCGTGCTTATTGAGGGTTGCCTGGTCTTTAGGCAGTTCCGCCATGGTGCCGATGTTTGGACTGATGGCGGCGGCAAGATCCCGTTGAGAAATACTCCCCCTAAGCTTTCCGCCCTCCACCACCAGCAGGTGGTGGAACCGGGTCTTCATAAACAACTCTCGCACGGTGCTCAAACGGTCGTCACTTTCAACGGTAACGACCGGTGAGGCCATAATATCGCGCAGTTTCATATTCGCCCTCCCTGTATGGAATGGCGTTAGCCATCCACAACATCAAAGCGTAATCCAGCGTAGCTTTCTAAGCGACCCTGCAGTGTGGTGCCCATGCTGCTCGCCGGTGTCCAGATGCCGCCATCGCATTGCTTGGCATCGATGTCGCGCGCCAAACACAGTGCAGCTTGAGAGATCATTTTGGCGGTTGAGCCATAGCCGGGGTCGCGGTCACCGGTCACCTTGCACTGCAGTTTGCTGCTGCCGTCTTCAAGGGCGTAGAAGCGCATATCAAAGAAGCCATTCAGTTGGTCTTCAGGGCTGGGGCCTTCGCCCGGCGCGGGAAGAAGCTTTTCCAGCAGCCAGCGGCTGGGTTTTATCGCTGCGCCAACCATGAATGCGGCCAGGCCGCTACCAATACCGTAGGCGCTGAGGCGGCCGGACAGCCCCTTGCCCGTGAGCATGGTTTCTTCATAGCGAAAATTTTCGCCATATTTGGAGGCCAGTAAGGCATTGCTGCGGTGAACCACGCGGGTGTTGATTGCCGCCATGATGAAGGGTGACATCCATCGCCCGGTAACGGGGTCGTGTTCGGCCAGGCCTGGGTTGCGTTGACGAGCGCTGTAGGACGCGTCGGTAGCAATTAGATAGGGGTCGGCCATTTGCTTGCGCAGCGCTGGGTCCTTGGAGGCTTCTTTCATTACGTTGAGTAAGCTGGCGAAGGTGCCGCCAGACAAGCCACCCTTGGCAGCTTTCACGCGCATACGAATGTCGCTGCTCGGTTTGCCGTGGCGTTGCTCGAATTGCTGCTGCGTGAAGAGGACGCCGAGGTCGGAGGGGATGGAGTCAAAGCCGCAGCAATGTACGATGCGCGCGCCGGATTGTTGGGCGGTGGTTTGGTAGCGATCCACCATTTGACGAATCCAGTGCACCTCGCCGGTCAGGTCGCAGTAGTCGGTGCCAGTCTCGGCGCAGACCTTTACCAGAGGCTCGCCGTAAAGCGCGTAGGGGCCAACGGTGCTGAGAACAACACGGGTTTTTTCAACGAGCTGGCGCAGTGATGCCTCGTCGTTTGAGTCTGCCAATATAATGTCCGGCTTCTCGCCGCTCAGCGCATCGCGGGTTGCCTGCAGTTTACTCTCGCTCCGCCCCGCCATTGCCCAGCGTAAGGGCGTGTCTTCGCTTTGGTAGGTGCTCAAGTATTCGCAGATAATCTGACCAACGAAACTGCTGGCGCCAAAGACGATGATTTCATATTGGGTTTCGCTCACGTAGCACTCCTTATCAAGATGCATGTGTCCACCGCGGAACGGCAGTGTTGTTATATAGCTTGTGTTTGACTCGGTGCAGAGCTGCTGCCGAGGACTGTAACTATCAAACGGTAATGAATAGGCACTAGTGTAGCTGGGGCGATGCGACTTACCATGATCTCCGATGTCTGGTTGCGAAGTCGTTAGCGCAGGTAGTGAGGGGTGTCTTGCCGGCAGTGGTGGCGATCATCGGGGTCGAGTATTTTGTCGCACTCTTGCAGGGCCCACTCTCGTTGTTGATCGTACTGACCGCTGCCACAGGCGCCGAGTATGGCGCACAGGGTGGCGGTGGTGAGCGCTTGAGCGGCGGTCATTGAGAGTCGCAGTGTGCGCGGTTTTCCCAAAGCGCACTCAAGATGGCACTGCGGGTAATCAAGCCGAGAAGTTTGCCGTCTTCAATCACTGGGTAGAGTTTGGGTTTGTTCTTACCCATATTTTGCGCGAGGTCGACAATATTCTGTTCGGCTTCGACGGCAAGCACCTCGTTGTGCATGACATCGTCAACGTTCGGCACGCCTTCACAGTGGTAGCTGCTGACCAGCATAGAATGGATGCAATCCTGTTCAGAGACGAAGCCGACAACGCGGTCGTTATCGTCTAATACGGGCAGGCCCATAACCCGGCTGCGCAATAGGGTGTCGACGACTTCCCCCAGTGGTGTGTGCATGCGCACAAAGGGTGCGGGGCTGGTCATGATGTCACGGACGCGAATACTGTTGCTCATTGTACTTCCTCCATTTGTGAATACTATACGCCCCTAGCTAAGCTGCTGTCAGTGTTTAGATGGGGACAAAGAGCGACGATTCAACGCCGCCCTAGTCAGTGAGGGTGCCGTCGCGATAGTCGCGCAGCGCTTGCTCAATTTCCGTGTTGCTGTTCATCACAAAGGGGCCGTATTGCACCACCGGTTCGCCAATGGGTTTACCGGCTATCAATAGCGCGCCGCTACCTGGCTCGCCATCAAGTATTACGCTGTCGCCTGGGCTGAGTAGCGCTGCGGTTCCAGCACAAATACGCTCCCCGCCGATTTCCAGGCTGCCGTCATAGCAGTACACCGCGGCGTTGTGACCAGCAGGCAGACCAAGCTTAAGTGCCTGCGTCGACGTAAAGCGGATGTCGGCGTAGACCGGTTGGGTACTGTATTGCTGCCCATCTACGCCGTTAACGTAGCCCAGGCTGTGCCCGCTGGGCAGCGCAAGTTCTCCGGCGATATGATGGAGAGAGAAACCTTCACCGTGATACACCGGAATGCGCGCTGAGTTGATGTCTTGATACACAGCCGGTCGCATTTTCTCATCAGCCGGTAAGTTTACCCATAGCTGAAAGCCGCGCAGCAAACCCTCGCGCTGCTGAGGCATTTCCGAGTGAATCACTCCCCGCCCGGCCGTCATCCACTGCACATCTCCCGGCCCGAGGTTGCCTTCATTTCCCATATGGTCGCGGTGTTGCATGTTTCCGGCGAGCATGTAGGTCACAGTTTCAAAGCCGCGATGAGGGTGGGCGGGAAAACCGGCTATGTAGTCCTCTGCGCGGTCGGAGTAGAACTCATCGAGCATTAGAAAGGGGTCTATGCGATCTCCGGGGGTGCTGCCCAGGCTACGCTTGAGGCTGACCCCCGCGCCATCGCGGGTGTCGCGAGCGGTAATACGGCGAGTAACGGTTCGCTGTGTCATACCTAACTCCTCACTCTAAATTTAAGAGGCGTGTTTAAACATCGCCTCGCGGGCGTGCTGCCTGGCTTGGTCGGCGGTTTCTGGTCCCATGTTTAGCCCTTCGGCGTAAATGAAGTGGATAGACTCAATGCCCATAAGGCCGAAAATATGGCGCAGATAGGGGCTCTGGGTATCCATTGCGGTGCCGACATACTGGCCACCGCGGGCCGCAAAAATGTGCACGGGGCGGTCATGGAGCAAACCCTGCGGGCCATTTTCTGTATAGAGGAAGGTCTCCCCTGCCCGGGCAATATGGTCGATCCACGCCTTAAATGTTGACGGTACACCCAAGTTGTACAGGGGCATTGCAATGACAATTTCGTCGGCGCTGCGGACTTCTGCAATGAGTGCGTCGGATTGATCCGCGATGGCAGACTGCTCTGCTGAACGGTTTTCTGGCGCAGTGGTCAGTGCGGCGAAGCGCTGTGCGTCCAGGTGAGGCAATGCCTGTGCGTGCAGGTCGCGGTGGATCACGTTGATTGACTCGCCTTGGGCGCGCCGGCCCGCGATGAACTCTTGTGCCATTTGGCTGGAATGTCCCTGTTCGCCTGACAGGCTGCTGCTGATGTAGAGAATATTAGGCATGGTGCCTCCCGTTGCTACGTGTGGTGAGTTGCGATGGGAGTAGTTAACTATTGATTTAATTGTTTAAAAAGCGCAATTTTAGCGGCTAAACAATCGAATAAGTTGATGTATTATGCGCGGACCTCGAACGAATCTCGACCAGTGGCACTGTTTTATGGCGGTAGTGGATGAGGGGAGCTACTCCAAAGCGGCGGAAAAATTACACAAGAGTCAGTCGGCCGTTACGTATGCGATTCAAAAGCTTGAAGAGCAACTGGCGGTCGCCCTGTTTGAAATAAAGGGTCGTAAAGCCGAGTTGACCGACGCCGGACAGCTTTTTTACCGCCGCGGTCGCGCCCTGCTCGATGAGGCGTTGCGGGTGGAGGCGTCTGCAGTAACCCTCGCCCAGGGTTGGGAGCCGCAGCTGCGGATTGTCAGCGACGCGTTATTTCCGCAATCCGCCATGTTGGATTGCCTTGAGCAGCTGGCTGTCGAATGCCCGGAAACGCGCCTGGAGTGCGTGGAAACGGTGCTCAGTGGCGCCGAGGAAGCATTGCTGGAACAGCGATGTGACCTCGCGATCACGGGCATTGTTCCGCCGGGCTTTTTGGGGGACCCGCTGTTGAGAGTCCGGTTCATTGCTGTCGCACACCGCGACCATGCCCTGCACCAGCTTGACCGAGCGCTGAGTTACCAGGACCTGCGTGCCCATCGTCAGGTTGTGGTGCGCGACTCCGGGGCGCGACGTCGCAGGGACTCCGGGTGGCTCGAGGCCGCGCAGCGCTTGACGGTGAGTCGAATCGATTTTTCAGTGCAAGCCGTGTGCCGGGGGGTGGGCTTTGCTTGGTTGCCTGAAGTTGTGATTCAAGAACCGCTCAACAGCGGGTTACTCAAGCCGCTGCCGCTGAACGAGGGTCGCGAACGTTTCGCCGAACTCTTCATTGTATTGCCAGAGCGGGAGCTGGCAGGCCCCGCAGCGCGGCGGGCCGAAGCGTTGATAAAAAACGCCGCGGCCGCGTTGACCTGCGATCGCCAACGCTGATGCGCAATTAGTTCGATGCGATGATCTGCGTGTTGTGGCGTTGGGCTAAAGCATTGAAGGCGCTGGCGTAATCCTCTAGGCGATCAACGGCGTAGTTATACACGAACGGATCAGAGCCTGTGCAAGACTCCAGGCGCGCGCTGGCGCTAGTCAAATAACTATCAACGCTGTCGCGCAAGTCTTCCAGGCGCTCCAGGTTGTTGGTATCGCTAGCGGGCAGCGCTGGCGCACCCATTATCGCGGCCAGGGCGCAGGCCGCTTGGCTTCCCGCTGAAAAAGTCGCCAAGCTAGTGAAAAGAGCAACGAGAGGGAAAACTTTCATTTTAAAAACCTCAGAGTACGGGCATGTCTGTTGGAAGGCATGCTACCAAGCGAAACAAATTTTGTAACAGTGGTTACGCTCGGTTTTTCTGTTTGGATGAGGTTTTGTTGATTTATCATAAAAAGTTAGTGAAATTCAGCAAATGTGCTTGCATCTTTATCGAGAAGAAGTGTTACCGATGGGTGTGCTGTGCTTCCAGCGTTTTTCTGAGAATAACCAGAAGAAACACGCGGCCAGTGTGATGCCGCGTGTGGCATTGAAGGCTGCAAAGGCCAGCCAGAGGCCGTGGTTGCCCCAGGCCGTGCATGCCCACCACAGTGGCAGGTACACAACAAATACGCTGAACAGCATGCAGTACTGCATGGCGCCGGTGCGCAGCGCCCCGATAAAAATGCCGTCGTAACAATAACTGGCCACGCTTAGCAGTGGCAGCGCGATCAGCCAGGGGTAGTAGTGGTTGGCGGTGGCCTGAACATCAGCGATGCTGGTCATCAGTGACAGGATGAGTGGTTTGCCGGTGGCGAGGATCAGGCTCGCCGACAAGGCAGAATACAATGACCAGCGGCCACAGGTTTTACAAACCTCCAGAAAGGCGCCCCTGTCGGCCTGTTTGTAAGCGCGGCCGGCTAGCGCTTCTGCCGCATGGGCGAAGCCGTCCATACCGTAGGCGGCGGCCAGTGCGAGCTGCATTAAAATTGTGTTGGCCGCCAAAATCACTTCGCCGTGTTTGGCTCCCTGTGCGGTAAAGAAGCTGAAACTGAATAATAGTGCGGCGGTGCGAACAAGAATTTGTGCATTGGCGCTCAGCAGGCGCCGCATCGGCATGCCTCTTTTCAGACTATTGAGCAGGCCCCGTCGTATGGCGCTACCAAGGGGCTGTCGAACGGCATAGAGGCCGAGGGTGAAACCAGCGTATTCGCTGATAGCGCTGGCGATTGCGGCGCCCTCACTGGCCATGTTCAGGCCGACAATCAGCAACAAATCCAAAAAGATGTTCAGGATGTTGGTAAACAGGGCAATTGCCAGTGGCCAGCGTGCCTGCTGTTGCCCGAGTAGCCAGCCGGTGATTGCGTAACTGGCAAGCGCGGCCGGCGCGCTGATTAGGCGGATCTGCAAATAGCTGTCGGCCAGTGGCCGTAAATGGCCCTCTGCATTCATTAAGGTCAGGCCGGGCGACCGCAATGCTGGCGATATCAGCCAAACTACGCTGCCGAGCGCCAGGCCGAGTAGTACGGCTTTGATTAGTAGGCTGTCGCTATGCTCAAGGCTTTGGGCGCTGGCGCCGGTGGTACCCATGCGCAGGAAGCCGAAGGTCCAGTAACACAGTGACAGAATGCTTGCGCCGATCGCCACGGCGCTGAGGTGACGGCTGTCAGCAAGGTGGCCGAGCACGGCGGTGTCGACCAAGCCGAGTAGTGGCACTGATAAGTTGGCGAGAATCATTGGCCAGGCTAGCGACCAAATTTTCGCATTCAAGGGTGTGGTTGTGGGGGTGTTGGGCATGTTTCTGGCATCTCGGCGTTGCCGCAAGTGTAATCGGCTGGCGCGGATGTGCACAGCTGCGGTGCATCTCACCGTCTATTTTTTAAACGGTGCGGCTTTTCTCATTGCCTATATCTAGTGGTGTGCGCTGGGTAATAATGCTCTAACTGGTATATTTTCACGGACTGCGCGTTAATTTGGCGCCCCGGTGAGCGCGCCCTTCGGTGTTTCGGAGTAGCCTTGCTGGTTTCTTCAGGTTTATAATTGCGGCGTTTTGTCGCACCCAAAGCTATTTCGGTGTGGGCAAGCGCGCAATTTCGGGGGGAGTGACGTTGCTTGGCGGTGGGCCAGGGCAGCGTTTTTGCGTCCGTATAGCTGTTCTGACCGTGAGTTCGCAACTGCGTTCCATATATAAGAAAGCGTCTAGCGTGTCTGCCTGTCGTCGATCGGCGAAGGGATTCTTATAACTTATACGGAGACACGGGAGATGTATCAACAAGCGAAACGGCTGTATAAGCTGGCGCTTTGTCCTGTGCTGATGCTGCTTAGCCTGCTTAGTACTGGCGCATGGGCGACGGAGGGTAACCCCCAGCGTTGGCAAACAAATATGACGCCGGGCGTAACGGAAGTTGGTGCCAAAATCTACGACCTGCACATGTTTGTGTTTTGGGTGTGTGTGGTAGTAGGCATTATCGTCTTTGGCGTGATGTTCTACTCGGTTTTTGCCTATCGCAAAGAGCGTCACGAAGAACCAGCCACTTTCCACGAAAACACTAAGTTGGAAATCGCATGGACCGTCGTGCCATTCCTGCTGTTGATCGTTATGGCTGTGCCTGCGACCAGCACCCTGATTGAAATTTATGACACCGATGATGCAGAGCTTGACGTTCTGATCACCGGCTATCAGTGGAAGTGGAAGTACGAGTACATTAATCCCGAAGGCGACAATGTCAGCTTCTTCTCTAACCTGCTGACTGACAAAGCTGAAATCGGTAACACCGAAGCCAAGGGTTCGAACTACTTGATCGAAGTAGATGAGCCGCTGGTGATTCCGGTTGATACCAAAGTTCGCTTCCTCGTCACTGCAAACGACGTGCTGCATGCGTGGTGGGTACCTGCACTGGCCGTTAAGCGTGATGCGATTCCGGGCTTCATCAACGAGGCGTGGACCAAGCCGACTGAAACCGGTGTATACCGCGGCCAGTGTGCCGAGCTGTGTGGTCGCGATCACGGCTTTATGCCGATCGTTGTCAACGTTGTTGAAGAGCCTGAATACAAAGCGTGGATGGCGACTAAGCAAGCTGAGGCCGCTGAGATCAAAAAGCTGATGGCGCAAACCTTCTCTATGGATGAGCTGGTTGAGCGCGGCAAGGGCATTTACAACCGCTCTTGTATGGCTTGTCACGGTGCCAACGGTGAAGGCGGTGTGGGTAAACCCATTGCCAATAGCCCTATTGCTACCGGCGAAGTTACTGCGCACATCGATGTGCTGGTTAACGGCGTCCCAGGTTCTGCGATGCAGGCCTTTGGTGGTCAGCTGAACGACGTCGACTTGGCGGCAGTCGTTACCTATACCCGTAATGCCTTTGGCAACAATATGGGTGACAAGGTACAGCCGATCGATGTGTATAACTTCAAGAAAGGTCAGTAGGAGGATTCACCATGGGTGCTCACGGACCTGCTAAAGGTTTGACCCGGTGGTTAACCACCACCAACCACAAAGACATCGGCTCGATGTACTTGTGGTTCAGTTTCGCTATGTTCCTGCTTGGCGGCTCGTTCGCCATGATTATTCGAGCAGAGCTGTTCCAACCCGGTTTGCAAATTGTTGAGCCGGAGTTCTTCAACCAGATGACCACCATGCACGGCCTGGTCATGGTATTCGGCGCCATTATGCCGGCCTTCGTCGGTTTGGCGAACTGGATGATTCCAATGATGATCGGCGCGCCAGATATGGCACTGCCGCGTATGAACAACTGGTCCTTCTGGATCCTGCCGCCCACATTCCTGTTGTTGGCGTCTACCTTGTTCATGGAAGGTGGCGGTCCTAACTTCGGTTGGACATTCTACGCGCCGCTGTCGACGACCTATGCGCCACCGAGCGTGACCTTCTTCATTTTCGCCGTACACGCGATGGGTATCTCGTCCATTATGGGCTCGATCAACATTATCGCTACGGTTGTGAACATGCGCGCGCCTGGCATGACCTACATGAAAATGCCGATGTTCGTGTGGACGTGGTTGATCACTGCTTTCTTGCTGGTTGCGGTAATGCCCGTACTGGCTGGCGCAGTTACCATGATGTTGATGGATATTCACTTCGGTACCAGCTTCTTCTCAGCAGCGGGTGGCGGTGACCCTGTTCTGTTCCAGCACGTGTTCTGGTTCTTCGGTCACCCCGAGGTATACATCATCATTCTGCCTGCCTTTGGTGTGGTGTCTGAGGTTATCCCAACCTTCTCGCGCAAACCTCTGTTCGGCTATGCTTCGATGGTTTACGCGACGGCTTCTATCGCTTTCCTATCGTTCATCGTGTGGGCTCACCACATGTACACAGTAGGTCTGCCGATCGCTGGTGAGCTATTCTTTATGTACGCCACTATGCTGATCGCAGTACCAACGGCGGCGAAGGTGTTCAACTGGATTACCACGATGTTCAAGGGGTCTATTACCCTTGAAACGCCGATGCTGTTTGCTATCGCCAAGGTATTCCTGTTCACCGTGGGTGGTTTCTCGGGTCTGATGTTGGCGATTGCGCCGGCTGACTTCCAATACCACGACAGCTACTTCGTTGTTGCTCACTTCCACTACACCATGGTGGCGGGTGCGATCTTTGCTCTGTCTTCTGCCGTGTACTACTGGCTGCCTAAGTGGACAGGCAAAATGTACAACGAAACCATGGGTAAAGTGCACTTCTGGGTTTCATTCATAGGTTTCAACCTGACCTTCTTCCCGCAGCATTTCGTGGGCTTGGCAGGTATGCCGCGTCGTATCCCTGACTACAACCTGATGTTTGCTGACTTCAACATGATGTCGTCTATCGGTGCATTCATCTATGGCTCTAGCCAGCTGTTGTTCCTGTTCAACATTGTTCGGACCATCACGCACGGCAAGCCGGTCAACGACGACAAAGTTTGGGATGGTGCAACCACTCTGGAGTGGACCGTACCTAGCCCGGCGCCTTACCATACTTTCAGCACACCACCGGAAGTTAAGTAAGAGGAGTCGGAAACATGGCAAATGCAACGCAGCGTAACGTTATTCAAACCACTGGTAAGTTACTGGTGCTTGTTGTCGCAATGTTTGCCTTTGCCATGTGGGTGATGCCACCACTTTACAATGCACTTTGTGAGGTGTTGGGTATCAACGGTAAGACAGGTGGCCGCTATGAAGTGGTTGACAGTGCGGTTGACGAAAGCCGCACGGTAAAAGTGCAGTTTGTCGCGCAAAATAACGAGCTGATGCCCTGGGAGTTTGGCCCGAATACCAGTCAGGTAGAGGTTCATCCCGGTGAGCCTGCGATGGTGACGTTCTACGCCAAGAACACCCAGAGCCACTATATGGTATCGCAGACCATTCCCAGCATCGTTCCCTCGCGTGCGGCAGAGTACTTTCACAAGACCGAGTGCTTCTGTTTTAACCAGCAACCGCTGGATGCCGGCAAAGAAGCCGATATGCCGTTGCGTTTTATTGTCGACCGGGATCTGCCCAAAGACATACACGTAATCACCCTTTCCTACACGATTTTTGACGTAACCGAGATGGCCGCAAAGCAGGATTCTGTTGCGGCGTCTAAATAGAAAGAGATTTTTCTCAAGCGAGAAAACGGAGAATTAATCATGGCGGGTCAAAGCAATGCCGGGCACGAAACCTATTACGTGCCGGAGAAAAGTAGCCTTGCTATCAACGCAACTATCGGTTTGGTAGCTTCGGTTTATGGCGCGGCCAGCGTAATTAACGACGCCAGCTATCGCCCCGGTGAAGAAACCAACTCTAGTTTTATCCTGTTTGCAGGTTTGGCGTACTTCGCCGCCACCCTGTGGGTATGGTTCGCAACCACTATTCGTGAAAACCGCCAGGGCATGAACAGTGCTCAGCTCAAGCACTCTTACGTGATTGGCATGCAGTGGTTTATCTTCTCGGAAGTGATGTTCTTTGCAGCCTTCTTTGGCGCACTGTTCTACATTCGTAACCTGGCTGGCCCATGGCTGGCGGGCGAAGGCGATGGTGCGATGAACACGCTGCTATGGCCGGGCTTTGAGTACAGCTGGCCGTTGATGGAAACGCCTCAGGACGCCATTGGTGGTGTTTCCGGTCAGGCGGCTGCGGGGCATCTGGCGAACAATGGTGAATTTACCGGTGCAGAGAAGCACTTGTCTTTCCCTGGTTTTGCTAACATCGGCCACTGGCTGCCGCTGTACAACACCATCATCCTGCTGACCTCCAGCTTCACTTGCCACATTGCTCACATGGGCATCAAGGAAAACAACCGCAAGAAGTTTAACCTGTGGTTGTTCATTACTGTGGCGCTGGGTGCGATCTTCCTGTACCTGCAGTACATGGAATACCACGAAGCCTTGTTTGAATATGGCATCAAGCTGAACAGCGGTGTTTACGGCACAACGTTCTTCATGTTGACCGGCTTCCACGGCTTCCACGTGGCGATGGGTACCGTCATGCTGCTGATCCAGTGGCTGCGTTCAACAAGCAAGGGGCATTTCACCGCCGATGATCAGTTTGGCTTTGAAGCGTCGTCTTGGTACTGGCACTTTGTAGACGTGGTATGGGTATTCCTGTTCCTGTTTGTCTATATCTTGTAAGTAGCGTTTAGTGACGCCGAAAACGGCCGGATACGTGAGTTTGCATGGCAAATAGGCGTTTCCGGCCGTTTTTTTATGTGGTGCTTAGCGTGTGGCGCGGCCGTCATCCAGGTAGCGCTGATCCCAGGGAGCCTTTGAGCCAAGCTGGCCGGTATAGACCCCATAAAACAGAAAGCCCATCAGCAGCGTCGCAATCGCTAGGCGCACGCTCAGTGACTGCCAGGTGCGCATCGTTGTGCCGCGATCTTTAAATAGAAAAAACAGGCCGCTGAACAGGCTGAAACACAGTGCAATAAATAGCACTACAATGACGACTTTTAACCACATTAGAACTCTCCCATAGCGTTTGCCGCAGTATACACAATCGGAATCTCGACATGCCTTACACGCGCACGCCTTTGCAATGGTCGCTCGACTGGAAGTCTTTGATCGTTATCTTGTTGGCTCTGCCCCTGACGATACGGTTGGGCTTTTGGCAGCTGCAGCGTGCTGACGAGAAGCAGCAGCTATTAACGGCCGCTCAGGAGCGTCGGCAACAAGCCGCCGTGGATATCGCCGCGCTTAACGACTACCCGAATTACCGCCCGGTTTTCGCCCTGGGACAATTTGACACCCAACGATACTGGTTATTGGACAATCGGATCAGGCAGGGGCAATTCGGTTATGAGATAATCGCGCTCCTGAATTTGGCTGATGGACGTAAAGTGCTTGTCGAACGCGGCTGGATTGCTGCTGATCCGAGCCGCCAAACCTTGCCGCAGATTACGTGGCCTGAGGGCAAGCTTCGTCTACAGGGTGAGCTATATAAATCGCTGGAAGAGCCGTTCAGCTTAGGAGAAGAGTCGCCGACAAACTGGCCACGGCGTCAGCAGTGGTTCGATGCCGACGAGGTCGCGCGGGAAATAGATGGGGTATTACCGACGGTAATGCGCCTGAGTGAACGCAGCCCGGCTGCGCTACGTACAGATCGTGTGCTGATCAACGTTTCGCCACAAAAGCACCACGGCTATGCCGTTCAGTGGTTTGCGATGGCGGCGATGTTGGCGGTGATATTTTTAATTCGCAACAGCAATGTGCTGGCGGTAATTAAACAGCGTTTAAAACAAGAGGGAAAATCATGACGTCGGAGCTGCCTTCAGGTAGTAAAAAGCAGGTTGCGCTAATTCTTGCCATTCCGGTGCTGGTTATTGCCGTGTCCAGCGTAATGTTTTTGTTGGCGCAAAAGCGAGTATTGGATTTTGGCACGGTCAATCGCGGTAGCTTAATTCAACCGCCGGTGCAGCTTAGTGAATTATCGCCGACCCGTGTTGATGGCAGCGAATACCTGTTTGACACCGCCGAGTCGCGTTGGGTGTTTATGGTTGTCGGTGGTCGCGAGTGCCAGGGCGCTTGCGAGCGCATGCTGTATTTAACGCGGCAGACACATGTGGCCTTGGGCAAGAAAACGGACCGGGTCGAGCGCGTCTACCTTGCTACTGAAGGCCCGTTGTCGCCACAGCTTCGCGATTTTATCGAGCAAGAGCACAGTGACATTACGGTAGTAAATGTTGATGGCAGTCGCTTCCTCAGGGCCTTTTCGGCATTGCCGACTTCGCCACTGGACAAGCACAGCTTCTACGTTGTCGATCCGCTGGGGTGGGTGATGATGGTCTACCGTGCAGAGGATACCACCACGGAAACGTTAACAACCCTGGGCAAGGACGTGCTCAAAGACATGCGCCGCTTGCTTAAGTAGTGCGGTGCTGGCGAATACAAAACAGATTGGTAGAGAGATAGATGACGCTGTTTAATAGTCCCGATTTGCGTAAGCCCGGATTTCGTCTGGCATTCAGTGCCTGCTTGGTTGCCATTATTGTGTTGGGCATGGGGGTGTTTACCCGTTTGGCTGACGCCGGCTTGGGTTGCCCCGATTGGCCGGGCTGCTATGGTCACGTGTTATGGCCGACCGAAGACCACGAGGTTGCTCGCGCGAATGAAGCCTATCCGGAAATGCCAGTGGAGCACGACAAGACCTGGCCGGAGATGGTGCACCGTTATTTAGCGACGAGCCTAGGATTGTTCACCATTGGCATCCTGGTGTTTGCGCTGCGCAACCGTGGCCCAGAGCAGCCCCTGAAACTGCCGGTTTTTCTGCTGGCCTTCATCATTTTGCAGGGCATGTTCGGCATGTGGACGGTGACGCTGAAACTGTGGCCGCAAGTGGTCACTGCCCACCTGTTGGGCGGCTTCACA
This sequence comes from Spongiibacter marinus, assembly GCF_016906995.1. Lineage (GTDB taxonomy): Bacteria > Pseudomonadota > Gammaproteobacteria > Pseudomonadales > Spongiibacteraceae > Spongiibacter > Spongiibacter marinus. The sequence continues at coordinate 368,912 of NZ_JAFBBD010000001.1, read as the reverse complement.
ACCATCAGTTTATTGTGGCTGCTTACCCTGCGATTAAATAATCAGCGCTGGCAATTGCCTGCTATTGTTGAGCCAAAGCTGACCGCACTGCGGCCTTTGGTTGTTGTCGGGCTGCTGATTGTTGTCGGCCAAATCGCGCTCGGTGGCTGGACCACTTCCAATTACGCCGACATTGCCTGCCCCGACTTTCCGCGCTGCCAGGGCGCGTGGTTGCCGCCGATGGACTTTGCCAACGGCTTTAATATCGCTCAGCAGGTTGGGCCGAACTACCTTGGTGGCGTGCTGGACAACGACGCGCGGGTGGCCATCCATGTCAGCCATCGCATCGGCGCGATCATAACGAGCCTGTACTTGCTGTTTTTGTTTGTGAAACTGCGCGGCTTGGCGACGGCGCCTGCGAAACGTCTGTCGGTGGTCATGCTTGCCGTGCTCGTAGCCCAGGTGCTTTTGGGTATTAGCAATATAGTATTTAACTTCCCCATTGCTGTGGCGGTGACGCATAACCTGGTTGGCGCGCTACTGCTATTGGTAATGGTGACAATGAATTATTGCGTGTTTACCGCAACGGTAAACCGTGGGGGTGTACGAGTATGAGTCGGGAAAATGTCGCCGAGGCCGAGCCGCAATCGTCGGCGGTGAGTTGGCGCGATTACTACGAGCTGTGTAAGCCGAATGTCGTCTTTCTCATGCTGCTGACATCGATCATCGGTATGTTTATGGCGGTCCCCGGCATGGTGCCATGGCGGGTGTTGGTGTTTGGCAACCTGGGTATTGGCTTGTGCGCGGCGGCCGCGGCGGCGGTCAATCACTTGGTGGATCGCCGTATCGATCTCATTATGGCGCGTACCCACAACCGGCCGATTGCGCAGGGGCGTTTGAAAACGGTTAATGCGGCGATCTTTGCTGCAGTTCTTGGGGTTGCAGGAATGGCGATCCTGTTAGTTGAAATCAATGCCCTGACGGCTTGGTTGACCCTCGCCTCGCTGCTCGGTTACGCCGTGGTGTATACCCTGTACTTAAAGCGCGCGACACCACAGAATATTGTCATCGGTGGTATTGCTGGTGCGGCGCCGCCGCTACTGGGCTGGACGGCGGTTACGGGTGAGATTCACGGCCATGCTCTGCTGCTGGTGCTGATTATCTTTGTGTGGACGCCGCCACACTTCTGGGCGCTAGCGATCCACCGGCGCGATGACTACGCCAAGGTCGATATCCCCATGCTGCCGGTGACCCACGGCATTGGTTACACCAAATTGCATACCCTGCTCTACACCCTGTTGTTGTTCGTGGTCACGCTGCTACCTTTCGCCACTGGAATGAGCGGCATGTTGTACCTGTTGGGGGCGATCTGTTTGGGGGCGGGCTTCATTTACTGGGCTATCGTGCTGCTGCGCGGCAATGACCCGAAAGCGCCGATGGCGACCTTCAAGTACTCCATTATTTACTTGATGGCCCTGTTTATTGTTATGTTGTTGGATCATTATATGCTGCCCGCAACGATCATTTACGAGGTGTCTGGCTATGAGTGAGGCCACGGAAGCGACAAATAAGCAGCGGCGCGGCATACGTCTAACAGTTTTAGTTATTCTGCTGATTGCCGGCAGCTTGGTTGCGGGTTTCTTTTACGCCTTCACCAAAGCACGGGTGATGACCAAGGACGAACTGCGTGATCAGGGGGCCTACCTCTATGAGAACCCGCGCATGATTCCCGGGTTTAGTTTGCTCGATGAACAGGGGAAAACGCTGACCCCGGAGGCCCTCAAAGGCCAGTGGAATCTGATTTTCTTCGGTTTTACTTACTGCCCTGATATCTGCCCCACCACCCTGGCCCAGCTCAAGCTGCTGTATCAGGAGCTGGAGCCGGACGTTCAGGCGAACACTCAAATTTGGCTGGCCAGTGTTGATCCGGCCCGGGATACGCCCGAGCAGATGCGCAGCTACTTAGCGTTTTTTCATCCGTCATTTCGCGGGATCACGGGGGATTTTCTCGAGATCCACCGTTTTGCCACGGCGTTGAATATCCCCTTCGCCAAAGTGCCGGGCGGCGGTGACGATTACATGGTGGATCACAGCGCCAACGTTGCCTTAGTCAATCCTCAGGGGCATTCCCTTGGCTTTTTCAGGGCGCCGCTAGACATCAGTAAGATGAAGCGCAGCTTCCTGACGATCCGCGAGCATTATTAGGGTAGAAGCAAAAGCGCTAAAAACGCCGCGAGTCGGCGTTTTTTTATGCCTGACGAAAGCCGCGGCTAAACTGCGCCGCAACGAAGATCAGTGCTGCGCACAAGACAACGCTTGGCCCGCCTGGGCTGTCCCACGTCCAGGCGGCTGCCAGCCCTGAGGCCACCGCTGCGACGCCGCATAAAATCGCAATTACCGCACACTGCTCAGGGCTGCGGGATAATCTGCCTGCCGCCGACGCGGGAATAATGAGCATCGCGGTGATCAGCAGCACACCGACAACCTTCATCGCGACCGCGACGGTTGCGGCAATCAGCAGCATCAACAAAAGGCGCAGGGCGTTCACATTGCGGCCTTCTACGGCCGCTAACTCGGCGTGAGCGATTACCGCCACCAGGCCGCGCCAGTAGCAGCCCAGTAATAGCAATACAACGGTGGCGATGCCCGCCAGTAAGCGCAAATCTTCTGGCATTACCGCCAGCAAGTCGCCGAATAAAAAGCTATTGAGGTCAAATGCCGGGCCATCCATAAATGACAGCGCTACCAAGCCCAGTGCCAGGCTGGTGTGGGAGAGAATGCCCAGTAAGCTGTCCAGGGCGGTGTCGCGCCATAACTGCAGGGCGAACAGCAGCACGGCGATGCCGGTGCAGGCGAGTAACACCGCCCACTCCAAGCGTATTTGCCAGCTTAAGCCGAGCGCGAGCCCCAATAGTGCCGAGTGCGCAAGAGTGTCACCAAAGTAGGCCATGCGCTGCCAGGTGACCAGCGTGCCAAGGGGGCCGCACACCAGCGCCAATATCAGTCCGGCCGCCAGTGCGTTGAGTAAAATATCAGTCATGATGGCAGGGGCCGCCGCCCTTCTCCCTTACAACTTCGCCATGCATGTCATGGCGGTGATCGTGGTCGTGTTGATAGAGGGCAATGGCCTCCGCATGACGACGGCCGAAAAGTGATAAATAAGCCGGATCATTGCTGACCGTCTCTGGGTGTCCGTGGCAGCAAACGTGCTGATTGAGGCAAATAACAGTGTCGGTCTGCGCCATTACCCAGTGAAGGTCGTGAGAGACCATCAACACCGCGCAGCCCAGCTGATCTCGCAGCTCGCCAATCAACTCGTAGAGTTCGGTTTGGCCGGTGATGTCCACCCCTTGAGCCGGCTCGTCGAGTACCAATAGCTCGGGCTCGGCGAGCAGTGCGCGGCTAAGTAGCACCCGCTGAGTTTCACCGCCGGAGATATCGTGGAGTGGCCGGTCAGCCAGGTGGGCAATGCCCGTGCGGGACAGCGCCTGCTTGATGCTGCAGCGCCGCTGCTGCGACATGCGTAAAAAGCGACTAACGCTGATCGGCATCAGTGGATTGATGCTCAGGCGCTGCGGCATATAGCCAATGCGCAGGCCTGGGGCGCGCGTCACGGTGCCACTATCGGGGCGCTGCAGACCCAGGGCAATGCGCAGTAGGGTGCTTTTACCGGCGCCATTCGGGCCGATAATTGTCATGATTTCTCGCCTCGCCAGGTTCAGGTCAATCTCTGACAGCAGGGTTTGCTGGCGGAGGCTAAGGGACACCTTTTCAAGCTGCAGAAGTTGGCCGTCACGCACTCTCGGGTTGCTCCTGGCAGCGCTGGCAGCTGCCAACAACCTCTACGCACTGCTCTTCTGCGTGGAAGCCGCGCCCCTCGGCGGCTTGGCGGATGGCGCTATCGATCGCCTCAGCGTCGAGTTCAATGGCGGTATTGCAGTGCCGGCAAATGAGGAAGTGCCCGGAGTGCCGGTGGCTTGGGTCCGCGCAGCCGACAAAGGCGTTGAGCGACGCAATGCGGTGAACCAGCCCCTGCTCCAGTAAAAAATCCAAGGCGCGATAGACGGTGGGGGGTGTGCTGCGACGCTCGCTTTGTGCATCGAGCGACTCCAGCAAGCTATAGGCACCCACCGGTTTGTGGCTCTCCCAGATCAGGCTGAGAACATGCTCGCGAATCGGCGTGAGTCGTGCACCGCGGGCGGCACATATCTGACGCGCACGCTGCAGGGCTTCATCAATGCAATGTTGATGGTTGTGATGTTGCTCGGGTGCCTCGGTAGGCATTGGTCAGCACCTAGTAGAAATAATAATGTTATAATATTTCAATTTTCTTTCTGTTACACCACCTGACGTTGAGGTTACTGTCGATCATGCGCCGCTGCTGGCTGATATTGCTGTGTTTTTGCTGTATTTCTGTGCCGGCTTACGCGTCGTCCTTGCAACTGATTACTACCGTTAAGCCGCTGCAGTTGTTGGTGGTCGACATTGCCGGCGATGCCGCCGAGGTAGCGTTGCTGCAGTCTGCCACGACGTCACCTCACGATTTTCAGTTGCGCAGCTCTGACCTCGGTCGTTTGGCTAAAGCGGATATGGTGCTGTGGTTTGGGCCCGCGCTGGAGCACTACCTCAGCAAGCCCATCCGCCGCTTTGACCATGCGGTTGCTCTGTATCCGGATGACCAGCCCGGCGATGTTGATGCCCACTACTGGCTGGGTGTTGAGCAAATTCACTATATGGCGCGGCGCATCGCTAAGCTGCTGTCAGATCGGGTGCCCAGTCGCAGTGCATACTTCCATGCCAACGCGGCGCGCCTCACTTCTGCCCTGCGCCTGTATGACAAATCATTAGCGTCCCGCTTGCAGCGAGCAAGTGATCAGCGCTATCTGTTTTTGCATGACGGCTTTTCCCGTTTTGAGGCTCGCTATAATTTGCGTGGCGGGCTGGTGCTGTCGGGTGGTGAGGGTCGTATGGCGGGAGCGCGGCACCTGGCCGAGTTGCGCGAGCAATTGCAGGCGGGTGAGATACAGTGTGTATTTCGCGAGCCGCAATATCCTGCCGCAATGTTGAGGGTGTTGACGCAGGGACTGGACGTGCCGGTTGTCGAGCTGGATCCGATGGCGGGTGAGACCACGACAGCTGGCGGCTTTATGGGCTTTTACCGCCAGCTTGGTGAGGCATTTGCGAGCTGTTTGGTCGCAAGTCCTTAGCGTTTACTGGTCGAGGTTTTTGGCGCCAGGCAGTGACGGCGCTTCGAAGTTGTCCAGTGCTACGCTCAGTGAGGCTGAGACCACATCCAGTGTGTTTGCCAGTACGCGTTCGGCATTAACGGTGTTGTTAACAGCCGTATTCTCCGGTGCATAACTTGCGGTGGCTTCACTGTAGGCTAATACCAGCGGCGCGCCCGACGCCGTGTCCTCGTCAGCGGCAAACGCTGCGGTGCTGGCAATCAAAAGTAGTACTGCGCTGCTTAGCTTTTTCATCTCTCTTTCTCCTCTGTGGGGCGTTTGTGCCCCGAACAAGATAGCTTTGTTACCTTGTGTTACGTAAGGTAACACAATATTGATGGTTGTCGATGCTTAATTTTTGTTCATTTTCGTGTAATGCAGTGTTCATGGGCTTTTTGGTGTGTTACTTGGGGTGATTTTGGGTAACAGGTTGTAGGGGCTCGAGCTTGCCGCCCGTCAGCAGCCTTCGTGGTACACTCGCGGCTTCCCCAATTGGCAATGAATATTCTTAAAAATGACTGCGACAACCCCTCTTGTACTGGTAGACGGCTCTTCTTATTTATACCGGGCCTTCCATGCCTTGCCCCCGCTGACCAATTCCAAAGGGCAGCCCACCGGTGCGGTGAAAGGGGTTATCAGCATGTTGCGCCGCCTGCAGAAGGATTACCCCGATAGCCCCATTGCCGTGGTATTTGACGCCAAGGGCAAAACCTTTCGCGACGACATGTACAGTGACTACAAGGCGAACCGCCCACCGATGCCGGACGACCTGCGGGCGCAAATTCAGCCTATTCACGACATTGTCGACGCCATGGGTTTGCCGAGACTGGTGATCGACGGTGTGGAAGCCGACGATGTGATTGGCACCCTGGCGGCCCAGGCGGGCGCGGAGCGGCCGGTGGTGGTGTCGACCGGAGATAAGGATATGGCGCAGCTAGTGAATGCCCATGTCACGTTGGTGAATACCATGACCGATACCAAAATGGATGAGGCTGCCGTCGCCGAAAAATTTGGTATCCCACCCTCGCTGATTATCGACTACCTCGCGCTAATGGGGGACAAAGTCGACAATATTCCGGGCGTGGCTGGCGTTGGCGAAAAAACCGCCCTGGCCCTGCTGCAGGCCCTGGGTGGCATAAAAGATATCTATGCCCGGCTAGATGAGGTTGCGGACCTATCCATTCGCGGCGCCAAGAGCCTGGCGAAAAAGTTAGAGGCCTCGCGCGAGGCGGCTGAGTTGTCCTACGAGTTGGCCACGATTAAGTGCGATGTGGCGCTCGATGTTGCGGTGGCGGATCTTCAGCCGGGTAGCGTCGACAATGAGCAGTTATTGGCGCTGTTTCGCGACATGGAGTTTAAAGGTTGGGTCGACGAGCTGCAGCGCAATGAGGGGGCAGCTGCAGCCGAGGTAGGCGACGATCAGCCTGGTAACCCCTCCTCGGAGAAGCAGTACAGCGTTATTCTCGACGAGGAGAGTTTTCAGCAGTGGCTGGATCGACTGAGCGCAGCGGCATTGTTCGCCTTCGATACCGAGACAACCAGTCTGAATTATATGCAGGCCCGGGTTGTTGGGGTGTCTTTTGCCATTGAGCCCGGCGAGGCGGCCTATGTGCCCTTTGGCCACGACTATATCGACGCGCCAACGCAGCTCAGTGAGGAGCGCGTGCTCGGCGCGTTAAAGCCCTTGTTGGAAGATGCCAAGGTCGCCAAGCTGGGGCAAAACCTTAAGTACGATGCGAATGTTTTGGCGAACCACGGCATTACCCTGCGGGGTATCGCCGAAGACACCATGCTTGAGTCGTATGTGCTGGATTCCACGGGCAGTCGTCACGATATGGATAGCCTGGCGTTGAAATACCTGGGCCAATCAACCATTCACTTTGAAGACATTGCGGGCAAAGGCGCTAAGCAGCTTAGTTTTAATCAAATCGCACTCGAGCAAGCCGGCCCCTACGCCGCTGAGGATGCCGACATCACCCTATGCTTGCATCAGGCCCTGGCGCCCAAGCTTAGCGAGGCGCCATCCCTTGTTTCCGTGTACCGGGATATTGAATTGCCCTTGGTGGGAGTGCTGTCACGGATCGAGCGCAACGGCGCCCTGATTAGCCGAGACATGTTGGCGGTGCAGAGCATGGAGATTGCCGACAAGCTCAAGCAGCTGGAGCAGCAGGCCTACGACATTGCCGGTGGCGAGTTTAATTTGTCCTCGCCCAAGCAGCTGGGTGAAATTCTGTTTGACCGACTGGAAATCCCCGTCATCCGCAAAACGCCCAAGGGCGCGCCGTCTACGGCCGAAGAAGTGCTCGTTGAGCTGGCTCACGACTACCCCCTGCCGCAAGTTATTCTCGATTACCGCGGGTTGGCGAAACTGAAGTCGACGTATACCGACAAGTTACCGCAGTTGATCGACCCGCAAACCGGGCGCGTGCATACCTCCTACCATCAGGCTGTTGCCGCTACCGGGCGCTTGTCGTCGTCTGACCCTAACCTGCAGAACATTCCCATTCGCAGTGCCGAAGGCCGCCGCATACGAAAGGCCTTCGTTGCGCCGCAGGGTTACAAAATACTGGCGGCGGACTATTCGCAAATCGAGCTTCGCATAATGGCCCACCTCTCTGGTGACGAGGGCCTGATCAACGCCTTTAAAAATGGCGAGGACATTCACCGCGCCACGGCTGCTGAGGTATTCGGTGTGGAGTTAGACGCCGTGAGCGATGAGCAGCGCCGCAACGCCAAAGCCATTAACTTTGGGCTGATCTACGGCATGTCGGCCTTTGGCTTGGGGCGCCAGCTCCATATCGGGCGCAACGAGGCCCAGCAATATATCGACCTCTACTTTGAGCGCTACCCGGGCGTCAGAGAGTATATGGACAATACCCGCGCGCGCGCGGCGGAAAAGGGCTATGTGGAAACCCTGTTCGGCCGCCGCCTGCACCTGCCGGAAATTAATGCGCGCAATGGCCAGCGGCGTCAGGCTGCCGAGCGCACGGCAATCAATGCCCCTATGCAAGGCACGGCTGCCGATATTATCAAGCGGGCAATGATCGCCGTGGATGACTATCTGAGCGAGCAGCAGCCCGACGCGAAAATGATTATGCAGGTTCACGACGAACTGATTCTTGAGGTTGCCGAGGATCAGCTCGATAGCGTTCAAGAGCGTGTTGTCGCGTTGATGGAGAGCGCTGCCGAGCTGGCTATACCGTTAGAGGTAGGAGTGGGCAGTGGCGATAACTGGGACGAGGCGCACTAGCGCGGGGTCTCAGTGGAGGTCGTCGAGCTCCTCGTCTCCTTCAAAGCGAGCGGTTAGCCACACGTCGAGCTGTTCGCGAAGGTCATCCAGACCGTCGCCACGCGGTGCTGAAAACAGCTGCGCGTTTACCAGCCCGCCGTAGGGCTGAAGGGCTTTTCGCACTTGTAGTAGGGTCGACATCGCCGGCCCGCGCTTGAGTTTGTCGGCCTTTGTCAGCAGGATGCGAACCGGCATCCCCGCCTGGTGAGCCCAATTCAGCATGGTGGTGTCGAAGCCGGTGAGCGGGTGGCGAATATCCATCATTAGCACCAGGCCGCGCAGTGATTGGCGGTGCTGCAGGTAATACTCCAGATTGCGTTCCCATTCTTGCTTCACCTTCAGCGGCACTTTGGCGAAACCGTAGCCGGGTAGGTCAACAAGTCGCATGCTGTCTTGTTCGTTCACAGAGAAAAAGTTGATAAGCTGGGTACGACCTGGTGTTTTACTGGTCTTGGCCATCTTGCTGTTTTCCGTCAAGCGATTAATGGCACTCGACTTGCCTGCGTTCGAACGGCCGGCAAATGCGACCTCCGCGCCGCTGTCTTCGGGGCATTGGGCAAGTTTGGGTGCACTTTTCATGTAGACGGCACGGCGGTAATTAACAGAATTGGCCTTGGGCATAAAATATCCGGGGGAGTATTGCGGTGCATAGCAAGTCTGGGGGAGCCAAAAAATGGCCCAGACTCGGGCTTGTTGTGTATAATGCCGCAGTTTTTACTGGGGGTCATCACCCAGCGTGTCGCAGCTTTCATCGCGGGCGCCGGTCAGAAGAGAGGGTAAACCATGAAAAAATGCTTATTCGCAGTACTTCTTGCCATTACCAGCGTAGCCGCTAGTGCCAACGCCGATGTCGAGGCGCGTTACAAGAAGTCGTGTTACGCCTGTCACGGTTTTGGTGCCAATGGCGCGCCGAAAACTGGTGATGTTGCCGCCTGGACTCCGCGTTTGGAAAAGGGAATGGAAACGCTCGTAAAACACGCTCGTGAAGGCTTGAACGCTATGCCGCCAATGGGTTTGTGCTTTGATTGCAGCGATGCCGACTTCCAAGCGCTGATTGAGTATATGGCGACGGCCAAGTAAGGCGCGCTAGAACTTCTGTTTTTAAAGAGTAAGTGATCATGAACAAACCTTTGCTAGTTTTTCTTGCTTCCCTGCTGCTGAGTAATGTTGCGGTGGCTGTGGAAGGTAACGCTGCTGCCGGCAAGTCAAAATCTGCCTCATGCGCCGCCTGTCACGGTCAAGACGGCAACAGCCCGGCACCCACCTTTCCGAAATTGGCTGGCCAGGGTGAGCGCTACCTGATCAAGCAAATTCATGACATCAAGTCGGGTGCGCGTCCTGTGCCAATGATGGCCGGCCAGACCGACAACCTGAGCGATCAGGACATTGCCGATATCGCCGCTTACTACGCGAGCCAGACAGGCTCTGTTGGCCAAGCGGATCCGGCGCTGGTTAAAAAAGGCGAAGCGATATACCGTGGCGGCATTGCCGAGCGCGGTATTCCAGCGTGCTCTGCTTGTCACTCTCCTACGGGTGCAGGGATGGCAGCAGCAGGCTTCCCCAAATTAAGCGGCCAATACGCTGACTACACCGCAGCGCAGCTTAAGGCTTTCCGTGCAGCAATGGATGGACGCGAAGGTCGCGACAATGACGGCGAAGCGAAGACCATGCGCATGATCGCTTTCAAAATGAGCGATGCCGAGATTGAAGCGGTCTCAAACTTCATTCAAGGTCTGCATAACTAAGGCGTGCAGAGTTTGTGAAAGGCGGCAATAGCCGCCTTTTTTTTCGCCGTTGAATTGTTGAGCTGTAGGAACCGCACAGCCGTCGGCGTGTCTGATACACTCTATCGGCATCGCGCACTCGACTCGCATAAGTAACTAGGATGGGAATGATGAAGAAACACATCTCAATGTATCTGTTTGGCCTGATGGCGCTGTTGGTATCGGCCTGTAGCAATGGTGATGCGACAGGTGGGCAGACCGCCCAGGTTGCTGCTAAAACGACCGCTGAAACGCGCACCGCGCCACCAGCCACAGCGGTTAACGGCGAAGGCTTTGTTCGTATTGCCCAGCCGGTACGCACATCCGATGCGAATAAAATCGAAGTCGTGGAAGTTTTTTGGTACGGCTGTAGCCACTGTTTTGACTTCGAGCCTATGGTGAGCGCGTGGGCGAAACAGTTGCCCGAGGATGTGGCGTTTGTGCAGTCACCGGCAATGTGGAACGACTTAATGGTGCTGCACGCTCAGGCCTTTTATACCGCCAAAGCGCTGAACATTCTCGACCAAGTGCACGAGCCGCTGTTTGACGAGATCAACCTCAAGAAAAACCCGCTGCGAAATCGCGATGCGATTGAAAAACTGTTTCTTGAGCACAGCAATATTGATGCCGAGACCTTTCGTAAAACCTTTGACTCCTTTGGTGTGAAGAGCCAGGTACGACAAGCCGATTCCCGTGCGCGTAGTTACGGTATCGCGGGTACCCCGGAGTTGATCGTCAATGGCAAATACCGGGTTACTGGCCGCGCAGCAGGCAGCAAAGCCAATATGTTGAAGGTGGCTGAGCAGCTTATTGAGCAAGAGCGCGCCGCCCGCTAAGCGCTTCCGCCAGTTAGTTTGACCCCGCCAGCGCGGCCCAGTCGCGCTGGCTTAGCGACGCGGCTATGTGGCGACTAAAGTAGCCTATGCATCAGCGAAAAGCCCCTTCATACTCTTTCTTTCCCGCGCTTTGTGGACCGTTTTATGTCGCCACTTCGTATCGCTGTTTTCACCGCCCTGTCGATGTTAGCCTTCACCGGCAATGCGCTTATTTGTCGTGCAGCGCTGTTGGGCGGCACGATAGATGCGGCCAGTTTTACAGCGCTGCGCCTGCTGTCGGGAGCCGCTATGTTGTGGGCGATTATTGCGGTACGCAACATTCCCCATCGCGACGTCTCTCCCCCGGTATCCGCGCGCGTTATCTCCGGTTTTGTATTGTTTGCGTATGCCGCGGCGTTTTCCTATGCCTACGCTCGAGTATCCGCTGGCGCGGGGGCACTGATTCTATTTGCCGCGGTGCAAACGGTGATGATCGGCTACGGCTTCTACCGCGGGGAACGCTTTAACGGCTTGCAATGGCTGGGTCTGCTCCTCGCCTACGGTGGCCTGTTGGCACTCATGCTGCCCAGTGCCACGGGCGCATTAGAGGGCGCCCCCTCGCTGTTGGCTTACCTCATTATGTTGATCTCGGGCGCGGCGTGGGGAGTCTACTCTTTGCTGGGGCGAAGGGTGGGCGATCCGCGCGTGATCTCTGCGCACAACTTCCTCTACTCCCTGCCTTTTGCCGCGCTTCTTAGCCTGGCGATGTGGGCCGTTGAGCCGCCCCGGTTAGGCGCAGAGGGTGTTGTATACGCCCTGCTATCCGGCGCGGGCGCTTCGGCGCTGGGCTATATCGTATGGTATTCCGCACTGCCGGCGCTCCGGGCGACAACGGCGGCAAGTGTGCAGCTGAGCGTGCCACTAATGACGGCACTTGGCGGTATTTTGCTACTTGCCGAGCCTTTCACCCTGCACTTTTTGCTGGTGTCGGCGGCAATTATTGGTGGCTTGGCACTGGTGATATTCAGTAAATCACAGCGCGTCGAAAAAACCGGGCTGCGCCCTCAATAGCGGGTATCGCTACGCCGAACGTTGGCTGAGCATACGCGCCGGTGCCTGCTGAAAATGGCGTCTGAATTCGCGGCTGAATTGCGAGGGGCTGCGGTAGCCGACCAGTATTGCGGCTTCATTTGCGCGCCGTCCCTCGTTGGCCATTAGTTCTTTCGCCTTGCTCAGGCGCAGTTTCTTTAAGTATTGCAGGGGTGTTTCTCGGGTCACCTGGCGAAAGGCGCGATGAAAACTCGAGGGACTCATTCCCGCATAGTCAGACAGGGCATCGACATTCAGGTCTTCGGCATAATGCCGGTGCATATGCACCAATACCCGCGCTACGCGTGCGTAGTGGCCATCGTGTTGAGCAAGCTCGGTGAGTACATGCCCCTTCGGGCCAATCAGTATTCGGTAGATAAACTCTCGAACAATTGCCGGCCCCAGAACCTGTGCGTCCTGGGGGCTAAGCAGGGCCTCGAGCAAGCGTTTGAGCGTGTCGCTCATATTCGGGCTCAAGCGGTCGGAGCTTAGGCCGCAGTCGCCACTATCGCCGCGCTTTTGGCCGAGGCTGGGTGTGGCGTCAATGAGCTCCTGGAGCAATGCGGGATTAATGCTGATGGATATGCCCAGCAAGGGTAAGTTGCCGTCGCTATGTGCTTCGCACTCGAGTGGCAGCGGTACACCTTGCACCAAGTAGCGGCCGGGGCCGTAGTCTACTTGCTGGCCGTTGAGATAAATGCGTTTGCGGCCCTGGGCCATCACGATAATGCCAGACTGATACACAAAGGGCTGGCGGGCGCTGCCGCGGCTTGCCCGGTAGATGTGAACACCGGGAATTATCGTGCTACGGCTGCCTTCCAATGTATCCAGCGATTGGCTGCTGATATAGCGCTGAAGCAGCTCACTAATCGTATTCATAGAATTATTGCTTGTGGGTGTTTTTTGCATTTTGGCAGGAATAGGCAAATAAAATCCAGTAATTGCGGTTTTTATTCCCATTAATAGCTCGTATTGTACATCGCATGGTGGCGCTGCTGTTGGCGCGACTCCCTGTGTTAGCAATGAGGTTTAGTATGAAATTTTCGTTTGTGAACCCAACTCAAATTCATTTTGGCCAGGGCCAGATTGCCCGTATCGCCGACGCTATTCCCGCTGATCGCAAGGTTTTGCTGCTCTATGGCGGTGGCTCGATAAAGACCAACGGTGTGTATGAGCAGGTGGTTAGCGCCTTAGCCGAGCATCAGTGGCAGGAGTTCGCCGGGGTCGAACCCAACCCGACGGTTGAGACCCTGGACAAAGCGGTTGCTCAAGTAAAAGACAGTGGTCTGGATTATATTCTGGCGGTCGGTGGAGGCTCGGTTATTGACGGCGCCAAATATGTTGCCGCCGCCGCCCTGTATGACGGCGAGGGCTGGGATATCTTGCTGGGCAAACACCGGGTAAAACAAGCGCTGCCGATTGGCGCCGTGCTGACCCTGCCCGCGACGGGCTCAGAGTCTAACGGTGGCTCGGTGATTACGAAGAAGGCGACCCGCGATAAGTTGAATTTCATGTCGCCAGCGGTTCAGCCCGGTTTTGCCGTGCTCGACCCAGATGTGATGAAGACGCTCCCCGAGCGCCAGCTTGCCAATGGCCTGGTCGATGCCTGGGTGCATACGTGTGAGCAATATCTGACCCTGCCCACGGAGGCAATGGTTCAGGAAGGCTATGCGGAAGCACTGCTCAGAACGCTTAAAAACCTGGGCGAGCAGTACGCCGAGCGCGATGCTGACAGTTGGCGAGCGAACTTGATGCTGGCTGCCAACCAAGCGTTGAATGGTTTTATTGGCAGCGGTGTCCCGCAGGACTGGGCAACCCATATGATTGGCCATGAACTCACCGCACTCTATGGGGTGGATCACGGTCGTTCACTGGCCATTGTTCAACCCTCATTGTTGCGCCATCAAATTGCCGTCAAGCGCGACAAACTGGAGCAAATGGCGCGCAATGTCTTTGGCTTGTCAGATTCTGAAGATCTCGCTGAACGCTGTATCGACGCGATTGAGCACTTTTATCACAGTCTGGGTGTTGCCACGCAGCTCACTGAGCACGGCGCTGACAAAGCGGCAGCGATCGATGCAATTGTTGCGCAGCTGGAAGCGCACGGCATGGTCAAGCTGGGTGAAAATCGCGCGATAACGCCAAAGGAAAGTCGCGAGATTCTGGAGCAGGCGGTTGCATAGGGGCCGATGGCCCCTACTGTTGGGCCGGCGGTGGATTGCCTGACTGGGGCACGCGAATGCCGGCATCGACCGAGGGATCGTCTGCGCCCGGTTTGCTGGCCGCGCGTATCGCCGCTTCTTCATCGGCCGCCTCTTGCGCAGCGCGCTGCTCGGCGAGTTCTTTCGCCAGGGCGGCGCACTCGGCATTGGCAAAGGTGTTTTGGCAGAACGCCAGGCGCTGGTCGGGTGTTGGCGCGTTAACTCCCTGTTTCTCCAGGCGCTCTATCTCGGCTTCGACGGCTTGGCAGCGAGCCGACAGGCCGGTGTCGTTGGCGATTTGAATGTTGAGCCCCGGCCGCGCGTTGAGCTCTAACATCATAGGGCCCAGGTCCTTATCCAGTACCATATCAACACCGATATAACCCAGGCCGGTCAGCTCATAGCAGCGCGTTGCCAGGGAAATAAAGCCCTCCCAAAACGGCAGTTCAACACCGCGAACGGGGTTGGTGGTGTCGGGGTGGGTTTGAATCTTTTTGTTCAGCCAGGTGCCGTCGAGGGTGATGCCGGTGGCCAGATCAACGCCGACGCCAATGGCGCCTTGGTGGAGGTTGGCCTTGCCGCCAGACTGGCGGGTGGGCAGGCGCAGCATCGCCAGAACGGGATAGCCCTTTAGCACGATGATGCGAATATCGGGCACGCCCTCGTAGCTGATAGCGCTGAAGATAGGGTCGGGGATCACGCGGTACTCGATTAGCGCGCGATCGCGATGACCCCCGAGGGAATAGATTCCCGAGAGTATGCCCGACAGGTGGAATTCAATATCCTCAAGGCTGAGTAAGCGGCCCCCGGCGCTGCGGTAATAGCCCTCGAATTGATCGGCGATCACCATAATGCCATCACCGCCAGCACCCTGAGACGGCTTGATGACGAAGTCACGGTGGCTGCCGATAATGTCGCGAATCCGGCTAATTTGTTTCTCGGAATCAATGATGCCGTACATGGGCGGCACATGAATTCCGTTGTCTATCGCCTTTTGCTTGGTGAGAATTTTGTCGTCGACCAAGGGGTAAAGGTGGCGAGCGTTATAGCGCAACACATAGTCTGAGTTGCGCTCGTTGATACCCATAATCCCCTTCTCGCGAAGGGTCTTCCAGGTTTTGAATAGCGAGGTCATTGGCCGTCCTTAAGCATTGCTTTAAAGCGGAATAACTCGCTGATGCGATAGCCTCGGTAGTGGCCCATGGCCAGCATAATCGCCATTAGCATCAATAACACGCCGGGGAAGGTAAACACGAAATAAATCCACGGTGCGTAGCTCATCATCAAGTGGGCCAGCGTAGCGGCAATTAAGGTGCCGATGCCCACTTTTAGACTGTGCAGCCCGCCCCGCTCTTCCCAGACGATCGACAGTCGCTCAATCGACATGGTCAGAATCACCATTGGGAACAGCGCAATCGACAGGCCACGGTCGAGCCCCAGTTGGTGGCCGAGCACACTGATCAGCGCCATCACAATGACGACGAAGGTCAGCACGACCGAAAGCCGCGACAGTAACTGCAGGTGCAAGTGCTCCAAGTAGGAGCGCAGCCCCAGGCCGAGGGCAGAAATGGTGGTGAAGAGGATGATCCCCCACACCACCTGCGTTTCCCTGAAGGCCAAGCCGATTAACACGGGGGTGAAGGTGCCCAGTGTTTCAATGCCGACAATGTTGCGCAGGAACAGGATCAACATCACCCCAATGGGAATCATCAGAATAATTTCAAAGGTCTGCTGAGACTGCAGTGGCAGGCTGTACATCGACAGCGCCCAGCTGTTTTCCTGGCGGCTTTCATTAATGCTCTGCGCCAGCATGATGGAGTTCATGGTTTGCCGGGTTGAATTGATTTCCACCTTAACCTGTCGGCCGCCATCCACTTTCACCAGTGGGTCGCGTCCCGTCCACCACACAATGCGGTCATCGGGCAGGCCAAAGACGCCGGTTTCGGTATTGAAGTACAGCCAGCGCTGGCCATTGTAGCTGCGCATCCACAGCTCGGGCTGTTGGGTGCCGCTGCTCAACAGGCGCAGGGTGTGCACCTGCTCAACGGGAATGTGGGCCGAAGACAGCAACAGCTCAAGTACGCGGGACTTGCTCAGCTGAGAATAGTCGTTGCGCAGCAACAGCCGCGCATTGTCGTTGCTGCTGTCATTAATCAGCTTAATGGCTTCGCGAATAAAGGTCTCAATATCGGCGGAATGTTCGCGAATGGGTTTTAGCAGGGCCTCAACGGCCACTTTTTCAACACCTTTGAGATTGGGGCTCTCGCGAAACTGGGGGCCGGGTTCTTCATTCGACAGGCGCGTATTGCTGCGCTGGGTCAGCATCAGCCGGTAGAACAGTTGCTGCTGACCTTCGGCGCGGCGTGCCGACCACACAGCACGCCGGTTCTGTTCTAGTTCATCGATGTTCACCCCGTAGTTGCGAGCGATGAAGCTTTCATCAAGGGTGATGAATTTACTCCAGCTTGGTGGCAGATACATCTGCACCTTCACTGGCGTTTTTTCCCGTGCGTTAAAGCTGATTTTGGTGTCGATAACCCAGACCGGCTCGGTGGTCTCCGCGCTGACCGGAATGTTCAACGCAAAAATCTGCCAGGCCGTGGCCGCCGCACCGAGTAACAGCAAGGCTGCGGCAAGCACTTTAACGTGCAGTTTGACGCCTTTCATTCGGCGCTCTCCTTATCGAGTTTTTTTGCCTTTTTTGCGCAGGCATTTTTGTCTTGAAGGTATTTTTCGCTGGGGTCGACAATCGCGTTGAAGGCTATCAATGGGTCAGAGCCGACCAGCATGGCCTTTGAAAATTGTCGGCGATCGGCCAGGTTCACTTCAACTTTACGAGAGGTGCCGCCGATACAAAGGGTCAATTCAAGCACTGGGCGGCGGTGGTAGTATTTGTCGTCTTCATCCATGTCGCCAGCCCGACGAATAATACGGATGTGTTTCTCCAATGGCTGCGAAACGGATTTGAGCTCGCCACTGGGCAGTACCAAGTCGAAGTGCACCATGTCGGGCTCGTCGCCGCGCCCCTTCTTCACTTTTGGGTTAATGGCGTTGATGGAGGCGCTCTCTGCACCAGTGTCAATTTTGGCTTTGTAGCGGACACCCAGTTCTTCGATATAGACATACTCACTGATGCCGAAGACGGTTTTCGCCTCGCTCACGGTTTGCGCATTGGACATCGCTGCTGCCGACAGGCTCATGGCGGCGCTAACGATCAATAGACTGTGTCGAAGTAGTTTCACATCTTCTCCCGGTAATCGATGGTGGCGTCGTCGTTGGTTCTCTAGCATAGAACACCGCGCTGTGACGGCGCCAGCGTTAAAGTCTCAACAGGGCTTGCCGGGCTTTAGTCTCTAATTTCCTGAAAAAGTGCTAAACAGGTTTCGCGACTTTCCTTGTGGTCGACAATCGCCTGGGGGTAGCCGGCGACATTTTTGGGTTGGTGCAGCGCCTTGCCGGAGAGCTCGCGCAGTTCGGGAATAAACTGCTTGATGAACTCGCCATCGGCGTCGAAGCGCTGACTCTGCGTGGTGGGATTAAAAATGCGGAAGTAAGGCACGGCATCGGTGCCGGTGGAGGCCGCCCACTGCCAGCCGCCATTGTTTGATGCGAAATCGGCGTCGATAAGCTGCTCGAGAAAATGCCGCTCACCCCAGCGCCAGTCAATGTGGAGGTGTTTGCACAGGAACGACGCGGTGACCATGCGCAAGCGGTTGTGCATCCAGCCGGTCTGGGCGAGCTGGCGCATGCCGGCATCGACGATCGGGTAGCCTGTCTCCCCGGCTTGCCAGGCGGCGAAGTGTTCGCGCTTGTTGCGCCAGCGTAGTCTTTCGGTATCGGCTTGAAAGGCGCGGCCCTTAACCACTTGGGGAAAGTGGAAGGCCACTTGCCGGTAAAACTCGCGCCACAGTAATTCATTAAACCAGTTTCCGGCACTGGACTTGGCGTCCCACATGGCCTCGCCGCACTCCAGTTGCAGGCGCGCCAAGCATTGCCTGGGGCTGATAACGCCCAGCGCTAAGGCCGCCGATAAGCGCGAGGTGCCGTCGACAGCGGGAAAATTGCGCTGGTCGCTGTATTTGACGGCGCGCTGGGCACAGAATTCGCGAAGTTGATCAAGCACCGCCTTTTCTGTCACCGGCCAGGGGTCGGAGTCGCGCTCTTCGCCAAAGGCCTCAATGCGGGCGGTCGCCGTAGCGGCCGCTTGCGCTTGGGGGCGTGGCAATACGCGTGGGAAGTGCTCGCGCAAGCTCTGGCGGGCACGGCGCGAATACGGCGTAAACACTTTATAGGCGCTGCCGTCGTCTTTGGTACCAAGGCTGGGATGAATCAGGCAATCATCAAGCAGCGTCAAAGGAATTGAAAGCGCCCGCTTGCAGGCGGCATCGCGCTGCATTTCATCAACCAGGAGCTCTTCATGCGCGAATACTTGTGCGATGCCGTATTGCTGGCAGTAGTCCGCCAGCATCTTTGGAATATGGCGAAAATGCGCCGCATCGATAATGTCGAAGGGTATTCCCAATTCGGCGAGCTGTTCCGCCAAGGCCTGCAATGCGCGGCGCAAATAGTGGCGACGTATCGGTGCAATGCCGTGTTCGTCGAGCTGCGCCGGGCACAGGAAGTAGACGGCCCGGCAGGGGCCGGCTGCCACTGCGGCGCTGAGAGCGGCGTGGTCGAGGCTGCGAAGGTCGTTGCGAAACCAGACCAGTGCTGTCACAGGCCCACCCGCAATTTAAGGTCGCGCGGATACGGATCGAAATAGTATTGATCCAATAAGTAGTCGACTTGGTACTTTTTCAAAAACATGGAGAGCATCTCCAGTGGCACCAGCAGTGGCAGCAGGCCGTTGGAGTAGTCCTCAATCACCTTGGTTAGTTGTGCTCGGTCCTCTTTTTCCAAGTGGTCTTTGAAAAAGCCCTGAATATGCATCAGCGTGTTGCGATGGTTTTTGGGGTTCGCGGGTTTCTTCAGAGCGTCCATAAAGCGTCGGATGTACTCGTCGGCACTTTTCTCTAGGTTGTCACTAAGGGTGTCGGCGACCAGTGGCCCCAACTGCCGATAGATAGACTGGTTGTGTGCGAGCAATAGAAACTTATGCCGGCGATGGAATTCCTGCAGTGCGGCCACCGTCAGCCCCTCTGCTTGTATGGCTTGCCAACGCGAGTAAGCGATAACGCGCAGTACAAAATTCTCTCGCAGGGGCAGGTCGTTCAAGCGGCCATTTTCCTCTACGGGAAGTAGCGGCAAGGCTTCCATCAGCTTGCGAGCATAAATGCCCACGCCGACCTTGCCTAAGCCCTGACCCGTTTCAGAGACAACGGGAACGCGCTCCATGCCGCAGCTGGGTGACTTGGCGCAAAAAATATAGCCACTGATATGTCCGAGCTTTACGGCAGTGTCGCTGGCGAAAACCTGCATTTTCTCGGTGACATCCAGATCCGGGCCTTCCTTGCTGCCCTGTAAGCGCGGATTCTCTGGGTCGCCGACCAGGCGGATGGTTGGGCGCGGTACGCCCATACCGATGGCCTGCTCGGGACAGACTTTTACAAAGTCGAAGTGTCGGCTGAGCTCATCGGTAGCAAAAGGGAGGCGCTTGTGGCCGCCATCATAACGAACTTGGTCGCCGAGCAGGCAAGCACTGATACCAATTTGAATCGGGTGGGGGAGTTCCATAGCAGCGTCCTCTGCGCACGTTCTTATGAGTAAAAATACGTGTTTGCATTGGCGCTAGATCAGCGCCACGAGGTTCTAGCTTAGTCGTTTTCGGCTGCTTTAGGCGAGGTTTGGTGCGGCGTGGCCATAAACGTGATCAGCGCACGATAGTCTTCGCGGCTGCAGCTACCGCACATCCCTTTTGCTGGCATGGCCTTAAAGCCACCTGCGGTGTGCTGCAGAAGGATATCCATGCCCTTTTCGAGTCGCGGCCGCCAGTCTTCGGCATTGCCGCTGCGAGGGGCTCCTTTAGTGCCGCGACTATGGCAGCTATAGCAACTCTGAATATAGAGCGTCTTTAAGTCAGGGGATGATGGCATCACCGCCTTGTTGCCGGGCTTGCCGCAAGCGGCCAGCAGCAAGGCTGAAAGAACAACGGCCGTGCGACTATTTTTCATTGAAGCCAAAGCTCGGTTGCTCATGTTCACTCTGGCGGTCGATGGCGCCCACATCCAGCAGCGGTGCAGCATCAATATGTTGTGCGTCCATCATCTGTGCAACGCGCTGTAGCGAGCTGATGATCTGCATTTGTTCCCAGTCCTGCAGGTCGCGGAACTGCCGCTTGAAGTATTCCTGGAGCGGTGTTGGCGCGTTGCGAATAATCTCTGCGCCCTGCTCCGTCAGGCAGGCAAACACCTTGCGCTTATCCTGGCTGGAGCGCTCCCGTACCACCAGCTGGCGCTTTTCCAGCCGGTCTATGATGCTGGTAACGGTCGCCTGGCTCAGGCTCACCTGCTTGGCGATATCGGAAATGATGGCGTCGCCCTGGTCGCGCAGAGTTTGCAGAATCAGCATCTGTGGCGCTGTCAGGCCGGAGGTCTTCATCAGGTGTTTGGAGTGCAAATCAACGGCGCGGGTAACGCGCCGCAAAGCAATCAAAACCTCTTCGATATTGTCGTCATCTTTCATGTTGGATGTCCTCGCAATCGGCCCATTTTAGTGCGCTTGCGGCAAAAATGCATCGCTATAATGCATCGCTCTCTAAGCCTTTGTTTGAAAAATGCTCAGCGCCGAGGTTATAATGCTTCGTGTACTAAGTAATTATTTGGGAGGTTGAGTTCATAAACAGGCCGAAAACGGTAAATATTGTCTAATTTTTGCCCATTATTGCGCCCTGTTTACAATGAACACAAATAAATTGTGTTGAAATCAAATGAAGCGACGTCAGCGGACGCTTTTGAGCTAAATTTTCGCCAACCAACGGCGGAAGATGGCTATCCACTCAATCAATTGGTGGCGAACAGCCCCCCCCTCGATCCGAATTCGGTCTACTGCAATTTACTGCAGTGCACCCACTTTGCAGAAACCTCGGTTGCCGTCGAAGAAAACGGCCAACTGGTTGGCTTTATTTCCGCTTACATCCCACCGGCAAAGCCCGACTCGGTATTCGTGTGGCAGGTTGTGGTTGATAAGAGTCAACGTGGCCGGGGATTGGCGAAGAAAATGATGCAGGAAATTGTGCAGCGGCCAGCCTGCGCCAATGTGCGATTTTTAGAAACGACGATCACGCCAGACAACGAGGCGTCATGGGCACTGTTCCGCAGCTTTGCTCGGGATATGAACACCGAGCTGAACCACGACATCTGGTTCGAGCGCGAGGCCCACTTCCACGGAAAACACGACAGCGAGGCGTTGCTTCGCATCGGACCCTTCCCTCGACCCCCTTTAGAACAATAGCGGTCGACAACATTAAAGGATGCTAAGAGGACATTATTATGACTATTTTTGATCAGCTTGAATCAGAAGTGCAGTGTTATGCACGTTCATTCCCGGTAACGTTTAATAAGGCGCAGGGTGAATACCTGTACGACGTTGACGGCAACAAATACCTGGATTTTCTTGCCGGGGCGGGCACGCTGAACTATGGCCATAACCACCCAGTGCTCAAAGAAGCGCTGGTTGAGTACATCATGCGCGACGGCATTACCCATGGTCTGGATATGCACACCGACGCCAAGGCCGACTTCCTCGACGCGTTTAACGAGAACATCCTCAAGCCGCGCGATATGGAGTACACCTTCCAGTTTACTGGCCCCACTGGCACCAACGCCGTCGAAGCGGCGATGAAGCTGGCGCGCAAAGTGACCGGTCGCAATACCATTGTATCGTTCACCAACGGCTTTCACGGCGTGACTCTGGGCAGTGTTGCGGCAACGGGTAACAGCCATCACCGCGGCGGTGCGGGTGTGGCGCTGGGCGACATCTCGCGTATGCCGTTCTGCGGTTACCACGGTCGCGATGCCGACACCATCAAGATGATGGACAAGCTGCTTAGCGATCCGTCGTCGGGTATCGATCTGCCGGCGGCGATGCTGGTGGAGTGTGTGCAAGGTGAAGGCGGTTTGAATGTCGCCAATAGCGATTGGTTGCGCGGCTTGGAAAAACTGTGCCGCAAGCACGATATCCTGTTGATTGTGGATGATATCCAGGCCGGCTGTGGCCGCACGGGTACCTTCTTCAGCTTTGAGCCCAGCGGTATTAAGCCCGACATTGTGACTATGTCGAAGTCACTGAGTGGCTACGGCCTGCCCTGCGCAATTGTATTGTTGCGCCCGGACCTGGACGTGTGGGCACCGGGTGAGCACAACGGTACTTTCCGTGGTAATAACCACGCTTTTGTTACCGCAGCGGCTGCCATCCGCCATTTCTGGAAAGATGAAAGCTTCTCTAACGAGATCATTGAAAAGTCGGCGATTGTGCGCGACCGCTTTAAGAAAATTTCTGACCGCTACGGCGTTACGCGCGCGGCGGTTAAAGGTCGCGGCATGATGCAGGGCATTGCCCTTGCCGATGGCGATACTGCCGATGCAGTTGCCCGCGCCTGTTTTGAGCGAGGCCTGGTAATTGAAACCTGTGGTAACCGTGGGCACATCGTAAAATGTTTCTGCCCGCTGACCATCGACAAAGACGAGCTGATTCGCGGCATGGACATCGTCGCCGATGCCGTTTCGGAAGTGTTGTTGAAAGACGTTAAGAAAGCGTCTTAATCCCGCCTTGTGTTCGGGCCCGCCCGGGCTCGATTTGGGTCCGCCGTAATGGCGGACCGTTGTATCGACTAAAGAAATTGGAAACCGAGTAATGATCGTAAGAACATTAGAAGAGTGTGAAAATTCAGAACGCAAAGTTGACGGTGGCAATTGGCAAAGTGTGCGCATGCTGCTGAAAGACGACAATATGGGTTTTTCTTTCCATATCACTACCATTCTTGCAGGTACCGAAACGCCGATTCACTACCAGAATCACCTTGAGTCCGTGTACTGCATGTCGGGCAATGGCGAGATTGAAACGGTTGAAGACGGCAAAATCTACAAAATTGAACCCGGTACGCTGTATATCCTCGACAAGCACGACAAGCACCTGCTTCGCGGCGGCAGCGAAGACATGAAAATGGCCTGTGTATTTAATCCGCCACTGAGTGGCAAGGAAGTTCACGATGAAAATGGCGTTTACCCCATTGACTGATTGTTAAAAAGCACGCGGATAACGTCCTTTTTAATGACCGAATGGAGAATACGATGTCACACAGTGTAGAAAAAATTGGCGGCACGTCGATGAGCGATTACGCCGCGGTGCGCGACAATATCATCCTGGCGGGAGCCGAGGGCGACCACCTGTACGGCAGAATTTTTGTTGTGTCTGCCTACGGTGGTGTAACCGACATGCTGCTGGAGAACAAGCGCAACGGTAACCCCGGTGTCTACGGTTTATTTGCCGACGACGAAGGCAGCGAAGCATTGTGGCGGGAAGCGCTGCGCAATGTGGCCAAAGCCCTGCACCAAATTAATGAGGAGTTGTTCGACGACGCCGAGCAGCTCAATGAGGCCAATGCGTTTATTGATGGCCGCTTATTCGAGGCCGAGCGCTGCATGGACAACTTGCACCGCCTGTGCCAGCACGGCCACTTTGGTTTGGAAGACCACCTGCTAACGGTGCGTGAAATGCTGGCCAGCATTGGCGAAGTTCACAGTGCCTGGAATACCGCCAAGCTGCTGCAGCGCGACGGTATTAACGCGCGCTTTGTTGACCTTTCCGGTTGGAGAATGGAGTCGGCAATCCCCTTGGATGCACACATTCTGCGCGAGCTGGATAAAATTGATGTGCAAAAAGAGCTGCCCATCGTCACCGGTTACGCCTACTGCAGCGAAGGCTTGATGGCGACTTTTGACCGCGGCTACAGCGAGATGACCTTTAGCCGTTTGGCGGTGATGAGTAAGGCCGACGAAGCGATTATTCACAAGGAGTATCACCTCAGTAGTGCTGATCCGCGTTTAGTGGGTGCCGAGAAGGTCGTGCCGATCGGCCGCACTAACTACGATGTTGCCGATCAGCTGGCCAACCTTGGCATGGAGGCGATTCACCCGCGCGCAGCCAAGGGCCTGCGCCAGGACAATATTCCGTTGCGGGTGAAAAACACCTTTGAACCCGAGCACAGCGGCACCTTAATCGATGGTGAATACACCAGTGAGCGACCCTGTGTAGAAATTATTGCGGGCCGCAAGCAAGTGTACGCGCTGGAAGTTTTCGACCAAGACATGGTTGGCTCGCTGTGGGATTACGAGCAGAAAATACTCAGTGCGATCTCTCGCTTTAAAGCGACGGTGATCACCAAAGATATCAACGCCAACACCATCACCCACTACTTGGGCACCAACCTGAAAACGGTTAAGCGCATTGTTAAAGCGGTCAGTGATGAGTTTACGACGGCAGAGGTCAGTACGCGCAAGGTGGCTATTGTGTCCGCCATCGGCAGCGATATGAAAGTGCCTGGCATGCTGGCAAAAACGGTCTCGGCATTGGCGTCGGCAGATATCAGTGTGCTGGCTATGCACCAGTCTATGCGTCAAGTGGACATGCAGTTCGTGATCAATGAAGATGACTACGAGGCAGCGGTCGCCAACCTGCACCGTTGTTTAGTAGAAGTCCATGATCACGGAGAGGCAATATGCGTGGCTTGACCCTGTGCTGGATAGTGGCAGCGCTACTTCCCTTAATGGCGTTTGCCGACTCGGAGCAAGAGGTCAGCGACACACAAGTTGATCAGCATATTGATCAACTTCAAGAGCCGCTCTACTCGCCCTTCATCGAGCGCTATATCCTCGATGAAGTGCGTTCGCTGCGGGTGGATATGGAGCGCAAGCACCGCGAACTCACTCAGGAAGTGGTGGATCGCGAGCTTGGCGCTGCAGATAAAGCGGTGTCTTACGCCACCAATACCGTTACCTACTTCTTCTATCTGATCGCCGGTGTCAGTTCGGCGCTGGTGTTGATCGGCTGGAATTCCCTGCGTGATATTCGCGACAAGGTTCACAGCGTTGCCAATGAGCAGGTTGCGGACATCGTTGAAGAATACGAAAAGCGCCTACGCGTGATAGAGCGACAACTCAAACAAGAAACTGAGCACATCGAGTCCAACCGCGAGGAAATCAACCGTACGCAGGAGATCCATTCGCTGTGGTTGCGCGCCAGTCAGGAGGCCAGTCCGGCGGGTAAAATTGGCATCTACGATCAAATACTTGCCATTCGCCCCAGCGATATTGAAGCCATTACCTATAAGGCCGATGCCGCGCTGGACCAGGGTGAGCCCCAGTGGGCGGTTAACCTGTGTAACCAGGCGCTGAGTCTCGACGAAACCAACGGTCATGCGTTTTACCAGTTGGCCTGTGCACACTCGGCAATGGGCAACCTCGACGATGCCGCTCGCTACTTTGCCAAGGCGGTTGCTCAGGCCGAGGCCTATCGCGAAGAGCTGGAGCGGGACCCCGCACTGGAATCACTGCGTGAGCACCCGCTGGTACACGAGCTGCTAGAGCCAACGGTTAACGATAATATTTAACGCTGCTCGGCACCGGGCAGTAATAATAGGAAGCCTATGCTTACTGCCTGGAGTTTTATTGCTTTTTTAAGCCTATTCGTCCTTATTGGCCTCTCTTCCCTTTTCTTTAGTAGTCACCAGAGCAAGGATTACTACCTTGCCAGCAATAGCGTTAAGCCCTGGCTCGTCGGCCTTTCTGCCGTGGCCACGAATAACAGTGGCTATATGTTTATCGGCGTTATCGGCTATACCTACACCGTCGGCTTATCCGCTTTTTGGGTTATGTTGGGCTGGATTGGTGGCGACTTTATCGCGTCCCACTTTGTGCACCGTCGCCTGCGGACGATGACGGAAAAACGCAGCGAGGTCAGTTATATCGGCGTGTTGTCGTCCTGGTCCGGTGGCACAAAACCCGCCTACCAACGGCTGGCTGCAAGCATTTGTTTGTTGCTGTTAGTCGCTTACGCCGCCGCGCAACTGCTTGCCGGTAGTAAGGCCTTGCACGTCTTGTTTGATTGGCCAATTTGGGCGGGGGCGGTCAGTGGTGCCGTACTGGTGTTGATGTACTGCCTGGCGGGCGGTATCCGCGCATCAATCTGGACTGATGCCGCGCAGTCGATGGTGATGATCTCTGCGATGGGACTGCTGCTGTGGGTGGCGGTCGATGGCCTGGGCGGGGCTCAAGCGACACTGTCTCAGTTGCGCGACGTGCCCGATTATATGAACTGGTTTCCTCAGGATCTTGCCTTTCCCGGTGTCGCTGGGGCGGTGTTATTCGCATTGGGCTGGTTATTTGCCGGCCTGTCCGTGGTTGGTCAGCCCCATGTGATGGTGCGGTTTATGACGCTGCGAGATGGTGGGGATATGAACCGCGCACGCCAGTGGTATTACCTGTGGTTTACCGCTTTTTACTTAATGGCCACGTCTGTTGGTTTGCTGTCGCGGCTCTACTTGCCCGAGGCCGGTAGCTTCGACGCTGAGCTCGCTCTGCCAACTATGGCGCAACAGCTTTTACCGCCGGTGCTGGTCGGCCTGATTCTCGCCGGGGTGTTTGCCGCGACGCTATCCACTGCCGATTCGTTAATTCTCAGCTCATCGGCGGCGCTAACTCACGACCTGTTGCCGCAAAATATTGAAAAGCCCTGGCTGTTAAAACTGTCTACGTTTGG
Organism: Spongiibacter marinus; assembly: GCF_016906995.1. GTDB lineage: Bacteria > Pseudomonadota > Gammaproteobacteria > Pseudomonadales > Spongiibacteraceae > Spongiibacter > Spongiibacter marinus. Next base: position 341,858 of record NZ_JAFBBD010000001.1, on the reverse strand, counting down.
TATTACCGCCACGGCTCTGGCCTGGGCGCTACTCAGTGCGCAAAGCGTTTTCGCCATGGTGGTTATGGCGTGGTCCGGATTAGCCAGTGCGTTTGTGCCGCTGTTGCTGGTGCTTATTTTTGGCGGCCGCCCCGGCCAGGGCGTCAGTATTGCGATGAGTGTGGTTGGGATCAGCACGGCACTACTGTGGCGTTATTTCGACCTTCACAACATGGTCTATGAAGGCCTGCCCGGTATTCTTGCCGGGGTGGCGGTGTATGGGGTCAGTCGTATTTACCGGCGCGGGCAGCCAGTGACGGAAGCGATCTCCTGAATGGAGGTAGCGCGTCGCCCTAGCGAAACGCTGAAAATAAACCAACCACACTAATGGCCAACAGCACGCTACCGACTACCCGGAAAAATATCGGCGTTTCGGCCTGTAGCAAGCGGTCGTGTACCCGCAGGCCGATAACATGGCCAACGGCAGCACAGGGGAGCAACCAGAGGTGGTGAATGAGCTGCAGGTCTACACCGGCCCAGACGAAAGCAGCCATTTTGATCGTCACCAGAATAAACCATAGCGCAAACAGTGTGTCGCGCAGGCGCTCCTTGGCGACGTGTTGGGCGACCACCGCTATGATCAGCGGCGCGCCGATGAGTGAGGTACCGCTGATATAGCCCCCGGCCATTAGAAACACGGCATCGACCAGGCGGTTGTTGCTGCGAAATGGCTTATTAAAAATATAACTCAGTGAATACAGCATCACGATACTAAAAATAATACCGCTGAGTACGCCGCTGGGCAGGGTAATCAAACCGAAGACGCCGAGTAATTTGGGGCCGATCATCACTGCCAGCGCCTTCCATAAATACTGCCAGTCCACCGTGCTCTGGGCGCTGCTGCTGCCCCCGAGGCGCTGACGATTATTCAGGGCGATGGTTAACGATGAAAACACCAGTAAGTGAACGGAGATCAGCGGCAGGTACACGAGCGGCGCGTTGTGTACCAGCAACAAAAAGGGCAGCGAGAGCACCGCGCCACCGAAGCCAAGGCCGGAGCGAACAAAGCCACTCCAGACAAAAATCAGCCCAATCAGGATATATTGCAGGGGTGCGAGTTCGGTCATTACAGCTCTTTAAATTACGGCGCAGCGCAAGGATGTGACGGCGCATGATACCGACTGCACAGCCTACTCGGCCAGCGCAGGATTAGCGCAGTGCGGCAACAAGCGAGCTAAATGGCGCCGGCCGGGCAATGTGGTAACCCTGGACTTCGTCGCAGTGATACTCTTCGAGAACAGTCAGTTGCCCGGCACTCTCCACGCCTTCGGCAACAACGTTAATACCCAGTGCATGGGCCATTTCAATAATGACCTTAATCACAGCTCGGTGTTTATCCTGAGTCAGGTCAGAGACAAAACTGCGATCGATTTTCAGCGTATGAATGGGCAGTGTTGCCAAGTACTGCAGCGACGAGTAGCCCGTGCCAAAGTCGTCAAGGGCGACCTTGACACCGAGGCTGGCGAGGGTTGCCAGCGTATCGTTAACCAGCGAAGGCTCCAGCATCATCACGCTCTCGGTAATTTCCAACGCCAAGCGACGATTGCACGGCAGTTCGGCAACGGCATCGCGAAGGCTTGCCAGTAAGCGCGGGCTGGTAAATTGCGCCATCGATACGTTCACGGCAATGCAAAATGGCGCATCCCCGGGAATCTCAGCCAGGTGCCTGGCGGCTTGCTGAATCACCCAGTCTCCAAGGTCGTTGATCACCTCGCTCTGTTCTGCAATGGCAATAAACTCGTCGGGCGGTATTGGCCCAAGCTCGGGATGCTGCCAGCGCAACAGCGCTTCGGCACCGTTGATTGCGCCGTCGCGCAGTCGCTTTATAGGCTGAAAGTGCAGCGTTAGTTGCTCGTATAACGCAGCGCCTTGCAGTGCTGAGCGCAGACTGACATCGCGCTGCAGCCGATCCCATAATTCGGGGTGGTACTGGATGATCCGGCTGTGTGGGTTGCGCACGGCAGCCGCCAATTGTGCGTGGCGCAGGGCTTCTTCGGGCGTACCGGCTCCGGGGCTGCTGGCTATTGCCGCCAGACCGATGCCGATATCGAGGGCGATAAGGTGCTCCCCCCAGCTCATTTGTGCGCCGATCTGGCGAAGCAGGTGTCGGCTGCGTTTTTGCCAGAGCGTCGAGTCGGCAACGGCCAGCGGTAGAAAGAATTCGTTTTCGCCAACACGGCCAGTGAGCTTTTGCTGTTCGCTGACATAGCGCAGGCTGTTGGCGCAGTGTTGTAGCACCGCATCGCCAGCGCGATTGCCAAAAGCATCGCAGATGGCGCGATAGTTGTGCAGACGGCAAATAAGCGCGCCGCGCGTCTCTCCCGCCGCGCTTGCCAGAGCGGTAATGCAGGCTTCGCGGTTTAGCAGGCCGGTAAGTGGGTCGCGCTTAACCGCATCCAGGTGCTGTTGAGCCTCAGTGTGGCCGCGACACAGCAGGCTGAGGGTGCCCATGAGTAGCAGCCCCGCCACAAACCACAGTTGCCATGCAAAATCCTGACGCTCGGCCAGCAGCGCCAAAAACGGCAGGCCAAGCATCACAACATCCAGGCAAAACAGCGGGTAAAACCGCGCCAGCATGGGCATCGACATGGACAGAATCACAAACAAAAGCAGCATCACCAAAATCTGCTGCCACAGCGTTAAATGGTCGGCAAACGTCAAAAACAGGCAGCCCCAGGTCAGGTGCCCCAAGACGCTAAGCGCCCCGTAAGGCACCAGCCAGTTTTTTACGGTGTCAGTGCAGCCATAGTGGCGGAATAACATTGGGATCAAGGTTAGGCCGCCTTGGATACACAGCAGGGTGCTCAGCCAGCTGGTAATGAAATAGCGAGGAAGTTCCTGGCTCAGCAGGATCATCAGCGCCGTAGCACCCATTGCTGCCAGAATATGGATATAGCGCACATCCCTTAACAGGCGTGCGGCGGCAGCGTCGGAGTAGTAGTGGTTGAAAAAGCCGCGAAGGGCCATGGGTATGCTCCATAGTGCTGCTGCGGGTCTGCGCGAATTGCCTTTACTGTATTGTAGGAACAAGGTGCTGAACTGTCATAATGATTTTACCGGGCTGTGAACTCTTGCCCATTGTCGCGACTGGTTTAGACTAGGGCGTTTGAGCCAAAGACAGTGAGAGATTATGCGTGTAGCTGAAGCCGTAAAAGCCCGCCGTTCCATTCGGGGCTTTAAGCCCGACCCCGTGCCTGAAGAACTGTTGCGTGAAATTTTGGATATTGCCCGCCACGCCCCCTCAAACTGCAATACCCAGCCCTGGCATATCACGGTGGTGAGTGGCGAGGCGCGCAACAAGCTTGAAGATGCCATTGTCACAGAAATTCTCAGTGGCAAGGCACCCTCGCCCGCCTTTAAACCCGGCGATGCCGATCTAGACGGCGTGTATAAAGAGCGGCAATTCGACTGCGCGATGACCTACTACGGCACCATGGGCATTGAGCGCCACGAAAAAGACAAGCGTCAGGCCCTAATGTTGAAGAACTGGCAGTTCTTTGGCGCCCCGCACGTCGCGTTCATTTCTATGCCCACCGGCATGGGTTCGGTGAACGCGATCGATATTGGCATATACCTGCAGACGCTAATGTTACTGCTCGTCGATTACGGCCTGGCCAGCATTCCCCAGGGCGCGCTGGCCTTTTTCCCCGATCCGGTCAAAGAGATCGCCAATCTGCCTGAGGGGCATGGCATTATCTGCGGGCTGTCTTTCGGCTACGAGCAGCCCGGTGAGCAAATCAATAAGGTGATCATGGATCGCGCGCCGCTGGAGGATGTCGTCACGCTGATTTCCTAGCTAGCGGGGTCGTCAATGCCTTTGGGGTTGGGGCCAAAGGCATTGTCGCCGGGCTCGCTGTCGAGCACGGTAAACACCAAAATAACCAAGGGGCCCAGTAGCGGAATCACAATTAGCAGCAGCCACCATGCGCTGCGGCCGATATCGTGCAGTCGGCGCGCAGCGTAGCCTATTGATGGCAACAACACCGCCAAGCCATACAGGCCGCTAAACAGCCCAGCGCCAATTTCGGCATTGCCCAGGCCCAAAGCGCTGTCGATTATGCTTAGCGCCATGCTGATCAATATATTGAACAGCACAAAAAACCAATATTCGCGCCGCCGTGAGCGACCTCTAAAGTCCGCGTAATGTCGCCATGCGTTTATATAGCAGTCGAAGGGGCTGCGAAGGATAGCGCCTTGTGGCTCCATGGTTGTCTCCCTGACAAGTCTGATAGGCGGTTTGCCGTCAGTCCAATTGTGCAACGATCTGTGTTCGCTTTCCTAGCCTTGTTTGCGGCTCGTCAGCCCTGGAAAGTTTCCGCGACCAGCTGCTGAGTTACCTCTGCAGCGGACGTAACGCGACAGTCTTGCACAGAGGTCCCGGCCCATAGCGGCGAAAAGTCGCCCTTGTTTTGCGCTTCTGCTGCCGTGCGTAGCGGTGCAAGTAGGCCGCTGCAAAGTGGGAACGCCGGCAGGTCGTCGCGAAGTGCCCCCAGGGTTTGCATGAGCTGGTTGCTCAGCCCGCGTGCCGGTCGACCGGAGAATAAATTTGTCAGCTGGGTTGCCTCAGCCGTGGAGGCATCGGCTGCCGATGTCATGGCGCGGCGGTGAACCGCAGAGGTTTTTGCCTCTGGGCACAACAAATAGGCGGTGCCAGCCTGTACGGCAATGGCGCCCGAGGCAATGGCGAGGCGAACCGCAGGGGCGGTGCTAAGGCCGCCAGCCGCAATAAGTGGCAGCGAAATTTTATCTCGGCAAGCTTCCAATAGCTTCAGTGTGGGCATCTGCCCCGCCAGGTCGCCGCGCAGGAAGTGACCGCGGTGCCCTCCTGCCTCCAGCCCCTGCAAGATAATGGCGTCTACCCCTTCACTCTGCAGATACACTGCCTCATCGACGGTGCAGGCGGTTGAAATAACGGCGGTGCCCCAGCTTTTTATTTGGCGCAGCAAAGCGGCTTTTGGCAATCCGAAGTGGAAACTCACTACCGGTGGCCGATACGCGGCCAGCAACTCTGCCTGCGCTGCACTGTAGGGTTGGCGGCTCGCGGGTGTCATTGGGTTGGGTGGGGCGATTCCCCACGCTTCGTAAAAAGGTTGCAATAGCTGTTGCCAGTGCTGGAGTTTCTCGGCATTGCGAGTGAGCTCGGCTGCTGCTGCATCGTGGCAAAAGAAGTTGAGGTTATAGCTCTCCAAGCTCCGCAATACCTGGAGTTCCTGCTCCAGCTTATCGAGGCTTAGCATGGCACAGGGCAGCGAACCCAGCCCGCCGGCACGGCCGACAGCCAGCGCGAGTTCACTGTCTTGTGAACCCGCCATCGGTGCTTGAATCACTGGGTGGCGAAAATGCGCGTTACCTAGCTGGAGCATTGCGTTCTCTACTTTTTGGTGTGTTTGAGTGCCATATACATGATGGTCTGCGGTTCCGCTCTCGGATATATGCGGCTGTATTGTAAGATAGCGTATCCAGTGATGACAGCGAGTGCCTGTGGGTGCGAGTGAAAGTTTCTAACCCACTATTTTAGTGGTTTATTTCGCGTTGCTGGGCGAATTACTTTCTATTCTCTTGTTTAAACAATGCAACTTTTGGATTAAACGTCGCTTGGTAGGTAGGAGAGGGACATTTACGCTTTTTCTACGCAGGAGCGTGCCAGGGCGCGACTTGCAGCTTTATTCAGAAAGCTAGCTACTTGAATGAAATGAATTTGAATGCCGAAAATATTTAGTTAGCTTAAATAATACTTATAAAGTGGCCATGTCTGATCTTTTAGCGGCTGATATGACGGGGCGAAGGGCATAGAAAGCAGCAGATACTTTGCATTCAAAATGAGTAGAAACGGAATAAAAAAGTTAGCCAATTTGAGTTATTTTGTATTTTCTTAAGCAGTAATCAGCCAAACAAAAAGCCTCGGGAAAGCGGGGCTTGGTAGTTTTACGCTGGCAGGTGTGGGAAACCAGTTCGAGGAAGGGCTGTAGCAGTTTGCGATCGTCTTTGGGTGGCTCGGCAGTCGTGCGGCCATCCAGACCGTGAAAGCGCGCACTGACCAAGTCGCTGGCGCTGTATTGTGCCGATCGCGACTACGGTATTCGCGTGAACTCCCTTCACCCCGGTTATGTAGAAACGCCTCTGGTAAGCGGCGCGCTGGCCAAGCTGTCAGAGGACGACGCCAATGCCTTTGCTACGCGAGTGGTGGCCAGTATCCCGATGGGGCGTATGGCGCGGGCAGAGGAAATTGCCCAGGGTATTGTGTTTTTGCTTTCCGACGCGGCAAGTTATATGACCGGCTCGGAACTGGTTATGGACGGTGGCTATACCGGCCGTTAAGAATCCCCTCGGGGAGGGAGGTGGCCGGCGACCACCTCTTTTTTCTCCCTCGCCCCTGCTTTGCTCAGCGCTTGTAGTTCATCTCAATGATTTCTGTGTCAGACTTGTTATCCCGAGACCACCATCGGTAGCGGGCGTGAGTAGCAAGTAAAGAGAGATGCAGCGTGAGTAATGGTGAAGGACGGCGCTTAAATAAGTTTATCAGTGACTCGGGCTATTGCTCGCGTCGCGAAGCCGACAAGCTGATTTTGCAGAATCAAGTCAGTATCAATGGTAAACGCCCCGGTCTCGGCGCACAGGTGATGCCCGGCGATGTCGTGATGGTGGAAGGCAAACGCATTCGCACGGTAAACCCGGATAAAACCGACAGGGTGTATATCGCCTACCACAAGCCGGTGGGCATCACCTGTACCACCGAAGCCCATGTGCCGGGCAATATTATCGACGCCGTCGGCCACAAAAAGCGCATTTTTCCCGTGGGTCGCCTGGACAAAGATTCCGAGGGGCTGATTTTTCTGACCAGCGATGGCGACATCGTGAATAAAATTCTGCGTGCTGAAAATGCCCACGAAAAGGAATATATCGTCACCGTCGATAAGCCGTTGAGCGGACAGTTTGCCGAGCGAATGGCCAAAGGCGTGCCTATCCTTGGCACCGTTACCAAGCCCTGCAAGGTCATGATCCTCAGTCGCAATGTGTTCAAAATTATCTTGGTGCAGGGTATGAATCGCCAGATTCGGCGAATGTGCGAACACTTTGGCTATGAAGTAACGCGGCTCAAGCGCACGCGGATTATGAACGTCAAACTGGATGCGTTGAAGCTCGGTCAGTGGCGCAACCTCAGCGCTGAGGAAATGGCGGAGATCAATCAAGCCGTGGGCGGTTTGTCGGGCACCGCAGGGGCGGCTGGCAAGTCGCGTCCACGGCGACAGAATGGCCCCAAAACAGGCGGCCGCCGGCGCTAGCGACATTGTTGGAGTATGCGGATGAAACGTGTATCGGCGGTTGGCGCGCTGATTTTACTCAGCGGTTGTGCGAGCCGAGGCTTATACGAGAGTATTCAGGCGAGTAATCGTTTCGAGTGCGATAAGCTGCCGCCCTCTCAGTACGAGGCATGTATCGCGCAGACGGTGCAGCCCTACGATGACTATGATCGCGAGCGTCGGGCGATAGAGTCTGACGAGAATTAAAAAGGTGGAAGGCCCGGGGGCCCTCCACAAGCACTACGCGTGCGTTGAGCGCTAGCGCAATTGGCGCTGGCCCTCGTATCGGGCATGGTTGAGTAGGTACAGGCCGTAAAACACCGCAAAGGCGAGATCGGCGATCACAAAAATAGCGAAGGGCATCAGTGCCGGAAAGCTCAATGCATCCACCCAGGCCGCAACGAAGACCAGGGTTTTGCCGATGCAACCCATCCAGATAATGTCTTTGTGGTCTTTTGGGTTGCCGGCAATGCGCCAATAACCAAAGCCAAACACCAATACCAGCACGCCAAATTGATGGGCCCAGGGCAGTAGCTCGGGCACATAGAGGCTTTGCATTTGCAGCAGGGCAAAGAAGGCCTCAGTGGCAAATAGCAGCATAAACGCCGCCGCGAAGTTGAAGAATGCGGCGAAGCGATAAAAGCGCTTCCAGGAAGTTTCATTTTGCATTGATGCTGGCCTCCGGGTGCGAGGGGGATTGTTTTAGGCGGTCGGCAATAGCGGCACCGGTCAGTAAGCGCCAGGGTATCAGCAAGCCGGTTTGTTGTTTGTATTCCTGCCAGCCCGGGTGACGGGAAATGGCGTGATCTTTGTTCTTCATCCGCGCCAGGAAATAGCTGGCCATATACGCGTAGATTGCCCAGGCGATCCAGTGTTGGGCCAGCATTGGGTAGGCGGCGTACAGCATTAGCTCGCCGAGGTAATTCGGGTTGCGGGTGTAGCGGTAGACGCCGTCGGTAATCAGCCCCGGTTGTTGGCGGTATTTAAGTATCCAGTGGCGCTGGCCATCGGCGGCCATCATGGTGACAACGCCGAGGGTGTGAATGGCAATGGCGGCAAACACGACAGGGCCACTGGGCTCAATGAAGCGGGAAATCAGCAGCCATGGGGTGATCCAGTACCAGCCGATGAGAAAAACATAGAGGTTGATGGAGGCAAGTACGCTGATGCGGTCATTGAATTGGTGGTCGCGAAAGCCGAAGTCTTTTATCAGCCAGCAGTAACCATAAATGCCATGTAGGCCAAGGTAGACCCAGGCAGTGGTGGTGAAATTGTCGTAATAATTCATCATCGCGTAGATGATGAGCAAGGTAAAAATCTTGTGGAAGTCCACTGCCCAGGCAACGCGAATGCGCGGCTTGCCCGGTGCGTTCCAGATCAGTTTGTCGACGAGGGCGAGAAAAGCGCGCGCCCAGCCGGGAATTGGTTCCCGTTGCTGTTCCATGGTGCATTCCTGTTATTGTTAGTGTGTGCCTGCCGATACTACGCGGCGGCCACAATTAGTGAATGCTTGCTGGCGACGCTTTTACTGTGAGTTTATGACAGCCATCAAACGATGACGTCGGCCTCGTCACCGTTGCGCTCCAACCATTGCTTGCGGTCTGCGGCACGCTTTTTCCCGAGCAGCATATCCATCAGGGCATCGGTGTCATCGCCGGGTTCGATGCCCAAGCGCACCAGTCGGCGAGTATCCGGGTCCATAACAGTTTCGCGCAGTTGTAAGGGGTTCATTTCACCGAGGCCCTTAAAGCGCGTGACGGATACTTTGCCTTTGATTTTTTCCGCCTCTATGCGGTCGACAATGCCCTGCTTTTCGTCGTTGTCGAGGGCGTAAAACACCTCTTTGCCAACGTCGATGCGGTACAGCGGTGGCATGGCAATAAATACGTGGCCCTGTTCGACCATCGGGCGGAAGTGACGCAGGAACAGCGCGCACAATAGTGTGGCGATGTGGGCGCCGTCGGAGTCTGCATCGGCAAGAATACAGATCTTGCCGTAGCGCAGACCGCTTAAATCGTCGGAGTCGGGGTCTACCCCCAGTGCCACGGAGATGTCGTGAACTTCCTGCGAGGCAAGAATTTGCTGAGAGTCCACCTCCCAAGTATTCAGAATTTTACCGCGCAGCGGCAAGATGGCTTGAAACTGACGGTCGCGAGCCTGTTTAGCCGAGCCCCCCGCCGAGTCCCCTTCCACCAAGAACAATTCCGAACGCTCGCTCTCTACACCGGCACAGTCTGCCAGTTTGCCGGGCAGTGCCGGTCCGGCGGAGACTTTCTTGCGCACCACTTTTTTGGCTTTGCGCAGCCGGCTTTGGGCATTGCTAATGCACAGCTCGGCGAGTTTTTCGGCCTCTTCGGTATGCTGGTTTAGCCACAGGCTGAACGCATCTTTGGCCACGCCCGATACAAAGGCTGAGGCTTCGCGGGAACTGAGACGCTCTTTGGTCTGGCCAGAAAATTGTGGGTCGGCCAGCTTGGAAGACAGCACATAGCTGCACTTGTCCCAGATATCGTCTGGGGTCAATTTGACGCCGCGCGGGATCATGTTGCGGAACTCGCAGAACTCGCGCATGGCATCCAGCAAGCCGCTGCGCAGGCCGTTAACGTGGGTGCCACCCTGAGCGGTGGGGATCAGGTTAACGTAGGACTCGGCCAGCGGCTCGCCGCCTTCGGGCAGCCATTGCACAGCCCAGTCCACGCCTTCGGTGTTGCCACTGAAATGGCCGACAAAGGGTTGCGCGGGCAGGGTTTCGTATTCGCGAGTGTGGCTGGCCAGGTAGTCGGGCAGGCCATCTTCGTAGTACCACTCCTCACTCTCTTCGCCGGTTTCATCTTTGAAAATAACTTTCAGGCCCGGGCAGAGTACGGCTTTGGCACGCAACACATGCTTGAGGCGGCGCACCGAAAATTTGGCGCTGTCGAAGTATTGGGCATCTGGCCAAAAGCGCAGCAGGGTGCCGGTATTGCGCTTGCCGCAGCTGTCGATGACTTCCAGGTCGGAGGCTTTGTCGCCATTGGCAAAGCGCATTTGGTGAACCTGGCCGTCGCGTTTAATGGTGACTTCCAGTAGCGATGACAGAGCGTTGACCACCGATACCCCCACGCCGTGGAGGCCGCCGGAGAACTGATAGTTGTCGTTGGAGAATTTACCCCCGGCGTGCAGGGTGGAGAGAATCACTTCGACACCTGGCAGGCCCATCTCCGGGTGGATGTCTACCGGCATACCGCGGCCGTCGTCGGCGCAGCTTAGCGAACCATCGTTGTGCAGGGTGACGGTGATCTGACTGGCGTGGCCGGCCAGCGCTTCGTCGACGCTGTTGTCGATAATTTCCTGCGCCAGATGGTTGGGTCGGGCGGTGTCGGTGTACATGCCCGGACGCTTGCGCACAGGCTCAAGGCCGGTGAGAACTTCGATCGATTGTGAGGTGTATTGTGACATGCTCTACCACTGCGAGGCCGCATCGCGGCGCCGTGAATGAATCGGTTTGGGTGGGCTATTGTTAACCAGCCACGCCCAGAAATTCCACTATTGTGGGCAAATGCGCTTCGAAATTCACGAAGCTGTGGTCACCGCCGGGCTCAACGAGCTGCTTACAGTCGCGATAAGCCGCCACGGCGAGGCGGTAATCCAGCGTTTCGTCGCCCTCTTGCGCCATTAGCCAGTAGTGCTCGGGTGTAATGTCGGCTGGCGTTAGCGCGCGCAGGCAGGCGAGGTCTTCTTCTGTCACGCTGAAATGCTCGCCGGTATAGGGGTTGTCGTATTCGCCGATGAACTGCTCTCCCCACTCTCCCGGGGTAACTGCCGGGTTGACCAGCACGGCTTTTAGCTGGTGGCGCTCGGCCAGTACGGTCGAGAAGAAGCCGCCCAGCGAACTGCCGATAAGTGCCAGGGTGTCCGGTGCTGCGGCCAGTTCCTCTTCCACCACTTGCGCCAGTTTGGCAAAGGCCCCTGCCGGGTTGTTGGGCATGCTGGGAATACACAGCCTGACCGACGGGTGATGCTGCGCAAAGTAGTGTTTAACCAGTTGTGCTTTGTGTGATTGGGGGGAAGAGAGAAAGCCGTGTATATAAATGACTGTTGCGCTCATTCGTAGCCGTTTGCCGTTTTATCTACCGTAAATTCCACGCCGCTAACACGCTCCACGCCTGTCTGCCAGTTGCCGTCGGTGTTCAAGGTGAACCAGCGGTAGCCGGGGTTTAGGTCGTCTAGGGCAAAGTCGCGGCTGCCAGGCGCGAATTGTATACAGGTTGAAGGCGTCGTCAGCAAGCGTTGCTGGCGATGGCGCTGCTCCGAGGCTTGGTGTACGTGGCCGGATACAATGGCCGCCACGCCGGGTTTGTCGTCGAGAATATCGAACAGCGCATCGGCGTTATCGATCAATTGCTCGTCCAGCCATTCGGCACCGAGCTTATTCAGGTGGTGGTGGACAAAGATAAAGGTGTTGCTGTCGCAGGGGTGTTGGCGGCACAGCGCCAATTCACTTTCAGCGAGATGGCCGCCTACTTGGCCGCTAACCGCCGAGTTTAAAAATAACAGCTGCCAGTTACCGAGTGTTGCCTGCTTTGGCATCAACGCCTCGCCCGCACATTGGTGCATGGTAGCGGGGTCGTCGTGGTTGCCGGGTAGCCATACAATCGTGTCCGCCAGCCCATCGAGCTTGGGAAGCAGGCGCTGATACGCCGCGGCGCTGCTGTCACCAGAGAGGTCGCCAGAGACTACCAGCATGTCGATGTGCGGGTGCTGGCGTTGCACCAAAGCGAGCACTTCGTCGAGGCTGTGGTCGGTATCCATGCCCAACAGCGAGCTGCCCGGGCTGGCGCCCAGGTGGCAGTCGGTAATCTGCACTAAGCAGAACGCGGGAGTCGCTGTTGCGTTGGCGCTGTTCACAGTAAGCCTCGTTAATATCTTCGGCTTTTATACGGTATGGGTTGCCACAAATCCAGACGCAGTCCATCAGAGGGCGTTGCCCCACGACAATAAATGTGTGATTTGCGACTGCAGTCTCGCTGCTAAAATTGTGTGCCGGTCGCGCTGACCTTTTCTAATACGGTGCTGTCGTGCCGGTGACCGTGCCGCAAGCACTGGCTTAGCCATTCGCCAAGAAAGCGGTTTAGCTGGGCCTTTTCGTCGCGTTGGAACATTTTATTATTCGGGTAGTCGTAGCGTTGCCGCAGGGCATAGACCTGCTCGGCGCCGCTGACTTCGGCAAGCTTTGCGTCGTGATAGATGCGCACCTGCAAGCACATAGCGGCCCAGGCTTGTGTTTTTGCCTGGGCCAGCCGCAAGTCGAGAAAGCTGGTGTACGGCGCGCACTCGCGCACACGAATATTCAGCGCGTGATTGCCTACCCCAATGCAGAGCTCGTCACCGGCCTGAAGGGCGTCGGGCAGTAACTTCTGCAAACGCAGATAATTCATCTCACAGTCGGCGAGATGCGCGTTGAGGTCAACTTGGTAGTTCGGCGTCTTCACAAGGCTCCCGAATTTGCGTTCTAATTCAATAAGATTTTTTAATAATCATTCTCGCATAGGACGAGTCTGATACACTGCGGGCCTGACGCAGCCCCTCCGTTAGCAGAACAGGTTAACTCTATGATTGCCAAACGTCACTTTCTCAGTGCAGCTGTTGCACTGGCTTTGGGTATTCCCGGCGCCCATGCCGACACATTGCTAGATGTCTACGAGCTTGCGGTGAATAACGATCCGCAGTTAAAAGCCGCAGAGGCGACCTACCGCGCTGATCTGGAGTCTGAAAACCTTAGTCGTTCAGCGCTGCTGCCCCAGCTGAGTGGCCAAGCCTACTATCAGGATACAGAAACCGACTCGCAGTCAAAGAGTACGACTTTTACCGCTGGCGCTTTTGGCGGTGGATCGACGTCAATTATTGACCAGAAGGTGCATACCGGCTCGGAAACGGAAAATTACTCCTTGAGCCTGAGCCAGGCCATTTTCGATCTGCCGGCGTGGTTCAGCTTTAAGGCGGGCCAAAAAGTCACCGAGCGCGCCAAGGCGCAGTTGGCGTATGACCAGCAAGAGCTGATTGTGCGTGTATCCGAAGCGTATTTTGAAGTGCTAAAGGCGCGGGAAAATCTCGATGCCTCGCGTGCAGAAGAGCGCGCGGCCAAGCGCCAGCTTGAGCAAACGCAGCAGCGCTTTGATGTTGGCCTGATCGCGATTACCGACGTGCATGAGTCGCGCGCGGTATACGACTCTACCGTGGCTCAGCGCCTTGGTTTTGAGGGCGCACTGGCGATCGCCCGCGAGAACCTCACTACCCTTACAGGCAAAGATCACGGCAAGCTGTGGTCATTGAAAGAGAGTTTCCCTATCGATAATCCACTGCCTGCCAGTCGCGCAGCCTGGGTCGATATGGCTTTAAAGAACAACTACCAGCTCAAGGTGGCAGCGGCGGCGTCTGGTTCCGCCTATGAAAATGCCCGTGCGAAAAAGAGCGAGCACTTGCCAAAGATTAGCGGTAGCTTCAGCTACACCAAGGAAGACCTGGACGGCTCGCGGCGTTTCAACCCCAGCAGTTCCTTTGCTGTGCCGCCAGGCAGTGAGTATGAAACTGAGGCCCTGCGTGTCACGCTGACGGTGCCGCTGTTTACCGGTGGTGGCGTTAGTGCGGGTCGCCGCCAAGCCTACGAGCAATACAATTCGGCGCAGTACACCGCGCAGCTAACGCAGCGCCAGGTTATTGCCGGCACGCGCGCCCAGCACATTGCGGTGAATACTGCCGTGCAAACCGTGAAGGCGCGCAAACTGAATATTGTCTCTGCGCGTAGCGCCCTGGATGCGACCGAAGCCGGTTACGATGTCGGCACGCGCAACGTGGTTGATGTATTGGACGCCCAGCGCAAGTTATATGCGGCACTGCGTGACTACAGTAACGCCCGCTACGACTACGTTGTCGATATGCTCAAGCTCAAGCTGAACGCCGGCACTCTAAGCCCGGCGGATGTGCAGGGGCTTAATCAGTGGCTGCAGGAAGGTGATGCAGTATTGCTGAACGGCAATGGCAAACGCTGATATCCACGCCTGCTAACGCGGTTCCCGCCGCGTAATTTTCCCTTTCGGAGGGCGCACTAACGAGTTAGCGCGCCCTCAACTTCCTCAATCAGTTTTGCCAGTGCGCCACGGTTGGCCTCGACAACGGCCAGGGCGTTGCGTCCGCGGGTTTCTCTCATCTCGCTGTCGGCAAACAAGGCGATGAGTTCAGCGGCGATGCTTTCGGCACTGTCTAGCAGGCTCAGGCCGCCAGCGGTCTGCAATAATTCACTAATCTGTGCAAAGTTGAAGTCGCTGGGGCCGGCCAGTACCGGCAAGCCCCAGGCGGCAGCTTCCAAACTGTTGTGGCCGCCGCGCGGCACCAGGCTGCCACCGATAAAGGCAATATCTGCGGTGCCCAAAAGCAGCAGTAGTTCACCCATGGTATCGCCCAGCAGAACTTGAGTGTCGGGGGATATAGCGCTCTCGGTACTGCGACGCCGGCAGGGCAGGCCCTTGGCGGCGACCAACTTGGCGACGGCGTCAAAGCGTTCGGGGTGCCTGGGCACCAATACCAACAGGGCATCGGGTTGTTGTTTGAGTACGCGCTGGTGGGCGTCCAGTAATATGCTGTCTTCGCCGTCGTGGGTGCTGGCGGCGATCCACACGGGACGGTCCTGGCCAAATTGCTCACGCGTCTGCCGCGCGTGTTGGCGCAGGGTATCGGGAATGGCGACATCAAACTTTATGCTGCCGGAAACGCGCAGTTGATCGGCGTGGGCGCCAATGCTCAGAAAGCGTTCGGCGTCGTCCTGGCCCTGGGCGACGATCCGGCTAAAGGCTTTTATCACCGGCCGGCTCAGTCCGGATAGGCGTTGGTAGCCTCTGGCTGAGCGCGCGGAAAGACGGGCGTTAGCGAGCACAACAGGAATGCCGCGCTTCGCTGTCATTTGCACCATATTTGGCCAGATCTCGGTTTCCATAATGACCGCCGCGCGCGGCTGGGTGCGGCGCAGGAAGCGGGCTACGGCACCAGGCAGGTCGTAGGGGGCGTAGACATGGTGCACCTGTTGGCCAAACATGGCGCGAATCCGGCTGGAGCCGGTGGGTGTCATGCAGGTGACGACAATGGGCAGTTCTGGGTGTCGGTCCAGCATATGTTGTATCAGCGGCGCAGCAGCGATGCTTTCGCCAACGGAAACCGCGTGTACCCACAGCCCCCCTGTTTGCTCGGGCACTGAGACAAAGCCAAAGCGCTCGCCGATGCGGCGGCGGTAGTCGGGCGCGCGCAGTGCTCGGTAGCCTAGCCGCAACAGGACCAGTGGTAAAATCAGGTAGAAGAACAGGCTGTAGAGTAGGCGCGGCATGGCGTTAAGCTTAGTCAGTGATACGGCGGCTAGCATAGCGGTCGCTGGCGACGCTGGCCAGCGCAGGCCGATGTTGATGGCTTTCACATCGCGTCTAGAGCTGTGTTATCATCCGCGATTCCGTTATCACGATATCAACTTGGAGAACCAAGATGAGCGACAACATCGTTCACGTCACCGACAGCAGCTTTGAAGAAGAAGTGCTGAAGTCCGATCTGCCAGTACTGGTAGACTTCTGGGCGGAGTGGTGTGGCCCCTGTAAAATGATCGCGCCGGTCCTTGATGAGATCTCTGGCGATTACGCTGGCAAGATCAAGATCTGCAAGATCGACGTTGACGCCAATTCAGAAACCCCTGCCAAATTCAGTGTTCGTGGCATTCCAACGCTAATGATCTTCAAAGGCGGTAATGCTGAAGCCACCAAAGTAGGCGCCTTGTCCAAGTCGCAGCTGTGCGACTTCGTTGACAGCGCACTGTAATAGCAAGGGCCTCGCCTAACGCGGGGCCTTTTCTTTTCTGCTTTACGGACCTGCCATTCGGTGATAGAGTTCGACCAATCCCCAAAATATTCAAAAATAACACCTTAATTTTTTTCATATCTGCTTAATACGTCGAGCACGCGCCGGCCGCGACTTTGCCGTTCCTGCGTATCGTCCAAGCCTTATCAAATCGAAGCCAACAACCCAAAACCTATGAACCTTACTGACCTAAAAACTAAGTCCGCCCAAGAACTGCTCGACATCGCCAAAGAGATCGGCCTCGACAATATTGCCCGCTCTCGCAAACAAGACATCATTTTCTCGATTCTGAAGCGTCACGCTAAAAGTGGTGAAGACATTCACGGCGATGGTGTACTGGAGATCTTGCAAGACGGCTTTGGTTTCCTGCGCAGCGCCGACTGTTCTTACCTCGCTGGCCCTGACGATATCTACGTATCACCCAGCCAGATTCGTCGCTTCAATCTGCGCACGGGCGACAGCATTGCCGGTAAGATTCGGCCGCCGAAAGAAGGTGAGCGCTATTTTGCTCTGTTGAAGGTTGATGAGGTTAACTTCACGCGTCCAGAGCAGTCCAAGAACAAAGTTCTGTTTGAAAACCTCACGCCTCTGTTTCCCAATGAGCGCCTAACCTTAGAGCTGGGTAACGGCTCTACTGAAGACTTAACCGGTCGTATTATCGACCTGGCTGCGCCCATTGGTAAGGGACAACGCGGCTTGATTGTGGCGCCGCCAAAGGCCGGTAAAACGCTGATGTTGCAGAACATCGCGCAGAGTATTATCCGCAACAACCCCGAGTGCTACGTCATTGTATTGCTGATCGACGAGCGTCCGGAAGAAGTAACCGAGATGCAGCGCTCGGTGGGTGCTCGCGGGGCTGAAGTGGTGGCGTCGACCTTCGACGAGCCGCCGGCGCGTCACGTGCAGGTGGCGGAGATGGTCATCGAAAAGGCCAAGCGCCTCGTAGAGCACAAGAAGGATGTTGTGGTTCTGCTGGACTCAATTACCCGCCTGGCTCGCGCCTACAACACGATCGTACCGAGCTCGGGCAAAGTGTTGACCGGTGGTGTTGACGCTCATGCACTGGAGCGCCCAAAGCGTTTCTTTGGTGCGGCGCGTAACGTTGAGGAAGGCGGCAGCTTGTCCATTATCGCGACCGCACTGATCGACACCGGCTCGAAGATGGACGAGGTCATCTACGAGGAATTCAAAGGCACGGGCAACAACGAACTGCATCTGGATCGTAAGATTGCCGAGAAGCGCGTTTACCCCGCGATCAATATTCGCCGCTCCGGCACCCGCCGCGAAGAGCTGCTAACCAGCGAAGACGAGCTGCAGCGTATGTGGATTCTGCGCAAACTGTTGCACGGTATGGAAGACACGCCGGCGATCGAATTCCTGATCGACAAACTGAAAGACACCAAAACCAACGCTGAATTTTTCGATTCAATGAAGCGTAAATAAGGCCGCTGTCGGGGTTTCGCCGCAGTGGCGAAACCCCGACCCCGCCCGCCGGGCGCCGGATATCGGACACCGGATTATGAAGCACAAAGACCTCCGCGATTTTCTCAACTACCTTGAGCAGCAAGGCGAGTTGAAGCGTATTAGCTATCCTGTAGACCCCAACCTTGAAATGACCGAAATCTGCGACCGCGTATTGCGAGCAGGTGGACCGGCATTGCTGTTTGAAAACCCCAAGGGTTACTCCGTACCGGTGCTGGCAAATTTATTCGGCACTGAAAAGCGTGTGGCCATGGGGATGGGCCAAAAAGATATCGAGGCGCTGCAAGAGGTGGGCGAGCTGTTGGCATTTTTACGCCAGCCTGATCCCCCGAAAGGTCTGCGCGATGCCTGGAGTAAGCTGCCGATCTTCAAGCAAGTGCTCAATATGGGCCCGAAGATGGTGTCCAAGGCGGTGTGCCAGCAAAAGGTGATTCAGGGCGACGCCGTCAACTTACACTTGCTGCCTATTCAAACCTGCTGGCCGGAAGACGCCGCGCCGCTGATTACCTGGCCGCTGGTCATTACCCGCGGTCCCAACAAAGAGCGACAAAATCTGGGCATTTATCGCATGCAGGTGATCGGCAAAAACAAGCTGATTATGCGTTGGTTATCTCACCGCGGCGGCGCACTGGATTTTCAGGAGTTCAAACAGCAGCACCCGGGTGAGCGTTTTCCCGTTTCTGTTGCGCTGGGGGCCGACCCCGCGACGACCCTTGGCGCGGTGACGCCGGTGCCCGACACACTCAGCGAATACGCCTTTGCCGGTTTGCTGCGCGGTGAAAAAACCGAGTTGGTGAAGAGCCTCAGCAACGACCTGCAGGTGCCCGCCAATTGTGAGTTTATCCTCGAAGGTTACATCGACCCGGAAGAGATGGCCGACGAAGGCCCCTATGGCGATCACACCGGTTATTACAACGAAGTCGACCGCTTCCCTGTGTTCACCGTGACGCATATTAGCCACCGTGAAAACCCGATTTATCACAGCACCTACACCGGGCGCCCGCCTGATGAACCAGCGGTGCTGGGTGTCGCCTTGAACGAGGTATTGGTGCCCTTGCTGCGCCGGCAGTTCCCGGAAATTGTCGATTTCTATCTGCCGCCGGAGGGCTGCTCCTATCGCATGGCGGTGGTCACGATTAAAAAGCAGTATCCGGGACACGCCAAGCGCGTGATGTTTGGTGTTTGGTCGTTCCTGCGCCAGTTTATGTACACCAAGTTTGTCATTGTCTGCGATGACGATGTCAACGCCCGTGACTGGAACGATGTGATTTGGGCGATCACCACCCGCATGGATCCACAGCGCGATACGGTGATGGTAGAGCATACACCGATCGACTATCTGGATTTCGCCTCGCCGGTCTCTGGCCTCGGCTCTAAAATGGGTATGGACGCCACGAATAAATGGCAGGGCGAAACTGACAGGGAGTGGGGTCGACCAATTGTTAAGGACCCCGACGTGGTGAAGAAAGTCGACGATATTTGGTCGGAGCTGGGCCTGGAATGAGTAGCGTCGGGGCGCAGCTGCCGCCTCTGTCGCTGTATATTCATATTCCCTGGTGTGTGCGGAAGTGCCCCTACTGCGACTTTAACTCCCACGCCCAGCGTGGCGACCTGCCGGAGGCGGCATACATTGCCGCCATGCTCGAAGACCTCGATCAAGACCTCGACTACATTCAGGGCCGTGAGTTGGCCTCTATCTTTATCGGCGGCGGTACGCCCAGTCTATTCTCGGCCAACGCGTATGCGCAACTCTTTGAGGGCCTGCGCCAGCGCCTGAGATTCTCCCGCGATATTGAAATTACCCTTGAAGCGAACCCCGGCACGCTTGAGCAGGGTCGCTTTGCCGCCTATCGCGAGCTGGGTATCAACCGCTTGTCGATTGGGGTGCAAAGTTTTGATGCCGAGCAGCTGGAAAAGCTCGGCCGCATTCACAGCGCCGGCGACGCCCTGGCGGCCATTGCCAGCGCGCGCGACGCGGGTTACGACAACTTCAATATTGATCTGATGCACGGGCTAAGTGACCAGACTGAAGCCGATGCACTCAATGATCTGCGCATCGCGATCGACAGCGGCGCGCCACATATCAGCTGGTATCAGCTCACCATCGAGGCGAATACAGAATTCTACAAGCGCCCGCCCGAGCTACCCCAAGAGAGCGCATTAATGACCATGCAGCGAGCTGGCTTTGCGCTGCTGTCAGACGCTGGCCTGACGCGCTATGAAGTGTCGGCCTTCGCCCGCGACGGTCGCCGCGCTCGCCACAATCTAAACTATTGGCGCTTTGGCGACTATTTGGCGCTGGGCGCTGGTGCTCACGGCAAAGTGACTTTGGCTAGCGGCGTGCGACGCTACCAAAAAACCCGCAAGCCAGAGGACTATTTGAGCCGCTCTCCGTCGCGAACCAGTCAATCGCAAGGCGTTATCGATGCGGACTTGCCGTTTGAGTTTATGATGAATGCACTGCGCCTGCGCGGGGGTGTTGAGAGTGCGCTTTACTCACAGCGCACCGGCCTGCCTCTTGCGGCTATTGCGCCGACCCTCGAGCGCCTGCAGGCTCGCGGCCTGTTAATTGACGATCCTCAGCGTATCGCCTGTAGCGAGCGCGGCTTCGCCTTTATCGATAGCATCCTCAGTGAATTCCTTGAGGGCTAGTCGGTCATCTACACAGTCAATTTTCGTCGAAAATCGCCTTTCCCGGCACATAGCAATCCATGACGGCTTGGTGCGATGTCGCTGAGTGTTCGCTGGGGGCGAGTGCCGGTTTTTGCTGACAGCGGGCGACGGCTGATGCAATATTAGCGTCGAGTGTTTTGTTTATGGGGTGTCAACACTCCGCGACTACGCCCTTTCAGAAGGAGACTTATGGCGAATACCAACGGTTCATTTATCGTTAATTTCTTTAAACAAGAGTCCTCCGGCGGATTGCTACTCATGTTTTCTGCCTTGTTGGCAATCATCTTTGCCAACACAGCCCTCTCCCCCTATTACGAATTACTCCTTACCACACCCGTAGAAGTCCGCGTCGGCGCGCTGGAAATAGCCAAACCGCTGTTATTGTGGATTAACGACGGCCTGATGGCTGTGTTCTTTTTCCTGGTGGGTTTGGAGTTAAAGCGCGAACTTGTTGAGGGCGAGTTGTCTGACCCCCGCAATATTATATTGCCGGGTATCGGGGCCGTCGGTGGTATGGCGGTACCGGCGCTGTTTTATACCTATTTTAATGCTGGAAACCCTGTTGCCATGCAGGGGTGGGCGATCCCCGCCGCAACAGACATTGCTTTCGCGCTGGGCGTCTTAAGCCTGCTGGGCTCACGGGTGCCGGTGAGCTTAAAGATCTTTCTAACCTCGCTGGCAATTTTTGATGATATCGGGGCGATTGTTATCATCGCGGTGTTTTATACCGCCAATATTTCCATTGCGGCGCTGGTGATTGCCGCTAGCTGTATTCCCGCATTAATTGTTCTCAATCGCCGCGGCGTGAGTGCCAACAGTCCATACATACTGCTTGGTACCATTATGTGGGTGGCTTTGTTGAAGTCGGGGGTGCACGCCACCCTGGCCGGGGTAGTGATGGCGATGTTCATTCCCCTGCGCAGTAACGACCCGGATAATCCATCGCCATTAAAAAGTCTGGAGCACGACCTGCACTCGGTGGTGGCGTTTTTTGTGCTACCGGTGTTCGCCTTTGCCAATGCCGGTATCAATCTAAGCGGTGTGGGCGTTGAGCAATTGATGCACGGCGTGCCAATGGGTATTGCCGCAGGCTTATTCCTGGGTAAGCAGATAGGTATATTCGGGTTGTGCTACCTGGCCATAAAACTGCGTTTGGCCGAGATGCCCTCAGGTATGAATACCATGAGCTTGTACGGTACGGCAGCACTGTGCGGTATCGGCTTTACCATGAGTTTATTTATCGGGTCGCTCGCCTTCGAGGAGACCGGGGTAAACCAACTGTTTGACGAACGCTTGGGGATTATTGTCGGCTCGTTGATGTCCGGTGTGTTGGGTTATTTCCTACTGCGCCGTGCGCTACCTAAATAGTTTATCGTGAATAATTATCGTGGCGTCGGGGCTTTCACCCCGCCCCATCGTTTAAGGAAAAAACCATGAATTACTGCCCGCAGTGCGCCAGTCCTATGGGCGATGTTTTGGTGGACAACGAAATTCGCAGTGGCTGCCCGGACAGGGGCTGCGGCTACGTCCATTTCAACAACCCGGTGCCCGTTGTGGCGATGATTGTCGAAGTGGACGGCGGCGTGGTCCTGGCACACAATGTGGCATGGCCCAAAGCTTTCTACTCAATTATTACGGGCTTTCTTGAGGCGGGCGAAGACCCTCTGGAGTGCGCTCGCCGCGAAACCATGGAAGAGCTTAATCTGCACGCCCTGGAAACTGATTTAGTGGGGGTTTACCCCTTTGCTCAGCAAAACCAAGTGATCATCGCCTACCATGTGAAAGCGGCCGGAGAGATTCGCCTGAATCACGAGTTGGACGACTATAAAATCATTCCTGTTGAGCAGCTTAAAGGGTGGGATATGGGGACTGGCCTGGCGATCAATGACTGGCTGGCGCAGCAGCGTCGCGACGCCTGATTATTCCTCCTCGCTGGCAGTGCCGCGATCTTTCTCCGCTTCATTTTTTGCCAGCAGGCGAGCGGCTTCGAGCTCTTCTGTAAGCGCGCCGAGTTCGGCTTTCACCGCTTCCCGGGCCTCGCCTTCCAGGGGCTCTTCCTCGTTTTTCAGCTGGGTTTTCAGTGCGTTAATTTTATTTTCCAGTGCGGTAACGGCACTGCTCAATTCCGCTTTATTAAATAAAACCTCTTCGGCGTGACCATCGTTGTGAGTCTCACGGTAATAGCGGCGCTTAACCGGAATAATAGGTTCGTCGGCATTGAGTACGCGCTGGTTCATAAAGTTTGGCGAGACGATTTCGATACCGGCATCATGAAGTGCATCGAGCATGCGTCCGCGTAATTTGGAGCGCGTGCTAACCAGCAGAGAGGCTTCTTTCAGCCATCCACTGGCGCGGTAGAGCACCGAGAAATCGCCCAGTTCGCGAATTTGCACAAAGCCGTTTTCCAGCTCGGCTTTATTGAGGGCACTTAACAGTGCGGCCTCAATATCGCGGCGGTCAACGTCGTAACCCAGCGATACGTCCGCCGACACCACGGTGCCAGAGGAGCGCACCACATTGTAGGGTTCCTGCACCAGCAACAGGTTGGGTACGGTGACCAATTCGCTGGTTTCGTTTTGGATTTCCACATGCAATAAGCCGAGTTGGCTCACCCGCCCCAATTCATTGCGAAACTCTATGTAGTCGCCCGCTTTGAAGCTGTTGACGGTGCGCAGCATAAAACCCGCCATCAGGTTGCCCATAACCGAGGTTGACGACAGCGCGATTGCCGCAGAGGCGAGCAGACCGACCAGCGAAAACAGCTGTCCGCGTAATTCGCTGTCCATGGGTAAGGTGGCTATCAGCGCAACCAGGCCGAGCAGCCGAAACACCAGGCGCATGCCCTGCTCGCGGTAGCGGATGTCGGCGCCGTGCTCTTTCTGAACGCTGAAGAGCTTGCGGGTAATCAGCCAGCCAATGACGATCAGCAGCAGGGCAACAAGCGCTGGCACCCAGAGCCCAAGCCAGGTAGGTAAAATGCCCTGTGCTGCGTCTATCGCTTGTTCCATACGTTTTTGCCTTACCTTCGCCGAGTTTCCGAGCTTTGATGGTGCTCAGTGTAGTCTGCTCGCTGTGTCGCGGATAGTCCTGTGCAGGCATAGGGTGAGTGCCCGGCGCTGTGTTAAACTGGCTGGCTCAAATGGAGAGTCGATTTAACAAAGAGGTCAGCATGCCTGCATACCGTTCCAAAACCTCCACCGCCGGCCGCAATATGGCAGGTGCCCGAGCGCTGTGGCGCGCCACGGGTATGAAAGATGATGACTTTAATAAACCCATCATCGCTGTTGCCAACTCCTTTACCCAGTTTGTGCCGGGCCATGTCCATCTCAAGGACATGGGGCAACTGGTTGCCCGCGAAATTGAGAAAGCGGGTGGTGTGGCAAAAGAGTTCAATACCATTGCTGTAGATGACGGTATTGCCATGGGCCACGACGGCATGCTGTATAGCCTGCCGAGCCGGGACATCATCGCCGACTCCGTTGAGTACATGGTCAACGCCCACTGCGCCGATGCCATTGTCTGTATTTCCAACTGCGACAAGATTACTCCGGGAATGTTGATGGCGGCGATGCGTCTGAATATTCCGGTTATCTTTGTCTCTGGCGGCCCGATGGAGGCCGGAAAAACCAAGCTGTCGGAAAACAAACTGGATCTGGTTGATGCCATGGTGATTGCTGTGGATGAAAATGCGGACGATGAGACCGTGGCGGAATATGAGCGCTCAGCTTGCCCAACCTGTGGCAGCTGTTCCGGGATGTTTACCGCGAACTCCATGAACTGCTTGACCGAAGCGCTGGGTCTGTCGCTGCCGGGTAACGGCTCGTTGCTGGCCACTCACGCCGACCGCGAAAAACTGTTTCTGGAAGCCGGCCGCCGAATCGTTGAGCTTGCCAAGCGCTACTACGAAGAGGACGACGACAGCGTACTGCCGCGCAACATTGCCAGTCGTGAGGCGTTCAATAATGCGATGGCACTCGATATTGCCATGGGCGGCTCAACGAACACGATTCTTCACTTGCTTGCCGCCGCTCAGGAAGCGGAGCTGGACTTTGGCATGAAGGACATCGACGAATTGTCTCGCCGCGTGCCTCAGCTCTGTAAGGTTGCACCGAATACACCGCTCTACCATATGGAAGACGTGCACCGCGCTGGCGGTGTTATGGGTATTCTCGGTGAGTTGGCGCGCGCTGACCTGCTCAACACCGGCCTGCCTACCGTGCATGCCAGCAGTGTGGCCTCGGCCCTGCAAACCTGGGACATCATGGTGACCGACAACGACGCGGTGAAAACCTTTTACAAGGCTGGCCCCGCAGGGATTCCGACGCAAACCGCCTTTAGCCAGGACACGCGCTGGTCGTCACTGGATGCCGACCGCGAAAATGGCTGCATTCGCTCGCTGGAGCACGCTTTCTCGGAAGAAGGTGGTTTGGCGGTGCTGCATGGCAACATCGCCGAGGACGGCTGTGTTGTAAAAACCTCGGGCGTGGATGAAAGCATCCTGGTCTTTGAAGGCCCGGCGCATATCTGCGAGAGCCAAGAAGATGCGGTTGATGACATCCTCAATGACCGTGTAAAAGCCGGTGACGTGGTGATTGTGCGCTATGAAGGCCCCAAAGGTGGCCCGGGTATGCAAGAGATGTTGTATCCCACCAGCTACATCAAGTCGAAAGGCTTGGGCAAGGCCTGTGCGCTGCTGACCGATGGCCGCTTCTCGGGCGGTACATCTGGCTTGTCGATCGGCCACGCCTCACCAGAGGCCGCAGCGGGCGGCGCCATTGGTTTGGTAGAGCAGGGCGATATCATTCGCATTGATATTCCTGCGCGCACCATTAATGTGCTGCTCGATGATGCTGAATTGGCTAAGCGCCGCAAGGCGATGGATGCCAAAGGCAGCGAGGCCTGGAAGCCACTAAAAGAGCGTCCGCGCAAGGTTTCTGCAGCGCTCAAAGCCTATGCCAAAATGGCAACCAGTGCAGATAAAGGCGCTGTAAGGGACATCAGTCAGCTGTAATGCACGCTGCGCCGCCGGAGCACACAGCGCTTCGGCGGCGCGCTAGCCTGTATGGCCAGCGGTGACACCAAGGAATGAGTGTATGGCGAAAGATTGGCGCCGGCTGGGATATATCGCCGGTATTGTAATTCCTCTTTGGCTGCTAGTTGGGGTGATGCTCGCCGCATCGTTCTACCCTGGCTATAGCCATCGCCACCAAGCGCTGAGTGAATTGGGCGCGACTGGGGCGCCGACCGATGTGCTGTCACCACTGATCAATAATTTCCCGTTGGGCGGGCTGTTTCTAATGTTCGCCTATGCGGTTTTCAAAACCTTCCCTCACTCCCGGTTGGCAAAGTTTAGCGCCGTGCTCATAGGCGTACATGGCGTGGCCAGTATCGGAGCTGGCCTGTTTTCCTGCGACATGGGTTGTAATCCGCCGTCTCCTTCTGTTGATCAGCAGCTGCACAATCTTTTTGGGGCGGTGATGTTTTTGAGTTTACTGATAGCGAGCGCACTGTGGGGTAGCCTCAGCTGGCGCGTGCTGCAGTGTCGCTGGCTGGCTGTGCTGTCAGCCGCTTGCTGCGCATTGGCAATTCTGACCTTGTGGCCCATGGCTGCAGCCATCGAGTCAGGGGAAAACTTTGGCGTATACCAGCGCCTTAACTACGGCGTGGCGGTACTTTGGTTGAGCGCACTGGCGGGTCAGCTTTATTGGCTGCAGGGCCGTCGATAAGGTCGGCGATGAACACTTAAAGGGATCATATATTATGGAAGAATCCTCGTCGCTAGAGCAGGAGTCAGCGGCCAATCAAGGTGCAGAATTCCCCGGTTACTTTGCGGTATCAACGACAAAGTTCATTGTCATGTCGGTGTGCACGCTGGGGCTGTATGAGGTGTTTTGGTTTTATAAAAACTGGCAGCGCGTGAAAGAAAAAACCGGCGCACAGATGATGCCATTTTGGCGAGCCGTGTTCGCGCCGCTGTGGGCCTATGTATTGTTTGATCATTTGCGCGACCAGCTTAAAGAATGGTACATAGCAAGCACGCTTGTCGCCGGCGCGTGGGCGCTCCTCTATCTTGCCTTTCAGGTGCTGTCGCAATTTGAAGCGCCAGTGGGCCTGTTGGCGATACTGTCTTTTAGTGCCCTGCTGCCGGCAAATGCCGCGATGAGCCGTATCAACGCTGTTCAGCAACCCCCTGTAGAGCTGAATGATAAAATACAGGGTTGGAATTGGCTGGCAGTGGCGCTAGGCGGCGTGTTTTATTTGATGTTGGCGCTGGCGTTGCTCGGGCCGGGTGACATGGCGCCGGCCCAGCGAATTTAACAGGGCAGAGTGCTGAGTTAGGGAGAATAATTATATGCAAAGACATAAGGGTAGTGTTGCGCTGGTTACTGGCGCGGCGTCGGGTATCGGGCGCGCTACGGCGATTCGGCTGGCGCAAGAGGGCGCAAGCGTTATGCTCTGCGATGTGAATATGAGCGGTCTAGAGGAAACGCTCAGCCTGATGCCGCCGTCTGCCCGAGTACAGTGCCAAGAGCTGGACGTGACTAATATTGACAGCTGCCAGCAAGCAGTTGCCCAATGCATGATCGATTTCGGGCGGCTGGATGTGCTGTGCAATATTGCCGGCATATCGCTGTGTCGCAACCTTGCTGACATTACCGCAGAGGAATGGCAGCGGATCGTTGCGATCAATCTAAACGGGGTGTTTTACATGTGCCAGGCGGCAATGCCCCACTTGGTGGAGACCCGGGGGAACATCGTTAATATGGCGTCGACGGCGGGCCTGGAGGGCTTGGCCTACAACGCGGGCTATTGCGCAACCAAGGGCGCGGTAGTGATGTTAAGCAAGTCGCTGGCAATGGAGTTCTCGGGCAAGGGCGTACGCGTGAATGCCGTCTGTCCCGGCGCGGTGGAAACGCCGCTGAGTGCTAAATTTGAAATGCCGGAAGGGGCCGACCCCGCGCTTTTGGGGCGTATGTTCCCCCTGTTGGAAATGAGTCAGCCCGAGGAAATTGCCGCCGCCGTGGCCTATTTGGCGTCGCAGGAGGCGCGCTTTGTTACCGGTGTCGCGTTTGCCATTGATGGCGGTCAGACGGCTGGCTGATGTAGTCGGAGAGCATAAAAAAGGCTACTTGACGTCGCCAAGTAGCCTTTTCAGTCACCGATACCGGTGTGGATTAGAAGTGATAAATCGCTTCTACACCAAAGGTTGTGGGCTCGCCGCGCTGGGTAGTCAATACGCCGGCAACAGCATTTACCGATGCGCTGATATAGCTGCGGTAGCTCTCATCCAATAGGTTCTTACCCCATACACCGACTTCCCATTTCCGCTCGGGGCTGTAGTAGGACACACGCGCATTCAGCAAGCCGTAGGCTTCTTGTTCGTTGTCGCTATCAGAATAGGGGTCTGTGACCTGCGTTGGTCGCTGATAGTGCTCATCCTGGTAGGTGTAGGTCATATTGGCTCGAAGCTCGCCCATGTCAGCCATTTCTACCGAGTAATCCAAAGAGAGTGTTGCCGCGAGCTCGGGCGACCATGTGCGTGAGGTGCCCTCTTCTATACGAAGCAGGCCCTGCGCGTCGCGCACGTCTTCGGTGTACTCGGCATTCAAAGCCAATACGTTGGCGCTGATAGTCAGGCGCTCAGTGGCCAGGTAGGTAAGTTCAGTTTCCCAGCCTTTTCCGGTTACTTCTGCAGCGTTTACAGTACGTGCAACTGGCGAATTGCCGTCGGCGAGTAGGGTCTGCAAATCCTTGTAGACGTACATGAAGATAGATGAGTTGAATCGTAACCGTCGATCAAACAGGTCGGATTTAATACCCACTTCGTAATTGATGTTAGTTTCTTCATCAAACGGGTCTGTGGCGAAGTCTGGTGTGGTGAAGCCGTTTACCGGATCGCCTTCTACGGTTAGGCGGGTGTTGAAACCACCGGACTTGTAACCCTGACTAATGGTCGCGTACAACAGGATATTTTCGTCAAGCGCGTAGTCGGCACCGATACGTCCGGAAACATTACTCCAGTTGTCGTCCCATGAACTTACCGATGGGTCGGCAAGCTGTGAATGGTTTGGGTAGAGAATGCCGCCATTGTTGTAGCTGGTGTTCTGTGGGTCGGCGTAGTCAAAGGTCTTCTTGTCGTAGGAGTAGCGAATCCCCGCAGTAAGATTGAGGGCCTCTGTTACATGCCATGTGGCATCAGAGAACAGTGAGTAGCTTTCTGTTTCGTTATCGCCGCCACTGGACTCGGTTACGTTGTTTGCGGCACCGGCAGGCCCGATGCGGTTTAGGCCGATTAGGGAGCTTAGATAGGTGGTGTTCCACTCTTCACGGTCTTGTTTGTAGTAGTTAAAACCGACAAGCCAATCTAAGCTTTCGGTCATGCCATTCAGGCGAAGCTCCTGGTTGATCTCTTTGGTGCTGCCGGTCTTCCATGAATTTGCAAGCCCGAGGTTACTGCCGTCGAGATCACTGCCAACACGGGCGTCCACTTCCCTAAGTGAGCTGATTGATGTCAGTGTAAGATCTGAGTTGATATCCCAGGTTAGTTTCACTGCGTCGCCAGTGATCTTCCGGTTCTGAACAATATCAGGTGCCGCCGCTGCAGGTCTTACTGGGAGGCCGCCGCCGATGGGGAGGATAAAGCCGGCGTTGCCACTGGCATTGTCGTTGTTTTTCTCATTGTAGAAGCTTGCCGGATGAGCCTGGGACCATACCGCCGCCCAGATAGGAGAGCTGGGGTTGATGGCATTGACGCTGGTGTAACCGCTGTGGTCATCTTGCTTAGACCAGTCGCGGCTATATTCTACTTCCAGGCTATCGGCGGCGACCCATAGAGCGCGTACAAAGCCAGACATGCGATCCTGGCCTGATCCATCTTTCTTGCCAGTGATTACATTTGTCTGCCAGCCATCTCGGTCACGAGTGGAAATGCCGCCTCGCACCATTAGGGTGTTGTCGATAATGGGAACGTTGACGAGGGCGCGGCGTGTTAGCAGGCCATAGTTGCCAACGCCAAGGCTAACCTCTGCCTCAAGTTCATCGCTGGGTTTATTGGTAATAACGTTTACGGCACCGCCTGACGCGTTGCGGCCGAATAGTGTGCCTTGGGGGCCTTTCAACACTTCTACTTGGCGTATATCGAGCAAGTCACCGAGCATTTCAAAGCCGTTGCCAAGGTATATGCCATCGAGATAGAACGGAATACTTTCTTCCACACCGAAGCCGAAGCCGTAACTGTTGACTCCCCGAAGTGCAGATACCTTGAAGGTGCTCTGTGTATCGGCGATCTTGAACCCTGGCGATATTGATGACATGTCGCTCAACGTGCTGATACCGTTTTGGCGCATCGTGTCTGCAGTCACGGCCTGCACGGCGATAGGTACGTCCTGAAGGCTCTGACTGCGCTTTTGTGCCGTGACAACGACCTCCTCAACGGCTAACGGTTTTGCATCATTGGCATAGGCAGTGACACAGCTAACTGCAATCGCGGACGACAGAATACTGCGTTTGAAGTTATTCATTATTTTTTACCTTTGTAAATCGTAGTGAATTAAATGAAGAGCAGGTAGATGAAAGCGCTACCTGTTCCGTCCGTAGGTTTCGTGAGCATTGACAAATTCACCCGCCGCAATTGCATTTGCGATAGAGATATCTCCAGCGGCGACCACAGAGGCGGCGATTTCCGCTAGCTTTTTTGCTTTGCCTTTACCGAAGCAATCCATCATTTCTAAACATTCCCGCTGAGTGGCAAGTGAGGTGCCACCGCCATAGCTAGCGACAATGATTGAGGGCAGCGTCCACGACCAGTAGAGGTCGCCATTCTCCATTACCTCGGTAAATGTTTGCCCTGCATGGGACTCAACAACATTGGCTTCATCTTGCCCGGTCGCAATGAAAAATGACGCTATCGCGTTGGCAGATTGTCCGCCTGTATAGGACGCACCCGCGAGCAAGCTGCCTTGATGAGATATATCTCGCAGACGTTGTATCGTTTTTGCGTCTGTTCGAAGTAGCGTTGCCATAACCTCTTTTTTTAGGACAAGCTCCGCAACAACGCGTTTTCCGCGACTACTAAAATTATTGATATGTGAGTGCTTCTTGTCGGTGTCTAAGCCGCCACTGAAGGCATAGAATACGATCTCGCCTGGGTAATTGCTGAGTATCCAGCGGCAAGCATGGTCGGTTGCGCGGGAAACCATATTTTGACCTGCAGCGTCGCCCGTCGAGAAATTCCAGCGCATATACAGGATATTGTGAATTGACCATTTCTGAATAAACGCCAGTTTGGCTACAGAGCTGGTTGACTCTGCCTCGCGTTTAATTTCCTCGATGTGTGTTTCCATCCAAAGAAGAAACTGCTTTACATCGCGGGCGCTTCTGAACTTGAATGCCGGTGCGCGCTGCATATAGTCGTCGAAGACCGTAGTGGTAATGCCGCCGCTTGCAGTGATTGCTTTCATACCGCGGTTGAAGCTCGCAACAAGCGTGCCTTCAGTGGTTGCCAAGGGGATGAAGAAATCCCCTGACGCGTGCTCGCCATTAATTCGTAAAGGGCCGGCAACACCGATGGGCAGCTGGCAGGTGCCGAGAAGGTTCTCGCAATTTCCTGATACAGTTTCTGGATCAAAGGAAAAGGCAGAAGTATGGGGGAGCGATGCGCCGCTAGCCGCTTCAATGAACTGACGTCGTGCTTTTATAGCTGCTAACGAATAGTCGCCGTCAGGCTGTCGGGGTATTTTCCGATCTGTCATCTTCCCTTCCCTCGTTCTGTGCTTATTGTTATTTCGGCCTCATTTCATGTAAACGAAATACCATGACCGGTTTACATAGTAGGAGCCTGTTCCGTTCTCAGACAATTGCGACACCGCTCATAGATATAGCTCTGGCGCTCACGAGTTCCTTCGGTACAGGTAGCCGATCACCAATTAAAGTGTCTTTCATCGGGTATGGGGGCGGTTAGTGTTGTGACCTTAGCGCTGGATTTCTTATCTCCCTGCCTGGCTCAATATCATTTTGAGCGGAGCAGACAGTATTCTGAAACGCCGTGCCAGTGAATTCCTCGAGCTACACCATTAACTTGTTAACACGTTATCTGCCCTACAACATAAAATTAAAGAGAACTGTGTTATGTCACTTTCATTTGATTCAAGCAGGCTAAAAAATCCGGATTTAACGGAAGAGCATGAGGCATGGCGCGACCATTTGCGCCGCTTTATCGATAAAGAAATTACGCCAAATGTTGATGATTGGGATGAGCAGGGAGAATTGCCTCCGGAGTTGTGGGAAAAAGCGGCGGCCGTAGGAATGATGGGGATGGGTTACCCCGAGGAATACGGTGGCACCTCAGAAGGAATCGATATTCACTACAGAAATATTTTGAGTGAAGAGCTGGCGAGAACAAGCTTGGGTGGGCTGCCGAGTACGTTGCTATCTCACGGTATTGGCTTGCCGCCGGTTCTGGCATTTGGCAGTAGTGAGATCAAGAGTGAGCTGATTCCGCCAATTCTGGCTGGGAAAAAGCGCATCTCGCTGGCTATTACTGAGCCCTCAGGCGGCTCCGATGTTGCTAACCTGAAAACCACCGCCGTGCGCGATGGTGATTACTATATTGTTAATGGTAGTAAGACCTTCATATCTGGTGGTATGGGCGCTGATTGGTTTACGACAGGCGTTCGTACGGGCGGAGATGGCGTTGGTGGAATTTCAGTGCTTGTGATTCCCGCCGATGCTGAGGGTGTGAGTCGTACACCGTTGGATAAAAAACAGGGTTGGTGGTGCAGCGATACCGCAACTATTTACTTCGATAATGTCCGGGTGCCGATCGCTAACCGCTTGGGAGAGGAGAATGCCGGATTCTTTGTTATCGCGCATAACTTCAATGCTGAGCGGCTTTCAATGTCGGTGATGGCAGAGGCAAGTGCTCGAGTGTGTCTTGAAGAAGCCGTGAACTGGGCGCAAGATCGGAAAACCTTTGGCAAGCGTTTGGCTGACCACCAAGTAATTCGTCATAAAATTGCTGAAATGAAGCAGAGAATAAATTGTTGTCAGGCCTACATACAGCACTGTACACGCGAGGTGTTAGCGGGTACGGCGGTATTCGGTGATATTGCTCTGCTAAAGGTGCAGTGTAGCCAGACCATGGAGTTCTGTGCGCGAGAAGCCATGCAAATATTGGGTGGCATCGGTTATATGCGCGGGAACCGTGTAGAGCGTATCTATCGCGAAGTTCGCGTAAATGCGATTGGCGGTGGCTCTGAGGAAATCATGCGCGATCTTGCTGCGCGTCAGTTTCAGCTATAAAACACGGTCATCGATAGGAGTGTTGTGACGATGATCGACCCGAAAAGCCCGGTTCTGATCGGCATTAGTCAGCATACGTGGCGGGATTGCGACGCAGGTCGCACCCCCACAGACGCGCTAGAACAGGTTTCGCGCCGAGCAATGCTCGATAGCGGTGTTGACGATATTTGCCAGCATATAGACTGTATTGCAAGCGTACGATTTATTGCTGATACCAATCCAGCAATAGCGGGGTTGTTTCCACGCAATCCGGGCTTGGAGGTTGCGCGGCGTTTGAGCATTCCGGCCCCTCAGTTGTTGGCAGGGCCGATCGGAGGAAATTCGCCCCAGTATATTGTTAACCGCTTGGCTGAGCGATTGCACCGGGGGGAGTGTTCAATGGCGCTGCTTCAAGGTGCTGAGCTGTTTGCAACTTTTTTTGCAGCGATGAAGTCGGGTGATTCGCTGGCGCATTGGGCAGATGGTGAAACTCTGCCCGAAATTCTCGGCGACGGTGACCGCGACGGTACGAGCGCAGCCGAAAAGGCATGCGGCCTCTACGAACCCATTAACACCTACCCTCTGTTTGAAAATGCGCTTCAGCATGGTAAAAAAAATAGCCGCTCTGTTCATCAGCAATTGTTGGGAGAGCTGTCCAGCCGTATGTCTGCCGTTGCGGCGGGGAATCCTCACGCCTGGCGGCAAGAGCGATATTCTGCAGACCAAATTTCCACGGTTTCTGATGAGAATCGGATTATTGGATTTCCCTATACCAAATTAATGAATGCCGTCTTGGCGGTGGATATGGCTTCGGCAGTGCTAATGACTACTGCAGGCAAGGCGATTGAAATCGGTATTGACCCATCGCGGTTGGTATATCTCCGGGCAGGGACGGATATTAATGAAATATGGAATATCACGGAGCGAGAAGATTTAACGCGTTCTCCTGGTCTGGGTAAAGCCGTTCGCGCAGTGCTCGATCATGCCGACATTGCTTTGGATTCTATCGATCGATTCGATTTATACAGCTGTTTCCCCAGTGCTGTACAAATCGCCTGTAATGAAATTGGTTTATCACCGTTTGATGAGCGTGGCGTCACCGTAACGGGCGGACTGCCGTTCTTTGGTGGCCCTGGTAATAACTATTCGCTACATGCCATAGCTGAAATGGTGAGGCTGATACGCGAAGGGGAAGCCAGAAACGGGTTGGTTACCGCAAATGGCCTGTATTTGACCAAGCATTCGGTCGGTGTTTATTCATCCTCGCCGCAAGATGGTGAGTGGCAGGCTATCGATGCTCTACCGCTGCAAAATGAAGTGGATAGCGGGCCTCGAGTTCAGCTAAGTGAGGACTATCAGGGTGAGGTGGTTGTAGAAACCTACACCATTTCGTTCGATCGCAATGGCCCCAAGCGCGGCATTGTCGTAGCTAAGACGCCGTCAGGACTGCGCGCAATTGCCAATATTGATGATCACATTACTCTGCAGAGCCTTCTCGATATGGATGCGGTTATTGGTGTTAAGGGACGCATACATACTCAGGGTGAAAGCAGGTTCTTTGAAATAGTAACTGACTAATCAGCGCTCACTGACAGGACTGTGATTAGTCGTCCCTCGCGGACATATAGCAAAGTGGATGTTTGGATATGAGCGATAACAATAAGCCAAGAACTCTCTCTGTATTAGAGGCTTTCTACCAACGCGAAGCCGAGCAGGCAACTGATATCTGTTTTATACAGCCAGTGTCGGCTGACGAGGTCGTGGAGTACTCGTGGCGTGAAACCGCAGATCAGGCCCGGCGTGTTGCTGCGTTCCTGCGCTCGCTTAACCTGGAAGCCGGGAGTCGTATCGCATTGATGTCGACGAACTGTGCAAACTGGATAATGGCTGATCTTGCTATCTGGATGGCGGGCCATATTTCTGTGCCGATATACCCTGTGCTAACGGGCGGAAGTGTTCGACAGATACTGGATCATTCCGGTGCAAAAGTGATGTTTGCCGGCAAGCTAGAAAAGTGGCCGGAGATCGCGACTGGCATTGATGAAGATATTCAGCTAATTAGTTTTCCGCTTGCGTCTTCCGTGCCTGATGATATCGGCAAACGCTGGAACGACATATTGGTGGAATTTGAGCCGATAGCGGACAATCCAATACCAGATCTTGATGAGTTGGCAACGATTATTTACACCTCGGGTACAACGGGCATGCCTAAAGGAGTCATGCACTCGTTTAAGAACCTGGCAACAGTTGGCACTGCCTCCGGGCAGATGTACGGCATCAGCACACAGGATCGCAAGCTTTCCTATTTGCCTTTGGCGCATGTCGGCGAAAGAGCCTCGGTGGAGGTTAACCATATTTATTACGGCTATCGTGTGTTTTTCTCATACTCTCTTGCAACGTTTGGTGAGGACCTGCGTCGCGCCCGGCCTACACTCTTTTTTGCCGTGCCGAGAATATGGCAGAAGTTTCAGCAGCAGGTAAATGCAAAAATCCCTAATAAGCGTTTACAGCGACTGTTGAAGCTGCCATTTATCGGTAAACGCGTCCGCAAAAAAGTCTTGGAAGGCATGGGGATGGATGCCATGCGCATAGCAATAAGTGGTGCGGCGCCACTATCAACGTCGCTGATAAATTGGTATCGCTCACTGGGCATTGAGATTCTGGAAGGATATGGCATGAGCGAAAACTTTGCTTTTTCTCACGCTACCAGAAGTGGCGAGTCTCGCGTTGGCTATGTCGGCACGCCCTCTACGGGTGTTGAGTGTCGTATTGCTGAGTCAGGAGAAATTCTAGTCAAGACGCCCGCAGCGACGCTCGGTTACTACAAAGAGCCAGAGCTTAGTGCAGAACTATTTGATGATGACGGTTTTATTCGTACCGGTGATCGCGGTGAGATAGATGCGCAGGGCAGGCTTCGAATCACTGGTCGTATTAAGGAAATTTTTAAAACAAGCAAAGGGAAATATGTTGCGCCAGCACCAATTGAAGACATGCTGAGTCAAAGTGATGATATAGAGCTCGTATGTGTTACCGGCGCGAACATGCCGCAACCTCTGGCATTGGTTGTGTTGACAGAAGAAAGTAAAGAGTTGAGCAAAACGGAAGGCGGAATGCGTGAACTTGCCAAGCGTTTACTTCAGACATTGTCAGACACCAACGGCAAACTTGATAAGCATGAAAATATATCGCATATCGTGATTGTTGGTGATGAATGGACGCTGGAGGCAGGCCTGATAACACCAACCTTAAAAGTGAAGCGGGCCCAGTTGGAAGAACGCTATAGCGGGCACTTTGCTAATTGGCAGCGTCAGTCACAGGCTGTTGTTTGGGCCGAGCCAGTATTGTAATACCGGGTAGTTGGGTATGACTTAGGAGATATAGGCTTTGGGTGTTGTGCCGGTCCAGCGCTTAAAGGCGCGGAAGAAAGATGTCGGTTCGCTGAAGCCCGAGGCGTAGGCCGCTGCTTTTACGTTGCCTTCTCGGAGAAGGACGTTGATAGCGAAATCCCGACGAATATCGTCTTTTAGGTCTTGGTATGTCGTACCTTCCTCGCGAAGGCGTCGGCGCAGCGTTGCAACGCTAAGATTGAAGCGCTCTGCCACGTCTTCCAGGCTGGGAAAATCGCCGACGGCGCTATCTTCCAGTAGCTTTCTGATTTCGTAGTTAAGACTGTGTCGTACACCTCTGCCGGACATCAGATAGTAGGCTGGGGCTTTTAAAAATTGCTCCATGCTCTCTCGGTCTTGCAAGATCGGGCGATCGAGATATTCGGCTGGGAAGCAAAGCTGATTTCTCTCCTGCTCATAATTAATGGAGAAATTCAGTAAATAATCATAGTCGCGTGCTCGCCGGTTTTTCTTCCCAATAATATCCACGGAATTAATTGGGATATAGTCACGAATTGTCCAGCAGCTAACGCGATGAGCTAACGCTAACAAAATAATCGTGATGTGCTGACCTAAAGAGCTCCTATTCTGCGTTGGTGTTTTTACCTCGTAATAAGCATTTTCGCCGTCTTGGCGGAGATCCATTTGAATGTCGCTATTGATTAGTGCCAGCGTCTTAATGCGGCGACGAAGAAAGTGTCCCAGAGTTTTGCAGTCCATGCAGCTTTGGCACAATAGAACGAAAGAACCGGGTTTTACTGGCGTCGGCAGCATTCCGCAGCTCTCATCGTCCATCTCTACCATCAAGGTGTTCGCCAGAGCGATAAAGTTTCGCAGTGGCACAGGGGCAGTTTTGCTTTCCAGTACGCTGGCGGGAATTTGTGCGCCACTGAGCAAGTCATCCCGAGACAATCCGCGTGACTCTGCGAGTGCGAGCAATGTTAGGACGTGTTGCCCGGGTACGGTTGATATTTCCACCTGTTCTACTTATTGCCTCGTGTGAGTAGATTCATCATTGGATCAAGTATAACCGCGACGGGTAGGAATCCAACATCTTGCTCGCATGTGCGAGGTGTTTGGCTGACCCTGAATGGCTATTTGATACCGCTTCGTGAGCGATTGGGCTACTAACCTGCAGCTTTCTGCGATTGTTCTATTTATCGTCGACGCATACCCTTGCAAAGAAATAATCAGCTATCGGGTTGGTGTACATAGCTGTGCCATAACAAAGGTGACGACGATGATATTACTACGCATAGCCCGCAGGGCAATTAATAGATGGATGCTGCTTGTCTTACTTGCCAGTGTGGTAATGCCCCTGAATGCCGCTTCGCCAGCGATCGCTCCACCCTTGGGTGATATGGCCCTGAGTGATTTTTATCTGTACAAAGGGGCACATCCGGGCAAGGCGGGAGTTCTGCTTCGTCAGGAGCCGCTGGCCAAGCATCAGTCATTGATGCGCGCTGGAGAAAATCTCCGACTCTTGTATTCATCGAAAGATGGGCTTTTTGGCGAGCAAGATATTGTGGTTTCCGGAGCGCTTTACCTGCCGAAAGGTGATGCGCCAAAAGGGGGATGGCCTCTTATTGCATGGGCTCATGGCACGGTGGGTATCGCGGATGCATGTGCGCCGTCATGGAACGGTCGTCGAGATCGCGATAATACTTATCTAAATTTCTGGTTGGCGAATGGTTATGCCGTTGTTGCCAGCGATTACCAAGGTCTGGGTACCCCTGGTACTCATCCGTATTTGGCTACGCGTCCGGCGGCATACAGCAACATCGATATTATCCGCGCTGTGCAGAACGCCAATTTCCCCGTGTCGAAGTCCGTTGTGATTATCGGTCAGTCACAGGGTGCTGGTGCGGCGCTCGCGACAGTGGGCTACGCGCCGCAATACGGGCCAGAAATCGACGTGCGGGGTGCTGTGCTGACGGGGGCACCCTATTTTTCTGCAGAGGGTTTGGCTGCCGTCCAGGCATCTCGCCCAAAGGATGTGGTCGACCCGATGTTGGCCTATAACTTTCTGGCCCTATCCATGCTCGGGTTGATCAATCCTGAATTTCGCCTTGAGGACTACGTGCGGCCGTCGGCGTTAGTAGTGGCAAAAGCCGTTAACGACACTTGCTATGGTGATTTGCGTGACAAGGTGGATGCTGCGGCACTCACCTACAACAAGGCATTCAAGAAAAGCCCGGGTGCGGTTCTGCAGGCGGCCTTCAAAAGAATGGAGTATGCGACGCTCAAGCTAGATGTTCCTGTGTTTATGGGAATCAGTGGTAAAGATTTGAGTACCCCGGTGCGTATGCAAATGGCTCTTAAGAAGAGTTTGTGCGCGGCGGGCACCACAGTCGAGTCGCATTTCTACCCTCGTGCGACACACGGTAGTGTTGTGAATGGTTCAACCAATGACTCGTCGGTTTTCGTGGAAAAGGTTTTTGCAGGTCAAAAAATTCAAGCTCGCTGCGAGTAAATTCGTTTCCTCCGTTTTGGGTCCGGGTGAGCAACTATTCAGTTCCTCGGGCCCTTTTTTGTGTCCGGCCGCCACTAATGTACAGTTTTTGATAATGGTGTAATACTAAGAGTCGCTAAGCATCGCATCAATAACTATAAAAGCGAGATTGACTATGCACAAAGCCTTGTCTGGCGCGCTCACGGCGAGTGCGCTAATGGTTACCCCCCTGCCCGGCTCTGCGGAATCAGAGCCTGCAAAGCAACTCAAGCTGGAAGAAGTGATCGTGACCGCGCAGAAGCGCGCGGAGTCTTTGTCGGATGTGCCGGTTTCAGTAACCGCACTGGACGGTGACAAGCTTAAGAAAGCCGGTATTGAAAACCTGAGCGACCTTTCCGATTACACGCCGAATTTTAAATTGGTGGAAGGCGGCTTACTTCCCAATGTGTATATGCGCGGCGTGGGCTCCGGTTCAAACCAGGGCTTTGAGCTGTCGGTGGGCATATTCTCAGATGGCGTTCACCTGGGGCGCCCCCACCAAACTCGTGGCGCCTTCATGGATTTAGAGCGAGTGGAGGTGCTGCGCGGCCCGCAGTCTATCCTGTTTGGCAAAAATGCGATTGCCGGTGCACTGAGTTTGATTGCCGCCAAGCCCGGCGACGAGCTGGAGGCGAACTTTAGCGCGCTGCGTGGTGGCCCCGATGGCCAGCGGGAAATCTCTGCAATGTTGTCGATGCCGCTCAGCGATACCTTTGGCATTCGTGCGGCGGTGAGAACGCGAGACGAAGATGGTTATATGACCAATGAAAATCCCGCCGTCGATCGCGATGAACCGGGCGTCGAGGAATTCTCAGGCCGTATCACCTTTGGTTGGCTGCCCAGCGATGACATCACGACCAGCCTGAAGCTTGAAAAAACCAATCGCAAGCAGGATGGTCGTCAGTTTGAAATTACGCACGAGAGCGCACTGACAGGTTGTAGCGGTGAAAATGTCACCTTGGACGGCATTAAAAATACCGACGCCGAAGAGTACGCCGAAATCGATAATTACAACGCCACACTCAACGTCGATATCGATTTTGAGAAGGGAACGTTTAGCTCGGTAACCGCGGCGACCGGCTTCGAGTCAGAGGACTTGTTTGACGGCGATTCCAGCAGTTTTGATACCGTGCCGCTGTTGGGTATTGAAGAGTACGACCAACGCAGCCAGGAGTTCCGTTTTACCTCTCCAGGTGGAGAGTTTATCGACTACATTGTCGGCGCCTTCTATCAGGAGGGCGAGATGACCTTCTACGAGTCTACGCCCTTGAAGGTGCGCAATGGCGCACTGGCAGATGCGGGCCGCAATCCGGTGGGCTGCCTGATCAATACACAGACCAACGTGGCTGCGGACCTTGAGAAAGACTTCTACATGGACAGCGAGGCGTGGTCGACCTTTGCCCAGGTAACCTTCAACTGGACGGACTCTTTGAGAACGACGCTGGGCCTGCGTTACGTGAACGAGAAAAAAACCGGCTTCCGTGAATTATTCCTCTATCAGTCGGGGACGAAAAATCCCGTTGATCCGGTGACTGCGACCGTACTGGGTGCGCTGAACATTGAGGAGCATGAGATCGAGGGTGACCGCGAGGTGGGTGTCACCCTGCCGTCGGTCAATGTTCAGTGGGATCTCAATGAAGACATTATGACCTACGCCACCGTTACCCGCGGGGCGAAGTCAGGCAGTTTTGACGCGCGCAACAACAATGCCAAAGATGGGCCGGGCGGTGGTGGCGAGAACTTTGAGTTTGAAGACGAAGTGGCCGATGCCATAGAAATAGGCAGTAAAATGCAGCTGGCTGATGGCGCGGCGGAACTGAATATTGCCGTGTATCACGTTGAGTACGAAGACATGCAGGTCAGTGTCTTTGATGGCGTAGCCGGTTTTGTGGTGTCCAATGCAGGTAGTGCATTGACGAAAGGTGTAGAGCTGGATGGGCGCTGGCTAATGAGTGAATGGTTTATGCTCAGCGGCTCGCTTGCCTACTTGGATTTTGAGTGGCTCGAATACAAAGAGGGGCCTTGTGTGGCCACTGCCGACGAGGATATATGCGACCTCAGCGGCAAAGAAAATCAACAAACGCCGGAGTGGACGGCCACGCTATCGGGTGCGGTGAGTATTCCCATGCCAGCCGATTTAATGCTCGACTTCACCGCTGACGCCTCATTTAAAGATACCCATTTTACCTCGGGTGACCTCGACCCTCGCGGCATTCAGGGTGCCTACACCAAGTTCAATGCGCGCTTGGCGCTCGGCGACAGCAATGGCGACTGGTCCCT
Organism: Spongiibacter marinus; assembly: GCF_016906995.1. Classification (GTDB taxonomy): domain Bacteria; phylum Pseudomonadota; class Gammaproteobacteria; order Pseudomonadales; family Spongiibacteraceae; genus Spongiibacter; species Spongiibacter marinus. Next base: position 301,056 of record NZ_JAFBBD010000001.1, on the reverse strand, counting down.
GGCCTTGGTGGGTAAGAATATTACCGACGAGCTGACGATTGGTATTGGCTCGCCCACGGTGTTGGATGTTGGCGGGTATCGCGGCACCCTGGAGCCACGCCGATCTTATTATCTAGAGGGCCGCGTGCAGTTCTAGGGGCTGTTAACGCCCCCATACCGCAGAGATTTGCGCTTCCTCCATTTGCGCCGGTGCCTTACCGAGGTTCACGGCGCTTTTTTTTCTGTGCTACCTTAAGTTACTCAACAGCTTGTTTATCAGGGATTTTTTATGGATATCATCCGCATCATCTTTGCCATTTTGCTGCCGCCCCTCGGTGTATTCCTGCAGGTGGGCATTGGCAAACACTTCTGGATTAACATCATCCTTACGCTGTTCGGCTACCTTCCCGGCATTATCCACGCGGTTTATATCATTGCCAAAAAATGACGGATGACAACATCGCACTGCGGGTGCGTCGAAGCCGTCAGTGGGCGACGCTACTCGACGGCGCTTGGGGAATTCCGTTTACCCGTTGGCGTATCGGTATTGACCCTTTGCTGGGTCTACTTCCTGTGGCCGGTGACGTGGTCGGGGCGCTGCTCGGCTTGGGCATTGTCTGGCAGGCCCACAAAGCATCGGCGCCGCGGGCACTGAAGGTAAAAATGCTTGGCAATATCGCCCTGGACTTTGCCCTGGGCGCGGTACCGATCGTCGGTGACATTGCCGACATAGCCTTTCGTAAAAATGATCGCAATGCCAAGCTGCTTGAAGACTGGGCAAATCAGTTGGACCACAGAGCCGAAGCGCGTACGACGTCGCGCCACTAAAAAAGCCCCGATACCGGGGCAAGCATGGGGTGTCGCACAGGGTGGGAGAATCAGGCAGCTTGGTGTTGGTCGCCGTCGGCTTGCGCATCGCTTACCGATTGGCGAATCAAGTAGTCGAATGCACCGAGAGCGGCGTTGGCACCGTCCCCCATGGCAATAACAATCTGCTTGTAGGGGGTGGTGGTTGCGTCGCCAGCCGCGAACACGCCGGGCATTGAGGTCTCGCCACGGTCGCCAGTGATCACTTCGCCGCGTTCGCTGAGCGCCACGCTGTCCTGCAGGAATTCCGTGTTGGGCACTAAACCGATCTGAACAAAAATGCCCGACAGTGCAAGCTCTCGCGACGCGCCGGAATTGCGGTCGGTATATCGAAGGCCGGTTACACGTTCGCCATCGCCGAGTACCTCGGTGGTTTGCGCGTTCAGGATAAATTCGATATTCGCCATGGAGTTGGCTTTGCGCTGCAGCACCTCGTCGGCGCGCAGGGTAGTGTCAAACTCCAACACCGTGACATGCTCGACAATGCCAGCCAGGTCAATGGCTGCTTCAACGCCGGAGTTGCCACCACCGATTACGGCTACCGACTTACCCTTGAACAAGGGGCCATCGCAGTGTGGGCAGTAGGCCACACCTTTGCCCCGGTACTGTTGTTCGCCGGGAACATTCATTTCACGCCAGCGGGCACCCGTGGCGAGCATCACCGATTTGCTGCGCAGCGCCATGCCGTCGCCGATATCAACGCGGATAAGACCTTGCTGGTCGGTGCTGAGGCCGCGGGCACGCTGTCCCTCCATAATATCGACGTCGTAACTACTGACGTGCGCTTCCAGGTTCGCCGCCAATTTTGGCCCCTCGGTTTTTGACACCGAGACAAAGTTCTCAATACCGACGGTATCCATCAGCTGGCCGCCAAATCGCTCGGCCAGAATTCCCGTGCGGATGCCTTTGCGCGCCGCATAGATGGCTGCCGATGCACCGGCGGGGCCACCGCCGATAACCAGCATGTCGAAGGCATCTTTATCGGCCAGCTGGGCGCGGCGACGTTCTCCGGCATTGCTGTCGACCTTCTGCAAAATATCTTGAAGGCTGATCCTGCCCTGTGAAAACGGCGCGCCATTTAACAACACCGAGGGCACGGCCATGATGTTGCGCTCGCTGACCTCATCTTGAAAAAGTGCGCCGTCGATCATCTCGTGGCGGATGTTGGGGTTGATGGCCGCCATCATGTTCAGCGCTTGAACCACATCGGGGCAGTTTTGGCAGCTCAGTGAAATATAGGTTTCGAAGTGCAGCTCGCCGTCCAGGTCGCGGATTTGCTCAATCAGCGCCGGGTCAATTTTCATTGGGTGGCCGCCGCTGTGAAGAATGGCCAGCACAAGCGAGGTGAACTCGTGCCCCAGAGGTAAACCGGCAAAGCGAATTTCGGTGTCGCCGGCTGCTGGGCGCACGCCCATGGCAGGGCGGCGGACGTCGGTACGGGTATCGCGACGAACACGAATATCGCTGGAAAGACTATCAATATCTTGAATCAGTGCCTCCAGTTGCAGGGAGGCCTCGCCTTGGCCGGGGTAGGCGACCAGCTCTACCGGCGTTTTCAGGTTTTCCAAGTAGTTTGCCAGTTGCTGTTTCATTTTCAGGTCTAACATAGTGGCTCCCTGTAGATTGCGTAGCTAAGAGCGGCCCCGTTTGGGGCCGGTGTGGCCTTAAATTTTGCCGACAAGGTCCAGCGACGGTGACAGCGTATCTTCGCCAGGCTGCCAAGCTGCTGGGCAGACTTCGCCGTCGTGTTCGGCGACGTACTGTGCTGCCTGCACCTTGCGAACCAGCTCTTTGGCTGATCGCCCGATACCCAGGTCATGCAGTTCGGCGACCTTGATTTCTCCCTCGGGGTTAATTACGAAGGTGCCGCGCAGGGCCAGGCCGTCCTCTTCGATCATTACGCCGAAGTTGCGCGAGATCTTGCCAGTGGGGTCGCCGATCATCGGGAATTGGATTTTGCCGATGGTGTCGGAGCTGTCGTGCCACGCTTTGTGGGTGAAGTGTGTGTCTGTGGACACGGAGTAAACCTCAACACCCATTTCTTGCAGCTGCGAGTAGTGGTCAGCCATATCGCCCAGTTCGGTGGGGCAGACAAAGGTGAAGTCGGCCGGGTAGAACATCACGACCGACCATTTGCCTTTCAGGTCGGCATCGCTAACGTCGATGAAGTCACCCTGGTGGAAGGCGGTCGCCGTGAAGGGCTGTACTTTGCTGTTGATAATCGTTGGGAACATAGTGCTCTCCTGTATTGTTTGGCGTCGAAAATGTGAAGACAGGAGTGAGTCTACGCAGGGATTTAGATGCGATCTAATCGATCGTAATAATTATTTCAATAGATAATTCCTATGGTATGCTGCGCTAAAGCAAGGAGGAGCCATGGTTAAACTTCGCGATTTGCAGTACCTCGATGCAGTGGCGCGCCACCAGCATTTTGGCCGTGCGGCCGAGGCGTGTTTTGTCAGTCAGCCGACGCTGAGCGGGCAAATTATGAAACTGGAAGAGCAGATCGGCTTGGTGCTGATTGAACGCCACCGTAAGCGAGTGATGCTGACGCCCGCGGGCGAGGCCTTGATTGGGCGCGCGAGGGCCGTTCTGCGCGCTGCTGAAGACTTTGAGGACAGTGCGCGGGCACTGTCGGCACCGCTGTCGGGTGACTTCCACCTGGGCCTGATCCCCACCGTGGCACCCTACTTACTGCCCCATATTATGGGGCCACTGGGGCGGGACTTGCCGGAGGTGAATTTTTATCTCCACGAAGACCAGACGCATGTTCTGTTGCAACAGTTGGATGACGGCAAACTCGATGTGGTGATCTTGTCGTGGCTGGACAGCATCGAAAATGTGGAGCGCTACAACCTCTACCGTGAGCCCTTGGTGTTGGCGGCGCCAAACCATACGCCGCTGGCAAAACTGGATCGCGCTGCGCTCTCTGATCTGGATGGTCAGTTAGTGCTTACTTTGGAAGATGGTCACTGCCTGCGTGATGAAACCTTAGACTATTGCTTTTCAGCAGGAGCGAAAGAGGACCAACGCTTTCAGGCTACCAGCCTGGAAACCCTGCGCTATATGGTCGCCAGTGGTCTGGGTATTACCTTGATGCCACAGCTCGCTGTGCGCCCCGCCGACGAAGATCAGGGGCTGCATTACGTACCTTTTGGTACGCCGCCGCCGAGTAGGGAAATCTGCCTGTTGGTCAGGCCGAACTATTCGCGTATGGAGGCGGTGCGGGCGATGGTCGCCAGTATCCGCGGGGCAATGGCGGGGGCGTTGTCAGAGGCTGAGGGGGTTTAGCAGGCAAAAAAAGGGGCGCCGCTTGGGGCGCCCTAATCATACCTAGAGTAGGAGACTTCGTAATCTTAGTCAGACGCCAAATCAGAAAGTTCCGCCGCCGACGGTGCAAACCAGTAACTGCCGCTTAGCGGCGTCGAAAAATCATTCAAGCGATCCACGATGCCATCGTCGGCTTTGCCAAACATGCTCGCTAAAATGTGGTCATATCGCTCGATATCGCAGCTAAAAGACAGGAAGTAAAGACCGTGCTTAGAGACTCCGCCATAGGGAACGCTGCGTCGATATAATTTTTGTGCCACGCCATCGATCTTCACATCGCTGCGACTCACGTGTGAGTCGTCCGGCATGGCATCTCCTTTCAGCTCGACACTGTCGGGCTTGGTGCGACCGATCACTTTTTCCTGCTCGTGTTGTGGCATTGCGCGAAAGTGCTTCAAATTGTGCTGCCACTGCTGCGAGAGCACAAAGCTACCGCCGGCGCCGGGTCGGCCCTCGGGGATCAGTGCAACTTTGCGCTGGCCCTCTCCTTTCGGGTTTTCGGTACCATCGATAAAGCCACTCAGGTCGCGGGAGTCTTTGTACAGAAAGCCGTTTATCTCAAGGGAAACGGCAGCCACGTCCGCCAGTAATTCGCTGGCTTTCATGGCGGCGTCAAACAATGCGCTGTATTCGTCGCCATTGAGCCAAAGTAAAATACTGCGCTGTGTGGCGGGGGCGGCGACGGCGCCATTGCCGACCGCGCTGAAGGGTTTTAGCCCGGCGGGTTGAGAGCGGCCCAGCCGCTGCCAGCAGTCTGCGCCGAAGGCCCAAACGACGTTGAGCTGGCGGCCGTCGAGGTCTTGAAGGGCGCCTATGGCGTTTGCCAACGATGCCTGTAACGCCGCGTCACTGGTTGCGTCTAACAATTCAAATTCGAGAAAGATATGACGATGACTGCCTTCGACAAAAATGCCGGCTTGGGGAAGACTCATGCGGTGTTCTCTTTTGGTGTGCGAAAAGTCATTTTTTAACAGGCCGCTGCGGGGCTGGCAATCCCGTTTGCGGCAAAGCTTGTTCACAATAGGTGGCGGAATTACACTGTTTGGCCTTTTCGCGCCCCGCCGAGGATAGAGTATTGGCTACACGTTTTGAGCAAAGGCTGGCTTTTCTTGCCGAGCCTGCGCAGCACAGTCTACTGAGAGCGATCCGTCGCGGTATCGAAAAGGAAAGCCTGAGAATGGATGGCGACGGCCTGTTATCGCGCAGCGCTCATCCCGAGGCCTTTGGTTCACCGCTCTGCCATCCGTCAATCACGACGGACTTTTCCGAAGCGCTGCTGGAATTCATCACGCCGGTGAGCGAGAGCATAGAGGAAACACTGGCTGAGTTAGACAGCATTCATCGCTTTGCCAGCGGCAGTCTTGGCGACGAGATGTTGTGGAATGCCAGCATGCCCTGCCGTCTGCCAGCCAGCGTCGCGATTCCCGTTGCACAATACGGCAGCAGCCATTCCGCAACTATGAAAACCCGCTACCGCCTTGGTTTGGGCCATCGCTACGGCCGGAAAATGCAAACTATCGCGGGTATCCACTACAACTTCTCGCTGCCGCCAGCGCTGTGGGATGCGCTCTTTCAGCTTCAGGGCGGTGAGGGAAAAGCCGACAAGGACTTTATTACCGACAGCTATTTTGCGCTGATTCGTAATTTTCGCCGCTACTCCTGGTTGTTGATCTATTTGTTTGGCGCCGCCCCGGCGGTGTCTAAGTGTTTTGTGAATGGCCAGAGCCACAATCTCCAGGAGTGGGGGGAGCACACGCTGTATGCGCCGTATGCGACCTCGCTGCGAATGGGAGATCTGGGTTACCAGAGTAATGCCCAGAAGAACCTCGATATCTGCTACAACCACCTCGATTTTTACATCGACACACTGCGCAACGCCATTACCACCTCGCACGCAGATTACGAACGCATCCCCGCCGATGAACAGCTGAGCAGTGGTCTGCTGCAAATCGAAAACGAGTTTTACAGCCCCATTCGGCCCAAGCGGGTGACCGACAGCGGCGAGATTCCGCTGGGTGCGTTGCGTCGCGGTGGCGTGGAATACATCGAGGTTCGCTGCTTGGATGTGAACCCGCTACTGCCTCTGGGTATCGATGCGCAGCAGGTGCGCTTTATCGATGCTTTCCTGCTGTTCTGCCTGTGCCAAAACAGCGACCTGTGTGACGATGACGCCAATGCGGCGATCACCGATAACCTGTTAAAAGTGGTTAACGAGGGGCGCAAGCCCGGCCTGACTTTGACCGGCGAGGCGGGTGAACAACGTTTATTGGTCGAGTGGGGAGAATCCCTGCTCGATGATATTGACGCGCTTGCCGAGCAGCTTGACCGGGCGCACGGTGAAACACACTACCGGGAAAGCTGTGCCGCGCAGCGAGCCAAGCTGCGCAACCCTGCGCTAACGCCTTCAGCGCGTATTCTCGATGAAATCCAGCAGCGCGATGGCAGCTTCTTCCACTTTGCTTTACGCCAGTCCCAGGAGCACGCTGAGCGCTTTAAGCAGTCCCCACTGCTGCCCTCCGATGTTAGCCGTTTCGCTGGCCTTAAAGTGGAGTCGCAGGCCCAGCAGGCTGAGATTGAGGCGGAGAATAGTGGCAGTTTCGAGGATTATCTGGCGCGTTTCTATCAGCAATATAAAGCCCTGTGAACTTCCTTGCCCACTTCCATATTGCCGACGTCATCCGTCGTCGACGTGGAGAGGCCGATCACGGCCTGCTAGTGGGTGCACTGTTAGGGGATCATGTTAAAGGGCCGCTGAAGGGCGAATATCCCAGTCACTGGGAACAGGGGATTCGCCTGCATCGGCGCATTGATGCGCTCACCGATAGCGACCCAGCCACGCGTCAGTGCCTGCGTGCCTTCCCCGCCCACTTTCGACGCTACGGCGGCATTGCCCTGGACGTGTGCTACGACCACTTCTTGAGTCGCCATTGGCAGGCTGACTGGCTGGATACAGCGCCCCAGGCGCTGGCGGCGTTCAGCGAGCAGTGTTACCAACAATTGCAGGCAGACAGTCGGCACTTCCCTCAGGCCGCGCGACGCCAGAGCCGTTTTCTGGCCGAATACAATGTTCTGTGCTCGCTGCAAGACTGGCATAATATTGAGCGTACGCTAGCGCGCATTGCCCGCCGTTTGCAGCGGGACAATCCGCTCAGTGACTGCGGGGCGATCCTGACGCCTATGCAGGGTGAGATCGAAGTCAGTTTTCTGGCCTTGTACCCGCGCCTGCTCGCTCAGCTCAGCGACGAATTTGCCAACGGAGCTACCGCCTGACTTGCCGAGCGGAACCGGCGGCAGCTAACCACAACAAGGGAATTATCATGGCCATCAGCTCACGCTGGATTTACTTTTTTATCTTTGCTTGTTGCACCGGTTTACTGGCCTACGCGCTGTACACCCAGTACGTTGATGGCCTGCACCCCTGCCCTCTGTGCATTACCCAGCGGGCCTTCTTTGTTTTCACCGGCGTTGTTGCGGTGATGGCGCTGATCTTCCATCCACAACAACTGGGTCGTTATATTGCCGGTGGCCTTATGTTTGCCAGCTGTGCCGCGGGCGGCGGTTTTGCCTATAGGCAAATCTGGCTGCAAGGGTTGCCACCGGAGCAAGTACCGGCGTGTGGTCCGAGTTTGGAATACATGTTTGAGAATCTACCAATGAGCGAGGCGTTCAACACACTGCTGATGGGTGATGGCAACTGCGCAGAAGTGGTCTGGACCATGTTCGGCATGAGCATGCCAACCTGGTCGTTGATCGCCTTTGTCGGTTTAGCCTTGGCCGCCGTGGCGAGCGCCCTGCCCTGGGTACGCCGTTAATGCTGGCGGGATTTCTCACCTTATTTGCCTGCCAATTAGCCGGTGAATGGCTGCAGCGGGTATTGGGCTTGCCCTTGCCGGGGCAGGTGCTGGGCATGTTCTTGCTGTTTATCCTACTGTGTGTGCGCGGCGCGCTGCGCGACGACGCGGTGCCCGAGGGCTTGAGTCAAGGTAGTCAGCGGTTGATTGAGTTGCTGCCGATGCTGTTGATGGCGCCGGCGGCCGGCGTGTTCTTCCTTGGCGCTGGCTTTGCGGATCAATGGCCGGGTTTTATTGCCGCGGTGAGTGTTGGCACCGTGCTGACGATGATTGCCTGCGGCCTGTTATTGAAAATGCTAACGCGCGGTCGGAAGCAAGGCCATGACTGAGCTGATGCACACCCCGCTGTTTGGGCTGACATTAACGCTGCTGGCCTATCAATGCGCAATGTGGGCCTACACCCGCAGTGGCAAAATGGCGATGTTGCACCCGACGATTAGCGGGGCCGTGTTGATTGCTATCGCCTTAAAAGCCCTGCAGCTTGATTACTTTGCCTACTATCAGGATATTAACTGGCTTAACTTTTTGCTGGGGCCCGCCACGGTTGCATTGGCAGTGCCGCTGTATCGGCAATTACCCCTGCTCCGCGAGCTTGCTGGCCCCTTATTGGTCACTCTGTTTTTTGGGGCGACGTTTGCGTGCGCCTCGGCGTTGTTGTTAGCGTGGTGGCTCGGGGCGACACAGGAAACGCTGCTGTCGCTGATGACCAAGTCGATCACCACGCCGATCGCGATTACAGTGACTGAAGAGATTGGCGGTATTACGTCGGTTGCCGTTGGATCAGTGATTCTCACCGGGGTGGCGGGTATCACCACAATCAGCTGGTTGTTTGAGCGGCTAAATATCCGTGATGACCGTTTGTGGGGCTTCTGCCTGGGATTGGCCGCCCACGCCATTGGTACTTCGCGCGCCTTCGAGCGCAGCCCGGTGGCCGGTGCCTTTGCCAGTTTGGCGCTGTGCCTGACGGGCGCGTTCACAGCCCTGTTTGTGCCATTGGCAGTGAGTTGGTTCGCCTGAGTTTTGGCTGCGGTGAAACTTAACTGCGCCAGAAGGCCGGGGTAAACAGCACCAACACAGTAATAAATTCCAAGCGTCCGAGCAGCATTCCCACGCTTAAAATCCACTTGCTGGTATCGCTCAGGCTGGCGAAGTTGCCCGCTGGCCCGATCAATTCCCCCAGCCCTGGGCCGACATTCATCAGTGCGGTGCTGGCGCCCGTGAGCGCAGTATCGAAGTCGACGCCACTGAAGCTGAGCAATAAGGTAATCAGCATCAGGCTGATCAGCATGACAAATAAGTAGGCAACGGATGACAGAAGAATCGCGTCGTCTACCTTGTGGCCATTGTAGCGCCTCGGCACGACCGCCCGGGGGTGCAGGGCCCGCGAAAGCGATTCCTTCAGACTAATGGCGAGCAGCTGGAAGCGAAACATTTTCACCCCGCCGCTGGTCGAGCCCGAGCAGCCACCCATAAACGTCGCGAAGAAAAACAGTGCGGCGGCAAATGGCCCCCAGTGACTGTAGTCACCGCTGGCGAAGCCGGTCGTACTGATTACCGAGATAAGGTTAAAGCTGGACAGTGTCAGGGCGCGCAGCGGCGCCTGATGATTCACCAGTATTTGGTAGAGGCTGAGGATTAAACAGGCAGCGATGACGATCAATACGAAGCCGCGCAGCTGCTGATCTTTCCACAATAGCCAGCGCCGTTGTGACAGCGATTGCACATAAAGGGTGAACGGCAGCGCACCGATCATCATAAACACAATCGCCACCCAGTGGCTTCCCAGGTCGTCGAACTGAGCGAAGGAATTGTCCGAGGTGGAAAAGCCGCCCGTCGATAGCGTGGTCATCGCGTGGTTAATGGCGTGGAAGCTGTCCATTCCGGCCAGCATATAAGCGCCGGTACACAGCGCGGTGAGTACCAGGTAAAAATAGATGATCCGGCTGATCATCGTTTTGGCGCGCGGCAGCGCTTTGTCTGACCAGTCGGAGGACTCTGTTTGAAAAAGGCGCATCCCGCCAACGCGTAAGAATGGCAGTATCGCCACGGCCATGGCAATAACGCCGAGGCCGCCTATCCATTGCAACATGGAGCGCCACAGCAGGATGTCGGCGGGCAGATTGTCCAGGCCGGTAAGCACCGTTGAACCGGTTGTCGTCAGCCCTGAAGTCGACTCGAAAACGGCATCGCTAAGGCTGAACACCGTGTCTGTTAATAGCAGCGGTAAGGCACCAAGCAGGGACATCAGCAGCCAGCTCACGCTGGTAATTAAGAACATATGGCGCGGCGTGAGCGCGTGAATCTGGTAATTCCAGGTGGCTATGGCGCCAGCCAGTGCCAGGCTTTCGCAGACGAGCAGCACCAGTGTGTAGGCCGCGGCGTTGTCACTGCTGTAAATCCATGCGGTGGCCAGCGGCAGCATCAGGCTCAGGCCGAAGACGGCGATGGTAAAGCTGCAGACCTTGACGACGGGCATCATCAGGCGCTGGGGGCTCATGCTGGGTCCTACTCTGCGCTGCGTGGTAAGTCGTTATTGCGGCACACGCCCAATTCAGCGGAACCGGCGCCACAGGCAATAATGGATTTAAATGCCGCGTCGAGTTTTATATCCGGCCGCAAGGTAACGCAATCACCGGGCAGGTGATATACAAAGCCCGAGGTGGGGTTGGGGCCTGTGGGAACGAATACGCTAAACCAGCCATTGTCGTGGCGACTGGTGACGATGGCGGTGGCTTGGGTGGGAACGTCGCGGCCGTACAGCTGAACGATGGCGACCTCGCCGCGGGTAAAGGGCGAGTTGCTGTCGTTGCCAAACATTTGCTGAAGGATGTCGCGGATCAGCCGGTAGCCGGGGGCGAAACGTGACAGGTGACGGTCGACAAAGCCCTGAGCGAAGCGACCCGCACTGGTGGCGACCAAGGTCCCCACCACAAAGCAGGCGAATAAAATCAGTGCAATAACAACAACATCAATCAAAGCAGGTGGCGCACCGCTAATTTTCACCAGTGGCTCGGTGAGCGGCGCGATCAAACTTTGCACGGCATTTACCGCCCAGCGCAATGCCAGTAACAGGATAACAATCGGGGCGATAACAAGGATGCCGCCAATAAATGACTGGCCGATAAAGTGCTTGAACTTATTCATGATGACTCGCGGATTCCTGCTTGTCGGCGGGGCTAATAGTAAACAGTTTGTTCGCGCTCGGCACGACCGCTTGCGAAACCAATGGCAATATTTGCCGTTTTTTATCGAATCAGTGTCAGCAGCTCGTCCAGCAAGCGCTCGAGCTTGCGCAGTGAACCGCATTCCGCCACGTAGTGACACGCCGTCTGGTAGCGGCGTATTTCCGAGTCACCTGTATTCCAGCGGCCCTGGGATTCTGGATTGAACCACAGCACCAGGCGGGCGCGGTGGTAGAGTTCTCGCAGTGCGGCAATGCCGGTGTTGCCGCCGTTGCCCCGGCCGTCGCCGAGAATAATGATGGTACTGCGACGATTGACGCGCTCTTCAACTAACTGGCGAAAGCTGTTCAGCGCGCGGCCGTAATCGCTGCTGCCCATGCCGTGGCGCTGCTGAATAATCGCGAGGGCCTCGTCGGCATCGTGCTGGCGGAATAGCTCGCTGACTTCAACGCTTTCGCCACAGAAAACAAAGCTGCGTGTGTTGGGGAGTACGTCGGCCAGGGCCTGCATAAACAGCATTAGCACTTGCGACCAACTGCTAACTGAGCCACTGAGGTCGCACAGCACAAAAATTTCGCTTTTTTCGCGGCGGGTGCTTTTCCAGTAGCGATGGAAGGGAACCCCTCCGAGTGCGATGTTGCGGCGCAAGGTCTTGCCGAGGTCTAAGCGGCCGCGTTTGGCGCGCCGATAACGCTGCCGGTGCTTGGCGGCGAGTTTTTTGGCTAGCTTGCGTATCAGCGGCGGCAGGCGGTCGCGATAGTAGGTGTCCAATGCCGACAGCTGGCTATCGCGCATTAAGGTTTCTTGAAACTCGCGGGTAGCGGCATTGTTGTTGAGCAATAACTGTCGGTCTAGCAATTCGCTGAGTTGTGCCAGTTGCGTTTCCCGCTCGCGTTCCAGCCACCGAGCCTGTTGTTGCTCTGGTGGGCTGCCACTGGCCAATTGGGCGATACGCTCGCGGCGGCCGCTGTCATTGAGGGCGTCGAGGATGCGCCGGCGGAATATGCCGCGTTGGGTGGGGTATTGCATTGCGGCCAGGTCGACGTCGCCTGCGGCGCGCATCAGCTCCGCGCGCAGTGCATCGCTGCCCATGCCGCCACCGCCACCCTGCCCTTGGCCCTCGCCCTCGCCCGCGGTTTCGCCGTCGTCGGCACTGCGGTCTTGTGGGATCTCTGGGTCGACGGTGTGTGTGGTGTCGTTGGGTGTTTCTGCCAGGTCAAAGAATTGGGCGAAGCAGCGGCTGAACAACTGACGTTGTTCCTCTGACTTCGCTAGGCAGCTCGCCAAGCCGTCGTGTAAAAGCTGGCGATCACCATAGCCAAGGCTGACAGCAACTTGCATGGCGTCTAGCGTTTCTGCGGTGGAAATACCGACTCCAGCATGACGTAGGTGGCGAATAAACTGCAGTAAGGTGGCTTCCACGTTGTTTCAGTAACGCTGGCTGAGTAGGCGGGTGATTTCAGGCCGCACGATGTTGATATCTTCCTCGTATTTCAGCAGCACATTCAGGCTGTCATCAACCAGTGCGGCGGACAGGCTGTCGGCATGCAGCAGTAGTAGGCTGCGCGCCCAGTCGATCGTTTCGCTGATGGCCGGCTGTTTTTTCAGGTCGAGCTGACGAACCCCGTGCACAAAAGTGACCAGCTGTTGGCGCAGGCTGTCGGCGACGTCTGGCACCCGGCTTTGCACGATGCGGCTCTCTAGCTCTGCTTCGGGAAAGGGGATGTACAGGTGCAGGCAGCGTCGCTTGAGCGCATCGCTGAGGTCGCGGGTATTGTTACTGGTCAAAAGCACCAGCGGCTTGTGTTTGGCACGCAGGGTGCCAATTTCCGGCAGGGTGACCGCGAAGTCGGCGAGGATTTCCAGCAGCAGCGACTCAAATTCGTAGTCGGCTTTGTCGATTTCATCGATCAACAGTACGGCGCCGTCATCGCTTTGCAGCGCGCTGAGCAGAGGGCGAGGTTCCAGAAACCGCTCTGAGTAGAAAATATCATCGAAGTTGTGCAGGCGTTCCACGGCTGCGGACAGGTCGTTGGCGCCGCCAAGAATGCCTTGTAGCTGCTCTTTTAACACTTGCACATAGAGCAGTTGCTTGCTGTATTTCCAGTCGTACAGTGCCTTGCTTTCGTCTAAACCTTCGTAGCACTGCAGTCGAAACAGCGGTAACTTGAGCATCGCCGCACTGGCGTTGGCGAGCTCGGTCTTGCCAACGCCGGGCGGCCCCTCAATCAGGATAGGGCGCTGGAGCGCGCGGGCAAGGTGCAGGGTGGTAGCGATTTGCTCGCTGGCGATGTAGCCCTGCTCGGCCAGCTGTGAAATCAGTTCATCGATGGCTTGTCTCGCCGTATTCATACAGAGTCCTGTGTTCGCTGCCTAGGGCCGCACTAGTTGCTGCAGAGCTTGCCAGTGCCGTGGGTAGCCTGCCTGAATATCGTCGGCGTTGGCAAATTCATGGTCGCGGTAGTCGAAGCCCGGGCTAACCGCTTCGGAGATCAAGCCGTAGTCGCCTTCTTTGAGCTGGGAGGCTTTCCACCATCCGCCGGGCACATAGAGCTGCAGATGCTGCCCCTTTTCGAGGTCTGGCCCCATGACGAGGTGCTCAACATCGCCGTTTTCTTTCAAGAGAGTGTAGTGAAGGGGGGAGCCGCCCTGCCAAAAATGCAGGATGCCGCTGCGATTGCGGTGCAGGTAGCCAGTGGCGCTGTCGGCGGTGAGCAAATAATAGATGCTGCTCATCAGCGGGCGCTGCGCACTGCCGTCGCCAGTGGTTTGTGGGTGGGTAAAGCTGCGCCTGAAATAGCCGCCCTCGGGGTGGGCTTCCAGTTTAAGCTGCTTGATAATTTGCTGCGCTTGCATGGCGCCTTAGCCGCCAGTGGTATTCATAAAGCGCACGATCTGAGGCTCATCATTCAGGTCGAAGTGGTGGCGCTCAGGTTTGATGTCCATGGCGTCGATAATACGTTGCTGAAGCTGCTCTGGCTGGTTTTCCAGCACGCTTTTGAGGTCGACGGAGTATTCATTGCCCAGGCAAAGCAATAAACGCCCCTCAACGGTCAGTCTCACGCGATTGCAGAGATGGCAGAAGTTGTGGCTGTGGGGCGAGATCAAACCAACCCGGCTTGCGCTGTCAGCCATACGGTAATAGCGCGACGGACCGCCGCTGGTTTCCGCGCTGGCGGTAAGTGGGTAGCGCGCGTGTATGCGCCGATGAATTTCATCGCTGCTACAGAAGCTGAGGGCCCGGTCGTGCTCGCTGATATGGCCGAGGGGCATTTCTTCAATAAAGCTGATATCGACGTTGCGGTCGCGGGCGAAATCCACCAAGTCCAGGATCTCGTCGTCGTTGCGGCCGTTCATAATGACCGCATTCAATTTAATCCGCTCAAAGCCGGCGGCTTTGGCGGCGTCGATGCCGGCCAATACCTTGCTCAGTTCGCCTACGCGCGTCAGCTCTTTAAAGCGATCTTCGCGGAGGCTGTCCAGGCTGATATTGATGCCGGTTAAGCCTGCGCGATACAGGGGCTCAGCATAGCGATCCAGCTGGGCGCCATTGCTGGTCATATTTAATTGTTCGAGGCCGTCCAGCGACGCTAAGCGCTCCACCAGCGACAGCACATTGCGGCGCACCAGCGGTTCGCCGCCGGTCAAACGAATTTTTGTGACACCCAATTGCACAAATGCGGCGCCAATGTCGTAGAGTTGTTCCAGACTAAGGATGTCGCGCCGGGGTAGAAAGGTCATGTCCTCGGCCATGCAGTAGACGCAGCGAAAATCGCAGCGGTCGGTAACGGAGAGGCGCAGGTAGTCTACCTGGCGACCAAATCGATCTTGCAGTGGCGGAGTGGCTGTAGTCATCCGTCGATATTATCACAGCCTGCGGGCGGGTAGCCTGTAAGCAATAACATGTTGAGAGAGTGTTTATGAAATACAGCCTGGCGATTGTAATGCTGCTTGCCTGCGCAAGCCTTGTGCAAGCTGAACCCGGAAATGGCAATGCTTACGGCAAGGCCCATGCGCCCGGCCAGAATAAAGCACCGGGAGAGCCCGCACAGGGGCATGCTCACGGTAAAAACACGCAAAAAACTGGCGATACCTACGCCGCCAAGGGCAACGCAGGTGGTGCCCAGGCGCGTGCCGATTGGCGGGTCTACGACCGCTTTGGTCAGGCGATATCGGCCAGCGCATTAGCAGATGCCGTCGCTGTAGAGGCGGCGGTCAAAAAAGCGGGTGTCGACCCCTATTCGCAAGAGGCGGCGATGATTCGCATAAGCATGGGGCAATCGCCAGAAATTGCGGATAAGCCCAACGACGGTGCTTATAATGCGCACGGTGAAGCGATATCACACCGCCAGGCCAGTGAGCGTTTTGCTGCCATAGCGGTGATGGAGCGTGCGGGGATAGATCCAGACAGTGAGCAGGCGGCGCAGATCCGTGCGGCGGCCGAGGGGCGTATTGAAACGGCTGACGGCGAAGAGGTGGACCAGCAAACACTGGAAGATGTCGCCAAGGAAATCGCTGTACAAGAAGCCATTATTTACACCGGTGCCAAGCCCGGTTCTGCTGATGAGTCGCTAATTCGCATGGGCGCCGATGTGTTCATGGAGAAGCTTCGCAGCTGGCGCCAGTAGTGAAGAGACCGTTTTTTATTGGCCTTAGAATCCCCCACTGTCGTATTTTGCCAGTGGGATGTCTCATTTTGTCATTGTCTGGCTGCTGGCAACGTTTACTCTGGAAACCGTGAATAGGCCTTCTTTTTATAGGGTTTTTAGCCGCCTTGCGGCGATCTTAATGCGTTAGAGCTGAGGACAAGCCAATGACTAGCACAACAACTACCGTAAAACGCTACCCAATGCCCATGCCGTATGGTTGGTTTGCGGTTTCTTTTTCTGACGAACTGGCTCCCAGCGAGTCCCGCGCTGTGCATTACTTCGGCCAAGAGCTGGTGTTGTTTCGTACAGAAGCCGGTCGCGCGGTATTGATGGAAGCGTACTGTCCCCACCTCGGTGCTCACCTGGGCCACGGTATTCACGAGCGTTCGGGCACCGGTGGTGGTCGTATAGAAGGTAACAATATTGTCTGCCCTTTCCACTCGTGGAAGTTTAGCCCGGAAGGTGAATGTGTTGAGGTTCCTTACGCGAAGAATATGCCGCCTAAAGTGAAGGGCCAGAAGTGTTTGAAGTCTTTCCCGGTGCGTGAAATTAACCAAGTTATTTGGGCGTGGTACCACCCAGAAGGCGAAGCGCCGAAGTGGGAAGTTATTGAGCACGACGAGGCAAACTCTGACGATTGGTCACCGCTGGATCGCTACGAATGGATTCTGAATACTCACGCTCAGGAAATGGCAGAAAATGCGGCTGACCCTGCTCACTTTAAATATGTCCACGGTACGGCGTCGTTCCCCGAGTGGGAAACCACCTACGACGGCCCTATGGTGCGCGGTTTGCAGCAGGCCAACATGCCGACGCCACGCGGTGAGGTACGCGGCTCAATCCGTACTGGTAGCGCTGGCCCCGGCCAGGGTTTCACTAAGTTTGAAGGTATCGCCGATACCTTCTTGATGGGGCTAACTACGCCGATTGACGATGACACGGTGCATGTCCGCTTTGCCTTCACCCAGCCCAAGGTTAACGGTGAAGTACAGAAAGGTGGTGTGAACGCGGCGATTATCGCCAATATCGTTGGCCAGCTTGAGGAAGATAAGCCCATCTGGGAAAACAAGATCTATCGCCCACTGCCAATTTTGTGTGACGGCGACGGCCCTATCGCGAAATTCCGCAAATGGTATTCTCAGTTCTATGCCGGTGGCTTCGACCCACGCTCGCTGTAAGGGCAAGTGTGAATCTGGTCAGATAAATGAAAAGGGCGTCCAACTGGGCGCCCTTTTTTGTATGGCTAGCGGCTATACTAGTGCGCAACCTACTCTTTCTGGAGATGCAATGAAGCGCGCAGTCATCCTGCTTTGGATCGTTTGCCTGATGCCCCTATCCAGCTGGGCGGCCTGCAAACTGCCTGCGCCGCCCAAGCAGTTCCCCGATGGCGAGGCGGCAAGCCGCGACGAGATGCAACAGCTGCGCCAGCAACTCGAGCGTTATGTCGACGAGCAAGGCCGTTACCTAAAGTGCCTGGACGCCATGGAAAAAACCGCCAAGGGAACCGGGTATGACACGGCGCAACGCCGGTTAGAGCGCATCGCTCGTTACAATACTGCGATGGCGGAGATGTCGGCGGCGGTGGAGCGTTATAACCGCGAGGCTGAGCGCTTTAATCTGCGATGAGTTCAATGCCGCGGGTGGCGAGCTTATCGCCCAGAGTCTGGCTGGCCGCTTCTGCCCCGAGAATACACGCGCGTTGGCGCCCCTTGCCTTCGCGAATGTAGCGATTATTTTCAAGCAAATCTTTCACTCTCCGCGCAATGGCTTCACCAGAATCTATCCAATTGATTCCCGGGAGGTGTTTGGCTAGTTGTGGTTTAACCAGAGGGAAGTGGGTGCAAGCCAATACGATTGTGTCCAGCGCTTTTGCGCTGGGGTGTTGGTGAAATGCGGCTGCCACACTCTGCCAAACGTCAGGGGAATCCTCGTCCTGCCAGAATAACGTTTCCACCGCCGGTGCCAGCGCTTCTGCTCCTACCGATAGCACGGTGCAGTCGCTGGCAAAGGTGTCGATTAGCTCGGCAGTGTAGCGCCGTTTTATGGTGCCGGGCGTGGCGAGCAGGCCAATAACACGGCTTTTGCTTTGCAGGGCGGCAGGCTTAATGGCGGGCACGACACCCACAACAGGAAGGGAGACTTGCTGTCGTAAACTCGGTAGCACGGCAGTGCTGGCGCTGTTGCATGCGACCACCACGATATCGATGCGATGGCGCTGTAGCAAGGTGTGAATACGCTGGAGAATATGTTCTACCAGTGCATCCTCCTGCCACATGCCGTAGGGGAAGCCGCCGCGATCCATCGCGTAGAGCAGGTCAATATCGGGAAGCAAATGGTGGATTTCGGCGCCGATGCTCAGGCTACCGACACCGCTGTCGAACACCAGCACCTGGGGGCGGTGCTCAACACTATTCATTCCCGGGTCACAGCTGTTCAATAATCTTTTCAGCGGCGCTGACATCGACGCCACCGGCTGGCTCGACGGCAATAAAGCTTACGACACCATCTTCTGCAATTAACGCAAAGCGCTGGCTGCGTTTGCCCATGCCGTAGCCACTGGCATCCATTTCCAAGCCCAGTGCGGTGGTGAGTTCTGCGTTGCCGTCGGCAAGCATGAGCAGTTGTTCAGCGTTTTGGCTCTTACCCCAGGCATCCATCACAAAAGCATCGTTGACCGACATGCACACGATGCTGTCGACACCCTTGGCTTTAATCGTGTCGGCGTGCACGACATAGCCAGGTAGGTGGGTGAGGCTGCAGCCGGGGGTGAAGGCACCGGGCACGGCAAACAGCACAACTTTCTTACCGCTAAATATGTCGCCAGTGGTGATGTCCTGGGGGCCCTTTTCGCCCATAACTTTGAGCGTAACGTCGGGGATTTTATCGCCAGCTTGGATGCTCATATCGTTGTCCTTTAACCAGAAAAAAGAGGAGTTTGTGCTGCGCGACAAGTGTAGCAGAGCTAATAGCGTGTCGACATGCACTTGAAATATGCGACGCCAATACCCAGATAATGTTCAACAGCGAAAGCTGAAATTGTGTCGAAGTGTTATTGGAGGTGGTTTTATGAATAGCTATCTGCCCTTCACATTATTTGGAGACCTAAGCCGCAATTTTGATAGCCGCAGTGAGCCGGCTGAAAAGGCGCGTCGTGCGTGGGCGCCCGCTGTGGATATCAGTGAGGCGGACGACGCCTACCTGCTAAGTATGGATGTTCCCGGTATCAGCCGTGAGGCGATTGAGGTCAGCGTTGACAGTGGCGTGCTAACGGTTAAGGGCGAGCGCACTATCGACTATGCCGACACGAAATTGGCGGTAAACGAGCGCTGGCAAGGAGAATTTGTTCGCCGCTTCTCGCTGCCCGATACGGTGGATCAGGAGAAGATCGCTGCCAAGGTAGAAAACGGCGTCCTGGCGCTACACATACCCAAACTTGCGGCGGCCGAACCGCGTCGTATCACTGTTCAATAGGCCCGTTGTTAAGCCCTGCCCTTGCAGGGCTTAATTGCCTGTGCTGGAATCGCAGGGTTTTTAATCACTGAGCCCTCTCCTATGCCCCCCTTTGATAAAGCGTCACTGCGTCGCGAGTGGCAAATATTCCTGCTGGCGCTGGGCTTTTTGAGTCGTATTCCTGTTCCCCAAGACCCTGACTTCAGCCCCGAAAAGCTTGATGGTACAGCGCGCTACTTTCCTCTCGTGGGGCTGCTGATTGGTGGCGTAACGGCGATTGCCTTGCTGGTTTTTTTCGCGTTGTTTAATAACCCGCTGTTGGCGGTGCTGTTGAGTATGGCGGTGGGATTGTTGCTGACGGGCGCCTTTCATGAGGACGGTTTGGCCGACAGCGCCGATGGCTTTGGCGGCGGATGGCGCCGAGATGACGTGCTGCGCATCATGAAAGACTCGCGCATCGGCAGCTATGGCACCGCCGCGTTATTCATGGTGCTGGCCATTAAGGCGGCGAGCTTGGCGGCGATGCCGATCGCCCAAGCGGTTGGCGGAATCCTTATCGCGCAAGTGGTGAGCCGTTGGTTGGCCATCTCCTTTCTGATCGATATGCCCTATGTGAGCGGTGAAGGAAAGTCGAAGCCTCTGGCGACCGCGCTATCACTGCGTGACTGGCTATTGGCAGGGCTGCCTGTTCTGTTGTTATTAGGCTTTGCACAGGCCTCGCAGTGGCTGCTCTTGTTGCTGATTTTGGGGGGCTTTCGGCTGGGTTTTGGGCGGTATTTGTCGCGCCGTATACAAGGGTATACCGGAGATGCGCTGGGGGCGGCGCAGCAACTGAGTGAAATACTCATCTACTTAGTGATCCTACTGTAGTTGTCAGCAGGCAGAGATGTCGCTGAACCACAGCTGAACGGCGACTGTAAATTGTTGTTCCTTTTAGCGGCGCACTTTGTCGGCGCTCGCTGGTCAGAGAAGTATCAGTAAGAGGAGATAACAATGTCTAAGTTCGCAGTTGTTGCCGCTGGTGTTGGTGCGGTTGCGCTGGCCACGGCGGGTGGCTATGGCGGCTACCACTACCTGGAGTCGCAGCCGCGCTATGCGCAGGTATTGTCTGTTGAGCCAATTACCGAAACCTATTTTGTCCCCCGTGAAGAGTGTTACGACGAGGTGGTGCAAGAACAGGCACCGAGCCGCGACAGCAATCAAATAGCCGGCACGGTAGTCGGCGCTGTACTCGGCGCGGTTATCGGTAAGCAAGTGGGTGGCGGGAACGGTAAAAAGCTCGCGACAGTGGCGGGGGCGGCTGCAGGTGGCTACGCGGGCAAGCGTATTCAGGAAGATATGCAGAGCAAGAATGTGCAAACCCGCACAGAGCGCCGCTGCCAAACCTTGCAAGACCCTAAGCAGCGCGTCACTGGCTATGAAGTCAGCTATAGTCTTGATGGTGAGCCGGGCACCGTTACCTTAGCGCAGCGCCCGGGCGAGCAGATTCCTGTTGTTAATGGCGAGCTGGTGCTGGAAAACCCGGAGGGCTAGCTAGCACGTAACGCTGGACGAAATGGCGGAGCGTTTCACGGTCAGCTCTGCAGGTAATCTTTTTCGAAAAAAATGGGAGAGAGTATGAAATTTAATAAATCACGAAAGTTAGCCGCGATCTTTATGAGTGTATTGCTCTCGTGGATGGGCCTGGCCGCGACGACGGCCTCTGCGGCCATGGTCGATACGTCGGTGACGATCAGTGAGTACAGCCTTGCAGAGGACAAGGCGGCGTTGAAGTCGGCGCTCGACCGCGACGATGTTCGCGAGCGCTTGCTTGACCTCGGTATCTCTATCGACGATGTCGATGCCCGCATCGATGCGCTGACGGCAGATGAGCTGGCCAGCCTAAAAGCGAACATGGACGATATGCCCGCCGGTGCTGGTGCGGTGGGTTTACTCGCCTTTGTTGTGCTGGTGTTTTTCATTACCGATGTACTCGGGATTACCGACATCTTTCCCTTTGTGAACGCGGCCAACTAAAGAGCGTTGCGTTCTTTACTTGTTATATGGGCGCTGCTGCTGGTTGCCTGCAGCAGTGTTCCCACACTTCCCCCTGCCACCCTGAATGACTTGGCAGATAGTCGTAAGCTCGATGTTCCCTTCGTTGCTCAGCAGGCCTACTACTGCGGTCCCGCGGCGTTAAGCTCTGTGGCGAATTATCGCGATATTCACATTGATCAGCAGTCTGTCGCTGACATGAGTTTTGTGCCCGAGCGCAAGGGTAGTTTAACGGTCGATATGCAAGCCGCGGGAAGACGCATCGGCTTGTTGCCCTATCCTCTCGCACCAAAATTCGAAGACTTATTAAGAGAGCTCAATGCGGGTAACCCGGTTTTGGTGCTACAAAACCTCGGTTTGAGCTGGTGGCCGCAGTGGCATTATGCGCTGGCAGTGGGTTATGACCTCAGGTCCAGTACCCTGCTCCTGCACTCTGGCGAGAAGGCATATTATCGGCTGGATTTCGCAACGTTTGCTGCAACATGGGCGCGGGCAGAACACTGGGCGAGAGTGCTGGTTCCGGCATCGGTGATGCCGGTCACGGCAATGCCTGTTTCCTATTTGAAGAGTGCCCACGCCTTTGAGGAAACCGGTGATACTAAGCGTGCGATGGACTTTTATCAGCGCGCGGTAAATGAATGGCCAGGCAGCGTGTTGGCATGGCTGGCCCTGGCCAATGCCGCCTATACTCAGGGTGATTTCGCTGGTGCGATAAATAGCTATGAGCGTGCACTTACGATTGCGCCAGAACGCGCGCCAGTCTGGAATAACTATGCCTACGCCCTGCATGCGCAGGGTTGCTCGCAGCTCGCCCTTGATGCCCTGGAACGCGCATTGGCCTTAGCGCCGCAGGACGAAAATATTGCGGATAGTCGCAATGATTTACTGCAGCGGCCAGGGGGCAGCGCCCTGCGCGGGAGCTGCCCGGAGCGGCTCCCGCAATAGCCGCTACAAGCGTTTGCCCTTGCCCTGTTTTGCTTGAGCAAAGAGCGCTGCCATCGTGCCGCCGGGGGCGTTTTGCTGTTTTTTCTGCTGCTGTTTGACGTCGCGATTACTGCGTTCAGGTCGGCGGCCGCCCCTGCCCTCGGCTTGGTGATCGCTGGCCTGATCGCTCAGGCGCATGGACAGGGCAATACGCTTACGCGCGGCATCAACATCCATGACCTTCACTTTCACGATATCGCCGGCCTTCACAACACTGTGAGGGTCTTTTACAAAACTCTCTGAAAGCGCAGAAATATGGACCAAGCCATCTTGATGAACGCCAATATCCACAAAGGCGCCAAAGTTAGTCACATTGGTTACTACGCCTTCCAGCACCATATCGGCTTCAAGGTCAGAGATCTTTTCAATGCCATCTTTGAATTCGGCGGTTTTGAATTCTGGCCGCGGGTCGCGGCCCGGTTTATCCAGCTCGTTAATAATATCGCTGACGGTGGGGATACCGAAGCTGTCGTCGGCGTATTCGGCGGCGTTGAGGCTTTTCAAGAAGCGACTGTCACCGATCAGGTTACTGACCTCTCGGCCGCAGCGCTGCACAATTTTTTCCACTACGGAGTAAGACTCTGGGTGAACCGCAGAGCTGTCCAGCGGGTTTTCACCGCCCATTACGCGTAAAAAGCCGGCGGCTTGCTCAAAGGTTTTGGCCCCAAAGCGAGAGACTTCCATCAGCTGCGCGCGGTTGCGGAAGGCACCATGCTGGTTGCGGTAGTCGACAATATTCGCCGATATCGATTGATTGAGACCCGACACCCGCGACAACAGCGCAGGTGATGCGGTGTTCACGTCCACGCCGACGGCGTTAACACAGTCCTCAACGACGGCTTCCAGGCTGCGAGACAGCGCCGTTTGCGAGACATCGTGTTGATACTGGCCAACACCAATGGACTTGGGATCTATCTTCACCAGTTCGGCCAGCGGATCCTGCAATCGTCGGGCGATAGAAATGGCCCCGCGGATGGTTACGTCCAGGTCGGGGAATTCCCGCGCCGCGTACTCCGATGCGGAATAGATCGACGCCCCTGACTCGTTGACCATGATACTGGTACAGCCCAGTTCGGGGTGGGCGGAAAGCAGGTCTTTAACAAAGCGCTCGGTCTCGCGACTGGCGGTGCCGTTACCGATGGCGATCAATTCTATATTGTGAGTTTTAATCATCGCGAGCAGGCTGGCAGCGGCCTCTGCTTGTCGATTTTGCGGTGGGTTCGGGAAAATCGCGCCGTGATCCAATACCTTGCCGGTGGCGTCAACCGCTGCGACTTTAACACCTGTACGCAGGCCGGGGTCGAGCCCGATGGTCGCACGTGGCCCCGCTGGTGCGGCGAGTAGAAGGTCTTTTAAGTTTCTGGCAAACACTTCAATGGCACCGGCGTCGGCTTGCTCTCGAAGCCGGCCAAGCAGATCGGTCTCAAGGTGGGTGTAGAGTTTGATTCGCCAGGTCCAGCGCAGTACTTCCCGTAGCCAACTGTCGGCGGGGCGACCTTGATCCTGTAGGGACAGGTGTTCTGCCAGCATCAGTTCACAAGGGTGAATTTTGGCATCTGGCTCACCCGCGACCAAGCTCAGCGCCAGAATGCCCTCATTGCGGCCGCGGAACATGGCCAAAGCGCGATGAGAGGGGGCACTTTTTAGCGGCTCGCTGTGCGCGAAATAGTCGCGAAATTTTGCGCCCTCTTCTTCTTTGCCAGCCATTACCGTGCTACTCAGCTGCGCGTTTTCCCAAAGGTAGCTACGCAGCTTGGCGATCAAGTTGGCGTCTTCGCTGAAGCGCTCCATAAGAATATATTTGGCACCGTCTAGCACGGCTTTGCTGTCGGCAAGACCCTGCTCGGCGTCGATGTAAGCGACTGCCTCAGTGTTAGGGTCGAGGTTTGGGTTGTCGAACAGGGCATTGGCCAGCGGTTCCAGGCCAGCCTCTATGGCAATTTGGCCCTTGGTGCGGCGTTTGGGTTTGTAGGGGAGATAGAGGTCTTCGAGCCGATTCTTGCTATCTGCCGCCAGAATGTCTGCCTCAAGTTCGGCGCTGAGTTTGCCCTGCTCGCGTATGCTGTTAAGAATACTGTCGCGGCGCTCTTCCATTTCGCGAAGGTAGCCTAAGCGGCTCTCCAGCTCGCGCATTTGGCTATCGTCGAGCCCGCCGGTGACTTCTTTTCGGTAACGAGAAATAAAGGGGACCGTGGCGCCGTCATCAAGCAGGTTAACAGCGGCGCTAACCTGTGATTCTTTTACGCCCAATTCCTGGGCAATACGACTCGAAATTGCTTGCATAATGTGTGGCCTGATACCGCGTAAAAACGCCACATTATGCAGAAACTTCGCGCTCGCGGCGAGGTTTTAGGCGTCTTTGGTTAATACGTCGAAAAGGGTGCAGCACTCGTCGTAGAAGTAGCGGAAGTCCGCCGTGAGATAGGGGGCAACCAGCGACATAAGATGAAAGACGCCTCGGTGGATGGTGATCTCGTCGGCGCAATTTTTCTCTCTCAGGCTGTTGTAGTTTAGCCAGAATGTGAGATTGAGTACGACGTTGTCGCAGAGGCGCGAAAGTGGCGTACCGGTGGTGTCCAGAATTCCTGCGGCGACCAGCTCTTCGGCAACGGCTTCGGCAGCTTGTAATTTTAGATTGAGTAGTTTGCGGAAGCGACGGTCGATATCGGGGTAGCGCTGTAAAATATCGTTGAGGTTGCGGTATAAATAACGGTGCTTAAACAGTTGCTCAAAAACAATATACAGATAAAACCAAGCGTCTTGGGGGCTTAGGCTTTTTTGCAGCGGGGCTTGCAGAATATCGCTGAGCTCTAGCTCAAAGGCAGAGAACAGCTCTTCGATAATTTCTTCTTTGCCGTGGAAGTGGTAGTAGAGATTGCCGGGGCTGATGTCCAGCTCATTGGCGATATCGACGGTGGTGACGTTGGCTTCGCCCTCGTCATTGAACAGGGCCAAGCTTGCCAGCAGGATTTTTTCGCGGGTTTTCATCCCTGAGTTAACCACCCATATTCATCGACAGGGCGTTAAAGTGACACGCCTGTGGGCGCTTGTCCAGAGACGACGCGACCCGCTAAAAAGCGGGTCGCGAAGGGCTTACTCGGCAGCTTTCTTTGCAGCGGCCTTTTTCGCGGGCGCTTTTTTGGCTGCAGTTTTCTTCGCGGCAGCTTTCTTAGCGGGGGCCGCCTTTGCTGGCGCTTTGCTGGCCTTGCTCAGTGCATCGACTTTCTTGCTCAGCGCATCCAGTTTTTTCTCGAGACGCTCGAGGTCGTCGGCGCTGGCAGTGTGACCAAAGCCCAGGCTTGCGCGCATTTTGCTGATGCGCTCTTCAATGGAAATAGTCTTGCCAATATTGCTGGCTTCGCCCAGTTTTTCGCGAGCTTGCACTTCCAGTTTGTTGCCCTTGTCGACCAACTCTTTGAACAGGCGTGGGCTGTCTTTGCTTGCTTTTTCGTAGACTTCTTGTGCTTCGTCGTAGGCGCGGCCGTATGCACCAAGGCCAGCCAGCCAAATGCTTTTTGCCAGTTCACTGGCTTGAGAAGAAACGTCTTTCAGGCTTTTCTTGCTGTCGTTGCTCATAAGATTCTCCAATGTGCGAAACGTTTTTGCGCAGCAGTGAGAGTGGAGCTCCGCACTGATGCAAAAAAGCACGATGACCAAGTTGGCGCATCGTGCAAAGCATAGTTAGGGTAAGGACCTAGGGGGGTAGGCGGTCAAAGTGACCGCCAAAATGCTCAATTACGATGCAGCAGCTTCTGTTGCTACAGCATCTTCACTCTTGCGAGAAACCAAGCCTTTTACCTTTTCGAGGTTGCTTTCCAGGCTTTCACGCAGCTCTTTAATACGCACGTCTACAGCTTCGCTTTTTACTGACTCAAGCTTGGCAGTCGCTTCGGTTTTTGTTTCGTTGATCTTGGCAACAACTTGCTCTTTGCTTTCTTCAAACTTGGCAATGGCGCTGCTTTGTACTTGCTCGCCACGGCTTACCAGGCCTTCAAAAATTTCGTTGCGCTTTGCGTACAGATCTTTGTACTTAGCTTCAGTTGCCTTGATTTTTTCTTCGGTCAATTTAGCCAGCTCTTGGCTTTGCTCAAACGCTTTACCAGCCAAGCCCAGTTGAGCCAAAAATACATCTTTGGCAACAGTGTTTGCTTTCTCAACGAAGTTAGTTTTTGCGTCGCTCATAGTACGTTCCTCTCTTGGGGGATGCCCCGTAATGTGTGTTATCAGCGACGGCGCAAACTGCTGGCCGCCGGTCTCGCTGTATGGGGTGAACGTTACGCATAAAAATTAGAAAGGGCATACTAAAGTGCACGTTTCCAAACATTGTGTCGCAGAGGGTCGAATTATCTCATGGCCGGCAGGAGGTGACGGAAAGGATTGCCAGTGCCGCCGAATATTGTTTAGATAATATGACAGGGTCGCTGTTACGAACCCGAATAATAAGAGAGAAAAAGATGGAAACTAGCACTAATGCTGCGGCCTCACGCAGTACCGCGAAAGAGTTGCGTTCTCTTGCAGAGATTTTTTCGGCAGTCTCCATGCGCGGTTTTCACCGCCATTTATCTTCAGGCGACGGTCACCCAGTGGTGATTGCGCCGTCATTTATGACCAGCGATGTCGCAACCTCGGTAATGCGACGAGCTTTGCGTCAAGCTGGGTTCGATGCCTATGGTTGGGAGCAGGGGCTGAATACAGGGCTGCGCGAGCAGGTTTACCTGAATTTCGAGCGCCATGTAAAGGATTTGGCGAGCCGCTATGGGCGTAAAGTCAGTCTGGTGGGTTGGAGCCTGGGTGGCATATATGCTCGCAGCCTTGCCCAGCGGAATCCCGACTTTATTCGCCAGGTGGTGACACTGGGCTCGCCGGTAAATATTCCGGAAATGCGCGGTGTATCCGGCCCTGTGTTGAAGTTATACGAAATGCTTAACCCTGGGGCGATGGATGACCCCATGCTGAATTGGCGGGAGGAGTGGTGCAGTGCGCCGCCAGTGCCTTCTACGGCGATGTATAGCGCCAGTGACGGTATTGTGGATTGGAAGTACTGCGTTCATCAGGAACCGGGCGAACAGAGCGAAAATTTACGGGTACCAGCGAGCCATATGGGGATGACCCATAATTTGGCAGTGCTGTATGCCTTGGCCGACCGTCTCTCTCAACGAGAGGGTCAGTGGCGGCCTTTTGAATTGACGGGCCTGCGCCGCCGGTTATTCCACGTGAGTGAGCACTTGGCCGTCGCGTAGTGCGCTAACAGAGAAGTGCCGCAGTGACGGGCGGTTTCAGTACGAAACCGTCGCGCATAAAAAAGGGCAGCCCTTGGGCTGCCCTTTTTGCTATCCGGCTATTATTCGCTTAGCTTTTCGGGCCAGCGGCTACGATAGCGTCAGAGACGTCAAACTTGGTGATGTTCTCTTGGAACAGTTTCGCCAATTTGCTGGCTTCCTGGTCGTAGGCTGCTTCGTCGCCCCACGCCTTGCGTGGGTTGATGTATTTGTCGTCTACGCCCGGAATTGCCTTGGGGATAGTCAGGTTCAGAATATCCAGTTGCTCGGTTTCTGCGCCGATCAACGCGCCACTTTGTGCCGCGGCAACCACAGCGCGAGTCACTGGGATGGGGAAGCGCGAACCGGTGCCGCCAGCAGCGCCTGAGCCGCCAGTCCAGCCGGTGTTGATCAGGTAAACCTGAGAGTCGAAGTCTTCAATGCGCTTCATCAACAGCTCGGCGTATTCGCCTGCGGGACGCGGCATGAAGGGCGCACCAAAGCACGTGGAGAAAGTGGGGTGGATACCTGCTTCTGCGCCCAGCTCAGTTGAGCCAACGCGGGCGGTGTAGCCGCTCAGGAAGTGGAAAGCCGCCGCTTCTTTGGACAGGATAGAGATCGGAGGTAAAACGCCTGACACGTCACAAGTCAGGAAGATAACGGTTTTCGGTTCGCCGGCGGCATTCTCGATAACGCGTTTTTCAACGTTTTCCAGTGGGTAACAGCAGCGGCCGTTTTCCGTCAGGCTTGTGTCGTCGTAGTCTGCGGTGCGGCTGTTTTGGTCGATTACTACGTTTTCAACGATGGCGCCGAAGCGGATGGCGTCCCAGATGATGGGCTCGTTCTTCTGGCTCAGGTTGATGGTTTTAGCGTAGCAGCCGCCTTCAATATTGAATACTGAGCCCTTCGCCCAGCCGTGCTCGTCGTCGCCGATCAGGTAGCAGCTAGGGTCGGCAGACAGGGTGGTTTTACCCGTGCCAGACAGGCCAAAGAATAAGGTGGTGTTGCCTTGCTCATCGACGTTCGCTGAGCAGTGCATTGGCATAACGTCTTTCTCTGGCAGCAGGAAGTTTTGCACAGAGAACATGGCTTTCTTCATTTCACCGGCGTAACGCATGCCTGCCAGCAGTACTTTGCGCTGGGCGAAATTGATGATGACGCAGCCGTCAGAGTTAGTGCCGTCGCGCTCGGGGTCGCATACAAAGCCCGCGCAGTTCAGAATTGTCCACTCTTCCTTGGCTTTTGGGTTGTACTTCTCAGGGCGTACAAACATGTTGCGACCAAACAGGCCTTGCCAAGCGGTTTGCGTGTTAACGACAACGGGAATGTAGTGATCTTCGTGGGCGCCAACGTGCAAGTTAGAAACGAAGCGATCGTGGTCGGCGAGGTAGTCTTCTACACGGCTCCACAGCGCATCAAATTTGGCGGCGTCGAAGGGGCGGTTAACGCTGCCCCAATCGATGCTGTCAGCCGTTGATGGCTCTTGAACAACAAAGCGGTCACCGGGAGAACGGCCGGTACGCTTGCCAGTGGTTACCACCAGCGCGCCTGTGTCGGCCAGTTGGCCTTCGCCGCGGGCCAGCGCTTGCTCGATTAATTGGGCGGGGGTTAAATCTTTATAAACAGTTGTTTCAGCACTCATTCTCGGTATTCCTGTCACGTCGTCCCTGGGGACATTAGGAGGTCACAGTTGATCGGGGTAAACCCCCCGCGCGGGTGGCCAGATTTTAAGGCGGCTATTATTGCAAAAATCGCCAAGCGGCGCTAACCCTGATCGCCGCCGATCTGCGGCGATTTTGGTTTTTTTTCACTCAATGTCGAGTGTTGGGCGCTGGGTCACCAAAGAGATTGGCAATATCCCCGGTGTTAAAGTGGAATTGGCGGTGGCAGAACTCGCAGTGGCTATCTATTTTTCCCTGCTCGCTGAGAATGCTCTCCAGCTCTTCTCGACCCAGAGAAACCAGTGCAGATTCCATGCGTTGCTGGCTGCAGCTACAGACGAATTTTAGCGACTTGGGCTCGAATACCCGCACCGTTTCTTGGTGGTACAGGCGGTGCAGCAAGCGGTCTGCGCTGAGTGTCAGTAGCTCTTCTTGTTGAACGGTATCGGCCAGGGTGGTGAGGTGCTGCCAAACGGCGGCATCACTTTGTTGCTCCGGCAGCTCTTGTAGCAGGATGCCCGCGGCGGTTTCGCCATCGGCGGATAGCCACAAGCGGGTGGCCAATTGCTCGCTCTGGCGGAAGTAGGCCTCTATACACGCGCCGAGATTCGCGCCATCTAAGCTGACAATTCCTTGATAACGTTGCCCTTTTTCAGGGTCGATAGTGATGGCTAGCTGGCCGTTGCCCAGCAGGCTATGAAAGTCCTCGCCGATCGCCTGGCCGGCGTCGCGAGCAATGCCGCGAATATCGCCGTTGGAATTTGCCTCGGCCATAATGAGTGGGACTTGACCGTCCCCGCGAACCTGCAGAATCAGGCTGCCGCGAAATTTAATGGTGACACTCAGCAGGGCTGCGGCAACCAAGAATTCCCCCAGCAAAGCCGCGACGGCTGGCGGGTAGTGGTGGTTTTCCAGCATCTCGCGATAGCTTTGCTGGATCTGGATATGCACGCCTCGCACATCACTGCCGTCGAAAATGAAGCGGTGAACTTGATCACTCATAAGGGGCTGTTTAGTCCTGTTGTTCGCGGAATCGATGAATTTGGCGGCGCTGTTTCTTATTGGGGCGCTCGCTGCGCAGCACCCCCGCTGCAGCCCCCAGCGCTTTCCGGTCGGCCGCATTCTGCTGGCGCTTGGCGATACTGGCGTCGGTTTCGCGGTAGAGTAAGGCGGCTTCGGGCGCGCCACGCCGCTGGTCGGAGATAGCGATAATCTCTACTTCGCGCTCGTCCCAGCCGGTGCGCAGCGTTAGCATGCCGCCCACTTCTACTTCCTTGCTTACCTTGCAGCGGGCGCCATTATAATGCACTTTGCCGCCCTCTATGGCCTGTTTTGCGATGCTGCGGGTTTTGTAGAAACGGGCGGCCCACAGCCACTTATCCAGGCGAAGGCGTTGTATGTCTTTGCTCAATCTCGGTCTCGCGGTGGTATTGGCAGAATTTCGTCAAAATGCTCAATAGCGGGGTAGCATAACCCCTGGCGCAGGGGCGCGCGACTGTCGGGGCGCTTCATGGTAATTAAGTGGCGTATACCGTGGCGAGCGGCAGAGTCTAACACGGTGGCGGTATCGTCAATCAGTAGGCTGCGAGCGGGCTCGTAATGCCAGTGTTGGGCGAGCTTTTGCCAGAAGGTGTCGTCCTCCTTGGGCAGGGCGAGTTCGTGAGAGGTAATGATGCGCTGAACCCACTGACCAAGGCCGGTTTTTTCCAGCTTGATATCGAGGCCGCCCTGGTGGGCATTGGTGACCAGCCAAACATCCCGGCCGCTGCGTTGCAGGGCATTCAAAAATCGTTCTGTGCTGGGGTGCATGCGAATCAGGTGGCTAATTTCGCGTTTGAGCGCAGTGATGTCGAGCTGAAGCTCTTCAGACCAGTAGTCGAGGCAGTACCAGTTCAGTGAGCCGCGCTCAGCCATGATGCGCGCGATCAGTTCTTCGCTAACGGTTTGGAGGTCGCCGCCATGAATCTCGGTGTACCGGCGGGGGAGGTGCTGTGTCCAGAAAAAATTGTCGTAGTGCAGGTCGAGTAGTGTGCCGTCCATGTCTAACAGAACGGTGTCGACGTCTTGCCAGTTAATCATAGTGCCGCGCCCTAATTGCGCGGCGAAAACTAGCGCGCCGCGTTGACTCGCATTGCCTGGTGGCTAATGGCATCTTTCATATCAATGGTTTCAGCGTAGTTCACATTGAGCCACCACTCATCGCGGTTGCTACGGAATTGATCGATAGGGCGGCCGCGATGCTTATTTTCGCTGAAGATAGAGTTTGTGCTGTTCGCTGCTGTTGCCATCACTGTGTCCTCTGCTGTGCGCTTAAGTAGTTGCGCTGTTCGAGTGTTAACCATAGTGATAGCGGCTCGGCAGCAGTATAGGGAAAAGCCCGTAATCAGTGAAGTGCTGTAGAAAAATGTGCGCTGTGCACGGTGTTAGCACACGTTGCCTTGGTTGATGTGTCACCGCTTATCGGTGTTGATAATCACGTGAATTGCTGAGCCTAAGCGCGAGCGGTGTTGGCGCTGGCGTCGATGAATTCCGCGTAGTCCACGCTCAGCCACCATTCGCTGTGGTTGAGGCCTAGGCGAGAAAGGCGGCGGGCGGCGGCCCGAGGTCGGAAAATGCTGTCGGTGTCTTTTTTTGCCGATAATTGCGCGTTGGAGCGGCGCTTTAAAAATTGCGTTGCCATGGTAGCCCCCAGTGATTCGGTATTTTTAATACTGGAGTGACTGTAGCAATGTCATATCTTCCTGCGTATACGCAATAGTCGGTAGCGGCATTTACCTAGGGCCTGTTAACAGGCCTGGCCGCTACCGACGATCACTTCCGTACATGCTGGCTAAGCAGATTGGTTGCCGGATGGGATGTCTTTGAATGCCATGCCCTTATCCGCTCTTGGCTCCTGAGGCATGCCTAATACCTGTTCGGCAATGATATTGCGCATGACTTCATCGGTACCACCCGCTAGGCGAATACCGGGAGAGAACAGGGCGGTTTTCTGGAAGTGGGCCTGCTGCGGCGCGAAGTCGGGGTTCATCACCGGGCCGCTTTCACCGAGCAATTGCAGGGCATAGTTGGCAATGTCTTGATTCATCACGGCACCGACCAGTTTTCCGAGCGCGGCTTCGGCGCCGGGCATTCCCCCTTTGGCCACAGCGGTGAGCATGCGGTTGGTGGAGGCCTTGATCCCGGCGTGCTGGCAGTACCAATCGGCCAAGTGCTCGCGCACAGAGGGGTTGTCGGATACTGGCTCGCCGTCTATCTGCAGCGTTTTGACTAATTGCAGGAGCTCTGGGAAACCGTCCGGCTGGACGCCGGAGATCGCCAGGCGTTCGTTCATGAGCACTAACAGCGCAGCGCCCCAGCCGCCGCCAATCTCGCCGAGCCGCTGGCTGTCTGGAATCTCAGCGTCATTGAAAAATACTTCATTAAAATGCGCGTCGCCATCCATTTGCTTGATGGGTTTAACGTCCACACCGGGCTGGCGCATATCGATGTAAAACATTGTCATGCCACGGTATTTAGACACCTCGGTATCGGTGCGGCACAAAATAACACCGTAGTCCGAGTGCTGGGCGCCAGAGGTCCAGATTTTCTGGCCGTTTACTACCCATTTGTCACCTTGCTTGACTGCACTGGTGCGCAGCCCGGCGACGTCGGAACCGGCACTCGGTTCTGAAAACATTTGGCACCAAACATCTTCAGCGCTGGCCATTCTTGGTAGCAAGTGCTGTTTTTGCTGCTCGCTGGCGAAGTGCATAATCGCCGGGCCACAGTTGCCTATGCCAATAACAAAGTAGCCATCGGGCTCGGCATAATTGGCCACTTCTTGAGACCAAATCACTTTGTGGATCTGGCTCAAGCCGGCGCCGCCATACTCTTTAGGCCAGTCGAGACAGGCAAATCCCGCGTCGGCCACTTTTTTGTACCAGCGTTTGGCATCGTCATAGCGTTCGGCCTGGGAGGGGCGACCCGCGCCGCTTTGTTTTGGGCGCGCATTGGCAGTGAGCCATTGGCGTACTTCTGCGCGAAATGCTGCTTGTTCGGGGGTATCTTTGAAGTCCATTGTCAGCTCCGGTGCTTAAGCAGTTAGCAGTTGTTCGGTGAGGCGGTTTTTCCAGACGGGGGCGCTGCCGATAACGCTTGAGAGTAGCTGGGCGCGTCGGTAGTAAAGGTGGCAGTCAAACTCCCAGGTAAACCCCATGCCGCCGTGGGCCTGAATGTTCTCTTTGCTGCACAAGTAGTAGGCGTTTATCGCGCTGACGCGAGCGGTGGCGGCGGCCAGAGGCAATTCACGTTCGCCATCGGTCATGGCCCACGCCCCATAGTAGGCGTTGGATTTCGCCAGCTCCTTTGCCACAAACATATCAGCGAGCTTGTGTTTAATCGCCTGAAAGGAGGCAACTTGGCGACCAAATGCGTAGCGGCCTTCGGTATAGGTTTTTGCCATATCAATTACGGCTTCACAGCCACCTATTTGCTCAAAGCTGAGCAGTACGGCGGCGCGATCAAGTAGCTGTTGATAGCAATGGGAGAAACCTTCGCCATTGCCCAACGGCTCAGAGGGGGCGTCGGTAAATTGAAGTGTGGCCATTGCCTGACTGGGGTCGATTGTCGGCTGGACTTGGCGTTGTATGGCACTGTTGTTGAGGTCTGCCTTATAAAAGGCCATGCGGCCGGCGTCATCGCGCGCAGCAACAATGGCGAAATCAGCGGCGTGGCCGTGCAAAACAGCCTGAGCCGTGCCGTTCAAGATGGCGTCGCTAGCCGTAACGGTATTTATCGCGCCGTGGTTGATACTGCGCGTTTCGGGCAGGGCAACACAGGCTATGGCGTCGCCGCTGGCCAACTGAGGAAGCCATTCAGCCTTCTGGGTGTCGCTGGCGCAGAGTTTTACCGCTTCGGTGGCAAGGTAGACTGAGGCGGTAAAGGGCAGTGGTGCCACTGCGCGACCCAGCTCCTGGGCGATGACGCACAGCTCCAGGTAGCCCATGCCGAGCCCCCCGAATTCTTCGTCGATCGCGATGGCGGGCCAGCCAAGCTCGGCCACCTGTTTCCACAGTGTTTCGTCATAGGCTCTCGCGTGCTCAAGGGCCTGTCGCGCGCGGTCTGGCGGGCATTCTCGGCTCAATACGAGACGAGCTTGGTCCTGAATGGTTTTTTGGTCGTCGGAAAAATCAAAATTCATAGATCGGCTCCTACTATTTTTATCTAATACGGCCGTATTAGTTTGTTGGATTCGCGTGCGCAATGCAGCAGTGATATGAGCCAACTAACTATAGAAGAGCGAGAAATAAAAAACGGCCACTAGAAGCTAGCGGCCGTTTAGATAAAGCGGGGGGAGCTGAGATTAGAAGCGCAGTGCGCGCATGCTGGCGTGGAATTCAGCTTTGCTAACAGGGTGCTGACGGTAAATCAGTGCCAAGCGTCCAGTTAGCGGCACGAGGTCATCAATGCTCAGACTCTTGCCGGTTTGCGCATTGTAGTTGCGCAGCGGCTCGATGAGCAGTTCGCGCCACAGGCGGTCGGACTCATCGTTGTCGATGTGCGGCATGATCTCTGCGGAATTGCGGCCGCTGGTGATTTCCAGGCGGTTGTCCTCGGCGGGGCGGTAGTTGGCAGTAAACCAAATACACTCTTCCAGCATACGAGGGAAATCCTCTTTGTATTCTGCAACGACATCCTTGAGCTGTTCGAACATGCGATTGCGCTCAATATCGGCAAGCGAAGAGATGATGTCGGATTTGCCGGTGAAGTAGCGATAAACCGTCCGCCGCGTCACGTTGGCGACATTGGCAATGTCTTCGATGGTTGTAGACTTAACGCCTTTCGCTGCAAAGCAGCTTACGGCCGCCTCAAGCAGGAGTTTCTTGCCGGTTACCAGATCATCTACTCGGGCGCCATTGCCCCAACGTTTGTTCGTTTTCATACTTACCACGCTCTGAATTTACAACACGGTTCTTACAGCTTGTTTGTGTGTCACTATGCTAGCACGCTGTAATCTTGCAGATGATCAGAAAAAGGCCCAATCGACTAAGGGATTATACGTATAGCCTGTGAAGTAGTGATCATTTTGGTGCAAAACGGCCCTGCTTGCCTCTCTATATCCCGTTGGATGCGCGGCGTGACAGCAACGATCTGGCTCGGCATAATGCCGCTCATCACTGAAGAGGATACCTGTGCATGCCATACGCGACGATAACTGGATGGGGTAAATGCGTTCCCCCCGCTGTGCTGAGTAATGAAGACCTGACAACCTTCCTCGATACGTCTGATGAGTGGATCTCGACGCGTACCGGGATCAAAGAGCGCAGAATCTCTCATGTGTCCACCGCGACTCTGGCAAGCATGGCGGCAAAGCGCGCCCTGGCCGCCGCCGACCTCGACCCTGCCGAGCTGGACATGATCATTATGGGAACCGCTTGCCCGGATACGCTGATTCCGAATTCGGGGTCGTTCGTGCAGGACAGTATCGGCGCGACCAATGCGGCGGTTTTTGACCTCAATGCGGCCTGCACGGGTTTTGTTTATGGTCTAAGTGTGGGCACGGCCATGATCCGTTCTGGTGCAATGAAGAAAGTACTGGTAATCGGCGCGGATCGAATCCCCTATTTCCTCGACTACAGTATGCGCGATGTAGCGGTGCTGTTTGGCGACGGTGCGGGCGCAGTCATCCTTGAAGCAGGTGAAGAAGAAAGCGGCATGCTTGCGGAGCGTTTGGGTTGCGATGGCGACGCGCGCGATATTCTGTCGGCGCGTGATTCCGGTACCGTTCGTGAGCGCTTTGCCGGTATCGATGGTTATTACGATATCAATTTCGAGGGGCCGGAAATATTTAAACGCGCGGTGCGCGGCATGGGCCAAGCGGTAACGGACGTACTTGATAAGTGCGGGCTGGCTGCTGAAGACGTGGATGTTCTGGTCCCGCATCAGGCGAATATTCGTATTATCGAAACGCTGATGAAGCGTTTGAAGGCGCCGGAAGAAAAGGTCATCGTTAATATTGAAAAATATGGCAACACTTCTGCCGCGACGGTGCCGATTGCGTTGTGTGAAGCGCTTGAGCAGGGCCGCATCAAGCCCGGCGACCACATTTTGACAGCCGCCTTTGGTGCAGGTCTAACCTGGGGGGCGGCACTCATTAAATGGGGTGATCGCGTGACGCCGCTGCGTGAATGCGAAGAAGATCTGCCGCCCTGCGATAAAACAGCGTTGGAGCTGCTGAAACCCTGGATTGACGGCAGCAATGCTGCAGCAGCCAAAAAAGCAGCCGAGGTAGATAGCTAACAGGCGCTGGCCAACCACTGTTTTACCCGCTGTACCGCGAAGGTGGCGCTGCGTAGCGCCCCTTCCGCATTGCCTCCAACGCAGTAATCCCCCGCCAATGCTATTTTCAAGCTGTCGTCAGCACGCTGTGAGTCGCTGATAACTGCTGTTTCCGGTCTGGCGAAACGCCAGCGCTGTATGTCGCTGTGTAGCAGTGGTGGCGTGGGCGCTATCGATGCCAGCTCGGTCATCACTCTATCGATAATTTCGTTATCGCTGCGTTGTTCAAAGTGGTGGCTGGCATCGTCGGTCAGCTCGATGGAATAGCAGTGCTGATGGTCCCGCCCTGGCGCGGACGACAAGCAAACAATTCGGCGCAGTATCGCGTGCGATTCAATATCGATTATTTCGCTCGGCGCCCACGCACCGTCAAATTGAACAATCACCGTCCAGCCCGCTTGCCAGGGTGTTTCGGCAATGGTGAGAGAGCTGGTTGTGGGTATCAGGTCTCGCGCCTGGGGGGCGGGGGTGGCGAGAATCACTGCCGAAAAATCACCGAGATCCTCCCCTTTGTCATCGCGCAATGACAGCGTTGTTGATGTTGGGTGAATGGCGGCTACTCGTTGCCCCCGGCGAACCTCAATGCCGTCAGCCAGAGCATGGCATAGTCGGTTGTTGCTGCCCGCAGCCGTGTAGTGTGTTTGCGTCGCTTGAGGCAGTAATTTACCGTCGCGCCACTGCGCGGTGGTATATGGTTGGGCGCTGATGGCGTCCCTAGGGAAGTATTGCAACTGCTCTGGCGTCAGGGCAAGTAAGGGGGCGCCGATATCAACGTTACCCCAGGGGTGCCTGCGCCGGGCGAGTCGCCCGCCCAGGCCGCGCGACTTTTCAAAGACGGCGACGGGTAGGCCGCACTCATTGAGCATTTTTGCGCAAAGCAGGCCGCTCAATCCGGCGCCGATGATGGCTACGGGGCTCAATGGGGCTTCTCAAGCACGAATTGATAAACATCTATCGAGCCCGCGCGAAAGCCGCCTTCGCAATAGCCAAGATAGTATTGCCACATGCGTTTAAAGCGTTGATCAAACCCCAGCGGGACGATGTCTTCCCAGCGCGCATTAAACGCCGTCGCCCAGTGCGCCAGGGTTTTGGCATATGACAGGCCGAAGGGCAGCTCGCTTTTTACGTCGAAGCCCGCTTTGCTGGCATGGGAGCGGAAGATGTCAGGGCTGGGCAGCATCCCTCCAGGGAAGATGTAGCGCTGGATAAAATCCGGGTTGTCGCGGTAGCCTTCGAAACGTTTTTCTTCAATGGTGATCACCTGTATTGCCGCTCTGCCGCCTGGTTTGAGTCGGGCATACAGGGTGTCGAAATAGGTTGGCCAGTACTGTTCACCGACAGCCTCAAGCATTTCTATGGAAACAATGTGGTCGTATTGATCGCGGGTGTCGCGGTAATCGGTGAGGCTAAATTTGGCTCGGCTGCTAAGGCCGGCGTCCGCGATACGTTGCCGGGCATAGCTCAGCTGTTCTTTGGATAGGGTGATGCCGTGGAGGGAGACATCCTGTTGTTGGCAGAGTTGTTCGGCAAAGCCGCCCCAGCCGCAGCCCACTTCCAAAACGCGGTCGCCACTTTGCACCGCCAGTTCGTCAATTAAACGCTGATATTTTCGGTGCTGGGCGCTGCGCAAATCATCAATGCCCTCGTCGAATAGTGCTGACGAGTAGGTCATGCTGTCGTCCAGCCAGTGGCGATAAAAGTGATTGCCCAGGTCATAGTGGTAGGCAATATTGCGCTTGCTGCCGCGCTTATTGTTGGCGTTACGCCGGTGTTGCAGGCGTTGCAGCCACTGCTTGGTTTTGCCGCTCGCCAGCATATCGCCGAAGTGTTCCTCGTTGACCACGATCCACTCCACTAGCGCAGCCAGGTTGGGGCAATCCCAATCGCCATCCATATAGGCTTCGCTCCATCCGACAGAGCCGCCGCTAAAGGCTTTACGCAATCCTTTCCAGTTATTAAGAATCACACTGGGTGCCAGCCGCTCGTCACTTTGATCACCAAAGCTGAGCTGACTTTTGTTGGGCAAGGTGACCGTGAGTGAACCGATTTTGGCATTGGCGAGCGGCGCAAGCACCTTTGCCAGCAAGTTCCGTTGGCGTTTTCCCCACCAGCTGGTGCCAAGCTGGTGTTGTAATTCTATGGCGGCTGTCTTCATCGCGTATCCCGTTAACGATTACGTTTATGGTTTACGAATCATTACGAGAGACAGGGTGTTTTGGTTCAGCGGGGCGGGGAAGTATTCGCATACCCTTGATATAGAGCTTAAGCGCCTGCCAGTGAATGGCAACCATCACGCTGGCGGTCATGAACGGCAGGCGGAAGAAACTGCCCAATAAATTCCAGTCGTTTAGTGTATGGCGAACACCCTGAAATACAGCGTGCAACAGCGCTTTGCCGCCCTCGGTCTCACGTATTGCAACAGCCAATCGGGGGCCTGGTTTGCGCAGCCGGAAGTGGTAAGTTGCCTCCATAGGAATAAAGGGTGAAACGTAAAACGCTTTATCGCAACGCTGACGAATAATCTCTTTCTGGCCGTCACCTGTGGCAGTAATTAAGTAGCTATGACGCTGCCCGAAGGTGTTGCTGACCTCGTACAGCACCGCGAAGATGTCATTACTGGCGTTGTAGCAGTAGTAAACGCTGAGGGGGTTAAAGGTGTAGCCAAGGATGCGCGGGTAGCACAATAATTCTGCACGATAGAGTGGCTCCTCAATACCGTGCTCGCGAAGCGTTTGTTGGAGGTAGTCTTTAGGCGCCCGGCCATCGCCAGCGCCGAAGTCACGATAGTGGAAGCTAAACAGGTTAAACCGGTTCACCGACAGCAGGCGACAGCGCGAGGCGTCTTGCTCGAGTTTATCCAGGTCAAACAGAAAGCTGTCGATACGGTAGCGAAAGCGGTGCTTTACTGGCCGAAAGCGATGGTGGAGCACTTCGCCTCGATACAGGGCGCTGCTTGCGTCACTCATGCTGCTGAACTGCTAACCTCAACAGGCAGCGGCAGATTGATACGATCGTCCTCCGGTTTTACCTGCCAGGGGCGCAGGCCGCCACCGAGGCGCTCTGCCACTGCGAGCCCCGATTGGATGCCATCCTCATGGAAGCCGTAGCCAAAATAACTGCCGCAGAACCAGCTGCGTTGCTGACCTTGCAATGCCCAGAGGTCTGTTTGCGCTGCCAGTGCCTTGCCATCGAATACCGGGTGCTGATAGCTGAACTCGCGAAAAACGTGGCGAGCGCGGGGCTCGGTCAACGGGTTCAACGAGACGACGATGGGCTCTGCGCATGGTAAATGCTGCAGGGCGTTCATCCAGTAACTTACCGAGACCTTGGTTTCACCTTGCTGGCGGTCTCCCATGTAATTCCAGCTTGACCAAACAGTCGGCCGCTTGGGGAGCAAACGAGGATCGCAATGCAACACTGCGCGATTCTCCTCGTAACGGAAGGCGCCGAGCGTCTTGCGCTCCGCCTGGCTGCTTTGGCTGAGCATCGCGAGCGCCTGATCGGCGTGGCAGGCAAAGACCACCTGATCAAAGCGATGAGACTCTCCAGAGTCATTGACAACAATCACGTGGTCCTCGAAACGGTCAACGCGGGAAACGCCGCAGTTGAGCTTGATGTGCTGCTCGAACGGCGCAGACAGCCGTTTCACATACTCGATTGAACCGCCAACCACGGTACGCCACGTCGGCCGATTTTTTACCTGCAGCAATCCGTGGTTTTCACAAAAGCGCAGGAATGTTTTGGCCGGATAGGCGAGCATTTGGTTTACCGGCGTTGACCAGATGGCGGCACCCATTGGCAGTAAGTGGTCGTCGCAGAAACCCGCACCGAAGCGCTCTCGTTTCAGTAGTTCTCCCAGCGACATGCTGTCAGGCAAAGTTTCCATCCAGTTTTCGCTTTCTCGGTAGAAACGCAGCAAGTCCGAGAGCATTTTCCAAAAGCGAGGGCGCAGCAGGTTGCGCTTTTGCGCGAACATAGTGGCCAGTGAGTTCGAGCCGCTGTATTCGAGTCTGCCGTCGTCAAGCGACACGCCGAATGACATGTCTGTGGCGAGGCTGTCGACGCCGAGCTGCTTGAAAAGGTTAACAAGGTTGGGGTAGCACTTGTCGTTGAACACGATGAAGCCGGTGTCCACCGCCGTGGTGCCCGCGGTTGTGGAGATTTCCACGGTGTTACTGTGACCGCCCAGGCGATCGTCTTTTTCAAATACGGTGATGGCGTGGCCACTGCGTTGCAGAAGCCAGGCACAGCTCAGCCCCGAAATACCTGAGCCGATAATGGCGATGCTTTGTTTGATTGTCATAGTGCGGGCAATTCTGATCTTATGAGTTATTAGTTACGTATTCCCTCACTGTTGCGATCACTTTTCCTTGTTCATATGTCACTTTATACGGACTTCGGGAAATGATTAACAGGGTGTTGGCTGTGCCGGTCCGTGCTCAGCGATCTAAGGAGATACTAGCATGTCCCAATCCCGAAGGCTGTTTCGCTATGCCTTGCCCGGCTTGCCCCTGTCCGCCCTTGGGCTGCCCTTTTACATTTACGTGCCATTGTGGCTGGCTGAGCAGGGCAATTATGGTTATGCCTTAGTCGGAGCGGTCTTCTTTTTAGCGCGACTTGCCGATGTTGTCACAGATTTGCCCGTTGGCGCGCTGGTAGACCGGCTCGGTGCGCGAAGAATATTGTGGCTCGCTGGCTGGGTGCTGATGACACTGAGTGCGGCCTCGCTGTTATTCCTGCCTCATCCTTGGCCGACGGTTAGCCTGCTGCTGGCATTAGTAGTGTTGATGCTGGGGTGGACGCTGATTACGGTGCCCTGGCTTGCGCTACCAGTGACGCTTAGCCGGGATGACGACCAGCGTTTAGCGTTTAATAGCGCGCGAGAGGCCATGTTGCTGTTTGGCACGCTACTGGCCATGTTGGCGCCCGCGGTGTTTGCACCGGAGTACCTGATTACGGTGGCGGCTTTCATGCTTCTCCTGCTTTTGGTGGCAGTTTTATATCAGGGCAGTCATCGCCCGCCGCCGGGCACTGAAGCGGCACCTTTTCGCCATCTGTTGGCCGAGCCGCGCGTGTCGGCATTGGCGGTACCCTGGTTTTTAAACATGTTGGCGAATGCGATTCCCGGTACCGTGCTGGTGCTGTTTGTGCGCGAGGTGTTGGAGGCCGAGGCAATGATTCCGGCCGCGCTACTGAGCTATTTCCTCGCGGGTCTGCTTGCCGTGCCGCTGTGGTACGGTCTCGCGCGGCGGTGGGGTAGCTTGTTCTGTTGGCGCCTCGGGTTGGTGCTGTCGGCGGTTTTATTTAGCTTTGCCATACTGCTTGGGGCAGGCGATGCGTACTGGTTTATATCGATTAGTGTGGGCACCGGTTTGATGCTCGGTGCGGATCAGGCAATTCCCTCAGCGATGCAGACAGGTCTGGCAAAGAAGCTGATGGCAGAAAAACCGAATACCGCGATCGCGGCCAGTCTATTTGCACTGTGGAGCATGCTGGGTAAGGCGGCGATGGGGCTGGCTGTTGGTGTGGGCTATTTATGGCTGGGTAGCCAGCTTGAACCAGAATTAGCGTCGGTGCC
Organism: Spongiibacter marinus; assembly: GCF_016906995.1. GTDB lineage: Bacteria > Pseudomonadota > Gammaproteobacteria > Pseudomonadales > Spongiibacteraceae > Spongiibacter > Spongiibacter marinus. The sequence continues at coordinate 258,916 of NZ_JAFBBD010000001.1, read as the reverse complement.
GCCTGATTGGGCGATCACGGCGGCTTATGTTGCGGCGCCGGTGGTATTGAAGCTGGTAGTGTTTTTCTTACTCGGACGCAAACAGCTGCGTTACTTAAGCGAAGAGGTGCACGATGCGTAAATTAGCAGGCGGTTGGCGATTTGTAGTGGTAATGACCCTGCTTGCCGGGGTGGCGGGGACTGCCCAGGCCTTGAACTGGCAAACAGTGGCCGCTGACACCTATAAATTGCTCTGGAAGGAAATTACCTACACTGAGTTACAGGTGGACGGTGAGCAAGCGATGCCCGCGGAGGGAGACATTCTTACGCCCAGCTATGCCAAGCAAATTATTATTCGCTACGGCTTGTCGGTGTCTGCCGAGCGTTTTCGCAAATTGACTGATGACAGCTTGGCGGACGGCTATAGCGAGGAGGAGTTAGCACCTCATCGTCGCGCTATCGATACCTTTAATAGTTGGTATCTCGGTGTTGAAAAGGGAGACAAGTACCGGCTCAGCTGGCAGCCCGGTGTTGGCTTGAGTTTGCATCACAACGAGGCTCACCTTGGCACCCTGGCTGACGCACAGGCTGCGCAGGTGATCTTGAGCGTGTGGCTGGGACGAGCGGCGATTAGTGAGGATCAGCGAGATTCCTTTCTGCGGCAATGGCGCAGTGCCACGAATCGCCTAGCCGAGAATTAGTTATATGGATATAACGCTTCGGTCTATATAAAAAATCCAGCTTTACGACACATTTTGCTAGCATTCGCGTCATTTTATGCCGCGCAACCGTCGCGGTGTTAGCAAAAGGTGATTTTTGTGGCTCGTCAAACGCCCTCTCTGCTTCCTAAGTTTTTATTCCTTGTCGCATTTGGTCTGAGCGAACAGGCCCAGGCGGTGACGCCCAGTCGGGGCTTGGACATTGAAGAAATTATCGTCACCGCCCAGAAGAAAGAGGAAGGGGCCAACAGTATCCCGCTGGCGATTGCCACCTACACCGGCGAAGATTTGACTGCCCTCGGTGTGGCCGATACGCGCGACCTGGGTCGCTTGCTGCCAGGGTTTTCCTACGCGGATGGCGGGTTTAACGTTCCTATTTATACCCTGCGTGGGGTCGGCTTTAACGAAAACAGCCAGACTGCCAGCGCCACAGTGGGTGTGTACGTTGACGAGTTCAATCTGCCGTTCCCGGTAATGAGCAAAGGCAGCAACCTCGATCTGGCGCGCGTTGAGGTATTGAAAGGCCCGCAGGGCACGCTCTACGGCCGCAATACCACTGGTGGCGCGATCAATTATATTGCCAATAAGCCCAGTGAAGAATTCGAGTACGGCGGCGACCTCAGTTACAGCCGTTTCGATACGCTGGCTGCCGAGGGTTTTGTGTCGGGCCCGGTCACCGATACCGTGTTCGCGCGACTGGCTTATACCACCACGCAATCGGGAGAGGGTTGGCAGCGCAGCCGCACGCGCTATGCGGGCAGTGATGCCTACAATGGCAAAACGGGGCGCGACCCCGGCAATGAATATGACCGCTTCGGCTACGACCGTTTAGGAGAGATTGATCGCGATGCCGCGCGGTTGTCGCTGCGCTGGGAAGGCGGCGAGCAATGGAGCGTGAATGCCCACCTGTCGGGCTGGCGCGATCGCTCAGAACCGCAAGCGCTTCAGGTCATTGCCATTGAGTCGCAAAACGCCATCCTCGGCGATTTTGGCCTGCACCCTGACGTGGCTAATTACCCCGTTAATGATCCGGATACTGACGATGCTCAAGCGGCCGACTGGCCGAACAATGGGCTGAACTTTCGCCTGAACGATAGCTTTGTCTCGGGTGGGCTGCGCCTGGATTATCAGTTGGACGAGCGCCACGATATGGTGCTGTTGCTATCGGCGGGTCGGTTTGAGTCTGACGGTAGCTTTATTCCCCAGTCGGGTCTGGATACCGTGAATACAGAACGAAATGTGTTCGCAACAAGCGATTTTTACAACGCGGAACTCCGTTTTTCCGGCGAATTGGGTGACGACCTGTTTTGGCAGTTAGGCGTGAACTACAGTGAGGACGAAGTCGATGAGTTCCAGCGTCTTCACCACGAAAACGTCAGTATCGTCTTCCCGGTTGGCCCGCTGGGCGGCCTTCTCGGTGACGGCTTTGCACTGCTGGACAATCGCTCCGGCTTTGGTGGGAATCAAACGGCAGAAGTGGCGGCGATTTTTGCCAACACCGAGTGGCAATTCGCTGAGGACTGGAAGCTGACTCTTGGTGCGCGCTATACCGACGAGCTGCGTGAGTTTAACGGTTGCTCCCGCGATGTTGATGTGGAGGACAACCCCGGTGCAGATCAGGAAGCACCGGGAGCCCAGAACAGAGGGATAGGCTTGGCCAATGCGATAACGCTGATCAGCTTGGCGCAGGCGCCGATGGCCGGTTATGCACCGGGCAGAGCAGAGCGCGGTGGGTGTTTTACCCTCGACAGCGAAACACGTCGCCCCGGCCGGTTTTTTGGTGAGCTGCACGAGGACAACGTGTCCGGGCGCATCGCCGTGGACTGGGAGTTCGCGCCGGAGAAGCTGGTGTTTTTGGGCTTGAGTCGGGGCTACAAGTCGGGAAGCTTCCCGCTGATCAATATTTCGGACTCGGTGCAGTATGCGCCTGCGACGCAGGAACGCCTGGATGCTATAGAGCTGGGAACGAAGTTGCGCTTATTTGAGCGCATGCAATTGAATGCCTCGGTATTCGACTACCGCTACCGAGACAAGCAGCTGGTAACGAACTTTCGCGACCCGATTTTCGGGGCGTTGCCAGCGCTCCGCAATGCGCCCAAATCCTCCGTGCGCGGCGCTGAGCTGGACTTGAAAATGACACCCTTCGCGGGCCTGTTCCTCGCCCTTCAGGCCTCCTATCTGGACACTGAAGTAGAAGAGTTCATCAGTGGCGATCGCAACGGTGAAGAGTTTGACTTCAGCGGCAAGCCCTTTAATTACAGCCCGCAATGGGAATACTCCGTTGTTGCTGAATACACCTTGCCGCTGTTCGACGACTATGAGCTCTCCGTAGGTGGCGATCTGAGCTATCGGGGAGAGACCAATGCCTCTTTGCAGAAAGATCCACGCTTTTTCATGGAAGATTATACGGTAATCAATGCGCGCTTAGGCTTTGCGCCGCTGGCGGGGCCTTGGAAGGTGCAGCTGTGGGGGCGCAACATTACCGATGAGTACTACTACAATAACGTGACCAACCAGCTCGATACCATCGGTCGTTATACCGCTATGCCGGTGGTGTGGGGGGCAACAATTAGCTGGCGCCGCTAGCGTCAATCGCTGGTAGAATTCGCCAACTGCGCTATATATCTAACAAGTTGCCGTGGCGGTACTTGCTGGTGAGGAACACGCTATTAGCCCTGAAGCCTTTCTACTGAACGTCCAGAGTAGTTTGAACTACCCGCTTATCACGCTGGGTGAGCGGCCCATTACACTGGGGACATTGCTCGCCGGGGCAGTGATTGTCGTTGCTGCGCTGGTGATTTCCAAAACACTGCGTCGAAGCCTTAGGGGTATTGCCTCGCGGCGCAGTGGTTTGAGTCCCAGCTCCCTCTACACCATGGAACGCTTAACGCACTATGTCGTGCTGGTGTTGGGCAGTTTTTTCGCACTCTCTGTTGTCGGTATCGACTTTTCTAAGCTGGCCCTGGTTGCCTCTGCGCTGTCTGTGGGTATTGGCTTTGGGCTTCAGGCGATATTCAGTAATTTTGTTTCCGGTTTGATCATTTTGGTCGAGCGTTCACTAAAGGTCGGTGACTACGTTCAGCTGGAGAGCGGTGTGATTGGCGTGGTCAGCGAAATCCGCGTTCGGGCAACCTTAATTACGACTCTAGAAAACGCAGAAGTGGTGGTGCCGAACTCGGAGTTTGTGAACGGTAAGGTGACCAACTTTACATTGAGCAATAACTTCTGTCGCCTGCGTATTCCCTTTGGCGTTGCCTACGGAACCGATAAAGAACGCCTGCGAGAGGTTGTGTTGGCAGCGGTAGCGGCGCAGCATCAGACCCTGTTGGATTCGCCGTCGCATCAACCCACCCTTCAAATGAAAGGTTTTGGCGATTCAAGCTTGGATTTTGAGCTGTTAGTTTGGGTTAAGCCTGAATTTGCTGCGCAGCAAAGCTCAACGCGCTCTGCCTACCTATGGGCCTTGGATACCGCGCTGAATGAGGCGGGTATTACGGTGCCATTCCCGCAGCGAGACCTTCATCTTGTGTCGGGCCTGCACCCTCAGGTTGCAGAGGACAGCGGCTGAAAAATCGGAGTGCTGTGGGTAATTTTCCACTAAACGTCGCCGTTATTTGCGGAATTTGAGGGTAATTTCTTTGCGTTGACTGAAAAAAATTAAAAAAAAGTAATTCATGCCAATGGTATGCACATGAAGATTGTGCATGCTTCACCCTGCGGGATGCTATAGAGGTTCGGTTTGCAGAGAGCGAGAGCATAATTCGCCGAGAGCGAACGTCCAAGTAAAAAAACAGGAAAACAACATTCTTGCCGCCTTACCGATAACAACAATATCGCCGGGTTTTCGTGGAGCTCGGTAACAGCTTTAACTTCTTGAAAAACGAGGGTCACAATGAAGAAACGGATCAGCGCCTTATTACCGTTAAGCTTGGTGGGTGGTCTCGCCCATGCAGCGCCGGTGCTAGAAGAGGTTGTCGTCACCGCTCAACTGCGCGAGCAGAGCCTGCAAGACGTGCCGGTATCGGTGAGCGCCATTGGTGGTGAGAAAATGATGGAGGCGGGCCTGGCGAAGATAGAAGACCTGCAGGCCTATGTCCCTAACTTTACTATGTCTGAGTCCGGCATCGGTACCGATATTTACATTCGCGGTATCGGCTCTGGTGAGAACCAGGGCTTTGAGCAGTCGGTAGGTATGTATGTCGATGGTATCTACTTTGGCCGCGCTCAGTTGGCGCGTGCACCATTCTTGGACTTATCTCGGGTGGAAGTGCTGCGCGGGCCGCAGAATATCCTGCTAGGTAAAAACAGCATCGCTGGTGCGATTAACATCAAAACAGCGGATCCCACCGAAGATTTTGAGGGGAACGTTCAGGTTACCTACGAGCCAGACCAAAACGAGCGCATTGTCGATTTGGTTGTCAGTGGCCCCATCAGTGACCGCTGGTCTTACCGCTTCGCTGCGCGTAAGCGCGAACTCGATGGTTTTATGGAAAACCTCGTCCTGGATCGCGACGAAGCGCAGCGCGATGAAGAAACATTCCGCTTGAAGCTAGGCTGGGATGTCACCGATAACGTTACGGCGATGTTTAAAGTTGAAGCGGGTAGCTTCGACGTGGTGGGCCGAAACTCGGAAATCATCACTAACTACGAGTCCAACTCCGATGTATTCCTGTTCCAGGGACGTACCTACGGCGAGATTATGGATCGTACCGTCTTTCCTGACGTGGGTGGACTGGGTGGTTTGGTTGGTCTTCTGCCGGCGCCAATTCTCAATATTCTTCAATTGCAGCCGAATGGCTCCTTGGTTGATATCGACTCGGATGAAGGCGTACTGAACAACAAAGCAGATCGCAAGCGCCACAGCAATGGCGACTTTAGTTACAACGATACCTACAACTTTACCGCTAACCTGGATTGGTATCGTGACGACCATCAGTTCACGTCCATTACCGGCATCATGGGTTATGAGTACGACGAAGACTGTGACTGTGACTTTACCGGTGCTCCGCTGTTCCAGGTAGAGTTCCAGGAAGAATACAAGCAGTTCAGCCAGGAGTTCCGCTGGATCTCGCCCGCTGGCGAGACCTTTGAATTTATTGGTGGTGCCTACTTCCAGTACAGCGAGCTGGACTTCTTCGATTCGCTCTACCTCCCCTCAGATATTATCCCGCAGCTTGTTAACGCGGCCGATTTGCTGGAAGGTGGTGCACGCGGTGACCTCGACCCACTAGCCGGTGCAACAGGCTTCGAGTTGTTGGGTGTGGGTGATGCCGGTAACGCACTGCGCGGTATTCGTACCCCACGTAACTTCTACAGCGAATCGAGCATCGCGTCGACCTTCCTGCAAACCACTTGGAATATGGCGGACACTTTCCGCATGACCTTGGGTGGCCGCCTAACCTGGGAGAATAAAGAAGCATCGCGTAACCTGAACTTTGCCTTAGACGATGGCTCTATCCAGCCTATTGGTGAGGTGGATACGGCTGCTGCGGTCAGCTTCGCTGCCGAGCGTCACGACCTCAAGGGCGAGCGCGAAGAGCTGCAATTCGCACCGTCGATCAACTTCCAGTGGGATGCCACCGATGAGTTGATGGCGTACTTCACGGCAAGTAAGGGCTTCAAGTCCGGTGGCTTCGACGCTCGTTCGAATTCTTCACCCAGCGCTGATCCCACGCCGATCAATCCCAATGCGCCAACAGGCACTAACCAGCAAGTGCTGATCGGTAGCTTCGAATTCGAAGAAGAGGAAGCATTGAGTTACGAACTGGGCTTTAAGTCGACACTGCTCGATGGCGCCGCAGAGCTGAACGTTGCGCTATTCCGCACCGAATTCGACAACCTGCAGGTCAGTGTCTTTGACGGCACCCTTGGCTTCAACGTGGGTAACGCGGCGAGCGCAATCTCACAGGGTATCGAGTTGGACGGCCGGATGGCATTGACCGAGAACCTGATGCTTGCCGGTGGTTTGGCCTTCCTTGATTTCGAGTTCCAGGACCACAAGTTCGGTACCTGTGTTCAGGATCAAATTCCGGACAACCCCAATGGCATCAACTGTGACTACAGCGGCAAGACCAACCAGTATGTTGCCGACTACTCCGGTAACTTGTTGCTGTCGTACGAGCGCCCGCTGTGGGATTTCCTGATGTTCCGCGCCAACGTGGATGCGATTTTCACCGACGAGTACCACCCCTCGCCGAATATGGATAACCGTATTAAGCAAGAAGCGTACATTACCTATAACGGCCGCTTGGCAATCTCCTCTATCGAAGGCGATTGGGAACTGGCCCTGCTGGGTAAAAACCTCAGTGATGAGCTGATCGTTGTCTACGGTGTTGATGCGCCCACCGCGAAAACCATCACCGGGGCGACCACGCACCACGGTTTGATCAACAACCCCCGCACTTTCGCCTTACAAGCCAGCTATCGCTGGTAGGGGCGCTCTCTCTCGCGCAGTGGCTTGCCGCTGTGCGAGAGGCATGTAACAATCCTACTCTCTGGACTGTGGTAACTGCGTATACCAATTATTTCCTGCTCGTCTAACGTATAACAAACGCCGAAAATCGGCGAATCCGAGCGAGAACAAGGTATACCGTTATGACACCCGGACTATTTTTACTTGCGTTCGCAGTCGCGCTTGTTGCCTGGCACTCTTTGATGCCGGTGCGCAGCGTTAAAGCGGCGAGTGCGCAAGAAAACGGCGATGCAAAGGATATTGATACGCGTCAGTAAGCTGGAGCAAGGATGTGCCGTCGCAGTTTTGGGACGGGTGACATCACATGACGGGACACTGCCGAAATGGGCGGCGGTGATCGAATACGATGACACCAAATTTACGGGGCCTTTTTAGGCCCCTTTTTTTATCCGCATTTTTCTTCTTTCAGTCCTCTACGGCATCAATTTATTAATTTATGTATTAGTGGGTATCTGATAGCCTTTCGGGCAAATTGCTGCTGAGGTGTGCAGATGTAGCTGCTATGGCACACCTAATGCATTAATGAGAATAACTATATTGGCCATAGGTAGTGAGTGATGATGCGGTATCTCGCGGGAATACTTTTATTATTAACGGCGCTGACAGGGTGTGGGGGCTCCGGTTCGAGTTCGTCGGGTGGCTCGGGCGATGTTCCGGGCGACAATGGTGGCGGTGACCAGGAGCCCGTTGTCGGCCGAACGTTTGTCATTGAGCCGGGAGAGTCCGCCACCAATGATATGGTGACGGCGATGATCGCCGCCCGCCCCGGTGACACTATCGAATTTAGCGAAGGTTACTTTGAGCTGCGCTCAGGGCTGCAGATTTCCTCCACGGAAAATATTCACATCAAAGGCCAGGGGATGAACGAAACGATCCTGTCCTTCAAGGAGAGTAGCTCGCAAGAGGGCTTTTTAGCCAATACGGTCCGCGGGGTGGTTGTCGAGGACCTCACCGTTCTGGACTCGCCGGGCGACGCTTTTAAGCTTCAGGGGGTTGATCACGGCACCCTGCGTCGGGTGAGGGCCTTTTGGTCGAGTGGCCGCAATACCGCCGACGAAGACCCGGTGACGGCAGAAAATTACCGAGAAAAGCTCCAGGTTGCCTGTACCGATCCGGCGCGGCATAACCCGAATAACCCAAACCCCACTGAAACCGATACCACATCGCCGGATTACACCGTCAGTATTCTGTCGGGGCGCTACGGTATATACCCGGTCAATTCGCAGAATATCCTGGTTGAGAATGCGGAGTCTGTCGGTGCTTCGGATGCCGGGATTTACGTTGGTCAGACCGATAATGCGATCATTCGCAACAGTCGCGCGGCATTTAATGTCTTCGGCTTTGAGATCGAGAACGTGCGCGGCGGTGAATACATGGGCAATATTGCCGAGTGTAATACCGGCGGTTTCCTGATCTACGACCTGGATGGCCTAACTCGCTACGGCAGCCGCACGCGCATGTATCAAAATATTGCCCGCAACAATAACACGTACAACTTTGCTGAGCCGGGCAGTTTGGTTGCAAACGTTCCCCGGGGGGTCGGTATGATCACCCTCGGCTACGATAAAATCGACGTGTTCGATAACGTTTTCGAAGATCACGGCACAGCGGGTATCGTACACACCAGCTACGAGTTGATGGGGCCACCCGGTGATCGGCGCCTGGATATGTACACCGAGGGTGTGCATATTTTCAACAATACCTTTAAGAACAACGGTAATGATGTTCCCCAGCCGGATTTCGCGACAATCTTGGCGACAGAGGGCGAGCAGGTAACATCGGCGTTTCCTTTGCTGGTCGGCTTGAAGGTGGCGGCCGCTACGGGCCAATACCGCGGCGCGCATATTGTTTGGGATGGCTATGCAGACAGCTACAACGAAAATTGCCCCTATCCTACAGATGATCAAGGCCAGCCTATCCCTCGGGATGAAGAGGGCAAGCCCATCTCCGGTAACCACTACCCCAACCCGGATTGCCGCTACAACGCTTACAAGTTTGATACTGCGACTGTCGAGCGCAAAAAGCCCCAGTGGTGGTTCTCGTGTATCGATGATGACAATAACTTCGATGGTGACAGCTTAGCCTACGCCAACTTCCACGGTACCGAGGGCCTGGAGTTACTGCTTAATGCGCCGCCAGAGTCACCGGATGACCTTATCGAGGTGGTGCAGGGGCTGCAGGGTTTCGCTGCAGATACCGATATTAGCCCCCATAAATGTGACGATCAGTACGGCAGTAACTTGCCGTTATTACCGCCTATTGTCATTCCTGAGTTTGAGCCGTCAGTCGCCGTTGATCCCGCGCCTACTCAGGCTGAGATCGACGCACTGTGCGAGGCATCCACCCCCGCGGGCGAGATCAACGCAGCGGCCTACCGCGTCAACTGTCCGCAGTTGGATCAGTATCAGCTATTCGCTGATGCGGAGGATCCTCGGAGCATGCCCAACGGCCGCGGTGTGCCATTTGTCTTAAACAGCAAGCTGTTTTCCGACTACTCCACCAAGTATCGCGCAGTGTTTATCCCAGAGGGAGAGCAGGCCGTTTACCGAGATGGCGCCGATGGCAGCAATGCAACGATCCTGTTCCCGGTGGGAACAATCATCGCGAAGAGCTTTGCTTTCGCCGATGAAACCACCAACAGCGAAGAGGTAGTGGAGACACGTTTGCTGATCAAGCGTAAAACCAGCAGCGAACAGGTTTACTGGGACGGTTTGGAATACATCTGGGAGCAGGAAAATGGTAAGCGGGTTGCCCGCCTCGCCCAGGGCGGAGGGGTTGCCAGCGTGTCGTGGAATTACCACGATGTAAACAGCGGTGAACTGTATAACGGCGCCACCGACGAATACCTACTGCCCAATGCGAATCAGTGTCTGAGCTGTCATTCGAATGACGATGCGGAAACCGGTGCGGCACCGATCGGGCCCAAAGTGCGCAATCTGAATCGCCCGTTTGCCAGTGAATCGCCGATCAATTCTGGCATTGAGCAACACCCGGTGAATGGTGAAAACCAGATCTTGTATTGGTGCCGCAACGGCCTGATGAAAAACTGCCCAGCGGGCTTGCAGCTCGATCCAGTCACTAGCTACATCACCAATATTGAAAGAAACCCAATCTTTAACGTTCCCGGCGACTCCGGTGCCGATGCGGATAGCGATGCCGATATCGAAGCCCGGGTGCGAAGCTATCTGGAGGTCAACTGCGCCCACTGCCACAACCGTCGCGGTTTGGCTCAAAATACCGGCTTCTATCTGGATGTCTTCCGTGAGGTGAATGACACCTATGGGATTTGTAAGGGGCCGACTGCCAGTGGAACCGAGGGGCGCGGCGGCCGAGAGTATGACATCGTACCGGGAAGTGCCGCGGAGTCTATTCTGCCTTATCGGCTAGGGCCCGAGGCCACCAGCCTGGCAGCGAAGATGCCGCCCATCGCCAGAAGCACTGTCCACAGCGGCGCCTTTACGCTGGTGAGCCAATGGATCAATGACGTCGTTGATAGTAGTTACGACAATGCCGATGCCTGTAACGGCAGTTCAGATGAGCCGGATGACTCGCCGACGTTACCGTTGTGTGCACCGGATCAAGTGCCGGGCATTGGTGGCGAGTGCCTGCCGCTGTAGTGATGAGCAAGGGGGCAAAAGGCCCCCTTTTTTATGAGGCGGTTACGCGGCGAGCGTTAATTTCTTAGCGTATTTTTCGCGTTTGCCTGGCAGCACATTGATCTTTTCCAGGTCTCCGCCGGCCCATTCAATAACGCGTTTATCCATCACTTTGAACCACAGTGGTGGAATATATGCGAGCAAGAACATTTCGTAATAGCCCCATGGCAGCTGAGGCACGTCGTCGAAGTGGCGGAGGCATTGGTAGGAGCGGCTGGGGTGTGCATGGTGGTCAGAGTGGCGCTGCAGCTGGAAGGTAAACAGGTTTGATACCAGCGCATTTTGATTCCAGGAATGCTGTGGGCGAGGGGGCTCATAGCGGCCACTGCTGTCTTTGCCGCGCAGCAAACCATAGTGCTCAATGTAGTTGGCCAGTGATAGGTTCATATGTCCCAACCATGCACTGAACAGAGCAAAGCCAAGAATCACAGGGCCAAACAGCAGGCCTATCGCCGTGAAAAAGCTGAGGCCGATGATCACGCCGGGTAGGATTTCATTTTCCAGTGACAAAACGGACTTGCCTTTCTTAGCCAGGCGCTCCGCTTCCAGCTTCCAGCCACGGTACCAGGTTAAAGGCTGCTCCCTGAGAATAAATTGGTAGAAGGTTTCGCCCATTTTTGATGAGGCGGGATCGTCAGGTGTCGCGACATAGCGGTGGTGACCGCGATTGTGTTCAACATTGAAGTGCGGCAGCGCGGCGATACCCAAGGCTAGGCTGGCCGCCCAGCGATCGCTGCGATTGCGCTTGTGGCCGAGTTCGTGGCCCAGATTGAGCAGGCCGCCGCCAAAGCCCATGCAGGAAACGGACAGTGCTGCCAAACCCCAGATCGACAGATCGGCCCACCACGCATAATAGATACCGGCGCAGAGCGCAGCGATAGAGCCGCCGAGTGCACAGAACAATGCGGCTTTGAAATAGCCGTCGGCCTCCAGTGCTGGAACGTCCTCTTCTGCATGGTTATTCGGATCTTGGCCGAGTAAGCGGTCGAGCAGGGGGACGCCGATGTAAAACAGCGGGTAGCCGATCATCAGCCACGCGACGTTGCCGGTGAGCTCGGCGGGGATAATGCCAATTAGTAATACCCAGGGCATCACGGTCGCGTTGACTAGCCACAGCCAGCGCAGGCGTTGTGTAAGGTCGGTAATCGACACGAAAGATGTGGTGTTTGCCATGAGATAGGTCTCCGCCTTGTTATTATCTTCGCCCAGCTTAGTCCGCCTTGTTAGAGCTGCCCATGTTGCGACTGACCTCTATTATTGTTAATTTCGGCCATCATGAATAAAAATAACAATTATGGGTCGGCAAACTACCATGCGCTGCGCCCCGCGCTGGGGCTACTCGTGTTGTGCCAGGCGCTCGATGAGCTGGCACTGGATACCGATGCCGTATTGGTCGCCACTCACCTGACTCGGGACTTTTTGGAAACGCCCGACGCGTTGATACGTCGGGAGCAGGAAATCGCCTTTATCGAGCATGTGCTGGCCAGTAACCCGCGTGCCGACCTGGCGTTTCGTGTTGGCCTGCGCTACCACTACGGCGCCTTTGGTGTGTGGGGCTTGGCGCTGACCAGCAGCGAAAATTTAATACAGGCCTTTGAAGTGGCTCATGAGTTTATCGAGCTCACCCACAGTTTCGCGGGCCTGGAGCTGAAGCTTGATGGCGACATTGCCACGGTTGAGGTGCATGCTGATTACCCGGCCGGTCCGGTGAGAAACTTCGTTATTGAGCGTGATTTGGTGATCACTTTGATTATTGCCGCGGAAGCGGCAGGTCGACGATTGCCGGTCATTGATGTGGAGATCAGTTTGCCGAGGCCAGACTACGCGGCGGAATTGGAGCGAATGGCCGGCGTGCAGATTCAGTGGGCGGCGGAGCATACTCGCGCCCACATTCATCGCGAGGAATTACTGAAACCCCTGCCTCAGGCAAACCCGATTACCTGGTCCGCCTGTGTGCGCCAATGCCGGGACCTGATTGCTCAGCAGCATGGTGAGCGGCCCTTCGAGATTCGCTTGCGTCAATTGATTGCCGAGAGCCATTTTGCGGGGATCAAAGTGGTGTGCCGCCGTTTGGGTGTTTCCGAGCGCACATTGCGGCGCCAACTGCGCGATGAGGGCCACAGTTTTCGACATCTTCAAGAAGATGTGCGCCGGGAGCTGGCCGAACAATGCTTAGCCGATCCGGCACTCAGCCTGGAAGCCATTGCTGAGCGCCTTGGTTACAGTGAAACGGCGAATTTCTGCCACGCCTTTCGTCGCTGGACCGGGCGTAGCCCGGGCGCCTACCGACGGGGGCTGCAGCCTTACTGACTACTTGGCGGTGAGCGCTTCGCCCTCAAAGGCGATGCCGGTCCAGCCGCTACGCATAAAGTTGCGGATATTGGCGTGATCATCGCCGTTGGGGTGCTGAAGTACATCGATGCGATAATAGTCGCCGAAAGCCTGAAGTGTGGCCTGCTCGCTCAGCCCTTCGCGCAGGGCAAAGGCAAAAATTTTGCAGGAACCATTATTGCTGTTGGCGGCATTGTGCGTATCGCCGTTGCGAAAAGCCGTGGGCGTAAAGTCGAAGTTCGTGTCGATATACTCGATAACATCAGTAAATTGGGCGCTGCCGGCCTCCAGGGCCGCGAGCAAAGTGTCTTTGTTCATGGGGGTTCCGAAATATGGCTAAACGGGGCCGGGAAGTATAGCGGGCCTGCTTCGATGAGTCAGTGCAAGGCAGGCCCGGGTCAACGTAGGGCTACAGCATGACACAGGGCTACAGCATTTTGCGCGCCAGTTCCTGCATCAAGGCTTCCATTGCCGCTTCGCGGTCGCCGAGCAGGTCTTTGTAACCGGCCAACAATTCGCGCTTTTCTTGCAGTTGGTTGAGCTCGCTGCCGTATTTGTTTTGAATATCAGACTTTAGCGAGGCCTCCAGCTCTTTCAGTTGGCCCTTCAGTTCTTCACCCAGAACGTCGCCCAAAATGCTGTCAAGGTTGGACTTGAGCTTAACGATGGGGTCGTCGACGCTGCCATTCACGCGCATGTCCATCACCAGCTTGCTGACACCCTCCAGCGCGCGAGCCAGGCGTTGCGCGGTTGGGTTTTCGTCGCCCGCACTGGCCACGAGAATTTTAGCTTGGTTGACCAGGCCTTTTACCGAGCCGCTAAGGTCGTCGCCATTGAGAGAGAAGTTCGCGGCAATATCGGCCAACCCCTGCTCGAGCTGGAGCGGCAGTTGCGGGCTTTGTGAGAGCGCGATACCTGACAGCAGTAACTGCTTGAGGGTCATGCTTACGTTGGCGCTCATGGCATCATTTTGCTGCTTAAACAGACCGTCGATGAGCAATTGCGCCTGCTCCTCAACACCGCCTTGCAGTTTCATGGCAATGGGCTTTTCAAGCTTGTCGGTTATGTTTTCAATTTTTCCGTTGTAAGCCAGCTTTTGCTCGCCAACCATTTGGTAACCGTCGATCAGCACTTCGCGAATCAGTATGCTGACGGGCAGTTCGCTGCTGCCGGCGGGCTCGCTGGGCGCAGAGGATTCCTTAGCGGCGAGCTCTCCCATCGTTTGCTTATAAAGCGTTAGGCCGCGCTGCACGAACTTTGTCGCATCGTCACCCAGCAGGAAGCGCAACATGCCGTCGGTGCCTTGGTCTACGCCATACTTGCTCATAATGCGCTGCGACTGTGCAGCGGGCAGCCGGGCTGCGCGTGAACTTAAGGTTTTGGCGGTATCCACGTCGGCGGAAATTTCCTTATTCAGCCCTTTGAATTGTTTGAGCTCGTCTTTGATGTCATCGCGTAGCTGTTTGGCACCGGCAATGCGCTCAAAGGTGTTCTTCTCTTTCAGTGCCTCCCAGCGCGCTTTAAATTCGTCGAGGCGCTCCTGTTGAGGAAGCGTCTTTGATTTCTCTTGCCACTTTTCCTCCAGGGTTTTGAAGCCGTTTTCGATCTCCTCCACCTCTGCCTGAATAATCGCCTGCTCTTCGGCCATAATGGCATTGGCGTCGGGCAGCTCAATGCTGGGCAATCCGCCTTCTTCTTTGGGCTTGGCGGGCGGCATGCTGCCGTCGAGGGTACCCGGCGTGCTGCGTTCGGTGGCCATCTGCAACCCGGACAATAAAACCTGATCGGCGATAAACTGACGCTTGATCAGCGCCGTGCTGTCGACGTCGGCCGACACCTTCTCGCTTTCCAGTAGGTTGCTCATCGGTTCATTGGGGTTGGCGACGGTCAATCCGTACAGGGCGACATGGGTCGGATAGAGCTGGATATCAACGTCGTCGACATTGACTTTGGCGCCGACGGCTTTGCTGCCTTCGCTCTCTATCGCCCACTTGGCGATAGGTTCCAGTGCAAAGGCCACTGTGGCGACGATAATAACGACCAATAGTAATAGGCCGCGCAGTATCCATTTCATCATGCGCTTACACTCCTTATTGTGGTGCGGGCAGGTGTTTACCCAGTAGTGGTGACAGCATAGCGATTCCCTTGTGACCTCGAAACCGCCATTTTGCTCAATTGTGACGCGGAGATAGCCGCCGGTTCGCGGGCGTGGCGGTCAGCCAATGTGGCGGGGGGCTGCTTAGCTGCCGCCGAATTCGGTGGGCAGGCGCTTCACCAGCTGAGAAACGGCGAGGCCGCGGTGACTGAGGCGGTTTTTTTGCTCGGGGGGCAACTCCGCCGCGCACTTGTTTAGCGCGGGGATAAAAAAATGGGGGTCGTAGCCAAAGCCGTTTTCGCCTCGTGGTGTATCCACAACCTCACCCAGCCAGCGGCCCTCGCAAATGATCGGGGCGGGGTCTTCCGGGTGGCGAACAAATACCAGCGCGCAGTGGAAATGGGCTTTGCGTTGGCGGATGTCAGCCAGATCGCGCAGCAGCTTGGCATTGTTGTCGGCGTCTTTCGCGCCGGCACCGGCATAGCGGGCCGAATAGATGCCGGGTGCGCCGCCCAGCGCGTCGACACAGAGCCCGGAGTCATCTGCCAGTGCTGGCAGGCCGGTTTGCAGGGCGGCATTGCGCGCTTTAATCAGGGCATTCTCAACAAAGCTCAGGCCGTTTTCCTCAGCCTCTTCAACCTGCAGGTCGCGCTGACTGATCAGTGAAAAACGCTCACCCAAAAGCTGGCTGAATTCGGCGAGTTTGCCAGCGTTGCCTGTGGCGACGACAATTTTTAAGGTCATGCCTTAATTCTCTATATGCAGGGTTTTATTGAACTGAATATCGTAGGGCTGGGGGCGAGTGGCGGTGTTCACGCGCAGGCGGAAATCGCGGGTTTCCTGTTTGCCATCAATGGACAGCTCGGCGATGTAATAAATAGCATCCTGCTCGATGACTTCTCTAAAGTTCAGCGGCGTTCGGTGTATCAGGTCTGAGCTGCTGCCACTGACTGTGGCCCGGATAGGCTCGCTTGTGCCATCGCTGGCATGTCGAACCGATACATTGACGAGGAATTTGTCCTTGCCGCGCGTAATGCCATAGCTTCGGGCAACCTCAGGGGTGAGAAAACCCGTGTTGAGAACATTGAAGTAAACGGTGTCAGCGCCGAAGGTTTGCGACGTGGGCGGCGACACCGGCGCGGCGGCGTCTTGGGCGAGGCTGGGCCATGCACACAGGCCTACAATCATCAGCATTACGAGTTGGCGGGCTGCGCTCATGTTCATTTCCTTGCCGTTTGCAGTGGTTTATTTACTAATATGGTAGACCGCCGTCACCCCGAGCACATTGGGAAAGCGCTGGGCGAGGGCCCCTTGCGTGTTGTCTCCGCTGACTACGCTGCTGTTGAGAATGCGGATGAATTTTTCTTCGCACAGGGCTTCAAAGTCGCGCACGGTACAAAAGTGGATATTGGGCGTGTCGTACCACGTGTAGGGTAAAAACTTACTCACCGGCATTCGTCCGCGGCCCGTGAGGTGCCAACGGCTGCGCCAGTGGCCAAAGTTCGGGAAAGTGACGATACACTCGCGGCCGACCCGCAGCATTTCGTCGATAACGAGATGCGGATAGCGCAGCGTTTGCAGGGCCAGCGTCATCACCACAACATCGAAGCTGTCGTCGCGAAAATTCCCCAGGCCGGTGTTGAGGTCGTGCTCGATAACATCCACGCCCTTGCTCAGCGCTTCGGTAATATTATCGGGGTCGATTTCCAGGCCCAAGCCGGAAACTTGCTTCTCTTCAGCCAGGGTTTTGAGCAGTGTGCCGTCGCCGCAGCCCAGGTCGAGGACCCGGGCGCCGGGCTTGATCCAGGGCTGGATCAGGGTCAGGTCAAAGCGCATCACAGGCCCTCCGCTACACGTTTCATGTAGGCGTTGAATACCGCCATATAGCGCGGGATGGGAATCAAAAACGCATCGTGTCCGTGATTCGCCTCAATTTCTGCATAGCTAACGGATTTGCCCGCCGCGACTAAGGCATCGACGATTTCTCGCGACCGGTCCGGGGCAAAGCGCCAATCCGAGGTAAATGACATCACCATAAATCGGCACTTGGCGTGGCTGAATGCCGCGACTGGATCGTCGTCGTACTCGCGGGCCAAGTCGTAGTAGTCCAGAGCCTTCGTCATCAATAAATAGGTGTTGGCGTCGAAGCTTTCGGCAAAGCGCGAACCCTGATGGCGCAGGTAGCTTTCTACCTGGAACTCCACGGGCCCTTGGGAGCCGAGTTTCAGGTCTCCGGCCTTGAGGTCGCGGCCGAATTTTTCCTTCATGCCGTCGTCGGACAAATAGGTAACGTGGCCGATCATTCTGGCCAGTGCCAGGCCCTGGCGGGGCAGCGTGTCGTGCTCTAGATAGCGGCCCTGGTGAAAGTTGGGGTCGGAGCAAATGGCATTGCGAGCGATCTCGTTGAAGGCGATATTCTGCGCCGACAGCTTCATTGCCGAGGCGATCACGACGCAGTGGCGCATGGCATCGGGGTACTCCAGTGCCCAGCGCATCGCCTGCATACCGCCGAGACTGCCACCGATGATGGCGGCCCATTGCTCAATGCCAAAGTGCGCCATCATCAGGCGTTGGCTCTCCACCCAGTCGCGACAGCGCAAAGGCGGGAAGTCCGGCCCCCAGGGCTTTCCGGTTTCCGGGTTGGTGGAGGTGGGGCCGGTGGAGCCGTGGCAGCCGCCGATATTGTTAATGCTGAGTACGAAGAACACATTGGTGTCGATTGGCTTTCCAGGCCCAATGCAGCTGTCCCACCAGCCGGGCTTACGCTCATCAGGGTGGTGTCGCCCCGCGGCGTGATGATGGCCGCTGAGTGCGTGGCAGATCAGAATGGCATTGCTGCGCGCGGCATTTAGCTCGCCGTAGGTTTCAAAAACGATATCGTGTTCGGGCAGGCTGCGACCACAGGAGAGCGCCAGTGGCTGATCAAAATGCAGGGTCTGTGGCGTGACGATGCCGACGCTGTCTTGTTGCTCTGGCTGGTGTGTCACCTTCCTGAATTACCCCTTGTTAACGGCGGTGATGTGCAAATTTTCCGGCAGCTTGCCGGGTGTTTGAATTCTAAGGGTTTTTTGTCGACTTTGCGCGCCTGACGACAGGCTGACCTGGGCTTTTTTTACCCCGAATTGGGCTGCGAGAAAGGCGCAAAGTGCCCGATTGGCTTTGCCGTCTACCGCCGCTGCCCGCAATCGCACCTTCAGGCGCTCGCCATGATGCCCGGCAAACTCTTCGCGACTGGCCCCCGGCTGCACGTGGCAGCGCAATATCAGCGTATCGTCCTGCCAGGAATAAAAGTCTGCCACTGGGCTGCTACAAACCCATTACCAGTGCGGGGTGAAGGCCGACAGACGCCCCCATGTGGCGGAGCAGAACTTCCAAAACATTAATACTCAGAAACACCAGTATTGGTGAAAGGTCGAGTCCGCCGAGTGGTGGTATTAACTTGCGAAACGGCGCCATAACCGGCTCGGTGATTTGGTAGAGCAATTGCGCGCCGGGGTTATAGCTACCCTGAGCCACCCAGCTAAGGATAATGCTGCCGATGATGGCGAAGAAATACAGGTTAAGAACCATCGCGCACAGGCCAATGACTGACCAGAGCAGAATTTGCGCAGGGTTTGGGAATACGCCGAACAGAATTTTGCACAGCAGCGTAATGCCTATTGCCTGCACCGCAAAGGCGAGTAGCAACGATGCGCTGTCGATGCGGCCCAGCGGCGGCAGTAAACGGCGCAGGGGCAGCACTAGCGGGTTGCTGAGTTTCACAATGGCCTGAGAGATCGGGTTGTAAAAGTCGGCCCGCACCAGCTGCAAAATTAACCGCAGCATAAATACCAGCAGGGTCAGGCTGATAAGCGTGTTAAGCAGTAAATAGGAAATATCATTGAATGCTGACATGGCTGGTTTTATTCCCCTTCGAGCTCTCGGCCCAGTTCTTCGGCCCGCAAGGCCGCACCGCTGAGTGCGGCGTCGACGAGTTGGCGAAAGCCGCCGTCTTCAAAAATAGTGATCGCGCGCTCAGTCGTGCCCTTTGGTGAGGTGACGCGGCGGCGTAGCTCGGCGACATCCACATCGCCCTCCAGTGCCATTCTGGCGGCACCAAGGGCCGTTTGCTGGCTGAGCTTAGCGGCTAGTTCGCTGCTTAGTCCCAGCTTTTCACCGCTGGCTTGCATCGCTTCCATCAACAGGAAGAAATAGGCCGGGCCACTGCCAGACACCGCGGTAACGGCGTCCAAATCCGCTTCGCTGTCTACCCAGAGCGCCAGGCCCGTGGCCTGCATAATTTTTTCTGCCAACTGGCGCTGTTGCTCGGAGACGGCATCATTGGCATAGAGCCCTGTTGCGCCGCAGCGAAGTAGAGCGGGGGTGTTGGGCATGCAGCGCACGATTGCTAAATCGCCGCCAAGCCAACGGTTTAGGCTGTCGCTGGTGATGCCTGCTGCAATACTGATGACCATTGGGCGATGTTGCTGCACCAGTTTGCTGATTTCGCTGGCAACGGTTTTCATAAGTTGCGGTTTGACCGCCATAACGATCACATCACAACCGGGAATGATCGCGTGGTTGTCTTGGCTGGTTTGAATATTGCCCAGCGCTGACAGCTTGGACAGACTGTCGGCGTTGGGGTCGCCCGCGCGAATATTCTCAGCGTCGATGCCACTGGCGAGCAGTCCGCCGATAATGCTGGCAGCCATATTGCCGCCGCCAATGAATCCGATTGTTGCTGTGCTCAACGAGAACCTCCGGTGCTATCTTGCCGCGCTGGCAAGGCGAATAGGCCAGCGAGTATATCAGGCTGCAAATGGGGGCTGAAGTTAGGGGCTGTTTACACTCACTAAATTATCGCTGCTGGCGCTGACTTTCAGCCCGACTTATGTCCTTGACCCATTCCAAATAACTTCGGTTACGTGATGAATGTGGGCGCGCCTTAATTCGTGGCGGGTGTTCGCGGGCCAAAGATGGCGGTGCCGACGCGCAGCAGAGTAGAGCCCTCGAGAATGGCGGCGTCAATATCACCGGACATCCCCATCGACAGCGTGTCGAGGGTGAGCCCGGGTAGCGCTGATGCGATTTGATCGCGAAGTTGCCGAAGTTGCGCAAACGCTTGCCGCTGCTCGGCAAGGTCGGTGCTGGCGGCGGGGATGGCCATGAGGCCGCGGAGTGTAAGCCCCGGCAGTGCAGCGACGCCTCGGGCGAGATCCAGTGCGTCGCTGGGTAATACCCCCGACTTTGTGGTTTCCTCGCTAATGTTGACCTGCAAGCAAATATTCAGTGGGGCTAGTGATGCTGGCCGCTGATCGCTGAGTCGACGGGCGATCTTGAGTCGGTCAACACTGTGCACCCAAGAGAAATGTTCGGCGATCTCGCGGGTTTTATTGGATTGTATCGGGCCAATGAAGTGCCAGCAGATATCGAGGTGGCTCAGTGCTTGTTGTTTTTCCCTGGCCTCTTGTAGATAGTTTTCGCCGATATTATCCAGGCCGTTGGCCACCGCGTTGGCAACTTCGTCGGCATTGCGGGTTTTGCTTACCGCTAGCAGGGTAATTTCTGCTGGATTGCGCCGCGCATCAGCGGCACATTGAGCAATGTGCGCTCGCAGGGATGCTATATTTGAAGACAGTACCTGGGAGTGAGTCATCGCTATTTTTTGCTCCACGTCGCGTTGTGGTTGATAGGGTGCTGCCATAATAAAAGCATTGTGTTGGCGCGCTGCGGTAACGCATTATCCTACTACGCATAATAATAGAGAGCGGCAGCCTGCCCATTGCTGTAACTAAGGAGAATCATGGATATTACAGAGTTGCTGGCGTTTAGCGCCAAGCAAAATGCCTCGGATTTACACTTGTCTGCCGGCCTGCCGCCGATGATTCGTGTCGATGGCGATGTGCGGCGCATCAATGTGCCGCCCATGGAGCACCGCGAAGTTCACAGCTTGATTTACGAGATTATGAACGACCGCCAGCGGCGTGACTATGAAGAATTCCTCGAAACCGACTTCTCCTTTGAGGTGCCCGGTGTTGCCCGCTTCAGGGTAAATGCCTTTAACCACAACCGCGGCGCTGGCGCGGTATTTCGTACAATTCCGTCGAAGGTGCTGACCCTAGAAGACCTGGGTATGGGCAAGGTCTTTCAGGACGTATCCATGTTGCCGCGCGGGCTGGTGTTGGTGACCGGCCCCACGGGTTCGGGTAAGTCGACGACACTCGCGGCGATGATCGACTATATCAACGACAACAAGTTTGACCATATTCTCACCATCGAAGACCCCATAGAATTTGTACACGAGTCGAAGAAATGCCTGGTGAACCAGCGCGAGGTGCATCGCGACACACACGGCTTTAACGAGGCACTGCGCTCGGCGCTGCGTGAAGACCCCGATATCATCCTGGTGGGGGAGCTGCGCGACTTGGAGACCATTCGTTTAGCACTGACGGCCGCTGAAACCGGGCACCTGGTATTCGGGACCCTGCACACCACCTCTGCGGCAAAAACCATTGACCGGGTTGTCGACGTATTCCCTGGGGAAGAGAAGTCTATGGTGCGCTCCATGCTTTCCGAATCGCTGCAGGCAGTTATCTCGCAAACACTGCTGAAGAAACCGGAGGGCGGACGGGTTGCTGCCCATGAGATTATGATTGGCACGCCCGCCATTCGTAATTTGATTCGTGAAGACAAAGTCGCGCAAATGTATTCAGCCATCCAGTCCGGGGCGAATGTTGGTATGCAGACGATGGATCAGTGCCTGAAAGAGCTGCTGTCCAAGCGGCAGGTCACGCGCGATGCGGCTAAATTAAAAGCGCGCTTCCCCGAGAATTTTTAGAATAAGAGGGCGCGAGCGCCGAGGAGAGTAGGGTGGAAATCGAGAAGCTGCTGCGCATCATGCAGGAAAAAGGCGCTTCAGACTTATTTATTTCGGCAGGGGTGCCACCTTCGGTGAAGCTCAATGGCCAGCTGATTCCCATGAGCAGTAATGCCCTGAGCCCCGAGCAGGCTCGGGAAGTTGTGCTGGGCGTGATGAATGAGCAACAGCGCCGCGAGTTTGTTCGCGATAGAGAGTGTAACTTCGCCATCAGTTCGCGGGGCATTGGTCGCTTCCGTGTCAGTGCCTTTTACCAGCGTAATCTGGTGGGGATGGTATTGCGCCGAATTGAAACGCGCATTCCCACCACCGATGAGCTTGGGCTGCCGGATACGATCAAGGATCTGGCGATGACCAAGCGCGGGCTAATTATCTTTGTCGGTGCGACGGGAACGGGTAAATCAACGTCGCTGGCATCGATGATCGGTCACCGCAACGAAAACTCGCGCGGCCACATTATCACCGTGGAAGACCCCATCGAATTTGTGCATCAGCACCGTGGTTGTATCGTTACTCAGCGCGAGGTGGGCATTGATACGGAGTCCTTTGAAGTGGCGCTGAAGAATATGCTGCGCCAGGCGCCGGATGTCATCATGATCGGTGAGGTGCGCTCGCGGGAAACCATGGAGCACGCCATCACCTTTGCTGAAACCGGGCATTTGTGTCTCTGCACCCTGCACGCAAACAACGCCAACCAGGCACTCGACCGAATCTTGCATTTTTTTCCGCCAGAGCGTCACAGTCAGCTATGGATGGATTTGTCATTGAACCTGCGGGCGATGGTGGCGCAGCAGCTGCTGCCGACCCGCGATGGACAGAGCCGCCGCGCTTGTGTGGAAATACTGCTTAATACACCCCTGGCTGCTGACTTGATTCGCAAGGGCGAAGTGGCCGCGCTGAAAGACCTGATGCGCCAGTCCACCGAGCAGGGGATGCAAACCTTTGATCAAGCCTTGTACGACCTGTACGTGGCGGGTGAAATTACTTACCAGGATGCCATCGCTCACGCGGATTCGGCGAACGATCTGCGGCTGCTGATCAAGCTGGGTGCCGACAACGACGTTGACCAGATGCACAGTGCGGCGGGTAACTTGACGATGCAAGAGGTGGAAAAGGACACCCCGGGCGGCATTGGCCGCCGCTAGTTTGCAGGGGACTAATTTTGCCCCTGCTCCCGCATCCAGCTTTCCAAGATGATCGCAGCACTAAGTCCGTCGACGCCGCGGTCTTTGAAAGCCTGATTGCCTGCCTGCTCAATCAGCTCCCCTTTGGCTTCGAAGCTGGACAGTCGTTCGTCAGCAAAGTCGACTGCAACGCCAAAACGACCGTGAATGCGGTTGCCGAACTTTCGCGCGCGCTGACACATTTCTGACTCGCTACCATCCATATTTAACGGCAGCCCGACGACCACGGTTTGCGGTTGCCATTCTTTCAGTAGCGCCTCGATTTCATGCCATTGCGGAATGCCGTCTTTGGCGCGCAGCGACTTCAGTGCTGACGCGCTGCCGGTGAGGCTTTGGCCCACGGCGCAACCAATCCAGCGGAGTCCATAGTCAAAGGCGAGATAACGTTGTGCTGCACTCATAAGGGTAGTTTTCTATTGGGGAGGCGGCATTGTAGCGCAGCGAAGGGCCTTCTTCAGGCGTGGCCGCTATCGGAGCCGAGCTGGGCGAAATTAATGCCGAGTTTCGCCAGTGCAGCATCGACACGTTGATCGGCAGGCGTATCGAAAATAACTTTATCGTCAGCGGGTAGTGACAGCCAGGCATTGTCGGCGAGCTCTTCCTCTAATTGGCCGGGCGCCCAGCCAGCATAGCCAAGGGCAATGAGTGTGTCAGCGGGGCCGCTGCCACGTGCGATAGCGTCGAGGATGTCCAGTGAGGTGGTAAGCGCCAGTTTGGGGCTGATTTCAAGGCTGGCATCCCAGCGCTGTTTGTCGCGGCGATGCAAAACAAAACCGCGGTCTGTATGAACGGGACCGCCGGCAAAGACGGGCTGTTTGCGGTGTTGCCCGGGTTCGTCGAAGTCGAGCTGGGCC
This sequence comes from Spongiibacter marinus, assembly GCF_016906995.1. Taxonomy (GTDB): domain Bacteria; phylum Pseudomonadota; class Gammaproteobacteria; order Pseudomonadales; family Spongiibacteraceae; genus Spongiibacter; species Spongiibacter marinus. Next base: position 234,770 of record NZ_JAFBBD010000001.1, on the reverse strand, counting down.
AGAATTTCCTCAACATCCATATCCAGCGGCCGGTTGACGATTAAGCCCATAGCACCATTCTCGTCGTGCTCGCAGAGATAGACCAGGCTATGGGCAAAAATGCCTTCGCCGAGGTTGGGAAGGGCGACAAGGAAGTGATCCTGCATTGACGAAAAGGTGGGCTCAGCCATAACAGCTCCGAGGCAAGCAGTTAGCGCAGTAAGTTTTAGTATGGGGTAATTTTTGCCAATCTCAAGCGCTAGCGGCTGTTCGCGCGCAGACTGTTGCGCTCGAAGCGCCAGGTGCGAACGATGCCCAGGCGATTTTTGCCATCGAGTACGTCTTTGGGAATGGCTTCGTAGGGGGCCGCAAGTCTGACGATTCGGTTCGCCGCCTTGTCGAGCTCCGGGTGGCCAGAGCTACGCATAATTCTCACTTCATCGATACGGCCGTCAGGGAAAAGCATAAGCAGCATGCGTAGCTCGCCAGTCAGGCCTTGTTTTCGGGCGCTTTCCGGGTAGTGCAGGTTTCCAATATGCTCAACATGTGACTCCCAGCGGTCCAGATACAAGGCGTCGGGTGAGCCGCGGGTTGCGACGGAGGTGATAAATTTCGGCCTGGGCATGCTGGCATAGGCCTGGTTTAGGTGGTCAAGTTGGGCTTCGAGCGCCGCGATGTTCTCGCTCAGCTCGGTCATGTCGTCATCGCCATTGAGAGGCTGCGGCTGGCGCTTATCGGCGTTTTGGTCCGTAGTGATGTGCTGCGCACTGGCGTTGCGACTGTGGAGAATGGCGCGATTTTCACTGGCCTGCTGGGCCTTCGCTTGTTTGAAAACGTGTTCAGGTGGCGCGCTATTATCGTGGAAGGCGCTATCTATCCGGCTGCTAAGCTCTGCTTTGTCCTTCAGGCTGCCGCTGCCTAATTGGTCGTGCTGGGCAATATAGTCGGCCTTTTCCGGCGCATTTTCGCTTTGATATTGCGCGAGCGTGACCTCGAGGCTGGGGAGTTTTGGGTCACTGCTCAGCGCAGAAAAGCTGATGCCCAAAATAAGTGCTGCGTGCAGCGCCGCTGCGAAACAGAAAATAAAGCCGAGGCGCTCGGGCGAGTCCGAACGCTCTTCGTGAATAGGGAAGGCGACGGCCATGGATTACCGGGCCCGCTTGGCTGCCAGTTTATTCGAAATTGCATCCATGAGCTGGCCGCCAATGTCGGTGCCAAACTGCGCATCGATTTCGCGGATACAGGTAGGGCTGGTGACATTGATTTCCGTCAGCGAGTCGCCAATAACGTCCAGGCCGACAAAAAGAAGACCCTTTTCGCGTGCTACCGGAGCGACCTGGGCGGCTATCCAGCGGTCGCGTTCGCTGAGCGGCTGTGCCCGCCCACTGCCACCTGCTGCCAAATTACCGCGGCTCTCTCCGGCGGCGGGAATCCGCGCCAGGCAGTAATCGACCACCTCGCCGTCGACCAGCAAGATGCGCTTATCTCCCTCTTTAATTTCGGGGAGGTAGCGCTGTGCCATGGTCATGGTGCGGCCGTGGTTCGTGAGGGTTTCAATGATCACTGAAACGTTGGCATCGTCGGGGCGCAGGCGAAAGATAGAGCTGCCGCCCATACCGTCGAGTGGCTTCATGACGACGTCGCCGTGTTCGCGGTGGAAGGCGCGCAAGCGGGCGGGGTCACGGCTGACCAGCTGGGTCGGTGTGCACTGGGGGAATTGCAGTGCGAACAGCTTTTCGTTGCAATCACGCAGTGATTGGGGGCGGTTCACCACCATGGCGCCCTGGCGTTCGGCCAGTTCCAGTATGTGAGTGGCGTAGAGAAACTCGTTATCGAATGGGGGGTCCTTGCGCATCAAAATGACGTCAAGTTCTCCAAGGTCGATGTCTTGGGCGTCGTCGAGCTGATAAAAGTTGTCGGGGTTTTTGAATGGGGTGATCTTGCGCACCTGCGCGCGCGCAGCCCCTGCGGTGATATACAGGTCGCTCAGCGTCATGTAATCGATATGCCAGCCGCGCTCGTCGGCGGCCCACAGCATGGCGAGAGTGGAGTCTTTTTTGTAGTTGACCTGTTCGATCGGGTCCATGACCACGCCTAAGCGAATCGTCATTTAATCACCTGTGGCAAATATGTGAGACAGCTCCCAAACCCTTAATGAATATGGGGACGCGACCCGAAGGCCTTGCGATGATGGCGAGGTATTTGGGTAGGGGCCTTCATGAGGGAGGCGCTATCTACGGGTAAACGCGCTATGCTCTTTTGTGGAGCATGCTCTCATCGCTCAACTAAAATACCGTATTCCCCGTGCTTACGGCAATTGGTGTTGCGGTAAAGCCGCCTGCCAGTGGGCGCTTTTACATAATTAAGATGATGGCGGGTGCGAGCATTCCGTGGTAAAAATTTCGCTCTGAAAATAGGTTGCGACGCACCGTCGCGACGCTATCGGATTGGCACAGAATAAGGTTGTGAGTTTATGGAAGCCAATTTTTCTGACCTGAAGGTCATGATCATCGATGACAGTAAAACCATTCGCAGAACGACGGAGACTTTGCTCGCCAAGGCGGGCTGCACCGTGGTGACGGCAATAGATGGCTTTGATGCGCTGGCAAAAATCGCCGATACCAAGCCCGATATTATTTTTGTCGATATCATGATGCCTCGGCTCGATGGTTACCAAACCTGTGCCTTGATCAAGAACAACAGCGAGTTTAAGTCGACGCCGGTGATCATGCTCTCAAGTAAGGACGGCTTGTTCGACAAAGCGAAAGGCCGTATCGTTGGGTCGGATCAGTATCTGACCAAGCCCTTCAGTAAGAATGAATTACTCGATGCCATTCAGGCACACGTATCAAACTGATAATAAATATAAACCACATAAAAGGGCCGCACAGAAAGGCCTGCTATAAACCCCTGAATCTACAAAACAGGGGTGCTACTGCGAGAGGGATGTAATGCCACGTGTATTGATCGTTGATGATTCGCCCACAGAAATTGTGAAGATTCGCCAAATTCTCAGTAAAAACGGCTACGACGTGATTACTGCAGAGAGTGGCGAGCGGGGCATTGAGCTGGTGCGAGCGGAAAACCCCGACGTTGTACTGATGGATATAGTGATGCCGGGCCTCAATGGCTTTCAGGCAACACGTCAGCTCAGCCGGGACCCTGATACCAGCAGCGTACCGGTGATTATTGTTACCACGAAAGATCAAGAAACGGATCGCCTCTGGGGGCAGCGTCAGGGGGCGAAGGGCTACCTGACTAAGCCGGTAGACGGCAAGCTGTTGATCAAAACGATTGAGTCAGTTCTGAATTAAGGTAGCCCGTCACCATGACCGAAGCGCAGAGCGCCTTTCGTTATCTAAGTGAGCTGGCCCGTCGCAGTCGCCGTGCCGACGGCGACGTTGTCGAACAAACCGACAGCCAAGAATCCCTGTGGAGCGGTATCGGTTTCGCTATTGGTTCCCAGTACTGTGTGGTGCCTATGGGCGAAATTGTTGAAGTCCTCAGCGAGCCTCCGGCAACTCGGCTTCCGGGTGTGAAAAGCTGGATCAAAGGCGTTGCCAATGTGCGGGGACGTCTGTTGCCGCTGCTGGATCTCGCACAATTCCTTGATGACACATCCGCAACGGCCAGTGGTCAGCGCCGCGTATTGGTGCTTGAGCGCGGCGAGATCTATACCGGCCTGGTCGTGGATGACGTTTTCGGTATGCAGCATTTTCACGCGGATGCATTCAGTGAAGAGCTCGGCAGTATTTTGCCGCCAATGCAGCGCTTCAGCGACGGTGTTTATCGGCAGGGCAGCCGGGAATGGGCGCTATTCAGACCACTAAAACTGATGGAAGTCAGAGACTTCTACGACGTCGCCGTATAGGCGCGACAACGACAAGAAAAACATGGAAATATCCTGGAGTCGGGGCAAATGAAAGCAGCAAGAAAAGGCGATGCCGCTAAGCTAAAAACGGGGCGTGCGGCCAGTGTTATTGTCGCATTGATGCTGGTTGGGTTTATCGGGGCAGGCTTTAACACCTATGTGATACTGCGCGATGCCGGCTACGATCAGCGCTACTTGGAATTGACGGGTGAAATGCGCCTCTATGCGCAGCAGCTGGCCAATGCGTCGCGCGAGGCCGCGCTGGGTGACACCGCCTCCTTTGATACGCTTGCCAGGGCGCAGCGGAATTTTGGTGCGGTGCGTCGCGAACTAGTGGAGGGGAGCAAAGACCTGCCCTCGCCGGCGGACATGCTCGGCGGCGACATTGCTCAGCTCAATCGCTTGTGGGCACAGGTAGACAGTGCTGCAGAAACCATCGTTAGCAACCGCGAGCGCATCGTTTTCCTCTACGAGGTCGCTGCAAACCTCAACCAACTCATTCCCCAGCTTCAAGATGCCTACAACAAAGTTGTAGGCATTATGCTCAAGAGCGATGCCTCGGCTAACCAAGTGGCCATTGCTCAGCGCCAGTCGCTGCTACTGGAGCGGATTGCGCGCAACGTAGACCGCATGTTGGAAGGCACCGATGCGGCCACCGCGGCAGCCGAGCAGTTTACGGTCGACGCCAATGAATTTGGTACGGTACTGCGCGGCATGCTGGCGGGCAATAAGGCGATCGGCGTGGCCCCGGTTGCCGACAAAAATGCGCGCAACCTGCTGATGCGGGTCGGGCAGGACTTTCAGATGATTAGTGGTTCGGTGGACGAAATTTTCCAAGTGTCTCCGGAGCTACTGAAGTCGGCAGAAGCGGCAGGCGTGATTGTCGTAAATGTTCCGGAGATTATGCAGGTCACCAGTAACCTTTCCAGTCGCATTAGCCGGCTTGATGAAGAGCGCCCACTGTCGGTGGTTACCGCGATTGGCTTTGTGGGCGTCGTTGTTATTGCACTTGGCCTTTTGGGTATGAACTCCATCCGCACTGCGCAGCAGCGCTTGCGGGCAACGGCGGAAACCAACGAGCGAAACCAAACGGCAATCTTGCGCCTGCTTGATGAATTGGCTGACTTGGCCGACGGTGATTTGACAACGTCGGCAACGGTGACCGAGGACTTCACCGGGGCGATTGCCGACTCGATTAACTACACCATCGACCAGTTGCGGGTCTTGGTTTCGCAGATTAACGAAACCGCGCAGGAGGTGTCGCTCGCGGCCCAGGGGTCACAGGCCACCGCGCTGAACTTGGCCGAGGCCTCAGAGAGTCAGGCCCGCGAAATTGCCGGTGCCTCGGCGGCCATCACTGAAATGGCGGTAACGATCGACAAAGTATCTAGCAATGCCCGTGAATCTGCTGCGGTTGCCCAGCGCTCGGTAGCGATCGCAAATACCGGTGCTGAAGTCGTACAGAACACGATAAAAGGCATGGACAATATCCGTGAGCAGATTCAAGAGACATCCAAGCGTATCAAGCGACTGGGTGAGTCGACGCAGGAGATCGGTGACATCGTCTCGCTGATCAACGATATTGCCGATCAGACCAATATCCTGGCACTGAATGCTGCTATTCAAGCCTCGATGGCCGGTGATGCGGGTCGTGGTTTTGCGGTGGTCGCGGATGAAGTTCAGCGTCTTGCTGAGCGCTCGTCGGGTGCGACAAAGCAGATTGAGGCCCTGGTAAAAACGATTCAGTCCGACACCAATGAAGCGGTTATTTCCATGGAGCAAACCACCTCGGAAGTGGTCCGGGGGGCACGCCTTGCTCAGGACGCGGGTGCCGCACTAACAGAGATCGAAACGGTATCTCAGGAATTGGCGGAATTGATCGAAACGATCTCAAACGCAGCGGCCGATCAGGCGAAGTCGGCGGGGCAAATCTCGTCAACGATGAAGATCATTCAAGAAATTACTTCGCAAACCTCAGCGGGTAGTACCGAAACAGCGAATTCGATTGGGGAGTTGGCCACCATGACCGACGACCTGCGCAGCTCGGTGGCCGGTTTCACCTTGCCGAACCAATAGCATAAGCCCTGAGCGCTGGCCGACAGGGGCTGTCGGTGAAAAATAGGAACAAAGGCTGACGGATATGAGTGACCGCCGAGATTTTATTGCGCTGGAGTGGCTGAGCGAAGAGCTTAAAGCCACACTGCTGCAATGTGCTGCGATGATTCGCGATTCTGCGTTACACAGCAGTGAGCCGGCAACGCTTGAGCCACTCAGCGGTCAGCTGCACCAAGTGCAGGGCTCGCTGCAAATGATCGAGTTCAGCGGTGCCGCGCTGTTGCTGGCAGAAATGGAAGCTGCCGTAACCGGAGTGATAGAGCGCGACGTACCGGTGGCGCAGCGCGGAGACCTGCTGGAAGCAGTTGCCGTTGCCTGTGAGGCGTTACCTCGATATTTCGACTCTTTGCGCAATGCGCGCAGCGAACTGCCGGTCGATCTTATTCTCGTTTTCAACGAATTGCGCGCGGCGCGCGGTGGTCGCCTGCTTTCCTCGGGGCTGCTGTTTGAGGCCTCGCAAACACAGCTCGCGGCGGAACCCTCGCTGCAGCGCGATGACTTGGCTGAGTTAATGGCCAAGCTTCACAAAATGTACCAAATTGCCCTTAAGGCCTACCTCGACGGTGGCGACGACGACAAAAATCTCGCCTATCTGCATAAAGTCTGTAGCCGCGTTGCGCGCTTACAGAGTGAGCAGGCCAGCTATTTGCTGTGGCAGTCTGCGAGTGTACTTATTGAAGCGATTCAGGCTGATCGTCTCCCCGCGGGTGCGGTGCGCATCGACTTCCTGCACCGCTTGGGGCATGAAATTCGCACCCTTGCCAACGGCGCACCCTCCGATGCGTCGCGACATGCCTTGCTCGACGATATTGTGTTCTACGCACTGTGCAGTGCCAACGAGAGCGAGGCGCTGAACCGGCTTCGCAAGACTCAGGGTTTCCCCACCGGTCTCACCTCTTTTGAGGGCCAGCAGCAGTTTATCGCCACCGCCCAGCCGCGCTTGGTTGCGGCATTGCGGGATTTATCGGCAGAGCTGGATAGCGGCGTTGAAGCCAGTCGCTTAAATGAACGGGTCGAGGTTTTTGCCGACGCCATGGCGATATTGGGCTTAATCCAGCCCCTGTATGCGCTGCGCAGCGCGGCTGCCGGTATTGAATCCGGGGTTGAGAGTGCACAGCTTAGCTTGAGCCGCGTGCTTGCGAGAGTGGCCGAACAGCTCGATGTTGAGCCAGAGCCTGTTGCACCCCAACTGCCGGCGAGTGGTGAGCAGCAGTCGACGATTGGTGCAGCGCGCGCCGAATTGGCAGACATTCAGGAAGCCCTCGTCAACTATGTGGCAGAACAATGCCAGCATCACTATTTGCAGGGCTTGCCACAGCGTATCAGCGATTTGGCGCTCGCGCTGCAGGCCAGCGAACACGCCGATGCCGCTGCGGTGATGGGACGGGCGGCGGATTATATTCGCGAGCAATTAGTGGACGCCGAACAGGTGCCAGAGTGGCCGATGCTCGACGCGTTGGCCGATGCAATGACCTCCGTCGATTACTACCTGGAGCGCAGTGCCGACGGGCCGAGGGTAGAAGACCAAGGGCTGATTCGGGTCGCTGCGGAGTGTGTGGCAAGGCTGGGCTATCCCGTCGACCAAAGCGCGCCAGATAATATCGTTGCCATGCCGGTTAAGGCGGCTGATGAGGCATCCTTAGCTGAGGACGAGAGCGAAGAGTTTGTCGATCCCGTCGCCACCTCAGAAGAGCTGGCTCTGGATCCCGATGTGCTCGATATCTTCATCGAGGAAGCTGGAGATGTTCAGGCAAGCCTGGGCGAGAAGTTACCTCGCTGGCGCGATGGCCTGTCATCGCCGTCACTGTTAGCGGACGTGCGCCGAGCCTTCCACACCCTGAAAGGTAGTGGGCGAATGGCGGGGGCGGAGCAGTGCGGCGACTTTGCTTGGGCGATTGAGAACATGCTCAACAAGGTTGTCGACGGTTACTTCACGATGGACCCGCTGCGCCTTGGTGTGGTTGAACGAGCGGCTCAAATACTCCCCGAGCTGATCGAAGAGCTGTCTCATAAAAGGGCCTTACCACCGTCGCAGTTGCGCGATTTACTTGCCGACGCTGAGTTGTTGGCAAAGGAGCAAAGTCCGGAGCTGAGTGCGCCGGCGCCTGCGGCCAGCGACGGAGAACAAGCCGAGCTAACCGCCGTGTTTATCGGCGAGGCGGAAGTTCACCTGCGCCAGGTTGAGCAGTTTCTTCAAGGTGTTTACAGCTATCCCGTTCATCTCAGCGATGAGTTGCAGCGCGCCCTACATACCTTGAAGGGCTCGTCGAAAATGGCCGAAATATGGGCGGTGGCCAGTATTATTACGCCGCTGGAAGGGCTGGTAAAAGAAGCCCGCTCGATGCGCATCGCGGTGGATGAAGCGTTCATACAGTTGGTCGCTGATGTGCTGGCGGAAACGCGCAAGCTAGTGCAGCGTCTGCGCCACAGCCCGGCTTCCAGTTTGGAGGCATCATCGGCGCTGCGCGAACGTATTCAGCAGGCCGAAATCAGCTTGATGGCGCAGGCGGAAACCGCCGAGGCCCAGCGACAAGCCGGTCAAATAGCCCCCGATGCGCTAAATCAGTTTTTGCTCACCTTTGGCGATCATATCCAGGGTTTGATCGATAAAATTCGCGATGCCGGTCAGCCGATAACTGCCTCGGTCATGCAGGAGTACGCGCCGATAATGGGGCAGTTCGCCCAGCGCGCAGAGGATATTGGCAGTGAAAGCACCGCCGAAATAGCGCAGGCCCTGCAGGTATTGCTCAGCCATGGTCGCGACCCATTACCGGCCGAGTTCTTGCAGTTGACCGAGCGTGCCCTCGACCAATTGATGGACGACTTGAATCAAATTGCTGCGGAAAACAGTGCCGAGGTGAATGCAGAGCTGCTTGAGCAGCTGCGCGACTTCGACGCCTCGGCGCTTGTCGAAACGCCCGCCGCTGCTCTTGCCGCTACTCCGGCATCGGCTGAGTTGTCTGAAGACAGTACCGCGATGGCAGCGCCATTGCCCGCGGCCGATATTGAGGATATCGACCCGGATATTCTCGAAATCTTTATGGAAGAGGCGAGGGACTTACTGGAGGGCTTGGACAATGCCCTGCACAGTTGGGATGAAGATCGCGACAATCCCCGCTACCTAGACGATGTGCAGCGTTATTTGCACACCTTTAAGGGCGGTGCGCGCCTTACTGGGCTAACGGCGATGGGTGATTTCGCCCACCAGATGGAAACCGAAATCTCCGAATCCCTCGCCAAAGGCGAAGCGTCGTTGGCGGACTTGCTGCCGGTTGTTCAGCAGGCGCAAGACAAACTGGTAGCAATGCTCGACGGTTTGGACACCGAGGTAGCCGCCCCAACCCCCGCAGAACCGGTTGTGACCTTAGAGGTCCCACCGGCGTCGGAGGAAGTGGCTCCTAAACCTGCTGAAGGCACGGCGCCGCAGTGGTCAGCTATACAGGCACGCGGCCCGCAGGAGATGATCAAAGTACCTTCTGAGTTGTTGGAGCGCCTGATCAACCTCGCCGGTGAAACCTCGATTGCTCGTGGTCGTATCGAAGAGCAGGTGAGTGAAGTTCATTTCTCGCTGGAAGAAATGGAAATGACCGTTGAGCGCTTGCAGGAGCAGGTGCGCCGGCTGGACATGGAAACCGAAGCGCAAATTATTCACCGCCAGGAGCAAATGGAGAGTGAGGGGGCTGAGGGCTTCGATCCATTGGAGTTCGACCGCTACTCACAGCTGCAACAGCTGTCGCGAGCACTGTTGGAGTCGGCATCGGATTTGGTCGATTTGCGCAATACGGTCGTCGATAAAAGTCGCGATATGGAAACCTTGCTATTGCAGCAGTCGCGAGTAAATACCGAGCTTCAAGAAGGCCTGATGCACTCGCAGATGGTGCATTTCTCTCGCATGGTTCCGCGTTTGCGGCGCGGCGTTCGCCAGCTCTGTGGCGAGCTGAATAAAGACGTCGACTTCAAGGTTTACAACGCCGAAGGCGAAATGGACCGCAGGGTGTTAGAGCGGATTATTCCCGCGCTGGAACACATGCTGCGAAACGCCATTGACCATGGCATAGAGTCGGCGGAACAGCGCCAGCAAAGCGGTAAGCCTGCTCAGGGTGAACTGTCGATGCGCTTTGACCGCCAGGGCGGTGATGTCGTGATTACGATTAGCGACGATGGCGCGGGTATTGATTTGGCCGCGGTTCGGGCCAAGGCTGAGCGTATGCACTTGGTTGCAGCGGGGGCTGAACTTAGCGAGCGTCAGTTACTCGATTTTATTTTCCATGCAGGCTTTTCCACAGCAGACAATGTTACGCAGATCTCCGGCCGCGGCGTGGGTATGGATGTGGTGCACAGCGAGATCAAGCAGCTCGGCGGTTCCATCGAGGTGAGCACCTCGCAAGGCCAGGGCAGCCGCTTTGAAATTCGCCTACCGTTTACGGTGTCCGTTAACCGCGCTCTCATGGTCAGTGTCGGGGGCGAGGTCTATGCCGTACCGCTGAACAACATCGAAGGCATCGTGCGCGTCAGCCCTTATGAGCTGGAGGTTTACTACGAAGACGGTGGCCCGGATTTTGAGTATGCCGGCCAGCAATACAAGCTGCGCTATATGGGGCAGTTGATGGGCGTGTCTGCCCCCCACCTAGAGGGCCAGTTGGAGCCGAAACCTGTACTGCTGATTCGCAATGCCGAGCCGGCCACCGCAGTGCAGGTCGACTCATTGATGGGCTCGCGGGAAGTAGTGGTGAAATCACTGGGGCCGCAGTTTGCCGCCGTGCCGGGATTGTCTGGCGCCACGGTGCTGGGTGACGGCAGTGTGGTGGTGATTTTGGATATGCTGGCCAGTATCCGCGCCGACGCAACGCGGCGCTTGAGTGGTTCCGAAATGCAGGGGCAGTTGCCGAGCAGTGACGTTCCCGTCAAACATGTCATGGTTGTCGACGATTCGGTGACTGTGCGCAAGGTCACGTCGCGCTTGCTTGAGCGCCAGCAGATGAAGGTCACACTGGCGCGCGATGGGCTGGAAGCCGTCAACCAGTTACAGGAAATGGATGCGCTGCCGGATGTCATATTGCTGGATATAGAGATGCCGAGGATGGACGGTTTTGAGGTGGCTAGCCGCCTGCAGAGCTCGCCGCGCTTCAAGGACATTGCCATTATTATGATTAGCTCGCGAACCGGCCAGAAACACCGCCAGCGAGCGTCAGGCCTGGGTGTCACGCGCTTCCTGGGTAAACCTTATCAGGAAATACAGCTGCTAAAAGCGATTGAGGAAGTTATGTCTAAGGTGGACGCGGAATGATGTATGCCTTACCTGATGCCTCCTTGGCGAACCTGATCATGCCCATCTCCGGTGGCGGGCTGCTGCTACCGAATAGCTGCGTGGTGGAGGTTGCCAGTGCGCGACAGTTGAGCTCTGCCATGTCATCGACCTTCATCTTGGGGATGTTGCGCTGGCGCCAGCGCGAGATTCCACTGGTGTGCTTTGAAGGCTTGCGCGACGGTGAATTGCCTGCGGAGCCAGCGATCCGGCAAGTGGCGGTGATGGCCGGACTAAACGACCGCGAGCGCCTGCCGCACTACGCGATCTTGCTGTCGTCAGTGCCCCACTTGTTAAGTGTTCACGCCGGCGATGTTAAAACCTTGGACCACTGCGAGGATCAGCCGGCGATTTTTGCCGACGTTGAAGTGCATGGCCAACGCTTGTTGATACCGGACATTGACGTACTTGAGGAAAAAATACTCACCGAACTCTCCCCTGCAGAGCAGGCGGAGTGATCGCTAGGTAAAATCTCCCCAGCGCGCCTGAAGAACACTGATTGCCGCCAGTGGCGCCGTTTCGGTGCGCAGAATTCTCGGCCCCAGGGCCATGCAGTTAAAGCCCAGGTCGATGCTGCGGGTAACCTCATCGTCAGTGAGCCCGCCTTCGGGGCCCACCAGTAAGGCAACACTTTTTGGGGCCGCGGATGGAGCGACGCCGTCGCTGTGGTGAGGGCTGAGCACCGCTCTGTAATCGGCGCGGCAGCTATCGATCCAGTGCTCAAGTTCCTGAGGGGCGGCGACATCTACCAGTTGAGTGCGGCCAGATTGTTCGCAGGCGCTGATCATGACTTGCTGCCAATGCCGCCATTTCTTTTCTTCGCGCTCGGCATTGAGCTTCACATCGACCCTTTCGCTGCGCAAGGGCACTATCCGCGCAACGCCCAGTTCAGTCGCTTTCTGAACAACCCAGTCCATGCGGTCGCCCTTCGAGAGGCCAATGCCCAGCTCGATTCGCAGCGGTGACTCGCAGTCCTGCGAGCTGTCGACATCGGTGACTGAGCACCACAACTGGCGCCGGTTGGCGTCGGAAATAGTGGCCAGATAGTCGTTGCCGTCGCCGTTAAACAGGCGCACAGAGCGGCCCACTTTCATGCGCAGCACCTGCAGCAGGTAGTGTGCTGCGCGCTCCTCCAACTCAAGCTGCTGGCCATTGCTTAGGGCTTGCGAGGTATAGATTCGGGGAATTCGCATTATCTAACTACCTTCCCCGTTAAAGTGCTTTGATAAACGCTTTTGAGTTGCGTTGAAAGTTGTAGAGTTTCTGTTTGGCTTCGGGCAATTCGGTAAAGGGGCATTGCACATAGCCCTGCTCTTGAAACCAATGAGCGGTTTGCGTGGTTAGTACAAAAACCTGGTTTAGCCCCTGTTGCCGGGCTTCCCGCTCAAGTTGGGCCAGCAGTCGCTCGGCGCGATCGGCGCCGCGGTAGTCGGGATGCGTGGCGACGCAGGCTATTTCCCCGGCGCCGGATTCGGCGTAAGGGTAAAGTGCTGCGCAGGCGATGACCATGCCATCGCGAACCAAAATCTTGAAATGACCGATTTCATTTTCCAACAACTCGCGCGAGCGTTTCAGCAATACGCCCCTCGCCTCCAGCGGCTCAATTATCGCTAAGATGCCACCGATGTCGTCAATGCTGGCGGTGTGGAGTTGCTCGTAATGCTCCTGGGTTACCAGCGTACCCGCGCCGTCGCGAGTAAAGAGCTCTTGCAATAGGGCGCCGTCCTCGGAATACGACACCATGTGGCAGCGATCAATGCCAAGGTCTCCGGCGTCAACAACTGCTTGCACGATACTGTCTCTTCCCAAGGTGGGCTGTCGTTGCAGCTCGGCATCGACATCACGGTATTCGCACTGGCGGATCAGGCGCTGTTCGCTGTCTAATAAACCTGCGGCGCCAGTGAGCAAAATCAGCTTGTCGGCTTTTAGGGTCGCGGCGGTATGAACGGCGACGTCTTCGGCGCTCAGGTTGAAGATTTCTCCCGTTGGCGAATAGCCGAGTGGCGACAACAATACGATGGCCTGCTGATCCAGCTGCTGGCGGAGTGCGCTGGCATCGACCTTGCGGACCACACCGGTGTGCTTAAAGTCGACACCGTCGATCACGCCCATCGGGCGGGCTGTGACAAAGTTGCCTGAGCAAACGCGAATGGCCGCCCCGTGCATGGGCGAGTTGGCAACGCCCATCGACAGCAGGGCTTCGATATGGGCGCGCAGTGAGCCGGCGGCATCGGTTACGCAGCGCAGCTCTTGTTCGTCAGTAATGCGTAAGTCATTGTGGAATTGGCTGGACAGGCCTGCGTCGCTGACGCGCTGTTCTATCTGAGGTCTGGCGCCGTGTACGAGCACCAGCCGCACCCCAAGGCTGTTTAGCAAAGCGATATCGTGCACAATATTTGCAAAATTGGCATCGGCTATCGCCTCGCCGCCGAGCATCAGTACAAAGGTTTTTCCACGGTGGGCGTTGATATACGGTGCGGAATTTCTAAACCATTTCACGTATTCGGTGTGTTCTGACATGGCGGTGGCCGCTTGCTGTGTTAATAGGAGTATTTTGTTTGCATGGTCAGTAGCTTACAAGGCATTTTTGAAAAATGCTCGGGCCTAGTGAGCGCAGGTGACCGCGGTGAGCTCTAGCCGGGAGTCTTCGCGGGCTGTGGAGCAGTGGGCGAGCGAGCTGGCCGAGGATATCGACCGGCACTTCCTGCAAGCGCATGAGCGGCTGGATGACGTGTACCGTCGCGAGTTCAGGGCCTTGCCCGCCGTTGTGCGCCGTCACTGGCAGCACCGCCGAGATATTCCGGCGGATTTAGCGGCACTGCCGCGCAGCCTGTGGCGGATCGTTCGCCGCAGACCTCACAGCGTTAGGCCACTTACCGGTAAAGAGCAGGCTGTTGCCCAGCTGTTGGCAGACCACGTGATTGACCTCAATGGGCTGCAAACGCTGCTGATGAATCGGCTGGCGTCTCACCCAGATTACGACCCCAATGCGGTCGCGCAGCTGCAGTCCGAGCTGGCGCCCTTGCAGCCAGAGTTGGCTGAGCGGCGCCTGAAGCAAGCCGTCGCACGATGGGGGCTAAGCCAGGATAGCAGTCGCGATATGCTGGTGTTCCTCGCTCTGGGGCTTGCCGGCAGAGGCCTGAGTGACAAAGTGTTGTTTGGCAGCGCGTCTCTGTTGGGGGCGTCGGCAGCCAGCTCTTTATATATCGCCAATCAAGGCTGGTTAGCCGCCTGGTGGTCGAGTTGGGTTGGTGTGCCTGCGTGGGTTTCTATCAGTGGTGCGGCGGCGGGGATGGTGGGCGTATTACTGCTGACACCGCTAGCTGCGCCCTTTGTTGAGTGTGGCATGAACCGGATGTGGCGTCGGCAACGCTTGCACCGATTGTTAGACGAGGTGCATCGCCAACTGCGCCCGCCGCTGCGCGAGCAGCTGTGGCATTACGGCAGCTACTTGCAGTTTTTGCCTGATTTATTGTTGCTGCTGCGGCAGCTCAAATAAAAGATGTATTGGCAGGGCTGGCGCGGGTTACACTCCGCGACTTTCTAGCCGCTATTTTCTGGGGGTGGTGTGGCAACAGAGCCATTGGACAGCGCGCAGTCGCGCGAAGCGATGTTTGATGAGCTGGCAGCGGCGCTGTCGGAGCGCGGCTATGCGGTTATTCAATCTGCGCTTCCCAGCCGCTTAGCGAGCCCGTTGCAGCAGCGAGTCGCTTCTCTGGATGACAGTGCCTTCCGCCCTGCGGGAGTGGGGCGACAGCAGGCCTATCAGCGTGACGACTTTGTGCGCAGCGACCATATACGCTGGTTTTCTGACAGCGAGCCGAGCGAGGCGGGGTATTTGGCGTGGATGGAAATGCTGCGCGTCGGTATCAATCGGCGGCTTTTTCTCGGCTTGTTTGATTATGAGTGCCATTTTGCGCGCTACGCTCCGGGTAGTTTTTACAAAAAACATGTCGACGCTTTTCGCGGACGTAGCAACCGCGTACTGTCGACGGTGTTCTATCTCAATCCGCAGTGGGGTTCTGCCGATGGCGGTGAGCTGCTGATATACAGTGGTGACGGTCAGGTGGAGGCGTCGGTTAAGCCGACGATGGGAACCCTGGTGGTGTTCCTCAGCGAGACGGTTCCCCACGAAGTGCTCCCCGCCGCGCGCCTGCGCCATAGCATTGCGGGTTGGTTTCGGGTCAATGCGAGCTTGGGGGCAAACATCGACCCACCGTCGTAGCTTACAGGCGCCGCAAAATACCCAGACTATTCACACGCTCGACCGCTTCAAATAAGCCGGAGGCAAGTGCCAAGCGATAGATAGCAATAGGCGCTTGACCGCCCTCTTCGGGGTTGGGAAATAGGTCGTGAATAGCCAGAATGCCGCCGCGTTGAATGTGGCTTGTCCAGCACCGGTAGTCGTTTAGGGCTGCCTCGAGACTGTGCCCACCATCGATGAAGACCATTGCTAACGGGGTTTGCCAATGCTTGGCACACACTTCGGAGGGCGCAACCAGCGGCACCACCCACTGCTCAAAGTTAGCGCGACGGATATTTCGGCGAAACTCTGCAAAGGTGTCGAAGTGGGCGTCGTTGGCGTTGTACAGCTCGGGGTCGTGAAACATTTCCCCCAATTGGTGTTCTTCGGAGCCGATGTGGTGGTCAACGGCGTACACAACACCGCTCTCTGGGGCGCTATCCTGGCAAGCCTTGGCAAGATAGAGAGTAGATTTTCCGCAATAGCTGCCCACTTCTAACAGGGCGCCCCGCGGGGCTTGCTCGCAGCCGTGGCGGTACAGGGCATCGGCTTCGTCATCGGCGAGAAAGCCTTTCACAAGGGCGATATCGATGGGCAGAGAAACGGGCATGGTGTTCACCAAAAAATACGGAAGCGAAACCTTAGCCAAAGTCCTGTCGGTGAGCAACTTACCATCCTGTCAGCTTTCACTCTGTTGTGTCGCGTGTCTATACTGATGAGCTTATTACCTCGATCTGGAGAACAACATGCTTAAGCTCTATGGGTTTGCTGTGAGTAATTATTTCAACATGGTTAAGCACAGCCTGTTGCATAAGGGCATTGATTTTGACGAGGTCACGGTATACCCGAGTGCCGAGCCCGACTACCTGCGCAAGAGCCCACTGGGCAAGGTGCCTTGCATTGAAACCGATCAGGGCTTCCTCGCAGAGACCAGCGTGATAGTGGAGTACTTGGATGCGCGCTACCCAGACCAGCCGCTGCTCCCAAGTGACGAGTGGCAGCGAGCGAAGTGTCGGGAGTTAATGAAGATTATCGAGCTGTATTTAGAGCTTCCTGCTCGCCGGTTGCTGCCAGCGGTGCTGGGGGCAGCAAAAGCCGATGACAGCGTTGTCGCCGAGGTTGCTGAGGCACTCGACAAGGGCGTTCGGGCGCTGTCGGCGCTGGTTTCGCCTCAGCCCTTTGTTATGGGTGAGCAGATGACGGCTGCGGATATTGTATTGCGCTACGCTCTGGTCGTTGTTGAACTGGTTAGCGGCGCCTTGTATCAGCGAGATATCTGCGCCGAAGTGGCCGGTCTGCCTGAGTGGAAAGCGCGCATGGCAGAGATGCCCATCAGCCAGCAGCTGGATGCGGAGTCTGAAAAAGCCATGGCGGCCTTCATGGCAATGGTTCAGGGCAAATAGCCCGCCAGCACTGGTAGGCTCAGTCTGCCAGTGCTTCCAGTTGTTCTTGCAGTTCCAGCCACGCCTCTTCCGCAGTGTTGTTTTCTGTTTGCAGGCGCGCCTGCTCAGCCAACAGTGTTTTCAATTGTTGTTTGTTGGCCTCATCGTACAGGCTGGTGTCGGCGAGCTGAGCTTCTATGGCCTGCAACTGCTCGGAGACTTTTTGCAGTGTTCGCTCTAGTTTTTTTATCTCATTGTTGAGGGGGGCCAGTTTTGCGCGTTTCGCGGCGGCGTCTTGGCGCGCTTTCTTCTTGTCGACAACGGGCGCCGTGCTGGCCGACTGCGGCTTATCGCCAAGTTCTCTGTTGCGGCTCAATAGCCATTGGCGGTAGTCATCCAGGCTGCCGTCGAAGGGGCTAACCGAGCCATTGTCGACCAGCAGTAGCTCGTCGACGGTATTGCGCAACAGGTGGCGGTCGTGGGAGACCACAATCACCGCACCTTCAAATTCCTGGAGGGCGCTGGTGAGCGCGTGACACATCTCCAGGTCTAGGTGGTTGGTGGGCTCATCGAGTAGCAGTACGTTGGGCCGCTGCCAAACAATAATGGCGAGCGCAAGGCGCGCTTTTTCACCGCCGGAGAAATGTAAGCAGCTACCCTCGGCGCGCTCACCCTTAAAGTTAAAGCCGCCGAGAAAGTTACGAATATCCTGCTCTCGGGCGTCGGGCCGAAGACGCTGAAGCTGCAACAGCGGGCTGGCATTGAGGTCCAAAGACTCCAACTGGTGTTGGTGGAAGTAGCCCATGTGCAGGTGTTCGCCGCTGTGGAGCTGCCCGCTGAGTGGCGTTAGTGTCCCCGCGAGGGACTTCATTAGTGTCGACTTACCCGCGCCATTAGCACCGAGCAGGCCTATTCTGCTACCTGGGTGAATGCTCAGGTTTACCTTGTTGAGTAAGGGCTCACTATACCCCAGCGCGGCATTGCTGAGTCCCAGCAGCGGGTCGGAGTACTGGCTCGGCGCATAAAAGCGAAAATGGAAGGGGGAGTCTACATGCGCGGGAGCGATCTCGCTCATGCGCTCAAGGGCTTTAAGTCGGCTTTGTGCCTGCTTGGCTTTACTGGCTTTGGCGCGAAAGCGGCGCACAAAATCTTCCATATGGGCGCGCTCAGCCTGCTGCTTTTCATAGGCTTGCTGTTGCTGCGCCAGGCGCTCTGCTCGCTGGCGTTCGAAGGCACTGTAATTGCCGCGATAGCGATGGAGTTGATGGTGTTCCAGGTGAACGACAAAGTCGCAGCAGGCGTCGATAAAATCGCGGTCGTGGGAGATAAGCAGCAGCGTACCTTCATAGCGTCGCAGCCACTGTTCCAGCCACAGACTGGCGTCGAGATCCAAGTGGTTGGTCGGTTCGTCGAGCAGCAAAAGGTCCGATGGGCACATCAGGGCCTGGGCTAGATTGAGGCGGATGCGCCAGCCCCCCGAAAAGTCACTGACCGGCTTGTCCACCTCTGTCAGCGCAAAGCCCAGCCCCTGCAGGAGTTGTTCGGCGTCGCTGCGAATTTGGTAGGCGTGGATCAGCTCCATCTCCGCCAACAGCTCGGCAAGGCGATGGTCGTCATTGCAGGCCTCGATATCGGCCTCGATGCGGCGGTAGTGCTGGTGGCCGTCAATCACGTATTCGATTGCCGGCCGGTCACTGGCCTCTACTTCCTGGCGCATTTGCGCGATCTGCCATTGCGCGGGCATCTGCAGGTCGCCGCTGTCATAGCTGAGCTCATTGCACAGCAGTTTAAACAGGCTGGATTTACCGCTGCCATTGGCACCAACCAGCGCCATGTGCTCGCCGGGATTCACGCGCAGCGACGCCTCCTCTAGCAAGGCTTTGCCACCGCGTTGTAAGCTGAGATTTATCAGTTCAATCATGGGGCGCGATTATAGCGCGGGTGTATAGGTGAGTCGGCAGATTTTATGGCAAGCGAGACAGATTCTTCACAAAGCGGTGTGTTGTGGGACTATGCGCTTGAGCGTTATGCGCGCGATGGCGTCGCCGAATGCTGCATAGCCTTGCAAGATGAAGCCGGGGTAAACGTACTGTTAATTATGGTTGCGGCCTATCTGGCCGAGCGCGGCATACCGCTGACAGGGCCGCGTGTGCAAGTGCTGGTTAGCGGCGCGAGCGCGCTACAGGATTCGCTGATAGAGCCGCTTCGCGCGTTGCGGCGTGCCAGCCGGCCCCAGGGCGGCGAGGCCTGTGAGCGGCAGCGCGATACCTATCAGAGCCTGAAACAGGCGGAGCTTGCGGCCGAGCGCTGGCAGCTGGCACAGCTAGAGGAGCTAGTCTTGCCTTGGAATCCAGAGCAAGTGCCAACGCTGCAATTATTGCAACGTAATATCCGCGCTGTTGCCGGGGCCGCCGAGAAGACCGTTCTTGATCGTCTCGTCAGGGCATTAAGCACAGAACGGTAAAGGCGGTGTTAGAAGTCGTCGAACAGACTTGCCAGGCGGTCTTCGGCCTTATTCGGGTGGCTGGGAATGTCGCTCATCCGCTTGGGCAGACGTTGTCGTGGTGTGGCTTTCTTCGCCAGCGTTGCGGTAGTGCTGGTAGCGTCAGCGCTTTTTGGCGTGGCTGGCGCTTTTGCTTTCGGCGGAACCTGGCTTTTTTTCGGTGTTACAGGCGTTTCAGGCTTTTTGGCGGCTTTTGGTTCTGACTTCGGCTTCGGCTTTGACGCGGCTTTGGTCGGGGAGGAGCTTTCTTTCGGTGCGGCCTTGGTACTTTTTGTTGCGGGTGCTTTCGCCGTTTTGGTCACTGCTGGCGCTTTTTTTGTCGCTTTGAGTGATTTTTCGGCATCATTCATTGCTTTGATTACCGCTTTTTCTTTGCGCAACTGGAGCTTTAGGCTCAATGCTTCACTGCGCAGCTCCGCAAGCTGGGTTTGTGCATCGTCCAGCTGTTGTTGGGCCCTGGTCAGGCTGTCTTCCGCCCGCTTGATCAGGCTGGGTTTCTCGCCTTGCTTGTCGCGCAGCCGCTGTTTCGCTTCACTGTGGTTGTGGCGCGCCTTCTCTGTTTTTGTTTTCTGCGTTTCTACTGATTTTTCAATGGCTTGTAGCTGTTTTTCGAGGGTGGCGAGCTGTTTGGCGCGCAGCGTTTCCAGTTCTGACTGGAGGCGCTGCAGCTCGGCCAAGGGCTTCTCTTTTACTTTCTTTTTATTAAATACCATAGTTATGGGCCCGCGGAATGATTAAAAAACCGTCAAATTCCATTATACAAACTTGTTGGCGGGAAGCTATCTGCTGGTTGGCGCCAATTTTTGTCTGCGCCTGTGTCTATGTGAACGCTTGTGGCAGACTATGGTCTGACACAGGTGTCGCCGAATGACTCGGCGGTTCCCAATTCCCTAAGAACTAAGGTAGTTTCATGAAAAAAACAGTAGTGGGTGCGGTGGTAATGAGCGGGTTGCTGGCTGCCTGCGGTGGCAATAACTCTGAACCATCATTAGATTCCGAGATTGCGAAGGTAAGCTACGGAATTGGCGCAAATATTGGTTCGCGATTCGGCGACGACTTACCGCTGGATGTCGATGCATTTAGCGCGGGTGTACGCGACGCCATTGCCGGCGGTGAGCTGAAAATGAGCGATGAAGAGATTATGTCAACGCTGCAGGCTTACCAGCAAAAGCAGATGGCCGAACGTCAGGTGGAATCTCAGGCCCTGGCTGAAACAAACCGTAAAGAAGCTGAGGCATTTCTGGCAGAAAATGCGTCTGCCGAGGGTGTTGTCGTCACCGACAGCGGTCTGCAATACAAGGTACTGGCAGAAGGAGATGGCGCGAGCCCGAGCGAGAGTGACACGGTAGAAGTGCACTACGAGGGAACATTGCTGGATGGCAGCGTGTTTGACAGCTCCTATCAGCGGGGTGAAACCGTAAGCTTCCCGGTGAATGGTGTGATCGCGGGCTGGACTGAAGCGCTGCAGATGATGAAGGTTGGCTCCAAGTGGAAACTGTTTATCCCCTCTGACCTGGCCTACGGCCCTGGTGGCGCGGGACAGATGATTGGCCCCAATGCGGCACTGGTTTTTGAAGTGGAACTGCTGGGCATTAAAGGCAAGTAAACGAAGATAAGGGCTCTTTTGTGCGGGTGCTCAGAGAGCTCTTATTGGCATTTTACCCCCAATAAAAAAACCCCAGTGTTCGCTGGGGTGAATTCTTTCTAGATCGGAGATAGTGCCTCAGGGAGCTTTTGCTGAGCGATGGTATAACGCCGCCATTGTGCATAGTTTGGGAAAGAGCTGCAAAGCCGTCTCTGCATAATGTGGTGTTTCACTGCCTAGCAGAAAACCCAAGTGGTGCGATACGTCCTTGTATGCACCGGTGTCATCCTTGACACCTTCATCATAGCTTTTCCTCGTTCTGCCACCAGACGAGATCAGAGCGAGATAATGTGAGACATCGTCTACTGGTGACGGTCGGGGTGTTGGAGCGCATCGTCGAGCATACGGTCAATGGTGGGAAAGTCGAAGGAAAAACCTGCCCTCAGTAAGCCGTCAGGAATAATGCGTTGGGAGCAGTAGAATAACTCCCGCATTTCTCCAAACAGGATCTTCGCGGCAAATTCAGGAATTGAAAACAGCAGGGGCCGCCGCAGTTTATTTGCCAGTAACTGGCTGAACTCGCGATTTGTGACAGGCTCGGGCCCGCTGATATTGAATGCGCCCTCTAACTCCTTGTTCTCAATCAAAAAGAGCAGCGCTTTAACGGCGTCATGGCGATGGATATAGGCCTGCCACTGCTTGCCGTGGCCGAAGTAGGCGCCAACACCGAGTGAAAAGGCCGGCCGCATTTTCGCCAGAGCGCCTGCCTCTCTGTCTCTGTCCAGCACGACCGCAAACCTGGCGATAATGGTCCGGCAGGGGCTGTTGATGCTCTCTTCCCAGCGTTGGCAAAGTTCAGCAGAGAATCCTCGGCCAATTGGGGAATTTTCATTGAGCGCTTTGTCACCGCCATCGCCATAAATGCCGATCGCCGATGCATTGATGAAGGTGTGAAGTGACGGCCAGTGTTTTACCGCGACGTTTACTTGCTCGGTCGCTGAGAGGCGGCTGCTCAGTAGTCGGTCTTTTTGCTGTGCGCTCCATCGCTTTGCGGCAATGTTTTCCCCGGCCAGATTCACCACGATATGGGCGTCGATCTCACGCAAGGTGCTGTAATCATGCAGCTGGATGTCAGCTTGCCCTTCCCCAAAAATTGCTTGTAAATGGGCCTTCGAGCGACCCACCGCGTGCACCTCGTAGCCCTGAGCGAGCAGTTGGCAGCACAGTGCCTGGCCTATAAAGCCGCTGGCACCAATAACCGCGACACTTTCCTGTTGTGTTCCCATAACGTGCTCCTTGGCTACCCGGTTATAGATACGGCGCCAGTTGGTCTTCTAGCCACTGTTCTAGCCAGGCTTGTTGCGATGCACTGGGCTCGGTGCCCGGTATTACCGACGTCGGGTGCGGCTGCCGGTCTAGCCAGAGCGCTCCGCTGCGCGGTAATTTCGCTGCGGATGCCAGCCAAACTGCGGTATCTGCAGCCATTCGGCTGTCGCGCAACACCCCGGACATCAGTCGGTTAAACGCAGGCAGTGACTTTTCCACGCCGGGGGTGGCCGCCCAGCCTGGGTGCATAGCGTAGGTGGCTGGCAGAGTCTCTTGCTGTTGAATTTGGGTATAGCACAGCAGCGCTCGCTTCGCGTTTGCGTAAGCGCCACTGCCGTTGTACTTCGACTTGCGCCATTGCATGTCCTGTTGGCGAAGGGCCGACAAATACAGGCCGCCAGACACAACATTGACGATCCGCGAACTGTCAGTAAAAGCGGGGCTGAGCAGTTTGCTCAGCAGCACTGGGCTGAGCAGATTTACCGCCAAGGCAAGTTCGTTGCCTTCTTCGGTTTCTTCACGTTCAGCAAACAGTGCTCCGGCATTGTTGATGAGCACATCAATGTTTGGAAAGTCAGTGAGCAGCTGTTTGGCCGTCGCCGAGGTTTGTGCGAGGGAGGATAGCTCGACGTTGTAAGAGTGTATGTTACTGGTCTCGCAACCACTGCTGTTGAGAATGTTGCGAGTGCAGTCCCGCAAGCGCTCGTCACCGCGCCCGAGTAGTACCAACGTAGCCCCCAGGCCGGCCAGAAGTTTAGCCGCGGCGAGCCCCAAACCGCTGGTAGGCCCCGTTAACACCACGACTTTGCCATCCATGCGTTCGCTCAGCGCTTTGTCTGCCATGCTTAAATAGCCGTGCTTACTGAAATTTATGGCGCCGGGCAGGATAAGTTGGTCGTGAATACGCGTTGACAGTTTGGGCTTGGCGCGGGGGCTAGGCTTCGGATTCAGGGCATCGGCAATCCCCTTTGCCACGCGTTTACTGAGCCGGTTAAGGGCAGGCTTGAAAAGCGGAGAAAGTGCCGACGGTAAGCCGTCGAAGGTGAGCGTTGCGCGGTAGCGAATTTCGGTGAGTTCGGGCCCGAGCGCTTCAAACTCGATATCGTCCACGGCGTGCAGACGGCCGGGGTTGTCACCGCCGTCATCTGCCAGTGAATAGCCCTCCAAGGACACCAATTTATTTTCCTCAGCGTGGGTTTCCCGATAGTGCATGGTCAGCTGTTTGCTGGGCCTGTTAAAGCTGAGTCTGTAGTTAGCGGGCACCGATGAGGCGGCCTCGAGTTTTTCGGCGCGATACACCGACGGATCCCACTGCTCGATGTTGGAGAAGTCGCGCAGGTACGAATAGCACTCGCTCACGGCTCGCTGTACCCGGATACGCTCAAATAATTGCTGTTGCATCTCGTCACTCCCTGAAGGATTTATCACATTTACGCGGTGCAAATGTTTACAGATCAAGGACGAGTGGTGTCGGTAAGGCCGTGGCTTAGTGAATCTCTGGGAGGAATAAGGCCAACACCAGCATGGCACCGGTGAGAATCATAAGGTGGTTATTCAGGGTGTTATTAAACATAGCTGCGTTCCTTCGTGGCAAAACCGTCGGATCCATCCGAGAGACGCATTATCTAATAGCCGGTAACAAAGCCCTATCGAGAATTTTGGCAATAATATTAGGCCGAAGGGGTGAGGCACTGCGGAAGAGAATGGAAAAAGGCCGCGAATGGCCCGCCCGAGAGGATTCGAACCTCTGACCTTCGCCTCCGGAGGGCGACGCTCTATCCAGCTGAGCTACGGGCGGTTTAGCAGCGCGCAACTATAGCAGAGCAAGGTGGGACTCTCAATTTGGAATTTCGGCAGATTCATGCCTTGCCACCGGTTCTGCACGGGGCTTGGGCTGCGGCATTTTGGTCAGTGGAGTAATAGGCAGCATGTGGATATAATGCGCAGCAGAATTTTTAGGCTGAGCAGCCGCAATTTCGAGAGGGTGGAAAATCGTGATGAATCAGATGGGTAAAATGCTGGTAGTGGTCGTTGCGTTGCTGGCCGGTGTTTCAGCATGGGCAATGACTGATAAGCAGCGTGCAGAGGTTGAGTCTCGCATCGCGCCAGCTGGCCAAGTTTGCTTGCAGGGCGACAGCAGCTGTGGCGCCACCGTGGCGGCTGCGGGCGGCGCGGCGAAATCAGGCGAAGAAGTGTATACCAGCAGCTGTCAGGGCTGTCATGCGGTTGGCGCGGGTGGTGCGCCAAAGTTGGGTGACGTTGCTGACTGGGCGGCGCGCACGGAAAAAGGTTTGGACGCCGTCTATGCTAATGCTATTAACGGTTTCAGCAACATTGGCATGATGCCGGCGAAAGGCCTGTGCATGAGCTGCTCAGACGACGAGGTGATCGCCGCCGTCGACTACATGATTGAGAACAGCAAGTAATTGCTATTCAGTCTGCCGAAGCCGCGCTAGTCGCGGCTTTTTTTTTGCGTTGAAAAAGGTACTGGCGGCATCTACACACTGTGACATTCCGTAGAGTTTTGAGTAATAGCTGCGTACATTATGCAGTAACTAGCGAGCGGGGCAGGCGAAACGTGATGAACAAGGTACTCATTCTGATAGCGGCAGGTTGCTTGATAGCCGCCTGTGGTGGCTCCTCCTCGAGCGGCGGTAATACGCCGAGTTCACCGGAGGCCCCAACAGGGGGCGGTCAGCCGCCGGTGAGTGGCGGTGGTGGAGCCGTGAGCTTTGGCGAGCCGCTGGCGACTCAGATACGTCCCGGTGTTGAGGTTGTTGCCGACGGCTCCAGCTGCACGAGTAATTTCCTCTACCAGCTCAACGCCGAAACGGTGTTTCTTGGGGTGGCCGCACATTGCTTTAGCCCAGACACCAACAGCGGGGTTGACCCCTGTGAGAGCCGCAGCTTGGATATCGGCTTTAATCAGGTGATAGTCGAAAATGCTCAGCAGCCAGCGGAGCTGGTATATAGCAGCTGGCGGGCGATGCAAGAGGTGGGTGAAACCCCCGGTTCAGATGCGTGCCGCTACAACGACTTTGCCCTGGTAAAACTGCACCCCGATGATATTGCGAATATTCATCCTGCCACCGTCGCTTTTGGTGGCCCCGTTGCGCTGGCCACTGGCACGGCTGACGTGGGAGAGGATATTTTTCTCTACGGCCATTCGTCACTGCACTTTGGTGTTCGGGAGTTAGAAACGATGGTGGGGAGTATTGTTGCGGTTGAGGGTGGCGGCTGGTCTTACAGCGTATCTACCGATACGCCTGCGGTGCCGGGAGACAGTGGCGGGCCGGTATTAGACAGTCAGGGCCGAGCGCTGGCAACCACGAGTGTGCTTTCTGTTGGTGTGCGACTCGATCCGCTGAGAAATGGCGTTGTTAATCTTGATCGGGCGTTGCGATATGCCAAGGACAATGGCTTTGTCGACAAGGGGTTGAGCTTGATTACCTGGCCAGACTTTCGCCCCGGCGGTGATCTCTAACTCAGCCAAGCATGTCGCGCAGGCTGGCCAAGGTTTCACCGCCGCGTTTTTGATTTTGCGCCGGGTCGGCGTCGGCGCGACCTTCCCACTCGACATCATCCTGCGGCAGCTCAGCTAAAAAGCGGCTGGGGTCACAGCTGGTAAATTCACCGAAGCTTTTGCGCTTGGCGCAGTAGGTCATCGTCAGCGTGCGTTGGGCGCGAGTGATACCGACGTAGCAGAGCCGTCGCTCCTCTTCCACCATGTCATCGTCGATACTGTTTTGGTGAGGTAGCAGCCCTTCCTCCATGCCGATCATAAACACGTGGGGAAACTCCAAGCCTTTTGCAGCGTGCAGTGTCATCAGCTGCACTTGATCGGCACTTTCTTCCTCGTCGGCCTGGCGCTCCATTAAATCGCGGAGCACCAGTCGGCTAATCGCTTCCTCAAAGCTCTCGTCGCGTTCCTCGTCGTTGAGGTTTTGCTCCAGCGAGGCAATGAGGGTGTGCACATTGTTCATGCGTCGTTCGGCGACGGCGACCGATGAGCTGTTTTGTATCAGCCAGTCCAGGTAGTCGATATCGTTGCAGAGCTGTTTAACGGCTGCGATGGCGTCGTCCTCGTAGCAGCGCCGCCGCATCCCGTCCAGCCATTGAGTGAACTCACGCAGGCGGGTGATGGCCGATTCCGGCAGTCGTTGAGCCAAGCCCATTTCCTCGCAGGCGCTGTATAGGCTAATTTCCCGCTCGGTGGCGTAGCTCCCCAGGGCTTCGAGTGTTGAGGTACCAATTTTGCGGCGCGGCACGTTGACGATGCGCAGAAAGGCGTTGTCATCATTCTGGTTAATGATAAGCCGCAGATAGGCCATGATGTCCTTGATCTCGTTGCGACCAAAGAAGGAGGTACCGCCGCTCAGCTTGTAAGGTATTTGGTGGCTTTGTAGTTTGAGTTCCAGCAGGCGTGACTGGTGGTTGCCGCGATAAAGCACGGCGTAATTACCAAAGCGACCGCCGGTGCGAATCTTGTGGTCGAGAATCTCGACTGCCACCCGCTCGTTTTCGGCATCTTCATTGCGGCAGCGAATAATGCGGATGGGGTCGCCAAAGCCCAGGTCCGACCACAATGCCTTGTTCAGCTCGTGGGGGTTGTTGGCGATAACGGTATTGGCCGCTTTAAGAATGCGCGCGGTAGAACGGTAGTTTTGCTCAAGCTTGACGACCTTCAGGTGAGGGTAGTCCTTGCCGAGTAGTGACAGGTTTTCCGGTTTTGCACCGCGCCAGGCGTAAATGGACTGGTCGTCATCCCCCACCACGGTGAGGCCGCCCCGGTCGCCGACCAATTGCTTCACCAGCGTATATTGCGCGCTGTTGGTATCCTGATATTCATCGACCAGCATGTAGCGAATTTTATTGCGCCACTTGTCGAGGATGTCGGGGTGCTGCTCAAACAGCAGCGCTGGCAACAGGATCAGATCGTCGAAGTCCAGGGCGTTATAGGCTTTCAACGCTTTTTGGTAGCGAATGTAAGCCTGGGCGCAGAGCATGTCAGCGGGGCCTTCCGCCTCAGCGACGGCCTGCTCGGGCATAACGAACTCGTTTTTCCAATGGGAAATACGTTGCTGGATACGGTCTGCTTGATCGCCGTCGCTGCCGTGTTCTTGAATAAGTAGGTCGCGAATCAGGGCCTGGGCATCTTGCGCATCAAAAATTGAGAAGCCCGATTTGTATTTCAGGGCGGCGTATTCACGGCGCAGGATATTCATGCCGAGGTTGTGGAAGGTCGACACGGTGAGGCCGTGAGCGGCTTTGCCTTTGACGAGTGTGCCCACTCGTTCCTTCATTTCGCGGGCCGCTTTGTTGGTGAAGGTAACCGCCGCGATATGCCGGGCGGGAATGCCGCATTTTTCGATCAAATAGGCCATCTTGCGCGTGATAACACTGGTCTTGCCGCTGCCTGCACCGGCTAATACCAGCAGCGGGCCGTCGATGTACAGAACCGCCTCGCGTTGTCGATCGTTGAGTTTGCTCACGCTAAATCACTGGGCCGAAAAAAGGCTGGCAATTGTAGCAGTGCCATCGTTAATTCGACACCGCTATCCCTGCGCTGAGCGCAGTTGCTTCTTTACTGCGGGCGGGGGAGTTAAGCGCGGAAGTGCTCGAGCAATAACCCGTTTACGGTCTCGGCCTGGCTGAGACTCATCCAGTGCCCGCCATCGAGCTTTTGGTAGCGCCACGGCCCATTGACCCGCGCTGCAGAGTCGCGCATTTGATCCTCGGTTAAAAAGGCATCTTGCGCACTCCACAAACCGAGCGTCGGCGCGCTAACAGGCGGCTGCTTGCGCAGTAGTATTTCGGCAAAATTGGCGCGATAAATGCGCACTGCTGCACGCATTCTGCCGGCTTGGCGTAAACGCGACATCACCTCGTCCATATTCGGGTGAGAGCCGAAGATCCGGCGGAGTGAGAAGCGCCCGCTACCGGCGAGTAGGCTGTCCGCCAGGCCGCGCAGCTGGAAAAACAAAGTATACCAGCCCGCGCGTTTTTGGGCCCAGCCCGCGCGAGCATAAACGGTGGGGTGGCCGACCGACATAACCGCCAGGCGCTGGACACTGCCAGGATGCTTCGCCGCCAATATCCAAGCGATAACGGCCCCCCAGTCGTGGCCGACCACATGGCTTTGCTTGATTTTTAGGTGCTTAAGCAGTGCCAGATGATCGCTGACGATGTTGTCGGCGTGATAATCGCTTTGTTTGGGGGCAATGTCGGAATGGCCACAGCCTACGGTGTCTGGGGCAATGCAGCGAAAGCCCGCTTGGTGCAGAGCCTGTATTTGTGGTTGCCACATTTCCGCTTGGTCGGGGAAGCCATGCAGCAGCAGTGCCGTTGGGCGTAGATGATCATTAGGAGCGGAGTCCAAATAGGACAGGTGAAGCCCTCGATGGCTGAAAGCATGGCGTTCGGGTGTCACGGTGCACTCCTCAATGATGACCTTTATGCAGCAGGCGGCGGATCATGAACTGCATTACTCGGTTAAAAATCCACGGACAATACCTGGCAAGGGACGCCGTAAACCGACTGCGTACACCGGGAATGATCATCCAGCGGCCCGCATCCAAGCCGCGCATTATGCCGTCAAGTGCGGTGTTGGTATCCAGTGAACCGGCGAATTTTTTAAGCTCCAGAGAGATTGGGTCGCCCTGCTGGCGCTCACTCTCAACCATGGGCGTCTCGACCTCGGGTGGGCAAATACAGGAGATGCCAATTCCAAGAGGCTCGTATTCATAGCGCAGTGTGGTTGCTAAGCCGACAACACCGAACTTGGACGCGCCATAGGCGGCGTAGCCATAGTTGCTGACCAGCCCTGCCATTGAAGCAACCAGTGCTAAGCGACTGCCCGCCGCCATGTGGGGCAAGACCGCTCTGGCAAAGTGCACGCTGCCGCAGAGGTTGACCTCAACAACGCGGGCAAAGTCCTCGGCGGTCATCTCTGCAAACCGGCAGTTGAGTATGACCCCGGCACAGTTGATTGCCAGCTCGATAGTGCCATAGTTGTCTAAGGCGCTGGCGGCGGCTTCTGCGCAGGCCTGCGCATTGCGAATATCCACGGTGTAGGCCTGCCAATGCGCGCTTGATGCGGCGGCTTGTGACAACTGTTGCTTGGCGCTTTCGCCAAATGAGAGGTCGAGAATACTGAGGCGGTAGCCGCGCTCGAGCAAACGAAGTGCCAGTCCAAGGCCGAGACCGCTGGCGCCTCCGGAGATAATACAATGAGGGGGTGTTTTCATAGTGTTATTTCGCCTTTAGCGCTCGCCGATCTCACGAAGCCACTGCGCTGAATATTCCATGCCCTCAGCGAGGGAGACTTTGGGCTCAAATCCTAATAATTCCCGGGCTTTACGGCCATTAAAGGCCCCTTTTCGGTTGAACATGCGCATCGTATCCGGGCAGGCCTCATCGCGCACGCCGCGCCATCGATTAAGGGTGTGTATTGCTTTTGTTAGGGGAATGGCGGCCTGCAGCGGCAGGCTGGGTGGCCGACCGCGTCGCCCTGCCCAGCGCCAGTGGTAACTGAAAAACTCCCCGCAGCTGACGGTTTGCTCTCCCCACAGGATGAAAATTTGCCCGCTGGCCGCCTCGCTGTGCGCCGTGAGCAGCGTGCCGTCTATCAGATCGTCGATATAGATGGGCGTAAAGATACCGCGACCGCCATTGGGCAACAAAAGCCTGCCGGATCGCGCCATTTTAATGGGCTCGAGCAGCCAGGCTCGCGACCCGGGACCATAAACGTCGCCAGGGCGAATAATGCAGCAGTCGATGTTGCTGCTGGCGTGGGCGGCGAGTACCAGATGTTCGCTGGCACCTTTGGCAACACCATAGCGACAATCTTTGCCGATCACGACGGGAGCCTGCTCGTCAGCGCCATCAACGTAGTCATAGCCCATCGCAAGAATCGAAGAGAAGTGCACGAATCGTCGACAGCCAGCGCGTTGCGCATTTGCCAAGGCGTGGCGCACACCGTCGACGGTAATGCGCCGATACTCTGCCCATGATGCCGACAGTGACACGACCGCTGCGGTGTGTATGAATAACTCACAACCCTCCACATGGTGGGCCCACTGCTTGGGCTGGCAGAGGTCGGCGGCGACGATGCCTTGCTCTGGATTGCCCTGCAAGTCCATGCCGCGCACGTCACAGCCGAGGTCCCGGTAGCGCCTCATTAACTGCTGGCCGATAAAGCCTTGTGCGCCTGTGATGAATACCCGCTTTGGCAGTGGCGCTGTGGTCATGCTGTGGGGCACGTGTAGTCGGCAGCCGCGGGGCGAATATAGCGGGCGGGTTCCATGCCGCGCTCGGCGACCAGCTCGTCAAACATATGCATGATATCGCTCGCATCCATAATGCCGAGGTAGTTGCCTTCATCGTCGAAATTGACGTTGGCGCCATAGACCACCATTACGGCAACGGCTGGCTCGCTGGCGTCGGCAGGCACCGTAAATTGGTGGATAGAGCCGCCGGGTTCATAGAGATAGCTGCCCGCAGTTTGGGGTTGGTCGGGATATTCCACATAGTTCCAGCTGCCCGACAGGGTGAACAGATGCACAGTGCCGGTATGGTAGTGCTTGGGCAAGACAACGCCAGGGTGAAAGACGGCGCGAAGCACCCAAATACCCTGGTGGGGGTCGAGGAACAGGGGCTGCGCATCAACACCGGGAACGCCTGGCAAGGCATCTTTGTACATGGGCATTTCGTGGGTGTTCAGCGTGAGTAATGCTTTGTGATCCATAGCGGGTTTGGGGAGCATGGTGAGCGCCTCTTACATTATTAGCGTTATTGCAGGCTGGAGCTTATCTACGTTTTCGTGGTCAGGCTTGATATATTGCGAGTCAATATTTGATAAAGCGCGAGTCTGCCGTGCAGCATTTTGTTCGAAGTGGTGCCCTACTGGGTTTTTCTGAGTGGGTGCGAGATTGCGGCCAGAACCCCAATGCGCTGATGGCGGAATTTGGTTTGACGCCCGCGGTGGTACACGACCCGGATCTATACCTTTCCTATACCGTCTTAGCGCAGTTAATGACGGCTGCCGCCGAACGCTGTGGACGCGAGGATTTTGGGGTGCAGTTGGGAGTGCGGCAGGGGCTAGAGGCCGTGGGGGCGCTGGGTTCGGCTATGTGTTTGCAGGCAACGATAGCCGATGCCCTGCGAATGATGCAGCGTAACCTCGATTTTCATGCCAAGGGTGTGGTGGTTAGCGCAATATCCAGCGAGCGATTCATCGAAATACGCATGGACTTTGCTTTCGCCTCGGTGGTGGATTGCGGGCAGCTGGCAGGCTTGAGTTTGGCGTTGTTGGCGCGTTGCTTGGAGCAGTTGCAGAGCTCCCCCGTGCGTCCAGACTCCCTGGCTCTGCGAGCGCAGGCACCTGCGGCGGCGGAGCTTTCGGCGCTGTTTGGCTGCCGGGTAGAGCCCGATGAGGGCTGCGATGCACTGCGTTATCCATTGTCGCTGATGAGCTCGGCGGTCGATGTAGAGCCCGGCCTGCGCTCACGCTTAAGCGCGCAGTGGCGGGGCGCATCTGAGCCGGCCTCGTTAAGCCTGCGCCAGCAGTTGGATCAAACGATAACGGCGTTGCTGCCAACGGGAGAGTGCAGCTTAAGCATGGTGGCTAGGGTGATGGGCTTACATCCGCGCAGTCTTCAGCAGCGCCTGCAGTGCGAGGGAAGCAGTTTTGCTCAGGTGCTGTCCGCGCGTCGCCAATATTTGGCCTGCGAGCATTTAGCGCACAGCGATATTGACCTGACAACGCTGGCTTTGAGCTTGGGTTATTCTGAGCTGGCGGTATTTAGTCGGGCCTTCAAAGTGTGGACGGGGGTGTCGCCAAGCCAGTGGCGCAAGCAATTGGCTTAAGCCCTACACAACAATGCGATTGCGACCGGATTCTTTCGCTTGGTAAAGCTTGCTGTCAGCCATTTTTATCAGTGTATCCAGACTGTCATCTTGGCCATTGCTCAAGCCGCCGCTGACGGACAGCGTAATATCGTAGCCGTTTTCCTTGACCGGATTGTTGGCCAGTTTGCGGCGAAAGTCGTCGAGTCGATCAAAGGTGTGTTCGGCATTTTGCTCGCTGAGTATGCAAAATTCCTCACCGCCGAAACGGGCGATCAGATCGTCAGGGAAGGCGGATTGCAGCAGCGCTGCGAGGTGTTTTAGCGCCGTGTCGCCAGCGTCGTGGCCGAGGCTGTCATTAATATGCTTAAAATGATCGATATCCAGCATGGCAACCGACAGCGGCAGTTCTTGAAACTGCGCTTGCTGATGACGCAATTGCGCCTCACTGAAAAAATAGCGGCGGTTGTAGAGCTTGGTCAGGTAGTCGCGATTTGCCGCGTCTCGTATCTCGTCGATGCGATCCATGTATTCCAGGTTTTGGTTTACCCGGCAGAGCAGCTCCTCGTAGCCAAAGGGTTTGCTAATAAAGTCATTGGCGCCACTTTTTAGAAAACGCGCAGAGAGCCGGGCGTCGTTAGAGCTGGACAGGCCAATGATCGCTAGTTGATCCTTCGCGTACTTGGCGCGTACTTGTTGAATAAAGTCGAAGCCGTCCAATACCGGCATATTGTAGTCAGTCAGGACCAGGCGGATATTGGGTTGCTCGCGAATACAGTCGAGGGCCTCTTGGCCGTTGTGGCAAACCAACACATTCAGACACTGAATTTCCAAGTAGCGCTTCAGCATGGCGGCGGCCGATGGCGAGTCATCGACAACCAATACCTGCGTGCTGCGATTGCGATGAATACGCTCAACCAGCCGACTGGCATAGTCGTAGGCGCTAATGTTCTTCTTTAGCACGTAGTCGACAACACCGAGCTCGATCATGCGATTGCGCAGCTCGTCGCCGAAGAAGCCGGTTAGCACCACCACGGGGATGTCAAAGGATTGCACCACCGGTACCACTTCGCCATTGGGGGCGTCAGGTAGGTTTAAGTCGACGAGGGCGGCGGTAAAGGGCGTTTTGGTGTCGCGTATTAACTGTTTTGCTTCAGCGCCGCTGGCAGCGACACAGGCCTGAAAGCCGGGAATATCCTCGATAATTGCTCTGGCCATGCTGGCCAGCGAGCGGTTGTCCTCGACGATCAAAACATTCGGCATAACCCCGAAATCCTAGAAGTTCTTCTTATATGGTGTTCGATTGTAAGTGCCGATGGCTGTGAAATAGATTCGTATAGTCACCTACCTGGGGTCAGAGTTCTCCGCGGTAGAGCGCGGCCTCGCGCAAGTGCTTCAGGCCAATATCGTTGCTGCTTTCGAGGTCGGCGATGGTGCGCGCCGTCTTTATCAGGCGGTGCTGGCCGCGCGCACTGAGGTTGATGCGCGCTTCGATGTCCCGGATGAAGGCTTTACCCTCGGTATCTAAGGGGCAAAACCGGCTGAGCTGCCCGGCATCAAGCAGGGCGTTGCTGCAGCCCTGGCGGTCGAGCTGGCGCTGATGCGCTGCGCTCACCCGAGCGCGTATGGCGTCGCTGGGTTCGCCCTCAGGGCTGTCTTGTAGCTCACCGGCGGCCATGCGATTCAGGCGCAAGCGCAAGTCAATCCTGTCCAACAAGGGCCCCGATACACGGCTGCGGTAGCGCAGTATTTGGTCGGGGGTGCAACGACAGGCCTTTTGGGGATCGCCGTCAAAGCCGCAGGGGCAAGGATTCATGGCCGCTACCAAAGCGAATCGAGCCGGAAATCGGAGTTGATGGCGCGCTCTGGAGATGACCACCTCGCCCGATTCTATGGGCTCGCGCAGTACTTCCAGCACTTTGCGCGGGTACTCGGGCAATTCATCGAGGAAAAGCACGCCGCGATGAGCAAGGCTGATTTCACCGGGGCGCGGGCTACTGCCGCCGCCGACAAGCGCGGCGGCCGAGGCGGTGTGATGTGGGTTGCGAAATGGGCGCTGAAGCTGCAGTGGTTGGCCAACGATCGACTGGACAATGGCGATTTCGCGACATTCCTGCTCGGTAGGGGGCGGCAGAATGCCTGGCAGCCGACTTGCTAACAGCGTTTTACCCGTGCCGGGAGGGCCGCTAAATAGCAGGCTGTGAAATCCCGCTGCAGCGATCTCCAGCCCACGCTTTGCCAACAACTGACCGCGTACATCGCGCATGTCCGGATAGGCAGCGGGCCGTGTATCGGCGGCGTCTGTCGGCGGCCCCAAACTCTGCTGGCCCTTTAGAAAAGCCACCACGCCAAGCAGATCTGTGGCCTCCTGCAATGTATCCGGGGGGAGCAGCTCTGCCAGTGAGGCGCTGCCGGCGGGCAAGACCAGTTGCCTGGATGCGTCTGTGGTTGCCAGGGCGGTGGGCAGGGCAGCATTGACCGTTCTCAGCTCGCCGCTTAGCCCCAGCTCACCGATGAACTCATAGGACTCGGTCTCGCGTTGTTGTAATTGGCCGCTGGCAACGAGGATGCCGATGGCGATAGGCAGGTCAAAGCGGCCGCCCTCTTTGGGTAGGTCTGCTGGCGCTAAGTTGACGGTGATGCGGCTGACGGGAAAGGTAAAGTGAGAGTTGATCAGCGCCGAGCGCACGCGGTCTTTGGCTTCGCGTACGGTTGCTTCCGGCAGCCCGACAATATTGAAGGCCGGAAGTCCGGCGGAAAGGTGCACCTCTATGGTGACGAGTGGGGCATCTACCCCGAGGCGCGCACGGCTGTGTACAGTGGCCAGTGGCATAACTCAATCCCTGAGTATTTTTGCAATTGCGAGCAACCGTCCTGCTGCGCGCAAGACGGTTTATTTATTCTCGGCACTTTCCAAACTGGCAGTAATCTCGGCCAGCTGCCGCTCGGCGGCTTCCAGACGAGCGCGGGTGCGATTGAGCACCGCGGTTTGCGCATCGAATTCGTCTCTCGATACCACATTCATCTTGCTGAAGGCGCTTTGTAGTAGTGCCTGCAGTTTGGCTTCGATGTCTTGCTGAATATCCGGGCCTTGGCTGATCAGGCGCCCGGCCTGTTCAGCAAGTTGGGAAATAAAGTCGGGTTTTGCCATGGCGATACTCTCTCGTTGCTGGCGACAGTTTATCGCACTTTTGCACGGCGTCGCAGAGCGTGCACAGTTTTTGTTCCCGGCGATGTTTGCGCTGTTTAGGGGCGGCAAACGAGAGTAATGTGAAATTGCACCGATATGGTGCTTAGCTCAGGTGTGTTGTTGTTTTGTGATCTGAAATAGTGCGGAAAGGGGCGTGAAGGGGTGTTTTGTGGCGGGAAAGCCCTGATTTTGGGCGCTTTAAAACCTGGCACGCCCCATGCATAGAGCTAGGCATGTGATGTTCAGGGCCTTCCCTTAACCGCATACGTTCAACGAGAGAAGACTATCGGAGACTAGAACATGAACACTTGGAAAAAAATGCTTGGTGTAGCAGTTGTAACAGCAGCCCCTTTCGCGGCGTCAGCTGCGGAAATTAGCGGTAACGTGACAATGGCAACGGACTATGTGTTCCGTGGCTACTCACAAACTAGTGAGAAAGGCGCCATCCAAGGCGGCTTTGACGTCGACTTTGGTAACGGCTTTTACGTTGGTACTTGGGCGTCTAACGTCGATTTCGGCAGTGAAGTAACCACCGAGATGGATTTCTACGGCGGTTATGCCTTCGATGTAGCTGAAGGTGTCGGCCTTGACCTGGGTGTTGTTCACTTTATGTACCCCGGTGATGAGGCAGCTCTGAATTACCAAGAATATATTGCGTCGGTATCTGTATCGGACTTCAGCTTTGGCCTGGTGTACTCACCTGATTACTTGGGTGATGGCAACGGTGACGCAACGGTAATTAACCTCGACTACAGCATGAGCGTAGCGGAAGACGTAAGCCTTGACTTCCACGTGGGTCAAACAACCACAGATGAAGACGGCCTGGTCGATGACGACGATAGTTACATCGATTACATGATCGGTGCTAACTACGACGTTGCCGATGTGACGCTGACGTTGGCCTACTACGGCACTGACGTTGACAACGACGCGGCGGCTGACGGCGCTGCAGACGACCGTTTCGTCTTCTCTATCTCAAAAAGCCTGTAATTAGATCGCGGCGGGTACTCCAGTGCCCGCCTGCCCTCAAGGCTATTAGCAGGAGAACAACATGAAATTAATTACAGCGATTATTAAGCCTTTCAAACTCGACGACGTTCGCGAGTCCCTGTCAGATATCGGTGTGCAAGGCATCACCGTGACCGAGGTGAAGGGTTTCGGGCGACAGAAAGGTCATACAGAACTGTACCGCGGCGCGGAATACGTTGTGGACTTTCTGCCGAAAGTGAAAATTGAGGTAGCAGTCGCCGATGGCGATGTCGAGGCTACGCTCGAAGCTATCAGCAAGTCTGCCAATACCGGCAAGATTGGTGACGGCAAAATCTTTGTCTCTGCCCTTGAGCAGGTGATCCGTATTCGTACCGGCGAAGCTGGCGAAGACGCGATCTAAGAGTAGCGGGCTACCCGCCACGCGGTGGTGGTAAAGCAGTAGGCCCCCAAATTTTTCCGGAGGAATCCCAGTGGAAAATCAAATTTTTGAACTTCAGTACGCAATGGACACGTTTTACTTTCTTGTCTGTGGCGCACTTGTAATGTGGATGGCTGCAGGCTTTGCCATGCTAGAAGCGGGCTTGGTTCGCAGCAAAAACACCACAGAAATCCTGACTAAAAACGTCGCGTTGTTTGCGATCAGCTGCATCATGTACTTGGTGTGCGGTTACGCGATCATGTACGGCGGTGACATCTTGTTAAGTGGCATTGGCGACTTCGACCTTGAAGGCGTGTTGGCAGACTCGGCAGAAGCCGGCTTTGACGGCGGTTCAGTGTACTCTGGCGCTTCCGACTTCTTCTTCCAGGTAGTCTTCGTTGCAACCGCAATGTCGATCGTATCCGGTGCAGTGGCTGAGCGCATGAAGCTTTGGGCATTCCTGGCCTTCGCGGTTGTGATGACGGGTGTGATCTATCCGCTGGAAGGGTCTTGGACCTGGGGTGGCAACGACGTATTCGGTTTGTATAACCTCGGCGACCTTGGCTTCTCTGACTTTGCTGGCTCGGGCATTGTACACATGGCAGGTGCCGCTGCGGCGCTGGCTGGCGTGTTGCTGCTCGGTGCTCGTAAGGGCAAATACGGTGCAAACGGTCAGGTTAACGCGATCCCTGGTGCAAACCTGCCACTGGCGACCTTGGGTACTTTCATCCTGTGGATGGGTTGGTTCGGCTTCAACGGTGGCTCAGTACTGAAACTTGGCGATGCTGCTAACGCACACTCTGTTGCCATGGTCTTTTTGAACACCAACGCGGCAGCAGCCGGTGGTGCCGTAGCAGCCCTGGCGGTAGCCCGCATCTTATTCGGCAAAGCTGACCTGACTATGCTGCTGAACGGTGCGCTTGCTGGTCTGGTAGCGATTACTGCAGAACCTTCTACACCTACTGCCTTGCAAGCGACCTTGTTCGGTGCCGCGGGTGGTGTACTGGTGGTATTCAGCATCCTGGCTCTCGATAAGCTGAAAATCGACGACCCCGTTGGTGCCATCTCTGTTCACGGTGTTGTGGGTCTTCTGGGTCTGCTGCTGGTGCCAGTTACCAACGACGGTGCGAGCTTCAGCGGTCAGCTGATCGGCGCTGCAACCATCTTTGGCTGGGTATTTGGTGCAAGCCTGGTAGTTTGGCTGGTACTGAAAATGGTCATGGGTATCCGTGTTACCGAAGAGGAAGAATACGAAGGCATGGACTTGGCAGACTGCGGTATGGAAGCATACCCCGAGTTTGTGAAGAGCTAAGTCAACGCCTCCTTTTGATCAGGGCGCCCTTGCGGCGCCCTTTTGCCGTTGTAGGGATAGGCTGCGGCAATGGCGCTACGCTTGCCAAGGGTACTGGGCCTAGGCTAAGTTAGCGCAAAGTCGACATTTGGGAGATAGTTTCGAGATGAAACTGGTAAGTGCAGTAATTAAGCCGTTTAAGCTGGATGACGTGCGTGCGGCCTTGTCTGAAATTGGTGTTCAAGGGGTTACGGTTACCGAGGTAAAAGGCTTTGGGCGCCAGAAAGGGCACACTGAGCTATACCGCGGCGCGGAATATGTTGTTGATTTTCTGCCGAAAGTGAAGCTGGAAATCGCGGTGGCAGATGACCTGCTGGAGAAGGTCATCGATACCGTTACTAAAGCGGCCAATACTGGCAAAATTGGCGACGGTAAAATCTTTGTTACCGCGCTGGAGCAGGTTATTCGTATTCGCACCGGCGAAACCGGCGAAGAAGCGATTTAACCGGCAGAGCTTTTTAGTGAATGGCGCTTCGGCGCCATTTTTTTTGCCTGAATGTTCGTCAAT
Source organism: Spongiibacter marinus (assembly GCF_016906995.1). Lineage (GTDB taxonomy): Bacteria > Pseudomonadota > Gammaproteobacteria > Pseudomonadales > Spongiibacteraceae > Spongiibacter > Spongiibacter marinus. The sequence goes on along the minus strand of NZ_JAFBBD010000001.1, from coordinate 196,158 downwards.
CAACGCATTATTATTGTTTGAGTAGATATTGCCTGAGTGACATAACGAAAAAGCCTAATAAGGCGCTTGTCAGCCCGGCTGGGGTCGCAGTATAAAGCGGTGACGACTGACTGTTCTCCAACGCGGAGGGTAAGCTGATGGGATCAAAAGTTCGAGGCGGTGATACAAAAAAAACACCTTGGCTTAGGCGTGAATGAGCCGCTGACGAGTCACGACCGAATGCGGGAACAACTCGCTAGGGACGTCGCTGAATTCCTGGCGCACGGTGGTCATATTACTGAGCTTGAGCCGCATATGCGCAGCGGGCACGCGGATGCTGATCTAGACGGCGTTTAACGCCTATTTTCAGCCTGCTCGATAAGCGTGGGCAGCTCGCGCCAATCTGTAAAGTGGCCTTGAGCCCCCGCGTGCTTTTCGCGGCCAATGCCAGGCATCAGGGCTTGAATGCTGGTTAAGCCCGCCCCCTGCGCGCCGTCAATATCATCCCGTGGGTGGTCGCCAATATGAAGCAACTCATCCTTCGCACAGCCGGCGGCAGTGAGCGCGGCGTGAAAGGCAGCAGGGTCGGGTTTGCTAATGCCGATGTCCTCCGCTTTTATGCAGGCGTGAAAATGTCGACTGCAGGGGTGCTTGCGCAGGTCCGCGTTGCCATTGGTTAAGCTGACCAAAAGGAATCGCTCGCTAAGCGTGCGTAACACCTCTTCTACATGCTGAAAGAGTTGAACATTTTGGCGAGCTGCAATGAAGTGAGTAAAGACTTCGGCAGCGATCTCGGGACTCTGCTCGCCATAGCCGCAATCGCGCAGGGCAAGTTCCAAACTGAGTCGACGCCATTCACTGATCTGGTGACGCAGTGCGGGTTGCTGCTTCAATAACGCAAGGCGATGCTCGCGCAGCGCTTCGGCGGGGTAATTTTCCGCGAGCTTTGGTGCAAGCTCCAGTGCTTTTTGCTGAAACACGCGCTCTGCGGACTCCAGCACCGGGCGGCTTGGCCAGAGTGTGTCGTCGAGATCAAAGCTAATTGCGCGAATGCGTGCCATGGCTAGTCCTTTCTGGTTTTGCGTCCCGCTCTGGGGTGAGCCTGATCATAAACCTTGGCGAGGTGCTGAAAATCCAAGTGCGTATATACCTGGGTCGTGGATAAGTTTGCGTGACCCAGTAATTCTTGTACGCCGCGCAAGTCGCTGCTGGATTCCAATAGGTGGCTGGCAAAGGAGTGCCGCAGCATGTGTGGGTGAAGGTTTTCAGGGATACCTTGCTGCCGGGCCCGAAGTTTGATGCGACCCTGAATTGCGCGGTGGCCAAGGCGCCCGCCGCGCATGCTGGTGAAGAGCGCGGTGTCTTGCGGCTGGGGGCGACAGCGCAGCCAGCGCTTAACTGCCTGGCACGCCAGCCGGCCCACAGGGAGTGTGCGGCTCTTGCGTCCTTTGCCGGTGACCGCAACTAGTCCTTCGCGCAGATCAATATCGTCGACGTCCAGGTCGGCGAGCTCAGCGAGACGCAGGCCCGATGAATAAAACAACTCCATTATGGCGCGGTCACGCAGATCAATCGGCTCACTTCCCGGAAAGGCAAGCAATTGCGCTATCGCTTCTGCATTGAGTGTTTTAGGCAGGGGGCGCCCCCGTCGCGGTGCGGCGATTCCACTGGCGGGGTTTTTCTTCGCACCGAAATCGCGTTGACGATGCTGGTAAAAACTGCGCAGTGATGACAGTTGCCGCTGGATGCTCGCCGGAGAGGCGCCACTGCTTCGTTGCTGGGCAATTAACTGGCGGATATGGGCGGCGTCGAGCGCGTCGCTGTGCGTCAGTTTGCGCTCTTGGCAATAATTGGCGAGCTTGCTCAGGTCGCGCTGGTAGGCCTCCACTGTATGGGGAGAAAGCCGTCGGACATCGCGCTGATAGTCAAGGAATTGCCGGATTTCCTGCTCAAGCATACGGTTGGCCTGTGTTCGAAGGTCTCAGCTTAGGTTGTCGCGCGCCAGTGGGCAAGGCTAGGAGCTTATCTCGGCACATGCGGGCTTTCATTTAATGGAGAATATGATAAAACGAGGTGAGACGCTGATAAATAATAAGGACAACAATGACGGATAACGCGCTGCCCAAAGTGACGGAGATGCCGCCGTGGTGGTTGAGTCTCCCAGAAGATTTTTACAGTCAGTCCGACGGTACCGAGCTCGACGGTGAGTCCCCCTTGCAAGTTTACGGAACCGCTGCGGTAGACCGTGTGCTGCGCACCGCGTTGGGGTCGGCGATCAGTGCATCGTTGTTGCCCAAACTACTGTTAAACCCCAGCGCCTTGGCAGATGAGCGCCGGTTCATGGACTTTTACGCCGGACTGGCCGCACAGCGCGATGTCACGAAGGTTTTTAAGACGCCCCCGCAGGTGGATGTAAAGGCTGTGCAAACACCGCGTTGGGCCGGATGGCGAAAGAAAGTACCCACCCTTCAGCTCAGCTTCGACAGCCCCTTTGAGCCACTGAACCCGGATATGGTGGACCGCTACCTCAGCCATCAGCGCAATCGCCGCGCGCAGGTGCAGTACTGGAGTCACCCGGAGGGGTCGCGACCGACGCTGATTTTTGTGCACGGCGTGGTAGCCAGCGACTACGAGTTCAATAGCCGTTTCTTCTCGTTGCCGTGGTTTTACGAGCGCGGCTATGACATTGCACTGTTTACTATTCCCTTTCATGGGCAGCGTGCAGGGCGTTTGTCATTGTTTAGTGGTCAGGGTTTGTTTAGTGATGGCTTTGCTCAGATGACCGAGGGCATGCTGCAATCGATCTGTGACCTGCGAGTATTGGTCGACTTCCTCGAACGGCGCGGTGCGCCGCATATCGGGATTTCCGGTTTGAGTTTGGGGGGCTACCTAAGCGCCTTGTTGGCGGCGGTTGAGCCGCGTCTGGCCTTTTGCATACCCAACTCCCCATTGGTTGCGCCGGTAGACACCATTCGAAGCTGGCAGCCGACCCACGAGATTATGGAATTGATCGAGCGGCGTTCTGGCTTTTCGGCCATGGACTTGCGTCGAGGAATGGCGATACACAGCCCCTTGAGTTATCAGCCTCTGTTAGACCCCGAAAAAGTGATGATTATTGGTGGTGCGGGTGACCGCTTTACACCGCCGCGTTTTGTGCGGCTACTGCACGGCCATTGGCCCGATAGCCATTTGCACTGGTTCCCCGGCAATCATGTTATCCACCTGGGACGCCAAGAATACCTGAAGCTAATGCTGAGCTTTATGGACAGCCACTGCCAGGGACAGACGCTACAACAACGTGCGCAGGTCTAGCTGGCGATCGGCGGGTCTTCGCCAGGTGCGGGCGGGGAGGCCTCGGGTTCAAAAGCTTCCATAATTTCGTTGTAGTGCAGCAGCGCCTCGTCGATATCCGCTTTATATTTGGCGATGTGAAAGAGCGCGTCGCCCTCGTAGATCAGCGGCAGATAAGTGCGGCCGATAACGATGCCGGCATCATTCGCGACGATCTCGACATCCCCGCTACTATCGCCGATAGGGTCAGAGATAACGGCAATAACCTCATCTTTCTTGACGAATGCGCCCAGGGGAACGAGTGCTCTCAGTACGCCGCTAACCCTGGCGCGTACCCAGTAAGACTGATCGGTCACCATCGGCGTGCGCTTTGGGCGCTTGCTGCGGGACGCGGGCAACATGCCAATCTGTCGCATCACGTTGATAATCCCCGACACACCGGCCCGAATGGCCACCTCGTCGAAGCGCAGTGCTTCCCCAGCCTCATACAGCAGAATGGGTATCTTTTGGTCATTCGCCACCTCGCGCAGCGAGCCGTCGCGGGTTTTCGCGTGCAGCATTACCGGCGCGCCGAAGGCTTCGGCCATCGCGCGGGTGCGCTCGTCTTGAAGGTCTGCGCGAATTTGCGGCAGGTTTCCGCGGTGGCGAGCGCCGGTGTGAAGGTCAATCCCGTAGTCGCAATGGGCAACCACTTCATTAAAAAAACTGTGAGCAATACGGCCCGCCAATGAGCTTTTGGGCGAGCCGGGGAAGCTCCGGTTGAGGTCTCGGCCGTCGGGCAGGTAGCGGCTGTTGTTCAGAAAACCGTGTACATTGACCACGGGGATGGTGACCAAGGTGCCGCGCAATGAGCGCAGGGAGCGATGCTGGAGCAGGCGCCGGACAATCTCTACGCCATTAATTTCATCGCCGTGAATGGCGGCGCTGACAAAGAGGGTTGGCCCCTCGCGTTTGCTGCGCACGGTTTTGATGGTGATGGAAAGCTCGGTATGGGTGTAGAGCTTGGCGACCGGCAGCGCCAGCTGTTGGCGGCTGCCGGGAATAATCTCTGTGCCGGCGATAACAATGCGTTTTGCCTGTGGGCGGCTACGCCGTCTGCTCGCTGTGGGTTTTTCAGACACTCAATAAGGCTCCGGAACAAAAGGGCGGAGTTTAGCCTCGGCCACGTGTTTTAGTTTTATTAGGGCCAGCATTTTCTTCGATAAACTTGACGATTTCACCGGCGACGTTCTTGCGGCTGGCCGTTTCAATCCCTTCCAGTCCGGGGGAGGAGTTGACCTCCATAACCAGAGGGCCACGCGAGGAGCGCAATATATCTACCCCGGCGACATTCAGGCCCATAATTTGTGCGGCCTTGACCGCTGTGGCGCGCTCCGCCGGCGTCAGCTTGGTGAGTTCGGCGCTACCCCCGCGATGAAGGTTGGAGCGAAACTCGCCGCTCGCCGCGGTGCGCTGCATGGCCGCCACCACTTTGCGGCCGATGACCAGGCAGCGTACATCAGAGCCGCCCGCTTCTTTGATGAACTCCTGGACGAGAAAATCAGCTTTGAGCTCACGAAACGCATCGATAACACTTTCGGCGGCCTTGGCGGTTTCTGCCAACACCACGCCCCGCCCTTGAGTACCCGCGAGCAGTTTGACGACGACCGGTGCACCGCCCACCAATTTAATGAGTTCCTTGGTGTTGTGCACGTCGTGGGCGAAGCTGGTTACGGGCATACCGATATTTTTGCGCGACATTAATTGTAGGGCGCGCAATTTATCTCGGGAGCGGCCCAGCGCCACCGACTCGGTCAGGCTGTAGGTGCCCATCATTTCGAACTGGCGGATAACCGCCAAACCATAGGTCGTGATAGAGGCGCCGATGCGCGGAATAATGGCGTCGAAATCTTCCAGCTTTTCGCCTTTGTACCACACCGCAGGCTCGTTAGAGCTCAGCTCCATATAGCATTTGAGTGTATCGAGCACGCGCACTTCGTGGCCCCTTTCCTTGCAGGCTTCGACCAGTCGCCGGGTGGAGTAAAGGCGGCTATTGCGTGACAGTATGGCGATTTTCATAGTCGGTACTCTCCGTGCACCTTCGGTGCGCAGTGGGTTAAGGCTGGGGCTCGCTCGCACAGTAAGAGCGACTGGGGTCGACAATATAGTTTTTCATTGCCGTGCGCCCAATGAGCATTCGAAACAGCATGTCAGAGCGGTCGGCGAGGGTCATCTCGATAGACAACCGCTGATCGCCGAGCGCAAGGGTCGTTTCAATCACGTAACGCATGCTGCGGTGACCGCCGGAGTCGGTCACCTGGCGGTAGTCTTTAATTTCGGCTTCGCAGCAAACTGTTTCCGTGTCGTCGTGTTGCTGAGGGTGTACTTTAAATTTCACCCAGGGCTTGCCGTCGCGGTCGAAGGTTTGAATGTCGAAGGCGTGGAGGGACGAACTGCGGGCGCCGGTGTCGACCTTTGCCTTCAGGTGGCTGATGCCCAGGTCGGGCAGGCCAACCCATTCTCGCCAACCAAGAACGCTTTGTGTTGTTAGAGGTGCTGCCAAGCGATAAGCCTCACGCTGTATTGACGGTATAAAGGGTTATAGCGTTGACCCTAGCATAATGCGCGGATTATGCGCGAACTCGGGGGGGAAGGAGAAGGACTATTTTCAGTAAATGCGGCCGCCGTTTCGGGCGGCCGCACAGGGTGCTACTTACGGATCATGGCGTTCAGTGTTTTGTCTGCCTTGTCACCGTAGGGTGGCAGCATGCCGCCCAGCTTTTGAAAGTTGAGATTACTCTGTTTGTAGACCGCTTTAGCGTGGCTAAATGTGCGGAAACCATCGACGCCATGGTAGTTGCCCATGCCGCTAGGGCCAATGCCGCCAAAGGGCAGGTCTTCACAACTAACATGGAAGATAACGTCGTTAATGGTCACTGCGCCGCTAATGCTGTGGTCGAGAATCCGGCGCTGCTCGGCGTCGTCTTTGCCAAAGTAGTACAACGCCAGGGGCCGGGGGCGGGCATTAATATAGTCCAGACAGTCGTCGAGCTTGCGGTAACTCTTCACGCAAAGAATGGGACCGAACAGCTCCTCTTGCATGACCTTGAGCTCGTCACTGGGATTAACAATGACGGTTAGCGGCAGTTTGTGAGTGCCCTCCTGCTGGTCGAAGTTTTCATTCGCAGGGTTGAACTCGCGAACGTCAGCACCTTGTTCGAGCGCGTCAGCCAGATAGCTCTGTAAGCGCTGGAAGTGGCGGCCATTGACCACGGACGTGTAATCCGCGTTGTCCAGCAGTGAGGGAAACAGACTGCCCAGGTGGTCCATTACCGCGCTGATAAAGTCTTCAAGCTTGGCTTCTGGCACAAACACATAATCTGGCGATAGGCAGACCTGGCCAACGTTCAGAATTTTGCCGTTCACAATACGCTCGGCGGCTTCTTGTAGCGCGTAGCTGTCGCTGATTATCACTGGCGACTTACCGCCCAGCTCCAGCGTGACCGGCGTAAGGTTGTCGGCGGCGGCGCGCATGATATGGCGAGCGATGGAGGTCGCGCCTGTGAAGATGATGTGGTCGAAGGGGGCCGCTGAGAAGCTGGCGCCCACATCGGGGCCACCGTTGATGGCAACCAGCTCATCTTCTTTAAAATATTTGGCAACCAGTTTTTCCACCAGCTCGCCGGTTTTGGGTGTGACTTCCGAGCATTTAATCATCGCGCGGTTGCCTGCGGCCAGCACGCCCGCCAGCGGTGAAAAGATCGTATTAATGGGGAAATTCCAAGTGCCGATAATGCCGACAACGCCCACGGGCTGGTATTCGACACGCGCCTTGCCACCTAACAGATTCATTGGGAAGGGGGCCTTGCGTTTTTCGTGCTTCATCCACTTTTTGAGGTGCTTTTTGCTGTGCTTTAAGCATTCGATAGTGGCATAAATGTCAGACATCAGTGACTGATGGCTGCTGCGGTGGCCAAAGTCTTCACTCAGGGTCGCGACAATTTCGTCGCGGTTGTCGAAGATCAAATCGATCGCGCGCGTCAGTCGGTCGATGCGAGTTTCGGCGCTGACGGCGCCGCCGGCAATGTAGGCATTGCGTTGCTTGTTTAGGATGCGCTGGATATTTTCTGCTGCGCTGTTGTCAACCTGACTGTTCATTGTTGTTCTCCCGCTTGATGAGTGGTGGTGACGCACGTTTATAACGGCGTCATATTATTGTCCGGGGCATTGCCGCCGGTGTGATTATGGAATGATTCAGAGAAGGAAGCCCAGTCCCATGAATTTGTTGCGAAATGTACTGCTGAGCCTGTCGGTGTGCCTGCCTTTGCCACTGTTGGCATCGGCGCTCCCCGATGATCCCCATATTGTTGTGCAGGGCTACGGTGAAGTTGAAGCGTTGCCCGATAGCGCCGAATTGCGTCTTCTGGTGTCTGACACGCAGAGCACGGCCTCTGCGGCAAAAGCCAACGTCGACCGACGCGTGGCGGCGGTACTGGCGGCCGCGCGTGCACAAGACATTGCTGATACGGCTATTCGTGCATCGCAGATCCGAGTTCACCCCGACTATGTCTGGGAGGACGGTAAGCGCAGGTTGCGGGGACAGCGGGTCGAACGCCATGTCGATATTTCGCTGGCTGACCTGAGCCGCTACGGGGATCTTGTGGATGGTTTGATGGCGGCAGGCATCACTGAATTGGGCCAGGTGCAATTTGTTGTCGCCGACCGCGACGTGTTGGCCGAGCGTGCCCTGCTTGCTGCGGTGGCTGACGCTCGCCAGCGGGCGACGGTGCTGGCCAGTAATCTGGGTCGCAAGCTGGGCAAGGTGTACCGCATTGACGCGAGCAGTGCGCCGGCGGTGCCGCGTGGCAACCCCGGTGTGATGATGATGGAGGCGAAGGCCAGTGCCGATGCGCCGATGCTGCTGGGTAAAGAAACCGTGTCGTCGCGCTTGTCGCTGGTGTTTTTGCTCGACTAGCGCGCGGCGGGCATAAAAAAAGCACCCATCATATGGGTGCCAAGCGGGGGTGCTACTATGGAGACGTTCGCTAGCGGCTGCTTGCATTGAAGCGGTCGCTGTTAAGCATGACTCCACTATAGCCATTGCCCCCATGTCACAATATTCGTAATTGTGCCTATCGCTGTAATGGCTGGCCGCAGGCGGGTATGGTTCACTCAAGGTGTCACGTCCTTGAACGTTAACAAGTGCTGCTCGGCATGACTGAAATCCCGTACAGTGCCGGCCATGCGATAGGCCTGTTCTATTTGTGGCGAGGTATAGGTATAGCAGGCGCCATACATAACCTCTCGCGAATCATTAGCCGCCTCGCCGGCCATTGCGTCCAGGTCGTATCGCCGCGCGCTGGAAACAAAGTAGGCCTTCTGTAAGGCGAAGGCGGCGCGTTGCTCCTCTCCCTGAAATGCGCGACCGGCCCAGGCCGTAAAGCCTTTGAACAAGACATTCCCTGCGAATTCGGCGGGCTCGAGAATTGTCCAATCACGGCAGCGCCAGCGGTGCACCAGCTCGTCGTTGACGCGGACTTCGGCAATACCGCCTTGCTCACCGGTTTCATCATCGATGCGCATATCGTAAACCTGTTTACCTTCACCGCGTGCTGCCTGAGCAATGGCGAGCAGGCAGAGGTCGTAGAGGTGGGTGCAATTGGCGGTTGGATTACTGTGGGCAAGCAGTACCTGGCTGTCTTGCGTGACGGGCAAACCCACCAAGCCCTGCAGTGGCGTGACGGCGCCTGGGCAGGTCGAAAAAGGAATGCGCAGTGTCTCCGCATTGATGGCGGTTACCGTGCTGCCGTCGTGGTCCAGGGTTAAGCGAAAACCGTGGTTGTGGTCTTCCAATTCGGCAATCACCTGAAACTCAGAGGCGCGCAGCTGTATTCGGCGGCGAAAGCAGCCGCTTCCGTAGTTGGGATTCTCTGGATAACTGTTGTAGGTCGACATGGTATTTCTCCAAGCTCAACCCTTGATACTACCCGCTCTGCGCGTGCAGTGATTGACCGTTCCGGTCGATTTGGGTGACGCATGAGGTCACTCGCTGACGGCGTGGCTTTTCGCGCCTATTCTCAGTATGTTGGTGACTGCGCAGAATAACGGCTGATTCTCTCCGCGCCGATGCCAGTTAGGGGGGATTGCAGCAAATCTGTTGGCCTGGCCGAGGAACGACAAGTGGATGAGTATCAACAGCTAATTAGCCTGATATCACTGACCATGGGGGTGGCATGGGCCAGTGGCTTGAATCTCTATGCGGCAATTTTGGTATTGGGCTTGGGCGGTGCCAGTGGCGGCATCGTATTGCCTGAGAATTTACAGGTCGTGCAAGACCCGGCAGTGATTATGGCTGCGGGTCTGATGTACGGGGTGGAATTCTTCGCCGATAAAATTCCCGGTGTTGATACCGGCTGGGACGCGCTGCATACGTTTATCCGTATTCCCGCCGGGGCGCTACTGGCTGCTAATTCATTGGGTGATGTGAGCCCGGCGCTGCAACTCGCTGCGGGCATTGTCGGCGGCTCGGTGACGTCGGTAACCCACGCTGCGAAAGCCAGCAGCCGTATGCTGATCAATACCTCGCCAGAGCCGGTAAGCAATTGGGCGGCCTCGATCGGCGAGGATGTCGCCGTGCTTGGTGGCCTGTGGATGGCCTTGAATCACCCGCTGGTGTTCCTGATCCTATTTGTGCTGTTCTTGTTATTGCTGATTTGGCTGCTGCCGAAATTGTGGCGTGGCATCGCGCGCATATTCCGCAAATTGGGGCAGTGGCTGGGCTTAAGCGAGGCCGCCGAGCAGGAAATTGCGCCAGATGAGGGCGAGGCGCTGGCAGACTCGCTCAAAGAGTTAGAGGGCATGCATCGCTCCGGCAGCCTTACCGATGATGAGTTCGCGCAGGCCAAGCAAAAACTATTGCGAAGCTAAGCCCTGCGCACAGGGTTGGGAGCCTCAAAGCCCGGCGGAAATGCCTCCAAACCCCAGACCGAAGCTGCCTTTTGCTCATTGTTGCCGCATAATGTCGCTGTCCTCAGCCCGATTGGGTTGGGGTCACGCACCGTCGTTCCTATTCGCGTTATTGAAAACAACAGAGAGTGCCCCATGTTCAGCCCTTTTTGTCGCCAACGTTTGCTGGCTCTCGGCCTGGTTTTGTTGGGCAGCAGCGTACCTGTTCACGCTGGTTTACTGGCCGACTTGAGCCGAGCATTAGGCTTACTGCCGGTGCTAACGGCAGTGAGCGATACAACAGGGCTGGCTCTGGACGAAACCGTGTTGGCGCTCGACGCCTCCTTGTCGGGAGACTCAGTTTCTATGGCACCGCTAGCCCCCGTTGGGTTGGGAATGTCTGAGCGCGAGCGCTCACAGCTGGCGGCGATGGATGCGCCGGCGAGCCAGGCGCTGGTGGCAGGGCCCCTTGCCGAGGGTGGTGATCAGCCAGCGCTGGGTGAGGTGGAGTACCGTGACCCCCGCTATGAAGTTGCCTATGCCCAGACCGGTCCTCTCGATTGCCGCGACGGTGATGGTGATGGCGTTTGTGACCGCGACGACCAATGCCGAAGCACACCGCCGTCACGCCGGGTAATGGCTAATGGCTGTCATTTGGAATCGGCAAGCCCGTTGCGTCTGGATGGGGTGCATTTTGCCAGTGGCCGCTGGCAGTTGAGTCCGTCCGCGAAAGCCGTGTTGAACTTGGTGGTGGATGTCCTGCGTGAAGCGCCTTCGGGGCGCATTGAAATTGCCGGTCATACCGATAGCTCGGGCAGCGAGGCCTATAATCTTCGCCTGTCTGAGCGCCGTGCGGGAGCCGTTCGCGACTACTTAATAAGCAAAGGGGTTAGCGGCGAGCGTTTGCGAGCAAGAGGGTATGGCGAAGCGCAGCCGGTAAGTTCCGCCGAGCCGGCGCGCAACCGTCGTGTTGAGCTTCGCCTAAAAGCTGAATAGTTAGTGACGCCGATAATTCCAGTCTAAGGAGAAAGAACATGGCAATTGATTTGCCACCCGTGATGCCGCCGCAGCTCGCGACGCAACAACAAGTCGAGTTTGCGACACAATACCAGGGTAGCTACGTGCAGCGGGAGATTAACGGTGTGTTGCTGCGTGTTCAGGAAGCGCCTTACCTTTCAGAGGCGCAGCTGCAGGCGATCCTGGACGGCGCAGATAGCCCCTCTGCCGCGATCACTGCACTGAGTCGCCGTTACTACAATATGGGGCACCTGTTAGTGGGGCTGAGTTATTTCCGTCTTGGCGACACCGTGACGGTAATGGTCTCCCAAAATCGTGTGAAGGGCCTTCGAGGTGCGCCCTTGCTCACCCACTTTTTCTCCGGCCTGGTCGGTGATGACAACCTGCAGCTGCACGAGTTTGACCGCGCTCGGGTGCCCGCGTCGATATACGCGGAGCGAGCGGGGCTGGAGTACAGCATTAGCTACGAGGCCCATGCCGACAACGAGGTGATTCTGGACTTCGTAGAGCGCGAGGCTGCCGATAGCGATGCCACGGATGTTGATGTGGAGCTCAATAACCGCGGTAGCCGGTTTTTGGGGCGATATTTTGCCCGTGTGGGCCTTGCCCATCGTTTTGCCACTGGCACCGAACTGAAGGCCAATGCGCAAACGGTTATTCGCGACTGGGGTGAGACCGGTGATGGCGATGATTACCAGCAAGTCGAGGTCAGCGTCGACCAGCCGTTACGCTACGGGCTCTACGGCATTGATCTATCCTATATTCGCTATGAGCGCGCCCCCGAAGTTGTCGTAACGAGCAGCGGGGGTGGGTTTTGTCTGCCGCCATTGATCAGCTGTCCTATTCAACAGCAGGTGCTGACACTGCCGCTGGATGCCGAGATTCAGCAGGCAAGTCTGCGTGGTGAGCAACTGCTGTTTAGTAACCCCCTGCGCCGTTTCAATGTCTTTGAGCGCCTCTCCTATGTGGACTCACGCATTGAGCCCCAAGCCGATGGCGATGCGCTTTTGGAGGAACGCTTCGTGTCGCTGGAGCTCGGTGCGCGCTACACCCTGCGCGAGCAGTGGTTGGGTCGCCCGGTATTCGCGCGAATGGAGTTTGCCACGGAGCTGGGGCTGAGCGATGACGATGGCAGTCTTGGCCAAGAGCCAACAGCGAAGGTTGCGATTGGCCGACGCAGCGCCGAGTATCTGATTGCCAAGCCCGCGGTGGCGATGACGCTTGCACTGAATGGCAGCACGGAGTTGCGGCTGTCGGCGCAGGGACAATGGTCCGACAATACGCAACTGCCTCAGCAGCGCCAGTGGGTGCTGGGTGGCGGCAGCAGCTTGTCAGCCTGGTTGCCGGGCACGCTTGTTGGCGATGACGGTGTGCACGCCAGTATGGCGATTCAGCGAGAGTACGCATGGCGCGATCTTACGTTAACGCCTGCGCTGTTTGTTGAGTATGGTGCCGCCAGGTTTACTGACACCGACGATGAACTCGGCGAGTGGCAAAACCTGGCCGATGCAGGCCTTGGGGTGAGCTTGGAGATGCCCTACGGTTTGAGTAGTCACTGGGTGGCGGCAGTGCCCCTGGCCGATGACGTCGACGACGAGGCGCGCCTGGATAGCAAGGAAGTCGATTTCTATTGGAGCTTGCGCTGGCAGTGGTAGGCGGCTAAGCGCACTCTTAGCGTGCCAGCAGCTGATCCAGTAATTGGCTAAGCTGTTGGCGCTGATCATCAGTCAGTGGTGCGAGCCACTGTTTTTGCAGCTCACAAAGTGTTGTCATCGCCTGTTCAGCACGGCGTATTCCCGAAGGACTGAGTTTCACTAATTGGCTGCGGCCATCATCGGGATTGGCAGGGCGCTCAATCAAGCCCGCCGTTTCCAGCCGTTTCAGCAGCTTGGTTAAACCGCCGCTGCTCATCAACAAGGCCTTGCACAGCGCTGTCGGGCTAACGCAGTGCGGCGGCGGTTGGCGGCGCAGTGCCGCGAGCACATCAAACTCTGCTGGCAATAGGTTGTGGCTGGCTAGCTGCTCGCTGCCGGCACGCAAATAGTCATCGGCGCTTCGCAGCAGTCTCAATATCGAAGGTTGGCAATCTCTGTAGGCTTGGGGCCAGTTCTCGCGTTGCTGTTCACGCAGCTCGGCAATGCCTATGCGTCGGTCGTCCATCGCGCTGTTTCCGTCGTGTGGGAACAGAATTTTATCTTGCTAGAAAGATAGTTGCCAGTTACTCTGCTCGCTTGCCTAACTGGAGCCGTTATGAACTCGCGAGCGGTGTCGCTGCCCATTACCTTTCTGCTAGCGTCGATTTTTGCCCTGTCACCTCTGGCTATCGACCTGTATTTGCCGACAATTCCGGCTATTGCCCGGGACTTTTCTGTGCCGGTGCAGCAGCTGGCGATCACCGTAAGTCTGTATATTTTGGGCCTGAGCTTTGGACAGTTTTGCGGTGGGCCCCTCAGTGACTACTGGGGCCGCCGGCCGGTGTTGTTTGGTGGTCTGGCGATCTTTTTTGTCGCCAGCTTAATTCTGGCCTTCGCTGAGAGCCTGGAGGTCTTTTGGTTTGCCCGGGTATTGCAGGCTGTCGGCGGTGGCTTTGCTTCGGTTGTGGTGCCGGCGATTATTCGCGATAACACGGAGGGGCAGGCGACTGCCAAACTGTTCGCACTGTTCGCACTGATCGCGTTGATTACGATCTTCGCGCCTGCCATCGCGCCAGCACTGGGCACCCTGCTCTATACCTTGAGCGGCTGGCGAGCCGTTTTCGTTGCCCTGGCGGCCTACGCCTCTGTGGTGCTGCTGGCAACGTGGCGCTTCCTCCACGTTACCGACGCCTCAGCATTGCAGGGGCCGGCGCAGAGTTTGTTGCAGCGCTATCGTCATGTGTTGCGCCACCGCGTGGCCATGCGCTACGTGTTGGTACAAGGCCTGACTTTCGCGGTGATGATGACCTTCCTGGTCAATTCCGCGGTGGTGTATATGGAGCACTACGGGCAGAGTGAGACCGTGTTTTCGATTCTGTTTGCGGCCAATATTGTTACCCTGGCGATCGCCAACCGGGTGAATAACTATCTGCTCAATACCTTGCCTGCGGCCAAAATACTCTATGGTGCGGTGATGCTGCAGGGGCTGGCGTGCCTCGGTTTGCTGCTTGTCACACCGTTTAACCCGCCTTTGTGGTTAGTGGTCGGGCTAATTGTGGTGAGTGTGGGTGCTCTGGGTGGGGTTATGGGCAATACCCAGGCCTGCTGTTTGCACTTTTTCCCCAAGCACAGCGGCATTGCTTCGGCGTTGCTGGGCAGTGGCCAGTATTTAATTGGCGCGCTTGTCAGCGCCCTGTCCACGCGTTTTGTCAGTGACCAGCTGTGGCCGATGACGATAACCATGGCGCTTTGCTCTGTGCTGGCGCTAATAGTCTTGCCGCGCCCCTCTCTCTACGCTCGCCAGGTGGAAGCGGATAGTTATGCAGAGGCTCACTAGGGCCTGTTAACAGGCCCTAACTGTTTTGGCATAGCTCGAGCCAGCGAATGATCCCCTCGCTGCGGTATTTTTGGCGGTGCAAAATGAAGTAGAAGTTGCGTCGCAGGTCTCGGCTCGGCGTGGGGAGAGCGATGATGCGGCCGCTATCTATGGCCGCTTCCAGTGAGACGCGTGACAGGCAGCCGATGCCCAGGCCGTTCTCGACCGCGCGTTTGATCGCTTCTGTATGTTGCAGCTCCAGGCCAATTGTCATGTTTGGTAGCAGATCGTGCATGGCGCGATCAAACGCTTGGCGTGTACCCGAACCCGGCTCGCGCAGTATCCACTGAGCCTTTACAAGGTCGTCGTCCGTCAGTGAGCTTTTCTTGGCAAGTGGGTGCAACGGGCTGCAAAACACTTGCAGTTCGTCCTCTCGCCAGGGCGTTACTTCCAAGTCGGGGTGTTGGAACTCGCCTTCAATCAGCCCCATATCCAAATTAAAGCTGAGTACCTGTTGGCCGATGGCCTCGGTGTTGGCGACATGCAGCTGCACGCTGGCGCTGGGGTGGCGTTGAATGAACTCCGCCATGATGTCTACGGCAAGGTAATTACCAATGGTCAGCGTAGCGCCAATTTTAATTTCACCAATGCAGTCATGTTGTTTAAAGGCGTGTTCTAAGGCCTGTGCCTGGTCGAGTAAAGATTCTGCTTGCGGCCTGAGGGCGCGGCCTAACTCGTTGATTTGCAGTCGTTTACCGACGCGGTCAAACAATTGAATAGAAAACTGTTTCTCCAGGTCTTTTAGTGCGCTGGACGCGGCGGACTGGGACATTGATAGCTGTTGGGCGGCGCGAGTGATGTTCTCGGTATGGGCGGCCGCGAGAAAGACTTCTAGCTGGCGAAGTGTGTAATGCATATCAATTGATCCGATTATTTAAATTCAAATAAGTTGTTTTACCGATATGTTAGCCGCGACGTAAAGTAACTGCAAATTCAATGGCAGCAGCCAAGTAGCACAGTATCAGCGAGGTGAGCAATGAAGACGATAAGTTCTGAGCGAGTAACGAGCGTGCACCATTGGAATGATACGCTGTTCAGTTTTAAAACCAGCCGTGACCCCTCATTCAGATATAAAAACGGTCACTTCACAATGATTGGTTTACCGCAGGCCGGACGCCCGCTGATGCGTGCCTACAGCCTGGTGAGTGCTAACTACGAAGACGAGCTGGAGTTTTTCAGTATTAAGGTTCCCGATGGGCCGCTGACGTCGCAATTGCAAAAAATACGCGTGGGCGACGAGGTGCTGGTGAGCCGTAAACCGACCGGAACATTGGTAGCAGACAATCTGTTGCCCGGGCGCAACTTGTACCTGCTCTCTACGGGAACCGGTTTGGCGCCCTTCATGAGCCTAATTAAAGACCCGGAGCTCTACGAGCAGTACGATAAGGTGATTTTAACCCACGGGGTTCGTTACCAGAGCGAGCTGGCTTACCAAAAGCTGATTTGTGAAGAGCTGCCCGGCAACGAGTACTTTGGCGACCTGGTGCGCGAAAAGCTGTTGTATTACCCAACGGTAACCCGAGAGGCGTATCGCAACAATGGCCGCTTAACAGACTTAATACGCTGCGGAAAACTCATGTCCGATGTGGGTTTGCCGGCCCTGAATCCCGAACATGATCGCTTCATGTTGTGCGGCAGCCCGGCCATGCTAAAGGAGAGTACGCAGTTGCTCGACAGCCTGGGGTTTCGCGAAACACGCGCGGGCGACTACGGGCACTACGTGATTGAACGGGCATTTGTTGAACACTGAGGCTGGGAGAGGCGTGGTCGCGGGATAAAAAAGTTGCCTCTGGCTGCTTTTTTATCCCGATATTGATGGCGAATGTGGAGTCGCGGCGCGGCTCTTGTTAAGTTACGGCTTTCTGTTTCTCGTAAGATAGCCGCATATGTTAAAGAAAATTCTTTTGGCACTCTTGGTGCTCGTCGGAGCGGCTGCCGCCGTATTTGTCTTTACTAAAAAGCCTGAACCTCTGGCGGCTGATTCGGCATCGGCGCAGTGGTTGCAAGCCGGCCCCCAAGAAGTGACATTTTTTGATGTCACGCTTGTAGACGACACGCGGCCTATGCAGGCGAACGGCGATTTTTCCGGTAGCGATGAGCGCGAGCTGAAAACGCGTATATGGCTGCCAGAGGTGCTGCATGGTCGCGCACCGCTGGTGATATATAGCCACGGCTTTATGTCGGACCGAACCGGCGGCCGTTATTTGGCCGAGCATTTGGCCAGCCACGGTTATATTGTGGCGGCAATGGACTACCCGCTTACCAATTTTAATGCCCCTGGCGGCCCATTGGTAAAAGACGTGGTGAATCAGCCTGGTGATATCAGCTTCCTGATTGACCAATTCCTAAGCTGGAATGCCGAGCAGGGCAACCAGTTTTACCAGCATATTGACGACTCGCGTATTGCCGCGATTGGATTGTCGCTGGGCGGTATGACATCGACAATGGTCGCCTTTCATCCGCGTTTGCACGACCCCCGTGTCAGTGCGGCGGTGTCGATTGCCGGCCCCAGCTACATGTTTGGCCCTGCTTTTTTCCAGAGCCGACCACTGCCTTTTATGATGGTAGCCTCGCCCATAGACCCGATGATCAGCTATCAGGATAATGCCGCCGATATTCCTCAGAGGGTGCCCGGTGCGACACTGGTTACCATTGATGGCGCCTCGCACACCGGCTTTGCCAGCTTGGCTCGTGCCCTGCGATGGATGGACAACCCGGACAGCTTGGGCTGCCGACAAGTCAATCAAGGCTTAGAAAAGACCGAAGACGATGATTGGAGTCACGAATTAGGCAGCCTGGAAGAGGGCTTAATTTTTGCTGAGCAGCCCAAGCTGTGTACGCAGATGCCGCTGCCGACGGCGATGAACCCGATTCGTCAGCACTGGCTAAATACCCTGGCGATTTATGCATTCTTAGAATCACATTTCGCTTTAGGCCAGCAGCAGCGTGTGGCTGCTAAGCGTTTTCTTGGTGAGCAACTGCCGGCCGAGCAAACAGATGTCAGCGTACAGCTGCCATAACTCATTTTTGGGGCCTTTCATGAAAAAGGATATTTAATGACTCGTCCCCCTCGCTTTTTTTGCCGCGCGCGAGCCTTGCTCGCCGTATGTTTCTGCGGGCTAACCTCTGCGGTGTTGGCGCAATCGTTAGTTCGTCCGCCGCTGGAATTTTTACCTGATGTGGATGCCGAGCCGGAGGCGGTATCGTCACTGTTGCGGGCCGAGCAAATGCAGCTGGCTAAGATGGATAGCTATCCCCGCGGTGGGCCCGATGCGATTGCCGGCGTGGGTGATTGGTGGCTGAGTAACGGTGTACTTTGCGCGGCGATAAGTGATGTAGAACACGATGCGGGCATCGTTAGCGGTGGTGGCAGCTTGGTCGATCTTGGCTACTGTGACCGGGACGATGACCAGTGGAGCTACGCCAATTTCCTGACGGGTTTGAGCAAAGACACCGCGATTCCCGTGCAGCGCATTCACGCCGAAATTCGTGATGGCGGTGCCGAAATCGTTACCCTAGGCCAGCGCGATGGCTTGCGTCAGATTGTTCGCTACCGTCTTGAGGAAGACAGTCAAACGCTGAACGTGCAGGTAGAGATAAGCCGCTACGCCGAGGGGCCGGCACTGCGTTTGAGCGGTTTGTTTACCCTCTACTCGCAGCGGGCACTGTCGCCCTTTAGCTATTCGAGCTATGCGCCAGAGGCGACACTGGGCTTTGCACAAAAGCAGATAGATCGCCACGACACCGCTTCGTTGATCAATGGTCTCATGCCCGCAGACTGGAATATTCTGGTTGGCAGTGACGCCTATGAGGCCGGGGTCAGTTATGGCGTCCAGCTTGAGTCTGCTGAGCTGATTACTGCCAGTGGCACGCGACGCTCGCTGCCTACGTTCCTGGCGGTGTTTCCCGATTACAGCATGCACGGCTGGATGACGCGCCCGTTGTGGATGCAAAGTGAGCGCCTGAACTGGTTGTCGATGTTGCAGAATCGATTTATGGATATCGACAAAAAGGAGCGCTTGCTCGCCAATTTTAATGTGGTGGTAGGCAAGCGCAGCGACGTGGCATCGGTCACCGACCAGATCTATCGGGGTCCCGAGCTGCGCGGCTATAGCAGCCACCAAGCGGTGTCCTTTTCGGTGTGGGACCGGCATGAAAGAGCCGTAACGCAGGTGCGCCCTAATGCCGATGGTAGTTTTCGCGTGCGCCTGCCCGATCGTGCCCAGCGCGTCAGGGTTAGCGCAGTGACCCCCTGGGGGCAGCGCAAAGCGAGAGAGCTTTCGGTGGTGGATAGCCGCAATGACTCGGGACGTTGGGTGTTTACCCAAAATGGTGAACTCAGTTTGCCTCGCAATGTTGCCATGAGTTTGTATTTTTTCGGCGTGGATGGCACGGCCGACCCCGAGTTTGGCGACGACTTACTGGCGTTTTCTGAAGGGGGGATTGCCCTGCGCAATGAAGACCAGGGGAATCGCATTGACCTTGCCGGCGTTCCCTCTGACCCCGAGCATATTTCTCTGCCCGAGGGGCACTACCGCGTGCTGGTGGGGCGCGGAATTGAATATGACATCGAAGAATACCTGCTGACCGTTGTCGCCGGGCAGCGCAGTGAATTGCCTATTCGGCCGCCCCAGCGGGCGTGGTATAGCGAAGACTGGCGAAGCGCTGACTTACACGTTCACAGTGGCGCCAGCTTTGATTCCGTGCTGCCCCTGCAAGAGCGTCTGCGCAGCTTTGCCGCGCAGGGCGCCGAACTTCTGGTCGCTTCAGAGCACAATCGCATTGTCGATGGTCGCAATGCGGTGGCGGCGATGGGCTTGAACGGGGTGCTGCAGCTTGTAGTAGGCAGTGAGTTCACGGGTATGGCGCACACCGCCGAGGCGCCGTTCACAATCGGCCACAGTAATGCATTTCCCCTGCAGGCGCGGCCGGAGCAATACGCTGGGGGCATTCCCAAAATTGAAGGTAGGGCGCTGCGCGAATTGATTGCCGATGTTAAGCGTCGTGACCCAGGCGCACTGTTTCAGCTAAACCATCCACGGGCTGTCGCTCCGCTAGACACTGACTTGGCGTTTTTCGAGCACCTTTCTGTCGGGAAAGAGTATGACCCTGCGCTGCCCTTGAATAGTGAGAACAATAACAGCCTGCTGAAGGTGGACCCGGCCAGCGGTGCCCGCGATATTGATTTTGACTTGTTGGAAGTGCTCAACGGCAGTGAGTTTGCGGTGTATGAGGCAGTGCGTGACGACTGGTTCTCGCTGCTGAACCAGGGCGCCCGACGCGGTGCGACGGGAAATAGCGACTCCCATGGTCGTCGTCAGCACGCTGCGATCCCAAGAAATTATATTTATCTGCCGGAGTCCGGCGGCTTGCCCATCAGCGAGGCAGCGCTGGTGGAGGCGCTGTCAGAGGGGCGCAGCTTTATGACGACCGGCCCGTTCATGGCGCTCACTCTGCGAGAGGGTGACCAACAAGCGGGTATTGGCGATACCTTTGCGGGGCGTAGGGCAGAGCTGCATGTGCAGCTGCGCTCGGCGCCCTGGGTCGAGCTGGAGCAGATGACAATCTGGGTAAACGGTCGCATATATCGTCAGCTGCCATGCCGGGCTAACGACCACAAAGTAATCGAGCTGGTGGTCGAGGAGGATGCCTGGGTAGTGGTTGAGGTAAGCGGGCCTGCGGGCGACCGTTACCGCCAGCTTTACCCCGGTTTGCATCCGCTGGCACTGAGTAACCCCATTTACTTTGATGCCAATCGAGATGGAAAGTGGCGCGCACCGCTGAACTAGGACTACTATTTAATTGTCATAAGCCACAGTAATAATACTGGATGTGAATAGTGGCCCTTTTTTATTGGAAAGCTTGTGCCATTATCGAGTCAGAGTCTGTAGCAAAAACAGACATACCAAAGTGTTAGGGGGAAATATGATCCGTATTCAGAAGTCCATGCGCCTCGTTGCATGTATCACCGTCGCGCTATTTGTCACTGCGTGTAGCATCGACCCGTACACAGGGGAAGAAAAGGCCAGTAATACCGCTAAGGGTGCCGGCTGGGGTGCACTAGGGGGTGCGGTACTGGGTGCGGCAGTATCCAGTAAGAAAGACCGTAAAAAAGGTGCGTTGATCGGCGCTGCAGCCGGCGCTGCTGCGGGTGGTGGCTACGGTTATTACATGGACCGCCAGGAAGCCAAACTTCGTGCTCGCCTGGAAGGCACTGGCGTTGGCGTGCAGCGTGTGGGCGATACCATCAAATTGATTATGCCGGGCAATATCACCTTTGATACCGGTAGTTCCGTCATCATGAGTGGCTTCACCAGCGTATTGGACAGCGTCGCGTTAGTCGCTAAAGAGTTTGATAAAACGCTGATGCAAGTGAATGGTTACACAGATTCGACCGGTAGTTTTCAGACTAACCAGACACTGTCAGAACAGCGTGCAGGCAGCGTCGCGCGTTACTTTATGAACCAAGGTGTTGCGTCGAGCCGTATTCGCGCAACAGGTTATGGTCCTCGCGACCCAATTGCGGACAACAGCACAGCCTCCGGGCGTGCTCAAAACCGCCGTGTAGAGATTGAACTGCTGCCCATGCAGCAATAGGTCACTACTCTTCTGCTTGGGGCGCCGCTCGGCGTCCCTTCTCTTTTCAAGGCAAATTCCGTGAATAAATTCTTTGTTGCTGCCATTGCGCTGCTGTTGAGTGCCTGTGCAAGTTTTAGCCCTATTACCAAGCCAGAAGTGGCGATAACCCGCATTAATGTTGGTGCGTCCAACGGCCTTCAGCAGCAATTGCTGGTGGGCTTGCAGCTGGATAACCCAAATGGCTTTGAGCTGAATTTGGGACGGCTGCGTTATGAAATGCACCTGGCTGGCAGCAAGCTGGCATCGGGCAGCTTTAATGAAGAAGTGCGGGTGCCAGCGAATGGCCAGAGCAATATTGAGGTGCCAGTGGGTATTAACCTGCTCAGTGGCATTGGCTTACTGCGCAATTTGCTGAGTAACGTTGGTGCCGACCTGGATTATGAGCTCAAGTTGAGTGCAGATGTGGGCAACTTTGGCCTGGGGGATATGACGGTCGTCAAGAAGGGCGTTGTCGGTATCAATGGCCGAGCAACGCCTTAGTTGCAGTGCTATGCCCGGCGTGCGGCCTTGCTGCCGCTGTCGCTCAAGCTGTCGTGCAGTGCAATCAACTGCTGCGTGAGTTTGTGGGAGGGGGCAAGGTGCACAAGCGGCAATTGTCGGTTGCGCGATTCCTTCATTTTTACAGAGCTGCTCAGGTATTGTTCGAAAACGGGCAGCTCGTTAGCACGCAGGCTGTCTACCAACTGGGCGGGCAAGCTCGCCTGGGCCTGAAACTGATTGACCACAATGCCTTCTAAATGCAGCCCGGGGTTGTGGTCTTCGCGAATCTCCTCCACGGTTTCCAGTAAGCCCATCAGTGCGCCCTGCGAAAAGCTATCGCAGTCAAAGGGGATGACCAGGCTGTCGGCGGCAATCAGGGCTGAGCGGCTGTAAAAATTCAATGCGGGTGGCGTATCGATATAGATATGCTCATATTCTTTTTCCAGCTCACGCAGGGCATCGCGGAGTTTGTAGATTTTGTGTCGGCTCTCGAGTTCGCGCTCGATCACGGCTAACTCGGGGCTTGACGGCATCAAGTAGAGATTGTCGAATTCGGTTTCGTATACGCAGTCACCCGCGTCTTTGCTCTTGCCAAAAAGAGCCAGCTTTTGCTTAAAAAAGCTGGCGGCATTGTCGTCGAGGTCGCGAAACTGTTCACCGACGAGGTACTCGCTGCTGTTGCCTTGGATGTCCAAGTCGATCAGCAGGGTTTTAAAGCCTTTCCAGGCGCTGATAGCTGCCAGGTTGCAGCTGATACTTGTTTTGCCCACGCCACCTTTTTGGTTAAAGATAACCCGCTTCATTGACTCGCCCTATTGCACATTGTTCGAAGTGGATAATGCTAGCAGTTCCGCGGGTTGTGGGCTATGGCTGATGACTTAGACTGCGGTAGATTTACGCTCATTCAGCCACGCCGACGTTCGGCCTAGGCCAAGTAGCAGCACGGTAATGTAACCCAGCGCCAGGTTGTTCGCGTAATCGCGGTGCAACTCTTTGCGGAAGATGAGGCATTCACAGAAGTGAGCGGCTAAAAGGCCGTAGCCGACCCAATTGATCCAGTGGCTGCTGTCGCCAGCCAAGGTTTGGAAAAAGTTGATCACGAAAGCCAGCCAAAATACCAGTGTGGCAATGTTCATTATACGGAGTCCCATAGGCACCTCTTGTTGTTATTACTTTGCGGATAATTGTTGGCCACGCATAATGCGATATTCGTAGTATTGCTGCAATCACTAGCCAGGAGTTGATGGATGTATACAGGCATTGTTCAGGGCGCCTTCCCCCTGTGTGGTTTGATCGATGAACCGGGTTTGCGACGCCTGGCTGTGGATCTGCCCGAGTCTCTGCAAGATGATCTGAGCATTGGTGCCAGTATTGCGCTAGATGGCGTATGTATGACGGTCACTCGCATCGATGGTCCGACAGTGCACTTTGACGCGATGCAGGAAACGCTGTCGCTCACCACGTTGGGGCAGCTAAAAATGGGTGACAGCGTCAATGTTGAGCGTTCCGCTAAGCAGGGGGCGGAAATCGGCGGTCATCTGATTTCCGGCCATATTGATGGGCGGGCCAAAGTCTGTGAGGTGCAGTGTTCTGAAAACAATGTGAGTTTGTTTTTCCAGTTGCCCGAGGCCTTGTGTAAATATGTGTTCCACAAGGGCTTTATTGGCTTGCACGGTTGCAGCCTGACCGTGGCGAGTATGGATAAAGAGCGCGGTATTTTTTCCGTCTGTTTGATCCCGGAAACGCTTCGCAGTACTAATTTAAGTGCACTGGTGGTGGGCAGCGAAGTGAATATCGAGGTGGATCGTCAGACCCAGGTTATTGTCGACACGGTGGAAAGGGTGTTGGCAGAGCAGGGCGTAAACCGGGAGTAAAAACGGCGCCTTGAAGGCGCCGTTGTTTCGGGGCTTTTACGCGTCTGGCATCAAGCTATTGATTCGATCCAGCGCGTCGACGTACTCGTTGATCAGGCGGAACACCACATTGCGGGTGGACTCGACCTCGTTGATTTGTCCGACGACCTGTCCTACCGGGTTGAAGGCAACTTTTTGACATTCGCCCACTGCGGCATATTTGGCGGTGCGACGAATGCCGTCGCCAGTAACCAAGCCTTGCAGCGGCATGCCCAGCGGCTCAGGGTTGCCGGGGGTCGACCACGCATCGGTCCAATCATTCTTGAGCATTCGGCAGGGCTTTCCGGTCCAGGAGCGTGAGCGCACAGTGTCTTCACTGGTTGCTTTTAGCAATGACTCTTTCTGTGCAGGTTCGGCATGCGCCTCTTCAACGGTCAGCCACAGTGAGCCGCTCCATGCACCAGCGCAGCCCATTGCCATCGCCGCCAGCATTTGTTCGCCGCTACCAATGCCGCCAGCAGCCAGTACGGGAATGTCGCCCGCCGCTTTTACGGCCTGTGGCCAGAATACGATAGAGCCAACATCACCAGTGTGGCCGCCACCTTCGCCGCCTTGGGCAACGATAAAGTCCAGACCCGCTTCGCGGTGAGCTTTTACCTGCTTAACTTTGCCGCACAGTGCGCCAACCAGGCGGCCGCTGTCTTGAATCATTTTGACCTTGTCAGCCGGTGGTGTGCCGAGGGCGTTCGCGATCAGTTTACACTTAGGGCGTGTGAGGGCTTCTTTGAGCAGTGGAGTTGCTGTGGCTTCTGTCCAGCCAAGCAGGCCCATACCCTTGCTACCGTCTGGCCACTCGGGAACGCCATGGTCGGCCAACAGCTTCTGTGCGAACTCCACGTGTTCCTCGGGCACCATATCCCAGAGCTGCTTTTCCAGCTCTTCGGGGCTCATATCGCCCATGCCTTCATATTTTTGCGGAATAACGATGTCCACGCCGTAGGGCAGGTCACCAATGTGGGCGTCGATCCAATCAAGTTCTTCTTTTAGTTCTTCGGGCGAAAAGCCAACCGCGCCGAGTACGCCGATACCGCCGGCTTTACTTACGGCAACCACCACGTCACGGCAGTGAGTGAATGCGAAGATTGGGTACTCGATACCCAGTTTTTTACATAGTTCGGTTTGCATTACCTAAGCCTCTGAATCAGGGCAACACCCGCTGGCGTGCCGTTCGATGAATACGCGCTACAGTATTGCCAAGGCTGTGGGGGGCAACAATGGCGTAAGTTATCATTGCCCAGTGACGAAAAAGATCAGTGGCTTGCCCTGATGACGCTTGTTTTCGCATGGCCGGGGGGGTAACAATAAGGGCTTCGATCCAACCCTGGAAAATGACCGTACTATGGATAATTGCCTTTCTGCAGGTGCGCGTCTATTGCTGCTCAAGCGCCGGCATCGCGCCTTAGACGAAGAAATTTCGTTGTTGGCGTCGAATCCCTGGCAAAATCAGCTGCTGTTGCAGCGCCTAAAAAAAGAAAAACTACGCATTAAAGACACGATCGAACGCCTGCACAGCGAGATGATTCCCGACATTGACGCCTAGTGTTTGTGAGATATATCTCACAACACGGGCTGGTGATAACGCCTGTTGGCCCAACGTCGAGCCTGCTCTAATAGCAGTCGTCAGGAAGACTAAGGCATTCAACGGATTGGATGCGACAGTGGAAGTCGAATTTTCAGAAAGCCGGCGCTTGCGCCGGCTTTTTGGTTTCTGGCGTTTACTCCTTAATTGCCGTCGCGGCGATCACCTTCTACACTGTCCGCCTCATTTTCTGCATTGACGCTAGCCCAATGTCCGACCGAAACTTTGACGGAATTGCCCAACGCTTTCAGCGCAATATCTATGGCAATCCGAAAGGCCAACTTCGCCTGGCAATTTGCCGCCGAGAGCTCGAGGAAAAGCTACCAGCGCTTTTTGGTGGTGAGCCGGTAAGCATTTGGGACGCCGGCGGTGGATTAGGGCAAATGGCCGAGGTCTTTCTCGAGCAGGGGCACCGGCTTGAGCTCAATGATATTTCACAGGAGATGCTCGATCTGGCAGGGGAGCGTCTATCTTCATACTGCCGCTCAGGGCAGTTGTCGTTGTCCCATGCGCCTATTCAAGGTATGGCCGCTCAGGGGCAGTTTCAGTTGGTGATCTGTCATGCCGTGCTGGAGTGGGTGGCAGATATGGAGCAAGTGCTACGCCACCTCGCTGCAGGTATAAAAGAGGGCGGCCACCTGTCGCTGATGTTCTATAACCTCAATGCATTGGTATTGGGCAATATGATTAAGGGCAATTTATACAAACTGCGTGACGAGGATTTTGCCGGACACCCCGGAGGTTTAACGCCGCCATCGCCCCGCCGGCCGCAGGATGTTGAGGCGGCGCTTTCCGCGGTGGGCCTTGAGGTGGTATCGCGCCGAGGGGTTCGCATTAGCCATGACCTAATGTCCAGACAATTACGCCGCGAGCGCAGCGTTGACGATATGCTTGAAATCGACTGGCAGTACGGTGCTCAGGAGCCGTTTTGGGCCTTGGGGCGTTATGTTCACTTGTTGTGCCGCCACAAGAGCGGGGCGGTCTAGTTGGCAATTCGAACTGCGGCACCTGACAATGCGTGGGTGCTACGTTCTGGTAGGGGCGTTAAGGTGTGGCGGGGAATTGACTGCCCGCCGATGTGGCGGGCGGCATTTCGTCGCGATGATGATGGACTGGCGACGGTTTGTACTCAGCTGCCGGCGTTGGAGGTGGTATGCCTGCAGTGGCTTGCGTTTACAGCGCGATTAAACAGGCAATAAGCCCCGCTGCGACAATGCTGATAAAGCTCACGCGAGCAGTGATGTCAGCATAAATTTCTGCATTGTTCATTTCAGTTGCAGTGATCGCTTTCATAGTGTGATCCTCTCGGTTTTGCTGCTGTGGTTTTTACAGTGCAACGATGCTGGCAATAAAGCCGGCGGCAATGATGCTGGCCAGTGCAAGACGGGCTGCGATATCCGTTACCACTTCTGCTTTGTTGATCTCGTTGATAGTCAATGTATGAGCCATGTTGCTTCTCCTGTGAATGTCTTGATGACAGGGTCAGTATAGGGAGAAAGCGGCTTAACAGGGGTTACAGGGAGGAGGGGAGTCGGCGTCGTGTGTGTGGCCTAAGGTGGCGAAAATTAAGCTTATGAATGCTAGATAATTTTAATAAAATCAGTGTGTTAAATGAATTCTAAGCAAAAGTTCATCATTTGTTTAAGCCCCTGCCATCATGTCGCGGGGGTTAAATTGCTGTAATACATGGGAAACGGCGGGGTCGCCGCTTCCCATGTAAGCAATTTACTGCCGGGGAGCGAGGGGCGTGCGCCGGGTGTCTGCTCGCGGTGTCCGGGGGCCTAAGCGTTTGCTCAGCAGCCCGAGCACTCGCTCTGCCGTGTGACGATAGGCGGTGAGCTTGCCGCCGTATACCGACAGAATTTTCGGGCTATTTTCGTCGTCACACATCAGGAATGTGTCGCGCAGGCGTTTGTTGGCACTGTCGTCCGAGCGCGGTAGAACGCGCAGCCCTGCCCATGCGTCGATAAGCGCGGGTTTCTCACCCGGGAAAAAGTGGCTGAGCGTATCTTGAAGGTAGGTGATTTCATCGTTGCTTGGCGCGATATTATCTGGGCCATCGCGGTGAATGATCTCGGTGGTGCCAACCAGTGTATGCTCGCCCCAGGGCATGGCAAAAACGGCGCGCCGGTCGCTGGGAGCCTCCATGTAGTAGACGCCGCGCCCGAGGCGTTTATCGACCACAATATGGCTGCCGCGCACAAGTTCGATCTCCTCGGTCATCGCTGCGTTTTCGATGCGCTGCGACGTTTGATTTACCCAAGGGCCGGTGGCATTAACCAGGCTTTTGCAATGGCAGCGGCGCTCACCGTCAGCCGTGTTGAAGGTCAGCGAATAGCCATCTTCGTTCTTTTTGGCTTCTAACAGCTCCCAGCCCGTGAAAGTTTGCGCGCCCAGTTGCGCGGCGGAGTCGACAACAGCCTCGGTTAGCAGCCGGTCGTCGGTTTGACCGTCCCAGTACTGGAATACCGCCTGCAGACCGTTGGTATCCAGACCATCAAGGTTGTGCCACTCTTCTTTCTTCAATTTGCGGAAATGCCCCAGTGGGCTACCGCCACTCAACAAGTAGTAGAGCGTTAAGCCGGCGCGAATTTGCCAGGGGCGGCGCGAGGTATTTTTATAAATAGGAATATAAAAGGGTACCGGGCGAACAAGCTCTGGCGCGTTGCGCAGCAGCTGGGCGCGTTCGCGCAGGCTGTGGAACACCAGGGAGAATTGCGCCGTTTCCAGATAGCGCAGACCGCCATGAATTAATTTGCTTGAGCGCTGAGAGGTGCCTGCCGCCCAGGTTGCGCGCTCGAAAATACAGCTGTCGTAGCCCGCTGCCGCTGCGGCTTGGGCAATGCCTGCGCCCTGAACGCCGCCGCCAATGATGGCAACTTCGGTGTGGATATCGTTAGACAAGGTGGAGCTCCTGTAATACTTCGCCAATATTAAAACTTTCTATTCCGGCGGCTCCGCGTTCGAACCAGTCGCGGGCCTCCAGGGCGCTGCCTACCTCATAGATCAGCAGCGGTAGCGGCAGGGTGCGCAGATCGGTCTCTACGGGGACGCAGTTGCGGTCCATAAACACGATTTCAGGCGTCAATTCAGCCAGCGACGCCAGCTGCCAGTCCGGCCAGTAGTCGAAAACCGCGCCGCACCGCTGCCAGCCGTTGTTCTTGGCAACCAGCAGGGCGTCGAGCTCAAAGCTGATGAGCACGCAGCGGTGTTGGTAGCCCTGTAGGGCTTGCGTGACCGCGCTGACCATGGCGTTTGCGCCAAACTGGGCGAGACTTTCCCCTTTCAGCTCGACATAAATATCTACCGACGGGTAGTCGTCGAGTAAACCGGTCACCGCCTGGAGGGGGCTGAGCGGCGTGCCTCTGAACTGGTCTCCAAAGCGCTCGGGCTCGTAGGCTGACATCGTTGCAAGTTCGGCCGCCGTATAGTCCCAGATCATGCCGGGTTGTTGGCACAAACGTGTTAACGCTGGGTCGTGGAAGATAAACGGTGTACCGTCAGCACTGAGCTGCACATCTAGCTCGAGCTTAACCGCGCCCACGCGAGCCGCTTCGCGCAGTGCCAGCAAGGTGTTTTCTGGGAAATGCTGTCGCCAGCCACGGTGGGCGACAAAATTTTCGATCTGCATAGGGTCTTTCCTGCCAAGGGGGCAACTTTAGCTGTTACGTCTTACAGGAAAAAGATGGTTGATGCACAATAGCCAACTATTTGCTTTATTGCTTGAGAAATTGCGCGGTTATGACGCGTTCAGGGGAGGGATATGCTGGGAACGTCGGTTAAAAAGCTACTTAGTGGTAGCGTAGAGCTGGGTGCAACGGTCGAGATAAAGGGGTGGTTGCGCAGTCGTCGTGACTCCAAGGGTGGCTTCTCTTTCTTGGCGGTGAACGACGGCTCGACCCAGCACGCCTTGCAGGTGGTGGCGCCGGGCGAGTTGGCTAATTACCAGTCGGATGTGCAGCGCTTAACGGCCGGCTGTTCGCTACGCGTTGTCGGTACGCTAGTCGCCTCTCAGGGTAAGGGGCAGAGCGTGGAAATTCAGGCGGAGGAGATCGAGGTCTACGGCTGGGTCGACGACCCCGATACTTACCCTATCGCCAAAAAGCGTCACAGTTTTGAATACCTGCGTGGGGTGGCGCACCTGCGCCCACGTACCAATACCTTTGGCGCGATCACGCGTGTGCGCACGGTGCTGGCCAATGCGGTGCACCGCTACTTCTTTGAGCGCGACTTTCAGTGGATTAATACGCCGCTGATAACGGCCAGTGACTGTGAGGGCGCCGGAGAAATGTTTCGTGTCAGCACGCTTGATTTGCAAAACCTGCCTCGCGATGACCACGGCGCCGTCGACTTCAGTCAGGACTTCTTTGGCCGGGAGGCATTTCTTACCGTATCGGGGCAGCTGAATGCCGAGGCGTACTGCCTGGCGATGAGCAAGGTATATACCTTTGGGCCGACCTTTCGCGCGGAAAACTCAAATACCAGCCGGCACCTGGCTGAGTTTTGGATGGTTGAGCCGGAGGTGGCCTTTGCTAACCTTGACGACGATGCCGCCTTGGCAGAAGATTTTTTGCGCTACCTGATTAAGCAGGTGCTGGAGCACTGCGAAGACGACTTGGCCTTCTTTAATCAGTATATCGACGACACGGTGCTGTCGCGCTTGCAGGCGGTGTCTGAGCGTGAGTTTGCGCGCATGGATTACACCGAGGCGGTGAAAATACTCACATCAGCGAAGGCCTCTTTTGACTACCCGGTGGAATGGGGGCGAGACCTGCAATCCGAGCACGAGCGCTATCTTTGTGAGCAACATGTGGGTGGGCCGCTAATCGTCAGTAACTACCCAAAAGATATTAAAGCGTTTTACATGCGCCTGAATGACGATGGCAGAACGGTAGCTGCCATGGATGTGCTGGCACCGGGCATTGGTGAAATTATCGGCGGCAGCCAGCGTGAGGAGCGCCTGGATGTTCTTGACCAACGCATGAAGGATCAACAGTTGGAAGGGTTGGAGTGGTATCGTGACCTTCGCCGCTACGGTACCGTGCCTCACGCTGGCTTCGGCCTGGGTTTTGAGCGGCTGTTGAATTACATCACCGGCATGGACAATATCCGCGATGCGATTCCCTTCCCCCGCGTACCGAGGCACGCGGAGTTTTAAGGGGCGTCACGCGCGCTGGTGCTCAGACGAGTGTGAACAGTAACTTGCGCTGGAAGGGGTCGATCTCGGCCACTTTCACCGTAACTGCCTGCTCCAGTTGATAGTTTTGCTGATCGTTATAAAGGCGCAGGGTGTCGGCGTCGAAACTGAGCTTTTCCGGAATCGATCGAGCCTCAACGAATCCGCTGATACCGCTATCGTGGAGCTCGACGGTAAAGCCGCCGCCATTGAGGTGGGCAATGTGGCCCGCGTAGGTCTGCTCCGAGGGCTGTTTGGCCAGATACTGGTACTGTAGCCATTGTTCCATTTGCCGGCTGGCTTGGCGCACATTGCGCAGCTTTTCTTGCAGTTGAGCAATGGCGTCGTCGCTCAAGTCGCCGCCGCTGGTGTTGTCCAGGCAGGCGCGAATGCAGCGCTGCACAACCAAGTCGTTGTATTTACGCAGCGGCGAGGTGAAGGTGCTGTAGCAATCGAAGCCCAGGCCAAAATGTGGGCGTGGTTCGGCGCTGAGCTCCCCCGGCTGAAGCATGCGAGCCATAATGCTGCGCAGCGGCAGTGGGCTATCTGCCTTAGACGCGGCGCTCAATACGCGCCGGTAGCCGTCGAGTTCTTGAACCGGCGCGTCGCTATATTCTGGCAGGGCGTGGTCGACCAGCTTGCCGATACTCTCGAGGCGTTCCTCTCTGAATCCGGCGTGACCATTGTATAAAGCACGGTCGGTGCCGCGCTTTTCGCGCAGCCATAATGCGGCGCTGCGGTTGGCGGCGAGCATGCATTCTTCTACCAAGCGGTGGGCGTCATTGCGATCCTGGCGGACGATGGCAGTGATGCGGCCCTGCTCGTCCAAGTCATAGTGAAAATCTGCTTGCTCGGGCATGATCAGGGCATTTTCTTCACGCCACTTGCGCAACGCCCCGCAGGCTTGATGTAGCGCCTCAATGCTGGCGTGAGGCAGTTGAGGGCCTCCTGCCAAGTGGGCGGCGACGTCGTCATAGCTAAGTTTTGCACGGGAGCGAATCAGGGCTTCTGAGAAAGCAATATCTTTGATTTCGCCGCTTTGGCTAATTTGCATGCTACAAACCAGGGCGGCGCGCTCAACATCTTCTGCCAGTGAGCAGAGGTCTTGGCTGATGCGCTCGGGCAGCATGGGCTGAGTGCACCCTGGTAGATAGACCGTACTCGCGCGCTGCTGGGCGGCGCGATCCAATTCGCTGCCTGCTTCAATGTAAGCGCCGGGGTCGGCTACCGCGACTTGCAGCGTCCAGCCGGCGTCGTTAGCCTCTGCGTAGATCGCATCGTCGATATCTCGCGTGCTGGCAGAATCAATTGTTACAAAGGGTGTGTCGCGCAGGTCCTCACGTTGGTTTGCGCGGCTGTCGATGAGCTCTTCCTCGGCGGGCCACCCAAAAGGCAGCTCAAATTTACACAGGGTATACTTGCCCTCTACGCCAGCGTCTTCGGGGCTGCCGATTTTACTCAGTACTTTTACTTGAGACTTGCCATCTTTCCAGGGGTGGCGATGGACTTTGCAGTGCAGGTAATCCCCGGGTTGCGCTTTTTTGCGCTCAGAAGGCGGGATGAAGAGCAGTTTATTAAAGCGGGGCAGGTCGGGCTCCACAAAGTGCCCTTGCCCACGAACGATGTATCGGCCTGTAAAACTTGTCAGAGGGCTATTGACCAGTTTCTCCAGCTCGCCCTTAAACTTGCCCTTGTCATCGGTCAACACATTGACCTTTACCCGGTCACCGGGAAATACGCGCAGCATCTCGTCGGGGGGGAGAAACACATCCCGGCCATCATCAAGGCGCACAAAGCCGAAGCGGCGCTGGCTGCCGCGTACCTCACCTTCGCCCTGATCCTTACTTTCAATGATGTCGGTTTTCAGCTGCTTTAGCTGTTGCAGGGCGTTTTGGTCGAGCATGGTGTTGAGATACCTTGGCTTTCGGTCTGAGAAAGGGGCGATAGGGTAGCGGAAAACCTCCGCCGCGTCTTGCTCGCCGAGGTTATGGGCGCATTGGGCACCAGATTTAGTTGACATCACCGCGGTAGCTTTTAATATTCAAGACAGCATGTCCTTATTGGAGCAGCCGTTTGCCCCATTCCGACAAGGCCCGATGGGCCATCAGTTGTAGGCTTGGTAGCCGCTATGCGGGGGCAGCCATGCCGCCGTCTTCTCTTCCTCAAAACATCCTCACCACGTTGCTCGTCGCGCAACTGAGCAACGGTCCGATTTGTTTCTTGCAGCCAGTAGAGAGCCCCTGATGGAAAAAATCTTTGTTCTGGATACCAATGTTCTATTGCATGACCCGATGGCCCTGAGTGCTTTCCATGAGCACCGTGTGGTCGTGCCGATGACGGTGCTCGAAGAGCTTGATCACATTAAGGACCGGCGTGACAAGGACGTAAGCCGTGAGGCGCGCATTGCGATCAATGCGATTGATAAAATTCTATTCAAGGCCAGCCCCAAGCAGATTCAGGAGGGGGTGCCGATCCCGGCGGCGCGTGAAGGCGAGGCTGCGGGCTCCCTGGCGATCTTTCCCGATCAACTAATCAGTCACGATACCGAGGCTCCCTACCTGGATGGCAGCCAGCAGCAGGCGAACGATAACCGTATTATTAACGTTGCCTTGCACTTGCAGGTGAAAAACCCAAAGGCCTACGTTTGTTTGGTAACCAAAGACATCAACATGCGTTTGAAGGCCAAGGGGTCAGGGCTGGAAAATGTTGAGGACTACCGGCGGGATCGGGTGCTGGAAGATATCCAGTATATGGCGAAGGGCTATGAACACCTGGCCGGGCGATTCTGGGACCAGGTCGACAGTGTGGAAACCCTGCGGGAGGGGCCGCAAACCCTGCATGTTTTAAGCAGGTCGGTGCTTCCCCATGTGCATATCAATCAGTTCATCTATGATGACAGCGGCTTTGCCGGTTTGGTGAGAGCGGTAGATGATGACCGGGTTGAGTTATTGGATCTGTGCCCTGAGCAGTTAATGCACCAAAGTCTGTGGGGCCTCACGCCGCGCAACATGGAGCAGGCGATGGCATTTTTTCTCATCGCCCAGGCGGATATTGATATGACCGTGCTTACCGGCCCGGCGGGCTCGGGTAAAACCCTAATCGCACTGGCCTATGGCTTGCACGCGATACTTGAAGAAAAGCGTTATGACAAGTTGATTGTGGCGCGGTCGACGCCGCCAATTGCCGAGGATATCGGCTTCTTGCCTGGCACCGAGGAAGAAAAAATGGCGCCGTGGCTGGCCGCCTTTGATGACAACCTCGAGGTGTTGCACGGGGGGGATGAGTCGCCCTACAGCAGCATCGAGTATGTTAAAGACAAGGCCAATATACAGTTTAAGTCACTAAACTTTATGCGCGGTCGCTCGTTCAACAATGCCTATATTGTTATCGATGAGGCGCAGGGTTTAACCCAGTTTCAGCTTAAGTCGATTATCACTCGGGTGGGGGTTAACTCGAAGATCGTGGTGCTGGGAAACCTGGCCCAAATCGACAACAAATATATTTCGCCGCTTACTTCCGGGCTAACTTACTTAGTCGAGAAAAGTAAGCACTTCGCCCACGCCGGGGTGATGCATGTAAATGGCATAGAACGATCTAGGTTAGCGGCGTTTGCTGAAGAAAATTTGTAGGGCCTGCCTCGCCGTCTGTCAATAGGGTGAATCCGCGGTAGTCGCTGCACTGTGCCTTTATTAATGTTGGGGTATGAAACTCGGCGTTAAATTGGAGGGAGTGCGGCCATGATTGACGAAAAGCGTGTTGGTGCGGAACCTGTGCCTCACAACCTTTCTGAGCTGCTTACTGAGCTGCAGCGAACGTCACTGCGTCGTATTGAAAACTTTGGCTGGCAGATCAAGTTTATCCGTCGTCCCCGTTTTCAGCCGCCCGTTGTCGTTGTTGAAAATACAACAGGAATGAACATTGGCATCTTGGAGGAAGATGGCGGCGTTAATCTCCGTCCGGCCATCTCCCTGAGAGACTGATTTCGACTAGGGGCTGTTTACACTACGTAATTAGTGCGAACCGGCCCTAGCCCTTGCTTGGGTCGACGAGTGTGACGATCTGCTCATCTGGGTCGCGGCTGGCATTTGCCGCCCGCAACTCTGCGAGATAGCCTTCCCATAAGGTCTGATGATTTTCGCCGAGTTCTCGCAAGTAGCGCCAAGAGTATATCCCGCTGTCGTGCCCGTCATCGAACACTAGCTGAATCGCATAGTTCCCGACGGCAATAATATCGCGGATCTCCACATTCAATTTGCCAGTTTGCAATACCTCCTGGCCGCGCCCGTGGCCGCGTACCTCCGCCGAGGGTGAGAAGACACGTAAAAATTCGCAGCTGAGCTGGTAGTGACTGCCGTCGGCGTAGCGGAGCTCCAGAAGGCGTGATTTCTTGTGTAGCTTAATTTGCTGGGGCGGCATATCTGTTTGATTCATATGGGGATTTCCAGTTTCTCTGGCGACATCATAGCTGAGCGTTGGTGCGCTGTAGAGTGCAAATTTGAAGAATCTAAGTCGCTACCGCTCTGCGTAACAAAGTTGGCGGCCTAAAACGGTGCCGGCGGCGCGCGTTTATTGTACAATGCGCGGCTTTTCTTAGCCTGTATCTGCCTTGCGGGGGTTCTATGTTTAACAAAGAGATGACGATAGCTGGTTTCGACGACGATATTTGGTCTGCAATCCAGGAAGAAGAGGTTCGTCAGGAAGAGCACATCGAGCTGATTGCTTCCGAGAACTACACCAGCCCCCGCGTAATGCAAGCTCAGGGTACGGCGCTGACCAATAAATACGCCGAGGGCTATCCTGGCAAGCGCTACTACGGCGGTTGTGAGTATGTAGATAAAGCCGAGTCTCTGGCCATTGAGCGCGCCAAGGCACTGTTTGGTGCTGACTACGCAAATGTTCAGCCTCACTCGGGCTCACAGGCAAATGCAGCGGTATATCAAGCGTTGGTGCTGCCAGGTGAGACAGTGCTGGGTATGAGCCTGGATGCGGGTGGTCACTTGACCCACGGCGCCAAGCCAAACTTTTCTGGCAAAACCTATCATGCTGTGCAGTATGGCCTGAACAACGACACGGGCGAAATCGATTACGCACAAGTAGAGGCCTTGGCTCTAGAGCATAAGCCCAAAATGATTGTGGCGGGCTTCTCCGCGTACTCGGGCATTGTCGATTGGGCGAAATTCCGTGAAATCGCCGACAAAGTGGGCGCCTACCTGATGGTTGATATGGCTCACGTGGCGGGTCTGGTCGCGGCGGGCATCTACCCCAACCCAATGCCCTTTGCCGACGTGGTAACCACCACGACTCACAAAACCCTCCGTGGTCCGCGTGGCGGTTTGATCCTGGCAAAAGCCAACGAAGAAATTGAGAAGAAGCTGAACTCTGCCGTTTTCCCAGGTGGTCAGGGTGGTCCGCTGATGCACGTGATTGCCGCTAAAGCGGTGAGCTTTAAAGAGGCAATGAGCCCTGAGTACGTCGACTACCAAAAGCAGGTGGTTGCCAATGCAAAAGCGATGGCCAAGACCTTTATTGATCGCGGTATCAATATTGTTTCAGGCGGTACCGAGAACCACCTGATGTTGGTGGATCTGATCGGCAAGCCTTACACCGGCAAAGACGCTGATGCAGCGCTAGGGGCAGCTAACATCACCGTGAACAAAAACGCGGTTCCTAACGATCCGCGTTCACCGTTCATCACCAGTGGTCTGCGCGTAGGTACGCCGGCAGTGACAACTCGCGGCTTCAAAGAAGCAGAGTGTATCGATCTGGCCAACTGGATGTGCGATGTATTGGAAGCACTCGAGTCTGGTGATGCCAGCGCTAAAATTGAAGAAGTGAAAGCGAAGGTGCTTGAGGTTTGTAAGCGCCACCCCGTTTACGCTTAATGTAAAATGGGTTGAAGAGCCGGGCATTGCCCGGCTTTTTTTTGCCTGTGAAATTAGCTAGCGAAATTGCGTGGTGTTAGCGTCGTGGTATTGGAAAGTTCCGTTGATTTGTTTCTAAAAATTAGTCGAACGGGAGTTTGATGCCGGTATCAGCTTTAGGTGTGGGAGGCTTACGATAGCTCGATTTTTTTACGGGCGTTTTGTCCTTGGCAAGTACCATGCCGGTGTTGAAGTCGGTACCGCTAATAATCGTCGCCGTCGACATTTTGCTCTCTACAGAGATAATTTTGATTTTCCCAACGAAGCTGCGCTTGCTACCCAATGACTCGCCTGTATAAGGGTCAACAATCTGTTTACCTTTATTGTAAACATTGTATTGTTGTCCTACCTTTACGGCGTCACCGCCGCCATTGATTATCACTTGGCGTCCTGACACGTCTACGATCAGTAAGGGGTAAATTCTGTCTACTAAATCGTGGGCGGCTTTCGCGACGGCATATTTGAACAGGCCGATACCGAGTGGCTTGGATGTTGTTGCGGAATATTCGTCGGAGAATTTGATCTCGCCCGTTGCAGGCACCACTACTTTAAGTGCAACACGAACTTCGCCGGTATGGCTAGTCTCCGTTTGCCCAGTGACTTGGATGGTTCTTGTTGAGGTTCGGCCTTCGGCCTTTGTGATTCGTGGGATAAGTACGTAGTCGGCGCCCAGCATTCTGCCGAGTTTGGCCTTCTCCTCTGGAGAGGTCGAATCGCTGGCTATTAAATTTAACTCAGCGTGCATGTCGGCCAAATCTACGCGGCTTAACACCGCGAATTTGCGCGTTTGTACAATCGCTTTCTCAAGTTCGGTGTAAACGTAGTCGGATATTTGGTGCCCCTGAACGCGGCCAAACAAGAAATAGTAGTTCTTCGCCTTGGGAGGAAGAATCACTATTCGTTTTCGATTTGAAGAGGCCGGAACATCATAGCGATACACTTCAACAGAAAGCTCCGCTTTATAGGTGCCATCTTCATTGTGTTTCAAGGCTAGAATGTCGTAGCGTTTTACCTGCCCTTTTGTTTGGGTCGAGGCGGCAACACGGCTTTTGAGTTCAATTTCAGCACTCTCTGTCATCCCCGCCTTGTCTGTTGCGGAGGCGCTAATCGATGAGCTTGCGGTAACCTCCCGTGATGATAGGCTGACGCCATTGACCTGTGAGACGGCGGAAGTTAGTGCCGCCCGTATGGCCTCCTCCTGGTTTGCGCCGTAACCTGTTGCATTGACTTGAACCGATTTGGTATTGGCATGCAGTGATGATGTGGCGATCAATAAGAGTAGTGTGATCACCGCGTTTCCGATGTTTTTCATATCACCAGTCCTGTTCGATAATAGGAACCAAGGTCGGCTGCGTGGGAGAGCTCGGCTCCGTTCGCTTGCTTGAAGCGGTGCCTCCACCTGATCGTCCTTGAGAATATCCCTGCTGGGTGTGTTGGCGGAAGTCTCTAGCTAGCGTCATGAGGCTGGGTGACCATGCGTGCGCAACCAGGAAAAACTCCGCGCTGGATTCAGGGTCTTTTAGTTTCTGAGAATACACTTGCGTACCGCCCGTTAGGCGAAGCTTCGACGCCGTGGTGGTGTAGGCCTTAAACCTGCTATAAGTGCTTCGTTGAACAATGCTCTCGATGGTTTCGTTGTCATTGAGTTCAATTGAGCGAGCTGTTCCCGTTTGATTATCCACCGCGATCTTTTCACTGTGTGCAGAGATCGTGGTGTTGGCAAATCTTGCCAATTCTCTCTGTGCATCAATCGCTGCTGTTTTTCTCTGGGCGCTGAGCTTCTGCTTGCCCATTGCGCCACTAAAGCCGCCAGAGTCGGCGGGTGCAATACCAAAACCGATCACTGCCCATTCGCCGTTGGATAACTTAAACATCCTGCTACCCACTAACCCCATTAAATTGCCGGGCTGCTGGCCGGTCTGGCGCTCAACCCATTCTGCAACTTCATGTATTGCCCTGGGGTTAGGGACTGTGGAGGGCTGCTGGGCGGCTAATACACCTGCAGTACGTGCCGTTTCGGGTGACAAAGCAATTACAACACCTATTTCGCCGTCATGAATGACGGTTTGAACGACTCTGGAGCCTTCGAAGACGTCAGCGATCGTCTTTTCGATGGTATCTTCGATGGCGCGTTTGTCGGTGATAGTTTCACAGGTTATGCGACGTTCAGGCTGCTCGTTGTCCTTGCTGGATTTGTCTGCCAAAAAACGATCGAGCAAAGCCATTGCTTTTTCGGAAAGGCTCGATGACGGTTCACCATTTGCGGCCTTCTTCATTTTGCAATCGGCGATAGCATCCTGAGCGGTTCCGGTAAGGTTGTCGGTTGAGACTGAGGTCAGCGAGCTGATATTCGCTGCACCCAATGTTTCTGCCATGCCAGAGTAGGCATCGGCGAGAGCTTGTTGATAAGCAAGGTTGAGTGAGGTGATGTAAGCCGCCGTTCCTGGGCTGCCAGATATCGGCGCGGTGGCGGATATAAAGCGATAGTTCTTGCCCTGTGCCGAGAGCTCTGCCTGCGAAGAGAGTGCGTAAGTGCTTAAAACACCGCTTAGATCGTCACCTTCATTAACAGCGGGTGGTGTTAGGGCAAAAGCCCATTGCGAAAAGAAAAAAGCCGCCAAGGTTGCCCTTGGCGCAATTGAACGTAACGTCCATGTCATAGCTAAAGCCCTCTGCTACCAAGAAACGGTTTTACCGCTGCCGCGCTTGATAATGGGGGTTTCGCCTTCCCAGATGGCTAGGCCACTATTGATGTCGGTAAGTGTGAGCTGAAAAAAGTACTCCACCTGTTGCTGGCGACCCATTGAATGATTGCGCTGTAGGATCTTTCCAGAAAGAGAGAGATCCGGGGCCTGAAGAGTACCTTTACGGGCGACGCGTGCCTGACTAAATTCATCATTATTGCGCAGTTCACGTGCGGCGTATGACATTTCGTCTTCGGCGCCATTAATGCCTACGGCAGTTGTCACAACAACTTTGCCAGACTGCAATAACTCGATGCGAATTTTCTTGATGATTAGATCTGTATCAATGCGCTGCATTGTATCGTTGGTCACCTTGCCTATCGCCAAGATATAGCGGCCGCCGCTTGGGTGGCTGACGGCACCGGTAGAGATCATTGATGCCACCGCATCCGCTGCGGCTTTCTCAAAATCTCGATACTCCAGACCCATAACGGTTCCTGATGTGTCATTGTTGGTATCCACGTAGCTAGCGCCAGGAGCTGCGCAGCCAGTGAAAACTAGGGATAGCAAAGTCATTACGATAACTTTTTTCATGATTTATAGCGTCCTGTCAGTAATTAATCTTCGATTTCAATTCGGTAGTCCGCGGCTTTAGGGCCGGGGCTGGATTCAGTGATATCAATGCTCTGTCCGGGTTTTAGAAGACGTTCATTCCATTTACCAAGTAGTGTTTTAATCGGGCGGCCGTCTTCGGTGTACCAAAGAACGCGGTAACGGATGGTTCTATCCATGAATGCGTTCGATTTGATTCTCAGCATCAATTCCATTCCCGTATTCGCGCTATGCCAGCTTCGAACATCGAGTACCTCGACCCATTGACCGTCATAGGAAACATGGGCCGCCCAAGGAGGCGCTGAGGGAGACACAGCGCAAGCGGAGAGAACAGCGGATATAGCGATAACGATCAGTAACTTTCGCATGGGAAAATTCCTTATAGTTGAATGACTTCAATATAGGGCTTTGCATTGGGGGCGGGCTGCTTGATATACACCAAGGCATTGGTGTTATTCGGTAGCTCTACGTCTGAGAACAGTCCAAGGCCATAAGGGATGCGCAAGGTGCTCAGTTGTGTCGCCGGCAATTTGGCCACATGCCAGGCTTCAGGCATGGATCGCCAAGTTCGAGTGTCAGCAGTTGTGGTGGCTGCAGAGTAGGCAAGGCCAGCGAGGTTG
The DNA here is from genome assembly GCF_016906995.1 of Spongiibacter marinus. GTDB lineage: Bacteria > Pseudomonadota > Gammaproteobacteria > Pseudomonadales > Spongiibacteraceae > Spongiibacter > Spongiibacter marinus. Next base: position 155,813 of record NZ_JAFBBD010000001.1, on the reverse strand, counting down.
CCGAGAATCCCAAGCTCTTTCCCCATCTGCTGTTGTAAAACGGCTTTAGTTGTGGCGGTAATCACTGCACGTGTCACAGTTGCGGGCCAGCGAGTTTTGAACTCTGTTTGGAGGACGCGCTCCATAGTGGCGAGCGTAGAAAAATTGACGGCCGAGCCATTGAGCGTCACGCCGTTTGTAGTGAGCCCTGTCCAGCGCGGTGTCAGCTCAGGAAGTGCGATGTTGGCAGTAATTAGATTGCCACTCCAAATAAACGGTATTGCGAAAGACTTTTCTGTCAGTGTTGGACTTAGGCCCGACTCATAAATAATCCACCATGCGGGTGCGCCATTAGTCAGGCGTGAGTAGTTGCTAAGGTTGGTTAGGTCGTTGTCGACAACTGGATTCTCACCTATCATCCCGCGAACGCGAACCATCAAATCCTGTGCTTTGGAGATGTCGCTGTTGCTGCTAGAGGCTAAGAAAAGCGCGTTGGTATAGGCCACGGCGGGGTTCAGGAAGTCCTCAAAAACCGCCCAATTTGCCATGGAGGGAAATTTTTCTTCGATCTTTGAGGTAAGCTTCGAGCGCTCTTTGTCGTCGAGCTTGGTTTCTTCTTCCTGTTGTTCGGCAATTTTATCTGCATTGTCTTCAACGGCGATGCGCGCACGTTCATTGGCGCGATTGAACTCCACTCGCGCAAAGTCGGCATTGCCCTGAGCCCAGAAAGACATCGCTTTATAGTAGTTGGTAAGAATGCGCTCAGACGAGGCGGGGTCATAAGATCGCAAAGTGTCGTTTACTAACGCTGAGCCAGCCCCTTCGGCGACTTTCTTACCCACGCCTTCGGTGTCTTCGGTTTTTAACAACTCTTCTACTGCGTCGTAGTGCGCAATACTGCGCTCGAGATTTCCTGAGAGCCGCCAATTTTCGCCGGCCTCAAGATGCATTAAAACATCGCCGGCATTGGGAGCCACGGGCTTTAACGTTTGCTCCGCTTCCTCATAGAGGCCCAGTTTTTTTTCTATATACAGCGCTGATTGTTCGAATTGACCCGCGCTGTAGTGGGTGTCGATCTGATTAACAAATGATGAGTTGCTGTAACTGGCACAGCCGGTGGCAAAAATGCTTGTTGCAAGCAAAAAGGTACGAAGTGTAATCATCCGTGATTACCCTATAGTTTTGTTAGTGTGGAGGGGGCTGATGAGGCAGCCCCCGATCAAGGGAAGAGTCCGCTAAAAATTAACTACAACGCCAAGATTGAGAGCATCGAGCTCGATATCATCTTCATCTAAGAGACGCATTGCTTCTAGGGTGAGACCGGTTTTTTTATTAATAAAAAATTCCGCTCCAATGCCTAAGCTAGTGCCGGATTCATCGTCAGAGAACGAGCCAAAACCTTCGAGTTTGGCGGTGTAGTCAAATTGCGTATAGCCAACGATGATATACGGGTACACGCGCGGTGTAATAAATACACCTCCTCTGAAGTACGCTCCCAGAGTAGTGTCGGCTTCGACAGAAAATTTCATTCCAGATATACGTTCACCATGGTCACTGACGCCCGTGCCAATCCTGACCTCGGCACTTACGTTCTCGGTGAGAAAACTGCCCAAACGAGCACTTAAGACGCCGAGTTCCGTGTTTTCGTCATCTTCAATGGATTGGTATTGTAAGCCGCCGTATAAGCCGAGTTGTGAGGCAAAGGCGTTGCCTGAAATGGCGAGCATTGCTGCGAACAGCAGAATAGTTTTACGCATATGATTCACTTCCTTGTGTTCATATAGTGTTTATTGATCCGGCTAACGTCTAACAGTGCCAGCCTCAACAGTCTAACGTCTAATTGTTTCAACGCAATACTATTTTCTACCACTCGTAGTGGTCCTTGTGTTCAGACCAAGGGCCTGTGCATGAAATCAGGTTGGTCGTCAAATATTGACCTGTGCATTTGCTGCATTCCCCTCTAAAATGGAGGTGGAGTGTTGCTATGAATTGGTCTGCTTGCCGAGCGCCGGAGATGCAACAGTCGAGCAGGAACTCGAAATACATCGGCACGTCGTTTGGGCGGCGTCGATGTGTATTACTCGTGGATATTGGAGTGCTTAATGAAGAAGAAAATAATAGGTGTGACTTGCGCAGCGCTAATGACGGCGTGTGCAAGCACCGAGCAGGCAGCAGATACGCAGCAGTCACAACAAGGTGCGGGTGGACTCCCCCAGTGGGTGATGAACCCTTACATTGACGATGGTTTTGCCAGCGCTCAGTGTGTGCCGTATTCCAGTAACATGTCTATCGACCGCCAGCTTGCCGTTGCCAATGCGCGGACGGATTTAGCCCAACAGCTAGAAACGAAAGTTGCAGTTTTGGACAAGGTATTTCGCGAGCGCACGGATGTGTCCAGCGGCGTATCCAGCGGCTCAACCTTCTCATCGGTGGCGAAGCAACTTACCCAGCAGACGCTGATTGGCACACGAGCTGAGCGTGTGGAGTTTGTTGAAATCGACGGTAAGAAAAACCTGTGTGTATTGGTGACAATGGGGCGCGATAAAACCCTGGCACTGTTTGATAACATGTTGGCCGCGAGTGAGCGCCAGGTGCAGCCAGATACCCGAGAGGTGCTTTTGCAGCAATTTAAGGGCGCACAAGCTCAGCAAGAGCTGAACGAAGAAATGGCGCGCTAATACGTTGCGTAAATGCTATGGGTCGCTGACGCCGCGACCGTAAGCGCACAAAAAAGCCCGCCATTGGCGGGCTTTTTTGTGGTTGCAATAATACTGCTAACTAGTCTTGGTCTAGATCGACCTCAACAACCTCTTCTTCGGCATTGCCTACAAATCGCTCTTCGGTAAATAAGACTTCACCATTATCGATAATATCGACCACGTAGTTCACACCGCCTGGTACTTCGAAGACTTCATCCTCGCCTTTGTCGAGAATGACGAATTTGTAGTAGTCGTAGTAGCCGTCTGGCTCGTCGAGATTGTCGATACCGATGGTGAAGGCGCCACTGCCGAAATCATTGGCGATGTTGCGAATAATCACTTTGCCGGTATCGCTGATAATGACTTTACGAGAGGCGGTAGCGGTATTGCCCTGGTCGTCGGTAACGGTCAGCTTGAGCTGATATTCGCCGTCCTGCCTGTAGGTGTAGACACCCAGCGGGATACCGTCGTCAACCGTTTCGCCATCGCCAAAATCATAGCTGTATTTGACGATATTGCTGTTTGGCGCCACGGACGACAAGGCATTAAGAATACCTGTGTTGAACTCGCCGTTGGCATCGCGCGCGCCGCGGATGACATCGCTGAACTGGTCGAACAGGCGGGCAGTCAGTTTGCCTTTGCCACCGGCATCTTTGCTGACCGGCAGATAGAACAACTGACTGGCAGACTTGAGCTCGTCGTTGCTGTCGATGCCGCCGATGCGGAAGCCCAGTTCGCCTTCAACATCTGGCACCTGAATTTCAAAGCTGACATTGATGCTGTTGCAGGGGCCGTCTTCGCTGATGCGGTTGCCGTAACAGATGCTTTCATAGCCGAGTTGAGACTCGTCCAGCCCGAACTCATCAATACTCGCCTGGTCCATTTCCAGCAGCTCGCGCAGCGGCTCGTTGAGATTGGCGTAGGAAATATAAATGCGATAGGTGCTGCCCGGTTTGGCGGCGGGCAGGCGACGATCAGGCCCCAGGCCGAATATCGCAAAGTCTGAGGTCAGCCCGTCGGGACCGGCATTCACGTAATTCCCCTCCAGCAATCCAACAAACTTCATGCTGTCGGTGGGATCGGCCTCATTTACCAGCGTACCGCGACCCAAAAACGCCAGACGAGCGGGGCCAAAGGGCTGGTTGTAGAGCTTGTCCACGTCAAAGCTGCCGTTGCTCTCGTCGGCAACATAGGTGTTGCCCTCAAAGCTGATGCGGATAAGCGGCCGGTAGTATTTTCCGGTCAGCGCATCCCATTTGCTGTCGGCAAAGTTGATGGATTCTTCGCCGCGTTCATCGGGAAGACGCAGGTCCAGCAGCGCCGGGTAGGTGTTTGAGGCGGGCGCGGTGCTTTCAATGACTCGGGTGAAGTCAAAGCCTGAATCATTGATGGGCGAGCTCTCGCTGGCGTCAGCATTGGCTTCTTCGTCTTCAACAACCTTCAGGCCAATTGAATAAAGTACGGCACCGACCGGGTTGCTGTCGTCGAAGGACCAGCCGTAATCGGTATAGTCAATGTCTGTGCTGCCATTGCCTTTATCGCTGCGCGCCCAGCCATCGGTGGGCAGCACCTTGCCATTGGGGTCTTCCTCCCAGCTATTGACCCACTCAACGACACCCAGGCCATTTTTCAGGTATAAGTAGTAGGAGAAGCGTTCACCGTAATACTTGATAACAATACAGTTTTCCTCGCCGCTGATAGGCGCGGTGGCATTGTCATCGACCAGCGTCGCGGTCCAGCCGGTGCCGGAGCTGAAGTTGTAGAACAGCGGCACGATGGTCGGCCCAGCTACCCAGCTTTCGCCGACCTCAACTTGGGCAGGGAACAGCAGTGCAGGCTGGGGTTGGCGGAACGGCGCCACACCGAGGTCAGATTTGAGCTGCTCGGCGGTTTCTGTCAGGTAGATATTGCCGCGGCTGTCCTTGGCAAAGTTGTGGAAGACCGGTGCGCTGATGTCGCTGCTACCTGGCGATGCCACGTAATAGCCCATGCGCAGGGTTTTAATGCCTCGCGAATCTTCCACCACCGAGGTTTTCCACACGCGGTCGGTTTCAAAACCACCAAAACCGCGCAGTCGCATTTCAGAGCGGTCGGGGAAGCGGAATTCCTGGCTGCCAAAGGTCACCGCGATATCGGCACTGTCGTCCTCGAAGGTGAGGTAGGTGTTCAGTGGCAGTTGTGAGTCGTAGTTCAGGTTGATTACGGGCTCGGTATTGGCGTTCGGCTCTTTGTATTCAGTGCCCGATTCGTCAAACACGCAGCCTTGCAGGCTCAGGCCTAGGGCCAGCGATGCGGCGGTCAGTAATTTCAGATTTTTCATAACTGGGTCCTCTTAAAGCGTGAAGCTGCCGATCAACGAAACCCCGAAGATTCGGTCGTCGTTCACGGTCGAGCCTTCAACAAGGGCGTCAAACTGGCGCTGGATATAGCTGAAGCGGACTTCCATTGGTAGTTTCATGGTAGTTTTGCGCAGATCGTAAACCGCATTGAGGGTATAGGCGTCGTACTCAATGCTGTCCTCAATGCCAAACTCGTCGCGAGTTAGTGACGTGCCACCGTCGACAGTGGCTTCAGCGTCATAGGAATAATCGTAGCGCAGGCTCAGGTCCAGGTTGCCAAACAGGCGTATTGAGCCGCCCATGTAGATGCCGCGCGATTCGAAGTTGCCTTTGTAGATAGATTCGATGGGTGTGGAAACATCGCTAGATACCGGCTTTTCGTAGTCCACGGAGAAAAAGCCCACCATGAGTCGCAGGTCTTCCTCTTCAACCGCATAGCCGATGACCGCTTCGGTGAAGGTGGTGTTGACGTCAATTTTGTCACCGGCGGTGAGCAGCTTGGCGTCGTTGTCTTCAATGTAAAAATAATCGCGGGTTGCCTGAACGGTAATCAGGAAGGTCTGCACATCATAATTAATGTCGATGCGGTGGTTGGATTTCTCGCCGCCGAAAAGTTGAATCGGGTCAATGCTCAGGTCGGCGACAAAGCGTGTCCAGCCTTCTTTTTCTGAATCAGAGGCCTGGGCGATTTCATCCTGATCGGCGCTGTCACCGGGCGTCAGCTCGTAGCTCAGGCGGGGGCGAATCGCCGCCATCCAGCTAATGTTCTGCATCCAGGTGGCCTGCTCGGGAAACCATTCGAACTGCAGAATGTTCAAGCCGACCGTTTTCACGTAGGCGTCGCGGATCGTGTCCGCCTCTAGCTCCTGATATTTGTAACCGACAGATACGCCGCCAAAGTAGTTATAGCTAGCGTCGTCGCCAAAGCTCGCTCGTTGATCTTGCTCTTGCGCCAGTGCGCCGCTTGATAGTAGTGCGGCTGCCAGTGCAATTGCCGAGGCCTTTCTCGTCATCTCACTTACCCTCTGTGTGGTGTTATCCGTCTTAGTTTTGCTTTGGTGACGGTGATTTTAATGTGTTCCAAAATTTGTTCATGATGTCGGCGGCGACAACTTTGCTGAGCTTCTCCGCGGCCTTCTGGCAGGCAATTTCAGGGTCACCGGAAACCGCTTTTGCCGAGCGACTGGCGGCGCTCAAATGCTGTGTATTCGCGCTGAGTGTCGCATCAGTTTTTATCCGGCAAAAATGCGCGCCATTGCGCTCCATCGTCCTTCTCTGACTGTTCATGGACAGCTGAAGCTTCGCTTGCGTAGCGCTTTCGCTGCCCTGTAGGCCTTTCGCGGCCAGTTCTGAGGCGATGTTCCGTGCCACTTTTTTGCTGTCTTCATCCTTTGGTGTTATGTGAATCAGTAAGCTGTCGAAAAATTTCAGCGCCCGCTCGGCGTCATTGTTGAGTGCGCTATCGTTAAACGGCTGTTTGCCGTCGAGTAGTCGATACTGGGACAGCAATGACTGAAAATTGAGCTGGCGCTCTAACGCGCGGTAGTGGCCGCGCAGAGCAGTGGCTAGCGAAGTGCTGTCGATGGCTGGGGAGGTTTGCGCGAGCAGTGAACGAATTTCACTGGCGACGCGCTCCGCAGCCTTTGCCAAGTCCAGCTCGGCCAAACTGTATAAGCTTTGGTGCTCTGCCACCTCCCCAGTTTTGATGATGCGAATGTCGGAGAGGGCGACGTCGGGAACGCGGATGCGAATGTTGTTGTTAAACTCGCTGCGACTGCCGGATTCGTCGGAGATATTGTTTAGTGTTAGCTCTGATCCAATTTGCAGCTTCAGACTGCTGGCGATTTCATTGCGAGCGGCGAGCTTGGCCGCCTCGCTGGCAGCTGCGTGACCAAGTGAGAGGTCGGCTGCGCCAACACCGAATACAAAACCCTTGCGCTGGGGTGGTTGGCTAACCCAGTATGGCACGGCGGCGAGTGCGGTGTTGCAGGCGAAAAGTACACTGGCGACGGCGAGCTTGCTGGCGGAGAAAAATGGATGCTTCACAGGCCGAATCTCGCGCGTTTGCTGTATTTGTGGATCTGTTTCTGACCATTCCAAACTTCGCGGTTGCTCTTAAGATCAATCAGTTTAAGGTCGACTTGGTAGGTGGTCGTGCGCTGCCCCTCAAGCTGGTCTACTAATGAGGTGATAACACCGCTCAGTGCATAGCCGGCGGCCGTCTCTTCGCCGAGTTCGACGGCGCTTTCCATGCTGGCAAACATTTCCTGGTCGAGCTTCTCGTCGCGCACACGCTCGCGCTCTGCGCCGGTCACCACAAACTCGGCTTTACCGCTGCGCAATAACTCCCGCTTGATCGAATTGATGAAGGTTTCCACTGCAATTTGCTCGTGGGATCGATTGCTGATGTGTTGAATCGCAATCACAGGTAGTGAACCGTCCGCCCTGGATTTTGCCCAGGGAAAACTCAGCATGTCGCTAATCAGCGCTTCGGCAACAAGTTGCGAGTCGGTGGCATTCCAGCGATCGGTTAATGCGGGTTGGCTGCCGTTTTCCATGCGTTTAACGTTGCTACTTCCGCAGGCGCACAGCAGCACTGAAAGAATAAGGATAGTAAGAGAGCGAAAGGTCATCATGATTTGACTCAGTAGTGATCAATGCTGATTAGGCGTTTGTCAGCGGGAACCGTCAGCGAGTTAGCGCGGTCGCCGCGCGTGATAGTAAGTTGGCGGCCCGCTAAATCTGCAGGAAGTGGCGTGATGCGTATCTTGGCTGGCAGAAGCTGCCACTGGCGTAAATCGGCCCCCGCGGTGAACGTGGCCAGCGCGCCGCCGAGCGAAAACGGTAACTTAATGCCGCCGGTCATCGATTTATAGCCTGCGGATTTACTGACTTCGCGCAGCAGTGCTTCCTCGAAGCGGCGCTTCAGTGTGAGGGTCTGGTAGCGTTGGAGATCGCCAGCGATATCGGCCAGTTCAACGCTTTGCAGTAACGCGCCGTTTTCACCAATGACTTTAGCGGCGTGGTGAGGCTGTGGCTCCGAGAAATAGTCGAGAAACAGGCGGATCCCGCCGCCGATTGTGTCGGTAAGGCCGAGACTTTCCAGTGCGCTCCAGTTGTCGCCGAGCTCGACGACAATGGCATCTTTGTAGGGGCTGCTGTACAGCAGTGACAGTCCAGCAAATTGCTGCTTTTGCTGGCGCTTTTCTGCATCTGTGCCGCGAATCATTGGCCGCAGGATCAGCCGCTGTTGAATGCTGTCGGCGGTGAGTAGCATTTCCAGAGGGGCTTTCGCCGGAAGTGTGCCGAGATGTTCAATCAGCCAGCTATTGGTTGTTGGTGCGCCGTCTTGCGCCGGTGCGGCAAAGGCAGACTCTTGTATGGCTTGATCGCTTGCGCCGAGTTGTTGCATACAGCGCAGACCGCCCTCTTCAGCGAGTACTTTTACATTGCTGTGCGGCGGCGAAAGGTCGCCCTCTGGCAGCGCATCCAGGGCGCGTTGGTAGCTGATTCTGGCGCTGTCCAGGTCTTGGTTGATTTCAAAGACGATGCCGGAAACGACATACAGCCAGGGGCTTTGCAAATCGACAATACCCTGGCTTAACTCGGTGTTCGTGCGTTCGGCGAACAGTGATACCACCATTTGTGCCAGGTCGCGGTTCTTGTCGCTGTCTAAGCCCATGTCCTGGAGAAAGCGCGCTTCGCCTTGCAGTACATCGAGGCGACGCATTTCTACCGCTGCGGCTTCCCTTTGCTGCAAGGGCAGTCGGTCTGCGTCGGTGGCGAAATGGTTGAGCGCCTTCAGGTAGCTGATAAAGCCAACTTCAAGTGAATTGGGTCGATAGGGTAGGGCGCCGGGATTGCGCAAGCTCGCGCTGCCAAACTCGCTTAGCCGTTGAGTGTAAAGTTCTTCGCTGCGTTGATAGGCGCGCTCAAGGGCTTGGTTACTTCCCCGGTAATCGCCTTCATGTCGCCGCAGGCTGGCGTGGGTGAATAGCGACACGAGGTCTTGGTCATCGTAGGCGATGTCCTTACTTGACGGCAGTGTCGGTGAAGAAAGCCCGGAGGCGATCGCAGTATTCTGCGGCTGGGTGTTGCCGCTCAAGCAGGCCGCCAGGGTGAGTGGCAGCAGGCCTGCGAGGCTTCGTTTCCAGTTTATTCCGTTAGTCATTAGTCGAAGAACCTCAGCTCGGCACTGGTAAGTAATCCGCGCTGAAGTTGCTCAATGCTCAGCTCGCCATAGCCAAAGGCATTGGGGCGTATATGCTCGCGGGCGGCTGTTAATTTGCCTGCGCTGTTTTCGCCGAGCATTTCTGCATCGTAGAGCGCGCCGAGCTGCGGCGATGGGCTGGGGCCAAACTGCGCTGCATAATTTACCCAGCCTAAATAGCTGTTCGTGAGATAGCCGCCGCCGAAGTTAACTTCTTTGCTTTCCAGAAAGTAGGCGATGTTGCGCGAGTGCTCAAAGGCAACGCGGTCGGTATTCTGGCGAAGTTGGAATAATGAGCTGTCGCCCAGCGACTGTTCGTTCATGCCCTGCATGTCCGGCTGGAAATGGTCTTCGCGGGCAAAAATTAAATACGCGCTCACGCGCTCGCCCTGCGTATACAAAGAGATAAGGTATTTTTCATCAATGTAGTAGCGCACTTGCAGGCCGCCCTCGAGTTCCTTCAGGAGCTGTGGCTCGCCAATATAATCTTGCACATAGGCCAGGTTTAACCCTGCGCGCACGTGCCGGGTGCGGTCGTATTCCACTTGGTTGCTGAACTTGCTGGAAATTGACTCATACACGTTTTTCATCAGCTCTATCGAGTCGGTGAAGTTGCCGAGGCCGACAAACAGCAAGACCAACGACACTAACCACGTGGGTAGCCGGTTAGTGATGGCGCTAATTTTTTGATTGTGAAGTTCGACTTTATCCACGTTACAAGCTCATAAACTGTTTTTCGGCGGCGGTCACTTTTTTGATGTACTTGCGCGTTTCTTCGTAGGGCAGCTTGGTGCGCAAGGTGTTATAGACCTCGTCGGGCGACATCTCATTGATGATTTTCGACGCTCTGGAAATGTTGAGTTTGCCGGTAAATGCCTTGGCGACATTGCCTGCCCCAGTATTGTAGGCAGCAATCGTGCAGTATTTTCGGCTCAGCGGGTCGGTAATTTTACGTAGGTAGCGCTTGTCCAAAATATTGAGATAACCGATGCCGACCTCGATGTTTTTGTCGGCGGTAAACAGGTAGTCGGGGGAGAGCAGGCGCTCTTTGCCGAAGTGCAGTTTCGTCACGTCACGGCCAGCACTGCCCGGTACCACTTGCATTAATCCGTAGGCCGGGATCGGCGACACCGCGACCGGGTTAAAGCTGCTTTCGGTATACATGATGGCAAAGGCCAGTGAGCGGGGAATGTCCATTTCTGCCGCAAAGCGGGTGACGGCATCGCTGTATTTCCGGGCGCGGCGCACCGGCCAGCTCTCGGAAAGGTCGATCACCGCGACGGTGGCTTTGGTTTCCTTGGGTGCGGCTGCGGTACTATTGCGCTTCGGTTTGCTTGGCGCGGTTGCCTTCTTTTTGGCGGGTGCCGGCTTAATCTCAACAACATCGATCTTGGCTTTTTTCGCCAATGCTACGGCGGCTTTGGGGGCGGTTTTTTGTCCGCTGAGCTCTTTGAGCTCCGCTACCACGGGCACAGGTGGCAGTTTCGGTGCTGAAGCCGCTTCCTGCATGCGTGCCACAATGGGGTATTCCTGGTTCGCCTGGTCGCTGCGCGTCTCCAGCGCGGCTTGTAGCTGCTGGTTGACGATGCGCTGCATCTCCTCAGGGGCCGGTGTGCCCAGCACGGAGATGCGTATTTGATTCTTTTCAAAGTCGACGGTGCGTTTAATACGGCGATTCTTTGCGTACTCCACCCATTTGCTGCGGTCGCTGCTCTCGGTTTCATTGCCCCAGTAGCGCTCTAAATCAGCGATAAAAGCGTCGTGCTCAGCGCGGATTTCACTGACGAAGCTATCCCATTCCTGTGTCTGAGCAGCCTCGAACTCGGCAAACTCTGCGCTCAAGGATCCGGCAAAGTCGCTGAATGCACTGTCGTCAAAGGCGTTGTCTTGGGCAAAGCAGGTCGTGGCGGCCAGGCTCAGTAGGCACAGGCCAAGGAGGTTATTGCGGTTTGTTTTTGACACGCGGGATCCCTGCGTTAATTATATTCATGCTCAAAATACCGATTCTAACGTCGCTGCTTGGTATCGCAAGCCCTAATCGCCAGCATAACGCGGTTGGTTTTTGTGCTTGTACTGTCACTGAAGTAGCGGAGCTGCTAGAATTCTGCGTTTTTGGAGGGCCATTTTTGTGCGCTGCCCATTTTGCAGTTTCGACGATACCAAAGTGATTGATTCTCGCCTGGTGGCTGAGGGTGGTCAGGTGCGTCGGCGGCGCGAGTGCCTTTCATGCAGCGAGCGCTTTACGACCTACGAGAGCGCTGAGCTGTTAATGCCAAAAGTGATCAAGACGGACGGCTCCCGCGAACCTTTCGACGAGGAGAAACTGCGCTCTGGTATTCTCAAGGCGCTGGAGAAGCGCCCGGTCAGTGTTGAGAGCATTGAAGCGGAGATCAGTGACCTCAAGCGGCGGCTGCAAGCCACTGGTGAGCGTGAGGTGCATAGTCGCGACGTTGGTGAGCAGGTGATGGAGGCGCTGAAAGCGCTGGATCACGTTGCCTATGTGCGCTTTGCCAGCGTGTACCGCAGCTTTCAGGATCTTGATGAGTTTCGAGCCGAAATCGACCGTTTGTCCGCCGAGCCCGGCGGCGTCGACCTCAATAAGTTGAAGTAAGTCCCGATGACCTCCCTCAGCGACCGACAAGCGATGGCGCGTGCCCTGCAGTTGGCGGATCGCGGTCGTTATTCAACGAGCCCGAACCCGCGAGTGGGGTGCGTGGTGACCCGTTCGGGGCAGCTGGTGGCCGAGGGTTGGCACCAGCGCGCCGGAGAAGGACACGCGGAGGTGAATGCGCTGGCCCAGCTCGACGACGCGACAGGTTGCACGGCGTATGTCACGCTCGAGCCATGCAGCCATTTTGGCCGTACACCGCCCTGCGCTCAGGCGCTGATAAACGCCGGTGTCACGCGGGTGGTGATCGCAACCGGTGACCCCAATCCGTTGGTGGCTGGGCGGGGTGTCGCGATGCTGCGCGAGGCAAATATCGACGTAGAATGTGGACTGCTGGAAGAGGAAGCTCGTGCATTAAACCGGGGTTTCATTCGCCGCATTGCGGGAGGGCGACCCTGGGTGACGGCCAAGTCGGCCATGAGCCTCGATGGTCGAACGGCGATGGCCAATGGGCAAAGCCAGTGGATTACGGGGCCAGAGGCACGAGCTGATGTTCAGCGACTGCGCGCGCAGAGCTGCGCCATTGTCAGTGGCGTGGACACAGTTATCGACGATGACGCCGCGTTCACCGTGCGGCCGGACAGTTTTCGCTCGCCGTTGGCCGATTATCAAGGTGGGATATGGCGGCAGCCGCTGCGAGTCATCTTGGACTCGCAGCTGCGCACCCCGCCGGGTGCCAAGCTGTTTTCAGGTGGGGGCGATGTTCTCATTGCAACGGTAAGCGATCACGGCGCGAAGGCCGCGGCGCTACAAGCTGCTGGTGCAGAGATACAGCGCCTGCCCGCGGACGACCGCGGCCGGGTATGTCTGGAGTCGCTGCTGCAACACCTTGCTGAGCGGGCCTGCAACGAGTTGATGCTGGAAGCCGGCGCAACGCTGACCGGCGCATTTTTGCAGGCAGGCTTGATTGATGATTGGTTTGTGTACGTGGCGCCCTGCATGCTGGGAAGCGAGGCTCGGGGTTTGGCGGCCTTGCCGCTTCAGAATATGGCCGACAAACAGCGCATAGAAATTATTGACGGCCGCGCTATCGGGGGTGACTGGCGTTGGCACTGTCGACCAAAGGTGGTTGATGCAGAGGTTGAGCAAAACTGATGTTTACCGGGATTATTGAAGCGGTTGGCGAAATTGCCGCAATGCAACCTCGCAATGGCGACCAGCGAGTGTATATTCGTACCGGCTCGCTGCCCCTGGCCGAGGTTAAGCTTGGAGACAGCATTGCCACGAACGGTGTTTGTTTAACCGTGGTAGAACTCCCCGGCGATGGTTTTTGGGCAGATGTGTCCCGGGAAACGCTGGCCCATAGCAATTTTGCCCAGGCCAGTGTTGGCGCTGCGGTCAATCTTGAGCGGGCGATGCTCGCGAGCAGCCGCTTTGACGGGCATATCGTTAGTGGTCACGTCGACGGCGTAGGGCAAATAGTGGAAATGAAAAAGGATGCGCGCTCAATCAATGTGCGCATTCAAGCGCCGGACGAACTAGCCCGATATATCGCCCACAAAGGGTCGATTTGTGTCGATGGCGTAAGCTTAACGGTAAACCGTGTCGACGGGGCGACCTTTGATTTGAATATTGTGCCCCATACCGCGGCCGAAACGATTATTGCGCAGTATGCCGTTGGGGGCAGGGTTAATCTGGAAGTAGACGTTATTGCACGGTATTTGGAGCGCCTGCTCAACGCGGCGGCTGATCACGGCAATAGCGGCGGAATTACAATGGCCACGCTGGCCGAAAATGGTTTTATGAAGGCGAAATGATATGGCATTTAGCACAGTAGAAGAGCTGATTCAGGACATCCGTCTCGGCAAGATGGTGATCTTGATGGATGACGAGGATCGCGAGAATGAAGGCGATCTGGTGATGGCTGCTGAGTGTGTGCGGCCGCAGGATATCAACTTTATGGCGACCCATGGACGCGGCTTGATTTGCATGCCAATGACGCGCGAGCGCTGCGAGCAGCTTGCGCTGCCGCTGATGGTAGACCGCAATGCTTCTGGCTTTGGTACTAAATTTACGCTGTCAATAGAAGCGCGCGAGGGCGTGACGACGGGCATTTCCGCCGCCGATCGCGCGCACACGGTGCGTACCGCCGCGGCCCGCAATGCCGTGGCGGAAGACATTGTTCAGCCGGGTCATATTTTCCCGCTAATGGCTGAGCCCGGCGGTGTATTGAGCCGCGCTGGGCACACTGAAGCGGCCTGTGATTTGTCTAAGCTTGCCGGTTTTGAGCCCACCGGTGTGATCTGTGAAATTATGAACGAGGACGGCACGATGGCGCGCCGCGAAGACCTCGAGACCTTCGCTGCCGAGCATGACCTGAAGATGGGCACGATTGCCGACCTTATCCATTATCAGGTGCTTAATGAGCAGACTGTCGAAAAGCTGAGCAGCGGCACCATCAATACCGACTTCGGTGAGTTTATTCTGCACGCCTACCGCGATTCAGTGGCTGGTGAGGTGCATTTTGCCCTGCAAAAAGGCGACATCGACGCCGAGCAGCCTACCTTGGCCCGTGTTCATTTGGGCTCTACGGTTCGCGATTTATTGCAGGCGCAGCCTCCTGGCTCGACGACCGGCTGGAATATGCACCGCAGTTTGTCGGTTTTGGCGGAGCAGGGCGGCGTATTGGTATTGCTGGCGAATCGCGAGCAGGGCCAGGATATTCTTGCCGAACTGGATATTGCGCGCGGTGTGAAGTCGCCCCAGCAGGGAGATAGTGCGCAGTACCAAAATACCTACTTTAATATCGGCTTGGGCTCGCAGATATTGCGCGATGTTGGTGTCGGCAAATTGCGCCTGATGGGCGCGCCAGTGAAGTACAACGCTATTTCAGGCTTCGACCTGGAAGTCGTTGAATTTGTCAGCCCCGAGGATTTTGCCTGAGCGCAGTTGAGGTGTCGGCGCTAGGCTTATTGAATACATTTAAGGAACGGTTATGAAAACAATCGAAGGTACATTTACGGGTGTGGCGGGCTCTTTCGCCATTGTAGTGGGTCGCTGGAACAGCTTTGTTGTGGAAAGCCTACTGGAAGGCGCTTGCGATGCACTGCGTCGTCACGGTGTTAGCGAAGACGATATCACGATCATTCGTGCGCCGGGTGCGTTTGAAATTCCTCTGGTTTGCCAAAAAGTGGCCGCCACTGAAAAGTACGATGCCATCATCGCACTCGGTGCAGTCATTCGCGGCGGCACCCCGCATTTTGAATACGTGGCGGGCGAGTGCACTAAAGGCTTGGCGCAGGTGTCAATGCAGTACAATGTGCCCGTATCCTTTGGTGTTTTGACCGTCGATACCATCGAGCAAGCCATTGAGCGCGCGGGCACTAAAGCCGGCAATAAAGGTGAAGAGGCTGCGATGTCGGCCATCGAAATGGTCAACCTGCTCAAGCAGATTTAAACGCGGTTAACGAGCGGTAATACGGTGCGGCAACTCGTTCGCACCGGTTCTTTATAGTTGGAGTAACATTGTGGCCAATCGCCCCGAGCAACACGCCAAAAATCAGCTGGCGGCCTCCCGTCGCAAAGCGCGACACTACGCTTTGCAGGCACTTTATCAGTGGCAAATGGCCTCTCAGCCTCTAAACGTTATTGAGGCGCAGTTCCAGATAGACTACGACATGAAGAATGTCGACAAGGCCTTCTTCCACGAGCTGCTGCACAACATTCCGGCAAAACTGAGCGAGCTACAGGCGGCCTTTGAGCCTCACCTCGATCGCCAGCTCGATGACCTGGACCCCATCGAACTCTGCCTGTTGTACATGGGGTGCTACGAGTTGCTGTGCCGTATCGACGTGCCCTACAAGGTGGCGATCAACGAAACGGTAAACCTCGCTAAGCGCTTCGGTGCGACGGATGGGTATCGCTACATTAATGGTGTGTTAGATCAAGTCGCGGCGAGCGCACGTGAGCTGGAAGTTGGCGCTGAGAAAAAACGGCGCGACGGCTAAGTTAGATGACAACGCCGAATCGCCCCGGTGAATTCGCGCTGATCGAGCGCTTTTTTAAGCCCCTGTCACGGACGACACCGTTTGTTCGTCATGGCATCGGCGATGACTGTGCGGTGCTCTCGCTGGCAGTAGATGACGAACTGGTGTTGTCGGTGGACACCTTGGTTGAGGGGGTGCATTTTCCTTGTCACTACGCGCCGGCGAAGCTGGCGGTGCGCTCCCTGGCTGTGTGCATCAGTGATTTAGCGGCGGCAGGTGCCCACCCTGAGGCTTTTACGCTTGCACTGACTGCGCCGGAGCTTAACGAGAGTTGGCTTGCGGAGTTTAGCCGCGTTTTGGCCGCCGAGGCCGAGCGCTATGGCGTTTCCTTGGTGGGTGGTGATACCACTCGCGGCCCGCTCTGCCTTAGCCTGCAAGTCATGGGCAGCGTGCCCAGAGGACAGGCACTGTTGCGTAATGGCGCGCAACCCGGAGACCTTGTTTATGTTTCCGGTGAGCTGGGCGGTGCGAGAGCCGCCTTAGATTATCTTGAAAGTCTCTCGCCAACAGAGGCTCAGCAAGGCTACCTGCAGCGCTACCATTCCCCATTGCCGCGTTTGGCCTTAGGCCAGGCACTGCGCGGCGTAGCCAATGCGGCAGTCGATATCTCCGATGGTTTAGTGGCCGATCTTGGCCACATTCTGCGAGCAAGCGGCGTGGGCGCCATCATTTATACCGAGAGGCTGCCCGTGGCGATGGGGTTGCGCGATGTTGCGCAAGGCGTCGACTATGCCCTGTCCGGCGGTGATGATTACGAACTTTGTTTTACTGTTCCTGGGGAATATCAGGCCCACCTCCGCGCACTGGAAAAAACCTTAGCATTGCCACTGCACTGCATCGGGGAAGTTGTTGATGGCGCCGGGCTCAAGTGCCTGGATGCCGAGGGCGTCGTCTATGAGACCGCTGCGGGATACCAACATTTTTGAGGCGTTATGAAAAAGATACCGATTAGCTATTTGCGCCATCCAACACACTTACTGTCGTTGGGCTTCGGCAGCGGCTTGTCGCCCAAGGCCCCAGGCACGTTTGGCTCGCTAGCGGCGTTGCCGCTTTGGTATTTGCTGCAGTACCTGCCGCCCAGTAGCTACATTTTAGTGGTGGTCGCGGCCTTTGTGTTAGGCGTTTACCTTTGCGGTGAAACGGCGCGGGCCCTGGGCGTGCACGACCACGGCGGCATCGTCTGGGACGAGTTTGTCGGCCTATGGATCGCGCTGTTTTTGCTGCCTCAGGGTTGGTATTGGGTTGTGGCCGGCTTCGCATTATTTCGCCTGTTTGATATCTGGAAGCCGTGGCCGATTCGTGTGCTTGATGCAAAAGTACACGGTGGCTTAGGGATTATGGTCGACGATGTATTGGCAGGCTTTTATGCCTTTGTGGTGTTGCAGTTGGCGTTTCTTTTGCTGTGATCAGCGTATATGTAAGTTTTAAGGGTAGCTAGGTATGGTTTCCATCGGTACGCCGTTTAGTAGCAGTGCTTGCAAGGTTCTGTTGTGTGGCTCAGGCGAGTTGGGCAAAGAGGTCGCCATTGAGTTGCAGCGCCTGGGGGTTGAGGTTATCGCCTGTGACCGCTACGAAAATGCGCCGGCCATGCAAGTGGCTGATCGAAGTTACTGTTTTTCAATGCTTGATGGCGACGAGCTGCGCAGGGTTATCGAACTAGAGAAGCCCGACTACGTCGTGCCAGAAATCGAAGCGATAGCGACCGATGTGCTGGTAGAGCTTGAACGCGAGGGCGTTAATGTGGTGCCCAGTGCACGAGCAGCGCAACTCACCATGAATCGCGAAGGGATACGGCGCCTGGCGGCAGAAACCCTGGATATTGCAACGTCCCCGTATCGCTTTGCTGATAACTATGATGACTTTTGTGTCGCGGTTGAGGCGATTGGTTTTCCCTGCGTGATTAAGCCCATTATGAGCTCATCCGGCAAAGGGCAGAGCTTGCTGCGCAGTGCATCAGAGCTTTCTAAGGCCTGGGACTATGCTCAGCAGGGCGGACGCGCGGGGGCGGGGCGGGTAATCGTTGAAGGCTTTGTCGACTTCGATTACGAAATTACCCTGCTCACTGTCAGGCACCGCGATGGCTGCAGCTTCTGTGCGCCTATTGGTCATCGTCAGGAGGCTGGTGATTATCGAGAGTCCTGGCAGCCCCAGGCGATGTCTGAGGCGGCGTTGGCGGCGTCGAAGTCTATTGCAGAATCCGTCACCGCCGCGCTCGGCGGTTGGGGACTGTTTGGTGTAGAGCTGTTTATAAAAGGCGATCAGGTGTGGTTCAGTGAGGTGTCCCCGCGCCCCCATGACACGGGGCTT
The DNA here is from genome assembly GCF_016906995.1 of Spongiibacter marinus. Lineage (GTDB taxonomy): Bacteria > Pseudomonadota > Gammaproteobacteria > Pseudomonadales > Spongiibacteraceae > Spongiibacter > Spongiibacter marinus. The sequence continues at coordinate 137,625 of NZ_JAFBBD010000001.1, read as the reverse complement.
GTCACACTGATTTCGCAGGATCTGTCAGAGTTTGCTCTGCACGCTCGCGCGATTCTCGGCTTGCCTATCCCCAACATTGCTAACCATGGGCCGTCGGCCTCTGCGGTGATTTTGGTCGATGGCGTTTCCAACGCGACGCGGTTCGACAACCTCCATAAAGCCTTGGCAGAAAGTGATACCCAGCTGAGGCTCTTCGGCAAACCAGAGGTGAATGGCCAGCGAAGAATGGGGGTTGCCCTGGCACGCGGCGTGGATGTAAACGACGCCAAGGCGAAAGCCATTGCTGCGAGTGAGGCGGTGAAAATAAATTTGTAATACTCGCCATCTAGGCTTGCCAGCAGAAATTGGCTGTGTATATATTATGGCAATGCGCTAATTTGCACTTGTGTGCAGTTGTTTGCGCGGTATAGGGCGGTCTGCTAGTATCGCGGATCGTTTTTTTGGGTGGTTATAAAACAATCACTCTTTTTAAAGCGGAAGATTCGTGCCGATCCCCCAGGCTGGGGCGCTGACGAGGATGTCGGTGGGTGCGAAGGTGCACAGGGATAGTGTGCAATATGTGAGAATCCAGTCGTGATTTTCGCTGTCTATACCTCCCTGTGTCACCAACCCATGGAATGGTTAAGTTGGTGGTATGCCCCAGATAACAACAAATCGATTATTTCCCCGGCCTGTCGCCGCTATCCGTAGGGGGATGATACTCCTCAGCAGCGTGGCAGCCGTGGTGATGGCTGGCTGCTCGACGACCCCCGAATCATCGGCGAAGATGCCGGCGAAAAGTCAGAGAGGCGTGCTCTATTCAGAAGTCATGCTGCGCTCAATGGCCCCGCCGTCGCGTGACCAGGAGGCGGTTCTCAATTCCTATGCCTTTGCGCCCATGGCACCCAACGGTGAGATAAGCGTTGGTGTCCAACTGTATTCCGAAGACGCTGATAAGCCCGATGCGCTCAGCCTGGGTCAGGTGTTAGCCAGCGTGTGGAGTGAGCACCCAAATGTTGTGCGGGCGCTGGCCGAGGTTGAGGCGACGGGCTTTGAAATTTCGGGGGCGCGCAGCGGCTTTTACCCCTATATGTCGGTCACGGCTCGCCAGGCGAGTAACGATGCCTCTGCCACAACGGTCAATATTATTCAGCCGTTGTGGATGGGCGGGCGCACCTCCGCAGAGCTAAAAGAGGCCGAAGCGGGACAATATCGCGCTTTGGCCGAACTGAATCAAACGCGCCTGGACTTGGCTTTAGACACCAGCGAGGCCTATCTGAATGTTGTGCTGGCGAAAGAGCAGGGGCAACTGTGGGCGCGTTATATCAATAATCTTCAGGCCTTGCTCGATACGATTAGTCGTCGTGCATCGTTAGGGGTGTCTCCGGAGGCTGATATTCAAACCGCCCAGACCCGGCTCAGTCAGGCGCGGGCTGGCTTACAGGCCAGTAAATCGGTATTGCTGCGCAGTCGCCTTCACTTGGAGTCTTTGTTGCATCGTTCTGTGCGAGAGGTGCGCTGGCCCGCTGAGCGTTATCGTTTGTCCCATGAAGAGATGTTCAAAATACTTGATGCTCGAGCAATCAAGTACCACCCCGCACCACAACTCGCAGGCGCCGAAATTGCGCTGCAAAAAGCACGGGTAAAAGTGGCTAAGTCGGCGGTTTATCCGCAGTTGAGCTTGCAGTACAGCACGCAGCTCGATCAATCTGCTGGGGATTTCACGCCGGACTCGTCAACGCAATTGGTACTGCAGTTTTCCAGCGACAGTGGCCTCAAAGGGTATAACAGTTACCGGGCAATTCTTCAGCGTTTGCACGGCGCAGAGCAAGATTTGGTCTATTCCAAACGTGATGTCACCGACATCGTCAGCAGCGCGTATTCCGAACGCAATGCCTCGCAAGAGCAGTTTTACGCGCAAGTGGAAGCGGCGCGCGCGGCAGTGAACTTAGTCGATAGCTTTTTAAGGCAGTTTAAAGTGGGCAGAAAGGCGTGGTTAGAAGTATTGAACGCTCACCGCGAGGCGCACGAAGCCTTGCTGCAAATTTCCGCAATTAAAAAGAGCTATTGGTCGGCGAATACGCGTTTGGCCCTTCACGGAATGATGTGGTCTCGATTAGATGCCGGAGCACCGGCTATTGAATTAGCGCTCCAGGAGCAGTAGGTCAAAGTATGTCTAGTAATCTCGCCGAATCCACCGCTGAAGTTGAAGTGCAAGCAAGACCTACACCCGCTGAGTTGGCAAGCGATGAGCAGGATATTTCAATGCCCTTAGCCGCTAAAGCGCTAATGGACATGGCAAGGCGCAGAGGTTTGCACGCCTCCAAGCACGAAGCCGAGCAGGCCTGGGGGCAGGTCACGGCAAATACCAGCCGCGACCGCCTGATTGCCGCATGGAAGTCGCTATTCAAGGGGCATGCAGTCTCTACAACAAGGTTGGATCTACTTACAAGTGCACAGTTGCCAGCTTGGGTTATGGGTTATGGCGGTGTTGGGGTGGTGCTCAGACTCCCCGAGGGGACCAGTCCTGCAATTATAAAGTGGCTCGGTGTCGAGCCTTTAGACCTGCCAGCAAACCCTGAGGTACTTGTGCCAACGGCACCTTTTGTGGCTGATGCAGAGTGCTCAGTCGATGTGCCCGCGAGAAAGGTGGCTACCTCGGCAATGATTGCGGCACTCAAGGCACATAAGCCGATGTTTCTGAGGATTGCTGTTGCCTCCATATTTATAAATCTTATTGCAATACTGGCATCGCTTTTCGTAATGCAGGTTTACGATAGAGTGGTGCCTAATTTTGCCTATGCGACGTTGTGGTTTCTTGCTGCAGGTATGTTGCTGGCCTACACCTTCGATGCAATTTTCAAGCTAATTCGTTTAAAAATTATGGACGCTACCAGCAAGCGACTGGATGAGGCGTTATCGCTCTATATATTTGAACGCTTGCTGGGCCTAAAGCTGGACAGGCGACCCACGAGGCAGGGGTCACTGGTTGCGCAGATCCGCGATTATGAATCGGTTAAGTCTTTTTTTACGTCATCGACGCTATTCTCTATTGTCGATATGCCCTTCATCGTGCTCTTTATACTTGCTATATATTTAATAGCCGGGCCGGTTGCGATAGTACCGGCAGTATTGGTCATAGTGAATGTCGTGATTGGCCTAGTGGCATACCGTCCAATCTCTCGTCTTCAAAAAGAAAATACGGATGCCATTGTCAGAAAGCAAGGCATGCTATACGAAGCGGTTTCTGCGGGAGAGATTATAAAGTCACAAGGTGGTGAGGCGCGTTTTTCTGATCTATGGCTAAATGCGACTCGTGAGTCCTGCGATAAAAATGAAGAGCTGAATTACGTCTCGTCCGCAGCGCAAATTGCGAATAGCTTCTTTCAGCAGCTGAGTTATATCTCGATCATAATCGCTGGTGTGTATGTGATCGAAACGGGTGAGCTAACAATGGGGGGGCTCATTGCATGCTCGATCTTGGGTGGGCGGGCGCTATCAACAATCTCGAATATCTCGCCTTTACTACTGCGTTGGCATCATTCTAGCTACGCGCTAAAGGTGCTTGATAGCGTCCTAGATAGCCCCTCAGATGAAAATGAGCAGCGTGAAGCGAACACGCAGTCGCTACCCTTAGATATTACGATTGAGGATATAATTTACAGCTACACCGGTTCGCAAATTCCACAGTTTGAATGTCCGGCGTTAACCATTAATGCCGGCGAGCGTGTCGCAGTGGTTGGAAAAAACGGCAGCGGAAAATCGACGTTGTTAAAGATTATCGCCGGGATTGCAACGCCAAACAAAGGCAATATACGAGTTGCAGGGCTCGACTACGAACATTGCCGCCAGAGTTGGTTAAGGTCCGTTATAGGGTACCTACCGCAAGAGCCAAGGCTTGTGTCCGGTACGCTCCTGGACAACCTTACACTAGGCATGAGCATGCCCGATGAGGAAAAAATAGTAGAAGCGCTTGATAAAACAGGGTTGTTAGAAGCAGTGCAACGTCACCCAATGGGATTGCAGCTACCTATATCCGAGGGGGGGGCAGGTATGTCTGGTGGGCAACGACAGGTTGTTGGTTTGACAAGAGTGCTGCTACAAAATCCAAAAATATGGCTGCTGGATGAACCTGCCGCAAACCTTGATTCTGAGTTAGAAAAAAAGCTTATAGATGTTATTTCATCACTGCCAGCAGATACCACCGTGATCTATACCACGCACAAACAATCCTGGTTATCACTGGCTGATAGAGCATTAATGGTGCAAAACGGCGAAATACTCGCGGATAAGGAAATCATTAAAAATAGTACGCAAGCCAGCGAGCTGGGTTCTAATGGAGTGCGAGGTGAACATGAGCCTAAATGAGCAGTTATTTGCACGCGCTCGGCCAATTCAGCTGGCTAATACCTCACGCGTCTTCATTGCCGTAATAAGCTTGGCTCTTGCCGCAACGGCTTGGGCCAATTGGGCGGTGCTGGATGAGCAGGTCCGTGCAACGGGTAAGGTTATCGTGTCAAGCCGCTCCCAAATAGTGCAGGTTGTTGATGGCGGCGTGCTGGAGCGCCTAACCGTGAGGGAGGGGGATGTTGTCGATGCCGGCGACATACTAGCCGAGCTGGACCGCACGCGTTTTGCCGCCAATGCAGCCGAGACTCGCTCCAAAGTATTGGATCTAACGGCAAATGTGGAACGCTTACGCGCTGAGCTCAACGGTACGCCGCTGAAATTTAGTGATGCCGTAGCAAGGGAAAGCGACCTCGCCGAACGACAAAAGAACCTGCATACGCGGCGCCTGCGTCAGCAGCGCGAAGAGCGAGTCAGTGTCAAAAAATCACTGCGACTTGCACAGGAAGAGCTAAGCGCTTTGCAACAGCTGGCGCGCACGGGTGATGCCTCTCAGTCAGAAGTGTTATCGGCGCGACGCCAAGTGGTTGAGCTCACTGCTGAGCTTACTAACAGGCAAAATGAATATCGCCGCGACGCACAAAAAGAACTGGCGAGCACCCAGGCGGAATTGGAACAAACCTTGCAAATCTACAAGCAGCGCCAAGAGGCGTTGGCGGCCACGACTATTCGAGCACCGATGGCTGGTAGCGTTAAAAATATTCGCATTACCACCTTGGGGGCGGTGCTTAAAGCGGGCGATGAGCTGTTGCAGATAGTGCCCTCAGACGAGCCCTTGCTAATAGAAGTGCGTATTTACTCAAAAGACGTGGCCTTTGTCAGACCGGGGCTCAGAGCGAATGTAAAGCTAGATGCGTACGACTCCAGCATCTATGGCGCGCTGGAAGGTGAGGTGGTGTATGTGAGTCCTGACACCATTGATGAAGATCTGCGTCAAAATGAAGACCCTTACTATCGCGCTCAAGTAAAAATCACTAAGTTTCCCGAGGCGTCGAAGCAAGAAAAAATAGAAGTGATACCGGGTATGACAGCAACGGCGGAGATTATTACCGGCCATAGAACGGTTGCGCAGTATATTCTTAAGCCCTTGCGTCGCGGCAGTGCCGAGGCACTAACCGAGCGCTAAAAAAGTTTTATTATCTTGTAGCGTTTTTATGGCATTGTACTATGCTATAAAAACTCAAAAAATAAAGTGTGGTCTCGCTCTAAATATTAAATTAGATTGTTAATAGTGCATCATTAAAGTGCGCTGTAACAAACTGGAAAGCGAAAAGATTTAATTAAAGATAAAATCTTTCGAGCAACTTTATAGGGTATTGACGTGTTGACAACGCTGACGTACCTTTCAAGCTCGAAAAAGTTTATGTCAAGCCGGTACTCGTACATACCGGCGTTACGCAAGTCTGTTTCAAGGATTGAGTACAGCGCGTAGCACGGCAGGCAGGGAGCCTGCTATTGACCAGAATACTGATTGCAAAATCAGTTGCTGTAGAGATTCCGGCGGATGTCGGATAGTACTCGTACCCAGGGAGATACAAATGAAAAAGCAAGGAACGCGTGAGCAAATTACAGTGGATGTGGATACGACTGCTGTCGACACATTGTCTGCCGAATTGGCGGCTGCTGTAGCCCCCCAAGCCGAACTAGAAACCGCACCTGTAGAAGGCCTCTTCGACGATGAGAAGAAGCTGGAAGAGGAAGTGGCGCTTAGCGAAGGCGCAATTCAAACTGAAGCCGTAGAAGTTGCTGCTGCCGACAATGGCGTTGCGGCAATGGTTCTGGCTGACACCAACGCACAGTCATCTGGCGGCGCATCAACAGGAGGTTCCGCGGCTGGCGGTATGTCTACAGGTATGTGGGTCGCAGCCGGCGTTGGTGCTGCGGCAGTGGGTTATGCCGTAGCTGACGACGATGACAGTGATGGCGGTAGTAAAAGCAGTGACAACGACAATAGCAATAACAACCCAGACCCTACCCCCGAAACTTACACCGTGTCGGCCAGCGGTGTGGATGTAGTCGAAGGCGACCAAGGCGATAGCAACCAGTTGACCTTCACTCTGACCTTAGACAAGGCCCCTGTTGGTGAAAGCGTAAAGGTCACCGTGGTTGCCGGAGCTGGAGATGTGGATGGTGCTTCGGTCGGTCAAGATTTCAAGGCCTTTGCTCAGGATGTTGTGTTTGCTGAAGGTGAAACAACCAAAATCATTACGGTAGATGTAAATGGCGATGGCGACTTCGAAGGTGATGAATCAGTAAAACTGACTATTACTGGTTCACAGCTTACGGCTACTGCTACAGCAGAAGCACTGATCCTCAACGACGAAACCAATTCGTTGAAGACTACTTTAAATGACGACACTATTGTTGGTACAAGCTTAGACGACGAAATTTTATCGGGTACTGTAAATTCTAATGGTGGTTTCGCTGCCCACACTTTAGGGACGGCAGATACCATAGACGGTGGTGATGGTTTTGACACATTGAAACTGTCTCATAATAACTTTGATAATCTGACGTTAAATTCTGGATCGGTAGAACGCTTAGAAGCGAAGATTACAGCTGGCGTTAATGTAACTCTTGATATGTCAGGCTCTAATGACTTCCAAGAAATTGTAAATACCTCCCAAGCGGGTAATGTCTTTACCGTTACAGGATTGAATGATGATGTTAAGTTCATCCAGCAAGATGGCGGATCAACGACCGAAATTAGCTATTCGCAAAATGGCCTACAAGGTTTAGACAATGAATTAGATGTGGCCATGAATAATGCCAATGGCGCCCAGTTTGATTTTGATTCTGCACAAACTGTCGGCATTGATACGCTTAACCTGGAAGTGAACGGCCCTGCCGCCAATCCATCGTCGACCGTCACCTCTTTTAGTAACAGCACTATCCAAGACGTTGACGGCCTGACTACCGTGAATCTATCTGGTAACGGCAATGTAGCAGGTGTTGGTAATTTAGCAGAGGATGCAACGCCAGCTATCTTCAACGATGTGACTACCTTCGATGCCTCTGGCTTGGAAGGAACGCTGGATATTAACTTGCTAGGTGATGCGGGTGCTCCTCCGTTTACTGATCGCAATATCACTTTCACTGGTGCTCAGGATGATACGTCGCTGGTTATTGGTCAGGGCAATAACACAGTCAACTTCCAGGGCGGCGACGATCTGCTAGTTCTATCGTCAACCGGCTTTAACGGAAACGACTCGGTAGATGGCGGTGCAGGCAACGACAGCCTTGAAATCCACTTCAATGACACTATTTCTGCCGCAGCAGGTGGTGTATTACCTAATGGTACCACCCCAAATGGATTGGATGATGCATCTGATGGCGTAGTGCAAGCGATCAATAATGCTACAAATGTTGAAAACTTGATTGTCGATGTATGGACTCAAACTACTGAAGATGTAGACCTTGATGCAGCATTAATTGCGAACTTCACTGGCTTTGTTTTTGACGATACTTTTGCTGATGGTGGGCTTGCCAATGTTCAAGACGCGGACATTAGCGATGTAACGGTTGACAATGTTCGAGACGTGAACACCTTCACTTTTGCAACAGACCGTGTAGATGACACGGAATTCAACGCCGCAGCAGGCAACAACACACTGAATATTTCGCATATGGGTAGTGATGCTTCAAATGCGTTCAATGATAACGATAGAATCGACAATGTTGAGGCGAATGGCTTCAGTCAAGTCAATATCGAGCTAATCAATACGAATGTTGACGATCTCACTACCGGTGTGGATGAAACTGGTCGTAATCAAATTGATGATCTGTATGTTGAGGACGGTTCTACAACCACGCTGACAGGTCAGACCGGGCAGGTCGATATAGAGGTTGATCAAGCGGTGGCTTCTGCTGCATCTGCTGCTCACAATATTACTTTCGATGCGAGCGGCCTCCAGACCTCAGGTGACCGTACGCCGGGTGCTACTAACCCGAATGACTTTGCAAACTACTTCGAGTTTTACGGCGAAAACATTACATTCTTCGGTACTCAGCAAGACGATGACGTATTCGCCTCGGACGGTGCTGACGCTATTAATGGTAACGGCGGTGACGATTTCATCGTTGCTCGCGCTGGAGACGATGTTGTTCAAGGCGGCGCAGGTAATGATCGAATTTACGCTGGCGAGACCTTTGCACGAGGTGTAGCTGAAGGTATCGATAAATTAGATGGCGGCGATGGTAACGACACCTTCTACTTCCAAGTGGCGGACGTGGGCGGTGGTATTGATGCAGGCTTGACCTCTGCTGATGAAGTGAGCGGCGGTGCCGGCACCGACAGCGTTGTGTTGTTGAATGCTGCAGTGGACCTTCGCGACGGTGTCTTTAATAACTGGAGTGGAGTCGAAAATTTAACGCTATCCGATATCACGTTGATTGGCGGCGCGACGCAGAACCTGTTAACCATTAACCAAATTGCTAATGACCGTGGTATCAACAATATCACCGGTAGCAGTCTTATTGATGAGATTATCGTAGGGGAAGGTTTTGTTAACGATCTGTTGATTGATCTGAGCGATGGCGGAGATGACATTCTCAATGGTGGTGCAGGTACTGCGACCGCCGCAAAAGGTGCTATCACGGTTTTCTCTACCGCGAGTGAGATCGACCAGTTCGACGATTTAGTCTTTGGTGACAGTAAGTCAGATACTGTTCAGCTCGAAGCTGACAATGGTAATGCAAACCTTGATGGTGTGCGTTCAGCCGAATTCGTGAAGCTTCAGTCTAGTGTCGCTGGACGTGATGTGGATGTTGATATTACCGACAACGCTGTCGTAAATAGCCTGTCTGCAGGGGTAAATACCCTGACAGTAGATGGCAGTGGCATGCAGAATGCGCTGGACGCTTTCGGCAATATTGTTGATTCTGCTGACATCACCCTGGATGCCTCGGCATTAACCAGCGCGAAGTCAATTACTGTGATTGGCGGTGAAGGTAATGACCTCTTCATGACTGGAAGTGCCAATGACGTGATTGATGGTGGTGCGGGTGATGATGTGCTAGTGGGCGGGCTGGGTGCGGATACCCTGACCGGTGGTGCAGGCAATGATACCTTTACCTACAACGCGGTAGCGGAGTCCGCGGGTGTTACCATTGATACTATTCTTGACTTTGTGTCGACAGGTGCATCTGCAGATCAGATTGAGTTTAACCTCGGTGCAGGTGCAGGAAACTTTGCAGGCAACCAAGCGAGTTTTGGAGCGGCTCAGGGTGCGACCACTCAGGCTGACGGCATTATTGACTATGTCTTCCAAGTGGATACCAGCACTTTGTGGGTAGATGCTAACGACGATGGTTCTTTAAATGCTAATGACCTGCAGATTGTTCTCGATGGTGTTAGTGCTATTCAGGCCAATGATGTAGTTGTTGCCTAAATGATTGGTCTAACTGCCTAGCAGAATAGGTAGGTGACTATTGATCCCTGTCGCGCTTGCGGCAGGGATTTTTTCGTTAAAAAGGGAGCTAGTATGCATAATCAAAAAATCGTTACCATTGATGGTCGAGAATACAGTCTAGAAAAATTAAGTGATCAGGCTAAGAGCCAGCTAATGAATGTGCGAGTAGCTGACCAGCGGATTACGAAGATGCAGCAAGACTTAGCCATACATCAAACTGCCCGCAATGCTTATGCGCGCGCCTTGGCTGAGACCTTGTCGAAAGTTGATCAATAGGTCTCCCAAGCTGCAAAACGTTTGTCTTGGAAAGCCGCTGATGCGGCTTTTTTATGTGCCGGTGCTAGAGATGGCCCGCTTTATTTGGCGCTACGCAGCCTCTTGCCATTGCCTTGCCCCCACCCTACACTGACAAACTCTTGTCGGGGCGCCCGTCACGGCCAAATCGGCCAGGGCTGAGATCGCGTAGCGAGTCCCGTTGCACCTGATCTGGATAATGCCAGCGTAGGGAACAAGGTCGCCTCAGTCATATTCCGTCTCTACTGACGATCTGCTCCCTGTGTTTACAACACTGAGCGCCTACGTGCGCGGGGGGAATAATGAGTTCATCTGAATATCCGTTGCTGCGTGAAACTGCGCAAGTCGATGCCGCTGCCGTTGAGCCCCTGCCGGGTTCGTCAAAGATTTATGTTGAAGGGAGTCGTTCTGACCTCCAGGTCCCAATGCGGGAAATCAAGTTGACGGCGACGCCTGTGCAAGACCCTGACGGTTCCACTCGCTTAGAGCCCAATGCACCGGTGCGGGTTTATGATACTTCTGGTCCGTACACTGATCCCGCGGCGAGCATTGATATTCGCAAGGGCTTAACGCCAATTCGCGAGCAGTGGATATTGGATCGCGATGACACCGAGCTGCTGAGCAGTGACAGCTCTGAATATACCCGTCAACGCGCCGCTGACTTGAGCCTTGAACAGCTGCGGTTTGACCTAAAGCGCCGCCCGCGTCGCGCGAAAGCGGGTCAGAACGTCAGCCAAATGCATTACGCTAAGCGCGGCATCATCACACCAGAGATGGAATACATCGCCATACGTGAAAACATGGCACTGGCGCAGGCGCGTGAGTCGGGGGAGTTGGCGGTGCAGCATCCGGGACAATCCTTTGGGGCGAGCATTCCCAAAGAAATTACCCCCGAGTTTGTTCGCGACGAGGTCGCTCGCGGTCGCGCCATTATTCCGGCCAATATTAACCACCCTGAACTGGAGCCGATGATTATCGGCCGTAACTTCCTGGTAAAGGTGAATGGCAATATCGGGAATTCCGCACTGGGTTCGTCCATTGAGAAAGAGGTTGCCAAACTCACCTGGGGCATTCGCTGGGGTGCCGACACCATGATGGATTTGTCGACGGGCAAAAATATTCATGAGACCCGCGAGTGGATTGTGCGCAATTCGCCTGTGCCGGTGGGTACCGTGCCGATTTACCAGGCGCTGGAAAAGGTCGACGGCATCGCCGAGGACCTCACCTGGGAGATCTTCCGCGATACGCTGATAGAGCAGGCCGAGCAGGGCGTGGATTACTTTACGATCCACGCAGGCGTGCTACTGCGTTACGTGCCGCTAACGGCGAAGCGCGTAACCGGCATTGTGTCGCGCGGTGGCTCGATCATGGCAAAGTGGTGTTTGGCCCATCACAAAGAAAACTTCCTTTACACCCACTTTGACGACATCTGCGAAATCATGAAGGCCTATGATGTGTCGTTTTCGCTGGGTGATGGGCTTCGCCCCGGCTCGGTTGCTGACGCCAATGACGAAGCGCAGTTCGGCGAGCTGCGTACCTTGGGTGAGTTGACCAAGAAGGCGTGGAAGCACGATGTTCAGGTGATGATTGAAGGCCCCGGTCACGTGCCGATGCAGATGATCAAAGAGAATATGGACGAGCAGCTAAAGCACTGTGACGAGGCGCCGTTTTATACACTGGGGCCGCTCACTACTGACATCGCGCCGGGCTACGACCACATTACCTCGGGCATTGGCGCGGCGCAGATCGGCTGGTATGGCTGCGCCATGCTGTGTTACGTCACTCCGAAAGAACACTTGGGCTTACCCAATAAGGATGATGTAAAAACCGGCATCATTACCTACAAAATTGCGGCGCATGCGGCCGACTTAGCCAAGGGGCATCCCGGCGCGCAATTGCGTGATAACGCCTTGAGTAAAGCGCGCTTTGAATTCCGCTGGGAGGACCAATTCAACCTGGGGCTCGATCCGGACACCGCGAGGGAGTTTCACGACGAAACCCTGCCCAAGGAGTCCGCGAAAGTCGCACACTTCTGCTCAATGTGTGGGCCAAAGTTCTGTTCGATGAAAATCACTCAAGATGTGCGTGATTACGCTGCAAAGCTGGAATCAGGCGATATCGAGCAGGAGATGGCGAAAAAGTCTGCCGAATTTAAAGAGCAGGGTAGTGAAATCTACCACAAGGTGTAGGCGCGTATGAGCGCAATGTCTATTGCCGTTGTTGGTGGCGGTTTGCTCGGGCGCTTGCTCGCCTGGAAGTTGCTGCAGCGTGGGCACCGGCTCTGTATCTTTGAACGCGGTAGTCGCGCTGCCGAGCAGAGCGCGGCGCGTATCGCCGCGTCGATGCTGGCGCCGTACACGGAAGTGGCGAGCGCCGAGCGTCAGGTTTTCGACTGGGGCTTGCGCGCTCTCGCGTGGTGGCCACAGAACATTGCTGAGCTGGGCGAAGCAACCGGCGTGGATATCACATGCCGCGTTGATGGCAGTGTTGTCGTTGCGCACGAACTGGACCAGTCCACACTGGCGCATTTTCTCCAGCAGTTGCAGGCGGTCGTGCCCGATCATTTAGCCGATGTTGAGCAACTTTCTGCGGCGCGCCTCGCGGAACTGGAGCCGGAGTTAGCGGGTCGTTATCGCAACGGTTTGTTCCTGCCTCACGAGGGCTACCTCGATAACAGCGCGCTACTTCGTGCTCTCGATCACGCCATCGCCGATCTTTCAGGCCAGTGGCACGAGCATGTCGACGTTACTGACATTGAGCCGGGGCGTCTGTATGCGCAGGGCCGCTGGCAAGATTTTGATTGCGTCGTCGACTGCCGCGGGATTGGTGCCAAGGGGCAATTGGCGGGGCTGCGGGGCGTGCGCGGTGAGGTATTGTGGCTGCGTGCGCCAGAGGTGAACTTACAGCGCCCAGTGCGCTTGATGCACCCGCGCTACAAGCTCTACATCGCGCCACGGCCGGATAATCGCTATGTGATTGGTGCCACGGAGATCGAGAGCGAGTCGATGGCGCCGGTGACAGTGCGCAGTCATCTGGAGCTACTGTCGGCGTTGTACAGCTTGCACAGTGGTTTTGCGGAAGCGGAGGTAGAGCATGCCTGGTCGCATTGCCGGCCGGCGATGCCAAACAACTTACCGGTGGTCATGGCTGAGCCGGGCCGTTTGGTAGTGAACGGCCTCTATCGTCACGGCTACCTGCTCAGTCCTCATGTCGTGGAGCAGGCATTGGAAAAATTTGATCAAGGTATGTGTGAACGGGTCCGAGCGTCATGATCGCCGTCAGTGTGAACAATCAGCAGAAGCTGTGCGACAAGCAGAAGTCCCTGGCGGCGCTGCTTCAAGAATGGGGCTTTGAAAGTGGCAAGGTTGCGGTTGCCGTAAACGGTGATTTTGTGCCGCGTTCACGCTATGGCGAGCACCGCTTGCGCGATGGCGATCAGCTAGACGTGCTGGCCCCCGTGCAAGGTGGCTAGCGCTCGTGTGCTCGAAAATTGAGGAATAAAGCATGTCTGTAGATCGGCGGGACTCGTGGAGCCTCTACGGTAAGTCGTTTACCAGTCGCCTGTTGATAGGGAGTGCGCTGTACCCGTCACCGCAGGTGATGTGCGAGGCTATTTTGGCCTCGGGCGCTGAAATTATTACCGTCGGTCTGCGCCGTCAGTCGCCTGAACAAGGCGGTGGCGAGGCATTTTGGCAGCAAATTAAAAGCCTTGGGAAAACCCTGTTGCCGAACACCGCCGGCTGTCACACCGTGAAAGAGGCGGTGACGCTCGCGCAAATGAGCCGCGAGCTTTTTGAGACGGACTGGTTGAAGTTGGAAGTTGTTGGTGACGACTACAATTTGCAGCCGGATCCAATCGCCACCATCGAGGCGGCCCAGCAGTTGAGCAAGATGGGCTTTAAGGTCTTCCCGTATTGCACTGACGACCTGGTTGTTTGTCAGCGTCTGCGCGATGCCGGCTGTGAGGTGCTGATGCCCTGGGGCTCTCCAATTGGTACGGGTAGGGGGTTAATGAACCCCTACAACTTACAAACCATTCGTGAGCGCTTGCCGTCGCTGCCGTTGATCGTGGATGCAGGCATCGGTAAACCGTCTCATGCCGTACAGGCAATGGAGCTCGGATACGACGGCATACTGCTTAATACCGCGGTTGCCCAGGCCAGTCAGCCGGTCACCATGGCCGAGGCGTTTCGCGATGCACTCTCTGCAGGCCGCAAAGCGTATCGCGCGGGTGCAATGCCAGCTCGGCAAACCGCCTCACCGTCGACACCGACGCTCGGTATGCCGTTTTGGCACCAATAATCATCGCCGTGGCGCGAGGCCGGTACCGATAGCAAAGCACTGCTATTATCAGTGGTAGGCGGGTGTCGCGCCCCAACCCATTTCAGCACAGGAAGTCTTCATGTTAACGATCCATCATCTTGGTCTCTCTCGCTCCGACCGGATTATCTGGTTGGCGGAGGAGCTCGGTCTTGAATACCGCTTGGTTAAGCACGATCGCGACCCGGAGACATTTCGCTCGCCACCGTCGCTTTGGGAGGTCAGCCCGATGGGGAAAGCGCCGGTCATTGAAGATGATGGCTTGGTGATCCCGGAATCCGGCGCCATTGTGGAATATTTGCTCGACAAGTATGGCGAAGGTCGCCTGCGGCCGGCCGCCGGGACACCGGAATATATTGAGTATCTGCACTGGCTTCATGCGGCTGAGTCAACGCTGATGACGCCGGTGCTGATGAATATGATCGCCGGCATGAGTGGCGTGGATAACCCCGCCTACAATAGCTTTGTGCACGGCGAATTTGAGACGGTACTCGGGTATATGGAGGGGGTGCTGGCGAACAGGGAGTACATTGCCGGTGAATTTAGCGCTGCCGATATTATGGTCGCCTTTCCGTTGATGATGCTCGATTCGCCGTTGATTCCAGGGCCGGCGGGCGGCGATGTGCTTGGCTCCTACGCCAATATTCAGGCGTATCTATTGCGCCTGCGCGACCGACCAATGTGGCTCAAGGCCGAAGCCATATTTCGTCCAGAGTAGGGAAACCCCACGGTTAATCAGAGGTAAAAAGGCCTTATGGCGAGTCATTCAAAGCCCATTGCATGGACGATTGCCGGCTCAGATTCCGGTGGCGGAGCCGGTATTCAGGCGGACTTGGCCAGCTTTCACGATTTTGGCGTGCACGGCTGTTCAGTGGTTACGGCATTAACAGCGCAAAATAGTTTTACGGTTGGGCATGTGGCCATTACGCCGCGTCGGGCGCTTGCCGCGCAAATTAATGCGCTCGACAGTGACCTGCAGGCGGCGGCGATAAAGCTGGGGATGCTCGGCGGCGAAGATGTTGTTGAGATGGTGGCAAAGTACCTGGCTGACTATCGCGGCTTTGTGGTTTGCGACCCCGTTATGGTGTCTACCAGTGGCGGTCAGCTGATGGAGGATGGTGTCAGCGAAGCGTTGATCGAAAAAATCTTGCCGCGCGCCGACCTGCTGACGCCAAATATCAGCGAAGCCGAAACCCTGCTCAATCGTGAGATTAACTCCCCGGCTGATGTAGAGCGTGCCGCCCAGGATATCGTGGTGTTAGGCGCCCGTTCGGTGCTGCTAACTGGCGGGCACCTGAGCACCGATGATGGCTGTCGTCACGACTATTGGACCGATGGCGAGAGTGGCTTCTGGCTGAGTGGCGAAAATATCGACACACTCAATACCCACGGCACTGGCTGTACGCTATCGTCGGCGATAGCGGCGCTGATCGCTCGTGGCTATGAACTGGCTGATGCCTTAGTCATTGCTAAGGCCTATGTCAGTCAGGGACTGCGTTTGGCTGTGCAGCTCGGTGGTGGCCCCGGCCCGGTTGTACACCTGGGCTGGCCGCAGCGGCTGGAGGACTTTCCACGTTTGAGTCGGCAGTTGCCCGCCGCGCCGATTCAGGCGTTACCCGATTGTGGCGGCGAACTGGGTTTGTACCCGGTGGTGGACAGTACTGAGTGGCTGGGGCGCTTGCTGCGTGCCGGTGTTAAAACGATCCAGTTGCGCATTAAAAACCCCGAGCAGAGCAATCTCGATGAGGAAATTCGGCGCGCTGTTGCACTGGGCCAACAATACAGCGCGCGGGTGTTTATTAATGATTACTGGCGCCAGGCGATTGACGCCGGGGCCTATGGCGTACACCTGGGCCAGGAAG
Source organism: Spongiibacter marinus (assembly GCF_016906995.1). Taxonomy (GTDB): domain Bacteria; phylum Pseudomonadota; class Gammaproteobacteria; order Pseudomonadales; family Spongiibacteraceae; genus Spongiibacter; species Spongiibacter marinus. Next base: position 121,352 of record NZ_JAFBBD010000001.1, on the reverse strand, counting down.
ACCTGGATATTGCCGACATTGGCGCGATCGCCGCTGCTGGCTTGCGCTTGGGCGTGAGCACCCACAGCTACTATGAAATCGCTCGTGCTCATGCGCTGTCACCCAGTTATATCGCGATTGGCCCGGTCTACCCGACGACTAGCAAGGTGATGCGCTTTGGGGCTCAGGGCCTGACTCAGCTTAAGCGTTGGGTCGATATCCTGTCGCCGAGTTATACCCTTACTGCGATAGGCGGGATCGACCGCCGCCGGGCCCCCGACGTGCTGGCGACGGGCGTTGGGAGCTGTGCGATGATCACCGCGATTACCGAGGCGGATGACCCTGAGGCGGTGGTCGCCGAATTACTGGCGCTTCACTAGCGAAGCTTGGCAAGGTCGGTGTAAAAGTAGCGGTATAAGGCGCTGTGCTCCTCTTCGGGGGTTTGGCGCCAGCCATAGACTTTGGGCTTCTCGCGCTCGATCACCAATGTGCCGAACAACAACCAATCGTAGATCGCTAACAGGTTGCATAGGTTGCTCCCTGAATTTTTGCCACGGGCATGGTGATGGTGGTGCTGTGTCGGGAAGGTGAAAATGTGGCAAAGGGCATACATGCTATTTCTCACCCAAGCCCAGCGGTGGTTGAGGAAGTACAAGTCATAGTTCCAGTTCACGTGGTTGTGAGCCGCCCACAGGCCTTTGAACAGCGTGCCGATAATAAACACCTCTGTGAGCCCCAGGTATAGAGCTAAAAACTGGAACCAGTAATTGGGCATGATGAACCACCACAGCCAGTGCTCGACAAAGGTCTGCGTCACCGTTAATTGCCCCTTGCCGTCGTTACCGCCCGACAAATGGTGCGGGCGATGGCCGATCTTATAGAGGCCTTGCAGGCGTTGTAGCCAGCGCGATTTGGGCCGACGGGCGTGGGCAAACCAGTGTCCAAGGCCGTGGAACAGTTCCTCTAAGGCGATGTAGCCGATAAGTGTTAGCCAGAAGTAATCACTTACCAACCAGCTTAGGCCGCCCTGATACTGAGGGATGATGAGGCCAGCGATCCAAGCGATGCCAAACAGCAGTGCTGGCCGTTGAATAAGCACCATGCCGGCGGCACTCAGTCCCGCCATTTGCCAATCTTCCTTGCTTTTGCGCTCGGCGCGGGCGCGGCCACTGAGCCATTCCCATAGGGCAAAAACAATTATAAATAGTGTCACGAAATGCGCAGGTTGCAGTGTCATGGCAGCTCCTTGTTACTGTTATATGCGGCTGATGTAGACAGGTTACGGGATTTGAGGTATTTGTAAATTTGATAATTTATATATCTAATATTTATGAAGCTGAATTTACGCTCGGTCGACCTTAATTTGCTCACGGTGTTTGAGGCCCTGCTGCGCGAACAAAATTTGTCTCGGGTGGCCGAGCAACTCGGCATGAGCCAGCCCGCTGTCAGTGCGGCCTTGCAGCGCTTGCGGCTGACCATGAAAGACGAGCTGTTTGTGCGCACCCGCAGCGGGATGCGGCCAACGCCACGGGCGATTGCCGCTCAGGCGGCCGTCGCCGAGGCCCTCGCACTGATTTCTGAAGCGCTTAGCGTGGAGCAAGTGTTCTCACCTGCCACCGCCGAGCGGGAATTCAGCCTGTTGGCTGACGGCTACATGGAAATGGCGGCGCTGGGGCCGCTGCTGCGCGCATTGCAGGGTTCAGGAGCGGGTCTGCGCTTGCGCAACGAGGTGCTGGATCAACAAGATGTGGCCAAAGCCTTGTCTCGCCTGGAGTACGATGCAGTGATCGACTTTGTGCGGATTGAATCGGATAAAGTCTGCTCGGCGCTATTGGGTGAGCAAGAGCTGGTAGTGATTGCCGCCGGTGCCCACCCGCGTATCGCTGGCAGCCTGTCTGCGCAACAGTATTTTGCAGAGGGCCACATTTTGCTGCGCCAGCGCAGCCGTTACCGCAGCCAGCTTGAATTGGCACTGGGCGGGCAGAAGCTTGAGCGCCGGGTCGACCTTCATGTTCAGCACTTCGCGGCCATGCCGTCGGTGGTTGAGCAAACCGATGCCCTGGCGTCTATGCCCCGCGAACTCGCCAGGCGATACGCTGCGGCCTACGATATTCAGGTTCTGCCCTTTCCATTGCCGGTGCCGCCGATACCCGTCTGGCTGATGTGGCCACTAAGCCTGAACGGCGATGCAGGGCACCGTTGGTTTATTGAGTTACTTCGGCGTCAGCGATTGCCGGGTGCTGGCTAAGCTGTGGAGATAACGTATCGACCTGCGCTGTGTGGGTGCTACTATGCGCGTAGCCAAACACAATAATCAGGCAGAGCCATTTTTGAGATCGCGCGTATGAAACAGCTGGCGATAATTGCAGTTTTAATGGTGGCGGCTACGACAGCCAGCGCCAGCGAGTTGATTGTGCGCGGACTATTTAAAAACGCGGTGCTGCTGGAGATCAATGGCCAGCAACAATTAGTGCGCACCGGCAGCAGCCACCCGGGTGGGGCCAAAGTGCTGTCGGCGAATTCGCGATTTGCTCAGGTGCGCTATCAAGGAAAAACCCACCGCCTCACACTCAATAAACGTATTGGCACACTGTATGCCGAGAGCAAACGCCAGGAAGTGGTGTTGCAGCGCAACAGTAATCGTGAATATCGAACGCGCCTGCAGATCAATGGTCGAAGCGCCGAGGCGGTGGTGGATACCGGCGCCACCAAAGTAGCAATGAGCGCTCGCCATGCCCGCCAATTAGGTATTCGCTACGACGACGCGCCAGTGGTTAGTATTGCCACCGCGTCTGGTGTCAGCCGCGGCTTTGCGGTGAAACTGGACAAACTGGCGGTAGGCGGCATAGAGCGCCACCATATTCCCGCTGTGGTGGTGGATGGTGAATACCCCCATGTAATACTGCTGGGAATGAGCTTTCTAGAGCATGTCGATCTTCAAGAACGCGGCAGTATTATGACCTTAAGTGCCCCCTAGGGCCTGTTAACACTAATTGAGATGCACCTGCTGGAGGTCATTTTTGCCTCCAGCTAGGCGGAGGAAGCGAAGTTTGGTGGGCCCAAACAAGCGACCGACAACAACGCTGGGGGCAAAAATGGCGCCAGCCCTCTGGGTTGCGGCTAAAAATCCACCATTCGTCGTTCATTTGGAATAAGCAAACCTCTCTTCTCATTCCTAGGTTGGCGAATTTTTAGCCGCAACAGGCGTAACTCAATTAGTGTTAACAGGCCCTGGCTGCCCCAATTGCGTATTCTGGCTCGCCTGCTGCGCGCGTCGCTGCTAAAATGCGCGACCGGATTTTTTCTTGGAGATGCCTGTGGCGGTCCGCTTTATTGAGTCCTCCAAGCTTCCCACCCCTTGGGGAGTGTTTGATATTCATGGTTTCGAGGACGCCGAACTCGGCAAAGAACACGTTGTATTAAGCCTCGGTGATATCGGCGACGGCCAGCCTGTGCTCGCCCGTATCCATTCAGAGTGTCTGACGGGTGATGCCCTGTTCAGCATGCGCTGTGACTGTGGCTCCCAGCTTCAGGCGGCGATGGAGAAAATTGCCGAGGAAGGTCGCGGCGCCATTTTCTATCTCCGTCAAGAAGGTCGCGGCATTGGTCTGATGAATAAGATCCGCGCCTACAAACTTCAGGATGAAGGCGCCGATACGGTGGAGGCAAACGAACGCCTGGGCTTTGGTGCAGACATGCGTGACTACAGTTTGTTAAAAGTCATGTGCGAAGAGCTCGGTATCAGCAAAGTGCGCTTGATGACCAACAACCCTCGCAAGGTCAATGCGCTGACGGATCAGGGCGTCGACGTGGTTGAGCGCCTGCCCTTGCAAACGGGGCAAAACCCTCACAATGCCAAGTATCTGGCAACAAAGTCCGGCAAACTGGGGCACTTGTTCTAGGCCTTGTTCACTCTCATTGAGTTGCGGCGCTGTCACTAAACCGTAAGTGTATTGTCGCCGCTCAGTCATTGGCAGCCGATAGCCTCTCTCTCATCGTAAACAGAGAGAGTCAGCGCGGATGTCGCAACACATTTTAGTCCTTCACGATGGTAAGCCCGGACATTTTTCGCAGGCCCAGGGCGTAGCGCGGCTGCTTGCTCGGGGCCACCGGGGTGCCACCCAGATTCGCGCCATGCGGGCGCGCCCCAAGCTTAAGTTGTTAAACCGACTATTGCGACTACTGGCCGCGATGAATCAACCCTGGGCGCAGCGGCTGGTGTCTATCGCATACCGCTGTGATGAATTGCCGGATATCGCGCCGGATATTGTTGTGTCCTTCGGTGGCAATGTGTTGGCGCTGAATGTTGCACTGAGCCAGCATTGGCGCTGTCGCAATGTCGTGATCGGAAATTGCTATAGCCTGCCCGCCAACGCCGTCTCGGCAAATGTCACCGCGTTTCCCACCGCTTCAGCTAGCAGCGCTTGGCAGCAGTGCAATGTTTCCAGCCGGGTAGCACTTTGCAAAACCGATGCCGAGCAAAATACCCGTGCAGGTAGCCTGTTGTCAGAGCAAGCTGAGCGTCCGCTGTGGGCGATGCTGGTGGGGGGCGATGGCAGCGGCCTGCGCTATCAGGAGAGTGATTGGCATCAGCTGGGGCAGGCGATGGCGGCGGTCGCCACGCGCCACGGCATTCAGTGGCTGCTTACCACGTCGCGCCGCAGCGGCCGACAAGCGGGAGAGATCCTCGGCAGCTATCTCAACGAGAAGAACTGCTTGTCATCCATTGTGTATCAGGGGGCAAGTAGCCCGAATGCCGATGCCTACTTGGGGGCAGCAGAGCGCGTCTTTTGCACGGAAGATAGTTTGAGCATGGTGAGCGAGGCGGTGGCAATGCACAAACCGGTAATCGGCTTGCGCCCAGCGAATTCGGTGATTCGCGGAAGCCACTTGCGATCGTTGCTGTATTTACAGAGTCAGGGCTTGGTTGAGCGCTGGGCGATCGCTGATTTCGAATCGTACCAGCCAAGCGCATTTATGCCGTTGCGCTCCTATGAGCAACACCTCGACAGCCTATACCAGCGATTGCAGGCGCGTCTGGCTATTGCTGAGCCAATTGATGGTGAGCCCTTGCCGGCGGCGCCCGCTATGCGGAAAGTTGCCGCGCGTTAGTTCAGCCTTGCAGTTGCTGTTGAATGCTCTGGGTGATGCCCTCGGCGTCCAGGCCGAGCTGGCTGAGCAGGGTCTGGTGGTTGCCGTGATCGACGAAGGTGTCGGGCAGGCCGAGCTGCAATACTGCGACGTTCACGCCGTGCTGATGCAGATATTCAGTTACCGCACTGCCTGCGCCACCAGCGATCACATTCTCCTCAACGGTGACGATCAGCGAGTGCGTCGCAGCGAGCTGGTCAATTAGCTCGGTATCCAGTGGTTTAACGAAGCGCATATCTGCAACGGTGGCATTGAGCTTTTCTCCCGCTTCCTGAGCAGCCGTTAAAAGCGTGCCAAAACTCAGAATCGCGACCTCGCCACCTTCGCGTATTTTTCGACCTTTACCGATCTCCAGGGCCGCCATCTCTGTGGCTGGTATAACTCCTGGGCCAGTGCCGCGGGGGTAGCGCACAGCCGCTGGCCCTGGGTAGTGATAGGCGGTATGAAGCATTTGCCGGGTTTCGTTTTCGTCGGCGGGCGCCATTACGACCATGTTGGGAATGCAGCGTAAGAAGCTGAGGTCAAAGGCACCTGCGTGGGTGGGGCCATCCTCTCCGACCAGGCCCGCTCGGTCGATGCCGAAGGTCACATCGAGGTTTTGCAGGGCAACATCGTGGATCAGTTGGTCGTAGGCGCGCTGGAGAAACGTTGAATAAATTGCGACAACCGGCTTCAAGCCGTCACAGGCCATACCGGCAGCGAGCGTAACGGCGTGTTGCTCAGCGATCGCAACATCGTAAAAGCGCTCTGCATAGCGCTCTGAAAAGGCAACCATTCCAGAGCCTTCGCACATTGCCGGCGTGATGCCCACCAGTTTGTCGCAGGCCTCGGCTTGGTCGCACAGCCATTGACCAAAAATATCCTGGTATTTGGGTTTGCTAACAGGGGTCGCCGGTTTTTTGCTTGCGGCGGGGGTGTCGGCCTCAATTTTCGAAATAGCGTGAAAGCCTACCGGGTCTTTCTCGGCCGGGGCAAAGCCCTTGCCCTTTTTTGTCATGATATGCAGCATTTGCGGGCCGTCGAGCTCGCGAAGGTTGCGCAAAGTGGGAACGAGTACATCCAGGTCGTGACCGTCGATGGGGCCAATGTAGTTGAAGCCCAGCTCTTCAAATAGCGTGGCAGGAGAGACCATCCCCTTCATGTACTCTTCCAGGCGGGCAGCAATATCTTTTGCCGGGCCGGGGAATTTCTCCAACACGGATTTGCCGCCACTGCGGATCTGGTTGTAGGTTTTCGATGCCCAGATCTTAGAAAAATACGTGTTTAGCCCGCCTGTGTTTTTCGAAATCGACATCTGGTTGTCGTTCAGCACCACCAGCATGTTGGCACCGGTGTGGCTGGCGTGGGTGATGGCCTCAAAGGCCATGCCCGCGGTCATGGCGCCGTCGCCAATGACCGCAACGGTGCGCCGGTCGATGCCCTGTTGTCGGGCGGCAATGGCCATACCCAGGGCGGCGCTAATACTGGTGCTGGAATGCCCAACGCCGAAGGTGTCAAAGGGGCTTTCCTCGCGCTTGGGGAAGCCCGCCAAACCACCTGCTTTGCGCATGGTATTCATGCGCTCGCGCCGGCCAGTTAATATTTTATGCGGATAGCACTGGTGACCGACATCCCAGACCAGGCGGTCTTCAGGGGTGTTGTAAATGTAGTGCAGCGCGATGGTGAGTTCGACAACGCCCAGGCCAGCGCCAAAATGTCCGCCGGTTTGACCAACCGAATACAACAGGTACTCGCGGAGTTCGTAAGCGAGCTGACGGAGTTGCTGTTCTTCCAAGCCGCGCAGGTCGTCCGGGTCGGCGATGCCATCGAGTAAGGGCGTTGACGGTGGCTGCGAGGGAATTTTCTGGAACATCAATTTCTGACCCAAAGCGGCGAAAAAGGGGGCAATTGTAAACCAATTGTCGGCCTGCGACACGGTGTTCGCGCGGTACTATACGTTGTTAGCGGCCAATGTTGATGGCCCGCTTAGTGTTGCCGCTCAATAATATAGTTGGAAAGTTGGTGCAGGGCGTCGCTGTGATCGCCAAAGCTGCTCAGTGCTGCCACGGCTTGCTGGTGGAGTTGCCGAGCGAGGTCCTTGGCGCCATCGAGGCCGAGCAGGCTGGGGAAGGTCGGCTTGTTTAGCGAGATATCGGCGCCCTGGGTTTTGCCCAATGTCGCTGTGTCGCTCTCTATGTCGAGGATGTCGTCCTGCACTTGGAAGGCCAGGCCGACGGCTTTGCCATAATCGTCCAGTTGTTGCTGCTGTGACGCGCTGGCTCCGCAGGCCAGGGCGGCCAGGCCGATAGCCGCACGGATGAGCGCGCCGGTCTTGAGCTGGTGCATGGTTTGCAGTGTGTGCAGATCGAGGCTGCGATTAACGTTCGCGAGGTCGATAGCTTGTCCACCGACCATGCCGCGCGGGCCACTGGCGGCCGCCAGAAGCTTGACCATCGCCACGCAGTGTGTGGCAGGGAGAGGAAGCTCGGCGATCAGTTCAAAGGCGCGACTTTGCAAGCCGTCGCCAACAAGAATGGCCGTGGCCTCGTCGTAGGCGATATGGCAAGTGGGCTTGCCGCGGCGCAGGTCGTCGTCGTCCATGGCGGGCAAGTCGTCGTGAACTAGGGAGTAGGCATGGATCATCTCAATGGCGCAGGCAATGCTGTCCAATGTGGCGTCGTCGATGTCGGCCTGTAAGGTTTGCGCGGTGGCATAGACCAGTGTGGCGCGCACGCGTTTGCCACCATTCATAATGCTGTATTGGCTGGCCTCGGTCAGGCGGGCCAGCTGCTCGCTGGCATCGTGGTCGCTGAACTCACTAAATGCCTGGGCCAGGTGCTCCGGCAGCGCGCGCTGTAGCCGCGACTGACATTGCTGAAGATAGGTGTCGAAGGGCATTAGGCGGGGTCCGTAGCGTCGAGGTCGGCGGTGAGTTGTTGCACCTTTAGCTCAGCATCGGCAAGCGCCTGCTGACAGTCTTTACTCAAGCTCATGCCCAGCTCGAAGGCTTTTAGCGACTCTTCCAGGCTCAACTCGCCAGATTCCATCGTTTGCACGAGTGTTTCGAGTTCTTTGAGGGCAGATTCAAAATTAACCGCCTTTGCCTTGGCCATCGGGTGCTCTCCAGCTGAGGGAATTTTCGACGGCATTTTAGCAGCCCTTGTGGCTAACTGTCCGCTGTTGGTGGCTCGTTAACAGTAATTGGATTGCCCCCGCAGTAAGTTAGTGAGTCGCAACAGGCGCAACGCTGTGCCTATGCACTTTATAGTGGCTATCTCCGAGCTGGCAGCAGAGGATGGCGGTATGTTACGTAACGGAGGGCGTTCGGTGACAACGTGGCAAGCGGTAATAGAATTTTGGTTTGATGAATTGACACCTGATCAGTGGTTCGCCAAGTCGGCAGAATTGGATTCTCTAATCGCCAAACGATTTGGTGAATGTCACCGTGCCGCGGCGGCCGCCGAGCTATATAAGTGGCGTGAACAGCCGCTGGGGCGTTTGGCCGAGGTCATTGTACTGGATCAGTTTTCCCGCAATATTTATCGCGACCACCCGCAGTCGTTTCAATGTGACCCGCTAGCGCTGGTATTGTCGCAAGAGGCCATTGCCGGCGGTGCAGATCGCGATCTCGATGAGCAACAGCGGGCGTTCTTATACATGCCGTATATGCACAGTGAATCGAAACTGATTCAGCGGCAGTCTCTTGCCCTCTACGAGGCGCTGGGCGTGGAGAATAATCTTCGTTTTGCTCGCCAGCACGCCTATATTATCGAGCGCTTCGGCCGCTACCCTCATCGCAATGCCGTGCTTGGGCGAGCGTCCAGCGCCGAAGAGCTGGAATTCTTGCAGCAGCCCGGCTCTTCATTTTAACGAGTCAGGCGCAAGCTAAGCGCGCAGGTAATTGCCCACACCGCGTTGAACGCCAGCACAAAAACGGGCGTTAGCGTGCCGAGGGCAAGCCCCGCTTGGCCGTACGGAGAGTGATACGGAAAAATAATGAACAGCTGGACGGTGCTGGGGGCGAGGCTGATCAGCAAGGCGCGACGCAACCACGCTCCGCTGAAGAGCGGCAGGGCGAATAGCAGGCCCCATAGGCCTCCCCAGACCAGGCGCGGATAGAGCCATTCCGGCGTTAGTGGCGGCGAAATATTGACCCCCGCGGCGGCGGTTAGTCCGTACAGACCGCAAAGCCAAAGCGCCAGGCTGTTGGCCAAGCCGCCGAGGCTGCCGGCGGCGTAGCAGGTGAGATAGTTGCGCATATTGCCTCCTGTTGGGGTGTGTTGCCGTCGCGCTGACATGAACACTTGGTAACTCGCGTTCCCGGGATTCGACTTCCCCTCGGCGCGCCTTCAGTGCAGAATTCACGCCCTGAACAATGTTAAGAGATGGACTATGGCCAGCGCGAATAATTCCGATATTGCATTAATTACCGGCGCCTCTGCCGGAATTGGCCGAGCCTTCGCGCAGGCGCTCGCTCCGCAGTGCTCGTCGATGATTCTTGTGGCGCGCGACGCAGAAAAACTGTCGCGTGTTGCCGAGAGCCTGGCCGGTGTCGACTGTGAGGTTCACTGTATCGCCGTCGATCTTTGCAAGCCGCTGGGCGTGGCCGAAGTGATGGAGGCCATCCGGCAAAAAGGCCCGGTGACCATTCTGATTAACAATGCCGGATTCACCACCGACAATGCGCTGGTGGACAGTGACCTCGACGCTGAGCTGGAGATGCTGTCCCTGCATTGTCAGGCGAGTGTGTCGCTGTGCCGTGGCGCGCTGCCCTATATGCAGGAACTCGGTCGCGGGCGGGTGATTAATGTTGCTTCCATGGCGGGCTTGATCCCGATGAAAGGCGCTGCGGTATACGGCGCTTCAAAAGCGTTTTTGGTGGCGTTTAGTCAGTCTCTTGCCAAGGAAAATCACCGTCACGGTATTGCCGTGCAGTGCCTGTGCCCCGGTTACACCCACAGCGACTTTCACGGGCGTGAGGCGCTGACGGGCTTTGATAAGCGTTCGATTCCCGAGGCGTATTGGTCGAACGCGGAGGATGTTGTCGCGGCAAGTTTGGCTGCCTTCTCGCAAACGCCGCCACCGACCTTGCTTGTGCCCGGTGAGCACAACAAACAGTGGGTTCGCGAAGAGCAGGAGCGCCAGCGCGCTGCGCTAGAGGCGATGCCCTAGGGCCTTTTAGGGTCGGTTGAAAGCGGCGTTATGTCGCGGTTTTTTTCCAGCTGATAGCACTCCAGGTCTTCGGCCATGATCAATGTGCCGCTGTAGTGCTGGCGCGCTTCTTTGCGCAGGTCGTCGATGCTGTGTTCAACACTTTCCCCACCTTTGAGGCGATAGCGCTGACTGAAATGCGTTAGCAGTAGGTGCCGCAGTTCGCTGCGCTCGGCAGCTTTGGCCACCATGGCCGCCGTGCTGTGCATGTATTGCGGTCCCACCCGGGCCAGAACGTCCTCGGTAAACGTTGCCTCGTGGATCATGGCGTCGCTGTTGCACATGGCGTCGTGTAGCAGGGCGGGTTGGTCGTTGTCACCGCCGACTATAACGCTGCGCGGTGACCAGGCCGGCTGGCTAACATCGTCGGCGAGCACGGCGCGGCCGTCATCCAAGACGATGTTTTCCCCTTTTTGCAGTCGGTTCCACAGCGGCCCTCTGGGAATTCCCTTGGCGTCTAACGTTTCTTCAATCAGGTGGCGAGGTGCGACTTCCTCGGCGCGGTAGGCAAAGCAGGGGACGCGGTGAGACAGCGCGTGAGCGCTGACCCGCAGATGGCCATCGTCAAAATGGAAGTCCGGCGCATCGCTACGCACAAATTCCAGAGGAAAGCGCAGTTCCCGTATGTCGGTGTGCAGGAAGGTGGCGCGTATAAATTGTTCGATACCGTCGGGCGCGCAAATAGTTAGGGGTGCTTTGCGGCCACTCATGTTAGCGCTGGCGATCAGGCCCGGCAGCCCGTAACAGTGGTCGCCGTGCACGTGGGTGATGAAGATGGCGCGCAATTTGGCGCTGCTGTATCGCGTGTGCTGTATTTGGTGCTGAGTGCCCTCACCGCAGTCGAACAGGTACCAATCGCGGGCGTCGTCGATGGCCAGCGCCAGGCCGGTGACATTGCGGTGCCGAGTGGGGGTGCCGGCGCTGGTGCCGAGAAAGGTTAGGCGCATGACGGGTCGCTGTGTTGGGTGGTTTGTCGCCGCTTGGCCAGAATGTCCAGGCTGTGCTGCGACGGTGGCGCTTCCAATATGGCCGCCATACTGTCAATAAGGTTGCTGGCCATGAAGTCCGTGTCGCGGATCAGTGGGTTAAACCCCGTGTTTTTGCGCACCCGCGCATGGTCGGACACGCCGTGAAAGCCGAGTACGTTCATCAATAGAATGCGCTGCTGGGCAATTTCGGGGGGGAGCTCGGTAAGTTCCTGCGCTGCCAGCTTTGCGATTTTAGTTTCCCGCGCCAACTGCAGGGAGTGCTTATCCGCCAAGTCGTAGCCCAGGGTATTGGTGGCAATCAGTTCGGCACTGATGTGGATATAGGCTTCGCCGCCGTCGCTGTCGTCCAGCTTCTCGATCAGCGGTTGAACAATGGCGGTGGCAACCAGTTGTGGCGTGGCAACACCGTCAGCCAGCATTTGGTCTGCCAATTCGGCGCGGCGTTCGGCAAGGGCGGGGCCGTGCTTGTCGAAAATCGCCTGTAGCAGGCCATTTTTATTGCCGAAATGGTACTGCACCGCATTGCGGTTGGCTTGGCCGGCGGCGCGGGTAATGGTATTGATCGAGACGCCATCGACACCCTGTTCGGCAAAGAGCCTTTCGGCCGCGCGAATAAGGCTGTCACGTGTGCGGTGGCTTCGGGTGTCTTTAACGGCGGTCAGTGTCATATTCCTTGCATGCGGCGGTGGTATAGCGCTTTAGCTTAGCAAAAAACAGCGCCTGTTTCGTGGGCGATGGCTTGGCGCTGGCGGTTTGCGAGCTTATACCGCCAGCCACTATCCTCAGCCTGCCTGCCTCCAGTCGCCATACCAATACGTAAACTCGTCCGTTCGGAGGTTATAGGCGGCGAACTCGCCACACTATAGTGAAGATCGATACCGCATCGGCGGGGAACAATAAGCAAAGAAGGATGCCACCATGAAGTTTGCCTACCACCACAGTATGTGTCCGGTTGAACAGTATGTGCCGCTGAGTATTGAAGCGGAGAAGCTGGGTTTCGACACCATCACCATGCCTGACAGCATTTGCTATCCCAAAGAAGCGAGCTCTAAGTACCCCTATAACAACGACGGTAGCCGAGAGTTCCTCGATGGTGTTCCCTTTATGGAGCCCTTTCTGCTAGCGGCTCACCTGGCAGCGAAAACCGAAAATATTCGCTTCACAACCTCAGTGCACAAATTGGCTGTTCACGAGCCAGCGCTGATCGCTAAGTCGTTGTCGACACTGGCTATTCTCAGCGGTAACCGCTTTGGCTACGGTGTCGGTATTAGCCCCTGGGCCGAAGACTTCGAAGTCACCAATGTCCCCTGGGAGCGCCGCGGTAAGCGCATGGACGAAATGATTGAGATCATCAACGGCCTGATGAGCGGCGAGTATTTTGGTTATCAGGGTGAAATCTTCGATCTGCCGGAAATTAAGCTGTGCCCCGTGCCGAGCGAGCGCCCCCCGATTCTTGTCGGTGGTCACTCTAAGCCTGCACTGCGCCGCGCGGCTCGCCTGGGTGATGGCTGGATTGCGGCCGGGGGTGATTTAGACTCGATCAAGGCAATGATCGATCAAATCAATGAATTCCGCGTTGAGTATGGTCGCGATCATCTGCCCTTCGAGTTTCAAGCCATGACTGCTGAGGCCTACAGTGCCGATGGCATTAAACGCTTGGAGGATATCGGCGTTGATGAGGTGTTGGTTGCCTTTCGCGATGTCTATGCCTCTGAGCCTGACGACAAAACGGTCGACGAGAAAGTGGCAATGCTGCAGTGGTACGCGGCCGAGGTTATCGAGAAAAGCCGCGCTTAAGCGCTGGCTGCGTCCGGGCGGCGTTTCTCCGGGCGCAGCTGTTCAATCATTCTAAACAGATAGGCCGACCGCTCTTCCCGCTCGTTGAAGGGCCTCATCACCAGGTTCTTGGCCATGCCGATCACCAGGTCAAAGGCGATATTGGTGATGTCTTCTGCGCTGACATCGTCGCGCAATTCACCCTGCGCCTGCAGCGAGGTGATCATCCCTTGCATTAATTCTCGGTTCTGTGTGTTCTTTTCCAGCTCGGCCTGCAGGCTATCGTTGTGGGTCAGGGCGAAGGTATGCAAATTTAAGCGCACTCGCCACTCGAGGTCGGACTCCTCGTCGAGGGGGAGGCCTGCCTTGATGATGGGGAAGAACTGATCCAGACTCAGGTTGTCCTGCTGAATACTGGCCTCTTGCATGCGCAGGTCAATGCGCTGGTCTGCCCAGCGAAACGCCGCAATCACAATTTCTTCTTTACTGCTGAAGTAGTGCGAGAGCACGCCGATGGAGCACCCCAGTGACTTTGCCAGTGCGCGGGTGGTGAGTGCCTCGAGCCCCTTGCTGGCAATGAGTCTCGCGGCCGCTTCGGCGACTTCCTCGCGGCGGCTATCGTGGTCTACTTTCCTCACTGTGGGGCGTACCTCTGGGTGTGCTCAATTGTCGCTGAGCGGAACTATACCTGAAGATGACGAATATTTCATATCGAACGCTTGATATGTATCGAGCTGGCTTCTATGATGACTTCCAAAATAATTCACTACACGGACCCCCTTCGGAGGGCAGAAGCATGGCCACAGCAGTCAATACGGATTACAAACTCGCTCCCAATAACGACAAGTTGGATCACATTCCCGGCTCGTTTGGGTGGCCGATTATTGGTCACACCTTTCCATTGGTGAAAGACCTCTACGGCACGATCGATAAACAATACAAGGAGTTCGGACCAGTTTCTCGCTTCGGTCTGGCGGGCTTCAAAGGCGTACTGCTGGTTGGCCCCGACCTCTATAAAGAGGTTTACCTGGATCGCGATAAAAATTTCTCTGCCGAGATGGGTTACATGGGCTCTCTCGGGCGCTTCTATAAGGGTGCGCTGTTGCTGCGCGACCACGAGGAGCACCGTTTTCAGCGTCGTATGATGCAAACGGCCTTCAAAAATGACGCGATGAAAGGCTATATCGGCACGATGGGGCCGATGATTGGCGAGGCGGTTGAAGCGTGGGGCAAGAACAAGGAAATGCTGTTCTTCCCAGCCATTAAGCAAACGCTGCTGGACGTTGCCTCGGAAATTTTCGTTGGCCTGGACAAAGACGACTCGCGTGCCGATGAGCTGAATACCGCATTCTTGGATATTGCCGATGGTTTAATGGGTATCGTCACCAAAGAAATCCCCGGCACCAAATACGCGAAAGGTAAAAAAGCGGAGCGCTTCCTCAAGGAGTTCTTCGGCAAGCTGATTGGCGAGCGTCGTGCGGGTAATGGCATCGATACCTTTACCTTCTTCACCAAGGAAAAGACTGAAGAAGGGGAGTACTTCTCTGATGAGGATATCGTTGCGCACATGAGCTTCCTGCTCTTTGCTGCCCACGATACAACGACCAGTGCACTCAGCCACTTGCTGTTCCACCTGGGTCAAAACCCTGAGTTGCAGCAGCGTCTGCGCGAGGAAGCCCAGGCGATCGACAAGGACTTCATGGAGTATGAAGACCTGGAGAAAATGCCACTTGCGGAAGCGGCGACCAAAGAGGCATTGCGCTTGCATCCCTCCGTGATGATGATGCAGCGTCGCACCATCAATGAGTGTGAGCTGGGCGGATTTAAAATTCCTGCCAACACCATTTTGTTTATGGCGCCGCAGCATACCCACCGCATGGGTGAGTACTGGGACGCTCCGCTTAAGTTCGATATCGACCGCTGGCTGGAGCCGCGCAATGAGCACAAGCGCCACAGCTTTAGCTTTGTTGGCTTTGGTGGCGGCGGCCACAAGTGTATCGGTATGCACTTTGCGCTGATGCAGGTGAAGAACTTCCTCCACCAGTTCTTGCGCCGCTACGAGTTCCGCCTGGCGGATAACTTCAGCGACAAGATGCAAACCGTGCCACTGCCGAAGCCGGTTGATGATTTGCCGATTGTGCTGACCCCAATCAGCAAGTAGCAAGAATGAAAAAGGAGCCGAAAGGCTCCTTTTTTGTATTGGCTTGGGGGCTGTCGAGGGGGGCTTAAGCTTTCTTTGCCATCGCTTGTGAGCCAACCATGATCATGCGAATCATGATGACCGTTTGGTCGATGAGTTCGGCGCGCTGGTCAAGCGACTGGCTGGCGGCACTGGCGCCCATGGCCACAACCAGGCGGGTGATGGCCTTTGCGGTGAGCGCAGGTTCAAAGGTGGCGTGGCCAGTGAGTTTCTCCATGCGCTCAAGCTCGTCGCGCAATTCGTCCTCAAAATAGGTGAGTTCCCGTTCGACGGCTTGGCGGAAGGCGTCCGAGCCCGTGGACATCTCGCGCAGCAGCACCTGCAAGTATTTTTCATCGGCGTCGAGCTGGTCCATAAACGCCTCGACCGACGTGCGAATTGCACTGCGCTCCATGGAAAGCCGCTGTCGCGCTTCGCGGATAATACCGCGCAAGGCGCGCCCTGCCTGATCAATAAGCGCAACCGTCAACTCATCAACATCGCGAAAGTGACGGTAAAAACTGTTGGGGGCGATCCCGGCTTCTCTCGCAATTTCCCTAAGGCTCAGCGTGGAAACGCTGCGGTGAGTACCCAGCAGCCGCACGGCGGCATCCATTAAATCTTGCGCGGTAACCTGTGTCCGGCGACTGCTGGTCTCGGCTTCCTGCTTGTTCTTGCGTCGTGTTCTGATACCCATGTCTCTGCCGTGTTCGCGGTTGGTCCTGCTGGCCTGAAGTGCTCATTCTAGTGCGTTGTTTGACGTTCGTATATACAAGTAAATATACACATGAATATACACCTGTATTGACACTTATAAATACACATGTATATTGGTCGAAAATTCACCACCGGATGAAAGCAATGGCGAGTGTGGTTTCTTCTTTGAATAGTTTCCCTGAGCGCATGCCGCGTGTGGCAGGAATGCTAGGGGCGCTGATAAGCGAGTCGCAATTTGATTTCTGGGCTCGCGAGTTCGGCAGTATTACGGCGTGGCGGCGGGTATTTGCCCGCGTGCAGAGCCTGCGCATGGAAGGCGCAGAGACGCTGAGTATCGCGCTGCGGCCAAACCGTAATTTTCAATCGGCAGAGCCTGGTCAGCACGTGAATGTGTCTGTCGAGATTGACGGCCGCCTCTGCACCCGTAGTTACAGTCTGTCGCGCCCCGCTGAGGGTGGGTGTGTCAGCATCTCGGTGCGTCGCGAGCCGGGCGGGCTTGTCAGCAATCACATACACGATCACTTGCGCGTGGGCGATGTGCTTGAGCTAAGCCAGCCCTATGGCGAACTCGCGGAAGGTTTGGCAGGGGCGTCGGCGCAGCTGTTTCTCGCGGCGGGTAGTGGTATTACCGCGATCTATAACCTGATTGCCGAGCAGGCAAGGCGCGGTGACGCGCTTCGGGGCGAGCTGTGGTATTGGGAGAAACAGGTCGAGCGTTTCTGCTTTACCGAGGAACTGGACGCGCTCTGCCAGACGCACCCCCAGTTTTCCGTGAGGCGGTTTTGCAACGCCGGTGATTCCTCATCGCTTTATTCGACTGGGCGTCTGAGCCCGGAGGTGGCGGCGCCGCTGTGTGAACGGTATCCAAATGCCCGTGTATTTGCCTGTGGTGGCAGCGCGTTTGTGGGAGCGGCTCGCGAGCTATTTTCTGACGTGGCGGGTGGTTTTTATGCCGAGGCATTTAGTCCGCCGCAACGGCTCGACGAGGCGGTGGCAGAGGAGCGTTTCTTTGAGGTCTCATTAACTCGCAGTGGGCAAACGATCACGGTTTCTTCTCAACAGTCATTACTCGACGCGCTAGAGGAGGCGGGGCACCAGCCTCCTCACGGTTGCCGCATGGGTATTTGCAACAGCTGCAGCTGTGGTCAGCGCAGTGGGGAAAGTCAAAATCAGTTAAACGGTGAGCAGCTTCGCGGGGCGGGGTCTGTGCGCCTGTGCGTCAGCCGCGCAAACAGCAACATCGAATTGGACATATAGGTGAGCGTTGTGAGTCAAGGGAAAAGTCGGGCGCTGAGCCCAGAGGAATTAACCGCGTTTGGCGAGGCCGTCGACGCATTGCAAAAGCGCGCGATCGCCGACGTGGGCGAGCGCGATGCCCGCTATATTCGCCGCTTGATTCGCGTGCAGCAATACATGGAGGTCGTGGGGCGAGGGCTGCTGTTTATCGGCGTTTTCCCGCCTGCATGGATACTGGGCACCGTATTGCTGGGTGTGGCAAAAATTCTGGAGAACATGGAAATTGGCCACAATGTGATGCACGGCCAATACGACTTCATGAACGAACCTGCGCTGCGCGGTGCGACGTATGAGTGGGATATCGTCGGCACGTCAGACAACTGGCGCGAGAGCCACAACTACAAGCATCACAGCTACACCAACATCAAGGGGCTTGATGATGACGTGGGCTACGGCCTGCTACGGCTCTTCCCCGAGCAGCGTTGGCATTTTTCCTACCTGTTTCAGTCGGTATTCGCGGTATTGCTGGCGCTGTTGTTTCAGTGGGGTGTGGCAATTCAGGAGCTACAGCTGGGCAAGGTCGCCAAGGGGCGGAAGTCCTGGCCGCAATTAAAGGAGGAGCTGCGACCGCTTTGGAAGAAGACCCGGCGTCAGCTACTTAAAGACTATGTGTTTTTCCCGCTGCTTGCCGGGCCGTTTTTCCTAACGGTATTCAGTGGTAATTTGGTTGCCAACCTGATCCGCAACCTTTGGACATTTATGATCATTTTCTGCGGCCACTTTACCGCCGATGCCGAGGTATTTGAGCGCTCGGTGTTGGATAACGAGAGTCGAGCGGAATGGTACTTGCGTCAGTTGCGAGGCTCGTCGAACCTCAGTGGTGGCAAGCTGTTCCATATCTTGTCAGGCAATCTTAGTCACCAGATCGAGCACCATATGTTTCCCACTGTGCCGGCCCACCGTTACGAGGAAATGTCGGTAGAGCTGCGGGCGATATGTCAGAAATTTGGTCAGCACTACAATACCGGCTCGCTGCCGCGACAGTTTGGTCAAGTGGTGTGGCGAATCCTGCGGCACTCCCTCCCCTCTGCGGCGCCAAGGCCGAGGCCGCTGGTGCAATAATTACCATATGGAAATCTATATCAAAATATTTTGATATAGCCGTTAAGGCTGCTACACTGCCTCGCCATGGATGCACACTCTTGCAATGTGGCGGCGGCAGATTCCTCTGAGTCTCTCCCTGCAACACCGGGCGCGCCGGCTATCGGCGCCATGGTTCTCCAGCTCTGCAAGGCGGGAGCCGATAACTTGCGTCTGCAAGTGCTGCGTGTGTTAAGTCGCGATGCCTACAGCGTTCAGGAGCTGTGCCAGATTTTAGATGTTCGCCAGTCGGGCATGAGCCACCATTTAAAAATACTCGCCGCTGCGGGCTTGGTTGTTCGTCGTCGCGAAGGTAATAGCTTGTTTTACCGCCGCAATTGGCAAGCCGAGCACGCCAGTGTGGCCGAGCTGCACACTGCGGTGCTCAATGCTGCCGAGCAGCTGGTATTGGATGCGGGGCAGCAGCGGCAGCTAGAAAAAGTGGTCGCCGAGCGGGCGGAGCGCTCGCGAGCGTTTTTCGCTGAGCACGCCGGTGAGTTCGGTGAGCAACAAGAGCAAATGGTTGCGTACAGCGTATACGGCCCAAGTTGCGCCGAGCTGTTGCGGGCCAGTCAGCCCGAGGGTGGGCGTTTGGCGGTCGAGATCGGCCCGGGCGAGGGCGATTTTCTGGCTGAACTGGCCGGCCGTTACGCGCGGGTGATCGCGCTTGATAACAGTGAGCCGATGCTGGACAAAGCGCGCACCGCCGCTGCTGGCAAAGGGCTCGACGGCATAGAGTTTGTGCTGGGCGACAGCCGCAGCCGGCGTTTGCCCGAGGGTGAAGCCGATTGTGTGGTGGCCAATATGGTGCTCCACCATGTGCCTTCGCCGTCAGATATTTTTAACGACGTACAGCGCATGTTGAGTCCGGGCGGGGTATTTTGCCTGGCTGAACTCTGCCCTCACGATCAAAACTGGGCCAGAGAGGCCTGCGGTGATTTGTGGCTGGGCATCGCGCAGGAAGAATTAAGTGAGTGGGCGTTGGCCTGCGGCTTGGAAGAGGGGCCGTCAGTTTACCTGGCCCAGTTAAACGGTTTTCGCGTGCAAGTTCGGCAGTTTATAAAGCCGGGCAAGAAATAACGAGCTGGCCACAGGGCCATTACAATGAGGAAGACTATCAATGTCTGAATACAGCCTGTTCACCTCCGAGTCGGTATCGGAAGGACACCCAGACAAACTTGCCGATCAAATCTCCGATGCGGTGCTCGACGCGATCATCGCGCGTGACAAGCATGCCCGGGTTGCCGTAGAGACCTTGGTTAAAACGGGTATGGCAGTGGTTGCCGGAGAAGTCACCACCTCGTGCTACGTGGATCTGGAAGATATTATTCGCGACGTTATTACCGGCATTGGCTACAACAGCTCCGATGTCGGTTTTGATGGCGCCAGTTGTGCTGTATTAAATGCCATTGGCAAGCAGTCAGTCGATATTAATCAGGGGGTGGATCGCGCCAAACCTGAAGATCAGGGCGCGGGCGACCAAGGGTTGATGTTCGGCTACGCTACAAACGAAACCGAGCACTTGATGCCCGCACCGCTGTTTTATTCCCACCGTTTGGTTGAGCGCCAGGCTTACCTGCGCAAAAACGGTGTGCTGCCGTGGTTGCGCCCCGATGCAAAAAGTCAGGTGACCTTGCGTTACGAGAACGGCGTGCCGGTGGCCGTGGATGCCGTTGTGTTGTCGACCCAGCACAACCCTGATATCAGCCAGGCTGATCTTCAGGAAGCCGTGCGCGAAGAGATTATCAAGCATGTGTTGCCTGCCAATTTGTTGCACGCCGGTACGCAATTCCACATCAACCCCACTGGCAATTTCGTGATCGGTGGCCCAGTGGGTGACTGCGGGCTGACGGGGCGTAAAATCATTGTTGATACCTACGGCGGTATGGCGCGTCACGGCGGTGGTGCCTTCTCGGGTAAGGACCCTTCCAAAGTGGACCGCAGTGCGGCCTATGCTGGCCGGTACGTGGCGAAGAATATTGTCGCCGCGGGTCTGGCTGACCGCTGCGAGATTCAAGTGAGCTATGCGATTGGTGTCGCGGAGCCGACCTCGATTTCGGTGAACACCTTCGGCACCGGCAAAGTCAGTGACGAAAAATTGGTGGCGGCAGTGCGCCAGGTATTCGACCTGCGCCCCTACGGCATTACCAATATGCTGGACTTGGCTCACCCCATGTATCAGCCCACAGCGGCCTACGGCCATTTTGGTCGGGAGCCATACGAGCATACGTACCAATGGACAGAAAACGGTGAAGCCCGCAGCGAAACCAGCACGGCCTTCAGCTGGGAAAAAACCGATCGCGCCGAGGCGCTGAAAGCGGCGGTGTAAGAAGCAAAGTCACTCGCGAAATTAATTTGAGGATAGCAATATGACTGCCACAGTAACTGCAGTAGAAAATTTCAGCGACTATAAAGTTGCCGATATCAGCCTGGCCGAATGGGGTCGCAAAGAACTGAGCATCGCAGAAGGTGAAATGCCTGCGCTGATGTCTCTGCGCGAAAAATATGGCGATAGCAAGCCCTTGGCGGGTGCCAAAATTCTCGGTTGTATTCATATGACCATTCAAACCGGGGTGTTGATCGAAACACTGACCGCTCTCGGCGCGGAAGTGCGTTGGTCGTCGTGCAATATTTTCTCCACTCAGGATCACGCAGCAGCGGCGATCGCCGCGGCCGGCATTCCCGTTTTCGCTTGGAAGGGTGAAACCGAAGAAGAGTACGAGTGGTGCATTGAGCAGACAATTTTGAAAGACGGTCAGCCCTGGGATGCCAACATGGTACTCGACGATGGCGGCGACCTGACCGGTATTCTCCACGAGAAGTATCCGGCGATGCTCGACAAGATCCACGGTATCACTGAAGAAACCACCACAGGGGTTCACCGCCTGCAAGATATGTTGAAAAAGGGCGAGCTGAAAGTGCCCGCGATCAACGTCAATGACTCGGTGACCAAGTCGAAGAACGACAACAAATACGGTTGTCGCCACAGCTTAAATGATGCGATCAAGCGCGCTACCGACCATCTGCTGTCGGGCAAAAAAGCGCTGGTTATTGGCTACGGTGATGTTGGTAAAGGTTCTGCGCAATCACTGCGTCAGGAAGGCATGATCGTAAAAGTGACGGAAATCGATCCCATCTGCGCCATGCAGGCCTGCATGGATGGTTTTGAAGTGGTGTCGCCTTACGTCAATGGTGTGAACACGGGTGAGGCAAGCAGCATCAATAGCGAGCTGCTGGGCACTACCGACCTGCTGGTAACAACAACTGGTAACGTCAACGTTTGTGATGCGAATATGCTGGCGGCGCTGAAGAATGGCTGCGTAGTGTGCAACATTGGTCACTTCGACAATGAAATCGACACGGCCTACATGCGTGAAAATTGGCAGTGGGATGAGATCAAGCCACAGGTGCACGTTGTGTATCGCGACCGCGCTAGCAACGATCACTTGATCCTGCTTTCAGAGGGTCGCCTGGTTAACTTGGGTAACGCCACCGGTCACCCCAGTCGCATTATGGACGGTTCGTTTGCCAACCAAGTACTGGCGCAAATTTACCTGTACGAGCGCCGCTTTGCCGATCTGGAAAAAGAGCTGCGCGAAGCTGCTATCACCGTTGAAGTGCTGCCTAAGAAGCTGGACGAAGAGGTTGCCGCGCACATGGTGGCGGGCTTTGGTGGCGTGATCACCAAACTCAAAGCGGATCAGGCCGACTACATCGGTGTGAGCGTGGACGGCCCCTTCAAGCCGGACAGCTACAAGTACTAAGCCCGAGGTAGCGGTTTCGCCGCTGCCGTTTACCCCGCGCCGCCTATTGGGCGCGGGGCGTTGATACGCGTGACAGATAATAAGCGGATGTGTGCATGGCCAATCGCTACAGTTTTGAATTTTTTCCACCCAAGACCGAAGCCGGTCGTGAAAAGCTCGTTGCCACCCGCAATGAGTTGAATAGTCTGGCACCAGACTTCTTTTCCGTCACCTATGGTGCGGGCGGGTCTACCCGAGACAACACCCGGGGCATCGTGCTCGATGCCAAGGCAGCGGGTATTGATGTTGCCCCTCACTTGTCCTTTGGTGGTGATGAGGAAGAGGAGGTTCTGGCGCTGGTTGAGCAGTATCGCCAGGCGGGTGTGCGTCGCATCGTCGCGTTGCGCGGTGATATTCCCTCTGGAATGGGGGCGACGCGCTTAGTGTATGCCCGAGAACTCGTCGAGTTTATCCGCAAGCACACCGGCGACCACTTCGAGTTAGAAGTTGCTGCCTACCCGGAGGTTCACCCCGACGCGCCGAGTTACGAGCAGGATGTGGCGTACTTAAAAGAAAAGCTGGATGCCGGCGCAAACAGTGCCATTACCCAGTACTTCTTTAATGCCGATGCGTATTTTTACTTTTTGGATGCCTGCGAAAAGGCCGGTATCGATAAGCCGATCTACCCGGGCATTATGCCGATCACCAACTATGCGAATTTGGCGCGCTTTTCACGCAATTGCGGCGCTGAAATTCCCCGTTGGCTGGCGCGCAAACTCGATGGCTATGGCCAGGATCTGGAGAGCATTGCTGCCTTCGGTGAAGAGTATGTGACGGAAATGTGCCAGATTCTGATGGAGGGCGGCGCACCGGGTATCCACTTTTATACAATGAACCAAGTGCAGCCCGTTAAGCGCATGTTGGAAAGCGTTAAGGCCTCACACCCCTAGCGCGATACGCTACAAATACTTCAACCAATCGTCTGTGAATTGGTCTAGCAGTTTATAGACGTGCTCAAAGGCTTCCCGGCTCTTGCGATAAGGGTCGGGCACTTCTTGATTTTCCGACCATTTACCCAATAAAAACGTCTTGCCGCCAACTTGTGGGGCAATTTTATTGATGCCGCGAACATGTCGCGATTCCATGGTGAGGATGAGGTCGGCCTGGGTCAGCATGTCGCGGTCGACTTGGCGGGCACGGTGGCCGCTGGGGTCGATGCCGTGTTCGCTGAGCAATGCCGCTGCGGTGTCGTCGATGCCTTTGTCCACCAGCGCGCCAAGGCCGGCCGAGTGAATGGTGATGTTGGGTTTCACCTCGGCGAGCTTCTGACGCAGCATGTATTCCGCGCTTGGGCTGCGGCAAATATTACCGATACAGATAACCAGAATATTGTTAAACATCGTTGCCCCTAGTCCTCGCGCTGTAGCGTCTTAACGCCGTCGGCGGTGCCAAGCAGCAGTACGTCGGCGGGCCGCAGGGCAAACAGGCCGTTGGTGACAACGCCAGTGATACCGTTGATGGTTTCTTCCGTTTTTTGTGGGGTGGCGATCATAAAGTCGTAGAGATCGATGATCACATTGCCGTTGTCGGTGACAACGCCCTCGCGGTAGACCGGGTTGCCACCCATCTTCAGCAGCTCGCGGGCCACATAGCTGCGCGCCATCGGAATAACTTCAATCGGCAGGGGAAAGGCGCCCAGTTGGTCGACCAATTTACTTTCGTCAGCGATGCAGATGAATTGCTTGCTCGCTGCCGCGACGATTTTCTCTCGGGTGAGTGCGGCGCCGCCGCCTTTGATCAATTCAAGGCGCTGGTTGCTCTCATCCGCGCCGTCCACGTAGACCGCAATTTGGCCGCAACTATTTAACTCAATCACTTCAATGCCGTGGCTGCGCAGCCGTTGTGCCGAGGCTTCAGAGCTGGCTACAGTCGCTTTTATGTCATCTTTTAGGGCGGCGAGCTGGTCGATGAAGCAGTTGGCGGTTGAGCCGGTACCAATACCGATGATTTCGCCGTCGAGGATGGCGGGTTTTACGCGCTCAATGGCCGCTGCGGCCACGGCTTCTTTCAATTGCTGCTGATTCATGGTGGATTCGCTGCGCTGAGAACTGAGAGCGGCAAGTATAAAACTGCGCTGTGGCGAATGCGAGCCGCAAGGCGGTTTCCGGGCGCCTAGACATTTGGGTGATGAGCTTTTATCCTCGACGGTCGCCAACCTATTACACATCATAAAAATGGCGACTCTAGCAAGACTATAGAAACAACAAAATCGGTCGTTAGAGTAGTACTGGCTGCTAAGCCGGTATTTCCGGGATTCCCGGGGGAAGGGTTGCTTTAGGAGACGGCATGAGCCGAATAAGAAAAATAAAAGAAGGAGCGGTTCGAGGGTCGACAACATCAGCAGTGAGCCAACTAGGTATTCAGCGCGTGTTTGCGCCGCTGGCTATTTTGCTGGCATTTACCGTGCTGGGCTATTTGTTGTGGGTTACCTTGAGAACACCGCTGGAAACCGGGCTGCATGTGGTACGCATGGAGCAGTTAGAAGCCGTAAACACCGCAGATCGACAGCTCAATCGGGCCATCGTGCGTGCACCGCTGCAATTAGAAAGTGAGCCGCTGGCTATGCTGGCCGCCGCGGAGCGCTTCGATGAGCAGTCGCGCCAGATCGGTTTTGGTCAGGCTGGCCTCAAGGGGCAGGCGCCGCTTGTGGACCGCGCGTTAAACGACTTCCTGCGCAGCACGAAAGCCAAGTTGGATGCATTGGAGCCCTACCAGGAAACGCTGCGTCGCTTGCGCCTGCTGTTTGCGGCGATGCGCAGCGGCGGTGTTTCGGTGCTCAGCGCACCGGCGATAGAATCGGAAGCTGCTCTCGGGCGCGACATCAAGCGACTGATTCGTGAAGCGACGCAGTACAGCATTATCTCAACAGCAGAAAACGCAGAGCTGCTAGACCAGTTGAGTGGAAGTATCGCGGTTCAGGCCAGTGCTCTGGAGGATACCGACGCACTGGCGGCGCTTTCGCAACTGCTCGATACGGTGGACGGTCTGCGCTTCACTCGAGATGAGTTGAATCAGCAACTGGACGAGATCGCAGAAACCGGTGCTGCCGGCGCACTGGCAACGCTCAAGACGCGCTATGAGAACCACTTTTCCCAGTTGCAGGCAGCGGCAGATCGCAACCGCCAAACCCTGGCTGTCTACGCGGCGGCGCTGCTGCTGGCCTTTGGTTTGATCGCCTGGCGTTTGCGCGGCTCATTCCAAGAGCTGGACCAAGTGAACATGGAGCTGCAGGATGCCAATATCAATCTGGAAGGTATCGTCGCCGAGCGCACCCGTGATTTGAGCACCGCCTTGGAAGACTTGCGTCTGCAGCAGGCACAACTGATCCAATCTGAAAAAATGGCTTCCTTGGGGCAAATGGTGGCGGGTGTCGCCCATGAAATTAATACGCCTCTCGGCTACGCCAACAGCAACGTGTCAATTGTGCGGGAGTTGGTGTCCTCCATGGAGGATGTGATCGACGAAGAAAGCCGCGGCGAGTTCGACATGCTATTGGGCGATGCCCAATACGGCTTAGAACAAATTGCTGAATTGGTTATGAGCCTGAAAAACTTCAGCCGGGTAGATCGCTCGCAAACCGAGCTCTTCGACCTGAATGAGGGGATCGAAACCTCCTTGAAGATTTGCCAAAACCAAATCAAAGACCTGGACATTCAGCGCAACTTTGGCGAGCTACCCGATATTAGTTGCGCACCGTCTCAGTTGAACCAAGTATTTCTGAACTTAATCAATAATGCCGCTCAGGCGATGGATGGCAATGGAACCCTGACACTCAGCACCGCTGTTGACGGCGACAATGCCGTGGTGCGCGTACGCGATAGTGGCTGCGGTATGGATGCCGAAACCGCCGCGCATATCTTTGAGCCCTTCTTTACTACCAAGCCTGTCGGTGAAGGTACGGGCCTTGGTTTGTCCATTGTGTTTCGCATTATCGAAGATCACGGCGGCCGCATCTCAGTGGAGTCGGAGCCGGGTGTCGGGACCGAGTTTGTTGTCAGCCTGCCGATAGCGGGCAAGGCCGTTCCAGAACAAGCCGTTGTGACCGAAGACAGCATTATTCTCAGTGACAGCGCGGTTTGAGGAGTACGTGATGACTGAAGGCATTGAAAGTAAGGCAAAGATTTTATTCGTGGATGACGAGCCGAGAATTCTCGTCGCCCTAAAGGCTTTGTTTCGCAGTCGCTATCAAGTGTTTACCGCCAATTGTGGCGCGGACGCGGTGGCGTTGTTAGAGCAAGAAGATGTCGATGTTATCGTCTCTGATCAGCGTATGCCGGAAATGACGGGTGTCGAGGTTCTGCGCACAGCGCGCGAGCTCCGGCCGAGAGCGATCCGTGTATTGCTGACCGGCTACTCGGATTTAAGCGCCATATTGGGCGCGATAAATGATGGCGAAATTTTCCGTTTCATCAACAAGCCTTGGTCGAATAACGAATTGCGCGACACCATCGCTGCGGCGGTAAAGGCCTCTGAGGTCGATGTGGCTGAGGATGTCAGTGCTGAGCTGAATCACAGCGAGGTTGAAGAAACCACTGATGAGGCTCAGCCAAGTGCTGAGGCCGCTGAGCCGGGCGAAACCGCCGAGGCGCCGGAGCTGTCTGCGCCCACGGCGAAAACGGTAGTTGATATCGCCGCAGGTCCGGAGGCGCTTCGCAATGAAACGGGCATCCTGGTGCTGGACGAAGACAGCACCACCCGCGACGTTCTGCAGCGCGTGTTGCACAAAGATCGCCCGGTATTTACCGCGGTTGATCTGGACGGCGCACTTGAGGCGCTGGAGTCAGAAAATATCGGCGTGATCATCACCGAGCTATCTATCGGCGGCGAGAGCGTGACGCACCTGCTGACCGCTCTGCGCCAGCATCACCCATCGCTGGTGGCCATAGTACTAACCTCGCGAGCTGATGCCGGCTTGGGAATTGAATTGATCAATCGCGGGCAAATCTACCGCTTCCTGAGCAAACCTATCAGCGAGGGGATGCTGCGCGGCAGTGTTAATTTGGCGGTGCGGCGCTTCGATATTTTGCAAAAGAATCCAGAGCAGACACTGCGTCTGGCTGCTGAAAAAGCGCCAGAGCCACCCAGTGACCGCCGCGGGGTATTCAAGCGTATTGGTCGCTTGTTTGGTCTGACCGCCTGATGCTGCAGAGATAACGATAATAATGAATACAATGATGAATAGTGACGTGTCGGCCAGCAGTGCTCCCAAGAAAAGTTTGGTGCAGTCGGCGGAAATGTTTATCGCTGTGGTGCTGTTCGCAGTGTGCGCAGCGGCAGGACTGGCGGCGTGGTTAATGAGCTTGGGGGATGGCGCAGCCGATGAGTCGGCAACCGTTGAAACGGTGCAGGTATTTGCCTCGCTGGCAGATGCCGAGCTGGCGGATGATGAGCAGGATGTCCTGCTTGCATGGGAACAGCGTTTAGAGCAAACCTTCAACCAGCGTGAACAGGCCTTGCGACAGCAAGAACAGAGTGCGGTGCTGGAAGAGCAGGCGATGGCGCTCGCTCAGGCGCAAGCGGCGGCAGAGGCAGCCAAGGAAGCGGCAGAGGCGGCTGAGCAGCGCGCCCGGCAGGCTGAATTGGCCCGTAAAAAGGCCTTGGCCGCTCAGGCTAAGCCCGCGGCACCCGTCGCTCCGAAAGTGGCTGCAAAACCTAAACCCAAGGCAAATGCCGAGCGCATCCCGGCAAGCGTGGATTGGAGTAGTTGCCGCAAGCCGCGTTATCCCCGTGCGTCGATCCGCTTGAAGCAGGAAGGCACGGTGACGATGACATTTGCCATCGATGCGCAGGGGCAGGTCGTCAGTGGAGAGGTACAGCAGAGCAGTGGCGTAGAACGACTGGATAACGCAGCGCTAGAGGCCATTATGAAGTGTAGCTTTACCCCGGAGACTCTCGGCGGCGAGCCGCAGGCGTCGTCGGCGCAGGTGCGGTTTGGTTGGCGCCTCGGCGGATAAGAGCAGCCGAGTGAATTAAAGCCCGCTACGGCGGGCTTTTTTGTGCTTCTGAATTGCTCGCAGCATGGTGGAGCGCGCAGCGACGCGTTAGACTTGCCGTTTGGTATACGATCATCCCGCCAGCAGGCCGCAATTGGAGTCTCCGACAACATGCCACAGAGTTACATCAAGAAAATTCTCGATGCCCGGGTCTACGATGTTGCTATCGAGTCACCTGTGGACGAGGCACGTCTGCTGTCGAAAAGACTGAATAACACCGTGCTGCTCAAGCGCGAGGACTTACAGCCGGTATTTTCGTTCAAGTTGCGCGGCGCCTATAACAAAATGGTCAATCTCAGCGAGGCCGAGCGCCGCCAGGGCGTGGTGGCCGCGTCGGCGGGAAACCACGCTCAGGGCTTGGCTCTGTCAGCGCTAAAGCTGGGGGTGAAAGCAACAATTGTGATGCCTAAAACCACACCGCAGATCAAAGTGGATGCGGTGCGTTCGCGCGGTGGCAAGGTGGTGTTACACGGGGACACCTACGATGAGGCTTCGGCCTATGCCCAAAAGCTCGTGCAGGAAAAAGGCATGGTGTATGTCCACCCCTATGACGACCCCGATGTTATTGCGGGGCAGGGCACCGTTGGCATGGAAATCTTGCGGCAAGTTACCGGGCCGCTCGACGCGGTATTCGTGCCGGTAGGTGGCGGCGGTCTCGCTGCTGGAGTGGCGGCCTACATCAAATATGTACGCCCGGATGTCCGCGTTATTGCGGTGGAGCCCGAAGATGCCGCCTGCCTAAAAGTCGCTCTGGAAAAGCAGCGTCGAGTGCGCTTGAAAGAGGTCGGGATTTTCGCCGACGGCGTTGCCGTGGCACAAATCGGCAAGGAAACCTTCCGGGTACTGCGTAAAACCGTCGATGAGGTTGTCACGGCAAATACCGATGAAATTTGCGCAGCAATCAAGGATATCTTTGACGATACCCGCTCGATTGCCGAGCCCGCAGGGGCACTGGCGCTCGCCGGTCTCAAGAAATATGTTGAACAGCACGGCTGTGAAGGCCAGACGCTGTTGGCGATTGACAGTGGCGCGAACACCAATTTCGATCGCCTGCGCTATATCTCGGAGCGCACAGAAATTGGTGAACAGCGCGAGGCGATCTTGAGTGTCACCATTCCCGAGCAGCCCGGGAGCTTCAAAAAATTCTGTGCTGCCCTGGGTAAGCGCAATATCACTGAGTTCAACTACCGCTATGGCGACGATCGCGACGCGCAAATTTTTGTTGGCGTTGCCGTTGCGGCCGGCGGGCAAGGGCGGACGGAGGTCGTCGAATCCTTGCGCAAGTTGGGCTACCGGGTCGAAGACATGACCGACAACGAGATGGCCAAGCTACATATCCGCCATATGGTCGGTGGTCATCGCCCCAGCGCGGTCGCCAATGAATTGCTGTATCGGTTTGAATTCCCTGAGCGCCCTGGCGCCTTGATGAATTTCCTGACGCGTTTGGGTAATCGCTGGAATATTTCGCTCTTTCACTACCGCAATCACGGTGCCGCTTACGGCCGGGTGTTGGTGGGCCTGCAAGCGGATAAGTCTGAGCGGAAAGCGGTGGAGGCTTTTCTCGACAAACTGGCGTACCCCTTCCATGAAGAGACCGACAACCTCGCGTACCAACAGTTTCTCAGTTAACGCGCGGCAAAAATTTCTCGGTCGGTGGCGACCCAGTCGAGGGGGATATCCCAGTGCTGTATCGGTAAGCGCTCCACTTCCTGTAGATGGTGGGCCAGGCCGATCAGTAGGGGCGTGTTTGCCGCATTGCGGCGCTGCTTAAAGGCCAGCGCTCGGTCGTAGTAGCCGCCGCCCATGCCCAAGCGATTGCCCCGGCGATCGAAACCAACCAGTGGTAGCAGCATCATATCGAGGCGGGCAGGGTCTATCTGTCGGCGGCGCAGGGCATTGGGCTCCGGGATGTTAAAGGTGTTGCTGCGCAGGGTTTGCCCCGGGGCGTGGCGATGGAAACGCATTTGCGCCTGTTTGGTGTCTCGGTGAATAACCGGTAAGTAGCACACCTTGCCGCGTTGCTGGCAGTAGCGAAGCACCTCGTTGGTGGAGATTTCACCGTCGCTGGCACTGTACAGAGCAATATGTCGAGCGCGCTGGAATTCGGGTAGTTTCCTCAGCTGTTGAAGCAGGCGCTTGGCAGCGCGCCGTTGAGTGGCGGCCGGTAGGTCGCGCCGTTGTTGCCGAAGACGTTGGCGGAGCTGGTTTTTGCTCGATGCATCCATAGTGAAGGCGGGTTGTGGTTGAAGGCGCTGCCTGAAAAGGTAGGACCCAGGATACCGCCGGCCGCGTGGCCCTTGAACCCAGCGGTTCAAGGTGGAACTTACCGCAGCATTTTTAGGCTTTCCGTCACGCGGACATGCACACAAATACTGGCTGGTTCGCTCCGGGTTTTAAAGCATCGGCTCAGGGGTCTGACGGCCTAGCGCATATCCCAGGAATTCACAGTATACCGATAGGCCCACGTGCTTAACAGGGTGGTTAGCCGATATCGAGTTGGCGGCAGCGGTTGAGGGTGTCGTCAATTTTATCGGTAATGCGCTTGCTTACCGTGGCCTCTTGCTCCGTGCTGACGCCGCTTTTGCTGGCTTCGCGTAGCTCGTAGGCAATGTTTAGTGCAGCCATCACGGCGATGCGCTCCAGGCCAATAATTTTTCCGGAGTTGCGTATTTGGCGCATCTGCTGGTCGAGGTAGCGGGCCGCTTCCAGCAAGCCTGTTTGCTCGTCACTCGGGCAGGCAACCTGATACTCCTTGTCGAGAATTTTAACGATGACCGTTTCTTTACTCACCTTGTCGTCTCCATGTGGCTGGGGCGAGTCATCAGCATTCTTTTTCCAATGCGCGCAGGCGCTGGATCATCGCGTCGACTTTTGCCCGGGCCGTGTCGGTTTTTTCGATCAGCGCTTCGCGCTCAATCTTCCAGTTTTGCGTTTCGGATTTGAGAGTGCGGTTCTCTGCATCCAATTGTTCGCACAGTTGGATGAGCTCATCGACTTTTCGTTCCAAAACCTGCAGCTGTCGATCGTCCATTATTGCCTAGTTCCACGGCCGGGAATGATGTCGTCATAGTAGAGTGGGTGCCAGCGCTCGGTCAACGGTTATACGCGGCGGTGTGAATCGCGGCGGGTATTCGATTTTGCGGCGGATCAGCGCTACCATGCGCCTCCAGTCTTTGATGCCCTTGGAATGCGCAATGTCTAACGAGTTTGACCACGATGATCTCGCTAATCTATTCCTTAATTTAGGTGCTTTGCAGCCCCCGGCGGAGCTCCACGGCTATGCCGTTGGCTTTTTGTCTGTGGGCGGTCGAGTCGAGCGCCAGGCGTGGTTAAAGCACTGTACGGAGCTGCTGGATATCGAGATGCCCAACCCTGACGATGCCGATGCCTTATTCGGCGTTTATAAGAGCGCGCTGGAAGCACTGGGCAGTGAGGACTTGGCACTGCAGTTAATGCTGCCGGGAGACGAGCTGGATTTGGGACAGCGCATTGTCAGCCTCGGTCAGTGGGTGCAGGGTTTTCTCACTGGCTTTGCGATGGCCGGAAAGCAGCGGCAGAGCGAGGGTGATGCCTTGGATGCGCTGTCTAAAGAGAGCCGCGAGGCATTGAGCGACTTGGCGGCCATTGCGCAAATTTCTGCTGATCAGGCCGACGATGAAGACGGCGAGCAAGACTACGTGGAGATCTGCGAGTATGTGCGAGTCGTGGCGATGACCATTTTTCTTGAGTGTAACGCCGCCACCCCGGCGACGAAGAAGCCCAAGGGCGAGCGATTGCACTGACAACCGAGTAGATCAATTTCCCGTAAAAACAGCTGTGATAAGCTCCTCAAGATCATACACATCAGGGACACTATGAGCATCAGTAAGCAGGAATTTGCGCGTCGCCGTAAGAATTTAATGGCCCTGCTCGAGCCGGGTAGCATTGCCATTGTGCCGTCGGCGTCGTTGCGCACGCGAAGCCGAGACTCCGACTACCCCTTTCGGCAGGACAGCGACTTCTTTTATCTGAGCGGATTCGACGAGCCCGAGGCAGTATTGGTGTTGTTGCCGGGGCGCCCGCAGGGTGAATACATTCTGTTTTGCCGCGAGCGCGACCCCGCCATGGAGCTGTGGGACGGGTATCGCGCTGGCCCCGAGGGCGCCTGCTCGGAATATGGCGCCGATGATGCGTTCCCCATTGCGGATATCGACGATATTTTACCCGGGCTAATCGAAGGTCGGCAGCGTGTTTACTACGCGATGGGGCGGCACGCAGAGTTTGATCAGCAGGTTATGAACTGGGTCAATGTTATTCGCTCCAAAGTGCGCAGCGGCGCCCAGCCACCAGGCGAGTTTCTCGACCTCGACCACTTGCTCCACGATATGCGTTTGTATAAGAGCGCGGCGGAATTGCGGATTATGCGTCGCGCTGGCGAGATCTCTGCAAAGGCTCACTGCCGAGCGATGCGTTACTGCCGCCCCGGGGTTTATGAATACCAGCTTGAAGCCGAAATTCAGCATGAATTTGCAATGGCCGGCGCGCGCTTCCCAGCCTACAGCAGTATTGTCGGTGCGGGGAAAAACGGCTGTATCTTGCATTACGTGGAAAACAACAGCGTGATCCGCGATGGCGAGTTGGTGCTGATTGATGCGGGTTGTGAGCTCGAGGGTTACGCCGCGGATATCACGCGTACTTTTCCGGCCAATGGCCGCTTCAATGATGAACAGCGCGCCCTTTACGAGGTGGTACTGGAAGCGCAATTGGCGGCAATAGAAGCCACGCAGCCGGGTAATCATTGGAATCAGCCACATGAAGCGACAGTGAAGGTGATTACCGAAGGCCTGTTGAGGCTCGGGCTGTTAACGGGTGATTTGTCTGAGCTGATAGAAACCGAGGCCTATAAGCCATTTTATATGCACCGGGCCGGGCATTGGCTCGGTATGGATGTGCACGATGTGGGTGATTACAAGGTCGGCGGCGAATGGCGGGTGCTCGAAGAAGGTATGGTGTTAACCATCGAGCCGGGTATTTATGTTGCCCCCGACAACGACGCCGTCGAGCCGCGTTGGCGCGGGATTGGCATTCGTATTGAAGACGATGTGGTGGTGAGTAAGTCCGGCTGTGAGGTGCTGACGGCGTCAGTGCCTAAGTCGGTTGAAGACATCGAAGCCCTGATGGCGGAGGCGGGCGATGGACGTTGACTACGATGTGCTGATTGCCGGTGGCGGCATGGTTGGCGCCAGCCTTGCCCTGAGCTTGCACAAACACAGCCAGGGCCAGTTAAAAATTGCCGTGGTTGAGAGCTTTCCCCTGCCTCCGCTCAGCGACACGGGGCCGAGTTATCGGCCCAGTTTTGATGCCAGGTCCACCGCGCTGTCATACGGCAGCCGACAAATTTTTGAGAACCTGGAGCTTTGGTCGACGCTGGAGAACCACGTTGCCGATATTCTGAATATCCAGGTTTCTGATCGAGGCCATTTTGGCAGTGCGCTAATGCATTGCGGTGAACTGGAGTGGCCCGCGCTGGGCTATGTTATTGAGAACGCGTGGCTGGGCAATGTACTGCTTAACCATCTGCGGCGTCATACCAATGTACAGTTTATCTCCCCGGCCAGTGTCGAGGCGGTAACGCCAATGGCCGCCAACGTGCAGCTGGATTTACAAGCCGAGGGCGGGGAAACATCCTGCAGCGCGTCTTTGCTGGTCATCGCCGACGGGGCCGATTCGGGACTGTGCCAGCGCCTGGGGATTCACCGCCGTGTGGATGAATATGCGCAAACGGCCGTGATCGCCAATATCGCCACCGAGCTGCCGCATGGCGGAACCGCCTACGAGCGCTTCACTGCCGAAGGGCCTATCGCGATGTTGCCGCTCTTGCCGGACGAGCAAGGTCAGTCGCGCTCTGCCCTGGTATGGACCTTTCCCGAGGATGACGCCGACGCGGCGATGAATTGGACTGATGAGGTCTTTCTGGCGCGCTTGCAGCAGCAGTTTGGCCACCGTTTGGGTCGCTTACTAAAAGTGGGGCAGCGCGTGGCCTTCCCGCTTCGCCTCAGTTTTGCTGAGGAACAAGTACGGCGAAATATTGTGGTGATGGGCAACGCTGCGCATTCACTTCACCCCGTGGCAGGGCAGGGCTTTAACCTCGCCCTGCGCGACGCCGATGCGCTGGCCCAGCGTGTTGCCGCAGCGGTTGCACAGGGACTCAGTGCGGGTGAGCTGTCGGTCTTGCAGGGCTATTTGCGCAGTCAGCATACCGACCAGCAGGTGACGACCTTGTTCTCGGACCGCTTAACCAAACTATTTAGTAACCGTCAGCCTGTACTGAGCCTGGCGAGGAATATGGGGCTGGTCATGCTCGATGCCAGCAAGCCGATAAAATCGCGCTTTACCGCGCGCGCTGCGGGTGTGATAAAAGGCCGAGACATGGAGCTGCCGCTGTGACAGACCGACTGGAAAAATTTGACATTATTGTGGTCGGTGCCGGGCTGGCCGGTGCTGCCTTCGCGCTGGCGATGGCGGAACAGCCGCTGGATATTGTCGTGATCGATGCCCAGCCAGAGCGCGAAGGGTGGCCGCCGCTTGATGAAACCGTAATGGACTATGACGCCAGAGTCAGTGCGCTGACTGACGCGTCGCGTCGCTTCCTACAGCGGCTGGGAGCGTGGTCTGCGGTGGTAGAAAGGCGGGTGTGCCCCTATCAGGAAATGGTTGTTTGGGATGCTGAGGGCACCGGTGAAATTCATTTTTCGGCCGATGAGGTCGGTGAGTTGGCCCTGGGGCATATTGCCGAGAATCGCTTGGTAACCGCTGCGCTGCACAACCGTTTGCGAGACAGCCGCGTGCGCCTGCTGTTTAACAGTCCTGTTGCGGCCTGGGTGCGAAGTGGTGATCACGGGCAGTTGCAGTTAAATGACGGGCGGCTATTACAGGCGCCGTTGATTGTTGCCGCAGACGGCGCCAATTCGCGTTTGCGTGACTGGGGTGGTTTTCAAACCCGCGAGTGGGATTATCAGCACCACGCGATTGTGTGTACCGTGGAGACCGAAAAGCCCCATCGCGCTACGGCGTGGCAGCGTTTTCTGCCAGAGGGGCCGCTGGCGTTCTTGCCCTTGCCCGACCGCGATGGCGCGCAAAACTTTAGTTCAATCGTCTGGTCGGCAAAGCCCGAGCTGGCCGATACGCTAATGGCGATGGATGACGACGCCTTTTGCCTGGCGCTGGCCCAGCATTTTGAAGGGCGGCTCGGGCGTATCAATGCGGCCAGCCGGCGCGTCCGTTTCCCGCTGCGCCAGCGCCACGCTCAGCGCTATTTTCAGCAGGGTATCGCCCTTATTGGCGATGCCGCGCACACCATCCACCCGCTGGCTGGGCAGGGAATTAATTTGGGCTTCGCCGATGCCGAGGTTCTCGCCGAGGAATGTCAGCGTGCCTTGGCGCGCGGCCTGCCACTCTCTGATGAGCTGCTGCTGTCGCGTTATCAACGGCGACGCAAGGGCGAAAACCTGGCGATGATGGCGGCGATGGAAGGCTTTCAAAATCTGTTTGCCAGCCAAGCCCTGCCATTGCGCCTGCTGAGAAATGCGGGCATGAGCTGGTTAGATCGAGCAGTGCCTATCAAGCGCCAGATTGTTGCTCGCGCGATGGGGCTGGCGCGTCGCTGACCCATTTCCCCGAGAAGTAAAACTTGAGTCATTAAATGATAATTATTATCATTGATGCTGAAGATTTCTTGCCTTCTTACCGTTAAGGACCTGCCCATTATGATATTTCGCTCGGCGCTAGTGTTTAGCTTGTTACTTTCTTTGGTGGCCTGTGGCCGAAGCGAAGAGCCCTCTGGGCCTGAATTGGTTGTTTACAGCTCGCGCATAGAGCAGCTGATTAAACCGATTTTCGACCAATATACTGCTGAGACGGGCGTGAATATTCGCTACGTGACGGACTCTGCCGGGCCGCTGCTGGCGCGCTTGCGTGCCGAGGGAGAGAATACGCCGGCTGATATTTTGGTAACGGTTGATGTTGGCAATCTCTGGCAAGCCGCGCAGCAGGGCTTGTTGGCTGCTCAGACGTCGTCGGTGCTAAACAATAATGTGCCTGAATCTCTGCGTGACCCAGAGGGTCGCTGGACGGGGCTCTCCATTCGCGCCCGCACCATTGTGTACTCGAGTGAGCGCGTAAAGCCCGAGGCGTTGAGTAGTTATGAGGCACTTGCAGAGCCGCAGTGGGCGGGGCGCCTGTGCTTGCGCACGGCAAAGAAGGTGTACAACCAGTCGCTGGTTGCCACGATGATTAGCGCCGATGGTGCTGAGAACACCGAGCGGGTATTGGCGGCTTGGGTCGATAATTTGGCGGTGCCGCCCTTCTCCAGTGATAACAAAGTAATTGAGGCCATTGCCGCCGGTCAGTGCGATGTGGGTATTGTGAATACCTACTACCTGGCGCGCATGAAGGCAGATGATCCCTCCTTGCCGGTGGACCTGTTTTGGGCGAACCAAACCGGTGAAGCGCCGTTTAACCGCGGTGTGCACGTTAATATCTCCGGCGCTGGCGTGACTGCGGCCAGCAAGCAAAAAGCATTGGCGATGTCATTGTTGGAATGGTTGTCCGAGGCGGACGCTCAGCATGCGTTTGCAGAGTTGAATCAGGAATTTCCGGTGAATCGCAACACGCCTCCTTCATCCCTGCTTCAGCACTGGGGCGATTTTAAGGCTGATCAAGTCCCCGTTGTGGAAGCGGGTCGCTTGCAGGCGGAAGCTATCCGAATGATGGACCGCGTGGGTTACCGCTAGATGCAACTTGCCCAGCGTGCCCGCGTGGCGAATCAGCGGCGCTTGCGGCCGACGCCACTGTGGCTACTCAGGGTGGCGGGGGTGGCGCTGGTCTGCGCGGTGCTGGTGCCCGTTGTGGTACTGGCGAGCAGCTGGTTAAGCCCGGAAGTTGAGATATGGCAGCATCTGGTTGATACGCAATTGCCCCGTCTGGTGGCAAATACCCTGTTCCTGATGCTTGGTGTCGGTGTTTTGGTCTCAGTGATCGGCGTCAGTCTGGCTTGGTTCACGGTCATGTGCCAGTTCCCTGGGCGCGCGGCATTTGAATGGTTGTTGATGTTGCCGCTGGCAGTGCCCG
This sequence comes from Spongiibacter marinus, assembly GCF_016906995.1. Taxonomy (GTDB): domain Bacteria; phylum Pseudomonadota; class Gammaproteobacteria; order Pseudomonadales; family Spongiibacteraceae; genus Spongiibacter; species Spongiibacter marinus. The sequence goes on along the minus strand of NZ_JAFBBD010000001.1, from coordinate 84,091 downwards.
CATATGTTATGGCCTTCGTTGTACTGGGAGTGTTCGACTTTGGCGGCCCATTGCAGACGCAACTGCGGGAGCTGTTAGGCGCCGGTTGGGGCATCGATGTGCGCAATCGGGCCAGTGTAATCGTCGTATTTTCCCTGGTTTTGTACCCCTACGTTTACATGCTGGCGCGCAGTGCCTTTCTGTCTCAAAGTAGCGAGACGTTGGAAGTGGCACGAGTGTTGGGTTGCACCAGTCGCCAAGCCTTTTTCCGAGTGGCACTGCCGATGGCGCGACCGGCAATCGCTGCCGGTGTGGGCTTGGCATTAATGGAAACCCTAGCGGATTTTGGCACGGTTGCGGTGTTTAATTACGACACCTTTACCACCGCCATCTACAAGTCTTGGTTCGGCTTCTTCAGTCTGCAAGCTGCTGCGCAGTTGGCATCGTTACTGCTACTTTTCGTTGGCGTGACGCTGTTTGCTGAGCGGCGCTCGCGTGGACACGGGCTGTTTGTTCAGGGGGCGAAGCTGCAGCACCTAAGGCGCTTTCCGCTGCCGCCGGTGTTGGCTGGCCTGGTGAGCGCTTATTGCGCGTTGATTTTGGCGTTTGCCTTTGTATTGCCCATGCTGCAATTGCTGGACTGGGCCGTGGGCGAGGGGGTAAGTCAGCTGACATCGCGTTTCTTTGCCCTGCTTGGTCACTCCCTTTGGTTGGCTGCCATGGCTGCTGCGCTTACCGTTACCCTGGCGCTACTGCTGGCCTTTTGTCGCCGTTTCAGTCGCGGTCGCTGGGGTAGTATCTTTGCCGCCGCGCAGCTGGGCTACGCGCTGCCCGGGTCGGTGTTGGCAGTGGGAATTATGCTGTCATTCAGTTGGCTTGATCGACAGTGGCTGCTGCCGCTTCAAGCGTGGCTGGGGCTTGACCCCCAGCCCTTGTTAATGGGAACCGTGCTGACCCTGCTGGCCGCTTACTGGATTCGTTTTTTAGCGGTTGCCAGTGGTCCGCTGGACTCGGCTTTAGAACGAGTGAAACCGAGTTTGCCCGAAGTGGCCAGAACCCTGGGCGCGGGGAATTGGCGCCTGCTTTGGGAGGTTTATCTGCCGATGTTGCGCCCGGGCGTGTTGACGGCTCTGGTGTTGGTGTTTGTCGATGTGATGAAAGAAATGCCTGCCACGCTGTTGTTGCGGCCTTTTGGCTGGGACACCTTGGCGGTGCGGATATTTGAAATGACGGCTGAAGGACAGTGGCAGTTGGCGGCGTTGCCTGCCCTGACGCTGGTATTGGCGGGTTTAATACCGGTGATGTTAAGCATTCGTGCCAGTCGCGGGCGCTGAGGCCTTTGTATTTGCCGGCAGCGGCGGTAAAATGCGCTGCAAATATCCCTTGTCAGCCAGGAGCGCTCCATGAGCAACACCCCCAGCGAACTGAAGTATGCCAGCAGCCATGAGTGGGCTCGCTTGGAAGAAGACGGCACTGTTACTGTGGGCATCACCCATCACGCGCAGGACTCGCTCGGCGACGTAGTCTTCGTAGAGCTGCCAGAAGTGGGCGCGGAATATGGTGCCGGTGAAGAGGCGGCGGTGGTCGAGTCAGTGAAAGCGGCTTCTGACATTTACGCGCCGGTGTCGGGCGAAGTCGTTGCCGTGAACGACGCGCTTGAAGAAAGCCCCGAAACGGTAAATGAATACCCCTACAGCGACGGTTGGTTCTTCCGTTTGAAGCCTAGCGACGTTAGCGAACTGGATAACCTACTTAGCAACGACGATTACGACGCACAATGTGAAGGCTAATCTCGCCTTCTACGCGATGACGGCGGCCTCGCAATAGCGTGTGCCGCCGTTTTTTTGCTCAGCGTAAACTCACAATTGGCCAGCCGGCTTCTTCGGCGGCGGCGCGCAAGGTATCGTCGGGGTCGACAGCCACGGGGTTGTCGACGTGCTTCAGCAAGGGTAGATCGTTGTGGGAGTCACTGTAAAAATAACTGCCTGTGAGCGTCTCACCATTTTCGCGTAGCCAGCGCTGCAGGCGCAAAACCTTGCCTGCTTGGAAGCACGGTATATCGGTGCTGTCTCCGGTGTAGCGTCCATCGCGGAGCTCAGGCTCGCTGGCTAACATCACCTTAATGCCCATGGCGCGCGCAATGGGCTCGGTGACAAAGCGGTTAGTGGCGGTAATAATCATTAGGCAATGTCCCTGCTGGCGATGCTTGTCGATCAGAGCCTGTGCTCGCGGCAGGCGCATGGGGGTAATGTAACTCGCCATAAAGTCTTGATGCAGGGCGGATAGCTCTGCCGGTGATTTCCCGGCGATGGGGGCAAGGGCGAAGCGCAGGTAGGCTTCGATGTCGAGGCCACCCTGTTGGTATTGTTGATAGAATTCATCATTGCGCCGACGGTGTTCGTCACCATCCACGAGGCCCCGCTCGACGAGGAATTCCCCCCAGGCGTGATCACTGTCACCGGCAATCAGGGTGTTGTCGAGGTCGAATATCGCCAAGGTCATCGTAAACCCTTACTTAACTAGGCCCGTTGGCTGGGCGTGACTGCAAAAACGGCAAGCATAGCTTCTCGGCGTGGCTTTTGCATCGGCTTTTGCCTTGTCTGCTCTGGCATTGGCAGCACTGCGCGAATTTGCAGCCGCTGGGGCGAATTCCCAGCTCCACGAATTTGTGGAACAATAGATCAAATTAGAAAAAAACGTTAACACAGGTGAGCATGTGATTGATTCGGATGGATTTCGTCCCAACGTTGGCATTGTTATCGCCAATGACTGCGGTCAGGTGTTGTGGGCGCGCCGTGTCGGTCAGAGCGCCTGGCAATTTCCCCAGGGTGGGATTAACGACGGCGAAACCCCAGAGCAGGCCCTGTACCGCGAGCTTTATGAAGAAGTTGGCCTGAGAGAAAGTGATGTTGAAATTCTCGCTTGCACGCGCGGTTGGTTGCGCTACCGATTGCCCAAACGGCTGATTCGTAAAGACAATAAGCCGCTGTGTATCGGTCAGAAGCAAAAGTGGTTTTTGTTGCGAATGGTCGGTAATGAGGCCGATATCCGCTTTAATTGTGGCCGCAAGCCAGAGTTTGATTATTGGCAGTGGGTGAGCTACTGGTATCCACTCGGCCAGGTGGTGGCCTTTAAGCGTGAAGTATACCGCCGCGCGATGAAAGAGCTGGCGGGCAGGCATGTTCGTCTACTGCGAGATACCCAAGGGAGTCATTCAAGCTGATGCTGGCGGCGCTGCGAGGAATAGTTCAGGCGGTTAATGCGGCGGGTAATCTGCAGGCAGCGCTGGATATTATTGTCGAGCGCATTGCTGAGGTGATGGGCACCGAGGTGTGCACGGTCTACCTTCGCAACCCCGAGAGTGGTCGTCTCATCTTTATGGCGAACCAAGGCCTCAACCCAGATTTAATCGGGAAAGCGAGCCTGGCGGCCGACGAGGGGTTGGTCGGCCAGGTGGCGCGCCGTGAGGAGCCGCTGAACCTCGACCACGCCGAGAAACACCCCAACTTTTTATTGCTACCGGGTATTGGCGAAGAGCAATACCACTCTTTCCTGGGGGCACCCATTATCCACCAGCGCGAAGTGCTGGGGGTGTTGGTTGTGCAGCAGAAGGATAGCCGCCGCTTCGACGAGGAAGAAGAGGCGTTTTTGGTCACCATGTCCGCGCAGTTGGCAGGTGTGTTGGCCCACGCGCGAGCAACCGGTTCAATTTCAAAGACGCAAGATTCTGTGACCGCTTCTGCCTTGTTTAAAGGGATCGCGGGCGCGCCGGGCGTGGCCATTGGTCGCGCGGTAGTGATTGTTCCCAGTGCTGAGTTGCATTCGGTGCCTCAGCGCCGCAGCGAGGACGCCGACGCAGAGCTACGGGCCTTTGAGGCGGCGCTCGATGCGGTGCGCGTCGATATTCGCGAACTCAGTGGCAAGCTTGTCGGGCAACTGTCTCCGGAAGAACTGGCATTGTTCGATGTCTATCTGCGAATTCTCGATGACGGCGTCTGGCTGTCTGAGGTGGAGGCAAAAATTCGCGAGGGCGAATGGGCGCAAGGGGCATTGGCTCAGGTTGTCAGTGGCCACATCAACACCTTTGAAATGATGGACGATCCGTATTTCAAAGATCGCGCAACCGACATTAAAGACCTTGGGCGGCGGGTGTTGAGTTACTTGCAGGCGAGTAACGAGCGCGATACCGATTACCCCGCTGACACGATCCTGGTCGGCGAAGAACTGACGGCGTCGATGCTTGGGGAAGTGCCCAGAGAAAAGCTGGTGGGCATGGTGTCGGTGAGAGGCTCCAGCAACTCCCATGTTGCGATTTTGGCGCGAGCGATGGGCATCCCCACGGTGATGGGGGCAAGCGATTTGCCCTATACCCAGATAGAGCATGCCAGCCTGGTCGTTGATGGTTACAGCGGCTATGTGCACTACAATCCAACGCCGGAAGTCTCTGAGCATTTTCGGGCCTTGCTTGAGGAAGATCAGGCCCTGAGCCAGGGACTGGAGGCGCTCCGTGACTTGCCGAGCGAAACGCGTGATGGCCATCGCATGCCGCTGTGGGTGAACACCGGTTTGATGGCGGATGTCGCGCGCTCGCTCGATCGCGGGGCAGAGGGCGTTGGCCTGTATCGAACAGAAATTCCTTTCCTATTGCGAGAACGCTTCCCCAGTGAAGAAGAGCAGCGGATTATTTATCGCGAGCAATTACTAGCGTTTGCACCGCTACCGGTCACCATGCGCACCCTGGATATTGGTGGCGACAAGGCGCTGCCATACTTCCCCATTGATGAGGAAAATCCTTTTCTAGGATGGCGCGGCATTCGCGTTACGTTGGACCACCCCGAAATATTTCTGGTGCAAGTCAGGGCGATGCTCAAGGCGAGCTCGGGGCTAGATAACCTTCGCATCATGTTGCCGATGATCAGCAACGTCCAAGAGGTGGATGAGGCCCTGGTGCTGGTGCGCCGTGCTTATGATGAGCTGGTTGAGGATGGTTGGGATATCAGCCTGCCACCTATTGGCGTGATGGTGGAGGTGCCCGCGGCGGTGTACCAAGCCCGTCAGCTTGCCCGTCGTGTCGATTTTCTGTCGGTCGGCTCGAATGACCTGACGCAATACTTGCTAGCGGTGGATCGCAATAATACCCGCGTGGCTGATCTCTATCACGCCTACCACCCAGCAGTGCTGGGCAGCTTGCTGAATGTAGTGGATGCCGCGCATGCCGAAGGTAAGCCGGTGGGTATTTGTGGTGAGTTGGCTGGCGACCCCGGAGCGGTGCTGCTATTGACCGCGATGGGCTACGACATGCTCTCGATGAACGATAACAGCTTGCTGCGTGTAAAAGCGGTGGTTAGAGCGTCGACGATGAGTGACTTGAAAAACCTGCTAACAACCGCGATGGCTGCCGATACGGCTGATGAAGTCCGCGCCTTATTGCGCAGCGCGCTGGCCGAATCCGGGATGGAAAAGTTATTGCCCCCCGGGCCCTGAATGCTTGCCCGCGAGCCTGAGCATTACACCTGAAAGTGGCGAAGTTCGGCCGGGCGCTGTTCGCTGTCGTAACCTTGCTCCCACAGCTCCGCGCCGCCTTTGCGAACAAAAACGATGCTAGTGGAACGGGTGCCGTAGACTGAGCTTCGCACAAAGCGGCAGGACAACATCTTTTGTAGCTCGTCGTCACTGTCGACAGTGGGGCTGTCGTCTTGCATGAATGTCAGCAAGGGTGTTGGGTCGTCGTGCCCTGCCGCTAAGGGCTTGAAGGCGGCGAGCGCCTGATCCGTTTTTGCGCTGTGCGCCGTGTGTGGGATGTTGCCAATACAGTGTATCCCCGCTTCTAAGTTGTTCCAGCCCGAAGAGATATTGTCGCTGTGAGCCAGAGTGCTGCCGTCAAATGCGATAAAGTTGAAGGGGCGGTACTGGTATTTCTCTGTCTCTAATTCATCGAAAAACGTTGAGCAGCGCTCGCTGCTATCGAGGAAGCGGCGAACCAGCTCGCCGCGGCTTTGATCGCCGACGTCCCGATTGCGTAAGTTGGTAATGGCGGCGAAGCGCCCGTTGGTGCTTAAACCCAGCCAGCTGCCGCCAAATTGCTGATCCCTGCCGGCCAGAATGTGGGGTGACTCTGGCCAAAAGTGCGCTGGGAGAGTGGGGCGCTCAAAAAATTCGTCTCGGTTTGCGGCGACGATCAGGGGGCGCGCTGACTGTTGTTGCCAAGACAGTAAAATTAAACACATGGCGGGTGGCACTTGAAATCAGGGCTGTCCATAATAGCAGGCTTTGTGGCGGAGAGCTGGCGTGACCGTTGTTCTTATCTATCTCGCTGTTGGTGCGCTAGCAGGCCTGTCTGCGGGTCTGTTTGGGGTGGGCGGGGGCCTGGTGATAGTGCCGGCGCTGATCTACTGCTTTGCGCTGCAGGGGGTGTCATCGCTGGTTGCGGTTCAGCTGGCGGTGGGGACATCGCTGGCCAGCATTGTATTCACTTCTGTCAGCTCCGTAAGGGCGCATCAGCGTCACGGCAACGTTGATTGGCCAACCTGGCGGCTACTGGCACCCGGTATTGCGATTGGCGTAGTGGGTGGTGTTGCCCTTGCGGCCTCCCTGCCCGGTGAGCGCCTCAAGTTAGTGTTTGGTATTTTTGCTTTGTTGATTGCTGCGCAAATGGCATTTGGCTTATCACCATCCGCCGACAGGCAGTTGCCGGCTCGCCCACAAACGCTGCTGGCCGGCGGTTTTATCGGTTTCTTATCGGCGCTGTTTGGCATCGGTGGTGGCTCACTCACCGTGCCCTTTCTCACATGGTGCAATGTGAAGATGCAACGCGCGGTGGCAACGTCGGCAGCTTGCGGCTTACCCATTGCCATTGTCGGTGCGCTGACAAATATTGTTGCCGGTTATGGGCACTCAGCGCTGCCTGCGTGGTCTAGTGGTTTTGTGTATTGGCCGGCATTGCTGGCAATCATCCTGTGCAGTACCCCCTGCGCTAAATTGGGCGCTAATCTGGCTCAGAAACTACCTGCTCGTCGGCTAAAGCAAGGTTTTGCGTTATTTCTGCTCGCCGTTGGCAGCCACTTTATATACGGAGCTCTTTAATATGCTCAGGCATCCAGACATCGACCCTGTTGCCGTTCAGCTGGGGCCACTGGCGATACATTGGTACGGCCTGATGTACTTAGCGGGTTTTGCCGCGGCTTGGTACATCGGCAAAATGCGCTGCAGACAGCCCTGGAGTCCGTTGAAGGAGGATCAGTTGGAAGATCTGATCTTCTATGGGGCGCTGGGGGTTATTCTCGGTGGCCGGTTTGGCTATGTGGTGTTTTACAATTTCGAGCAATTTCTCGCTGACCCGCTTTGGCTTTTCCGTATTTGGGAAGGGGGCATGGCGTTTCATGGTGGGTTCTTGGGTGTCGTGCTTGCCATTGCGATCTACGCCAAGCGTATTGATGTGTCGATCTATGCGCTGTGGGACTTTATTGCTCCCTTGGTTCCCATAGGGTTGGGTCTTGGGCGCATTGGCAACTTCATCGGTCAGGAGCTCTGGGGGCGGCCAACCGACAGTGCGATCGGGATGGTCTTTCCGCGCGACCCCAGTCAGTTGCCGCGCCACCCGTCGCAGCTTTACCAGTTTGCGTTAGAGGGCGTGTTGCTGTTTTTGATCGTGTTCCTTTATACCCGCAAGCAGCGTCCCCGGTTGGCGCCCGGCGCACTCTTTGTGCTGTGCTACGGCATTTTCAGATTTGTCGTGGAGTTTTTCCGCGAGCCCGATGGCCATATCGGCTTCGATGCGCTTGGCTGGGTAACGCGCGGGCAGTTATTGTCGCTGCCGATGATTGCGGTGGGGTTGGGGGTGTTGATCTACGCCTACCGTCGAGACAGAGTGCAAGGATAGGGTTATGCAACAGTATTTAGATTTATTGCGCGATGTGCGTGACAACGGTGTGGATAAAGGTGACCGCACCGGAGTGGGAACGCGCTCGGTATTTGGTCGCCAGCTGCGCTTTGATCTGCAGGCGGGCTTTCCGTTGTTAACCACCAAGAAGGTGCACCTTCGCAGCATTATTTATGAGTTGATTTGGTTCTTAAATGGCAGTTGTGACAACAACTGGCTGCGAGAGCGAGGGGTGACGATCTGGGATGAGTGGGCGCTGGAGGATGGCGACCTGGGGCCGATCTATGGCAAACAGTGGCGAAGCTGGGCCTGCCCTGATGGGTCGACCATTGACCAGATTAGTGAAGTGGTGGATATGATCCGTCGCAAACCGGACTCGCGGCGTTTGCTGGTGAATGCCTGGAACCCCGCTGACCTTCCCGATGAGTCGGTGAGCCCTCAGGACAATGTGCGTGCTGGGCGTGCCGCGTTGCCGCCGTGTCACACCTTGTTCCAGTTTTATGTCGCCAATGGCCGCTTGTCTTGCCAGCTCTACCAGCGCAGCGCCGATTTATTCCTCGGGGTGCCTTTTAATATCGCCAGCTATGCCCTGCTGACACATATGATTGCGCAGCAGTGCGATTTGGATGTTGGTGAGTTTGTGCACACCTTCGGTGACTGCCACCTCTATCAAAACCATCTCACCGATGAGATTGTCGAAGAGCAATTGCGTCGCCAGCCTCGCGCGCGGCCAACGCTGCGCATAAATCGTCGTCCGGCGTCGATTTTCGATTATGACTTTGCCGACTTCGAGTTCGAAGGCTATGACCCCCACCCAGCCATCAAGGCTCCCATTGCTATATAAAAGGATGTGTTAATGCCGATAGCTGTTGCACACATTGTCGCCTTGAATCGCCAGCGCGTCATTGGAGTAGAAAACCGCTTGCCGTGGCATCTGCCTGCCGACTTGAAGCACTTTAAAGCGCTGACTATGGGCAAGCCCATTATCATGGGTCGCAAAACCTGGGAGTCTATCGGCCGCCCGTTGCCTGGGCGTGAAAATATTGTTGTGACTCGCCAGCAAGGCTACGGTGCGACGGGTGCCAAGGTTTGTGCATCACTTGAAGACGCGCTGGATGTTGCTCGTGAAAGCGCTGAGCGCGATGGTCTTGATGAGATTTTCGTTATCGGCGGTGAGACGCTATACCGTCAGAGCTTGAATTGTGTCGACCGTGTTTACGTCACGGAAGTGGCCGCAGAGGTCGATGGTGACGCCTTTTACCCCGAGCTCGATGAGCGGGACTGGGGTGAGGTGTCCAGGCAAGACTTCGCTGCGAAAGAGAGTGCCCCGGCCTATGCCTTCGTCAATTATCAGCGCCGCGCCCGGTAAGGGATTTGTTGGTGTTTTCAAAAGGGATGTGCTAGTCACTTTCATTGCGAGAGTGTTACTTGGAGGCTCGAAATTGTTACCATAAACTACGTATCGGTAACAATTATTCCTTACGCATTTTCCCTAACTTTTATATTACGAAACATTTAGCTTTCTCGTTGATTCTTGCGAAAGCCCGTGATTAAAATAAGTCCCGCTGTATGAAAGCACGGTCTTGCGACTGGCCGTACGGCTGACAGAAGATAATAAGCTCTGCTTTCACTAAACGTCCCAAATAGGAAAAGCAATTCCCATGAAAATGCATCGATTGAAATCAATCGCGCTGGCGGTCGCCGCGACTGCAGGTGTGCTGGCTGCATCGTCTGCTTATTCAGCTGAGCAAGATGCCGCTGCTGCGCCCGCAAAGCCCGCTAAACCCCTTATTCCTGTGAGTGCTATCGTCAAAGTTGGCGAACAGCGCACCAAGTCTGCCAAGGCTTCTCAGGTTCGTATTGACCGCCTGGCTGCAGAAACTGGCGATTTGCTTCAAGACTACAAAACAGTGATGAAGCAGGTCGACGGCCTTCGCGTCTACAACGCGCGTTTGGAAAAACAGATCGCTGGCCAATTGCGTCGTATCGCAAGCCTGGAAAAAGCGGTTGACGAAGCAACTATCATTCAGCGCCAAATCGACCCGCTGATTCAGCGTATGATCGACGGCCTGGAGCAATTCGTTGAGTTGGATGTTCCTTTCCACCTCGAGGAACGCAAAGAGCGCATAGAATTCCTGCGCAACAACCTGGATCGCTCTGATATCACCATCGCTGAAAAATTCCGTCAGGTTCTTGAAGCCTACAAAATCGAGAACGAGTACGGCCGCAAAATTGACAGCTACAAAGGCGTAGCGACCGTCAACGGTGCTGAGCGCGATGTTAACTTCCTCCGTATCGGCCGCATCGGTCTACTTTACCAAACTACCGATGGCAAAGTGTCGGGCGCTTGGGACAAAACCCAAGGCACATGGACTGAGCTGGATGCTGGCGACTACCGTGGCGCTATCCAGAAAGGCTTGCGTATCGCTCGTAAGCAGGCGTCCATCGATATCATGAAACTCCCGATTCCGGCTCCGGAGGCTGCTAAATAATGAAACGTAATCTGTTGAAAGCTGCCGTACTGGCTATCGGTGGCACTATCGCTCTGGCATCAAGCCCTGTGATGGCTCAAGAAGCCAAGTCACTGGATGAACTGCTGCAAATGGTTAAGCAAGGTCGCGCCAGCGACGCGCGTGAGCAAAAAGCTCGCGAGCAGCGTTTCAAAAACGCTCGCTACGACCAGCAGAAAATGCTGAAAGAAGCTGAAAAAACTCTGGCCGATGAAGAGAAGCGCTCTTCTGAGCTGGAAAACACCTTCGAAGAAAACGAAACCGTCCTGACCGAGAAACAGCGTCAGCTGAAAGAGCGTTTAGGTACGTTGACCGAGCTGTTTGGTCACCTGACTTCTACCGCCGGCGACCTGCGTTCTAATTTCCAGACGTCGATCATCAGTGTTCAATTCCCCAATCGTGAGCAGTTCGTTGATGACCTGATCGCGAAGATGTCAGGCGCTGAAGAGCTGCCCAGCATCGAAGAGATTGAGCGTATTTGGTTTGAACTTCAGCGCGAAATGACTGAGTCAGGCCGAGTGGTGAAATTCCAAACTGAAGTGACGACGGCTGCTGGTGAGAAAACGCAGCAAGAAGTCGTGCGTGTTGGTACCTTCAACCTCGTAAACAGCGACGGCGAATACCTGCAGTACATTTCGGAAAATGGCACTGTTGCTGTGTTGGCGCGTCAGCCTAAAGGCCCCTACATGGATTGGGCTAACGAGTTGGCATCAACAACTTCAGGCGTAACGCCTTTCGGTGTTGACCCCACTGGTCCTTCAGGCGGTTCATACCTTGCTGCACTCATCGATAGCCCAACGCTGACTGAGCGCTGGCACCAAGGTGGTGTGGTTGGTTACGTAATCACCGCAGTAGGTGTATTGGCTATGCTGATCGCTATCTGGCGCCTGATTGTTCTGACCATCGAAGATATGAAGGTCAACAGCCAGCTTAAGAGCAAAACTGCTAATGACAACAACAGCCTCGGCCGTGTTCTGAAAGTACACGAAGACAATCCAAGTATGGATGCGGAAACACTGGAGCTGAAACTGTCAGAAGCCATTCTGAAAGAAACACCACGTTTGGAGCGCTCTCTGAACTTGCTGAAGATCATCGCTGCGGTAGCACCGCTGCTGGGTCTTCTGGGTACCGTAACCGGTATGATCATCACCTTCCAAGCTATCACCATCTTTGGTGCGGGCGATCCGAAGGCAATGGCCGGTGGTATCTCTGGTGCTCTGGTAACGACCGTACTGGGTCTGGTTGTCGCCATCCCGACCGTACTGCTGCACACGTTTGTTAGCGGCCGCGCTAAGAAAATCCTGCACGTGCTTGATGAGCAATCGACTGGCATTATCGCCGAACACACAGAAGGGCGCGCGGGGTAACTAAGCGATGTACCAACTGAATGAATGGATCGAGATCATACGGCGATTTATGGAAGCCGGTGGGCCTGTACTGAACTACATCGCCCTCCTGACCTTCGTCATGTGGACTCTCGCTATTGAACGGGTTTGGTATTACAAGTTCGGGCTGTCGAAAGACGTGAACAACGCTATCAACACCTGGGAAGCGCGCAGTGAGCGCAAATCCTGGAATGCCAAGCAGATTCGCGAAAAGTTGATCTCAGAGGTTTCTCTGCAGATCAACGCGAGTCTGCCAATGATTCAGACCATGGTGGCGCTTTGTCCGCTGCTGGGTCTGTTGGGCACGGTCACAGGGATGATCGAGGTCTTTAATATCATGGCAGTGACCGGTGGTGGCGATGCTAAATCGATGGCCGGCGGTGTTTCAAAAGCAACAATTCCGACGATGGCTGGAATGGTTGCCGCTCTGTCAGGCGTATTCATCAATACCTATATAAAAGGTATTGCGGAGCGCGAAAGCGAGCTTTTGGAAGACCATCTGACAACCGATCATTAAGAGAACAGTTATGAGAAAGCATAGCAAAGCAGGTGCAGAGGAAAATTCCTCCGAGATCGACCTGACGCCGATGCTCGACGTGGTCTTCATCATGTTGATCTTCTTTATCGTCACAGCGTCGTTCATCAAAGAAGCCGGTGTCGAGGTGAATCGCCCCGAGGCCTCAACGGCCAGCAAGAAAGAAAATGTGAATATTCTGATTGCTGTTACTGGTACTAATGAAATCTGGATCGACAAGCGTCGTGTCGACAAACGAGCAGTGCGCTCGGTTGTTGAGCGTATGCATGCCGAGAACCCCAAAGGTGCTGTTGTTATTCAGGCTGATAAAGCCTCGAATACCGAAACGGTTACTGCGGTTATCGACGCCAGCCGAGCGGCCGGCGTATACGATGTTTCATTGGCCACTGAAGACAGCTGATCAATTATGAATATTCGACTCCTGATCGGTGGAGCATTGGCATTTGTGGTGACAGCAGCGCTGTTCATCATAATGCCATATCTGATCGAGTCAGCTGACAAGACGTTGGACGAAAAGCCGCGTACTAAGTTGGCCGACATTCAGATGCCGGACACCGAAATAGAAACAATGAAAGACGCAAAGCCGGATAAGCCTAAGCAACCGGAAGAGCCGCCGCCGGATATGGAACAACCGGAGATGGAAGATGTGAACCCGGACATTGAGGTCGTTAATATGGCGCCTCAACAGAGCCTGCAAATGACCAACACTGCTGGTGGTTTGTCGGCGTCCGATGGTGAATATCTGCCTATCGTTAAAGTTGCGCCAATCTATCCACGCCGCGCGCAAAGCCGAGGTGTTGAAGGCTACTGTACGGTTGAGTACACCGTAACGAAAGCCGGTACCACGCGCGATATCGCCCCCGTGGATTGTAGCCCTCCGGGTTACTTCGAACGCTCATCAATCAAAGCTGCCCAGAAGTTTAAATATAAGCCTCGGGTGGTAGATGGCGAGCCGATCGAAGTACCGGGGATCCAGAACCGCTTCACCTTTGAGTTGGAGAAATGATGTCTGATTATCACGTGAGCACAAAAGTCGTGCGCCCGGTGCTGGTCAAGCTGGCATGTTCCCTCAGCTTGGGTGTAGCTGCAGTGCTGGCGACCCCGGTCGCTAGTAATCTGGTGGCCCCTGCTCTGCAAATGGACGGCGTAAATGTCGTCCACGCTGCAGAGAAAAAGGAGAAGCCGCGCCGCAGCACGCGTCGCACGCCAGCGATCCGCGCAAAAATCTTTGAAAAGCTGAACGAAGCGCAGGTTGCTGCCGACGAGAAGCGCTACTCTGAAGCCATTAAATTGCTCGATGCCCTTCGCGACAAAGAAGGTCGGGGCTCGCTTAATAGCTACGAGCTGGCAAACCTCTACAACATGTACGCGTTCATTTACTTCACGCAAGAGAAGTATGAACAGGCGTTATCCGCCTACCGAAATGTTGTAAAGCAGCCTGATATTCCTGAGGCGATGGAGCTAAATACCAAATACACCATCGCCCAGCTTTACTTTGTTAAAGAAGACTACAAAAACGGCGTGAAAGTGCTGCTTGAGTGGTTTAAGGCGAAGGAAGCACTTCAGGAAGAACCGGGTGCCGGTGCTTATGCACTGCTGGCCCAGGGCTATTACCAGCTTAAGGATCTGACTCGTGCCCTCAAGTACATTGAGGTAGCGATTAACGATTACAAATCCCGCGGCAAGGTGCCCAAGGAACAGTGGTGGGGACTGCAGCGTTACCTCTACTACGAGAAGAACAACATCAACAAGGTTGTCGATATTCTCGAAGAGACGCTGAAGCACTATCAGAAGAAGGCCTACTGGCTGCAACTTTCTGCCATGTATAACGAGCAGAAGCGCGAAATGGCGGCAACCGCCACCATGGAAGCGGCCTATGAGCAAGGCTTGCTGGAGAAAGACAAAGAGCTGATCAATATGGCTTACTTGTTCCTTTCTCAGGAAGTGCCTTACAAAGCAGCGAAGGTACTGGATAAAGGTATTAAGTCGGGTGCGATTCCTGCTACCTCCAAAAACCTTGAGCTGCTCGGTAACTCATGGCGCCAGTCACAAGAAGTTAAGCGTGCGATTCCAGTAATGGAAAAAGCCGCGGCCAAGTCCGATAAGGGCGAGCTGTGGTCACGCTTAGGTAGCATCTACCTTGATAACGACGAGTTCGAAAAAGCTGCGAAAGCGATAGAAAATGCCTTTAAGAAAGGTAATCTAAAGCGTCCGGATACTGCGAACCTTGTGCTTGGTATGGCCCGCTTTAACTTGCAGAACTATGAAGGTGCACGTAAAGCTTTCAAACAAGCGTTGAAAGACGAGCGGTCAAAAGGCTATGCGTCGCAGTGGATTAAGTTTATGGATCGCGAGTTGGCTCGTCAGGCGGCGTTGAAAGACGACATCTGATAACTAACATGATTCGTTGAAGGCACCGTAAGGTGCCTTTTTTTTTTGACTGGACGATGCCGACAGGCGAAGCGGGCGCTATAGTCAGGGTATGGCCGCGAGGAATACCTTTTTGAAAACCGCGTTGTATAACCTGCTCACCTTCCTGTTCTGCAGCGCTGCAGCAGTGGTGGTGGCAGAGCCGTTGCCAGCCCCTTCGCCCCCGAGTTTTATCGAACGGACAATGGAAAGTGCGGAAGCGACCAGGGATCAATGGTCGGAGAATTGGGTGGTTTTCGCTGAAAGTGTCGATCGCTATTTGAGCAATGAAGATACCGCGGAAGATTACAGCAACGAGAGCTATCTAAAACTGCAGCTGCGGCAGACCATTGGCGAGCGAGGGGAGCTAGAGAGCGATGTACGCCTTCGTGCGAAGGTGGACCTGCCCAATACAAAGCGAAAGACGAAGCTGTTCTTTAATAGTGATGCCGATGCAAACAACCCCTTAGAAGAGCGGGTGCGTGGCGGCTCAAGCGGCGAGCGCCCGAGCCGCGAAGAGTCGGTTACCGGTCTTGAAATATCCCCTCTGTCAGAGTGGCACCATTGGAAGCGGAGTGCCCGTATTGGTATTCGTGTGCGAACCCCACTGGTGCCCTTTGCTCGCCTTCGCTTGAGACGGCCATTCTCCGATTGGGGCGAGTGGCAGCGTGAGTTCCAGCAGGAGTTTTGGTGGTTTCGTGATAAGGGGTGGGGGGAGTCGACGGAATATACGATGAGTCGTCCGCTGGGAGAGCGTTACCGTCTGCGCTACTTCACTGGATTGGAGTTTGAGGATCGGAACGATTTTTTTGAAAACGTCCAGCTGTTGTCGCTGTCGTACCGCATCAATGAACGCGAGTCGATGGAATACCGCCTGGGTGGCTTTGCAAACAATGAGCACCGCAGTCGCCTGACGGCGTATTTTTTCGGCGCGAACTACCGTAACCAAATACACGAGGACTGGGTGTATTTCACGGTCAGCCCCGAGTTGTATTTTGCGCGAGATGAGGGCTGGGATGCCGAGGCTAGCTTAACATTTCGTCTGGATGTGTTTTTCTCTGAGTAGCCTGTGTTTTCGACCGCCGACACCTCTCTGAACAATACCTGACAGAAGGCCAGTCGCGCTGCCACTTCTTCCTCCATGAAAAGGAACGGTTGCAAACAACGCATATCTTCTCTGGAAGTTGCCCCTTGCGGTGAGTCATAGGAACGGACGATTCCCCCCGAAGTGTTTACCGCTACCATTGCCCATCACTACACAGTTTACACCTGAGATAACAAAAATAAGGATTGATAACATGGGTGCTCAGCAACAGCGGCAAGTTTTATTTCACGGCCTGATTATTCTTTTTTTAGGGCTTTTGGCGGGAATTGGATTTTCCGTTGCCGCGACGGGGCCTCAAGACGCGCCTGCCTACGGCGTGTGGCGCTTCGCGCACATGGAGGGGCTGCTGAACGGTTTGTTGGTCATTGCCATTGCCGCTGCTTGGCCGGCAATATACCGCGAGGGTAGTGTGCTTAGCGCGGCGCGCTGGGGGCTAATTGTCGGCTGCTACGCAAATATCATCGGGCCGCTGATCAATGCCTTGTTTGTTACCAAGCGCTTAATCGTCCCCGAAACCGCCTTGGAGGCGTTCATTGTCTACGGTTTCTATATTCCGGGGACGATTCCGCTACTGGCGCTACCCGTATTTATCTATGCCGTCGCTGCTAATAAGCGGGGCTGACATCCTCAGTAACGGGTGCAGTGAATACCCTGGGGACTCTCGATGGTTCCCACGCATTCGTTGCAGTGAACGCAGCGACTCTTAAAGCCGGCATCGCGCGCGCAGCGATTCGGTAATTCGGGGTCGCTCAATAAGCTCCGTCCAAGCTGAATAAAGTCAAAGCCCGCATCCATTAAGTCGGCGAAATTATCATTCCCGGTTGCGCCGCCAATGTACACTAGCTGGCAATTAACGGCCTCGCGAATGCGCTTTGCTTGCTCGAGAAAATAGAGGTCCGTGTAGGGATAATCGCGAAACATCGACTTTCCTGCCAACCGTAGAATAAGCCGCATCAACAGGCTTTTCTCTGTCGCAAGCATTGTGGGCAGCATATTATCGCCACGGAACATCAGCATTGGGTTCATCGTGCTGGTGCCGCCGCTGCAGACAATGGCATCAATACCGGCCCGGTCGAGCATTTGACTAATTACCACCGAGTCATCGTAATGAATCCCGCCGCGCACGCCCTCTGACATACTGATCTTGCCGAGTATAGGAAAGGCGTCGCCAACCGCTTCGCGAACCGCAGCAAGTACCCGCAGTGGCAGTCGCATGCGGTTTTCCAAACTGCCGCCATATTCATCTTTGCGCTTATTGGTTTTTGGACTGATAAATTGGCAAAGGCCATAGCCGTGGCCAAAGTGGATCTCCAGCGCATCGAAACCCACAGACTTCATAAATTGCGCTGCATCGCGGTACTGATCCACCATCTCATCGATATCCTGGATGGACATCGCATCGGCGAAGAACATGCCCTGACTTAGGCCCAAGCCATTAATCGCGAAGCTGGGGCCCAGCGGCCGGCGGCGTTGTAGCTCGCGGTTCTTGGAAAAGCCGCCGCAGTGCCCCATTTGCCCAGACACTGCAGTGCCGCGCTCATGCAATGAATGAATCAGCGACGTGAGGGGCGCGCGGATGCCCTCGTGCATATACATCATATTTTCATTGAGTCGGCCGTCGGCGGTCACCGCACAATAGCCGAGTGTTGTCATGGCAATGCCGCCATCCGCCAGGCGCTGGTGAAACGCACTTAACGTCGAGCCAGGGACGCCCAAAGGGGTCATATTTTCGAAGGTGCCTGCTTTAATAAGCCGGTTTTTTAACTCGAGGCCATTGATCTTGGCGGGCGAGAAACACTTTTCCAGCGAAGTGCGGCTGTCGAGGGAGGGATTGGTCGGATTCATGGCAGACTCGGTGAAATAATTATATGTAATAACGCTACATATCATCTTTGCAAAAAGCAAGCTACACTGTGCCCCGCTATTAAGAGGGTAGAGTATTGGTTCAAAAACAGCGCCGCACGCAGGCCCAGCGACGGGAAGAAACCCAATCAAAAGTCCTGGCCTGTGCTCGTCAACAATTCGGTGAAAAAGGCTATTCCACCACAGCGTTGGAGGATATTG
Source organism: Spongiibacter marinus (assembly GCF_016906995.1). GTDB lineage: Bacteria > Pseudomonadota > Gammaproteobacteria > Pseudomonadales > Spongiibacteraceae > Spongiibacter > Spongiibacter marinus. The sequence continues at coordinate 66,225 of NZ_JAFBBD010000001.1, read as the reverse complement.
CCCGAGAGGCCGGAACAACTATCCGACCCATCTATCACTACTTTGGCAACAAGGAAGCACTCTTCGAAGCGGTCACCGAGTCTTACGAGGCAGAACTGCTCGCGACGCTTCAGGCGCCGTCGGAAAATGGCGGCGACGCCGGGCTGGCAGAATCATGGCAGCGTTTTATGGCTCTCTGCGACCAGCCGGGCTTTGTACAGGTCGTGCTGTTGGACGCGCCCCACATTCTTGGTCGCGAACGACTGCGCCGCAGTGCTGTGGTGCTGGAGGCCCAGCGACGTCTTGACGAGATGTGGCCGGAGCGTGAGCTGTCCGACAGCGATAGAGAACTCTACGCCAGAATGCTGCTGGCAGCGTTGACCGAAGCAGCGCTAATGCGCGGGGAGCGCAGTGACTACGATAGCAGTGCAGCACTTCAACCCTTGCTGCAAGCGCTGGACAATGTCTGATGCCCGGGCGGCTGTTATAATTTGCTCTCGTGATTGACCGTATACTGGCCTGCAGTTGATGAAGTTACCTCAAGCATTACTCTCTGCCATGCAGCGACGAGCTGAACGCCGTATGGACACACCTCCTTCAAAGCGCATTGGTGAGCGCTACCTAACGCGCTGGCACCTGCTGCCTAAAAACCGCTTTTTCAATGTATACCTTCACCATGTCCAAGAAGATGATCCCGACAGTCATCTCCATGACCACCCCTGGCTATTCAATATCTCAGTTGTGTTGCGAGGGCGCATATCTGAGACCCTTCCCAGCAAGACACGTGTGCTAGAGCCCGGCTCGGTCACCGCCAGAATGTCTCGCGCGCCGCATCGTCTGGACCTGCTTTCAGCCGATAGCGTCACAGTGTTTTTGACCGGACCGAAAATCCGCGACTGGGGCTTTTATACCGAGAAGGGGTGGGTGGATAGTCAGCGCTATCTGCAAGCGAATGGTGATGGGCGGGCAGTTAGTCAAGATTACACGGCCAGATAAGCGCCGCGCCACTAAGTCTGCTAGTTTGATTATTTGAACCAACCGCCGCTAATGCTCCTCTGTTGGTTTTTGTGCATTTGGGGTGCTCGCCGTTAAGTTTTTGAATTTTATCAATTAGTTCCTATTTTTTATAAGCTGTGTATTTGCGCGTTGTCACCGATGCGCTTGTGCCACCTCTGTTGTAGCCAGTAACTTCCTTATTCCTAATAAAAAAAGTGCTCTCCAGCGCCCGCGTTTGAGAGAGCGATATAGCAACACGTGGAACGACCGTCACTACGCCCTCATCGTGGTCCAGTCTCAAATACCTAGGCAGAAGAACCCGTGTTGCATTGCCAAGGAGGTGCCGTAATGCGCGCTGTTTGCCGAGTTGGTCTACTGACCGTCGTTTCTTTCTTTATGTTTGCCTGTGGTGGCGGGGGCGGTGGTCGCTCTTCGGCGCCCGAAAGTGAGCTCTATGGTCAGTTGGTTGACTCTCCAGTGGGCGGAGTACTGTATCGGCGGTCCTCTGATGATCGGGAATCCTTGACTGACAGCAGCGGCGGGTTTCTGTATTTCAAGCAAGAGGTGATCCACTTTCGCATCGGCGGAATTTCTTTGGGTAGTGTCCGCGGGGCGCCGATCATTAGCATGCTTGCACTGAGCGCTGGAGATGATATCTCAGCGGTGAATTTGGCGCGGTTTTTCCTCACGTTGGATGCCGATGGTATTCCCGAGAATGGTATCTACATTTCGCAGCGAGTACGCGATGGTGCGGCTGATTTGACCGCAGCCCCCTCAGACTTTAAACGTAGCGATTTCCACTCCACGCCGGTTGCCAGCTGGGCGCGAACTGCCAATGGCAACGGAGTGCGAGAGTTGGTTTCTGAAGAGCTCGCTCGGCGGCATTTAGCGCTCACCGAGCGGGACATAGCTGATGGCCAATACAATGGTGATGCCGGTGCTGACAGTGATGCCGATGGCATTAGTGATTATCGCGACCGCTGCCCCCGCACTGGGTTTGGTATCTCCGTGGATGAATTTGGTTGTAGCAATGAAGCGGCAAGAGTTGATCGCGACGGGGATGGTGTCCCCGATGCACGGGATAATTGCCCGTCTTTATCTAATGGTTCGCAGCAAGACAATGACGATGATGGTCATGGCGATGTGTGTGACAGCGATGACGATAACGATGGCCTAAGCGATGAAGAAGAGGCCGCTATCGGCACCCGCCCGAATGATGCGGATACTGATGGTGACGGTGTTGCTGACGGCAGTGACCCGTTTCCCTTGGATGGCACTGAGTCTGCCGACCTGGATGGTGACGGGGTAGGCGACAATAGCGATGACGACCGTGACGGCGATGGTGTTCACAATGCCGATGATGCATTTCCCAATAATCCGCAAGAGACCGGTGATGCTGATGGCGACGGTATCGGTGACAACGCTGACTCCGATGACGACAACGACGGCACCGCCGATGAGCTAGATGCATGCCCTGCGACACCAGATGATGACGGCGAACTCCTGCAGGGGTGTTCCGAGAGCCAAAGGCCTAGGTTGAGCATTGATGATGCTGCGGCTGATGAAAACAGCGGTGCACTTTTGCTGCCGTTGCACTTAAGTCAGGTAAGCCCTGTCCCAGTGGTTGTCGAGCTGGTTTTCACTGATATCACAACCTCGGACAGCGATTTTGCGCACGCCCCGCTGAATGTTGAGATCCCAGTGGGAGTAACCGACTACGTCGCTGCGGTGCCGGTCGTTAATGATGAGGTATTGGAAGAGCATGAGCGCTTTAGGGTAACGGTTAGTCGCGCAGAATTTGCAAGGGTCGATGTCGCTGAAGCGATAGCAACCATCTATGACGATGAATTCCTCCGTGGGCGGTTGCGCATTGGCGCCTCGAAGCAGGCTATTGATCCGAGTGTTGAACACGTTGCAGGTATTGATGAACCTCGGTTGGGGGAAACGCGGCATCTACAGAAGTTTAATCTCGGCGGCTTTGGTATTAACCCACTGCAGAATCAACCTGATCCCTTTGGTGGGTTTGGGGAAAGCCTTACAGCACCAGCAGAGCAGCCATGCTTGTTGTCTGAGCAGAGTCGCTACGACCCCGAGACCTTTGACACCTCGCAATGTGTTGAGCGCAGCTGGGTGCGCGCCATGTATGTCGAGCAGCCCGCAGAGGGTGAAAATGCTGCCGAGCAAGTGATGTTTGTGGTTGTTGATGCGGTCGGCGCCGGGAATATCATTCAACAGGAAATGCGCAAGGTGGTCGCACAAGCGTCTGGTATATCTGAGGACAATGTCGTATTCGGCCAGACGCATAGCCATGCGGGTGCAGATCTTCAAGGCCTGTGGGGCGGTGTGCCCAAGGACTGGATTCACAATACCTTGTACCGACAGGCGTCACTGGCGGCACAGGAAGCCAAACAAGCCGCGACAGAAGTTGCTGTGACAGTGAAGACGGCAGAACTTGCAGAGTTTAATAATTACCGCCGTCCCAAGCAGACGGATCCAGACATTGATAGCGACACCCTTGCCACCTTATTGACGGCGATCGATGCGCGCAGTGGTGAAAATATTGGCTATCTTATGCAGTTCAATGCCCATCCGACTGCTATCAATGAAGACCCTCGTATTCCCCATCCCGATTACCCCCTCGGTGTGACGGATTGGCTGGAAAAAGAGGGCGGTACTGCGCTGTATTTCAACGGCCCGATTGCCGATGCGTCGGCGTCGGGCAGTCGCCCTGGATGTGAGCCACAGGGCTATGGCGATGCATCGCCAGACTATGGTCGCGTTCACTGTCGAGGAGAGGGCATGGCCGCCGCGGTACAGGGCGACGAGGCTATTCGAGAAATTCGCAGCGGCTTGCGTGTGCAAAGTCAGCAAGTCGTGCTGCCAGTTACCAATCCGGTTTTTGTCGCAGCAGGCGGGCTGGGCGCGTTTAACCAGTATTATGATTTCACTGGTGTAAATGAGCAGCTGCCGCCAGAGCTTGGGGCGCAAGCCCAATACCTGCCGCAGGCAACGCCCTACGCCACGACCGATGTCACTCGAATTACCTTGGGTGGTGAGGAGAGTGGCCTGGAGATTGTCACGATTCCAGGTGAAACAACCGGAACATTTGGCGAATTTATTCGCTCTCTGGCGTCGCAAAATGCGCACACTATGCTGCTCGGGCTCACGCAAAATAGCTTTGGCTATATTATCCCCGAAGAAGAGTTCAGTTATGTGGATGCCTCGGGTGACGCCGGTATGTTGGTACCATTCACTGGCTATGAGGAGTTCGTGTCCCTGGGGCCACTCACGGCGCCACTACTGCGAATGCAGGGCTACCTGCCGCTGTTTGATAAGGCGGACCAAGCCGATGCATATTTACCGCCATATTTAGCGGCGTGTTCAACTGAAGGGGCCGACTCCGAGCGTTGTTTGCTGAGTATGGCCGGGTTTCGAGTCGACTATATTCAGCGCGAATACGCCGCGCGCTGTCGCGAGCAAGGCGGCGCTGACGCCGAACCGCTTTGCAGCCAGATAGACCCTGAGATACCTATCTATGACAGCTGTATTGATAGCGGATTAGCCCCGGGCGTATGTGCGGCTTTCGGCAGTGGAGGTAGTAATAATAATGATGAGCTGCCTGCTATTGGCGAACTGATTGAGGCCACCGCGCGTGGCTGTGATCTGCTTGATCCCGCCCACTGTCTGTTTCCTTTCCCAAGCGATCATTTTACTGTCCCCGCCAGCAATGGCAGCCCGCAATCCGTTTCCCGTGGTGGTAGTGGGCGCCGAGTGGACTTCAATCCTCTCGCAATGCCGAGGAATATCGCTGGAAAGCCGATTGACCCGAGGGAATGGAACCGAAACGATGGTTTCTCGCCAGGGCAAATGATCATGACATACGTGCCGAACCTGCAAAGCAATGACGATGGCACGGTACCCGGTGCGCCTCGACTAACGCATTTGTCTGAGTCACTGGAGGTCGATCAGTCTTCTGTATTGGTAATCAATGCTGATAGTGGCGAACTACACCCGGTGTGGGCAGAGGTGGATTTGAACGCCGGCTTACTGCTACCCAGTGAGGGTGTGGAAAATAGCAGCCCCTTGGCAGAAAAACGAGCGGCGCTGCTCATCCGGCCCGCACGGAATTTTGATGAAGGGCAGAGATATGTCGTTGTTTTGAAGCGCTTGCCAAGCCAGCAAAACGGCGACCCCTATCTCAGGGCACAAGCCGCTTTCCGGGCCTGTCGAGATAGTAAAGCCGCTGGCGTTCCAGTGTTGTCAGCGCGGTGTCAGCAGTGGGATGAAAACGTCCGTCCCGTTTTGCTGCAAGCAGGGGTAGGTATCGATGATGAGCTGTACCTAGCGTGGGACTTTACCGTTGCCAGTGCGGAAAACAATGTGGGCAGATTACGCCATATGCGTGATGAAGCCTTTAAACAGCTCGGTCAGCTCGAAGACGCCCAGGGGAACATCACCGATTTAGGTCGAGCGCCAGATTACACGATAGACAAGGTGACGGAGAATCCCAGAGACGGGATTGCTAGGCGTATCGAGGGCACGATCACCGTGCCGAGTTTTGTTATTCCAACCGACCCGGCACCACTGGACCAGCTCAGCATCTATGCCGAGCAATTGTGTGTGCAGCTCCCGGAGGAAATGCGCGAAGCTTGCGAGACCTTGTTTGAGGGAGTGGGTATTGCAGATGGCGGCTCAGTGCAGCCCAACCGACTGTACTTTGACCCGCTCGATGCGCCTGCCTTCGACGCCGCCGGGGCGAGCTACGGGGACGGCTTACCCGACAGTCTCGGTGAAATGACAACGCGATTTACCTGCCAAATCCCTGAGCAAGCCAGCTCGGAAAACCCAGCAAGGGGTGGGATATACGGCCATGGCTTATTGGACGGCCACCAAGCGGTGACATACGATCACGTGCCGAATTTCAGTCGTGAATACAATTTCCTGTTTTGTGGTGTCGACCTGTTCGGCTTCTCGACAGGGGATGTTCCTAATGTTTTGGCGGCGCTGGTAGATTTATCCAATTTTGCGGTGATCCCAGATGCTTCCCAACAGGGGCTGTTGAATTTTCTATTCCTTGCCAGGGCTATGCGTCACCCGGCTGGTTTTGCGGCAGAGGCCGTATTTCAGGATGCCAAGGGCCGGCCTGTTTTCGACCATAGAGAGATCTTCTACGACGGCAACTCGCAAGGCGGCATCACCGGAGGGCCGATCGTTGCGATGTCCAAGGATGTGCAACGCGGAGTATTTGGTGTCGTCGGCATGAACTACTCAACCCTGCTGAGGCGAAGCGTTGATTTTGACGCAGAATACGAGCCGGGTGGCTTGCCGTCCTACGCTACGCCTCTCTATCTCTCCTACCAGGATGACTTGGATCGCGACTTAGGGTTTGCACTCATCCAGATGCTATGGGATCGGTCTGAAAATAATGGGTATGCCCACCATATCGCCGACAATAGCGCCTTGAATGGGCCTGACAATCAAGTCCTGCTGCAACCGGCTTTTGCGGACCACCAAGTTACCCACTGGAGCGCCCAGGTGATGGCGCGAACCATTGGCGTTGAGGTCGCTGATATTTACCCGCGTCGCCCAGGCGACAACGCAACATATACCTTTGCCTCTCGAGAGGCGTTCTTTGCGGAGCGCGACCCAGACGCCGATGCATTTTGGGGCTTGGCGCTCGCTGGGCGAGACGGCGAGGGTTACGACAGCGGCAGTTGCCAGGGAGCTTGCCGCAGCAGTAAGTCTGGTTTTATTGAGCTCGATGAAGGGAAAACACAAAGCCCGCCTATCGGTAATGTCGCGCCCAGGGGGGATGATTTCGACCCCCATGGCTACCCTCGTGCGGCGCCCCATGCAAAATGTCAAAAATCGCACTTTCTACATAGCCAAGGACAGCTACTCGATACGTGGATAGCGCGGGAGGTACGGGGGCCGGCAGGCTGCCCACCGTTACCTGCCCCCGTGACTATTGTCGGCGAACCAGTGGTAGTTGGCGGTGAGACTTTGCCTATCGATACCCGCGCTTTCAGTGCGGCCGTTGAGCAAATGCGCGATGGCGAGTTCCAAAAGGCGGGAGATGCGGTATTAGCTGGCCTGCAAGAAAATTCAGCCAATGCGCTGCGCCAAGTGATGATGGCTGTGGGGGCTGAGGTGGGGCTTGAGCAGCCGCAGCCACAGGCCAAAGCGCAACCGCAGGCTCACTCGGTTATGCCGCTGCGTGCAGGTATCGCCAAAGCGCCGATTGATATTCCGGTTGGTACCCCATTGGGGGGGTATCTAAGGCCACCTGTTGCTGGCGACTATATTCCCGGCGCCGAAGGCTTTGCCTCGGGTAATTACCGGATATTTTTCGATGAGCTGGTCGACTTTATCCCTTACATGGCTGACGGTTGCGAGCCCGACCACCCTGAAAGCTGCCCTCCTCTGGCGCCTTTGCCCGATGAGTTACGTGCGGTTCACTCCCCCTACGCAAGTTATTCGCCGCCGAGCCGAGGCTACTACGATTCACTGGTTGCCAAAGCCATTGCCCTGCACGATGGTCGCGACTACATCGTATTGTTGAAAACCGATTTCATCGGCGCACTTAACGAACTTGCCGAAGATGTAAAAGATGAAGTGCAGCGGCAAACGGGGATCGCACTTGGCGATGGTTTGGTACTGTCTGCGACTCACAGCCACGATGGCCCCGGGGCGCTTGCCAACCACTCTGCGCGCTATTTTTGGTTGGCGATGGATCTGTATCAGCACGAAGTCTACCGCAGGGTCGTTGCGCAATTGGCAGCGGTGGTGGTGACGGCATTGGACGATGACAATATGCGCTTGGCGCGCATTGGCCACGGCAGTGCCCAGGAAGCGCTGGCAATGAACGGCTTTCGTCGTGGACGTTTACCCAGCTACGACGACGATAGGTTGCAGGCCCTTCGCCGCCGCCTTGGTGTGATTCGCATCGATGCCTTGGATAAAGCCGAGCCTGAGCCAATGGCGGTGATTATCAATTGGGCGGCTCACGGCATTGCTTTTGACGTGGAGAATCAATATTTCTCAGGGGATGTGCTGGCGTCAGTGGAAAGAGCAACCGAGCAACTGATGGCGTTGCCACTGGCGATGTTGGTGCAGAATGCGGCCGGCGATATCAGTCCGCGCAGTAATATTCATCGCAATAAGCTGCAGCGTATTGAAAGCTATGGGCGCCGGCTTGCTCCGCAAATAAAAGTGATAGCCGACAGCATTGAACAGTTCCAGCTATCCCCTGATCTTCGCAGTGTGTCTAAGCGGATTATCCTTGATCGCGACAGGCTGGGTTATCGCCCTGAAGAGTTTCCCTACGCCTGGGGTGCGGGGCAGTGCGGCAACGACATTGCGGTCCCCTTCGTTGGTGCTGGTCTGAAAGACGTGCCGGGCTATGAGGGGAATGGCCTGCCCGAGCAGATTCCGTATTGTCTGCCTTCACCGCCGCCAGATGCCTATGACCTCGCCGACAATGGCGTTGCCGAAAACGCCTCGTTTTACCCGCAGGACACGATCATTGCCGCTCAAAAAGTTGGCGAGCTGACCCTGTTGATGCAGCCGGGTGAACCGCTTACTGAATACGGCCTGCGATTACTCGATGCGGCTGCTGAAGTGGGAGGTGGGGAACGCTATCGCTACGACGACACCTTTATATGGGGTTATGCCGGTGACCATATTGGCTATATCTTGCCGCCCGAAGAGGAGGACTGGGCAACATTGGGAGGCGCGGAATCTACCACGACCTTTTGGGGCTGGAAGCAGGGCGAGCGCTTTCTTGATGTAACGGTGGAGCTGCTCGAGTCGCTTCGAGACAGCAGCGCGGCGCCGATTGATGAGCTGGTTGTGCGCTATGAGCACTACCGCCAGTACTATGATTCGCAAGTCAATGCGCAAGCCTTGCCCAGCATGCTAGCGGGTAGCAGTATTTCTCAACCGCGATCCATATCTCGGTTTGAGCGAACCGAGTTTGTTTTTGAGGGAGGGGACCCTGTTCTAGGTACGCCCTCAGTGCTGATGCAAGTAGAGCGCAACGGCGCATGGCAGCCGGTTACCCGTGCGAATGGCGATGCCCTCAATACCTTCTTTGAAATGCAGCTAAAGTACCGCTTGAGCAGCGGTCGACATATTTGGCTTGTCGATTTCGAAGTGCCGCTAGACTGGCCGGTTGGAAACTACCGGTTTGTTGTATCGGGTTCAGCATTGTCACCTTCGCTAGCAGAGGAAGATTACCACCTGGTCTCTCAAGCTTTTGAGGTCAGCCCCGCCACCAACCTCGCCCTTATTGAAGAGCAGGATAGCTTAACGCTGAACTACCCTGTGTTGCCCGATACTCGCCGTGTTATCGACCCCTTTGTCCCAGAAGATGAGGCTGCGCCGATTCGTAAGATTTCGTCGATTATTGCCGTCGACAGTTTCGGCAATACCGAAGACCTAACAGATCGCTGGGCGATCGATAGTCGTGCAGTGCCTCGCTCAAGCGTGGATATTGGAGCGGACATCGTGCGGGTGGCAGTGGTGGATGGCTACGGGAATAGCGGGGTCTATTTACGTGACTAAGCTCTTTGATGCTTAGCTTTCGTTCTTGCGCCGGGCAGATAATAAAAAGTTTCTTGGGGTGGTTGTACTCGGGCAAAAGACACTGAGCGTAACGTGGTAGTCCTGCTCACACAGGAATAGGGCGCTGTCTAACACACAGCGCAATTCCAGCAGCCGCCTGAATAGCATGGCAGCGAGGCCGCGCTGCTCTTGCATAAGCTGTTGGCCTGCCGCGTTGGCCAGGGCGGTATCAGCGTCGCTCATGTCGAGTGTTGCAATGCCATTGGCGGCGCATTGTTGTTCTACAAAGTAGCTAAACCCTTTTTTGGCAGCGCTGTGGGGCAGGGCGCGGTATTGATCCAGCGCTATCCCCTGTTGCTGGGCAAGTTGTTGGCTTGCAAGCCACCAGTGGTGAAGTTGTCGTCGCGCCTGCGTTTCACCGCGCCGGGCCGTGACGGTTTGTCGAACCGCCAGGCGCAAATCTTGTGTTGTGATTGAGAGGGGCGAGTTGTTGACGGCCTTGGACAGTGGCGCGTACTGCTCAATAAACCGGTGGTAGCAGCACGGGGCGAGGGCAATCTGCGCGGTGCTCGCCGCCGCGGCAACTTTCAGCATACGTTGGTGGAGACCTCCGCAGGCGTGCAGTGCAATGATGGCGTTGGCATCGGCCACAAACGACTCTGCCTGCTCGCTCAATACATCGCAACGCACAATGCGTTGATTGGTGTTGGCGTGCCTGCGGTTGCCACTGGTAACAAGGTCGCTATCAATTTCCAGGCCGATGACAGACGAGGGTGAGTGTTGCGGGTGGAATCGCAGTGCCTGGCCGAGGTAGCCTTTTCCGGAGCACCACTCGATCACGTTTCCCGATAGTGATGCTAACCCGCCACAAAAAGCCTGTATTTGCTGCCATTTTCTACCACCAATGCCGCTGGGCGGCTCGATATGTGGTGGCGCGATGGGCGGCGTAAAGTAAGACAGAATGGCGAGTATGTCTTTGGCATGGGCAAAGTGTGGCGACAATCGCTCCAAGAGCATAAGGTCGTCGCCCTGCAGCTGGGCAACATCCTCTGCCGAGAGTGTGCAAAGCGCGCGGAACAGCGCGTCGTAGTGCGTTACTGACTCGGCGTTCGAGCCGGCGCGCCACAATGCTTCGTGCTGGCTGAGTAGCTGGTCGATGTTCTGCAATAGGTCGGCGCCTTTCGCAGCGGTGAGAACGTTGCTGGTCATGCCCACATTATACGACGGTGCGGCAGTTAACCCTCTATTAGCGCGCGGCTTTCGTTGGTGTTGCGCAGCAAATGCTGTTCAAAGCACGCGCATAGCTGCTGCCAACACTGGTGGAGCTGGGGGTAGAAATAGTGGATTTTTTCCCAGTCCTTATTACTGGCGGCAAGTTCCAGTGATGAGGCCAGCTCGCGCAGTGCGTCGCCTTGTAGCTGTCCGCTACTGCCCTTCAGTGCGCGGCTGATACGGGCAATTTCTGCAGTATCTGCTGCGGTAACTGCGCTGCGTAATGCCTGCTGTTGCGCAATGCTGTACTCGTTAAACATCACCAGCATTTTATTCAGGGTACGTTCCTGCCCCATGACCCCTTCCAGAGCTTTGTCGGCATTCCACAGCGCCTCTGCATGATTCTTTGATGCGGGGTTGGCAGGGTCGTCGCTGCGCGAGGCGTGCAACCAGCTGAGCAATTTTTTATGCAGTCGGTCGGGGTCAATCGGTTTACTGAGGTAGTCATCCATACCTGCGGCGCTGCATTTTTCCCGGTCGCCGCTGAGGGCATTGGCCGTCAACGCGATAATGGGTAACTCGCGTGCGGCTTCGCCTGCCAGACCTGCACGGATTTGGCGAGTGCACTCGTAACCATCCATTTCCGGCATCTGACAGTCCATTAAAATTGCGGAGTAGGGCGGCGCTTGCTTGTCCTGCTGGTGCTTCAGCTCAGTGATCGCCTTGTTGCCGTTATCGGCAATGCTGACCTGTAAGCCCAACTCGTCTAGCAGACAGCGCACCACCTCTTGGTTTACCGCATTGTCCTCAACCAGTAGCACGCGCCTGCCCTGTAATAGGCTGCTAGCCGGTGCCTCCTGCGTACGGTCGCCGCTATCGCTTTGCAAGTAACTTCCCAGGGGCGCCAGTTTTAGTGCTTCACGCAAATTACTGGTGGTGAGGGGTTTGGGATACCACGCATCGAAGCCCAGCGAGCGAAAGTGGGCGTCGGTTCCCTGACTACTGATTTTGCTGAGCAAGACAAAAGGCTGGCTGCTTAGATGTTCTTCCTGGCGCAGAAATTGAACGAGCTCGGTGCCATCTAAGCCATCCATGTATCGGTCGATAATAACCAGGTCGATTTTCTCCAGCGGAATATCATGACTCTCGGCAGAGTTGAGCGCCGACTCACTGGATGTAGAGCAATAGACTTTTGCGCCCCAGCGCTTCAGCTGACGCTCAAGGCTTTTGCAGCTGTTTATATTGTCCTCTATCAACCATACATGCCTGCCCGATGCATAGGCCTCATCGAATGACGCATCGGCGGATGAATTCAGCACCACCTGGACATGGAAGGTGCTTCCTTTGTTTTCCTTGCTGCTAACGGCAATGCTGCCATTCATGGCTTGGCAGATCTTCTGGCTAATCGACAGGCCAAGTCCGGAGCCGCCATAGCGGCGCGTGGTGCTGGCATCCGCCTGGGTGAATGCGTTAAACAGGCTGTCTAATTTCTCACTGGCAATGCCGATGCCGGTGTCGCGTACATAGCAGTCAAATATCCATTGGTTTTGATGCTCGGTGAGCGTAGCGTGAACAACGATCTCGCCACTTTCGGTAAATTTTAGTGCGTTGCCAAGTAAGTTAGTCAGGACCTGGCGTAGCCTTGCGGCGTCGCCTGAGACCTTGTCTATGTTGATCTCACTAAGGTCAACAATGAGCTCCAGGCCTTTTTCCTGTGCGCGCAACGACATGCTCTCGCAGACTTCTTCGATGACTTCGCGTATCGCAAAGCTGCTGTCTTCCAGGGTCATTTTCCCGGCGTCGATGCGGGAGAAGTCCAGGACATCGTCGATGAGAGAGAGCAGCGAATGTGCGCTGCTGCGGGCAATGCTCACCCGACGCTCCTGTTCGAAGTCGAGGTCGGAGTTTGCCAGTAAATTCAGCATGCCGAGGACGCCGTTCATCGGGGTGCGAATTTCGTGGCTCATGGTTGCCAAAAACTCACTTTTCGAGCGCGCGGCTTGCTCCGCTTCATCACGGGCGCGTATCAATGCTTCGGCGGCGCGTTTGCGGTCATCAATGTCTTGGAGTGAGCCGAAAATGTGTGTGCAGCGCTGCTTATCCAGTACAGGGTGGCCCGTGAGCTGAATCCACAGTTCGCGGCCTTGTTGTGTGGTGAGCTTCACTTCTTCGCTAAATGCCTGGCCATTGATAATGGCGCGTCGGATCAAATGCTGCAGCAGGTGCCACATCTCTTCCTGAGGAAACACCCTGCGAAGCGCCTCTTCAGTTGGGGTAAAGTTTGCTGGTACACCACAAATTTCCCTTGTCACCTCAGACCACGTGAGCTGGCCGCTCTCCACCTCCAGCTCCCAGGCACCTATCCTTGCTTGCTGGCTCATGGAGTTAAACATCTGTTGCTGCCGGTCCATTATCTGGGCGGCGTGCATCCGCTCACTAATGTCCTCAACCATTGACCAGATTAGCGGTTTACCCTGCGAGTCGCTGAATAAAATGCTGTTGGTTTCGATAGGCAGGGGCTCGCCATTGGCGCGGATAAGCTGTTTCTCATAGGGCCCCAGGCGGCCTGTTTCTGTGAGAATAATGAAAGCCGCCTCGTCATCTAACATGAATTCTTGGGGCGTTATATCTTGGTAGCGCAACTCGGTTAGCTTTTCATGAGGGTAGCCTAAGCTTTTGCACAGAGATTGATTGGCGGCGATGAATTTGCCTGTTTCGTAGTCGTTTAATGCAATGCCAATCGGCGATAGCTCGAACAGCTGAACTAATAGTTGGTTGCTTTCATAGCGCTTGGCAAGCAGCCACGAAATAATGGTTAGGAAGCAAAAAATGATTAGTGCCAGCGACGCGACAACAACCCGGAAGGGGTCAAGCAAATTCATCTGTAGCCAGCCGCTCTCGGGGGCGGCGGCGATTTGCCAGCGCTCATCCAGCGGTAGTCGGATATCTGTGGTCACCGCGCGGGTCTGGTCGTTAAATAGTGCGGCATCGCCAAATACGGTTTTACCTAAGCGACCCTCGGGTCCGTATTTGCGTATGGCTACCTGCAATCGCTCGCCTGCTTCGCTCAGGCCACTGCTACGCAGCAGCTGCTCTATATCAATCACGGCCGACACGGTCATAGGCTCTCCAGTACCTTGATTCTGGCCACCGGGTAGACGGGCAATCAGCGCCATACCGCCTTGAACTAATTCGACAGGGCCCGAGAGTACAGCGCCGCCGGTTTTGTGTACCTTCATCATGTCGGCGAGTTGGTCGGGCCGCGTTCTTAAGTCTAGCCCCAGCACCGGCTCATTGCCCTTGAGTGGGTAGACGTAGGCGCCGATAACACCGCGAAATACGGCAACGCTGCGAATGCGGCTTTCACCGGAGAGCAGGCTTTCGGAATATTTATCCAGATAATCGGGGTTGAGGTCGGGGTGCTGGCGGACGGCTGCCACCATCGCTTTGGCTGCCTGGAGGTCACCCTTCAGGTCACTCTCTACTTTAGCGCTGATGGAACCCATTTCCCGCAGAACGGCGTCGCGGTGATTCAACTCGCGGTTGTGGTTATTCAGCTGGTCGATATATACCGCAACAACGGCGATAAGAATGAAGCTGGCAAGGCTGGCCAGTGGGTGCAGCCAACGGCGGTAGCGACTCACAGCAGCTTGGCGTGATGCGCTGTGACGACGGAGTTTTTGGAGGAACGAGTTCATGACTGCTCCCTGAGCACCGGCCAATAAGGAAGCCGCGGCTATGCGGTACCCGAACTCTCTGTCTCGTCAGTACATATAACACCGTGGCAATAACACCTGTAATGCTAGTGTGCACTTGCCCTGTCGAACATGCGTAGTTTCCACGGCCGTTACCAGTCGATGGCTTTTCCCTGCCAATCGATGTAACTGAGCTGGCCGTCGTGGGGGAGGGCGGAGCAGAGGTCCAGCAGGCGTTCGGCGACGAACTGAGGGGTGAATAACTTGCCGTCTGGGACGCGGCGCTGGAAGGGCGCTGACAGGGGTGAGTCGGTCGTGCCGGGGTGGAAGGACAGCAATTTCAGGTTCTTAGCGCGGCGAGCGAATTCGATGCTGGCGGTTTTTAATAACATATTCAACGCCGCCTTGGAGGCGCGGTAACTGTACCAACCACCGAGTTGGTTATCGCCAATGCTGCCGATTCGGGCGCTGAGAACGGCTACCACGCAGGGCTGAGGGCCGCGCAGCAACGGTAGTAGCGCTTGAATAGCCAGCATGGGGGTTACGGTGTTGCTGTGCAGGCGCGACAGTAGCGTGTCGGCATTAATGTCTTCGAGGCGCTTTTCAGGTTGGCCGGCGGCGTCGTGTAGCACGCCATTGAAAATAAACACGCGAGAGATGGCGCCGCTATGCTCCGCCAGGGAGTCTGCCCACGCAGCGAGGCTGTCCGAGCTGTAGTCGCCGCAGTGCCAGTGCAGTCGCTGGTCATCGCATTTAGTGGCGCTGGGGTGGCGACTAAAGACGTGTACGTCATCCAATTCTTGGTCGGTCAGCAATTTTTGGATCAGCGCCTGCGCAATAGCGCTATTGCCGCCGACCACCAGTGCGCGTTTAGGGTTCATGGCGGCGATGTTCAATGATGGCGCAGCGCTCTGTGCAGCGTGGCTGGCCGGTAAACAGCTGGGAAAAGAAGTAGCGGTGTCGAGCGAACACGCGATAGCCAAGGTCTGCCAAGGGGCGAATAAGCGGCCAGCGCAGTGCGGCCATCCAGCGGTGTTTTCCTACCAGCTGCCAGGCGCGACAGCTCACATCCAGGCCAAGTAACAACGAACCGTTTTCATCCCAGCCGTGTAACACGCGGTTGGCCGCAACGGGGTCGATGCTGGGGTAGCGGCGACTAAAGTCCTCGCCGTTGATGTCTTCAAAAGCCAGTGCGCGGCGACCGTCCAGGGCGGCGAGTTGCGTCATTTCCGCGACACACAAGGGGCATCGGCCATCGTAAAATAGGGTTAATCGCGTCATAATTTCTTTCCACAGCGAGGTGCTCAGTGTCTGTACGGAGCGCCAGGTCAAAGCGATGCCTGACACGCTATAACGAAATGCCGGAGAAAGCCAAAATGAAAATCTGGGTTGACGCCGATGCCTGCCCGGTGGTGGTCAGAGACATCTTATTTAAAGCGGCCGAGCGCACCGGGGTCGCCTTAACCCTCGTGGCGAATCAAATGCTGAGAGTGCCGCCGGTCCCCCATATTACCGCGGTTCAGGTGAGCGCTGGCTTTGATGTTGCCGACAATGAAATTGTGCGCCGTTGTGAAGAGGGGGACCTGGTCATTACGAGTGATATTCCCCTGGCCGCCGAGGTCATCGAGAAAGGCGCGATGGCTCTCAACCCAAGGGGTGAGCGTTACACGGCTGACAATATTCGCGGTCGGCTGAATATGCGCGATTTTATGGAGACGCTGCGCTCTTCCGGCATTCAGAGCGGCGGGCAAAGCGCCTATGGCCAGCGCGAGAAACAAGCCTTCGCTAATCAGCTCGACCGGATACTCGCCCGTGCCTAAGCCCTAAGTAAAATTACGGGGAATAAATGGCGCGTTGTTATCGGCAAAATACAGCGATCGTTTAAAGGCGTTTCAATGTGAACCAATGGATGGAATTAGCGGGCGGCCTCGGCCTGTTTTTAGTCGGCATTATCCTGATGACCGACGGCCTCAAAGCACTGGCTGGCGATGCCCTACACCGGGCACTTTCGCGCTTTACCCGCAGCCCGACTAGTGGCGCCTTCACCGGCGCAGCAACCACGGCAATTCTGCAGTCTTCCAGCGCGACAACAGTGGCGGCGGTGGGCTTTGTTGGCGCGGGCTTATTGAGCTATCCCCAGGCCCTTGGGGTGATATTTGGTGCTAACCTCGGTACCACCGTTACGGGATGGATGGTCGCCCTGCTGGGCTTCAAGCTTGAGCTGAATACGCTGTTGTTGCCCTGTATTCTCGCTGGCGCCCTGGCGCAATTGTTTGGCCGGGGGCGCTGGCGTGCCGCCGGGCTGGCACTTGCGGGTTTTGGCCTGATCTTTGTTGGCATCGACGCGATGCAAGTGGGAATGTCCGGCTTAGAGGGGAGGATTACCCCGGACAGTTTCCCGGAGAATACTTGGCTGGGGCGTCTCCAACTGTTGTTGCTAGGGGCGCTAATTACGCTGATTACCCAATCCTCCAGTGCGGGCGTGGCTACTGCGTTAACCGCTGTGCACAGCGGCGCTTTGGAGTTTGAACAGGCGGCCGCGATGGTAATTGGTATGGACGTTGGCACCACTGCAACGGCGCTGTTTGCCACCCTGGGCGGCTCAGCCGAAACTCGGCGCACGGGATACTCCCATGTGGTGTACAACGTATTCACCGGGATTGCCGCTTTTATCATGCTGCTGCCCTACGTAGCGCTTTGGCAATGGTGGGCGCCCGGGGCGATATACGATCAGGCTGAGGTCGCCCTCGTGGCGTTTCACAGCTTGTTCAATCTGCTCGGCGTTATTTTGGTGTTGCCACTGGCGGGCCAGTTTGCGCGGTTCATGCTCTGGCTGGTGCCGGAGGCGCAGGAGCAATTCACCGGGCATTTGGATAAGCAATTATTGAAAGACCCCGCGATTGCCCTGGAGGCTGTGCGGCGCAGCTTGCGCTCACTGGTTGAAGCGCAGCTGCAATATTGCATTGTTTTGCTGCGCGACCAGCCATCAGCCAAGCCCGAGCGCCATCGTGAGCTTGACGATGCCATTGAGCGCTGCCAACGCTATGTAGACGATATCCACTTACGGCCCGACACGCCGGACAGCTGGCAGCGCCTGTTGGCGTGTATGCACGTCATTGACCATATGCAGCGCCTGCACCTGCGCTTGGCAGATCGCGAAACGGCTCAGCGCTGGCAGCGGCGCTCATCGCGCCACTTCGCGAAAATCTTTGTCTACTTGGATCAATTGCACAAACTCTCACCCTACGGGAGTCCCGACAGCAAGGCGGAGTAACGCATTCAGCTGCGTTTGCGCTTCGCCGCCGAGGCGCTTTTCGACGGCGGCATTCAGGTCGGCGCTCGGCTGGCCCTTATCTAGCAGGTCCGCGGCGTAAGTCAGCAGCTCGGGGACGCTTAGCGGCGCCGCCACATTTACCTCAGCCTGCGGTTCGGCGCCGCTAAGCGTCTGTAGGGCCTTGCAGAAGCGCTGGAAGTCGCCGTCACCCAGGCGGTGTTGCAGGCGTCGCTCTAGTTTCGTCATAACCGATACCGCATCGTCTATTAACTTAATGCCCGCTTCAGTCAGGTGAAGGCGCTGGCTGCGTCCGTCAGCGGGGTCACTGTGGCGCTCGACATAGCCCAATTCATCAAGCTGACGTGCGACGCGAGAAATGGCCTGGCTGGATACGCCATTGGCCTGTGCCAGTTCGCCAACACTGCTGCCCTCGGGGGCCAGGCAGGCGAGCACCTGGCCGTGGGTCATTTGCAAATGTGGGTGGCCGCGGGCAATGGTGCTCTGCATCAGGTGGCGCTGCAGGCTTCGGTTGATCATGCCGATCAGCATTGAAAAAGGCAGTTCCTCATCAATGCCAGTCCGGTTCGGTTCAAAGCCGGGCACGGCCATCTCAATGCAAATCCGCTGAGCATAGCGGCCCAAAAATGCCATCTCAGCGCTGCCGAGCTGCGCCACATAACGCTCATTGATGTCGGCCAGCTGCTGGTTTGCTGCAGCAATAAGCTGATTGCCGCGCGGGCTAAGGGCAATCAGCTTTGCGCGCTTGTCCAGCGGATCGGCTTGGCGCGCGATATACCCGGCCTCGCTTAAAGGGCGCAGGCTTTGCAGGCAAAGTTGTTTACTCATTGCCAGTCGCTGGGCTAGCTCGGTGAGCCGGTGTGGGCGTTGGCCCAGCAAGCTCATCGGCGCGGCGAAGTGCATGGCTAATCTCGTGAACCCCTGGGCGGCTAAGCCCTGCATGGTGGCTTGTTCACAGTCATTGCTGAGGGCATTGAGTTGTTTGAGCGGGTTGTTACGAAACCGCTCGAGTGCGGCTGAAGTCTGTGGCATGGCCTTGGGCGCCTGTTAATTCTGTAGCGCCAATTAATGTAACACATATTTATTAAAATATATTTAGTGTATTTACCTTTTGTGTGGGGCTGTGCTAGCGTACTCGGCAATAATAATGATAAGGAGTGCGCGATGGCGGCGGTGGAGTTCAATCCCTATTCCCATGCGGTTCATGAAGACCCCTATCCCTACTACCAGCGTTTGCGGGCCGAAGCGCCGGTTTACTACAACGCCGAGCACGGCTTTTGGCTGCTGAGCAAATGGGAAGACTGTTTTAACGCATTTCGCGATTTTAAAACCTTTAGCAGCATCAATGGCCCGGCCTTGGAGTCAGACCAAAGCGCGTCGGCGGGCTACCCCATGTTCATTAATATGGACCCGCCGGACCATACGCGTATTCGCAAGCTGTTATCGGGGCTGATGGTGCCCCAGCGTATTGCTGCTCTTGAAGACTACACGCGGCAAAAGGCCCGTTCGCTGATCGCGCCTCATCTGGCGCGCGGGGAGATGGACCTGATTCAGGACTTCAGCGCCATTCTGCCAATGGACGTGATCTCTACCATGATTCATGTGCCCGAGGCGGATCAAGCCGCGGTGCGCACCTGGGCAGATGAGCTGATCTACCGGGAAGATGGCCAGTTCGAGATCAGCGAAGCGAACGTCAACGCCTATTTTAAATTGGCCCAGTATTTTGACGACCTGTCCCGACAATTGGCTGAGCAGCCCTTCGATCCCGACGATATGTTCAGCTGCGTTTTACAGGCTGAGAAAGACGGCAAAATGACTCACGACGATGTCATTGGTTTTGGCATTTTGCTGGCGGTTGCCGGCAACGAAACCACCACCAAGTTGATCGGCAATATGGGCTACCGCTTGTGGCAGCACCCGCAGCAGCGCCAGTTGTTGATTGACGATCCCAGCCGCATCGCCGACGCGGTAGAGGAGACTCTGCGTTTCGATGGATCCACGCAAATGATCGGCCGAACGGTAACGAAAGATATCGAGATTCGCGGACAAAAGATTGCCGCTGGCGCGCGCGTGGGGCTGTGCATTATTTCCGCCAGTCGTGACGAAGAGCGCTATGAAAATGCCGATGTCTACGATGTATGCCGGGGAGCGCGCGACCACATGGCCTTCGGCGTGGGTATTCACGCCTGCCTGGGTTCGGCGTTGGCGCGCTTGGAGGTCAGGGTATGCTTCGAGGAGCTGCTAAAGGCGATTCCCGATTACGAATTGGACCTGTCGCGCAGTGACCGCACTCACAACCCTAATGTGCGCGGCTTTACTACTTTGCCAATGCGCTTTCGCCCGCGGCAGGCGGGCGAGATATGAGCGCCGTGCAGTGCGGCTTTATTGGTCTGGGGAATATTGGCAAACCGATGTGCGCCAATATTGCCCGCAAGGCCTCGTCACAGCATCTTGCCTTATCGGTATTCGATCTCGACCCCGCGCCCCTGGCAGAAATGCAGGCGCTGGGCGCCCGCGTTGTCGAAAGCGCAGAGGAACTGGCCCGCAATTGCTCGCTGATCGCGCTGTGCGTGCGCAATGACGCAGACGTTGAGCAACTGCTCTATGGCGAGGCCGGTATTTTTGCGGTGGCTGCACCCAAAACCGTTATTGCCATTCACAGCACTGTTACCCGAGACGGTGTCGTGCGCTGGGCCGCGGATGCCGCTGAGCGAGGGCTGGCGCTGGTCGATGCCCCTATCACCGGCGGCGCGGCGGGAGCGGCGGATGCCACGCTATGCATTATGGCCGGCGGCAGTAAAGCGGCAGTATCGCGCTGTCAGGCGATGTTTGCGTGTACGAGTAAAACGGTGGTGTATGCCGGTGAGGCGGGGCAGGCAACCGTACTGAAGCTGGCAAATAACCTGATGAACTATGCCGCTTTTTCGGCGATTTCTGAAGCGGCGCAATTGGTCAAATGCGCCGGTGCCGATCTCGATGCGCTCCATCAGGTAGGGCAGGCAAATGGCGTGATTACCACCATGATGAAGCAGTTTATCGACGGTCGTGACGGCGTGCGCGCCGCCTGCAGTGATGAGGATATGCGAGCGGTGTTTGGCCCTTTCGCAGCGCTGGCGGAGAAAGACCTGGATCACGCCCTCAGTTTGGCGGCGCAGCTCAATGTGGCGTTGCCGCTCACTGAAAGGGTGCGCCGCGATATCGACGATGTCTTTATGGCGATATCGCGCCCGGACGTCGAATAACAATAATAGGAGGTCACCATGGGCGTTGCTGATACCCGGCAGCCAGGTCACGGCGAGAGCCGCTTGTATATCAATGGCGAGCTGCGCCCCGCTGAGGGCGGTCGTCAGTATGAGAATATCAGCCCCTTGACTGAGACGGTGCTCGGGGTTGCCGCCGATGCCAGCTTGCGCGATGCCGATGAGGCGATTGACGCCGCGCGGCGGGCCTTTGATCACAGCGACTGGTCGACGGATCACGCCGCACGCCGCGCCTGTTTACAGCGCTTTGTGGACGGCCTAAATCGCCATCGCGACGCCCTGCGCGCAGCAGTTGCCGACGAAACCGGGGCGACCCAGTTCTTCGTTCACGGCCCGCAGTGCGACGGGCCAATTGCGATGGCGAACTGGCCTGTGGAGTATATGGCGTCCTTCCCCTGGCAGCGGGACATCGGTGAATACGAGGTGATGGGCGTTCGCAGCCGGCGCCTTGTGGTAAAGGAGGCCGCGGGCGTGGTGGCGGCTATTTCACCGTGGAATTTTCCCATTCAAATTAACCTGGCCAAGTGCCTGCCGGCCCTGGCCGCGGGCTGTACGGTGGTACTTAAGGCCGCTGCCGAAACGCCGTGGACGGCATCTCTGCTTGGCCGCATTGCCGCCGAGGCCGAGTTGCCCCCCGGTGTGTTCAATGTGCTCACCGCTAGCGATCCCGCTGAAATTGGCAATGCAATGACCCGAGATCCGCGTGTCGACGTGGTGTCTTTTACTGGCTCCACAGCGGTGGGCAGGCAGGTTATGCGCAACGCCGCGGATACCGTAAAACGGGTGTTTTTGGAGCTGGGCGGCAAGTCTGCAATGGTGCTGCTCGACGACGCCGACCTGCCCACTGCGCTGTTTGGCTCGCTGGCTATCTGCGCGCACAGCGGTCAGGGCTGCGCGATTACCACTCGCCTGTTAGTGCCCCGCAGTCGTCTTGCCGAAGCCGAAGAACTATTGTGCGCCTATGTAGGCGGCATGTCTTACGGCAGTGATGACACCAGTGGCGAAATGCAGGGGCCGCTGATCAGCGAGCGCCAGCGTCAGCGGGTGTTGGAATATATTGAGCTGGGCAAACAGGAAGGCGCGAGGCTGATACTGGGGGGCGGTATTCCCGCGCATACACGCGCTGGCTACTTTGTTGAGCCGACCATATTCAGCGATGTGCGCAATGATATGCGTATCGCGCAAGAGGAAATATTCGGGCCGGTATTGGTGGTCATCCCCTATGACGACGAAGCCGAGGCGCTGCACTTGTGCAACGACTCCATCTACGGCTTATCGGGCTCGGTGTACTCAGCCAGCGAAGAGCGTGCCCTGGCGTTTGCGCGGAAAATCCGCAGTGGCACGGTCAATGTCAATGGTGGCAACTTCCTCGGCCCCGATGCGCCTTTTGGCGGCTATAAGCAAAGCGGGGTCGGGCGAGAAATGGGGCCGGAGGGCTTTGAGGAATACCTGCAAACCAAAACCATTGCCATCGCCGTGTAGGAGGGGGCTATGAATAATTCTCTGAACGGTCGGGTCGTTGCGGTAACAGGGGCTTCCTCGGGCTTTGGCCTGGCGATGGCGCGGGCGCTGATTGCCGCCGTTGCGAAGGTGGGTCTGATCGCGCGCCGTGAAGCCCTTTTGCAGCAGCACTGTGATGAGCTGGGCGAGCGCAGCTTGGCGGTTGCTGCCGATATTACCGACAGCGCGCAAGCGCAATCGGCAATAGAAACGGTCGCTCACCATTTTGGTGGTCTGGACGCGTTGGTGAACAACGCCGGTCTGGCGCGCCCCGGCTTTGTTGAAGACTGGCAAGACGACGAGATTCATCAACAGTTGCAGCTCAATATTGCCGCGACGCTTTATTGCAGTCGCGCAGCCGCCCACCTGTTAAAGCAGTCTGCCAACCCCCGGTTGATCAATGTGAGCAGCGCTAGTGCCCAGCACCATGACGAAATGGCGGGCCTGTCGCTTTACGCGGCCAGCAAGGCCGCTGTTGAGCGGCTGAGTCGCGACCTGCGTCGTGAGTTTTCCCCGGCGGGTGTCGGCGTCAGTATTTTGCGCCCCGGTGCCGCGATGACGGATTTCGCTGCAGGTTGGACGTTTGAGCGCCTGCAGGCGGCGGTGCAGCAATGGCACCGTCAGGGGCCGTGGATGGATAGCGGTATGCAGGCAGAGCATGTCGCACAGGCACTGCTGTTCTGTTTGTCGATGCCGCGCGGGGTGTCGGTGGACTTGCTGGAAATTCGCCCTTGCACGCCAGTTGAAAAAGTCACCCTGTAAAGGAGAGAGAAATGGTTGCTATCACCTATGTTGAGCACGACGGCACCGAACACGCAGTCGATGTCGATGAACAGATGAGTTTGATGGAGGGCGCCACTTTGAACATGGTGCCCGGTGTCGAGGGGATGTGTGGTGGGATTTGCTCCTGTGCAACCTGCCACTGCTATATCCCCGAGGAATGGCAAAGCCAGATGCCGGCGCTCAGTGATGGCGAAAACAGCATGTTGGAGAATGCGATTGATCGCCGCGCCAACAGTCGTCTGGGCTGCCAGATTCCCGTGACGCCCGCGCTTGAGGGCATGCGTGTAGAGCTACCGGAAGAACAGGCCTAGGCCCTGCATTTACAATTAGAACGAGAAAATAATAATGAGTTTTCACAACAAAGTAGTGGTGGTTACGGGGGCGGGGCAGGGAATTGGCGAAGGCTATGCCAAACGCTGCGCCGCCGAGGGCATGCGGGTCGTGGTCGCCGAGCTAAATGCTGAGCAAGGCGAGCGGGTTGTGGCCGACATTCAGCAGGGTGGCGGTGAGGCGATGTTTGTGCGCACCGGCGTCGGTGATGAGGCCTCGTGTATTGCCTGTGCGGAGGCAGCGAAGTCCGCTTACGGCAAGATCGACTACCTCATTAACAATGCGGCGATCTTTGGCGACATGAAGATAGAAGGTTATATGAATGTCGATATGGACTACCTCGATACCTTCATGCGCGTGAATGTCCACGGCAGCCTGTTAATGGCGCGCGCCTGTGTTCCGCATATGCCGGAAGGCTCGGCGATAGTAAACCAGTCCTCCACGGCGGCGTGGATGAATATCGGTTTTTACGGCGTGGCCAAACTGGCACTCAATGGCCTGACCTGCTCGCTTGCCAACGAGCTGGGCTGGCGAAAAATTCGCATCAACGCCATCGCTCCCGGCCCCACCGAGACCCAGGGCTTGCGCAATACCGCAGGTGACTACGCCGACGAGTTGGTCAAGCAAATGCCACTGAGTCGTCTCGGCACGCCTGATGATATGGCCGATGCGGCACTGTTTTTGTTGTCCGATAAAGCCTCTTGGATCACCGGCCACATATTGAACGTGGACGGCGGTCAGTTTATGCGGGTTTAGGAGCGCTGCTATGACAGAGTCAAAACGTGAACGCGGTATCGAAAAGTTTAAAGAGGTGTATTGCAATGCCCTGCCCGAGCCACCCAAGGAAGGTGAAGACCGCTTTTTCGACTTCATGTTGGGCTCGCTGTTTGGCGACCTGTGGGACAACGATACCCTAAGCATTCGCGACCGCAGGCTGTTGCTGCTGGGGGCAATAGCGGCCCAGGGGGAGGACATGACCTTCACCATTCAGGCGCAGTCGGCGTTTACACGCGGGGAGCTGGATGAGGCCCAATTGGAGGAGGCCGTACTGTTTCTAACCCAGTATATTGGCTACCCAAGAGCCTCTAAAATGCGCATGGCGCTGATGGGGCTAATGGCCAAAATAAAGAAACAGGAGGGCGAGTAGCGTGGCAGACACGTCGCTAAGTGAACAGAATCGTCAGCGGGCCATCCGCTTTATTGAGTGCTTGTCGGCGGGCGACACCGAAGGTTTTTTAGCCTTTTATCACCCTGATGCGACCCTGTGGACCTCGGGCCGAACATTGATTTCCGGTCGTTATAATCTGGAAGAAATCTCGACGTCCGCAGTGGGCGTACTGGATGCCTTCCCAAATGGCCTTAAGTTCACGATCACCGCGACCACTGCCGAGGGTGAGCGCGTGGCGGTGGAGGCCGAGAGTCGCGGCGACCACAGCTCTGGTCAGCATTATCACAACCGTTACCACTTTCTCTTTCGCTTCAAAGACGGGCGCATTATCGAGCTGAAGGAATATATGGATACCGAGTTGGTGAGTGACATTCTGTGCGGTGGTCAGCGCCCGGCGGCGAATGGCTAAAGCACGGCTCTGCTGTTTGCCGACTTTGTTCGCGCAGAGGATTTAAGTCCGGCGAAAGCTGTGACACAGTTAGCGCTATCGATACCACGATGAGGCGTAAGCGTAATGGCCATATTGGCGCTGTATGTTTTTTTGGCGTTGGGCGTGTCTTTTCTCTGCTCACTGCTCGAAGCTGTGTTGTTAAGTGTTAACTCCTCCTATATTGCGGCGGGCTTGGCCAGTGGTCAGCGCACCGCGACCTGGTGGCAGCGCTGCAAAGAAGATATCGACAAACCTCTGGCGGCCATTCTCAGTTTGAATACCATCGCCCACACCGTGGGCGCGGCGGGGGCGGGCGCGCAGGCCACGGCACTGTTTGGCGAAGTGTATTTCGGGGTGATCTCCGCGGTACTCACCCTGTTGATTCTGGTCTTTTCCGAGATTATTCCCAAAACGCTGGGCGCGCGTTACTGGCGTCAGCTGGCACCCGCCTGCGCGCTTATTTTGAAATGGGTGCAGCGCTTGATGTCGCCGCTGGTCTGGCTCACCCAGTGGATAACCATCTTTTTCAGTCAGAAAGAAGAAGCCGCATCCGTTAGCCGTGCCGAGTTTGCCGCCCTTGCCGAGCTGGGTGTTGAGGAAGGAGTGTTCTCGCCGCGCGAAGCGCGGGCAGTGCGCAGCTTGCTGCATTTCAGTCGCCTAAAAGTGCGCGACGTGATGAGCCCGCGGCCGGTAATTTTTAGTTTGGATGGTGACAAAACCGCCGAGCAGGTTCTGGCTGAAAACCCCAGCCTGCCGTTCTCCCGTATTCCGATTTATCGCGACCAGGCCGATAACGTTTACGCCTTCGTGCGCAAAGACGAAATTTTACGCGCTGCGATTGAGGCGCCGGGCACAGTGCTGCACACCCTTCAGCGCCCACTGTTAATTGTGCCCGACAACTTGCCGCTGCGCGGCATGATTCAAAAGATGCTGGTACCCGGTAAACAAATGGCATTGGCCGTGGGCGAGTACGGCGAGTTGCACGGCTTGGTAACAACCGAGGATTTGGTGGAAACCTTGCTGGGCTTTGAAATTACCGACGAAACCGATGAAGTGGTCGATATGCAGGTATTTGCGCGTCAGCGCTGGGAGCAGCGCGCGCGGCAGATGGGCTTCCTACACGATGAGTTGGCCCATGGCGATAGCGACAAATCGCCGCAGTAGTGGAGTCGCCTCTGCGCGTTTTGGTATAACATCAGCCGTTTATTTTTTAGGATACAAGCGCCCAATGAAGAAATGGATAGTAGGGCTGTGCGTCGGCACGGTTATGTCGGGAAGTTCGCTATTGCAGGCAAATGAAAGCCCTGACCTGATTGCCGTGATGGGCGATATGCAGCGCTTTGCGCACAAACTGCAGCTGTCGCTGGATGCGAGCAACCTGACGCTGGCAGATTTTTATGCCCACGAGCTGGAAGCGGCGGTAAAGCAGGCCAGTGACATTGAAAGCTATGGCGACTATCCGGTAGGGCGCTTGTCGGCCAGTACGCTTAAACCGCTGGTGTTAAAGCTGGAAACGGCAATCGATAGCGGCGATGTCAGCCGAGCCAGCACGGCGTTTGATAAGTTGATTGATGGCTGCAATAGCTGTCACGAACTCACCGAGCACGGATACATCCATGTGCAGCGCAGCAGCGCGAATCCGTATATGCAGTCCTTTGCACCACGTTAGCGGCGGCGGGAATGCGCTGGTCATTCCCGCAGCACGGCTTAGCGGTCAGGCAGGGTGATGTTTAGCTCAAGTACCGAGCAGTTGCCGGCATTGTCCAAGGCCACTTCGACCTGATCCTGGTTCACATCCACGTACTTGCGTATCACTTCCAGCAGCTCTTGCTGAAGTTTTGGCAAATAGTCGGGCTGGTTCCGTTGATTGCGTTCGTGAGCAACAATGATTTGCAGCCGCTCTTTGGCGACGGCGGCGGTATCTTTTTTGTTGTTGCGGAAAAAGTCCAGGATGCTCATGCAGTCCTCCCGAACAGGCGCTTGAACAGGCCTTTTTGTTCCGCGTGAATAAAACGTTGCTCCACCTCTTCGCCGAGTAAGCGTGCCACGGCGTCGCTATAGGCTTGCCCCGCCGTGCTCTGGTCGTCGTGAATAACCGGAATACCCTGGTTTGACGCCTTCAATACGGTTTCTGACTCGGGGATAACACCCAGCAGTTTGGTTGCCAGAATTTCTTCGACATCTTCCACCGCCAGCATTTCGCCCTTGGCCGCGCGCTCCGGGTTGTAGCGGGTGAGTAGCAGGTATTCTTCCACGCGCTCGCCGTTTTCAGCGCGGCGGGATTTGCTCTGCAGAATACCGAGAATGCGGTCGGAGTCTCGCACTGAGCTTACCTCGGGGTTGGCAACCACGATCGCGGTGTCGGCGAAGTACAGCGCCATAAAGGCACCGTGCTCAATGCCCGCGGGTGAGTCGCAAATAATGTATTCAAAACCGTCGTCGGCGAGCTCTTTAAGTACGCGCTCTACACCGTCCATGCTCAGCGCATCTTTGTCGCGAGTTTGCGAGGCGGGGAGAATATACAAATTGTCGACGCGCTTATCTTTAATCAGTGCCTGGCGCAGCGTTGCGTCACCGTTGATCACATTGACAAAGTCATAGACAACGCGGCGCTCGCAGTTCATCACAATGTCGAGGTTGCGCAAACCAATATCAAAATCGATAACGGCAGTTTTGTGGCCGCGTAGCGCCAAGCCACTGCTGATTGCGGCACTGCTGGTGGTTTTACCCACGCCGCCCTTCCCGGAGGTCACGACAATAATTTTGGCCAAAGCAAGGCTCCCTTATATGTTGGCAGGGCGGGTTGCGCCCTTCTTTCAATTAACTGAGTGGTTGAATCTCTAATGTTTGCTCGTCGAGGCGAATCTTTGCGGCGGACTTCCAATGCTGGCCGCGAAAATCTTCATCCAGCTTAAAGGTTCCGGCGATAGATACCAGTTCGGCCTCCAAACTCTGACAAAATATTCGTGCAGAAGTGTCGCCGCGTACACCTGCCAGAGCGCGTCCGCGGAGTGCGCCGTAAACATGAATATTGCCATCGGCGAGTACTTCCGCGCCGGCTGATACCGACGACAGCACAATTAAGTCGCCGCCAGCGGCGTAAACCTGTTGGCCGGAGCGAATCGGCGTGTCGATCACTTTGCTGGGCCGCGCAGTGGGCGCCTCGCTGGTTGGCGCGGCGGTCTCTGGCTCTGCTTTGACCGCAACGCTCTCGGAAGCCTTGGAGGTGTCAGATGTATCGGCAGTTTCGCGAGCGGGGCGACCAGCGGGCATGATGGCCAGGCCGCAAGCGCGCGCCTGTTCCTGTATTGCGTCATCCGGGCTGCGCAGGGCGACGGGAATCAAGCCATGCTCGCGGCACAGTGCGGCCATTTCCTGCACGGGCGGCGCCAGCGTGCCCTGGTAGGGCTCTAGGTTGAGCACGACCGGGGTGTGCTGGAAAAAGGCCGGCGCTTCGGCGGCTTTGGCGCGCAACTGCTGCTCAAAGCAGCTGTGCTCATAGTCGCTGATATCGAGTTGCGTCAGCGGGAACAAGCCCGCTTTCAAGCGAAATTGCGGCGCGCTGCCGAAGGGGAGTTCTGCGTTTTGAGGTTTTGAATCCATGCGCTCAAGTGTACCGGAGTTTGCAATGAAAATGGCGGCTTCTTATAGCTTGATGTGGTGTTGGCCGCAAGTTGAAAACCCGCTTCCAGTGAGCGCACTGGCGCGGTCATTACTGGTGCACTACGCGCTGAATGCATCCCGCAGCGCCCTATAAAAGGGCGTTAGATGCGCGATTGATCGAAAAAACACCGACTTTCACTGCAATACTAATTTTTGAAAAGCTGGCATTAAAGCTGCAGTGACCTTGTTATTCGCCGCTGCGATAGTGAGTTATGCAGCGGCTACTTTTGCAGCGTAAGCCAGGAGGGCACCGATGCAAGTCATCCTTTAAAGCAGTAAGGAGTGGTGTCATGGTTTATTCGTCGTCTTTTGATTCGCCTCGCAAGTGGATCGTAGGTAGTGCACTGATGTTACTGACCGCCTGTGGCGGATCGGGAAGCTCATCGGGCGCAGGGGGGGAGGGAGGCGTAGTCGATGATCCCACCCCACCTGTGGTTGAAACACCAGTTTTCTCTGAAAGCCGCTTTGATGGCGCAGCGCCAGATGCCGACACGCAGGGCCCCTACCAGATTGCTGGCCCCATCGATTACCAATATGCCGCGGTGATGGCCACCCGCAATATT
Organism: Spongiibacter marinus; assembly: GCF_016906995.1. Taxonomy (GTDB): domain Bacteria; phylum Pseudomonadota; class Gammaproteobacteria; order Pseudomonadales; family Spongiibacteraceae; genus Spongiibacter; species Spongiibacter marinus. The sequence goes on along the minus strand of NZ_JAFBBD010000001.1, from coordinate 36,789 downwards.
GATGATAGCGACGGCAGCAGCGTCGACCAGTTTGCCGACCCGGTGGATATTCTCGGTGTGATTCACTACCCGGTGGTAGACAGCGCCAGTGACATACCCGAAGACGGCTTTCCGCTGATTTTGTTCCAGCACGGCCGCCACTCAACGTGTTCGACTACTGGCGATGCCAGTGGCGACGAATCTTCTGGCACGGACTGCGAAGCAAACGGTTTAGTGCCTATCCGCTCGGATAAAGGCTATGACTATATCGCCGACACCATGGCCTCCCACGGCTATGTGGTGCTGTCGGTGGATGTGAATGACATCAACGCCCAGGACTCAGGTTCTAACGACCAGGGCATCACCGCCCGAGCGGAAGTGATATTGCACCACTTGGATATTTTCCGCGATATCGCCACCCAGCCCGACTCGGCTTACCACCAGGATGAGGCCGGTAATGACTTTAGTGTTTTGCTCGACAGCATTGACCTCAGCCGCATCGGCCTGATGGGGCACTCCCGGGGCGGTAATGGGGTTGCCAAAACCATCACCTACAACCAAGACCCGCAATTTCGCCGCACTAGCGATTTTGACCAGCCCCACGACATAAAGGCGGTGTTCTCTCTAGCACCTACTGATTTTGACTCCGAACTGCCGCTCAATACCGCCTGGGCCACTCTGTCACCCTACTGTGACGGCGACGTGTCGACCCTCCACGGCGTATATATGTATGACAATGTTCGCTACAACGCCGACGATGTGTCGCAGCCGCAATTCATGCTTACCGCGATGGGCGCCAATCACAATTACTACAACGACTTTTGGTTTAACGATGACGCCACCCTGAATGGCTTTGACCCCTACTGCACGGAAGCCTCGCCGGTAAGCGGTCGCTTTAGCCGCAGTGACCAGCGCCGCCATGGCGAGTTTTTGATCAGCAGCTTCCTGCGACTCTTCGCTGGCGGTGAAGAGCAATTCGCCGGGTATTGGAGCGCTGTGGATAGCGCGCCCGCCAGTGCCTGTCCAGAGGGGGTTGATACCTGTGACGAGCGACTGCATTTGTCCTTTCATCAGTCATCAGAAAACCTGATCGTCGTCGACAAAACGCTCAGCGAGGATTCGTTACTGATGAACGAATTTGGCGCCAATACATTTGACGGCTTCACCTTTACTGGCTGGTGCGCGCCAAATGGCGGTAGTTTGGAAGACTTACTGGGCATGAATGAAGACCGTTGCCCGTCGCCGTCAACCATCTCTAAAGCGCCGCAGGTGTTTGCCAACTATCTGGGAACGGGCGCCAGTATTGAATTTGCCCTGCCAGCCGAGGGTCTTGACGCCAGCGCGGCAGACTTTCTGACGCTGCGTATGGGGGTGAGTGTTACGCCGGAAAATGCCACCGGCCAGGATCTGCATCTCACGCTCAGCGATGTGTCTGGCAACGCCGTGACCTTGCTCGCCAGTGACTACAGCGACGCGCTGTATTTTCCGCCGGGGCTGATGGTATCGGCGCGCGATACCGGAGCCAAGACGGTCATTAATATGCTGCCGTTCCGACTGGATGCCAAAGTGATTCACGATGCCGGTGTCGACCTCAGTGCGCTGTCGTCAATTAAATTAGCCTTTGACCAAAAGCCCGCGGGCACCTTTCAGCTGACCGATGTGCTGTTTCAGACCGTCCCCTACCGCTAACACTTTTAGTGCGTGACCACTCTCCCGGGTGGTCGTTTCACAGCTTGCGCCCGCCCTCGGGCGCTTTTTTGTTTCTGGACGATAAATCCGGGCTTTTCTTGTTTTTCGTATTGACGAAAGAGGAGAAAACTTATGGCGACAACAGGCATTGCGCAACGCAGCTACCTGCTGGCAGGTGCGCTGGGTGCGATACCGTTTATTGCAGCGCTGTGGGCCGTGTATGTCGGCGGCAGTTGGGCCGGCCTGACCGGCCAGGTGGCGTTGCACAGTTATGGCGTGGCCATCACCGCTTTTATGGCGGGAACGCTTTGGGGAGGGACCTTTTCAGCACCGTGCTTCAACGATGCCTTGCTGGGAATGGCGGCGGCGATCGCGGTGGCATTTACGGTATGGATGCCAATGGCGCAAGCCTACCTTACGTTGGCCATCCTACTCGGTATTCTCTGGTGTTATGACTTGTTTCGCTATTACCGCTATGGCTTACCCAGCTGGTATATCAGTTTGCGCTGCTGCCTTAGCAGCGTTGCGATCGCCTGCTTACTCGCCGGGCTGTTCATTGTGCGCCTGGCTTAATTACGCAGGCGCCTGCGAACTTGAGCGAAGCGGTAGGCGCCCCAAATGCCGATGGCGGCGCCGGCGGCGACTAAGCCCCATGCCAAACTGACCAGCAGCGCTTGTTGAGCGTAGAAATGAAGGATGGCCGCACCAGCAGCGGCGAAGGCGAGGGCGCTGCGCAAATAGGCAAGCAGCGTGCGTTCATTGGCGAGAAGGGTGCGCTCTAAGGCGAGCTGGTCGCGTACTTGGCTGTCTTCCATGTGGCGCTCCTGTGTAAAGGTGCAAACACTATAGCGTGTCGATATTCTCCAGGCACCAGTCGGCGCGTTGCAACACGGCTTGTTGCTTGTCATCAGCCATCTTATCCCAGCTTTTGTAAACCATGCCCACCCTCGGGTTACGCGCAAAATTCTCGCGGTGGCGCAGCATAAAATGCCAGTACAGGCTATTTAAAGGGCAGCTTCGCTCGCCTGTTTTTTCTTTCACCTTGTAGTGGCAGTCGCCGCAGTAGTCGCTCATTTTGTTCATGTAGTTACCGCTCGCGGCGTAGGCTTTACTGGCCACCAAGCCGCCATCGGCGTACTGGCTCATGCCGCGAGTATTGGGCATTTCCACCCACTCCAGGGCATCGATATAAATGCCCAGGTACCAGCTGTCGACCGCATCGGGATGAATGCCAGCCAGCAGCGCAAAGTTCCCAGTGACCATTAGGCGTTGGATATGATGGGCGTAGGCGTGCGTCAGCGACTGGTCTATTGCCTGCTTCAGGCAGTGCATGTGTGTCTCGCCGTTCCAATACCAACGCGGCAGCGGTCGCTGGGCATTCAGGGCATTGCGCTCGCCGTAGTCGGGCATATTTGCCCAATAAACGCCGCGCACAAATTCTCGCCAGCCTAAAATTTGGCGGATAAAACCCTCGATTTGCGCAATATCTATCGCGCCATCGCTTCGCTCAAAGGCATTCAGAGATGCATCAATCACCTGCTTTGGCGACAACAGCTTGCTGTTCATCGCAAAGGCGAGGCGCGAGTGATAAAGGCTCCACCGATGCTCGCTACGTGCAGTCATGGCGTCTTGAAAGCGCCCGAAGTTCGGTAGCAGCTGCTCACAAAAATACGTGAGCAGTTGCAGGGCCTGCTGGCGGGTAATCGGCCAGGGAAGCTCGTCGCCGTCCTGGCCGATGCTGGCGATGTTGTGGCGGGCAATGCGCTCGCGAATCGGCCCAACGGGGTTGGCAAAACACAGCGCCTCGGGGATGCCGTCGAGGTCCTCAGCACTGAGCTTGTTGCGGTTATCTGCATCGTAATTCCACCGCCCGCCACGGGGCTCATCGCCGTTTTCCCCGTCCATTAACACATGAAAGCGTTTGCGCATTTTGCGATAGAAAAATTCCATTTTCTGGGCTTTGCCTGCCGTAAAATACTGCCCCAGTTCCGCAAAGGGCAGCATGAAGTGCTCGCTGTCTACGCAGTGATGCTGCACGCCATTTGCTAGTGTCAGCGCTTGTAACTGCTGGTGCACCCGGTACTCGTCAGGTTGCTGATACTCCAGCTGTGAAACCCCGTAGTGGCGGCATAAGCGTTGCAGCAGGGCGTTGAGATCGGCGTCTTCTGCAGTGTCATCCAAGTTCAGGTGCAGGACATGGTGGCCCGCTTTTTTTAGCGCCTTGGCAAACTGCTCCATGGCGGCGAAAAAGCCGCACAGTTTCTGAATGTGATGTCGGCAGTAGCTGGCTTCTTGATGCAGCTCGGCAATAACGTAAAGGGTTTGATCGTCGTGCTCTCGGTACCAGCTGTGGCTGGCATTCAGTTGGTCACCGAGAATCAATCGCAGGCGTTGATACTGGCGCATTATCCGGCTCGCTTCGTCGGGGTGGTGTTGAGTTTGGGGCGCACATGCGTGGCCAAGATACGCTGGGCTTCTTGCTTAACATCGGGGCGGGCGCGCCACTGCCAGAACACGCTTCGTGCTGTTTTCCCGCTGACGCTAATATCGACGATGGGTAACGGGTAATCCTTGCCCGGTGTGAAGTGATACATGGCCGCCTCCAGCGGTGGAATATGCCACGGTTGATGGATGACGGGGCTGGGCAGGTTTGCCAGCTCTGGCAACCACTGGCGAATAAAGGTTCCCTCGGGGTCGTGCTCCTGGGATTGTTTAACAGGGTTGTAGATACGCAGCGTATTGATCCCGGTAACGCCGGCTTGCATTTGCATTTGTGGGTAGTGAATGCCGGGCTCGAAATCCAGAAATAGTGATGCCAGGTGCCGGCTACCCCGCGTCCAATTGATCCGTAGGTGATGGCAGAGAAAGCTCACTAACATGGCGCGCATCCGAAAGTTGATGTAACCGGTGGCCTGCAGGCAGCGCATGCAGGCATCCACTAAAGGATAGCCGGTTTTACCCGATTGCCAGGCGATGAGGTCGCGCTCCGCGTCTTCCCCCTCCCGCCATGGAAACGCCTCGTAGGCGCGATTGAGTGGCCGCGTCTCCATTTCACATTCACTTTCAAATTTCTGCATAAAGTGGCAGTGCCAGTGAAGCCGTGAGGAAAAGGCGACATGGCTGCGAGACCAGCCCGGCGTGCGCCAGCGCGCGAGTAAATATTGATAGACCTCGCGCAGGCTAATGCAGCCCCACGCCAAGTATGGCGACAGACGGGAACAGGCTGCGCGACTCAGCTCAGGGCTGGACAGTGAGCGGTAGTAGTCCTTGCCACGGTGCTCAAAGAAGCTGTGCAGGGTTTGCCAGGCGGCATCAGCGCCGCCCTGCTGAAAGGCGGCATTTGGGCTTGTCCAGCTTGCCGGTGGCTGCATGTCAAAGCCGTTTGGCTGCAGTGGTTCTGCAAATGTGGCGCTATTCATTGACGGCGCGGCCGGTGATGCGCGCATGACTTTCTGCCATCGACTGTCCCAACCGTGCCGATGCGTTGCGCCGCGCTGAACAGCGCCGCTAGGGCTTTGCTGCCAGTGTATGTTTGATGCGGTGAAGAACGCGGCAAGCCGACGGTCGCGAGCAAACGTGGAGGCCAGCCCGATTTCCTGGTGGCTGAAAACGGTGTCGATGGTAAGGCGCTGCTGCAGAGCGGAAAAAATTGCCAGTGCCTCGCCGTGCAATACCTGAACGTGTCCGCCAAAGGGTTTCAGCGCGGTTTGCATGGCTTCCAGTGATTGCCACACAAAGCGCCAGTGACGCTCATCATAGTGGGGGTCGGCCAGTAATTCCGGTTCGAAAATGTATAGAAGTAGTACCGGTCCGCCCGCCGCGCAGGCGTTGGCAAGGGGGGCGTGGTCGCTGAGGCGAAGGTCGCGCTTTAACCACACCAGTTGAATGGCGCGGCTCATTGCCCCTCTCTCAGGATGGGCCAGTCAACGATATCGATATGGTCGAGCTCGACGGCGGTGGCGTCCTCGCCGAGCCAGTGACGGCGGAATTCACCATCGGGGTCGAACTGTTCGGTTTGCTTATTCAGGTCAAAGTGTCGGTGTCCGCGCGGGTCAGCGCCAACACCTGCCAGATACTGCCAATTCCCCCAATTGCTGGCGACGTCGTAATCGATAAGCTGGCGCTGAAAATAGGCCGCGCCGTAGCGCCAGTCCAGCCCCATCTCATGGACGAAGCAACTCGCGACGATCTGCCGCCCTCGGTTACTCATATAGCCGCTGGCATTTAGCTCGCGCATACACGCATTAACGAGCGGGTAGGGCGTTGTGCCCTCGCACCACTGGCGAAAGCGTTGTGGGTAAAAGCTGGTTAACGGTTTTTGGTGCTTAATGCCTGAAAATGAAAACAGGTCTGCGCCGTGGCGCAGGGCATAGAACTGGAAGTACTCCCGCCAAAGCAACTCAACGTAAATCCACTCGGTGGAGCCATTGCGCTGTACGCTTTGCTCGTAGTCGATCAGCGTATCGAGCAGTCGTCTGGGCGACAGGCAGCCGTTTGCCAGCCAGGCAGAAAACTTGGTCGAGGTCTCCCACCCCCACAGTGCATTGCGTGTTGCTTTGTACTGGGTGGGCAGCGCTGTTGAAAAATAGTTTTTCAAGTGAGCGATGGCGGCCGTTTCACCGCCAATAAATCGTTGCTCGCCAGCGGCGCTGTAACCTGCGTGGCTCTCGGTGCGCCAGCCGGCAGGTGGCGGCGGAAGCGAAGCGGGTGCGGCGAGCGCGGGGCTGGGGAGCTGGTCGCCGAGTTTGCGGCGAAATTTTGAAAAGCTTTCGGGCAGGCCACCCAGGGAAAACGGCAGCTCGTCGACTTCAAACAAACAGTGATTATTGGCCTCGATAAAACGGCAGTCGGGGAGCTGTTGTTGCAGGGCTTGCCACTGTCGGCGCTCATCCAGCCCGATGGCCTGTGCCTGCGCGATGACTGCAACGTCGTAGCGCTCGACCAGCGCCGGAATCGTGCGCCCTGCCGACGCCTCGACAATGGTAAGCCGCTGGCCCATCGAGGCCAGTTGCGCCTGTAGGTCGCGCAGACTCTCCTGGATAAATTTCAGGCGGTGGCTGCCCAGAGCCGGGGTTTGGCAGAACCGAGGCCGGAATAACTCTGGGTCCAGGCAATATACGAGCAACAACTCGTCTACTTGACTGGCAATGCGCCGCAGCGCTGCATTGTCGTGCAGACGAAGGTCATTGCTGAATAAAAATAGTCCTCGGCGCATGCCTAACCCCAGTAGTGATCTCTAGAACTTATAGGGTGTCGGGAAGGCTTTGGATTTGCGAGAAGGTGGCGGGAAAACAAGGCCCCCACCCCGGGGGAGTGGGGCGAGAGCCTAAAAGGGAGCTGGCCTACTTCGCCGCGAGGCGGCGCAGGATATAAAGTGCCAGCAGAGTGCTGAGCGCACCGGAGAGCAGGTAGCCGGACACAGCGGTCAAACCGAAGTGCACAGACAGACCCAGTGCGATCAGCGGGGCAAAGGCTGCGCCGAACAACCAGGCGAAGTCAGAAGTCAGTGCCGCACCGGCATAGCGGAAGCGCGGGGCAAAGTTGTCGGTAACGGTTCCCGACGATTGGCCGTATGACAAACCGAGCAGCGTGAAGCCGATCAGGATGAAGGCGTTTTGCGCACCCGCCGAGCCGCCGAGTAGTGCGGGGGCAAAGGCGGCGAAGGCAGCGATCAGCACCGCCATTGAGGCAACCAGCGCTCGCTTACCGAGGCGGCTGGCAATCAGGCCCGAGGCGAGGGTTGCGACAACGCCGATCACACCACCGAAGATTTGCACGGTCAGCACATTGGTGATGACCTGAGAGTTCTGCAGCGAGATCCACGACAGCGGGAAAATCGTCACAATGTGGAACAGAGCATAGCTGGCCAGTGCGGCGAAGGCGCCGAGGAAGATCGTTGGGCCTTCTTCATCGAGCATTTTCTTGGTGCTGACCGGCTCCAGTTCTTTCTCTTCCATCGCCAGTGTGTACTCTTCGGTGAGCACCAGGCGCAGCCGTGCGAACAGGGCGACAACGTTAATTGCGAAGGCGACAAAGAAGGGGTAGCGCCACGCCCAGTTTTGGAAATCTTCCTGGCTTACGCTGAGTGTTAGGTACAAGAACAATGCATTGGCAAGCAGGAAGCCGATAGGCGCACCCAGCTGGCCGAACATGGTATACCAGTTGCGCTTAGCCGGGGGCGCATTCAATGCGAGCAGCGATGGTAGGCCGTCCCATGAGCCGCCTAACGCAAAGCCCTGCAAGATTCGAAACACGGCAAGCAGGAAGATGGCGCTGCCACCCAGGCTGGCGTAGCTTGGCAAAAAGGCGATGCCCGCCGTCGCGGTTCCCAACAGGAAGAGCGATACGGTTAGCTTAACGCTTCGGCCCCAGCGGCGCTGAATGGCCATGAATAGTGCGGTGCCGAAGGGGCGAGCAACGAAAGCCATAGCGAAAATGGCAAAGCCATAGAGCATGCCATTTAGCGAGTCAGTAAAAGGAAAGAAGACATGCGGGAAGACCAGCACGCAGGCGATACCGAACACGAAGAAGTCAAAATGCTCGGAAGCTCTGCCAATAATGACGCCCACTGCTATCTCGCTGGGGGCGACTGGAGAGTGTCCCGCTGGGGTTTTCATGTCCTCAGCTGTTGAGGTATTTGCTGTTAAATTTGCCATAGTCAGAAGGTGTTTTCCGCCCGTAGTACTCTGAGTGACACGAAGCCTAACGGCTTTGTTTGAAAGCGAACATAGGACAAATTGTCCAATTCTCACTCCCTATTCGTTCACGTACAGTCCACAACCCAATGCAATAACTGGACAAGCGTGTAGCGATGACAGTGTTCAAAACCCTTATCAAATCATTAGCTGCGACGGCGGGCGTCGCAATGATCAGTGGCTGCGACTGGGTTGTTATGTCGCCCTCGGGCGATATCGCCGCTCAGCAGGCTGACCTGATTATTTGGGCAACGGTACTTATGTTAATAATCGTTGTGCCCGTCATTGCGCTGACGCTGCTGTTTGCTTGGCGCTATCGCGCGTCGAACAAAAAAGCAACATACCAGCCCGACTGGGATCACTCAACGCATTTGGAGTTAGTGATCTGGGCGGCGCCGCTGGCAATCATTATTGCCCTGGGCGCGATGACCTGGGTGAGTACTCACCAACTCGACCCTTACCGCCCGCTCGATCGCGTGGATGAAGGCAAGCCGGTCCCGGCCGGTGTCGAGCCGCTGATCGTGGAAGTGGTCGCGATGGATTGGAAGTGGTTGTTCTTCTACCCCGAGTACGATGTGGCGGCGGTTAACGAGCTGGCGGCACCGCTGGATCGTCCGATCAAATTTAAGATCACCGCAACAACGATGATGAACTCGTTTTTCATCCCGGCCCTGGCGGGCCAGATCTACGCCATGGGTGGCATGGAAACGCAGTTGCACGCCGTCATTAATGAGGAAGGCGTCTACGACGGTTTCTCTGCTAACTACTCCGGTGCTGGCTTTAACGGTATGCGCTTTAAATTCCACGGCAAGACCGACGAAGGCTTTGCTCAGTGGCTGGACACCGTTAAAAGCCAGGGCACCGAGTTGAGCCGTACCGCGTATAAAGAGCTGGAGAAACCCAGTCAGTATGACCCGGTTCGCTACTTCAACACGGTGATGCCTGGCCTCTACGACGCCATTCTTAACCGCTGCGTTGATCCCGGCACGCTGTGCATGAAGGACATGATGGGCGGCCACAGTGGTCATCAGGATCACAGTCAACACGAGGCAGATCACCATGCGCATTGATGCCTCACATTTTGAGCGGGTTGCAGCGCAGCCCTTCCATTCACCCGAACAGCGCCTGGGGCGCCGGTAATTCCCATGTCTGACACGTTCGACCTAGGTAAAATGATTTTTGGCCGACTCAGTCTGGAGGCCATTCCTTACCACGACCCAATTATTGTGGCGACTTTCGCCATGGTAGCGATTGGTGGTGTTGCTCTGCTGGTTGCGGTTACTCGCGCCAAGCTGTGGGGCTACTTGTGGACCGAATGGTTTACCAGTATCGATCATAAACGCATCGGTGTGATGTATATGATTCTGGGTATTGTGATGATGCTGCGCGGCTTTGCCGACGCGATCATGATGCGTATCCAGCAGGCCATCGCGTTTGGTGATTCCATGGGCTACCTGCCGCCGGATCACTACGACCAGATCTTCACCGCCCACGGCGTGATTATGATCTTCTTCGTGGCCATGCCCTTCGTGGTCGGCATTATGAACTACATCGTGCCGCTGCAAATCGGTGCCCGCGATGTCGCCTTCCCCTTCCTAAACAACTTCAGCTTCTGGATGACGGCCTCGGGCGCGATTCTGGTGATGATGTCACTGTTCGTGGGTGAGTTCGCGAAATCAGGCTGGCTGGCCTACCCGCCATTGACCGGGATACTGCAAAGTCCGGGCGTGGGGGTGGACTACTATATTTGGGCCCTGCAGATTGCCGGGGTCGGTACACTGCTGTCGGGCGTCAACTTCGTGGTTACTATCGTGAAGATGCGGGCACCGGGCATGTCGATGATGAAAATGCCGGTATTCACCTGGACAGCGCTGTGCACTAACGTCCTGATTGTGGCGGCTTTCCCCGTGCTGACTGCGGTGCTGGCGATGCTGTCTATGGATCGCTACCTCGACACTAACTTCTTCACCAACGACCTTGGCGGTAACGCCATGATGTACGTGAACCTGATCTGGATTTGGGGTCACCCCGAAGTCTATATCCTAATCCTGCCACTGTTTGGTGTGTTCTCAGAAATTGTGGCGACCTACAGCGGCAAGCGTCTGTTCGGTTACTCGTCGATGGTCTATGCGACAGTGGTCATTACCATCCTGTCCTACCTGGTATGGCTGCACCACTTCTTCACCATGGGAAGCGGGGCAACGGTGAATAGCTTCTTCGGCATCACCACCATGATCATCTCGATCCCGACCGGTGCCAAGGTGTTCAACTGGCTGTTTACCATGTATCGCGGTCGTATCAAGTTTGACGTGCCCATGCTGTGGACGGTCGGCTTTATGGTGACCTTTGTTATCGGCGGTATGACGGGAGTACTGTTGGCTGTGCCTTCCGCTGACTTTGTACTGCACAACAGCCTGTTCCTGATTGCTCACTTCCACAATGTGATTATCGGTGGTGTGGTCTTCGGTGTGTTTGCGGCTATCGCCTACTGGTACCCGAAAGTAACGGGATACAAGCTGGATCCCTTCTGGGGCAAGATGACCTTCTGGTTCTGGATTATCGGTTTCTATCTGGCCTTTATGCCGCTGTACGTACTGGGCCTGATGGGCGTAACGCGTCGCATGAGCCACTTTGACGATCCGTCACTGCAGATCTGGTTCCAGATCGCGCTGGTCGGCGCCGTGTTAGTCGGCATCGGTATTATCTGCTTCCTGCTGCAGTTCTATTTCAGCTATCGCAAGCGCGACCAACTGCGCGACGAAACCGGTGATCCCTGGGATGGCCGTACTTTGGAGTGGTCGACTACGTCGCCCCCGCCGCAGTACAACTTTGCCTTTACCCCGCGCGTGCATGACAACGACGCCTGGTGGCAAATGAAGGCCAACGGTGTGAAGCGGCCTCAAGACGGCTTCTTACCGATCCACATGCCGAAAAACACAGCGGCGGGGATGGTGATTGCCGGTATCAGCACGGTGCTGGGCTTTACCCTGATCTGGCACATGTGGCTGCCCGCGGCGCTGTCGCTGGTGGCGCTGATTCTGGCGACCATCGTGCATACCTTTAACTACGATCGCGATTACCACATCCCCGCTGATGAGGTGGCGCGCATCGAAACGCAAGCAAGTGAGGTGAAAGCCTAATGTCACATCCCACTGCCACGGCTGCGACGAAAAACGGCGACCTGGAGTTTTTCGTGCGCGGCGATCACCACGCTCCTAACGGTACGCTGCTGGGTTTCTGGTTGTACCTGATGAGCGACTGCCTCATCTTTGCGGCACTGTTTGCAACCTATGGGGTACTGAGCCAAAGCTTTGCCGGTGGCCCCACTGGTGCCGACTTGTTCGACCTGCCGCTGGTGGCGATCAACACCGCCTTCTTGTTGCTGTCGTCGATCACCTACGGCTTTGCGCTGCTGCAAATGCAGCAGAACAAGCTGCAGGGCACACTGCTCTGGCTGGCGCTCACCGGCGTGTTGGGCACGGCGTTTTTAAGCGTTGAGCTGTATGAGTTCTACCACCTGATTCATCAGGGAGCGGGCCCACAGCGCAGTGCGTTTCTAACCGCCTTCTTTGCATTGGTCGGTACCCACGGCTTGCACGTAACCATTGGTGTGATTTGGTTGGTAACGCTGTTGCTGCAGCTGTCTAAGCACGGCCTGACCTTAACGAATCGCCGCCGGGTATTTTGTCTGTCGATGTTCTGGCACTTCCTTGATGTCATTTGGATTGGTGTCTTTACCTTTGTCTATCTGATGGGGTCTATGTCATGAGCGATCATCACGATCACGAACACCACGAAGAGCTACCGCACGCGTCCTTTAGCGGCTATATGATTGGCTTTTTGGCGTCGGTGTTTCTCACTGCCATTCCATTCTGGCTGGTTATGGGCAATGTCTTCGACTCCAATAGCACGACTGCGATGGTGATCCTCGGGTTCGCCGTTGTGCAGATTCTGGTGCACATGGTGTACTTCCTGCACATGAATTTTCAGTCCGAAGGCGGCTGGAATATGCTGTCGCTACTATTTACAGCGGTGCTGCTGTTCATCACTTTGTTCGGTTCATTGTGGGTTATGTACAACATGAATGTCCGCATGATGCCGGGGATGATGTAAGGCGCTTATGGCTGCCTCGCCCACGTCGCGCCGCCATCAGTTCTTTCTTGCCGTTGCCATGCTGGTCGCATTGGCAACGGCGGCGGGCTTGGTGACCTTGGGTAACTGGCAACTGGAGCGACGGGTATGGAAGCTCGGGCTGATTGAGCGCGTCACTGCACGCGTGGACGCCGCTGCGCAAGCGGCGCCAGGCATTGCAGATTGGCCCGATATCAATCGAGACCGCGATGAATACCGCCACATTCGCCTTCGCGGCGAATACCTTAGCGATGCGACACTGCTCGCCAAAGCTGTAACCGAACTGGGCAGCGGCTACTGGGTGATGACGCCGCTGCGCACCGAGCACGCCGGCACGGTGATGGTGAATCGCGGCTATATCGACCAAGGCGTGAGCGCACCTTTACCGCCGGAAGGGCCTCAGGAAGTGACGGGCTTGCTCAGGCTCACTGAGCCAAAGGGCGCATTTCTGCGCGATAACCTCCCCGAACAACAGCGCTGGTATTCGCGGGATGTCGAGGCAATGGCAAGCGCCTTGAGCGTGCCGCTGGCGCCATACTTCGTCGATGCAAAAACGGCGGAATCCGGTGCCAATGCCCCGGTCAGTGGGCTGACTGTTGTCACCTTTCACAACTCTCACATGGTGTACGCCTTGACCTGGTATGCGCTAGCCGCCATGGTTTTGGCTGCGGCTGCTATGCTGTATCGAGAGGCGAAGCGCCGCCGCTAAGCAGGCCGGCGCGCTCTAGAGCTGGATGGCCGTCTCTTACGTATAATAACGACCGCTATCACCGCGTGGGAGAAACCCTAGAATGTCACACCCCCGGGCCAGGGCAGGCGCTCTGTTGGCCGCCATGTCGCTGCTCAGTTATCGCAACAATGAAACCCTCAGCAAACATATGCGCCAGCTGGTGCAGCTGCGCTGGTTGGCGGTGCTCGGGCAGCTATTTACCATATTGGTCACTCATTTTAGTTTGGGGGTCGATCTGCCGCTGGCAAAAATGTGTGGGGTATTGGCGGGTCTGGCGGCCTACAACCTGGTGTACGAAATCAGTTTGCGCCTCGGTCGCGAGCTCTACGCCGGCGAGTTATTTGTCGGACTGCTGGTCGACATGTTCACCCTCACGGCTCAGCTCTACCTGAGCGGCGGCGTCAGCAACCCCTTTGCCTTTCTTTATGTATTGCAAGTGGGGTTGGCGGCGGTGCTGATGGTGGCACCACTGGCCTGGACACTGGCGGGCGTCGCTGCGCTGTGTTTTTTGTGGCTGGCGGAAGTCGGCCACCCGCTGGCTGGCTTGCCACTGGACTACCACCTCGGTGTCGACAGCGTTTACGTGCAGGGCATGTTTATCTGTGTGGTACTGACGGCAGCCTTGTTGGTGATCTTTGTTAACCGTATTACCCGTACTCATAGAGAACACGACGCCCGCCTTGCCGACTTGCGGCAGCGCGCCGCCGAGGAAGAGCATATTCTGCGAATGGGCTTGCTCGCCTCAGGCGCTGCCCACGAGTTGGGAACGCCGCTGGCGACTATCGACGTTATTTTGGGCGACTGGCGCCACATGCCGGTGTTCCGCGATTCCGCTGACCTGGGTGATGACATCGGCGAAATGCAAACCCAGGTTAAGCGCTGCAAGGAGATTGTTAGCGGGATACTCATGTCGGCGGGCGAAACGCGCGGAGAAGTCTCGGTAGAGACAACCGTCTGTGAGTTTTTTGATGAGCTGGTCGATGAATGGCGCAGCACACGCAATAGCCGAGAGTTGCGCTTCGACAACCAGTTTGGTGAGGATGTCGATATCGCCTCGGACTCGGTGCTGAAGCAAACCGTGTGTAATCTGCTGGATAACGCTTTAGAAGCGTCGCCGCAGTGGATTGCGTTGACCGTGCAGCGCGACGCCGACACCTTAATTATTGCGGTGCGCGACCACGGCCCCGGTTTTGCTGCGGAAGTTTACCAGCGCCTCGGCCAGCCCTATCAATCCACCAAGGGGCGGCCAGGCAGCGGACTGGGGCTGTTTCTGGTGTTTAACGTAGCGAGGATGTTGGGCGGTGTATTTGCGGCGCGCAACCTTGACGAGGGCGGTGCGGAGGTTATGCTTCGCCTCCCCCTCGATGCGCTGGTGTTAAAAGAGGACTAATGCAATGGCTGAGGCCGAGCACGATCAGAAAACCTTGTTGCTCGTCGAAGACGACGAGGCGTTTGCGCGCACGCTCCGCCGTTCATTTGAGCGCCGCGGCTATAAGGTTCACCACGCCACCCGCCTGGAACAGGTGGAAACGCTGCTGGCAGAGGTCTCTCCCGGTTACGCCGTGGTGGATTTAAAGCTCGATGGCGAGGCCTCGGGTCTTGCCTGTGTACAGGCCCTGCACAAACACGACAGCGATATGCTCATTGTGGTGCTCACCGGCTACGCAAGCATTGCCACGGCGGTTGAGGCGGTGAAACTTGGCGCCTGCCACTACTTAGCCAAGCCCTCAAATACCGATGACATTGAAGCGGCCTTCAACAATGCCGAAGGCAACGCCGATATAAAAGTGACGGGGCGTGCGACCTCCATCAAAACCCTGGAGTGGGAACGCATCCACCAAACGCTGGCTGAAACCGACTTTAACATCTCTGAGACCGCACGCCGCCTCGGCATGCATCGCCGCACACTGGCGAGAAAACTGGCTAAGCAGCAAGTTAAATAAACGGCGCTCGCCAACCCTATCCCACTATTCGAATTTTCCTTTCTCCCACGCCGGCAGGGCAGCGGTGCGGTGCCGTTACTGCTACTCCTGCGCAGGGGCAAGAAAATGCGCGCCCCTCAATAGCAAATGAAAATCGTTCTCGTTATAATGCGCTGCAGCGCCAACTCGCGCCTGCGCGGCGTAGTCATTGCGCTGACAAATTAGGGATGAAAAAGCAGAGAGACGGGAGTGATGGCGGGAACGCGCACTGAAAAAATCTGGCGGTTTGTGTTGGCTGGGCCGCTGGTACTACTTGCCACGCTCATTATTATGGCGGGTAGTTCTCTCTGGCTGCCTGAGGGGCAAGCACAGGTTAATAACTTCGTTATTCCGGTAGTGTTGCTGCCCGCGATCTGGGCAGTGCTGTTCTTTTATAGCGTATTGGATCGGCTGGGCCGCGCTTCGGTAGTGATCTTCATATTGACTGCCGTGCACGCGGCGTTAATTGCGCAGCACCTACTGCAAGCGCAGCAATAAACGGCGAGAAATCGATGCTAAAGCTACAGCAAAAAACGACTCAAACGATGCTGGCGCTTCACGGCTGGGGCGCGGTGATTTTCGGCCTGCTGCTCTACTGGGTGATCTTAACCGGCACGATCGCGGTATTCGCCGACGACATAAATGACTGGGCCTCGCCGCTGCCGGCCGCTATACCGGAAACCTTTCCACTGGGCACTGATGCTATGTTGAGAAAGGCCGCCGCCGATGTGGCGCCTGAATATCTCGACGAGCTCATTGTCTTTGCAACTGCAGGCGGTCGTATCCGTGCTTTTTTCCACACTCATGCTGAGGCAGAGGATGGAGAACACCCGGAAGAAAAGGGGGTGTTATTCGTATTTGACCCGGCCAGTGGAGACATCCTGCAGCGCTTTGAGGGCACCCAGAGCGAGATCGAAGCGCAAAGCCACTACGGCAAGCTCGGACACTTTCTGGTCGAATGGCATGTGCAACTGCATGTGCCCTCGCCCTGGGGGCTGATGTTAACCGGTATTCTTGGCCTGAGTTTATTAGTCGCCTGCGTCAGCGGTTTTGCCATGCACCGCCATCTTGTTAAAGATGCGTTTTTACGTCGCCGGCGCGGTGGAGATGTGCTCAGTCACAAAGACGCCCATGTGATGGCGAGTACCTGGAACCTGCCGTTTGCGTTTATTTTGGCGTTTACCGGCAGCTTCTATAGCCTGGCCGGCGCCTTTGCCATTCCCGCCATTGCCATGGTGGCGTTCGGCGGCGACCAGGAAAAACTTATCGAAACCGTTCAGGGCTTACCTCCGGCCGAGGACCCGCGCCCTGCCGAAATGGCGAATATCGACGCCATGTTGGAAGACGTTCGGGCGGCGGGGCATCGCACGCGGTTTTTAACCGTTGACCACTGGGGAAGGCAAGACGCACGCATTAGCGTATTTCCCTGGCAAGCAGAGGGCGAGCTGTTGCCCAAAGGCTACGCCTTCGACGCCCAGACTGGTGAAAATCTTGGTGAAAAACCGGCATTGGGGCAATCGCCCTCGCTGGGCAGTGACCTGGTTGCGCTTATGGGGCCGCTGCATTTTGGAAATTTTGCCGGTTGGTTGTCGAAAACGGTGTGGTTCGCTCTGGGGTTTGCCGGCGCCTATGTCTGTATTAGTGGCCTGACCCTATGGGTTAAGCGCCGAGAGCAGCAGAAAACATGGCAGTATTTATTGCGGGCAACACTATGGAGTGCTTGGGGGCTTCCCCTTGCACTGGTCGCCGCCGCGGCGGCCTATTTGCTGCAGCAGGCTGGTGTGCTGGCTGGGGCAGTTGAGCCGCTGATGTTCAAGGCCTTCGGTCTTTGTCTGGCGCTAAGCGGTATTCTTGCCGGCATCGTTCGCCGTGTTACCGGCGTGCGGCGAATACTCGTCATCAGTTTGGGGCTAGGACTTTGCGCCTTGGTAGCGCTGCGTTTGTTGCTAGGCGGCCCGGGCTGGGTAAGCGCGGCCACAAGTGGTTTAACGGCTGTTGTGGTTTTGGATGTTGCTCTGCTGCTTGGCGGGGCCTGGCTGCTTCGCCGTGAATGGCGTCAAACCCTGGCGTTGCCCGAGGAACCCCTCATTGATACCGGCGACATGGAGGTTAACACGCCATGATGTTGCTGCTCAGCATTGCCGTCAGCGCGCTTAGCGTAACAGCGCTCGCCCTGCGCGACCCAAAGCGATTGCGTTGGCGTCAAAAATTAGCACGCCATGGCGCAAGCCCCGCCAAAGGCTTTTCGCCACTTCCGCAACGTCAGCGTAGATGGCTGCTCACCGCAATGCTGGTGCCTGGTGTGCTGCTTGCGCTGGCGGGAATGTGGGCCAGCCTGATGTTATGGCTGGGTGCCAGCCTAACCTATGGCTGGCTGCTCTCCGAAGTTCTTGCATCCCGTCCTTAAACGACCACACAACAATACATGCCATACGCGTTTGCTATCGTGTAGACGGGGTCCACGTCATTAGAGGATAAAGAGTGCTCATCAAAGAATGCAATAAAACAAACCCTATGAGGGGGGAAAGTTGGCTACTTGCGCTCATCGCTGCCGGAGGGCACCAGCGTTAAATAGGGTGCGGTTAAACCGCCGCAACAACGAAGCGGCTCCGCTTCTGGCGTGGGCAAAGTTTCGTTCCTCGATTGCACTTCGCGCTTCACCTTCTCTGGTGTGGGAAATTTCGAAACTGAGTTAGGCTTCTTGTTGATTATCATTATTCCCCCTTACTTGATTTCAGCTAGCGCACCGGCGAGGGCGGCATTGGCTTTCGCTAATCGCACTGCTCTCTTTAACCTCGCTTCGAGGTTTGCTTATCGCTTCTCTGGCTGGGAGGTATCTAGCAAACAGGTGGCGATTCACCTTTCGAGGATCCTGTCACCTAGTCTGCGAGCGAGGATGACTCAATCCAATACATTTTACCGTTGTTGATCCCCCGGACGCCCATCGTCATACCCCAGTCGATAACCACGACCGCTATATCAGCGCCGGTTGATAAACAGCCCGGCGCAAACTTTCTCACATCCTGAGCCAGCCAAGTCAGTTGTTCCTTTAGCTGTGATTTCGTGGAACAGAACAGTGAACCCTTTTTGGTGTACTTGCCGCCAGACACGTCTGTGTTGCTTTGCCTCTTCTGCTATCCTGGCCTTTATCGCTTTGCGCTGGCGCTCTTGTGCCCGTTCCTGAGCGACTTTAAGTGGCTTCTCAATTTCTTGAGTAAAGGCCTTGATGCCGCTTTTGCACGACGCCAATGCCTCGTCGGTAAGAAGAAATTTGCTGGCACTTGGCATCTTTTGGAATCGAATCACGTTTTTACAGGCGCTATTTAGCTCGCTCTTGGTGTTAGCGCTTATAGTCGCCGTTCGTTCACTTTCGATCAGTGATAGCGCTTACTGTGTCCCATAGTAGGCCGATAACAACGTCGCAGCTTCTTGCTTCTTGCTTCCTGCGCTCAGCTTCCAGTTCCTTCTCGTATTGAGCGGCATAAAAAGCCATCTTTTCTGGGCAGTCAGATAGCGCTGCACTCAATGCTGCAATATCACGCTGTTTTACGTCTGGATCTGTGCCCTCCATAACTGCGTTAATCCGATCAAGGTCGGCACAGGACGTACTGGCTAATTTCTCTTTGACGGGTGTAGGCAAGCTATCGGCTTCAGCATACAGATCAATGGCAGCACTGATGGTGTCAGTATTCTCATCCACCAAAGTTTGCGCACGAACAATATCTTCCTGTTCCCGCTGCTGTTGACTGCGGATGGCTTCCTGTTCCTGCTGAGCCCGCGCAATCTTAAATTGCTCAGTTTCAGCGATGCGAGCTTTGTACTCTGGCAGCTTTCGTTTGCAGTTAGCGAAGCTTCTATGCCCAAAACTCCCAAGCCCGCCTTTGCATGGCTTTTGGTATGTACCTGTCATGCAGGCGGTTGCATACTCAACAAAGCCGCTACACTGGCCAAACACACTATCTCGCGGCGTTTTCCCAAGCGGTCATTACCTTTAGTATCCGTGAACAACATATCCATCGTGCGGGGTTGTGACTGTTATTCGATACCTTTTGCGGCTGGAACTACCTTGTACACCGAAACGGGGTAGGACACCAAAGGTATTCTTAATGACCATAGCAGCGCGACTGACGGGCTTTTGTATATCCCAATGAGTAGCAGTTTATTCGCCCGAGCTGGGAGGATGCACAGTTCTGTCTCGGTTTGGCGGGCTGAGCTGATTTCTGCGGCTGTAGTGGTCAACTAAGCCGATTTTCTTTGCACTTACTATGTCGATTTGTGGGTGGGGGCTTTGCTAAAAAACGACGATACCCTAAAACCTGCTTACATCGATAGTTACATCGAGATTTTTAAGACGGGAATTTTGGTTGATGTTTTTTTCTAAGTCATTGATTTTAAATGGTGCCCAGAGGCGGAGTTTTTTAGCACCGAAAGTAAGCCATTGAAATTGCGTAAATACTTCTAACTGATTGAAGATTAAGGAGATATTATGCAACAGGGTGCTACACAAAGTGCTACACATCGCGCAACGTTTATCGGGGACTGCTCAGACTATTTGCATCGACGTCGTGCGTCGAAATACTGGTATGTCAGAAAGCGGATACCGTCCGATTTGGTCGGAAATCCCATTCTTGCAACACGGCAGGGTAGACCTCGGAAAGAGCTAACTAGGTCGACGGGTAAAGTTTCAAAGCACGAAGCGGCTGGGGTGGCCGCTAAGATACTCGCTGAATGGGAGGCATTGTTTGCATTGCTTCGAGGCGAGGAGTTCGAGGGCATTGCAGCTCCCAATCGGTGTGAAACCACCGATCAAGAGCCTAATAAGTCACTTCCGGATGAAGCCTCCAAGCTCTACGACTATCTAATGAGCCTTATTGTTCACCGCAAAAAGCAAGAGGAGGGGCTGTTAGACCAACACCGTAGGGACTTCGTCGTTCGCAATAGCGATCAGTTATCCCCAGATAATGTAGATCAACTGTTAGCGCCACTTGGAACAAGTGATTACCTCAGCCTCTATGAAGCCAAAGCTATAGAGCTGCTGGGGGATACGGCTATGGCTCGTAACTTTGCAAAAGTCACCGGCGAGTATTTGCAGTGTGATTATGGGCAAACGCTTGGCGAGGTATTGGATCAGTACCTTGAACACCGTGTCGCGAATGGCTCTCGTACTTCCGCGATTAAGAACGTCCGAAAAGTTGTTGCTCTATTCGCTCGTGAATGCCTGGCTCCGATGGGGCTGGCAATGCCACTCAATAAGATTAACAAGCAGCATGTCAGGGCGTTTGTTAAACAGGCCCAGCAACATTGGCCGGGCCAAACAACCTGTTCTGACAATATTTCAACTATTTCTACCGTATTTCGCTATGGTGTTCGTGTTCTTGATGCGGCAGATACCAACCCTTTCGAGCATGCAGTGGGACTGTTGCCAAAGTCCAAGAGAGGGGTTCGTAAGGCTATCCCCAATGAAGCCTATGACAACGCGATGCTTAGGGAGATGCTTCCTGATCTTGCGCGATTCAGTATTAAGGGGACATCTGCACCGACTCGGGTTCTCCTGCCGACAGTACTGCTGGCCATGTACTCGGGCATGCGTGTAGAGGAAGTGTGTCAGCTCAAGAAGGACGATATCCGGATCGTTGACGGAGTAAGAGCCATTTTTCTACCCTATTCGAAGTCTCAGGCTGGCATACGAGAAATACCGCTCAATCGGGGTAGTGAGCTGGTTGTAGATTGGTTGATCGCAAATTCACCTGACAACTACCTTCTGCCGGGGTTGGTGACTCACGATGACCGCCGTTCAAAGAAGGTTTCAGACCGCTTCAATCGCTGGAAAACGGGGTACTTTCCTGATGACAGCCACAAGCGTAGATATACCTTGCACAGCTTCCGAAGTACGGCAATAACCGCTCTAGATCGAGCTGACGTACCGGACGAGTATATCTCCCTCCTGGTGGGACATGAGGATGGCAGAAAGACTCTGGCAAAAACAGTGTACTCCGCCGGTAAGAGACTGCGTCAACTCCATGAGCCTGCTTTGAAAATCGATTATGGCGATGAGTTGTTCGGTATGGCTAAAAAATTACTAGCCACCCTCAATCTCTCGGAGTAGCTCCTTTAGGTAAGTGTGATCATCTTTGCACTTCAGGGCGCGAGGGAGCTCCTCTCTGAAGATGTTCTTCAGCGTTGTTGGCTCCCACTTACCTTTGCGACTAACTGTCTTGATACCGGAATCGTTGAGCTCGGCTGAAATCCACTTGAGGCTATGAGACATGAGAAGGACCTCGCTATGCAGTGCGCCTAGGTCCTTTAAGCACCGAAAATTAGCGACGCATTTGCATTTCTCAGGGCAAAGTTCACGGAGGATTTCGATTTTTTTCTGGACTCTCCTTTTTGCCTTCGAGCGGCTTGCAGCCCTCGTTGCGCTTGAAGTTGCCGGTGTTTTCGCTGCTGTCATTACGCCACTCTAAATTTTTTTCAACGGATTTTCACCCCCCCCTTATAAATAGTCTATGAATCGGTGCTATTTCGGCCGGTTCCTCGGTCCGTTATCGCGTACATAGCAGCTATGGCGTGCTTACCGGAATGGTGAAAATTAGAAGATAAACGACTGTGCCCAGCTAGTGGGTGCATTGAATATCTTATTGTCTAACAAAAAGAGGAAATATATGTATAACGTTAAATTGAGTAAAAAATCTATCAAGCAGTTGGTTAGTGGGGAATATTCATCGAATAATGCAGATAGCAGGGAGCAACTAATTGATTGGTTGCGGTCAATGAATACGACCTACCACCTAACATTGACATTTCCGTATCTAGAGGCGGAAGCCCGCTGCACGGAGCATCTCAACGAATTTTTTCACAAGCTAAATTTGCGAATCTTCAGAGCTCGTTATGGTCGGGTCAAATCAGATTGCCTGGCGGGGGTGGTGGTGATGGAGGATACTCCTGCGAAGGATACTGTTCACTTCCATGTGTTGATTGAAGGGCAACAGTACCTCCCTGAATTCGAAAGAATGAAGAAGCTTATTGAAGGTATTGTGGCGTCAATGAATCGTGGTAAGCGAAAGAAGGTGGATAAGTTTCAACTTGACCAATATCGACTCGCAGAAGGTAAGAGCCTGGAAAGGTATCTCACGAAAGTCTTTGAAAACAGCAGAACTGATGTCGAGGCGCTTGATCGATTTGCGTGCTTATCGATCGGTGGGATTCAGTTCGGTGAGATAGGTAAGAGCTCTCGCTACGGGAAAACTGGATTTCATATAAAAAAGAAAGTCACGGCTTCATACTAAGGCATACGATGCCTATCGGCCACAGCTTACCCCGTACCGTACGGAGCTTCTCCCGCTGGCGGTCACATGGCATCGAGCAATACCGAGCTCAACAGGCGTCGATATGGACGCCGTACCAGCTGAATTGACATGTAGGTTAGTTCCAGCGCACCCACTAAGTAGAAGAACACTAACAAGCAGAAAACGTGTTGCCATGATGCTGCCCTCCTCGTCGAGGTATTAAGCGCGCTTTTCCTGCGCGTGTTCCTTCGGTGATTCGCTGCTTTTCGGCTTAACGTCGCTCCAGCAGTTCGCACAAAACGCAGCTTTAGGTGATCTTAGCAAGTGCCCACAATCAGGGCATTCTGGTCCCATTAACGACAACCTATGGTGATGGATGTCTGACCGCTCACTAAGCCTGTGGCTGGTAATACTCTCAAAGATATCTAGTGGAATTTGGTTGAGTAACCGCCACTCCTCGCTATCTCTGTCAATCAGTACAGGAATGCCTAGCAATGGCTTAATAATGCTGTACTCCGTTTCATCCAAAAATGGTAACTCTGCGTCACAGCGCCAACAATAGTGTATTTCCATTACAGTGGTTCTCCGTTAGATCAATTCAAAGGGGCGCTCGTGAATATTTTCTTGTTCGCTCCATGCTGAATATGCCTTGCAATAGCTAGTTGTGAGAATCTCCACGTCGCAGTCGAGGGCAGTAAACTTGTCGAATTGTGCGTGTAAAACAGACCCCTCATATACAGAGGCCAACAATTTGATGCGTTTTTTATCGGGCTGTGCATCCGTATGAAACGCGGTCAGTACGTCGTTGTATAGCGTTTCGTAATCTACGTCAGTCACGTCTGGTAGGTGGATGCGGCGGATACGCTGATAGCCTTTCTCTGGGAAAAACCTATCTGACAGCTCTTGCCCAGCCTTGCTGCTTGGCATATAGAGTGCAGCCAATAGCATGAGCCCATCGGCGGCCACCGTATGACTGGTTCTGGGTAGCCAGACGACTTTGCCTTGTCGTGTTTGAGCTACCCAGTGAATATTGCTGTTCTCATAAAGCTCTATTGCGTTGTAGCCCTGGCATATTCCATTGTCGTAAGGGTGCGGTTTGCCCAGTTGCAATCGTGCGGTAATCGTCGCCATACCAACTCCGTGTGGTGTCTTAGTAAATCCGTATCAGCCAGTCCAGATGCCGTCATCGAGCCTGAGATAGCCGTCTATGGGCTTGTTGTAGAGATATATCCAGCAGTTAGGGCCTGCTTCCAACTGCATCTGCTGTCGAATATAGAGCGAAGAGCACGGAGAATCCGGGTTATAGCCCTCCAAGTGATCCAATGCCGCCAGTGTGTCATCGTCTACGGCATACACTTCAACAAAAACAGGTTGTTCGGAAGCGCTCCGCGTTGCGCCAGGGAAGGGGCCTAGATCATAGAGTGAAATTCCCATAATCCACCCCTCGTCAACTAATGGGCTGTCCCCAAGCAGCGAGTGATTGCTAAAACCGCTCTTTAGTGTGCCGTATACACCCACATACTGATTAGCTAACTTTGGGAAATGTATAGTGTTTGCCATAATTGCCTCCTAGTTACCGACCATACTTATCCATAAGCGCTTCAAGCGTTGCTTGAGCTGCCTTCGCTTTGGCTTCAGCCTTTGCTAATTTCCTTTGCTCAATAGCCAGGGTATCCCGATGATTTTCAGGTTTGTTGGCCTCTAGGAAGCGTTGGGGTGAAAGATCGCTATATCGACCATTGGCATCCCCCCGTTGAAGTTCCTTGATATCCACTGCAACGGAATCTTGTTCGGTGCTTGTGTAAAAACTATTTTCCGAAGGGTTTGGCTCAGCTAGGGCATTCATCAGCGCGGATGATTGCTTCATAAAGCGCACAGGTTCATCCGCTTTCGCTAACTTGCGAATCACCAGTAAAGACGTCCAGTCGAGAATGCTGTCCAGAGCAATCACTGATTCAACGTGACCATTGCTTAGGAAATAGTCACGAATCTGCCCATCATAGCCCCCTCTGGATAGCCAGCCGTCAGGAACTATCACATACGCCTTTCCCTGCTTCTTGAGTTGTCGAAAAGTTTGTTGAAGCCAGAGCGAAAGTGTTGCGGTACTTGGTAGCTCTCCTTCGGGCTTAAGCACAAAGGGGAAGTGCTGCTGGTAGGAAATGCGCTGTTGCTCACTAAGAGGTAGAGCCGCTGGCGGCTCCACTAAGGCTGTATCATAAAGCTCAGGTTCGTAGGCTAGGGGGTTAATAGCATGTTCCACATCCCCACAGGCACCTAGCAAGTAATCTTGGCGTATGAATGCAGCGTCTCGCTTTTCTGCAATATGAAAGCGGTGGCTGAGAACGCCAATCTTGCTGTCGTCCTCAACAAAAACACCATGCTTCGGTTTTAGTCTTTGGCTTTTAAAGGCCAAGCCACAATGGCTGTCGATAAAAGACTTACCGCTTAAATCCCCCAGTAAATATTGAAAAAAACTGGCTTGTCTCACATAACTGCGAGAGGGTCGGTGATAACGCTCAGCATAGTACTGACGAACAGCTTGGGCCGTTATAGGGAGCTCATTCAGGTGGTAAAGTGTGAATTCCGCAATGGCTCTTGCGACAAGGTTAGACAGGCGGCTGAGGCCCGAGGGGTCCCAAGGTAAATCGGGCTCTCTTTTCTGTATTTCTGCGAGTGATCTATACAGAAAGCCTTCATAGGGAGCGCAGAATTTTTCTTCATCCTTGAGTACCTCGGTAATTATGCCGGGGTGTTTGGTGCCAAGCGCCAAGAACAGCGCGACGGCCTCGCAGAATTCATCGGGCTTAATGCGGCCCTTGCAGAGGTCACGGGTTTCCAAAAGCTTGGAAATTATGCGGGTTTTCTCGCTGTTCATGACCACAATAACCCCTCAATCATGCTCGTTGCCGTCGCATATTGCTGTTCGGCAAGGGCCTGTGTCGCTCGGAATGCTTCATTCCTTGCATCACGAATTTCTGCAATAGCTTTGCGCGTCTGTGGGTCAGGTATAGGTACTTTTAAACGACGAAGATCAGCAGCCCTAATGCTTGGGGTGCCTTTTCCCAACGACAAACCCAACCTCTCGCGCGACGAGGGTGTGTTAATAAGTTCGGCAAGGTAAGCGTGGCTAACTTCTGGCTGATGTGGGCGAATTATCGCGAAATTCGCGGAGGTTAATAGCGGTTCTGCGTGCAGCGCCTCGGCAAAGACGGTTGCTCGAATATTGCCCCGTGCCAATACGAGTACATCGCCAGTCTGTGCAATAAAGCGCTTTGTGTTGTGTTTGTGTTTCCATACCGGAATAAGCCGAGATTCCACAATATTTCCGTGTTCGTCCAAGCTGTTTCCGCTAATTAACAATAGGCGATCCTCACCTTCTAGCGGCAATTTGGAGTAATAACTGACCGTCGCACCCATAAAAATTTCGGCAATTTCGCCAAGGGGAGTCAAATTTCCTGCTGCCATGCTTACCCCCTTAAAATAATTATTCGTAATTAAAATACGATTTAAATGGTAGGGCTGAGGTGGTAAAATGTCAATCGTAAACGAAATACGAAATTAAGGCTTGTCGCGGAATAACTGCCCCATAAGTCCGCAGTTCGTGGAGTGTGGCCGCACTATAAAAATGCGCTGGCGATAGCGCTTTACAATGGCAGCAGCTTTTATACACTCTGTGCATGCCCCTTGCTGGGCAGCATGGAAACATAAGGAAAATCAACGG
Source organism: Spongiibacter marinus (assembly GCF_016906995.1). Taxonomy (GTDB): domain Bacteria; phylum Pseudomonadota; class Gammaproteobacteria; order Pseudomonadales; family Spongiibacteraceae; genus Spongiibacter; species Spongiibacter marinus. The sequence continues at coordinate 10,597 of NZ_JAFBBD010000001.1, read as the reverse complement.
AATGGCAATTACGCTCCAGCAACTCGAGTCCTTCCTCTGGGAAGCCGCCGACATCCTTCGCGGCAACATGGACGCGTCCGAATACAAGGACTACATCTTTGGCATGATGTTCCTGAAGCGTCTGTCGGATGCTTTTGAAGAAGCCAAAGAGGGTGTCGTTCAGTACTACATCGGTAAAGGTAAGACCGAAGCTCAAGCCCGTGAGTTGGCTGACGACGAAGACGAGTACGACAAGACCTTCTATATTCCACCTGTGTCCCGATGGGATGCCATCAAAGACCTGAAGCACGACATTGGTGCTGAACTGAACAAAGCCACCGAAGCCATCGAAGAATACAACGCCTCACTGGAAGGTGTGTTGGTATCCATCGACTTCAATATCAAGAACAAGCTGTCAGACAAGAAGCTGCGTGACCTGTTGAGCCACTTCAGTCGCCACCGTCTGCGCAACGAAGACTTCGAGCGTCCTGACCTGTTGGGTACTGCCTACGAATACCTGATCAAGATGTTCGCGGACTCAGCGGGTAAGAAGGGGGGCGAGTTCTATACCCCCTCTGAAGTGGTACAGCTGCTGGTGTCATTACTCAAGCCCCATGCGGGTATGCGCATCTATGACCCTACAGCGGGTTCTGGCGGTATGTTGGTGCAAACCCGTAACTACCTAGCCCGGAATGGTGAGAACCCTTCGAACCTGTCGTTGTTCGGTCAGGAAATGAACCTGAACACATGGGCGATCTGCAAGATGAACATGTTCTTGCACGGCGTATACAGCGCAGACATTGCCAAGGGCGACACACTGAGAGAACCCCAGCATACCCAAGGTGGTCAGCTGATGACCTTTGATCGGGTAATCGCCAATCCGCCTTTCAGTTTGAAAAAGTGGGGTAAGGAAGAAGCGGATGCCGATAACTACGGTCGCTTCCCATATGGTACTCCACCGAAGGACGCCGGTGATCTGGCATTCGTCCAGCACATGATCGCCAGTCTGAATGCGGAAGGCATGATGGGCGTAGTCATGCCCCATGGGGTGCTGTTCCGGGGTTCCAGTGAGAAAGAAATCCGTAAGGGCATACTGAGCGATGACCTATTGGAAGCGGTCATTGGTCTGCCGTCAGCCCTGTTCTACGGTACCGGTATTCCTGCCTGTCTGTTGATCATCAACAAGAACAAACCGGCTGAGCGCAAAGGCAAGGTGCTGTTCATCAACAGCGAACTGGAATTTGAAGAAGGCAAGAACCAGAACAAGCTTCGCCCAAAGGACATTGAAAAGATCGTTCAGACCTTTGACGACTATGTAGAGATCAAACGGTATTCAAAGGTCGTGACCTTGGTGAACATTGCCGAAAACGACTACAACCTGAATATTCGCCGCTATGCCGATACCAGCCCACCCCCGGAAATCTATGATGTACGGGCGATCTTGCATGGTGGTATTCCCGTGCGTGAAGTGGAAAGCGAGTACATCCGTGAAGAAATACTGGAAGACTTTGATGTCAGTACGGTCTTTGTGAAGCGCGATACCGACTACTTTGAATTCAAACCAGAAATTGAATCCAAGGAAGCCATACGGGAAACCGTGGGTGATGTAGACGCCAAGGTCATTACCCAGCTGGAACGGTGGTGGGACAAATACCGGGTGTCGTTGAAGCAACTGGATTCACAGGTGACGGAAGCTGAAGACGTGATGAAAAGGTATCTGACGGAGTTGGGTTATGAGTAATCCGGTTCCAGATGGGTGGTCGCTTCAGCCGTTATCCGCTTTAGCAAATTACTATAATGGTCGTGCATTTAAGCCAGAAGATTGGTCAGGTGAAGGGCTGCCGATCATTCGAATAGCACAAATCAATAACCGAAACGCCGACCTAGATTATTACGCTGGCGATGATGTTTCTGACAAGAACTACATTCGAAACGGTGATTTACTATTTTCGTGGTCGGCGACGTTAACCGCCTTACTTTGGGATCGCGGCGACGCTGTTCTCAATCAACATATATTCAAGGTCGAAGAAAAAGATGGCATTGATCGTTTATTTCTACACCAACTGATTCTAAACAGTATTGATCCGCTTGCGGAACTTTCACACGGCAGCACCATGAAGCACATAAAGAAGGGTGTGCTTGATGAATATTGCGTGGAAACACCTCCGCTTCCCGAACAACAAAAAATCGCTGCCATCCTGTCCACCGTCGATGACGTGATCGAAAAGACCCGCGCACAGATCGACAAGCTGAAAGACCTTAAAACAGGGATGATGCAAGAGTTGTTGACCAAAGGGATTGGTCCGGGCGGCGTTCCGCACACTGAATTCAAGGATTCGCCAGTAGGGCGGATACCGGTGGGGTGGGACACGGAATTACTAGATAATGTGGCAAAGCGCGGAAGTGGGCATACACCAGACAAGTCAAAGGGCGAGTATTGGAATGGCGGTATCAAATGGATTTCTTTGTCAGATTCTGATCGGTTAGATAAGTTATACATTTCAGAATCTCAAAAACAAATTAGTGACCTGGGTATAAAGAACTCTTCGGCTGTACTTCATCCCGCAGGGATTGTTGTTATGTCCCGCGATGCTGGGATTGGGAAAAGTGCAATAACAACCTGCCCAATGGCAGTTAGTCAGCATTTCATGGCATGGAATTGCGGTTCAAGGTTAGACAACCATTACCTATATTACTTACTCCAATATTGGAAGCCAAAGTTCGAAGCAATCGCAATTGGCAGCACTATTAAAACTATAGGTCTTCCTTACTTTAAAAAACTTCTAGTTCCCGTGCCGCCTATTGAAGAACAGCACAAAATCGCAGCGAGTTTGAAAAGTGTTGATTCAGCGGTATTTGAATTGCAGAAGAAGGAAGCTTCAATTGTTAAAGTCAAAAAAGCCCTAATGCAAGACCTGTTAACCGGTAAGGTCAGGGTAAAAGTCGATAATAAGGAGTCAGCAGTAGCCTGAGTTCGGGCGCTGCCAATACGATGTTTCAGGATGAACTCGACAAGGTAGAACAGCCCGCCCTAGACCAGCTGACCAAGCTGGGCTGGGAATACGTACCCGGTGCCCAGCTGTCACCCGACAATTCAAGCGAACGAGCGTACTACCGTGACGTGCTGTTGGTTAACCGCCTTGAAGCTGCCCTTCGAAAGCTGAACCCATGGATTAGTGAAGAAAATCTTCGGAAGGTGATGCGTGAAATTACCCACCCGAACTATGCTGGGTTGATGGAATATAACCATGCCATCTATCAGATGATGGTGAATTACCTGTCAGTGGAACAGGACTTGGGTAAAGGTCGCAAAGGGCAGACGGTCAAGATCATTGATTTCGACTATCCCGCTAATAATGACTTCCTGTGTACCAATCAGTTCAAGATCGAAGGTTCCAATCAAAACATCATTCCTGATGTCCTGTGCTTTGTTAACGGTATTCCGCTGGCAGTGATCGAATGCAAATCACCCTATGTGGCGGATGCTATCGGTGAAGGCATCAATCAGCTTCGCCGCTATGCCAATCTACGTTACCCAGAAGAACACGAAGGGGCTGAAAAGCTGTTCTGGTATAACCAGCTGATGGTCAGTACCTGTCGGGATCAAGCCAAGGTCGGCACGATCAGTTCCAGTGCCCAGCACTACGGGGATTGGAAAGATGCTTATCCATTCACCGATGCTGATATCTGCGACAAACCAAAATATGAAGTGCGGGAAATGGCATCACCAGTTTGTTACGAAGGTGAAGTCAATGTTGCCACCCCCGTGACAGCGCAACAACGACTGATTGCCGGGATGTTCAGTCCCGCTAATTTCCTAGACCTGATTCAGAACTTCACTATCTTTGAGGCGGTCGATGGTCGTTTGATCAAGAAGGTGGCGCGGTACCAGCAATACCGAGCGGTGAACAAGGTCATAGAACGGCTAAAAACCGGCAAAGATCGAAAAGAAAAGTCCGGGGTCGTATGGCACACCCAAGGTTCAGGAAAGTCCCTGACGATGGTTATGCTGGCGATGAAGATGCGCCGTGACCCGGAGCTGAAGCAATACAAGCTGGTATTCGTCACAGACCGTACCCAGCTGGATAAGCAGCTGTCGGATACCTTCGGCAATGCCCAGAGTGAAACGATCCATAACGCAAAATCGGTAGCGTCCCTGAAAGACCTTCTTCGCAAAGATTCATCCGACATCGTGACCGCCATGGTGCAGAAGTTTCAGGATGCGGAAGCCGAGGGTGACTTCAAAGACCTGAACCCCAGTGACAAGATCATTGTTCTCGCAGATGAAGCTCACAGAACCCAGTTTGGGAATCTGGCGGCGACCATAAATGCAGCATTGCCCAATGCCCCCAAGATTGGCTTCACCGGTACACCGTTGTTGAAGACCCAGAAGATGGATCAGGCATTCGGTGGCTATATCGACCAGTACAAAATCAATGAAGCGGTCGAAGATGGGGCGACAGTTCGTATCATCTACGAAGGGCGTCAGGTGCAGACAGATGTGGTCGGTGACTCACTGGATGCCCTGTTTGAAGAATATTTCAAAGACTACAGCCCGGAAGAAAAGAAGGAAATCAAACAGAAGTACGGTGTAGAACGGGCAGTGCGTGAAGCACCCAACCGGATACGCTGGGTCTGTATCGACCTGTTGAACCACTATAGGGAAAAGATTCAGCCCAACGGCTTTAAGGGCATGATCGTGGTCGGTAGTCGCTATGCTGCGACCCTGTACAAGAAGACGCTGGACGAATTGGGTGCGCCACCGTCTGAGGTGATTATCAGTGGCAAGCACAACGATGAACCCATCTATGCGCCGTATACCAATAGTGCCGACCACAAGCGAATCATCAAGAACTTCACTAAGCCGCTGGGTACTGACAAGGAAAAAGAAGACCCGACTGCCTTCCTGATCGTTAAAGACATGCTGTTGACCGGCTTTGATGCGCCAATAGCTCAAGTCATGTATATCGACCGTAGCTTGAAAGACCACACCCTGATGCAGGCTATTGCGAGGGTGAACAGAACCTACAAGGGTAAACAAGCGGGATTCGTCGTGGACTACTATGGTCTGTCAGATCACCTGACTGAAGCCCTAGATATGTTCAGCAGTGACGATGTTGAAGGTACCTATCATTCCCTTAAAGACGAAATACCCAAGCTGAAAGCCGCCCATACCAATGTCGCGAAAATCTTCAGCACCGTGAAGGGTGAAGACATCGATGATTACGTACTGTTCCTAAAAAACGAAGACACCCGGCAACAATTCGAACTGGCGTACAAGAAGTTCTCCAAGCAGATGGATGTAATCTTGCCGGATGTAGCTGCCAAGCCCTTTGTGCCCGACCTGAAATTCTGGGGCAAGGTTCAGAATGCCGCCCGTAACCGCTACCGCGATCCGGGGCTGAATATCAATGACGCCGGTGAAAAGGTGCGCAAGCTGGTCGAAGATCACATTATCAGCACCGGGGTAGACCCCAAGATACCCCCGGTTGACTTGATGGCAGCGAACTTCAAGGAATCGGTCGATCAGATCAAGTCCCCGGAATCCCGCGCTAGTGAGATTGAAAGTGCGATCAAGCACCACATCACGGTCAACCTTGATGAAGACCCCGAATACTATAAGTCACTTAGTTTGCGGCTACGCGAAATCATCGAACAAACCAATGGCAAGTGGGACCAGCAGCTGGAACTGCTGTTGGACTTGGTTTCAAATATTGAAACCGAACACAAACAGGCGGCTGATGACCTTGGGCTGACCGAAACCGAATTTGCTTTCTACAACATTCTGATGGCGGAAGTGACAGGTCATAGTGATGATGGTGTGGTCACTGATGAAGTGCATGAAGATATCAAAGCGACCAGCCAGTCACTGGTGCAGACCTTCGACGAAGCCACCCAGATCGTTGATTTCTTCGCCAAACCCGATGAAGTAAAGCGGATGAAGAAGGAGATAAAACGGGCAATTTTGGACTGTTCCTATGGTGACAAGGCAATAGTCACGGTCGTACAAGACCGTTTCATGGAACTGGCGAAGACCAAATTCCGATGATGGCTGCAATGAAACCCCTTTCACAGAAGCATGAGTACCGGGAAGCCAGCGGCTTTATTGCTGAAGTCATTCGTACCGAACGAAGAAAGACAGCGGACATCCGGGTTGAAGATGGGGCGGTATCGGTTGTGGTGCCCCATGACTTGCCCATTGAGCGTATAGATTCGCTGCTGAAGGAAAAGCGGAAGTGGATCAAAGACAAGATCGTACTGCATCGCCAAGCGCAGCCGGTTAGTGAAAAGCAGTTTGTGTCGGGTGAGGCTTTTTCCTATCTGGGTCGGAATTACCGACTGAAGGTTGAGAGGGGAGCATTCCAGCCTGTACGCCTGATTAACGGACGATTGGTAGTCACCGTGCCACAAGGCAAAGACCAGCCGCACATGATCCGTAATGCCCTTGTGCGCTGGTATAAGCGACAGGCTGAACAGAAGCTGGTGGAGAAGGTTGAACGCTACGCGCCAGTGGTGGGCGTTGAGCCGACAGGGGTGGGTATCAAGTCCTTCAAATCCCGGTGGGGAAGTTGTACCGCAAAGGGGCGGCTAGAGTTCAACTGGCGAGTGATGATGGCTCCGAATTCAGTTGTCGACTATGTCGTTATCCATGAGCTGTGCCACTTAAAGCAGCATGACCATTCTGCTGATTTTTGGCAAATAGTAGAGCGTGTGATGCCATCTTTTTTGGAAAAGAAGGCATGGCTGAAACAGTTTGAAATGAGCTTGAGGCTATAGCCGTCTGGCGCCTGCTGCAGGGATGCAATCTTGAAGAAATTAAGAATAGCGCTGTGTGTTTTGACGTTGTTGTCGTCTACGGGTATGTGGCTGGGGTATGCGTTTGAATACACGAGTGTTCAGCTAGGACGTCAGCTTGCGCTAGCAATTGTTTGGTGGGAGCGTTCTCCGGAATTGCTAAGTATGGAAATTTCCTCGGCCCTCGATGAAGATCGACTTGATGATGCCAGCGCATTGATCAAGATGAATGGGGGCTATGGCTACCCGCATCATGACGAATGGGATGAGGAAATGGAGCGCAAGTCCACATTCCTTTATGCAGCTAAGAAAGCACCAAGCGAAGTCTATCGTGGTGTTGCCTACGGGGAGATGAATAGTAAGGTTTCTACTTCTGCTGCGATCACGAGTGATTTTTTTGTTATTGGAGATTTTCGCGATCTAGCGATGGAAGGGTATAAAGTTTCCCAGGGTGAGGAGTTAGATCAGCTGGTTGCCGGGTTAGCTGCGTTTGGAATCGTAACGACATTTGGAACTCCAGTTGTTGATGGCGGTGTATCACTTGCCAAGGCTGCAGCCCGACAGACAGCAAAGCAATCTGCTGGGTTCAGGAAGCTTCTCCACAGTCGAGTAGTGGAAGCTGTGAATTACACTGAACTAAGGAAGTCGCTTCAGGTTGCGGAATTCACCCCGTCAGGTATCAAAGACTTGTCTGTGGCTGTAAAGAAAAGTATTAGGCTCGATGGCATAACCGAATTCTTTCGGGAGCTTGGATTGATTGCTCGGAATTCGGGAGGCGTGGAAAATGCTTTAGCACTTACCAAGCACGCTTCGGATATGGATACGCTTAAGACAGTTAGAAGAGCGACTCAAGGCTTTGGTGACAAAACTGCGCTGATGGTCAGGCTCGGAGGCGAAAGGGTAATAAAGGTCTTTGGGAGGCTCTTTCAAAAGTTGGTTTGGCTCGTGGGCGCTATTCTCGCCGGTTTGTTAACGCTACTACAGATATTGCTGCTGTTTATAGCGGCGCGTTCTGGTCGAGGCGCTCACTTACAGGCTGCTTCCATTGCTGCTTGAGATTCGTTGGTGTGCGTTAGAGGCTGATAAAGGTTGTCAGATTTCGGAGAGGGTTTAAGGGCAAGTTTCTGAATCGTTAAACAGCAATGCAAAGTTGACGAAGGTGCTGGCTTCCATTCACGAAGAGAATATTCGGTTACGTTTAGAGCTAGGCGATACGAAAGGATTTGATGAGGGCAGCGACCTACGAATTGTTGACGATACAGGCCTGAAGATTGATGGCGATATTGTTATTTCAGCGGTTAGTTATTCCAAGCGTAAGCGCAAATTTTATGTTTCTACCGATTTTGGCAGCGATAACTGCTGGTTGAACCCGGCGAATCATTTTTTACGAGGTATTAAAAATTCTGTAGTGGTTGCGATTGGGTCCTCAAGTTCGCATCTGTAAATTACAGTTAGCTTGGGTTTTGTGCTTGTGGGTTGAGTGCTTCCTGCATCTGTGTGGTGCGGGGAGCTATATTTTTAGTTTAGTCGTGGCTTGATATTTTTGGGATAAGGGGGACATATGGATGAGTCGATAGGGTTGTTTTTTGTGGGCTTATTGATAGGAGGAGTCATAGCGATCATAGTTGCTTTTAATGGTTGGAGGGCAAGGCGGGGTATTGTGAAAGAGAACCGCAACCTAAAAGATCATTTGCATACCCAGATGGGTATAAATGCGATTGGTAATGAGGAGCAGAGGAAGAAGCTTGAGGAACTTTCTAAGAAAAATGAAAATCTTCGAATTTCTTTGGCTGCTCTAAAAAATCGTGCTGATAAATCAGAATTACGCACTTTGTATCTCTATGACAAAGCAATTCACATGATGTATGAGAAGAGTCCTGGTTTTGCCCCTGCGTGGGAAAGCGTCCTTAAGGAGGCTGAGGGCGAGCTAGCTAAAACAGAGACAGGGCTGTTGGCTTGGACTAGAAAGATCATTCGGCCCGCTCTTGGGGTTGAGCGTGCTGCGGTTCAGCCTCCTGCTGTTGAGGATTCTCGTTCGTCGAGGATATCGGTCACTGATGACAATCATCAGGCTCGTCGGTAAATACCCGCTCTTAGAGTGATCAGACACCTATTCCTCAAAATATAATTTTGGGGAATAGAAATCCCTCGATATTGCTGAATTTCCTTACGTTTGTTATCATTTATTCCACAATTTATTGATATATTCAATTAAATGGGGAATAGGTGTGGCCGTTGTCGATGCTGTAAAAACCATAGATGAGGTCAAGGACGTTGCTAGATTATTGAAAAAGCACCGGGGCGAGATTTATTCCGATTTATGGGTGTTTGGCGTCAATGTTGGCTTGCGAATATCCGATTTATTGTCAGTGACCATGGTTCAGGCTCGGTCTGGAGTGTTGGAAATACTAGAGGGTAAAACGGGCAAGAAGCGCAAAGTGACACTTAACGACACCGCTAAGGCAATCGTGAACAAGCGCATTGTCGATAACCCGAGCCACATCTACCTTTTTCAGGTGGACAGCAATCGAGCGAAGAATAAGCCGTTAAGTCGCTCAGCGGTCTCCAAGGCCTTTGCAGAGGTTGGTGAAATTCTTGGCATTCAGCTAGGCACTCACAGTATGCGGAAAACCCTGGGTTGGGTAATGCACTCTCAAGGCGCAAGCATAGAGCGGGTTTGCAAGGTGCTTAATCACTCACATCCTGCGGTTACGATGAGGTACATAGGGCTAACCGATGCGGACACACAGGCGGCTTACAGTGAGTTCGAAATTCGGGTATAAAGTGGGTCTGAACTCGGCAGTTTTGGAGTAGAAAGCTGCTACACAATTTATGCATTTCAGTGCTACACATCAGAAAATAAAAAGGCCCTAACTCTTTGAAAGTTAAGGCCTTTTCGAAATATGGTGCCCAGAGGCGGAATCGAACCACCGACACGAGGATTTTCAATTAAAGAAGTAGCTGCTGAAAATTCTTAACTATTTGATATTTAAAACTTTTAAAAACTCCGATAACACCCTAAACCACTGTATAAACTCGTTGATTTGTCCAAGATTGGTCCAGTTTGGCATCGTTTTCCCAACTGGTTGGTAGGCCAGCAGATACCCCTACGGGAGGTAAGTTTTACCTATTTACCAAAAGCCTATAAAGAGGAATACCCGCTGCTTTTTCCCGGACTCTGCCGTGTTAAACAGCCCCAGAATATGTTGGTGTGGCCAGCCGAAGTACTGCGGTGGCCAATCCGTCGGAACCGGGAGCAGTTGCGAGGCTATTTGCGGCGTGCACCGCTGCCGTGGTTCCGCAAACAAAAAATTGAGAAAAGTTTTACCGACCAGATAAGTCGATTGCTAGAAACATCATCACTGGATGATTCGGCCAGTTTTACGGAGATCGCTTCGCAACTGCATATGACGGAGCGTACACTGCGCAGAAAGCTTACTGAAGAGGGGAGCTGCTTTCATCGCCTCAAAGGAGATATTCGGAGGGACAGGGCGATTTACTGGTTGAGTAAGGGAGATGTGTCGATTGCTGAAATCAGCCATCATGCCGGGTATGCCGATCCGGCGGCTTTTATTCGCGCTTTCAAGGCCTGGACCGGGCTACCCCCGGGCTTGTACCGACGGCGTTTGCTGGCGGCGGAGTGACCGTAGGGGAGCCCAAAATGCTGTGTTGGTATGCGTATGAGCGAGTTACAAGAAATTATAAAAGCACGCTTAAGTCAGTATCGTCGTAAGCGCTCAACAAACCCCGCTCTTGCGCTCAGTCGTTTTCTAATCTCCCGTCGATAACAGGCGACTGCCCCGCATCTTTTATCGCCGAGAGC